>NZ_JBSYOT010000002.1:4800000-7399901 GCF_058244745.1 Streptomyces sp. SL06 | reverse complement strand
CCCCGACACCCCCCCCCCAGCCCGCCACAACACACCACACCCCCCAACACGCCCCACACATCCAGCAAACCCACCCCCCCCACCCGGTCACCAACCACCCCCACCACCCCACCGACGCCGAACGCCGGTACACCGAGCGGTGCAAGCCCCCACCGGCCAATCCGAACCGAGCCAGCACCGACGCCTGGATCGTCCGCCCCCTTCGCCTTCCCTGCCAATGCACCGGCAGACGCGCCTGGTTCTCACGGTGGGGCAGGAGAGCGGCCCGGGGTCCGGATGGTGTGCCGCCAGCCGCTCTCCCGCCGGCTACGTGGGGTTCAGACCGAGTACCTTGCGCACGACTGCCTCGCGTGCCCGGACTGGCAGCAGACGCATGAGGACGGCGTCCTGTAGGAAGCTGTGGTGAAGGTCGTAGCGGGGTGCCGGGTTCCGTGCGGTGATGGCGCGGTGTACGGCCCGGACGACCCTGTCCATCGGGATGCCGTTCTCGGCGGCCCGGACGGACCTCTCCAGCGAGCGGCGCAGTGGAGCCTCGTAGACCGGCATGGTCGGCGTCCTGCCGAGTTCCTCCTGAATGGCGGAGGCCATGGGCGTGTCGATCATTCCGGGCGCGATCACCGACACCCTGATCCCGAGAGCGGCGTACTCCATGCGCATGGCGGAGCTGAGGGCTTCGAGGCCGAACTTGCTCGCGGAGTACGCGCCGGTGAAGGGAAGGGTCCTGACGCCACTGGCCGAACTCAGATTGACGATACGGCTGCCGGCGCCGAGGAGTGGCAGGAACGCCCTGGTCACCGTGTGGACGCCGACAAGATTGACGGCGAGGAGACCGGCGAAATCCTCCCCCGTCAGATCGGCGAGAGGTCCGTTGGCGACGGCCCCGGCCACATTGCAGACGGCTCTCAGCTTCGTGCCGTCGAGTTGTTCCGCCGTCTTCGCCGCGGCGTCGGCGACGCTCTTCTCGTCCCGTACGTCGAAGAGCACGGGGGTGAACCAGTCGGCGGGGAGTACGGCGCTCAGCTCGGCTGCAGCGTCCGGCCTGCGGACCGCCCCGTAGACGTGGAAACCCTCGTCGGCGAGGAAGCGAACGGTGGCCCTCCCGATGCCGGATCCCGCCCCGGTGACCAGCACGCTTTCTCTCATACCGTCTCCAGGTCGCTCGGGTCGTGGGCGGAGATGATGCGCAGGCCGGGATCGGCCCGGCGGTTCAGCTCTGCCAGGCGTTGCTGGTTCTCGACGAGGAGACGGTGCTGCTGCGCCGCACCGCGCTCCATGAGGCGCACCGGCCACGGCACTTCGGCCCGTCCGTCCAGGGTGCCCCAGTGGTAGAAGGCGTCTCCGCAGTGCAACAGCCACCGCTCACCCGCGTCGACGCCGACGCAGACATGTCCGCGGGAGTGCCCGGGGGTTGCCACCATCACGAACCCGGGCGCTATCCCGCTCAGTTCCTTCGCCGCGGCGAACCCCCGCCACCCCTCACCGCCGAGCCGGTGCTCGACGAACCGCGGCCCGTGCGCCCATTGGGCCGGCCGGTACCGGGTGCGTTCGCGCCGCGACGGCGAGCGTATCGCTCCGTCGATCTCGTCCGCCGTCACGTGCACCTGGGCGTGCGGGAAGTCGGCCAGCCCTCCGACGTGGTCGAAGTCCAGGTGCGTGACGATGATGTGCCGTACGTCCTCGGGCCGGAACCCGAGTCGCTGCATCTGCCGTACCGCGGTCTCCTCCGGGTCGAGAACCGGCTTGATGACGTGGCGCATGAACCCGACCCGGCCGACCGGGTCCTGGATGTCCTGGAGCCCGAATCCGGTGTCCACGAGCACCAGTCCGTTCGCGTCGGTTTCCACGAGCAGCACGTGCGCGACCATGGGGTAGGTCGGCATGTTCATCGTGCCGCAGTTGAGGTGATGCACTTTCACCAGTGAGTCTCCGCTTCTTCGAACGCCGCCGGGATCAGAGTCCCCGGGAACCATCCTGAAGGACGTGGGACACGGCGCGGAACGCGGGGCTGCGCGCTCACCGGCTCAGCGGGCTACTGGAACTCCCTTGGTAGGACCAGTCCAACTCGACTGCACAGAGGCGGCGTTGTGTGAGTGGGGACCAGACTCGTGGCAGACAGACCGCCTCTCATATGGCTCGGCGATGTCGTCGTGGGCAAGGATGCGCCGCCGACCCGGAGGTCCGAAAACGAGGCCCAGCCAAAAAGATGAGGTATCAGGCCAGTTTGGTCAGCGCAAGGCACGATCCATATCGCGCCGGTGATCGGCAACCCACTGATATGCCTCCTGCACCTGTACTACTGCACCCGTGTCGCGGAGACGGATCATCTCGCGGTCCCCAGAGTCCGCAGCAGCCTCAATGCCGCGCCGGCATCTGTCCTGCCACCACAGGATCGCAGAGACCAACTCACGCCGGTCCACAAGCTCATAGCCATCAGCGATCAACCGCAACCCGACGCGCAGCCTCGGAGGCGTCTTCGATACTCGGCCCGAGCCCGAGGTACTGCCAACATACGTGGGCGACATCATGGATGCGCGCGCCCGGGGCTGCCAGATCCCAGTCGGTGAAGGCCACCGGGCGCAAGGCACCGCTGACAGGTCGATAGACCGTGTTCTTGGGCGAGAGGTCGTTATGGCATACGACCTCGTGTCCCCCGGCCAGTGCCGTGCCTGCCGTCAGGTCGTGAAATTCCCGGACAAGCTCCGTGACCCGCAGCAGACTTTCGTCGGAGTACACCGTCGGCGGCTGCTGCGGTTCCCAGGCCACATGCCCCTCGACGTAGGTCAGGACCTCCCGGCCCGCCTCGTCGATGCCACGGTAGCGCGGCGCGCCTGGCCAGCCGCCGGCCTCAAACATCTTCAGCAGGTCACCGACGAACTCCGTACTGGGCGACGCGGGCCGGCGCACCGTGGCACCGACACGCACCACGTGATTGATGGAGCCACCGGGCAGGGACGACTCATCCATCCCCCTACTTTGCATGATCTTGGCCTTGAGTTCTCAACGGGGCCCCGCTACTGAACGTGTGCGCGTCACAAGAAGTGGGCCAGAACCCTAAGGGCTGTCCACTAGAGCGGTGGTTGGGCCGTGACTGGCGCTGAGGTGGAGCACCACCGGGGAGCGGTCCGACAATTCGGTCGATGCCGTGCGCCTGGGCGAGTGGTCAGTGACGCCTGGAGGCGACCATGTCCCAGACACAAACGGCCCGACTCATGGACGGCGTTGGCCTTGCCCGACGCATGGTTGAGGAGACGTTAAGCAAGGCGACAGAGATTTCGCGACGTGTCGGTGTGACGCCTTGCCTCGCAACGGTGCTGGTGGGTGAAGATCCGGCTTCGGTGACATACGTCCGGATGAAGCGGGCCCGTTGCGCGAAGGCGGGCATCGAGTCCCGGCTTGTCAGCCTGCCGGACACCACTACAACCGCTGAGCTGGTGGATACCATCCAGTCCCTCTCGCAGGACGCCGGAGTGCACGGCATCCTGCTTCAACACCCCGTTGGCCCTCACATTGATGAGCGGGCGGCATTCGAGGCCATCGCGCCGGAGAAGGACGTTGACGGGGTCACGATGACCTCCTTCGGGGCGATGAGCTTCGGGCTGTCTGGATTCGCATCGTGCACCCCTGGCGGGATCATGCGGCTCTTGGACGAGTATGAGGTAGACCTTGCAGGTCAGCATGCCGTTGTCGTGGGTCGCAGTGCGATCCTCGGCAAGCCCGTCGGAATGCTCTTGCTCTCCCGGGACGCCACTGTCACCTACTGCCACTCCCGTTCGACCGATCTGGCCGCGATCGTGCGGGAAGCGGACGTTGTTGTGGCGGCCGTGGGGCGCCCTCGGCTTATTCGCGGCGAAGACGTTCAAGCCAGGGGCTGTCGTGATCGACGCCGGATACAACCCCGGCGACGTTGGCGACGTTGACTTCGACACCGCCCGCACTCGTGCCCGCTTGATCACGCCGGTCCCCGGTGGGGTCGGCCCCATGACCATCGCAGTCCTGCTGGCGCAGACGGTCGATGCGGCATCCATCCAACTTGGGCTGGCCAGCCGGTGAATGAGGTCAGCCTTGAGTTTCGCGCGGACGTTAAGCCGCTGGCCTGCTGACTCGACCTCTTGCCCCAGGTGGTGCGAGGGCTTTCACGGGTGAACCGCCGGGCCGTCGTGGCGATCAGTGCCCAGAACCTTCACCGCGCGGGCAGCGGCCACCATGAATGCCGCGGTCCTCGACGGCCGCCTCATCGACGCGCACCAGCTCGAGGAGTTGACGGCGGTGGCCTTCGAGGGCACCGACCAGGTCTTCGGCAACCATGCGCGGTCGGCCCTCGGTTGTCCGCTCGGCCGGCTCGGTACGCGGCCGGACGAGACACCCACCACGTTCGGCTGGGCCGGTGGCGGCGGCAGTTACGTCTATGCCGACACCGCCACCGGCACCTCCTTCGCCATGACCAAGACCCGTCTCACTCCCCGCTTCAGCACCGCACAGCGGCTCGCAGACCTGCCTGTCTGAGTATCGACGCCGCGCGGCCTTCCGCCGGCCGATCGGCATGCAGGAGGCCTGTGCCGCAGCTACTCGTGCTTGCGTCCGCGAAGTTCAACGCGCGGTGCGCAACGTGCGGCGGCAACGCGGCGGACGGTCCGGAGCGGGCCGGGCGCACGCGTGTGTCTGGCCGTTTCGCCGAGTGCCGTCCGAGACGGATTCACCTGTCAGAGTTCCAGCACTTCGAGATGGCGGGGGTCGAGGACGCGACCGTCCGTCCCGATCACCTGCTGGAGCCGGTCGACCACGCCGCGGTTCACCGTGTCGTGCACCGCGGGGTCGTCCAGGGCCGTGACCAGGTCGTCGTGGTGGCTCGGGACGATGATCTGTGGCCGGCCCAGAGTGCCAACGGCGCGCTCGAAGTAGTCGTGCACGGCCGCGTGCCCGCTGGCTCCCAGCACCAGCACATCGGGGGTGGCCCCGGCGACTTCGCGGGCCGCGAAGTTGGCCGAACCGCTGAGGAACATGACGCGCAAGCGGTCACCCACCGTGATCTGGTAGCCCAATGTGCCGCCCTCCACCAGATCGCCCAGCGCCCGGGGCCGGGCCGGGGGTGCGGTCAGGGTGCCGTAGGGGTCGAAGCCGTAGCCGCCGAGCTGGCTGTGCAGACTGCGTACGACCTCGATGGTGTAGTCGGGACGGGACGGGTTGTCGGACGACTGGAGGGGATGGCGCAGCACCTCGTCCCCCGACACCACCACCAGCCGGTGCTTGCGCCCTGTGCCGGGGACGCCCATGGCACTCAGCAGGTGCAGATGCGTCTCGGTGCCCAGAACATTGATCTCCCGCTCCCGCCAGGCGGAGTGGTCCAGGAGGTACGGCACGTCGGCGAGGTGGTCCCAGTGCCCGTGCGTCAGGAGGATGAACTCGGGCGCCGAGGTGAGGTGTTCGCGCAGCAGCCAGTCGATGATCCCGCGGTTCACCTCCAGTTTCCGCGTCATGTCGGCCTTGCCGTCCGAGTCCGTGTAAGGCTGCCGGGTGAGATACGGGTCGATCAGGACCCGGTGACCGTCGAAGCTCAGTTCCCAGCCCGCGACGCCGAGCCAGCGCAGCTTCACACCGCTGCGCCCCGGACGACTGTTGCGGGCAGGGACGCCGCGCGGCGCGGTGGCCGATGCGGTCCCGGCCGTCCCCGCGACTCCTGCCGCGCCCGCGACAACGCTCGTTCTCAGGAGGCTGCGCCGACTCACACATCGCGAGGCGGCTTGGGACTGCTGAGCGGGCATGGCGGACTCCTTCGCCTTACGCGGGCCTCAACTGGTGTTCCGGGCCCGTCCCTTGGGTCCCGGAGTCAAGCCTCGAGAGTCTTCCTGTGTCGAATACACTCGCGGCCGCGTGCCGATTCATTCGGCATATCACCGCAGACCACGGGGGACGCATGCTGACCGAGCGGCATCTGGAGATCTTCGTCGCCCTCGCGGAGGAGGGGCACTTCGGCGACGCCGCGCAACGCGTGGGCATCACTCAGCCGCCTCTCTCACAGGCACTGCGCCGGCTGGAGGCGCTGCTGGGGGTACGGCTGTTCGATCGGGAGCGCGGGGTCTCCCTCACCGAGGAGGGCGCTGCTCTGCTGCCGCACGCGCGCCGGGCCCTTTCCGCACTGGCCGAGCTGCGGGACACCGGCGCCAGGGAGGGCGCGGACGGACAGCGTCTACGGCTCGGTCTGCCGCCCGAGTTGCCGCCCCGGCTCGGCGCGAGCGTCGCCGCCTCACCCGTCCGCGCCGGTATCCGGACCAGGGTCTCGGTGGTCACAGCGCCGACAGCGACACTGCTGACGGACGTTTCCGCCGGACGGCTCGACCTGGCCGTCGTCCGGCACCCTGTCGTACTGCGCGGCCTGTCCGCGGGCCCCGTGACGCTGCTGGCGACGTGGCTGGCTGGTCCCGGACGGGGCGGCCGGCGCCGGGGCGGGGCTGTCCTCGCCGGGCGAAGCGAGCACGCCGAGTCCGCGTTCGGGTGGAGCGCGGGCGGGACGCCGGTTGCCTTATGCGGTCCGGCCGCGTGCCGAAGCGCCCGCGGCGCACGACCTCTTCCTGGACACGCTCGCGGGGCGGGGCCATCGGGCCGAGACGGTGGTGATCTCCGACGAACGCGCCGCACTGGCCCTCGTCGCCGCCGGTCAGGCCGTACTCGTCACGGCGGACGAAACCCTCGCGGCGGGCGGTGTCGCCCGGCGCCGGACCACCGACCCGGCGCTTCCGCTGCGACTGCGCGTGGTCTGGGACGCCCGCCGGCTCGCCGCCGCACACGCCACCGAAGCGGCCGTCGCCATGGCCGACACGCTGGCATCGGCACACCTCCCGAGCAGCGGGGCGGACCGATGAGCGCGGGCGGCGACGGAGCCATCCAGCGCACCCTGCGTGCCATGTTCGACGACGCCGGAGTACACGGTCGGCTCCACGCGGCCGAACTGCACCGGCCCGCGGTGGCGGTGGCCCTCGACGCGGACGAGGCCGTACTGATGGGCTCGGTCTACAAGGTGCCGCTGGCGGTGGCCTATTGCAGACAGGTCGACGCCGGCGTCCTCGACCCTCTGCAAAGGGTTGCCCTGTCGCCCGGGGACAGGCTGCCCGGACCCACCGGCATCTCACAACTGCGCGACGAGGTGTCCATGTCCCTGCGCGACCTGGTCGTCATGATGATGAGCATCTCCGACAACGCGGCTGCCGACGCGGTGCTCCACCACGTGGGCACCGAGGCGTTCGACGAGACCTGCCGTGTCCTCGGCCTCGCGCGCACGCGTCTCAACGACGGTGCCGCGGGAACCCTGGCCCGGCTGCTGGACGTGACGGGGGCCGATTCGGTGGACGCGGCAATGGCGCGGATCGCGGACAACGATCGGGCGGCGCCGCCCGGCGTCTACGACCCCGCGTGGGTGGCCGCCACCACCCCGGCCGAGATGGCGCGACTGCTGCGTGCCGTCTGGACGGACACGGCGGCCTCCCCCACCGGCTGCGCGTTCATTCGCCGCACCATGCGACTCCAGCCCTGGCAGCATCGGCTCGCGGCGGGCTTCCCGTACGACGACGTAGCGGTGTACGGGAAGACCGCGACGTTCGGCGCCATGCGGCACGAGGCGGGGGTGATCGAACTGCCCGACGGCCGTACGTACACAGCGGTCGTCTTCACCCAGGCCGCACGCGCCGACCGCCGGCTCCCCCGCGTCGACGCGGTGATCGGCGCCGCGGCGCGCAGAGCCGTCGAGTACCTGAGAGAGCGCGAATGACTTGCCCGTCGTCGCCGCGCGTCGCGGCAGGGGCGGATGGGCGGGGTGCCGCGGACCAGTGGGATGAGGGCCTGGATGTGCAGGAGGTGTGCGGCGGAGAATGCCGAGGGAGGGGGCAGGCCACGTCCATTGACGACGAGGTGGACCTTCGGCCCTCCCGACAGCCCCGAGTCTGGCGGCGGTTGGTTCAGTGCAGCGTCGATGGGCCTGAAGACGGGGTTCGTCAGGCGGGAGTCTCTGCCGTGACGGTCACGGCGTAGCTCTCGGTGCCCTCCGGGGCGCCACTCCACGACAGCTGCGGTGAGAACGTCCTTGCCGCCGGGACACCGAAGGAGAGCTGCTCGGGCGGCCAGGGGGCGCCATTGGTGACGGTGCCTCTGTCTCGTGCAGGGGCCGGATACGAGCCGTGCCCCCGCGGATCGGAACGTGTCTACGTCTCTTGAGGATCCGCAGCCCCGCCGGGGCGGTCCTGCACACCGGGCAGTACATCTCTTTTGCGTTGGCGCCCACTTGTTCGAGGAACATAGGTGCCTCGATCGGCACCGTCGGTGTCGCCCCGGACAACGCGCTCGTGGAGTTCCGGATGGGTCTCTCCAAAACGGCGCTGTTCGAGCGCCACCGCGGATTGGGGCGCCCGGTTCAACAATCCGCGCCTTCACCCGGAGAGTTCATCTTCAGGCCATAATCCATTTCCGTTCGAAAGCGCGAGGCCAACGCGAGCGCCCCCTTGTGCTCCTTCCGCGCCCCCACTCCTTCACACGGCAATCCTGCTCGCCCGTTGACCAGCCAAGACATTACTCCGTTCAGGTGACTCGGGGATCCATGGCTTGAGGCATATGCCGAGAGCCTGCATTACTGGGTGCATCCAACCAATGGGCAGCCCGTTCCATTCGGGGAACGTGGTTTCGGTGTGGCTTGCCGCCTTTCACACGTGGGGAAGGTGCGGGTTCGCCGAGGTCGCGATGGGCACCCCGAAGGGGGTTGGACGGCCAGTCGGCGCCGTTTACGGTGCCGACTGGCCTTTTCGCGCTTACGGGGGCTCAAGTCAATGAGTGCACGCCGGTGGTACTCAATCACACCTGCGCGCCCCTGCCATCGAAATTATGTGATTGAAGCCTTGCCAAACCTGCCTGCCTGTGGAGTACTTGAAGCAGCGAACCGGTGGGCCGCCCATCCCATGACCGGGGATCACGTCAAAGGGGCGGCGCCTGCCGGTTCTTCTTCTGTGCGGCAGCCCAGTTCAGTCGTCTCTTCTTTCGTGTGACTTCCCCGCGAAGGTCGGCTCTCGAAGCTCATGGTTTCGCTGCGACCCCTGTCCGTCCTGTCAGCGAGGAGTTTTCCATGCCCATCACTCCCAATCAGGGATCCACCGGCGGTGGCACGTTGGTGACGATCACAGGTACGAACCTGTCCGGCACGACTGCCGTCACATTCGGCACCAAGCCGGCCACCAGTGTCACCAACGTCTCACCGACCCAGGTCACGGCCGTGTCGCCGTCGGGTACCGGCACCGTCGGGATCACCGTGACCACGGCGGGTGGTACCAGCAACCCGGCTCCGTTCTTCTACGTCGGAGCCCCGTTCAAGTCCTCGGTGGGTCCGGTTTCCGGTCCGCTGGAGGGCGGCAACACGGCCACCATCAACGGCGTCGGTCTGGCGACGGCCACCAGTGTGTCCTTCGGCGCCAACACCGCCACACCGACGGTCGTCTCCGACACCCAACTGACCGTCCCGGTACCGGCGGGCGCGGCGGCGGGCCCCGTCGGGGTGAGCGTGACCACCGCGGGCGGCACGAACAACGGGCTGTCCTACACCTACGTGGACGTCCCCACCGTGGCCACCGTCGCACCGGCCTCCGGACCCACATCGGGAGGCACCGGTGTGACCATCACCGGCACCAACCTCGACACCACCGATTCAGTCACCTTCGACGGTTCCCCGGCACCGTTCTCCGTGGTGAACGCCACCACGGTCTCGGCGGTGACCCCGCCCGGTGCCGCCGGCCCGGTCGACGTGGTGGTGACGAACGCGGCCGGTTCCGACACGGCCACCGACGCCTTCACCTACGTCGCCGGTCCCGGCATCTGACTCACATCCCCCGCTGCCGCCCGGTTCGCACCGGGCGGCAGCCCTGCCCCGACCACCGCCTTTCGCGCGACGATCCCCACCCTGCCCGCCGCCCGACCAGGTGGCCTCGGTGGGAGGACGGCCCCCTGCCGCCGGCTTCCCGGATGCGGTGACTCCCAGGCCCGGACCGGCGCGCCGTCAGCCCCGGGCTTCGCCCAGGCTGTCATAGGAGCATCCTCATGCCCCCCACGATCAACACCATCGTCCCCACACAGGGCCCCACCACCGGGAGCACCACCGTCACCCTCACCGGCACCGGCATGGCGGGATCCACCGCCGTACGGTTCGGCAGCACCAACGCCACCTCCTTCACCGTCAATTCGGCCACCCAGATCACAGCGATGAGTCCTCCCCACGCCGCGGGTGCGGTGGCGGTGACGGTCGTCCATCCGACCGGCAGCAGCAACTCGGTCACCTTCACCTACGTCACGGCGCAGGTGCCGCAGATCACGGGGGTGACACCCGCCAACGGCCCGACGGCGGGCGGCACCGGTGTCACCCTCGTGGGGACCGGGTTCTCCGGGGCCACGGCGGTCACCTTCGCCGGGGTCCCGGCCACGTCGTTCCTGGTGAACTCGGCCACCCAGATCACCGCCGTCACACCCGCCGGAACCGCCGGGGCGGCAGCGGTGGCCGTCACGACACCAGGGGGCACCAGCGCCCCGGACGCCTTCTTCTTCTACGCCGCGCCGCCCGTTCTCGACAGCGGCAGCCCTGCCCAGGGCCCCACGGCGGGAGGCACCGTGGTCACACTGAATGGAAGCAACCTGCTCGGCACCGGCACCGTCCGCTTCGGCTCCGCCAACGCCGTCTCCTTCACCGTGGTGTCGGCAACGCAGATCACGGCATCCGCCCCTCCGGGGACGGGCAGCGCACCGATCACGGTGATCACCCCGGGCGGTACGAGCAACCCCGTCGCCTTCACCTACCTCGGCCCGCCCACGCTGGCGGCCCTGGTGCCCAGCAGCGGTCCGGCGTCCGCAGGCTCCGTGGTCACTCTCACCGGCACCGGCCTGGCGAGCGCCTCGGCCGTCACCTTCGGGGGTACGGCCGCCTCGTTCACGGTGGTGTCGGACACGCAGATCACCGCAGTCGCACCGGCGGGCTCCCCAGGCCCGGTCACCGTCACTGTCACCACCGCGGGCGGCGTCAGCCCCGGGCTCACCTACACCCGCATCCCCGCACCCGGCATCTGACCCGTCCGGCGAGTGCGCGGTCAGCTAATCCAACCAGGCTACTTATGGGCGCAGCATTCCACGAGGGCAAAGAATAGGGCTATAACGTGACATTTCACGTGTCCCGCGACCTGCGGACCGGAAATCGAAACAAGGAATGAACCGGTGCGAATCACACCACGCAGAGCGCGACTAGTCATCGCCGCAGCCCTGGCCGCCGTGCTGGGGCTTGCCTCGCCCGCCTGGGCGGTACCGTCGAGCACCACGGTGACGGCCTCCCCGCAGTCCGCCGAGGTGAACACCCCCGTTCAGCTGGAAGCCACGGTCGACTGCCCCGCCGACCCCACCGGCGGCCTCGGTGTCACCTTCTTCGACAACAGCGACCTGCTCGACACCGTCCCGGTGAACGCCAACGGCCAGGCCAACTACACGGCCACCTTCACCACCGTCGGCACCCACACCATCACGGCCGCCTACAACGGCAACTCAGAATGCGACGCCTCAAACAACACCACGACCGTCCAGGTCACCGCCACCCCGACACCCCCCGACCCGACCCCCGGCTTCTGCCTCCTCGTCTGCGGCGGACTGATCAACTTCAACGTCGGCGACATCACCAACAACATCAACTCCTCCACACACACGTATCGGCACCACAACCAGCGTCTCCAGCACCACTGACCTTGAAGGCGTGATGTCGTCATGGTGGGGCGAGCGCGACTCCGGTTCCGGTGAGGCGGCCGTCGAGGACGCCGTGCCGGTACTGGAGTCGGCGCAGCCCCGCCGGACGACGGTGGTGGAGCCGGAGTAACCGGGCTCCCCCGGGGAGTTCGGGGAGCGGGCCGTGCTGACGAGGACCTGTCAGGCGGCCCGGCCTCGTGGCTCGCGCCGGGTCACCAGGCGATGGGCAGCTCGTAGATGCCGTAGGCCTGTGAGTCCTCCTTGAAGTTCAGCTCCGACACGTCGGCCGCCAGCCGCAGCGTCGGGATGCGGCGGAACAGCGTGCTGAAGACGACGTGAAGCTCGATACGGGCCAGCTGTTGGCCGATGCACTGGTGCGGGCCCCAGCTGAACGCCATGTGGTGTGCGGCCTTGCGCGCGAGGTCGAGCCGCTCGGGGTCGGGGAACGCCTCCGGGTCCCAGTTGGCCGCCGGAAGGGCGGCGATGACGCCCTCCCCGGCGCGGATCACCTCACCGTCGATCTCGATGTCCTCGACGACCGCCCGGCGGGCGAGCAGGTGCGGGATCGTCAGGTAACGCAGCAGTTCCTCAACGGCGTTGGCCACGAACTTCGGGTCGTCGCTGTTCTCGCGCAGAGCCGCCGCCTGATCGGGGTTCTCCAGCAGCAGGGCAGTCCCCAGAGTGATCATGTTGGCGCTGGTGTCGTGGCCGGCGACCAGCAGGATGTGTCCGAGCGGCGCGGCCTGCGCCATGGTCAGGTCGCCCGCCTTGACCCGCTCGGCGAGATCGGACAGCACGTCCTCACCGGGGTCGTCCATCTTGGCCTCGATGAGCCCGCCGATGTACTCGCGCAGGACCCGCGTGGTCTCGGCCGCGTCCTCGGGGCTCTTGTAGCGGGCGTTGGTGACGCCCGCGTGCTCCTGGAAGAACGGGTGGTCCGAGTAGGGCACTCCGAGCAGCGCGCAGATCATCAGGGACGGCAGCGGAAGCGAGAGCGCCTCGTTAAGCTCGGTCGGGTTCGGGCCCGCCAGCATCCTGTCGATGAGGTCGTCGGTGATCCGCTGGATCTCCGGGCGCAGCTTCTCCATCCGGTGCCGGGTGAAGGAGCTGGTCAGCATCCGGCGCCAACGCTGGTGCTCGGGGCCGTCGGTGTTGTTGATCGACGGCTGCATCTGCCCCGCGTGCGCCTTCATCGCCGCCGTGGTGTGCGGGTACCCGGGCGCCCCGATGTTGGCGCTCAGCCGTGGGTCGGCGAGGAGTTGGCGCTGGGTGGCATGGGTCGTGGCGACCCAGGGGGTGCCGCCGTCCCATGTCTCGACCCTGCGGACCGAGGGGCCCGAGTCGTGAAGCGCGAGCAGTCCCGGCGGCGGTGCGAACGGGCACTCCGCGGCCCGGGGCGAGGGGTACTTGGGAATCTCCTCGGTCGCACCGCTACCGGTCACCTTCTCGGCCATGGTCCGCACTCCTCTTCCTTGAGTTCCTCGGGGGACGGCAACGAGCTGCGCGTGCGCCGGAGATGTCGGCGGGACCCGGACGTCGCGCACCGCTCCTGGCCGACAGCACCGCGATGTGCCGTACGAATCTTACGCCGACCGGTCGGTACAATCAATGCCGTACGACGGTCCCCGATCACGAGGACGCCGCACCCGGCTTCTCCTTGAACTGGTGGCCGAGGAACTCGCCCGTCCACGCCATCAGGTCCGCAGGGACGTAGTAGCCCTTCTCGTCGTTGATCGCGTCCCAGTTCCGCACCACGTCCTCGACGGTGGCCGGAGCGCCCCGGTGCACGTAACCCGGGGTCGAGCCGATGAAGAGGCGCGCGAACGCCCCGGCACCGGCCGCGTAGATCTCGCCGCTGACCGGGCAGTCCTCGTGGGCGAGGTAGGCGACGATCGGCGAGACCGCCTCGGACCGCATGCCCGCCTGCTGCGCGGCGGCTTCGGCGGCGGCCTCGTCCTCGATGCCGCCCATCCGGGTCAGCGCGGCCGGGGCGATCACGTTCACCTTGATCCCGTGGGGCTCGCCCGCGAGCTTCGCGCTACGGGCCAGTCCGATCACGCCGCCCTTGGCCGCGGCGTACGACAGGTTGTTGTCGAGGCCGAACAGACCGGCGGACGTGGTCAGTACGACCCGCCCGTAGCCCTGTTCCACGAAGTGCGGCCAGGCGGCCCGGGTGGTGTTGAACGAACCGAGCAGGTGCACGGCCAGGTGGTGTTCCAGGTTCTCGAGGTCGACCTCCGGCAGACCGGCGTACCTGATGATTCCGGCGTTGTTGACGACGATGTCGATCCGCCCGAAGGCGTTCAGCGCGGTGTCGACGATCGCCCTGCCGCCCGCTTCGGTGGAGACGTTGTGGTGGTCGGCGACGGCCTCGCCGCCGGCCGCGACGATCGAGTCGACCGCCCGCTGTGCCGGGCCGGCGTCGGCGCCCTCGCCCTCCATCGATCCGCCGAGGTCGTTGACGACGACCTTCGCCCCCCGTTCGGCCAGCAGACGGGCGTGGGCGCGCCCGATGCCGCGCCCCGCGCCGGTGACGACGGCTACGCGTCCTTCGAAACTCAACTCGGTCATGGGTGAACTCCTGTCGTGCTGTACCGGACCGCGAACCGGTGGCGAAGGAGTCTCGGCCGCACCGGTCATGACGGACAGAGGGAACGTGGGCTCCCGGCCGCGCTCAAGGCGGCGGGAGAAGCGGGAGGAGGAGAGCCGGTCCGGGATGTTCCGGCCGGCCCGCCGCCGGTGCGGGCGTGCTCGTCACTCCTCGATGCGGATGGCGAGCGCGGGGCACACGGCCCCCGCGTTGCGCACGTCCTCGGCGAACTCCGCCGGCGGATTCGGGTCGAGCAGGATGACGATGCCGTCCTCCTCCCGCTGGTCGAACACGTCCGGGGAGGCGGACACGCACTGTCCGGCGGCGCAGCACTTCTCTTCGTCGACGAGAACCTTCATGAGACCTCTCCTTTTCGGTTTCAGGGGGTGGAGGCGGGGGCGTGCAGGGCGTCCACGACCTCCTGGCGGCGCAGCCGCGTCTGCTTGGGCATGTTCCAGCCAAGGACGCCGGTGACCACGCCCTCGCTGGTGTAGCGGGCGACGAATCGCCGGGCCGTCACGTCGCCTTCGACGACCTCCGCCTCGGCCTCGGCCGGGAGCAGTCCGTGCACCTGGAGCTTCGCGTCGAACTGGTCGGTCCAGAAGTACGGCACCGGGACGTAGGGCCGGTCGTCGCCGAGGACGGCTCCGGCGACGGCGAACGCCTGCTCGGTGGCGTTCGTCCGGTTCTCCAGCCGGAGCAGCCGCCCGTAGCTCTCGTGGTGGAACCGGGCCACGTCGCCGACCGCGTAGATGCCGTCCGCCGCTCGGCACCGGGAGTCGCACACCACGCCGTTGTCCAGGGTGAGTCCGCTGCCCGCCAGCCACCGCGTCGCCGGTGACGCCCCGATGGCGACGACGACCACGTCCGCCGGGAGGGTCTCCCCGGAGGCCAGTTCCACTGCGGTGACCCGGCCGTCCGAACCGGTCAGACCCGCGACACCGGCACCCAGGCGCAGCCGCACGCCGCGCTCGCGGTGCAGGTCCGCGAGCAGTCCGGACACCATGGGGCCCACCTGGAGGGCCATCGGGGCGGCCAGCGGACCGGCGAGGGTGACGTCCAGCCCGAGTGTGCGGGCGGTCGCCGCGATCTCGGACCCGAGTACACCTTCGCCGACCACGACGAGCCGCGCCCCGGGCCGCAGGTCGGCTTTGAGGGCCAGCGCGTCGTCGAGGCCGCGCAGCACGTGCACGCCGTCCAGTTCGGACTGTCCCGGCAGGTGGCGCGCGCGGACGCCGGTGGCGATCACGATGGCGTCCGCGGACCGTTCGAGGCCCGACGCCGTCCGCACGGTTCTCGTCGGCGCGTCCAGACCGGTCGCCGCGTCGCCGAGTGCGAAGTCGGCGTCGAGGCCCGAGAGGATCTCCTGGGTGCGCAGGGTCGCCCTCGCCGGTTCCCACGCGCCGGAGAGGACCTGCTTGGACAACGGCGGCCGGTCGTACGGCGCGTGCGGCTCGTCGCCGATCACGCCGATCTCGCCGTCGTACCCCTTGCGCCGCAGGCTCTCCACCGTGGTGAGCCCGGCCGCCGAGGCGCCGACCACCAGGACCCGGCCGGGGGCGCTCACGCGTCGGCCCCGTCGGCTCCGGGCCGGACGGACAGCCTGCCGCGGCTGTCCGACGTACTGTGCTCGATCCTCATGGATGACTCCGTTGCTGCTCTGATGCGGTCCCGCCGGGGGACACGGACATGTCGGTCGACACAATCGCTCCGGGGCGGGTCAAACGGTTCGCGCCCCCGCCCCCTCCACGGCCTGGGGCCCGTCGCCGGCCCGAAGCCCGCCGGGCGTCACACGAGGTAACGTCCGCCGTTCGTGCCGAGGGTCTGACCGGTGACGTAACCGGCCTCCTCGGAGGCCAGGTAGGCCACCGCGTGGGCGACGTCCTCGGGCCGGCCTGCGCGCTTCATCGGCATCGTCTTCGCGACCGCCTCCACGTCGACCGGTCCCTGCCGCACCAGCGGGGTGTCGACGAAGCCGGGAGGCACGTGGTTGACGGTGATCCCCTTGTCCGCGTACTCGATCGCCAGCGCCCGGGTCAGGCCCATCACCCCGCCCTTGGAGGCGACGTAGTGGGCCATGGCCGGCGCGCCGGTCTGCGCGGACGACGACGAGATGTTGACGATGCGCCCCCAGCCCGCGTCGAGCATGTCCGGCACCAGTTCCCGGGTCACCAGGAACGGCCCCTTGAGGTTGATGCCGATCATGCGGTCCCAGGCGTCCTCGGTGATGCTCGTGAACGGCTGGTAGGCGGTGACTCCGGCGTTGTTGACGAGGATCGAGACCGGCCCCAGTTCCTCGCGGGTGCGCGCGGCGGCCGTGGCCACTGCGGCGGCGTCCGCCGCGTCGCCGCCCACGGCGGTCGCCGTGCCGCCCGCCTCCTGGATCATGCCGACGGTCTTCTCCGCGCCCTCCAGGTCCAGATCCCACACGGCGACCGCCGCGCCCCGAGCGGCCAGCACCGTCGCGATCGCCCGCCCGATTCCGCGGGCGCCGCCGGTGACGACCGCGACCCTGTTCTCCCAAGACATAGGAACTCCTCAGATGGTGACGCCGCATCACCGGCCCGAGGACGGACCGTGCCGAAGCGGCTGGTGGAACATCTCCCGCGCTCGCCCTTCGCTCCCCCGCCCGAGGGCGTCCGGCCCCGTCAGCCGGAGAGCGCCTCCCGGGCGGCGTTGCGCGCCGCCGTGGCGGCCGGGAAACCGGCGTATCCGCCGGCGTGGTAGACGACCTCGGCGATCTCGTCCTCGGTGAGGCCGTTCGTGACGCCGATCCTGAAGTGGGTCCTGAGTTCGCTCTCGGCTCCGAGCGCGATGAGGATTCCCAGCGTGACCAGGCTCCGGTCGCGCGGGCTGAGGCCCTCACGCGCCCACAGGGCGCCCCACACGCTGGTGAGGCCGATCTCGACGAGTTCTTCCCCGAGCTGCCCGTCCCGCAGGTCGATGTCCCCGTCGGGGAACACACCGGGCAACGCGTCCCGCATCGCCTTGAGGCCGGCGCTGCGCAGGTCGGTCGGGTCTTCAGCATCCTTCGCCATGTGCGACTCCTGTTGGCACGTCACTGTGTCATCCCCTTCAACGAAAGTTAGATCAATCGGTCGGTATAATCAACGAGTACGACGGCGGCCTCACCGATCGGGGCCGACCGGGTCGAGCCCCGGCTCGACCCCTCGGCGCCCGTCCCATTGGCGCCCACCCATTGATGGAGCCACCGCACTGCTCTACCCTCGCCTCAATATTCGACCGACCGGTCACTACACAAAACAAGGGCTCATGCGGGCGGAGCAAGCAGCCCCCTGTTCGCTTGGAGGGCAGATGAGCAAGACGACGAAGACACCGCGGACGGCCGACTCGACGGCCGGAGGGCAGGCCGATCCGGCCGGTCTGCTGGACGTCGTGGTCATCGGAGCCGGGGTCACCGGCATCTACCAGCTGTACCGGGCCAGGGAGGCCGGTCTCTCGGCGAAGCTGCTGGAGGCCGGTACCGGCGTGGGCGGCGTCTGGTACTGGAACCGCTACCCCGAGGCACGCTTCGACTCCGAGAGCTACACCTACGGCTACCTCTTCTCCCGGGAGCTGTGGGAGGAGTGGGAGTGGACGGAGCAGTACGCCGGACAGCCGGAGATCGAACGGTACTTCAACCACGTGGTCGACCGGTTCGGCCTGCGGGGCGACATCGTCTTCGACGCGAAGGTGAGTTCGGCCGTCTACGACGAGCCGACGGGCACCTGGACCGTCACGGCCAACAACGGCACGACGCTGAGGACGCGCTTCCTCGTCGCGGCCACCGGCAACCTCTCGGTCCCCTTCGTCCCGGAGATCCCCGGCCGGGACGACTTCCGGGGCGAGCAGCACCACACGAGCCGCTGGCCCAAGGAGCCCATCGACTTCCGGGGCAAGCGGGTGGCGCTCGTCGGCACCGGGTCGAGCGGCGTCCAGGTGGTGCCCGCCATCGCCGGCGAGGTGGCCTCCCTGACCGTCTACCAGATGAAGGCCGACTGGGTCACCCCCCTCAACAACAGGCCCATCACCCCCGAGGAACAGGCGCGGCTCAAGGCCGGCTTCGAGCGCATCCGCGACACCCTCGACACCTCGCCCAGCGGGTTTCTGCACACCATGAACCCGGTCAGCGGGGCGGACGTGGGCCCCGAGGAGCGCCAGGCGTTCTACGAGCGGATCTGGAACAGCCCCGGCTTCACCAAGCTGACCGAGCACTACCGCGACATGACGTACAACCCGACGGTGAACGCCGAATGGTGCGACTTCATGGCCGCGAAGATCCGCGGCATCGTGCGGGACCCCGAGACGGCGGACAAGCTGGTCCCCAAGGACGGCGGGTACGGCGCGCGACGCCCCCCGTTCGGCACGGGCTACTTCGAGGCGTACAACAACCCGAACGTCTCGCTCGTCTCACTCCCCGAGGAGCCCATCCTCCGCTTCACCGAGAACGGTATCGAGACCGCGGCGGGCCTGCGCGAGTTCGACATCGTCATCTGGGGCACCGGCTACGACTTCGGCACCGGCGCGCTCAACCGGCTCGGCGTGCGCGGAAGGCGGGGCCTGCCCCTGGAGGAGTACTGGTCGGCCGGGCCGCGTACCTATCTCGGGGTCGCCACGGCCGGTTTCCCGAACTTCTTCTTCCCCGGCGGGCCGCACGGCGCGCTCGGCAACAACCCCCGTTACGCGGGCGACCAGGTGGAGTTCGTCCACGAGACCATCCAGTACGCGCGTGACCACGGCCACGACGTGATCGAGGTCAAGGCCTCCGCCGAGAAGGAGTGGACCGACCTCATGAACAGCAGCGACTCCCTGTCCATCTTCCAGAAGGGCAGCTACTTCTACGGGTCCAACATCCCGGGCAAGGCCGTCAGCCAACTGCTGAATCCCACCGGGCGATGGAAGCTCCAGGAGCTGATCCGGGAGGTCCGGGAGAACGACTTCAACGCCTTCGACCTCTCGAAGGCGGGCTCTCCGCGCGACGCGTGACACAAGAGGGCGGTGCCCGGCCGGCGGCGGGGAGCCGGCCGGGCACCGCCCTGTCTCACCAACGGGCGCGACGCGCGTCACGGCTGGAAGGTGGTGACCCTCCGCTGGAAGCGCCACTCGCCGTCGCGCCGGCGCAGTACGTCGTCGTAGCGGCCGACCAGCCGGACCGCCCAGCCCGCGTCGTCGCGCTGGAAGAAGGCCAGGTTGCTGACCGCCGTCGCCTCGTCGTCGGTGGCCGACGTGACGACGGTGTTCCCCACGAGGTGCAACTGCGGTCGCGCCGGGGAGAATCCGGCGTATCCGGCCCGTATGGCGTCGTGCCCCTCGAAGGTGCCGACGCCGGTGATCTCGGCGACCGCGTCGGGCCAGAAGAGTTCGACGAGATCTTCGACGCGGTCGGCGTCGAGTGCCTGCGCGTAGGCGGCCACGGCGGCCTGGACGTGAACGGCGGCCGAGATCTCGGCAGATGTGGTCATGTCGGCTCCCACAGAGTCGGTCGGTCAGATCTGGTAAGTGGTGGTCCTGCGCGTGAAGAGCCAGGTGCCGTCCTGCCACCGCAGGGTGTCGGCATAGCGGCCGGTGATCTGCACGTCCCAGGAGGACTCGCCCCGCTGCAGGAAGACGACGTCGCTCACCGCGGTCGCCCCGCCGTCACCGGACGCCGTGACGACCGTGTTGCCGACCAGGTGGAGCTGGGGTTTGGTCGGCTCCCAGCCCTTGAACGCCTGGTGGATCGCCGCACTTCCCTCGACGGGTTCGGCGCCCGGCACCTCCAGGACGGCGTCCGGCGCGTACAGCGCGACGATCTCGTCGGTCCGGCCGGCGTCCTGCGCCTGGGTGTGTGCGCCGATGGTGGCGCGGACACCCGCCACGACCTCGGCGTACGGAATTTTACTCATTCGTGTGCCTCCAAGCACCGACAGCTACGTCAGCCCACGGTCTACCCTATTTCGACCACCTAGTCTATTACTTTTACCGAAAGCGTCGCGAGCGTGTCAGTAAAACAATGAGACATTCCATTGACCAAACGGTACAAAGTAAATAGCATGACGGCGACAGTCGACAGGGACGTCGACGGAGGAGGCATTCACCATGACGAAGCGCTGGAAGCAGAGGCCGCCCGGGTCGACGTGGGGCGATTGGGGCGAGGACGACGAGCTGGGCCGCATCAACCTGCTGACGCCGCAGAAGGTGCTCCAGGGTGTGCGCGAGGTCGAGCACGGAGTCAGCTTCAGTCTGAGCCTCCCGCTCGACTATCCGGGCGGTTCGGCCATGAACCAGCGACGCTATCCGCCGATCCTGCGGCCGACCGAGGATCTCGCGCACAAGCAGGACGTCTTCTACAACGTCGTCGCGAGCAAGGAGATCGACCCCTCACTGACCGACGTGTGGTCGGACGACGTGGTCACCCTGTGGCTGCAGTACTCGACCCAGTGGGACGCCCTCGCCCACCAGGGCGCCGAGTTCGACGCGGACGGCGACGGTGTCGCCGAGCCCGTCTACTACAACGGGTACCGTCCGGGCACCGACCTGGTCGGACCCCGGGACGACGCCAAGGGGGACGGCAGCGGCAGCCTCAGCTTCGCCCGTCACCTCGGCCTGGAGCACATGGCGGAGCACGGTGTCCAGGGGCGCGGTGTCCTCATCGACATCGCCCACCACCTCGGCACGGGCTACCAGCCGGTCAGCTTCAAGCAGCTCCAGGACATCATGGCCGCGGACGACGTGACCGTGGAACCCGGTGACATGCTGCTCCTGCGCACCGGCTTCGCCACCCAGATCCTCGCCTGGGAGAAGAACCCCGACCCGGTGGCGATCCACCAGACCGCGCCGTACCTCGACGCCGACGACCCCGATCTCCTGGAGTGGATCGCCGACAGCCAGATATCGGCGCTCATCGCGGACAACTACGCGGTGGAGGGCGTGGGCGTCACCAAGGCCCAGGGACCGCACACCCTGCTGCCCATCCACCATCTGTGCCTCTTCAAGCTCGGCGTCCCGCTCGGTGAACTGTGGTACCTCGACAAGCTCGCCGCCTGGCTGCGCGAGCACAACCGCAGCCGCTTCCTGCTCACCGCTCCCCCGCTCAACCTCCCCGGTACGCAGGGCAGTCCGCTCACCCCCGTGGCGACCGTCTGACAGGACCGGCACCCGTCGCTCCGTCTGCCGCCGAGGCCCCAGGACCGGTTCCCGGGGCCTCGCACGTGCCCGGTGCGCGGCTCGGGCGGCGGGTCACGGCTTCCGTGAGGAGCTGGGCAGCGGCTCGGGGGTGGCGGTCTTCCTCAACGCGAGAAGCTCGGCCATGCGGTCCTCCAGGTCGGCGAACCGGCGGCCGGGAGTGGCGAAGCCCAGGAAGAGGGTCGCGCAGTACTCCCGGGAGAGGAACTCGGCGTCCCACTCGCCCCCGGGCTCGATCCACTGGTACGTGTGGTTGTGCATGTTGAGGAACTGCAGTGTGGCCAGTCGCGGATCGATCCTGCGGAACGATCCCTCGTCCATGGCGGCGACGAGCAGTTGCTGGACGACGTTCTCGAACTCGCGGCGCTGGCTCAGCAGTCGCGTGCGGTTGACCCCGTGCAGGTTGCGGTAGTCGTGCTCGTAGACCCAGACGTGGTCGAGACGGGCCAGGATGTTCTCCAGCAGCGTCAACGACAGCATCCGCAGGCGGACCAGCGCGTCCTCGTCGAGCGCGGCGATCCGGTGCACGTTGGCGAGCATGGGACGCATGACCCGGTCCTGGATCTCGACGAGCAGGTGCTCCTTCGAGCCGATGTAGTAGTACAGCGCACCCCTGGCCAGCCCTACGACATCACCCACCTCGGCGATGCCGGTGGCGGCGTAGCCCTTTTTGGCGAACAGTGCGGCCGCCTTGTCGATGATCTCCTGCCGCTTGGTCTCGTAGCCCGGCCCGTGCCCTGGTGGTCTCGCCATAACTCAGCAGTTTAGGGCCTGGGTACCGATGGACCGGCAGCGGTGGGGATCTTGCATTCGCACCCGGCTCCGCCGGACGTTCGAGGTCCCCGCCCGCCGGCCGCGGAGCGCTCCGTCGGCCGCGTGGGGTGAACCCGTGCCCCGCGGCCGGCGACCGGCCCCCGCCTCGCCGCGACCTCCCTTTGGACTGATCGATACATTGATCGGGGCGCCCTCGGGGAAATGTCCCCGAAGGCGCCTTTTGATTTCAGACCGCGGCGATGCGGCGCACGGTGGCGGCGATGGTGTCGTGCGAGGGCAGCCAGGCCCGTTCGAGGGACGGAGCGTACGGGGCCGGGACGGGGGGCGGCGCCACCCGCGTGACAGGCGCGTCCAGGTGCCAGAATCCCTCGTCGACGGCGAGGGCGGCCAGTTCGGCGCCGACACCGAAGTCCCGTACCGCCTCGTGGGCGATCACCAGACGGTTGGTCTTGGCGAGGGAGGCGAGGACGGTCTCGCGGTCCAGCGGGGCGATCGTCCGCAGATCGACGACCTCGGCGCTGATCCCCTCCCCCGCGAGTTGCTCGGCCGCGGTGAGGCAGTCCTGGACCATCCGCGACCAGGAGACGAGGGTGACGTCCGTGCCCTCGCGCACGACCTTGGCCCTGCCGAGCGGAATCAGGTGGTCGTCCGCGGGACGCGGGCCCTTGAGGCCGTACTGGAGGCGGTTCTCGACGAATACGACCGGGTTCGGGTCCTGGATGGCCGCGCGCAGCAGGCCGTAGGTGTCGGCGGGGTTGGACGGCATCACCACGGTCAGTCCGGGAATGTGCGCGAGAACGGCCTCCAGGCTCTGCGAGTGCTGGCTGCCCGAGGAGCGGCCCGCCCCGAACTGGGTGCGCACGACGAGGGGCATCGAGGCCCGGCCGCCGGTCATGAAGCGCAGCTTGGCGGCCTGGTTGAGCAGCATGTCGAGGCAGACGCCGATGAAGTCCATGTACATGATCTCCACGACGGGCCTCATCCCGGCCATCGCCGCGCCCACCGCCGTACCGAGGATGGCGCTCTCGCTGATCGGGGTGTCGCGGACCCTTCCGGGGAACGCCTGGGCCAGCCCCCGGGTGAGCCCGAAGACGTTGCCGCCCGCGCCGACGTTGATGCCGGCCACGAACACCGAGGGGTCCGCCGTCAGCTCGTGCTCCAGGGCGAGGCGTACGGCGTCCATGGAGCGGAAGATCTCACCGCCGGGCGCGGGGCCGGCGGGCTCGGGCAGGGCCGGCCTCGGGGCGGAGACGAAGTCGTGCAGGGTGGCCGGGTCGGGTTCGGGCAGACTCCGCGCCCAGACGACGGCCGCTTCGATCTCCTGGTCGATCTCCTCGTCGACGGCGTCCACCGGCGCCTCGCCCACCCCGGCTGCCGCCAGGTGCCGGCGCGCCACGATCAGCGGGTCCCGCGTCCTGGCCTCGGCGACCTCCTGCGGGCTGCGGTAGCGCTCGGGGTCGCCCTCGTAGTGCCCGTGCCAGCGGTAGGTCTCCGCCTCCACCAGGATCGGGCCGCCGCCGTGCCGGATCCGCTCCACCACGTCGCTCATCATTCCGGCCACGGCGAGGATGTCGTTGCCGTCGACGTGCGCGTACCCGATGCCGTATCCGGCGGCGCGGGCCGAGAGCGGCGCACGGTGCTGCTCGGAGGCGGCCGAGAACTCGGAGTAGTGGTTGTTCTCGCAGAGGAAGACGACGGGCAGGTCCCATACGGCGGCCAGGTTGACCGCCTCGTGGAACATGCCCTGGGCGACCGCGCCGTCCCCGAAGAACGCCACCACCACGTCGCCGGCCGCGCGCAGTTTGGCGGCGGTCGCCACCCCGGCCGCGATGGGCAGGCCCGCGCCCACGATGCCGTTGGCTCCGTAGATGCCCAGACCGGGATCGGCGATGTGCATGGAACCGCCGCGGCCGTGACAGGTTCCGGCGTCCTTGCCCATCAGCTCGGCCATCATCGAGGCCGCGTCCAGACCTTTGGCCAGGACATGACCGTGGCCACGGTGGGTGGAGGTGATGCCGTCGCTTTCACGCAGGGGCCAGCACGCGCCCACGGCACTGGCCTCCTGACCGATCGACAGATGCAGAAAACCCGGTATCTCGGTCGCCTTGTACAGCTCCGACGCCCGCTCTTCGAACCGGCGGATACGTCGCATCCGCCGGTACATCTCAAGGAGTCGCTCCCCGTGCGGGGAATCCACGCCGTCCATCTGCGGTGCCACAGTCATGTGCGTCCTCGCTACACTCACGCAGGCGACGCGCCGAACGCGCCGCCTCGGCCGTATCTTCAATGTACCGACTGGTCGGGCAAACTGGAGACAGCATCACCGCCGTCCGCCTCCCTTTCGGTCACCGACCGCGGGAGGCGGACACCGCACCGACAGCGCGCTGTCGCACGAGAGGGAGAGAACCCCATGCCACGACCGCCGGGCCACGGTCCCGACTTCGAGGTCAGGCGTCAGAAGATCATCGACACCGCGGCCGAGCTGTTCGCCCGCCAGGGCTACGCCGCGACCTCCGTCAATGACCTGGGCCGGGCCGTGGGGCTGGCGAAGGGCGCGCTGTACTACTACATCGTGTCCAAGGAGAACCTGCTGATCGAGGTCCAGTCGCGGGTGATGCTGCCGCTGCTCAAGCGCGCCCGGCAGGTGGCGGAGCTGGACGAGACGCCGCTGGTGCGCCTGCGGCTGCTCTCGGAGTCGCTGCTGACGATCATCTTCCACCGGCTCGACCACATCTGGGTCTACGAGCACGACTACCGCAGCCTCAGCGGGGGTGAACTGCGGACGCTGCTCCAGCAGCGGACCGATTTCGAGCAGCTCGTCTCCGGTCTGCTCTCCGAGGCCATCGGGCAAAAGGCCCTCAGCGCGGTCCAACCGCGCCTGGCCACACTCCAGTTCCTCAATCTGCACAATCACACCTACCAATGGGTGCGCACCGACGGGCCGTGGGGACCCGACCGCCTCTCCCGTGAGTACTGCGCCACTTTGTTCCGCGGTTTCGGGGCGCCCGACAGCACACTGCGGGCTGTCGAGGAGCGGGCCGAGGCGTTCAAGCGCGACCGGCCCGAGTGCTCGCTCGACCCCGAGAAGGACTGGGCGCCCGTCGCCGTGGGAGGCTGATCCGGTCCCGTGGTGTGCGAGCGCGCACCGCGGGACCCGACCGGGCCTCACGTCCGCTTGACCAGGGCCCTCGCGATGACATTGCGCTGGATCTCGTTCGTGCCCTCGCCGATCTCCAGGATCTTCGCGTCGGCGTAGAAGCGGGAGATCTCCGACTCGCGGATGTAGCCGTAGCCGCCGTGGATCTGCACCGCCTGGGAGGCCGCGCGGTTGGCGACCTCGGAGGCGTACAGCTTCGCCATCGCGGCCTCGGTGGCGTAGGGGCGTCCCCGGTCGGCGAGCCACGCGGCGCGGTAGACCATCCATCGGGCGGCGTCGAACTCCGTGCCGATGTCCGCGATCTTGTGGGCGACCGCCTGGAAGGCGGACAGCGGACGCCCGAACTGCTCGCGTTCCGTGGCGTGCTGGACGGCCAGCCGCAGGGCCGTCCTGGTCAGGGACAGTGCCAGCGCGGCCACGCTGATGCGGCCCTTGTCCAGCACGGACAGGAACTGGCGCAGGCCGCCGCCCTCGTCGCCGATCAGATGGTCCTCCGGCACGAAGCAGTCGGTGAAGACCAGCTCCCGGGTGTCCATGGCGTGCCAGCCGAGCTTCTTCAGCTTGCGGCCGCACGCGTAGCCGGGCGTGTCCGTGGGGACGTAGAAGGTCGCGAAACGCTTGCGGCCGTCGTCGTCGTGGCCGGTCACCGCGAGGAGGGTCACGCCCTGGCTGATGTCGGTACCGGCGTTGGTGATGAACATCTTGGTGCCGTTGATCAGCCACCCTCCGTCCACCCGACGCGCGGTGGTGACGATCCCGGCCGCGTCGGAGCCCGCCTCCGGCTCGGTCAGGCCGAACGCCCCGATGGCCTCGCCCCGCGCCAGCGGAGCCAGCCAGCGCCGCTTCTGTTCCTCCGTGCCGTAGGCGAGCAGCGGCAGCGAGGCGATCGTGGAGTGCGCGTTCCAGGACGAGGCGACCGACTGGTCGACGGCGCCCAGTTCCTCCATCACCGCCACGTACGAGACCATGTCGGCGCCCGCACCGCCGTACGCCTCGGGCACCAGCATGCCCATGAGTCCGAGTCCGCCCAGTTTGGTGAAGATGTGGGTCGGGAACTCCTCGTTCTCCGACCACGAGGCCGCGTGCGGGGCGATCTCCCGGGCCGCGAACTCGCGGACCATCTCCTGCAACGCCCGCGTCTCTTCGGGCAGGTCGAAATCCATCTCACAGTCCCTTCGGGGTCAGCAGAACCTTGAGGTGCCGGGCCCGGTCGGCGGCCAGGTCTTCGAAGACCCCGGCTCCCTCGGCCAGCGAGAACCGCCCGGTGAGCAGGGGGGAGGCGTCCAGGCGCCCGGTGCTCATCAGGTCGATCACGCGGGGGATGTCGAAGTTGTAGCCGAGGGTGCCGAGCAGGGTCCGCTCGTAGAAGACGAGCTGCCCCATCTCGATCTCCACACGGCCGTGGCCGACCCCCGCCAGAACGACCCGGCCGCCGCGCCGGACGGTGGCCACGGCCTGGGCCGCGAGCGCGGGTACGCCGGTCGCGTCGATCACCACGTCCGGGCCGATGCGCCCGGTGCGCACGAAGAGTTCACGGCGTACGTCCGTCTCCCGGGGGTCGAACGCCTCGGTGACCCCGGCCGCCAGGAGCTTCTCCCGGCGTTCTCCGAGCGGCTCGCTGACGTACAGCCCGGCGGCCCCCGCGAGACGGGCCGCGAGCACCACGGCGAAGCCGATCGGGCCGCCCCCGAGAACCAGGACGTTGTCGCCCGCCCGCACTCCTGCCCGGGTCACGGCGTGCAGGCCGACGGCCAGCGGTTCGGCCAGGGCCGCCATCTCGTCGCTGACATTGCCGGGGAGGCGGGTCAGGCCGGCCAGCGGCACGGTGACCCGCTCGGCGAAGGCCCCGGGGGACGCCAGTCCGACGCTGCCGCTCTTGGGGCAGATGTGGTATTCGCCTCGTGTGCACCAGTAGCAGCGCCCGCACCGCCAGACGGGATCCACGGTGACACGGTCGCCGACGGCGACGCCGGGGACCTCGGCGCCCAGGGCGAGCACGGTTCCGCTGAACTCGTGTCCCAGGGCGAGGGGCGGTTCGGCGCCGGTGAGAGGGTGCGGGCCGCCGCGGATCATGTGCGGGCCTTCGAGGAACTCGTGCAGGTCGGTGCCGCACACGCCGCACCAGGAGACCTCCACGACCGCCTCGTGCGGTCGCGGGGGCGGCGGGTCGGGCACCTCCTCCAGACGCAGGTCCCGTGCACCGTGCCAGCGCAGTGCCTTCACGTCGTACGCCCCTTCGTGTCGTCCTGGTCCGGGTCGTGCTGATACGTGTCGTCCTGATCCGGGTCGCGCTCGTCGGCTCCGTCGCCGGCTCCCGCCGGGCCGGCGAAACGCGCCTTGCCGGGGCCGTGTTCGAGGAAGGAGCGCAGACCGGTGGCCGCGTCCGCCGTCCCGAAGACGCCGGTGAACAGCGACCGTTCCAGCGCGAGTCCGGTGGACAGGCCGGCGTCGGCGCCGTGGTCGACCGCCTCCTTGATCGCTTCGAGGGCGGCGGCCGGTCCCGCGGCGAGCCTGTTCGCGTAACCGAGCGCGGTGGCGTGCACCGCCTCGGCCGGGACGACCTCGTCCACGAGTCCGATCCTGAGCGCCTCCTCCGCCTTGACCCCGCGGCCGGTCATCAGCAGGTTCTTCGCCTTCGCCGGGCCCAGCAGGCGCGTCAACCGCTGGGTGCCGCCGGAGCCCGGGATGATGCCGAGCCGCACCTCCGGCTGACCGAGCACGGCGTCTTGGGCCGCGACCCGGTAATCGGCGCACAGGGCCAGTTCCAGACCGCCGCCGAGCGCGTAGCCGTTGACCGCGGCCACGACCGGCATCGGGAGGCGGGCGACCTCGTCGAACGCACGCTGCAGGGCCCGGTTCCAGCCACGGATCTCTTCGGGGCCCATCGCGGCCAGGGCCTTGATGTCCGCCCCGGCCGCGAACAGGTGCTCACCCCCGTAGAGCACGACGGCCCGTACGTCGCGCGCGTCCGCGAGTCCGCGCACGGCCTGCGCCAGCTCTTCACGCAGAGCGGAGTCGAAGGCGTTCATCGGCGGATTGTCCAGGCGGAGAGTGGTGACGGGCCCGTCGGCCTCCAGACGAATGCGTGGCACAGGTTCCCTCCTTCCGCGGGAATCGCCCGCACACCGGTTGTCGGTAGCTGTGGAGCGTCGTAAAGTTCGGCTACCGGTTTTATAGACCAAGAGGTACACGAAAACTTTGTAGCGGGCAACCGACCGGTCGGGACAATGTCCGGTCGCCGAACGAGAGAGTCGCCGTGCACAATTTCGCGAGCATCCTCGACTACCACGCGGCCCAACGGCCCGACGCGGTGGCTGTCGTCCAGGACGAGGGGCACCTGACGGTGCGCCGACTACACGAGAGGGTCAACCGGCTGGCCGCCGGTCTTGCCGAGCTGGGCGTGGGGCGCGGTGACGTCGTCGGGCTGCTGCTGTACAACCGGCCGGAGTTCCTGGAACTCGTCTACGCCGTCAACCGGATCGGGGCGGTGTTCCTGCCGCTCAACTACCGGCTCTCGGAGGACGAGTGGCGGTACATCCTCGAACACGCCCGCGCGAAGGCCGTCGTCACCGAGCCGGACTTCACCGAGGCCGTGGACCGGATCGCGCCCGCTCTGACCGGGCTGACCCGGCGGATCCAGGTCGACGCCGACTCCCCCACCGCTCCGTGGTCCGGCTACGAGGATCTGCTTGCCCGGCACCGGGGCGCCTTCGTGGAGCCCGTCGACGTTGAGCAGGGGGATCTGCAACGGCTGATGTACACCTCCGGCACCACCTCGCGGCCGAAGGGTGTGTGCATCACCCACGGCAACGTCCAGGCCAAGAACCTGGCGCACATCGTCCACTTCGGACTCACCTCGGCGGACACCACGCTGGTGTGCGGCCCCCTGTACCACGTGGGGGGTCTGGACATGCCCGCGCTCGGGGTGCTGTACGCGGGCGGGAAGGTCGTGCTCCAGCGCAAGTTCGACGCCGAGGGCACCCTCCGGACGATCCAGGACCAGCGTGTCACCAACCTGTGGCTCGCGCCCGCCATGGTCAACGCCGTCCTGGAGGTTCCGGGCCGCGAGGCGTACGACACCGCATCGGTCCGGTTCGTGCTGGGCGGCGGCGAGAGACACCCGAGCCGGTGCTGCGCCGGATCATGACCGCCTTCCCCAACGCCTGGTTCGCCGACGCCTACGGCCTCACCGAGACCGTCTCCGGCGACACCTTCCTCGACCGGGCGCACTGCCTGACCAAGCTCGGCTCGGTCGGCCGCCCGGTCCCGCACACCCGGATACGGATCGTCGACGACGCCGGCGCCGAAGCGGCGACCGGCGAACTGGGCGAGATCACCCTGCGCGGTCCGAAGGTCTTCGCCGGCTACTGGCGGGACGAGAAGGCGACGGCGGCCGCCCTCAAGGAGGGCTGGTTCCACACCGGGGACATCGGCCATGTCGACGAGGACGGCTTCCTCTACATCGACGACCGCAAGAAGGACATGATCGTCTCCGGCGGCGAGAACATCGCCACCCCGGAGGTGGAGCGGGTGCTGTACGAACACCCCGCCGTCCTGGAGGCCGCCGTGGTCGGCCTCGCCCATGCCCGCTGGGGCGAAGTGCCCCGCGCCTTCGTCGTCTTCCGCCCCGGGACACAGGCCGGCCCGGAGGAACTGCGGGAGTTCTGCCGGGCCCGGCTCGCCAAGTTCAAGGTGCCCGCCCACTTCCACGTCGTCGACGAACTCCCGCGCACGCCCTCGGGCAAGGTCCTCAAACGGAATCTGCGCGAGCTTCCGACGGAGCCCCGGCGATGAGCGATGTGAACCGCGACCTGCGCCTCGACGGCAAGACCGTCTGGGTCACCGGCGCCGGGAAGGGCCTCGGCCGCGCCATGGCGGTGGCGCTGTCCCAGGCCGGTGCGACCCTGGCCGTGACCGCCCGCACGACCGCCGACCTGGAACAGCTCGCCGCCGAACTCTCCGGCCACGGAGGCAAGGTGCTGGTCGTGCCCGGCTCCGTGTCCGACTCCGCCGCCGTACGCTCGGCTGTCGAACGGGTCGTCAAGTGGGCGGGCCGCCTCGACGCCGCGGTCAACTGCGCAGGCGTCAGCCCGCACTTCACCCGCAGCGAGAAGGTCACCGACGACGCGTGGCGGCAGGTCGTGGACGTCAACCTCGCGGGCGCCTTCTACTGCTGCCGTGAGGCCGGGAAGGTCATGCTGGAGCAGGGCGGCGGCTCGATCGTCAACGTCTCCTCGGTGCACGCCAGCACCGGCTTCGAGCGCATCGCCGCGTACGCGGCCAGCAAGGGCGGCGTCGAGGCACTCACCAAGTCCCTGGCCGTCGAGTGGGCCGACCGCGGCGTGCGCGTCAACACGCTCGCGCCCGGCTACTTCCGTACGGACCTCAGCTCGGGCCTGCTCGACAGCCGCTGGGGCGAGCGCATCGTGGACAGCACTCCCCTGGGCCGGGTCGGCGAGGCCGAAGAGCTGGGCGGCGCCGCGGTGTTCCTCGCGTCGGACGCGTCGCGCTTCATGACCGGGACGACGGTCACGGTGGACGGGGGCTGGACGGCCCGGTGAGGGACGGTTCGCGAAGGAGTGCGGGAATGCGGACCTCGGGTCGGGTGCGGGATCGCGTGCGGGCCCGCTGACTGGCCGTTGGGAAGCGTGTACCGCACCGGACTTGTGGTGGTCGAGACCGGCCCGGTCGATACAGCAGGCACTACCCGCGTCAGGGGGACGGCCCCTCCTCCAAGAGGCCCGCCTGCCCGGTCTCTACCGTGATCCGCCGCCGGCCGAGCGCAAGGAGCGGGCGGAGCGGACCCGGGAGGTGTACGAACTGCTGCGGAGGCAGCGCCCGGGGCACAACACCCACATGTCCCACGACTCCCAAGGGGCGTTCCTGCGCGACGCGTTCGGCACGGGCTGTGTCAGCGTCGGCTTCACTTTTCACAAGGGATCCTTCGCGGCCTTCGGCGCCGACGACGACGTGATGCGGACCTACACCGTGGGTGCCGCCAGGCCGGGCACCAATGAACACACGCTCGACAAGGTCCGCCGGCGGGACTACATCCTGGACATGCGCACTGCCCCCGACTCCGCACGCGCCTGGCTGGACAAGGAGCGCGTCACCTGGAACATCGGTGCCGGACGGCCCGATCCCACCAAGTACAGGAGCGCCCTCGGCCGGGCACACGACATCCTCATCCACCTGCACGACGCAAGCCACCACGTCCCTGGGCGCGTCCAGGGTGTGACGCCGCGGGCCGTGTCATGGGCCGGTGGAATCGACATGGTGGACTGGCCGGAACGATCTTCTGGTCCGGCCTGAACGCCGTCGAGGCCGGCCCGCGCGACATCCGACGGGTCGACCTTGAGGTCCGGCAGGTGGACGGTCGGCGGGGTGGCGCCGGCGAACCCACCCACAGGCCGGTGGGGCGGGTCCGTCTGTGGACCCGCCCCACCGCTCGCGTTCAGCGCAGCCACCGGTGGTCACGGACCAGCGGGAGCCGGGCCCACAGCCGGCCCAGTCCGAATGTGTTGCCGGCCGAGGCGAGGGCCAGGGCTATCAGCACCACCGCGTAGATGAGGTGGTAGTCGACGAAGGGGTTCGCCGAGCCGCTCGCCGAGCCGTCCGACAGGTGCTTCGCGAGCGGCCATTCCGCCACCCACATCAGCGCCATCATCACCGTCCCGGCCAGCGCCGTCAGCCGCAGCGCCACCCCGGCGATCAGCGCGACCCCGATCCCGAGCAGGCCCAGCATGAACAGCCAGTCGGCCCAGGCCGCGCCGGCCCACGAGTGGAACGTCGACTCCATCGGACCGACCGCGACATGCCCGAGGAAGCCCTCGGTCGGCGAGCCGCCGTCGATCCAGCCCTTCCCGGAGGGGGTCGCGTAGCCGAAGCCGAAGGTCTTGTCGAGGAACGCCCACAGGAAGACGAACCCCAGCAGCACGCGGGCCGCGGCGAAGGCGTAGGCCCGTGCGGCAAGCGTGCCGGCGTCCGCCGACTCGGCCGACCCCGGAGCGGAAGCGGTGAGGTTCCCACGGAACGTCGGCAGGTGGAAACCCGAACTGCGGTGCGTGGGCTCGTGCACGGCCATGGCGTTGATCCCTTCAAGACATCCGGTCGGTTCCTGACACCACTCACTCTCCCAGTCCCCACCACCCCGCGCCCGATGCCGAAGGTCCGCACCCGGGGACTCAACGGCCCAGGACCACAGGGACCTTCGGCCACCACCCTGTCCGGCTGGGCGCGCGCCCAGCCGGACCTGCGATCAATCCTCGTAGCGCCGACGCGCGAGATGGACGGTGATGTCGGCTGTCATCTCGACTCTCTCCGGCAGCAGCCGCATGATCCGGCCCCATACCTGCTCCCGCTCCGCACTCGGCAGCACGAGATAGGCCGAGACGGTGGAGAGATGACCAACGTAGTCGCGAGCGCTCATCGCGACACGTCTTTCGATCACGGCCTGTTGAACGCCGGTGAACCACTCGGACCGTCGCAGTTCCGTGCCCGGCCACTGCATCTCATGGTCCGCGGGCGTCCCGTCCGGGGACGGAACCTCGTCGCTTTCCAAGTATGGTGCTCGCGCCGCGCGGACAGCCTCCTCCACGACGGGGTCGGCCAGTCGCAAGGGGCCGCCGCACGAGGCGAACACTCCGCCCGGCTCCAGCAGCGCGGCCATGCGTGTCCACCGGCCCTCCGGGTTCGTCCAGTGCAGCGCCGCCGCCGCGTAGACCAGCCCGTACCGCTTCCCCGGTGGCACGTCCTCGAACGCGGCTTGCACCGTCCTGACGTTCGCCGGCACGTGCTTGCGCAGCTCGGTGAGCATGGACCCATCGGGGTCGGTCGCGGTGACCACGACCCCGCGTCGGGCGAACAGGCGGGTTGCCTTGCCTGTCCCGGCGCCGATCTCGAGGGCGGTACGGAGCGGACGGTCCGCGTATGCGGTCACCATGTCGAACAGTGCGTCGGGATATCCCGGCCGGAACCGTTCGTATGCTTCCGCCACCGCCCCGAAGCTCAGCGCTCGACCAGACATGCCGAGCATCCTGACACAGGCCGCGCCTTCCGGTGCTCGACTTCTCAGGCGCCGGCGCCGCCGTCGACCGGCACGATGGCGCCGGTGACCATGGAGGCACGGTCGCTCAGCAGCCATGCCGCGGCCTCGGCCACCTCGCGGGGCTCGGCCATGCGGCCGAGCGGAGTCGCCGCGTTGTTGCGTTCGATGATGCCCGGGGACACTTCCTCCCACTTGTCGATCATCTCCGTGGCGGTGCCGCCGGGAGTGACGGCGTTGACTCGGATGCCCTGCCGGCCCCAGGTGACGGCCGCGGTCTCGGTGATGCTGTTGAGCGCGCGCTTCATGGCGCCGTAGGCGGGCAGGGCGGGGTTCGCGCGGCGGCTGCCGATGCTCGAGGTGTTGACGATGGCCCCGCCGCCGCCCTGCCGCATGAGTGCGGCCTCGGAGGTCATGGCGGTCCAGTGCGAGCGGAAGTTCACGACGAACTGCTCGTCGATGTCCGCGTCGCTCGTGGTGTCGAGCGGGCCGGGCTGTTGGACGGCCGCGCCGTTGTTGAAGGCTCCGTCGAGCCGTCCGTGCAGTTCCCCGACGCGGTCGACCGCGGCGCGGACGCTCGCGGGGTCGGCGAGGTCGAGGGTGACGGCGTCGGCCACGCCGCCGTCGGCGCGGATCTCGGTGACGATGCGGTCGAGGGCGTCGGTGCCGCGGGCGGCGAGCACGACGGTTGCGCCCTCGGCGGCGAAGAGCCTGGCCGCCGCCGCCCCGATGCCGCGGCTGGCGCCGGTGACGAGTACGACCTTGCCGGTGAGCAGGCCGATGGGTGCGTTGTTCGTGTGGTTCGTCATGTCGACAGCATCGGCCGGGCCCCGGGCCGGATACAGGCACAGGCGGTACCAGGATCCGCCGCCGCGCGGCATGCACACTGGAGGACATGGACAAGCATGAGCTGGGTGCGTTCCTCCGCAGCCGTCGCGAGCGGCTCAGGCCGCAGGACGTTGGGCTCCCCCGCGGCCCGCGACGCCGCACGCCCGGCCTTCGGCGCGAGGAAGTGGCCGTTCTCTCGCACATCTCCACGGAGTACTACGTCCGGCTCGAACAGGGCAGGGCGCCGAGGCCGTCGAGCGAGGTCCTCGCCGGTGTCGCCGGGGCGCTGCGGCTCACCGACGCCGAGTCCGACCACCTCCACGTCCTCGCGGGCACCGCGCCGCTGCGTACCCGGCTGCACCGGCGCGATGTCCGCCCGAGCATTCTCGCGCTCATCGAGCGGCTGCCGCAGACGGCCGCCCTGGTCATGTCCGCCGCGTTCGAGGTGCTCGCGTGGAACGCTCTCGCGGCGGCGCTCCTGGAGGACTTCGCCCGGCTCGCCCCGGAGGACCGGAATCTCGCGCGCCGGGCCTTTCTCACGCCCCAGGACGCGGACGCGGCGCCGTACGGGATCTCCGACGCGGCCGAGTTCCGGCACCACGTGGTCACGGAACTGCGCGCCACCCTCGCCCGCTATCCGACGGATCCCGCGGTGACCGGCCTTGTCGAGGAGCTGCGCGACGCCAGCGCCGACTTCGCCAGGCTCTGGGAGCGGCACGACGTGCAGGCCATACCGATGCTCACGAAGACCTTCCGCCACCCGGTCGTCGGAGAACTCACCGTCGAGTGCGACAAGCTCGCGCTCACGGATCACGATCAGTACCTGGTGCTCTACAGCGCACCGGTGAACTCCCCCGACGCCGACGCTCTGGCGCTGCTGAACGTCCTTGGCATCGAATCCGCCGACACTGCCGGTGCTGGTGGCCGTTCGCACTAGCGGAGCGCTGCGGGAGGTCGCACCGGCCGCAGGGTCGTCCACTTCTGTGCGTCGGTGCCGTTGGCGGTCCCGGCGACGCCCGAGTGCACGATCCCGCCGAGGCCCGGCGGCGCGATCCAGCCGGCCGCGTCGGCGGCCAGGATGCCGGCGTGGAAGGCGTCGGCCATCTTCTGGTGGCCGGCGTCATTGGGGTGGAGCGCGTCCGCGAGGTCGGCGGTGGTCAGCGTGCCCATGTCGACGTAGCCGACGTGTTTGCCCTCCGCCCGCGCGGCCTCGGCGATCGCGGGCACCTCACGGTTGAAGGCCGGCCGGAGGGGTTCCTCGACGGAGTGGGTCGACACGATCAACGAGGCGAGCAGCACGGTGACACCCGGCAGGTCGTCGGTGATCCGGTCGACCAGGGCGGCGAGCCGGTCGGGTGCGGTCGCCGGCCGGTAGTTCTGGTTCAGGTCGTTGGTGCCGATCATCAGGGTCACCACGTTGGGCCGGTAGGTGCTCAGGACCGAGTCGGTGATGTCGGCGACCTGGTCGATGCGCCAGCCGCTGTGGCCCTCGTTGTCGGGGTCCGCCATGCTGCCGTTCCGCATGCTGCCGACGAAGTCCACGGTGTACTCCGCGGCGGTGAGTGCGTCGTGCAGCGGGAGCCGGTAGCCGTTGCCGTCGCTGCTGCCGGTGCCCCAGGTGATCGAGTCGCCCATCGGCATCACTCGGAGTTCGACGGACGCCGGGGCCGAGGCGGAGGCCGCGGCTGCCGCCGCCGGCACGGCGATCAGCCCGAGGATCGCGGCGGCCGCCGCTGCGGCGACCGCGAAAGGTCTTCTCACGTCGGTTCTCACCTTCTTGGCAGGCCGAGTGCGCTCGACAGGTCGGGGCGCCGCGGTCGGGGAGTCAGGGGGCGATGGAGACGACCGCCTGATTGTCGGCGCTCGTCACGGAAACGGTGAACAGGCTGGTCGACGTGTCGTAGGTGACGGTGCCCGCACTGCCCGTGGTGGCGGTGACGGTCGGCCTGCGCGGCGCGTGGCCGCGCAGGGTCACCGGTCCCTCACCGGCGGCGAAGGCGATGGTGGCGTGCACCTCGCCGTCGTCGTCGAGGTGCACGACGCGCTTGCCGCCGTGCGGGACGAACTTCCCGGCGTCCCCGAGGAAGGCGATGCCCGAGGGGCCCACCGGCGCGACGATCCAGTACGTACCGCTGGTGACGGTGGCGCTCACGCTGCCGCCCGCGGCGACCGGGGAGCCGGTGCCCGCGTAGTAGTCGTAGACGTACGCCGGTCCGCCCACGCCGAGGGAGGCCGGGCTGAAGGAGACGCTCTGGGACATGCCGGTCGGCACGGTGCCCCGGGTGACGCCGAGCCAGTCGATGTTGCCGCCGCTCGCCCCGGTGGCGGTCGCGCGTACGGTGTTCGCGCCCTCGGCGAGGGTGGCGGTCAGGCCCACGACGCTCCAGGACGTCCACCAGCCGGTGGAGGGGAACGACAGGGTGTGTGCGGTGCCGCCGTTGACCGTCACCGCGAGCGGGCGGTCGGTGAACGCGGCGTTGGCGTAGCGGAACTGAAGGGTGTACGTGCCCGCGGCGGGTGCCCGGACCGTCCACTCCACGTAGTCGCCGTCGGCGTTCTGGTAGTCGGCGAAGCCGCTGCCGGTGTATCCGGGCTGGTCCGTGCCGACAGTCACGCCCGAGAGGGTCGCGTCCTCGGCCTGGTGGATCCACTGCGGCGCGCGGAACTGCCGGGCATACGCGAAGACGTAGCGGTAGGTCAGCCCCGTCGCGTGCGCGACGTGGGTGGAGGCGACCATGGCGGGCAACTTCCCGGCCGCTTCGCCGATGTAGGTGGCGTCGGTGGGGACGATGGGCGCGTCGGGTTTGACGAGGACCCCGTCGGGGCGTGCCGCCTTCGACAGGTTTGCGGCGTTCACCTTGCCCAGCGCGTCCCCGACGCCGACCGGGCCGGCCGACAGGTTGGCCAGCAGCAGGTTGTTCGTCTCGCCGCTCAGGAACACGTCGGCCCAGGGCCACACCCCGAGCGCGCCGGCCAGTTGCGAGTCGTAGAGGAACATGTCCCACTTCGGCCGGTCGAAGCGGTCGTCGCTCACCCGGATCGTGGTCAGGTGGGGGTAGCGCGTGCTCTGGAGGTAGTCACGCGGCAGCGCCATGCAGTACTGGAGGTCGATGCCCTCGGCGGCGGAGGACCGGGCCATGTTGTCGAAGAACGCGTCGGCGTCGGTGAGGTTGTCGTCGGCGGGCTTGGCCTTGTTGCAGAGCCAGTCCTGCTCGAAGACGGCGACTGCGCCCTCGCTGAGGTAGTCCATGACGCCCTGCCAGAACTTCGGGTCGATGACGACGTTGTTCGAGAACGTGTACGTGCCGTGGTACGGGCTCGAAGGGTCCACCCACCGGGCGTGGGTGACGAGCGGCTTGCCCAACTTCTTCTGGAACGCGGCCAGTCCGTCCGGGAACAGGGTCTTGTCCGCCTCGTACAGCGAGGTGCCGTCCGGCAGGGCGTTCCAGTCGTCGGCCGGGCCCTTGGGGTACCACCAGCTGTCGAGCTGCATGTATCCCATGGGGATCTTCCGGGACGCCCACTCGTCGCGGACGGCCAGCAGGGTGCCCGCGTAGCCCTTCGACTCGTCGAACCGGTAGTAGTAGTCGGCGCCGTTGTCGGTCCAGTAGCCCAGGGTGTTGAGGATGACGCCCGAGTCGTTGGCCGGTGGGGTCTTGCCCGCCAGCCGCGTCAGCGCGGTGCCCCACGCGCGGTGGGTGGCGCCGATGCCGGCCTTGACCGAGAGGATGGTCTGCCGGGTGTAGCCGGCCGGCAGGGTGGTGATCGAGTCGATGACGCCGACCGCGATCGAGCCGTCCGCGGCCTGTGTGGTCCGCGTGTCCTGGAAGTGGCTGGCCGCCGAGAGCAGGAAGGTGTTGCCCGCGTCGTCGAAGAAGACCCACGGGCTGTCCGCCGCGCTCGTGAAGCTGTTGAACTGGAATCTCCCGAAGCAGTCCCTGTGGCTCAACTGATTTGCCAGCCTCGGGTATTGACTCACCGTCGGAAACGGATCGGAGTTGGCGCCGGCCGTGACGCGGGTGTCGGTGAAGACGACGGCCGACGCGCCGTCGTAGACGCGGATGCCGCCCTTTCGCGCACCCGACTGGAATGTGAAGGCGGTCTCGTCGTACGCGCCGACCGCGTCCGATCCCGAGCGGGTGGTGATGTCGGTCGCGGCGGAGCCGAGCGAGCCGCCGAAGGTCCAGCCCAGGACGGTCGCGGTCACCTGCCAGGTGCCCGAGGCGTCCACGGCCCCCCGCAGGGCCGTCGGCCGGGCCGCTCCCGCACTCGCCTCACCCACCGCTCCCGCCGGTGGCAGGGCCAGGGCCACGGACCCGACACCTGCGGCCCTGATGAAATCGCGACGGCTGAATCCGGTCATGACGTACTCCTCGTCTCATGGCGGAGGCACGTGGAGGCCGTTCGTCCGCCGAGAGGCGGGCGAGTTCAGTGTGCTGGCGCCCTTCTTTTGAGGTCAACACTCAGGACGCAGGTGGTTCATATGTGTGAATCCTGCTGGACGGGGTGGCAGTGAAACGGGCGCATATCAGGCGTATCGCCTCACTGCCCTTCTCTGTCGAGACCGATGATTCATGTATATGACCTGGCGGGCTCGGCCCCGCGTGTTCAGGCGAGCGTCTTGGTCCAGGTGTCGACGGTGGTGACCTCGGCCTGGCGGGGGAAGACCTTTTCCGTCAGCACACGGTGCACCTCCGGGTCGGTGTCGCCGCAGCCGTCCGACAGTACGGTGAGCCGGTAGTCGAGGTCGGCGGCCTGGCGCAGTGTGGACAGGACGACGCCGCTGGTGGCCAGGCCGGTCAGGACGAGGTGGTCGATGCCGCCGGCGCGCAGCAGGAGTTGGAGGTCGCTGCCGGCGAAGGCGCTGACGCGCCTCTTGGTGACGATGCTCTCGCCGGGCCGGGGGGCGACGTTGGCGTGGATGGCGGCGCCGGGGTCGTCCTCGGTGAAGGCGGTGTCGGGCAGGGCGGCGAACTGCGGGCTGGACTTGGTCTCGGGGTGGCCGGAGCGGAAGCCGATGACGACGTACAGCACGGGGATGCCGGCGCCGCGGGCGGCGGAGACGGCCCGGGTGAGGCGTGGGATGTAGTCGGGGTCGGGGACCCGGGCGGTGATGGCCTCCTGAACGTCCATCACCAGCAGGGCGGTTGTCGATGCGGCGGGATTCGTCACGGTGGTTCGTCTCTTTCCTGATCGGAATTCGGGGGTCGGGGGTTCGGGGTTACGGTGCGGAGGTTTCGGGTTCCGACGGGGCGACGCGGCGCAGGGAGCGGTCGAACAGGGTCACCACGAGGAACAGGGCACTGATGGCGAGCATGAAGGCGGCGAGGTGGTGCAGGCCGCCGGTGTCGACGTGCCGGCCGAAGAAGGCGCCGTTGGCGGCGGAGGCGATGATGGCGCCGAGGTAGCCGAAGGTGCGCAGGAGCCCGGCGGAGGAGCCCATGCGTTCGGCGTCGGCCTGGTGGTAGACGGCATTCTGCAGGGCGAGACTGTTCAGGCCTTGAGGCACTCCGAGGACGAACACGACGGCCAGGAGCATCCAGACGGGGCTGTCGGAGCGCAGCAGGAACAGCATGCCGCAGGCCATGATCTGCCCGGTGGCGCCCACCAGGAGTTTGCCGCGGACCGCCTGGTGCCGGCCGGTGAGCAGGGAGACGACGATCGCGATGGCGAACAGGGGAAGCTGCACCAGGCCGGCCTGGGAGGCGGACAGCCCGCGTCCTTCCTCCGTCCACTGGGTGTAGCCGTACAGGAACGCGTAGGTGACGACGTAGGCGAGCAGGGCCCTGCCGTAGGTGGCGAGGAGCGGCAGGTTGCCGCCGAGGACCCCTATGTCGATGAAGGGCTGCCGCGCCCGTAGCTCGCGCCAGGCGAAGGCGGCTGCCGCGGCGGCGGTCAGGGCCGGCAGGTACCAGGTGCCGCCACCGGGGTTCATCAGGAACAGCAGGAGGCACACGAGCGCCGCGGCGAACAGGCCCATGCCCGGCAGGTCCATGTCGCGCACGGGGCTGCGGCCGTCCTCGCGGCGGGAGCCGGGGGTCACCGGGAGGCGTCGGGCGCCGAGGTACAGACCGGCCATCGCGAGGGGAATGTTGACGGCCAGGGTCGTACGCCAGCCGCCGAAGCCGATCAGCAGGCCGCCGAGGCTGGGGCCGATGACGGCGATGGTCTGGGTGGTGACGGCGAGGGCGGTCAGGATGCCGGCCGGGCTTTCCCGGCCGGTGCGCCGGGCCTCGCTGCGGATCAGGTACATGGCCGCCGGATAGCCGGAGCAGGTGCCGAAGCCGAGGATCACCCGTGCGGCGACGAGCACGCCGAGGTTGGGGGCGAGCATGCCGATGACGCCGGCGATGCCGGTCAGTGCCGTCCCGGCCAGAAACAGCCGGCGGGGTCCGAAGAGGTCGATCAGGCGTCCCACGACGGGCTGACCGATGGCCGTGGCCAGGTAGAGGGCGGAGATGAGCCACGCCGTCTGGGAGGGCGAGGCTCCGAAGGCGGCGCCGATCGGCACCAGGGAGACGGAGATGACGGAGGAGTTGACCGGGTTGAGCGCCGATCCCAGCATCATCGGGGCCATCAGGCGTCGGTCGAAGCCGTCCGTCGCCCCCTTGGAGCGGCCGGGGAGCAGACGGCGTATCACGCCGGGCACATGGCCGCTCATGACCGGACGATGCGTTCCAGCAGGGCCGCCGCCTCGATGAGGGTGTGGCGTTCGGCTTCCGTGCACTGGTCCTCCAGGGCGCGGGTGAGCCAGCCCTCGCCGGCCCGGCGCCGGTCCTCGAGGAAGGCGCGTCCGGCGTCGGTGACGAAGACGAGCTGGCGGCGACCGTCGCCGGGGTCCGGGCGGCGGGAGACGAGATCACGTTCCTCCAGCACGCCGACGGTGGCGGCCACCGACTGGTGGCGGACGCGTTCGGCGGACGCCAGGTCGCTGACCGACGCCTCCCCGTCCTTGTCCAGCCGGCTGAGGACGGAGGTCTGGGACGGGGTGAGGTCCCCGGGGTCGTAGGTCTCGCGCATGCGCCGCCGGAGCCGGCTGAAGACCACGCGGACCTCTCGGGCCGCGCGCGCGGCTGATTCGGAAACGTCGTCGGGGACCTGGGGCATCTCACGCATATACCCAGACTAGATTGCGCAGCTTGGACTGCGCAAATTTGCCTGGACAGATACCGCACCCCGACAGGAGGGCTCCGGCGCCGGTGCCCGAAAGACTCCCCGCCGCTGCCCGCTTGCCGCCCGTTCGTGACCATGCGGACATCGAGCGGCACAGGCAGTCATTGACACAGTGAAGAGCCAAGGCCAATCATTGACCTCGGCCGGAATCTGAACCTCCGGCCAGGCCCGACGGCGGCCCGCGATCCACCCGCGCCGCTCACGTTCGTGCGAGAGAACCCGTCCCCCACGGAGCGAGAACAGTGCCGCACCGCTGTCCGGAACCTCGGCCGAACCGACCGGACCCCGCCGCACGGCCCTCTTCGCTCCCCACGCCCCGCGGCGACGACGCCGCGGCCGGCTCGCGTCGGTACCGATCGTTCACCTCACGGCAGAAGGGCCGCCCTTGACGGCGACACACACTCCTCGCGACCACTCCTCCCCCACACCGGAGTCCGGTGCGCCGCCGCTCTGCTCCTTCGGCCAGCAGCGTCTGTGGGCACTGGAGCAGGCCGAGGGTTCCCACGCGGCGTACAACGAGCAGATGGCCTATCGCATCGAGGGCGGCCTGGACCGGGCGCTCCTCGCGCGGGCTCTCGACGCCGTGGCCGCACGCCATGAGGCACTGCGCACCCGGTTCGTCACGGTGGAGGGCGAGGCGCGGCAGGAGATCATGCCGCCCGGGGACGGCTTCGCGCTGAGCGTGGCGGACCTGTCCGGCCGTGCGGACGCCGAGGAACTCCTCCTCGCCGCGCAGCGCGAGGAGTGCGAGACGCCCTTCGACCTCGGCTCCGGACCGCTCGCCCGGGGGCGGCTCCTCACGCTCGCGCCCGACCGCCACGCCCTCCTGCTGACGATGCACCACGCCGTCTTCGACGGCCGGTCGATGGAGATCATGCTGACGGAGTTGGGCGCCGTCTACGCCGCTCTGCTGCACGGCTCGCCGGACCCGTTGCCGCCGCTGCCCGCGCAGTTCGCCGACCACGCCGCACGGCAGCGCGCGTGGGTCGAGACCCGGGAGGCCGTGACGCAGACGGCGTACTGGCGGGACCGGCTGGCCGATGCTCCGGAGCTGTCGGCGCTCCCGGCCGACCGGCCGCGTCCCCTGCTCCAGGACCACTCGGGCGGGCGCGTCCCCGTCAGCCTCTCCCGCCCGCTCACCGACGCGCTGCGGAACGCCGCCCGCACGGAACGCGGCACGTTGTTCACCGCGCTCCTCACCGGCTGGCACGTCCTGCTCGGTCTCCTGTCCCGGGAGACCGACATCGTTGTCGGGATTCCGGTGGCGGGTCGACACCGGCCGGAGTACGCCCGGTTGATCGGCTTCTTCGTCAACTCCCTCCCGTTGCGCGTGGATCTGTCCGGCGATCCGACCGGTGCCGAGGCGCTCGGCCGGGTGCGCGCGGCGCTGCGCGGTGCGCTCGACCACCAGGACCTGCCCTTCGAGCGAGTGGTGAGCGCGGTGAACCCGCGGCGCAGCCTCTCCCACAGCCCGCTGTTCCAGACGATGCTCGCCTGGGGCACCACCCGTCACGGCAGACTCCGGCTGCCCGGAGCCCGGGTCGAGCCCCTCGAAATCCCCCACGCCCCCGCCAAGTTCGACCTCACGCTGTCGCTGCACGAGGAGAACGGCGGCGTCGCCGGACACCTCGACTACGCACGCGCGCTGTTCGACCACAGCACGGCCGAGAGATTCTCCCGCTATCTCACCCGCGTACTGGAGCAGTTGGCCGGGCACCCCGAGCGTGAGATCACCCGGTACTCCCTGCTCGACGCGGACGAGCGCGCGGAACTGCTGGCGGAGGGGCAGGGCCGGATCACCTCCGGCCCGGTGGCCGGCCCCGTCGAACGCTTCGCGGAGCAGGTACGTCTGAGGCCCCACGAGCCGGCGCTGGTCAGCGGCGGCACCCGGCTGAGCTATGCCGCACTGGACCGGCGCGCCAACCGGCTCGCCCACGCCCTGCGCGCCCGGGGCGTGCGGCCGGGCCAGGTCGTGGGCCTGCACTGCGGCCGCACGGCGGAGTTGATGGTCGGCATCTGGGGTGTCCTGAAGGCCGGTGCCGCGTATCTGCCGCTGGACCCCGGCCAGCCCCACGGACGGCTGCGGGCCATCGTCGAGGAAGCCGAACCCGCCCTGGTGATCGGCGATGTCGCGGACCCACCCGGGCCGTGGCTCACGTTGACGGACGTGGAGGCCGAGGCACGTCGCGAGGACGCGCCCGGACGGCCGCCGTCGCCGTCCCAACTCGCCTATGTGATCTACACCTCGGGCTCGACCGGACGTCCCAAGGGCGTGGCCGCGACCCACGGCAACATCGCCAACCTGCTGGAGAACTGGCTCGCCGCCTACGGCGCCCTGCCGGGCCGGCCGTCCTCGGCGTGGGCGAGCATCGGCTTCGACGCGTCCGTCCACGAGCTGTTCCTGCCGCTCACGACCGGAGGCGTGCTCCACCTCGTGCCCGACGACCTCCGGGGCGATCCCGCGGCGCTGCTCGACTGGATGCGGGAGCACCGGATCGCGCACGCGTTCCTGCCCGCCTCGTACGTCACCTGGATCGACGAGGACCCGCACACCCGGCTCGCGGGGCTGTCGCTGCGTCAACTGACCACGGGAGCCGAGCCATTACCCGAGCGGGTGCTGCGACGGCTGCGCGAGGCCAGGCCGCAGATGCGCGTCTGCTACGTCTACGGGCCCACCGAGACCACCGTCTACAGCATCACCTACAACGAACCGCAGGACACGGACCGGCGCTGCCCGATCGGGCGTCCGGTCGACAACACCCGCGTCTACCTGCTCGACGGGCATCGTGAGCCGGTGCCTCCGGGGGTCGTCGGCGAGGTGTACATCGGCGGCGCCGGCGTCACGAGCGGCTATCTGAACCGGCCGGACCTGACCGAGGAGCGCTTCCTCGCCGACCCGTTCGTCCCGGGCGGACGGATGTACCGTACGGGCGACCTGGCACGCCGGCTCCCGGACCGGAACTACGAGTTCGCCGGCCGCGCCGACGACCAGGTCAAGCTGCGCGGGTTCCGCATCGAACCCGGCGAGGTCGCGGCGGCCCTGCGGGAGTTGCCCGGAGTCCGGGAGGCCGCGGTCCTCGCCGACCGGGACGAGGCCGGGGAACTGCGGCTGGTCGCGGCCGTCGGCCGGGGCGAGGCTCCGCGGTCGACGCCCGCCCAGTGGCGCGCCGCCCTCGCCGAGCGGCTGCCGGACTACATGATGCCGTCGGTCTTCGCCGAGTTCTCGCGACTCCCGCTGAACCGCAGCGGGAAACTCGACCGCGCGGAGGTGCTGAACCAGGCCCGCGCGGCACGCAGCGACCAGGTCAACGCCCTCGCACCGCGCGACCGGACGGAGATGGCCCTGTACCGGATCTGGCGACAGGTACTGGTGCACCACGACATCGGCATCACCGACGACTTCTTCGCGGTGGGCGGAACCTCCCTGTCGGCCATCAAGGTGGCGCACCTGATCGGCGAGGAGTTCGGCCGCACGCTGCCGATCCGGGACGTTTTGCAGTACCCCACCGTGGAACGGCTGGCCGCGCGACTGCGCGAGCGGACACCGCCGGCGCCGGACAACGGCCTCGTCGAGCTGCGGGCGGGCCGGGAGGGACGGCGGGTCGTCTGCGTCCACCCGGCGGGCGGTACCGCCTTCTGCTATCTCCCGCTGGCCGGCGCTCTGCCGGACGGCATCCCCGTACAGGGTCTCCAGGCGCGGGGCATCGACCCGGGCGAGGAGCCGTTGCGCTCGGTGGAGGCGATGGCGGAGCACTATCTGACGCTGCTGCGGCCGGAGCCGGACGAGACGCTGGTGCTCTGCGGCCTCTCCTTCGGCGGACTCGTCGCGCACGAGATGGGCCGGCAGCTCACGCGGGCCGGCCATCGCGGGGTGTCCGTGGTGCTGCTCGACACGCACGCCACGGACGACCCGGCACAGCGGGAGAAGTTCGCGCCGGTCGACGCCGCCGAGTTCCGTGACAAACTCGTCCGCTTCAACGGCATGTACCCCGGCATCGACGACGCGCAGATCGACCGGTACTTCCGGACCTACAACCACAACCGGACGGCCGCCCGCGACTACGTGCCGGGCCCCTCACCGGCCCCGCTCCTCCTCGTCCAGGCCTCCGAGGCCGAGGTCTCCGACGGCGACGACGGCGCGGTGGCGGGCGAGGCACTGCGGCGGTTCTGGCGCGAACGCGCCCGTGGCGGCCTCACCGTCGAGACGGTGGAGGGCGGCCACTGGGACGTTCTGGAGGGGGAGCGAATACCCGTGATCGCCGGCCTGATCGCCGAGCGGCTCGCCAGGCCCGCCGTCCTGTCCGCCTCGACCGTCACGAACGGGGTCTGATGCGCGCCACCTCCCGTTCCGCCGGTCTGGCCCGAGCCGTGCACGAACAGAGCCTGCGGACCCCGCAGGCCCCGGCCGTCAGCGACGGTGGGCGGACGTTGAGTCATGCCACGCTCGACGCGTCGGCCGCCGCGGTCGCGGCGGGCCTGCGCGCACACGGGATAGGTCCCGGTGACGCGGTCGCCGTGGGACTGGCCCGGTCGTGGCGGCTCGTGTGCGTCATGCTGGGCGTGCTGCGCCTCGGCGCCCGGGTCGTCCCCGCCGACCGGCAGAGCCCCGCCGACCGCCTCGGGTACATCCTGGAGGACTCCGGCTCCCGGCTCCTGGTGCACGACGGCACGCTCCCCTCCGGCCTCCCCGACTCGGTCGCCACGCTGCCGGCCGACGCGCTGCTCAACGAGCCGGTCCACTCGTCGGACGGTCCCCCGCCGGTCGCGAGCGCGCCGGTCTCCTTCGTCTTCTACACCTCGGGCACCACCGGGCGCCCCAAGGGTGTTCTGGTGCGGGACGCCGGCATCCTGCGCCTGGCCGACCCGGGGTTCCTGCCGGACTCGCGAGGGGCCCGCTTCGCCTGTCTGTCGAACCCGGCCTTCGACGCGCTGAGCTTCGAGACCTGGGTGCCGCTCGTGACCGGCGGGTGCTGCGTCGTCCTCGCCGACGCGGACGTGCAGTCCCCGGAGCGGCTGGCCGCGGTACTGCGGCGCGAACGCGTCCACACCGCCTTCGTCACCACCGCGCTGTTCAACGCGGTGGTGGACACGGAGCCCGGCTGCTTCTCCGGCCTGACAGCACTGCTGGTGGGCGGCGAGCAGCTCAACGCACCGCTCATCCGGCGTTGGTACCGCCACAACGCGGGCAGCCGCACCCGGCTCCACAACGTCTACGGGCCCACCGAGTGCAGCACCTTCGCGCTCTGCCGGCCCATACCCCGCGACTTCGACGGCCCGGTCGTACCCCTCGGACGGCCGCTGCCGAGGACCGGCGCAAAACTCGTCGTACCCGGCACGACCCGGCCGGCCGCACCCGGCGAGACGGCCGAACTACTCCTGTCCGGCGACGGCCTGGCGGCCGGATACCGCAACCTGCCCGAGGAGACCGCCCGCCGTTTCACCACCGTCACCGGCGACGACGGCACGGCCACGAGGTACTACCGCACGGGCGACCTGGTGCGCCGCCCGGCCGACGGCGACCTCGTGTACGTCGGTCGCGCCGACCGCCAGGTCAAGGTCCGCGGTTTCCGCATCGAGCCGGGTGAGGTGGAGCGGAACATCGCCGAGCACTCCCGCGTACGGCAGGTGCACGTGTGCGCCCGCCGGGACGCGAAGGGCGGCCCGGCGGAACTGCTGGCCCATCTCGTCGCCGACCCCGGCCTGTCCTGGGCCGCCCTCCAGGAGCACCTGGCGGCCGGCCTGCCCGGCTACATGCGCCCGCACCACCTCTACCGCGTCCCCGCGCTGCCGCGTACCGCCAACGGCAAGGTCGACGAGGCGGCGCTTCTCGCGCTCGGCGCCGAGCCGTGGCGGCCCGAGACCGTGGACGGCCCGAGTGCCGCCGCCCCGCACGACGACGACGAACCGCTGCGGACGGTACTGGACCTCGCCGGCGAGATCCTGGGCACACCCGGCCTGCGGCCCGAGGACCGGTGGATCGCGTGCGGCGGCGACTCCCTCAAGGCCCTGCGCCTGCGCTACGGAATCCGGCGCCGCCTGGACTGCGACGTGCCCGCGCACCTCGTGCTGCACGGCGACCTCGCCGGCATCGCCGAAGGGGTGCGCGAAGCCCGCCGCGAGGCCGCGCCCGTCCATCCGGAGGCCTTCGCCGCCGGGAACCTGTCCGGGCCCGCGACCGGCGAGCAGGAACGCCTGTGGTTCCTGCAACAGCGCTCCCCCGACTCCCGCGCCTACGACGTGCGGCTGGCCTTCGCCGTCGCGGGCGAGGTGCGTCCGCAGGCCCTGCGCTCGGCCGTCGCCGCGCTCGTCGTACGGCACCCGGCCCTGCGTACCGGTTTCGCGGCGAGCGCCGACGGGCTGCTGCAACAGGTGGGCGAGCCCTACGATCCATGGACCGAGCCCGTCGCCCCACCGGCCGGTGGGGCGACGCACCACGATCCGGTCGAGGCCTTCTTCGCCACGCCGTTCGACTTGGCGTGCCCGAGGATGCTGCGCGCGTGCTGGCTGCCGTCGCGGGACGGCGGCACGCTCCTGCTGCATCTGCACCACGTCGCCGTGGACGGCTGGTCGGTCAACGTCCTGCTGCGCGACATGTCGTCCGGATACGCCGCGGCCCTCGCCGGCGACACCGTGGAGACCGGGTCCGCCGGTACGCCGACGCCGCTGGACTTCGCCGACTGGCAGCGTCGTTGGCACGCCAGTCCCGCGTACGCGACGCAGCGCGAGGAGCTGTCGGACCTGTACGCCGCCACCGGGAGCACCGCGCACACGCAGCCGCTCCCGCTGCCCCGGCCTGGCCGCGACACCGCCGGCCGGCTGCTGTGCGACATGCTCGACGCGGGCGAGCGCACCGCCCTCGACCGGCTCTGCGGCGAGCTTGAGCTGACTCGGTTCGAACTGTTGGCGGGCGTCTACACCTGGGCGCTGTACGGGGTGACGGGGCAGACCCGGCCGCGCGTCGCGGCGCCGGTCGCCCACCGGCCCGTCCAGGAGTTCGCGGACAGTGTCGGCATGTTCGCCAACACCGTGCTGCTTCCCCTGTCGGTGGACCCGCGGGCGAGTGTGCGGGAGGACGTGGCGCGCACCGCCGCCGTCGTGCGTGAGGTGATGCGGCGTCCCGACGTGGCGCTCGCCGATGTCCTGGCCGCGCACGCGCACAGCGCCGCCGACGACTCGCCGTTCGACTTCCTCCTCGTACTGGAGAACACGGATCACGACTCGCTGTCGCTGCCGGGCTGCTCCGCCCGTCCGCTGTGGCCGGTGCCCGCGCAGGCCAAGTGCGCGGTGACCCTGACGCTGGTCGACCGCCCCGGCGGCCTGGAGTGCCTCTGGGAGTACGCCGACGATCGCCTCGACGCCGGCCAGGCCGCCGCCCTGGCCGACCTCTTCCGACGGGGTCTGACCGCGCTGGCCGGGGCCCCGCAGACCACGCCGGCCGAGCTGGCCGCGCCGTACCGGCGCTCGCTGCCGGAGCCGGGCCGCGGCGCGCCCGCCGAACTGCCGTGGACCACGGTCGCCGAGGGCTTCGCCCGCCAGGCGGCCCGCACCCCGGCGGCCCCGGCGCTGCGCACCGCCGCCCGGAGCGTCGACTACGCGACGCTCGACGCGTACGCCGCCACGCTCGCCGCGCAGCTGGCCTCGACCCTGCGGCTGCCGGACGGGGACGAGGAGGGCCATGTCGCGCTGTTCCTCGGACCGTCCGTCGAGCACGTGGTGGCACTGCTGGCGCTGGCCCGGCTGAATCTTACGGCGGTGCCGCTCGACCCGTCCTACCCGACCGAGCTGCTGCGGCAGGTGCTGGAGCAGACCGACCCGCTCTGCGTGCTGCTCCCGCCGGACGGCGGCACGGAATTCGACCGGGTGGACGCCGGCCGGGTGCCCCGCCGGCACGTCACGCCGTCCGACGCGGCGACCGGCACCGGATCCGACAGGGCCCGCGGCGACCGGCCGCTCCCGGCACACCGGGGCACCCGGCCGCTGTACACCCTCTTCACCTCCGGCTCGACGGGCCGGCCCAAGGGGGTACGGGTCTTCGACCGCACGCTGTGCAACCTGCTGCACTGGCAGGCGGGCCCCGGAGGCCTGGGCGCACCCGCGCTGACCCAGCAGTTCTCCATGCTCTCCTTCGACGTGTCCTTCCAGGAGATCTTCGGGACACTCAGTACCGGCGGCTGCCTGCGCCTGATCGAGCCCGGTCTGCGCCAGGACGTCCCCGCGCTCTTGGAACAGCTCGACTCGGAGGGCGTCGAACGGCTCTTTCTGCCGTACGTGGCACTGCAGTTGCTCGCCGAGCACGCCGTGCACCTGGGCCGCCGTCCCTCCCGGCTGCGCGAAGTGGTGACCGCGGGCGAGCAGTTGGTCTGCACCGACGCGATCCGCCGGTGGTTCGCCGGTCTGCCCGGCGCACGGTTGTTCAACCACTACGGCCCGACCGAGACGCACGTCGTCAGCAGCCTGTGCCTGGACGGGGATCCCGCCGACTGGCCGGAGCGCCCCGCCGTCGGACACCCGGTGGCCGGCGCGGTGCTGCGCGTCGTCGACGAGGCCGGCCTCGCGGTGCCCCCCGGCTGCACGGGCGAACTGCTCATCGGCGGCGTGCTCCACGACCCCTGCTACCTGGGCGACACCCCGCTCAACCAGGAACGGTTCGTCCGCTCACCCGCCGACGGACTGCTCTACCGCAGCGGCGACCGGGCTCGCTTCGACCACTTCGGTGTGCTGCACTGCCTCGGCCGCCTGGACGACCAGATCAAACTGAGCGGCCACCGTCTGGAGCCGGGCCAGGTCGAGGCCGCGCTGCTGCGGCACGACGCCGTCATCGGGGCCGTCGTCTGCGCCGACGGGTCCTCGCTGACCGCCTGCGTCCAGTGCCGGGGCGACGCACCGGCCCCCGCGGAGCTGCGGGAGCACCTGGCGGGGTTACTGCCCGCGCACGTGCGGGTCGAGCGCTTCCGGCTCCTGGAGCGGCTGCCGCGCACCCCCAGCGGAAAGCTGGACCGCACCGCCGCGTTGCACGCACCCGGCCGGGACCTGACCGGCGCCGGCGGCCGGGACACCGCACCGCCGGCGTCCGAGCGGGCGGCCCGGCTCGCCGCCGTTTTCGAGGAGGTGACCGGCCTACCCATCGCACCCGACCAGACGTACTTCGCGGCGGGCGCCTCCAGCATCGCCCTGATGCGCTTCCATCTGCGCTGCACCGCCGGACTCGGCCTGCGCTTCACCGTCGCCGACCTCTTCGACCATGTCACCCCCCGGAAGCTGGCGGACTTCCTGGAGAGGACGGGGCCGACGACGGACGTACCACCGGCCGGCTCCGGGCCGGCGGCGGCGCGGGACGACGGTGTCGCCGTCGTCGGGATGGCCGTCCGGGCGCCCGGCGCACCGGACTTGGCGGCCTTCTGGGATCTGACGGTCTCCGGGAGGAGCGGCATCGAGTACTTCGAGGCGCCGCCGGGCCTGGTCGGCGCACGCAGTCAACTGGAGGGGCCGCTGGCCTTCGACCCCGGGCTGTTCGGCATCAGCCGCCAGGAAGCCCGGCTCATGGACCCGCAACAGCGCCAGTTGCTGATGGCCTGCGTCGAGGCGCTCGCCCACGCGGGCATCGCCGATCCCGGCAGGGCGCGAACCGGACTGGTCGCGGGCGCGGGCGAGAACACCTACTTCCGGGCGATGCTCCGCGAGACCGACCCCGAGGCGCTGCCCGACGACTTCCAGCTGGCCCTCCACCACGAGAAGGACTTCCTCGCCACCAAGGCCGCCTTCCACCTCGGGCTCACCGGCCCGGTGCTCACCAGCCAGACGGCGTGCTCCAGTTCGCTCGTCGCCGTGCACCTGGCGGCGTCCCTGCTGCGGCAGGGCGACGCCGACGTGATGCTCGCGGGCGGCGTGCTGGTCGACCTGGAGCTGACCGACGGGTACCGCTACCGCCCGCAGCACATCTTCTCCGCCGACGGCCACTGCCGGCCGTTCAGCGACGACGCGGACGGCACCGTCGGGGGCAGCGGTACCGGTGTGCTCGTCCTCAAGCCGCTCGCCCGCGCACGCAGCGACGGCGACACCGTCTACGCGGTGCTCAGCGGCTCGGCGGTGAACAACGACGGTTCGGCCAAGCTCAGTTACAGCGCCCCGTCGCAGGCGGGCCAGCGTGCGGTGATCAGTGACGCGCTGGCTCGCAGCGGCCGCGCGGGAAGGGATGTGGCGTACGTCGAGGCGCACGGCACCGGTACCCGGCTCGGTGACCCGGTGGAGGCGGGGGCGCTGCGCCAGGCCCTCGGCGTGCGGGAGCCGGACCACTGCGCCCTCAGCTCGGTGAAGAGCCAGATCGGCCACCTGGGCGCGGCGGCCGGGGCGGTGGGTCTGATCAGGGCCGTGCTCGCGGTCCACCACGGCCGGATTCCGCCCACCCGCGACTTCCGCGCGCTCAATCCGGAGATCGGCTCCGACCCGGCCCCCTTCTATGTGCCGACGGAGGCGCTGCCCTGGCCGCGGGGCCGGGACCGGGTGGCGGCGGTGAGCAGCTTCGGTATCGGCGGCACCAACGCGCACGTGATTCTGGAGGCGGCCCCTCCGTCCGCGCCGCCGGAGCGGGCCACGGGGTCCGCCGCGGTACCGCTCCTCGTGCTGTCGGCCGTGAGCGAGGCCCGGCTCGCCGCGGACGCCGAGCGGGTCGCCGCCCATCTCGCGCGGCATCCCCACACCTACGCGCAAACCCTGCGGCACCTTCAGGCGGGCCGGCCGCAGGGCCCGCTGCGAGCGGCCGCGGTCTGTTCGGACGCGGCGTCCGCGATCGCCTGGCTGCGCACGGCGTCCACATGTGTGGCACGGCCCGAGCCCTCTCCCGAGGCCCCGCTGCGGACCCCGGGGCGCCCGGCGGCGGAGCTGGCCGCCGCCTGGCTGGCGGGCCGCACGCTCGCCTGGCCGGACGGAACGGCGCAGCCTCCGTGGGACTTCCCGGCACCGGCGTTCGACCTCGCCGACTACGGCCTCCCCCGCGCGCGCACCGTGCCCACGCCGCCGCGGGCGACCGGCCGGGAGGCCGCGCCCGACGGCGTGGCGGTGCCGGAACGCCTGCCCGAGAAAGACTGGTTGCGCCAGCCGCAGTGGACCCGGCTGTGGCGGGCCCGGACGGGCGCCGGCGCGCCGTGCGCGCGGACCTTGGTCGTCGTGACCGACGGCGCTGCCGACGGCGCGGCCCCGGCCGTGCTCGCCGCGGGTCACCGTCGCACGGTGTGGATCGGGGCGGCGAAGCGCTTCGCCCGCCGGGCGGAAGACCGTTTCGAGGCCGACCCGGCCGACCCCGAGCAGTTGCGTCGCGTCCTGGACGCGCTCGCCGCGGAGGGCCGCGCGGACGTGGACTGGTTGCACACGCTCGCGCTCGGCATCGACGGGCCGGTGGGAGACACGGCGCTCGACCGGGCCGTCTGGGCCTGTCTGGACACCCCCGCCGCTCTGGTCCGCGCCCTCCAGGGGGCACCCGGGGAGCTGACCGTCCGCCCGTGGTGGCTGTCCTGCGGAGCCCGGCCGGTGCTTCGGGGTGTCGCCCGCCCCGAGGCGGCGCTGCTCGCCGGCGTCACCGAGGTCGCGCCGCAGGAGGGCGCCCCGGACGGCCACTGGGTCGACGTGGAGGATCCGGACGGCTGGGCCGGACCGTTGTCCGCGCTGCTGGCCGCCGCCACCGCACCGCCGCCACGCCATCTGGCGCTGCGCGAGGGCTACTGGTGGGAGCAGGTGACACTGCCCGTGCGGGCGGTGCCGGAGCCCGCCGGGCACCTGGTGGCCCCGTCGGGGGGCGATCACCTGGTGCTGGGCGGTACCGGAGGTCTGGGTACCGGCATCGCGTCGTGGCTGCTGGACCACACCGAGGGGCGCGTGCTGCTGCTGTCCCGACGGCCCCGGCTGCCCGAGGAGTTGACCCGCTGGGCGGATCGCGTCGACCTCGTCGAGGCGGATCTCGCCGTCGCGGCACCCAAGGAGGTGGCGGGCCTGATCGCCGCCCGCACGGTGGGGCTGGCCTCCGTGGTCCATGCCGTCGGGGCGGCGGGGGGCGGTCTGCTGTCCCTGCGCCACGCGGGCACCGCGCACCTGGCCCAGGCGGCCAAGACGCGCGGCGCCCTGCTGGTGGAGCTTCTCGTCGAGCAGTTCCAGCCGGACCTCGCGGTCTACTGCTCCTCCATGTCGGCGCGGCTCGGCGGTGTCGGCCAGTACGACTACGCGGCGGCCAACGCCCTGCTCGACGCCTTCGCCCACCACGGTGGTGACGAGGCCGGGAGGACCACGCGGATCTCCGTCGGCTGGGACGTGTGGCGGGAGACCGGCATGGCGCTGCGTGCCCCGCGGAGCGACAGCCGGCACCAGGCGCACCTCGGGGTCGGCCTGACCGTGGCGGAGGGCCGGCGCACGTTCGCGCGGGCGCTCGGGCTCCGGCTGCCGCATCTGCTCGTGTCCACCACCGACCTCGACAGGTCACGGGTCTTCTACGCCGGACCGGCGCACGGCCGGGCACGGCCGGACACCGCACCCGCCGAAGTGCCCGCCGAACTGCTGGCCGGGTGGGTGCGCGCCATGCTGGACGTTCGACGACCTCGACCCCGGGGCGTCCCTGTACGACCTGGGGGCCGACTCGCTGACCCTGCTGGACCTGATCGAGAAGATCGACCAGTACTGCGGCGTGGAGCTGGACCTGGCCTCCTTCGGCCACCGCCCCACCCTCGTCGAGATCCTGGAACTGCTCGCCGAGCAGCGCGGCGGTCCGGCGGACCCGCCCCGCGCGGAGACCACTCGCGACCCGGCCGAGGTCACGCTTGAGGTGTGGCAGGAGGGCACCGGAGCGGACGTGGTGTGCCTGGTGCACCCGGTCGGCGGAGACATCCAGTCCTACCGTTCCCTGGTCGCCGGCCTCGACCCGCGACTGACCGTCGCGCTGATCGCCGACCCCGGGCTGCGGCGGACGGACCCTCCCGGGTGGACGCTGGGCGAGCGTGCCCGGCGGTACGCGTCGGCCCTGCGGACCCGGTTCCCGCAGAGCGCGTACCGCTGGCACCTGGCGGGCTGGTCCTTCGGCGCCTGGGTGAGCGCCGACATGGCGGCCGAGGCCGAGGCGGCCGGGTGCCCGGCTGGTTCACTGCATCTGATCGACCCGCCGCCGCCCGGCAGCGGCCGGGTCTTCGAGGACTACGACGACACGCAACTGAGCACGGTGTTCGACGCCGAACTGGGCGCCGGCGCCGACGGCCGGGCGGGTGGACGGGCACGCGCGTACGCCGACCGGCTCGCCCGGTGCTGCCGCGCCAACCTGCGCAGCATGGCCACCCACCAGGTGCCCCGGATCGCCACCACTCCCACCGTGCTCTGGCAGGCCGAGCGGCCCTTCGAAGGGCTGCCGGCGCTCGGCAGCCCGGCGCGACAGCGCGCCCGGTGGCGTTCCCACCTGCCACCACCGCTGGAGTGGAAGGTGCTGGCCACAGACCACTACGGCATCGTCCGGTCACCGCACGCGGGAGCGGTGGCGGCGGCGATCAACGCCGCGAGCGACGCCGTGGCGCGCAGCAGCCCCTGACGCGCCCCCTTCCCCCAGGTGCCGTGCCGCCTGGACGCCCCGCACAGCAGCCATACCCACGACCGCCGCAACCTTCAGGAGAACGCCGTGGAGCAGTACGAGTTGGACGCCCTCAACGCCATCACGACCCGGCCGCCGAGGAACTACCAGGAGATCTCCGTGGCGCCGCTGACCCCCGTCATCGGTGCCGAGGTCTCCGGTGTGGACCTCGGCCGGTTGTCCGACGGACAGCTGGCGGAGGTCAGGACCGCCTTCCACGACCACCATGTCCTGGTCTTCCGCGACCAGGAGATCACCGTCGAGGAACACAAGCGCTTCGCCGGCCACTTCGGCGAGCTGCGCCCGGTCAACCCGCCGCCGGAGGGCGACCCGTACGTCCTGGAGATCAAGACCGGTGCGGCGGCGGCGAACGTCGCCGGGAACGCCTGGCACGCCGACGGCACCGCGGACGCCGAGCCCTCCCTCGGCTCCATGCTCTACATCACCGAGACTCCGCAGGGCGGCAGCGGGGGTGACACGCTGTTCGCCAACATGCACCTGGCCTACGAGATGCTCTCCCCCACCTGGCGCGGGCTCCTGGACGGCTTGAGCGCCGTGCACGACGGCGCGCTGAGTTTCCGCGGCTACACCGTGCCGCCGGGCTACGAGATCCCGGTCAGCGAGCACCCGCTCGTGGTGCGTCACCCGGTGACCGACCGTCCGATCCTCTACGCGAACCAGGCCTACACCGCGCGCATCCCGCAGCTGTCGGAGGACGAGAGCCGAGCGGTGCTCGACATGCTCTTCGCCCTGGTGCCGCAACGCCCGCTGCTGACCTGCCGCGTCCGCTGGACTCCGAACACCCTGGTCTTCTGGGACAACCGGTGCGTCCAGCACCACGCGACGTACGACTACTACCCGCAGACCCGCTACGGCCGGCGCGTCGCGATCAACGGGGGACCGCTGAAGGGCTGACCGTCCCCGGCGTGCGTGCGCGCGCCGGAGGGGTGGTCGTGCTTGAGTGCTCGGTAGCCGAGTCAAGGACCCGTCGCCGACGCAGATTCCGGAGCCTCCTCATGCCCCAGTCCCCCGCCGGGCCGACCGGACCGGACGCCTTCCTGGCCGTGTGCGGCCACAGCCATCTGTTTCCCGGTGCGCGTTGCCGTGTTCAAGGGCTGCCCGATCCCGGTTCGTTCGCGGCGCGGCCACGGCCGGTCGACCTGGTTCTGCGGTTCTCCGACGACGTGGTGGCCGAGGCGGAGTTGCGGACCGGGAGCACCGCGGGTGGTGTGCTCGCCGTCCCGGAGCACACCACCGGCGCCGGCACCCACATCGACGGGCGCCGCTGGACCGTCCGGGATCTCGTCCTGGCGGGGGACGAGGTCGAGTTGGTGATCGGCGACCGCGCCTCGGACTGAGCGCCGGTTCCCCTCGCCGTGCGCGTGCGGTTCAGGAGCCGGTGCGCGGGGTGCGGCCCCGGTTCGGGGTGGTGACCCGTGGGCGGGGCCGCGGGGTGCGTGAGGAGGAGGACGGTCCCTGGGCCCCGCCGCCCTTGCCTCGGCTGCTCGCCGGCTCACCGGGGGCGGTGGGCCGGGTGTCCTGCGCCTGCCGGTGGCGGGGCGTGGTCCGCCGGGGCGGGCGGCTCAACGTGATCTGCCGGACGATCTGTTGGAAGCACACCAGGGACGCGAGTCCGGGCAGCGCCGCTGCCGCGGCGTCCTCGACGGTCCTGGGCGCCTGGAGGACGCACAGCAGCATCGCGATGAGCGAGAACAGCAGGACCACGGCCCAGGAGTGCACGGCGCGGCGCTGGTGCAGCGCCGCTCGGAGCACGGCCAGTGACGCCACCAGCCAGGGGCCGTACACCAGCAGCGGCCACCACGACACGACCCCGTGGGATGCCTGGGCGGCGGCCGTGAGGCGCAGCGGCTCGTAGGCCGCCATGCCGCTGAGCAGGCTCACGGACGAGGCGATGACGGCCGCCAGTGCGGCGGCGGTCAGGCTCGCGACGCGCAGAGCGCCGGGGCCGGATCGGTTGCGGACCCTGCGCCGTCGTCGTCGGCGGCGGCGTGGGAGCGGCGGGAGCCGCGCGGTGATCTGTCGGAGGTTCTCCGCGGGTGTCCCGGCCGCCGGGGTGTGTGCGGGGGTTTCGTCCTCGTAGTGGCCGGCGGGCTGGTGCTCGTTCGCGCCCTGGAGCAGGAAGGCCAGTTCCTCGCCCGGGTCCCAGTCGGCGTCGGGCGGGGCCGGCGGTTCGGTGAACGGGGCGGCCGGGTGGGGATGGGTGACCGCGTCGGCGGGTGGGGTGAACTCCTCGATGCGCGCCCGGTGTCGGCCGTTCCCCTCGGGGTACCGCGTCCGGCCGGGGAAGTACTGGTGGTGCGGGTGGCGTGTGCCGCGTTCGTGGTGCATGGGACCGTGGATTACCGGGCCGTCCTCGGGTCTGTGACGGCCGGTCGTGGCCGGTGCCGGACGCTCGCGCTGTTCCCCGGCGTCCGGAGAACCCCATCCCCTGTCTTCTTGGTCATGACCGGAGTAACGGTTCTGCGTCCCGCCGGATGTGCGGCAATCGGGTGAACGACGCGAGGGAGTGCCGCGGCACACCGGGGTGCGGCCGGCGGTCCGGGTGACCCCTGGCAGGGACGGTCGTTGACGGTCCTGCACTGTCCGTCCGGATACGGACAGCAATATTCGCGCGTTCAGAAAGAAGTGCTCGCTTGCGATCTGCAGATTCGTTTCGCTCCACCCCGACGCCCGAGGCCGTCTTCGACGCGCTGTATCTGCACGCCGCGCCTGGGCTGGTCCATCAGACACATCTGCTGACCGGACGCCGCGATCGCGCCTTCGAATCGGTCGAGCACGCGTTCTGCCGTGCCTGGGAATGCTGGCCGGAGGTCGCGGCGCACCCCGACCCGGTGAGCTGGGTCCGCGCGTGCGCCTACGAGTACGCGCTTTCGCCGTGGCACCGGTTCCGGGCGACCGTGGAGCGCGACGCGCCCGCGCCGAGCAGCCCGATCAGGGGCGCGCTGCTGCGGCTGCCCCCGCTGCACCGCCGCACGCTCGTGATGTGCGACGGCCTGGGCCTGACGATCGCCGAGGCCGCGGTGGAGCTGGAGGCCTCCCCGACGGCCACCCGGAACAGGCTGCTTCACGCGCACGCCGCGCTGGCGGCGCAGTTCCCCCGGTGCGACGACGTGGGCGGGCTGCGCCGGCAGGTCAGGACCCTGGTGGACAACGCGGCGAGTGCGACCGTGCCCACGGCCACCGCGGTACGCGCCGAGAGCGAGCGCCGTACCCGGGTGCTCACCCGCACGGTGGCCGGCGCGATCGCGGTGCTGAGCGGTCTGGTCACCGCCTCCATCCTGACGAGTCCCGCCCAGCACGAGCCGCCGGCCCCGCACGGCCCCGGCCACGGGAACACCGCGGCGCTGCGGCGCTGAGGGGGCGGAGCCGGTCCGTCACGTGCGCCGGACCCTGCCCCGGGACCGGGTGGTCGGCGTGTGCACCGGTCCCGCGGGGGGAGCCGGGATCAACGCCCGAGGCGGCCCGGGTGCTTACCGGCGGGCCGGCCCTCGGCGGTCGTCCGACGCACCCCCGCGTCCAGGCGGCGGACGAGCCAGTCGGTGACGAGGCCGAGCAGCTCGGGGTCCACCGGCTCGCGCAGCAGACGGCGGTAGTGGCTGAGGGCGGGGCGTCCGGGATCGCGCCGCAGGACGTGGGTGAGGTCGTCGACACGGTGGATCTCCGCGCCGGGGACCAGCCGGGCGATCACCCGCAGATCGTCCGGGTCGGTCTGAAGGTCCTTGTCACCGGTGACGGCGAGGACCGAGGCGTCGACGGCGGCGAGGTCCTCCCGGGTGTCATGGGCGAGTATCTCCCGCAGCCAGCGGGCGTTGACCCTGTTCCCGGCCACGCGCGCCACATCCGTACGGGTCTTCTTCACCCGGGCGAGGACATGGCCGCCCAGTCCCGCGAGCGGCCGGCGCAGCAGCCGGACGGGGGCGGGCATGCTCGACACGATCGAGCGGCCCTGCCAACGGAAGGCGTCCTCGCCCACGTTGGCGAAGCCGGCCAGCAGCACCACCGCCCGCACGTCCGTCCGCGAGCCCAGGGCCATGGCGTGCAGCGCGCCCTCGCTGTGGCCGACCACACCGATCGCGTCCGCGCGGATGTCGGCCCGGTCCGCCAGGGCGCGCACGGCCGCCGCGGCGTCCCGGCGATTGCCGGTGAACCCGGCGGTCCGCCAGTCGCCGGGAGTGGCGCCGGTCCCGCGCCGGTCGTAGCGCAGGGTGGCGATCCCCCGGGCCGCGAGGGCCTCGGCCACCGGCCGCGCCAGGTCCGTCCTGAGCCTCGGGGCGTTGCCGTCACGGTCCAGCGGACCGGAGCCGTGCAGCAGCAGGACGGCCGGGTGCGGTCCGGGGACCGCGGGCAGCGTCAGACTGCCGGCCAACGAAGTCCCGTCGTCCGCGGTGACCGTCATGTCGATGTCGCGCAAGGCTCCGCCCTTCTTGTGTCACGCGTCGCCGAAGGCGTGCCTGCGGACGCGTTACATTCTCAACTACGAGAACGTTATCAGATATGAGATCATGGCCTCATGGCAACCGTGAACCTCCTCCTCCACCCCGTCCGGATGCGCATCCTCCAGACCCTGGTCGGCGCGGGTGAGCTGACCACCGCCCAGCTGCGGCAACGCCTTCCGGATGTCGCACCGGCGACCATGTACCGGCACGTCGCCACCCTCGCCAAGGCCGGCGTCATCGAAGTGGTCCAGGAGACGCCCGTACGCGGGACGGTGGAGCGCAGCTACCGGGTCCGGCAGGACGCGGCCCTGATCGACGGGGACGCCCGCGCGGCCATGACCAGGCAGGACCACCGGCAGGCCGTCACCGTCTTCACCGGCGCGCTGATGGACGACTTCGACCGCTACCTCTCCCACGACGACGCCGACCCCGCGCGCGAAGGCGTCCTCTACCGGAAAGGAGCGGTGTGGGCGACCCCCGAGGAGTTCACCGCGCTGGTCGGGGAACTGGAGGCGCTGGTCGCCCGCCGTACCGGCCACTCGCCCGGCGACGGCCGCGTCCGCCACGTCATCAGCGTCGCCCTCGTGCCCGACAGGGCGACCGGAGCGGACCACCCGGACCCCTGAGACAACGGGCGGCACCCCGGCCGAGGGTCCTCCTCGGCGTCCTACAGCTGAACGATCACCAGCGCCACGTCGTCGCGTCCGCCGCCGGCCACACCGAAGCTCTTGAGGAGCATGTCGGCCAGGCCTTCGGGAGCCATGCCGGTGTGGCGGCCGAGAAGGTCGGCCAGACGGTCGATGCCCGCGTCGATGTCCTCGCCCCGACGCTCGACGAGCCCGTCGGTGTACAGCACGAGGGTGTCTCCGGGGGCGTACGCCACGGTTGCCTGCGGCCTGGGGGTCGCCTCGACGAGTACGCCGAGAGGCGGCGCGGCGCCGTCGCTCAGGAGGTCGGTCTCGCCGTTCGCGTGCACCAGCACGGGAGGGAGGTGACCGGAGTTGGCGTAGGTGATGGCCTGCCGGGCCGGGTCGATGAGGGCGTTCACCACGGTGGTGGCCAAGGCGCTGTCGAAGGACTCCGCGTACTGGTTCAGCAGGTCCATCGTCCGACCGGGGCTCTGGATGGCCCGGCCTGCCGCGGACAGGGCGCTGCGCAGGACACCCATGATCGCGGCGGCCTCCAGTCCGTGCCCCACCACGTCGCCGACGGTGAGGGTGAACCTGCCGTCGGCCAGGTCGATCACGTCGAACCAGTCTCCGCACACGTTGAGGGAGCGGGTGGCCGGCAGATAGCGGACGGCGATGTCGCTGTGGTGGGCGAGGTCGGGGCAGTGCATCATGGCGTCCTGCAAGGTGAGCGCGACGCGGCGCTCCCGCTCATTGGCCTCGCGGAGATCTTCGTTCAAGCGCTGTAGATCATGAGCACGTTCATACAGCTCGGCCTCCATGACCTCCTGGTCACTGACCGCGGGGTTCATCCTCGCGGAACTCGTGGACCTGCTCGACACAAATCTTGTCATGTCCTCGACGCGATGCATGATCCATGCCACTTCTCCGTCGGGTCCGAGGACGGGCGTGTTGATGGGCGACCACCACTTCGCACGGAAGACACCGGGACGGCCGGAGACCGGCACGTCGTACCTCTGCATGGCCATCACATCGGGCTTCTTGGAGCGCAGCACCTGCCGCAGGGACCTGCGGAGATTTCGGACGCCGTCGGAACCCGACTGCCCCGGCCGACCCGGCTGCGCCTCGAAGAAGTACCGCCCCACCAGGTCTTTCCGCGTTCGCTGGGTGGCCTGCAGATACGCCTTGTTGGCGTCCATTATCACCAGATCGGGGTCCAGCACCAGGCACGGGCTGGGAGAGACGAAGAACAGCTCCTGGTAGTCGATACGCGGCGTAGTCACTGGCACTCTCCGATGCGAGACGTCCACACATGCCTCATATATCCACTATGCCGTGTGCCTCTCCCTCCCTCCCGCCGGGCTATGGGGCCGCGGGACGACGGCCCGCGCCGCGGCACGCGGCCATGGAGCACGGACGGTGCGTGCGGCTGTTCGAGGGACGCCCCTGCGCGCCGTACCGTGAGGAGCGCCCGAAGCGGCCTTAGCGTCGGGCGCGTCCGCGGCGAACCGGGAAAGAGGAGCCATGGCAGTCCACTCGGTGAATTCTGAGCACGCAAACGCCTTTGACGATTTCTACGCGATGCCGATCAGTGATGTCGCACTGCCCAAGTACCGGATTCCCGAGCACGAGTCCTCGCCGCGTGCGGTCAAGTCGGTCGTCCATGACGAGTTGGCTCTGGACGGGAATTCCGCACAGAATCTGGCGACGTTCTGCACCACCTGGGTGGAGCCGGAGGTCCGCGACCTCATGGACGAGTGCCTTGACAAGAATATGATCGACAAGGACGAGTATCCGCAGACCGCGGAAATCGAGGAACGCTGTGTGCACATGCTGGCGGACCTGTGGCACGCCCCCTCGGGGAGCACGACCGTCGGCTGTTCGACGACCGGGTCAAGTGAGGCGGCGATGCTGGGCGGTCTCGCGCTCAAGTGGCGGTGGCGGGGGCGCCGGCAGGCCGCGGGCCTGCCCGCCGACCGCCCCAACCTGGTGTGCGGTCCGGTGCAGGTGTGCTGGGAGAAGTTCGCCCGCTACTTCGACGTTCGAACTGCGACAGGTGCCGCTCGAGCCGGGAGCGACCGGTCTGCGTCCGCATCAGTTGAGCGCCCATGTCGACGAGAACACCATCGGCGTGGTCGCCATCCTCGGCGTCACGTTCACCTGCGACTACGAGCCCGTGAAGGAGCTGGCGGCCGAGCTGGACGCCATCTGCCGTGACACCGGCCTCGACGTACCGATCCACGTCGACGCCGCTTCCGGCGGGTTCATCGCGCCCTTCCTCCATCCGGACCTGGAATGGGACTTCGCGATCGAACGGGTCGTCTCCATCAACGCCTCCGGACACAAGTACGGCATGGCGCCGCTCGGCTGCGGATGGGCGGTGTGGCGTACGGCGGAGATGCTCCCCGAGGAGCTGGTCTTCAAGGTGGACTACCTGGGAGGGCAGATGCCCACCTTCGCACTCAACTTCTCCCGCCCCGGCGGACAGGTCGTCGCCCAGTACTACACCCTGCTGCGATACGGCCGTGAGGGCTACCGCAAGGTCTACCAGGCGGCGGCCGAGGCCGCTCAGGCGCTCGGTGAGCGGGTCACCGCTCTGGGGCCGTTCACCTTGCTGTACGACGGGCGCGGCGCACTGCCGGCCGTCTCCTGGACCCTGTCCGACCCCGGCACGGCGGGCTTCACCCTCTATGAACTCAGCGACCAGTTGCGCCGCCGGGGCTGGCAGGTGCCCGCCTACGAACTGCCCGCCGATCGCGACAGCACGGTGATCCAGCGCGTCCTGGTGCGCCACGGCACGGGGATCGACAAGCTGTCCCTGCTCGCCCGCGACATCGGCACCTCGGTCGAGGCGCTGCGCTCCGGAGCGGCGTCGCCCGGCACCCAGAGCGGATTCCATCACTGATGGCCGAGCGCGGGAAGAGGCCCCGGTCGGCACCCGCCCGTCTCTCGGCCACCACGCTCGGCCTGGTCACCGCGGCGAGCGTGGTCACCAGTCTGCGCGGGCTGCCGGCGATGGCGCAGGAAGAACTCACCATGTTCTTCTACATCGGATTCGCCACCCTGCTCTTCCTGATCCCGGCGGGGCTGGTCTCCGCGGAACTCGGCGGCGCCTTCGCCGACCGGGCCGGGGGCGTCTACACCTGGGTGGGCGAGGCGTACGGGGCGCGCTTCGGCTTCCTGGCGATCTGGTTGCAATGGATCCAGAACGTGGTCTGGTATCCCACGGGCCTGTCCTTCGCCGCCGCGGCGCTCGCCTACACCTTCGACGACAAGGGCCTGGCCGACAGCAACATCTGGACCGGCCTGTTCTGCATCGCCGCCTACTGGGTGGCGACCCTGGTCGCTCTGACCGGTACCGGCCTGCTCGCCAAGGTGACGAAGTACGGCTTCGCCCTGGGGACCGCGCTGCCGGGCGCGGCCCTGGTCGTTCTCTTCGTCTGGTGGTGGGCGTCCGGGCAGACCCTCGGCTGGGACGCCGCGAGCGACCCGGCGGTGGCGGTGCACCAGGACGACCACTCGCACCCGCGCTGGTCGCCCTACCTGGTCGGCCTCGGGTCACTGTCGTTCCTGGGCGCCATTCTGCTGAACTTCGCGGGCGTCGAGTCCCAGGCCGTGCACATCAAGGAGATGCGCAACCCCTCCCGGGACTACCCGATCGCGATCCTCATCGCGGCGGGCCTGTCGTTCCTGATCTTCACCCTGGGCGCTCTGTCGGTCGCCGCGATCCTCCCGTACCACGAGATGAATCTGCAAAGCGGCGTCTTCACCACGCTGGAACGGGCCTTCGCCACGCTGGCGGACGTCCAGTGGCCGGTCTACGTGCTGTCACTGCTCATCGGCTACGGAGCGATCGGCGGGGCGCTCGCATGGCTGGCCGGACCCAGCAAGGGCCTGCTGACCACGGCCCACGACGGGGCGCTGCCGCCTTTCATGCAGCGCACCAACCGTCGCGGAGTGCAGCGGAACATCCTGTTGATCCAGGGCGGGATCGTCACCGTGGTCTCGTCGCTGTACCTCTTCATCGACGATGTGAGCACGGTGTTCTTCCTCGTGTCCTCCATGACGATCACCCTCTACATCATCATGTATCTGCTGATGTACGCCTCGGCGATCCGGCTGCGCCGCACACAGCCGGATCTCCCGCGCAGTTTCCGCATCCCCGGCGGCCGGACCGGCATGTGGATTTTCGCCGGGGTGGGCTTCCTGGCCGTCGCCTTCGCCTTCGTCGTCTCCTTCATCCCGCCCACTCAGCTCCCCGTCGGCAATCCCGCCGTCTATGTGCTGCTGGTGGTCGGCGGCACGATCGTCTTCACCGGCCTGCCCCTGCTCATCTACGCCCGGCGCAAGCCGTCCTGGCGCCGGGAGGGCTCGGAACACGGCAGCCTGAGTACCGGTCCCACCACGTGAGTGGGCCCCTGCCCCGTCCCTGTGGACGGAGGCGGTTCACCGCAGAGATTCAGCCACAACACGAGCGAATCTGACATAAAGGTTCATTCTGTGTGTTTACAGTCCCACCGTGGCCCGAATCTTCGTCAAACGCCTGCTGCTCGGAAAGCCCTTACGGAGCGGTGAGGCCCGTACCGCGCTGCTGCCCAAGCGACTGGCTCTCGCGGTCTTCGCCTCCGACCCTCTGTCGTCGGTCGCCTATGCCACGCAGGAGATGCTGCTGGTCCTGAGCGTCGGAGGGCTGTCTCTTCTCTATCTGACTCCGTGGCTCGCCGGCGCCGTCATGGTGCTGCTGGCGGTGGTGGTCATCTCCTACCGGCAGGTCGTGCGGGCCTACCCGGACGGTGGCGGTTCCTACCAGGTGGTCTCCGTCAACATGGGCCCCTCCGCCGGGCTCGCGGTGGGCGCGGCCCTCCTGGTCGACTACGTGCTGACCGTGGCGGTCTCGGTGGCCTCGGGCGTCGCCAACATCGTGTCGGCCGTGCCCGCGGCCGACGAGTACCGCATCGAACTGGCCGTGCTGCTGGTCCTGCTGCTGATGGTGGTGAACCTGCGGGGGGTCCGCGAGTCGGGACGGGCCTTCGCCGCGCCCACCTATCTCTTCGTCGCGGGCATTCTCCTGATGTGCGCCACCGGTCTGATCCGATGGGTACTGGGTGACGCCCCCACGGCGGAGAGCGCCCGGTACGGCATCGCCGCCACCTCGTCGGGGAACGAGCTGGCCGGCGCGGCCCTGGTCATGCTGGTGCTGCGCGCGTTCTCCAGTGGTTGTACGGCCCTGACCGGGGTCGAGGCCATCTCCAACGGGGTGCCCGCCTTCCGCGAGCCGAAGTCCCGCAACGCCGCCACGACCCTCTCGGTCATGGCCCTGCTAGCGATCAGCATGTTTGCGGGCATCACCCTGCTCGCGATGGTCGCCCACGTGCACGTGGCTGCGGACTCCTGCGACCTCACGGGCCTTCCCGACTGCCGGAACACACCCCAGCCCACGGTCATCGCCCAACTGGCGGCGGCCGTCTTCGGAGCCGACGGTGTGGGCTTCTTCTACATCCAGGCGGCGACGTCGCTGGTCCTGGTGCTCGCCGCCAACACCGCGTTCAACGGCTTCCCCCCGCTGGCCTCCCTGCTCGCGCGCCGCAGCTACCTGCCCCGGCAGTTCCACACCCGCGGTGACCGCCTGGTCTTCTCCAACGGCATCATCATCCTCGCGATGGCCGCGATCACGCTCCTGTGGGCCTTCGACGCCTCGGTGACCGACCTCATCCACCTGTACATCCTCGGCGTCTTCACATCCTTCACGTTGTCCCAGGCGGGCATGGTCCGCCATTGGAACCGGCAGCTCGCCACGGAAAGCGATCCGCTCACCCGCAGGCGCCGGCACGTCTCGCGAGCGGTCAACGCCCTCGGGGCGGTGGTCACCGGGGGCGTGCTCGTCGTCGTCCTCATCACCAAGTTCACCCAGGGAGCCTGGCTGACCGTCCTCGCGGCCTTCCTCCTGTGGACCGTGATGCGGGCCATCCACCACCACTACACCGCGATCACCGACGAACTCGCCGTCGACGAGGCGCACTCCCGCCCCGAGCCGCCGCGTCTGACCCACGCCGTCGTCCCCGTCTCCGACCTCGACGCGCCGACACTGCGCGGCCTCGCCTATGCCATGGCCCTTCGGCCGGACTCCGTGCAGGCGGTCACCGTGGCCGTCGACCACGCCGAGGCCCGCAGCCTGAACGCCCGCTGGCAGCGCTCGGCCGTCACCGTTCCGCTGAAGACCCTCGCCTCCCCGTACCGGGAGATCACCCGCCCCCTGGTCGGCTACGTCCGTTCACTCAACGCGTCCGACGCCCTGGTCGCGGTGCTCATCCCCCACTACGTCACCGGCCACTGGTGGGAGCAGATGCTCCACAACCGGTCCACCCTGTGGCTCCGCACCCGTCTCCTGTTCGTACCGGGGGTGGTACTGGTCTCCGTCCCCTGGCACCTCGCCTCGACCGCGCGCCTGAGCGAGCACAAGCCCGCCTACGCCCCGGGCGCCGTACGCCGGGGGCACGACAGCACTCCCGTGGGCTAGGCCGGCGCCTTGCGCACCGTGCAGACGAGTGCGTCCTGGCGTACGTCGGCGACGATGGTGTCGCCGGGGTCGGCCTCGCCGCCGAGGAGGAGGTCGGCGATGCGGTTGTCGAGTTCGGCCTGGATGGTGCGGCGCAGTGGGCGGGCGCCGAACTCGGGCTGGTAGCCGTGGGCGATGAGGAGCTTCTTGGCGGCCTCGGTCACCTCGAGCGACATGTTCTGCGCGTGCACGCGGTGCTCGCTCTGGGCGAGGAGGTGGTCCAGGATCTCGGTCAGATCGTCCTGGGTGAGGCTGTGGAAGACGATGATGTCGTCGATCCGGTTCAGGAACTCGGGCAGGAAGCGTGCCCGTAGTTCGTCCATCAGCTGGTCCTTCAGTTCGGACGCGTCGCCCTTGTGGTCGAGGATGCGGCGGGCGCCGATGTTGGACGTCATGACGACGACGCAGTGCCGGAAGTCGACGGTGCGGCCCTGTCCGTCGGTGAGGCGGCCGTCGTCGAGGATCTGCAGCAGGGTGTTGAAGACGTCCGGGTGTGCCTTTTCCACCTCGTCGAACAGTACGACGCTGTAGGGCTGCCGGCGGACCTTCTCGGTGAGTTGCCCGGCCTCCTCGTAGCCGACGTAGCCGGGAGGCGCTCCGACGAGACGCGCCACGGTGTGCTTCTCCTGGAACTCGCTCATGTCGAAGCGGATCATGCGGTCCTCCTCGCCGAAGAGCAGCTCGGCGAGGGTCTTGGCCAGTTCGGTCTTGCCGACTCCGGTGGGCCCGAGGAAGAGGAAGGAGCCCACGGGACGGTTCGGATCGCCCATGCCCGCGCGATTTCGGCGCACCGCCTGCGACACCGCGGTCACGGCCTCGTCCTGGCCGACGATCCGGTCGTGCATCTCCTGTTCCAGTCCGAGGAGCCTCTCCTTCTCGCCGGCGGTGAGTTGCGAGACGGGGATGCCCGTGCGGCGGGAGACGATGTCCGCGATGTCGGCCGCGGTGACGGAGACGACGCCCTCGCGCCGTTCCTCGATGCCGGCGAGTTCGCCCTCCACCTCCGCGATCTGCTGCTTGAGTTCGGACGCCTTGCCGAAGTCCTCGGCGGCCACGGCCTGGTCCAGCTCACGGCGCAGTTTGGCGATGCGGTCCTCACGGCTGACGACCAGAGTGGAACGCTCTGCGCCGCGCAGACGGACGCGAGCACCGGCCTGGTCCATCAGGTCGATGGCCTTGTCGGGCAGGAAGCGGTCGCTGATGTACCGGTCGGACAGTTCCGCCGCGGCCGTCAGCGCGCCGTCCGCGAAGCGGACCTGGTGGTGTGCTTCGTAGGCGTCGCGCAACCCCTCCAGGATCTGCACGGTCTCCTCGACCGTCGGTTCGGGAACGAGCACGGGCTGGAACCGGCGTTCGAGAGCGGCGTCCTTCTCGACGTGCTTGCGGTACTCGTCGATGGTCGTCGCGCCCACCACGTGGAGGTCTCCGCGGGCCAGCGCGGGCTTGAGCATGTTGCCCGCGTCCATCGACCCCTCGCCCGTCGCGCCCGCTCCCACGACCGTGTGGAGTTCGTCGATGAACAGGATGATGTCGCCGCCGGCCTTCTGGACGTCCTCGATGACGTTCTTGAGGCGCTCTTCGAACTGGCCCCGGTACTGCGCACCGGCGACCATGCCGGACAGATCGAGCGCGACGACCCGCCTGTCCTTCAATGTGGCGGGCACCTCACCTGCCACAATGCGCTGGGCCAGCCCTTCGACAATGGCGGTTTTACCGACTCCGGGCTCACCGATGAGAACAGGGTTGTTCTTGGAGCGACGCGAAAGGATCTCGACGGTCTGCTCGATTTCCTCGGCACGCCCGACCACCGGGTCGAGCTTTCCGGCCCTGGCTTCTTCCGTGAGGTCACGGCCGAACTCGTCCAAGGTCGTCGTCGGCTTCTTCCGGCCGTTGGGCGCGCCTTCGGTACGGGGCGTCTGCTCGGCGAGACCGGCGAGCTTCTTCGGGTCGACGCCGTCCGCGCGCATCAGCCGGGCGGCGCCCGTGTCGCCGTCCTCGAGCAGTGCGCTGAGGATGTGCTCGGGGCCGATGTAGGACACCCCCGCCGACTGCGAGTGCGCGTAGGCCGCGGCGAGGGTGCGCTTGGCCGCGGGCGTCAGAGCGGGCTCGGCCGACGGCTCGCTCGATTCCCGGGGCAGGATCCGGGCGATCTCGGCGGCGAGGGTGTCCGGATCGACGCCTGCCCGGGTGAGGGTCCGTCGGGCGGGGTCGACCTTTGTGGCGGCCCAGAGGAGGTGTTCCGTGTCGAGGTCGGAGGTCCCGTCCTCGACGGCCCGCTGGGCGGCGCGGTTGATGAGTTCCCGGGAGGGCTCGCTCAGGAGCCGCCCGATGGGCACGCGCTGCACCGCGGGTGGCGATGACATCGGTGACGTGCCGAAGAACCGATTGAGCATTTCACTGAACGGATCCGACGAACCAAAACCGAATGTCGACATCGACATGGAAACTCCCGGTACGCGACGCTTTCGTCCAGCCAAACGCAGCGCCCGTGCCCCCGCAAGCGGACCCCTGCCAGAGCTGTGCCGCAGGGCGACGCACCTCGGCCCGCCGGTCCGAGGTGTCCGTTCCCATGCCGCGCCGGACGCCGTGGCACGGAAGCGGAGAGGATGCGGCGCGCTCCTGCCGCCGAACGGGCCCCGCCTGACAGCAGGCCCCTGCGGACCACGCGGGGGCGCTTCTCCAGGCGGGCGTGAAACGGACTCCGCGCACCGGACAAGCGGGCAAAGCACCCCACCGAACCTCCGGACCACAGTCTTTTGGGTGCGTGCAAAGCATTGCTTGACCCGCGGACGCGGCCATTCCTAGGCTCGGAGGAAATAGCGCGGAACGAATCGACCGCCCCTTGTCACCGTATTCGTTGTGCGCAATCCCCCCCCACAGCCGAGTGACCACCCGCATTGCAGATGCCCCGTGCGGGTTTCACTGGAAAGTTTCTTTTCAATTCCCGGGCATTCCCCCTTCCGGAATCCAGCACGGCACCGTACCCGCCGACCCCACGAAAGGTGTGTGCCATGTCCACCCCCACGACTGTCACATGCGACACCTGCGGCACCTCACTGACCCGTACCAAGCAGTCCCGCGCCTCGCAGCCCCGGGCCCGCTACTGTTCCAACGCCTGCCGTCAGCGCTCGTACCGGCTGCGGCAGAAGTCCGGCGGTGTGGAGGCCGGGCTGAGCAGCGAACTCCTGACCCAACTCAGCAGCTTCGTCGGCCGCACCGACGAACTGGTGGAACTGACCCGCCTGTTGCACGAGGTGCGGCTGCTGACGCTGACCGGGCCCGCCGGCGTGGGCAAGTCCCGGCTGGCGCTGGAAGTGGCCGGCCAGGAGGCGCGCGGTCGCCGGAGCGAGGTCTCGGTGGTGCGGCTCGGCGCGGTCACCGACGCCGACGCGGTGCGCCGGCGGATCCTCGACGCGCTCGGCGACGAACCCGACGAGGGCGCCGCGGGGCCCCCGGCCCGGCACCGGCTGCTCATCCTGGACGACTGCGACCATGTGCTGTACACGTGCGGAACCCTGCTGACCGAGCTGCTCCCGGGGCGGCCACGGCTGAGTGTGCTCGCCACCAGCAGGGAGCCGCTGCGGCTGCCCGGCGAGTCGGTGTTCTCCGTGACCGGTCTGGCGCTCAGCGACCCGGAGTCCGTCAACTCGCCGGCCGACAGCCTGCGTTCCGACGCGGTGGCCCTCTTCGTGGACCGGGCCCGCGCGGTCGCCCCGGACTTCCGGCTCACCCGGGACAACGCCGCGGACGTGGCCGAGATCTGTATGCGTCTGGACGGGCTGCCGCTGCCCATCGAGATGGCCGCCCGGCTGATCCGGGTCTTTCCGCCGGCCGAGATCCGCTCCCGGCTGCACGACCGGCTGGCGCTCCTGACGAACGGATGGCGGCTCGCCGACGACCGCCACCAGAGTCTGCGCGCCTCGCTGGAGTGGGGGTACACGCTGCTGAGCCCGGTGGAGAAGGCTCTGCTGCGCAGGCTGTCGGTGCTGCCGGGCGGGTTCGGCCCCGACGCGGTCGCGGCGGTCACGGCGGACGTGCCGCAGGCGGCGGTCGCGCTGTCGGAACTCCTGGTCGCCCTGGAGTCGAAGTCCGTCATCACCGCCCCGGCGGGCACCGGTGCCGGGGCCGCCCGCTTCCAACTGCTGGAGTCCACGCGGTGTTTCGGGCAGGAGCGGCTCGTCGCCGAGGACGAGGACGAGGCGACGTACGAACGGCTGGTCGGTTGGCTGACATCGTTGTCTCTGCCGTTGCGGAGCGAGGCCGTGGTACCGGTGGCGACGCTGGACCGGCTGGCCGAGGAGCGCGCCAATCTCGCGCACGCGGTGCGCCGGCTGGGAGAGGGGTCCGACGAGCGGCAGCTGCTCCTGGTCGCGGCGTTGGCGGCGGTGGAGGGGGCGCGGGGGCGGGGCGCCGAGGTGGCCGCCCTCGTGGAGCATGCCCTGGAGCAGACCGCGCCGCACTCCGACTACCGTGCCCTCGCGCTGGAGGCGACCGCGCTGGCCGCGCAGGGCGCCGAGCCCGGCGGGGCGGCACGGCGGATGGACGAGGCGGTGCGTCAGGAGCGACGGCGGGGCCGGTCACCGTTGTTGGGGCGGCTGCTGCTGGTGCGCGGGATCCTGCGCCAGGCGCGGGACGAGCGCCGGGCGTCGGTCGACGATCTGGAGGAGTCGCTGGAGATCGGGCTGCGGTCGCAGCTCGACACCCTCGTGGCACTGAGCATGGGCGCCCTCGCCCGGCATCGGCTGGAGAGCGGCGACCCGGCCGGCGCGGAACGCGAACTCGAACAGGCCCTTCCCGTACTCCGCGGTGGGGTGGCGCCGCAGTGGCTGGGCTCCGTTCTGTCCACCGCCGGCGCGCTGGCGCTGGAGAAGGGCGACTTGAAACGGGCGGAGGAGCGCTTCGCCGAGGCGCTGCGCTGTCGTGCGCATCATCACGCGGACACCGCACGGGCGTTGGAGGGGCTGGCGCTGGTCGCGGCCCGCGGCTACCGGTTCGACCGTGGGGTGCGGCTGCTGGGCGTCGCGGAGCGGGTGCGTGGCGGCGGATCCGGGGAGAGCGGTTGGTGGCGGCGCCGGGTGCAGGAGGCGCGTGAGACCGCGCTGCGGGCGCTGCCGGTGGGCCGGGCCGAGTCCTGGCTTGAGGCGGGCCGGGTGATGCCGTGGCGGCAGGCACTGGGCCTGGCACTCGGCGACGAGGCGGCCGAGCCCCGGGGCGAGGGGGCCGCGCATCCGCTGAGCAGGCGGGAGCGGGACGTGGCCGCACTGGTCGTGGAGGGGCTGACCAACCGTCAGATTGCGGCGCGGATCCATGTGTCGGTGCGTACCGTCGAGACGCACATCCGCCATATCCGCACCACGCTGGGGCTGCGGTCCCGGGCGCACATCGCGGCGTGGGCGGCACAGCAGCAGGCGGGCGCCCCGGCGTCCGCGGCGGCCGTGGCGCTGCGGCGGCTGGCCGATCCGCGGGAGGTTCTGCGCAGTGTGCGGGTCGGGGGTGGTCCCGTGCGGCCGGAGCTGCGGGGCGCGTAGTCATGCAGTACGGGCGCGTCCCGGGCGGGAGCGGGCGTTGGGTGTCGGTCGGCGCCCCCGACCGCGCCGCCTCGGCCCTGTGGCGGCCCCTCCCCAGGGCACTCGGCGGGTTCACCGGCGGCGGACTCTCACGGCTCCTGGGTGGTTTCGACCCGGATCAGTGCCGTCGCGGTGTCCAGGGCGGTCTCGACCTCCTGTGGTGTCGCGCCGACGGCGATGACATGGCCCAGGCGGTCGTAGGCGTCCTGGGGCGGCCGGACCGTGCGGCCGGGTACCGCGGCGGTCACGACGGATTCGACGCCGGGGACGCGGGCGGCCTCGGCGGTACCGGTGATGCCGGTCAGCCGGCCGGTCTCCGTCGCCGTCAGGAACCGCAGCCCGGCGTGCCGGGCACGGTCCGCGGCCGGTGCGAGGGGGCGCCCGGTGGCGGCGCGGAGTTGTTGGTCCAGCAGGTCGACGCCGGTCGCGGCGCGGACCAGTTCGGGGATCATGCCGCCGGCGAGGCGGCCGTTGATCTCGATGACGACGGGTCCCGCCGGGGTCAGCCGTATCTCGACGTGGGCGGGGCCGAGTTCGAAGCCGATCGCCTTGAGGGCCTGCCGCGCGCACTCCGCGACTTCCGCCGCCGCCGTGGGAGGCAGTGCCGCCGGGAAGAGGTGCCCGGTCTCGACGAAGTACGGCAGTGCGGTGGTGGTCCGCCCGGTGACCCCGACGCACACGGCCTCGCCCTCGGCGCAGAACATCTCCGCGCTGTACTCGGGGGCGTCCACGAACTCCTCGACGAGTACCTTGCCGGCACGCGCCTGTCCCCGGACGTTCTCGGCGGCGGCGAGGATGTGCGCGGCCTGTGCGAGGGCGCTCGCCCCGTCGGGGCACCAGCGCACGTCCTGGGAGCCGGAGCCGTCGGTCGGTTTCACCACGCAGGGCAGTCCGACGCGGGCGACGGCCGCCGCGACATCGTCGGCGCACGCGACGACGGCGTGGGCGGGCTGCGGGACCCCCGCTTCGCTCAGCAGGGCGCGGGCCAGGGACTTGTCGCGGCAGAGTGCGGCGGTGTCGGACGCGTGTCCGGGCAGTCGGAACGACCGGGCCAGGGCCGCCGCGTGGACGAGGTAGAAGTCGCTGGTGGTGGTGACTCCGGCGACGGTGCGCCCTGCGGCGGCCGAGTCGGCGGCGGCCCGCAGGGCCGTCTCGTCCTCGGTGTCGCACAGGACGGCGCGACAGCCGGTGTCGTCCAGTTTCGGGTAGCGGGACGGGTCCTTGGTGAGCAGGACCGGGGCGAGGCCGAGCCGGGTCGCGGTGCGCAGGGCCAGCATGCCGGTGCCGGTGGTGTTGGACTCGACGAACACGAGGACGGGGCGCCGCCCGCGTGGAATCGCCGCGCAGGACCAGTGGTGGACGGTCGTGCCGAACGTCACCTCGGTGGGCGCCGTGGCGATCGGGCCCGTGGCCTCGTGCCGGTAGACGGTGTCGGCGTAGCGGTCGCCGCGGTCCGGCATGATGCCCACGAGCCGGGTTCCCGGCGCGGAGCGGGCCGCGAGGTGGGTGAGGACGCGGTAGACCGAGCCGGAGGTGTTGCCGGCGAAGATCTTCTGTTCCCGCGCGAGGCTCTTCGTGGCGTCGAAGGCCTCGTCGTCGTTGAGCCAGTGGACCTCGTCGAAGAGCCGGTGGTCGATGTTGTCGGGATGGAGGCTGTTGCCGAGGCCGCTCTGCTTGCGGGTGGCGACGTCGGGCTGGCCGAACAGCACGCTGCCCACGCAGTCGACGCCGACCACCTTCAGATCGGGCAGGTGTTCCAGGAGCACGGCGGAGGTGCCGCAGAGCGAGCCGCCGCTGCCGACCGAGCCGACCAGGACGTCCACGGTGCCCAGGTCGTCGAGGAGTTCGGCGGCGAGAGTGCGGTAGGCGGCCGGGTTGTCCGGGTTGCTGTACTGCTGCGGCCACCAGGCGCCCGGCAGTTCGCGCATCAGATCGGCGAGGCGTTCGAGGCGGGCGCTCTGCCAGCCCTGGGCGGTCATGGCCTTCACGATGTGCACGGTGCAGCCCATCGCCTCCAGCTTGGCGAGGGTGACGGGGTCGATGCGGGGGTCGGTGACGATGTGCACGGGGTGCCCGAGGTAGGTGCCGACCAGGGCGACGCCGAGGGCCATGGTGCCGGAGGAACTCTCCACGATGGGGGCGCCCTCACGCAGCGTGCCGGTACGGCGGGCCGCGAGGACGACGCGCCGGGCGACGCGGTCCTTCATGGCGTAGGGGTTGAGCAGTTCGAGTTTGGCGTAGACCTCAACGTCCTCGGGGGCGTCCACCCGCAGCCGGACGGCCGGGGTGTTTCCGATGGCGTCGACGAGGGTGTCGTATCGCATGCGCGCTCCTCGGGTGTGCCGCGGTCAGCCTTCCATGGCCTCGATCAGGCTCCTGGGCCGCAGGTCGGTCCAGTTCTCCTCGATGTAGGCCATGCACGCCTCGCGGCTGTCCTCGTCGTGCGCGACGGTCCAGCCGTCGGGGACCTCCGCGAACGCGGGCCACAACGAGTGCTGTCCCTCGTCGTTGACGAGCACCTGGAAGGTGGCGTCCGGGTCGTCGAACGGGTTCACCTGTCCCACCGCCCTTTCCCGTGTCTTCGCCCGATGGCCGGTCCACCGCGGCGCCGTCATCCTCACGGCGCGGGTCGGGCCGGTCCTCGGTGGGATCCACCGTTACGGCGGCGCGGGGGCCGCCCACTCGTGCCGTCCCTGCTAGAACTGGTGCGGTATTAACGGAAGTTCTCCTCCGTACCGCACCGCCGTCCCCGGGTGCCGCGTCCGTGGCCTGGCCGGTCGCCGCGCCCGGCCTGGATGCGAACACGCGCCTGCCACCACCAATTTGAGGACACGATGTACAGGGAACCGCCGTCCCGCCCCGTGCCCGGCCGCACCTTCACCCAGGACGCGCGAAGGGCGCAGATCGTCGAGGCGACGATCGAGACGCTGGCCGAGATCGGCTACACGAAGACGTCGTTCACGGCGATCTGCAGACATGCCAATCTGAGCAGTACCGGCCTGATCTCCTACCATTTCGCGGGAAAGCCGCAACTGCTGCGGGAAGTCACGCGCACCATCGTGGAGAAGGCGGGGACGCTGCGGACCAGCCGGGTGGCGCGGGAGACGACGTATCGCGGGAAACTGGGCGCCTACATCTCCTCGTACTTCGACTTCGTGACCAGCTACCCGGCCCACGCTCGGGCACTCACCGAGATCGCCGGGCTCGTCCGCGAACGGCCCGCCCTCGGACTGGACGACGTGGCGCGCAGCGCCCTGTCGGTGGAGAGTCTGGTCGTGCTGCTCGAAGAGGGCTGCCGTGCGGGCGAGTTCCGCATCGAGGACCCGCCGGTGCTGGCGCTGGCCGTGCAGGGTGCCCTCGACAACGTGGTCCGCCACCACGAGTTGTTCGCCGTGGCCGATCCGGGCCGCCTGGCACGGGAGCTGACGGACATCTTCACCCGTTGCACGCTGTGCCCGTAGTGACTCACGGCGGGGAGCTGGAGGGTGTTCCGGCGCTCGTCGGCCCGAGGATGGGTAGGAGTAGGTACGGCGACGGCCGCCGGACCGCACGGGAACAGGACGACACTGGTGTTACTGGAACGCGAGAGCGAACTGGCGCTGGCGGCTGCCGGACTGCGGCGGGCCGCGGCGGGACGCGGATCCCTGCTCCTGGTCGAAGGGCCGCTCGGCACCGGCAGATCGTCCTTCCTCGACGCCCTCGCGCAGCGGGCGCGGGACGAGGGGTTCCGCGTGCTCAGGGCCCAGGCGTCCCGCTCGGAGCGGTGGCTGGCCTGCGGGGTGATCGACCAGTTGACGGAGTCCGCGCACTGCGGGCCGGTCGGTGAACGGGTGCCGCCGGCGTGCGGCCCGGACGGTCTGCCCGGCGACGAGGCGCTGCTCGTCCTCGTCGACGACCTGCAGTGGTCCGACCCCCAGTCGCTGACGGAACTCTCCAGGAGCCTGGCCGGGCGGCACGGCCGCCGCGTCGTGTTCGCCCTCTCGCTGCCCTCCGGTGTGGTGCCGGGCGCGGGCTCCGTCCTGCGCGGGCTGGTGGACGCGGCCGATCTCAGGATCCGGCTGGCCGCCCTCGGTCCCGAGTCCGTGCGCCGGTGGGTCGAGGACGCGTTGGGCACCGCCGCGGACGAGGAGTTCATGGCGGCCGTGCGGGTGCGCTGCGCCGGCAATCCGCTGCTGCTGCGGTCCCTGCTGGACGAGGCGTACTCCCGCGGTCTGGGTCCCCGGGCCGAACACGCCGAACCCGCGCGTACGCTCCGCTCGGACATTCTGTCCCAGTACCTGTCGGCGTTCCTGCGGTCCCGGCCCGACCCGGTCCGCCGCGTCGCGCACGCGCTGTGCGTCCTGGGCGGCGACGGGGACGAGCGGGTCGCGGCCCGGCTGGCGGGCCTGGACGCGCCGGGGTACGCGAAGGCGGTCGGCGCGCTGGACCTGTGGGGGCTGGGCCGGCCGGGGGCCGGGGAGTACGGCACGCTGCTGTGGGACGCGCTGGCGGACGGCATCGCGGCGGACGAACTCACCGTCATGCGCAATCGCGCCGCGGTGCTGCTGCACCGGGCGGGGCACCCGGCGGAGGCGGCGGCCGGGCAGCTCATGTCGGCGCACACCCTGCGGGCCCCCCAGGCCGTGCGGATCCTGCGCAGCGCCGCCGCCGGCGCGCTGACCCGGGGGGCGCAGCGCGACGCGGCCCGTTATCTGCGCCAGGCCCTGCTGGACGGCTCGTGCACCGGACTGCTCCGGGCCCGGGTGCTGACCGATCTGGCCGCCGCGGAAAGGGAGTTCGCGACCGTCGCCGCACTGCGGCACGTGGTCGAGGCGCTGCCGTTGTTCGACTCCCCCCGGGACCGCGCCGCCGCCGCGGTCCAGCTGGGTCCGCTGCTGTACCCGCCGTCGGAGTCCGGCATCGCCGCCCTGACGCGAGAACTGGCCACGGAGCTGCGGGCCTCGGGCGCGGCCGACGCCGGCGCGGCCGAACTCGCGCTGCGCCTGGAGGCGCGCCACTACGTCCTGGGCGCCCAGGATCCCGCGGTCCTGCCGTCGGCCCTGCGCAGGCTCGACGGGCTGGGGCCGCGCCCGCCGGTGGGGACGGAGGGCGAACGGGAACTGCTCGCCGCGCTGATCCACATCGCGTTCGTCACCAACAAGGCGTCGGCCGGGCGCGTGGCGGACCTCGGGGTGCGCCTGCTGGCCCTCGAACCGCCGCATCCGCGGCACGCCCACACCCCGCTGCCCCTGGCGGTGAACGCCCTGGCCGCCGCGGAGCACACCGAGGAGACCGTCCGCTGGCTGGCCGCGGTCGGCCGGCGCGTCGACCACCGGGGCACGGACGCGCAGGCGGCCATGCTGCGGGCCGAGCACGCCGTGGTGGCCCTCTCCCACGGCCGGATCGCCGAGGCCAGGCGGACGACCGTGAGCGCCGAGGTCGTGCCGGACCCGGAGACCAACGCCCTTCCGGCCATCTGCTCCGCCGTCCTCGCCCTCGTCACCCTGCACAGCGACGAGCCCGAGCTGGCCGAGGAGTTCCTCACCGGCGACCTGCCCCACCACCAGGACCAGTACCACGCCGCCCTCCTGCACATGGCGCGCGGCCTGCTCGCGGCCCGGCGCCGGCAGGACCTCATCGCCCTGCACCACTTCCGTACGGCCGGCGAGCGGCTGGAGCGGATCGGCTGGTCGAATCCGGCCGTGCTGCCGTGGTCCTCCCGCGCCGCCCTGATGCACCACCGGCTCGGGGAGCGGGAACAGGCGCTGGCCTCGGCACAGTTCGAGGTGGAGCAGGCGCACAGATGGGGCGCGCCGTCCGTGGAGGGGCGCGCGCTGGTGGCGCTCGGCCGCGTCACGCCCGGCCGCCGGGGCACGGAGCTGCTGGCGGAGGCGGTGTCCGTACTGGAGGAGTCCACGAATCTCGACGAGCTGTGCCGGGCGCTGTACGCCTACGGCAGCCGGGAGGGCGTGGCCGGGCGGCGGGCCCAGAGGGCGCTGGAACGGGCCCGCGCGCTCTCCGTCGTCTGCGGCGCGGAGAGGATGACGCGGCAGATCGGGGCACACATCGGCCGGAGCCCCGTCGTCCCGGAGCGGCGCCAGGAACTCACCCCGTCCGAGGTACGGGTCGCCCGGCTGGCGGCGTCCGGTCTGCGCAACGCGGACATCGCGCAGCGGCTCCAGGTGTCGAAGCGGATGATCGAGAGGTATCTGACCAACGCCTACCGCAAGCTGGACATCAGCGGACGCCACGCCCTGCCGCAGAACATCGGAACAAAATGACCGGCGCACCGAACCCCCGGACCACAGTGTTTTCGCACCGGGCAGGGGTTTGCTTGACCGCACAGGATTCCGCTTTCTAAGGTCGAGGCCACTCGATCATGCTCAGTCACGGTGCGATCGGGGCCGGGTGCACGCCCCAGGAAGGCGGTCGGTATCGCTACGTCGGGCGCCCACGAACAAGAGCTGTCGGCCGGGCGGTCCTTCGCGCGGCTCGTCGAACGCGAGCGTGAGACGGCGCTCCTGCGCGGCCTCGTCCGGCGGACCGCCTCGGGACGCACCGGTCTCGTCGTCGTCAAGGGACCGGGCGGCATCGGCAAGACGGCGCTCCTGCGGGGCCTCGCCCAAGAAGCACGGCGCCGAGGACTGCACGTCGTGGAGACGGCGGAGGTGCCCGAACGGATGCTCCGCTTCCGTTCACCGGGTACCCCGTTCGACACCACGGCCGCCGAGGAGCACTCCTTCGTCCGGACCGGTCGGGTGCGTGCCGGGGCCGGACGGGCAGGCGCGCCGATCGCCTCGCCCAACGTCACCGTGCCGTCGCTGCACGGCCCGCCCCTCACCTTCCGGCAGGTGGTGGGCTGTGCCACGGCGACGCGTCCGACGCTCCTGTCGATCGACAACGCCGAGCGCGCCGACCTCGAATCGGTCAGGGCGCTCGTCCGTCTCCTGCGCGCCCGGCACGATCTGCCGGTGCTGCTGGCCCTCGGCTGGCGCGACGGCGAGGAGCCGGCCGCGCCCGTGGAGTGGGTGACCCGCTCGATGCTTGAGGTCGTCAGGCCCCGGCCGCTGACCGGTGCGGGCATCGGCGGGCTCGTGCGCCGGCTGACGGGGAGCGCCGTCGAGGCCGGGTTCCAGGCGGACTGCCTGGCCGCGACCAGCGGCAACCCCTCGTTGGTGACGGGGCTGGTCGCCGGGTTGCGCGAGCTGGGCCGGCCGCTGACGAGCGCCGGGCTCAGGGCCGCGAGCGAGGGGGACATCCCGGTGTTCGGCGCGCGGGCGAGGCGCCTGCTGCACCGGCAGTCCCCCGTCGCGGTACGCGCCGCGCGGGCGGTGGCCGTTCTGGGCGAGCGGACACCGACCACGGCCGGGGCCGATCTGGCGCGGGTGGAGTCGACCGCGTTCACCCGTTCCCTTCGCCGGCTGGAGACGATCGGGCTGGCTCGGGCGTCCGCCCCGGACGCCTGGTCGCTCGCGCACCCAGCCGTGCGCAACGCGGTCCTGACGGGCACCCCGCCCCGGATCCGCACCGACCTGCACGGCCGTGCCGCCCGGCTGCTGCACGACCGCGGGGCACCGGCCGGCGACATCGCCGAGCACCTGCTCGGCTCGCCCGACGCGGCGCGCGAGCCGTGGGCGCGGGCCGTGCTGCGGGAGGGGGCCCGCACGGCGATGCTCCACGGGACGGCGGAACACGCGGTGGAGTTACTGCGATCCTGTGTCCCGCCCGGCCGCGAGGACACCTGCGACCCGGTCCTGGTGATGGAACTGGGCGTCGCCGAGAGCCGGGTGGACGCGGAAGCCTGCATCGGGCACCTGGCCTCCGTGCTGGACCGCCTGACCGACCCCGACCTGCGGCTGACGGCGCTCAGTTCACTCGTCGGCGCCCTGACCCGCACCGGCCGGATGGGACGTGCGGCGGAGCTGCTGGCCGCCCAGGAGACCGGTTCGCCCTCCGGATGGGCGCGTCTCCAGCTTCTGGAGGCGGACATGCTGCTGGCCGCGACCGACAGCCTCGACGCCTGCACGAGCCTCCTCGAAACGGTCTCCCTGCGCCTGGACCTGCCCGGCGCGACCCCGCAGGAGCGGGCCCTGCTCGCGGGCCGTGCCTTCATCGCGATGAGCCGTACGGAGCGCCTTCCGCAGGCCCTCGGCGCGGCCAACCGGGTGGTGCGGGCCGCCACGCCGATCACCGACTCCCCCGTCACCCTGGCCGCGGCGGCCGCCGCGCTGGCGTACGCGGACCGGCCCGCCGACGCCGCCCATGTCTACCAGCAGCTTTTGGAGGGCACCGACACCGTGCCCGACCAGCTGCGGGCCGGTCTGCTCGCCCTCGACGGCGAGGCCGCCCAGCGGATGGGGCGCCTCGACCACGCGCTCCGGTCCACGGCCGAGGCCCTGGTGGCGGCGCACGGCGCGCGGATCACCCACCACGAGGCACTGGCCCTCGCGGTGCGGCTGCACGCACTGCTCGACCGGGGCGAGGTCGCGGCGGCCGAGGCCCTGGCCGGCACGGTGCCGCCGGACGCGATCGACGACGCCTGGCAGTGGAGCGAGTATCTCGGTGCCCGCGGGCGGCTCCGGCTGGTCCAGGGGGATCCCGGGGCCGCCGTGGCGGATCTGACGGAGTGCGGCCGCCGGCAGGACCTGTGGCAGCGGACGAACCCGGCGGCTTCGCCGTGGTGGTACTGGGCCGGACACGCCCGTCTGGCCGTCGGCGACCGCGCGGAGGCCGGTCGCCTCGCCACCCGGGCCGTGGATGTCGCACACCCCGCCGACCTCCCCGTCGCCCTGGGCACGGCACTGGAGTTGCTGGCCTCGGCGGGCGACGAGCGCGGGCGGCTGCAACTGTTCGCGGACGCGGAGAGCGTCCTTTCGCACAGTGGCGCCGCGCTGGCACTGGCCCGCACGCGCGTGGCCCGCGGCCGTGCGCTGCTGCGCGCCGGGCACACCGGCCAGGCCCGTACGGTACTGCGCCGGGGGTGGGAGGAGTCCCACGCCCTCGGGGCCCGCGCCCTGCACGACGAGGCGCACGGTCTTCTGCTCAGCGCGGGGGCGCGGCCCCGGCGCGCCGCGGCCCGCAGGTCGGGCGAACTCACCCGCAGCGAGGAGCAGGTGGCGCGGCTGGCGGCGACGGGGCGGACCAACCTGCAGATCGCGGAGGCGCTCTTCGTGACGCGCCGTACGGTGGAGGTCCATCTCACCTCCGTCTACCGCAAGCTCGGCCTGTCGGGGCGCAAGGAGTTGCGGAGCGCGCTGGGACGGCCGCGGGCCGCCGCCTGCCGCGAGCCGGGGATCTGAGGGCCGCGCCGGTGCCGACGCCCTCGGCCACGGACCGCACTTCTTTCCCGACGGTCTGCCCGAACGCGGTGAACTACGCCTAGTCTTGGGGCAGTTGCGGAGCCAGGCCGTTCTCCTGTCGCCCCGCCGGGTCCGCTCGCGCACCGCAGACGGGACCCTGCTCTCCCCCACACTCGGCGTCAGTCCGCTCCTCGTCGCCCGGAGCGCTGACCGCCCCTTGACCGGAAGGAAACGGCATGACCGCTTTCGAGGTGGAGCAGATCGCCGAACGAGTCCACCGCTACTACGCGTTGGTGGACGACGGAGACGTGCCGGGGGTCGTGGGGCTCTTCGCCGAGCGCGCGGTGTACGAGCGGCCGGGCTACGACCCCATCGTGGGCCGGGCCGGGCTCGACGCCTTCTACCGTGGCCAGCGGGTCATCGACAGCGGGAGTCACACGGTGGTCAGGCTCGTGGTCGGCCCCCACGACGCCGCCGTCGAGGGCGAGTTCCGCGGGACGCTGAAGGACGGCAGCGAGGTGGACCTGCGGTTCGCCGACTTCTTCCGGCTGAACGAGCAGCTGCTCTTCGAGGTCCGCAACACGTACTTCTTCGCACCGATGGTGTGAGTGCGGGGCGCGGTCGCGCGTAACGGTGGCTCACACCGATGCCGTGCCGGCCGCGGCCCGCGAGGGTCTTGTCCGGACGACCGCGTCATGGTCGCCGCCGGCCGTTCATGTCGGCCGGTTCCCCCTCGGCCGGAAGGGCCCCCATGACCAGTACCGGCGATTCGCAGTCGGCGGAGTCGTTCGATGTGATCGTCGTCGGAGGCGGCCCGGCCGGGTCGTCGGCCGCGACGTTCGTGGCCATGCAGGGCCACCGGGTCCTGCTTCTGGAGAAGGAGGGCTTCCCCCGGCACCAGATCGGCGAGTCCCTGCTGCCGTCCACGGTGCACGGGATATGTGCCCTGCTCGGCGTCTCCGAGGAACTGCACGGCGCCGGGTTCACCAAGAAGCGCGGCGGCACGTTCCGCTGGGGCTCCAACACCGAGCCGTGGAGCTTCGACTTCGCGCTCTCCGAGAAGTTCGCGGGCCCCACCTCGTACGCCTACCAGGTCGAGCGCATGAAGTTCGACCAGTTGCTCCTCGACAACGCCCGGCGCAAGGGCGTCGTGGTCCGTGAGCACTGCGCGGTCCGCGACGTCCTGGAGGACGGCGGCCGGGTGTGCGGGGTCCGTTACGAGGACGCGGACGGCGCCGAGCGGGACACCCGCGCCCGGTTCGTCGTCGACGCCTCCGGCAACCAGAGCCGGCTCCAGGGGCGGATCGGCGGCCGGCGGCACTACTCGGAGTTCTTCCAGAACATCGCGCTCTACGGCTACTTCGAGGGCGGCAAGCGGCTGCCCGCGCCGAACAGCGGCAACATCACGTGCGTGGCCTTCGAGTCGGGATGGTTCTGGTACATCCCGCTGACCGAGTCACTCACCTCGGTGGGCGCGGTGGTGCGCAAGGAGTGCGCGGACCGGATCCGCGGCGACCGCGGCAAGGCCCTGGCCGAGATGATCGCCGACTGCCCTCTCGTCGCCGAGTACCTGTCCGGGGCCGAACGGGTGACCAGTGGGCCCTACGGCGAGGTCCGGGTGCGCAAGGACTACTCGTATCTGCACGACACCTTCTGGCGGCCGGGCATGACGCTGGTGGGCGACGCGGTGGGCTTCATCGACCCGCTGTTCTCCTCCGGCGTGCACATGGCCACGTTCGGCGCGCTGCTGGCCGCGCGTTCCATCAACACCGTGCTCCGCGGCGACCTGGACGAACAGGAGTGCTTCGCCGAGTACGAGGCCCGGTACCGCAAGGAGTACCAGACCTTCCACGACTTCCTCGTCAGCTTCTACGACGTCACCCGCGACGAGCGGCAGTACTTCGACGAGGCCCGGCGCATCACCCGCGACCCCGCGCCCGGCGCCGGGGCGTTCGCCGGGCTGGTCGGCGGCGGCGCCTCGCAGGACACGGCGCTGACCTCGCAGTCCTACCGGGAGCAGCGCAAGAAGGATCTGCGCCGGCAGTCCCGCGACATCCACTGGGAGGGCCACCGCATCCAGATGCAGGCCGCCTTCGGCGAGTCGGCCGAGGATGCTCCGGCCGTCGAGGACGGGCTGGTCGTCGCCCAGGACGGCATGCACTGGACGAGGAGCGCGCAGTCCGCCGCGGTGTGAGCGGCCCGGCCCCGCTCCGCGTCTAGCGGTCCGCGGCGGCCGACCGGTAGACGCAGAGCGTTCCGGGGAGCGCGGCGCAGGCCGCGCGCGCGGCCTCGATCCTGTCCCGGTGCCCGTCGGCGGTGGCGTCGAGCAGGAGGCCGAGCATCGTGCCGCTGTGCGTGCACACCACGCCGGGCGCGCCGACGCGTTCGGCGATGCCGGTCATGGCGTCGAGGTTGCGTTTGGGCAGCCGGCGCTGGTTGAGGACCGCGCTGCGCGTGGTGACCGCGCCCACGGCGCCCAGGTCCGCGCCGCGGACGGCGAGGGCGAGGTCGTCGACGAGCCGCGCGTACTCGCGGCGCAGTCCGGGCGGAACGTGCCCGGGGCGCCGGTTGTGGGCGACGGTGTCGAGGTGTCCGCCCTCGTCGACCGCGACGACGGTGACGGGCGGCAGCACGCCGAGGTGGGCGCGGAGCCGGACGGCGCGGTGTTCGAAGACGACGACGCCGGGGTGCATGACCCCGTCGGTGGGTTCGAGGGGGCGCAGCCAGTCCTCGACGGCGGCCGGTGAGGTGTCGAGGCCGAGTACCGTGCCGACGCCGCGGGCCGTGGCGACGAGGTCGGCGGACGAGCTGGCCAGGCCCTTGCCGACGAGCAGGTCGCTGTCCAGGAGGAGGGTTCCCCCGCCGCCGGCTCCGTGCGTGTCGAGCATGGCCCGCGCCAGGGTGAGCGACTTGGTCTTGTGCGCGGGGTAGACGTGCAGCGGGCCGTGCCGGTCGTAGCGGAACCGGGCGCGGCTGCCGAGGCTGATGGGAAGGGTGACGAGGAAGGCCGTGCCGTCGGGCAGGACGCCCTGGAGGAGTTCTCCGAAGGTGCCGCAGGCGGCGCCGGTGCCCTCGTCGATGTCCACGGCCACCCGGCGGGCGGCCGCCGGCGGCCCGGTCATGCGGGGACCTCCGCGTCCAGGGGGGTTTCGAGCCGCCGGGCCGCCGCGGTCCGGTGTGCGGTGCGGCGCGTCCACTCGGCGTCGAGGCGGTCGAGTTCGCGCTCCTCGTCGGCGAGGAGTTCTCCGACCCGGTCGGGGTGGGCGGAGCCGGCCGAGCGCTTGGCGCGCAGTCCGCGGTCGATGTCGAAGGACTCGGCGAGCAGTTCGGCGGCCGGTTCCGCCGCGTACCCGGACTCGGCGGCGCAGGCCCGCAGCAGGTCGGCGTCGGGGCTCTCGGCGCGCAGCCCCCGCTCGACGGCGTGCTTGACATAGCGTCCGGCGACGATCTGGGCGGTGCGCCAGGGGATGCCGCAGTCCAGGGTGAGGCGGTTGGCGAGGGTGAAGCCGCCGAGGTGGTCCTCGGCGCAGGCCGTGCGCATCCGGTCGGTGCGGTAGGTGACGCCGGTGACGACGGCGTGGGTCAGGCGCAGCAGGGAGCGCATGGCCGCGGCCTGGGTGTGCAGGTGGGCGCCGGTCTCCTTGGACACCTCGACGGTGTTGCTGTACGGGGTGTTGCGCTGTCCGGCGGTGAGGTCGGCGGACCGGCCGACGACGTGGGCGCAGCGTCCGCGGATGCGTTCGAGGACGGGGAAGTTGCGTTTTTGCGGCATGGCGGCGGAGATGCCGACGAGGTCGTCGGGCAGGTCGAGGAAGGCGAAGCCGCTGCCGCCCCAGGTCATGAGATCGGTGGTGAAGCGGCTCAGGACGGCTGCGTAGCCGGCGAGGTCCGAGGCCATGGCGGTGGTCCAGGTGCGGGAGGCGACGGCGACCAGCGCGTGCGGCTGAGCGCGGGCGAAGCCGAGGTGGGCGGCGAGCCGGGCGCGGTCCCAGGGCAGTTCCTGTCCGGCCATGGCGCCGGAGCCCAGCGGGCAGGCGTCGGTCTCGTCGTGGGTGTGCAGCATGCGGCGCAGTGCGGCGTTGGTCTCGGCGGCGAGGGCGGCGAGGTGGTAGCCGGGGGTGATGAGCTGTGCGGCCTGGCCGTGGGTGTAGCCGGGCATGGGTGTGTCGGTGTGCCGGGCGGCGAGTGCGGTGACGGCCCGGCCGAGTTCCAGCAGGTCCCCCGCGACGGCGGTGAAGTTGGCGCGGGCAGCCATGAGTTGGGCGCAGACCTGGGCGTCGTTGCGGCTGCGGTCGACGTGCCAGGCGGCGAAGGGCGGGGTGGGGCCGGACTGTGCGTGGTGCTCCAGGGCGAATGAGATGTCGGACATGTTGCGCCGGGGGTCGGCGCGTATCGCGTCGGCGTCGAGGGAGCCGAGGCGGGCGTCGAGGGCGGCGGCTCCGGCGGTGTCGACCAGTCCCATCCGCAGGTACTCGCGCAGCAGGGCCCGTTCCACGGCGACGTAGTGGGGCAGCAGGTGTTCGGCTTCGTGGGCGAACTGCGGGGCGAGCACCTCCTCGTGCCACACGTCGCTCGGTGTGCCGTCGATCCGGCCGGTCACCGCCATGCCGTCCTCCCGTCGGGGGTGCGTTCGAGGGCGGCGGCGAGTCCGGCCACCGTGGGGTCGGCGAAGAAGGTCCGCAGTGTGATGCCGCCCTCCTGCTCCGGGGCGAGGCGGGCGAGCAGGCGCAGGGCCTGGAGCGAGTGGCCGCCTGCGGTGAAGAAGTCCTCGTGCACGTCGACGGGGCCGGCGTCGGTGCCGAGCACCGTCCGCCAGATTGCCGCCACCCGTTCCTCGGCGGCGTCGCGCGGGGCGGTCCGCGCGCGGGGCGGGGCGTCGGCGGGGCGGGGGGTGTGCCGGGGGGCCGTGCCGGGGAGCAGCTCGGAGAGGCGGGTGCCGGGGGCGTCGAGGAGGGTGGCGAGCAGCCGGACGTAGTCGGCGAGCAGGGTGTCGGCGCTGGAGCGGTCGAAGAGGGCGGCGTCGTAGACGAGGCGGACGCCGGTGCCGGCGATGTCGAGGAGGAGGTCCTCCTCGCAGGAGGAGACGGGCGGGCCGAGGGTGCCGGCCGGGCTGTGGTTGAAGGCGAGCTGGTAGAGGGGCGGTACGCCGGGCAGGCGCGGCACCGCGAGGAGTTCGACGAGGCTCTGGAAGGGGATGTCGTGGGGTTCGTCGGCCCGGACGGCGGTGGCGGTGCGGCGGACGAGTTCGGTGCCGTCGGGGTCGCCGCCGAGGTCGGCCCGCAGGACCCGCATGTTGACGAAGGTGCCGACCATGGCGCGGGTCGCGGGGTCGTCGCGTCCGGCGACGGGCAGGCCGACGGCGAGGTCGTCGGCGCCGGAGTGGTGGTGCAGCAGGGCGGTCCAGGCGGCGAGGAGCAGCATCACGGGCCGGGTGCCGTGGAGACGGGCGGCGCCGGTCAGGGCGGCGGTGACGCCGACCGGCAGCGCGGTGCGCACCTCGGCCCCGCGGAAGGTGCGGGCCGGCGGGCGCGGCCGGTCCAGCGGCACGGTGTGCACGGGCGGCAGTCCGCGCAGCCGGGCCCGCCAGTGCGCGGCGGGCGCGTCGCCGCCGGAGCCGGTCCGCTCGCGTTCGCGCCGTGCGTGGGCGGCGTAGCCGAGGGGCAGCCGGGGCAGGCGCGGCGGGCGGCCCTCCTCGGCGGCGGCGCAGAGTTCGGTGAGTTCGGCGTGGACGTTGAACCCGGAGGCGGTGTCGTACACGGTGTGGTGGGCGGCGAACACCACCGACAGGGACCCCTCCCCCAGGTCGAGGACGGCCGCGCGCCACTGGGGTGCCCGGTGCGGGTCGAACGGGCCGCGGGCCAGCCGGGCGCGCAGGGAGCGCCGTTCCTCGGCCTGTGCGGCGTGGTCGTGCGCGCTCAGGTCGAGCAGTTCGATCTGTGGCTCGGGGCTGGGGTGCACCTCCTGGCAGAGCCGTCCGTCCACGGTGCGCAGGACGGTGCGCAGGGGTTCGTGGCGGTCCATCAGGACGTGGAGGGCGTGCACGAGGTCGTTCCCGGTCACGGCCGCGTGCAGGGGGAACTCGTCGACGGCGCAGTAGGTGGGCGGGTCGTGGGCCAGGCGGGAGGCCAGCCAGGCGCGTTCCTGGGCGTACGTCGCCGGGACGGTGACCGGCCCGGCGGCCCCGGGTGCGGGCCGGTCGTCGCGGACGGCGGGGCCGGGACGCGTCACGACGCCGCGCCGTCGGCGAGCGGCAGTACGTGGCCGGGCAGCCGGACCGGGTCGCCGAGGACGACGGCGATCTCCCGGGCGCCCTCGTACGGTTCGCGGGCGTGGGCCGTGCGGATGTTGTCGACGAGGAGGATGTCGCCCTCCTGCCAGGGCCGGCCCACGGTGAACCGGTCGTAGACGGCGTTGATCTTCTCGACCGTGTCGGCGGTGACGGGGGTGCCGTCGCCGGCGGCGGTGTCGAAGGGGAGCCCGTCGGGGCCGTACACGTCGGTGAGGTACTCCCGGATCGCGGGTTCCAGGGTGAGGCCGTTGAGGAAGGCGATCTGGTTGAACCAGCCGGGCACCTTGGTGCGGGGGTGGGCCACCACGGCGGCCCGGCGCTGGCGGGTGACCAGGCGGCTGTCGGGGAGCCAGGTGTGTGCGACGGCGGCTTCGGCGCAGTAGGCGTCGACCGAGGTCCGGTCGGTGCTGCCGAACGCCTCGGGCCAGGAGAGGCCGACGTCGTGGTAGGCGCGGCGCAGCAGCCAGCCGTGTTCGGCGAAGGGGGCGGTCAGGTCGGGCGGGAGCGCGGCGAGGACCTGCTGGGAGTCGGCGACGGTGGTGCGTCCGCCGCTGCCGGGCGCGGTGAGGCACGCGAAGAGCAGGGTGCCGGGGACGGTGGCGGCGTGGCTCAGCTCGTGGTGCATGCACATCGGGTCCTCGGCCGGCCAGTGGCTGCCGGAGTACACGCCGGGTGCGAGGAGGGTACGGGGCGCGAAGCCCTCCCGCTCGGTCAGCGGCTCGATGCCGAGCGCGGCGGCGACGCGTGCGACATCGGCGGGGGTGCGGGCGCCGACGCCGCTGAGCACGACGGCACCGCGGGCGGCGAGGGTGTCCAGGACCGCGGCGCGGTGTGCGCCGGCGCGGGCGGCCGGGTCGGGGCCGGCGGTGCGGGCGTCGAGGACGGACAGCGGGGCCGGTCCCCCGGCGGGGCGGGCCGGGGCGGTGGTCGCGGCGGGGGCGGACTTGCTGTCCAGCAGGGCGGCGACCTCGGCGACCGTGGGGGTGCCGCGGAGTTCGGCGACGGTGACCCGGCGGTCGAGTTCGATGGCGAGGCGGATCGCGGAGAGCGAGGTGCCGCCGAGGTCGGTGAAGCGGCTGTCGCGTCCGATGCGCTCTTCCGGCACGCGCAGCAGCCGTGCCCATACGGCGGCGACCCGCCGCTCGGTGGCGGTGCCGGGCTTCGCGGCGCCGGCGCCGGCCCGGGTGTGCGCGCTGTCGCGGGCGCGTCCGGCGAGGGCCTTCTTGTCGATCTTCCCGTTGCCGGACAGCGGGAGTTCGCGGACCCGGTGGAGCCTGGGCGGCACCATGTAGTGGGGCAGGGAGGTGCCGAGGGCGCGTGCGGTCTCCTCGGCGTCGGGGGCGTCCTCGCCCGTGTAGTAGGCGACGAGTTGGGGGTCGTCGTCGGTGCCGGCGACGATCACGGCGCCGTCGCGCACCCCGGGGACCTGGAGCAGGCGGTCCTCGATCTCGCCGATCTCGATGCGGAAGCCGCTGATCTTCACCTGGGCGTCGCGCCGGCCGAGGTACTCCAGCTCGCCGGACGGGAGCCGGCGGCCGAAGTCGCCGGACCGGTAGAGGCGTTCGGCGGGCCGAAGGGGGTCTGGGCGGTAGACGGCGGCGGTGCGGTCGGGGTCGTTGACGTAGCCGCGGCCGACGCAGACGCCGGCGATGACGATCTCGCCGGGGGCGCCGTCGGGGACGAGGTGGAGCTGTTCGTCCATGACGTAGACGCGGCAGTTGCGGATGGTGTCGCCGAGCGGCACGGAGCGGTGGTCCGGCACCGTGCGCATGACGCCGTGGTGGGAGTCGTCGCTGACCTCGGTGAGGCCGTAGCAGTTGACGAGGGGAACGCCGGGGAACCTCTCGAACCAGCGGCGGACCAGTTCCTTCTTGAGTGCCTCGCCGGTCACGGCCATGACCCGCAGGTGCGGAAGGCGGGCGCGGCCCCGGGCGGCCTCGGTGAGGACGAGTTCGAGGTAGGTGGGCACGAGTTGGAGCACCTGGACGCCATGGTGGTCGACGAGGTCCACGAACCGGCCCACGTCGAGTACGGCCTCCTGCCCGACCAGCAGTACCCGGCCGCCGACGAGGAAGGGCGAGACCAGTTGCCACAGGGAGATGTCGAAGCACTGCGGTGCCGTCTGCCCCACGGTGTCGCCCTCCTGGATGCCGAGGTCCTCGATCTTGGCGTACAGGTGGTTGAGGAAGCCGTCGTGCTCGCACATGGCGCCCTTGGGCTCACCGGTGGATCCCGAGGTGAAGTACACGTACGCCAGTTGGTCGCCGGCCACGGCGGTCTCGGGGTCGTGCGTGGGCCCGTCGCCGCCGGCGAGGTCTCCGACGGACATCCGGCGGACCGTGTCGCGGCCGGCCAGGGCCTCGTCGAGGGACGGCACGTCGGGGTCGGCGAGCACCCAGCGGCACTCGCTGCGGGTGAGGGTCCTCGCGATGCGTGAGGCGGGGAATCCCGGTTCGAGGGGCAGGTAGCAGCCGCCCGCCTTGAACACGGCGAGCACCGCGGCCGGCCACCGCGCGTGGCGTTCGGTGACGACGGCCACCACGTCCTCGGGGGCGAGGCCCGCCCGCAGCAGCGCCCAGGCGATCCGGTTGGCCTCGTCGTTGAGTTCGCGGTAGGTGCGGGTGGTGGTGCCGTGCACGACGGCCACGGCGTCGGGGTGCCGGCGCACGCGTTCCTCGAAGAGTTCGTGCAGGCGGCGGCCGGGCAGCGGCCGTACGGGGCCCGCGCCGCGTGCGACGACGGCCTCGGTCTCCTCGGTCGACAGGAGGCCGTGCCGGGTGTGCGGCTGGTCGGGGTCCGCCGTCATCAGGTGGAGCGCGCGCGTCTCGTAGCGGCCGAGGCGCTCCGCGCCCGTGCCGGCCGTCGCCGACGCGTTCGCCCAGGCCCGCTCCGCCTGCGAGCGTCCCTCGTCGGTGCCCACGTGGCGCACCAGGTCGCGCCAGGAGGCGTCGGGAGCCGGGGAGTTGGTGCCGAGCAGCACCGAGGCGACCTTCAGCCGTGCCGCGAGCCGTACCGAGGCCGCGTCCGCCGCGCAGGCGCGTGCCAGGGCCGCGACGGCGTCCTGCGGCAGGGCGGGTGCCGACGGCTGTCCGGTGACCGGGTCGGGCGCTGTTTCCTGCATCGGGGGCTCCTGCTGATCGTTGAACCGGCATGCGGACGGGGTGGGACGCTCAGGTCAGGTAGTCCTCGGCGCCGCCGGTGCGCACCGTGTCGAGGGTGAAGCAGTGGAAGCCGCCGCCGAACAGGCGCCGGTGCCGGTGCCGGACGGGGACGACGGTGAAGCCGTGCTTCTCCAGGGTGGCCACGAGGGTCTGGCAGGCGTCGTTGACCATGACGGTGTCCTCGTCGACGGAGAGCACGTTCAGGTCGATGTAGGGGCTGGCCGGGATCGGGTCGTCGTTCTCGTACTGCGGGTAGTCGTCGACGCCGGGCGGCGGCGGGACGACGATGTCCCAGCCGCGCAGGGCGCCGGGCAGGTAGTCGACGACGCCCGGGTCGCGCAGCAGCAGGGTGCCGGGGCGCAGCGGGACCACGACGGAGTCGATGTGGCTCTGGGTCAGTCGGTCCATGCGGTGCACGCGGAACCGCCCGTCGAGGTGGCGTCGCAGCCAGTCGAGGGCGAGGGCGTGGTTGGCGTTGGAGACGTTGACGATCAGGTCGCGCCCCAGCCGGAGGCAGTTGGCGCCGTCGATCATCGGCTCCAGGCCCACGTCGTACGGCGACTCTCCCGGTTCGAGGGGGACTTCGATGTTGGGAGCGGCGTGGGCGGTGTTGGCCGGGTCGAAGGAGTGGTCGGTCATCATGGGGCGCGGCATGGTCGTCCAGCGGGCGCCGGCCCGGAAGTACTCCAGGAAGATCGGTTTGAGGAACTGGGTCTCGAAGTAGCGGTCGTGCAGCATGGGCGGGGTCTCGATGATCTCGTCGCCCATGATCAGGGTGTTGTCGCGCAGGTTGAGCGGCGGGGTGACGGCGGCCTCGAAGGCGGGGGTGGCGACCCGGGTGGACTGCGGGGCGGGCGGCAGGGGCCGGTGCACCGTGACGCCCAGCGCGGTGAGTTGTGCGGCGATGCCTTCGAACGTCCTCGACGAGTTCGCCGAGGAAGCGCTCCTTCAGCGCGAGGCGGTGGGGGGTGTTGCGGTCGCGGCGTTCCGGTCCGTCGCGCCAGGTGGAGATGGAGGGGTAGTAGCCGCGGGCTCCGGAGAGGTTGTCGCTGATGAACATGTCGAACGACATGTCGCGCACCCGGTCGAGGTAGCCGTCCGCCGAGCCGAGGACGACCTCCTTCAGCGCAGTGAAGTCGTCGTAACTGTTCAGGCGCATCGGCGGGGGCCTTTCCTGGGGCGTTGGGGGGTGACGGCCCGCGTGCGGTGAGCGCTGGTCATCCTGCGGCCTCCTTGGCGAGGAAGGCGGCCAGGCGCCGTACACCGGTCTCGATCCGGTCGGGCTCCAGATAGCTGCACGACAGCCGGATCTGCCGGTCGCCGCGGGCGGTGAGGGAGAACTGCCGCATCGGCGTCCACAGCACGCCGTACCGGGCCGCCGAGACCTCCAGGAGGGCGTGGTCGGCGGGGACGGGCAGGTCGACGCGGACGAAGAAGCCGCCGGCCGGCCGGTGCCAGCAGACTCCCGGCGGCATGCCGTCGGCCAGGTGCCGTTCCAGGGCGCCGGTCAGCTGGCCGAGGTTGGCCCGGTAGCGTTCGGCCTTGCGCCGGGCGAGGGCGCGCAGGGAGCGCCCGTGTTCCAGGAGCAGGCCGCCGACGACGGCCTGGGACAGCGGTGAGGTGTTGACGGTGACCATCGTCTTGAGGTCGGCGAGTTCCCGGGCGAGCGAGCGTTCGCCGGTGCGGTGGCCGACCCGCTGGTCGGCGACGGCGTAGCCGACACGGGCGCCGGGGAAGCCGACCTTGGCGAAGGTGCCCAGGTGGACGACGCGGCGCCGGGTGTCCAGGGCCTTGAGGCCGGGCAGGGTCTCGTCCTCGGGGGCGGTGAAGGCGTAGGCGTTGTCCTCGACGAGCAGCAGGTCCTCGCGGTCCGCCAGGTCGAGCAGGGCGTGCCGGGCGGCGAGCGGCATGCGGGCGCCGCCCGGGTTGGAGAAGTCGGGGGCGACGTAGCAGGCGCGGACGCGGCGGCCCTCGGCGCGGGCCTGCCGGCAGCGTGCGGCGAGGTGGTCCACGTCGAGTCCTGCGGCGCCTTCGCGGATGTCGGTCACGGGGATGTCGAGGAGCCGTGCGGCGCCGACGATGCCCGGGAAGCAGGGGTCGGCCACGGCGAGCAGGTCGCGGGTGTCCCGGTACAGCGCCCGCAGTGTGAGCAGCATGGCCTCCTGGGCGCCCACGGTGATCACAACGTCGTCCGGCGCGGCGTCGATGCCCTGGTCGGTGCGGAGGGCCTCGGTCACGAGGTCGTTGATGAGGCCCTGGGCGGGCCCGTACTCGTAGAGCAGGCGCTCGGCGCGGGACGGGGCGAGGCCGCGCTCGGTGCGCAGGTGGGTGAGGAAGCGGGCGGTCAGGGCGGGCAGGTCGAGGCCCTGGACGAAGTCGGGGTGCGGGGCGCCGGGTGCGAAGGAGATGGCGTCGGGGTGGCGGTCCATCACCTCGTTGAGGAAGCCGATGGCGCCGAGCACCGGGTCCGCGAGGCAGCCGTGCAGGTCCGCCGCGCGCAGGTCGGGGGCGCCGGTCATGCCCGGCTCCCTCGTGCGGCGCGCCGGCGCTCGCGCTCCTGCCAGCGCCGTTCGACCTTGTCGAGGACATCGGGGGCGTAGGCGCGTTCCGCCTGGGCGAGGGCGAACTCGGCGAGGTAGGCGCGGAAGTGGTCGAGGGGCTCCTCGGCGAGGGCGAGCATGCGCCGGTTGGCGGCGACGGCGGGGGCGGACAGGGCGGCCACGGCGCGTTCGACGGCCTCGTCCATGCGGTCGGCGGGCACGACCTCGTCGTAGACGGTGGCGGCCTCGGGGTCGGTGGTGGCGATCCGGCGTCCGCCGAGCACCACCTGCCGGGCGAGGCGGGCTCCTGTCTGCCGGGTGAGCCGTAGGTTGCCGACGCCGGGCACGATGCCCTCCTCGGCGGCGGGCAGGCTGACGTAGGCGCCTTTTTCGGCGACGACGTGGTCGAGGGTGAGCAGGAGTTGCATGCCGCCGCCGATGGCGAAGGTGTCGACGGCGCCGATCCACGGTTTGCTGACGCCCCGTTCGCCGCCGGCGCCGGGGGCCGGGTCGGTCAGCAGGCCGTGCAGGAGCTTGTTGACGTAGCCGAGTTCGCGGCCGAGGAGGAAGTCGACCAGCGGGATCCGGCCGTCGCGCAGGTCGGTGAGGTCGACGCCGGCGCTGAAGACGCGCCGGCCCCGGTGGGCGGGGTGGTCGACGACGCCGCCGCGCAGGACGCCGACGCGGACCGTGTCGTCGAGCAGGACGAGGTCGACGGCGGTGTCGAGGTCGGCGATGAGGCGGGCGTTCTCGGCGTTGAGCCGGCCGGGGTTGCGGAACTCGACGTGGGCGGCGGCGCTTCGGCGTTCGACGTGGACGGTGTCCAGTGCGACGCGGCCCTCGGCGCGGAAGCCGTCGAGGAGTTCCAGGGCGCGCGGCGTGGGTCCGAGCATGGTCTCCACGAGGTGCCGTCCGGCGGTGGGCGTGCGCAGCACGGCGCCGCAGAACCGGCCCTGGTCGATCTCGCGGCCTTCCTTCTCCGCCTGGACGAGGCGGCGTTCGGCGGCCAGTTGTTCGCGGGTCGGCACCAGTCCGGGTATCCGGGCGGCGGCGGCGTCCACCAGCTCCGGCAGGCGTGGGCGGCGGGTCAGGCCGTCGGTGAGCAGGGCGTAGACGGTCTCGGTGTGCCGGGCGAGGAAGTCCCGGCGCACGCGGCGGACTTCGGTGTGGACGGTCGCGGCGCGCTCCCGCTGGTCGCGGGAGCGTCCGGGTACCGACGGGAGTGCCGCGAGGGCCTGTTCGGCGTCGGCGGCGCACCGGGCGAGGTGTCGTGCGTCGTCGTCGAAGTGGCCGGTGAGGCCGACGGGGGTGCCGGTGGACGTGTGGGTGGCGGAGGTCCGGTCGGCGGTGTGGTCGGAGATACGGGTGCTCATCGCGCCGCCTCCGTGTGCTCCGGGCTGTCCGGTCCACTGCCGGCCAGGCGTCGCAACTCTCGGTCGCAGGCGGCCAGATGGACGCCCAGCGCGTCGTCGTACTCGGCGGACGCGGCCTCCTCCAGGAGCCGTCGGCGGATGCGGGTCTCCCGGTCGGAGAGCCGGCCGCGCAGCACGGCCGCGGTGTGGACGGCCTCGGTGAGGTCCTCGCTGACCTGGTCGACGATGCCGAGTTCGGTGGCGTCGGTCAGTTCGACGGCGCTGTCCCACAGCACGATGCGGCGGGCGCGGGCCAGCCCGATGTGCCGCACGAGCCGGTACAGGGTCATGCCGGGCCAGAAGTGGCCCTCGTTGACGGGCAGCATCAGCCGCAGGTCGGGTCCCGCGATCCGGTAGTCCGCGGCCAGCAGCAGGTCGAGCGCCGGGCCGCCGCACGTGCCCTCGACGACGGCGATGTTGACGTGGTCGAGCTGCTCGATGCGGCGCAGGGCGCGCTCCCAGCGCTTGACGTCCCGGATGGAGACGCTTCCGGGCCACTCGCGGGACTGGAGGGGCGACGGGGTGAACCGCAGGACCACGACCGTGCGTTCGCGCTGTCGCCCGGCCTGTTCGCAGACCGCGTCCAGCGCCGCGGTCAGCTCGGGCAGCGCGCTGCCGCCGTCCAGCCGGACCAGGATGCCCAGTTCCTCGGGCAGTCCCGTCCGGTCGGGTCCGGTCTTCATGGTCGCACCAGCTCCTTTTCTCACCAGCGCACCAGGGCGGTCTCGATGGTCGAGCCCGGCCCCATGGTCATCAGGACTCCGAGGTCGCCCGCGACGGCGGCCTTCTCGTCGCGCAGCCGCTCGTAGGAGAACAGGAACGATCCGCTGGAGAGGTTGCCGTGGTCGCGGAGCACCCCGGTGGTGTGCCGCACGTCGTGCCGGGACAGTTCGAGGTTCACCCGGATCGCGTCGATGACCTTCTTGCCGCCGGAGTGCACCACCCAGTGGGCGATGTCCCCGGTGCGCAGTCCGGTGCCGTCGAGGAGGCGGGCGACCGCGGTCTCGGCGTGGGCGCCGACGACGTAGGGCACGTCGGCGTCGAGACGGAAGCTGAACTTGCCGTGCGCGTCGTCCCAGTCGTAGCGCATCGCGGCGACGGCCTCGGGGATGATGTGGCTGGTGAACCTCAGCAGTTCGGGGCCGGGCGGCGGCGCCCCGTCGCCGGGGCGTGCGGGGGCCCGGACGGCGACCGCTCCGGCGCCGTCCCCGAACAGGCTGTTGACGACCGAGGAGCGCATGGTGCCGTCGAAGACGTAGGCGGCGGAGCAGGCCTCGACGCAGACCATGAGGGCGAGTTCGCCGGGGTGGCCGCCGGCCCAGCCCGCGACGGCGTTGAGCGCGTTGAGCCCGGCGTTGCAGCCCATGCCGACAACGTCCAGGCGCTGGCAGGACGGGTGGATGCCGAGGTTGCCGATGAGCAGCGCGGACAGGCCGGGTGTGAGCAGTCCGGTGGAGGTGACGCAGCACAGGTAGCGGATGTCGGCGAGTTCGGCACCGGCGTCCGCCAGGCAGCGTTCGACGGCCTCCCGGCCCATCCGCAGTCCGGTCTCGGTGTGTTTGCGCAGCAGGTCGCCCTGGGACTCCTCGACGGGCGTCCCGTCGGGGCCGATCGGCGGCAGGGTGAGGCTGCGGCGCTCGATGCCGCCGCCGAGGAAGACGGAGCGGATGCGGCGGTCGGTGATGCCGAAGATGTCGAGGACCTCCCGCTGGGTGTACGAGAGGGGCGGTACGGCGGTACCGACACCGACCAGTCCCGGTGGGCCGGCGGCCGCTCGCTGCGGCGGGCCGGGTGCCCAGCCGACCGGTTGCTGGGTTGCGCGCACTTCTTCCTCCGTGGGGCGCGTGGTCCGGTGGCGACGGCCCGGTGGCCGGGCGGGCCCGGCCGGCTCGCTCAGTAGCCGACCTTGGCGTTGATGCGGCGCGGGTAGTACCGCTCGTCGCCGTTGCGCCGGTACTCGGGCCGGCGCGGGGTGCTGCTGGAGGGCAGGTCGCCGTTGACCGTGACGCGCTGGCCGCGGCGGTGCTCCTGGTAGTCGTTGATGGCGATGTGCTGGGTGACGCGGTTGTCCCACAGGGCCACGGTGTGCGGGTTCCAGCGGTACCGGAGGGTGAAGGCCGGCTGTTCGGAGTGCTCGAACAGGTGCTGGAGGACGGTGTCGCTCTCCTGCCGGGTGAGCTGCGGGATGTGCGAGGTCCACATCCGGGTGACGTAGAGCGACTTGCGTCCGGTCACCGGGTGGACGCGTACGACGGGGTGCTCGGCGGACATCTCGACGACCGGCGGGATCTTCAGGACGTGGACGGCGGTGAGTCCTTCGAGCATGTCGCGAAACGGCTCGGAGAGCGTCTCGTACGCCCGGTACTGGTTGCTCCACATGGTGTCGCCGCCCGCGGAGGGGGTGTCGATCAGGTGCAGGATGGACGCGATCGGCGGGCTGGGGCTGAAGCTGACGTCGATGTGCCACTCGTCGGCCTTGCCGCCCTTGTCGGGCTCGATGACCGTGATCTCGGGGTGGTCGGCGAGCTTGGGCAGGAAGGGGTGGACCTCCACCTCGCCGAAGCGCCGGCCGAACGCGACGTGCCCCTTGGGGGTCAGCTTCTCCTGGTCCGGGAAGAACAGCACGAGGTGTTCGAGCATCAGCTCGTGGATCCGGTCGAACTGGGCGTCGGTGAGGTCGTCGAGGTCGATTCCGCGGACCTCGGCGCCGAGGGCGCCGGAGACGCGGCGGATGTCGAGGTCGTCGGCGGGCGCGGTGCGGGTGGCGGGCTGCGGTGCTGCGGACGGGGTCACAGCGGGGTCTCCTTCGAGTGGTGGGGGCGGCGGGCCGAAGCGTCGGCGGGGATCACGGGCGGGTGCCCGCCGTTCCGCCGTGCAGCCAGTCCAGGAACGGCTTCGGGGCGAGGGCGGCGACGCGCTCGTGGTAGGCCGCGAGGTCGTCCTCGGTCAGGATGTCGCGGGCACCGCCGGAGCGTCCGGCCCGGAAGAACTCCGCGGGGTCCGTGAGGATCTCCTTGTCCGGCGCCAGATGGGCGGCCCGGCCCTTCATCTCGTCGAAGGTCGCCGCCCGCACCAGCTGGGGCCAGACGGTCTCGTCCACGGTGATGCCCAGCCAGCCGGCCAGCGCCGACATCTGGCCCTCCAGGTCGGCGCTCAGGTCGTCGTAGTGCAGCAGCCTGATGTTGGGCTCCTCGCGCCGGTTCCAGGCGTCGAGCGGGTGGTGGAGTTCGGCGGCGGCCACGTCCTGTTCCCAGGCGTCGGACTCGCCGGCGCGGCACCAGTTCAGCAGGTACTCGCGGGCCGGCGGGAGGGTGAGGGAGGCCGGCCCCGAGTACTCCGTGGAGTCCTGGTCGCTGTTGAAGGCGTGCAGCCACTCGGCGCGGACGTTGGCGGCCTGGTGGTACATGGACAGGGCCCGGTCGAGGGGGTGCCGGGCGACGACGAGGTAGCTGACGCGCGGGTCGAGCGGCAGTCCGTCGAGCGGGACGTGCGTCTTGAGGACGCGCCGGTGCTCCTGCTCGGCGAGCTGCGCGTACATCTGGTCCTGCGGGGTGAAGAGCTGGTCCAGCCACGGTGACAGGGCCGACAGCGGCTTGGGGAGTTCGGGGGTCTGGAAGACGAGCAGCGCGCAGATCATCTGCACCCAGGTCGTGCCGGACTTCGCGGGGCTGCTGACGACGATGTCGCCCTCGCGCAGCGGGAAGTCGTCCCAGCGGGCACTGTCCTGTTGCGGCGACTTGTACCGGCGCGGTGCTCGGGTCACGGTCTGATCACCCATGGCGACATCCCTCACAGGGGAACGGAGAGGCAGCGGATTGCGTCACAATCTGCCGCGCCGGCCGCCGAACGGCATCCACGTTCGCCACAGTTACGCGTCCCAGGTGACCGGGAGGCTCTTCACTCCGTAGACGTCCGCGATCTCCGCCTCGGGGCGCAGGGCGATCTCCTCGGCGGGTACGGCGAGACGCAGGGTGGGGAAGCGGCCGACCAGGGCGGGGAATGCCACCCGCATCTGGACGCGGGCCAGTTGCTGCCCCAGGCACTGGTGGATGCCGTGTCCGAAGGCGATGTGGGCGCCCTCCTGGCGGTGCAGGTCGAGCACGTGCGGGTCGGTGAAGCGGTCGGGGTCGCGGTTGGCGGTGTTGTAGGACAGGATCAGCGAGGTGCCTGCCCTGATGGTGTGCCCGCCGAGTTCCACGTCCGCCAGTGCCGTGCGCATGAAGGTCTTGCCGACGCTCAGGTAGCGCAGCAGTTCCTCCACGGCCCGCTCGGCCAGGGCGGGTTCGGCGCGCAGCGCGGCGAGCTGCTCGGGGTGGCGCAGCAGTGCGAAGGTGCCGAGGCCGATCATGTGCATGGTGGTGTCGAGTCCGGCGGCGAGCAGGAAGAGGGACATCCCGACCAGTTCCTCGTCGGTGAGGTCGCCGTCGGTCAGTTCGCTGAGCACGTCGTCGGTGGGGTGGGCGCGTTTCGCGGCGACCAGTGCGCCGAGGTGGGTGCGGGTCGCGTGGTAGGCCGCGATGAGGTCGTCGCGGTCGGACTCCAGGTCCCGGAAGGCGTCGACCTGCTTCTGGAACGAGGCGCGTTCGTCGTGCGGGACGCCCAGCAGTTCGCAGATGGTGACCGCGGGGATGGGTTTGGCGTACGCGGTCACGAGGTCGGTGGGCGGTCCGGCCAGTTCCATGGCGTCGAGGTGTTCGGCGGTGATCTCCTCGATGCGCTCGGTGAGCAGCCGCATGCGCCGGACGGTGAACTTGCCCATCAGCGGCTTGCGGTAGCGGCCGTGGCGGGGTTCGTCCATGAAGAGGAACTCGCCCGGGGGCGCCGGTTCCAGTTCGACGTTCCCGTGGTCGACGGTCGGGTGGCGCAGCAGTTCCCAGCGTGAGCTGAACCGCCCGTCGGCCAGTACGGACCTGATGAGGTCGTATCCGGTGACCAGCCAGCCGTCCACGCCGCCGGGGAAGACGTAGCGGCTGATGGGGCCGTGGCGGCGGGCTTCGAGCAGTTCGGCCGGCGGGTCGAAGGGCCGGTCGGGCCGGCGCCGCGTCGGCATGGTGGTGACGGTGTACAGGGGGTCGCCCACGGCCATCCTCATCTCGCAAGGGCTGCTGTCCGCCGGTCCGGCCGTTACGCCGGGTCCGGGTGGTTGTCGGTCGGTTCCAGTTCGCGCGCCGCGAGGTCCCAGATCCGCCGGACGACGTCCGGGTTGAGGAGCATTTCGCGGTGGGCGCAGTCGAGCGTGTGCTCGCGTACCTCGCCGGAGACGAAGGGCCGCCACCGTGCTGCCTTCGGCTCGGAGTCGGCGGAGATCAGCAGCAGGGTGCCGGAGGTCTTGCGGGTCCGGTGCGCCAGGAGGATGCGGGTGTTGTTGCGGACGATTCGCAGGTAGGCCTCGTGCTCCTCTCCGGTGAGTGCGGCGGCCACCGTCTCCTCCTGCTCGGCGAAGCCCGCCCGCTGCTCGGCGGTGACGGGGCCGTCCACGGGGCCGGCGTCCAGCAGGATCAGGGCGGCCACCTCCTCGCCCTCGTCCTGGAGCTGGGCCGCCATCTCCTGGACGACGTTGCCGCCGAAGGACCAGCCGAGCAGGTGGTAGGGGCCGGTGGGCCTGACGGCGCGGATCTGTGCGACGTAGTCGGCGGCCATCCGGGACAGCGAGTCGGGCAGTTCTGCCGCGCCGGTGTCCATACCGCGGGGACGCAGGGCGTACAGCGGCTGCTCCCCCGGCGCGGCGTCGGCCAGCCAGCCGTACTCCCAGCCGAGTCCCAGCACGGTGTGGGCGCAGAAGAGCGGGGGCCGGCTGCCGGAGGACCGCATGGGCACCAGCACGTCGGTGGTGCCCTGCCGCCCCTCGCGGGCGATCCAGGCCAGCAGGCCGGTCACGGTGGGTGCCCCGAACACGGCCCGGACGGGGAGGTCGGCGCCGATGACCGCCTTGACGCGGTTGACGAGGCGTACGGCGAGCAGGGAGTGGCCGCCGAGGTCGAAGAAGCTCGCGTCGACGCCGACGGGTGAGACGCCGAGCACCTGCTCGTAGACGGAGCACAGCAGTTGTTCGCGGAGTGTGACGGGTCCCCGGCCGCCGGTCGTGAGGGCGGTGTGGTCGGGGGCGGGCAGGGCGGCCCGGTCCAGCTTGCCGTTGAGGGTGAGCGGCAGCGTGTCCAGCGGCATCAGCACGGGCGGCACCAGGTGTTCGGGGAGCCGGTCGGCCAGGTACTGCCTGACCTGTGTCACCAGGTCCGCCCGGTCGTCGCCGTCGGCGGTGGCCGCGGGCACCAGGTAGCCGGCCAGGGCGGGTTCGCCGCCGGGGTCCTCGCGGGTGACGACGGCCGCCTGCGCGACCTTCGGGTGTGCGGCAAGGGTCGCCTCGACCTCGCCCGGTTCGACGCGGAAGCCGCGGATCTTCACCTGGTCGTCCGCGCGGCCGAGGAATTCCAGGTGGCCTTCCGCGGTCCAGCGCACGATGTCGCCGGTGCGGTACATTCGTTCGCCCGCCGGGCCGTACGGGCAGGCCACGAAGCGCTCGGAGGTGAGCTGCGGCCGGCCCAGGTAGCCGCGGGCCAGGCCCGCGCCCGCGACGTACAGCTCACCGGCCGTGCCGGGGGGCGCGGGCAGCAGGCCGTCGTCGAGGACGTAGGCCCGGATGTTGCGCAGGGGGCGTCCGATGGGCACCGAGTCGCCGTCCTGCGCCGCGTCGCACGGCCAGGAGGTGACGGCGATGGACGCCTCGGTGGGGCCGTAGAGGTTGTGCAGCGGCACGCCCAGGGTCTGCTCGAAGCGGTCGCGCACGGCGGCCGGGAGTGCCTCGCCGAGGCAGAGGACCGTCCGCAGAGCGGTGCACCGCCCGGCGGCGCCGCCGTCGAGGAACGCCCGCAGTACGGAGGGGACGAACTGGGCGACGGTCACCCGTTCCCGGTCGACGAGTTCGGCGAGTTGGACGGGGTCCGCGTGGGCGCCGGGTCCGCTCAGCACCACCGCCGCGCCGTTCAGCAGCGGCCAGAAGATCTCCCAGACCGAGGCGTCGAATCCGAACGACGCCCGCTGGAGCATCCGGTCGCTCCGTTCGAGGCGGTACTCCTCCTGCATCCAGGCCAGTTGGTTGACCACGCCGCGGTGCGGGACCGGGACGCCCTTCGGGGTGCCGGTGGAGCCGGAGGTGTACATCACGTACGCCGGGTGCCAGGGCCGCAGCGGCGTCACGCGGTCGGCGTCGGTCACCGCCCCGGCCGGGGTGTCCTGAAGGCCGCTCGTCCCGGGTCCGTCGAGGTCGATCCAGCGTGCCCGCGCCGCCGCCTTCGTGCCGCCGAGCCGCACGGTGGTCCGCGCGGTGCTCACCACGAGGACCGGGGCGGCGTCGGTGAGCAGGAGGTCGGTGCGCCGCCGCGGCTGGCCGGGGTCGACGGGCAGGTAGGCGGCGCCGGTCTTGACGACGGCCAGGAGCGCGACGAGCTGCTCCACCGACCGGTCGAGGGCCACGCCGACCAGGGTCTCCGGCGCGGCTCCGAGACCGATCAGGTGCCGGGCGAGCCGGTCGGAGCGCTCGTCGAGTTCGGCGTAGGTGACCTGCGCGCCGTCGTGGACCAGGGCGACGGCGTCGGGGGTGCGGGCGGCCTGCCGGCCGAAGAGTGCGGCGAGGGTGTCGTCCGGGAGGGGAGCGGCGGTGTCGTTCCACTCGTCGAGCACGCGCCGCTGTTCGGCGTCGTCGAGGATGCCCACGCGGGCCACCGGCGCGGTGGGGTCGGCTGCCACCGTTTCCAGGACCCTCACGAGGCGGGCCGCGAGCGTCTCCACGGTGGAGCGGTCGAAGAGTTCGGCCGCGAAGACGACCTCTCCGTCCAGTCCGGCGGGGGCGCCGGACTCGTCGAAGCTCTCCCGGACCTCGAAGTCCAGGTCGAACCGGGCGGTCGGGGATCCGGCGGGCTCCTCGCTCACGTGCACGCCGGGCAGGCTCAGCGTGTCCCGGTGGTTGTTCTGTACGGCGAGCATCACCTGGAACAGCGGGTTGCGGGCCATGGAGCGCGCCGGGGCCAGCTCCTCGACCAGTCGCTCGAAGGGCACGTCCTGGTGCTCGAACGCGTCCAGGCCGGCCTTGCGCACCCGGTCGAGCAGTTCCAGGAAGTCCGGGTCGCCGGACAGGTCGGTGCGCAGCACCAGGGTGCCCGCGAAGAAGCCGACGAGGTCGTCCAGGGCCTGGTCCGTGCGTCCGGCGACGGGGCTGCCCATCACGATGTCCCGGCCGGCGCCGCTCTTCGACAGCAGGACCGCGACCGCCGCGTGCAGCAGCATGAACATGGTCACGCCCTGTCCGAGCGCCAGTTCGGCCAGCCGGGCGTGCAGGGGCGCCGGGATGCTCAGCGGCACCACCCCGGCCCGGTGGTCCGACACCGCCGGTCGGGGCCGGTCCACCGGGAGGGCGAGTTCCCCGGGCGCGCCCCGCAGCCGGTCCTTCCAGTGGGCGACCTGGGTGGCGAGCACGCTGTCCGGGTCGTTCACGTCGCCGAGGAAGTCCCGCTGCCACAGGGTGTGGTCGGCGTACTGCACGGGCAGCGGTTCCCACTGCGGGGCCCGCCCGGCGGCGCGTGCCCGGTAGGCCCCCGACAGGTCCCGCCAGAGCGGGCCCATCGACCATCCGTCGCCGGCGATGTGGTGGACCGTCAGCGAGAACACCCACTCGCCGGGGCGCAGCGAGAACAGCGCGGTCTTCAGGGGCGGTTGGGAGGCCAGGTCGAAGGGGTGGGCGGCGAGCGCGGCGAGCCGTCCGGTCAGCTCCGCCTCGGTGACGGCGGTGACGGGCAGGTCCACGGCCGCCTCGTCGACGGGCAGGATGTGCTGGCTCGGTTCGTCGTCGACCAGGGGGAAGGTGGTGCGCAGGCTCTCGTGCCGGGCGACGACGTCGGTGAGGGCCGTGCGGAGGATCTGCGGGTCCAGGTCGCCGGTGAGCCGCAGGACGAGGCAGATGTTGTAGAGGTGGTTGGGTCCTTCGATGCGGTCCACGAACCACAGGCGGCTCTGGCCGTAGGACACCGGCAGCACGGGCGGTCGCGGCATGGGCACGACGACGGGCCGGGTGCGGCCGCCGTCCCGGGTCAGCCGCCGTGCGAGGCCGGACACGGTGGGGTTCTCGAAGACGGTGGCCACGGAGGTCTCGGCGCCCAGGACGGTGCGGATGCGGCTGACCAGCCGTACCGCGAGCAGGGAGTGCCCGCCCAGGGCGAAGAAGTCGTCGTCGACGCCGACGCGGGGCAGCCGCAGCACGTCGGCGAAGACGACGCCGAGCAGTTCCTCGTACGGCGAGGCCGGGCCGCGTCCGACGCTGACGGCGGCCATCGGGTCGGGGGCGGGCAGGCCGGCCCGGTCGACCTTGCCGTTCGGGGTGAGCGGCAGCCGGTCCAGGACGGTCACGAAGGGCGGCACCAGGTGGTCCGGCAGCCGGTGGGCGACGAACTCCCGGATGCGGTCGGCCAGTTCACGGCCGGTCACGGCGGGGTCCGCCGGTGCCGCGTAGGCGGCGAGACGCTTGTCGCCGGGGGTGTCCTCGCGGACCACGACCACGGCCTGGGCCACGTCGGGGTGTGCGCGGACGGCGGCCTCCACCTCGCCGGGTTCCACGCGGAAGCCGCCGATCTTGGCCTGGTCGTCGGCCCGGCCGACGAACTCCAGCACGCCGTCGGACCGCCACCGCACCAGGTCGCCGGTGCGGTACATCCGGGCGCCGCCGTCCTCGAACGGGCAGGCCGTGAACCGTTCGGCGGTGAGTCCCGGACGGTGCGCGTAGCCGCGGGCGAGGCCGTCGCCCGCGATGTACAGCTCGCCGGGCACGCCCACGGGCACCGGCCGCAGGGCGGGGTCGAGGACGTAGGCGCGGGTGCGGGCCAGCGGCCGGCCGAGCGGGATCGCCCGGCCGCTGTCGATGTCCTCGCGGGTGACGGCGTGGGTGTGGGTGTAGGTGACGCTCTCGGTGGGTCCGTAGCCGTTCATCAGCCGTGTGCCGGGCAGGGTGTCGAGCAGCGTGCGGCAGTGTTCGACGGAGAGCGCCTCGCCGCCGGTCAGTACGGAGCGGACGCCGCGCAGTGCCTCGGCATCGAGGTCGATCACCTGGTGCAGCAGTCCGGTGGGCAGCAGTGCGACGGTGACCCGGTGCCGGGCGAGGAAGGCGCGGATCCCGGCGACGGACGGGGAGCCCGCGGGTCCCACGGCGAGGGTGGCGCCGTTGAGCAGGGTGGCCCAGATGTCGAAGGTGGTGGAGTCGAAGGAGACCGACCCCAGGTGGGCGACGATGTCCCCGGCGCGCACGTCGGCGTAGTCGGCGGGGCGGACGAGGCGGTCGACGCCGCGGTGGGTGGCGACGACGCCCTTGGGGGTGCCGGTGGAGCCGGAGGTGTGGATGGTGTAGGCCGCGGAGTCCGGGTGCGACGGTGTGGCCGTGGGGACGGCGTCCTCGGCGGCCACCGCGTCCCGGGTCCGGGGATCGTCGAGGACGATACGGGGCGGGTCCTGGCTCGTGCCGCGCAGCCGGTCCGCGATGTCGCCGGTGGTGAGGAGGGCGACGGGGGCCGCCTCGCGCAGCATCAGTTCGATGCGGGCGGTGGGGTAGCCGATGTCGACGGGGAGGTAGGCGCCGCCGGTCTTCAGGACGGCGAGGAGGGCGACGACCGTCTCCGGCGAGCGTTCCAGGGCGACGGCGACGAGGCGTCCGGGGCCCGCGCCGTGCCGGGTCAGGTGCTGGGCGAGCCGGTCGGAGGCGGCGTCGAGTTCGGCGTACGTCATCCGTGTGCCGTCGGCGACCAGGGCGGGGGTGTGGGGGGTGCGGGCGGCCTGGGCCCGGAAGTGCTCGGGCACGGTGGCGGCCGGTGCGGCCCGTTCGGTGCTGTTCCACTCGGTGAGGACGCGGTGGTGTTCGGCGGTGTCGAGCAGTGGGATGTCGCGCACGGGCAGGGCGGGGTCGGCGACGACGGCGTGCAGGACGAGCAGGAGGCGTTCGACGAGGGACTCGACCGTCGTGCGGTCGAAGAGGTCGGCGGCGTAGGTGATCCCGCCGTCGATGCCTGCGGGGCGGCCCTCGTCGTCGAACTGTTCGGCCACGTGCAGGTCGAGGTCGAACTTGGCGCGGCCCAGTTCGGTCGGGAGGGCCTCGACGTGCAGGCCCGGCAGGTCGACGGAGGCGGCGGGCACGTTCTGCACGGCGAGCAGGACCTGGAAGAGGGGGTGGCGGGCCCGGGACCGGGTGGGTGCCAGCTCCTCCACCAGTCGCTCGAACGGTACGTCCTGGTGTCCCAGGGCGCCCAGCGCCGACCTGCGGACCCTGCCGAGCACCTCGGTGAAGGTGGGGTCGCCGGACAGGTCGGTGCGCAGCACGAGGGTGTTGACGAAGAAGCCGATCAGGTCGTCGGCGGCCTCGTCGGTGCGGCCCGCGACGGGGCTGCCGATCGGGATGTCCCGGCCGGCGCCGAGCCGGCAGAGCAGGACGGCGAGCGCCGCCTGCCACACCATGAAGGCGGTGGCTCCCTGGGTGACGGCGAGTTCCGTCAGGCGCGCGTGCAGGTCGGCGGAGGCGGCCATCGGTACCCAGCCGCCCTCGCGGCTCGCCACGGCGGGCCGCGGCCGGTCGGTGGGCAGGGTCAGTTCCTCGGGGCTGCCGCTGAGCGCGTCCCGCCAGTGGGCGACCTGACTGCCGAGGACGCTGTCGGGGTCGTCGCCGTCGCCGAGCAGGTCGCGCTGCCACAGGGTGTGGTCGGCGTACTGCACGGGCAGCGCCTCCCAGCCGGGGGCGCGGCCGGCCCGGCGGGCGGTGTAGGCGGCGGACAGGTCGCGCAGCAGCGGGACCATCGACCAGCCGTCGGCGACGATGTGATGGGTGACCAGGACCAGCACCGCCTCGTCGGTGTCCGCTCCGGCCACGTCGAGGAGGGTGGCCCGCACGGGCGGTCCCGCGGTGAGGTCGAAGACGTGCCCGGCGGCCTCGGTGATCCGCGCGTCCAGTTCCGCGCGGCCCACGGACTCGACGGTGAAGTACGGGGGGAAGTCGTCGAGGGAGACGATGTCCTGGTAGGGGTCGCCGTCGGCGTGCAGGAACCGGGTGCGCAGGCTCTCGTGGCGGGTGAGCAGGTCGGTCCAGGCGGCACGGAGCGCGCCGGTGTCCAGTGGGCCGGTCAGCCGCAGCGCGAGCGGGATGTTGTAGAGGGGCCCGGCGGCCTCCAGCCGGTCCACGAACCACAGGCGGCGCTGGGCGTACGACAGCGGCACCCGCCGGGGCCGGGGGGCGGGGGCGAGGGCGGGCCGGGGGGTGCCGGTGGAGCCGGCGTCCTCGACGGTGGCGGCGAGGGCCGCGACGGTGGGCGCCTCGAAGACCGCCTGCACGGGGATCTCGACGCCGAGGACGCCGCGGATCCGGCTGACGAGGCGCACGGCCAGCAGCGAGTGGCCGCCGAGCGCGAAGAAGTCGTCGTCCACGGCGACCCGGGGCACGCCGAGGACCTGTGCGAAGACGGAGCACAGGAGTTCCTCCCGCAGGGACGGCAGGCGGCGCGGCGCACCGGCGCTCACCGCCTCGGGCGCGGGCAGGGCGGCGCGGTCCACCTTGCCGTTGGCGGTCAGCGGCAGCCGGTCCAGTACGACGACGGCGTCCGGCACCAGGTACTCGGGCATCCGTCCGGCGGCGAACTCGCGGAGGTCCGGGAGGAGTTCGCCGGGCACCGGGGTCACGTGGGCCACGAGGCGCTTGTCCCCCGGGGTGTCCTCGCGGACGGTGACGACGGCCTGGGCGACGGCGGGGTGTTGGGCCAGGAGCTTCTCGACCTCGCCGGGCTCGGCCCGGAAGCCGCGGATCTTCACCTGGTCGTCGGCCCGGGACACGAACTCCAGTGTGCCGTCGGCGCGGCGGCGCACGATGTCGCCGGTGCGGTACATGCGGGCGCCGGGTGTGTCGAACGGGCAGGCCACGAACCGTTCGGCGGTGAGTGCGGCGCGGGCGACGTAGCCGCGGGCGAGTCCGGCGCCGGCGATGTACGCCTCGCCGGCGACGCCCGCGGGGACCGGTTGGAGGCTGTCGTCGAGGACGTAGACGCCGGTGTTGTCCATGGGGCGGCCGATCGACACGACCTCGCCCAGGGTGTCGGGGTCGGTGAGCGGGATCTGGGTGGCGATGACGGTCGACTCGGTCGGCCCGTAGCTGCTGCGGACGACGATGCCGGGGACGGCTTCGAGGACCCGGCGGACCGCCTCCCTGGGGACGACGTCGGCGCCGGTGAGCACGTCGTGGACGCCGGTGAAGGCGGCGGGGTCCTCCTCGGCGATGACCCGGAACAGGCCGGCGGTCAGGTGGGCGTGGGTGAGTCCGTGGTCGGCGACGAGGCCGCGCAGGCGGGCGGCGTCGGTCCGGCCGGGCGGGGTGACGACGAGCGTGCCGCCGGTGAGCAGCCGTACCCACACCTCGACCGTGGAGCCGTCGAAGGTGTGCGGCGCGGCGAACATGCCGCGGGCGGTGCCGGGGAACTGCCAGCAGCGGTCGCCGGCGAGGTCCACGATGTCGCGGTGGGTGGTGCCGATGCCCTTGGGTTCGCCGGTGGAGCCGGAGGTGAACATGATGTAGGCGAGCTGGTCGGGCAGGCTGCGCCCGGCGACGGTGCCCGCGGGCCGCCCGGCCCATTCGGTGTCTCCGGCGTCGGCGACGACGACGGTGGCGAACAGTGCGCGTGCCGCTTCGGCGTACCGGCCGTCGGCCAGGCACACCTCGGCTCCGGCGCGGCCGGCCGTCTCGGCGGTGCGGGTGGCCGGTTGGGCGGGATCGAGCGTGAGGTAGGCGCCGCCCGCCTTGAGGACTGCCAGCAGGGTGGTGACCACGTCGGGGGACCGGTCCATGACGACGGCGACCACGGTCTCGGGACCGACACCGAGGTCCATGAGGTGGTGGGCGAGCCGGTTGGAGCGGGCCTCAAGCTGTCCGTAGGTGACCGGTTCGGCTCCGGTGTCGAGGGCGATCGCCTTCGGGGCGCGGGAGGCGCGGACGGTGAACACCTCGGGGACGGTGAGCGCCAGGGTGTCGCTGCGGGCGCCGTTCGACTCGGTGAGCAGACGGCGCCGTTCGGCGGGGTCGAAGACGTTGACGCGGGAGATCCGCCGGGCGGGGTCGGCGGTGACGGCGTCGAGGACGCGCAGCAGCCGGGCGACGAGGGTCTCGGCGGTGGAGTGGTCGAAGAGGTCGGTGGCGTAGGTGAGACCGCCGGTCATGCCGTTCGGCGCGCCCTGCTCGTCGTGGAGTTCGACGACCTGGACGTTGAGGTCGACCTTGGCCGTGGTGGGTTTGCCGGGTCCGGCGTCCACGTCGAGGCCGGGCAGATCGACGTGGGCCTGCGGCATGTTCTGCACGGCGACCAGTACTTGGAAGAAGGGCACGCGGTCGGTGTAGCGGGCGGGTGCCAGCTTCTCCACGAGCCGGTCGAAGGGAACGTCCTGGTGGTCGAGGGCGTCCAGTGCGGTCGTCCGCACCCGGGCGAGTACGTCGGTGAAGGCGGGGTCGCCGGACAGGTCGGTGCGCAGGACGAGGGTGTTGAGGAAGAACCCGACCAGGTCCTCCAGCGACTCGTCGGTGCGGCCCGCGACCGGGCTGCCCAGCGGGATGTCCTCCCCCGCACCGAGCCGCGACAGCAGCACGGCCACCGCCGCCTGCCACACCATGAACATGGTCACGCCCTCCGACCGCGCCAGCTTCGCCATTCGCGCGTGCAGTTCGGCGGGTACGTCGATGTCGGCCCAGCCGCCGCCGCGTCCGGGCCTTGCCGGGCGGGGCCGGTCGAAGGGGAGGGCGAGTTCGTGGGGGACGCCGTCGAGGGTGGCGCGCCAGTGCTCGACCTGTGCGGTGAGCCGGCTGTCCGAGGCGTCCTCGTCGCCGAACAGCCGTTGCTGCCACAGCGCGTAGTCGGCGTACTGGACGGGCAGCGGCGGGAAGTCCGGGGTCTTCCCCGAGCGGCGTGCCGCGTAGGCCGTCGACACGTCCCGCCACAGGGGTGCGAGGGACCATCCGTCACCGGCGATGTGGTGCACGACCAGGACCAGGACACAGCTCCCCTCGTCCACACTCAGCAGAGTCGCACGCACCGGCAGTTCACCGGCCAGGTCGAAGACATGACCGCACGCCTCGTCGATCCCCGCCTCCAGCCCGCCCACCGTGACCGGCACCACCGGCAGCTCCACCACCGCCTCGCCCACCGGCACGATCTCCTGGTACGGCTCCCCCTCCTCCCCCTGCGGAAACCGCGTCCGCAACGCCTCGTGCCGCACCACCACATCACCCAGCGCCGCCCGCAACGCCGCCACGTCCACCCGCCCCGACAACCGCACCACCAACGGAATGTTGTAGAGCGCACTCGCACCCTCCAACCGGTCCACGAACCACAACCGACGCTGCGCGTACGACAACGGCAACCGCTCCGGCCGCTCCCCCACCACCACACCAGGACGCACATCGATCTCCGTCGTCTCGTCCAGTCGGGCGGCCAGTCCGGCCACGGTGGGTGTCTCGAAGAGGTCCCGCACCAGCAGTTCGACGCCGAGGACGGCGCGGATCCGGCTGACCAGTCGCACGGCCTGGAGTGAGTGGCCGCCGAGGGCGAAGAAGTCGTCGTCCGCGTCGACCTCCGGCACGCCGAGTACGTGTGCGAAGACGGAGCGGAGCAGTTCCTCGCGCAGCCCTGTGCCGTGCCGGGCGGGGGCGGTGGGCGGTTCCGCGTCCGTCCCGGGTGTCGTTCCGGGTGTCGCTCCGCTGTCGGGCGCGATGTGCACCCGGCCCTCGTCGTCCCAGCGGGCGTGTGCGCCGGTGGGTCGCATGGCGGACTCCTCCTCGGTGAACGGGCAGGCGACCGCGCCGTCCGCGGACTCGTCGCAGGTGATGTGGAGCAGTCCGGGAACGCCGGGCGGGACCGGCATGCGGTGGTCGTCGAGGATGAAGACCCGGGCGTGTGGACCGCCGATCTCCGGGTGCCGGCCGGACCAGTCCCGTACCAGCCGCCGCCGCTCGGCCTCGTCGAGCACGTCGACGGTGTGCACGGGGATCTTCGGAGCGGTGGCCACGGCGTCCAGGACGCGCAGCAGCCGAGCGGTCAGGGTCTCGGCGGTGCAGTGGTCGAAGAGGTCGGCTGCGTAGACGAGTTCGCCCTCCATGCCGGTGGGGCGCCCCTCGGCGTCGAAGCGCTCGGCGATCTGCAGGTCGAGGTCGAACTTGGCGTCGCGGACCGCGTAGGGCAGCACCTCCACGTCCGCTCCGTCCAGTTCGGGGACGAGCAGGGGTGTGGACTGCACTTCCAGGACGGTCTGGAAGAGGGGATGGCGGCCCATCGACCGGGGCGGCGCCAGCTCCTCCACCAGCCGCTCGAACGGGACTTCCTGATGGTGCAGGGCTCCCAGCGTGTCCCGGCGGACCCGGGCGAGTACGTCGCTGAAGGCGGGGTCGCCGGACAGGTCGGTGCGCAGCACGAGGGTGTTGACGAAGAACCCGACCAGGTCCTCCAGCGACTCGTCGGTGCGGCCCGCGACCGGACTGCCCAGCGGGATGTCCTCCCCCGCACCGAGCCGCGACAGCAGCACCGCCACCGCCGCCTGCCACACCATGAACATGGTCACGCCCTCCGACCGAGCCAACTCAGCCAAGCGCGTGTGCAGTTGGGCGGGTACGCGGACGGGTACTGCGGCACCCCGGTGGCTCTCGGCGGACGGGCGCGGTCGGTCGGTGGGGAGGGCGAGTTCCTCGGGCGCGCCCTCCAGTGCCTCGTGCCAGTGCGTGAACTGCCGTGCCAGCACGCTCTCGGGGTCGCCGGCGTCGCCGAGCAGGTCGCGCTGCCACAGGGTGTAGTCGGCGTACTGCACGGGCAGCGGCTCCCAGCCGGGGGCGCGGCCGGCCCGACGCGCGCCGTAGGAGGCGGACAGGTCCCGCCACAGGGGTGCGAGGGACCATCCGTCACCGGCGATGTGGTGCACGACCAGGACCAGGACACAGCTCTCCTCGTCCACACTCAGCAGAGTGGCACGCACCGGCAGTTCACCGGCCAGGTCGAAGACATGACCGCACGCCTCGTCGATCCCCGCCTCCAGCCCGCCCACCGTGACCGGCACCACCGGCAGCTCCACCACCGCCTCGCCCACCGGCACGATCTCCTGGTACGGCTCCCCCTCCTCCCCCTGCGGAAACCGCGTCCGCAACGCCTCGTGCCGCACCACCACATCACCCAGCGCCGCCCGCAACGCCGCCACGTCCACCCGCCCCGACAACCGCACCACCAACGGAATGTTGTAGAGCGCACTCGCACCCTCCAACCGGTCCACGAACCACAACCGACGCTGCGCGTACGACAACGGCAACCGCTCCGGCCGCTCCCCCACCACCACACCAGGACGCACATCGGTCCCGGTCCACTGCCCCATCCGGGCCGCGAGCCGCGCCGGCGTGGGGGCCTCGAAGACCGCGTGCACGGGGATTTCGACGCCCAGGACGGCGCGGATGCGGCCGACCAGGCGGACGGCGAGCAGTGAGTGGCCGCCGAGTGCGAAGAAGTCGTCGTCCGCAGCCACGCGCGGCACGCCGAGGACCTGCGCGACGGCGGTGCAGAGCAGTTCCTCGTAGGTCCCCGTGGGACGCGCGACGCCGGCACCGGTTGCGGGGTCGGGGGCGGGCAGTGCGGCGCGGTCGAGCTTGCCGTTGACCGACAGCGGCAGCCGGTCCAGGAGGACGAACGCGGCCGGCACCAGGTGGGCCGGGAGCCGGTCCGCGAGGTAGTCGCGCAGCACGGCGGGCAGAGCGGTGACGCCGGGTTTTGTCGGCACGACGTAGGCGACGAGGCGTTTGTCGCCGAGGGCGCCGGGCACGTCGTCGCGGGCGGCGACCGCGGCGTGCGCGACGCCTTCGTGCTCGGTGAGCCGGGTCTCGATCTCGCCCGGTTCGATGCGGAAGCCGCGGATCTTGACCTGGTCGTCGGCGCGTCCGGTGTACAGCAGGCGGCCTTCGGAGGTGCGGCGCACGGTGTCGCCGGTGCGGTACATACGGGTGCCGGCCGCTCCGTGCGGGTCGGCCACGAAGCGTTCGGCGCTGAGGCCGGAGCGGTGCAGGTAGCCGCGGGCCACTCCGGCGCCCGCGACGTACAGGTCGCCGTCGACGCCGTCGGGGACGGGACGCAGCCGGGCGTCGAGGACGTACAGGCGGACGCCGGGCAGGGGGCGGCCGATGGTGGGTGCGTCACCGGGGCGCAGTGGGCCGTCGGCGGCGGCGATGACCGTGATCTCGGTCGGGCCGTAGGCGTTGCCGAACCAGCGGTCGGCGCCCCAGCGGTCCACGAGCGCCTGGCCGAGGGCCTCGCCCGCGACCAACAGGGTTCGCAGGGAGGTCAGTCGGTGATCGTCCTCGACCATGCCGAGGATGGTGGGCGGGAGTTGCAGGTGGGTGACCGCGTGCCGTTCGACGAGGTCTTCGAGGCCGGCGCCGGGCAGAAGCCGGGCGGCGGGGGCGACGACCAGGCAGGCTCCGGCGGCGAAGGCCGTCATGATCTCCCAGGTCGCCACGTCGAAGCCGATCGACGCGAACTGCAACAGGCGGCTGTCGGCGGTCAGGCCTGGCCAGCGGAACGCGAGGAGGTTGACCGCCCCCGAGTGCGGTACGACGACGCCCTTGGGGGTGCCGGTGGAGCCGGAGGTGTAGATGACGTACGCCGGGTGGGCGGGGCGCAGCGGGGTGGTGCGCTCGTCCTGCGTGACCGGGTCCGCGGTGTGTGCCGCGACGGCGGAGCGTACGGCGGGGTCGTCCACGACGATCGGCGCCGGGGCCGAGGCGGGCACCGCCTTGGCGTGGGCGGTGCTGGTGAGGACGGCCGCGGGTGCGGCGTCGACGCACAGGTGAGCGATGCGTTCGGCGGGCTGGTCCGGGTCGACGGGGACGTACGCGGCGCCGGCCTCGATGACCGCGAGGAGGGCGACGACGAGGTCGGGCGAGCGGTCCATGAGGAGCAGGACCCGGTCCTCGGGACCGACGCCTCGGCCGATCAGGTGCCGGGCGAGCCGGTTGGCACGGGCGGCCAGTCCGGCGTAGTCGAGGTGTTCGTGCGCACCGTCTTCAGGTCCGCGTCCGTCGTGGTCGTCGCCGGGGGTGTCGTAGGTGAGCGCCGGGGCGTGCGGGGTGGCGGCGGCGCGGTCGGCGAAGAGGTCGGCGAGGGTGGGGGCCAGGTCGGGGTGGCCGGTGTCGTTCCACCGGGTGAGGATGCGGTGCCGTTCTGCGGGCGGCAGCACGTCGAGGTCGGCCAGCGGGGTGTTCGGGGCCTGTTCGAGGGCGTCGACGACGCGCTCGGTGGTGGTGTGCAGCAGCCGGGTGACGAGGTCCGGGTCGAGCGAGGCGGCGGCCTGGACGTCGAACGCGAGCGTCCGGCCGTCGTCGTCGACGGAGACGATCAGCGGGTAGTTGGTGCGCTCCCGGAAGGCGAGGATCTCCGTGCCGGGCGGCAGGACCGTGCCGGGGCCGCCCGAGGAGTTGTGCCGGTAGTTGAGTACGGCGGTGAACAGCGGCGCGGGTGCCCGCACGCCGCCGGCCCGCTGGGCGACGGCGAGCGAGGCGTGCTCGTGCACCATGAGTTCCGCGAGCTGGTGGTGCATGGCGTGGACCGCCCCGGCCACGCCGGTCGCGGCGGTGCGGGTGCGTACCGGAAGGGTGTTGATGAACAGGCCGGGCACGTCGGCCGCGCCGTCGCCGGTCTGCATGCGGCCGAGGAGGAGGGTGCCGAAGACGATGTCGTCCCGTCCGGACACGGCGGCGAGGACCCGGGACCACACGACGTGCAGGACGGTCGCGGCGCTCACTCCGGCGCGCCGGGCCTGTTCGCGCAGCCGGGCCGTCACCGGTTGGTCGAGGAGGGTGCGGCGTTCGGTGACATCGGCGCCGCCGCCCCGCACCTCCCACACGCCGAAGGGGGCGGTGGGTTCGGTGATGTCGCCGAGGAGCCGGCCGAAGTAGGCGCTGTGTTCCTCGGCGGGGGTGCTCAGCAGGGCCTGGCCGACGAAGGCACGGTAGGGGCGTGGGGTGGGCAGGTCGTCGCCGCGTCCTTCGAGTATGGCGGTGGCTTCGCGCAGCACCAGGTCGAGCGTGGTGTGGTCCTGGGTGATGTGGTGCGTGCGGATGGCGAGGAGCCGGCGGCCGGTGCCGGGTTCGGTGGCGGTCCGGGCGTCCATCAGCGGGGCGCGGCGCAGGTCCAGCGGCTCGTCGTCGTGGGCCAGCAGCCGTCCGACGGGGTCCGGCCCTTCTCCCACATCGGTTTCGGTGACGGGCAGTTGGGCGTGCCGGTGCACGACCTGCACCGGGTGCGGCAGGCCCGTCCAGGCGAGCGAGGTGCGCAGGACGTTGTGCCGGTCGATCACCTGGGACAGGGCCGCGAGGAAGGCGTCGAGGAGCCGCGGGGTGTCGAAGGCCAGGACGTAGCGCAGGACGTAGGGGTCGCCGCCGGAGCCGCCTTCGGCGCCGGCTTCGGCGCCGGCTTCGGCGCCGGCTTCTGCGCCGGCTTCTGCGTGCAGCCGGTGGTGGAAGAACAGGCCCTCCTGGAGCGGGCCCAGGGGGTAGATGTCGGTGATGCCGGCCGCGCCGTCGGGCAGGGCGTCGGTGACGGTGCGCAGTTGGTCCCCGGTGAGGCCCGCGAGTGGGACCATCTCCGCGGTGAGGTGTGTGGCGCCGGGCGGGACGGCGGCTTCGGGGACCTGGACGGGTTCGGGGCCTCCGGCTGCGGCGAGCCGGGCGGGCGTCGGGTCGGTGAACAGGGTGCGCATGTCGACGCGGACGCCCTGGGCGCGGAGGTGGTCGAGGAGGCGTACGGCGAGCATGGAGTGGCCGCCGAGTGCGAAGAAGTCGTCGTCGGCTCCGACCTCGGGCACGTCCAGGATTTCGGCGAAGGCCGCGCAGAGGATCTCCTCGCGCGCGGTCGCGGGGCCTCGTCCGCCGCCCGCGGTGCTCTGCCGGTCGGGGGCGGGGAGCGCGGCGCGGTCGAGTTTGCCGTTGGCGGTGAGGGGCAGCCGCGCGAGCGGCACGCAGAGGGAGGGCACCATGTGGACGGGCAGCAGCGCGGCGGCGTGCTCACGTGCCCGGCGTGCCAGCTCGCTGCCGTCCTCGCCGGTGGCGCCGGCCGGGTCGCGGGGGACGACGTAGCCGACGAGGCGCGGGTCGCCCGGGGCGTCGGTACGGAGCACGACGGCCGCCTGACCGACCTGCGGGTGGCCGAGGAGTGCGGCCTCCACCTCGCCGGGCTCGATGCGGAAGCCGCGCAGTTTCACCTGCTCGTCGGTGCGGCCCAGGTGGGTGAGTGTGCCGTCGGCGGCGCGGCGGGCCAGGTCGCCCGTGCGGTACATCCGCGTGCCCGGTTCGAAGGGGCAGGCCACGAAGCGCGCGGCGGTCGCCGCGGGCCGGTCCAGGTAGCCGCGGGCCACTCCGGAGCCGGTGACGTACATCTCACCGGGCACGCCGGGCGGTACGGGCCGCAGCGCGTCGTCGAGGACGTGTACGCGGGTGTGGTCGAGGGGGCGTCCCACGGGGCTGCCGCCGCGCGGGCCGGGTGCGCCGCCGGTGTCGGGGTCCAGGTCGAGGTGGGTGACGTGGACGGTGGTCTCGGTGATGCCGTACATGTTCACCAGGCGCGGGCCGTCGGCGCCGTGGCGGGCGTGCCAGTCGGTGAGCCGTGCGGGGTCCAGGGCCTCGCCGCCGAACAGGACGAGCCGCAGCCGGGCGTCGAGCGCGGCGGCGTCCTGCCGGGCGTCGGCCTGGGCGAGTTGCCGGAAGGCGGAGGGGGTCTGGCTGAGGACGGTGACGCCTTCGCGGACCAGCAGGTCGTGGAAGTCGGCCGGGGAACGGGAGGTGTCGTGGCCGACGACGACGAGCCGGCCGCCGGTGAGGAGGGCGCCCCACAGTTCCCACACCGAGAAGTCGAAGGCGTAGGAGTGGAACCAGGTCCAGACGTTGTCGGTGCCGAAGCCGTACCGGCCGGCGGCGGCGCGCAGCAGCGCGGTCACCTGGGCGTGCGCGACCACGACTGCCTTGGGCGTGCCGGTGGAGCCCGAGGTGTGGATGACGTAGGCGGGGTGGCCGGGCCGCAGGGGGGCGCGGCGTTCGTCCTGGGTGAGCGGACCGGCGTCGCGGGCGGCGACGACGGTACGGATCTCCTGGTCGTCGAGCAGGACGCGGCGCAGTCCGGGGGCGGCGACGGCGTGTGCGGCGCTGCCCGCGGTGGTGAGCAGGAGGGCGGGGGCGGCGTCCGTGAGCAGGGCGTCGATCCGGGCGGCCGGGTGGGCGGGGTCGACCGGGAGGTACCCGGCGCCCGCCTTCATGACCGCGAGCAGCGCGATCACCAGGCCGGCGGTGCGCTCCAGTGACACCGCGACCCGGGTCTCGGGTCCGGCGCCGCATGCGACGAGGTGGCGGGCGAGGCGGTTGGACTCGGCGTCCAGCTCGGCGTAGGTCAGGGTGGTCGCGTCGTGGGTGACGGCTGTCGCGTCGGGGTGGGCGGCGGCCTCGGCGGCGAACAGGTCGGGCACGGTCGCCCCGGGCGGCGGTGCCGTGGTGTCGCCCGCCGCGGCGAGCAGTGTCCTGTGGTCGGCGGCCGAGAGGATGTCGACGGCGCGCAGCGGGAGGTGCGGGGCGTGCGCGGTCTGCCGCAGGACGCGCAGGAGCCGGTCGGCGAGGGTTTCGGCGGTGGAGCGGTCGAACAGGTCGGCGCTGTAGTGCAGTTCCACGCGTTGGCCGGCGGGCCGGCCCTGCTCGTCGAAGTGTTCGAGGATCTGGAAGTCGAGGTCGTACTTGACCAGCGGCAGTTGTGCGAAGCCGGCGACTGCGGTCAGGCCGGGCAGGTCGACCGGGATCCGTGGGGTGTTGTGCAGGGTGAGGTTGACCTGGAAGAGGGGGTGCCGGGTCAGTGAGCGGGCCGGGGCGAGTTCCTCCACGAGCCGCTCGAAGGGCACGTCCTGGTGGTTCATGGCGGCCACGGTGGTGGCGCGCACCCGCCGGACGACCTCGGTGAAGTCGGGGTCGCCGGTCAGGTCGGTGCGCAGGACGAGGGTGTTGACGAAGCATCCGACGAGGTCTTCGAGGTCGGCCTCGTCGCGTCCGGCGAACGGGCTGCCGATGGGGATGTCCTCGCCGGCGCCGAGCTTGGCGAGCAGTACGGCGACCGCGGCGTGCCAGACCATGAACATGGTGGCGTTCTCGGCCCGCGCGATGTCGGCGAGTCGGGCGTGCAGGTCGGCCGGCACGTCGAGGCGTACGGTGCCTCCGTCGTGGGCGCCGGCTGCGGGCCGCGGCCGGTCGGTGGGCAGTGCGAGTTCCTCGGGGGCGCCGGCCAGCGCCGCACGCCAGTGGGCGAGTTGCTCGGTGAGCAGGCTGCCGGGGTCGTCGGCGTCGCCGAGCAGTTCGCGCTGCCACAGGGTGTAGTCGGCGTACTGCACGGGCAGCGGCGCGAATTCGGGCTCGGCGCCGGTCAGGCGCGCGGCGTAGGCGACGCAGAGGTCCCGCCAGAGCGGGGCGGCGGACCAGCCGTCGGCGGCGATGTGGTGCAGGGCGATCACGAGTGCCGATGTCCGGTCCTCGACGGTGAGCAGCCGGGCGTGGAAGGGGATGCCGGCGGTCAGGTCGAAGACGTGCCGGGCGGTGCGGCCGATCTCGGCCTCCAGTTCGTCGGCCGCCACCTCGTCCACGGTCAGCAGGTCGGGGAGCCCGGCGGCGGGCACGATCTCCTGCACGGGCTCGCCGCCGGCCTGGGGGAACCGGGTGCGCAGCGCCTCGTGGCGGGTCACCACGTCGTGCAGCGCCGCCCGCAGCGCGCCCGCCTCCGGCCGCCCGGACAGGCGCAGCACCAGCGGGACGGTGTAGAGGGCGCTCGGGCCTTCCAACCGGTCCACGAGCCACAGCCGACGTTGCGCATACGACGCAGGAATCACGTGCACTCCTCAATGCGGGCCGGGCCGTCCGTCGCGTCCGCGCGGGCCGTCCACGCGGGCGTCTCGCGGTCCTGTGCGGGCAGTAGAGATGGTGCTGAGAAGCGGGGTTCACCAGCATCGGTGGGAGCCACAGTTACGAACGGCGTCGGCGCGCGGACGCGGGGCGGCCGGGCCGGTGGTCGGGGCGCGGGCGGCCGTGCGTCCGTAACGGCGGGGTTCGTCGTTGTCGCTCGGTTTTCGCCCGCCTAGCGTGCCGGGACCACCGTGGCGTGCCGGCCGACGCCTTTCCTTCCCGGGAGAACGATGAAGAACGCCGTCCACGAAGACGATCCGGTCCTCGAACGCTTCCACTTCCTCGTCAACGCTCCGGCGTTGTTCAACGCCGTCACCACCGCCGCCGAGTTGAGGATCTTCGCTTTCCTGTCGGGGAGTCCCGGCGCGAGTGCGGCGGAGATCCGCTCGTTCTGCGGCCTGCCCGCGCACCAGCTGCGGGTGCTGCTCCAGGCGGTCTGTGCGACGGGGCTGCTGGAGCGTCGGGACGGTGTCTACCACAACTCGTCCGTCGCCGAGGAGTTGCTGGCCGCGGACGAGGAGCCGGACAGTTGGAGTCACATTCTGACCGGTTGGAAGGAGGTCTACTATCCGGCGTTCGCGGACATGACGACGGCGCTGCGGGCGGGCACCAACACCGCTCTGGCCGCCCACCCCGGCGACGAACCGACCCTGTACGGGCGGCTGTCCCGCGATCCCGCGCTGGAGGAGGTCTTCCACCGGGCGATGACCGCCTTCACGCTGCGCTCGGTCGACGCGCTGGTCGGGCATCCGGTCTTCGGGGACGTACGGCATGTGCTCGACGTGGGCGGCGGTGACGGCAGCACCTCGGCGCGGCTGGTCGCCCGCCGTCCGAAGCTCAGGACAACGGTGTTCGACATGCCGAGCGTCTCCCGGCTCGCGGCCGGCACGGAGGCGGGGGACCGGCCCGACCGGGTGAGTGTGGTGCCCGGTGACATCTTCACCGATCCGTTCCCCGAGGGGCCGGACGCGGTGCTGTTCAGCCATGTGCTGGAGATCTTCGACGAGGACTCGATCCTGTTCCTGATGAAGAAGGCGTACGACGCGCTGCCGGCGGGCGGCAGGGTCATGGTGTACGGCTACCACGTCTCCGACGACGAGACGGACGGGGTGTTCGGCGCCCGGCTCGGGCTGTACTTCAACGTGCTGGCGAGCGGCCGGGGCATGGCCTATCCGGCGCGGGACTACGAACGGTGGCTGCGCGCGGCCGGGTTCGAGGAGGTCGGGACCGTTCCGGGGCTGCCCTACGAACACGGGCTGAGCCTGGGCGTCAAGCGCTGACCGCCCGGAACGGGGCAGCGGGGCCGGCCTTGGGGCCGGCCCCGCCGTGCTGCCGGGGCTTCGGTGACATGCCGGCACCGGTGGTGTCAGTCGCGGTCTCGGGGGCGCAGCCGGGGACGCGGCCGGGTGGGTGAGTCCGCGCAGAGTTCGAGCAGATGGCCGGCGAGGGTGTCCGGGGTGGGGCAGTCGAGAACGGTGGCGGCGCTGATCTGGAGGCCGGTCGCGGCGCCGAGGCGGTTGCGCAGCCGGGTCGCGGTGAGCGAGTCGAAGCCCATCTCGACGAAGCCGCGGTCGGGGGCCACCACGTCGTCGGTGTCGTGTCCCAGCACCAGGGCGGCGTGGGTGCGCACGAGCCGCAGCATTTCGGCGCTCCGTTCCCCGGCGGGCAGCTTCCCGAGGCGGCGCCGGAACTCCTGCGGGTCCTGGGCGTACCGCTCCTCGCGCACGGTACCGGCACCGCGTGCCGCGTCGCGCAGCGCCGGGACGCCGTCGAACAGCCTGGCCGGCGGCCGGGCTCCGGGAGTGGCGGCGGCGTGGGCCGCGAGGCGCCGCCAGTCGGCGTCGAAGACGAGGATCCCGGTCTCCCGGGCACGGACGACACGGTCGAGGGCCCGCAGGGCGAGGTCGGGGTCCAGCGGGACCAGTCCGTCGTCACGCGCGTCCTCGTCGGCGCCGGCCTCCGGCCGCCAGGCTAGGCGGGTCACGGGCAGTCCTGCGGCGTGGCGCTCTTCGGCCAGGGCGTCCAGGAGGGCCTCGGCCAGGGCCTGTCCTGCCTGTCCGGGGGCGCCGACGGTGGCGCTGAGGCCGGTGAGGAGGACGAGGGCGGCCGGCTCGGTGCGGTCGCGGGTGAGGTCGTGCAGGTTCCGGGCGGCGGCCTGGGCGCCGGTCCGCAGTGCCTCCTGGAGCCCGGTGGCGGTCTGTCGGGCGAGCGTATCGCCGCCGGACGCGGTGCCGGTGAGCACGACGACGGTCAGCGGGCCGGTCGTGGGGACGCCGTCCAGGAGGGCGGCCGCTTCGGCCCGGTCGCCGAGGTCTCGGGCGACGATGTCGGCGCGTGTGCCGAGGGCGGTGAGTTCGGCGCGCAGGGCATCGCTCGCGTCGGCGGCCTCCGGGTCCGCCGGGTTCCCCGGATCGGGACGGCGCACGAGCAGGAGGTGTTCGGCGCCGCCGCGGGCGAGGTGCCGGGCGATCTGCCGGGCGAGCGGGCCGATGCCGTCGGTGACGACGAGGACCGTGCCGGTGGGCGGCCATGGGGCGGGATCGGGGGCGGGCGTGGTGGCGGGTGCCTGGACGACGCGGCGGGCGAAGAGTCCGGCGCCGCGGACGGCGAGGTCGTACTCGGAGTCGCTGCCGCTGTCCTTTGCGCCGACGGCCGCGCTGTGCGCGAGGACTTGGGCGAGTCGGCCGCCGGTCCAGCCGTCGATCCGCTCGGGCAGGTCGACGGTGCCCGTCCACTGCCCGCAGGACTCCAGGACGGCGACGCGTCCGAGCGCCCGCACTCCGAGTTGCTCGGGGTGCGCGACGCGCTCGGCGGCGCCGACCGCCGCCGCGGCGCGGGTGGCGTGCCATACGGGGACATTGCTGCCGCTCTCCTCCAGGGCGCGCAGGAGCGCCAGGGTGAGCGCGGCCCCCCGTGGCACCGCCTCGTGCCCGGGGTGCCGTCCGGGGGCGAGGGCGAGCAGCGACAGCACGCCGGAGACGGGACCGAAGTCGTCCGCCGCGGCCCGGAGTTGTCCGGCCAGGGAGTCGTCGCCCGTGACGGACACGAGGACCGGCTTCGTGCCCTCGGCGGACAGTGCCTCGGCGAGGCCGGTGACCCACGGGTCGCCGGCCTGCTCAGCGGGGACGGGGAGGATCCAGGTGCCGGCCGGTGCCGCCGGGGGGACGGGGGTCGTTGTCCAGGCGGCGCGGTGGCACCACCCGGCGATACGGGCGTCCTCGTCGCGTCGACGCCGGTAGGCGGCCAGCAGCGGCAGCAGTGTGGCCGTCGACTCGGCGTCTCCGAGGCCGAGTTCGGCGGCGAGGGCCACGTCGTCGGCGCCGGGGAGGACCGTGTCGGGCCGATCGGCGGGGCGCCGGGGGCCGCCGTCCGTGGCCAGGCCGTCCGAGGGCAGCCAGTAGTCGGCCCGCTGGAAGGCGTACGTGGGCAGGTCCACGGCGTGCGGCGCACCGTCCGGGACGGCGAGTACGGCGGACCAGTCGACGTCGGCGCCGCGCACGAAGAGCTGCCCCGCTGCCCGGATCAGGGCGGCGGCCTCGTCCTCCTCCGCGCGCAGCGTCGGGACGAACTCGGCCTCGGGAGCGCTGTCCTGGCCCACCGCGGACAGTACGGCGTCGGGGCCGATCTCGACGAAGGTGGTCACCCCCTCGGCGGCGAGCGCGGCGACCCCGTCGGCGAAGCGGACCGGCTCCCGCACGTGCCGTACCCAGTGCTCGGCCTCCACCGGGCGGTCCGAGGGCAGGAACCCGCCCGTCAGATGGGACATGACCGGGATCTCGGGCACGGCGCGGGCGAGATCGGCCAGTTCGGCGCGCAGGGGGGCCAGGACGGGTTCCATGAGCGGCGAGTGGAAGGCGTGGGACACCGTCAGCCGACGGGTCCGCGCACCGCGTTCCTCAAGGCGGGCGACGATGCCGGCGACGGCGTCCTCCGCGCCGGACAGGACGACGGAGTCGGGGCCGTTGACTGCGGCGAGGCCCACCTCGTGGGCACGGCCGGCCAGCAGCGGCTCGACCTCGGCCTCGGGCAGCCGTACGGCGACCATCGAGCCGCCTTCGGGCAGGTTCCGCATGAGCCTGCCACGGGCGGCGACGAGCGTGCACGCGTCGGCGAGGGTGAGCGCACCGGCGACATGGGCCGCGGTGATCTCGCCGACGGAGTGGCCCGCGACCACGTCGGGGCGCAGGCCCCAGGAGGCGAGGAGCCGGTACAGCGCGACTTCGACCGCGAACAGCGCGCACTGGGCGTGGAGCGTGCCGGTGAGGGTGCGCGCGGCGCTCTCGCCGGTGTCGAAGACGACATCGCGCAGGGGCGGTTCGTCGGGGAGCAGGGTGTCGAAGCGGGCGCAGACGGTGTCGAAGGCGGCGGCGAAGACCGGTTGGGTGCGGTGCAACTGTCCGGCCATGCCCGCGCGCTGGCTGCCCTGCCCGGTGAACAGGACGGCCGTACGCCCGGCCGGTGCGCCGCCCGTCACCAGGTGGGGCGCGGGCCGGCCGGCGGCGAGCGCCTCAAGTCCCGACGCGAGCTGCTCGTGCCGTTCGCCGGTGACGACGGCCCGGTGTGCGAACAGCGATCGCCGGGTCGTGAGCGCTACGGCCAGATCGCGCGGGGCCGGCGTGGCGTCGGCCGGGCACCGCCGCAGCTGTGCGAGGAGGCGGCGGGCCTGGTCGCGCAACGCGTCCGGGGAGCGTCCGGAGAGTACCCAGGGCACGGTGCCGGCCGGCTCGGGGACCTCACGGGTGGTGCCTGCGGCCGGGGCGGGCTCCTCCCGTGGAGCCTCCTCGATGATCACGTGGGCGTTGGTGCCGCTGATGCCGAAGGAGGACACGCCGGCGCGCCTGGGCCGGTCGGTGGCGGGCCAGGCCACGGGCTCACGCAGCAGCTCGACGGCGCCGCTCGTCCAGTCGACGTGGTCCGACGGCTTGTCGAGGTGCAGGGAGCGGGGCAGTACGCCGTGGTGGAGGGCCTGCACCATCTTGATGACGCCGGCCGCCCCGGCGGCGGCCTGGGTGTGACCGATGTTGGACTTCACCGAGCCGAGTCGTACCGGGGGCTCACCGGCGTCGCGGTCGGCGCCGTAGGTGGCGAGGACGGCCTGCGCTTCGATCGGGTCGCCCAGCCGGGTGCCGGTGCCGTGCGCCTCCACGGCGTCGATGTCGGCGCTCGTGAGGCGGGCGTCGGCGAGGGCGGCGCGGATCACGCGCTGCTGGGAGGGTCCGTTGGGAGCGGAGAGCCCGTTGGAGGCGCCGTCCTGGTTGGTCGCCGTGCCGCGTACCAGGGCGAGGACGCGGTGTCCGTTGCGACGGGCGTCCGAGAGCCGTTCCACCAGCAGGACGCCGGCGCCCTCGGCGAGGGAGGTCCCGTCCGCGGCGTCGGCGAACGGCTTGCAGCGGCCGTCCGGCGCCAGGCCGCGCTGCCGGCTGAAGCCCATGAGGGCGCCGGGCCCCGGCATCACCGCGACTCCCCCGGCCAGGGCGAGGTCGCACTCGCCCGCGCGCAGCGCCCGTACGGCCAGGTGCAGGGCGACGAGGGACGACGAGCAGGCGGTGTCCACGGTGACGGCCGGGCCTTCGAGGCCGAGGACGTATGCGATCCGTCCGGACACCACGCTGCCGGCGGTGCCGGTGATGAGGTGGCCTTCGGTGCCCTGCCCGGCCTGGTGCAGGCGGGGGCCGTACTCCTGGTAGTGCGAGCCGACGAACACTCCGGTCCGGCTGCCGCGCAGGGTCGCCGGGACGATGCCGGCCCGCTCGACGGCTTCCCAGCCCGTTTCGAGGAGCAGCCGCTGCCTGGGGGTCGGTGGCCAGGGCCTCCACCGGGGAGATGCCGAAGAACTCGGCGTCGAAGCGCCCGGCGTCGTGCAGGAAGCCGCCCTCCCGGACGTAGGCCCGGCCGGGTGTGTCGGGGTCGGGGTCGTACAGGGCGTCGAGGTCCCAGCCGCGGTTGGCGGGCAGCGGGCCGATGGCGTCGCCGCCGGAGTCGACGAGGCGCCACAGGTCCTCCGGGGTGGTGACGCCTCCGGGGTAGCGGCAGGCCATGCCGACGACGGCGATCGGGTCGTGGGCTGTTGGCGTCGCGAAGGTCTCGTGGTCGTCCGGGCCGGGGTCGGCGGTTGTGTGCTGCGCTCCCAGGATCTCGTCGAGGAGGTGTCCGGCGAGGGCGGAGCAGTTGGGGTGGTCGAAGGCCAGCGTCGCGGGCAGCCGCAGCCCCGTGGCGGTGCCGAGCCGGTTGCGCAGGTCGACGGCGGTGAGCGAGTCGAGTCCCAGGTCCTTGAACGCCCGGTCCGGCGCGATCGCGTCCGCGTCGGCGTGCCCGAGCACGGTGGTCACCTGGGTGCGGACCAGGTCGAGCAGAGTGGTCCTGCGCCCGGCGGGTGGCTGTCGGAGCAGGGAGTTCCGCAGCGCGGCGGCCCGGTCCGCGGTGCCGGGGGCGGCCTCGGTGAGGCTGCGGCGCCGGGGCGCGGCCGGTTTCCGGACCAGGCCGCGCAGCATGGGGTGGCCTGCGGCGTCACCGGCCGCCGGGGAGCGGGTGTCGAGGCGGGCGGCCAGGACCGCGGCCTCGGGGGAGCGTTCGGCGGTGTCGAGGAGGCGCAGTCCGTCTTCGGTGGGCATCGGCAGCACACCCATACGACGCATCCGCGCGAGGTCCGCCCGCTCCAAACCCCCCGTCATCGCACTCCGCTCCTCCCACAACCCCCACGCCACCGACACACCCGACAACCCACGCGAGCGCCGAAACGCCGCCAACCCGTCCAAAAACGCATTCCCCGCCGCATAATTCGCCTGACCCCCAGCCCCCAACACCCCCGCGGCCGAAGAAAACAACACAAACAAACCATCCGAACCCGCCATCACCTCATGCAGATTCCACCCACCCACCACCTTCGCCGCCAGCACACCCCGCAACCGCTCCCCCGACAACCCCTCCACCACCACGTCATCCAGCACACCCGCCGCATGCACCACCCCCGACACACCACCCGGCAACCCCGCAACCACACCCCCCAACGCCACCCGATCCGCCACATCACACACCACCACCCGCACCTCAGCACCCCACCCCGACAACTCCCCCACCAAACCACCCACATCACCACCACCACGACTCAACAACACCAACCGCCGCACACCCCGCACCCCCACCAAAAACCGCGCCACCACCCCACCCAACACACCCGAACCACCCGACACCAACACCCAACCACCCCCACCACCAACAGACTGCGAAACCCCCGTGGACCCCACCGGAACACTCAACACCAACTTCCCCACATGCCCCGCCCGACCCATCAACCCGAACGCCTCACCAGCCCGCCGCACATCCCACTCCCGCCTCGGCAGCAGCTCCAGCACACCGGCCTCGAAGAGCCGGATCACCTCCCGCAGGATCTCCCCCGTGCGATCGGGCCCCGCTTCCGCCAGGTCGAAGGCGCGATACGTCACGCCCTCATAGGCAGCCGCGACCTCCCCCGGGTCCCGCACGTCCGCCTTGCCCAGCTCCACGAACCGGCCCCCCGGACGCACCAACCCCAACGAAGCATCCACCAACTCCCCCGCCAACGAATCCACCACCACATCCACCCCCGACCCGAACACCTCCGCGAACCCCACCGACCGCGACGAAGCAATCCGGTCCCCCGCAACACCCAACCCCCGCACCACCGCCCACTTCGACTCACTCGCCGTCGCACACACCTCCGCCCCCAACCACCGCGCCAACTGCACCGCAGCCATCCCCACACCACCCGCAGCCGCATGCACCAACACCGACTCACCCACCCGCACACCCGCCACATCCACCAACGCGTAGAACGCCGTCACAAACGCCACCGGCACCGAAGCCGCCTCAACAAACGACCAACCCTCCGGAACCCCCACCACCACCCGCTCATCCACCACGGTGAACGAGCCGAACCACTCGCCTCCCAGCCCCATGACGCGGTCGCCGACGGCCACGCCGGTCACACCGGATCCGATCTCGACGACCACACCGGCGCCCTCGCTGCCCATCCGCGCGTTCTCCGCGTCGGGGTAGGTGCCCAACGAGACGAGCACGTCACGGAAGTTGACGCCGGCGGCTCGGACCTCGACGCGTATGTCGCGCTCGCCGAGCGGCCGGGTCGCCGCCGTCGACGCGACCGGGGTGAGCCCGTCGAGGGCCGCTCCCGGAGTGGTTCGCAACTGCCAGGAGCCGTCGGGCAGTTCCCGGGTGTCGGGTACCGTGCCGAGCCGCGGGACGAGGATTTCGCCCCGCCGGAGGGCCAGTTGGGGCTCCCCGGTGCCCAGGGCGGAGGGCAGGGCGGCGAGCGAGGCCGGGTCGTGGTCGAGGTCGGCCAGGACGAATCGGCCGGGGTGTTCCGACTGCGCGGATCGCACCAGGCCCCAGACGGGCGTGGCGGCCAGGTCCGGCACGCCCTCGCCCGCCCCTGCGGCCACGGCTCCCCGGGTGACCAGCACCAGCCTGGCCCCGGTGGCGGCGAGCGTCTCGTCGGCCAGCCAGGACTGCACGAGTGCCAGCGCGCGGCCGGCGGTGGCCAGGGCCTCCTGTGCCGTGTCTTCTTCGGTGTCGGCCAGGACCGCCGGGTCCCGGCCGACGCCCGTCATGACGTACGCCGGTGTCGGGCACCGGCCGTCGGCCAGTTGCCCGGCGAGGGTGGTGAGGTCGTCGTGGCGTGAGGCGATCCCGTCCAGTTCGGGACCGAGGGAGTCCGGGCCCACGACCGCGAGGGCCGGGACGGCGGGCTCCCCGTCGGTGGCCGGCATCGGTACGGGGGTCCAGTTCACGCGGTGCAGGGCGGCCCTGCCGCTCCCACCGGTGCCGGTCGTCGCGTCTGCGTCCTGGAGGGGCCGGGTCACCAGTGCCTCGGCCGATGCCACCGGCCGGCCGGTGTCGTCCGTCACGAGCACCGACATGCCACCGCCGGAGATCGGCGTCAGCCGTACCCGCAGGCTCGACGCCCCGGTGGCGTACAGGGACACACCGGTCCACAGGAACGGCAGTTCCACGGAGGTGAGGTCGTCCGCGCGTGCCGGCCAGGCGTGCAGGGCGGCGTCCAGCAGCACCGGGTGCAGTCCGAAACCGTCGGCGCTGCGACGGGCCTCGTCGGGCAGCGCGACCTCGGCGTAGATCTCGTCGCCCCGGCTCCAGACGGCGCCGAGGCCGCGGAAGGCGGGGCCGTAGGAGAGTCCGGCGGTGGCGAGCCGCTCGTACAGTCCATTCGTGTCGACCTGTCGGGCGCCGTCGGCGGGGGGCCAGGTCTCGAGTCCGGCGGGTTCGCGGTGGTCGCCGGTGGCCGTGAGGGTGGCGCGGGCGTGCCGTGCCCAGACGCCCTCGGTGTCGCAGACGTACACGCCGACGGCCCGGCGGCCGTCGGCGTCCTCGGGGCCGCCCACCGTGATCTGGACGCGCAGGGGGCCGCCGTCCGCGGGAAGCACGGTCGGTGTCTCGATGCTGAGTTCTTCGAGCCGGGCGCAGCCGACGGCGTCGCCCGCGCGCAGCAGGGTCTCGACGAGGGCGGTACCCGGGACGACCGTCCGGTCCGCGACCGTGTGGTCGGCGAGCCAGGGGTGGGTGCGCAGTGACCAGCGGCCGGTGAACAGGTGGCCGTCGCAGTCGGGCAGGGGCACGCCCGCGTCGAGCAGTGGATGCCCGACGGGTTCCATGCCGGTGGCGGCGGCGCCGGCGGCCGCGGTAGTGCCGGAGTCGAGCCAGTGGCGGCGCCGCTGGAAGGCGTACGTCGGCAGGTCGACGTGGCGCGCGCCGGTCGCGTCGAACACGCGGGCCCAGTCCACCGGTGTTCCCGCGACGTGGGCCTCGGCGAGGGACCTGAGCAGCCGGGGTTCGCCTGCGTCGCCGCGGCGCAGCGTCGCGACGACCGACACGTCACTGCCGTGGTCCTCGGCGGTCCGCTCCACGCCGGGGGTGAGCACCGGGTGCGGGCTGATCTCGACGAAGTGGCGGAATCCCGCGTCGAGCAGGGCGCGCAGGGTGTCCTCGAAGCGCACCGGGGAGCGGAGGTTGCGGTACCAGTAGGTGGCGTCCAGCGTGGTCGTGTCGGCTTTCCCGGCGGTCACCGTGGAGTAGAACGGCACGTCGCAGAGGCGTGCGGACACGCCGGTCGCCGCCTCCTCGACACGGGCGCGGATCTCTTCCACGTGTGCCGAGTGGGAGGCGTAGTCGACCGGGATGCGGCGCGCCCGCACACCGTCGGCCTCGTACGCGGCGATCAGTTCGTCCAGCGCCGCCGCGTCGCCGGAGACCACGAGGTGCGAGGGTCCGTTGACCGCGGCGACGGACAGGGCGCCGTGGTGGGAGTCGACGGCGCGGCGTACGTCGTCCGCCGGTGCCGCGACGGAGGCCATGCCGCCGCGCCCGGCGAGAGCGGTCAGCGCCCGGCTGCGCAGGGCCACCACTTGTGCCCCGTCCTCCAGGGCCAACGCACCCGCCACCACCGCGGCGGCGATCTCGCCCTGCGAATGGCCCACGATCGCGGCCGGTCGGACTCCGTAGGACTGCCACACCGCGGCCAGCGACACCATGATCGCCCACAGCGCGGGCTGGACGACCTCCACCCGTTCCAACGCGGCCTCGTCCCGCAGCGCTTGAAGCAGCGGAATGTCGAGATGGGGCGCGAGCGCCGCGGCGCACTCGTCCATCCGTCGGGCGAACACCGGTGAGGCGTCCAGCAGTTCCAGTGCCATGCCGGTCCACTGCGAGCCCTGCCCCGGGAAGACGAAGACGGGGCCGATGCCGTCGTGGACCGTGCCGGACACGAGTTCGGCGGGTTCCCCGCCCGAGGCGTAGTGCCGCAGCAGTTCCGTGCCGTCGGCGTGTCCCCGGGTGAGGAGCACGGCCCGGTGGTCGAAGGCGCTGCGGGCGGTGGCGAGGGTGAGGCCGATGTCGGCGGGCGACCGGCCGGGGTGCGGTGCGGTGTGGGCGGCGAGCCGCGCGGCCTGGTCGCGCAGTGCCGCGGCGGACTTGGCCGACAGGACCCAGGGCACGAGAGGTTGCGTCCGGGGGGTCTCCTCCACCGGTGCCTCGTCGGCGCGAGTCTCTTCGCCGACCTGTGTCTCCTCTCCTGCCCGAGTCTCTTCGCCTGCCCGAGTCTCTTCGACGCCCGGTGCCTCTTCGAGGACGACGTGGGCGTTGGTGCCACTGACGCCGAACGACGACACCCCGGCCCGGCGCGGCCGTTCGCCCCGGGGCCAGGGGACGGCTCGGGTGAGGAGGCGCAGGGTACCGGCGGACCAGTCGACATGCGGTGACGGCTCGTCGGCGTGCAGGGTGCGCGGCAACTCCTGGTGCCGCAGGGCCAGTACGGTCTTGACGATGCCCGCGACACCGGCGGCGGCCTGGGTGTGCCCGATGTTCGACTTGACGGAGCCCAGCCACAACGGCCGCTCCGGATCCCGTCCCTGACCGTACGTCGCAAGCAACGCCCCGGCCTCGATCGGATCCCCCAGCCTCGTCCCCGTACCGTGCGCCTCCACCGCGTCCACGTCCGACGGGACCAACTCGGCGTCCGCCAACGCCGCCTGGATCACTTCCTGTTGTGCGGGACCGTTCGGAGCGGAGAGGCCGCTGGCTGGCGCCGTCCTGGTTGACCGCCGTGCCGCGGACGACGGCGAGGACGCGGTGTCCGTTGCGCCGGGCGTCGGAGAGCCGTTCAAGACAGAGCACGCCGGCGCCCTCGGCCGGACCGAAGCCGTCGGCGTCCGCCGAGAAGGGCTTGCACCGGCCGTCGGGTGCCAGGCCGCGCTGACGGCTGAACCCCATGAAGGTGCCGAGGGTGGGCATGACGGTGACGCCGCCGGTGAGGGCGAGGTCGCACTCGCCCTGGCGCAGTGAACGCACGGCCAGGTGCAGGGCGACGAGGGAGGACGAGCAGGCGGTGTCCACCGTGACGGCGGGCCCCTGGAGCCCGAGCGTGTAGGCGATGCGGCCGGAGAGGACGCTGGTCGTGGTGCCGGTCATCAGGTGGCCCTCAAGGCCGTCGGCGGCGTCCAGGCGGGGCCCGTAGTCGAGCGCGACGGCGCCCACGAACACGCCGGCGGCTCGGCCCTTCAGGGCGGCGGGGTCGATGCCCGCCCGTTCGACGGCTTCCCACGACGCTTCGAGGAGCAGGCGCTGCTGGGGGTCCATCGCGTCGGCCTCACGCGGGGAGATTCCGAAGAAGCCGGCGTCGAAGTCGCCGGCGTCGTGCAGGAAGCCGCCCTCCTTGACGTAGGTGCGTCCGGGCGCGTCCGGGTCGGCGTCGTAGTGGGCCTCGGTGTCCCAGCCCCGGTCGTCGGGGAACGGGGTGATGGCGTCGGCACCGTCGCGGACGAGGTGCCAGAGTTCCTCGGGGGTGCTGACACCGCCGGGGAAGCGGCAGGCCATGCCGACGACGGCGATCGGTTCGTGGGCCGCGGCCTCGATCTCGCGCAGCCGTCCCCTGGTGTGGTGCAGGTCGGCGGTCACCCGGCGCAGGTAGCCGAGGAGCTTGTCATCTTCCGGCATCAGGGCCTCACATGGTCTTGCCGCGGTGTCGGGTCGTACGGCGCACAACTGGCCGCGGGGTGCCGGCACGTGTGCCGGTGGCGGTCAGTTCGAGCCGAATTCCCTGTCGATGAAGTCGAAGAGTTCGTCGGCGTCCGCCGACTCCAGGTGGCCGGACACGTCGTCGGCGCGGGCCTCGGGACCGGCCGCCGGAGTGGGGGCGCCGTCGGCCCGCGGGTCCGGGTCAGCGTGTGTCGGTGCGTCGCGGGTCTCCACCGGTGCCAGGGCTTGCGAGAGGTACCGGGCGAGGCGGGTGGCGTCGGGATGGTCGAAGACCAGGGTGGCGGACAGGGGCAGGCCGGTCTCGGTCTTGAGCCGGTTGCGCAGCTCGACCGCGGTGAGCGAGTCGATGCCGAGGTCCAGGAATCCCCGTTCGGCGGGGATCGCGGTCGCCGAGTCGTGGCCCAGTACGGTCGCCGTGTGCTCCCGCACCGTGCGCAGCACCAGTTGGTGCCGTTCCGCGTCTCCCAGGCCTTCGAGTCGCGGGGGCAGCGGGGCGGCCCGGTCCGCGGTGCCGGGGGCGGCCTCGGTGAGGCTGCGGTGCCGGAGGAGAGGCGCGGATGCGTGGGCGAGGTCGCGCAGCATGGGCTGGGCGGCACTGCCGGCGCCGCCCGCGGCCAAGGTGCGCGGGTCGAAACGCGCGGCCACGACCAGGCTGTCCGGCGACCGTTCGGCGGTGTCGAGGAGGCGCAGTCCGTCTTCGGTGGGCATCGGCAGCACACCCATACGACGCATCCGCGCGAGGTCCGCCCGCTCCAAACCCCCCGTCATCGCACTCCGCTCCTCCCACAACCCCCACGCCACCGACACACCCGACAACCCACGCGAGCGCCGAAACGCCGCCAACCCGTCCAAAAACGCATTCCCCGCCGCATAATTCGCCTGACCCCCAGCCCCCAACACCCCCGCGGCCGAAGAAAACAACACAAACAAACCATCCGAACCCGCCATCACCTCATGCAGATTCCACCCACCCACCACCTTCGCCGCCAGCACACCCCGCAACCGCTCCCCCGACAACCCCTCCACCACCACGTCATCCAGCACACCCGCCGCATGCACCACCCCCGACACACCACCCGGCAACCCCGCAACCACACCCCCCAACGCCACCCGATCCGCCACATCACACACCACCACCCGCACCTCAGCACCCCACCCCGACAACTCCCCCACCAAACCACCCACATCACCACCACCACGACTCAACAACACCAACCGCCGCACACCCCGCACCCCCACCAAAAACCGCGCCACCACCCCACCCAACACACCCGAACCACCCGACACCAACACCCAACCACCCCCACCACCAACAGCACCAACAGCACCAACAGACGTCGACACACCCCCAGACCCCACCGGAACACTCAACACCAACTTCCCCACATGCCCCGCCCGACCCATCAACCCGAACGCCTCACCAGCCCGCCGCACATCCCACTCCCGCCTCGGCAGCAGCTCCAGCACACCGGCCTCGAACAAGCCCACCACCTCACGCAGCATCTCCCCCAGCCGTTCCGGTGCCACCTCGGCCAGATCGAACGCCCGGTACATCACGCCCTCATAGGCAGCCGCGACCTCCCCCGGGTCCCGCACATCCGCCTTGCCCAGCTCCACGAACCGGCCACCCGGACGCACCAACCCCAACGAAGCGTCCACCAACTCCCCTGCCAACGAATCCACCACCACGTCCACCCCCGACCCGAACACCTCCGCGAACCCCACCGACCGCGACGAAGCAATCCGGTCCCCCGCAACACCCAACCCCCGCACCACCGCCCACTTCGACTCACTCGCCGTCGCACACACCTCCGCACCCAACCACCGCGCCAACTGCACCGCAGCCATCCCCACACCACCCGCAGCCGCATGCACCAACACCGACTCACCCACCCGCACACCCGCCACATCCACCAACGCGTAGAACGCCGTCACAAACGCCACCGGCACCGAAGCCGCCTCAACAAACGACCACCCCTGCGGAACCCCCACCACCACCCGCTCATCCACCACGACGCAGGACCGGAACCCGTCCTGCCAGACGCCCATGACCCGGTCGCCGACGGAGACAGCCGTCACACCGGAGCCGACCCCGGTGACCACGCCGGCGCCCTCGCTGCCCATCCGCGCGTTCTCGGCGTCCGGATACATGCCCAGGGGAATCAGCACGTCCCGGAAGTTGAGGCCGACGGCTCGGATCTCGATCCGCACCTCGTGCTCGCCCAGGACGCGGTCGCCGTCGTTCTCCGGCGCGGGATCCCAGACGATCCCTTCGAGGGTGCCGTTCCCGGCGTGGGTGAGCCTGTGTTCCCCGGCCGGCTCCTCGTCGTGCGCCGGGGCGGACTCCCCTTGTTCCCGCACGGGGGCGAGCCCGTGGTCCGGCGGTGCGTCGCTTCGCACCAGTCGTGGGGCGAGGATGTCGTCGCCGCGGACGGCGAGTTGGGGTTCGTCCGCGGTCAGGGCGCGCAGCACGGTGTCGGGCGCCGTGGCGGTGTCGTCGAGTATGTCGAGGAGGACGAAGCGCCCGGGATGCTCGGTCTGTGCCGAGCGCACCATGCCCCACACGGGTGCGGCGGCGAGGTGGTCCATGCGTTCGCCGTCTCGGACCTGTACCGCTCCGCCGGTGACGAGGACCAGCCGGGACTCCGTGAACCGCTCGCCTTCCAGCCACTGTTGCACGAGCTTCAGCGCGTGCAGGGCGGTGCGTTCGGCGGCTGCCGCCATGTCGTCGTCGGTGTCCGGGGACGCGTCGGCCCGCAGGTCCACCAGGACGTGCCCGGGTGCCGGCAGCTCCTCATGGGTCAGGTGTTCCTCCAGTGCCGCCGGGTCGGCGCATCCGGCGTAGGCCGGGTCCGGCTCGGGCAGTGTGGCGGACGCGTCGCCGAGCACCGCGACACGCAGGGGTTCCGTGTCCTGGTCCGGCGCGGGCACGGGAGTCCAGGCCACCCGGTAGGCAGCGGCGACGCCCTCCTCGCGCGGCGCGGGCAGGCGCGCCTCGTCGAGCGGGCGGGTCAGCAGTCCGTCGGCGGTCAGGACCGGCAGCCCCTCGCTGTCCGTGACCCGTACCGAGAAGGCGTCCTCGGCGGTCGGGGTGAGCCATGCCCGCAGTCGCGTCGCCCCGGTGGCGTGCAGGGTGACTCCGGTCCAGAGGAAGGGCAGCCGCCCGATGGACTGGTCGTCGTCCGCGCACGCCGGCCAGGCGTGCAGGGCGGCGTCAAGGAGCGCCGGGTGGACACCGAATCCTGTCACGTCCGCCTCGGGCAGGGAGACTTCGGCGAACAGCTCGCCCTCGGACCCGCGCCACACCTCCGTGAGCCCTTGGAACTCCGGTCCGTAGGTGAGGCCTTGCTCGTCCAGCCGTTCGTAGAGGCCCGTGATGTCCACGTGTTGCGCGGGTGCCGGTGGCCACCCCTCCGGGCCGGCGGGGTCCTCGTGTGCGGCGCCGCTCACCAGCGTCGCGCGCGCATGCCGCACCCAGTCCGCCTCCCGGCACTCTGAGTCCTGGAGACGGGCGTGGACATCCACCGCGCGGCTGCCGTCCTGTGCCGCCCCGGCCACCAGCACCTGTACCTGAGTCGGTCGGGACTCGTCCAGGAGCAGCGGGGTCTCGAGGGTCAGTTCCTCGACCCGTTCGCAGCCGACCGCGTCCCCGGCGCGCAGCACCATGTCCAGCAGTGCCGTGCCCGGCACCAGCACGCGGCCACGTACGGTGTGGTCGCGCAGCCAGGGCTGTTCCCGCAGTGACAGGCGGCCGGTGAACAGGGCCCCGCCGGTCCCGGGCAGCTTCACCGCGCTGTCGAGCAGGGCGTGCCCGGTGGCCTCCATGCCGTCCTGGTGCACGTGCGCACCGCGCCGGGCGCTGCCGCCCCCGTCCGCCACCCAGTAGCGCTTGCGCTGGAAGGCGTACGTGGGCAGTTCGACCCGGCGCACGGGGCGGCCGTCGAAGGCGCGGGACCACCGCACCGGTACGCCGGTCACGAACGCCTCGGCGAGCGACCGCAGCAGGCGCGGCCGACCACCGTCGTCGCGGCGCAGGGTGCCCGTGACGGTCACGTCCACCCCGTGGTCCTCGGCGGTGAGCTGCACGCCGGTGGTCAGCACCGGGTGCGCGCTTGCCTCGACGAACCTGCGGAATCCCGCGTCGAACAGGGCCCGTACGGTCTCTTCGAAGCGGACGGTGGAGCGCAGGTTCCGGTACCAGTACGTGCCGTCCAGTGCCGTCTGGGCGAGGTCGCCGCCGGTCACCGTGGAGAAGAACGGTACCCGCGGCGGGCGCGGCACCACGTCGGCCGCCGCCTTTTCGACCTGCGCGCGGATGGTGTCGACCTGGGCGCAGTGGGAGGCGTAGTCGACGGGGATGCGGCGGGCCCGGATGCGTTGGCTCTCGCAGTCCGCCGTCAAAGCGTCGAGGGCCTCCGTGCCGCCGGAAACCACTGTCGTGGCAGGGCTGTTCACGGCGGCGACCGTCACCTCCCCCTCATACGCCCCGAGCAGCCGCTCCACCTCCGCAAGAGGCCGCTGCACCGCCACCATGCCGCCATGACCGGCGAGTTCGGCCGCGATCGCCCTACTCCGCAGCGCCACCACCCGCGCACCGTCCTCCACACTCAACGCACCCGCCACCACAGCCGCCGCAATCTCCCCCTGCGAATGACCCACCACCGCACCCGGACGCGCCCCCAACCACTCCCACACCGCAGCCAACGACACCATCACCGCCCACAAAGCAGGCTGCACCACCTCCACCCGCCCCAACGCCCCACCATCACCCAACACATCCAGCAGAGGAACATCCATATACGGCTCCAACGCCGCCGCACACTCCCCCATCCGCTCCGCGAACACCGGCACATCCCCCAACAACTCCACCGCCATACCCACCCACTGCGACCCCTGCCCCGGAAAGACGAAGACAACGCGGTCGTCGGAGGTGGTGGCAGTGCCGCGAACGACGGCGGGTGTCTGCCGACCCTCCGCGAGGTCGGTCAACGCGCTCGCCAACTCGGTGCCGTTCGCGCCCAGGACGACCGCCCGGTGGTCGAACACGGCACGGGTGGTCGCGAGGGCGTGGCCGATGTCGTCGGTCCGAGCGGTCCCGGTGATGCCTTCCGTCAACGGCGACAGGCGCCGGGCCTGGTCGCGCAGGGCCGCGTCGGACAGCGCCGACAGGATCCAGGGTCCGGTCGTACCGTCGGGGCGGTGGTCGTCGTCGCGGGTCACGGGGTCCGGGCCCTGTTCCAGGATGACGTGGGCGTTCGTGCCGCTGACTCCGAACGAGGAGACTCCGGCGCGTCGGGGCCGTCCCGTCTCGGGCCAGTCGCGCGGCTCGGTGAGGAGCGCCACGGTGCCGGAGGACCAGTCGACGTGTGCGGAGGGCTCCTCGGCGTGCAGAGTGCGGGGCAGGGCGCCGTGCCGCAGGGCGAGGACGGTCTTGATGACACCCGCGACGCCGGCGGCGGCCTGAGTGTGCCCGATGTTCGACTTGACCGAGCCCAGCCACAACGGCCGCTCCGGATCACGCCCCTGCCCGTACGTCGCAAGCAACGCCCCGGCCTCGATCGGGTCCCCCAGCCTCGTCCCCGTACCGTGCGCCTCCACCACGTCCACGTCCGACGCACTCAGCCCGGCATCCGCCAACGCCTCGCGGATCACGCGCTGTTGCGCGGGACCGCTGGGCGCGGACAGGCCGTTGGACGCACCGTCCTGATTGACCGCGCTCCCCCGCACGACCGCGAGCACCTGGTGCCCGTTGCGCCGGGCGTCCGAGAGCCGTTCGACGACGAGGACACCGACGCCCTCGGCGAACCCGGCGCCGTCCGCGCCCGCTCCGAACGCCTTGCTGCGTCCGTCGGGTGCCAGGCCGCCCTGGCGGGTGAACTCGGTGAAGATGCCCGGAGTGGACATGACGGTGACGCCGCCGGTGAGGGCGAGGTCGCACTCGCCCTGGCGCAGCGAACGCACGGCCAGGTGCAGAGCGACGAGGGATGCGGAACAGGCCGTGTCGACGGTGAGGGCCGGTCCCTCCAGTCCGAGGGTGTAGGCGACGCGTCCGGAGAGGACACTGCCGATGTTGCCCGTGGCGACGTATCCGGCGGTCTCCTCGGGCACGTCGGGGCCGACGGCGAGGTAGTCGCCGCCGTTGGTGCCGGTGAACACCGCGGCGCGGGTGCCGCGCAGGCCGGTCGGGTCGATGCCCGCCTGCTCCAGTGCCTCCCAGGAGGTCTCCAGGAGCAACCGCTGCTGCGGGTCCATCGCCAGCGCCTCACGCGGCGAGATCCCGAAGAACCCGGCGTCGAAGTCGGCCGCGTCCCGGAGGAATCCGCCCTCGTGGGTGCTCGAAGTGCCGGTGCGGCCACCGGAGTCGGCCGCGCCGAGCGTGTCGAGGTCCCACCCCCGGTCGTCGGGGAACGGGGTGATCGCGTCGACCCCGTCGCGGAGCAGGTGCCACAGGTCTTGCGGGGAGCGGACGTCCCCGGGGAAGCGGCAGCTCATGCCCACGACGGCGATCCGGTCGTCCTCGTCCGCCGAGGCCGGGGCGTGGACGGGTGTGGGTGCGGGGGCCGGGTCCGCGCTCGCGCCGCCGACGAGTTCGTCCCACAAGTGGGCTGCGAGGGAACGGGCGTTGGGGTGGTCGAACGCGATGGTGGAGGCCAGGCGGAGTCCGGTCGCGCTGTTGAGCCGGTTGCGCAGTTCGACGGCTGTGACGGAGTCGAGGCCGAGGTCCCGGTAGGCGGTGGTGGGCTCCACGGCGTCGGGACCGGAGTGACCGAGGACCTTGGCGGCATGTTCGCGAACCAGGGTGAGCAGGGCGGCCTGTTGTTCGGCCCGGTCGCCCAGTGCGGTGATGCGGGCGGCGAGAGTTCCGGTGCCCGCGTCCGTGTCCGCGGCCTGCCGGGTGGCCGCGGCGGTGAGCTGTCGTATCTCGGGCAGGTCGGCGAGGAACGGGCTGGGGCGGGTGGCGGTGTAGGCCACGTGGAACCTGTCCCACTCCACGTCCGCGACCAGGACCGTCGGTTCGGTGTCACCGGCCACCGTGAGGAGGGCCGCGGCCGCCAGGTCGGGATCCATCACGGGCAGGCCGTGGCGGCCGGCGGTGGCCTCGATGTCGCCCTCGGCGGCCATGCCCCGCTCGTCCCAGATGCTCCAGGCGATGGAGGTGGCGGGCAGCTCCAGGGCGTGCCGCTGCTCGGCGAGGGCGTCCAGGTAGGCGTTGCCGGGGGCGTAGTTGCCCTGCCCGGAGGCGCCCAGGGTGCCGGCCAGGGAGGAGAAGAGCACGAAGGCGTCCAGGTCGGTGTCCCGGGTCAGCTCGTGCAGGTGCCGGGCGCCGTCGGCCTTGACCCGCAGGACTCGGTCGATCCGGTCGGGGGTGAGGCGTTCGACCACGGAGTCGTCGAGGACCGCCGCGGTGTGCACGACCGCCGTCAGCGGGCAGTCGGCGGACACCGTGGCGAGCAGCTCGGCGAGGGCCGCGCGGTCTCCGACATCGCAGGCGGCGAGGGTGACGCGTACGCCGGTCTCCTCCAGGTCCGCGCGCAGTTCGGTGGCGCCCGGCGCGTCGGGGCCGCGCAGACTGGCCAGCAGAAGGTGTTCGGCGCCCGTGCGGGCGAGGTGGCGGGCCACGCGGGCGCCGAGACCTCCGGTGCCGCCGGTCACCAGGACGGTGCCGCGCGGACGCCACGCCGGTCGGGCCTCGGAGGCACCTGTGCGGGAGAGCCGGCGGACGAGGGCGCCGGACGGGCGCAGGGCCACCTGGTCCTCGCCGGTGTCGCCGGACAGGACCGCCGCGAGGAGGCGTCCCGTGCGTGCGTCGGGCCGTGCGGGCAGGTCGACGAGGCCGCCGAAGCGCTCGGGGTGTTCCAGGGCCGCGATCCTGCCGAGGCCCCACACCATGTGCTGGGCCGCGGCGTTGTCCCGGACGGTGCGCGCGTCCTGCGTGGTGGCGGTGACCGCGTCGTGGGTCAGGCACCACAGGGGTCCGTCGGTCCCGGCCTCGCCGAGTGCCTGGAGCAGGGCGACGGTCGTGGTGAGGCCGGTGCGCGCGACGCCGCCCGCTGTGGCGGCGCCGTCGGCGACGGTCAGCAGGGACAGCACACCCGCGAAGGTCCCGTCGGGCAGCCGGCGCACGATGTCGTCCCGGGTGGCGTCCGTGGCCAGGGTGAGCGTGGCGACATCACCGCCGTGGTCGCGTACGGCGGCGGCCACCGCGTCGGCGCAGTCGGTCGCCGCGGCGCGGTCGGCGGGCAGGGCCAGCAGCCATGTGCCGTCCAGGACGGGGCTTTCGGGCAGGGCGGCGGGGGTCCAGCGCACGTGGTACTGCCATGAGTCGACGGCGGCCGTGGCCCTGCGGTGCCGACGCCAGGTCCGCAGGGCGGGCAGCACACCGTCCAGCGTGTCGCCGTCGATGTCGAGGAGACCGGCCAGATTGTCGGCGCCCTCGCTCTCCACGGCCCCCCAGAAGACGGTGTCGTCGGCGGGGCGTGTGGCGTTCTGCGCGGCGGGCTTGCGGAGCATGTCGGTGTCCCACCAGTAACGTTCGCGCTGGAAGGCGTAGGTGGGCAGTTCGACCTGTCCGGCGCCGGCGTCGGCGAACGCCCGTGCCCAGTCCACGGACACTCCTTGGGCGAAGGCCTCGCCCAACGAGGCGAACAGGCGTCGCCCTCCTCCGTCGTCGCGGCGCAGCGTTCCGGTGACCGCGGCCTCGTGGCCGGCCGCGTCGAGCGTGTCCTGCACGGCCGAGGTCAGCACCGGGTGGGCGCTGCATTCCACGAACGCGCCGGCGTCCGTCGCGGCGAGGGCGCGTACGGCTTCCTCGAAACGCACCGGCCGACGCAGATTGCGTACCCAGTAGGCGGCGTCCGGCACGTCGTCGCCGAGCCAGTCGCCGGTGACCGTCGAGAAGAACGGCACCCGGGCGCGGCCCGCCCTGATCGGGGCCAGATCGGCGAGGATACGGTCGGCGAGCGCGTCCACCTGCGCCGAATGGGAAGCGTAGTCCACGGGGATACGGCGGGCCCGAATGCCCCGGGTCTCACAGTCCGCCGTCAAAGCGTCGAGCGCCTCGGTGCCGCCGGAAACCACAGTGGATGCCGGGCTGTTCACGGCGGCGACCGTCACCTCCCCCTCATACGCCCCGAGCAGCCGCTCCACCTCCACCAGAGGCCGCTGCACCGCCACCATGCCGCCATGACCGGCGAGTTCGGCCGCGATCGCCCTACTCCGCAGCGCCACCACCCGCGCACCGTCTTCCACACTCAACGCACCCGCCACCACAGCCGCCGCAATCTCCCCCTGCGAATGACCCACCACCGCACCCGGACGCACCCCCAACCACTCCCACACCGCAGCCAACGACACCATCACCGCCCACAATGCCGGCTGCACCACCTCCACCCGCCCCAACGCCCCACCATCACCCAACACATCCAGCAGAGGAACATCCATATACGGCTCCAACGCCGCCGCACACTCCCCCATCCGCTCCGCGAACACCGGCACATCCCCCAACAACTCCACCGCCATACCCACCCACTGCGACCCCTGCCCCGGAAAAACGAACACCGCCCTCGACACAGCACCATCCACCCGCACCCCACCCACGTCACCAGCACCCCGCGCCAACGCCCGCACCCCGTCAAGCAGTTCCTCCCGCGAAGCCCCCGCCACCACCGCACGATGCCCCAGCACCGCACGACCGGACGCGAGCGCGGCGCCGACACTCGTGACGGAGGTGTCCGGCCGTGCCTCGACGAAGCCCGCCAGCCGACCGGCCTGTGCGCGCAGGGCGGTGTGGTTGTGTCCGGAGATCACCCACGGCACGACCGGGAGTTCGGTGCGCCGCTCTTCTCCGGCTCCGGTGCGAGCGGGTGCCTCTTCGAGGATCAGGTGGGCGTTGGTGCCGCTGATCCCGAACGAGGACACACCCGCCCGGCGCACCCGCCCCACCCCGGACCACTCACGCGCCCCAGCCAGCAACCGCACCCCACCGGAAGACCAGTCGACATGCGACGACGGCCGATCCGCATACAGGGAACCCGGCAGCACACCGTGCCGCAGCGCCTCCACCATCTTGATGACACCCGCCACACCAGCAGCGGCCTGAGTATGCCCAATGTTCGACTTCACCGACCCCAGCCACAACGGCCGCTCCCGATCACGCCCCTGACCGTACGTCGCAAGCAACGCCTCCGCCTCGATCGGATCACCCAACCTCGTCCCCGTACCGTGCGCCTCCACCACATCCACGTCCGACACGCCCAGCCCCGCATCCGCCAACGCCGCCCGGATCACCCTCTGTTGCGCGGGACCGTTCGGTGCGGTCAGACCGTTGCTGGCCCCGTCCTGGTTGATGGAGCTGCCCCGGACGACCGCGAGTACGCGGTGGCCGTTGCGCCGGGCGTCCGACAGACGTTCCAGGACGAGGACACCCGCGCCCTCGGCCATTCCGATGCCGTCGGCGTCCGCCGAGAAGGGCTTGCACCGGCCGTCGGCCGCCAGACCTCGCTGCCGGGCGAACTGTACGAAGGGGCTGGGGGTGGCCATGACGGTCACGCCGCCGGCCAGGGCGAGGTCGCACTCACCCGACCGCAGGGCCCTGCCCGCCAGATGTATCGCCACCAGCGACGACGAACACGCCGTGTCCACCGTCACCGCCGGGCCCTCGAAACCGAACGTGTAGGCCACCCGGCCGGACAGGACGCTGCCCGCGCCGCCGGTCATGAGCAGGCCCTCGACGTGCCCGGGGGTCTGCTCAAGCGGCGGTGCGTAGTCGTGGTACACCTGTCCCGCGAAGACGCCGGTACGGCTGCCGTGCAGGTCGTCCGCGTCGAGTCCGGCCTGTTCGAGTGCCTCCCAGGAGGTCTCCAGGAGCAACCGCTGCTGCGGGTCCATCGCCAGCGCCTCACGCGGCGCGATGCCGAAGAGGCCGGCGTCGAAGTCGCCCGCGCCGTACAGGAATCCGCCCTCACGGGTGTACGACGTACCGGTGTGGTCCGGGTCGGGGTGGTAGAGCCCGTCGAGGTCCCAGCCGCGGTCCGCCGGGAAGCGGCCGATGCCGTCGGCGCCGGTGGCCGTCAACTCCCAGAGTTCCTCCGGGCCGGTGACGCCGCCGGGGTAGCGGCAGGCCATGCCGACGATCGCGAGAGGTTCGTCCGTGGGTGCGGCCGGCGCGGCGGACTGCTCCTCCTCCTGGGCCGGGCCCACGAGTTGGTCCACCAGGTGGGCGGCGAGTTCGGTGGGGGTGGGGTGGTCGAAGACCAGTCCGGCGGGAAGGCGCAGTCCGGTCGCGTTGTTCAGCCGGTTGCGCAGTTCGAGTGCGCTGAGCGAGTCGAAGCCGAAGTCGCGGAAGGCGCGCGAGACGGGGATCCGGTCGGCCGAGGCGTGGCCGAGGACGGCGGAGGCCAGGTCCCGTACGAGTCCGAGGGCCAGGTCGGTCCGTTCGTGCGGCGCGAGGGCCGTCAGACGCTCGGTGAACGTCCCGTCGGCACCCGCGGGCCGCGCCGGGCGGACGAGTCCGCGCAGCAGCGCCGGTACCCCCTCGCGGGGCGCTTGTTCGCGTACCCGGCGCAGATCCAGCTTGGTGGGGACGACGAGCGGCCCGGAGTCGGCGACCGCTCGGTCGAACAGCGCGAGGGCCTCGTCCTCGGGCAGGGGCGCCACGCCGAGCCGGGCCAGCCTCGCGCGGTCGGTGGTGTCGAGGCCGGAGGCCATGCCGCCGCTGAGGTCGTCCTGTTCCCACAGGCCCCACACCTGGCTCTGTCCCGGGAGGCCCAGGCCGGCGCGGTGAACGGCGAGGGCGTCGAGGAACGCGTTGGCGGCGGCGTAGTTGGCCTGCCCCGCGCCGCCGAGGACGCCGGAGACCGAGGACATGAGGACGAACGCGGTCAGCGGCTCGTCGCGGGTGAGTTCGTGCAGGTTCCAGGCGGCGTCCACCTTGGGGCGCAGCGCGGTGGTCAGCTGGTCGGGCGTCAGTGAGGTGATGACTCCGTCGTCGAGGGCGCCCGCCGCGTGCACCACCGCGGTGAGGGTGTGGTCGGCGTGGATGCCCGCGAGCGCGGTCCGCAGGGCGTCGTGGTCCGCCGGGTCGCAGCGCAGTGTGGTCACCTCGCAGCCCGCGCCGGTGAGTTCGGCGGTGAGGTCGCCGGTGGCCGCGGTTCCGCGTCGGCTGACGAGGACGAGTCGGCGTACGCCGTGCTCGTGGACCAGGCGCCGGGCGATCAGTCGGCCGATGTGTCCGGTGGCGCCGGTGAGCAGGACCGTGCTGTCGGGTCCGAAGGGCTTGGTGGTGTCGTCGGCCGGGCCGGTGACGCGGGCGAGCCGGGGGGCGTGGGCCCGGCCTGCGCGCAGCGCGACCTGGGGTTCGTCGCCCGCGGCGAGGGCGGGCAGGAGGCGCAGCGATTCGGGGTCCTGGTCGGTGTCGGCCAGGAGGAACCGGCCGGGGGTCTCCGTGTGTGCGGTGCGCAGGAAGCCCCAGACGGTGGCGGCGGCGACACCGGCCACGGGGGTCGGGCCGACCGCTTCCTCCGTGACGGTGAGGAGGCGAGTGGCGGCCAGGCGTTCGTCGAGGAGCAGGGCGCGGGCGGTCTCCAGGGCCGTGGCCGCGTGGCCGTACGCCGCGGACACCGTGTCGCTGTGCCGGTCGCGCACGGTCCACACGAGGATGTCGGGTGCGGTGGCGCCGGTGTCGAGGGCGGCGCGCAGGCCGTCGAGGTCGCGGTAGGTGTGCGGTGCGGCGCCGGCGTTCCGCAGGGCGTTCGGGACCGGGGAAGCGTCGTCGTCGGTGAGTACGGCCCAGTGGCCGGTGGGGCGGGCTTCTTTGGGCAGCGGAAGCGGTTCCCATGCCACGGCGAACAGGGAGCGGGCCGCCGTGCCGTGCGCCGCGGTGAGCTGCGTGGTGTCGGCGGGCCGCAGGGTGAGGGAGCCGATGCTCGCCACTGGCCGCCCCGAGGGTTCGGCGAGGTCGAGGGTGACGGCAGAGCCTCTGTCGGGGGTGATGCGGGCGCGCAGCGTGCGGGCTCCGGGGGTGTGTACGGCGACGTTCTCGAAGGCGTACGGCAGGCGCGGTCCGCCCTCGGAGCGGCCGGTGGTGACCGCGGCGTGCAGGACGGCGTCGAGGAGCGCCGGGTGGAGGGCGAAGCCCGCGCCGTCGTCCAGATGCTCGGGCTCGTCGTGCTCGGGCAGGCGCGTCTCCGCGTAGACGGTGCCGTCGGGGGCGTTCCAGAGGCGGGCCAGGCACCGGAAGGCGGGGCCGTAGACGTATCCGTCGTCGGCCAGGTCGTCGTAGAAGCCGGTGAGGTCGGTCTCGGTGGTGCCGGGGGGCGGCCAGGTGGCGGCCCAGTCGGGTGCGGCGGGGTCCGGTGCGGGGGCGGCCGTGCGGAGTGCCGCTGTCGCGTGGTGGGTCCAGGGGGCGCGGGAGTCCCGGTCGGTGCCGGGGCGGCTGTGCACGGTCGCGCTCGCGCGGTCGGGGCCGTCGGCGGTGACGGTGACCTGGAGGTCCGTGGCGTCGCCCTCGGCGGGCAGCGGCAGCGGGGCGTGCAGGGTGAGTTCGTCGATGTGGGGGGTGCCGTGCCGGGCGCCGGCGTGGACCGCCAGTTCGAGCAGGGCGGTTCCCGGCAGGAGCGGGAGTGTGCCGACGGCGTGGTCGTAGAGCCAGCGGTGGCTCTGGGCGGTGATTCGTCCGGTCAGGACGAGGCTCTCGTCGGTCGCGGTGCGCACGGCCGCGCCGAGCAGGGGGTGGCCGGCCGGGGTGAGCCCGGCGGACGCGATGTCCGGGGCGCCGGTGCCGGTGTCGGGGGCGAGCCAGAAGCGCTCCCGCTGGAAGGCGTACGAGGGCAGTGTGACGTGGCGGGCACCGGTGCCGGCGTAGATCTGGGACCAGTCCACGGGTACGCCGTGGGTGAAGACGGCGCTCAGTGAGGTCAGCAGGCGTCGCAGACCTCCGTCGCCGAGGAGCAGCGAGCCGACCACGACCGCGTCCTGGTCGGCTTCCTCCAGCGTGTGTGTCACATTTCCGGCGAGTACGGGGTGGGCGCTGCATTCCACGAAGGCGTCGAAGCCGTCGGCGGCCAGCTCTTTCACCGCGTCTTCGAAGCGGACCCGGTGCCGGAGGTTGCGTACCCAGTAGGCAGCGTCCGGCACGTCGTCGCCGAGCCAGTCGCCGGTGACCGTCGAGAAGAACGGCACCCGGGCGCGGCCCGCCCTGATCGGGGCCAGATCGGCGAGGATACGGTCGGCGAGCGCGTCCACCTGCGCCGAATGGGAAGCGTAGTCCACGGGGATACGGCGGGCCCGAATGCCCCGGGTCTCACAGTCCGCCGTCAAAGCGTCGAGCGCCTCGGTGCCGCCGGAAACCACAGTGGATGCCGGGCTGTTCACGGCGGCGACCGTCACCTCCCCCTCATACGCCCCGAGCAGCCGCTCCACCTCCACCAGAGGCCGCTGCACCGCCACCATGCCGCCATGACCGGCGAGTTCGGCCGCGATCGCCCTACTCCGCAGCGCCACCACCCGCGCACCGTCCTCCACACTCAACGCACCCGCCACCACCGCCGCCGCAATCTCCCCCTGCGAATGACCCACCACCGCACCCGGACGCACCCCCAACCACTCCCACACCGCAGCCAACGACACCATCACCGCCCACAACGCCGGCTGCACCACCTCCACCCGCCCCAACGCCCCACCATCACCCAACACATCCAACAACCCAACATCCATATACGGCTCCAACGCCGCCGCACACTCCCCCATCCGCTCCGCGAACACCGGCACATCCCCCAACAACTCCACCGCCATACCCACCCACTGCGACCCCTGCCCCGGAAAAACGAACACCGCCCTCGACACAGCACCATCCACCCGCACCCCACCCACGTCACCAGCACCCCGCGCCAACGCCCGCACCCCGTCAAGCAGTTCCTCCCGCGAAGCCCCCGCCACCACCGCACGATGCCCCAGCACCGCACGACCGGAGGCCAGGGAGAGGCCCACGTCCGCGGCGGACACGTCCTGGCGGGCGTCCACGAACGCCGCCAGACGCTCCGCCTGGTTCCGGAGCGCGTCGGTGCTGTGGGCGGAGAGCACCCACGGAACCACGGAGGGCTCATCGCGGCGGCTCACCGGCTCGATCGCGGCCGGGGCCTGTTCCACGACGACGTGGGCGTTGGTGCCGCTGATCCCGAACGAGGACACACCCGCCCGGCGCACCCGCCCCACTCCGGACCACTCACGCGCCCCAGCCAGCAACCGCACCCCACCGGAAGACCAGTCGACATGCGACGACGGCCGATCCGCATACAGGGAACCCGGCAGCACGCCGTGCCGCAGTGCCTCCACCATCTTGATGACACCCGCGACGCCGGCGGCGGCCTGAGTATGCCCAATGTTCGACTTCACCGACCCCAGCCACAACGGCCGCCCCGGATCACGCCCCTGACCGTACGTCGCAAGCAACGCCTCCGCCTCGATCGGATCACCCAACCTCGTCCCCGTACCGTGCGCCTCCACCACATCCACGTCCGACACGCCCAGCCCCGCATCCGCCAACGCCGCCCGGATCACCCTCTGTTGCGCGGGACCGCTGGGCGCGGACAGGCCGTTGGACGCACCGTCCTGATTGACCGCGCTCCCCCGCACGACCGCGAGTACCTGGTGCCCGTTGCGCCGGGCGTCCGACAGGCGTTCCAGGACCAGGACTCCCACGCCCTCGGACCACGCCGTGCCGTCGGCGTCCGCCGAGAAGGGCTTGCACCGGCCGTCGGCCGCCAGACCCCCTTGTCTGCCGAACTCGCGGAACATGCCGTCCGTCGCCATGACGGTCACGCCCGCGGCCAGGGCGAGGTCGCACTCGCCCGACCGCAGGGCCCTGCCCGCCAGATGTATCGCCACCAGCGACGACGAACACGCCGTGTCCACCGTCACCGCCGGGCCCTCGAAACCGAACGTGTAGGCCACCCGGCCCGAGATCACGCTCGGGGTGCTGCCGGTGAGGATCTGGCCTGCGAGGTGGTCCGGCGCGTGGTGGGCGCGGGGGCCGTAGTCGTGGTTGGTGGCGCCGACGTAGACGCCGGTGGTGGAGCGGCGCAGGCCGTGCGGGTCCATTCCGGCGTGTTCGAGGGCTTCCCAGGAGGTCTCCAGGAGCAACCGCTGCTGCGGGTCCATCGCCAGCGCCTCACGCGGGGCGACGCCGAAGAAGTCCGCGTCGAAGTCCGCCGCCCCGTCGAGGAATCCGCCGCCGGGAGCGGCCTCGTCCGTGTCCGTTCCGTGCGCTGCCCAGCCGCGGTCGGCGGGCCAGGTCGTGGCGGCGTGTGCGCCGTCCGCGACCAGACGCCAGAGATCGTCCGCCGAGGCGACGCCGCCGGGGTAGCGGCAGGCCATGCCGACTACGGCAACGGGTTCGTCGTCGGTGTGCCGTGGGCGCTTGTCCTGCTCGTCTGCCGGGCCGGTCGTCTCATCGTCCGGTTGAGCGGTGGGCGTCGTGGAACCGGGGTGGTCCGGGTCCGTGGCCGTCACTCGTGGCGGTGCGGAGCGTGTGGCCAGTCCGGTGGCTGGTTTCCCGCTGCCGCGGGGCTCGTTGGACGCCTGTTGCGGACCGGTGTCCCTGCCGCCGGCGGTGAGCGCGCCGTCGATGTGCGCGGCTAGTGCCTGGGGCGTGGGGTGGTCGAAGACCGTGCTCGCCTTGACGGGCAGTCCCGTGCACGCCGCGAGGGTCCTGCCGAGTTCCTCGATCATGACGGAGTCGAAACCGAGGTCCTTGAACGTGAGCGCCGGGTCGACCGGGTCCGTGTCCCGCATGACGACGGCCGCCTGTTCGCACACGAGGGTGCGCAGGGCCGCCGTCCGTTTCGGTCCGGTGAGCGCGGTCAGCCGGGCAACGGCCTCGCGGCCGGGGTGCGCGGTGTCCTCGGCGGGGCCGGTGTCGGTGCCGTCGGTGTCGGTGCCGTCGGTGTGGGACGCCTCCGTGGCGGCCGGTGCCGGCTCCGCGTCGAGCCAGAAGCGGCGGCGCTGGAAGGGATAGGCCGGCAGGTCGACACTTCGGGCACCGCCCAGCACAGGGGTCCAGTCGACGTCGACGCCCGCCACCCACAGCTTCGCCAGCGACCTGACCGACACCCGGTCCTCGGCCTCCCCGACCAGCGAAATGACGGCGGGGAGGGTCTCCGCGTCCGTTTCCGCGGCCAGGGCCGTGAGAGCGGCGTCCGGGCCGATCTCCACGAAGGCCGACGCCTCGCTGTCCCGCAACAGCGCCAGGGCGTCGGTGAGCGGAGCCGCCTCCCGTGTCTGCCGCGACCGGGGCTCCGCCTCACCGGTCGGCGAGGTCCCGCGCGTCAGCACCACCCGTGCCGCGTCCCGCAGTGACCACACGCCCGACACATGGGCGGCCGTCAGTTCGCCCACCGCGTGTCCCACCACCGCCGACGGCGCGAGACCCCACGAGGCCAGCAGCCGCCACGAGGCGACGCCGAACGCGAAGGCGGCGGCCTGCGCCCGGTCGCCGTACTCCAGTTCCGCCCGCGGCTCCGCTGCGTCGGCCTGCGCTTCGCCGGCCTCCGCGGTCATGGCCCGACGCAGCGCCGCGCCGAACGTCCCCTCCTCCAGCCCGAGTCGGGCCCTCTCCCCGGTCGGTGGACCGAGCGTGTCGGCGGCCTCCGCGGCCACCTCGTCGAAGGCCTCGCACACCTCCGCCAACGCCTCGGCGAACACGGGGAAGGCGGACAGGACCGCGGCCGCGCCGCCGGGCTTCGGGGCCCTGCCCGAGAACACCACTCCCACCTCGCCCGGCGCCGGGCCGGACAACTCGACCTCGGGTGCGAGGGTCCCGTCGGCGAGCCCGCGCACCCCGGTCAGCAATTCCTCGTGCGAGGACGCCACAACGGCGGCCCGCCACTCGAAGCCCTTGCGTGACGCCGCGAGGGACCATGCGACATCCGCCGCCGACGCGTCCGTGTCGTGAACCGCGCCGCTGCTCGCCAGCCGGGACGCGGCGTCACGCCGGGCGGCCTCGCTGCGTCCGGACAGCAGCCACGGCACCTCGGGAAGTGACACAGGCGGGACGGCGGGCGCCACCGAAGGAGCGTTCCAGTCGGACAGGACCACGTGGCAGTTGGTACCGCCCATGCCGAAGGAGCTGACACCGGCGACGAGTTCACCGCCCTCGCCCCCCGCCCCCGTGGGTCCGTCGGGCCACGGCCCCGGTTCCCGCTGTACACGGAGGTTCAGTTCTTCAAAGGGGATGCGGGGGTTGGGGTTCTCGAAGTTCAGGCTCGCGGGCAGCCGACGGTGCTTGAGGGAGAGGACGACCTTGAGGACACCGGCGATTCCGGCGGCGCCGCTGAGGTGACCGATGTTGGTCTTCACCGAGCCGACGGCGAGGGGCCGGTCGGCCGGGCGGTGACGGCCGAGGGCGTCGCCCAGTGCGGCGGCCTCGACGGGGTCCCCGGTGGGGGTGCCGGTGCCGTGCAGTTCGACGTAGCCGACGGCCTCGGGCGCGATGCCGGCGCTCCGGTAGGCGGAGGTGAGCACGTCGGACTGGGCCTCGGCGGTCGGGGCCGTCAGGGTCGCTCCGGCGGGGTCGTTGTTGGTCGCGCTGCCCCGGACCAGGCACAGGACGCGGTCGCCGTCGGCGAGTGCGGTCTCGAGGCGCTTGAGGACGACGGCGCCGCCGCCCTCGCCCGGTACGTAGCCGTCGGCGCGCTCGTCGAAGGTGTAGCAGCGGCCGAGCGTGGACAGTGCGCCCAGGCGGGCGGCGAGCAGCACGCTCTGCGGCAGCAGATGGAGGTTGACGCCGCAGACCAGGGCGGCGTCGGACTCGCCCGAGCGCAGGCTCGCGCCCGCGAGGTGGAGTGCGACCAGGGAGGAGGACTGCGCGGAGTCGACGGTGATGCTCGGTCCGCGGGCGCCGAGGAAGGCGGCCAGCCGGTTGGCGAGGACGCCGCGCTGCACGCCGGTCAGCGCGTGCTGCGTGGCGAGTGTCTGGGCGTGCGGGTACAGGAGTTGGGCGTAGTCGTCGCCGGTGACGCCGACGAATGTGCCGAGCCGGGTGCCGCGGATCCGGTCCGGTGTGATCCGGGCGTCCTCCAGCGCCTCCCAGCCCAGTTCGAGGGCGAGCCGTTGCTGGGGGTCGACGTACGGGGCCTCGCGCGGGGAGATCCCGAAGAACGCGGCGTCGAACTCGTCGACGTGCTCCAGGTAGGCGCCGGCGCGCGGAGTCTGTGCGGCGGCGGCTCCCGTCCAGCGGCCGGGCGGCACCTCGCCGACGCCGCTCCCGCCCGAGGCCAGCAGCCGCCACAGCTCGTCGGGGTTCTCGGCCCCGGCAAAGCGACACGAGACACCGACGACGGCGAGCGCCGAGTCCAGGCCGTCCGCTGCCCTCATGAGTGCGACTCCCTAGATTCACTGGACTTCCCGGATTCCCGGATTCCCGGGTTTCTCGCGACCCCGACATCTCCGCGAGAAGAAGCGGAGAAGTGGAATGAACGGTTGCTCCGCATTCCCCTGAATTCGAGTTCCCGGAGTATGCGCACAGCACCCCCCGCGAGCGTCCCACGGTTTCATCCGGCGGGTGCGGGACCATCCGCGAACTCCGCCGTTACATCCCCGAGGCCATATGGGGCGCCGCGGCACGGCGCGCCGCTTCTCCTCGTACCGGGAAAGGCGGGAATGCCGGGGAACGCGGCGGCCGGTTCATTCGAGGTAGTCCTCGGGTCCGCCGTCACGCACGGTGTCGAGGGTGAAGCAGTGGAACCCGCCGCCGAAGAGGCGGCGGTGCCGGTGCCGTACCGGCACGACGGTGAACTTCGCCTCCTCCAGGGTCCGGACGAGTTCCGGGCTCGCCTCGTTGACCAGGACGGTGTCCGGGTCGACGGACAGCACGTTGAGGTCGATGAAGGGGCTGGTCAGGATGAGCGCGTCGGCGTCGTAGCGCGGAAAGCCGTTCTCCGTGGGGGTGGGGGCGACGATCCGGTCCCAGCGGCGCAGCGCGGGCGGCAGGGCGTCGGCGACCGCTTCGGAGCGGACGAGCAGCAGGCCGGGGCGCAGGGCCAGCACCATGCTGTCGATGTGGCTGTCGCTCAGCCGGTGGACGCGGTGGACGCGGAAGCGGCCTTCGAGGTGGCGCTCCAGCCAGGTGACCGCGAGTTCGTGGTTCTCCGTCGAGACGTTCGCGACGATGTCCCGGCCGAGCCGGAGGCACTGGGCCGCGTCGAACATCATCTCCAGACCGACGTCCCAGGGTGAGGGCCGGGGATCCGCGATGGGCTCGGTCGGTCCGCCGGCGGTCGCGGTCCGCACGTAGGACAGGTCGAAGGAGGCGTCCGTCATCAGCGGGCGGGGCATGGTGGTCCAGCGGCAGCCGCGCCGGAAGTACTCCTGGAACAGCGGTTTGAGCATCTGGGTCTCGAAGTAGCGGGAGCGGATCATCGGAGGTGTCTCGATGATCTCGTCGCCGAGGATGAGCGTGTTGTCGCGGATGTTGAGCGGCGGCACGACGGAGGCGGACCAGGCAGGGGTGGTGACCTCGGCGGTCTCGGCGGGCAGCGCGCGGGGGCGGTGGACGGTGACGCCGAGGCCGCGCAGGGTGTCGGCCAGCCCTTCGAGATCCTCGTTCAGCTCGTCGACATAGCGTTGGGCCACCGGCAGCCGCTGCCGGTCGGGCTCCTGGCCGCGTGCGGACAGCCGGGGGTAGTACCACTCGGACCGGCCGGGGTTGTCCTGGGCGAGGTTGTCGTGGAAGAAGAGGTCGAACGAGAGTTCCCGCTCGTGCGAGACGTAGTTCTCCGCGGATCCGACGACGACCTCACGCAGTCGCGACCACTCGTCAAAACTGTTCAGAAGCATGCAGTGAACCGCCTACTCGTCGGGGTGGCCGGCCGGCCGCGAACTCCGCAGAGTTCTCGCCATCATCACCGGGCACGGACCTCTCCGGGCATCGGCAAGCTCCGCCGTTACGGCACGAAGTCTCTTTTCACCTGCCGAGTGCGGCACGAAGGCCTCCGGTATGGAACTCCTGGAGTTACGGCGGACTTCCCGGGGCGGTTCCGGAAAAGAAGAAGGCCGGGGGTGGACATGTTCGCGTCCAGCCGGGTAGAAAGGCGTGCGGGACGGCCGGAGGATTGCGTCCCGCGCACGCCGCGATGCCGGTCCGCTGTTGATGCCCATTCCCCACGGGACGTATCTTTCGGGCTTTGTCGAATTCACTCTCTCGCGAGATGAGGAAGGGTCATGGGTGACCCGTTGCACACCGTCTCCACACTGCCCACGGCGCGGCGGCCCGGCTGCCCCTTCGACCCTCCGACGGAACTGCTCGAAGCCCAGCGGCACGGTCCCCTCAGCCGCTACACCTTCCCGGACGGCCATGTCGGCTGGCTGGTCACGGGGTACGACCTGATCAAGTCGGTGTTGTCGGATCCGCGGTTCAGCTCGCGGCGGGAGTTCATGCGTCATCCGACCGTCGACTACGGCGGCCTGGAGCTGCCGCCGGTACCGCCGGGCGAGTTCCTCCTCATGGACGACCCCGAGCACAGCCGCTACCGCAAGCCGCTGATGGGCAAGTTCACCGTGCGCCGGATGCGGCTGCTGACCGAGCGCCTGGAGCAGATCACCGCCGAACACCTGGACGCCATGGCGGAGTCGGGCCCTCCCGCGGATCTCGTGAGCGCGTTCGCCAAGCCCGTCCCGGCCATGATGATCTGTGAGCTGCTGGGCGTTCCGCACTCCGACCGGGCCTCCTTCCAGGCGCAGTTCGAGTCGTTCATGGACGCCGAGGCGCAGGACGAGGACGCGGTCGCCGCCTACACCGCGACCCGGCACCGCCTGGGCGAGCTGGTGGCCGCGAAGCGCGCGCACCCCACCGACGACGTGCTCAGCGAACTCACCGACAGCGACCTCACCGACGAGGAACTGCGGGGAATGGCGCTGGTACTGCTCGCGGCCGGTCTCGACACCACGGCGAACATGCTGGCGCTCGGCACCTTCGCGCTGCTGCGCCACCCCGAGCAGCTCGCCGGGCTGCGTGCCGACCCCGGGCTCACCGACCGGGCCGTGGAGGAGCTGCTGCGGTATCTCAGCGTCGGCAAGACCTTCATGCGTACGGCGCTGGAAGACGTCCGTCTCGGCGGGCGTACCGTCAGGGCCGGCTCGTCGCTCATCCTGTCCTACAACACGGCGAACCGTGACCCCGGGCGCTTCACCGACCCGCATGTGCTCGACTTCGGGCGGCAGGAGGGCGGGCACGTGGCCTTCGGGCACGGCATCCACCAGTGCCTGGGTCAGCAACTGGCGCGGGTCGAGATGCGTGTCGGCTTCGCCGCGCTGGTCAACCGCTTCCCCTCACTGCGGCTCGCCGTACCGGCCGAGGACATCGTCCTGCGCACGGAACTGTCCGACATCCACGGGGTGAAGAGTCTTCCGGTCGCGTGGGACGTGTGAACCACGAGGGCCCGGGTCGGCGTCGAGCGCCGCGTCGGGTCCGGCATGTGCCCCCCCCGACGGACGGTGTCCGCACGGGCGGGGGCGAGTGCGGGACGTGACCTCTCCCCCGCTCCGTCCTCAGCCGGCGACGGGTCCCGGGCGGGCGGTGGCGCGCAGGGTGTCGGTGACGAGCGCGGCGATCTCCGGCTCGTGGTCGGTCAGGAAGAAGTGGCCGCCGGGGAAGACCTTCATGTCGAAGGCGCCGGCGGTGTGCCCGCGCCAGGCGGCCGCCTCGTCGAGCCGGACATGGGGGTCCCGGTCCCCCGCGAGTGCCACGACCGGGCTGCCTACCAGGGCGTCGGCTCCGGTGTGGTAGGTCTCCGCGGCACCGTAGTCGGCGCGCACCGTCGGCAGGACGAGCCGCAGCAATTCGGGTTCGTCGAGGACGCGGCGGTCGGTGCCCTCCAGCTCCCGGAGTTCCTCGACGAGGCCGTCGTCGTCGCGGAAGCGTATGCCGCGGTCGCCGGAGATCGACGGGGCGCGACGGCCGGAGACGAACAGGGCGCTGGGCGCGGCGGGGCCCTCGCGTTCGAGGAGCCGGGCCAGTTCGAAGGCGACGGCGCCGCCCATGCTGTGCCCGAAAAGGGCGAAGGGACCGCCCGCGACGCGCGCTCCCAACTCATCGAACGCGCCCAGGGCAAGCTCCGGCACGGTCTTCAGGCAGGGCTCGCGTATCCGGTCCTGGCGCCCCGGATACTGCGCGGCGAGCACCTCGATCTCGGCGGGCAGCCGCTCCGACAGCGAGAAGAAGGCGCTCGCGGCCCCTCCGGCGTACGGCAGGCACACCAGGGTGATCCGGGCGGCCGGGCGCGGATGGAAGGTGCGGAACCATTGGCTCCTGGGCGGAACGGGTGGCGCCATGGTGGAGCCGCTCCCTTCGGCTCGACGGGTCGCGGTACCCGCCGACCCTTTCGGGCCGAGCCTGCCGCGGCATCCGTGCATGCCACCGTTACACGGCCGGTCGGCTCGTCGAAATGGTGGCCCGTACACGGGTCGATGTCCCGAACCGCCCCAATCACTTCCGAGGCAAGTACCACCGGCCCGCCGTGCGCGCGGGTCGGGCACCGAGTCGAAGCAGGGGCGCAGATCAGCGACCACGAGGCCCGTACCCGCTCTGCCATGCACCCCAACCGACCACTGCCCGACCACCCGCGAAAGACGACCTGCGTTACGACGTTTCCCGAGACTCGGGCAGCACGTCCGGGATCTCCCACAGCCGGCCGGCCATATTGCTGACGTAGATCTTGCCGGTGCGGCTGTGCAGCCCGACGCCGCAAGCATCGCCAAGCCCGGTGGCGACCACGCGCCGCAGGCCCTTCGTCTTCTCATCCAGGTCGACCTCGTGCAGGCAATCGCCCGCATGGTCGGAGACGTATGCGCGGCCCTTGCCGTCCAGCGCGACGTAGGTGCTTGCGGAGAAGGTGGCGACTTCGCTCTTGGTGGCGCCTGAAGGGGGATTGAGGTCGACCTCGTACAGAGGGCCGCTGACGTACCGGCCGACGTACGCCCTGCTGCCGTCCCTGTTCAGCGCTACTCCGGAGGCATGCGCCATGCCCCCGATGACCGGCTTCGTCCTTGCCTCTCCGCTCTCCAGTTCGTCCTTCAGCTCGACCGCGATCAACTGCCCGTTGTCGTAGTCGGTGACATAGGCCCTGTCCGACCCGTCCAGCGCGAGGCCGTACACGTGGGGGACCTTGGCGACCTCGACGACTTCGACGGCCTTGGAGTCATCGAACAGGTTGTTCACCTTGCACAAGCGGCCACCTGTGTAGTCGGTGACGTACGCGACCTTCTTCGACAGGTCCAGCGCCACATCCACGATGTCGCCCAGGCCGCTCGCGACCTCACGCCGGTTGCCGGAGCGGAGATCCGAGGTGAGATCCACCTCGTACAGCCGGCCGTTCCGGTCGGCGACGTACGCCTTGTTGTTCGGCTCGTCCAGCGCCAGGCCGTACGATCTGCCCAGCCCGTCGGCGCACACCGAGGGAGCCCTTTTCGGGCGCTCCTGCTCCTTGCCCCTGCCCTGGTGAAGGGGGTGCTTCGACACATCGAAATTGAGTTTTTCAAGCTCGAAGATCTCGTGCACCCCGGCAAGGGTGGAAACGACCTCAGCCTCCCCTTTTTGCAGGAACGGCTTGCCTTCATCGGTCAAGTCGAAGGCCTCCGCGGCCGTGCCGGTCTCGCCGAGTTTCCATGCAAGCACCCTGGAATATTTCGGCTCCTTCGCCTGTGGACCGCTCGGGAGGGTCTCTTTGACCTCCACCGGCTCGGGGTAATACAGAGCGACCCACCCACCGAAGGAGATGGGGTATTCGTAGTCGAACCTCCGCACCTGACGTTGCTGGGTGGCCAGGACGTCCACGCGGCTGCCGACTTTGCCGCTCAACGTGGACGAGGTCTTGAACGAAGTGGTCAGCGAACCACTGACGGAACCCGTGATCCCGAGCATCAGCTGTGCCGACAATTCGCCAGTACCCGTGGCGGTGCTCGTGGCCGTTGACGTGCTCGTCGTCTGCGACTGAGACTCCGTGTCAACGCCTTGATTGTCCTTGCTGTTCTTCAGGGTGCTCTTCTGCGATTGATTCAAAGCCATGCTCTTCTGCAGCTGTTGCTGCAGTGCGGCAGTGACTTTTGCCCCGAACGTGAGCTGCACCTGCCCCTGGAGCGACCAGCTGATCGTGTTCGAGATCGAGAATTCGACCGTGTGCGACCAGTCGGTGGGGATGGGGTCGGTCCGATTGACGTACGTCTGCTTGGAAATCACGTCGGGAGGGGGTTGCGCGATGTCGCCCCGCTCTTCGACGAGCGGCACACCCACCGTCATGTAGGCGATCCACCCGAGGTCGTGCGCGGTGTCCTCCTCGGGAAAGTCGAATCGTCCCTTGTTCAAAGAAAATCCGGTAGGGGAGACATACCGGTCGCTCCCATCCTTCGCCTTCTTCTCGGCCTTCCGCCTCAGCTTTTCCTTGTCCCGCTCCAGGATGGCAGCGGCCTTTCCGGCGATGCCGAGTTCCTCCAGGTTTCGCTTTGTCAGCGGGTGGCGCACAAATCGTTCGCCGAGATGAGTCGTACTCACATTGTTCTTGGTGGGACCGCCCATGGCCTTCAGCCTCCTTGCATACCAGAACTCAACGATTCGTCAGGGACCACTTGTGAGCTGCTGACGGCCCGGCACGCCCAGGTGAGGAGTCGTCAGGCTGCCGAGCGGGGCCGTTGCTGCCGCTCAAGGGCTGCTGGCTCATAAGGCCGAGGCCTTCGATCCCCGGTTCTTCCAGCTACTCGTCGTTGGCCTTTGGACGGTCTTCCTCTCTGATCTTCGGCCGGTCTTCTTCCTTGATCTCCACTTTCACCTTCTTGAATGCCTCATTATTGGCCGAAGACGCCATACCGGACGTGGACTCGGGGTTCTCACTGGCTTCTTTCTGCTTTGCCGCTGCCGTCTGGGTGTTCTCGAACAGGGGGGTGATGAAGTTTTCCATGATGCTGAGCGCCTCATGCGACGTGTCGCGCACAATCTTCGGGTCGCGCGCAGCGTCAGGAATGCCGTCGTACAGCTCGGGATCGACCCCTTCCCTTTCGGGCCGAGCCCCGGGAATCGTTTCATGGACCTTCCGAGCGGACTCTTCGGCCGACCTGGCTTCACTTTCGCCGCTGTCGAAGATGTTCCTAAAAGTCATGTGACTTCCCTCCGGATTCTCTCGATGGACACGAAATCCGGGATGCCGGGAGTAAAACCTTGATATTCAAGGGCCAAGGCCTCGCGCACCAGGATCTTCGTGCTGCTGCCTACCCCCTCATTAATCAACCCATGCGGCGCGACCCTGCGGCTTCTCGCCCATCACCTGGCCGCAGGCTGACTGCGACGTTCTTGTCCGGCCACCATGATGGCTGGAACTGCCCCACGAGTTGTTTTCCCATTGAACGATTCCCTGAAATGCCCCGCCTGCGACCTGCAACGACCAGCCCGGAGGGACTGCTTCACGACGTCATCGAACTGCAGATCGCGTTGATTCCTGGCCTTTCCAACTTCCCCGATATGGGGCCGAAACTGATCGGTATTCTGCCTTTTGGCCGGGGGTGGTCCTCGAAAGCAAGGGCAGGCATCGTCTGTGTGTCCGAGCCGTCGGCGGCCGTCAGTGGCGGCCCTTCGCGAGACTCGCGAGAGCGGGGAGCGGAGAACTCCTCGCACCACATCAGGGACGTCACCTTCGCCGAGGACACCTCCACCGTTCACACCGGGCATCGTCAACAACCCGGACACCTACGCAACTTGATCAAGCCCTGTTCTTCCCCCGCGGCGGGAGTTCCCGTCGGCCACTGCCTACAGGGCGGAACTTTGCGACGAGTTGATCCACGACCACCGTTTCAGCTTCTGGTCGACGATCCGCACCGGCCGGCCGCGTGGGACTGCCCCCGGACCGCCGACCTCGCCCAGCAAGAGGTCATCGCCCCGTTGTGCGAGGCGTTCGAGAGCGTCGTGGAGGAGGCGTGGCCCCGGGCGGCACAGCAGTTGGAACGCCTGCTGCCCAAGCTCCCCGAAGTCGGCGGCAGCGCGGCCCGGCGCGAGATCGTCGAGGAGACCCTGCTGTACGCCCTGGTCTCGGCGGGCGTCCCCCAACGACCGGCGCCGGCTGGCGGCGCTGCCGGGCTGAGACGGACACGACGAGGTACTCCCCGACAGGCGGCGCATCGCGGGTGGTCGGGGCTGCGGAATGACCCTCCCCGGCCAAGTCCTCAGTCGGTGTAGTCGGTGTAGTCGGATCCGGAACCGATCGGATCGCGCCGGATCCCGCTCGACGACCTGGATCGGCGGCGACGCCCATTGCCAGACGTTGATGCCCGGCACGCGGGAGAAGCGGATGCTCCCGCGGGTGCCCTCGACCGCGACGTGCGGCCAGGAGGCGGCGATGCCCGCTCGGTCGCTGCCGTGGGAACGCAGTGCTTCGGCGAGGACCACGATCGTGTCGTACCCCTCGAAGGCGACGAACGAGGGTGCCGCGTCCAGCCGTTCGCGGAGAACCGGGCCGACCCGGGTGCCGAGCGGGCCGAGGCGATCGGGAAGGCAGCGCAGGAACGGGATCGCGGCGCCGTCGTCGCCCAGCGCCGTGACCCACTCGGCGAACTCCGGCTGTCCGGCCGGAGCACCGATCATGACCTTGGCGAGGCGCGGGTCGTGGCGGACGGACTTGACGATCGACACGGCCGGCTCCGGGTGTCCGGCCAGAAGGAGGAGGGCGGTCGCACGTTCGTCGGCGAGTGCGTCGCACACCGTCGCGGGAGTGAACGCGCCCAGGTCGAGTTCGGTGACGGTGCCGCCGCGTGGAGCGAGGTGGTCCCGCAGGATCCGGGTCCCGGCGGCCCAGTAGACGCTCGGCTGGGCCGCGACGGCGATTCGGCGGTGGCCCGCGCCGAGGATGAAGTCCGCGTAGACCCGCCGGCCGCGGGACTGCGGCGGTGAGAGGCGTGCGATCCATGCCGTCGGCCGTTCGGTGAGCGCGTCGAGAACCGCCGACGAGCAGAGGAACGGAAGACCGAGCGCGTCGGCCCCGGTGGCGACGGCGCGCGCGACGACGCTGTGGTACTCCCCCGCCGGGGCGGCCACGCCCAGGCGGGCCAAGTCGTCCACGGCCGCCGCGGCCTTCTCCGGGTCGGCCGCGGTGTCCCGGACCACCAGATCGAGGGGTCTTCCGCCGATCCAGCCGCTCTCGTTCACGTCGCGGACGCCCAACTCAAGTCCGGCGAGCACGTGTTGACCCGCCTCGACCCAGCCGGGCAGGGTCAGCGGGACCAGAGCGCCGATCCGGACGGGTGACCCGTCGGTCGGCGCCGTTGCGGGCAGCGGCTACGGCGGTGGCGTATTCATGTATTGGTGTCCCCCAGTGACGACTTGTGTCCGTCCCGCTTCACCGTGGCGGACCCACCCGGGCGGCCACGGCGGACATTGCATTCACCCTTGCCGCCGGCAGGCAACCGAGTTTCCGCCACCGGCTCACCCGGCGGGTCTCAGTCGACGACCGACACGGACGGGGCGCCCGGCGGCATGTTGAACGGCGTGACCACCTGGATCGCCGAGGGCAGCGAGGGGCCGTCGTCGGGGAGTGCCTTGTGGGCCCGCATGATGACCTGGCAGGCCCGGCGCATGTCCTGGCGCAGGTCGTGGTGGAGGACCGCGGAGAGGCGGCGCTCGCGCAGCAGGCGGGTGTTGTCGTGGTCGAGGTCGTGCCCGATGAACACCTCGCACTCCCGGCCGAGCCTGTCGAAGGCGTCGAGGGTGGCGACATTTCCCCCGCCCGCGGAGTACACGGCGACGATCTCCTCGTCCCGTTTGAGCGCCTCCAGGACGAGATCGTGCTGCGTGGCGTCCAGGCCGTCGCTGTCGGTGACCTCCACCAGGGATCGTCTGGGGTCGGCGACGCGCATGGCGCTGCGGAAGCCCATCTCGCGCTCCTCCTCGCCCCGGAAGGAGCCCCGGCTGATGGTGGTGAGCACATGGCCGGGCCGCTTGCCGAGCCACTGTCCGAGGAGGTAGGCGGCGGTGGCGCCGGCCGCACGGTTGTCGATGCCGACGTACGCCAGGCGTGCGCTGTGCGGCAGGTCGGTCACCAGGGTGACGACGGGGATGCCGGCCGCGACCAGCCGGCCGACCGCGGCTGCTATCTCCGGCTCGTCGGGGGCCTTGAGGATCACACCCTGCGTGCCGCGCTTCGCGATCTTGTCCAGGGTTCCGATCAGCTCCTCGGGAGGGCAGGCCTCCCGGAAGTGGAAGCGCGAGCGCACATGAGCGGGATGCAGGGAGGGCAGTTCGGCTTCGAGCGCGTTCCGGACGGCGGTGGAGAATCGCTCCGGGGTCTGCATCACGATGTCGATCATGAAGGTGCGGCCCCCGAGCCGGACCTGGCTCTGCTGGCGGTCCAGGTCCTTGATGGCTTCGTGCACCTCCCTGATGGTGCTCTCCGTCACGTTGCCCCGGTCGTTGAGGACGCGGTCGACAGTGGCCGTGCTCAGTCCGGCCTGGCGAGCGATTTCCCTGATCGGGTAGGGGTGTCGCATGACTGATCCCAAGGCTGATGATGGATTTTTGATGCACTACCAAGCATTGAATGATGTGTTGGGGTTCTCAAGACTGTCAGAAATGCACGGACTGCGAAAGGACCCGGATGTCTCCCACAGCCGCGGAAGCGGGGACCTGGCTGACCGAGGCGGACTGTGATCTCGATGTGTTCCGCTCACTCGTGGAGCAGAGCACCGACCTCGCCGACCACCCCTCGGCCGAGCGGATCGAGCAGAGTGTTCCGCTCTACGACAGCGAACGGCTCCGCTCGCTGGCCGCCTCCCCGCAGGGCCGCCGCAGGGTGCAGGACGAGCTGGTCCGGGCCCTGCTCGACGGGCCCGGCATCGTCGTGCTCCAGCGGGCCTTCACCGACGCGGCGGCCGTGGACGCGGCGTCCGAGGCCTTCCGCGCGCTGATCGAGGAGGAGCGCGCCACCGGCGCGGCCCGCGGCGACCACTTCGCCAAGCCCGGTGCGAACGACCGCGTCTGGAACGCCCTGGACAAGGTGGCCGTCCGGGCGCCGGAGGTGTTCGCCGACTACTACGCCAACGACATCCTGGAGCTGATCGCCGAGGCCTGGCTCGGGCCCGCCTACCAGGTCACCTCCCAGGTCAACGTGGTCAACCCGGGCGGTGCGGCGCAGAACGTCCACCGCGACTACCATCTCGGCTTCCTCTCCCAGGAGCGCGCCGCCGCCTACCCGGCGCACGTCCACCGCCTCTCACCGGTGCTGACCTTGCAGGGCGCGGTGGCCCACTGCGACATGCCCGTCGAGTCCGGCCCGACGCTGTACCTGCCGCACTCGCAGAAGTTCGAGCCCGGCTATCTGGCCTGGCGGCTCCCCCGGTTCGTCGAGTACTTCGAGGACCACCATGTCCAGCTCCCCCTTGAGAAGGGCGACGCGGTGTTCTTCAACCCGGCGCTCTTCCACGCCGCCGGGCACAACCGTTCGACCGGCATCAGGCGCATGGCCAATCTGCTGCAGATCTCCTCCGCCTTCGGGCGTGCCATGGAGACGGTGGACCGCGAGGCGATGGCGAACGCCCTGTTCCCGGTGCTGCTGCGGCGCAAGGCCGAGGGCGCCCCGCAGGACTGGCTGCGCCGTGTGGTCGCGGCCACCGCCGAGGGCTACCCCTTCCCCACCAACCTCGACCTCGACTCGCCGGTCGACGGTCTGGCCCCGGCCTCCCAGGCGGACATCGTGTGGCAGGCCGTCGCCGAGGGCTGGGCCCCCGAGCGGCTTCGCCAGGAATTGCAGGCGGCCGCCAAGCGCCGCCAAAGCTGAAAGGGACACAGCATTCATGGGACTGCTTGAGGACAAGGTCGTCCTCGTCAACGGCGGCAGCCAGGGCGTCGGCGCGGGCATCGTGCGGGCGGCCGTCCGGGAGGGCGCGCGCGTCGTCTTCACCGGCCGCAGGGCCGAGGTCGGTGAGAAACTGGCCGCGGACACGGGCGCGCGCTTCGTGCGGACGGACCTCTCCGATCCGGCGCGGGCGCGCGACAGCGTCGTACAGGCGATCAACGTCCACGGGCGCATCGACTGTCTCGTCAACGCGGCGGGGCTGACCTCGCGCGGCTCGCTGCTGGACACCACGCCGGAACTCTTCGACCAGCACATCGCGATCAATCTGCGCGCGCCGTTCTTCGCGATGCAGGCGGCGGTGGCCGACATGACGGGCCGCGAGGCGCCCGGCACCATCGTCAACATCATCTCCAACTGCGCGCACGGCGGGCCGCCCCACCTGGCGCCGTACTCGGCGGCCAAGGCGGGCCTGGCGGGCCTGACGCGCAACGCCGCCCACGCGCACCGCTGGGACCGGATCCGGATCAACGGTCTCAACATCGGCTGGACGGACACCGAGGGCGAGGACGCCACGCAGCGCGCCTTCCACGACGCGGGGGACGACTGGCGGGAGAAGGCCGCCCGGTCGCAGCCCATGGGCAAGCTCGGGCAGGTCGACGAGATCGCGGACTTCGTCGTCTTCCTGCTCTCCGACCGCAGCGGCGTGGTGACCGGCTCGGTCATCGACTGGGACCAGATCGTCTTCGGCGGCCAGGACTGAGCCGCCTTCGGGCTGAAGGAGCACGACTCTCATGCGTATAGGCATCATGGGGCTGGGCCGCATCGGCGCGTTCCACACACAGACCCTGTCCGGGCTTGACACGGTGGACTCCCTGGTGGTCACCGACCCGGTGGCCGCGGCCGTCGCCACGGCCACCGAACGCTTCGGGGCCACCGCGGTGGACTCCCCCGAAGCGGTGCTCGCCGCCGGGGTGGACGGCGTCGTCGTCGCCGCCGCGACCGACGCGCACCCCCAGCTCATCCTGGCCGCCGTCAAGGCGGGCATCCCCGTCTTCTGCGAGAAGCCCGTGGCCCGCGGCGTGGAGGAGAGCCTGGAGGTGCTGCGTGCGGTGGAGGGCAGCGGCGTCGAGGTGCACATCGGCTACAACAGACGCTTCGACGCGGGCTGTGCGGCCGCGCGCCGGGCCGTGGTCAGCGGTGAACTCGGCGATCTGCACACCGTGCGGTCCACCACCCTCGACCCCGCTCCGCCGCCGCCCGCCTACGTGGCCGTCTCCGGCGGGATCTTCCGCGACTGCAGCGTGCACGACTTCGACATCGTGCGCTGGGTGACCGGCCGCGAGGTGGTGGAGGTGTACGCGGCAGGCGGCAACCGGGGCGCAGAGTACATCCGTGCGGCGGGCAACGTCGACACGGCGTCCGCCCTGCTCACCCTTGACGACGGCACCATCGCCGCCATCTCCAACTCCCGGCACAACGCCCGCGGTTACGACGTGCGCCTGGAACTGCACGGTATGAAGGACAGCATCGCGGTCGGGCTGGAGGACAAGCTGCCGCTGCGTTCGGTGGAGCCCGGGGCGACCTTCCCGGCCGGTACCCCGCACGACTTCTTCATGGACCGCTTCTCCGCCGCCTACCGCGCCGAACTCACCGCGTTCACCGAGGTCGTCGCGGGCAGCCGTACCTCCCCGTGCACGGTCGCGGACGCCATCGAGGCGAGTTGGATCGCCGAGGCGTGCACCTTGTCACTCCACGAGCACCGGCCCGTACGACTCGACGAGGTGCGTAAGGGATGACGGACGAGCCCCTGCGGATCGGCGTCCTGGGCGCGGCCCGGATCGCCGAACTGTCCCTCGTCGGACCGGCCCGTGCGGGCGGCCACCGCCTCGTCGCGGTGGCCGCGCGCGACCGGGAGCGGGCCGAGGCCTTCGCCGCCGCCCACGGTGTGGAGCGGGTGGCCGGCTCCTACGCCGAACTCGTGGCCGACCCGGAGATCGAGGTCGTCTACAACCCGTTGGCCAACAGCCTGCACGGGCCGTGGAACCTGGCCGCCCTCCGGGCCGGCAAGCACGTCCTGACCGAGAAGCCGTCGGCAAGCAACGCGCAGGAGGCGGCCGAGGTCCACCAGGCCGTCGCCAAGGCGGGCACGGTGTTCATGGAGGGCTTCCACTACCTGTTCCACCCGGTCACCCTGCGCCTGCACGAGCTGCTGGAGAGCGGGGAGTTGGGTGAGCTGCGGCATGTGGAGACCGTGGTCGCCATGCCCGCGCCGCCGGACAGCGACGTACGCTGGTCGCTTCCGCTGGCGGGCGGTGCGCTGATGGATCTCGGGTGCTACAGCCTGCACGCGCAGCGCATGCTCGCGCCATGGGCGGGCGGGGCGCCCCGGCTGGTCGCCGCGCGCGGCGGTGAGAGGGCGGGGGCGCCGGGCGTCGACGAGTGGCTGGACGCCGACCTGGAGTTCCCGGGCGGCGTCACGGGCAGCGCCCGCTGCCACATGGCCCACGACACCTGGCAGATGAGCTGCCGCGTGGTGGGCTCGCTCGGTGAGGCCACGGCGGTGAACTTCGTCCAGCCGCACCTGGACGACCGGGTCGTCGTGCGTACGGCCGCCGGGGAGCGCACCGAGGAACTCGGCCGCCGGTCCTCGTACACCTACCAGCTGGAGGCCTTCGCCGCCCGGCTGCGGCACGGCGCGCCGCTGGTGCTCGACGCCGACGACGCGCTGACCACCATGCGGCTCATCGACGACTGCTACCGGGCGGCCGGGTTCCCGGTGCGTCCGCGCACGGTCCTTCCGGCCGCGGTATGACGTAGAGCGGGACGGGGAGAGGGCGGTACCGGTCCGGTACCGCCCTCTTTCCGTGGTGCGCGGCCTACCGGTAGAAGGCGGGCCGCTCGATCAGCTCGACCTCGACGCGCCGCCCCTCCCGCTGGGACAGCACGCCCGCCTCGCACACGGCCGCGGCCGCGTAGCCGTCCCAGACGCCGGGGCCGGTGATCCCGCCGCGCCTGGTGGCGTCCACCCAGGCCTGGACCTCGCGGTCGTAGGCGTCCTCGAAGCGCTCGACGTAGTCCGGCGTGATACGTCCGCCCCAACGCCCGTCGGCGCTCAGCCGCGGCCCGTGCTCGTCACCGATGCGTACGGTGCCCCGCTCGCAGACCGCCTCGGCGTGCACCTGGTAGCCGTAGCCGCAGTGGCCGAAGATCTCCACGTCGGCGAGTGCCCCGAACTCGGTTTCGAACAACACGAATTGGGGGTCGTCCATACCGGCCGGAGCATGCGAGGTCGGGGCCGGCTTGTGCACGGTGACCGCTGTGATCTCCTGACCGAAGAGCCAGCGGGTCACGTCCATCTCGTGGACCACCGAGTCGTTGATGAGCATCTCGTTGGTGAACCACGGCGGCATGGACGGGTTCCGGTGCCGGTGGTGCAGCATCAGTGTCCTGCCCAGTTCCCCGCCGTCGAGGAGCCGCTTCAGCTTCATGTACTCGCTGTCGTAGCGCCGCATGAAGCCGACCTGGACACGCCGGTGCCCGAGCCGTCGCTCCGCCTCCAGGACGCGAAGGGCGGAGGCCGCGTCGGGGGTGAGCGGCTTCTCGCACAGCACCGGCAGATCACGGCCGAGTGCTTCGAGCAGGGCCGCCTCGTGAGCGGGCCCCGGGGAAGCGATGAGGACGGCGTCCACGTCCTGAGCCGCCATGGCCGCCGCGGGTTCGGTGTACGCCGTGCAGCCCGCGATGGCACTCGCGAGTTTCTTGGCACGCTCCGCCTCGATGTCGACGACGGCCGTCACGCGTGCCCCGCTGATGACGTCGTGGAGTCTGCGCACATGGTCCGCACCCATTTTGCCGGTGCCGACGACGGCGACACCCAGTGGTCGCTGAGCTGGCATGTTCGTGATGTCTCCGGTGCTGGTGGGGGTCAGTCGGCCTTGGGGGCGCCGGCCTGGAGGGCGTCCTCTTCGGGAAGCTCCTCAACGTCGACGCCGCGTACCTGGGACAACTCGTGCTTGAGCGCGGCCAGTTCGGTGCCGCCTGCCATGTGGTTGGTGAGTTCCTCCAGGGTGATCTCGGCGCGGGGCGCGCTGAGTTCGAGGGTGCCCAGGCGCAGCACGCTGAAGTGGTCGCCGACCATGTAGGCGTGGTGGGGGTTGTGGGTGATGAAGATGACGCCGAGGCCGCGTTCGCGGGCGGCGGCGACGTACTTCAGCACGACACCGGACTGCTTGACGCCGAGGGCGGCGGTGGGCTCGTCCAGGATCAGGACGCGGGCGCCGAAGTAGACGGCGCGGGCGATGGCGACGCACTGGCGCTGGCCGCCGGAGAGGGTGCCGATGGGCTGTTCCAGGTCGTCCAGGACGATGCCCATGTTGCGCAGTTCCTGGTCCGCGGTCTTCTTCATCCTCTCGATGTCGAGGCGGCGCACGGGCCAGGGGCCCTTGGTCATCTCGGAGCCGAGGAAGAAGTTGCGCCACACCGGCATCAGCGGGACGGTGGCCAGGTCCTGGTAGACGGTGGCGATGCCGCGGTCGAGGGCCTGGCGCGGGGTGGAGAAGTGCACCGATTCGCCGTCGACGAGGAACTCGCCCTCGGTGTGCTGGTGCAGCCCGGAGATGATCTTGATGAGGGTGGACTTGCCCGCGCCGTTGTCGCCCAGCACGCAGGTGACCTGGCCGGGATGGACCTCCAGGTCCACGCCGTGCAGGGCACGGATGTTGCCGTAGGACTTGCCGGTGTTGCGGAGCTGGACGACGGGACGGTTCTCGCCCTCGGGCGCGGTGTCCTCGAGGACGGCGCCGTGGGTGCCGGTCTTGTTGCTTGCCATGGGGGTCACCTCCGGGTCGCTGTGCGCTGGACCCACTGATTGATCAGGACGGCGCCGAGCAGCATCACGCCGAGGAACGCCTTGAACCAGTCCGGATTCCAGCCCGCGAAGACGATGCCCTGCTGGACCATGCCGAACATGAACGCGCCGAAGACCGGGCCGATCGCCGAGCCGGCGCCGCCGGTCAGCAGGCAGCCGCCGATCACCGCCGCGGAGATGTAGATCAGCTCCTGCCCGACGCCCTCGCCCGACTGCACGGTGTTGAAGGTGAACAGCTGATGCATGCCGACGAACCAGGCACCGAAGCCGACCAGCATGAACAGCGAGATCTTCGTGAAGGCCACCGGGACGCCGACGGCCCGCGCCGACTCCTTGTTGCCGCCGACCGCGAAGATCCAGTTGCCGTACTTGGTGCGCAGCAGCACCCAGGTGGCGACGGCCGCGAAGAACAGCCACCACAAGACGGTGATCTTCACCTGGACTCCGCCGATGTCGAAGGAGGTCGCGAAGATCTTCTGCGCCTGGGCGAAGCCGTCCATGTCGCTGATGTCGTCGGTCGCCACATTGCCGGTGAACAGCTTGGTGACGGCGAGGTTCACGCCTTGCAGGATCAGGAAGCTGCCCAGGGTGATCAGGAAGCTGGGCAGCCCGGTCCTGACCACCAGCCAGCCGTTCAGGAAGCCGACCCCCAGCGACACCAGGAGCGCGACGATCACACCGAGCCACACGTTCATGCTCAGTTGGTAGCTGATCATGGCCGCGGTCAGTGCCGAGGTGATCACCGCGACGCCGGCCGACAGGTCGAACTCGCCGCCGATCATCAGGAGGGCCACGGGCAGCGCCATGATGCCGATGGTCGACGACTGGTAGAGCACCGTCGCCATCGAACTGCCGTCGCGCAGCGCCGGCGCCGCGGCGAAGAAGAAGACGAACACCGCGAGGGCGCCGAGGAAGACGCCCACTTCAGGCCGGGCCAACACCTGTACGACAAGCGGCCGTTCAGCGGTCCGCCCGTCCTTCTGCGGGGCCGGCGGAGCCGGCGACGGGGAACCCGTCGCCGGGGCCGTGGTCTGGGTCATGGTCATCACCGGGTTCCCTTCGCGGCGAACTGGGCGATCCGGTCGACGTTGGACTTGTCGACGAAGGCCGGACCGGTCAGCACGGGAGCCTCGCCGCCGCCGCTGTAGTTGCCGTTGTTCTTGTAGAGCCACAGGCCGTCGACGGCAAGGTAGCCCTGGAGGTAGGGCTGCTGGTCGACGGCGAACTCGATGGTGCCCTTGCTGATGGCACCGGTCAGGTCCTTGTTGAGGTCGAACGTGGCGACCTTCGCCTTGCTGCCGGCGTCGGACACCGACTGGACGGCGGTCAAAGCGATGGGGGCGGCGAGCCCGACCACGTAGTCGATCGAGTCGTCCTGCTTGAGCTTGGCGGTGATCGTCGACTTCACGGACGGCATGTCGGTGCCGTTGACATAGAGGATGTCCGTCGTGCCGGAGAACGTCTTCTTCACGCCGGTACAGCGCTGGGTCAGGCCGATGTTGCCCTGTTCCTGGATCACACAGACGGCCTTCTTGGCACCGACGGTGTTCAGCCTCTTGCCGAGCGCCTCGCCCGCGACGGTCTCGTCCTGGCCGAAGAACTCCAGCAGGCCGACCTTCTTCCACTCGCTGACACCGGAGTTGAAACCGACCACCGGTATCCCGGCCGCCTCCGCCTTGCCCAGCACGCTCTTGAGGGCGTCCGGCTTGGCGAGCGTGACGGCGATGCCGTCGACCTTCTGATCGATGGCGTTCTGGACCAGGTTGGCCTGGTTGCCCGCGCTGGGATCGCTGGAGTAGACCAACTTGACGTTGTCCTTGGCGGCAGCGGCCTGGGCACCCTTGCGGATCGTGTCCCAGAACGTGTCGCCAGGAGCCGCGTGCGTGATCATCGCGACCGTCATACGGGGAGTGTCGGCCTTGCCTGCCGAGACACCGGCCCCGCTCTCGTCGGCCTTCTTGCCTCCCGAACTGCTGGAGCACCCGGCCACGAGCAGCGCGGCGGCCGCCGCCACCGCGACGACGGGGACGACTCTGCGGGAACGGGTGCGGGAGTGGTCAGCATGGTGGATCACGGGAATCACCGGGTTCCCTTCGCGGCGAACTGGGCGATCCGGTCGACGTTGGACTTGTCGACGAAGGCCGGACCGGTCAGCACGGGAGCCTCGCCGCCGCCGCTGTAGTTGCCGTTCGTCTTGTAGAGCCACAGGGAGTCGATCGACAGGTATCCCTGGAGGTAGGGCTGCTGGTCGACGGCCCACTGGATCCTGCCGTCCTTGATGGCGCCGACCGCGTCCTTGTTGACGTCGAAGGTGGCGAGCTTCGTCTTGCCGCCGGCGTCGGCGATGGACTGGATGGCGGTCATCGCGAACGGGGCGCCGAGCGTCGTCACGTAGTCGATGGAGTCGTCCTGCTTGAGCTTGGCGGTGATCGTCGACTTCACGGACGGCATGTCGGTGCCGTTGACATAGAGGATGTCCGTCGTGCCGGAGAAGGTCTTCTTCACGCCTGCGCAGCGGGCCTCCAGGGCGACCTGCCCCTGTTCCATGATCACGCAGATGGTGTGCTTGGCGCCTGCCTCGTTGAGCCTGCGGCCGAACGCCTCTCCGGCGATGCTCTCGTCCTGGCCGAAGAACTGGAGCAGGCCCTGCTTCTTCCAGTCCTGCACGCCCGTGTTGAAGCCGACGACGGGGATGCCGGCCTGCTCGGCCTTGGCGACCACGCCCTTGAGGGCGTCCGGCTTGGCGAGCGTGACGGCGATGCCGTCGACCTTCTGATCGATGGCGTTCTGGACCAGGTTGGCCTGGTTGCCCGCGCTGGGATCGCTGGAGTAGACCAACTTGACGTTGTCCTTGGCGGCAGCGGCCTGGGCACCCTTGCGGATCGTGTCCCAGAACGTGTCGCCAGGAGCCGCGTGCGTGATCATCGCGACCGTCATACGGGGAGTGTCGGCCTTGCCTGCCGAGACACCGGCCCCGCTCTCGTCGGCCTTCTTGCCTCCCGAACTGCTGGAGCACCCGGCCACGAGCAGCGCGGCGGCCGCCGCCACCGCGACGACGGGGACGACTCTGCGGGAACGGGGTTGGGACGAACGATCCATCTTTCCGGCACCTCACTGTGCTACTGGGGAAAGGGAGAAGCGGCTGACCGGGCGAACGCCGCCGATCACATGCCGTTAACACGGCTGTTGCTTATGACGAGATAGAACCGTCACGCCACCCCGGGGTCAACGTTTGTACTGACATCATTTGCCCATCAGGGCAAGATGTCAGGACAAATGCTTGACGCTGGTTGCGAGTGCCCTCTACACCTGAAACGGCCGGCCCCGGAACGAACCGCGCCCGGCCGTCCGAAAGGAAACCCGCACCCGATGAAGAGTCTCCAGCACTGGATCAACGGCAAGCCCATCGAGGGTTCGTCCGGGCGCCACGGCGCCGTCCACGACCCGGCCACGGGCAACCAGGAGAAGCAGGTCCCCTTCGCCTCCGTGGCCGAGGTGGACGCGGCGGTCGCGGCCGCCAAGGACGCCTATCTGACCTGGGGTCAGTCCTCGCTGGCGCAGCGTACGTCGATTCTGTTCCGGTTCCGGGCGCTGCTGGACGAGCACCGGGACGAGATCGCGGGGCTGATCACGGCGGAGCACGGCAAGGTGCATTCCGATGCGCTGGGGGAGGTCGCGCGGGGTCTGGAGATCGTCGATCTGGCGTGCGGTATCGCGGTGCAGCTCAAGGGTGAGCTGTCGACGCAGGTGGCGACCCGGGTCGATGTGTCCTCGATCCGGCAGCCGCTGGGGGTGGTCGCGGGGATCACGCCGTTCAACTTCCCGGCGATGGTGCCGCTGTGGATGTTCCCGGTCGCCGTCGCGTGCGGGAACACCTTCGTGCTCAAGCCGTCGGAGAAGGACCCGTCGGCGGCGAACCGGCTCGGTGAGCTGCTTGCCCAGGCCGGTCTGCCGGAGGGGGTGTTCAATGTCGTGCACGGGGACAAGGTGGCGGTGGACCGGCTGCTGGAGCATCCGGACGTCAGGGCCGTCTCCTTCGTGGGCTCGACCCCCGTCGCCCGGTACATCCACGCCACCGCCTCGGCCGGCGGCAAGCGTGTGCAGGCGCTGGGCGGTGCGAAGAACCACATGCTGGTGCTGCCGGACGCCGACCTGGACGCGGCGGCGGACGCGGCGGTCAGCGCGGCCTACGGCTCGGCCGGGGAGCGCTGCATGGCCATCTCCGCGGTCGTCGCGGTCGGTGCCGTCGGCGACACCCTGGTGGAGAAGATCCGCGAGCGCGCGGAGAAGATCAGGATCGGTCCCGGCAGCGACCCGGCCTCCGAGATGGGCCCGCTGATCACCAGGGCCCACCGCGACAAGGTGGCCTCCTACGTGCAGGGCGCGGCGGCCGAGGGCTGCGAGGTCGTCCTGGACGGCACCGGCCACACCGTCGAGGGCTTCGAGGACGGCCACTGGATCGGCATCTCGCTCCTGGACAAGGTCCCGACCACCGCGAAGGCCTACCAGGACGAGATCTTCGGCCCCGTGCTGTGCGTGCTGCGCGCGGAGACCTACGAGGAGGGCGTGGCCCTCATCAACGCCTCGCCGTTCGGCAACGGCACCGCGATCTTCACCCGGGACGGCGGCGCGGCCCGCCGCTTCCAGCTGGAGGTCGAGGCCGGCATGGTCGGCGTCAACGTCCCCATCCCGGTCCCCGTCGGCTACCACTCCTTCGGCGGCTGGAAGGACTCCCTCTTCGGCGACCACCACGTCTACGGCAACGACGGCACCCACTTCTACACCCGCGGCAAGGTCGTCACCACCCGCTGGCCCGACCCCGCCGACACCCCCACCGGCGTCGACCTGGGCTTCCCGCGCAACCACTGATGGTGTCCGGGCGCCGGAAGGCGGACGGCGGCACGGGCGTGCTCGACTTCGCCCTCGACCGCACCAGCCCGATACCGCTGTACCACCAGTTCTCCCGGCAGTTGGAGCAGGCCATCGAGCACGGCCTGCTCCTGCCGGGTGCCCTGCTCGGCAACGAGATCGACCTCGCCGAACGGCTCGGCCTGTCCCGGCCGACCGTCCGGCAGGGCATCAGGACCCTGGTCGAGAAGGGGCTGTTGGTACGGCGCAGGGGCGTCGGCACCCAGGTGGTGCACCGCTCGGTCAAGCGCCCGCTGGAACTCACCAGCCTCTACGACGACCTGGAGGAGGCCGGGCAGGCGCCCAGCACCCGGGTGCTGCGCAACGACGTGGTGTCCGCGTCGGCGGAGGTCGCCGCGGCGCTGGGCATCGGCGAGGGCGACAGCGTGCTCCGGCTGGAGCGGATCCGGTACGCGGACGGACTCGCCGTGGCCGTCCTGCGCAACCATCTGCCGACCGGCCTGCTGCTCGGCCTCGACACCCGGCTGCTGGAGGCCACGGGTCTGTACCGGCTCCTGCACGGGGCCCATGTCGCTCTGCACAGCGCGCACCAGGTGATCGGCGCCGGTGCGGCCACCGCCGAGGAGGGCGAACACCTCGGGGAACCCGAGGGCGCGCCGCTGCTCACCCTGCGGCGCACGGCGTACGACGCCGCCGGTCAGGCCGTGGAGTACAGCACGCATCTCTACAACGCGGCGCGCCATGTGTTCGAGTTCCAGCTGTTCATGCGGAGATAGGGGTGGCGGGGACGGACCCACGGTCGTCCCCGCCACCCCTGTCGCTCCTGGTTCACCTACCGCACCAGTGCCGCGGCACTCCGGTACGCCGCCGCGGCGGCCTCCCGCACCGGCAGCGCACGGTGCGTGTCGGAGAGGATCTCCACGCCCCAGGGGCCGCGGAAGCCGGCCGTACGGAGCGCGCCGATGATCGCCGGCAGGTCGAAGGAGCCCTCCCCGCACAGGCGGCGGCGGTGGACGGTGTCCTCGAAGAGCGTGCCCACGACCTCGCTGTCGGCGTCGTTCAGCTCCACGCCCACGATCCGCGACCCGGGCAGGGCCGCCAGTTCGGCGGGCGGGGTGTGGGCGCGCTCGGTGTGCCAGACGTCGATGATGAGGCCGCCCGCCGGGTGGCCGGCGCTCTCGACGAGCCGCAGTCCGTCGTGCACGGTCTTGAGGTTGGACCAGGGCAGGGGTTCGACGCCGAGCCGGGCGCCCACCGCGTCGGCCTGCGCGGCCAGCGCGGCGAACTCCTCGGCCCAGACGTCGAGGTCCCAGGGCTCGTCCGCCACGTCGGGACCGATCTTGAAGGTGCGTGCGCCGAGGGCCTCGATGGCCCGCAGCATTCCGGCCCGGACGGAGTCCGACGCGGCCCGCCGGGCTCCGTCGGTCCACCAGTCGCTCAGCAGCTCCAGCTCGACGTGGCCGATGCCGTTGTCCTCGAAGAGGGAGCGGACACCGGCCAGCCCGTACTCGCGCTCGGCCTCCACCAGGTCGCAGTACAGCAGCCCGAAGGCCGTGAATCCGGCCTCGCGCGCCGCCTCCACCCGCTCGCGCAGGTTCAGCGGACTGCGCTGGTCCTTCTCGTCGGGAGCGGCGTCGCCCGCGGTGGTCCAGCAAGTGGCCAGAAACTCGTCAGCGGTCATTTCTGTTTCCTGGATTCCTCATGTTCGCGAAAGGACACCGGCGGGCGACGAGGGGCAATTGCACGTACGCGTCGAGAAGGTATACCGCTACGCGACATCGCGCAGCACCGCGCGCAGATGTTCGGCGCTGGCCCACACATCCTCGACCGGCCCCTTCTGCCGGGGTTCCTCGGTCAGGATGGTGTCCTGTTCCAGGACGTACCAGCCGTCGTAGCCGCGTGCGCCGAGGTGGGTGACGATGGCCCGGACATCCACGTCCCCCTCGCCCAGCGGGCGGTACATGCCCCCGCGTACGGCCTCGGTGTAGGTGAGGCGGCCCGACTGGACCTTGGCGGCGAGGGAGGCGTCCACATCCTTCATGTGGGTGTGGGCGATGCGCTCGGGCGCCTGGCGGGTCAGCTCTGCCGGGTCGGTGCCGCCGATGAGCAGATGCCCGGTGTCGAGGCACAGGGAGATCGCCGAGTGCTCCAGGACGCGTCGGACCTCGTCACCGTTCTCGATCATCGTGCCGACGTGCGGGTGCAGGACGGCGCGTACGCCCCGTTCGGCGGCCAGCGAGGCGAGCCGGTCGAGGTTGGACAGCAGCAGCCGCCAGCCGTCGGCGTCGAGTTCGGGCCGGGAGTCGTAGCCGTCCTGGCCGGTGACGGCGGACAGGACGAGCACCTCCGCCTTCGAGGCCGCGTAGCTCTCCAGGAGCTGTTCGGTCTCGGGCAGCGGGTCGTGTCCGGGCTCGTGCAGCAGCAGCGGGGTGAAGCCGCCCACCGCGTGGAGGTCGTGGTGGGCGAGGACCTGGGCCATGGCGTCCGGCTCGCCGGGCAGAAAGCCCTCGGGGCCGATCTCGGTGGCGGCCAGCCCGACTTCACGCATCTCGTTCAGCACCCGTTCGGGCGTCAACTGGTAGCCCCAGCCGGGGACTTCGCACACGCCCCAGGAGATGGGCGCGCCCGCGATCCTGTTCAGGGGTGAGGTGGTCATGCCGTGGCCTTTCGCTGGTTCCAGTCGGGGTCGGCGACCGCGGCCGGCGATCGGCCCGCGAGGACATCGGCGACACCGCGGGCGGCGTCGACGAAGGTCAGGGTCGTCGCCCGGCGCGTCATGCCCATCAGGTGCGGGGTGAGGACGACATCGGGGTGGTCGAACAGCGGGTGGTGCAGGGCCGGTTCCGGGTCGAACACGTCCAGTCCGACGCCCGACAGCCGGCCCGACTGCAGAGCGGCCAGGGTGGCGTCGGGGTCGAGCAGTCCGCCCCGGCCGCAGTTGATCAGGATCGATCCCGGCCTGACGCGGGAGAGCAACCGCTCGTCCACGAGGTGCCGGGTGCTCTCGACGAGCGGCGCGTGCAGGGTGAGCACGTCGCTGGAGGCGGCCAGTTCACCGAGGTCGGCGCGGGCGAACTCGGGCGGCGGCGGGCTGAACGGGTCGTGGGCGAGGGTCCGCATCCCGAAGGCGGCGGCGAGTTCGCCCACCCGGCGGCCGATGCGGCCGTAGCCGACGATCCCCAGGGTGGCGCCGTCGAGGTCGCCGACCGGTACGGTGTTCCGCTCGGCCCAGCGGCTCTCCCGTACGAGGTCGGTCAGCGGTTTCAGCCGCTTGGTCAGATGCAGGGCCATGGCGAAGACGCCCTCGGCCACGGCCCGGCTGCCGCTGCCCGGGGTGACGACCACGGCGATCCCGCGGGCCGAGGCCGCCGCCACGTCGACCAGGTCGACGCCGACGCCGGTGCGGGCGAGGACCCGCAGCCGCGGCGCCCGCCGCAGGAAGTCCTCGTCGACCCGCCGGTCGGCGCGCACGATGGCGCCCTCGGCGACCGCGAGGTCATCGGGTGTGGGGTCGGTGACGAAGGTGACCCGTTCGCCGAGGACGGGGGCCACCGTTTCGGCGTCGACGGGACCGAGGGCCACTACGACATGCTTGGTGACATGTTCAGTCATACGATCAACTCCGCGCCGGGTGGCCGAAGTTAGCGCCCGGCACGGCGGGCACCGGCTGCCAGGAGCCGTTCGCCGCGGAGGCGGCGGCCGCCTCGATCACCTCGGCCACGGCGTGCGCGTCCTCGATGGTGGAGTTGTGGTGCTCGACGCCGGCCACGGCGGCCAGGAACTTCTTGGCCTCGACGACCTTCAGGTCGTCGTAGCCCATGCTGTTGCCCGGTCCGGGCTGGAAGCTGGCGTAGTCGCCCATGTGGCCGTTGCCGAGCACGGTGGTGTAGCCCTGGTGGGGGCCGCTGCGGTCCAGGGCGACGCGCAGTTCGTTCATCCGCTCGAAGTTCCAGGTGACCGAGCCGTCGGTGCCGTAGATCTCGAAGCCGATGCCGCACTGCGGGCCGACGATGACGCGGGACGCCTCCAGCGTGCCGACGGCTCCGCCCTGGAAGCGGACCAGCGCGGCGCTGTAGTCGTCGTTCTCCACGGTGGCCATCTCGCCGTCCTCGATCACCGCGAAGTGCGTGCCCGAGCCCATGGGCAGGATGGGGCGCTCGGTGTAGACGGTGCTGGTGAGGGCGGAGACCTCGTCGATGGGGGCGACGACGTAGCTGACGAGGTCCACGACGTGGCTCATCAGGTCGCCGAGCGCGCCGTGCCCGGCCAGGTCCCGCTTGAAGCGCCAGGACAGCGCGCCCTTGGGCTCGGAGGCGTAGCCGGAGAAGAAGGTGGCCCGCACGTTGGTGACCCGGCCGAGCCGCCCCGTGGCGATCAGCTCGCGGGCCCGCTCCACGGCGGGGGCGTGCCGGTAGTTGTAGCCGATGGAGGTGACGACGCCGGCCGCGCGCGCCGCGGCGGCGACCTCGGCCGTCTCCTCGGCACCGCGTCCCACCGGCTTCTCGATCCAGAACGGCTTGCCGGCCTTGGCCGCGGCGATGCCTATCTCGTGGTGGAGGAGGTTGGGCGCGCAGATCGAGACGACCTCGACCTCCGGGTCGTCGAGGACGGCCCGGTAGTCGGTGGATGCCTTCGCGTAGCCGAGCACGTCACGGGCGTAGGCCGCGCGGTCCTCGGCCGTGTCGGCGGCGTGCACGAGGCGGGGCTTGATGCCCAGCTCGGGGTAGACGGAGGGCAGTGCCTGGTAGGCGCGGCTGTGGAGCTTGCCCATCCAGCCGACGCTGATCAGGCCGACGCCGATCTCACGTGCGGCGTGCGGGGTGGCGGGGGTCATGATCGTGTCTCCTGGGAGTCCTGAGAGCCGTGGGGCTGGGGCCGGGCCTGGTCGAGCGCGGCGGACAGGGCTGCCGCGAGCAGGGTGGCGTCCGAGCCGATGCCGATGAACGTCCAGCCCTCGGCGCGTTTGGCGGCGGCGGCCGCACCGTCGGGGACGAGCAGTCCGCAGGCTTTGCCGTGCGCGGCGGCGGCCTTGCGGACGCGGTCCAGGGCCTCCCGGTAGACCGGTGCGGCGAAGTCGCCGGGCACGCCGAGGTCGTGGCTGAGGTCGCGGGGGCCGACGAACAGTACGTCGACGCCGTCCAGCGCGGCGATCGCCTCGACCTCCGCCAGGGCGGATGCCGACTCGATCTGGACCACGCCGAGGAGTTCGCCCTCCCGGTCCAGGGCCCCGGCGTCGAGCCCGAAGCGGCACGCCCGGTTGTAGGTGGCCACGCCCCGGTCTCCCTCGGGCGGGTACCTCAAGTGTCGCAGTGCTTCCCGGACTTCGGCGGCGGTGTCGAGTCGCGGCAGCATGATCCCGGCGGCGCCCAGGTCGAGGACGCGGCCGATGCGGATGCGGGCGGCGGACTCCACGCGTACGACGGTCGGGACGCCGTAGGCCGCCGCGATCGGGAAGACCGTACGGGCCTGCTCCTCGCCCCCCGCGCCGTGTTCGAGGTCGAGCAGCAGCCAGTCGGCGCCGGCCGCGGCGCACACCTCGGCCGTGACCGGGGAGGCGGTGCCGACGAAGGTGCCGAACGTGGTCTCGCCGGCGGCGAGCCGGGCGCGCAGGCGGCCGTGATCCAGGGGAGAGCGATTCATCCGTACCACCTCTGGGACGCCAGACCTTCTTCGTACTCGCCGCGCAGTTGCGCGACGGTTTCCCGCTCGGAGACCTCGGCCGGGGCCACGTCCCACCAGACTCCGGCGCCGGGCAGGTCGGCGTGCGGTACGACGGGGACGACCAGGAGGACCGGGCCGGTGTGGTCGCGGGTCTCGGTCAGCGCGGCGCGTACCTCGTCGGCGGTCGTGGCCCGAAGGGCGCGGGCGCCGAGGCCCTCCCCGATCTTGACGAGGTCGACCGGGAGGTACTCGCCCTCCAGGCGTGCGGGCTTGCCGGATCCGATCTCCAGGCTGCCGTCGCGGTAGCGGAACTCGTTGCCGAACTCCCGTCCGCTGCGCCCCATCTGGAGTCGGTGGATGACCTGGTAGCCGTGGTTCTCCGGGATCACGATCGTGACCGGGAGCCTTTCCTGGACGGCCGTGACCAGTTCGGTCGGCGCCATCAGGAACGTGCCGTCGCCCAGCAGGGACAGCACCCGCTTCGTGGGGTCCGGCTCCGCGAAGCGGACGCCGATCGCGGCGGGCAGCTCGTAGCCCATGCACGAGAAGCCGAACTCCAGGTGGGCGTGACGGCCCTCGGTGGCGTCCCACACCTTCTGCAGGTCACCGGGCGGACCGCCGGCGGCGGCGATGATCGTGTCGCCGGAGCGCGCGTGTTCCTGGAGCAGTCCGATCAACTGGCCCTGGGTGAGGGCGGCTCCGGTGTCGCGCACGACATCGGAGTCGTCGGGCAGCGACGCGAGGTCGAAGGGGGTGTCCGGGTCGAGTGCGGCGGCGCGCTGTTCCCGCCACCGCTCGTCCAGGGCGCGGGCCTTCTCCTGCCAGGCCGCCGGAGTGCTGGTGCCGTTCGCCCGTACGGCGTCCGCCAGCGCGGCCAGGGCCCGCTTGGCGTCGGCCACGATGCCGGTCGCGCCCAGGCGGCCCGCGTCGTGCATATTGACGTTGATGCTCGCGAAGCGCACCCGCGGGTTCTGGAAGACGGAGTGCGAGGCGGTGGCGAAGTCGGTCAGCCGTGAGCCGACGGTGAGCACGAAGTCGGCCTCCCGGGCCAGGGCGTTGACCGCCGGGGTGCCTTCGAGGCCGATGCCGCCGAGCTGCCACCAGGCGCGGCGCTGGACGGCGCCCTTGCCCGCGAACGTCTCCGCGACGGGGATGCCGGCCGCGTCGGCGAGTGCCTCCAGCTCTTCGGTGGCGCCGGAGTACACGACCCCGCCACCGGCGATGATCAGAGGTTTCTCCGCCTCGGCGAGCAGCCGCGCGACCACGGCGACCTCGTCGGCGTCCGGCGCGGGACGGCGGATCGGCCAGTCGCGCTCGGCGAAGAACTCCACCGGGAAGTCGTAGGCGTGGGACTGGATGTCCTGCGGGAGGGAGACGACGACCGCACCGGTGTCGACGTCGGTGAGTACCCGCATCGCCGCGGGCAGCGCGGTCAGGAGCTGCTCGGGCCGGGTGATGCGGTCGAAGAAGCGGGAGACGGGCCGGAAGGCGTCGTTCACCGAGGCGTCGGCCTCGATGGGGTGCTGCAACTGCTGGAGTACGGGCCCCTGGTGGCGGGTCGCGTAGGTGTCGCCCGGCAGCAGCAGGACGGGCAGCCGGTTGACGGTGGCGAGGCCCGCCCCGGTCACCATGTTGAGAGCACCCGGGCCGATGGAGGCGGTCACGGCGAGGGTGGCGTGCCGCTTGGTCGCCTTGGCGTAGGCGGTCGCGATGTGGACCAGGGCCTGTTCGTTGCGGCCCTGGACGAAGGGGAGTTGGTCGCTCAGCTGGTCGAGGGCCTGGCCGAGCCCGGCCACGTTGCCGTGGCCGAAGATGCCCAGCGCGGCCGGTACGAGGCGGCGGCGGTGGCCGTCGGCCACGGAGTACTGGCGGGAGAGGTAGGTGACGACGGCCTGGGCGACGGTGAGGCGCACCGTGCCCTGTGGCGTCCGGTCGGTCATGAGTCGGCTCCTGATCGGGGATGTGTACGGGGACGCGGCCACGTCACCAGGGGCGGCCGTGCAGGACGACGGTCTTGACCTCGGTCATCTCACTGACCGCGGCGCGGGGGCCTTCCTTGCCGTAGCCGCTGCCCTTGAGACCGCCGTACGGCATGAGGTCGGCGCGCCACAGCGGCGTCCAGTTGATGTGGACGGAGCCGGCGTCGATCTCCCGGATGGCGCGGACCGCGCCGGCCACGTCGGAGGTGAAGATCCCCGCGCCGAGGCCGTAGGCGGTGCCGTTGGCCTGGGCGATGGCGGACTCCCAGTCGGCGGCCGAGCTGACGGCGACGGCGGGTCCGAACAACTCCTGCTGGCTGAAGGGGGATTCGGGATCCACATCGGCCACGACGGTCGGTGCGACCACGGTGCCGTCGCGCTCGCCGCCGGTCAGGACGCGCGCGCCGTCCGCCCGCGCCCGCGCGATGGCCCGCTCCACCCGTTCCGCCTCGGCGGTCGTGATCAGGGAGCCCATGGTCGTCTCGGGGGACGAGGGGTCCCCGGTCCTGATGGCCTCGACCTTGGGGACGAGGGCGTCGAGGAAGTCGGCGGTGATCTCGGGGTGCGTGATCACCCGCTGAACGGAGATGCACACCTGCCCGGCGTTGACGTAGCCGCCCAACGCCACGGCGCTGGCGGCCAGTTCGAGATCGGCGTCGGGCAGGACGACCACCGGGCAGGAGGCGCCCAGTTCGAGGGAGAGCTTCTTCACTCCCGCGACCCTCGCGATGTGCTCGCCGGTCGCCGTGGAGCCGGTGAAGGAGATCTTCCGCACCCGGGGATCGGTCACGAGAGCGTCGCCCAACACCCCGCCGGAACCGACGAGTACGGACAGCACGCCCTCGGGGAGCCCGGCGTCCACGAAGCACTCGGCGAGCGCCAGCGCGGTCAGCGGTGTCGAGGTGGCCGGCTTGAGGACGACCGCGTTTCCCGCCGCGAGCGCGGGGGCCAGCTTGTGCAGTACGAGCAGCGAGGGGTAGTTGAACGGGGTGATGGCCACCACGACCCCGCAGGGCTGGCGCAGCGTGAAGCCCACCTTGTCCTGGCCGGTGCCGCGGTTGGCGTCCAACGGCAATGTCTCGCCGTAGAGTTGGGTGCCCTCGAAGGCCGCGAGACGGATCAGGTCACCGGATCGCGATGCCTCGCCGGTGGCCTCGCTGATGGTCTTGCCCGACTCCGAGCTGATGGTCTGCGCGATCTCGGGGGCTCGCTGGTCGGCGAGTTCCGCGGCCCGCAGCAGGATCGTCATCCGCTCGTGGGCGGGCGTACGCCGCCAGAGCGCGGCGCCCCGCTCCGCCGCCGCCAGGGCCGCCTCGACGTCCTCGGGGCCGGCCACCGCGACGCTGCCGACGGTCTTGCCGTCGAAGGGCGACGTCACGTCCCAGGTCTGTCCCTGCCCTGCCGACGCTTGCCACCGGCTTCCGATGAGTAGTTCCGCGGGCGCCATTGCCGTCTCCCTCCAGAAACCGTCGAGGCTGGTCCGTGGCTTCTCCAAGAAGCTCCCGAAAGACCTTTCACAAGGCCGAAGAAGTACCGAGCAGCCGACAGCCAGGCCGTTTACCTGGGCGCAACGGTAGGTGGGCCGCAGGGCATTGTTGAAGGGGCGGGATCCATCATTATTACGTCATTGGATCCATCTCGTTTCCATCATCTGTCGTGCCGGTGCGCTCGCGCCGGATGGATCACGCACAGCGCGGTGCGTCGACCGGTGGTCGCCTCTTCCCTGCGACGGCCGTGCCGGGCCCGACCGCGCAAGAGCCGGTTCCGGGGATTCCCGGAACCGGCTCTTGAAACCGACGGCGGCAGTGCCGTCCCGTGTCAGGCGCCCTCCCCCACGACGGCCTCGGGCCGCTGCGGGGTAGTGCCGGGCGGCGTCTGTGCCTGCGACGCGCGCACGACCTTCGCCGTCCCCGCGCGGGGCGTGCGGGGGCGCAGCAGGATGAAGGCGAGGAGGGCGGCCAGGAAGGTCAGCGTGGCCGAGACGGTCAGGCACAACCGCATGCCTTCGAGGAAGGCGTCGCCGACGGCGCCCCAGACCTGGCCGGCCTGCGCGCCGAGCGGTACGGATCCGACCGCGCCGAGGCCGCCGTCGCGGGCCGCGTCGGTGAGCCGGTCGGCGAGAGGCCCCTCGACGCCGGCGCCGGAGAGGCTGCCGGGCAGCGCGGAGACGGCGCGGCTGGTGAGGAGGGCGCCGAGCACGGCGGGGCCGAGCGCGCCGCCGACCTGGCGGAAGGCGTTGTTTCCCGCGGCGGCCATCCCGGCGAGCGGGTGCGGCACGGAGGCGACGGCGACGGCCGTCATCGGGGTCGTCACCAGGCCCATGCCGAGTCCCAGCAGGAGCAGCCGCCAGGAGAGCGACCCGAAGGAGGTACTCGCGTCGGCGCCGAGCAGGGTGAGCAGTGCGGCGGTCACCATGAGCAGCCCGGTGGTGATCATGAGGCGCGGTGAGACCTTGTGCATGACGCGCCCGGCGACCCCGCTGACGAGCAGCGCGGCTCCGGTGATCAGGAGCATCCGCCAGGCGGTGTCGAGCGTGTCGAGGTGCTGGACCATGCCGAAGTAGAGGCTCAGCACGAAGAAGAAGCCGATCATGCCGAGGAACATGACCATGGCCACCAGGGTGGTGGCGGTGAAGCCGGGGCTGCGGAAGAGCGCGAGGTCGAGCATCGGATGCGCGGAGCGCCGCTCGGCGACGACGAAGACGGTCCCGCTGACGACCGCGACGGCGAGCGCGACGACGACCTGGGTGTCGCCGAAGGAACCCGCGCCGCCCTGGATGACTCCGAAGACGAGCGCGGTGATGGCGAGCGCGGCGCTGATCTGTCCAGGCCAGTCCAGCCGTCCGGTGCGCGGGGCGCGGGACTCGGGCAGCAGCCGCAGGGAGAAGCCGAAGGCGAACAGCGCGACGGGTATCGGCACGAGGAAGATCCACCGCCAGCCCGCCTGGCCGAGGATCAGCCCGGCGACCACGCCGCCGATGGCGAGCGCGCCGAGCAGGCACATCGCCCAGAAGCCGATGAACTTTCCGCGCTCGCGGTGGTCGGGCACGGCGTGGCTGATCAGTGCCAGCGTCGTCGGCAGCAGCGCGGCGGCACCGATCCCGGAGAGCGCCTGACCGGCCCACAGCTGGCCGACCGAGTGTGCGGTGAGCGAGGTCGCGGCGCCGGCGGCGGACAGCAGCAGCCCGGTGAGGTAGACCTTCTTGCGGCCGTGGACGTCGCCGAAGACCCCGGCGGTGAGGATGAAGGCGGCCATCGGCAGCACGAAGGCGTCCGAGACCCACGCCAGTTGCGAGGTGGTCGTGGACAGGGCCGACTGGATGGCGGTCAGGCTCACCGAGACGCTCGTCACCGGCAGATAGGCGACGAAGACCCCGAGGCAGGCCATGAGGAGCGTCACCCCGCGACGGGGCTCGGCGGCGGGCGGTGACTGGGACAAGAGGACTCCTTCGAAGCGCCGGAACTGCGGCGCGAGGGACGGGTGGGGGGCGCGCGAGCGGTGGAGCGGGTCCGGCCCTGCGGGACCGGGGCGGGCGACGAAGCTCGCTCACCTGGCCGGACGGGCCGGACGGCGACGCTGCCGGCCGGCGTCGGGGAGACACGGACCCCGCGGTGCGGGCGCGGGGCGCACCGTGCATCCGCTCGCTGCGTACCTCCAGAAGTCTCCGTCACACCCGACGATTCCCCCAAATTCCTTCCGAAGACATGGGTTAAACCGCTACCACCAAGCACTTCGTGCGAAGATTCCTCCATGCTCGACACCCTGGACAGCCTTATCCTCCACGCTCTGCACGTGGTGCCGCGCGCGCCGTTCCGCGTGATCGGGGAGGCGGTCGGAGTGTCGGAGCAGACCGTGGCGCGACGCTACCGGGCGATGCGGCGTACGGGCACCGTGCGGGTCGTGGGACTCGTCAACCCGGCGGTGCAGGGCCTCACTTCGAGCGTCGTGCGGATCACGCTGAGCCCGGACAGGATCGACGCGCTCGCCGAGGCGGTGACCCGGCTGCCGGAGGTCTCCTTCGCGAACATCTCCTTCGGCGGCTCGGAGATCGTCTGCTCTGTCGAGGCGCCCCACGACGGGCGGGTGCCGGAGGTGCTGCGCCAACTCGCGCGCTTCCCGGGTGTGGTGGATCTCGACACCCGCATGGTGCTGCACGCCTATTCCCCGCCCGGCGCCGACTGGGCACGGCTTGGCCCCTCGCTCCCGCAGGAGGCGGTGGAGCTGCTCCTGGAGCGGCATCCGCGGCAGCGGCCGCAGGGCCCGCCGGTAGAACTGCGCGAGGAGGACGGCGCGCTGCTCGCCGTCCTCGCCGAGGACGGCCGGGCGAGCCAGGCCACGCTGGCCGAGGGCACCGGCTGGACCACCGGCCGGATCGCCCGCCGCATGGAGGTCCTGGAGCGCTCGGGCACCCTCGTGTACGACGTGGACCTGGTGCCGGAGCGGCTGGGTTACCCCTTCAGTGCGGCGCTGTGGCTGCGCACCTCCCCGGAGCGGCTGCACGAGACGGGCACGGCGGTCGCCGCGCTCGCCCGCGTCGTCTTCGCCGCGGCCACGACCGGCGACCAGAACCTCATGGCGATCGTGATGTGCACGGACGCCGCCGACTTCTACGACTTCCTCAGCCACCGCCTCGCCACGGTCCCCGGCGTCACCGGCTATGCGGTGAGCGTCCGCCTCCGCCCCCTCAAACAGGCCGCGTCACTCGTCTACCGGGGCCGGCTGATTCCCCCGCCTCCGCGGCGGTGAGGGGGGAGAGAAGTCGGTGGCCGGCGGTCGGGTCCCGCGGCAGGCGCACCGGCGGGAGTCGGTAAAACGTTTCATTCGTTTCATCATCGTTTCCTCGTCCTACTGGTTGACCCGCTTTCTGCACGGCGTTTAACCTCCGAGCCACCTGAGTGAAACCTTTCACCGCTGCGAGGTCGCCCATGTCCAGACACCCGTCGCGTCGCAGGATCTTGCAGCTGGGGGCCGCGGCATCCGCCTCTGTTGTGGTCTTCGGTTCCAAGGCGTCCGCCGCCGCGCGCGGTGAGGGCGTGCGGTGCGCGCCCACCGGGCTGTTGACCGACCTGCTGCCGCGGGGCCTGAGTGCCGGTGCCGGACAACGGCCGCGATTCAGCTGGCAGGTCCCCGATCTCGGAGCCGGTGTCCCCCAGCACGCCTACCAAGTGGAGGTCGCCGCCACCCCGTCGGGGTTCCGGGAGGGTCATCTGGTCTGGGACAGCGGCAAGGTGGCCGCCGCCGACTCCACGGCCGTGGCCTACGGGGGTCCGGCGCTCAAACCCCGGACCGCCTACTGGTGGCGGGTCCGCAGCTGGGGCGAAGGCGAGCCGTCGTCGTGGTCGGAGCCGGCACTGATGGCGACGGCGGTGGAGAACGAGTGGCAGGCCACGCCCATCTGGGCTCCGGCCGGGCCCACGCTGTCGGACGGCACCTTCGCCGCCCGTCTGAAGGTCACCGCGGTCGCCGCCGGCCTGTGGTTCCGGGCCACCGACACCTCCAACAACTACATGTGGCAGCTGCGGGCCGGAACCACCGCCGGAGTCCTGCGCAAGCACGTGTGCGTCGGCGGCACCTACAGCGTCCTCGGGGAGGTGACCCTGCCCTTCCCGGTCGGCACCGACACCTGGATCGACCTCTCCGTCACCATGACCGGCTCCACCTTCACCACCCGCGTCAACGGCGTCGTCGTCGACACCACCACCGACGCCCGCTACGCCTCCGGCAACATCGGCCTGCGCAACGGCCTCACCGAGTCGCAGGTGTACGACAGCGTCCGCTTCACCGCGGCCGACGGCACCGTACTGATCGAGGACGACTTCACGTCCGACCGGGGCACGTTCTCCGCGGGCACCGTCGCGAACGGCGTCCTCACCCTCCCCGCCGGCGCCTCCTCGCTCTCCTCGTACGGCGCCGACTCCACGTGGGCCCTGCTGCGGCACGAATACGGCCTGGCCTCCGGCAGGGAGGTCGCCGCCGCCGTACTGCACGTCGCGGCCACCTCCGCCGCCCCGGCCCGGCAGTACGCGGCCAAGGTGTGGAGCAACGGCAGCCTGGTCGGCCACGCGTCGGTGCGCTCCGGGTCCGGTGTCGCGTACCAGTCCTTCGACATCACCGACACCCTGCGCGCCGGCCGGGCCAACGCCCTGGCCGCGCTCTGTTACACCACCTCGCAGCAGAAGTTCCTGGCCCAGCTGGAGGTCACGTACGCCGACGGCGGCCGGGCCACCATCGGCTCGGGCGGCGACTGGAAGGCCCGCGGCCAGGCCGGTCTGCTCCCGGCCGGGGGCAGTGCGGGCAGTACGTTCTTCACCGTGCCCCAGGAGAACTGGGATCTGCGCAACGAGCCCGTCGGCTGGACCGAGCCCGGCTTCGACGACGGCGCCTGGCACTCCCCCGCCGCCCGTTCCGCCATCGACGCACTGGTCCCGGCGCCCATCGAGCCGGTACGGCTGCACGACGTCTCCCCCGCCTCGGTGACCAAGGCGGCCGACGGCCGCTGGCTGGTGGACCTCGGCCGGGAGATCGTCGGCGGGCTGGCCCTGGAGGTCACCGGAAAGGCGGGCGACACCGTGGAGGTGCGGCTCGGCGAGGAACTCGACGCCGACGGCAGCGTCCGGTACCAGCTACGGGCCACCAACGTCTACCGCGAGGTGTGGACCCTGCGCGACGGCGCCCAGCGCTTCGAGCACTGGGGCTACCGCGGCTTCCGCTGGGCCGAACTGCGCACCTCCGTCGACCTGTCCCGGGCGACGGTCAAGGGCCGCGCCTGGAAGCTCGACTGGGACGACTCCGACTGCGCCTTCAGCAGTTCCGACCCCGATCTCGACCGGGTCTGGGACCTGTGCCGCTACTCCGTCGAGGCCACCCGCGGCGACCTCTACCAGGACACCCCGACCCGTGAGCGCGGCCCCTACGAGGGCGACGCGTTCGTCAACCAGCTCTCCGAGTACGGCGTGCAGCGCTCGTTCGCACTCGCCCGGTGGTCCAACGACTACCTCGTACGCCAGGGCACCTGGCCCACCGAGTACCGGCTCATGTGCGCGATCTCCGCCTGGGAGGACTACCTCGCCACCGGCGACGACCGGCAGCTCGCCAAGGACTACGCCCTGCTCGCCGCCAAGAACCTCACCTCCTATCTCGGGTCGGACGGCCTGGTCCACAAGGCACCGGGCAACTCCAGCCAGGACCTCGGGGACCTGGTCGACTGGCCCGCCACCAACCGCGACGGCTATGTCTTCACCGATGTCAACACCGTCGTCAACGCCTTCCAGTACGCGGCCTTCGACGCCCTCGCCAAGTGCGCCGCCGTCCTCGGCAGGAGCGACGAGGAGGCGTCGCTGCGGGCGCGTGCCGACACCCTCGCCGCCGCCATGTGCGACACCCTGCTCGACGGTCCGGCGGGCCGGTTCCGCGACGGGGCCGGCACCACCCACGGCGCCCAGCACGCGACCGCCTTCCCCGTCGCGCTCGGCGCGGCCGACGCCCTCGACGACGAGACGCTGGCCAGGATCGGCGACACCCTCGCCGCGGGTGGCATGAGAGTGAGCGCGTACGGGGCGCAGTTCCTGCTCGACGCGCTGTTCCGGCTCGGCCGCGCCGACGCCGCGCTCGCGCTGCTCACCTCCAGGACCACGAACTCCTGGCTGCACATGATCGACGACCTGAAGGCCACCATCGTCGCCGAGGCGTGGGATCCGTCGCTGAAGCCGAACATGACCTTCTCCCACGCCTGGGCCTCCGCCCCGGCCAACGTCGTGGCCCGGCATGTGCTGGGCGTCCAGGTCACGGAGGCGGGCGCGGCCGGTTTCCGTGTCCGGCCCAGGACCGGGAGGCTGACCGAGGTCGACGGCACGGTGCCGTCCCTGCGCGGCCCGGTGTCGGTCTCCCTGCGCCGTTCCGGGGGCACGCACTCCCTCAAGGTGACCGTCCCGCCCAACACCCGGGCGGTGGCCGAACTGGAGATCGGTGACGCCGACCCCACGGACTACCGGGTGGCCACCACGGGCGCCCACGCGGACGGCGGGGTCGAGGTGACGTTGTTCAACGATCTGACCGGCACGGTGCTGCGGGTCGGCCCGGTCGGCTCGGGCACCACGGTGATCGCCCGGCGGGCGTAGACGGCGGCGGGGACGGATGCCCCGGTCACGGCCCGACGGTCGCCGAGGCCGGGGCCGGGGCCCGCCGTGGCCGTTCACGGCCTGCTCGTCATGGCGCCCGGCGTCGCCGAGGGTCAGGCCACCGTCCAGGCGCGCAGTTGCCGGGCGATGCGGGCGACGCCGACGGTGCCCGAGGCCGCCTCGCGTACCAGCGCGACGGCGGCCTTGGGCGGGTAGTGGAGGGTCTGCGCGTTGAGGGCGAGGTAGGCCTCGGTCGTGTGCCAGGCGAAGGCCTCGTTCGAGTGCTCCAGGCAGGGCAGCTTCGCCAGCGTGTGCAGCAGGGCGGCGGCCTTGAGGTGCGTCGATCCGTAGATGTCACGCTCCATCGCTCGGGCGTTGACCCGGGCGACGGCCGCGTACAGCGGCCCGAAGTCGTCGACCTGCGGATCGCCGTCGAGCAGCTCGGCGGCGTGCAGCAGGAAGGTGACGCCGATCGGATGGGGTTCCTGCTCGCTCACGCGGCGTGGCCCCGCTCCTGCCGCTCGAGCTCCCGCAGCGCCTCCAGCTCGGCCGCCCGCTGCTCCGCGCCGGCGTCGATACCGCTGGGCTCGGCGGCGAAGGCCGCGCCGCTGCGTGCCATGGACGCCTTGAAGCCCGCCAGGAACCGCTGCTCCACCGCGGTCGCCCGGTCGTAGGCGGCCGAGAGGATGTACTCCTGCATGCTGACCCCCGCCTCCTTGGCGGCCGCCGCGATGGCGGCCCGCTGGGTGGGGTCGGGGAAACGCAGATTCATCGCTTTGGGATCCGACATGGCCCCTACGGTACCAGCGGTACCACCCAGGCGTCGCGGGGGCGGCCGGAACCGGGGTCGAGTCACTGGCTGTCGGCGTGCTCCGGGCCGACTTCGGGCAGGTGGTCGGCGAGTGCGCCGGGCGCGTCGCCCGCCGCCTCGGCCCGGCACCAGAACAGCAGGGCGATGCCGAGTGCGCCGGGATCCGGTGAGCCGACCGCGCGCTCCCCCACGTAGGACGCGCGGCCCATGCGGGCGCGGAGGGCCGCCGTGGCGCGGGCCCCGGCCAGCGCGGCCTCGGCCACGCCACGCGGGTCCGAGCCCGCCTCCAGGGCGTCCCTGGCCGGGGCGAGGGTGTCCACCAGGGTCCGGTCGCCGGGTTCGGCCTCGCCGACCCGCTGGATGGCGGCCAGGCCTTCCCGTACGCCGATCCGCCAGGACTCCTGCTCGTCATCCGGATGAGCGGCACGGGCGCGGGCGAGTTCCTGGAACAGCAGGCCCGTCAGCGGGCCGCTGGTGCCGCCCACCTCGTCGAGGAAGACGGCCGCGGCCACGGCGAACGGCGGTTCGGCGGGACGGTCGGCCAGGGCCGCGGTCACGCGGTCGAGCCCGTCGCACAGGTTGTCGCCGAAGTCTCCGTCGCCGGAGATCTGGTCGAGGGCGGTGAGGGTCGGGCGGGCGGTACGGGCCGCTTCGGCGAACGCGGTCAGGACGGTCCGGGCGTCGATGCTCATCGGGAGGACTCCGTTGCGGGGAAGGCCGGGGTGCGGGCGGGGGCGCTCCAGTAGGCGTGCCAGTCGTCGCGCAGGGCGGTGAGGGTGAGGGAGAAGCCGCTCATGTCCAGGGCGGGGACGAAGGTGCCGACGAGCCGGCCGGCCACGTCGATACCGCGCTCCCGCAACCGGTCCGTCACCCGGGAGTGGACCGCGTGAAGCTCCAGCAGGGTGGTCGCGCCGAGGCCGTTGACCAGGAGCAGGACGGAGCCGGTGGACCGGGGCAGGGCGGTGACGAGTCGGCCGGTCATCCGGTCGACGAGTTCCTCGAAACCCGGGTGCTCCAGGGTGTCGACGGCGCGTTCGCCGTGGATGCCGACTCCGTACTCCAGTGTTCCCTCCGTGAGCCGGAACGCCTCGCCGCCCTGCGACGGAGAGGTCTGGGCGCGGGACGCGACCGCGACGCTGCGGGAGGCGGCGGCGAACTCCGTGCCGAGTCCGGCCAGCTCGTCCAGTGCGAGACCGGTGTCGGCCGCACCGCCGAGCAGCTTCTCGACCAGTACGGTGGCGCCCGTGCCGCGGCGGCCCGTGGCCGTCTCGTCGCTCTCGGTGGCGAGGTCGTCGTCGACGAGTACGCGGCGTACCTCGATGCCTTCGGCGCGCAGTCGCTCGGCGGCGATGCCGAAGTTGATGCGGTCGCCGGTGTAGTTCTTGACTATGTGGAGGACGCCGTCCTTCCCGGCGACGTCCCGGGACGCTTCGAAGAGCTGCCGGTTGTGCGGGGAGGCGAAGATCCGGCCCGGTACGGCGGCGTCCAGCATGCCGGAGCCGACGAAGCCGGTGTGCAGGGGTTCGTGTCCGGACCCGCCGCCGGAGACAAGGCCCACGCGGCGGTCCGGGTGGCGCTCCCGGGCGGCGACGTAGAGCGGGTCCTCGTTGAGCCGCAGCAGGTCGGGGTGGGCGAGCACCAGGCCGTTCAGGGCGTGCTCGACGGCGTGGTCGGAGGGAAGGAAGAGAAGGTTCACGAGACCTGGCTCCTTTCGGGACCTTCGGAGCGTTGCTCGGCGGTCACCATTTCCATGGTGGCGTTCGCTTCGCCTCGGCGCAGGCGGGAGAGGGCCGCGGCACCCGGAGATCCCGGACGCCACGGCCTGCGCCGTACGGGTGACCGCCGGATCAGGGCCGTCGGAAGGTTTTCAGAGCCGGCCGTCCTCCGTGACCCGGCGCAGGAAGCTCCGGGTGCGCTCGCGCTCCGGGTGGGCGAAGATCCGCTCGGCGGTTCCGCGCTCGTGGACCACGCCGTTTTCCAGGAAGCACACCTGGTCGGCGACATCTCTCGCGAAGGTCATCTCGTGCGTGGCCAGCACCATGGTCATGCCCTCGTCCTTCAGGTCCCGCACCACGGCGAGGACCTCCCCCACCAGCTCGGGATCGAGGGCGGCGGTGATCTCGTCCAGGAGCAGGAGGCGGGGGCGTACCGCCAGCGCCCGGATGATGGCGACGCGCTGCTGCTGGCCGCCGCTGAGCCGGTCGGGGTACTCGGCGGCCCTGGAGCCGAGACCGAGCCGTTCGAGCAGCTCGCGGGCGTGCGCCTCGGCCTGCGCGCGGGACACTCCGTGGACCCGGCGCGGGGCGAGGGTGATGTTCTCCAGCACGGTCATGTGCGGGAAGAGGTTGTACGACTGGAAGACGACGCCGATGCGCCGTCGTACCGCGTCCTGGTCGGTCCGCGGGTCGGTGATCTCCTCGCCGTCCAGCCAGATCGCGCCGTCGTCGATCTCCTCCAGCAGATTGGCGCAGCGCAGCAGGGTCGACTTGCCCGACCCGGAGGCGCCGATCAGGGCGGTGACCGTGTGCGGGGCGACCTCGAGGGCCACGTCTCTCAGGACCACGTGCTGTCCGAAGGTCTTGCGGACCGCTTCCATGCGCAGGACGGGTGTGCCGCTCACGGGGTGCCTCCCTGGGCCCGGCGCCGGTCCGTGCGCGCGGTGACCCAGTCGGTGAACCGGGTCATGGGGATGGTCAGCGCGACGAAGACGAGCCCGGCCACGATGTACGGCGTGTAGTTGAGACTGCGGCCCACGATGATGTCGGCGGCGCGCACCGCGTCGACCGCGCCGCCGATCGACACCAGTCCGGTGTCCTTCTGGAGGGACACCAGGTCGTTGAGGAGCGGCGGGACCTGGCGCCGGACCGCCTGGGGCAGGACCACGTGGCGCAGGGTCTGCCGGTTGGTGAGCCCCAGGGAGCGGGCGGCGGCCCGCTGCGAGGGGTGGACGGACTGGATGCCGGCCCGGAACACCTCGGCGACGTAGGCCGAGTACGTGAGTGTCAGCGCGGTGCCGCCGAGCAGGACGGGGTCGACGCTCACGCCCTGGAGGCGCAGGGCGGGCACGCCCAGGACGACGATCATCAGGTTGATGATGAGCGGCAGTCCGCGGAAGAAGTCCGTGTAGGCGGCGGCCAGCGCGCGCACCGGGAAGAAGACCGGTCCGGGCAGGGTCCGGGCGACGGCGATGAGCAGCCCGAGGACCAGGACGGCCGCGCCGCAGACCAGCAGCAGCCGGACGTTGAGCCACAGTCCCTCCAGGACCAGCGGCAGCGCCTCGCGGGCGTACCCGGCGTCGAAGAAGGTCTCGCGGGTACGGGGCCAGCCCGGCGCGTTGACGACCACCAGGTACAGCACGGCGCCCGTCACGAGGGTCGACAGCGCGGCGACCGCCGTGGCGCGCCGCGTGCGGGCGCGCCGGTGGCGTTCCCGGTCCAGGCGGCGCGGCGACGGCACGTAGCCGTCGCCGTCCGCGCCGTCCCGGCCGGGCTTCTCCTGGGTCACCGTCACTTCAGCACCGGCGCGTCGACGGCGTCGGAGAGCCACCGCTTCTCGATCCCGGCCAGGGTGCCGTCCTCGCGCAACGCGTCCACCGCCGCCGACACGCACGCGGTGAGCCTGCTGCCCTTGTCGAGGACGAGTCCGAACTGCTCGGGGGCGCCGCCCCGGTTCTCGAACTGGCCGACGATCTCGGCGTCCGTCACCTCGGCGGCGGTGATGTAGAAGGCGGTGGGCAGGTCCACCACGATGGCGTCGACCTGTCCGTTGCTGAGTGCCGACTTGGCCTGGTCGTTCTTGGCGAAGGCGGCGGCGGCGCGCTCGGGCCGCACGAACGTCCTGGATGAATTCCAGGCTGGTCGTGCCGACCTGGGCGCCGAGCTTGACGCCCTTCAGACCGGCGACGCCGGTGGCCTTCGCCGCCCGGGAGCCCTTGAGCGCGACGACGGCCTGCCGAACGTCGTAGTAGCCGGAGGAGAAGTCGACCGCCTTCTTGCGCTCGTCGCTCACGGACACCTGGTTGATGTCGAAGTCGAAGGTCTTCTCCCCCGGTGCGAACGCCTTGTTGAAGGGCACCGTCTGCCACACGACGTCGTCCTCGCCGAAGCCGAGCCGCTCGGCGACGGCGTAGGCGGTGGCCGACTCGAAGCCCTGGCCGCTCGCGGGGTCGTCGTCCTTGAACCAGGGCTCGTAGGCGGGCGCGTCGGTCGCGATCGTCAGCCTGCCCGCGGTCCGTGTCGCCAACTCGCCCCTGGCGCAGCTGTCCTGTCCGGCGGAGGGCGAGGACCCGGCGGAGGAGTCGTCCTGCGGCTGCGGGGCGCAGCCCACCGCCACGGCGCACAGGGCGAGGGCCGCGACGCGTCGAAGTGCACGGGTACCGCGGACAGTTCCGGGGGTCTTGAGGGCGACATCCATCCCGGGAGATTTACCCTGCGGGCTGTCGTTTGTCGAGATCGTTCCGGTGCCGGTCCGCATACCGAGAACCGTGTTGCGGTCTCATGAACATCCGCTGCGGCAGGGCGCCTCCGGACCCGACCCGTCTCTCGCTACAAGCCCGTAGTAAATGCTTAATAGAAAGTACGCAGCGCTACATCACCGTGCGGGTAGTTTTACAACACCGAGAAGCGGAGGAGTGCCTGAGATGCGCCCAGTTTCCACCGATGATGTCGTAATTTCCGCGACCGAACTCTTTACCGCGCTACATAACGACTCGACGGTCACCGTTCTTGAGATCGGCCGGGAAGAGGAGGGAGGCGACGAGGCCCGGCGGGCCTATCTGGCGGGGCACATACCCGGCGCGCGGTATGTGGCCCTCGACGTGGACCTGGTCGGTTTGGCGGCCGAGGGGTCCGGTGGCGGTCCGCTCCCCGACGCGGACGCGCTTCAGGAGCGGCTGCGCCTTTGGGGTGTGGACGACGGCACCACGGTCGTCGTCCACACCCGGCAGAACCCCGCCGTCGCCACCCGGGCCTGGTGGGTGCTGCGCTGGGCCGGGGTGCGGGACGTGCGCTATCTGAACGGGGGCCTGGCGGCGTGGCTCTCGGCCGGCGGAGCGCTCGGCACGGAGGTTCCGCCCGCGGGTGCCGGCACGGCCGTCGTACGGTCCGGCTCGCTGCCCGTGCTGGACGCCGAGGACGCCGGACGGCTCGCGGCCTCGGGCCATCTGGTCGACGCGCGCGGCACGGCGGCCTACACCGGCGATCCGCGGCGGACGGGGACCGGCCACATCCCCGGCGCGCACAGCGTCCCCGGCACGGAGAACTTCACCGGGGGGACGCTGCACGGCGCGGCCCGGCTGAGGGAGCTGTACGCCGCGCACCTGGACGGGCGCGAGGTCGGCGCGTACTGCGGCAGCGGGGTGTCGGCGACGGCGACCGTGCTGGCGCTCGCCTCGCTCGGGGTGCGGGCGGCGCTGTACCCGGGCTCCTGGTCCGCCTGGATCACCGATCCCGCGCGGCCGGCCGTGACCGGGCCCCGGCCCGGTGCGCCCGCGTCGCCGGGGCGGTAGGTCATCCCCGGTCGACCACACCGGGGCCGCCCGACAGGTCCCCGGTGAACAGGCCGCGCAGTTCGGCCTCCTCCTCGGCGGTGGGGGCCCAGCGGGAGGCGAGGACGTTCTCGTCGAGCTGCGCGGGCACGGTGACGCCCGCGATGACACTGGTGACCGTCGGCTGGGCGAGCAGCCAGCCGAGGGCCGCCGCGGCGGGGGTGATGCCACGGTCGCGCGCGAACTGTTCGAACTTCGCCAGTGCCGCCCACGGCGCCGAGCGCAGCAGATACCGCTTCAGGTTGGTGATCTTCGCGTCGGCGGGTGCGCGGTCCGCCGCGTACTTGCCGGTGAGCAGCCCGTTCTGCAGCGGGAAGTACGGGATGAAGCCGAGGCCGTACCGGTCCAGTGCCGGGATCAGCTCCTCCTCCGGCCCGCGCCACAGGAGGCTGTACTCGTCGGTCGTGGAGACGAAGCGGGTGAGCCGGCGCGACCTTGCGGTGTGCTCCGCCTCGACGATCTGCCACGCCTTGAAGTTGGAAGCGCCGATGTAGCGGACCTTTCCCGATCGCACCAGCGTGTCGAGGGCCGACAGGGTCTCCTCGACCGGGGTGAGGGGGTCGGGGAAGTGGATCTGGTAGAGGTCGATGTAGTCGGTGCCGAGGCGTCTCAGGGACTCCTCGACGGCGGCGAGGATGTACTTGCGCGAGCCCGGCCGGGTGTAGGCGGCGCCGCGTTCCCGGCTCAGGCTGCCGCCGAACTTGGTGCCGATGACGACCTGTTCGCGGCGGCCGGCGAGCGCGGCGGCGAACAGTTCCTCGCTCTGTCCGGGCCTGTCGCCGTATCCCTCGGCGAGGTCGAAGTAGGTGACGCCGAGGTCGATGGCACGGTCGACGATCGCGGTGACCGCCTCCTGGCCGGCCGCGCGCATGCCCGACCGGCCGAAGGTGCTGGCGCCGATGCCGATCTCGGACAGGACCAGGCCCGAGGAGCCGAGCCGGCGGTGTCCGTCGGGGATGTGGAGTGCAGGGGGCACGGGGCTCCTCGGTGTGGTGGGTCGGACGTGTCAGCGGGTGTCGTCGGTGTCGAGCAGGCCCTGGAGCGTGCCGGCCTCGTACTCGGTGCGGAAGATGCCCCGGCGGCGCAGCTCCGGGACGACCGTGTCGACGAAGAGGTCGGCGGGGCCGCGGTGGTAGGGCGGGAAGAGCTGGACGCCGTCGAGCACCTCCTCCTCCAGGTTCTCCTCCAGCCAGTCGGCGACGGCCCGCGCGTCGCCGACGACGGCGGGCTGCTGTGCGTGGCGGGAGCGCTGGACGTAGTGGTACAGCTCGCGCAGAGTGGCGTCCTCGCCGATCTGGGTGGTGAGGATGTGCCGCAGCAGTTCCCGGTCGTCCTCGGTGTGGCGGACCCGGTCGCTGAGCAGTGGCCGCAGCGCGTCGGCGGCGACCTTGTCGATGTCGACGAGGTCGAGGACGCGTTCGCTGTCGCGGACCCGCGACAGGTCGATGCCGAGGGCCCGGGAGAACGCGGCCGGGATCGCCTGGGTGAGCTGGAGGGCGTTGATCTCGTTGAACTTGGCGCGGGCCTCCCGGACAGTGCCCCCGAGGTGGAAGGTGATGCCTGGGATGATCTTGAACTTCTCGGGGTCGCGCCCGTTGGCCGCGACCCGTTCCTTGAGCTTGCGGTACTCCTCCTTCCCTCGGCTGATGCCGAAGTACGGCGAGAACCTGAGCTGGGCGAAGTCGGCGCCGTAGCGCAGGGATTCCTCGGACAGGCCGACCTGGACGACGGGGATGTGGGACTGGACGGGCGGCGGGACGTTCAGCGGGCCGCGGACGTTCGAAGTGTGCGCCGTGGTGGTCGATCGGGTGCCAGGAGCCGGGGCGGATCAGGGTGGATCCGGCCTTGTCGTCGAGCAGGAAGTCGGCGTCCCAGCTCTCGTAGAGCAGCCGGTTGACGACCTCGGTGAACTCCCGGGCGCGGGCGTACTTGGTCTCCTGCGTCGGCACCGGGTTCTTGCCGTAGTTGCCGATCGGGTCGCCGTCGCGGTCGATGCCGAAGACGACGTTGAGGGCGGTGCGTCCCTGGTTGAAGCGGTCCAGGGTCGCGAGCTGCCGGGCGATGGCGTAGGGGTGCTCGAAGGAGGAGTTGACCGACATCACGAACCCGAGGTTCTCCGTGATCGCGGCGGCGTGGCCGGCGTAGACGAAGTTGTCCCAGCGGAAGACGCGGTTGAGGCGGTCGGGTTCGCTGCCGAGGGCGCTGCCGGCGAAGACGTAGTCCAGCGTGCCGCGTTCGGCGGTGCGTGCGATGTCGAGGATGACGCGGGGGTCGTCGAGGCCGGAGTTGGTGGCCTCCGGAAGACGCCAGGCGTCCAGGTCCCAGCCGGTGCCGTAGGCGGCCAGGCCCAGGCGGAGTTTGCGTCGGCCGCTCATGCGGTTCGTTCCTCCACGTCGGTCACGGGGTCGGCCGCGGCGAAGGTGTTCGGGGGAACGTCCAGTCCGAAGTGGCCGCGGAAGGTGTCGGCGGTGTACTCGGTGCGGTACACGCCGCGTTCCTGGAGGATCGGGACCACCTCGTCCGCGAAGCGCCGCAGCGGCTCCCAGAGGTGGGGCACGCTGACGTTGAAGCCCTCGGCGGCGCCGCGCTCGAACCAGTCGACGAGGGTGTCGGCGACATGCTCGGCCGTGCCGATCACGAGCGGGAAGTTGCCCGCGATGGCGGCGCCGAGGAGGTCCCTGACCCGGACGCCGGCGTTGTCCACGGTGCGTCCGGTGCGGTCGGCGAGCGCGGTCAGCAGCCCGCGGCCGTAGGCGTTGAACCGGTCGGCGGTGTCCGGCTTGACCGTGCCGTCGATGCCGAGCGGCCGCAGGTCGACGCCGGTCCGCTCGGACAGCGAGCGGACGCTGCGCACGCCCCTGGGCAGCCCGCCCCGGGGCGACCCGGCGATCCGGGCCCACTCGGGCCCCGACCAGTACGACTCCTCCTGGTCGCCCTCGACGATGTCGTCGTCGTAGGGCAGCAGGGTGTTCAGCTCCTCGTAGCGCTCGACGGCCTCGGCCCGGGTGTCCGCGATGAGCGGTGTGATGCCGGGCAGGAAGAAGATCGGGTCCACGCGGCCCCGGAGGCGTTCGGCCCGCCGTCGGACGTCGGTGTTGAACGCGATCGACTCCTCGGGGGTCGCCGGGCCGGTGAAGTTGATGTCGGCCCACTTCGCGGTCAGTTCCCGGGACAGCTCGGAGGCGCCGGCGTACAGCAGCGGGACGTGGCCCTGCGGCGGACGCTCCAGCGGCAGGGTGCCGGCGACCTGGAAGTGCCTGCCCTCCCAGTCGAGCCGGTGGACCTTGCTGTCGTCGATGTAGCGTCCGTTCTTCTTGTCCTGGAGGTAGGCGCCCTCCTCGATGCTGTCCCACAGCCGCTGGACGACGTGGATGAACTCGTCCGCGCGCTCGTAGCGGCCGGCGCCGCCGAGGTCCGGCAGGCTGAAGTTGCGGGCGGCGAGGTCGGAGGCGCCGAGGACGACGTTCCAGGCGAGCCGTCCGCCGCTGAGGTGGTCGAGGGAGGCGGTGAGCCGGGCCAGGATGTACGGCTCGTAGAACGTCGGGTGCGCCGTCACGACGAGCCCGATCTTCGAGGAGTTCAGGGCGAGTTGAGAGCCGAGGGTGAACGGCTCCAGGCGTCCGGTGTTGTGGGTGGTGATCCACTGCTCGCCGACGATGTCGCCCGGGAGGGTGTCCCCGAGGAAGAAGAAGTCGAACTTGGCGTCCTCGACGATCCGTAGCGCCCTGGTGGCGTACTCCAGCTCGAACGCCTCGGCCGTGGGCGCGTCCGGGTGCCGCCAGCCGCCCCAGTGGGTGCCGTTGAGCCAGTGCATGTAGCCCAGGTGGAGCTGTCGCTCGGGCATCATGTGTTCCTTTCTGTTGCGAAGCCGCGGGGCCTACGAGGGGACGGCCGAGCCGGCCGGGACGGCTCGGCCGGCTCCGGGGATCGACGCGAGCAGTTGTCTGACGTAGTCGGTCCGCGGCTCGGTGAGGACGTCCAGGGCGGGGCCGCGCTCGACGATGTGCCCGCGGTGCAGGACGACGATCTCGTCGGACACCTCGGCGATGACGCCGAGGTCGTGGGAGATGAAGACGTAGGTCAGCGCCAGTTCGCGCTGGAGCGAGTCGAGCAGGCGGAGGATCTGGCGCTGCACGGTCACGTCGAGCGCGGAGACCGGCTCGTCGAGGACGACGACGTCCGGCCGGGGTGCCAGGGCGCGGGCGATGGCCACCCGCTGCCGCTGGCCGCCGGAGAGTTCCGCCGTGTACCGGTCGGCGACCGACGCGGGCAGGCCGGTGACCTCCAGCAGTTCGGTGATCCGGCGGGCGCGTTCCTCGGCCGTCCCGTAGCGGTGGCCCCGCAGGGGTTCGTCGAGGATGGCGCGGACCGTGGAGCGCGGGTTCAGTGAGGCGAAGGGGTCCTGGTAGACCATCTGCACCTTGCGGTAGAGGCCGGCCTGCCCGGCTCCCCGGCGGTGGTGGACGACCGGTTCGCCGTCGATCTCGGCCGAGCCGGTGTCCGCCGGGGTCAGCCCGGCGAGGATCCGCACCAGCGTGGTCTTGCCGGAGCCGGATTCGCCGACGATGCCGAGTGTGGTCCCCCTGCGCACCCGGAAGGACGCGTCGGCCAGCGCGGTGACCGGCTCCGCGCCCCGGCCGGCGGCGAAGGTCTTGCCGACCCCCTTGGCCTCGACCGTCACGGGGGCGTCGGCGGGCACGGTCCTGGAGTACTCCAGCCGGGCACTGGCGGCCCGCCGGCCGGAGAACCCCAGCGAGGACGAGCGCAGCAGTTCCTCCGTGTACGCGTCGCCCGGGTCGGCGACCACCTCCGCGGTCGGTCCGGCGCGCACGATCCGCCCGTCCTTGACCACGGCGATGTCGTCGGCCCGCTCGGCGGCCACCCCGAGGTCGTGGGTGATCAGCAGGATGCCGAGGTCTTCGGTCTCCACGAGGCTCGACAGCAGGTCCAGGATGGTCTTCTGCACGGTGACGTTGAGCGCGGTCGTCGGCTCGTCGGCGATCAGCAGCCGGGGCCGGGTGCTCATCGCGGCGGCGATCAGCACGCGCTGGCACATCCCGCCGGACAGTTCGTGCGGGTAGCGGCCGTACAGCCGCGCGGGGTCGCGCAGTCCGACCTCGGCGAAGAGGTCGAGGACGCGTTCGCGGCGTTCCGCGCGTGAGCCGAGCCCGTGGGCGCGCAGGGGTTCGGCGGCCTGGACGCCGACGGGCAGCAGGGGGTTGAGCCCGAGCAGCGCGTCCTGGGGGATGTAGCCGATCTCCTTGCCGCGCACGGCCCGGTAGCGCCGCTCGGAGAGCCTGGTGAGCGTGCGGCCGTCGAGGGCGACCTCTCCGCCGGTGACCCGGCCGTTCTCGGCGAGGGTGCCGGTGACGACCCGGCCGAGGGTGGACTTGCCCGAGCCGGACTCGCCGACGACGGCCCGGACCGAACCGGCCGCGACGTCCAGGCCGACCCCGTCGAGCACGCGGGTCGCGGCGCGGCCGGGCAGCGCGAACTCGACGCTCACGTCGTGTACGCGCAGCAGCACGGTGTTCTTCCGGTCGGTGTCAGGCGACGACACGGGTCCTCCCTCGGTTGAACGACCTGCCGATGCGGTAGACCGCGAGCACACTGAGCACGATGACCAGTCCGGGCAGCAGGCTCAGCCACCACTGGACGCCGATGAACGTGCGCCCCTCGGCCACCAGAAGGCCCCACTCGGGCGTCGGCGGGGGCGCGCCGAGGCCGAGGAAACTGAGCGCGGCGACGGTGAGGATTGCCGTGCCGATGTCCATGGTCGCGGCGGCCAGCACCGACCGGGACGCGTTGGGCACGACGTGTTTGAACAGCCGGCGCACATAGCCGTGCCCGGCGAAGACCGAGGCCTCGACGTACTTGGCGTTGCTCACCCTGAGCACCTCGGACCGCATCAGACGGGCGAAGCCGGCGGTGCTGTTGATGCCGATGGCGACGGCGATGTTGAGGGTGCCGCGGCCCAGCGCCGAGATGATGGCGAGCGAGACGATCAGGCTGGGCACCGCCAGCATGATGTCGACGACGCGCATCAGGACGACGTCGGTCCAGCCGCGCAGCGCGCCCGCGGCGAGGCCGATCAGGGAGCCGCTCACCAGGCCGATGGTCACGGCGATGACCGCCGCCTGGAGGGAGAGCCGGGTGCCGTACACGGTGCGGGTGAGCTGGTCGCGGCCGAAGTCGTCGGTGCCGAACAGGTGGTCGGCGCTCGGCGCCAGCAGCATGCTGGACGCGTCCTGCCGCAGCGGGTCGCCGGGGACGAACAGCGCGGGGTGGACCGCGGCGAGCAGGATCACGCCGATCCACAGGTACGCCAGCAGCAGTCCGGGTGAGCGGAGCAGTGCGGCGAGCCGCCCGCGCGAGGGCCGTGGGCGGGTGGACGGCGGCGTGGCCGTCCCGGCTTCGAGAGTGGTCGTCATGTCATCCGTCCCATCGGATCCGCTTGTCGAGCAGCGGGTAGACCGCGTCGACGACGAGGTTGACGACGACGAAGACGACCGCGCTGATCGTGACGGCGACCAGGACGACGGGCATGTCGCGGCCGTTCACGGCGTCGACCACGAGGCGGCCCACGCCGAGCCGGGAGAACACCGTCTCCGTGAGTACCGTCCCGCCGACCATCACGCCGACGGTGGTGCCCAGCGAGGTGACGACCGGCAGCGCGGCGTTGCGCAGGGCGTGCCGGACCACGACGTCGAAGCGGCTGAGTCCCCAGTTGCGGGCGGTCTCGATGTACGGCGAGGTCAGCGCGGCGCGGAGATTGGCCGTCAGCAGTTGGGAGATGCTGCCGCCGCCGGCGACCGCGAGGGCCGCCGAGGCGACGAGCAGTCCGCCGAAGCTCTGGTCGCTGACCGCCTTGATCCAGCCCAGTTGGAAGGCGAACACCTGGAGCAGGACCAGTCCGACCAGGAAGGGCGGCAGCGACACCGCGACGGGCGGCAGCGAGATGAGCAGTTCGCGCGCCCACTTCCAGTCGGTCAGCTCGATGACCACCGACAGGGTGACGCCGAGCACGACGGCGAGGAGCAGTCCGAGGAAGGCGAGCTTCAGCGTCTCGGGGAAGGACTCGAAGTAAACGTCCACCGCGGCCCGGCGCTGGTAGACGCTCTGCCCGAAGTCCCCTTGCAGGGCCCGGGTCAGGGCGTCCCAGTACTGCGTCCACACCGGGCGGTCCAGGCCGAGCAGTTCGCGCTGCTCGGCCAGGAGCCGTTCGACGTCGGCGCCGTCGGCGCCGACCGTGAGGCCGCCCGCCGCGTCACCGGGGACGACGTAGAGCAGGAAGAACGCTCCGGTGAAGGCTCCCCACACCACGATCGCGCCGTACAGGAGCCGAAGTCCGTATCGTGCCATCGCTCTACTGCTTCGTCAGCCAGGCGTTGATCAGGTACTGGTCGAGGCCGACGGGCTCGATGTCGTGCAGCCGGGGCGAGTAGGCCCAGATGTCGACGTCGTTGGAGACCGGGACCTCGTACGCCTGCTCCACGAGGATGCGGGAGGCCTGGTCGACCAGCTTCTGCCGCTCGCCCGGGTCGATCGTCTGGTTCTGCTTCTCCAGGAGCCGGTCGAGTTCCCGGCCCGTGCGGTCCCCGTCGGCGATGAAGCTGCGGTTGGAGCCGCTCGTCGTGCCGTAGTTGGCCCGCAGGACGTCCGGGTCGGGCGAGGAGGCGTACCAGTAGGCGATGTCGTACTCGCCGCTGAGCAGTTTCTCGTTGGCCTCCGCGTCCAGTGGCGGGTCGAGGACCAGCTCGATGCCGAGCTTCTTCCACTGGTCCTGGAGCACCTGCCAGCCGGCGTCGTCCTGCGGGGCGCGCAGCGACAGCCGCTTGCCGTCGGCGTTGACGCGGATGCCGTCGGCGCCGGTCTTCTTCCAGCCGGCCTGCTCCAGCAGCCTCTTGGCCTTCTTCGGGTCGTACTTCAGCAGTTCGCTCTGGTCGGAGTAGTAGGGGTTGTCCTTGCTCAGCGGGCCGGTCGCGGGCTGGTCCACGCCGCCGGAGTCGATCTTGACGAACTCGTCGCGGTCGACGCCGATCTGGAGTGCCTGGCGGACCCGCACGTCCTTGAGGAACTGCGACGAGGTGTTGAGCGGGAGTTCGGTGCCGGTGGCGGGGTTGAGTGTCTTGGATATCGTCAGTCCGGCGCCTTCGAGCTGGGAGACGTACTTGGCGTTGACCCAGTAGACGAACTGGAGTTCGTTGCCGCCGATGACCGCGCCGTTGCGGACCGAGTCCTCGGGGATGATCTTGTAGACGGCCTCGTCGAGATAGGCCGCGCCCCGGTGCTCGAAGTACTCGGGCGCCCAGTCGTAGTCCTCGCGCTTCTTCAGCACGATGCGCTGGTTGGGGACGTACTCCTTCAGGTAGAACGGGCCCGAGCCGTCCAGCCACTTCTGCCGCTTCTCCACCGGAAGGGCGGCCGTCTTCGCCGAGACGATGCCGACGTAGGCGCGCGAGAGGGAGGTCAGGAAGGCGGCGTTCGGTTCGGCGAACTCGACGGTGACCCTGTGCTCGGAGGGCGTCTCTATCCTGCTGATGCCCTGCACGATGGTCTTGGCGCTGGAGTGGATGCCCGGCCGGTTCAGGCTCTCCAGGTTGGCCTTGACGACCTGCGCGGTGAGTTTCGTGCCGTCGTGGAAGGTCACGTCGTCACGGAGGTCGAAGGAGTACGTGCGTGCGTCGTCGCTCACCGTCCACTTGGTGGCGAGCCACGGCTCGACCTTCTTCGTCTCGGGGTTGTAGAAGACCAGCGAGTCGGCGAGGGCGCGGGCGACCGTGCGCCAGACCTGGTTGACGACCGCGGAGTCGACTCCGCCCGGGTCGGCGCTGAGGCCGATGTTGAGCGTGCCGCCGTAGCGGTCCTTCTTGGCCACGTCGGCCCCGGTGTCACCCTGCCCGCCCTGGCCCGAGCAGGCGGCGGTTGCGAGAAGCGTCAGCGCGGCGCCCACTGCGGCGAGCCAGCGCCACGGGCCTGAACTGGACACGAGTTGTTGTTCCTCTCCGTCGGCTCAAGGGTGAGCGGGTAGCGCTACGTACCCGCATGGCCACCTCGGCGGCGATACTGCGGTGATACATAAACTGAGTGCGACTACCTCGTAGCCGATATGTTGGCACGAGAGCGCTTGAAGTATCGTGTCAGCAGTGTTGCAGTCTCCTGAACGGGGAAACCGGCGTGGTGTTCGACAGGAAGTACAGCGACGAGGTCCGGCAGCGCGCGGTCGAGCGGGTGCTGGAGCGGCGGCGCGAGGAACCCGAGAACCGCTCGATCGTCCGGGAGGTCGCCGAGGAGTTCGAGGTCGGCCCGCAGTCGCTCCGCAAGTGGCTGACGCGCTACGACGACGGCAGTTACGACTACGACGGCGACCCGGCCGACGGTCATGGCGACGGCTGGGAGCCGCGCACCGCCCCCGCCACCGGCCGCCGGCCCACCGCCAAGCCCGCAGGTCAGCGGGAACTGCTCGCCAGGATCGAGGAGTTGGAGCATCAAATCGCCGTCCTGCGGGAGGACAACCGGTCACTGACCCGGGTCGTGTCGCTGCTGGCCGACCAGTTGCGCACGGCCACCACGGGCGGGGGCGCTGTCCAGAGTCCGGACTCCGCGGGCCTTCAGCCGCCGCGTGCCTAGAATTTTCCGGTGAGCGACAAAGTGACCGTGGTCAGCAATCTGCACGGCCGGACCACCGAGGTCCGGGGCCGTTACACCATCGCCGGGGCGGGATTCGAGATCGTGTCGGACGGCTCGGTGCGCAGCGGCGGGCCGGGCGAGGAGGCCGGCTCGCTCGACCTGCTCGTCGCGTCCCTCGTCTCCTGTGCGCTCAACGCCTTCCGGCACGACTACCTGGAGAGCGGCCGGCCCGAGCGGCAGGTCGAGATCTTCGCCCGGATCGAGCGCAGGATCGAGGGCGACTTCCTGGGCACGCTCATCATGGAGTGCTTCATCGACGGCGTCGACCACGTCACGGCCGAGGAACTCGTCGCCGAGTACAAGAAGCGGTGCCGCATCTACAACGCCCTCAAGGAGAGCCTTCCGGTGGTCTTCGTGCCGCATCCCTCGGGAGCGCCGCAGTGAGCGCGGCCGGCGGCTCTCCTCTGGTCGGCGCGACGGCGGCGTACGCCCGGCGGGCGGACACCGTCTTCGTCGAGGTGGCGCCCTGGCGGACGATGGCCCCGGGCCCCGACCCGATCACGGGGAGCGTGCCCGACGCGGTCCGTACCTCCGTCAGGTCCGACTTCGCCGGCCTTCCGACGGCCGACAGCGGTCACCTCCCCCTGCCGCGGTGCGGCGCCGTGCACGCGGCGCTGCTGGCGCACGGTGTCGGACCCGCCGACGACCTGGTGCTCTACACCCGCCGTGTCGAGGAGCTGTCCTCGGCGGCGCGCGCGTGGTTCGTCCTCACCTGGGCCGGCTTCCGTTCGGTACGGATCCTGGACGGCGGTCTGCCCGCCTGGGTCCGGGCGGGCGGTCCGACGGGCCCGCCCCGCGCGCCGGGGCCGGCCGTCTCCCCGAGCGCGTCGAGCCCGCCCGCCGAAGGCGGCCCGCGCGTCCTGCGGGCCGCCGACATCCCGGAGATCGCCCGTTACGGCACGTTGCTCGACTCGCGTCCCGCCGGCTCGTACAACGGAACGCCCGGCGATCCTCGTACCGGTCACATCCCGCACGCCGTGCACGCCCACTCGGCCGAACTGACCGCCCCCGACGGGCTGCTGCTCTCCCCCGTGGAGCTGCGGAAGTGGTTCCTGTCCCGGCGCGCGATCGGCGCCCACGAGGTCGGCGCGTACTGCGGCGGCGGAGTCTCCAGCGCGCTGCTGGTGTTCGCCGGCGCCCTGGTGGGCCAGCCCATCGGCCTGTACGTGGACTCGTGGTCGGCCTGGGTGCGCGACGCGTCCCGGCCCGTCGAACAGGGCCGGGCCCCGACCCGCTCGGCGGCCGTGGACAACGACTGCGTCTGAACGGCACGGGAGCCGGGCGGACGGAGCCGCGTGTTTGCCCGACGGCCGCGGCGCCGCCGTCCGCCGCCCGGCTCCGGATCGGTCTCGGGGCCGGCCCGATACGCTCACGGGGTGACGCAGCAACCCGCGCCCGACATGCGGCGGCCCGCGAGCGGCGGGTCCAAGGCCGCCGCCCGTAACCGTGCCGCCCTCATCACCGCCGCCCGAGAGGTCTACTCGGAACACGGGCTGGACGCGCCGCTGTCCGCGATCGCGCGCCGTGCCGGGGTCGGACAGGGCGTGCTGTACCGGCACTTCCCCGACCGGGCCGCCGTGGCGAGCGCGGTGCTGGAGGAGAACGTGCGTCAGGTCGAGCGGGCGGCGGACGAAAGCACCTGCCTGGCCGAGGTTCTCGGCGTCCTGACCTGGCATCTGAGGGAGTCGGCGGCCTTCATCGGCGTTCTGCACGCGGACAGCGCGGGCAGCGGCCCGGCCGTCCCCGCGTACGCGCGGCCACTGTCCCGGCGGGTCGAACGCGCCCTGCGCCGGCATCTGAGACGGGGGCATCCGCTCGCCGCCGAGCCCGGCGATCTCATGATCGCCGTCGGCATGGTCTCCGGGGCCGTCACCGGCCACACCCGCGAGCACCGGGAACGCCGGGCACGGGCGGCCTGGCGGCTCCTCGGTGTCGAGGTGGGGCCTGTGCGGCCGTTCGAAGACTGACGCGCCCGGCGCGCAGGTCAGCCGCCGTTGGACTGCCGGGTGCCCTTCGCCAGGGCGTCGAAGGCGTACAGGTAGCCTCCGTCCGGTCCGCTGACGGTCATGTAGGCCCGGGTCCCGCCGGGCGTGATGGCCACGTTGGTCGCCGATTCCAGTCCGGCGGCGGCACGGGCCGGTACCTCCACGGTGGCCAGGCGCTCACCGTTCTTGCTGTACACCGCCATCGCGGGCCGGCCGTGCAGCCCCTGGTAGAGGTTGCCGTCGGCGTCCACCGCGATCGAGTCGGTCTGCGCGATTCCGCCGTCGACCCGGATGGCGGTGTGCCGCGAGGACACGGAGCCCTTCCCGTCGAGGAGGAGGTAGGAGACGCGGTTCTGCGTCAACTCGCTGAACCACAGCCCGCGGTAGTCCGCGTCGAAGGAGATGCCGTTCGGCGCGGCGAGGCCGTCCACCAGGACGGTGGCCTCCTTGCCCGAGCGGTCCACGCGCACGATGCGGCCCTTCGCCTCGCCCTCGGACATGCCGCGCGAGTCGCTGACGTAGAGGTTGCCCTCCCGGTCGAAGGCGAGGTCGTCCGGGTTCATCGGCGCGCCGTCGACCTCGCCGGAGAAGAAGGTCCGCGCGTCACCGCCGTCCGGAGCCAGGCTGACGACGGCGCCGCCGGCGAAGTCGGTCAGGTAGATCCGCCCGTCGTACGGGCTGAACTGGGCCGAGGTGTAGGCGCCGTGGTCGTCGGTGTAGATCCCCTGCGACGTCTTCTCGCGGAGATCCACGCGCAGCACCTTCGGCTCGCCGGCCGGGGCGGTGACGTCGACGACGAGCAGCTTGCCCTCCTTGTCGAAGGTCGGTCCCTCCAGCAGGGTCATCCCGGTCTGCTCGTGCGCCGTCGTGAGGCGCACGACCTGCTGCGCGCGCAGGGTCCGGTCCCCCGCGCCGGTCCCCGCCCGCGCGCGGTCGCCGGCCGGCTGTGTGCCGCACCCCGCGAGGGCCAGCACACCGATCGTGGCGAGCCCGGCCAGCGGCCGGCTCGGGAGTCGTCGCATCTGAATCACTTTTCCTGCCCGAAAGTATGCGGAAGCAACCTGCGTACCAACCGGACATCACTGTCCGGTTGTTGTTACCGTAGTGCACGGCTGATCAAGTCCGCCTGCTCCCCGCCCAGTTCACGGGCGAGATGGCCCCTTTGCGGACAACCGGAAGGATTGAGGTCCCCCCACATGGCACATTCACAAGAGCTGACGCCCGCGGCGCTCGCCGAACTCAGGGAGCGTTACCGGACCGAGCGCGAGCGACGAGTGCGCCCCGACGGCGTCCGGCAGTATCTCGGCGCCGACGCCGAGTTCGCCTACTACGCCGACGACCCCTACACCGACGCGGCGGCCGAGCGTGAGCCGGTGCGGGACAGGGTGGACGTCGCGGTGGTCGGCGGCGGATTCGGCGGGCTCCTCGCGGGGGCGCGGCTGCGCATGCAGGGGATCGGGCGCGTGCGTGTCATCGAGAAGGGCGGTGACTTCGGGGGAACCTGGTACTGGAACCGGTACCCCGGCATCCACTGCGACATCGAGTCGCACGTGTATCTGCCGCTGCTCGACGAGACCGGTTACGTGCCGGAGTGGAAGTACGCGCCCGGTGAGGAGATCCGCCGGCACGCGGTGCGCATCGCCGAGAAGTTCGACCTCTGCTCCGACGCCCTGTTCTCCACCGCGGTCACGTCGCTGTCCTGGGACGACACGTCCGAGGTGTGGGTCGTCACGACCGACCGGGGCGACGAGTTCCGGGCCACGTACGTCGTCACGGCCACCGGCACCCTGACCGAGCTGAAACTGCCCGGCATCCCCGGCATCGAGGAGTTCGAGGGCCACACCTTCCACACCTCGCGCTGGGACTACGCCTACACCGGCGGCACCGCGGACGGCGGTCTCACCGGCCTCGCCGACAAGCGGGTCGGCGTCGTGGGCACCGGCGCCACCGGCATCCAGGTCGTCCCGAAGCTGGCCGAGGACGCCGGGCATCTCTACGTCTTCCAGCGCACCCCCTCCACCGTGGACGTGCGCGCCAACCGCCGCACCACCGCCCGGGACGTTGGCGCCGACCACCACGGCTGGGCGAGCGAGCGCCGGGACAACTTCCTGCGCATCGTCTCCGGCGAGACCGTCGAGGACGACCTCGTCGCGGACCGGTGGACCACTTCGGCCGGCCTGCTCGAGAAGCTCCTGCCGAGCTTTCGCCGGCAGGGCGACCGGGCGGCCTTCGAGGCGGCCTACGAGGTCGCGGACGCCGCCAAGATGAACGAGATCCGCGCGCGCGTCGAGGAGGTCGTCACGGACCCGGAGACGGCGGAGAAGCTCAAGCCCTGGTACCGGTACGCGTGCAAGCGGCCGACCTTCTCCGACCTGTACCTCCAGGCGTTCAACCGGGACAACGTCACCCTCGTCGACACCGCCGACACCCACGGCATCGAGCGGATGACCGCGCACGGCGTCGTGGTCGGCGGCACCGAGTACCCGCTGGACTGCCTGGTCTTCGCCACCGGGTTCTCCGTCGGGGTCTCCGGCATCCGCTCGGGCCGGCTGCCCGTGCGCGGTCGGGGCGGCGAGGTGTTGCAGGAGGCATGGGCCGAGCGGGGCCCGCGTACGCTGCACGGCTTCACCAGCAACGGCTTCCCCAACCTGATCCAGTTGGGCGGGATGCAGAGCGCCAGCAGCGTCAACTACACACACGTGCTGGACGAACACGCCGTCCACGCCGCGGCGCTGGTCGCCGCCGCCGAGGCCCGGGGCAGCCTCGTCGAACCCTCCCGCGAGGCCGAGGACGCCTGGATCGCCGTGCTGGGCGAAGGCGCCCCCGACCACGAGTGGTTCCACGCCGAGTGCACCCCCGGCTACTACAACGCCGAGGGCCGCGGCCGGCCGAACGGCCCCACCGCCTATCCGCACGGCGCCGTCGCCTTCCACGAACTCCTCGGGCGCTGGCGGGCCGAGTCCCTGGACGAGGTCCTCCGGCCGAGGACTCCCGCCCAGGCCTGAACGGGCGGTCGCCCAGCAAGGCGGCGGTGTGGTCCGCGGACGCGCGCGGTCAGACCGCGGACCAGCCGTCGTCGACCGGCAGGATCGCACCGTTGATGTTGCTCGCGGCCTCCGAGGCCAGGAACAGGATCGCCGCGGCCTGCTCCTCGGGCCGGGCCACCCGGCCGAGGTTCACGAAGTGCGGGCCGAGTGCCGCCGGGCCGTGCGCGGTCCGGTCGGCGTCCACCGTGATGGCGGTCGCGGTGCCGCCCGGACAGATGGCGTTGGCGCGGATGCCGCTCTTGCGGTACATCACCGCCAGCGACTTCGTCAGCCCCACCACGCCGTGCTTGGACGCCGTGTACGCGGCGCCCGCGGCGCTGCCGCGCAGGGAGGCCTCCGAGGCGGTGTTCACGATGGCGCCGCGCCCCGCGGCCAGCATGTGCGGCAGTACGGCGCGGGTCAGGAGGAAGGGTGCGGTGAGGTTGACCCGCAGGACCCGCTCCCACTCGGCGTCGCTCACGTCGGCCGGCGCCGACATGCTGTCCATGATCCCGGCGTTGTTCACCAGAACGTCCACGCCGCCGAAGCGCTCCACCGCCGTCGCCGTCACCCGGTCCACGACGGCCTGTTCGCTCAGGTCGCCCGGGACGGCCACCGCGGTGCCGCCGGCCTCCTCGATCTCCTTGACGACGCTGTCGGCGCCCTCGGCGTTCAGGTCCGCCACCACGACGCGGTCGCCCTGCCCGGCGAAGGCCAGCGCCGCCGCGCGGCCTATGCCCGACCCCCCTCCGGTGACGATCACGCTGCGCTGGTTCTCGCCGTCGGTCATGAAGGACTCCGTCCGGATGCATGTCGGTGCGGCGGACCGGTGTCGCGCCGCGCCAGCACCCTACAACTTTCTGTCCTTCAGTGACATAAAGTCCGGGTGGAGAATGGCCGGGACACCGATCGGCGGCACGGAGGGGCAGATGAGCGCAGCCCGCGGACGGACGGGGCGGCCACCGCTGACCCCGGAGCGCAAGGCCGCCGTCCGGCTGGAGATCGCCCACGCGGCGGTCGGCCTGTTCACCGCCCAGGGCGTCGCGGCGACCACGGGCGAGCAGATCGGTCGGGCGGTCGGTGTCTCGGCACGGACGGTCTGGCGCTACTTCCCCACCAAGGAGAGCTGCATACGGCCGCTGTTCTCGGCCGGCATCGACGCGATCGCCGCCGCGCTGCGGCAGTGGGAACCTGGCCGTCCGCTCCAGGACGCCTTCGAGCCCCTGTGGGCCACCGCCGACCTGACCGGACCGGACATCGGCGCCCTGCTGCGGCTGACCCGGACCGAGCCGGGCCTGCGCGCGGTCTGGTTGCAGACCCACGACGAGGCGGAACCGGCCTTCGCGCGCGCCCTCGCCGAGCGCGCCGGACTGCCCGCCGACGACGTACGGCCGGCCATCCGGGCCGCCATGCTCAACGCCGCCCTGCGCGCGGCCGTGGAGCACCACGCCTACCGGGCGGCCGAGGCGGGCGCCGGTCCCGGTAGCGCCAGGGCCGAGATGGTGGGCGCCCTGCGCACCGCGGTGGCCCTCGCGGTGGCCGGAATCGACGACTGACCTCACCGGCCGGCTCCGGTTCGCTCACGACGCCAGAACGCCGCGCCGTCCCAGCATCGGCAGTACGTGGTCGGTGAGCGCGGGAGCGAGCCGGACGCCGTGCTCACCTCCGGTGATCCAGCGCAGGCCGGCCAACTCGGCGGCGGGCCTGGGGGCCTGGTCGATCGCGGTCTCGAAGACCGTCAGCCTCATGGGCACGCCTTCCAGTGCCGCCGTGGCCTCGACGACGGCGAGCTGCCGGGGTGCCACGGGCCGGACCCCGAGTTCCTCGTCCAGTTCCCGGGCCAGTGCCTCCAGCGGCGCCTCTTCGCCGTCGGGCTTGCCGCCGGGCAGATAGAAGATCTCGGGAGCCGCCTTCTTGCTCACCACCAGGAGGCCCCCGGCCTCCACGACGACCGCCGCCACCACGATCAGCGGCCCTGTCCCGCCGGGGCCCCGGCCGCCGCCGGCTGCGTACTCCTGTGCCATACGCTGTCCTTTCTCTCGCCGTCGGCCGCACACTCGTCAAGGAGCAGGAGGCACCGCCGCGTGACCAGCAGAGTCGTTCTCATCTCGCCGGCGACGAGCCGGTCGCTGCGGCAGGCCCGCTTCGACGACGGCGGGCCGCTCGACGACGCGGGGGCCGCTCGGGCGCGCGCGGCGGCCGGCTCGCTGCCCCGGGCCGGCCGTGCGGTCGTCTCCCCGGAAAGTGTGCGGTGTCGCGAGACGGCCGTGGCTCTGGGGCTGGGTGGTGAGGACGAGCCGGCACTGGGGCCCCTGGACGTGGGCCGGTGGCGGGGCCTGACCCTCGACGAGGTCGCCGCCCGCGAGCCGGAGGCGATGACCCGCTGGCTCACCGACCCGGCCTGCGCACCGCACGGTGGGGAGTCCGTCCGGGACCTGTGTGCTCGGGCGGCCCGGTGGCTCGACGCCGCGCGGACGGACGGGCGCACGCACGCCGTGGTCGAGCCCGAGGTCGTGCGTGCGGCCGTCGTCCACGCGCTGGGGTTGCCCGCCACGGCCTTCTGGCGGCTGGATGTGCCGCCCCTGACGGCGACGGAGCTGACCGGCAGGTCCGGACGGTGGAATCTGCGGCTGGGGCGCCCGCTGGAGGCGCCGGAGAGCCCTCGTGCATGAACGCGGGGCGGTCAGCCGGGAGCCGTCGCCGGGGCCGCGACGGCGGACCTGGGGTTCAGCAGCCGCTCGGCCAGGTCGCCGAAGAGGAGGCCGAAGCCGCCCCACAGGGTGACCTGCATGGCCAGCGCGGAGAGCCGGAACCGCCACAGGACCGTGGCCGGGAAGTCGCTCGGCACCTCGTTGACGGCCGGCAGGAGCGCGTACGCCACGCCGATCACGACGCCGAACGCGGCCACCGCCGCGACGGTGGCGTACCAGGTGCCGAGCTTCGGGGCGAGCCGCTTGCCGAGGATGGCCGCGGCCACCGCGAGCAGAACCCCGAGCACCATCATCAGGAAGTACAGGGTGGTCCGCCTGCCGATGGTGTCGGCGTCACCGACGGCCGGCGGGTTGGCCGGGTACTTGAGGAACGGCACGACGTAGACGGCGAGCAGGGCGCAGCCGGACAGCAGCAGCGCGGTGGCCCGCGGGGTGAGGCGGCCGACGCGGCCGAGGGCGAAGCAGTGGGCGAGGGCGGCGATGCCGCCGAAGGCGACCCCGTAGACCAGGACACCGGTGGCCAGGCCCGCGGTGGACTGAAGGCTCCGGGAGACGAGTTCGGCCTCGTGTTCGTGGGCGTGGGCGTGGGCCTCCTCGAAGCCGATCGCCCGGTCGACGTTCGGCTCACCGAGGAAGTAGGCGACGACCAGCGCGAGTACACCCGCGCCCAGGCCCGCGAGCATGCCCCGCACGAGCAGGTTGCGCACCGTGGTGGAGTTCATGAGGATGTCGGCTCCCGGCGTCAGTGGCAGGGGAAGCCGAGCAGGTGGCGGGCGTCGTGCACCCACTCGTGGACGTCCTCGCCGGAGACGAGGGCGGTGGCACCCTGTTCGGCACCGACGAAGTACAGCAGGACCAGCATCAGGACGCCGAAGAAGACCGCCCACGGAACGATGGCGCCGATCGGCAGTTTGGCGGGCAGGGCGGGGCTGGTGGCGGTCGGCGGGGCGACATGCTGCGCCATGGCGGGGGCCTCCTCCGGGAGTTCGCGTCCCATTTCGGTGGTGCACATGACGACGGCTACGGGTCTGACTCGCCGCCCCCGTTGTGAAGGGGCCGGCACACAGTGGCGCGACCGCGCCGGATTCCCACCGGCTTCCGTCCTGCCGTCGTCGATTCGGAGCAACCGTACCCCTCGGCCCGTACATGACCAATACCGCGCCGAGGGGCGAGGATCCGCTCTCACCGAATGCTTACTCGTGGCGGAACCCGGGTGGCCGCTTGTCGCCGCAGGCCAGGGCGCACGCGCCGGGCACGCCCGCGCCGGGGACGGTGCGGCCCGATTGACGCGGCACGTCGCCGTGGGCGAGCATCCCCGCGGAGGGAGGGACGGCCGTCACCCACGCCGTCGCCACCTCGGCCGTCCGGTCGGCGCGGCGCGGCGCACCTCGTGGTGTGTGAGCGGCCCGTGTCACACTCGCGGCGAGAACAAGGTCACAACCGCTTCCTCTGCTGCCGGTCCACCGGCCTGTCCTAACATCCGACCATGACGCTCCTGCCTGACGAAGGACTCGCCCTCGCGGCCGGGTTCCCGCACGCGACACACGAGCAGTGGCAGCGCCTGGTGGCGGGTGTGCTGCGCAAGTCGGGCAGGGAGGTGCCCGACGACGAGGCGGAGGACGCCCTGTCCACCGTGCTGGAGGACGGCCTGCGGGTACGCCCCCTGTACACCGCGCGTGATGTCGCCCCCGACCCCGGTCTTCCGGGCTTCCCGCCCTTCGTGCGCGGCGCCCGCGCGCAGGCCGGCAGCGCGGGCGGGTGGGATGTGCGCCAGCGGCACACGGTGGCCGACGGGGCGTCGGTCCTCGCCGACCTGGAGAACGGCGTCACCTCCCTGTGGCTGGCCGTCGGAGAACCCGCGGGGCTTCCGGTCGCCGCGCTCGATCGCGCCCTCGGCGGCGTCCACCTCGACCTGGCCCCCGTCGTCCTGGACCCGGGCGACGCGTTCGAGGCCGCCGCTCGTGAGCTGCTGCGCCTGTACGAGGCGAGGGGCGTCGGCGCGGACGCCGTGCGCGGCAACCTCGGTGCCGATCCGCTGGGCCACGAGGCCCGCACCGGCCGCTCGTACGACACCGCGCCGGTGACCGAGCTGGCCCGGCTGTGCGCCGTACGCCACCCGGGTCTGCGGGCTCTGACCGTGGACGCGCTGCCGTACCACGAGGCCGGCGGTTCGGCGGCCCAGGAGCTGGGCTGCTCGCTGGCGACGGGCCTGGCCTACCTGCGTGAACTGACCGCGGCGGGACTGGACACGGCTCAGGCCCTGGCCCAGCTGGAGTTCCGGTACGCCGCGACCGCCGACCAGTTCCTGACCATCGCCAAGCTGCGCGCCGCACGCCGGCTGTGGGCGCGGGTGGCCGAGGTCTGCGGGGCGCCGCGCGCGGGCGCGCAGCTCCAGCACGCGGTGACCTCGACGGTGATGATGACGCGCCGCGACCCGTGGGTGAACATGCTGCGCACCACGGTCGCCGCACTGGCCGCCGGGACGGGCGGCGCCGACGCCGTGACCGTGCTGCCCTTCGACCACGCGCTCGGTCTGCCGGACGCGTTCGCGCGCCGTATCGCCCGCAACACCTCCACCATCCTGATCGAGGAGTCGCATCTGGCCCGGGTGATCGACCCGGCGGGCGGCTCCTGGTACGTGGAACGGCTGACCGACGAACTCGCCCATGCCGCCTGGGAGTTCTTCCAGGACATCGAACGGGCGGGTGGGCAGGCCGCCGCCCTGCGCTCCGGGACGGTCGGCGAGCGGCTGGCGCGGACCTGGGCCGTGCGCAGCGCGAAGCTGGCCAAGCGGCGGGAGCCGGTCACCGGGGTCAGCGAGTTCCCGCACCTGGCCGAGAAGCCCGTCCTGCGCGAGCCGGCGCCCGAGCAGCCGGCCGGCGGCCTGCCCCGGGTGCGGCGGGACGAGGCGTTCGAGGCGCTGCGCGCCCGCTCGGACGCCCACCTGGCCGCGACCGGCACCCGGCCCCGGGTCCATCTGACCGCGCTCGGCCCGGCCGCCGCGCACACCGCCCGGCTCACCTTCGCCGCCAACCTCTTCCAGGCCGGCGGCATCGAGCCCGTCACCGAGGGCGGCTTCGCGCAGAGCGGGGCGCGGGAGGCGTGCCTGTGCTCCAGTGACGCGCTGTACGGGGAGCAGGCCGAGTCCACCGCCGCCGCGTTGCGGGAGGCGGGCGCCGAGCACGTGTTCCTCGCGGGCCGTCCGGGACCGTACGCGGGCGTGGACAGCTATGTCTTCGCCGGCTGCGACGCCGTCGCCGTACTCACCGCAGCCCTCGACCGCATGGGAGTGTCCTGATGTCCATCCCCGACTTCTCGGCGATCGAGCTGGGGACGCCGTCCGCCGACGCCTCCCTCGACGAGTGGCGGGCGGCCGTGAAGAGGGCCGCCGACGGTGACGACCTCCTCTGGGAGACGCCGGAGGCCATCGCGGTCAAGCCGCTGTACACCGGGCACGACCTGGAGGGCCTGGACTTCCTGGGCACCTACCCGGGCATCGCGCCGTACCTGCGCGGCCCCTATCCGACGATGTACGTCAACCAGCCCTGGACGATCCGCCAGTACGCGGGGTTCTCCACGGCCGAGGAGTCCAACGCCTTCTACCGCCGCAATCTCGCGGCCGGGCAGAAGGGCCTGTCGGTCGCCTTCGACCTGCCCACCCACCGCGGCTACGACAGCGACCACCCGCGGGTGACCGGCGATGTCGGCATGGCGGGCGTGGCGATCGACTCCATCTACGACATGCGGCAGCTCTTCGACGGCATCCCGCTGGACCGCATGACGGTGTCGATGACGATGAACGGCGCCGTGCTGCCGGTGCTCGCGCTGTACATCGTGGCCGCGGAGGAACAGGGCGTGCCGCCCGAGAAGCTGGCCGGGACCATCCAGAACGACATTCTCAAGGAGTTCATGGTCCGCAACACCTACATCTACCCGCCGAAGCCGTCGATGCGGATCATCTCCGACATCTTCGCCTACACCTCCCGGCGGATGCCCCGCTACAACTCCATCTCCATCTCCGGCTACCACATCCAGGAGGCCGGCGCGACGGCGGACCTGGAGCTGGCGTACACGCTGGCCGACGGGGTCGAGTACATCCGGGCCGGGCGGGAGGCGGGGCTGGACGTGGACGCGTTCGCGCCGCGGCTGTCGTTCTTCTGGGCGATCGGCATGAACTTCTTCATGGAGATCGCCAAGTTGCGGGCGGCCCGGCTGCTGTGGGCCAGGCTGGTCGGGCAGTTCGACCCGAAGAACGCCAAGTCGCTTTCCCTGCGCACCCATTCGCAGACCTCCGGCTGGTCGCTGACGGCGCAGGACGTGTTCAACAACGTCACCCGCACCTGTGTGGAGGCGATGGCGGCCACCCAGGGCCACACCCAGTCGCTGCACACCAACGCGCTCGACGAGGCGCTCGCGCTGCCCACCGACTTCTCCGCCCGCATCGCCCGCAACACCCAACTGCTGCTCCAGCAGGAGTCCGGCACGACCCGCGTCATCGACCCGTGGGGCGGCAGCGCCTACGTGGAGCGGCTGACGTACGACCTCGCGCGCCGCGCCTGGCAGCACATCCAGGAGGTGGAGCAGGCGGGCGGCATGGCGCAGGCCATCGACGCGGGCATCCCCAAGCTGCGGGTGGAGGAGGCCGCCGCCCGCACCCAGGCGCGCATCGACTCCGGGCGGCAGCCGGTGATCGGCGTGAACAAGTACCGGGTGGAGACCGACGAGCAGATCGACGTGCTCAAGGTCGACAACTCCTCGGTGCGCGAGCGGCAGATCGCCAAGCTGCGGCGGCTGCGCGAGGAGCGGGACGAGACCGCGTGCCGCGACGCGCTCGACGCGCTGACCCGGGCCGCCGGCGGTGCGGGCAACCTGCTGGAGCTGGCGGTGCGGGCGGCTCGCGCGAAGGCGACCGTCGGGGAGATCAGCGACGCGCTGGAGAAGGTGTACGGGCGGCACGCGGGGCAGATCCGTACGATCTCCGGTGTGTACCGCAACGAGACGGGCGAGTCGCCGGCCGTGGAGCGCACCCGGGCGGTGGTGGACGCCTTCGCCGATGCCGAGGGCCGCCGGCCGCGGATCCTGGTCGCCAAGATGGGCCAGGACGGCCACGACCGAGGTCAGAAGGTGATCGCCACCGCCTTCGCCGACCTCGGTTTCGACGTGGATGTCGGCCCGCTGTTCCAGACCCCGGGCGAGGTGGCCCGTCAGGCGGTCGAGGCGGACGTGCACATCGTCGGGGTGTCGTCCCTGGCCGCCGGGCATCTCACGCTCGTCCCGGCGCTGCGCGAGGCGCTCGCCGAGGAGGGGCGGGAGGACATCATGGTCGTCGTCGGCGGGGTGATCCCGCCGCAGGACGTGCCGACGCTGCTGGAGATGGGCGCGGCGGCGGTGTTCCCGCCCGGCACGGTGATCCCGGACGCGGCGCGCGACCTGGTGGAACGGCTCGCGGCCGGGCTCGGCCACGACGAGCTGTGAGCCGGTGACGTGATGGCCCTCGAACTCGACGCGTACGTCAAGGGCGTCCTGGACGGCAGGCGTGCGGTGATCGCCCGCGCGATCACTCTCGTGGAGTCCACCCGGCCCCAGCACCGGTCTCTGGCCCAGCAGTTGCTGACCGAGCTGCTGCCGCACAGCGGCAGGGCGCGGCGGATCGGGATCAGCGGTGTGCCGGGTGTGGGCAAGTCGACGTTCATCGACGCCTTCGGCACGATGCTGACCGGGCTCGGCCACCGGGTCGCGGTCCTCGCCGTCGACCCGTCCTCGAGCCGGACGGGCGGTTCGATCCTCGGCGACAAGACGCGCATGGAACGCCTGGCCGTCGACCCGGCGGCGTTCGTGCGCCCCTCCCCCACCGCGGGGACGCTCGGCGGGGTCGCGAAGGCGACCCGTGAGTCGATGGTGGTGATGGAGGCCGCCGGCTACGACGTGGTGCTGGTCGAGACGGTCGGTGTCGGCCAGTCCGAGACGACCGTCGCCGACATGGTGGACTCCTTCCTGTTGCTCACCCTGGCCCGCACCGGCGACCAGTTGCAGGGCATCAAGAAGGGCGTCCTTGAGCTGGCGGACGTGATCGCCGTCAACAAGGCAGACGGCCCGCACGAACGCGACGCCCGTACGGCCGCCCGTGAACTGGCGGGCGCACTGCGGCTCATGCACGGCAAGGACGCCTTCTGGACTCCGCCGGTGCTCAGTTGCAGCGCACGCGAGTCGACCGCGCTGGACACCGTCTGGGAGCGCCTGGAGCAGCACCGCACGCTGCTGGACTCCACCGGCCGGCTCGCCGCCAAGCGCCGCACCCAGCAGGTCGACTGGGTCTGGGCCATGGTCCGCGACGAACTGCTGGGCCGCCTGCATGCCGACCCGGCCGTCCGGTCTCTCGCCCCGGGGCTCGAACAGCGGGTGAGGGAGGGCGGGTTGACGGCGACGCTGGCAGCGGAACGCATCCTGGACGCCTTCACGCGCGGCACAGGCGATCCCGCGCCGCCCAGGGGTCCGTTCGGCTGATGCGGGGCGGAGCGGGGGAAACGCCACATGGTCCCGTCAACCGTGGTTGCGAAAGACAAGCAGATAGCGCCAGAGGAGGAGCCTGCGGACGCGGCATCCGGGCAGCAGCACCGCGGCTTCCCGGCGGATCTCGGCCAGGGGCACGGCCGGCTCTCTCACCGGCGCCCTCACCTCTTCCCGAGGCGCCGCGGCCAGGCTCCAGGCCCGGTCGAGCAGGGTCTTCTCCGGACAGCACCCCAGGATCACGAGGACCCCGCCGGGCGCGAGCGCGTCACGCAGGGCGCCGACGGTGTGGAACGGCATGTGGTGGATGCCGGCGAGGCACAAGATGAAGTCGTAGTGCGCCTGGGAAAGTTCGACTTCGGTCACGTCCGCCGACGCGCGAACCGGCCGGTCCCGCACCCCACGTCCAGTGCCGTACCGCGGTTTTGCGGCACCTGGCGCAGCAGCAGGCGGTGATAGTGGTCGTTGTGATCAAAAGGCATGGCTCCGACCCTGTCACCTCGCGGCTCGCGTTCGCTCCCCCGTCTTCTCGCTCACGCGCTCTCTTCCCGGCGGACACAGAAGGCACCCGCGGCAGCCGCCAGGACCGCCGCCTCCGCGGCCCGTTCCGCAAGCCGCGGGTCGGGATCGGCACGCAGGAGCACCAGTTGGTGGTAGAGCGGCGCCGTGGAGGCGATCGGCAGGCTCCGCGCGTCCGTGTGCGGTGCGGGGAGTTCACCGCGCCCGGCGGCGCGCTCGACGAAGATCTCGCACTGGGCGTACCGGTCCGTCCACAACCGCGTCTGGGCCCGCGCGGCCTGTTCGGAGTGGAACGAGGCGGCCATCAGGGTGGCGGCGAACGACGGCCGTACGACCAGGGACTCCTGGATCTCCTGGTTGAGGGCCGTCAGATCCCCGCGCAGCGAGCCGGTGTCCGGCGGCTGCCAGTCGGTCTCGCCCGCGGCGGCGATGACGTTGACGAGCAGGCCGCCGACATCGCGCCAACGCCGGTAGACCGTGGCGCGGTGCACTCCGGCCCGCGTCGCGACGTCCTCCATCGTGAGTCCTTCGTGGCCGCGCTAGGTGAGTTCGGCGCGCACCGCGGCGAGGACCTGGGCGCGGACGCGGGCGGTGCGACCGCCCGGACGGCGGTCCGCTGTCGTGTCCAGTGGGTCGGTCATCGGCAATCAGTATCCGGTTGATGAGGGCGCCAGGGCCGTGCCGGCATCCTGACGCGACAGCCGTCGCCATAAGCTCACCGGAACTCACCGGAACCCGCTGGAGAGGAACCGCCGCCACGATGCCGCCCGTTCCACCCGACCCCACCGTGCTGCACCCGATGCCCGAGCACCCGCGTGTGGTTCTGCTCAGGCCGCTGGTGAAGTCGCCGCTGATCGAGGTCGGTGACTTCTCCTACTACGACGATCCGGACGACCCGACCGCGTTCGAGACACGCAACGTCCTGTACCACTACGGTCCCGAGCGGCTTGTCATCGGCAAGTACTGCGCGCTGGGGACGGGCACCCGGTTCATCATGAACGGCGCCAACCACCGCATGGACGGTCCCTCCACCTTCCCGTTCCCCACCATGGGAGGCTCCTGGGCGGAGCACTTCGACCTGATCACCGGCCTGCCCGGCCGGGGTGACACGGTCGTCGGCAACGACGTGTGGTTCGGCCACGGTGCCACGGTCATGCCCGGTGTGCGCATCGGCCACGGCGCGATCGTCGCCGCCGGCGCCGTGGTCACCCGCGATGTCCCCGACTACGGCGTCGTCGGCGGCAACCCCGCCCGGCTCGTCCGCACCCGCTACGACGCCGCGGACATCGCCCGGCTCCTCGCCGTGGCGTGGTGGGACTGGCCCGTGCAGCACATCACCGGGCAGGTACGGACGATCATGTCGGGGACCGTCACCGAACTGGAGGAGGCCGCCGCCCAGGCCGACCGGCCCTGACACCGCGTCCTCGCCACCCCGACCGCACCCGGCCCGCGCCGGATTCGTCAGTGCGCGGCGGGCTCGGGCGCGACCGGCTCCGGGGCGGGAACAAGACGGGGTACGAGGCGGACGTAGGTGACCATGCCGAGGACTTCGACGAGAGTCTGGGTGACCACGACGACCGCCGCGACCTCCAGGCCCGCGGGCAGGGCGAGCGCGAGAGGCAGGACGACGAGGGAGTTGCGGGTCGCGCCGGTGAAGACGATCGCCCGGCTGCCGGGGGCGTCGAGGCGGAACAGCCCGGCGACGGCCTTCCCGGCGAACGCCATGACGACCAGGAACACGGCGTAGAAGGGGATGACGGCGGCGACGTTGGTCAGGCTGTCGCCGAGGTTGGGGACCTGCGAGGCGACCACGGTGATCAGGGTCGCGGCCATCAGCGGGACCATCGTGGTGGTCGCCGCCTCGGAGACCTTCCGTCCGGCCGGGCGGCGCGCGGCCCACGCCTGGAGGGCCCAGGCCAGCATCAGGGGAATGACGATCAGGACCAGGAAGGCTTCGACGAACGGGCGGATCTCGACGATGTCGGCCAGGTCGGAGCCCATGAACAGGTACAGGAAGCCGGGCAGCAGGAGCATCTGCGCGACCAGCAGGAGCGGGGTGGCCGCGAGCAGGCGGCGGCTGGAGCCTCCGGCGAGTCCGGAGAAGACGATCACGTAGTCGACGCACGGGCACAACAGCACCAGCAGGACCCCGACGCGCAGGGCCTGGTCGGCGGGCAGGAACGTGAACATCGCCGCGACGACGAGCGGCACCACCACGAAGTTCACCACCAGGGCGGCGGACAGGAACCGGCCGTCGCGCAGTGAGCGCAGCAGTTCGGCGGCCGGGACCTGGAGGAAGGTGACGAACAGCAACGCGCCGAGGACGGGGGTGATGGCGTGTTCCAGGCCGGGGCCGACGGCCGGGGCCAGCCGGCCGAGCAGTCCTCCGGCGGCCATCGCCACGAGGTAGATCGCGACCTGGTGGTGTTCCATCCACTCGACCGGGCCCTGCGGTCCTTGCTTCGACACTCTGGCTGCTCCCTCGGAACTCGTACCCGCCGCCGGTGGCGGACACCGCCCCATCCTCACAGGTCGCGCCGCCGGCCCGGTCACCGCCTCAGTCGTTGGTCAGGACGATGCGCCGGCTGGGCGAGACGTGCATGCCCCAGGCCTCCTCCACCTGCCGCAGCGGCATGGGCACCGGCTCGCCGGTCAGTGCGCCGGTGCTGATCTCGTGGGCGAGGGCGGGCAGTTCGGCCAGGATGGCGCGGGTGCCGACGGAACCCTGGCCGCTGCCGAGGAGGTTGAGATTGCCCGCCCGCAGATAGGCCGAGGGAAGCGTGATCTCCTGGCCTGCCACGGAACCGATCTGGACCCAGTGCAGCGCCTTCGAACGGTCGGTGCGGGCCTTGAGGATGGCCGGGACGGCCTGTTCGGTGGGCCGTCCCCAAAGGTAGTCGACGACGACGTTGACATCGCCGGCCTCACGGCCGAGCGTGGTCGCGATCTCCTCGTCGCCGCCGTCGAGGGAAACCACGGCGTCGGCGCCGAGGCCCTCAAGGAGGTCCAGGCGCTCACGCGAGCGGCCCGCCCCAACTACGCGGGCGGCGCCCAGGCGTTTGGCGATCTGCACGGCGAGGCGTCCGGCGTTTCCGGTCGCGCCCATCACCAGCACGCTGCCGCCCGGCTGGAAGTCCAGCCGGCTGCGCAGGGCCACCCAGGACGACATCCCGGGGTTCATCAACGCCGCGACCGCGAAGGGGTCGGTGTCCACGGGCAGGGCGATGGCGCGCCTGCGGTCGACGACCGCCTTCTCGGCCATGGTGCCCACGGCCCCGTCGGTGGCGACGAAGTACAGCAGTTCCCCGTCGCTCGTACGGCCCACCGCGTCCGTGCCGGGGACCATCGGCAGCGTGCCGTCGGAGGTGTAGTGGGAACCGTCGGCCGCGGACCGCACCCGTGGGTGCAGCCCGGCAGCCACGACATCGACGAGGATCTCGTGTTCGCCCCGCGGGCGGGGGGTCTCGAAGGTCTCGAAGCGGGGCGGAGCGTCGAAGGATCGGACAACGGCCGCGTACATGCGCGTCTCCCGTCTGGACCGGCACGACTCATTTAGTACGTGCCACGTACTACATTCGAAGATAGTTCGTGCCGCGTACCAAGTCAAACAGGGCGGTTGCCCGGCGCCGCAGGCCACGGGACCGGGTCAGCCGGCGTCACCGGTGGCGAGGATCTCGGAGACCCGGCTCACGAGCTGCCGGCGCGCGCGCTCCGGCAACGGGGCGACGAGCCCGTCGATCTCCCGCTCGACATCACGCGCACAGGCGTTGACCAGGTCCCGGCCATGGGCGGTGAGGCCTACGGTGACGGACCGCCCGTCGCGCGGGTCCCGGGCCCGCCGGACGAGGCCGCGCTTCTCCGCCCGGGTGACGAGCCCGGTCATGGACGACTTGTCCAGCCCGAGGTGACCGGCCAGGGCGAGCATGCTCGGCTCGCGGTCGCGCAGCACTCCCAGCATCCGGATCTGCACCACGGACAGGTCGTGGTCGGCGCCGATCCTGCCGAGGATCCGGTGCACACGGAAGGACAGCTGAACGAGGGCGTCGACTACGGCGTTCGCCGGGACGACGCCGGTCTCCCGCGCCGGTTGTGTGCTGGTCATGCGACCACTGTAGCCAGTAGTGCGTGACACGAACCACCCCGGCGGGCGGCCCCTGCCGAGCAGGGCGCGTCGAGCCCGAGGACGATGCGACCGAACCCGGCGCCGATCGCCGCGCGGCCGACGCGGCGGGTGTCACGGGGGCGGTCGTGCACGCCCTCGCGCACCCGCGCCGGCCGTTCAACACCGCGGATCACAGCGCGAGTCGACCGCCCGACCACGGCAGCCCGGAGTCGGCCGAGGCCACTGGTCCTGGCCCTCACTCGAACACGTCGGCCGTGTATCCTCCGGGGAGCCCGAGTTCGGCGAGTTGTTCGGTACCGGTGTGGTCACGGAGGTGACGCAGGGCATGAACGAGATCCGAGCCCGCGTGTACGGGGGCCTCGGCCGGCCCCTGCCGGCGGCGCACGACGCCGTCCGGTCACCGCTCGCGGAACCGGTCGTATGACGTTGGCAACCCCGTTACTCACCCGGGAGGCGCTCGGCCCGTCCGACGGGCGGGAGCGGCAGTGAACACCGAGCGGATCGCCGCGAGCGTCCTCGCCGCCACCGGAGTGATCGTGGCGCTCGCCGCCCTTCTCTCCCTGCTCGCCCGGCGGTTGGGACAGCCGCCGGTCATCGGCCAGGTGCTGGCCGGGATCCTGCTGGGCCCGAGTGTGCTGGGTCAGCTTCCGTCCGACCCGAGTTCGCTGCTCGTGCCGGACGAGACACTCCCGTATCTCGGAGTGCTGGGGCAGGTGGCGCTCGTCCTGTTCATGTTCTCCGTCGGCTGCGAACTGGACACGTCCCTGCTGCGCCGCCAGGGTCGTACGGTCACCACGGTCTCCGTCGCCGCCCTGGCCGTGCCCCTGGCTTCGGGCGCGGCCGTCGGCTGGCTCGCCGTACGGGCGGGAACAGCGCCGGAGGGAACCTCGGACGGCTGGGCGTTCCCCCTCTACCTCGCGGTCGCCCTCTCCATCACGGCCATGCCCGTCCTCGCGAGCATCATCCGGGACCACGGGCTCTCCGGGACCGTGCCCGGCACCGTGGCCACCGCCTCCGCGGCGCTGACCGATGTCGTCGGGTGGCTGCTGCTGGCGGGCGTCGTCGCACTCGCCGGGCACGGAGGCCATTCGCCGGCCGTGGTGCTCGGTCTGCTCGCCTGCTATCTGCTGGCCATGCTGGCGGTGGCCCGCCCCGTGCTGCGCCGCACGTCCGTCATCCCGGACGGGCTGCGGGACGGACCGCTGATCGCGGTGGCCCTGCTGTCCGGGTGGGCCACCAGCATGCTCGGGCTGCACGCCGTGTTCGGCGCCTTCCTGGCCGGGCTGCTGATGCCGCGCCGCTCCGACGGAACGCCCGACCCCGCGTTGGTGGCGTGGTCGGAACGCGTGGGCGGCCTGCTCCTGCCCGTCTTCTTCATCAGCACCGGCTGGTCCGTGCACATCGACGGCCTGGGCGCCGGGGATCTCCTGCTCCTGGGCGCGCTGCTCGTGGTCGCGATCGCCGCCAAACTCGGCGGTTGCACGCTCGCCGCGCGGCTCGGCGGCCGGACGTGGCACGAGAGCATGCTCATCGGGTCGTTGATGAACACCCGCGGCCTCACCGAACTCATCGCCCTCAACGTCGGCAAACAGGCGGGCCTGCTCGACGACCGCTGGTACGCGCTGCTGGTCGTCATGGCACTCGTCACGACCGCGATGACCGGCCCGCTGCTGACCCTGCTGCGCCGCACCGAAGGCCCAGGCGGGCGGCTCCCCGCGCGCCGGACGGCAGACGTGCGCAATCCCGTTGCCGCAGACGATCCGGGTGGTTAGCTTTGCGCCATGGCGGACGACGAACCCACGCGCGCGGCGCGACTGCTGGATGCCCAGGCGAAGGCCGAGCGTCTCTTCGCTCAGATCGAGGAGCGCGGGCTCATCGCGCCGGGCCAGGGAGAACGAGCGGTCAGCGACCGGGTCCGGGACCTGGCCAACGACCTGTTCGGCACCACCCGGCACTGGCACAAGCGGATCGTGCGCTCCGGCCCGAACACGCTCAAGCCGTACCGGGAGAACCCCCCTGACCGGGTCATCGGCACGGACGACATCGTGTTCGCGGACTTCGGACCGATCTTCGAGGAGTACGAGGCCGACTTCGGCCGCACCTTCGTCCTCGGCGACGACCCGGTCAAGCACCGGCTCCGGGACGACCTTCCGAAGATCTTCGCCGCGGGGCGCCGCTTCTTCGACGCCGACCCGGACATCACGGGGAAGCAGTTGTACGCCGAGGTGGAGCGGCTGGCCGTCGACGCCGGCTGGGAGCTGGGCGGCTGGCACGCCGGCCATCTGGTCGGTGAGTTCCCGCACGAGAAGATCGACGGCGCGGACACGGACTCCTACATCGTCCCGGCCAACGACGGCCCGCTGCGCCGCACCGACAAGGCCGGCCGCACCTGCCACTGGATCCTGGAGATCCATCTCATCGACCGGGAGCGGGAGTTCGGGGGCTTCTACGAGGAGCTGCTCACCCTCGGCCGACCGGTCGGGCCCGCTACGCGGCAGGCACGGGCGCGCACTCCTACTCGGTCGGCAGGTGAACCTCGCAGGGTGCCGCCCGCTCGCGGGTGAAGCGCAGGTCCACGACGGTCGCCGCGAAGGCCAGCGGGCCGGGGAGCAGCGGGATCAGCAGGGGTGTCGACCACGCGAGGAGCGCGGCCGTCACCACCGCTCCGGCCAGCAGCAGGGTGCCGCGTGGGCCGGCGACCGAGCGCAGCAGGCCCTCGCGCGGGGACAGCCGGTGCGGTGCCGGCAGCGCGGTCGTGCGCAGTGCCACCACCGCGAGACCGAGGGTGAGCAGCACCAGCGCGGGGGCGATGACGCCCGCGCCGGGCAGCGCGCCGCGCGCCGGCGCCGAGTCGACCAGCAGGACGGCGACGAGGAGCGGCGCGGCCAGCCCGCCGGCGAGGGAGCCCGGGGTCAGACAGGCCCGAAACCGGCCCGCGAACCCGCCGGCCGTGACCGGCGCTCCGTCCTGCGCCGCCCCGCGCAGGGTCGCCGAGGCGGCGGCGAAGGCGGCCGGTGCCGTGACGACGGGCAGGCAGGCGACGCCGGTGAGCAGGCCCACAAGCAGCATGTCGGCGAAGAGGGTGAAGCCGGCCGAGAAGACCTCTCCGGGTTCCCGGCGGTCGGCAGGCGGAAGAGCGGTTGTCCGCGTCATGGTGTCAGCCCTTCAGTCCGGAGGTCGCCATGCCCTGCACCAGGTAGCGCTGGAAGACGAAGAAGAACAGCACGATCGGCAGCACGGAGATCACGGACATCGCGAACATGGGACCGTAGGCGGAGGTGCTGGACTGGTCGACGAAGCTGCGCAGGGCCAGAGTGATGGTGGACTTCTCCGGGGCGAACAGGTAGATCATCTGCGTGAAGAAGTCGTTCCAGGTCCAGATGAACGTGAAGATCGCCGTGGTGATCAGCGACGGACGGCTGAGCGGCAGCGTGAGCGACCAGTAGGTGCGAAACGCCCCGCAGCCGTCGATGCGGGCGGACTCCTCCAGCTCACGCGGCAGACCGCGCATGAACTGGACGATGAGGAAGACGAAGAACGCCTCGGTGGCCAGGAACTTGGGCAGGATCAGCGGCCAGTAGGTGTCGACCATGCCGAGCCGGTTGAAGATGATGTACTGCGGGATCAGCACGACGTGGTGCGGCAGCATCAGCGTCGCGACCATGAACGCGAACATCGCCTTGCGCATCCTGAAGCGCAGCCGGGCGAACGCGTAGGCGGCCAGCGAGCAGGACACCACGTTGCCGACGACGGCGCCGCCCGCGATCAGCAGCGAGTTCCCGAGCAGCCGGCTCACGGGGACCCCGGACACACCGTCGAGGGCCGTCGTGTAGTTCGACCACTCCAGGTGGCTGGGCCACAGGTCGAGGCTGGTCACCACCTCGTCGGCCGGCTTGAGCGAGGTGGCGAGCAGCCAGGCCAGGGGGTACAGCAGGACGAGCAGTCCCACGACGGCGAGCGTGTGCGGCAGCCAGCGCCTGGCGGTGAGGTTCATCGTCCCTCCTCGTCCGCGTAGAAGACCCAGGACCGGGACGTCCGGAACAGGATCAGGGTGATGACGCCGATGGCGATGAGCAGCAGCCAGGCCATGGCCGCCGCGTAGCCCATGTGGGAGGCGGTGAAGCCGCGTTCGTAGAGGTAGAGCGTGTAGAACATGGTCGAGTCGGCGGGACCGCCGTTGCCGCCGCTGACCGCGAAGGCCGGGGTGAACACCTGGAAGGACTGGATCATCTCCAGCACCAGGTTGAAGAAGACGACCGGGGACAGCATCGGCACCGTGACGGAGACGAACTGCCGCCGGCGTCCCGCGCCGTCCAGCGCCGCCGCCTCGTACAGCTCGGGCGAGATCTGCTGGAGCCCGGCGAGGAAGATCACCATCGGTGCGCCGAACTGCCACACGGTCAGCAGGACGATGACGTACACGGCGAGGTCCGGGTTGCCGACCCAGCCGCCGATGTCGATGCCGACGGCGCTCAGGAGGTTGGGGACCGAGCCGCCGTCGTTGAACAGCGCGCGCCACACCAGCGCAATCGACATGCTCGCCCCGAGCAGCGAGGGCGCGTAGAAGGCGGAGCGGTAGAAGGCGCGACCGCGGCCGAGGTTCTTCAGGAGCATCGCCGCGCCGAGCGCGAGGATCAGCTTGAGCGGCACGGCGACCACGACGTACAGCAGCGTGGTGCCGACCGAGCGCCAGAACCGGGGGTCGTCGGTGAGCATGTCGGTGTAGTTGCGCAGGCCCACCCAGTGCGGCGGGTCGAACAGGTTGTAGTCGGTGAACGACAGGTACAGCGACACGGCCATCGGCACCAGGGTCAGCACGGCCGCGCCGAGCATCCACGGGGTGAGGAACACGTAGGCGGGCAACTGCCGTTCACGGCGGCCGCGGCGGCGCTTGGCCGGCGGTCGCGGTTGTGTCGTGCGGTGGGCGCGTGTGGGCGCCCCGGTCGACACCGTGCTCATGGCCTCAGCTCCCGGTCGGCCTCTTCGACGAGTTCGCGCGCTGCCCGGCGCGGGGAGGCCAGTTCGTACATCACGCGCTGGTAGGCGCGGTTGAAGGCGGTCTGGATGGCGACGTCGCCGCGTGGCGGGGCGGTGGGCGGGCCGTCCAGACCGTACTTCTCCATCTTCCGCGCGTACTCGTAGATCTCCCGCTCCGGCCCTTCGAGCGTCTTGGCGACGCGGGCGGCGATCGTGCGGTTGGGGGGTGTGGAACGGGTGAAGCCGAGGATGTCGCCGGCCCGTTCGTCGTTGAGGAGGAAGTCGACCAGCGCGGTCGCCTCCTTGGGATGGCCGCTGTTCGCACCGACGCCCAGGAGCATCGAGGGTTTGAAGTAGGCGCCCTGGCGCCCGTCGGTGGTGGGTACCGGCGCGAAGTGGACGTGGTCGCCGAGGAGTGCGGTGTACCCGGGGAACGGCGCGTCCCAGGTGAAGTCGGCGGCGGCGAGCCCGCGGCCCATGGGGGTCATCTCGGTGGTGTTGGCCTGCACGGTGTCCTGGGCGGCGGCGACGGCGCCTTCCCTGCGCAGCCTGTCGCAGAACGTCCAGAACTCGGTGAGGTCGTCCTCGGTGAAGCCCAGTTTCGTCTGGCTCGCGTAGAGCTGTCCGCCGCGGCCTCGCAGCCAGTCCTCGAAGATGTCCTCGTTGACACCATTGTCGTTGGCGCCCGCCACGGCCCGTCCGTCGGGCGATTTCAGGCCCAGGGCGGCGATCTTCCGGTTGGCCTCGGCCCATTCCTCCCAGGTCCAGTCGGGCCGGGGGGTGGGGATGCCGGCCTGTGCGTAGATCGTGGAGTCGTAGGCGTAGCCGGTGATGCCCCGGCCCATCGGCAGGGCGTACTGCCTGCCCTCGTAGGTGCCCGTGCGCAGGAAGTCCTCGTCCATCTCAAAGGTGCGGGCCGTGCCGTCCGCGACCGCGTCGTCCAGTGGCAGGAGGGCTCCGCCGCCGGCGTACTGGGAGATCTGTCGGTAGTCGAGCTGGGCCACGTCCGGGATGCCGCCGCCGGCCGCCTGGGTGGCGAGCTTCTGCATGTACGAGCCGAAGTCGGCGTTCGACGTGCGGACGGTGATGCCGGGGTGCTCCTTCTCGAAGAGCCGTACGGCCCTTTCGGTGCGCTCGGCACGGTCGTCGTTGCCCCACCAGGAGAAGGTGAGGGTGACTCCGCCGGACGACACGTCGCCGGTAGCGGAACACGCGCCGAGCGATGCCGTCAGCGCGGTGCTGAGACCGACGGCGGCGGCCAGGACGGCCCGGCGGCTCGGGAGTGGGCGCCGGCCGCTTCGTGGCTCGGGCATGGGGGCCTCCCAGGGGTGCGTGGATGGGGGCTGAGGCTCGGGGCGGGCGCCTCCCGTTCCGGAGAGGAGAAGAGAAGAGAGGGAGAGGGGGAGGCCGAGGGGGGAACACGGCGGCGGAGCCGATGGGCCGGCGTGTGCCGGAGGTCAGATGCCCGGGTAGACGGCCAGCCGGCCGCACATTCCGAAGCGCCCGCGTGCCGTGGGCCCGGTGGCGGACACCCGGGCGTCGGTGAGGTGCGCGTCGTTCCCGTTGCGCAGCGCGTCGAGTTGGGCCCGGGTCGCCTGCGCGGCGGCGTGCGCACCGTCGTGCCAGCGCCGCTCCCACTCGTCGAGGCGGGGCCGCACCAGCCCGGCGGCCGACCGGTGGAACGCCGCCAGCGGTTGTGGATCGCCGTTCTCGGTGGCCGCGCGCAGTTCGAGGAAATGCCGGGTCGCCAGGTCGCGGCGGGCACGGGCGGTCTGCACCTGCTCGGCCTCGGGCGCGTCGGCGGGGAGGCGGATCGCGTCGGCGTACGTGGCGGGGTCGGCGAGAAGGTCCTGGGGCAGGGTGAGGACGGCGTCGCCCGCCTCGGGCAGGCCGCTGTTCTGCATCACGACGGTGATCTCCAGGCCGCCGTCGTTGATCAGGCGGTGGATGGTGCCGGGGGTGAACCAGGCGACCGTGCCCGGCTCCAGGGGTGTCTGACGGAAGCCGGAGGTGGTGAGGGTCTGCACCGCGCCGTGGCCCGACGTGACGACGTATCCCTCGGTGCAGGTGAGGTGCAGGTGCGGGGTGCCGCCTCCGGGCAGTCCCTCGACGGTCGGCCAGTCGTAGACGCTCAGGCGGGAGACGCCGACCGCGCCCGGGAAGCCGTCGTAGGCCGCGCTCACCATGTGAGTGACTCCAGGTGCGCGGCGACCCGGGCACGGTCCCACGCGCCGTCGGCGACGACCACGCGGTAGCCGCGGGTGAGGGTGTCGCCGGGCGGCAGGACCAGTTCCTCGTGGAACGCCCAGGACGGCGCGACCGCCGCGAAGGGGTCGCTGCGCACGAACCAGTGCGCCGGATGCGTTCCCTTCTCCCCCAAGTGGTCGTTGGCCGGGGCGTGTTCGAAGACGAGCGTGGCGTGGCCGTCGCGTCCGTCGTGCTCGCCGACGTACGCGAGCCAGGGTGCCTGGCTGCCCATCGGGTCGCCGCCGGCCGACTCGGCGGTGAAGACCCGGCCGTCGCGGAAGGCGCGGGGGCCGCGCCAGAAGAGCCCGGTGTATCCGGCGGCCGGCCGGCCGTGGGTGGTGGGGCTGCCGAACCGCAGTGCCGCAGCACGCCGGTTGGTCACCGCCGATGTCCAGGTGAGCGTCCAGCTCCCGGTCGCCGGGTCGATGTCGCGGACCTCGATGCGGCGTTCCTCCTCGGCCCACAGTTCGCCGTCGTGCGGGTGCCAGGTCAGTCGCTCGGCGATGACGGCACGGTCGCCGCAGGCGCTGACCTCCTCGAAGGCCACGTGGGCCATCGAACCCACCTTCTCCGGCAGCGCGAGGTAACCCTCGCCGTGCACATAGGTGTTGCCGCCCCACAGGTTCTGGCCCGAGAGGTGGGAGGCGGTCAACTGGAGCCCTTTGTGCCAGCGGTGGTCGTTGGGCCGGTAGTCGGTGACGAGTGCGCCGGACAGGGTCCGCACCGGGTGCAGATACGGCTTCGGCGCCTCCCAGTCGGCTTCGGGGCGGTACACGTAGGAGAACAGCCCGGTGCCGGGCGACCCGTGGGCCACGGTGACGCGGTCACCGTGGACGTGGGTCAGCGAGAGCGTCATGCGGGCTCCTCCTCCTTGAGGGCGGCGGCCGGTGCCCAGCCCGGGGCGCCGCCGTGCAGTTCGGTGTAGTACGGGTCGCCGGGGCCGATGTCGCCCGCGCGTACGGCCGTGCCGGTGAACGCGGACTTGTACAGGGCGGTGATGAACTCCAGGGTTCGCCGGCCGCCCGCGCCGCTGCTGGTGTGGCGCCGGCCGTTTCTGATGTCGTCGACCAGGACACGCAGTTGGGCCAGGTGAGAGCTGGGTTCGTCGGCGCCGAAGTCCCGCCAGGCCGCCACGGTCTCCTCGGGGACGCCGGGCGCCGGGGTGATGCGCCAGTCGGCGTTGCGGTGGCCGTACAGGTGGGTCAGCTCGACCGTGGCCAGCTCGCAGTCGACGCGTATCCGGCTCACCTCGTCCGGACTCAGCACGCTGTTGACCACGGTGGCGAGCGCTCCGTCGGCGAAGCGGACCAGCGCCGTGGAAACGTCCTCGGTCTCCACGTCGTGCACCAGCCGGGCCGCCATGCCGCGCACCTCGGTCCACGGGCCCATCAGATCCAGCAACAGGTCCGTCTGGTGGATGCCGTGCCCCATGGCGGGGCCGCCGCCCTCGGTCGCCCAGCGGCCCCGCCAGGGGACCGCGTAGTAGGCCTTGTCCCGGTACCACGTGGTCTGGCAGTGGGCCACCAGCGGCCGGCCCAGCGCACCGCCGCGCAGCAGCGCGCGGACGTGGCGCGCGCCGGACCCGAAGCGGTGCTGGAAGACGATGGAGGCGTACGGCCCGCCGTCGCCGCCCTCTTCGGCCGCCTCGACGGCGTCGAAGTCGGCCAGTGAGGGGCAGGGCGGCTTCTCGCACCATACCCAGGCCCCGGCCCGGAGCGCGGCCACGGACTGCTCGCGGTGCACCGAGGGCGGCGTGCACAGCACCACGAGATCCGGACGCGCTCGGCTCAGCATCGCGTCGAGGTCCGTGGACGCGTACGGGATCCCGAACTCGTCGGCGAACGCCCGCACCGCCGCCTCGTCCACATCGACCGCGGCAACCAGCTCCACCTCGCCGTCGGCGGCCAGTTCCCGCAGGGCGGGAAGGTGGCTGGACCGGGCGATGGACCCCGTGCCGACCACTGCTGCGCGAAGCGGCCCTTCGGTAGCGTGCAATGACATGCGGACCCTCTCGTGAGCCGTACGGGCCGTCTGCCGCGGGGCACTTGGTGGTGCTGCGCGCGGACCGGTCGGAGGATGTCGGCGGCGCCTCGCAGCAACCGCTTGCTATCGTGCTGTTCCAACGTTGTAACCGGCAGGTGTCCGCAGGGTCAACCCTCTGTCCGCAAAAGAGTCCGCGACCGGCACGCGCGTCGGCGGGCGGGAGACGCCAGGGCATGATCTGCGCGAACCCCGGCAGCTTCGGGAGCTTCGGCAAGGGGAGGGTCGGTGGCCGCGGTGACGCTGAAGGACGTGGCGGAGCGCGCGGGGGTGTCGATCAAGACCGTGTCCAACGTGGTACGCGGCGCCCCGCGGGTCTCCGACGCCACCCGGTCGCGGGTGATGCGAGCCGTTGACGAACTCGGCTACCGGCCGAATCCCTCGGCACGCGGGCTCCGCACGGGGCGCAGTGGCCTCATCGCCCTGGTGGTACCCGAGCCGGCCACCCCGTACTTCGCCGAACTCGCCCACCAGGTGCGAAAAGAGGTCACCCCGCTCGGTCTGACCGTCCTGATCGAGGAGTCGCTGGGAGACGCCGCCGAGGAGTTGCGGCTGGCCAACGGGGTCGGCGCCGCGCTGCTCGACGGCGTGATCCTCTCCCCGCTGAGCGTCACGCCGGACGAACTCGTCGGCGTCACCGACGAGTTGCCCCTGGTCCTGCTGGGCGAGCGCACCTACGGCCGGGAACGCGTCGTCGCCGACCACGTGTTGATCGACAATGTCGCCGCGGCGCGCGACATCACCGCCCACCTCATCGGCCTGGGACGCACCCGGATCGCCGCGATCGGGGTGGACCGCCGGGGTTCGGCGACCAGCCGGCAGCGTCTGGTGGGATTCCGGCAGGCCCTGCACGCAGGGCGTGGGGACGCTGATCGCCTCCCGGGCGCCGCAAGGCGTCGGCGGCAGGGCGCTCATGCCGGTCGGCACGATGAGGTGACGCGGGGCCGCCGGACGTGACCGGCCCGGTGCCGGCCTCCGCCGGGATCGTGGGCATCACCTACGGTCTGACGGCGCTCGGCGCCACGGCCGGGCCGGACACGGCTGCCGTCCCCGCGTTGCCGGCCGGACTGGCCGCCCTGGTCGGCTTCGTCGTGCACGCTCTACGGGCGAAGCGGTCACTGCTCGTCCTCAAGCCGTACGGCAGCCGGGCGTTCACGGCCGCGTCGGTCGCCGCCTTCGCACTCGGCGCCGCGCATTACGGCGGGACGATCCTCCTGCCGCCGTACTTCCAGACCGTCCGCGGCGAGGGGCGTGATTGTCACCGGGCTCGGCGCACTGCTCGCGGCGCCGGGATCACCGTCGTCACGGGCGCCGCCGTGCCGGCGCTCTCGACCGTCCCGTTCGTGTTCCTGACGGCCACCACCCCCTACCTGGTGCTGTGCGTCGTCATGGGCGTCAGAGGCGTCGGGTTCGGCCTGTCGATCATCCCGGTGATGACCGCCGCCTGCCGTGCCCTGCCGCCGAAAAGGATCCCGGACGCCGCCCCGCAGCTCAACGTCCTCCAACGCGTCGTCCTCGACGACCGGCTCCGCCACCACCCCACGCCCGGCGGGCAGGCCGGCGGATTCGGGACCACGTTCCGCTGGGTGCTCGCGATCAGGGTCGCCGCGGCTGTCCCCACCGTCCTGCTCGCCCGCACCGAGCGCCGCGCCCGCCGCCGGCCCCGGCCCCGTACGCCTGAGTGCTTCGCGCCCTCAGCCGCTCCCACCGGCACCACGGCGTTCGCCGCCTCCGGTCACCCGGACACGCCCGCGGTCAGACGGTCGCCGGGGATACCGGACTTCTCGGGCCGGTAGTAGTCCCGGATGCCGTCCGCCCAGGTGCTCACCCGGATGCGGTCGCTTCCGTCCGGCCCGAAGGCGTCGAACAGCGCCTCGATGTTGCTCCGTTCGAAGCCGATGGCGATCATCAGCGCCACGAACTCGGGGCGGGCGACCAGGCCGTCGCCTTCCGGATCCCCCATGGCGGCGAGTGCCTCGGCGAACTCGTTCACCGCGGCGTCGAAGCGCTGCGGATTGAGGACGACGGAGGCGAACTCCTCCGGGCTGATCCGCCCGTCGCCGTTGGCGTCCAGCTCGGTCAACAGCGTTTCCCAGTAGCGGCGGAAGGACCCGGCGATCCTCTCCTTCAGGGCGTCACCGGCCGCCGGGACGGCCGCCACGACGCGGCTGCTCATCAGGTCGAAGTCGGCGGGCTCCAGGTAGCCGTTGCCGTCGGCGTCGAAGAGGGAGAAGACCAACTGGACTCGGTCGGTCGCCTCGTTGGTGGGCGTCATGATGCACCTCTGACTTTCCGGGTGGAGTGCTGTCGACGGAGCACACCGGATCCACGCTCCGGCGGCTCGTCCACTGTCGGGCCTTTTCCACGGTTCCGGTGGCGAAGGCGGCTTTGTGTACACGAACGGGCGGAATTCTCCCCGTCCGCGCATGAAGCGCCCTCTCCTCACAGCGTCGAGAGGCCGTCCAGCAGCCGTTCCGCCTGGCGGATCTCCGTGCTGAGGGGGTGGTCCTCGGCGATGTGCGGAAGCCCGGCCGTGACCGTCCGGTGGGCCGTGCGCAAAGGGGTGTCCGGCAGTTCGGTTCCGGACATCCGCAACGCCCGTACCGCGCCGAGCAGTTCGCAGGCCAACACCGTGCGATAGGCGGCGGTCGCGGTGACCGTGCTGCGTACCGCGTGCGTGGAGAAGCTGGCGTGGTCCTCCAGGCCGCGTGAGATCACCGCGGTGCCGAGGGTGACCGGGGCGGCGGCGTGCCGCAGGGTGCCCAGCGCGTCGTGTGCGACGTACTCGAGGATCATGATGCCGGAGCTGCCCGCCGGGCCCTCCGCCAGGAACGGGGCCAGCCCGCTCAGGTCCGGCTCGACCAGGTCGCTCAGCCGTGCGGCGGACAGCTCCGCGGTGTGGTGCAGCGCGGCCCGCAGGTAGTCGAAGGCGAGCGCCACCTGTGCCGTGGAGAACTGGCCGTGGTGGTAGGCCTGGAGGGTCTCCACGTCGATCAGCGGATTCTCGGCGGCGGCGTTCACGTCGACCTCCAGCACCTGCCCCACCCGGGCCGCCGCGTCCAGGGCCGCGCCCTGCACCTGTGGGAAGGCCCGCAGTCCGAACGGGTCCTGCAACCGGCGCCCTTGGGGCAGATCGCCGGCGGCGGTGAGCAGCCGGCGCAGATCCGCGGCGCACTGCACCGAACCGGGGTGGGGGCGGGAGGCGTGGACGCGCTCGTCGTAGGCCTCGGCGGAGCCGCCCAGGGCGCAGAACGTCAGCGCGGTCACGACGTGGCTCGCGGCCAGCAACCGGGTCAGGTCGTGCCAGGCCAGTACGGCTTCCGCGAGGGTCGCGGCGTTGCTGGAGATGAACGCGAGCGCGTCACCCGGGCTGATCGGGACCGGCTCGATGCCGCCCGCGGCCCAGGGCAGTTCTCCCGCGAGCGTCAGCGCGATCTCGGCGAGGGCCGTCAGGTCACCGGTGCCGATGGCGCCCCGGGTGTGCACGAGTGGCAGGGCACCCACCCGCAGGGCCTGTTGCAGGGCCCGCAGCAGCCGGGGGTGTACGCCGCTGCCGGCGGCGGCGAGCTGGTTCAGGCGGATCACCATCACGGCGCGCACCGCGTCGTCCGGCAGCGGGGCGCCGGTGCCTCCGGCGTGGCTGCGCAGCAGGCGCAGTCCGTGCAGGTCGGCGGCGCCCGGGTCGATGACGATGTGTCTGTTGGCGCCCACTCCGGTGGTCCGTCCGTAGACGGCGCCCTTGGCGCCGAGTTCGACGGCCAGCTCGTAGCTGCGCGCCGCCCGGGTCAGGGCGTCGGGGGTCAGTTCCGTCCACGCGCTGCGCCGGGCCACGCGGACCACGTCGGTGCAGCGGAGCCCGGCGCCGCTGATCTCGATGCGACTGGGATCGGTCATCACCCCTCCTCTTGACAAGTCCGTCACCCGGCCCGCACGGTACGTGATCCCTGCGGCGAGGACCCGGAACGGCTCACTCCTACCGGGCCGCGCCGGACCACCGGGTGGTCCTCGACACGGGTGGGAAACCGCCGCGTCAGGCGTTCTCCAGCAGCAGGGCGCTCAGCTCCGCGGGGTTGGTGATCATGGAGTCGTGGCCGGACCTCAGCTCGTGGACGCGAGACGGCTCGCCGTTGGGCTGCGTCGGCGGGACGGGCCGGCGGGTGACGGCGTCGGGCTCGGCGCCGGCGCAGAGGATGTGGGTGCGGGGGATCATGGCCTGTGCGGGGTTGTCCGTCTCGGCCGGCTCCTGGAAGCAGCGGACCGACTCGTCGTTGAGCGTGGTCCTGAGCCAGGCGATGTCGTCGGGGTCGGTGACGCCGAAGAGGCCGCGGGGCGCGGGGAACTCCGGGAGCGGTGGAATGCGCCAGGGCTGGGCGCTGCCGGCGGCACCGTCGATCAGGGCTCGCGTGAGCGGCATGACGTCGATGGCGTTCTCGCCGTGCGTCGGCACCATCGCGTCGACGTACACGAGGCGTGAGACGCGCTCGGGCACCCGGTTCGCCACGCCGGAGACGACCATTCCCGCGTAGCTGTGGCCGACGAGGACGATGCCGTTCAGGTCGTGGTCGAGGACGAGGCCGACGATGTCGTCGACGTGTGTGCCGAGTCCGACCTCGGGGCTCAGCAGGTGCGCCTTGTCGCCGTGGCCTGTGAGGGACGGCGCGAAGACGCGGTGGCCCTCGTCGGTGAGCAGGGGGGTGACGCGGTGCCAGGACTGTCCGTCGTGCCAGGCGCCGTGCACGAGGACGTAGGTGGTGGGACCGGACATGGCTGTCCCCTTCGAGTGGGCGTGGAGGTGCTGTCGCGGACGAGGCGGCCGAGCCGGGGCCGGCTCCGGTGCCGTTCGGTGCGGTGCGTACTTCGACGTTAGGCGGCCGAAAGGTACCTGGAGGTAACCTTCGGCACCATGAGCCTTCGTCCCGGAACCGTCTTCCTCGCCGACTGTCCCGCCCGGCTGGCCATCGAGATCGTCTCCGGCAAGTGGGCGGTGGTCACGCTCTTCGCCCTGAGCGACGGCCCCCTGCGGCACGGCGAGCTGGTCGAGCTGGTCGGAGGCGTCTCGCGCAAGGTACTGACGCAGACCCTGCGCCGCCTCCAGGCCAACGGGCTCGTCGAGCGACGCGTGTACGCCGAGGCGCCGCCACGGGTGGAGTACAGCCTGACCCCGCTCGGGCGCACCCTGGAGGAGCCCGTCAGGAAGCTCACCGAGTGGGCGAGAGCCAACGGCGAGGCGGTCGTCGCCTTCCACGAGGCGGCCGAGGCGAAGGACGCCTAGGGGGTGTCGTCGCTCCACTGGTCCAGCAGGGCGTCTGTGGTGTCCTCGACGGGCTCGGCCGTGCCGCCGGTCAGGGTCTGCTCGGTCCAGATGACCTTTCCGCGGGGCAGGTAGCGGGTCCCCCAGCGCTGGGCGAGGCGGGCGACGAGGTACAGGCCTCGACCGCCCTCGTCGGTGGTGGCCGCCCGGCGCAGATGCGGTGAGGTGCTGCTGGCGTCGGCGACCTCGCAGATGAGGGTCCGGTCGTACAGAAGGCGCACGGTGACCGGCGGGCTCCCGTAGCGGTTGGCGTTGGTGACCAGCTCCGAGACGATCAGCTCGGTGACGTAGCTGATGTCGTCGAGCCCCCAGGCGTGCAGTTGCCGCCCGCACGCGGCACGTACCCGGGGCACGGCCGCGGCGTCGGCGGAAATCTGCCACTGGGCGATCCGGTCCGGGGGAAGCAGCCGGGTACGGGCCACCAGCAGCGCAACGTCGTCCCGGGGCTTGACGGCAAGCGTGGCCTCCAGAACGGTCCGGCAGGTTTCCTCGGGGTCACGGTCCGGGTGGCCGGCCAGCGCGTCGAGCAGCAGACCGAGGCCGTGGTCGAGGTCGTGGCCGGGCTTCTCGATCAACCCGTCGGTGTACAGCACCAGTCGGCTCCCCTCGGCCAACCGCAGCTCGGCGGTCTCGAAGGGCTCGACGCCCCCCAGTCCCAGGGGCGGGGAGACCGGCACGTGGGGAAGGTGCACCGAACCGTCGGGGCGGACCACCACCGGCCCCGGATGCCCCGCCCGTACCATGCCGACGCGGCCGGAGGCCGGATCGTAGATCGCGTACAGGCAGCTCGCTCCACTGACGCTCTGGCCGCTGCCCTCGCCCGCTTCGCTGTCGTCCATGCGGGTGACGAGTTCGTCCAGGTGGGCCATGAGTTCGTCGGGGGCCAGGTCCAGGGCCGACAGATTGTGCACCGCGGTGCGCAGCCGGCCCATGGTGGCCGCCGCGTGCAGACCGTGGCCGACGACGTCACCGACCACCAGGGCCACCCGCGCACCCGGCAGGGGGATGACGTTCGAACCAGTCGCCGCCCACGCCTCCGGACTCGGCGGGCAGATAGCGGTGGGCCACTTCGAGGGAGCTTGAGCCGGGGAGGGAGCCCGGGAGCAGACTGCGTTGCAGGGTCACGGCCATGGCGTGTTCACGGGTGTAACGGCGGGCGTTGTCGATGGCCACCGCGGCCCGGGTGGCCAGTTCCTCGGCGACTTCGAGGTCGTCCTGGACGAAGGGTTCGGGCTTCCGCGCCCGCCAGAACCCCGCCACGCCCAGCAGTACGCCGCGAGCGCGCAACGGGACCGTGACGAGCGAGTGGATGCCGTACTCGACGATGCGCCGCCCGCGGTCGAGGTCCCGGAAGCCGTAGCCGGGCACGTAGCCGGGGACGCGTCCCACCACGGCACGCAGATCGGTGTCGATCAGTCCCCGGCCGGCCATCAGGTCGGCCCTCCCGGACTCCGACGGGATGAACACGACGTCTTCGCCCACGGGAGTGAACGGGGCGTCCTCGCGGACGCCCGCGGTGGCGACGCGGCGAAGAGTCCGTTCCGCGCCGGTCGGTTCGTCACCCCGCAGTACCGGCTCCGCGAGGTCGATGGTCACGTAGTCGGTGAAGTGCGGGACGGCGGCCTCGGCCAGTTCCTCCGCCGTCCGTGTGACGTCCAGGGTGGTGCCGATGCCCGTGCTTCCGCGGTACAGCACGTTCAAGCGCTCTCTCGCCGCCTCCGCCCGGCCGGAGAGCGCGCTCAGCTCCGTGGAGTCCCGCAGGGTCGCGACGCTCCCGGATCCGCCGTCGTCCCCGTCCACGGGCCGTTGGTTCACCGCCAGTACCCTGCCCTCGGCCAGGTGCACCTCGTCGGTGGCCTCCCGCCCGGATTCCAGCAGTTCGGCCATGGGCGGTGCGAGGTCCAGCTCGCCCACACGGTGGCCCTGGGCCTCGGCGGTCAGGTCGAGGAGCCGTCGCGCCTCCTCGTTCACCAGCAGCAGCCGGCGGTCGGCGTCCACGATGGCGATGCCTTCACGGGCGGCGTGCAGGACCGCGTCGTGGTGTCTGTACAGACGGGTGATCTCGGCGGGGCCCAGGCCGTGGGTCTGGCGCAGCAGGCGTCTGCCGACCGTCACCGTCCCGGCCGTGCCCACGATCACGACGGCGGCCGTGACGCCGAGCAGCATCGGCAGGTGCTTCATGGCCTCCGCGCTGATGCTCGTCACCCGGACACCCACGGCGACGCCACCGACCACCGTGCCGTCGGCGTCCTTGATCGGCATGAAGGTACGCATCGAGGTGTGGCTCCCCGTCTCGTTGCGCCCCCTGACGGTGCGGCCGTCCCGCAGTGCCGCGAGTTCCTGGGGGAAGGGGATGCGTTCGCCGATCAGGCCGGGATCGGCCTGCGTATAGCGGATTCCCTCCCTGTCGACGATGACGGCGAAATCGAGCGGGGCGGCCTTGCGGATCTCTTCGGTCCGGGGCTGGAGTTCCGCTGTCGGATCGGGCGACTTCAGGGCCGCGACAATTCCGGGCGCGTGGGCGAAGACCTCCGCGGCGACGAACGACCGGTCGGCCGCGGACCGGGTGGCCTCGCGTTCCACGGTCATCACCATCAGTACGACGGCCACAATTGCGAACAACAGTACGACAACCAACTGGAGCACGAACATCTGCCCGACAACGCTGCGCGTGCTGAGGAGCGACCAGAAGCCGCTCCGCCGCCCGGACTCTTTCCGCTTTCCACGCCGGTTCGCACGCCGGGCTTCGGCCGGGCCTCGCAGCCGACTGAAGAAGTGCACGTCCACCCTTTTCACCCGCGCTCGTGTCGCCATCGACGGGGCTTCGCGTACTGGCTCGCCCACCAGTAAACCGGATGTTCACATTCGTCGCCGTCTCGCGGCTCGGCGGCTTCATCGGCGTATTTCCTCTGCCGCACATTACGGAATTCCCGTGCGCTTCGAGTCGGAGAGGTCCATGGCCACGGCATCGACCGCCACGACGGGGCGACGGCCGTCGTCCCGCTCCACCGGTACGCGGTACGCGCTGCCGCCGACCCGTCCGGGACCGGCCGTCGGACGCCCCAACAGGGCGACCGCGTACGGTGCTTCACCGACGGTCCGGCACGGGGGTTCACCCGGGTGCCGGTCGCGCACGGGAGGGGGGCCGCCGTGCTCGGGCGCCCCAGGATCGGGCGGCTTCCGGCCGTGCGTCGGGCGACGCAAGGACTATGCTGCTGTGGAGAACGTCCCAGACCCCGGCGGCACTCTGTTGCTGAACACGGATGGCTGCGGGAGCGGACCCTTCGTCCGCCACTCGGCGCATCCCTGGAGGGAGCTGGGCGGACCTGCTGTGCAGACTGCCGGGCCGGCCACGTTCCACCTTCCCCGAACGCACATCCTGCCGACAGCGGGCCAAGGACTCCGACGACATCGCGCCCCCCTGCCGGACAGCCTTCCGAACCGAGGCGTCATGCCCCTTCCACAGCTCGCCGTCCACCACCATGACCGAGGGGACCGGACAGTGATCACCCTGGCCGGTGAGATCGATCTCGACTCCGTGCCGTTGGTGCGCGCGGCCCTGGACCAGTGCCTGCGGGACGACCTCCGCAACATCGACGTTGACCTCACCGCCGTCGCCTTCTGCGAATGCAGCGGCCTGAACGCCTTCCTTCGTGCCTCGCAGCAGGCCGCCTCGGCCGGCCGGACCCTGCGGCTGCGGCATCCTCCGGCGATGCTGGCCCGCATACTCGACCTGACCGGTTGCGGTTTCCTCGTCCTCGGCCTCCCGTTCGGCCACCTCCCGCCTTGGTCAGGCGATCTCCCCGCCGTGCCTTCCCCGCCCCCGCCCTACGAGTCGCTTCCGCCCGCGCCTTCCGTCGCCGGCATCCCGGCCCGGCCACGCAGCAGGCCCGGAGACGGTGACCCCGATGGACCCTGACACTCGACCGGCGCGGGTCCGGGCGCTGGTGGCCAGGGAGGCGGCCCGACGCGGCTCCCGGGTCGGTGTGCTGGACGTGTGCACGGCGGCCGTGGCCGCGCTGCCCGTCGGCGGCGCCGGTCTGTCGGCCATGTCCCGGACCGCGACGAGCCACCCGCTGTGCAGCACCGACGAGATCAGCGGGCAGCTGGAAGAACTCCAGCTCACCCTGGGTGAAGGACCGTGCGTGGACGCCTTCGACCGCGGCTCGGCCGTCCTGACGCCCGATCTGCTCACCGCCGGACTGCAGGCTCACTGGGCCGTATTCGCCGACGCGGCCCTGGAAGCCGGCGCCCGCGCGGTCTTCTCACTCCCCCTGCAGATGGGGGCGATCAGTCCGGGGGTTCTGGACCTGTACGCGGGGATTCCGACCGTACTCGACGCTGAAGAACTGGCCGACGCACTGGCGTTCGCCGATCTCGCCACTCTCCTCCTTCTCGACGCGGGAATCGACGAGACCACCGTCCCCGCCGACGGATCGGTACCTGCCCAGCTCCCCGGGGAGCTGGGCGCGTACCGAGCGGAGATCGACCAGGCCACCGGGATGCTCACGGTCCAGCTCGGCGTCGGCATCGAGGAGGCTTTCGTCCGACTCCGCGCCCATGCCTATGCGCAGGGACGCCAACTCGCCGACGTGGCAGCGGATGTGGTGGCCCGTCGGCTTCGTCTCTCGTCCGACGCGGAGGGGGGCCGGACCGAGGAGGAACCCTGACGCAGATGACGCCGGCCCGGAAGCCGGCCGTCCTTCCCGCCCTCCTGGGGCAGGGACCGGTCCCAACCAAGGGTGCCCACGATGGATCAACGAATTCTGGCCAAGACCTTCGTCGAGTTGGCCGACAACCTGGTGGCCGACTTCGACCTCATCGACTTCCTGCGCCTGCTGACCGACCGTTGCGTCGGCATGCTCGACGCCGGCGCCGCCGGTGTGCTGCTCGCCGACCGGGACGGCAAACTCCGCGTCATGGCCGCCTCCGACGAGCAGGTTCGCCTCCTGGAACTCTTCCAGCTCCAAAACGACGAAGGCCCGTGCCTCGAGTGCTTCCACACCGGCGCGCCGGTGATCATCCACGACCTGACCCGGGAGATCGACCGCTGGCCGCGCTTCGTCTCGGTCGCCCACCGCATCGGGTTCGGGGCCGTCCAGGCCCTTCCGATGCGCCTGCGGGACGAGACCGTGGGCGCCCTGAACCTGTTCCGCGCCGCGCCCGGCCCCTTCGATCCGACCGCCACACTCGTCGCCCAGGCGCTGGCCGATGTCGCCACCATCAGCTTGCTGCAACAGCGCACCGCGCACCGCAGCACGCTCCTCAACGAGCAGTTGCAGACGGCGCTGAACAGCCGGGTGCTGATCGAACAGGCCAAGGGGAAGCTCGCCGAACGCCAGGGCATCGACATGGAGCAGGCGTTCAGCGCCCTGCGCGGCTACGCCCGCGCCCACAACCGGCGCCTGGCCGACGTGGCCCGCGCCTTCATCGACGACTCCGAATCCCTCGCCGGTCCGGGGTCCCGGCTCGCGCCTCGGGCGAGGGCGCCGGAGAGTTGAGCCGGGCGCGGGAGTATGCTGTGAAGTCAGCCCCCAGACCCCGGTGCCGACGTTGTGTCCCGTTCCCCGGGGAGGTCCGCGTGCTGTTCGCCCTGCTTCTCGTTCTCGTGCTGGTTCTGTTCGGTCTCGGCTTCCTTCATCCCCTGTGGTGGGTGGCCGCGGCGGTGCTGATCTACGGCATCACCCGCCGTCGCGGCGGCCGGTACCGCGGCGGAGGTCCCGAACCCGGGGACTACCGGGCCTACCAGGAGCGCCGGGACCGCCAGGAGCGCTGGGACCGGCGCTACAGCCGCCGGAACAGGGCGCGTTGGCGCAGCGAGGACCGTCGGGACCATGACCACCACGGGTGACCCGGGTGAGACGTCCCGCCGGATCACCGGCGCGGTCCCCCGGTCGCGGAGTCGCCGTCGGCGGCACCGGATCCGTCGCTGTCGCCGGAGGTCCGCAGCAGCAGGGCTCTGCGTGCGGAGCCGACGTGGTGGCGCATCGCGGCGACGGCGGCCTCGGGGTTGCGCGTGAGGACGGCGAGGAAGACGGCCTGGTGTTCCTCGAGTGAGCCGGACCGCGGATGCGGCGCGGAGAGGTTGCGGTACTGCCGCATCACCAGGGGGTAGAGCAGCGTGTCGTAGGCCCGCGCCAGGGTCCGCTGGTGAGCCGCGAGCTTGATCTGCTGGTGGAAGGCGCGATTGCCCTGGGAGTATCCCGCCTGGTCACCACGCTTGAGGCAGTCCGCCATGGCATCCAGTGTGCGGCGCAGCTCCTCGATCTCCCCTTCGGTCGCGCGCTCGGCGGCCTTGCCCGCCAGGGCGGATTCCAGTGTTTCGCGCGCCTCCAGGATGTCGATCGCCTCCTCGACCGAGAAGTCCCGTGTGCGGACACCCCTGTTGACCTCGCTGGTGACATGTCCCTCCTGGGTCAGCCGGACCAGGACCGCTCTCATGGTGGTCCGCGAGACCTCGAACCGCCGGGTCAGCTCCGCCTCGGTGAGCCTTGTGCCCGGTGGGAAGCTCCCCGACATCAGCAGGGAACGCAGCCCCTCGTAGGCCTGAGCGTGCCGGTTCGAGGCGGCTTTGCCGGTGTCGGCTTCCCTGCCGCCGGAACTGGCGCCCACGTGATCACCTGTGATTCCCTTGCGCGGAGCACTTCCTGGGTGAGGAAGATACGACTGGAAGGTGTCGTCGTACAGCGCCGCCTCTTCCCGGAACCCGTACATGCCGCTGTTGTACAGAATGCGCCCTTCGTGGTTCCGGACGGCGCGGGCGTCATTGGCGCCTTTGTCGGTCAGGCAGCGCACATCGCTGCCGTCCGGCGACCAGTCGGGGAGATTTTCGTCATCTTCGGTGAGCACGCGTAGACGATTTCATTGTCGTCCGCCGAATAGCTCGGGAAACCGGATTTGGACCTGCCGTCCGTGAGCGTCTCCCACTCCGAGCCGTCGCTGCGTACACCCGCGCCGGCCGCCGGGAACGCTCGTCGTTTCATCGTGGGGGACATGGCTTCCACCAGCTCCTCTTGGTCGAGGACACACGGTCGACCGGGACGCGCCCCGTCTCACCGCACGTATTCGTTGGTCCAGTCGTCCGCGGTGATCCTCGCGCCGTCGGGGAGGGCGCCCAGTTCGCCGACGAAGGCGCTGGTCGTCCTCCAGGTCTGCGCGTCCATGTCCACGAACAGCGGCCACTCGACCTCCTCGATGCCGGCCTGCACCGCCGCGTCGGGGACGCCGGGCAGCGCGCGCTTCGCCACCGGGACCACCGACGAATCGTTCATGTGCTCGGCCAGATAGGCCGTCGCCTCGCGCACCGCGCCGACGAACTTCCTTACGGTGTCGGCGTGTTCACCGGCGAAACTCCTGCGGGCCACGACGACCTGACCGTAACCGGCGTAGTCGCTGGACCACTGGGGCACGGTACGGGAGTTGGCCACCACGATCCCCTCGCCGGAGTCCTGGATCTGCAACGGAAGCGGTTCCGAGGTGACGAACCAGTCGATCCGGCCCTCGTTGAGCGCGGTCCTGTCCGCACTCGGGCTGGGCAAGGACACCCACTCGACCTTGTCGGGGTCGACCCGGTTGTCCTTGAGGAACATCTCCGACTCCGCCTTCGTGTTCGCCGAGCTGGAACCGCCGGTCGAACCCGCCAACGCCTCGGCCACGGTGCCCGCCGGAGTCTTGGCGGTCAGTCCTTGCCGCCGGGCGAACTCCTTGCCGACGACGAGACCGAGCGGGTTGCCGAGCCCGTCCACCCCGACCGCGATCACCCCGGTGCCCTTCGCCATGGCGTCGAGGAAACCGGTCGGACTGGAATTGAGGAACTGCAGGGAACCCGACTCCAGGGACGGCATGCCCGTGGCGGCCGTCACCGTCACGAACTTGACCTTCAGTCCCCTCTTGCCGAAGTAGCCCTCGGCGTCCGCCACCCGCAGCGGAACGTCGAAGATGTTGCCCGCGACGCCGACGGTGACCGTACCGGTCCCGCCCGAGCCGGCTGTGGGCGTGTCCCCGCACGCCGCCAGCAGAGCCGAACCGAGCACCACGGTCGTCACCACGGCCGCAGTCGGGCCGGGGGAGCGTCTGCGGTGGAGCCTCATGGCGTTTCTCCTGTCACCGAGTCCTGGAATTCGTACGCCGATCAAGAGGCCGGCTCAGTGCTGTCCTGAGCCCTGCCGGCGGGCTCGGACGCGGAAGGCGACGCAGTCGGGCTGGGGTACGGGTACGGAGCGGCCGGTGTCCGTGAGACGCCCGGACGCCGGGTCGACGCGGAAGAGGTTCACCGTGCCGCTCGCCTCGTTCGCGACGAACAGCCACCTTCCGTCGGGGTGCAGGGAGAAGCTCCAGGGTGTGACGCCCCCGCAGGGGATCCGCTGGACCTCGGTGAGCAGTCCGGTCCTCGGGTGCGCCGAGAAGACGACCAGGGTGTTGTCGCCGCGGTTGGACGTGTAGACATGGCGGCCGTCGCGGCTGATGGCCAGTTCGGCGGCGCTCGTCGCTCCCGTGTGGTCCGGCGCGTTCGTCGACAGGAGCTGGCGGGGCGTCAGCGTGCCGTGTCGCGGGTCCCAGTGCAGCACCTGGATGTCGGCGGTCAGTTCGTTCAGGAGGTAGACCGCCCGTCCGCGGGGGTGGAAGGCCAGCCGCCGGGGGCCGGACCCCGGGGCCGTCGCGTAGGAGCCGGGGCCGCCGTGCGGTCCTGCGGACATCCTCCCTGCCGCCGCGTCGTAGTCGTAGACGAAGACACAGTCGGCGCCGAAGTCAGCGACCAGCGCGTAGGCGCCACCGGGGTCGACGACCACGTGGTGGGGGTGCGGGCCCTGCTGGCGCGGATCGGGTCCGGAGCCGGTGTCCCGCACCCGGGAGGACACGGAGCCGAGGCCGCCGTCCGGGCGCACGGGGACGGTCACCGCGGTGCCGGCCGCGAAGTCCGCGGCCAGCAGGGTTCTCGCGTCCGCGGTCAACCCGAAGTACGACAGTCCGCCGCTGTCGGCCGGTGCGTCCTCGGTGGCGATCTCGCCGATCCGGCGCAGGGCTCCCGACACGTCGTCGATGTGGAAGATCCGGATGTAGCCGCCCTGTTCGTCGCCGGCCACGTAGAGGACCGGGCGGGTGGGGTGTGCCACGACCCAGTTCGAGCTGACCTGGGCCACGGGTCCGAGGGATGTCATGGTCCCTCTCTCGGGGTCGAACCGCACCGCGTGGACCTGGTTCTGTTTCCAGGTGCCGATGTAGAGCAGGTCACCGGTGCGCCCGGGTGCGGCGGCGGCCGGCCCGGCCGAGAGCAACGGCACGGCGGCCGACGCCGCGACGGCCGCCAGCATCGTTCTGCGGGAGGGGCGCCCGGGTGGTTGCCCCTGCCCCGAGGAGCCGGGCGGAGCGGGCGGGAAGTCGTTCATCGCAGAGGTCCCTTCTCTCTGGTGTCTCTCTGGTGTCTCTCTCGTGCCCTGCGCGGGCTCAGCTCTTGGGCTGCGGGCGGCGGCGGGCCGCGAGTCCGAGGCGCTTGAGCGCGTACCCGTCGAGGGCGGTCAGGAAGCCGTTGAGGGTGAGTGTCATGGCGACCAGGACGATCAGGCCGGCGAACTCGCGGGCCGCGTCGAGGTTCTGCGCCGAGGTGAACAGTTCGTGCCCGACCCCCTCGGAGGAGGCGATGAACTCGGCGCCGATGACGCCGAGGATGGCCAGCGGCCCGCCCGTCTTGAGCGCGGCGAAGAACGGGGCGGCGAGCGTCGGGATCGTCACATAGCCGAGGACGTGGTGCTTGCGCCCGCCCATGACCTGGACGACCTCGACGAGTTCGCGCTCCCTCAGCCGCAGGCCCAGATAGATGTTGTAGAAGACGACGAAGGCGACACCGGTCATGGCGATGGTGATCTTCGACCAGGAGCCGATGCCGAAGAACAGCAGGAACAACGGGGCGAGCGCGATCTTCGGAATTCCGTTGATGGCCGCGACGAGCGGTTCGAGCACCCGGCCCATGAGGGGGAACGACCCCAGCACGAGGCCCAGCACCGTTCCGGCGGCGACGCCGAGACCGAAGCCGGCCAGTACTTCGACGGCGGTGACCTTGATGTCGGTCCACCCTGCGGCCGACCCGAGCATGTCGACGAGCGAGTGGTACACCTCGGTCGGCCTGCTGACCGCGTACTCGGGTATGACGGGGCCGCTCATCACCTGCCACAGGACCAGGGTGACCGCGATCACCACAATGCGCAGCACGATGACCGATCCGGTGCTCTGCAGGCGGGCCTTGGCACGCCTGGCGGGCCGGGGTGCGATGTCGCTGTCGGGCTCGGTCACGGCCTTGTCGGTGACGGTTGCCATGGTCTGCTCCCTTCCTTGGTGTCGGCGGTTACGGCAGGTAGGTGTTGGTCCAGTCGTCGGCGGACACGGACGCGTCCGGCACCGCCTTGATGCCGTCCTTCACGAACGCGAGTGTCTTCTTCCATCCCTGTGCGTCCTGCTTGGCCGTGCGGGGCCAGTCCACCTGGGAGACGGAGGCGCTGAGCACGTCGTCGGGCACACTCTGCAACGTGCTGCGCGCCGCGACCAGCACCTTCTCGTCGGTGGCGGGGTGCGTGTCGAGGTAGGCGGTCGCCTGCTGAACGGCGGTGGCGAAGCCCTTCACCAGGGCGGTGTTGCTCTTCGCGTAGCTCTGCTTCACCACGACGACCTGGCCGTAGCCGGCCTGTTCGGAGGCCCACTCGGGAACCTTGGACGAGTCGGCCACCACGACGCCGTCACCCTCGTGCTGCACCTGGAGCGGGATCGGCTGCGAGGTGATGAACCAGTCGACCTCGCCCTTGGTGAGGGCGGCCTTGTCGGCGGCCGGGGTCGGCAGGGAGACCCACTTCAGCTTGTCCGGGTCGACCCCGTGGGCCTTGAGAAAGATGCCCGCCTCGGCCTTGGTGTTGGCGGAGCTGGCGCCGGCCGTCGAGCCGGCCAGGGCCTTGGCCACCTGGTCCGCGGGGGTGTCGGAGGTCAGGCCGTGCTTCTTGGCGAACTCGTCGCTGACGACCACGCCGAGCGGGTTGCCTCCGCCGTTGGTGGCGACCGAGACCTCGGGCAGTCCCTTGGAGAGACCGGCCAGGAAGCTGGTGGGGCTGGAGTTGAGGAACTGCACGGAGCCCGACTGCAGGGCCGAGGTGCCCGTCGCGGCGGTCAGGGTCACGTACTTGACCTTGATGTTCTGCTTGTCGAAGTAGCCGCTCTTGTCCGCCAGTCGGATGGACAGATCGAAGACGTTGCCGCTCACACCCACCGAGACGGTGGTCTTGCCGTCCGAGCCGACCGAGGCCGCCCCGTCGTCGCCGCAGGCGGTGAGCAGCGCGGCGCCGAGTATCGCGGCCGAGGTCAGGGCAAGGGTGGAGGTCGTGTGCTGTCTCATGGGAACTCCCTTGTTCACCAGGCTTGTTGAGTGGAGAAGAACCGGATCCGGGTGCCGGGGCGCGGTGGGTCCAGAAGTAGGTGTGCGGGCTGCCTGCGGCGTGGCGGTTCCAGTCCGCGCCGCGCAGGTGGGTGGGGACGCGTGAGTTGCCGCGTGCCGCCCGGTGCTGTTCGAGCGTCACATGGACGGGCGGTGAGCCCGCCGCTCTCGTCGAGGTTGTTGCCGGTGAGGTGGTCAACGTCGTCCTTCCCGCCCCGGTGGGCCGTCAGGTGACCGACGGTCCACGGGACTTGTCCAGCAGCAGCGCCCGGCGGGCGGAGCCGACGTGGTGGCGCATCGCCGCGACGGCCGCGTCGGGGTTGCGGGTGACGACGGCGAGGAAGATGGCCCGGTGCTCCTCCAGGGACCCGGACCTCGGGTGCTGGGCGGAGAGGTTGCGGTACTGGCGCATCACCAGCGGGTAGAGCAGCGTGTCGTAGGCACGGGCCAGGGTCGTCTGGTGCGCGGCCTGCTTGATCTGCTGGTGGAAGCGCCGGTTGCACCGGGAGTACGTGTCCTGGTCGCCCCGCGACTTGGCCTGCGCCATGTCCCGCAGCGTGCGGCGCATCTCCTGGACCTCCTCGGAGGTGGCCCGCTCGGCGGCCTTGCCGGCCAGGGCCGACTCCAGCGTCTCGCGGGCCTCCAGGATGTCCGCCGCCTCCCGCACGGAGAAGCTCCGGGTGCGCACCCCGCGGTTGACCTCGCTGGTGACGTAGCCCTCCTGGGCCAGCCGCACCAGCACGGACCGCATGGTGCTCCGCGACACGTCGAACATCCGGGTCAGATCCGCCTCGGTCAGCCGTGTGCCCGGGGCCATGCTCCCCGACAGGAGCAGGGCGCGAAGGCCCTCGTAGGCCCGGCCGTGGCGGGTGCCCGACGTGTTCGCTCCGGACTCGACACCCTGGCCGCTGTTGTCCACCGTGACCGCCTCCGCGTTCCGTGGCTTGCGTGGGGACGAGCATCGAGGCGGGGACCCTGACCGGGCGCATGGCGGGTCAGCACCGCGCGGGAACAGCGGGTACGGGGTGCCGCCGTCGGCCGGCCGGGGCTCGGCCGCGGGTGACACGCCTCGCCTCGGCCGGACGCGGTACTCGGCATGGCCGTCGTCCACGACCCGGGTGATGTCGCCGATGCCGGCTCCGTACTCCTCCTGTGCCCGCGCCTGCGGGTGGTGGCCGAGGACGGTCGAGAGCTTCCGCATCTCCTGCCTTTCTGCCGCGCTCCGCGGAACGCGATCCGTTCGGGGAAGGGGCCCTGCCGGTGCCCGTGTCAGCCGCCGAGGCGGGAGGCGGGGACGCCCAGGGCCGCGCAGGTCCGCTCGACCAGTTCGTCGAACTCGACGGGGCGGGCCACGACCTCCTGCTCCAGCGCGTAGGCGGCGGCACGGGTCACCGGGCCGCGCAGCCCGGCGAACCCGGCGGGGTCGACGGCGGCGGTCGGGGCCGCGAGCGCGGCCTTGGACATCGCGTCGTAGGCGGCCAGGATCGCGGCCGGGTTCTTTCGGGCGGCTTCCTCGGTGATGCCGACGACATGGTTGACGGGCGTGAAGCCGGTGCGCGCCGCCCACTGGGCGGCCACCGTGCGCGCGTCCGCGACGGCGGTTCGGATGCGGTCGTCGGCGGGCAGTTCGTTTCCCATGACTGCGAAGTCGACGCGGCCGGCGAGGAAGTCCGCCGGCAGCTTGGCGCCCTCGGGCGCGCGGGTGACCCAGGACGGGTCCTCGTAGCCGTCGACGTGGGCGCCCTCATAGGTCCGCCAGTCGACCTCGCGCAGGTCGACGCCGTACTGCTCGGTGAGGAAGCCGCGTACCCATACGCCGGTGGTCTGGCTCCAGGCGCGGACCCCGACGCTGCGGCCCTCAACGTCCGCCACGGTCAGCCCGCCCAGGGTGACGAGCGTCTGGTGCTGGTCGCGGCCCAGAGCGGTGACCGGCAGCAGCAGGACGGGCCGGTCCTGGGCGACGGCCTGGAGCAGGGTGACGACGGCGAGTTCGCACAGGTCGGGCCCGTCGCCGTCGACGAAACCGCGCGAGGCCTTGTGGACCGGCCGGATCGCGAGGCGTTCGAACGGCGTCCCGGCGCCCTCGACGGCGGCTTCGGCCGCCTCCGCGAGATCGTCGCGGCCCAGAACCACCTTCATGACTGCTTCCTCCTCGCGTGGTGGCGTTCGTGGTGCTGGCGCAGCAGGTCGACGCCGTAGTCGTTGCCGTTGGGGGTGCGCACCACGGTGTGGATGTGGCGCCGGCTGGGCACGTCGTTGTCGAACATCACGCCGGCCATGTGCTCGAACTCGACGAGGATCACGGGGCTGTGGACGCGGTAGTAGAAGACGCCGTCCGGGTCGCCGGCCCAGGCGAAGTACGTGTCGCCCTCGTGTGCGAGGACCTCGTCCATGCGCACGGCGGCGTGCCCGGGGTTGGCCCGGCCGGTGTAGAGGCCGATCAGTTCCCGTGCCGCGCGGCGCTGCCCGGTGGTCAGTTCGGCGAGCCGTACGCCCTCGTAGTTCAGCTCGAAGTTGTCGCGGAAGGCACCGGCGAACAGTTCCTCGGGCATGGCGTCGCCGATCACCGCTTGTGCCCGCTGCGGTGCGGAGAGGCCGGCGAACAGCTCCGCCGCCGCCGCTTCCTCGCGCCGGAAGGCGGTGGTCCCCGCGTACTTCCCGGACACGTCGATGACCGGTTCGGCGCCGAGGAAGGTGGGCGTGAGCACCATGTGGTCGCCTACGATCGCGCAGTTGACGTTCACGTGGTGGCCGTCGAGCTGCCAGCCGAACGGTGCGTCGCCGCCGGGATCGCCGTAGACGCTGAACCAGTACATCCACTCGTTGAGCATGTCGGTCTCGCCGCGCAGCTCGCCGATCGTCAGGTTCAGGCGCATCAGATCGAGGACCTGCTGGTGGCCGGCCTCGCTGAGGCTGGCGGCGACGAGGTCCAGGGCGAGCTGCCGCCTGGTGTCGTCGAGGTCCTCCAGACACAGGCCGTGGCGCAGGAAGTAGCGTGCCCCGTTGGCCCAGTGCCGCCATGTCACGTCGTCCATGGGGAAGCGTGCCCCGGACAGTTCCTTCGGGCCGAGCCGGCCCAGGTAGGCCTCGGCCGCTCGGCGGATTGCGGTGGTGTCGGCGCCGGTGCCGGTCAGCGGGAACAGCCCCGGGCGCACGCCGTCGGACGTGGCCAGCCCGCGGAACGGCTCCTCGGCCGCCTTGCGGCGCCACTCCACCTTGGCGAGCAGGTCGGGCGTCCACTCCGCCGGTTCGCGGGTGGGCGCGGCACCGCGTTCGCGCAGTCCCATCACTGCCTCCTCTCTCTTCTGCTCGTGGCTTCTCGTGTCTTCTCGCGTCGGCGGTCGGGCATCGGTCCGACCGCGCCCGGCTATGCGGCGTCGGGCGCCCTCACGTCGGACTTGAACAGGCTCCACAGGTCGTTGTACAGCTCCGAGAACTCGTGCGACTCGATGAGGGAGCCGATGGTGCGCGGACGCCCGAAGGGGATGGGGAGGACGCGCCGGACGGTGCCGGGGCCCTCGGACATCACGACCACCTGGTCGGCCAGGTAGATGGCCTCGTTGAGGTCGTGCGTGACGAAGACCAGCGTGCCCTTCTGCTGCTCCCAGAGGTTGAGCAGCTCCTGCTGGAGGCCCAGCCGGGTGATGGCGTCCAGCGGACCGAAGGGTTCGTCCATCAGCACGATGGAGGGCTCGTAGATCAGCGCACGGGCGATCGCACAGCGTTTGCGCATGCCGCCGGACAGCTCACGTGGATAGTGGTCCTCGAACCCGGTCAGACCGACCACGCCGATCCAGTGGGCGATGCGTTCCTCCCGCTCCGCCTTCGGCACCTTGCGGAACTTCAGGGCCAGGCCGATGTTGGCCTTGACGGTCAGCCAGGGCAGCAGATCCGTCTGCTGGGTCACGTACGCGGCGTCGGAGTTGACGGCGGTGACCTCCTCGCCGCCGAAGTAGACCCTGCCCTCGGACGGGCTGAGCAGGCCCGCGGCCAGGTTGAGCAAGGTGCTCTTCCCACAGCCGCTGGGTCCGATCACGGCGACGGACGTGCCGCGTTCGATCTGGAACGACACGTCCTGGATGGCGGGCCGGTGGCTGCCGGGGAACTCCAGGGTCACGTCCTCGAAGCGGAGGGCTTCCGCCTGTGGAGCGCGCTTGTTGGTCGACATCTTCGTCTCCTCGGCCACGCCCCGTGCGAGGGAGCGGCCTGGCGCATCGGCTGTGCGGTGGATGGGTGCGCGCATGCGGCTGATCACCACGGGCCCCTTGACGGCACGCGGAACCACATGCGACGGAACTCGCCTTTGGACAGCCCCGGTTCGCCGAAGCCACCGAGATTGTCCGACAAGAACTGAGGGGAACGTAACCCTCGTGACATCCATCAGCAAGACACGTACGTGGAAAGCCTGTACAAAGAACACGACCGCGGCGGCGAGGGATCAGAGTTGTATGACAATTGCTTCCGCGCCGGTCCGGGTACGTCGTGCGAGCACACCAAAACACGGCCGCCCGGATTCTCCGGACGGCCGTGTCTCGTTGTGGGTCACGCCTGGTCGTGCTCGGTCATGGCGGCTGATCTTGGAGCGCGTCGCTTCTCACCGGAACCGTGAGAGCGGCACTCTGCTCACGATCCCGTCGATGTCACCGCCCGTCCCCGAACCCGCCCAGGTGACGTAGACGTACTTGCCGTGCAGCAGGATGCGCGACCACTCGTCGCCCCCGTTGCCGTCGAAGGTGTACGCGAGGCTGGTGCGGTCGGCCTTCACGACCGGGCCGAACGACCTGCCCCGGTCGAAGGAGACGGCGGCGTACACATCGACGATCCCGCCGGTGACCGTGCGCCACATGACGCCCAGGTTGCCGGTCGGACCGTACTCGATCCAGGGCTTGGAGGAGCCCGAGACTCCCGGCGTGTCGATCACGGCGGGTCCGGTCCAGCTGCGGCCCGCGTCGGGGGTGACGTACACCGCGAGCCGCTCCCCGCGCGGAACCATGATCGCGAACCTTCCGGTGCGCGTGGGGTCGGCGGTGACCCACGGGACGGGATCGGTCGCCACGAGGTTCTGGTTGTCGGGCACCAGGGGTCCCGAGGGCGGTGCCACCGGCCTGCCGTGCCGGTCGGTCACCGGGCGGGAGGTGAAGGTGCGCCCCCGGTCCACGCTGACGTGGAAGGTCACGTCGGTCGGCTCGACCCGCGTCCCGTCGACGACCCTCATCGCGGTCGCCGTGGCGAGGACCCCGCGGTGGACGCCGACCTGGTTGCTGAAGGGCTGCGCGGGCAACTGGCCGAAGGCACTCCAGGTGCGGCCGTGGTCCTTGCTGACCGAGACCCCGGCGGGGCTGGGGTCGCCCACGCCTCCGACCACGTAGACGTTGTCGGTGGCCGTGTCCACCCGCAGTCGCGGAGTGGTGCCGCGGGCGACCGGTGTGTCCACCGGATCCGACCAGGTGCGGCCGCCGTCCAGGGAGCGGGCCACGGCCACCCGGTTGGGCACGCCGTCGCAGGTGCCGTTCGGCGGCCCGCTCGGATCGTCGGGGCAGCCCAGCCGGTTGAAGGCCAGATAGAAGATCCCGCGCGAATCGACCGCCAGGTACGGGTCTCCGCACTGGGGACGATCACCGAGCGGCCAGGGCACGCGCGTCCATGTCGCGCCCCCGTCACGGGAGTAGGCGGCGTAGCAGTTCAGTTCGTCGAGTGTCGCGCCGCCCACGTGGTCCGACGACGTGTACACCAGGTTCCTGGGGTCGCGGGGGTTGACGGCGACCACCGGCTGGCCGTTGACACGATCCGCCGAGTTCGTGACGTTGACCTGGGTGATCCCCCGGTCGCCGGGCCGGCTCGCGGTGTCCGCCGCCGCGTGGGACTGCGCGCTCAGGGACACCGGCAGGAGCAGGGCGAGCACCAGGCCGGGCCCCAGGATCCTCATTCTCCGCAATCTCTGTCTCGCCCCGTTCGGGGTGAGGCGTTCCAACGCCATCATCGCGTCCTTCCACAGGTCGGAGGGTGGTGGTGCGGACCGGATGCCACGGTCCGGCCGGTCAGCCGACCGTGGCGTGGACCGCGCCGCCCGGCACGAAGCAGACCTCGTCGCGGTCCAGGGCGAGGCGGCCGTAATGGGGTGCCGAGAAGTGGGCGGGGAAGAGGAACGCGTCCTCGTCCAGTGCGCGTCGCACGAGTGCGCGCCGGGTCTCGACGGCCGTCGGCAGGTCGTCGCAGCCCGGCAGGTGCAGTTCGGGGCGGGTCAGCTGGACCGGGTGGTGGAAGGCGTCTCCGGTGAAGTACGCCCGTACGCCGTCGGATTCGAGCCGCAGCACCGCGTGCCCGAGCGTGTGGCCGGGTGCGGGTTCCACGGTCAGGCTCGGCGAGATCCGGTACGGCAGCGGGACGACCCTGGCGAGGCCCGCCTCGGCGACGGGGCGTACGCACTCGTCGAAGACGTTGGGACTGAAGTCGTTGGAGTGCGGCGGCCTCGCCGTGTCCCACCGCCGGTACTCCTCCTCGGCGAACACGTACTCCGCGTTGGCGAAGGTGGGCACCCATTCTCCGTCGCTCAGCCGGGTGTTCCAGCCGCAGTGGTCGTGGTGGAAGTGGGTGCAGAAGACGACGTCGACCGACTCTGGCGACACTCCCGCCGCCGCGAGCCGGTCCAGATAGGGCACGTCCAGTCCGTCGAAGTAAGGGCCCCGGCCGGTACGGCCGTTGCCGGTGCACGGGTCGACCAGTACCGTGCGGCCGTCCACCCGCAGCACCCAACTATGGTTGGAGAACTGGAAGTTCATGGTCTCGCGGTCCAGGAAGCCGCCGGGCAGGGGGTCCACACGCCGTGCGATGAGAGCCTCGTCGCCGGTCAGGAAGGTGAGGGAGACCGGCAGTGTGTGCTCCTCGACCCGGTCGACCAGGGCGTGGCCCAGACTGAGTGTCCGCATGTTGTCATGCCTTCGGTGAGTACGTCGCGTGACGGATCGGGGGTCATGACGGGGCCGGTGGCCCGGTCCGTGGGGTGCGCGGGCGTGGCGGTGGCGGTCGTCAGCCGAGTCGTTCCCGTGCGTCGGCGGGTGACTGACGCGTCGCGTCGCGCAGGAGGGCGGCCAGCCGTTCGACGGAGAGCGGGGCACCGGGGCAGTCCATGAACCACTTCATGATGTCCTCCTCCCCGGTCAGGTCCGCCGGGCGCTTGGGCAGGTACGGCTGCACGTAGACGGCCGTGTTCGGCTCGCTGCGCCAGCTCTCGGACAGGGAGCCGAGGTCGACCGTGTCGTAGCCGAGGACGTCGAGCAGCCGGACGGCCTCCTCCTTGGCCGCCCGGTCGTCGCCGGCCACGGGCAGCGCGCTGCGGTCGGCGGCGCCGGCCGGCCTGGCCAGGATCTCCAGCCGACGGAAGTCGATGTTGTTGCACGCCTTGACCACCCGCGACTCGGGAAGGTGACGCTGCACCAGTTCACTGGAGGTCAGCTCGCCGGAGTCCAACTCCGCGATGGAGCCGTCCCGTTCGGGGTAGTAGTTCATGGTGTCCAGCACGGTCTTGCCAGCGAGGGCGTCGGCGGGAAGCTGCCGGTGGGCGCCGAGCGGAATGGTGGCCACCACGATGTCGCCCTCCCGCGCCGCGTCGAGCACCCCCGCCGCCCTGGCGCCCTCTCCCCACTGCGCCACCGTGTCGGCGAGCGTCTGCGGGCCGCGGGAGTTGCTCACGACCACGCGCAGCCCGGCGGCGAGCGCCAGCCGGGCCAGCGCCCCGCCGATCCGTCCGGCTCCGATGAGTCCTAGGGTCTTCGTCACTTCCCTGATCCTTCCTTGCCTTCGTTCCGGCGCGGGCCGAGCGGTGCGTGCTCCGGCCGGGGGGGGTGCTGCGTCGCACGTGATGCGCCCGGCCCCGCGGGGCCGGGCGGGGCATCCGGGGAACGCGTCAGTAGGCGATGGCCACGTGCAGGGCGGACTCGCGGTCACCGGCCGTCTCGATCGCCTCGACGATCCGGTCGAGTTCGAAGGTGTGGGTGATGATGGAGGCCAGGTCGAACCGTCCGCTCTCCATGATCTTCATGACGTTGACGACGTCCTCGGGCCGGTAGCCGCCCGGTCCGACGATCTCCTGCTCGCCGTAGGCCAGCCGGACCATGTCGATGGCGACCGGCTTGGGATGGACGGCGACGGCGCCGATGCGGGCACCGGACTTCGCCATGGACTGGATCGTGGCCAGCAGCTCGTCGGGCCCGGCCGCCTCGACGTAGATGTCGACGTTGGGGAAGGTCCCGAGCAGCGTGGTCACCTCGCCGAACACCTCACCGGCCCGGCGCCGCAGGTCCTCCCGGCCCGAGTTGCAGGTCACGAAGCCGAGACCGGCGGCCTTCTCCAGCCGGAAGTCGGACAGGTCCACCACCATGACCTCCGCGGCGCCGAAGCTCTTCAGCGCCACCGCGGCGGCGATCCCGATGGTGCCGGCGCCGAAGACGATGGCCTTCTCCCCCTGCTTCGGACGGCAGCGGCGCACGGCGTGGTGTCCCACCGTGAACGGCTCGATCAGTCCGGCCACGGGCGTCGGGATCAGGTCGCTGATCTTGAACACCTGCTCGCCCTCCCGGCAGTTCGGGACGAGGATGTACTCGGAGAACCCGCCGAGGCATCCGGCGCGGCCGGGGTCGCCCTTGGCCAGCAGGGGGTAGGGGTAGACGCGGTCGCCGACGGACAGGCCGGTCACCTCGCTGCCCACCTCGGCGATCTCCGACACGACCTCGTGGCCGAACTGCTCGCCCTTCAGGATCTGATGCGCCCCGGGACCGTGGCGGAAGACCGACACGTCCGAGCCGCAGATGCCGGCGTGCAGATTGCGCAGCAGCACGTCGCGCGGGCCGCAGGCAGGTGTCTCCAGCTCCGTGACGGTGATGTCGAGCGGCCCGTTGTAGATGGCGGACTTCATCGTGGGGTCCTTCCGGTCCGAGAGTGGGCACCAGGTCTCCCCCTGGCCGTTGCGAGGTGCCGACCGCACCGGGGAGTCACGGCTCGCGAAAAGCTACAGCGACGGGCCCCGGTGCCGAGGCCGGTGTCCCACTGGGCGGACCACTTCTGCGGCGGGGTGACCGCGTGGGAACACGCGCGGGCGGGGGTGTGCCGGGGTTCCGGCCGCCGACGGCTCATGGTCTGCCCCGCGGGTGCGGCGCAGACCATGAGCCTCACAGGTCGTCCCCCGGTCGGGTCAGTGCACCGGGACCGCGGTCCGCGTGCCGGACTGCTCCGCCTCGGGTGCCCGCTCGTCCCCTCCCTTGTGCCGGCGCCGCTCGCGACGCGTCTCCACCATGGTGTACAGGGTGGGGATCAGCACCAGGGTGAGCAGGGTGGAGCTGATCAGGCCGCCGATGACCACGACGGCGAGCGGCTCGGAGATGAATCCGCCCGCCTCGGTGATGCCGAGCGCCATGGGGATCAGGGCGAAGATCGTGGCGAGGGCCGTCATGACGATGGGCCTCAGCCGGCGCAGTCCGCCCTCGACCACGGCCTCGGCGACGCTCATGCCCTGCTCGCGGTACTGGTTCACCAGGTCGACGAGGACGACGGCGTTGGTGACCACGATGCCGATCAGCATCAGCATGCCGATCAGCGAGGCGATGCCGAGCGGGGTGCCGGTGACGAGCAGCAGGAGGATCGCGCCGGTCGCGGCGAACGGGATGGAGACGAGCAGTACCAGTGTCTGGCGGATGCTCCGGAAGACGCCGATCAGCAGGAGGAACACCAGGGCGACGGCGGCGACCATGGCCAGTCCGAGCTGGGAGAACGCCTCGCTCTGGTCGCTGGTGACACCGCCCATGGAGTAGGTGGCGCCGGCCGGCAGGTCCACCTTGTCCAGGGCCTTCTCGACGGCGGAGCTGGCCGCTCCGGTGTCGTCGCCGGCGGGGACGGCGGAGACGATGGTGGTCTGCTGCCCGTCGGTGCGGGTCCGCTCCGCCGGGGCCTCGGTGCGGCTGATGGTGGCGACATCACCGAGCCGTACGGAACCGGCGGGGGTGAGGATGTCCAGATTCTGCAGGGCCGCCGGCGAGTCGGGGGTGTCCCCCGAGGTCTTGACGACGACATCGCGCTGCTGACCGTCGAGGACCACCTGCGCGGCGTTCGTTCCCTGGAGGGCCTCGTTGACCGCGCTGGCCAGGGTGGCGCCGGTCAGACCGTGCTCGGCGGCGGCCTCGCCCTTGGGGACGACGCTGATCTGCGCGGCGCTCTCGGCGAGGTCGCTGGTGACCTGGGTGACCTGGTCGACCTTGCCCAGCGCCTGCTGGATCCGGTCGGTCGCGGTGCGCAGCACGGTGGAGTCGTCGGCCTGCACGCTGACCGCGACATCGCCGCCGCCCACGCCGCCGCCGGCCGCGAAGGTGAAGTCACCCGCGCCGTTCAGCTTGTCGAGGCGCTCCTCCAGGCTCTTCTGCAGCTTGTCGGCGTCGGCGCCGTCGTCGAGCACGACGGTGTACGTCGCGGTCGACGCCCCGGTGCCGTTGGCACTGCTCGAACCCTTGGTGCTGAGGCTTCCGGCGGTCACCTGGTAGACGGACACGCCGTCCGTGTCGGCGATGATCTTCTCCACCTGCCTGGCCGCGGCGTCCGTGGCGGCCAGGCTGCTGCCGGGCGCCAGCTTCTGGGTCAGCCGCAGGCTGGTGGCGTCGGATCCGCCGAGGAAGCTGGTCTTCAGCACGGTCGTCATGCCCAGGGTGAGTACCAGCAGGGCGAGGGCACCGGCCAGCACCGTACGGCGGCGGCGCAGCGACCAGGTGATGACCGGCAGGTACCAGCGTTGCAGGCGGCCGTTGCGCTCTTCGGCCTCGACCCGCCTGCGGAACTCCTCGGGATCGGCGGAGTCGACGCCGGCGGGGGCCTTGAGGAACCAGTACGCGAGCACCGGCACGATGGTCAGCGACACCACGAGCGAGGCCAGCATGGCCACCGTCACGGTGACGGCGAAGGGGCCGAAGAGTTCGCCGACCAGGCCGGAGACGAAGGCGATCGGCAGGAAGACGGCGACCGTGGTGAGTGTGGAGGCGGTGACCGCGGAGGCCACCTCGCGCACCGCTCCGATGATGGCGCGGTTGCGCTCCTCGCCGTAGCCGAGGTGGCGCTTGATGTTCTCCAGCACGACGATCGAGTCGTCGACGACCCGTCCGACGGCGATGCTGAGGCCTCCGAGGGTCAGCATGTTGAGGCTGTAGTCGCGGGCCCAGAGCACGATCAGCGCGATCACGAGGGACAGCGGGATCGAGATCGCCGTGACCATCGTGGAGCGTGCCGAGCGCAAGAACAGGACGATCACGAGGACGGCCATGACCAGGCCGAGCAGTCCCTCCTTGAGCAGTCCGTCCACGGAGTTGCTGACCTGGGGACCGGCGTCCGAGACGATCGTCAGCCGAGCCTGGTCGCCGAGCTTCTTCTCCAGGCCGGGAATGAGTCCGCGCACGTCCTTGGAGATGGACGCGGCGCTGCCGTCGTGGTCCATGGTCACGCTGACGCCCAGGCTGGGCCTGCCGTCGGTGCGGGTGAGCGAGGTCGCCTCCGCGTCGGCCAGCTCGACCGAGGCGAGGTCCCCGAGCCGGACGGGGGCCCCGGTACCGGACGTGGCGCTCGCGGCCGAGGTCACCCACAGCTTCTTGATCGCGTCCAGGCTGGTCACGTTCTCGGGTACGGAGACGCTCAGCGACTCCTTGTCGCCGGTGACGGAGCCGGCCGCGTGCGTCCCGAGGCCGGACAGGGCGCCGGCGAGGTCCTGTGTGCTCAGACCGGCCGCTTTCATGGCCGCGGTGTCCGGGGTCACCGTGACGACCTGGTCACGTGCGCCCGACACGGTGACGTCGTTGACGCCGTCGACCTGCTTCAGCTCGGGGACGGCCTCGTCGTTCAGGGCGGTCGCCAGGGTCTGCTGGGACGCGCCCGAGGTGGCGGCGAGGACAACCGTCGGCTGGTCGTCCGTGCTGCCGGTCGTCACCTCGGGGTCCACGCCCTGGGGCAGCCCGGCCGAGATCTTCGACACCGCCTGCTGCGCCTTCTGGGCGCTGTCGTCGATGTCCGCCTTGAAGTCGAGCCGGAGGACCACCAGGGCGGATCCCTGACGCGAGGTCGAGGAGACGCTTTCCACGCCGTCCAGGGACTTGACGGCGTCCTCGATCGGCACGGCGACCTGGCTCTCCACCACTTCGGGAGAGGCGCCCGGGTAGGACGCGGCCACCGTGACCATCGGGAACGAAAGGTTGGGGATCAGCTGTTGCTTGATCGACGGGATGGCGTAAACGCCGAGAGCGACAACGAGAAGGGTGAGCAGCGCCGCCAGTTTTCGATTGGCGATGCTGATCCTGGTCAGCCAGGACATCGGCGTGGTTCTCATTCCGTAGGACCGGGAGGTGACGATGCCCCCACCGTTGGGGGCAGGCTCCTACCCTGCTGGTCGTGGCCCCTCGCCCGCGTCGCCCTGACGCATGGAACCCGGGTACCGCGCGGGCGGTACCCGGGTTCGGGGCCTACTGCGGATGCGGGTGGCTGCCCGGCTTCACCAGGCCGCACTCGTACGCGATGACCACGAGCTGCGCGCGCTCGCTCACTCCCAGTTTGACCATGGCGCGGTTGACGTGCGTCTTCACCGTGTGCCGGCTCAGATGCAGGATCTGGGCGATGTCGGCGTTGGACAGCCCCTTGGCCACCAGGGTGATCATTTCCCGTTCGCGGGGGGTCAGTCCGGCGAGTTGTCCCGGTGTGGTCGGCGGCGGTGTGTGCTGCTGCGCCTGGAACCGCTTCACCAGGCCGAGTGCCGCCGTGGCGGACAGGGCCACGTCCCCGCGGGCCACCGTCTCGATGGCCGCGAGCAGCTCGGGCGGGTCGGTGCCCTTGCCGATGAAGCCGTTGGCTCCGGCCAGCATCGCGTCGGCCACGTACTGTTCGGTCTCGAACGTGGTGAGTACGAGGATCTTCACATCGGCGAGCGCGGGGTCGGCGCGGATCGAGCGCGTCGCCCGGAGTCCGTCCGTGCGGGGCATCCGGATGTCCATGAGCACCACGTCGGGCGTGTGGGCGCACGCCAGGGCCACTGCCTCGTCGCCGTCCGAGGCCTCCCCGACGACCTCGTAGCCGGGGCTGTTGTCCAGCAGCAGCCGCAGGGTGCCACGCAACAGGGTCTGGTCGTCGGCCAGGACCACGCGAATCGTCACCGGGTCACCGTCGCTGCGGCGACCGGGGTCCGCGCGTGGTCGCTCTCGTGGAGCGGAAGCACGGCCGTCACGAGATATCCGCCCCCGGGGGCGGGGCGGGCCTCGCAGGTTCCCCCGACGGCCGTCGCGCGCTCCCTCATGGACAGCAGCCCCCGGTGTGTCCCCTCGGCGGCGACGGGCGCCGAACCGGGGGAAGGTCCGTTGCGCACGTTGAGCACCAGGGTGCCCGGCGTCCAGCGCAGCTCGATCTCGGCCCTGTCCACGTGGGCGTGCTTCTGCACATTGGTCAAGGCCTCCTGGAGGATGCGGAAGGCCGTGACGTCCACCGTCGCGGACGGTCTGCCCGGCTCGCCGCGCCGCACCACGTCCACCTGGAGCCCGGCGAGCCTGAACGACCTCGCGAGGTCGTTCAGCATGGACAGGCCCGGTGTGGGCCGGTGCTCGTGGGCCGGCTCGGTGCTCTGGCTGAGCATGCCGACCGTGGTGCGCAGTTCCGCCAGGGCGACCTTGGCGCCGTCGCGGATCTGCTCGAGCAGTCCTTCGGCGCGCCGCACTCCGGCGTTCTCCAGGTGGACGCCGACGCCGGCCTGCGCGTGGATCAGTGTGAGCTGGTGGGCGACGATGTCGTGCAGGTCGCGAGCGATGCGGACGCGTTCCTCGGCGACCTGGCGCGCGGCCTCCTCGGCCCGCGTGCGCTCGGCCCGCTCCGCCCGCTCGCGCAGGGCCGCGACGACGTCACGCCTGCTGCGCACGGCGTCACCGACCGCCGCGGCGGCGACGGCCCAGGCGACCGCGCCGAGCCTTTGCGGGTCGAAGGGCCCGGACGGGAAGACGAGCACGGTCACCGCGACCCAGGCCGCGGTGAGGGCGGCGGTCGCCCACGCGCCGCGTCGGCCGGTGCGCAGGGCGAGCGTGTAGACCGCGACGCAGATGGCCGGGATCAGGACGTTCGACGGGGGCGCCCGCGGCCTGGTTCACGACCGAGAGCACCAGCACCGCGGCGAGGGTCGGCAGGGGTGCGCGGCGCCGCACGAGCAGCGCGCAGCCGCCGGCCACGATGAGGAGCGCGTGCCCGGCGTCGAGTGCTCCGGCGTCGTCACGGCCGACCACCTGAAGGGTGAGCAGTCCGAGCACGGCGGCGATCAGCGCGGGCATCCAGGATGCGGCGGCCGGCGGCCGTTTCACGCGTACATTCGCAATACGTGCCTTCACACTTGAAGGGTAAAGGCAGGCAGCGGGAGCCACGTCCCGCGTGCGTGGCAGTCGCCGTACCGCGATCGCGGTACCCGGCGCCGGCCCTGCCGCGGTACCCGGTCAGAGGGTGTTCAGGGTGCCCGCCAGTCCGCCGTCGACCAGGAGGTCCGTACCCGAGACGAACGACGCCCGGTCGGACGCCAGGAACTCCACCATGTCGGCGATCTCCAGCATGGTTCCCTCGCGGGCGAGCGGGGTCTGCTCGTACATCTGGCGCTTGACCGGGCTGTGCAGGAACTCCACCGCTCCCATGGGCGTGGCGATGAGACCGGGTGACAGGGAGACGATCCGCGCACCGTGCCGTCCCCAGGCCCGCGCCTCGCGGCGGCAGAGCCCCAGCAGGCCGTACTTGGAGATCTGGTACGCCCTCGCGCCGGTGCGGTCGTCCGGTTCCAGCTGCGCCGCGATCCGTCCGGGGATCCCGGGGTGCTCCGGCTCGCGCAGCAGTTCCTCGACGGACTCGCTCGGCCGGAAGGTGTGGGCCGCGAGCGAGGAGACCAGGATCGCGGCCGTACCGGTGGTCGCCTGCGGCAGCAGCGCGCGGGCGACCAGTGCCGGTCCGGTGAGGTTGACGGAGATGATCCGCTCGAAGTCTCCCGCCACCGGCGACAGCCCGGCCACATGGGCGAGCACCCGGAATCCGCCGTGCTCCTCCACCGTGCGGGCCAGTGCCGCGACGGACTCGGGCAGGGTGACGTCGCACTGCGTGGGCGTGACGTCGCCGCCTTCGTCGCAGAGTGTGCGGGCGATGTCCTTCGCCCGTCCCGCGTCGATGTCGGCGACGAGTACGCGGTAGCGCTGGCCGAGCCGTCTGGCCACCGCGGTGCCCAGTCCACCGGCACCGATCACCACGGCGAGGTGCCGGTCGGGCCTTCTGCTCGTGCCCGGTTCATGCATGCTGTTCCCCTCGGCGGTTGTCTCACGGCTTGCCTCAGTGTGCGTACCGTCCGGTGCCCGCGCAGTGCGCGATTCCGGTGAGTGGAACGGGAATCGGATCTCCTGCGCCGCCCTCCTTTCCTGCGGCGGCCGACCGCCGGAGTCGGGCCTTCCCCTTGCTCGCCGGGTTGTCCGCGGCGTTGTCCGCCGGGCGATGTCGAGGGCATTGCTCAGTCCCACTCACGTGGCGTACGGTCCGAAACAGCTACCTGAATTAACCCAGGCATATATGTCAGATGTGTTGTTGGATTGCTGGATCTGCCGCGTCCGGGCCCGTGTGAAACGCGACCGTCGCGCCGGCACACGTCGGGCAGTTGCACGGGTGACGACGCACCGGCCGAGGAGTTCCGCCCGTGCCGGGCCGTGGCGCCGTCTCCTCGTCTGAACCAGGGAGAGGTGAAGCCATATGGGGCACGAACAAGGCGTCGCATCGTGACCGGCGACGCGGACCTGCGGCGGCTGGGCCTGGAGACGATGTTCTCCGTCGCCGCCTCCTCCGCGCCGCCCGAGCGGACCGACCTGCGCGACGGACTCATCGGTGAGGACCTCGTGGAGATCGGCCTCATCAATGTATGGGCACAGCTGTGGGCCCGCGAAGGGCTGGCACGCCGTGACCGGAGCCTGGTGACGCTGGGCGTGCTCATCGCCCTGGGCTGCGAGGACGAAATCGCCAGCCATGTGCGGATCGCCAGGAACAACGGGCTCTCGGAGACCGAGATCGCCGAAGTGCTCTACCACGCCTCGGGTTACGCGGGATTCCCCCGTGCGATGGCCGCGCGGAAGGCGGCCCGACAGGCACTCGAACCTCGCGATCAGGAGGAGACCTGATGACGCTGGCAGGCAGGACCGCGGTGGTCACCGGGGCCGGACGCGGGCTGGGACGCGCGATCGCCGTCGTCCTGGCCGAACAGGGCGCGTCGGTGGCCGTATGGGATCTGAACACGGAGGGCGCCGAGGAGACGGCGGCGGCCATCCAAAAGGCGGGCGGCAAGGCGGTCGCCACCACCACGGACGTGTCCGACGGCGCCGCCGTGGCGGCCTCGGCCGCGAGCACCCGCGAGCAACTGGGCCCGGTCACGGTCCTGGTCAACAACGCGGGCATCACGAAGTACGTGCCGTTCACCGAACTCGGCGAGGACGACTGGGACCGCATGATCCGGGTCAATCTCAAGAGCCAGTACCTCGTGACCCGTTCGTTCGTGCCCGACATGCTCGAAGCCGGCTGGGGCCGCATCGTCAACATCTCCTCCTCCTCGGCCCAGACGGGAGCCCCGGCCCTCTCGCACTACGCCGCGTCGAAGGGCGGGGTGATCGGCTTCACCAAGGCCCTCGCCATCGAGTACGCCGCCAAGGGGATCACCGTCAACAACGTGCCGCCCGGCTTCGTCGACACACCCCTGCTGCGCGAGGGCTTCGACCCGGACGTGGTGGCCAGGACGATGCCGATGAAGCGCGCCGGGCGCCCCGAGGACATCGCGCACGCCGTCGCCTATCTGGCGTCCGAGGAGGCCGCGTACGTGACCGGGCAGACCCTCAGCGTCAACGGCGGCCGCTACCTCGTGTGAGCGGCGGCCGCACGTTGGCCGGACCGACAACCGGAGTGCCGAAGAAGGGACTCTCATGACCGAGACCGCGCCCCACACCGAACCGACCGCCGACGTACCGAAGTTCCCGGCGCCCAGGTCGAGCAAGTGCCCGTTCGCCCCGCCGCCCGGCCTGCTCGCCCTGCGTGACACGGACGAGCCGGTGGTCCGGGTCCGCATCTGGGACGGCACCACCCCCTGGCTGGCCCTCGGCCATGCCGCCCAGCGCGCCCTGCTCGCCGACCCGAGGCTGAGCGCGGGGCTCGACAAACCGGGCTACCCCCACACCACGGAGGCGATGAAGGTCCACGCCTCCGAGATGCAGCCGTCGATCAACAACACCGACGGTGCGGAGCACACCCGTTGGCGGCGGATGCTGACCAGTTCCTTCACCCGCCACCGGATGGAGAAGCTGCGGCCGGCGATCCAGCGCATCACCGACGAACTCATCGACAAGATGCTCGCGGGTCCCAACCCCACCGAGCTGAACGAGGCGCTGTCGCTGCCGCTGCCCTCGCTGATGATCTGCGAGCTGCTCGGAGTGCCGTACGAGGACCACGAGTTCTTCCAGAAGCACGCCGGGATCACCAACGCGGTGTACCGGACCCCCGAGGAGAACGTGGAGACGAGCGGTGTGCTGCGCCGGTACATCGCGCAGCTCATCGAGAGCAAGATGGACGACCCCGGCGAGGATGTCCTCTCGGACCTGGGTGCCCGGGTCAAGGAGGGCGTGCTCACGATGCAGGAGGCCGCGCCGCTCGGCCACATCCTCCTGGTCGCCGGCCACGACACCAGCGCCAACATGATCACCCTGGGTACGGCGCTGCTGCTTCAGCACGAGGACCAGCTCACCTCCTTGCGGGAGCGCTCCGACGATCCCGCGTATGTCGCCGGGGCCGTCGAGGAGTTGCTGCGCTATCTGACGCTGCCGCACCTGCTGGCCAGGCGAGCCGTCCTGGAGGACTTCGAGTTCGAGGGGGTGACCATCCGCGCCGGCGAGGGCGTCATCTCCAGCCTGCCCGCGGCGAACTGGGATCCGGACGCGTTCCCCGACCCCGAGGAGCTGAAGCTGGAGCGCAACGCCTCCCGCCATCTCGCCTTCGGCTGGGGGCCGCACCAGTGCGTGGGGCAGCAACTGGCCCGCATCGAACTCCAGGTCGTGTTCAGCACCCTGTTCCGCAGGATTCCCACCCTGCGGCTCGCCGCCGACCTGGCGGACCTGCGGTTCAAGGAGGACTCCCAGGCATACGGCATCTACGAGCTGCCCGTCGCCTGGTGACCCCTTCTGGACCGCGACAACACACCCCTGCGAGAGAGGCGACAGATCCATGGCTGATGGTGACTTCCGCGTCACACGGCTGTACCACCCGAGTCATCATGTGACCGACCTGCGGGAGAGCGAGGCGTGGTTCGAGCGGGTCTTCGGCCGCCCGAGCCGCCCGATGGCGGAGATGACGCGCAACGCGCCGGCGAGCGACGGATACCCCACGGACTACTCGACGTTCACGCCGATCAGCGACGTGCTCTTCGACATGATCGACCCCAAGCGCTATGTGCTCGACGGGGTGCAGCGTTACGCCTCGGTCGACAAGCCGCACCTCAAGGGGTTCGGCTGGTACGTCGACGGCATCGCCGACGCCTACCGCCGGCTGCGGCGGCTCGGCATCGGGATGGTGGGCCAGATGGACGAGGCCGCCGAGGGCGAGGACCCGCCGACCGCACCGGGATCCCCGATGCCGATCTTCTTCACGGTCCCCGAGGACGCCGGGCTGCGCTACGAGTTCCTGCCGCAGATCCCCTTCCCGCTCGACCACCGGCTCGCGCCCGGCTGGGAGATCCCGCCGGTGTCCGACGACGACCCGCTGGGGATCGTGCGGTGCTCGCACCACACCGTCCTCACCGACCGCCCCGAGCGGGGCCTGCGCGTGGTGGTCGACGGCCTGGGCGGCACGGTGGTCCACGAGGGGCGCGACGAGGTGCTCGGCGTCCACAGCACCTACGTCCGGCTGGCCGACGCGGTCTTCGAGTACGCGGTCCCCGACGAGGGCACCGCGGCGCACGCCGACTGGTCGGCCAACGCGCCCAACGACACCTACCACGCGATCACCTGGCAGGTCGCCGACCTGGAACGGGTGGCCCGGCACCTGGCGGCGCAGGGGGTGGGGGTGCGGACCCGGACCGACGAGGTACTGGTCACGGACCCGGACACCAGCCTCGGCATCCCCTGGGGCTTCACCGTCGCGCCCCGGCCGGGAGAGGACGGGTGAGTCCCTTGGCAGCGTCCGGAGACGACGTGCGGGACACCGCCGCCGACACCGAGGTCGAGGTGCTGGTGATCGGCGCGGGGGTGACCGGGATCCACCAGCTGTACCGGGCCCGGCAGGCCGGGTTCTCCACCCTGCTGCTGGAGGCCGGTGAAGGCGTCGGCGGGGTGTGGTACTGGAACAGGTATCCGGGAGCGAGGCTCGACTCGGAGAGCTACACCTACGGATATCTCTTCTCACGCGAGCTGTTCGAGGGATGGCAGTGGAGCGAACGGTTCGCCGGCCAGCCGGAGAACGAGCGCTACTTCAACTACGCGGTGGACCGGCTCGGGCTGCGCGAGCACATCCGCTTCGGGGCGCGGGTCACCTCCGCGGTGTACGACGAGCCCTCCGCCACCTGGCTGGTGAAGGCGGCGGACGGCACACGGGTCCGGACGCGCTTCCTGGTCGCGGCCACGGGAGTGCTGTCGGCACCGGTCTTTCCGAAGGTGCCGGGCCGTACGGACTTCAAGGGCGTGGCGCACCACACCGGTCTGTGGCCCGACGAGCCGGTCGACTTCGGGGGCAAGCGGGTCGCGGTGGTCGGCACCGGGTCAAGCGGCGTCCAGGTCGTACCGGCGATCGTCGGCGACGTGGCGTCCCTGACGGTGTATCAGCGCACGCCCAACTGGTGCACCCCGCTCGCCAACGAGCCGATCACCGACGAGCAGCAGGCCGAGCTGAAGGCCGGATTCGAGACGCTGCGCGACCGGTTGCACGAATCCGTGAGCGGGTTCCTGCACGAACGCAACGAGCGCAAGGCGTTCGACGACTCCCCGGAGGACCGCCGGGCGTTCTACCGGCAGATGTGGTCGGGGCCCGGCTTCTCCAAGGTGATCAGCCACTACGCGGACACGATGACCGAGAAGGCGGCCAACGCGGACTGGTGCGCGTTCATGGCCGAGCAGATCCGCGGCATCGTCCGGGACCCGGCGACCGCCGAGCGGCTCATCCCCGTCGACCACGGCTGGGCGGAGAAGCGGCCCCCGTTCGTGACCGGCTACTTCGAGTCCTTCAACGACCCGAAGGTCGGCCTGGTCGACCTGCGGGAGACGCCGATGGTCCGGGTGACCGAGCAGGGCATCGAGACGACCGACGGGCTGCGGGAGTTCGACGTCATCGTGTGGGCCTCGGGCTTCGACTTCGGCACCGGGGCGCTCACCCGGATGGGGGTGCGCGGGCGCGACGGCCTGGCTCTCGAGGACTACTGGTCCAAGGGCCCCCGCACGTTCATGGGTCTGATGAGCCATGGCTTCCCCAACTTCTTCTTCCCCGGGGGCCCGCACGGGGCCGCCGGGAACAACCCCAGGTACGCCGAGGACCAGGTCGACTTCATCGCCGACGCGATCGAGTACCTGCGCGAGCACGGCCGGAAGGTGATGGAGGTGCCCGCCGACGTGGAGGAGGGCTGGAACCGGATGGTGGCGGAACTGTCCGCGTACTCCTCGTTCGGCGAACGCAGCTACTTCTACGGCACCAACGTCGACGGCAAGCCCCGCAGTTTCCTGCTCAACCCGGGCGGCCGGCCGAAGCTGCGCGAGGTCATGAGCGGCGTCCTGGAGAACCGGTACTCGGGCTTCCTGGGTTCGTCGGACGGGTCCGAGGAGGCCGAGTGATGGAGAAGTTCCGATTCGACGACCGGGTGGCCGTCGTCACCGGCGCGGGGCGCGGCATCGGCCGGGCCTACGCGCGGCTGCTGGGTGAGCTGGGTGCCAAGGTCGTCGTGAACGACCTCGGCGGCTCGATGGCCGGGACCGGCTCCGACGCCGAACCCGCCCGGCGGGTGGCCGGGGAGATCAACGACGCGGGCGGCACCGCGATAGCGGACACCAGCGACATCTCGACCGCCGAGGGCGGACGGCGCCCGGTCGAACGGGCGGTGGAGCGGTTCGGGCGCGTCGACATCGTCGTCAACAACGCGGGAAACGTGCGCTTCGCCGGGCTTCCCGAGGTCGACGAGGACATCTTCGACAGCCATCTCGGGGTGCATGTGCGCGGCGCCTTCCACACCTCGCGGGCCGCCTGGCCGCACATGCTGAAGCAGAACCACGGGCGGATCGTGCTCACCGGCTCCATCGGGATGTTCGGACTGCCCGACAACCTCAGCTACGCCACCGCCAAGGCGGCGGTCATCGGCATGGCCCGCAGCATGACGGCGTCGGCCGGCGACCACGACATCAAGGTCAACGTCATCGCCCCGAACGCGATGACGCGGATGGCGGGCGGCCCCTCGGAGGGCATGGACCAGCTGCGGGACCAGGGGCACGGCGGGGGCGATGTGATGGACCCCGCGCTGGTGGCGCCCATGGTCGCCTATCTGGCCCACGAGGCGTGCGAGGTCAGCGGCGAGGTCTTCCTCGCGGGCGCCGGCCGGTTCGCGCATCTCTTCGTCGGGGTCACCGAGGGCTATCTGCCCGAGGATCCGCTGCACGCCGGCGTCGCGGACGTCGCCGGGAACCTGGACCGCATCAGGGACCGCTCCGGCTACTACGTGCCCACCAGTCTCATGGAATGCGTGAGCCACTACATGGCTCACCGGTGAGGAGTAAGTGTGAGTGAGGACAAGGTCTGGCCCCAGCACGAACTGGGCAAGAAGCTGAGCAACTGGGGCCGTTGGGGGGACGACGACGAGATCGGCACCCTCAACTTCGTCACCCCGCAAAAGCGTGTCGAGGCGGCCGGGCTGGTGCGTACCGGCAAGGCCTTCGACCTGGGCATGCCCTTCGACAGCAACGGGCCGTTCAAGGCCGGCGGCTTCCGCAACAATCCGATCCACGTCATGACGCTGCTGCCCTCGGACACCGCGCAGTCGCCCGACGGCCTGATCTCCGCCGACGACATGATCATCACCGGGCTGCAGGCGGCGACCCAGTGGGACGGCCTGGCCCACGCGGGCTACGGGGGACGCTTCTACAACAACGTGCCCGCCGCGGCGGTCAACAACTTCCTCGGCGCCACCCGCAACTCGTTCCACAAGGCCGTGGACCGGCTGATCTCCCGGGGTGTCCTGCTCGACATCGCCCGGCTCAAGGGCGTGGACCGGCTGGAGGACTCCTACGAGATCACCGAGGCGGACCTGCTGGCCGCCGAGGAGCGACAGGGCGTACGGGTCGAGTCCGGTGACATCGTCCTGCTGCGCACGGGCTCCTACAAGTGGTTCCTGGAGGGGGACCGCGAGCACTTCCTGGGCAACGCCCCCGGCCCCGGCCTCGACACCTGCCGCTGGCTGTACGAACGCGAGGTCGCCGCGCTGGCCATGGACAACCACTCGGGCGAGGTGTGGCCGAGCCCGGTGAAGGGCGCCGCGATCCCCTTCCACCAGGTGGTCATCCGGGACATGGGCCTCACCATCGGGGAGATGTTCAACTTCGAGGAGCTGGCCGCGGACAGCGAGGAGGACGGGGTGTGGGAGACCCTGTTCTGCGCGCCTGGTCTGAAGGTGACGGGCTCCGTCGGCTCCCCCATCACCCCCATCGCACTCAAGTAGGAGCACGGATGACCACGTTCGCAGAGGTGCGGGCCGGTGTGCGGCAGACGGTGGCCGCGGTGGCGCAGGCCCAGGACGACGGCCGGAGCGACGACATGTCCGCCTGGTGCACACCGGACACGGTGATGGAGATCCCCGGAGTCGCCACGCTCAAGGGCGTGGACGCCGTCCGGGAGGCCTTCGCCCAGCCGGGCTGGCGGCCCGACCCGGACCGGCCCCAGCGCCATGTCATCGGCGGCACCGTCGTGACGGAGTGGAACGACCGGGAGGCGAAGGCGACCACCGACGTGACGATGCTCAAGAGCGACGGCTCCGCGTGGTCCGTCGCGATCGTCGCGCGCTACCACGACGAGTTCGTGGCGTCGCAGGGGCGCTGGCTGCTGCGCCGACGGCTCGACGACTACGTCGGGTTCACGCCCTGAGCGGTTCGCGAACCGAGGACGACAGAGGTGGGCCCCGCCATCCGGGCGGGGCCCACCTCTTGTCTCTACGTCCTTTTCCGCGCCGTCACAGTTGGACGACGACCGTCTTCGTGGCGGTGTAGGCGTCCAGCGCCTCGACGCCCTTCTCACGGCCGTACCCGGACTTGCGGAACCCGCCGAAGGGCAGTTCCACTCCCCCGCCGGCGCCGTAGGTGTTCACGTAGATCTGGCCGGCCTCGATCCGGGCGGCCAGCCGGTGGGCGCGGCTGAGGTCCTTGGTCCACACCGCGCCGAGCAGGGCGTAGTCGGTGCCGTTCGCGAGGGCCACCGCCTCCTCCTCGGTGGCGAAGGTCATGGTGGTCAGGACCGGTCCGAACACCTCCTCCTGCGCGATCGGGGAGGCCGGGTCCACACCGTCGATCAGGGTCGGTGTGAAGTACGCCCCCGCGGTGATCCCGGCCGGCTCGGCGATCGTGCCGCCGAAGACGATCTCTCCGGTGCCGGCCGACTCCACATACCCGCGCACCCTGCTCTGCTGCTTGCGCGAGACCAGCGGACCGAGGTCGGGGTCCTCGGTTCCCGGGCCGATGGAGACCTGGGCGAAGTGCCCGGCGATGCGTTCCACCACTTCGTCGTGGACGCTCTCGTGCACGAGCACCCGCGAGCCCGCCGAGCAGGTCTGCCCGGCGTTCTGCAGGATGGCTCCCGCGGCGACCTGCGCGGCCCGCTCCACATCGGCGTCCGCGAACACCAGGTGTGCGGATTTTCCCCCGAGTTCGAGAATGGCCGGGGAGACCCGCTCGGCGGCGGCCGTGGCGACCAGTGCGCCGACCCCGGTCGAGCCCACGAATCCCAGGTGGTCCACACCGGGGTGGGCCGCCAGCGCCGCGCCGGCCTCCGCGCCGGTCCCGGTCACCACGTTGACCACGCCGGGCGGCAGTCCGGCCTCCAGCGCGAGCCGCGCGAGCGCCACCGCGGAACGGGGTGTCTCGTCGGCCGGCTTGACCACGGTGCAGTTGCCCGTCGCCACGGCGGGTCCGACCTGCCGGGCGAACAGTTGCAGCGGGTAGTTCCAGGCGACGATGTGGCCGGTGACCCCGTGCGGTTCGCGCCGCGTGTAGACGTGCAGGTCGTCACGGATCGGCAGGCTCAGCCCGTAGTAGGAGTCGATGGCGTGCCCGTAGAACCGGAAGTACCGGGCGCACACCCGGGCGTCGTTGAGCGCCTGGGAGAGCGGCTTGCCGCAGTCCTCGCTGTCCAGCCGCGCGAGGGAGCGCTCGTCCCGCGCCACCAGATCCGCGAGACGGCACAGGAGTTCGGCCCGCCGCTCGGGTGCGGTCGTCCGCCAGGTGCGCTGCGCGGCCCGTGCCGCGGCGACCGCCCGGTCGACCTGCTCCGGGCCTCCTCGTGCCACCTCTCCGAGCGAACGTCCGGTCGACGGGTCGATGTTGTCGTAGGTGTCCTTCGCGCCGACCGGTTCGCCGCCGATGAACGACTCGGTCGTGGGCCGTGGGCCGTGGGAATCCGTGACGGACTGGCTCATCTGCTGCCTCCTGCCGCCGGTGCCGGACCGGCCGGTGCGGGATCGGTGTGGGACAAAGTGCCGAGCCGGGGCCGGGCCCGGGACCGGGACGCCTGTGGGGCGCGGGGTCAGATCACGCCCTGCTCGCGCAGTTCCCCGAGCCGGTCGGCGTCCAGGCCGAGGAGGCCTCCGTAGACCTCTTCGTTGTGCTCGCCCAGGGCCGGCCCGAGGTGGTCGACCCGGCCCGGAGTGGCCGAGAACCGGGGCACGGGTGACTGGACGCGCATGCTGCCGAGGTCGGAGTCCGGGAACGACGGGTAGATCTCGCGGGCCTGGAGCTGGGGGTCGGCGAGCAACTGCTCCGCGTTGTAGACGGGGGCGGCCGCGACATCCGCGTCCTCGAAGACGGCCATCGCCTCCTCCAGGGTGCGCTCACGGATCCACCCGGCCATGATCGCGTCGATCTCGGCGGCGTTGCGCAGCCTCTGCTGGGCCTCCGCGAACTTGGGGTCCGTGGTCAGCTCCGGCCGGCCCACGGCCACGAGCGCCCGCCTCGCGATGGTGGGGGCGCTGCCCGACATCGCGAGCCAGTGGTCGTCCTTGGTGAGGTAGACGTTGCGCGGAGCGCTGATGTCCCACCTGTTGCCCGTGCGCTGGGGGATCGTCCCGAGCTGGTCGTAGGTGAGCACGGACTGCTCCAGCAGCCGCGCCAGCGGTTCGATGAGGTTGATGTCGATCAGCTGGCCGTCGGCGCCGTGCACGTCCCGGTGGTAGAGCGCCATCATCACGGCGTAGGTGGCGGTGAGGCCCGCCACTCCGTCCGCGAGCATGAAGGAGGGCAGGGTGGGCGGGCCGTCGGGACTGCCCGTGAGGTGGGCGAAGCCGCTCATGGCCTCGCCGAGGGTGCCGAATCCCGGCCGGTCGGACTTGGGGCCGCCCGCTCCGTAGCCCGTGACGTGGACCATGACCAGCCGCGGGTTGTCGGCCGCGAGGCGGGCGTGGTCCAGTCCCCACTTCCGCAGCGTCGAGGGGCGGAGGTTGAGCACGATCACGTCCGCCTGCCCGGCCAGCTCGCGCAGGATCGCGCGGCCGGCCTCCTGTCGCAGGTTGAGTGTGATGCTCTTCTTGTTGCGGCCGACGCTCTTCCACATCAGGCCGACGCCGTCCTTCTGCGCTCCCCACTGGCGCAACGGGTCTCCCCCGTCGGGCTGTTCGACCTTGATGACCTCGGCACCGTGCTCACCGAGCCAGGTCGCGACAAGTGGACCCGCCGCGAGGGTGGCGGCGTCGATGACGCGAAGACCGGCCAGAGGACCGTCGCTCATGGTGCGTTCCGTGCCTTTCTGGTCGTGATGTGAGGAGCCGAGGCGAGCACCGCGGTTCACCGCCATGCAGCGAACGGAATCCTCTGCATTAGCTAACTCTTTACACTTCATGGAAGGTAGCACCCCCGATTGCGCGCCAACAAGGGTCGGTACGCACCGCGTCGAGAGCGCCTCACCGGGGCCCGAACTGCTCCTCCAGGAGCCGGGCGGCGCTGGCGAAGTGCCCCTCGGCCACCTGCCGTGCGCGCGCGCCGTCCCGCCGTTCGAGCGCGGCCACCAGCGCGTCGTGCTCACCGAGGCTGCACGGGACGTGCTCCGGGAACAGTTCGAAGAAGCGGCGGGGGATCATCCGCCCGGCGTCGGCGAGCATCGCCTGGAGCCGGGCCGAGTGGCAGGCCCGGTTGATCTCCCGGTGGAACTCCCAGTTCAGGGTGGCGATGTCGGCGCCCGCGGCGGCGGCCACCTTGATCTCCCGGTTGAGTTCCCGCACCCGCAGCAACTCCCGTTCGGTGATCGCGCGCGCCGCCCAGTCGGCGGCGAGTCCCGACAGGCCCGCCATCAGCGCGAAGTTCTCCAGGATCGCCTCGGGGGGCAGTCCGATCACCGTGATCCCGCTGCGCTGGGCGACCCGCATGAGACCGTCCTGGGCGAGCGCCAGGCACGCCTCCCGGACCGGGGTCCGACTGGTACCGAACTCGTCCGCCAGGGTGTCGAGTTGAACGCGCGCACCGGCGGGCAGCACCCCGGAGAGAATGCGGTCGCGCAGCGTCGCGAGAATGCGCTCCCGCTCGGTCGGATAGGCGGCCGACTCGTCCTCGGGGCCGAGAACCGTCCAAGGTCCGGCACCGGCGGCCCCCGCGCCGCTCCGCTCTTCCTCGGAGTCCACTGCGCCTCCACTGTCATGCCGCCGCCGTCTTGACAACCGCGCCGGAGCCATGAATACATCAGTACCAGACTGATATATCAGGTCTCGTCATCGGTTGCTACACCGACAGTTCACGAGAGGCTCGACGATGAGCACTTCACGACCTGACCAACTCACCCTCGTCGCCTTCCTCCAGGCGTCCAACGTGTCCGTGTACTCCGGCTCCTGGCGCTATCCCAGTGCCGCGACGGACTTCCTCGACCTGCGCTACTACCAGCGGATCGCGCGTGTCCTGGAGGAGGGCACGTTCGACCTCATGTTCTTCGACGACCGGCTGGCCATGCCGTCGATCTACGGCGACTCCCCCGACGAGGCGGTGCGCTACGGAGCGCGCCCGGTCAAACTCGACCTCAGCACCGTGCTCGGTGCCGTCGCCGGCGTCACCAGCAACATCGGCCTGGGCGCCACCTACTCCACGACGTACTACCAGCCCTTCCACGTGGCCCGGACCTTCGCCACGCTCGATCACCTCAGCGGCGGGCGCGCGGCCTGGAACATCGTGACCTCGGTGAACGACGCCGAGGCCCGCAACTTCGGGCTCGACCAGCACGTCGGCCACGACACCCGGTACGACCGCGCCGAGGAGTTCGTCGACGTGGTCACCAAGCTCTGGGACTCGTGGGAGGACGATGCCATCGTCGCCGACCGGGAGAGCGGCGTCTTCGCCGACCCCGAGCGCGTCCACGAGATCGACCACCACGGCGAGTACTACTCCGTGCGCGGCCCGCTCACCGTACCGCGCACCCCGCAGGGCCGACCGGTGATCATCCAGGCCGGGCAGTCCGGCCGGGGCCGGCAGTTCGCCGCCCGGTGGGCGGATCTCGTCTTCACCAGCGACCCCAGCCACGAGCTGGCCCGTGAGCACTACGACCAGCAGAAGGCGCTGATCACCGAGGCCGGCCGGGACGCCGACTCCGTGCGGCTGCTGCCGATGGTCTACACGATCGCCGGGGAGACCGAGTCCATCGCCCGGGAGAAGGAAGCGATCTTCCTCAACGAGCTGGTGCACCCGATGGCGTCCCTCACCCTGCTCTCCGAGGTGACCAACCACGACTTCGCCGGCCACTCGCTGGACGACGTGGTCACCGACGAACTCATCGACTCGGTCTCCGGCATCCGCGGCCTCGTCCAGGGGGTCCGCCGCCATCTGGGCGACCGCACCCTCACCCTGCGGACGCTCGCCAACCACCGCGCCACCCTGTTGCAGGGCCCGCGGTTCGTCGGCACCGGCCCGCAGATCGCCGAGCAGATGGAGCAGTGGTTCACCTCCCGGGCCTGCGACGGATTCGTCATCGCGGCCACCCACTTCCCCGGCGCCTTCGAGGACTTCGTCCGGCTGGTGGTACCGGAGCTGCGCCGACGCGGCCTGACGCGTACCGAGTACACCGGCCGGACCCTGCGGGAGAACCTCGACCTGGAGCGCCCGGCCAACGTGTTCGCCGCCGACCGGCAGCCCACGAACGCCTGAGCCCGGGTCCCGGACAGCAGACACCAGACAGGAGACACGATGCCCACACCCCCGCCGCGCCGGTCCGAGCTGGCGACGCCCGCGAGCAACGACCGCATGTTCGCCAAGGCGGCGGCCTCCGACGCCGACCTGGTCTTCCTCGACCTGGAGGACGCGGTCGCCCCCGCGCACCGCGAGGAGGCACGGGGCAAGGCCGTACGGGCCCTCAACGAGCAGGACTGGGGGCGCACCGCCCGTGCGGTGCGGATCAACGCCATCAGCACCAGGTGGGCGCACGGCGACATCATCGAGGTGGTCGAGGGCGCCGGGGAGAACCTGGACACCCTCATCGTCCCCAAGGCCACGGCGGCCCGGGACGTGTGGTGGGTCGACGTACTGCTCACGCAGTTGGAGGAGAGGCTGGGGCTGCGCAAGCGGATCCGGCTCGAAGTCCTCATCGAGGACGTGGCCGGGGTGGCGCACGCCGAGGAGATCGCCACCGCCAGCGACCGTCTTGACGCGGTGATCTTCGGCGCGGGCGACCTCTCGGTCTCCCAGGGCGCCCGGGTCGACACCAACTTCCGTCCCCGCGAACCGTATCCGGGAGACTTCTGGTACTACGCCCGCATGCGGGTGCTCACCGCCGCCCGCATCGCCGGGATCGCCGCCGTCGACGCTCCCTACCCGGACTTCCGGGACCCGGACGGATACGAACGCGACGCCCGAGCCGCGGCCTCGCTCGGGTTCAACGGGAAGTGGGCGATCCACCCCTCGCAGATCGAGATCGCCAACCGGGTCTTCCAGCCGTCCGATGCGGAGATCGATCGGGCGCGGCGCACCCTCGCCGCCTACCGCGCCGCCGAGGCCGACGGGCTCGGCGCCACCAGTCTGGACGGCCAGTTGGTGGACGCCGCGCATGTGAAGCTGGCGGAGCAGGTGTTGGCGCAGCAGCCGGCCGCCGCTCGGTGAGACGGGCCACGGCCCGCGCACGACAGTGACGCCGTACGGTCCTCGGGCGGGAGGACCGTACGGCGTCGTCGTGTGCCTGCCACGAGGCACCGGCCGCGCGGCGTCCGGCGTCAGCGGGCCATGTCGAGCACGGCGCGGTAGGAGAAGGCCAGCGACGAGCCGATCGGAGTGCCGGCACCCGGGTACACGCGCCCGGACATGGCCGCCGCCGTGTTGCCCGCGGCGTAAAGACCCGGGATCGGGGCGCCGTCGGGCCGCAGCACCCGGGCGTCCTCGTCCGTCTTGAGACCGCCCTTGGTGCCGATGTCGGACAGGACGACGGTCGCCGCGTAGTACGGCGGGGTGTCCAGCGGCGGCAGGACGGGATTCGGCCACTGCGGGGTGGGAGCGGCGAGGTAGTTCATCACCGGTCCCGCGGGGAAGCCGACGATGTGCGCGTACATCTGGTCCCAGGGCGTCTCGCCCCGGTGGAAGCGCTCGTCCACGCCGGTGCGGGCGTAGCCGTTGTACTCCTCGACGGTCTTGGCGAGGGCCGCGAAGGGGACGCCGATCAGTTCGGCCAGCTCCTCCAGGGTGTCGGCCCTCCTCAGCGCCCCCGACTCCAGCCACTCGGGGCGCGGCGGCTCGTCCGGGGGGCCGCCGAAGCCGTCCCGGTCGATCTGGCGCTGGTCGAGCACCCAGTGGCAGGGGATGTGCGGCACGTCGGTGTCGGAGTGCAGTCGGACCAGTTCGTGTCCGGCCTGGTCGTAGGGGCGGGTCTCGTTCATGAACCGCTCGCCGGCGGCGTTGACCCAGATGCCCCCGCGGGTGCCGGTGTGGAAGACGGGCAGGCCGTCCGGCTGGAGAAGTCCGGGCACGTACCACGCCTCGTCCAGCAGCTCGGTCGCGGCGCCCACCGCGAGGCCGGCCCGCAGGGCGTCCCCGGTGTTGCCGGGAGCGCCGTTGGACCAGGTGCCGTCGAGGGGGACCCGGTGGTGTTCCTTGCGCAGTTCCGCGTCGCGTTCGAAGCCGCCCGCGGCCAGGAGGACGCCGCGTTCGGCGCGGAGGACGACCTGTTCCCCGTCGTCGTCGGCGGTGACGCCGACCACCCGGCCCTCCTCGACGACGAGGCCCTCCAGCCGGGTCCCGGTCCGCAGCGTCCCGTTGCCGGTCTCCAGGAAGGCGGCCAGTGCCCTGCCGATGAGCGCGCGGCCGCCGTCGAGGACCTGGCCGGGTTCGACTCCCCACCGCTCGGTGGGGATGGTGTCCCGCACCAGTGCCGCGTGCGGGCCGAGTTCCGAGGCGTCGACCTTCGGCGGGAAGATGGTGCGGCCGGTGGGCCTCGAACCGGGGGCGTCGGCGAAGTAGTCCGGCACGGGTTCATGGGTGAACGAGCGGAACCACGGGTTGTCCTCCAGCTCGTCGATCAGCCTGGGCCCGGCGTCGAGATAGGCGTCCTGCAAGTGCGCCCGGTCGTCGTCGCCGACGACGCTGCGCAGATACGTCCTCGCCGCCTCCGTGTCGTCGTCGGCACCGGCCCGTGCGATGGGCGCGGACCCGGGGAACCAGAGTCCGGCGCCGGAGTAGGCGGTGGTCCCGCCGACGCGGTCCGTCTTCTCGATCACCAGGGTGCGCAGGCCGCGCGAGGCGGCAACATACGCCCCCACCAGTCCGCCGCCCCCCGATCCCACGACGATCACATCGTAGGTGTCCTCTGTGGTCATCACGTTCCTCCTCGTGCGCTCTCTTGCGCTCGCCAGGACTCTCCGGAGGCCATCGAGGTCCTCGGCTCCTGCTCCGCCGTGCCCGGGGCCGCCTCCCTGGACCGCCGCAAGCAGTCTGCTCGGCTCCGCCGCCCGCCAGGTGGCCGGTTTCCACTGACCGGCACGCGATGTGCCGGCCCTCGCGGCGACCGGGTCAGCCGCCGAACGCCTCCACCACCAGCACCACGTTGAGCGCGGTGACGACCACGGCCACGCAGCCCGCCGCCGCGGTGGTGAGCCGGCGGTTGACCCACGGGCCCATGACGTCCTTGCGCCGGGTCAGCAGGACCAGCGGGACCAGTGCGAAGGGAATGCAGAAGGAGAGCACCACCTGGCTCAGCACCAGGGCCCGTGTCGCGTCCATGCCCGTGCCCAGGATCGCCAGGGCCGGGACGACCGCGAGCAGCCGCCGCGTGTACAAGGGGATCCTGCGCCGCAGAAAGCCCTCCATGACGATCTCGCCGGCCCGGATGCCGACGCTGGAGGAGGCCAGCCCCGAGGCGAGCAGTGCCACGGCGAACAGCACCGCCGCCGAGGTGCCCGCCCGCGCGGCGAGTTCGTCGTGCGCGCCGACCAGGGTCGGCTCGGCACCGGACCCGTACATGATGCCTGCCGCGGCCACCAGCATGGCCGCGTTGATCAGTCCGGCGATGCCCATGGCCAGCAGCACGTCGAGCCGCTGGACCCGCAGCAGCCGGTCGCGGCCCAGTCCGTGGCCGGGCACGAAACGCTCCCGGGTGAGCGCGGAGTGCAGGTAGACGGCGTGCGGCATGACCGTCGCGCCGACCACGCCGACGGCCAGCATCAGGCTCGACGTGCCGTCAAGCCGCGGGATCAGTCCCCCGGCCGCCTGCCCGACGTCGACCCCCGCCGTGAGTGTCTGGTAGAGGAACACCCCCGCGACCACCGCGAGCATGGCCGCGATCAGCGCCTCGAAGCCCCGCTGACCGGCCGTGCGGAAGCTGAGCATCGCGAACGAGGCGAGCGCGATCATCAGTCCGCCGGCGAGCATGGGCACTCCGAACAGCAGGCGCAGCGCCACCGCGCCGCCGACCAGTTCGGCGACATCGGTCATGATGACCACGATCTCGGCCTGCGCCCACAGGCCCAGGACCACCGGCCGCCGGTACGTGTCGCGGCACAGCTCCGGCAGGCTCCGCCCGGTCGCCACACCGAGCTTGGCGGAGAGGTACTGGAGCAGCATGCCGACGACGTTCGCCACCACGACGACCCACAGCAGCAGGTAGCCGAAGCGGGCGCCGCTCTCGAAGTTGGTGGCGAAGTTGCCCGGGTCGATGTAGGCGACCGCGGCCACGAAGGCCGGGCCGACGAGCGTCACCAGGCGCCGCCGCGCACCCGTCGCGGGGTGCCGGGGCAGGGTCGTGGACGATTCGGTACCTGTGGTCACGGACGGTCCTCAGCGGGGTCGCGGGGCGGTCGGGGGCGGGCCGGAAGACGGCGGACCGGCCGGATGACCCGGCCGGTCCGCCCGTGCTCCCGGGTGCGCGTGCCCGCAGGTCACCAGCCGACGAGCCGGTCCAGCACCAGGGACGTGCTGGAGAAGTAGTCGCCGTAGCCGCCGCGGAAGAAGAGCAGCGGCGTCTTCGCCGACTCGGCCCGCAGTTCGCGCACCTGTCCCACGGCCAGGACGTGGTCCCCGATCTCCACCACGTCGGCCAGCTCGCAGTCGATCCAGGCGACGATGCCCTCCAGCACGGGGTTGCCCAGCCCGGAGGGCCGCCAGGGGACGCCGTTCAGGCGTTCGGCGGCGCTCCGGGTGGCGATGGACCGGCACAGCGCCTCCTGGTCGGCGGCGAGCGCGTTGACGCAGAACCTGCCGGCCGCACTGATCCTGGGAAAGGTGCTGGAGGACCGGTCTGCCAGGAAGCCCACCAGCGGCGGGTCCAGGGAGATGGAGGTGAAGGAGCCGACGATCATGGCCTGGGTGTCCAGGCCCTCTCCGCCGGCGGTGATGGCGACGACGCTGGTGGGAAAGCTTCCCAGCACGTCGCGGAAGTACCGCTTGTCCTCGGGGTTGCGCGAGGGTGGTTCGGGGGACGAGGCGTCCCGCAGGCCCGCGTCGCTCATGGTGGCCATTCCTCCTCACCGATCGGTTCGGTGCGTCAGATCATCACGCTCAGCTGCGGCGGGAGGTCCAGCCCCATCTGCTTGAGGGCGTCGGCGTGGTAGGCGAGGCCCGGCACATGGATCATGTGCTGGAGTCCCACGTGCGCGTCCCGCCAGAACCGCTGCACCGGGTTGCCGCGCCGGATCGCGTTGCCGCCGGAGCGGGCGAATATCTCGTCCAGGGCGGAGACCGCGCGCCAGGCACACCGCACCTGGTTGCGCCGGACGGTGGCCCGGTCCTCGATGGTGACCGGCTGCCCCGCCTGCACCTGCTCGTAGATGCGGCTGATGCCCTCGATGAGCTGGACCCGGGACGCGCCGATCTCCGCGGCCGCCTCGCCCGCCGCGTAGAGCACGTACGGGTCGTCGCGCACCTGGACGCCGGTGACGGCGACCCGGTCGCGCTGGAGGGCCAGGTGGGTGCGCAGGCCGCCCTCGCAGATCCCGATGACGGCGGACGTGATCCCCAGCGGGAACATGGACGTGAACGGCAGGCGGTACAGGGGCTCGGTGACGCCGTTGCGCTCCGCGGCCTCGCCCGCCGAGACCTCGTCCTGGTTGATCGTGCGGTACTCGGGGATGAAGGCGCCGTCCACGACGACGTCCTTGCTGCCGGTGCCGGAGAGCCCGATCACGTCCCACGTGTCGTCGAGGATCTCGTAGTCCGACCGCGGCAGCACGACGTGCAGGACCTGCGGCGGCGAGGCCGGCCTGCCCTTGCCGTCGCCGACCAGGGCGCCCAGGAAGACCCAGTCGCAGTGGTCGGTCCCCGAGGAGAACGGCCAGCGTCCCTTCAGCACGTAACCGCCCTCGGCGGGTTCGGCGATGCCGTTGGGCATGTAGGGCGAGGCGATCCACGTCTGCGGGTTCGTGCCCCAGATCTCCTCGGAGAGCCGCGGATCCATCTGAGCCACTTCCCAGGGGTGGACGCCCACCACACCGCAGACCCAGCCGGCCGCGCCGTCATGGCGTGCGACGGCCATGACCGCTTCGGCGAAGTCCCGGGGGTGGGCGGCGTAGCCACCGGACTTCGTCGGCTGCAGAAGACGCAGCACCCCTGTCGAGCGGAGCAGCGCCACCGTCTGATCGCTCAGCCTGCCCAGCTTCTCGTTCTCTTCGGCGAGCTGGGCCAGTTGCGGCCCCAGCTCCTCGACACGCTCAACGACTTCGTGCGCCATGCCGCGTACCTTCCGCTCTCTCTTCGGTCGCCTCCCGGCGGCGTGGGAATTCCCTCATTGTCGGTTTGTGGTGTCCCGGTGGGGCCGCGTGTCCCGCTGACCGGGAAGCGGGGACGAGTGCGGCCCCGCGAGCCGGCCCGGTCGCATGTCGCCGGGCCGGTCCGCGGTGACCGCGGGCTCAGCCGTCGGAGCCGGTCTCCGCGCGGGTGAGGAACTCGGTCACGACCCGTTCGAACTCGCGCTTGCGCTCGATCTGCGCCCAGTGCCCGCAGCGGGAGAAGGTGTGGAGTTCGACCTCCGGCAGCCAGCGGGCGGCGAAGTGGGCCTGGTCGTAGGGCAGCATGCGGTCGTCGCGGCCCCACAGCAGCAGGATCGGGGTGGTGATGGACGCCACCTGCTTCCACAGCGGCGTGTACGCGGCCTGCCGCGCGGGGTCGAACATGGAGCCGATGATGGCCCGGGTGCGGTCGATGACCCCCTCGGCGAGCGCGTTCTCCATGCGCTCGTCGATGAGTTCGTCGGTGATCAGCCGCCGGTCCGAGACCATCGTCCGCACCCAGGCGATCATGTGTTCACGGGTGGGGTTCTCCAGGAACTCGAAGAGCCGGTTGAAGCCCTCGCTGGGTTCGGCGTTGAACAGTCCGACGGACAGTCCGCCCGAGCCCATGAGTGCCATTCTGCGGACACGTTCGGGGTGCCGGGCGGCCAGTTCCGCGGCGACCGCACCGCCCATCGAGTTGCCGACGAACGCCGCCGACTCCACGCCCAGATGATCCATCAGGCGCACGATCCACTCGGCCGCGACGACGGGGTACACCTGGTCCAGCTCCGGCAGTCCGGTCCCGCCGAAGCCCGGCAGGTCCGGCATCACCGTGCGGAACCGCTTGGCGAACTCGGGGAGGTTGTACCGGAAGTTGGACCAGGCGCTCACCCCGGGCCCCGACCCGTGCAGCATGAGCAGCGGCTCGCCCTCACCGGCCTCGTGGTAGGCGAAGGTGAGTCCCCCGATGTCCTTGGTGACCCTGGTCGACTCGTAGGTCGCGCTCATCGCTCGCCGCTCACTCGATGAGGCCCGCGGACGGCGAGGTGGACAGGAACGCCCCGCCCGGACCGACGTCCAGGACATCGCCGTACCAGGTCTGCCCGTACTCCAGTTCGGGCAGCTTCCACTCCAGCGCCTCCCAGTCGGGGTCGAAGATGTGGTAGCCGCCGGAGTACAGCTCGATGCGGTGGCCGGAGCCGGGGTCGTGGACGTAGAGGTACATGGCCTGGCCGATGCCGTGCTTGCCGGGCCCGTGGCCGTAGGCGATGTCCAGGTCGCGGATCTCGTCCGCGGCCCTGAGCACGTCGTGGAAGTTCTCCACGTTGAACGCCACGTGGTGGAAACGTCCGTTGTCGTCGTCCGCGCTGACTCCGATGGCCAGGTCGTGCACCTGCGGAGTCACCGACAGCCAGGACGCCAGGATGATGTCGGGCGCCTGCGGCAGCATAGCGAACTCGCGCCGCCTGAATCCGAGCGAGTCCCGCAGCCAGTTCTCGGCCTCGTTGACCGTGCCCGAGCTGGTCTGGAGGTTGATGTGGTCCAGGCGCCGCACGCCCATGCCCCGCCGGCGGGAGCTGTTGCTGGGCAGCTTGGAGCGCAGCGCCTCCTCCGCCAGCGGCTTCTCGATGTCGTAGTACAGCTCGAAGGGGTGGTCGCTGCCCGGCACCAGGAAGCGGACCGCCTCCCCCCGGCCCAGGATCTGGCCCGAGCCGATCTCCACCGACTCGACGCCTTCCTGCTCGAACTGCTTGTGGAACAGCTCGACGTCCTGCTTGCGCTTGACCCGGAAGCCGTAGGAGTTGACCTTGGCCTCGTCCTGCTGGGTCAGGACCAGCGAGTGGTGCACCAGCTCCTGGTAGCCGCGCAGGTAGGCCACGCCGCCCGTCTGGGCCACGACCTCCATGCCGAGCACGTCGCGGAAGAACCAGAGTGAACGTTCCAGGTCGGGTGTGCCCAGATTGATGGTGCCCGCGTAGGCCACTTGTGGGCCCGGGTCGTATTCGATCTCGCTCATGTGTGTCCTTCCATATGTGTGCCGGTGGAACAGGTGGCCCTGCGCCTGTCCGACGCGGCGGTTCGTCCGGCCGGTCCCGGCGACGGGGGGTGCCGCTTGTCGGAGTTCAGGACTTCTGGCTCTGCAGGGTCAGCGCGATGTCGATGAGCATGTCCTCCTGGCCGCCGACGAGTTTGCGCCGGCCGGCCTCGACCAGGATGTCGCGGGTGTCGAGCCCGTACAGCCGGGCCGCGTTCTCCGCGTGCCTGAGAAAGCTTCCGTAGACCCCGGCGTAGCCGATGGTGAGGGTCTCCCGGTCGACGCGGACCGGGCGGTCCTGAAGCGGGCGTACCAGGTCGTCGGCTGCGTCCTCGAGCGGGAACAGGTCGCAACCGGTCTTCCAGCCCTTGAGGTTGGCCACGGCCACGAACGGTTCGATGGGAGTGTTGCCCGCGGCCGCGCCCTGGCCGGCCAGCGAGGCGTCGACCCGGTAGGCGCCCTCTTCCACGGCGGCAAGGGAGTTGGCGACGCCCAGGGACAGGTTCTCGTGGGCGTGGATGCCGATCTGGGTTTCCGCGTCGAGGACGTCCCGGTAGGCCCGCACCCGGTCCCGGACGTTGTCCGAGGTGAGCCGGCCGGCCGAGTCGGTGATGTAGACGCAGTGCGCCCCGTAGGACTCCATCAGCCGGGCCTGGGCGGCGAGTTCCGCGGGGCCCAGCATATGACTCATCATCAGGAAGCCCGACACGTCCATGCCCAGTTCGCGGGCCTCGGCGATGTGCTGGGCGGCCACGTCCGCCTCCGTGCAGTGGGTGGCGACCCGCACCGAGCGCACCCCCAGCTCGTAGGCCCGGCGCAGTTCCGCCACGGTCCCCACGCCGGGCAGCAGAAGGGTGGTGATCACCGCTCGCTTCGCGTTGGCGACGGCGGCCTCGATCCACTGCCAGTCGGTGTGGCTGCCCGGACCGTAGTTGAGGCTCGCGCCCGCCAGTCCGTCGCCGTGGGTGACCTCGATGGCGGCGACACCCGCCCGGTCGAGCGCGGCGACGATCCTGCCGACCAGCTCGGGCTCGATCCGGTGCCGGATGGCGTGCATGCCGTCCCGGAGCGTCACGTCCTGCACATAGATCTCGGTCATCGGGCCACCGCCTTGGTGCGTTCGGCGATTCGTTCGGCGACGCGCATGGCGGCCGAGGTCATGATGTCGAGGTTGCCCGCGTAGGCCGGCAGGTAGTGGGCGGCGCCCTCGACCTCCAGGAACACCGAGACCTTGGTGTCGACCGGGCCGGACCCCCGCGGCAGCAGGGTGCTCACCTCGGCGGGGTCGATCGGGGTGAACTGCACCTTCTGCACCAGGCGGTAGCCGGGCACATAGGCGGCGACCTCCGTGACCATCCGGTCGATCGAGTGCCGGATCTCGTCGTGGTCCGCGTCGCCCACGAGGCAGAACACCGTGTCGCGCATGATGAGCGGTGGTTCGGCCGGGTTGAGGATGATGATCGCCTTTCCGCGGCGGGCGCCGCCCACCGTCTCCACGGCGTGCGCCGTGGACTCGGTGAACTCGTCGATGTTCGCCCGGGTGCCGGGTCCGGCCGAGCGCGAGGCGACCGAGGCAACGATCTCCGCGTACGGCACCTCGGTCACCCGGGAGACGGCGGCGACGATCGGGATGGTGGCCTGTCCGCCGCAGGTCACCATGTTGATGTTCGGTGCGTCGAGGTGTTCCTCAAGGTTGACCGGCGGTATCACGAAGGGGCCGAGCGCGGCCGGTGTGAGGTCCACCAGCCGCCGGCCGTGCCCCTCCAGCAGGCGGGCGTTGGCCACGTGGGCGGCGGCGCTGGTGGCGTCGAGCACGATCCGTACGTCCTCGAACTCCGGCATGTCCAGCAGCCCCCGCACCCCCTCGGAGGTGGTGGCCACACCCATCCGGGCGGCACGGGCGAGTCCGTCGGAGGATGGGTCGATGCCCACCATGGCGAGCACTTCGAGCTGGGCCGAGGCGCGTTTCACCTTGATCATCAGGTCGGTTCCGATGTTTCCGGACCCGACGATCGCCACGCCGGTGCGTTGCGTCATCGCTCTGCCTTTCCCGAGAATCGCGCGGTGATGGTGCCGAAGGGTTCGATCCGCACCTCGAAGACGTTACCGGGGCGCACGGGGACCATCGGGCCCAGCGCCCCGGAGAGCACCAGGTCACCGGCGCGCAGCGGCGCGCCGAACTCGATCGCCGTGGCCGCGAGCCAGCGCAGGGCGTTGAGCGGGTCGCCGAGGCAGGCGCGTCCGGTCCCGCTGGAGACCACCTCGCCGTCGCGGCGCATCGTCATGACGGTGTCCGCCGGTTCGAACGCGTCGAGCGGCAGACCCTGTTCACCGATGACGAAGACTCCGCAGGAGGCGTTGTCGGCGACCGTGTCGGTGATGCAGATCTTCCAGTCGCTGATCCGACTGTCCACGATCTCCACGGCGGGGTACGCCAGTTCCACCGCGTCGCGGAGGTGGGTGAGGGCGTCCTCGTCGCTCAGGTCGCGGCCCAGGAGGAAGGCCACCTCGGCCTCCGCCCGCGGCTGCATCAGCCGCTCCACGGGCACCTCCTCGCCGTCCGAGTAGCGCATGTCCGCGAACAGGACGCCGAAGTCGGGGCGGTCGACGCCCACTTGGGACTGCACCGCCTCGGAGGTCAGCCCGATCTTCCTTCCGACCAGCCGGGCCCCGGCCGCCAGCCGGCGTCGGGTCACCGCCTGCTGCACCCGGTAGGCGAGGTCGATGTCGGTGCGGCCGAGCAGGTCGGTGAGCGGTGCGCAGGGCAGTCCCGTCGCACTCGCCCGCTCCAGTCGTTCGACCGCCGCCTGTGTGTCCGGTGCGCTTGACGTTCACGAACATCCTCCGGCGGATCGGGCTGTGCCGTCTCCCGGTGTGCCGGGCCTGCCGGGCGGGTTCGGGCCGCGGTGGACGGGCCGGCGCGGGGATCGCGGCCCCTTGCTTCCTGGCCGGTCACGGGTTCATCGTGCCGGGCCGGGCGAACCGGCGGACGCGAGGTGTCCACTGAGCGGAACAGTCGTGATCAGCCGCCGTGGGCCCGGCCGGCTCGTCGCCGTCAGACGCCGGGAGATCTCCGCCGCGATCCATTTCACCCGGAACTTCAGTTCGTCGACGCGGATCCTGTCGTACGGCCCGCACACCGAGATGGCGGCGAGGGGGGCACCGAGGACGAGGATGGGTGCGGCGACGCAGGACACCCCGGCCACGGACTCGCCGATCTCGGTCGCGTATCCGGTGCTGCGGATCCTGGTGAGGGTGGATTCCAGTGCCTGGGGCGTGCCGATGCTGCGCTCGGTGCGCCGGCACAGTCCGCTCCACAGGTACTCGTCCACGATGCCCGGTGCCGAGTAGGCGAGTATCGCCTTGCCCACCGCCGTACAGTGCGCGGGGAGTCTGCCGCCGATCCGCGACGGCAGGGCGGTGGCGAAGGTGCCCCCGATCCGTTCCAGGTACACCACGTCCTGCTGGTCGAGCACGGCCAGATGGACCACGTGTCCGGTGGCCGCGCACAGTTCCTGAAGCAGTGGCCGGGCGGCCTCGTTCATCCGGGTGCGGTGCACGACGAGGCTGCCGATCTCGAACATGCGCAGACCGAGCCGGTACTCGTTGTCGTCCCGGCTGAGCAGGCGCGCGCTGACGAGCTGCTGGAGGATCCGGTGCACGGAGGAACGCGGAAGGCGGGTGCGCGAGCTGATCTGTCCCAGCGTGAGCGGCCCGCCGGATCGCTCGAAGACCTCCAGGATCAGCACGACCCTGTCGACCATTCCGGATGGGGATTCGGTTTCGGTTTCGGACACGGTGACCTCCTGAGCATCCCTGGACGGTGACTGCATGGCAGGCCCGCCCAACAGGTCCCTCACGGGAAGAGACTTCATCGGCTCTGCGTCGTCAGATCACGGCGGGCCCGCTGCGGGCTCCGCCTTCGGTCGGAGCGGCTCGCTCTGACAGAGGTGGTCAGGTGGATCGGCCGGCCGCCCAGTCGGCCGCACGATTCGAGTGGTCCGGGTGGTGCCGATCGGTTTTCAGGCCATCGAGGCCCCGCCGTTGACCCGGATCACATGTCCGGTGACGGCGCGGCTCGCTTCGGAGACCAGGTAGAGCACGGCATGGGCGGAGTCGTCGGCCTCGGCGATCCTGCGCAGCGGGGCGGCGGCGGCCATCCTGCGGGCGAGTTCGTCGAACTGGTCCTGGTCGAACCGGCCCGAGGCGTCGGTGCCCCGCTGCCGGGTGATTGCGCTGTCGGTCCACCCGGGGGCGACACCGTTGACCCTGATGCCCTGTGGCCCCAGTTCGACGGCGAAGGTCCGGGTCAGCGCCTCCGCGCCCTTTTTCGCCGCGGCGTAGGAGCCGGTGCCGACGGTGGCGAAGTCGATGATGGTGGAGAGGGTGTTGACGATGCTGGAGCCCGTCGGCATCACCCGGGCCGCCGCCTGGCAGCCGTACAGGACGCTCTTGAGGTTGACCGACAGAATCCGGTCGAATTCCTCGTGGGAGATCTCGGCGAGTGGACGGCGGATCATGATGCCGGCGTTGTTGACGAGGATGTCCAGTCCCCCGTGGGTCGCGACCGTCTCGTCGACGAGCGCGTCCACCGCGGCGGGGTCGGCCACGTCGACGGGGTGTGCCCGCGCCTGTCCCCCCTCCTCCTTGATCTCGGCGGCCGCCTCTTCGGCGCTCGCCGCGTCGAGGTCGGCGACGACGACCCGGGCGCCGGCCGCGGCAAGCACTTTCGCGCTCGCCCTGCCGATGCCGCTGCCGCCTCCGGTGACGACGGCCGACTTGCCGGTGAGCGAGAACAACGCGTTCAGGTCCATGCCACTCCTCCCCGCCGAAGGCCGGCGGTGCTGTGCTCGTGTACTCGTCTGCGGGGCGAGAGGGGGTGGGCACCCGGGTGCCGGCCGCGGATCTCGCGTGATGTCGTACGTTGACGTGGAGCCCGGAGGCGGGGAAGAGGGGAGTGCGCCGCGTCGTGGGGCCCGGCGGCGCGGGGGCCGGCGGCGCGGGCGCCGGCGGGGCTTGAGGGGTGCCTTGGCGGGCGGTTCTCGGCGGTGCCGGCCGAGGGCGGTGGGCGGGCGTCGGACCCGTCGGCCGGACGGTCCGGGACGCCGGCCTCCGCACCGGCCGGTCCGCCGCTCGCGCCGCGGTCGAGGGCAGCGGGACATCCGGTCATCGCGGGCCTCTTCGTACGTCGGGTGCCGGCGCGGCGGCGACCCGGGGCGTGACCGCGGCGGCCAGGCTCCGGTGTCCCTCGTCACCGGGGTGGATTCCGTCGACGAGTTCCTTCGCGGGCACGAGGTCGCGGCCCGGCACGAGGGTGATGTCCCGGTCGCCGGTCTCCGCCGTGAAGTCCCGAACGGCCGACTCCTGCGCGTCGCGCAGGTCGGCGAGGGTCGCGCCGAAGCGGTTGGTGCGATGCTCCGCGTCCGGCCGCACGATGGGGCTCACCACGACGAGGGGCGTGTGCGGCAGACCCTGGCGGACCGCCGTCAGGAACAGCCGTGTCGTCTCCGCCATATGTGCGGCCCCGGTCGGCAGGGACGTCCAGGCGTTGGTGCCCCAGGCCAGCGCGACGCCCGCCGCGCCGGACCCGGCGATCACGTCCGCGACGGGCAGCTCACCGCGTGCCGCACCGGCGAAGCCGAGATTGACCAGGTCGAGCCCGAGGCCGTCGGCCACCAGGGAGGGCCAGGCCGAGCCGGGCCGGGTGACCGACCAGCCCTGAGTGATGGAGTCGCCGTACACCACCCACAGCGGGCCGCGCGGGACCGGCTCCAGACGGGCGTCGGCCGTGATCGCGTCGAGGAACACCTCGACCGTCTCGGGCAGATGGACGCGCACCGGTTGGTCCGGGTCGCGTCGGGGCAGGGGGATCCGTACGGTTCCGCCGCCAAAGGGCACGCGGACGCTCGACTCGCGGCCGTCCGGCACGCTCACGACGAAGGCGTCCGGGACGGAGGGCGCGGGCACCGTGGTGCGCTCCCCCACCCGTACCGTCAGCTCGACGACGGTGGCCGTGCCGGTGAAGGCGAGGTGCACTCCCGCGGGGATCCTCGCGGCGCGCACGGTGTCCGCGGTCAGCTTCCCGCACGCCGCCGCGGGAAGCCGCGAGTGGCTGTCCGCCCAGGGCAGACCTGGCAGAACACCACGGAGCAGGCGCTCCGGTGGGACCCGGTCCATTCGAGGATCACCTCTCAACTCGCGGCGCGAGCGGGTCCGCGCCACGCACACCCGGGGATCTCCCGAAAGCTCGGGTGAGGCGTTGAGCGCATCGGCTAGAAACATCTAACTTACTCAACGGATATCGCTATATTAACTAGGTGCTTCTGTCTGGCGTCAAGGACTGTCACAGGCCTTCGCGGACCCCGTTCAGATCAAACTCCGCAACCGCGGGAGGAACGATGGGCTTCACCGAAATCACCCCCGACTACAAGGGCCTGCTGAGCCTGGAGGGCAAACACGTACTGGTTCTCGGCGGTGGCCTGGGCATCGGGCGCCAGACCTGTCACGCGGCAGCGGGCGTCGGGGCACGGGTGACCGTCGTGGACACCGACCCGGACCGCGCCAAGACCGTCGCCGAGGAGGTGGGCGGTCGCGCCGCCACCGGGGACGCCACCGACCGGGCGGACATGGAGCGCCTCGTCGCCGAGGCCGTGGAGGACTTCGGTCCGCTGGACGGCATCGCCGACATCATCGGCATCTCCGACTGGGGCCCGATCAGCGAGATCACCGACGACCTCTGGCAACGCGGCCTCGACCTCAATCTGCGCCACGCCTTCCTCGCCCTGCAGATCGGGGCCGGGGCGATGCGGCAGGGCGGCTCCATCGTGTTCGTCGGCTCGATCTCGGGACTGCGGTCCTCGCCCAACCACGCCGTCTACGGGGCCGCCAAGGCGGCCGTCACCAACCTCGCCGGCACCGCGGCCCTGGAACTGGGCCCCGACATCCGGGTGAACGTGGTCGCGCCGGGCCAGACGGCCACCCCGCGGGTGGCCGAGCGGCACCCGGAGCCGGACTACTACGAGCGCGCGGCCGAGCAGGTGCCGCTCGGCCGGGTGGGCGCAACCAGCGACATCGCCTCGGCGATCCTCTTCTTCCTCACCGATCTCTCCCGCTGGATCACCGGCCAGACGCTGGTGGTCGACGGTGGCGCGGGGCGCAAGTTCCAGTACTCCAAGCTCTGATCCGCCGGGCGGCGGCGGACATGGGTGAGGGCGGCCCCCCCTTTCCGGCGGGGCCGCCCTCACTGCGGCAACTCACACGGCGGGTGCCGCGGCCGCCTTCTGGAGCGTCTGCCGCTCATCGCTCTTCACCGCGCGCAACAGCACGATGATCATGGATATCTTCCAGATGACGAACGCGACGGTCGGGATGTACATCGAGTACACACCGTTCCAGGCGAACGGCCCGTCGGTCACCACGTACACGAAGACCCCCGGGAAGAAGAGGGCCGCGAGCACGATGTTCATCCAGCCGAACCAGCGCGGGAACACGGGCTCCGGGCTCCGGTCGATGAGCGCCGCGATGCCGATCGAGCCGACGTTGACGACGAAGATGACGGCGACACCGACATAGGTGAGCCAGAACTGGTCACTGAGCAGCCGCATCAGCTCCGGGTCGCGGTCCGGCCGGTAGGCGGCGGTGGCCAGCACCGCGAGCGGATAGACCCAGCCCGTCGGCGCGACGACGGCGGTGGTCACCTGAACCATCGACAGCAGACCCCAGCCGCCCTCGATCCGCCGCATCTGCAGGCTGGTGACCACCGCGAACGGATAGAACAGCGGAACGACGATCCCCATGAGGACCACGGCCCACAGGATTCCGGTGCGGTTGTCGGACAGGAAGTCGGCCACGGTCGCGGCGCTGTCGGTCGGGGCGACCGGCGGAGTGAGCTTGCCGACGATGGAGAAGGCGACCGTGTTGGCCACCGCCACCGCCGCTCCGCACCAGACCGACAGGCGGTAGAACCGGAACTTCAGTCTTTCGTCCATGCAGATCTCCCTTGATCCGTCACCTGCTCCGAGTGCTGCTGCCGTGGAGCCGGCCGGCTCACGAAACCCGTCGATCGAGCGGGGGTGGGCCCGCATGCCGCGCTGCCCTCCGCCGGCGGGCGCGCCGGGGACGGAAGACGATGGCGATGTCGACGTGGATGCGAGAGGGCCGGGCGCACGACGGGTCACGGGTCACCCGGCAGGTCCGGGCACCGGACCCGGGGCTGTGACACGGCGGAGCAGCCGCGACGCGTGCGGCCCGTCGGCCGGAGGCATTAGGAGGAGGTTAGGGCGCCGCGTTCCGCGATCAGCGGCGCATTCCGCTGACCGGGACAGAAGATGCGCGGTGCGTGCGGCGGGGCGGGGGAAGACCGGCCGGCCCCGGAGCGAGCGGACGCGCGCCGGGGCCGGAGAGGGGACATGCGGACGCCGGACAGGCCCGGCGGCGGATCAGGCGAAGAGGTCCACGACGGGCTTGTTGTGCAGATCGTCCTTGAGCAGGTAGGTGCCCGCGACCTTCATGTGGTTGCGCCAGTGGCGCTCCGCGCCCTCGGCGTCCCGCGCCTCCAGCAGGGTGACCAGTCGCTTGTAGGCCTTGATGGCCCGGTGGAAGCGCTCGGGCGACTCGGTGGTGTCGAAGTTGCGCGCGACGCGCAGTTCGAGGTGGGTCGCCACGATCTCCTGGAGGACCGCGCCCTGCACCGCGAGGGTCTTGTTGCCGGAGCGCTGCATGATCAGTTCATGGAAGCGGTAGGTGAGTCTCGACCACAGCACCGGGTCGGGAACCAGGTCCCCCGTCGACTCCACCGCGGTCTGCAACTCCGTCACGACCTCGGTGAGATCGGCGAGGTCCTGCTTGGTACGGCGCTTCGCCAGCATCCGGGCACAGGCCGGCTCGGCCACCATCCGGGCCTCGTAGACGTTGTCGACGGTCGTGCCCTGCATCTGCAGCAGCAGACCCACATGCCGTGCCGCCACCGTGAAGTCGGGGGCCATGACCTGGGCGCCGCCCCGGCTGCCCCGGCGCACGCTGATCAGCATCTCGGCCTCCATGATGCGGAAGGCCTCGCGCAGCGTGGGACGGGAGACGTTGAACTGCTCCATGAGCTGGATCTCCGGTGGCAGGGTCTCACCGGGCTGGAGCTGGCCCCTGACAATCTGACGACGCAGTTGCGCGGCGATCAGTTCCGCCGTCTTGGGCGCCCGAACAGCCCGACCGACCTGTGATCCCGGTGTGACACTCATGCAAATGAGTGTACTTGATCGGCCTGTCCATAGGGCGATCCCGGTGCCGCTGACCGAAACACTTCACGCACCCGTCGGCGAACCGTCCGATCGGGCCGGGCCACCCCGACCATGTCACCCCCCTGCCCTGAATCAGTTCACTCATTTACTCTAATGGTTGCCAGTGTGCCGCACCGCGAGAAGGGCATGCCCATGTCTAGGGACGAGCGATGAGTCTCAGCCTCACCGAGGAGCAGGAGGAACTGAGGGCGCTGGTGCGCCGGTTCCTCGACGACAAGGCGCCCGCCCCGAGGGCGCAGCCCCCCGACGGCCCGCCCCCGTCGTACGACATGGACCTGTGGCAGCAGTTGTCCGGCCCGCTCGGGCTCGCCGGCGTCGCCGTGGCGGAGGAGTACGGGGGCGTGGGGCTCGGGCCGGTCGAGCTGGGGGTCGTCCTGGAGGAGATGGGGCGCTCCCTGTACGCGGGTCCCTTCTTCGCCACCGTGGTCCTGGCCGGGTCGGCTCTCGCCCACTGCGGTGACGAGGACGCGCGCCGGCGCTGGCTGCCCCGGATCGCCGCGGGGCGGCTGACCGCCACGCTCGCCCTCGCCGAGCCGGACGCCGGGTGGGAGGACCCGCCCGCGACACTCGCCGAGCACGGGCGGGCCGGCTGGACGCTCACCGGCTCGAAGACCTACGTGGTGGACGGCGACCTCGCCGACCTGCTGCTGGTGAGCGCGCGGTGCCCCGAGGGCATCGGGGTCTTCGCGCTGCCCGGTGCCGGGCCCGGCGTCCGCCGGACCCGGCTGGACGGACTGGACCCCGGCCGTCCTCTCGCGTCGATCGCTCTCGACACGGCGCCCGCGACCCGCCTCGGCGCGGGCGACGCCCGCGCCGGGCTCGCCGCCGTCGGCGACCTGGTCCGCGCGGCGCTCGCCGCCGAGCAGGTGGGCGGCGCCGCGGCGTGCCTGGACATGGCGGTGGAGTACGCCGCGACCCGCGAGCAGTTCGGCCGCCCGATCGGCTCCTTTCAGGCGATCAAGCACAAGTGCGCGCAGATGCTCGTCGAGGTCGAGTGCGCGCGATCGGCCGCCCGGTTCGCCGCCTCGGTCGTGGGCGAGCCGGACGAGGAGGCGTCGATCGCGGCGTCCGTGGCGCGCGCCTACTGCTCGCAGGCGTTCACCCGTGCGGCCAAGGAGAACATCCAGATCCACGGCGGGATCGGCTTCACCTGGGAGCACGCCGCCCACCTGTATCTGCGCCGGGCCAAGTCGGCGGAGCTGCTGTTCGGGACTCCCCGGCAGGAGCGCGCCCGACTGGCCCGCCTCACCGCGTCAGGAGAAGGCCCCCGATGACATCCTCACCAGCCGGCCGGGCCCCGGAGTCGCTCGACGGCTTCCGGGACCGGCTGCGCGGCTTCCTCGCCACCGGCGGGCCCGGACGCCGGCCCCGCGATCCCGACCGGCGCTTCGCCTGGACCCGGGCCTGGCAGGCGGCGCTCTTCGACCACGGGTTCGCCGGTCCCGGCTGGCCGAAGGAGTACGGCGGGATGGATCTGCCGTTCGCCCACCAGGTGGTCTACCAGGAGGAGTTGGCGCGGGCCCGGGTGCCCTCGCCGGTCGGCACGGGCCTCGGCATCGCCGCCCCGACCATCATCAAGTTCGGCACGGAGGAACAGAAGCGGCGCTGGCTGCCGGCCATGCTGCGCGGCGACAAGGTGTGGGCACAGGGGTATTCGGAGCCGGAGGCCGGTTCCGACCTGCCGAGCCTGCGCACCACCGCACGCCGTACGGGCGACGCGTACGTGGTGAACGGGCAGAAGGTGTGGACGAGCCACGCCGACCGGGCCAACGTCTTCTTCACCCTCGTGCGCACCGGGACCCGTGAGTCGCGTCAGCGCGGCATCAGCTATCTCGTCGTCGACGCTCACGCGCCCGGCGTGGAGGTACGCCCGCTGCTCGACCTGACCGGCGGGCACGTCTTCGCGGAGGTCTTCTTCGACGAGGTCCGGGTGCCGGTCGCCGACCGTGTCGGCCCGGAGAACGGGGGCTGGCCGCTGGTCCGCACCAGTCTGGGCCACGAGCGGGCCGCGGGCGCGATGAACCAGGCCGCGACCTACCGCCGGGTCCTCACCGAACTGACGCAACTGCTCGATCAGACCGGCGCGTTGCGCGACGAGGTGGTGCGCGACCGGGTCGCGGACTTCGAGATCCGGGTGCGCATCATGCACTACAACGGCCAGCGCACCATCTCCGACATCCTGCGGCACGGCGAGCCGGGCCCCTCGTCGTCCGTCTCACGGCTGCACATCACCGCCTTCGAGCAGGATCTGCACGAATTCGCCGTCGACGCGCTCGGACCCGCCGCACTGCTCGGACCCGGATCGCCGGAGGCCGTCCAGCGCGGCCGCTGGCTCCACGGGTTCCTGCGCACCCGCGCCTCCACCATCGGGGCGGGAACCGCCGAGATCCAGCGGAACACCCTCGCCGAGCAGGTACTCGGTCTGCCCCGCGATCCCGGAATGCCCACGGTCTGAACGGGCCGGCCGCCTTTGCCCAGCATCCGACAGGAGAGACGATGAGGCTCGACACCAGCGCCGAACTCCAGGAGTTCCGCGAGGAGGTGCGTTCCTTCGTCCGCGCCCACGCCCCGGGGCACAAGACCCACGCCGGGGTGCGGGCACCCGACCCCGGCCTGGTCCCCGAACTGCGCCGCTGGACGGCCCGCCTCTTCGCGGCCGGCTATCTGGGCAGGTCGTGGCCGACGGAGTACGGCGGTCTGGGCGACCCGCGTCCGGAGCCGGGGTTCGTGGTCGCCGAGGAACTGGCCCGCGCGAAGGTCTGGGGGCAGATCGGCGCCGGCGGCCTGGCCGCCGGGGCGCTCCTGGCCCACGGGACACCGGAGCAAAAGCGCCACTTCCTGCCCCGGCTGCGCTCCGGGGAGGACCTGTGGTGCCAGTTGTTCAGCGAGCCGGAGGCGGGCAGCGACCTGGCCTCGCTCAGGACCCGGGCACGGCGCGAGGGGGACCACTACGTCGTCGACGGCCAGAAGGTGTGGACGACCAACGCCCAGCACGCGGACGTGGGATACCTGCTCGCCCGTACCGATCCGGACGCGCCGAGGACCCGGGGGATCACCGCCTTCGCCCTCGACATGCGCAGCCCGGGGGTGGAGGTCCGGCCCGTGCGGGAGATCACCGGCACCGCGGACTTCAACGAGGTCTTCCTGGACGGGGTGCGCGTCCCCGCCGACCGGGTCATCGGCCCGGTGAACGGGGGCTGGCGGGTGGCCGGCGCGAGTCTGGCGCACGAGCGCACGTCGGTCGCCGCCCACAGCAGCGAACTGCTGGACGACCTGGAGGGGCTGCTCGCCCTGGCCCGCCGCCCTGACCCGGCGGGCCGCACGGCGCTGGACGACCCGGCGCTGCGCGCCCGGCTGGGCCGGCTCGCCACCCGGGTGAGGGTGGCCGACCTGATGAGCAAGGCGGTGCAGTCCCGTATGACGGCCGGCCGCGAGGGCCCCGCGGACGCGGCGGCCGTGAAGATCGTCTTCAGCGAGACGAATCTCGACGCCGTCGCCCTCGCGGTCGAACTCCAGGGTCTTGACGGCCTGCTGGTGGAGGGCGACGCACGCGCCGTGTCCGACGGCTACTGGCAGGACGCCCTCCTGTACGCCCGTGCCTACACGATCGCCGGCGGTGCCAACGAAGTACTCCGGACGACCATCGCGGAGCGTGCCCTCGGCCTTCCGAGAGAGCCGCGTCCGTGACCGTGAACTCCTGTACCACTCACTCATGAAAGGGCCGCAGTCATGCTGAGCGTTGCCGAATTCGACGATCTGGCGAAACGAGTGACCAACTGGAACCGCTGGGGCGGCGACGACCAGCTCGGGACCCTCAACTTCATCACCCCCGAGGTGGTGCGGCGGGCCACGGCCTCGGTCGAGACGGGCGAGAGCTTCTCGCTGTCCATGTCGCTCTCGCTGAACGGCCCCCAGGACGGCACGGGCGTTCCCGGCCGGATCAACCCCGTACGCACCATGCTCGCCGTCAACAGGCCGATGTCCGAGCATCCGCAGGCGTGCGCGTACAGCGACGACATCGTGGTGACACCCACGCAGGCCGCCACGCACTGGGACGCCCTGTCGCACTGCAGCCACCGCGGTGTCATGTACAACGGCATTCCGGCCGCCGACGTTGACGACCACGGCGCGCGCCGGCTCGGCATCGAGGCCGCGGGCACCGTCGTGTCCCGGGGGATCCTGCTCGACGTGGCCCGGCACGAGGGGGTCGACCGGCTGCCCGGCCGGTTCGCCGTGACCCGGGCCGTCCTCGAAGCGGTCGAGGAGGCGCAGGGCGTACGCGTCGAGGAGGGCGACATCGTCCTCGTGCGGACCGGGCAGGCCGCGTACTTCCTGGAGGGCGACGTGCCGCGCTACCGGCGCCCGGTACCCGCTCTCGACTACGACGCCCCGCTGTTCTTCCACGAACGGCGCGCGGCGGCCGCGGCCATCGACAACATGCCCATGGAGTTGCTGCCCGGCAACGTCGAGGGGCTGATGCTCCCGGTGCACGTCCTGTGTCTGGTGATGATGGGGATGATCCAGGGGCAGAACTGGGTGCTGGAGGACCTGGCCGCGGCCTGCGCCGGGGACCGGCGCTACACGTTTCTCCTGAACGCGACGCCGGAGCGCTTTCTGCACAGCACGGGCGGTCTGGTGAACCCGGTGGCGATCCGTTGAACGGGCGGGTCAGCGCAGTTTCCACGCGGGCTTGACGAAGGTGTCCCGGGAGACCTGCGGTGTGCCGATCGGGTTGCCGACGGTGGTGTAGTGCCAGCCGACGGCCTGCGCGGTCTCGCGGTCCAGGCCGTGGGTCTCCCAGATCGCCCGCACCGTGCCCTGGACGGCCGCCGCGGGTTTGGCCGCGATGATGCGGGCCAGTTCGTCCGCCCGGTCCCACAGCCGCGGGTAGGGCACCAGTTCCGAGAGCAGGCCGATCTCGCGGGCGCGGGCGGCCGACATGCGTTCGTCGAGTCCGAGCAGGGCCCAGCGCAGGGCCTCCCCGAGGGGGATGCGGCGGGCCAGCCCGATGGGTTCGAGCGCGGAGGTCATGCCGTAGCTGACGTGCGGGTCGAAGAAGGTGGCGTCGTCCGCGCCGATCACGATGTCGCAGTCGTTGAGCCAGTAGAAGGCGCCGCCGGCGACCATGCCGTGCACCGCCGCGACGACCGGCTTCCACACCCGGTTCTGCTTCGGGCTCAGTCCGCGGCCCGGATCCTCCTGGCTCCAGACGTTCTCGGCCTTGTGGATGCGGTCGGTGACGTTGGTTCCGGTGCAGAAGGCGCGGTCGCCGGCGGCCCGCAGCACGACGGCGTGGATCGTGTCCTCCACCCGGACCCGGGTCCAGATGTCCCGGAACTCGTCCACCATCGTCTGGTTGAACGCGTTGAGTCGCTCCGGGCGGTTGAGCGTCACCGTCGCGACATGGTCCGCCACGTCGAACAGAACGGTCTCGTAGCGGCGCTCCTCAGCGCCGGCCTGCGGCTCCGACATCCTCGGTCCTCTCCCCCGCCCGGCGCTCCGTCACGGCACCGTGCGGAAACCACGTCGTGGGACTTGCGGAAACTCGCACTTATGATAGCTAAATCATTACACTGAATAAGCGGCTAACGGCCTCGCGGGCAGCCTAGCCCCGCCGGAGGCGACCAGGGAAGGACCGGCTGATGGTGGATTTCGAACTCTCCGAGGAGCAGGCGGCGCTCCGCGGGATCACCCGCGATCTGCTGACGGCCGAGTGCCCGTCGCGGCTGGTGCGCTCGGTCGCCGAGGCGCATGCGGATCTGGACGAGAAGCTGTGGGACCGTGGCGCGCGGATGGGCTGGACGGGGCTCGCCACCCCGGTCGAGCACGGCGGTTCCGGTCAGGGCCTGACCGAGCTGTGCCTGGTGGCGGAGGAGCTGGGCCGCGCGGCGGCGCCGGGGCCGTGGCCCGAGACCGCGCTGGCATCGGTCGCGGCGTCCGCCCGGCCCGGGACCCGCGACCTCGCCGAGGGGCTCGCCGAGGGGCGGTCGCGGGCCGCCTTCGTGCACTCCGGCTCGCTCACCACCGGGCAGGACGGCGGCGGTGTCGTGCTCTCGGGGCGGGCCACGGCGGTGCACGCCGCCTCGGCGGCCGACCGGCTGCTCGTGGTCCTCTCCGGCGACCGGCCGCACGTCCTGCTGGTGCCCGCCGCCTGCGCCCGCACCGAGCGGCGCCGCACCATCGACCTGACCAGAAGCCGGTACGACGTTGTCTTCGACCGCGTCCGCGTCGCTCCCGAGCATGTGCTGTCCACCCGCGACGACGACGCCCAGCGGTTGCTGGACTCCATGAGCGTGCTCGTCGCGGCCGACGCCCTCGGGGTGGGCGAGCGCCTGCTGGAGGCGACGGTCGCCCATGTCACCGTCCGGGAGCAGTTCGGCCGGCCCCTGGGGGGCTTCCAGGCCGTCAAGCACCGCACGGCGGACATGTTCATGGTTCTCCAGGCGCTGCGTGCCGCCACCTACTACGCCGCCATGGCCCTGGACGCCGGTGCCGAGGACGCCTCGCTCGCGGCCTCCGTCGCCAAGGGGTACGCGGGCGAGGTCGTACCGGACCTCGCAGGCCAGGCGCTCCAGCTGCACGGCGGCATCGGTTTCACCTGGGAGCACGACCTGCATCTGCATCTGCGGCGCGCCACCGCCGACGCCATGCTCTTCGGCACGGCGTCGCGCCAGCACGAGCGCGTCCTCGGGCTGCTCACGGCCGGGGCTCGCGGGGACGGCCGCGACTGACCGCACGGCCGGGCCCGGCGGCGGGCCGCGCGGCCCGCCGCCGGGAGGGTTCAGGCAGCCATCTCGGCGAGCGTCGCCAAGTCCCGGACGCGCTGCTCGTGCGTGGCGGCGACGGGGGCCGCGTTGATGCCCGTCACTCCGCTCTCCCGCAGCGCGGTCACCCGCTCGGCGACGAAGGAGCGCGGGCCCACCAGAGCGACCGCGCGCAGGAGTTGCTCGGGGACTGCCGCCGCGGCCTCGGCTTTGCGGCCCGTCTGGTACAGCTCCTCGATCTCGGCCGCCGGCCCCTCGAAGCCGTAGCGGGAGACCAGGGCGTTGTAGAAGTTCCCGCCCCGGGTCCCCATCCCGCCGACGTAGAGCGCGAGGTACTCCCGCACCTGCCGGCGGGCCTCGGCGAGCGCGTCCTCGTCCTCGCTGATCAGCAGCTTGACATCGGGCAGGATCCGCAGCGGGGGCAGGTGCGCGGCGCGGCGGGCGCGGCCGGCGTCCAGGGAGGGGCCGAAGACCTCCTTGGCGGCCTCGGGCAGGTAGATGGTCGGCTGCCATCCCTCGCACAGCTCGGCGGCGAGTTCCACGCTCTTGGGGCCGAGTGCGGCGAGGACGATCGGGATGTCGGGCCGCACCGGGTGGTTGACAAGCCGCAGCGGGCGGCCCGCCCGGCCGGTGCCGCCGCGCTCCCGGGTCAACGGAAGCTCGAAGTGCCGGCCTTCGTGGATCAGGGGTTCCCGGCGCCACACGGTGCGGCAGATCTCGATCACCTCCCGCACCCGGGCCAGCGGCGCGGTGTAGGGCAGTCCGTGGAATCCCTCCACCACCTGGGGGCCGGACGCGCCGATGCCCAGGGTGAAGCGGCCGTCGGAGACGAAGTCCAGTCCGGCGGCGGTCATCGCGAGCAGCGCGGGGGTGCGTGAGTACACGTTCAGGATGCTCGACGCGATGCCGGTCCGCTCCGTGCGTGCCGCGATGTAGCCGAGTTGGCTGACCGAGTCGAAGCTGTACGCCTCGGGCAGCAGCACGGTGTCGACGCCGGCCGCCTCGAAGTCGGGCAGCCTGCGGGCGGCTTCGGCGAAGCCGCCCGTGTAGCTCATCAGCAGACCCACGTCCATGTGGTGCCTCTCTGTACCGGGCCGTGTCAGGCGGAGGGTCGGGCGGGGCCGGTCGGGCCGGCGTCCCGCAGGCGGGCGCGCAGCTCGAACTTGCGGACCTTGCCCGAGGGGGCGCGTGGCAGTTCGGGAACGACCTCGATGCGTTCCGGTGTCTTCTGGGGTGCGACGCGTTGGCGGGCGAACAGCTCCCGGACCTCGTCCATGTCCAGGGTTCCGCCGTCGAGGACGACGAAGGCCGCCACCCGCTCGCCGTACCGGGGGTCCGGTTCGGCCACGACGGCGGCGTGGCGGATCCGGGGATGGGTGGCGAGAATGTCCTCGACCTCCTTGGAGGCGATGTTCTCCCCGCCCCTGATGATGATGTCCTTGATCCGGTCGGTGATGGTCAGACGCCCGTCCTCGTCCAGCCGTCCCACGTCACCGGTGCGGAACCAGCCGCCGGACACGAACGCCGTCTCGTCCTCGGCGGGGTCGCGGTAGCCGACGAACTGGCTCGGGCCGCGGGTCAGCACCTCCCCCTCGGTGCCCGGAGCCACCGGTCGCAGCAGGTGGTCCACGATGCGTATCTCGTCGCCGAAGCGGACCATGCCGTCCGTCCGCGACCGCTGGCTCGGGGAGGCGTCCAGGGGGGAGGTGGCGGACCTGGGATGCTCGGTGCTGCCGTAGGCCCGCGCCACCACGATCCCGGCGGCGTCGGCGCGGGCGATGAGCGCGGGCGGCACATTGGCGCCGCCCACCTGTACGAACCGCAGGCTGGAGATGTCCCGCCGGTGTTCCTCGGCCGCTCTCAGCAGCGCCTCCACGTGCAGCGGGGTGCCGCTGGTGATGGTGCAGCGGTAGGTCTCGATCAGCTCGACGGCACGCTTCTCGTCCCAGCGGTCCATGTGGACGGTGCCCGTCCCGCCGACGATGCCGCTGCATGTCGCCAGCAGTCCGGCGACATGGCCGGAGGGCCAGGGGATGAGCCGGTTGTCGTCCGGGCCCACCTCGTTCATCCGGTCGCCCTTGCGCAGCTCGCACAGCAGGGAGTTGTGGGTGTGCTGGACTCCCTTGGGCACGCCGGTGGTGCCCGAGGTGTAGATGACCGCGCAGACGTTGTCGGAGCGAACGTCCGCGGCGTCCACCTGGAACCGGCGCTCACCGCCGAGGAGTTCGGACCAGGGCAGAGCGCCGGACGGGACCCGGTCCCCGATCACCACGGTGTGTTCCAGGCGCGGACCGGCGTCCAGGCGCGCGAGGCGGTCGACAAAGTCGATGGAGCGCCAGGCGTCCGGCACGATCAGCACCTTCGCCCCGGCGTCGCGCAGGATGACGCCGACCTCGGTGGCGTCGTAGATGTGGGTGATGGGCAGCAGGACCGCGCCGGCCAGCCAGGTGCCGAAGTACGACACCACCAGCTCAAGGCGGTTGGGAACCTGGACGGCGACCACGTCGCCGGGGCCCACGCCCCGCTCGCGCAGCCCCGCCGCCAGGCGCCGGCCCATGGCGACCACCTCGGCCAGGGTCCGCACGACGCTCTGCTCCTGCGAGGCAAACACGAACCTCGCCTTCGGGTGGTGGAGTTCGGCCTCGGTCAGTGCCTCGGAGAGGGTGCGGGAAGAGTAGTGCCCTTCCCGGTACCAGCGTGCGCGCAGACGGGCCAGGTCGTGTGCCCGCTGTTTCTGGGTGATGCCCACGGTGCTCCCCTCGTGTTCCGTTGCCGGGCCGTGTCAGCCGGCCAGTTCGAAGACGGTGGCGTTGGCGGTGCCGCCGCCCTCGCACATGGTCTGCAGGCCGAAGCGGATGTCCTCGCGGCGCATGTGGTGGAGCAGCCGGGTGGCGAGGATCGCGCCGGAAGCGCCGAGGGGGTGGCCCACCGCGATGGCGCCGCCCAGCGGGTTGACCCGCTCCGGGTCCGCCTCCACCTCCGTCTGCCAGGCCAGCGGCACGGGCGCGAAGGCCTCGTTCACCTCGAAGGCCCCGATGTCGTCGATGGTCAGTCCGGCCCGGCGGAGTACCTTCTGGGTGGCCGGTATGGGGGCCGTCAGCATCATCACCGGGTCGTCACCGACGACCGTGCCGGCCCGGACGGTCGCCAGCGGGGTCAGGCCGTGGTGGCGGGCGAGTTCGGCGGTGGTGATGAGCAGCGCGGCGGCGCCGTCGGACAGCTGGGAGGAGTTGCCGGCGTGGATGACGCCGTCCTCCTGGAACGACGGCTTCAGTTTGGCGAGTGTCCCGGGCGAGGTGCCCCGGCGCAGGCCCTCGTCCCGCGTCAGCCCTTCCGCGCCCGGGACCGTGACCAGTTGTCCGTCGAAGAGCCCGCCGTCGATCGCCGCGGCGGACAACTCGTGCGAGCGGGAGGCGTACTCGTCGAGCCGGTGGCGGTCGAACCCCCACTTGCGGGCGATCAGTTCGGCGCCCGTCCCCTGTTCGAGCCGGTCGGTGCCGTAGCGCTTCAGGACGGTCTCCCCGTAGGGGACGCCCGTCTGCCGCGTCGCTCCCAGCGGGACGCGCGACATGGATTCCACGCCGCCCGCGATCACGGCGTCGTAGGCGCCCGCGACGACGGCGTGCACGGCCGACTCGATGGCCTGCTGGCTGGAGCCGCAGGCCCGGTTGAAGGTCACTCCGGGTACGCTCTCGGGCCATCCGGCGGCCAGTGCCGCGAACCGGGCGATGTTGCTCGACTGGTCCCCCAACTGCGTGACACAGCCCCACATCACGTCGTCGACGGACTCGGGCGGGACCCCGGTGCGTGCCAGGAGCCCGCGCAGCACCACCGCCGACAGATCGACGGGGTGGATCTCGCTGAGCGACCCGTTGCGCTTGCCTATGGGGGTGCGCACGGCGTCCACGATCACTGCCTGACGTACCGTCATGTCTTGGCCTCCAAGTCGGGTGTTCCACGTCTTCACCCCTCGCGTCCCGCCAGGGGCGCGCAGGCCGGCCGTTCACCGGCCGGCTTCGCCGGGCGGCCCGGCCCCCAACCACTCTTCGAGCGCGTCCGCGGCCGGCCTTTGGGGGGCGGCCCGCAGTCCGGGGAGGGCGGGCCGCCAGCCGCTCTGGGCGAACGGGGCCGGCACCAGGGTCCGCCGGGCCCGGACATGCGGGTGCCCGGCCGCCTCGGCCAGGTCCAGCACCGGGGTCAGACAGGCGTCCGTGCCCTCGGCGGCGGCCGCCCACTCGTCGCGGGTGCGCCGCAGCAGCGCGCGCCCGATGTCCCGGCGCAGCTCGGGCCAGACCTCGGGGTCCTCGCGTTCCGCGATCCACCGGGGGTCGAGGTCCAGCAGTCGTACCAGCTCGGCGAAGAACGGTGTCTCAAGGGCGCCGACCGCGACATGACGGCCGTCCGCGCACGCGTACACGTCGTAGTACGGCGCACCGCAGTCGAGGCGGTTGGTGCCTGCCGTGTCCGACCAGGTGCCCCGCGAGCGGTACTCGTGGAGCATGGCGGTCAGGTACACCGTCCCGTCGCCCACGGCGACGTCCAGTTCCCCGCCCTCACCGGTGCGGCTCCTGCGTTGCAGGGCCGCCAGCACCGAGACCACCAGGTACATTCCGCCGCCGCCGAAGTCGCCCAGCAGGTTGGCGGTCGGGGTGGGCACCTGCTCCCGCCTGGCGGCGTGGTGCAGGGCGCCGGTGAGGGCTATGTAGTTGATGTCGTGGCCCGCCCTGGGAGCGAGCGGCCCGTGCTGGCCCCAGCCGGTCATCCTGGCGTAGATCAGCGCGGGGTTGCGTTCCCGCAGGACGGCGGGGCCCAGACCGAGCCGTTCCATGACGCCGGGGCGGAACCCCTCGATCAGCACGTCGGCGCGGTCGGCGAGTTCCAGTGCCCGTTCCCGGCCGTCGGCGGTCTTGAGGTCCAGTTCGGTGACCGGCCGGTTCTCGGCCAGGGCCGGCCGTGCGGCGCCCCTCCGGGCCACGGCCAGGACGTCCGCGCCCAGGTCGGCCAGCAGCATTCCCCCGAAGGGCCCCGGGCCGAGCCCCAGGAACTCCAGCACCCGCAGACCCCGCAGCGGTGGCTCCGGTGACATCGGTCCTCCTGTCGCACTCTCCGTCTTTAGGGTATATCAGTAAGCGATTTAAGATGATAGACAAGAGAGGGACGGATCATGACTCACGACTTCTACGGAGACGACCACGAGGCGTTCCGGAGCACCGTGCGCACCCTCGTCGAACGGTCGGTGACGCCGAAGCTGGAGGACTGGGAAGCCGCCCGCATGATCGACCGCTCCCTGTGGAAGGAGGCGGCGCGGGCCGGGGCCGTGGGACTGCGCATCCCCGAGCGGTTCGGCGGCGCCGGTGCCGACGACTACCGCTTCCGGTGTGTGCTCCAGGAGGAGTTGGCAGAGGTGGGCGCCGCCGCGCTGGCCTCCGGGATCGCCATCAACGAGGACATCGTCGGCTCGTACCTGACCCGGTTCGGCACCGGGGAGCAGCAGTCCCGCTGGCTGCCGGGCATGGCGGCGGGCGACGTGGTGACCTCCATCGCGATGACCGAGCCCGGCGGCGGCAGCGACCTGCGGGGCATGCGGACCACCGCACGGCGGGACGGCGCGGACTGGGTCATCGACGGTGCCAAGACCTTCATCACCAACGGCTACGGCTCGGACCTCGTGATCGTGGCCGCGCGCACCGGCGAGCAGGGCGGCCGGGCCCGGCTGACGCTCTTCCTCGTGCCGAGCGACACCCCCGGCTTCCACCGGGGGCGCAAGCTGCGGAAGCTGGGGCTGCACTCGCAGGACACCGCGGAGCTGTTCTTCGACGGCCTGCGGGTCCCGGCCGAGGCGCTGCTGGGCGAGGAAGGCGCCGGGTTCGAGCATCTGACCGCCCAGCTCCCCCTGGAGCGGCTGTCGATAGCCTGGCGCGCGGTGGTGGCGTCCGAGGCGGCGGTGCGCTGGACGGTGGCCTACACCAAGGAGCGCACGGCGTTCGGCCGGCGGATCATCGACCTGCAGAACACCCGCTTCAGGCTCGCCGAGCTGACCACCGAGGTGGAGGTGACCCGCAGCCATCTGGAGCGCCTGGTCCTGGAGCTGAACGAGGGCACCCTGACCGCGGTCAGCGGGGCCAAGGCCAAGTGGTGGGCGACCGAACTCCAGAACCGGGTCGTCGCCGCCTGCCTCCAACTGCACGGAGGCTACGGCTTCATGGACGAGTACAAGATCTCCCGCGCGTACGCCGACGCACGGGTGCAGACCCTCGTGGGCGGCACCACCGAGATCATGAAGGACATCATCGGCCGGGACCTGGCGGGCCCGCGCCCGCGACGGGACGGGTGAGGCTCACGGGGCGCCGTCCGGCTCGTCGTCCTCGGGACCGTGGAGCGGGAAGTGGCAGGCCACGTACTGGTCCTCGCGCACCTTCCGCATCCGCGGCTCGTCGACGGCGCACCGCTCGGTGGCCAGCGGGCAGCGGGTGCGGAACCGGCAGCCCGTCGGCGGCGCCAGCGGCGAGGGGATGTCGCCCTCCAGCGCCGGCCCGCTGAACCCGTCCTCGGAGTCGAGCAGCGGGACGGAGTCGAGCAGGGCGCGGGTGTAGGGGTGGGCCGGCCGGTCGTAGACCAGATCGGAGTCCCCGAACTCGCACGACTTGCCGAGGTACATCACCATGACGTTGTCGCTGACGGCGCGGACCACACCGAGGTCGTGCGCGATGAACACCACGGTCAGCGCGTACGCGGCCTTGATCTCCTCGATGAGGTTGAGCGTCTGCGCCTGGACCGAGACGTTGAGGGCCGACACCGGTTCGTCGCAGATCAGCAGCTTGGGGTCGACGGCCAGGGCACGTGCGATGGCGACCCGCTGCGCCTGTCCCCCGGAGAGCTGGCGGGGCATCCGGTTCGCGAACCGTTCCGCTTCGAGTCCGACCCGGATCATCGCCGTGGAGGAGCGCTTGTCCCGTTCCTGGGACGGCACGCCCGCCACGGCGAGCCCCTCCGAGACGATGTCCTTGACCCGGCGCCGGGGGTTCAGCGAGGCCACCGGGTCCTGGAAGACCATCTGCATGTGACGCCGCAGCGTCCGCATGCGCCGGGTGCCGGCCCGGTCGATCCGCTCGCCGTCGAACTCGATGGTGCCGGCCGCCGCGCCGCCGAGGCGGAGTACGGCCCGGCCCGTGGTGGACTTGCCGCAGCCGGACTCGCCGACGATGCCGAGCGTCTCGCCCGGCAGGACGTTGAAGCTGACCCCGGAGACGGCGTGCACCACCCCCGCGTCGGTGCGGTACTCGACGACCAGGTCTTTCACTGTCAGCAGGGCCTTCTCGCCCCGCAGATGCGCGGTACCGCTACCGGCCAACGCGATCACCTCCGGACATCGGTTCGGCGGGCGGGGGCACCGGGACGCAGCAGGCGACCCGGTGGTCCTCCCCGACCGGGGTCATGACAGGACCGGGCACACCGCACTCGTCACGTACGGACATGCAGCGCGGGCCGAACCGGCAGCCCAGGGGCGGGGCCACGGGGTCCGGCAGCGTGCCCGGGATCAGCCGCAGCGGGGCGTGCCGTTCGTGATCGATGGTGGGCACGGCCCCCAGCAGGGCCTCGGTGTAACGGTGCCGGGGCGCCGCGAACAGGTCGCGGGTGGTGCCGACTTCGGCCAGTCGGCCGGCGTACATCACCGCCGTGCGGTCGGTGCGGCCCGCGACCACCGCCAGGTCGTGGCTGATCAGCATCAGGGCGGCCCCGCGGTCCTGCTGGATGCGGCGGAGCAGGTCAAGGATCTGGCGCTGCACGGTGACGTTGAGAGCCGTGGTCGGCTCGTCCGCGATGACCAGATCGGGCTCGCACGCCAGCGCGATCGCGATCATCACACGCTGGCGCATACCGCCGGAGAGTTCGTGCGGGTAGCTGCGCAGCCGCCGTTCCGGGTCGGGCACCCCGACCTCCTTCAGGAGGGACACCGCGCGCGACCTGGCCTCGGTGCGGCCGACGCCGAGGTGCCTTCGCATTCCCTCGGTGAGCTGCCGCTCCACCCGGACCACGGGATTGAGGGAGCGGCCGGGGTCCTGGAGCACCATGGCGATGCGCCGGCCCCAGATCCCGGCCCGCTCCGCCCTCGGCAGCGTGAGCAGGTCCCGGCCCTCGAAGAGGATCTGCCCGGAGCAGCCCGAGCGTCCCGGCAGCATGCCCATGATGGCCTTCGCCAGCACGGACTTGCCGGAGCCCGACTCCCCCACGACACCCAGCGACTGCGCGCGGTCGACCGTGAGGGAGACGTTGTCGACCGCCCGGACGACACCGTGCGGTGTCCCGATGTGGGCCCGCAGGTTCCGGATGTCGAGCAGGGGTACGTTCGTCGCGGTGTTCATGGCCTGGCACGACCTCTCGTCGGGCGGCGGTGGTCCGGCGCAACCTAGTGCTTGATCCACATCTCCTCGGGGCGCAGGGACCCGAAGCCGTACTGCTGCACCCCGCCGACGTCCTTGCCGTAGATCACGCTGCCCGCGGTCCGCAGGACCCAGAGCATCGGGTGGAGTTGCACGAGCCGCTTCTGGACCTCCTCGTAGGCGGCCTTGCGCTCGGCGGTGTCCGTGGCCGTCCGCCCGGCGAGGAGGGCCTTGTCCAACTGGGCGTCCTCCACTCCGGACATGTTGGAGGCCTCACCGCTGTGGAAGGCGGTCCACAGCCTCGGCTCGGGGTCGAGGAAGGACGCGGAGGTCACGGCCATGTCGAAGTCGTGGGAACTCTGGAGAGTGAGGTACTCCGCGAAGTCGATCACCTTGATCTTCACGGTGACGTTCTTGAACTTGCTCAGCTGGGCCTGGACCGCCTCGGCCTGGGCCCGGCTCTCGGACGACGAGGTGGTGGTGAAGGTGAAGCTCACGCGCTTGCCGTCCGCGGCGAGTTCGTCGAAGAGCCGTTGTGCGGTGTCCTTGTCCGGAGTGCTCACCGGTATGTCGGCGTAGAAGGGCGACGACTTGCTGAACAGTGTGTCGACCGTCTCTCCGGCGCCCGCGAACACGGCGTCGTTGAGGGCGTTGAAGTCGATGGCCGCGGCCATTGCGTCGCGGGCCCGGGGGTCGTCGAAGGGCGCCCTGCGCATGTTCATGGAGATGTAGGTGCCGCCGCTGAGCGGCATGACGTTCGTCGGCAGTCCGGCGTCCTCGGCCCGCTTGAGGTTCTGCCAGTTGGACTCGACGGCGATGTCGGCGCCGCCGCTGATCGCCGTGTTGACGCGCTGGGTCGCGTCGAGGGAGACGCGCAGGGTGAGGCTGTCCAGGTAGGGCTTGGGCGAGTCCCAGTACTTGGGGTTCTTCACCAGTTCCATGGCGTCCTGACGCCGCCACACCTTGAGGGTGTACGGGCCCGCTCCGACCGGCGCCGCGTCGAACGATTTGGCGCCCTTCTCCAGGGCCTCGGGAGCCGCGATCCAGTTCATGGAGGTGGTCACCACCGAGTGCGCGAAGTGCGACACCGGCTGGGACATCGTGACCCGCAGCGTGGTCGCGTCCACGACCCGGGTCGAGGCCATGACCGACACGTCGCCGAGGTACGGCGATCCGGTGGCCGGCTTGCGCATCCGGTCCCAGTTGTACTTGACGGCTTCGGCGTTCAGCGGGGTTCCGTCGGAGAAGACGAGCCCGTCGCGGAGCTTCAGTTCGAAGGTCTTGCCGCCGTCCCGGGTGTCGAAGGACTCGGCCATCGAGGGGCGGATCTCCCCGGTCTTGGGGTCGTCCGTCAGCAGGGTGCCGTAGAGGGCGTTGCCGACGATCGCGCCGCTCGCGAAGTTGTTGCCCGTCTGCGCCGGGTCGAGCGTGCGCAGTTCGCTGAGGGTGAGGACGTCGGCGGAACCTCCCGCGACGGGTTTTCCGGAAGCGCCGCTCCCCTTCGTGGTGGTGTCGCCCCCACCGCCGCCGCAGCCACTGAGCAGGAGCAGTGCCGTGGTGCCGGCGGCCACGGCCGTGGTGTATCGCCTCTTGCGGGTCATCGTTGACCTCTCGTTCGGACGGTCTGAGAACTGCGGGCGCCGTACGGCGCGACCATGGATGCGGTACGGCGCTTTCGTCACTCGCGCAGTGCGCGGTCGAGGCGGTGACGCAGATCGTCGCCGGCCTGATTGAGGGAGAACACGGTCAGGAAGATGAACAGGGCCGGCACGAAGACCATGTGCGGGTATTCGCCGATCGAGTCCTTGCCGTCGGAGATCATCCCGCCCCAGCTCGGCGAGGGCGGCGGGATGCCCATGCCGAGGAAGCTCAACGAGCCCTCCGCCACGATGAGCGCGGCCACCACGACCGGCAGATACGCCCCCTGGGCCGGCAGCAGGTTGGGCAGGATCTCGCGGAGCATGATCCGCCGGTCGCCCGCCCCCATGTTGCGGGCGGCGGTGACGAACTCGCGGGACGCCCAGGAAAGGGTGTTGGCACGGGCCAGCCGGATGAAGGAGGGAATGACCAGCAGGGTCAGCCCGATGAGGATCGTCGGCACGCTGGGGGTGAGCACGGAGGACAGGGCGAGCAGCAGGATCAGCGGCGGGAAGGCGAGCATCGCGTCCGCCAGCAGCCTGATCAGGCTGTCGACACGGCCCCCGAGGTAGCCCGCGGCCATCCCGAACGCCACCCCGATGGCCGCCCCCGCGAGCCCCGCGACCGCGCCGACCAGCAGCGAGACGCGTGCCCCGTAGACGCACCGGGACAGCAGCGACCGGCCGAGCTGGTCGGTGCCCAGGAACAGGTCGAGGGAGCCGAAGTCGGGTGTCTGGCGGGGCGCGCCGACGGGAGTGCCGTACGGCGCCAGGGGCAGTACGTCGGCCAGGGCGGCGGCCAGGACCGCCACGGCGAGCCAGGCGTAGGCGAGGACCACCAGGATCGACGGCCGGCTGCGGACCACCGGAACCGAGGGCTCCACCGGTGCGGCGGTCTCGGCCCCGGTGTGGGACCGGTCCGTCTGCTTCGTGGACGTCATGCTGCGGCCACCTTTCTGACCCGCGGGTCCAGCCATCCGTAGCTGAGGTCGACCAGGGTGTTGACGACCACGTACACGACGACGACGAAGACCACGATTCCCTGGACCGACACGAGGTCGCGCGAGACGATCGAGGAGACGACCAGCTGGCCGAGGCCCGGCAGCGAGAAGAGCACCTCTACCACGACCGTCCCGCCGATCAGCCGGCCCAGGTTGATGCCGACCAGCGTGATCAGTGAGAAGGACGACGGTCTCAGGGCGTGCCGGAGCATCACGTAGCTCCGGCTCATGCCCTTGGCTCGGGCCGCCCCGATGAAGTCCTCGCGCAGCGTGGACACCAGATCGGCGCGCAGCACCCGGTGGAAGGCGGCGATCTCGGTGAGCGCGATGGACAGCGCCGGCAGGAAGGCGCCCCGGAGGTTGGCTTCAAGCCCGTCGGCACCGGCTCTCGACCAGCCGCTCACCGGGAACCAGCCCCATTGCAGGGCGAGGAAGTAGATGAGCAGCGGGCCCGCGATGAACGCGGGGACGGACAGCAGGGCCGACGAGAAGGCGGTCATCGCCCGGTCCGCCCACGAGCCCTCCCAGGCCGCGGAGGCCACGGCGAGCAGGAGGGAGACGACCAGGGAGATGGTGAGCGCCATGGCCGCCAGTTCCAGGGTCACCGGAAGGCGGTTCAGTACGGCGTCCAGGACCGACTCGTTGGTCACCGGGGAGGTCCCGAGGTCGCCCTTGACGGCGTGCCCCGCCCAGTCGAGGTACTGCCTCCACAGCGGCCGGTCCATCCCGAGCTGGGCGTTCAGCTCCGCGACCGCCTCGGGTGTGGCGTTCTCGCCGAGGATCACGGAGGCCACCGAGCCGGGCGCGAGACTGAGCAGCCCCACGGAGGCCATGGTGACCAGGACGATCACGATCAGGCTGCGCGCGACCCGTCTCACGGCGCTGAGCAGCATGCGACTCGCCTCCTCACAAGACATCAGTGGCTTGGAAGAACTGGCCGGACCTTTCGAACCGCCGCCTGTCGGCAGGGCCGTACGGAACGACTGTCGGCCATGTGGCCGGATTGACTCGACGGCAGCCCAGCATGGTGAGGGGCGCGGGCCCATGGGCGCGGGATGTCCACTCATCGGGACGGTTGTGCCGCAAAGGCGTCGGCGTGCGGGATCCGGGGTTCTCTTCGTGGCGCGCGGGGGTGTCCCGCTCACGCGGGCGGCACTCCGGCGGCCGGCGCGGACGGCGAGCGGGTGGCTTGCGGCGGCCGGGGGTCAGCGGTTGGTGCGCCCGAGATCCACCGGGAGCTGGATGCCGGTCACGTGCCGCGCCTCGTGGGAGGCCAGCCAGGCCACTGCCGCCGCTATGTCCTCGGCCTCGCTCACCCCGTCGGGAAGGGAACCCTGGTAGTGGGCGCTCAGGTCGGGGTCCGCCTCCAGGAGGGGCCGGATGCCGGGCACGAGCTTGGTGTTGACGCCGTGCGGGTGCACGGTGTTCACCCGGATCCGGTGGGCCCCCAGTTCATTGGCGAGCGTCTTGGCCAGCCCGGTCACACCGTGCTTGGCCGCCACGTAGTCCGCCAGCAGGGGCAGTCCCTTGAGCCCGGCCACGGAGCTGGTGAAGACGATCGCCCCTCCGGTGGCCTGTTCCAGCATGATCGGAATCGCGGCCTTGGCGGTGTGGAAGGCGCCGGTGAGGTTGATGTCGACGGTCGCGTTCCAGTGGTCGAGGTCGATCTCCCAGGTACGGCCGAACGTCGTCATGCCCGCGTTGGCCACCACCACGTCCAGGCGTCCCAGTTCGCCCACGCTCTGTTCCAGTGCCGCCCGCACGGCGGGGAAGTCGCGTACGTCGGCCTTGTGTGTCAGGATGCGGCGGCCGAGCTTCTCCACCAGCCGCGAGGTCTGCGCCAAGTCCTCGGGGGTGGCCCCCGGATAGTCCGTGGTCGGCAGGTCCTCGCAGATGTCGAGGGCGATGATGTCGGCGCCCTCCGCGGCGAACCGCACCGCCTCCGCCCGCCCCTGCCCGCGGGCCGCACCGGTGATGAACACGACCTTGCCCTCGAACCTGCGGGCGCTCGGGGTGCTCGGCACCGGGGCCGCGGGGACTGTGCTCGTCATGACGTGGTCCTCTCGTCGGTCGAGGAGTCGGCGACCGGCGTGCTCGTGGTCCGCTCCGGCCAGGCGGTGAGGTTCAGGTCTGCGAGATCGCCTCGGCGCCGCCATTCCTCGAGCATGGTGAAGTACGCAGTCGAGGTGCCCGGATAGTTGACGTTCTTGTCGGGGCGGCCCTCGGGATCGCCTTCGTTGTTCCAGCGTCCCGGCGTGCAGTCCCGCAGAAAGCTGCCGCCGCCCAGCAGTGCGAGACCCGACCCCTGCACGACACCGCTGACGTAGTCCTCCTCGGCCCGGCGGGTGACGTTCCGCGACGGCCCCGCGGTCCTCGAACTCGCGGATGAGATGGGTGACGTGGCGGCCGGTCTCCTCCAGGGTGTGCACGAAGTTCACCGCCGCGGTGCCCTGGGTGTAGTTCGGCGGCAGGAGGAAGAAGTTCGGGAAGCCGCTCGTCATGATGCCGTGGAAGGTCTCCGGACCGTCCTTCCACTTCTCGGACAGGGTCAGGCCGTCCAGCCCCGTCACGTCGAAGCCGACGCGGTCCGTGTAGGCGGAGTCCTGGTCGAAGCCCGTCGCCAGGATCAGGCAGTCCACCGGGTACTCGACTCCGGCGACCTCGACGCCCCGGGCGGTGATGCGCCGCACGCCCTTGCCCTCGGTGTCGACCAGTTGCACATTGGGCCGGTTGAAGGCGGGCAGGTACTCGTCGTGGAAGCAGGGCCGTTTGCACTGGTAGCGGTAGTACGGCTTCAGCGCCTCCGCCGTCGCCCGGTCCCGCACCTCCGCGTCGATCCGGGCGCGTACGTGCTCCATGTGTTCCAGGTCGATCAGCTCGCGCCGCCGGGCGAACTCCTCGGGTCCCAGTTCACCGAGGCCGTCTCCGCTCAGCATCGCGTGATAGAAGACGGTCCACCCGTCGCCCACCAGGTCCTCGGTGATCTGCTCGCCGTTGGTGACGGCCGTGAAGTTGTCCCGCCTGCGCCGCTGCCAGCCCGGCCGGAGGGAGCGCGCCCACTCCTGGTCCGTCTCCTGGTTGTCGCGGACGGAGACCGTGGAGGGGGTCCGCTGGAAGACGAGCAGCTTCTTCGCCGACTCGGCCAGCGGCGCCACGATCTGTACCGCGGTGGCACCGGTGCCGATGACCCCGACCGTCTTGTCGCCGAGCTTGTCCAGCGGCTCGGCCGGCCCTCCGCCGGTGTAGTCGTAGTCCCACCGCGAGGTGTGGAAGAGCTTGCCCTCGTAGCTGTCGATGCCCTCGATCGGCGGCAGTTTCAGGGAGGTGAAGGAGCCGTGCGCCACGACCACGTAGCGGGCCCTGACCGCATCGCCCCGGTCGGTGGTCACCGTCCAGCGCGAGTCGTCCGGCTGCCACCGCATCCCGGTCACCGCCGTGTGGAACAGGGCCAGTTCGTACAGTCCGAAGTGCCGGGCGAGCTTCTGGGTGTAGGCCAGGATCTCCGGACCGTACGCGTACCGGTGCCGGGGCATGTAGCCCAGCTCCTCCAGCATAGGCAGATAGACGTACGACTCCACGTCGCACATCGCGCCCGGGTAGCGGTTCCAGTACCACACCCCGCCCACGTCTCCGGCCTTCTCCACGATCCGGACCCGCTCCACACCCGCCTTGCGCAGCTGCGCGGCCACCAGCAGACCGCCGAATCCTCCGCCCACGACGAGCGCGTCGACCGTGTCGTGCACGGGTTCACGGTCGACGACCTCGGTGAACGGGTCCTTCAACAGTTCCTCGTGTCCCGCGAGATCGAGAATCTCCCGGCGCCTCGGATCGAGCCGCTTGTCCCGCTCGGCCCGGTATTTGGCACGGGCCCGCTCAAGATCGGTGGGCTCGGCCGTGGTGTGCGTCATCCCTTGTCTCCGTCCTTCGGCTCCGGCTCGACCGGCCTGCGACCAACGTCTCAACTCTATGGGAGCAGCTAAATCATGTGAAGGTATCGGCAGCAGACATTCAACTTAAACAGATAACTCAATGCTACAATTCTGGCCCAGTTGAGCAGCTCTCAGCGCTCCGAGAGGATCGGTCAACCATGACGGAGTTCGGTATGCCGTGGCCGGGCGGCGAAACGGGCCGGGAAGCGGAAGCGGCCGGAGCATCGGCCTTCTGCACCGGAGAGTTCGCCGACCACGACGCCTACGTGACCGTGGCGGCCATGGCCGGGGCCACCCGCAGCGCCCTGGTCGGCCCCGCGATCGCCTACGGCCTGTCCCGGACACCGTTCGCGCACGCGACCGCGATCCGCACCCTGTGGACCCAGGCGCCCGGCCGCGTCTTCGCGGGCCTCGGCTCGGGGGCGTTCTCCGTCAACCGCGACTGGTGCGGCGTGCCCGCGGACCGTCCCGTGCAGCGCATGTCGGAGCTGGTCGCGGCCGTCCGGGCGTGGCTGCACGCGGAGAACGGGCAACGGGTGCGCTTCGAGGGCGAGTTCTACCACATCGACGCGCAGGTCAAGGCACCGGTACTGGGACGGATCGAGGTACCCGTCCTGCTCGCCGGATTCCAGCGGCGGATGGCGGGTGCGGCCGGCCGCGTCGCGGACGGTGTCATCGGGCACGGCCTGTTCACCGACAGGTGGTGGGACGACATCGTGCGGCCCGCCGTGGAGAGCGGCGCGAAGGAGGCCGGACGCGACACCCGCCCGCTGGAGCACGGCTGGCTGCTGACGGCCGTCGACGACGCGGATCCCGAGCGCGCCGTCAAGGACATGCGCCGGATGATCGCCTTCTACCTGACGGTGCGCACCTACGACGCCTTCGCCGCACACCACGGCTGGACGGCCCAGGTGGAGCGCATCCGGGAGGCGTTCGCCGACGGCCGGATCGACGACATGGCACGGGCCGTGACCGACGACATGGTCGAGGCAATCGCCGTGTGCGGGAGCACCGCCGACGCCACGGCGGCCCTGCGCCGCCGCCGCGCCTCGATCGCGCGGGACGTCGTCTACTTCGCGCCGCCGTCCTTCATGGTCGGCGAGCGGCGCCGGCAGGCCTACGCCCGCTCCAGCCTCGCCCTCCTGCCCACGCTCAAGGGCGAGGAGGGCCCCTGACCTCCGACGGGGGTCCGGCACGCCGCAGCACACCCATACGTACCCAGGACGAACCGACCACACAGGAGCCCGGCATGACCCAAGTCCAGGAACGTCGTACGCGAAGTGCTCACCCTGCTGGAGCCCATGGTGGCTCCCGACGGGGGGACGATCCGGCTCGCGGAGTTCTCTCCCGAGCAGTCGCGGCTGACCGTCGACTACGCCCGAGGCACCAATGACGCCTGCTCGACCTGTGTGCTCGACGGGGACTCGCTCAAGGCGTTCATCGAGGAGGGGCTGCAGACCCGCGGTGTCGAACTGGCCGAGGTCACCGTACGGGAGCCGGACCCGGCCGGCTGAGCGCGGCACCGGCCACCCGTGCCCGGCACGGGCGACGCGGGGCGACCGTCCTGGTGACGGTCGCCCCGCGTGTGTCTCGGCGGGTCACAGGTAGTCGCCGATGGCCTTCTCGATCAGTGTGCGCGGCTTGGCGCCGACGAGTGTCGCCACCACCTCTCCCCGCGAGAAGAGCAGCAGGGTGGGGACCGACGAGACCCCGTGCGCCTCGGCCGTCCGGGGACTGTCGTCCAGATTCGCCTTCACGACGTCGATCTTCTCCCCGTGCGCCTCGGCCAGCGCGTCCATGATGGGCCCCATCGCCCGGCACGGACCGCACCAGGGCGCCCAGAAGTCCACCAGCACCGGCCGGGCACCGCGCACGACGACCTCCTCGAAGTCGGCGTCGGTGACCTCACTGACACCTGGCATACCGTCACTCCTTCCGGGATCGCGACCCCGACTACCCGATGGCGGTGATCTTCTCCGTGATCGGCGTGGTCATGGTGCCGAAGACGAACTCCTTGGGCGTTCCGTGGCCGGCGACGGCGATGTTGACGGTGTCCGGGTCGTTGAACGCCTGTATCGTCTGCGACCGCTGCTCCTCGGGCGTGAGCTGGAACATCCACTCCCACTCCGGCCGGACCAGCCCCCGGTCCCGGAAGTCGAGGAACGGGGCGATGATGTCGGCGATGCTGCGCCTGACGTTGTGCAGCATGAACCGCCGGACGGCGTCCTTGCTCAGGCCGGCGTCGTTGAACCGCTTGGCGGTCTCGGGCGGCAGCAGGTAGAAGAGCCCGTCCTCGTTGCCCTGGAGGCCGCCCAGGGTGCTGGTCATGAAGCCGACCTGGGTGAGCGCGGGGGTGCGCGCCGCGAGGGAGCGCAGCCGGCGCTCCACGGTGCCGTGGTTGGACCCGAGGTCCCACTCACCGACGGAGTGCAGTACGGTCACGGTGCTGTCGTCCGGCCGGAAGCCCTTGTTCACCTGGTACGGCTCCCAGGGGCTCTCGTCCTCGTTCTCGCCGATGACCTGGATGTTCTTGCGCACGGTTCCGATGGTGTCGAGGTCCATCCGCCCCGGGATCCACATGCCGAGGTTGCGCAGGGTGAGGGCGACGGCACGGCCGATGCGGGTGTTGACCCGGTTGGCGCGGCCCGGTCCCAGCGGGCTGCGTCCGTTGTTGATGCCGAGCTTCTTCACCAGCGGCCCGTTGACGACCAGGACGGGCGCGAAGGCTCCGGTCGACATCAGCACCGAGAGGTTCATCGGCGGCGGGCAGTCGTGGATCGCCTTCAACGCGGCGATCACGACGGGCAGTTCCTCGGGGCGGCAGCCTGCCATGGCCGCGTTGACCGCGATCCGCTCCAGGGTGCCGTGGCCGTGCAGCGGCGGGATGGTGACGATCAGCTCGTCGCGCGGGCGCCCCTGGGCCTCGATGATCGCCTCGACCTTGTCCCGGGTGGGCGGGTGCAGGGGCAGGCCGTCGCCGAAGTCGTGCTCGGTGTAGTACTCGTGGAACGACTCGTACGCCTGTGCCACCGTGGCGCCCTGGAAGGTGTACGACTCCTGCCGCTCCTGTCCCGCCTGGTCGTCGACGCCGGTCTCGTCGTCCGCCTCCCCCTTGACGAGGGCGCGCAGCACGTCGTCCGCGACGGGCACCGTCTGCTCGGCGGCCTGTTCGGCGGTGAGCGCGGTGAAGACCCGGGGCACGACCACGTACCGCAGCTCCGGCACCCCGAAGACCTTGGCGCTGGTGTCCGTGTCGCGCTCGAAGCCCCGGGCCACGATCGTCACCTGGGGCACGCCGGCCTTCTCCGCCTGGGCGCCGTCGTGGATCAGCCACGAGGTGCAGGCCCCGCAGTCGGCGGTGGCGCCGATCAGGGCGTCGCTCTCGTCGATGGCCCGCCGCAGCAGCTCCGGCTCGAAGCGGATCGACCCGGGGTACAGCCGGATCTTCAGGTCCGGGTAGGTCTCCTTGATCTTCTCCGCGACCGCCTGCAACGCCACCTCGGCGTTGGGCTTGCTGTTGGACAGCAGGCCGAGCACCTTGCCGTTCAGTGTGTCCAGGCGCGGTGCCAGCGGACTGGCCAGTGCCGCCAGCTTGTCCGGGGTCGGGTCGACCACTTCGAGCGTGGCCTGCGCGGCAGCGTGTTCCTTCGTCACGGTCTCTCCTCCACGCGTGACGCCCGGTCGAACGGCACGCTCTGCGAAAATGCGGATCTGCGTCAGTGGTGTGATCTGATCTAGCCGAAGCGGTAGTCGCCCGGATCGAACCGCTCCAGGAGGCGGTGGTACTCCTCCAGCCGCCAGGGCACGTTGACCTGCTGCCGGCCGAACTCGTTGACGTAGTAGTTGCGGTCCTTGGAGCCCTTGTCGTACCAGATGAGCGAGAGCATGGCCTCGTCGAGCCGGCGGTTGTAGTCGTCGAAGACGTCCTGGCGGACCGTGAGGTACTTGTGGCCGCCCTCGATCAGCGCGACGAGCCCCTGCGCCGTGTAGCGCGCCCAGGTCTCCATCCAGACGATCAGTGATCCGGAGCGGTTCTGGGAGTTGGGCCCGTAGATGATGAAGAGGTTCGGGAAGTCGGGCACCGTGATGCTGAGATAGGCGCGCGGCCCGCCGCCCTCCGGGGTGCTCCACCGCTCCTCCAGCGTTCCCTCGCCGAGCCCGCGGTAGACGGTGGGCCAGAGGTACTTCTGGGTCGCGAAGCCGGTGGCCGTGAAGACCAGGTCGTAGGGGCGCTCCTTGCCGTCGACGGTGCGGATTCCCGTCGGGGTGAACCGCTCGATGCTCTCGGTGACCAGTTCCACGTTGTCCTCGAGCAGCGAGGCGTACCAGTTGTTGTCGACGATGAGCCGCCGTGCCATGGGGGCGTGCTTCGGGATGAGCTTCTCCCACAGGTCCGGCCGGTCGCGCAGCCTGGACTTCACATAGGCGGTGAGACTGTCGCGGTAGGAGTCGTTGGCCTCGTTGACCAGGCCTCCCGCGGCCTGCCACGCGGGGTCGGGCTCCTGGAGGACCTGACCGCCCAGGCGGAGGGTGGCTATGGAGTAGCAGTACCAGTTCCAGTAGTACGGCATGGTGTCCAGCAGCCAGCGGGTCTCCGGCTCGATGGGCTCGCCGTACCGCTCGCGCGGACTGATCCACTGGGGGGTGCGCTGGAAGACGCCCACGTTCGCGGCACGGCTGCGCACACTGGACATCATCTGCACACCTGTGGAGCCGTTGCCGATGATGGCCACATTGCGGCCGTCGAGCTGTTCGCGGCCGGTGCACTCGGCGGTGTGCACGATCTCGCCGCGGAAGTCCTCGATCCCCGGGACGTCCAGCCGTTTGGGTGTCGCGAACAGTCCACTGGCACTGACCACGGCGTTGGCCGTCAGCTCGCGTGCCTCACCGTCGACGACCGCCTTGAGCGACCACAGGCCGCTCTCCGCGTCGAAGTCGGCCTCCTTGATGTCGCTGTCGAAGCTGATGTGCTCGTACACGCCGTACTTCTTCGCCACGTGCTGGAGATACTCGCGGACCTCCCCGGCCCTGGCGAAGTACTCGGTCCACGGGTAGTTCTTCTCGAAGAAGAACTGGTAGAGGAAGTTGGTGGTGTCGACCCGCACATCGGGGTAGGCGTTGATGCTCCAGGTGCCGCCCAGCTCCGAGCGCCGCTCGTAGACCGTGTACGGGATGCCCAGGTGCTCCAGTTGCACCGCCACGGCGATGCCGCCGAAGCCGGAGCCGATGACGGCGACGCGGAAGTCCTCGGGGATCTCCGGCTTGCCCGCACTCCAGCGGGCGAGGCGGGGATGGTCGTCGAAGGCCGCGAGGTCGCGGCGGTAGGCCCAGTCCCGGTCCGTCAGCTTCTCGTTGCGGAAGGCCTCGTACATCCGCCGCAGTTCGGCGTCGTCCGGTTTGGCCTCGCTGAAGTCGGCGGGCTTCGTGAGCAGGAACTCGGTGGCCTTGGCCCGCAGGATCGGTACGGCTTCCTCGGCGAGCACCGTCTGGTTGAGGGCGCCTCCGTACATCACGGTCGTCTTGAGCGGCAGTTCGAGCAGGCTCTCGTCACCGGTCGCCTGATACAGCGCGAGTCTCAGTGCGTTGAGGTCGGCGTCGTCCAACGCGCGCCCGACGAAGGCCTCGTCCACCTGCTGTGGCTCTCCCGCCCCGAGCCTGCCGTTCTGGGTCATGCGGCTCCTTCCCGCTGCCGCGTAGGTACACACGGAGCGACCAATCCAGTAACAGACTATTCAGTTAACTCAATCTACTCATGCTTCGATTTACCATACATGCGAACCCACCGGAGGTCACCACCTCGTCGGGCAGCTTGGCGAAGAGCGGTGGGGACCTGGCCGAGTACGGGATCCGCCGCCCCGCGACAGTTCGCGCAAGACTCCGAGGGGGTACCGATGGACCGGTACGACGTGATCGTGGTCGGCGCCGGAGGCGGCGGCGCCCCGCTGGCGGCCCGGCTCGGCGAGGACGCCGGCCGCACCGTCCTGCTGCTCGATGCGGGACCGGTTCCGCAAACCCTCGCGCGGTTCCCGGCCGATCTGCTCGACGCGCGCCGGATACCGGGTGCCCAGCCCGGCAACCGCGCGGTTCGCATGCTCCCGGCACACCTCACCCCCGACCGTCCCCACCTGGTGCCGCGCGGCCGGTACCTCGGAGGCTCCACCACGGTCAACGGCGGCTACTTCGTCCGCGCCCGCCGAGCGGACTTCGACCGCTGGTCCGCAGCGGGGAACCCCGCCTGGTCCTACGAGCGCGTCCTGCCCTTCCTGCGCGAGATGGAGACCGACCTCGACCACGGCGCGAGCGACGTGCACGGGGGCGGCGGCCCGGTGCTCGTCCGGCGCGGCGCACTCGGGCATCCCGCGGCCGCCGCGTTCGGCGCCGCCGCGCTGGAGCTGGGCTTTCCCGAAGAGCGGGACAAGAACGACCAGCAACGGCCGGGCTTCGGAGCCGTGCCCTCCAACTCCGTGCACGGCGTCCGGCGCAACACCGGCGTCAGCCATCTGCTGGGGGCGCTCCACCGGCGCAATCTCACGGTCCGCGGCGACTGCCCGGTGCTGAAGGTCCTCGTAAGCCACGGCCGGGCGACCGGGGTATTGGTGCGTCACGGCGGCCGGCAGACCGTGGTGCACGCGTCCGAGGTGGTGTTGTGCGCCGGGTCCTTCGCCACACCCCAGCTCCTTCAGTTGTCGGGCATCGGGCCGGGCGAGGAACTGAGCAGGCTCGGCGTCCCGGTGGTCGTCGACTCCCCCGCCGTCGGCGCCCGCTTCAGCGACCATCCGCAGGTGATCATGGAGTGGCTGCCCCGCCACGACCTGGGAGGACCCGGTGCCTCCTGGCTCGGTGGCTGTCTGCACCCGTCCTCCTCGGACGGCGCGCACCCCGGCGATCTCGAGATCCTTCAGTCCCTGGCCCCGCTCGCGAGTCTGGCGGGCATGCCCACGGCACCGGGATCCCCCCTGGCCTTCCTGGTGTCGTCGCAGGCCCCGCAGGCCACGGGCGGCTACCGCCTTGGGACGGCGGATCCGGCAGCACCCCCGCACATCGACTATCACTACCTGCGCACGTCCGACGACAGACGCCGGATGCGGGAGGGCGTCCGGACGACCGCGGCGCTGGCCGCCACCCGCGCCTTCCGTGCCCTCTCGTCCGCGCCGCCCGGACCGCCCGCCCACGTGCTCAGGGACGACCGAGCGCTGGACCGCTGGATCCGCGAGCGCCTCGGCACGTCCCAGCACGCCTGCGGGACAGTGCCGATGGGACCCGACAGGGATCCCCTCACGGCCGTCGACCAGTACGGCCGGGTCCACGGCGTCGACGGCCTGCGCGTGGCGGACACCTCGATCCTGCCCACGGCGCCGCTGCGCGGTCCGGCTGCCACCGCCGTCCTGATCGGCGAGATCGTCGCCGACGCCATGCGCGGCAAGGACTGACGGCCACTCACCGGCGCTCCGCGTCGGCGTCGGTGCGGCCCCGCACATCGCGGCCGCACACCGTCTAGCCTTTTGGCACCGGATGCCAATACTCTGCCATCGGACTCGTCCGTCACCGGTGTCGGTGACGTATCCGTCAAGCCGTCGAAGCCTCGGTGCTCCGGCTCGAACATGAGGAGAGAGATCCATGGATCGGACGACCACGACCCCCGCCCGCCTTCCCCTCGACGACGCGGAGTCCCTCCCCGCGGTCATGGACCTGGCGCCGGCCGGCGCCGACGAACTCGTCGAGGCGGACGACCTCGTCGAGGAGGTCTCGATCGACGGCATGTGCGGCGTCTACTAGGAACCGGGCGACCACTCCGTGCCCGCCTCGCACCCGAAGCCGTCCGCGACAGCGCCGGCGGCTCTGGACCTGGACCGCAAGTGGACGCTGCACCCCCAGGTGTCGGTACGGCCCGAGCCCTTCGGGGCGCTGCTGTACCACTTCGGCACCCGCAAGCTGTCCTTCCTCAAGGATCCCCGACTGCTGCACGTGGTCCGGGAGCTGGACTCGGCGTCCACCGCCCGGGACGCGTGCTCGCGCGCCGGCGTCCTCGATCACCAACTCCCCCGCTACGCACGGGCCCTGGCCGTGCTGGCCGAATCGTCGATGCTGGTGGAAAGGACCGTGAGAGCATGACCGCGACCTCCCCGAGCGCACAGGACGCCCCCGCTCCACGCCTGACGGATCTGTTCGAGCTGGGTCTGGACTCACCGATCTGTCTGACCTGGGAACTCACCTACGCGTGCAATCTGTCGTGCACGCACTGCCTGTCCAGCTCCGGCCGCCGCGACCCCCGCGAACTCTCCACGGACGAGGCCAGGGCGGTGATCGACGAACTGGAGGCCATGCAGGTCTTCTACGTCAACATCGGAGGCGGTGAACCCACGGTCCGCCCCGACTTCTTCGAACTCCTCGACTACGCCACCGATCACCGCGTCGGCGTGAAGTTCTCCACGAACGGCGTCCGGATCACCCCCGAGGCCGCACGCCGACTCGCCGCCAACGACTACACCGACGTCCAGATCTCCCTGGACGGTGCGACCTCCGAGGTCAACGACCGTGTCCGCGGCGCCGGTTCGTACGACACCGCGCTGCGCGCACTGGGCAACCTCGCCGACGCGGGCATGCGGAACGCCAAACTGTCCGTGGTCTGCACCCGGTACAACATCCCTCAGCTCGACATGTTCAAGGCGCTCGCCGACCGGTTCGGGGCCCAGTTGCGGCTGACCCGGCTGCGCCCCTCCGGACGCGGCGTGGACGTTCGGGACGAACTGCACCCTCTGCCGGAACAGCAACGCGTCCTCTACGACTGGCTGGTGGACCGTGGCGACGACGTGCTGACCGGCGACTCCTTCTTCCATCTGTCGGCGTTCGGGTCGGCCCTGCCGGGGCTCAACCTCTGTGGGGCGGGCCGGGTGGTGTGCCTGATCGACCCCGTCGGGGACGTCTACGCCTGCCCCTTCGCCATCCACGACACGTTCCTGGCGGGGAACGTCCGGGACACCGGTGGCTTCACCGAGGTCTGGCGCCACTCGGACCTCTTCCGGCGGCTGCGGGAGCCGCAGCAGGGCGGGGCGTGCGCCTCCTGCTCCTTCTACGACAGCTGCAAGGGCGGCTGCATGGCCGCCAAGTTCTTCACCGGTCTGCCGCTCGACGGACCCGACCCCGAGTGCGTCCAGGGACACGCCGCACCGCTGCTCGCCGGCCGGACGACGCTCCCCGAGCCGTCGAGCGACCACTCACACCGCGCTGCGCCGCCCGCACGAGGCGGCCCGGTTCCCGTCGTCCTGAGCAGGCGCCCGGACCACATGCCGGTCGGCGCGTGCGACGAATCCCCCCTGTCCGGCTTCCGGCCCGCCTGAGCGCGCCGGAATCCGGTGCACCGCACTTCACGAGAGCAGGGATCCATGAGCAGGAACGGTTGGTTCGAGACGGTCGCCGAGGCACAGCGGCGGTCCAGGAAATACCTGCCCGGCATGGTGTACGGGGCACTGCTCGCGGGCTCGGAGCGCGGCCGGACGATCGACGACAATGTCGGCGCCTTCGCCGAACTCGGCTTCGCCCCGAGGGTCGTGGGCCATCATGCCGAGCGCGAACTGTCCACGACCGTGCTGGGCATGGACGCGGCCTTCCCCGTGGTGATCTCTCCGACCGGTGTGCAGGCGGTGCATCCCGAAGGTGAGGTCGCCGTCGCCCGCGCCGCCGCGAGCCGCGGTATTCCCATGGGACTCAGCTCGTTCGCCGCCAAGCCCGTGGAGGAGGTGACCGCGGCCAACCCGGACACCGCCTTCCAGCTGTACTGGTCCGGCAGCCGTGACACCATCCTCCAGCGCATGGAGCGGGCCAGGGCGGCCGGTTGCAGGGCGCTCGTCCTCACCCTCGACTGGTCCTTCTCCAACGGGCGCGACTGGGGCAGCCCGTTCATCCCGGAGAAGATCGATCTGCGGACCGCGGCCAGGCTCGCTCCGGGTGTGCTGCCGCGTCCCCGGTGGCTGTGGGCCTTCGCCCGCACCGGCCGCCTCCCCGACCTCACCACCCCCAACCTCCGGCCGCCGGGCGGGCAGGCACCGACCTTCTTCGGCGCCTACGGCGAGTGGATGAACACCGCGCCACCGACCTGGCAGGACGTCAGCTGGCTGGCCGACCAGTGGGGCGCTCCGTTCCTGCTCAAGGGGGTGAGCCGGGTCGACGACGCCAAGCGTGCCGTCGACGCCGGAGTCACCGCGATCTCGGTCTCGAACCACGGCGGCAACAACCTCGACACCACTCCGGCGACCATCCGCGTCCTGCCTGCCGTGGCGCAAGCCGTGGGCGACCAGATCGAGGTGCTGCTCGACGGCGGCGTGCGCCGCGGCGGCGACGTGGCCAAGGCCCTGGCCCTGGGCGCCGACGCGGTGCTCGTCGGGCGTGCCTACCTGTGGGGGCTGGCCGCGGGCGGACAGGCGGGCGTCGAGAACGTCCTCGACATTCTGCGTGGCGGGCTCGACTCCGCGGTCCTCGGCCTCGGCCGGGCCTCGGCGGGTGAGCTGGCGCCGGACGACCTGGTGATCCCCGACGGCTTCACCCGGGTCCTCGGCGCCGACGGCCCCGCCTCTGTGGCGCCCGACGCGTCCCGGGCCGCCCCCGGCATTGCGACCTGACGTCGTGGACACGCCTCTGAGCCGCACCACCTGGCCCCGCGTGCCGTCGTCCGGGGCCACCGTTCTCGTCCCGGTCGGATCCACCGAGCAGCACGGCCCGCACCTGCCCCTGTCCACCGACAGCGTCATCGCCCACGCGGTCGCCGAACGCGCCGCGGGCCGGCTGCCCGCCCCGGTGTGTGTGGCGCCTGTGCTCGCCTACGGCAACAGCGGCGAGCACGCCGGGTTCGCGGGCACCGTCTCGATCGGCCACGAGGCCCTCTGCCTGGTTCTGGTCGAGCTGGTGCGCTCACTCGGGCTCTGGGCGTCGCGCACGGTCTTCGTCAACGGACACGGCGGCAACGTCCGTACCTTCGCAGCCGCGGTCGCGCATCTGCGCGCCGAGGGGCATCGGGTCGCCTGGACCAACTGCGACTTCCCGGGCGGCGACGCGCACGCGGGCCGTACCGAGACCTCCCTCATGCTCCACCTCGCGCCCGCCGACGTGGAGTTGAGGGCATCCAAGGCCGGCAACACCGCGCCGCTGGCAGCGCTCCTGCCGGAGCTGATCGCTTCCGGCGTACGCGCCGTGGCCCCCAACGGCGTGCTCGGTGATCCCTCGGGAGCCTCCGCCGAGGAAGGCGCCCGGCTCCTGGAAGCACAGACCGACGCCGTGGTGCGCCGTGTCCTCGCCTTCCGCGCCGGCCGGCAGGGGCAACTCCTCGAACCGACGGGAGGCCCACTTCGATGAGGTCCCATCCGTACGGGCCGCGCGGCAGGACCGCGGCGGCCCCGTCGGCCGGCGCCCTGCCGCCGACAGCTCCGGACGCGCCGCTGCCGCTCGGCTTCCGGATCGCCCTGGACCGCAACACCCGCGTGCTGGACGGGGGAAGGGCCCTGCTGGGCGGCGCTCCGCTCACCCGGCTGCTGCGGCTGACGGCGCGTGCGCAGGCGCTCCTCGACGGTGACCGGACCCTTCGGGTCGGGGACCGGGCCGGCGCGGTCCTCGCCGACCGGCTGCTGGAGCTGGGTCTCGCCCATCCGCTCCTCTCCGAGCTGCCGCCGCCGGCCGACCCGTCGCTCACCTATGTGATCCCGGTCCGCGACCGGCCGCGCCAGTTGGACCGGCTGCTCGACAGCGTGCCCCACGGCAGTGAGGTGATCGTGGTCGACGACGCCTCCCGCGAGCGCGGTCCCGTGGCAGCCGTCGCGCGCCGCCACGGAGCCCGTCTGGTCCCACTGGAGGAGAACCTGGGACCGGCGGGGGCCCGCAACGCAGGCCTGCGTCTGGTGCGTACACCTTTCGTCGCCTTCGTGGACTCCGACGTGGTCCTGGCGCCCGACACCGTGGCGAAGCTGCTCCGGCATTTCGCCGACCCCAGGGTCGGCCTGGCCGCCCCGCGCATCACCGGGCTGCGCGTCCCCGGCTCGCAGGGCTGGATCAGACGCTACGAGCAGGCCCGCTCCTCACTCGACCTCGGCGCTCGTCCCGCGCTGGTCCGGCCGGGGTCGTATGTCTCCTGGGCGCCCACGGCCTGTGTCGTGGGCCGGGTGGCGGCCCTCGGCGACGGCTTCGACGAGCGTATGCGCGTGGGGGAGGACGTGGATCTGGGCTGGCGAGTCGTCGCACGGGGCTGGCGGCTGCGGTACGAGCCCTCGGCCACCGCGGCGCACGACCACCGCACGGCGCCGGCCGACTGGCTGCGCCGCAAGGCCGAGTACGGCACCGGCGCGCTGCCTCTCGCCGAGCGCCACCCCCGGTCGGTCGCACCCGCCGTGTTCACCCCCTGGAGCGGTGCTGTGGTGCTGGCCCTTCTCGCCCAGAGGCGATGGTCCGTGCCCGTCGCGGCGACGCTGTGCGGTGTGACGGCGCTGCGCGTCGGCCGTCGGCTCGGCGGGACCGACCGCCCGTTCCTCACCGGCGCGCGGCTCACCGGCAACGGGGCCGTCTCCGCGCTCAGTCAGACCGGCGCGCTGATGACCCGTCACTGGTGGCCGGTCGGCGCGGCCCTGTGTGTCGTCTCCCGCCGAGCGCGCCGGGCGGCGGCGGTGGCCGCGGTCCTGGACGTGGCGCTGGAGTACCGGGGCGGCAGGGGAGGCCTCGACCCCTTCCGGTACACGGTGGCGCGACGGCTCGACGACCTCGCCTACGGCAGCGGCGTCTGGTGGTCGGCGGTGCGCGGACGTTCCGCTGCCGCACTGCTGCCGCGGGTTCAGAGCCCGTCGGCCAGCCGCCCGAACGCCTCGTCCATCACTTCCGCCAGGTCGGACCCCGCCTCGCGGAGCCACAGTTCGTAGGCGGCGACGGACGTGCCAAGAGCCACATGCCCCATCAGGGTCGGCCCGAGGTCCGTCGGTGCCACGCCGGACCGGGCGGCGGCGAACTCGGTGACGATGGTGCGCCACTCGCGGTAGCGGAGGGTGGAGTCGGCCTGAAGCGCGGGCACATGGAGGATCAGTTCCATGCGCCGTCGGTGCCATGGAACGACATCCGAATCGAACCGGTTGAACGCGACGATCGCCGTCCGCAGACCCGCCATCGCCGGCACGTCCGCGGGGACGGCCGCCAGCAGCTCGCGGAACCAGAGCAGATGGTTCTCGAAGTCTCCCCACACCAGGTCGTTCTTGGACGCGTGGTAGCGGAAGAAGGTCCGGCGTCCGATGCCGGCCGCGGCGGCGATGTCGTCCACCGTCACCCCGTCGAAGCCCCGGCGTTCGAACAACTCGAACCCGATGCGCTCCAGTTCGGCCCGGGTCGTCGAGCGCGGACGCCCGCCCCTGGCCCGCCTGTCGACGACCGTCCCGGAGTCACGCGGCTCCACCCGCTCTCCCTCCGCCCACCCGGTCGCGCGTCCACCGACCGGTCCCGGAGGGTCAGCCTACGCCCGCCGGGACGCCCGGCCGGGCACATACGCCCGAGCGGGAGCCGGTCTCAGGCGGGCGCTCCGGAGGTGCTGAGCCGCAACAGCGCGCCGGCGTCGACCTTGAGCTGGAGGCCGGTCACGTACCGGGATTCGTCGGAGGCCAGGAACAGCACCGCGTTACTGATGTCGGAGGGATCCACGTACGGCACCGGCATGGCCTGCACGCTGCGGAACGCCTCCTCGACATCCTCCCGGCCCGGTTCGGCGAGGTCGGGACGGAAGACCCGGTACATGGGCCCGCTCTGCAGCATGTCCGTGTCGCAGTTGGTCGGGTGCACGGCGTTGACACGGATGAACCGCGGCGCCAGTTGGAGCGCCAGGTCGTGCACGAAGCGTGCGACGCCCCGCTTGGCGTGCGAGTAGCCCGACCCGCCGGGGCCGTTCTCGGGACTGTCCGCGCTTCCGTGCATGAGACCGGCGGCCGATCCGATGCACACGACGGACGCACCCGTGCCGAGATGCGGATAGGCGGCCTCCACCGTGTTGATGACACCGACGAGGTTCACCCCGACCGCGTCCAGGAACCCCACCGGCTCGACGTCGGCGCCCAGCGGGGCGATACCGGCGTTGGCCACCACGATGTCCAGTCGGCCGAGTTCGGCGACCCCGGCGTCGACGGCCGCGGCGAGAGGAGCGCGGTCCCGCACGTCCACCGTGCGTGTGACGATCCGGCGCCCGGCCTTCTCGACCAGGCGGGCGGTCTCGGCCAGGTCGGGCTCCCGCCCGAGGGCGTAGTGGTTGGAGTCGATGTCCGCACAGAGGTCGACCGCGATGATGTCCGCGCCCTCCTGCGCCAGACGCACCGCGTGGCTGCGTCCCTGCCCTCGTGCGGCGCCCGTGATGAACGCCACCTTGCCTTCGACCCGTCCAGTCATGCCGATGCCCCTTGGTTCGCCACCGCACCTCTCCGCGACTATAGCGATGAATAAGTGAACTATATACACTCTTGCAAGGGGATTCGCCGGTGACCTCCAGCGCCACCGGTCCGTCGGGAACACGCGACCACAGGGGCTCTCATGACCAAGCACGTGGCAACGAATTCGGACCCCAGGATCGGCCGGGCACTCGATCAGGCACTCAGGGCCGGAGAGACGGGAGTCCAGATCGCGGCCTGGTCGGACGGCAGGCTGATCGTCGACGCCTGGGCGGGCGAGACCGGGACGGGCAGGCCGGTCGACGGCGACACCCTGTTTCCCGTCTTCTCCGTCACCAAGGCCGTGGCCGCGTCCGTCGCGCATCTCTACGCCCAGCGGGGCCTGCTCGATCTGGACGGACCCGTGGCGAAGGCCTGGCCGGAGTACGCCGCTCAGGGAAAGGGGGGCATCACCTTCGATCATGTGCTGAGCCATCGCTCCGGCGTGCCCACGATCGGCGCCGACACCACGCTGCGCGAGCTGTGCGACTGGGACACGATGACGGCGAAGGTGGCCGACCAGGTACCGATCGACCCGCCGGACGTACGCAATGCCTACAGCCCCTACGCCTTCGGATGGGTGCTGGGCGAAGCGGTACGGCGGGTCGACCCGGAACGGCGTTCCTTCCACGACATCGTCCGTCAGGAGTTGCTGCTCCCCCTCGGGATGGACGACTTCTTCCTCGGCCTGCCCGACGAGGAGCGGCACCGAGTGGCGGTCCTGGGCGGAGAGGACACTCCCGCCCTGCCGCCGAGCGACATGCTCGAGGCCGCGTCGCCCTCGCACTTGCCGTTCGCGGCCTCCCTGTTCAACCTGCCCGAGCTGCAACGCGCGGGGCTGCCCTCGGCCGGAGGCATCGCGACGGCCCGTGCCACGGCACGGCTGTTCTCGGCCTATGCGACGGTCGGGCGCCCGAGCGACACGAAGTTCTTCACGGCCGGCACACTGAGCCGCTGCCGGCGTCCACGGCCCGCGGATGTCGACCACACGTACGGGTTCCCCATACCGGTCGGGCACGGCGGTCTGTGGCACATCGCCCCCGGCGTGAGCGACAGCAGCCCGGACGGTGCCCTGACCGAGGGAATACTCTCCCACACCGGTGCCGGCGGCACGGTCGCCTGGGCGGAGCCGGAACGCGGACTGTCCGTGGCCATCCTGCACAACCGGTTGTTCTTCGGCCAACAGCCGATCAGTCCGTTCGGCGCGGTGGCGGACGCGGTCCGCGCGGTGGCCGCCGAGCAGAGCTGACCGGCGTCCGCCGACCGCGACATCTGACGGCGCCCGGCCCGGGACCGGCCCCGCGAGTGCCGTACCCCGGAACCGGCCGAATTCAGTTCCGCTGAACGGGCCTTCGCGGACCGGCGCCTCAATTCGGCTTCCACACTGCTGGTGCAGGACGAAGTGTCCCCACCACGAAGGAGTGCCGATGTCCGAGGGCCTTGCCGGAAAGGTCGCCTTCATCACCGGGGTCGCCCGGGGCCAGGGACGGGCCCACGCCGTGCGGCTCGCCCGGGAGGGGTGCGACATCATCGGGGTGGACATCTGTGCCGACATCCCGACGATGACGTATCCGAACGCCTCCGAGGACGATCTCGCCGAGACGGCCCGGCTGGTCCGGGAGGAGAAGCGGCGCATGGTCGCCCGCGCCTGCGACGTGCGCGACTTCGCGGCCCTCCAGGCGGCGTTCGACGAGGGGTACGCGGAATTCGGGCGGGTGGACATCGTCGTCGCCAACGCCGGCATCATCCGGCTCGGCGACGAGTCCGACGACTTCCTGGCCGACTGGAACGACGTGATCGACGTCAATCTCACCGGCGTGTTCCACACGGTCCGCGCCGCGCTTCCGGCGCTGCGGGCCGGGGGCCGGGGCGGCTCGATCGTGATCACCAGTTCGTCGGCCGGGCTCAAGGGCACGCCCTCGCTCAACACCAGCGGCATGGCGTACACCGCGGCGAAGCGCGGTCTCGTGGGACTGATGCAGAATCTCGCCGGCGCGCTCGCTCCCGAGTGGATCCGGGTCAACACGATCCATCCGACCGGCGTCCTGAGCGGCATGACCCAGAACGCGGCGATGGACGCGTTGATGGCGCAGGCGGCCACCGGCGACGACAACCTCATCTCCGGCATGCAGAACGCCCTGCCCCTCGACATCCTTCAGCCGGAGGACGTGGCCGGCGCGGTGGCCTACCTCGTGTCGGAGCAGGCCCGGTTCATCACCGGCATCCAGTGGCCGCTCGACGCCGGTTTCAGCATCCGCTGAGGCCGACCCGGTTCCGCCCCCTCCCGCCCACGACCGTGAGGACTTCCCGCATGCACACCCCGCCCTACTTCGACGCGTTCCCGGACTTCGCCTTCGAGCGCGGCCCGAGCGGAGTCCTGACTCTGCGGCTGCACAACGACGGTGGGCCGGCGCAGCTCAGCACACGGCTGCACCGTGACTTTCCCAGGGTGCTCAGAGAGATCTCCGAGGACCGGGCCAATCGGGTGCTGGTCCTGACGGGCAGCGGGGACCGCTTCATGACGGACATGGACCTGAGCGAGGACCGTCAGGCCTTCAAACCGCTCAACTGGGACGAGATCCTCTGGGAGGGCCGTCAGGTCCTGCGAAACCTGGTCGACCTCCCCATGCCGATCGTCGCGGCGATCAACGGTCCGGCCACCATCCACTCGGAGTGGGTACTGCTCGGCGACATCACCATCGCCTCCGACACCGCGCACTTCCAGGATCTCGCGCACCTGGCGGGCGAGGTCGTGCCGGGTGACGGTGTCCACGTCGTGTGGGAGGAGATCCTGGGGATCAACCGGGCACGCTACGCGGCACTGACCCAACAGGTGATCCAGGCCGACGAGGCACTCGGGCTGGGCATGGTCAACGAGGTCCTTCCCCCTTCCGGGGTCCTCCCCCGGGCCCAGGAGCTGGCCGAGAGCCTCGCGAGGAGACCGTCCCTGCTGCTGCGCCTCACGCCGCTCGCCCTGCGCCAGCGACTCGCCAGACGGCTGGAGGAGGGCACGACACTCGGGCTGGTACTGGAAGGTCTTTCCGTGGCCGACAAGCCGTACCAGGTCTGACCACTGTGCGTGGACGCCGGCCGCAACCGGACGGTTCGCCCGCTTCCCGCCCCCTCCGCTCGAACCCGCCCGGCGCGGCACCCGGCGCACGACACGCGCCTCACCGCCGCTGATCCCGCCGCGGCGGCGAGGCGAACACATCAGGTGGGATCCCCGATGTGACGAAGCATCACTAGCGGCCCCGCCAGAGCGGGTCCCGGCGTTCCACGAAGGCCTGCGCTCCCTCGCGCGCGTCGTCCGAGGCGAAGACGGGGTCGGAGAAGGCGGCCTGCCGCTGCCAGGCCTCGTCCTCGGGCCATCCGAGGGCCGCGTTCGCCACGCTCTTGGCGCACCGGACGGCGAGGGGCGCGTTGCGCGCGATCCGCTCCGCCAGGTCGAGCGCGGCGTCGAGCGCCCGGCCCGGGGGCACGACGCGGTTGACGAGTCCGAGGGCTTCGGCCCGCGGCGCGTCGATCGGGTCGCCGGTGAGCAGCAGTTCCATGGCGACGGAGTGCGGAAGCCGGCGCGGCAGCCTCAGCATGCCGCCGCCGCGCGCCACCAGGCCGCGACGCACCTCCGGCAGCCCGAACCGCGCGCCTTCGCCCGCCACCACCAGGTCGCAGGCCAGGACCAGTTCGAACCCGCCGCCGAGCGCCCAGCCCTCCACGGCGGCGAGGATCGGCTTGTTCGGCGGGGCCTCCACCAGCCCTCCGAAACCGCGTCCCGGCAGGGCGGGGCGCTCCCCCGCCGCGAACCGTTTGAGATCCATGCCGGCGCAGAAGGTGCCGCCGGCCCCGGTCAGCACCGCGACGGAGAGCCCGGGTGAGCCGTCGAGGCGGTCCAGTGCCTCGGCGACGATCTTCGACGCCGCGAGCGTCATGGCGTTCTTCTGCGCCGGCCTGTTGATCGTGATGACGAGAACGCGTCCGTGCTCGGCGACCAGCACCTCGGGTTCGGTGCTCATCGGGGCCCCATCCGCAGGGCGCCGTCGAGGCGTACGGTCTCGCCGTTGATGTAGGGGTTGCGCACGAGGGTGAGGGCCAGGTCGGCGTAGTCCGCGGCGTGGCCGAGGCGCTTGGGGTGCGGGATGGTCTCGGCGATGCTCTGCCGGATGTCCTCGCGCAGCCGGGCGAGCATGGGGGTGTCGAAGGTGCCCGGTGCGATGGTGTTGACCCGGATCGCCCAGCCGGCGAGGTCCCGGGCTGCGACCAGGGTCATGGCGTGCACGCCTCCCTTGGAGGAGGCGTAGGAGGTCTGGCCGATCTGGCCCTCGAAGGCCGCCGCCGAGGCCGTCAGGACGACGGCTCCCCGGTCGCCGTCCTCGACCGTGTTCCCGGCCATGGCGGCGGCGGCCAGCCGCAGGACGTTGTAGCTGCCGACGAGGTTGACCTCAAGCACCTGCCGGTAGCTGTCCAGCCCGGCGGGGTTGCCCGACTTGTCGAGGATGCGCAGCCGGTCGCCCCCGCGGCCCGCGCAGTGCACGACCGCCCGCAGGTTTCCGGACTCGGCCGCCGTCTCCAGGGCCGCGCGCAGGCTGTCCTCGTCCGTGATGTCGGCCGGTACGAACCGCACGCCGGGACCGAGCGAGGCCGCCACGTCGGCGCCGGGCGATGTGGGCAGGTCGGTGATCACGACCTTCGCCCCCGCCTCGGCGAACGCCGCCGCCGTCGCCGCCCCCAGCCCCGAGGCACCGCCGGTGACGAGTGCCGTGATCGCGTCTGTTCGCATGTGTTCTCCCGGAGTTCGACCATATTCATACCGACAGCTCAGTACAGAGATATACCTGTTTGCGCGGCCTGATCGGGTGCGGTCGCGCCCGAGCCCCCTTGGCCCCGCCTGGACACTCGCTCTAGAATCAAGTAACTAATTTACCTCAAACGACTGTCTCTCCGTAGAAGGGCGCCATGACGAATCAGGCACGCCCACTCCCTGCGGGGCGCAAGCTGCCCCTGCTGTCCACCTGGCTGCGCCGGGTGATGACTGTCGATCCGGATGCGACGGCACTGACCTTCGCGGACCTGAGCTTTCCCTGGTCGTACTTCACCGACGCCGCACGAACCCTGGACGAGCTGCTGCGGGCGCACCCCGAAGCGCGCAGCATCGGCCTCGTCCTGCGCAACAGACCGGCTCAACTGGCCGCGCTGCTGGCCGCCGTGGCCACCGGCCGTCAGGTCATCACCCTCAGCCCGCACGTGGGCGAGACGGGGCTGGCCGAGGACATCGTCGCGCTGGGCCCGGACGTCGTCGTCGCGGACGCCGACGACTGGGCCCGTGAGTCGGTGCGCGTCTCGGCACAGAAGGTGCGGGCCGTCGCGGTCCTCGCCTCCGCCGAGTCCGGGCTGAGCGCCCACCCCGTCGCCTGGGAGCCGGCGCCGTCGTGCCGGCCCGTGGACGACGTGGCGGTCGTCATGATGACCAGCGGCACGACCGGCCGCCCCAAGCGCATCTCCCTCACCTACGACCAACTCACCGCCGCCTTCCGGGCGGCGGGGACCCCCCTCGACGGAGACCCACGGCTGCGCTCGGGCTGCGTCATACTCTGGGCCTCGCTCGCCCACATCAGCGGTCTCTACTTCGCCATCGCCCATGCCTCGGAGGGCCGCACGGTGACCCTCATGGAGCGCTTCGAAGTGGACAAGTGGGCGGAGCTGGTGCGCCGGCACCGCCCGCGCTATCTGCGCCTGCCGCCGGCCACGATCCGTATGGTGCTCCACGCCGGCCTGCCCAGGGACACGTTCAGCAGTGTGCGCGCGGTCGGTTCCGGGACCGCTCCCCTGCCCCCGGAACTGGCCGAGGAGTTCGAGGAGCGGTACGGGGTGCCGGTACTCGTCATGTACGGCGCCACGGAGTTCGCCGGTGCCATCGCGGGCTGGTCGATCGGCGACCACCGCGAGTGGGGCCGGCGCAAACGCGGCAGCGTGGGACGTGCCCACCGGGGGATCGAGCTGCGCATCGTCGACCAGGAGACACGGAAGGTGAAGGAGACGGGAGGCACCGGTCTTCTGGAGGTCCGCGGCCCGCAACTGCCCACGTCCGACGGGCAGTGGCTGAACACGAACGACCTGGCCTCGCTCGACGAGGACGGTTTCCTGTTCATCCACGGCAGGGCCGACGAGGCGATCAACCGGGGCGGTTTCAAGATCCCGCCGAGTGTGATCGAGGAGGCCCTGTGCCGGCATCCGGCGGTGAGTGACGCCGCCGCGGTCGGCCTTCCGGACGACCGGCTCGGCGAGGTGCCCGTCGCCGCGGTCACGCTGAACGGCGAGGCCACGAAGGACGAGCTGATGGGCCATCTGGCACAGCGGCTGACCCGGTATCAGATGCCGGTGGCCCTGCGGATCCTGGACGAACTGCCGCGCACGCCCTCCTTGAAGGTCAGCCGGCCCGATGTGCGGGAGCTGTTCAGCGCGCCCCCGGCCCGGACCGCCCCGCCGGACCAGCCGACCGGCTGACTCGACAGTACGCAGGAGGAATGGTGACCACTCAGACCGATCGTCCGGACTACGGCACCCTCACGGACGAGGCCGTCGAGCGCTCCCGCCGCCGCATCGGCGTGCCGCAGCGCCGGCTGCCACCGCACAACATCGAGGTGACCGCCGACGGGATACGGCACTTCGCACTCGGCTACGGCGACGACAACCCCCTGTGGTGCGATCCCGCCCATGGCCCGAAGACCCGCTGGGCCGGCACGATCGCACCGCCCAACTTCCTGTACACGATGGGCGAGAACGCCGTCGAGCCGGACGCGGCCGCCAAGGCGGTCCTCAAGGGCGACCCCTTCGCGGGACTCGGCGCCTACCAGGCGGTGATGGAGTTCGAGTACTACCGTCCGCTACGGCTGGGCGACCGCTGCTCGTGCCTGCGCTCCCAGGTCGGTGTCCGGGTCAAGCCCAGTTCCTTCGGCGGCCGGGCGGCCCATGTCACCAACGCCTTCCTCTTCGCCGACGGGGACGGACAGGTCGTCGCCGTCCAGCGGGGCACCTGGATCCACGCCGAACGGCACACCAGCGTGGAACGTGCGCGCGACAAGCCGGCGCTGTCCTTTCCCCCCTACGCGGACGCGGAGTTGGCGGAGATCGACGCCGCCTACGACGCGGAGGAGCGACGCGGGGCGCGCACCCGCTACTTCGAGGACGTGCGGATCGGTGAGGAGATCCAGCCACGGGTCAAGGGACCGCTCACGGTGACCGACGTGGTGGTCTGGCACGTGGGCTGGGGCATGCAGTTGACACCGCCCGGCGCGTTCGCGGTCGCCCGCCGAGTGCGCCGCAAGGCACCCGGGCTGTATCCGCCGAACGCCCGGAACATCCCGGACACCGTGCAACGGCTGCACTGGGAGCCCGAACGCGCCAAGGAACTCGGCATCCCCATGAGCTACGACTACGGAGGCATGCGCGAGACCTGGCTGACGCACGCCCTCACCGACTGGATGGGCGACGACGGCTGGCTGTTCAGACTCCGCTGCGAGCACCGGAAGTTCAACTACATCGGTGACACCACCTGGGTGCACGGGACGGTGGTGGACAAGGTGCGGACCGAAGGACGCAACGAGGTGCATCTGGAGGTGTCCTGCCGCAATCAGCGCGGCGAGGTCTCCACCCCCGGCCGCGCCGTGGTCCTGCTGCCCACCCGGGACGCCCCCGTGCACCTGCCGGAACCGCCGGCCGAGAGCCTGGGTGAACTGCTGGAGGTGGAGATCGCCCGGTCCGCCGGCTGACTCCGCCCGGTCTTCCCGGGAGCGTCACCAGGCTCCCGGGGAGACCCCTTTCCTGCCGAGGACCAACCGCCCCGGAGGTCGTTCGCGTCGGGGGTTCTGAGAGGTTCTAGGGGAAGAACGTCGTGACCCGCCTCTGGAACCGCCATTCGCCGCCGCGCCGCCGCAGCGTGTCGTCGTAGCGGCCGAGCAGCTGCACGGCCCAACCGGAGTCCCCCTTCTGGAAGAAGACCAGGTTGCTGGTGGCCGTCACCTCGTCCGGCCCCACCGGTGCGACCACCACATTGCCCACGAGGTGCAGTTGGGGCCGGGTGGGCGAGAACGCGGCGTACCCCTGCCGTATCGCGTCGTGGCCCTCGAAGACTCCCACACCGGCGATCTCCGCGACCGCGTCGGGCCAGAAGAGCTGGACCAGTTCGTCGATCCGGTCGGCGTCCAGGGCCTGCGCGTAGGCGGCGACGGCCCGCTGCACATGCGCGGCGACCGATTCCTCGGCTGCTGTGCTCATCATCGGCTCCAAGTCCAGAAGGGGGGTTGGGAGGGGAACAGGTCGACGGGGCGGCCGGCGAGCGGTGTCACTCCTGTATGCGGATGGCCAGCGCCGGGCACATGGCGGCCGCGTTGCGGAACGTCTTCCGCGAGTTCCTCCGGCGGGTTCTCGTTCAGCAGGATGACGATGCCGTCCTCCTCGCGCTGGTCGAACACGTCCGGGGCGGCGGCCACGCACTGACCGGCCGCACAGCACTCTTCCTCGTCGATGAGCACCTTCATGAGATCTCTCCTGTTCGTTCAGGGGGTCGCGGCCGCGGTCAGGAGGGCGTCCAGGACCTCCTTGCGGCGCATGCGCGCCTGCTTGGGCATGTTCCAGCCGAGCACTCCGGTCACCACTCCCTCGCGGGTGTACCGGGCGACGAACCGCCGGCCCGCCGCCTCACCCTCGACGACCTCGGCCTCGGCGTCCGAGGGCAGCAGCCCGTACACCTGGAGCTTCGCGTCGAACTGGTCGGTCCAGAAGTAGGGCACGGGCACGTACGGCACGTTGTCGCCGAGGATCACTCGGGCGACGGCGAGTGCCTGCTCGGTGGCGTTCGTCCGGTTCTCCAGCCGGACCAGCCGGCCGTACCCCTCGTGGTGGAAGCGGGCCACGTCACCGGTCGCGTAGATCCCCTCCGCGGCACGGCAACGAGCGTCGCACACCACTCCGTTGTCCAGGGTGAGTCCGCTGTCCGCCAGCCACTCCGTCGCCGGGGAGGCACCGATGGCGACGACGACCGCGTCGGCGGGAAGCGTCTCGCCGGTGGCGAGTTGCACGCCGGTCACCCGTCCGCCTTCGCCGGCCAGTCCCGCGACACCGGAGCCGAGCCGGAGCCGCACTCCACGCTCTCGGTGCAGGTCCGCCAGCAACTCGGAGACCACGGGCCCCACTTGCAGGGCCATCGGGGCCGAAAGCGGACCGGCGAGGGTCACCTCAAGCCCCAGCGTGCGCGCGGTTGCCGCGATCTCGGACCCGAGCACGCCCTCGCCGACCACCACCAGCCGCGCGCCGGGACGCAGTTCCTCCTTCAGGGCCAGCGTGTCGTCGAGGCCGCGCAGCACGTGCACCCCGCGCAGGCCGTCCTGACCGGGCAGGGTGCGTGCCCTGACACCGGTGGCGATCACCACCGCGTCCGCGGACAGCTCGCGCCCGGACTCCGTGCGCACGGTCCTGTTCTCCGCGTCCAGGCAGACCGCCGCGTCACCGAGGACGAGGTCGACGTCCAGGCCGGAGAGGATCTGCGGTGTCCGCAGGGTCGCCCGCTGCGGCTCCCACGCGCCGGAGAGGACCTGCTTGGACAGGGGCGGCCGGTCGTACGGCGGGTGCGGCTCTGCGCCGACCATGCCGATCTCTCCCTGGTACCCCTTGCGGCGCAGGGCCTCCACCACGGTGAGTCCGGACGCCGAGGCGCCCACCACCAGGAGACGGCCGGGGGCGGTCACGCTCGGGCCTCGTCGGTCGCCGGCCGAGGGGGCGGCCGCTCCTCGCTGTCCGGGAAAACGTGCTCGCTGCTCATGGATGACTCCCTGACTGCCTTGGCGCGGTTGCCGGAAACAGGCGTGATTGTCGTGAGTACCGCTTCACGAGGCGCGCGCGAAGGCGCGGGTCACAGGGCGTTCTCCGCTTCGGAGAAGACGATTCCCGCGAATTCGTCGTGCGTGGTCACGGTGACCAGTCTGCGCAGTCGCGGCCACCCGGACGACGTGGGCGAGGGCTGGAATCGTCCGCCGTCGGTCATCGCCCCCGCGGCGCCCACCAGGTTGGTCCACCCGTCCTCCGCCTCAAGTGCCGTCTCGACCACCGCGCAGCCGCGGTCCCGTGCGGCCACGAGGGCGCTGGTGACGAAGTCCACCTGCTCGTCCGCGCAGCCGGGGGGCTCCGTGGGCACGCCGTGCGGACCGCCGGGGAAGAAGAAGTTGGGGAAGCCCGCGGTCATGACACCGAGATAGGTGCGCGGACCGTCCGCCCAGTACCCCTCTAGGGCGAAGCCGTCGCGGCCCCGCACCGCGAGCCGCGGCAGCGCGTCACGCCTTTCCCGGACGGAGTCCTGGCCGCCGCCCGCCTCGCGTGCTCCGGTGCCGACCGGTCGTCGCCGCACCGGAAGGACACCCGTGGTGGCGATGAGGAAGCGTGTGCGGTACTCGGTGGCGTCGTCGGTCGCCACCACCCAGGTCCCGGTCGGGTCGTCGTACGTCGCCGAGACGACGCGGGCGCAGGGCCGGATACCGCGGTTCGTGTGCCGGGTCCTGTCGGCTCCGAGGCCGGCTTCGAGAAGTACCGCGTGGAAACCGGACTCCCGAGCCCGGTCGAGCTGGTACAGACCTGTCATCCCGGCGCCGATCACCAACACGTCAGCTGTGTATGGGGAGTGCGCCGCGGGCCCGTCCTCGCGGGCGGCGCTCACGGCCGCCAGGCTCGGGGCGTTTTTCAGCATGCTCAAGGAACCCTCCATATGCCAGGCAATCGCCCACCACTGTGTGGGCCGGAGGTTGTACCGATCGATCGATGAAACGATTGACACATTAACGGACCCCTGCGAGGGCGGGCAATGCCCGGAACGCAGGCGAATCGCGTATATGTCGGCACCGGCCCGGGGCCGCCGACGAGCCCTCCGCGAGGAGCCGGCAAGGGGCCCCGGAGGGGATGTCGGGCGACCTGTCGCCACGGTGCGTGCAATGGTCCGGGCGGAAGCCCGGCAGGGCTCCGCTAGCGTGCGGCGAGCCGCTCCAGCAGGGCGGCGCTCCGCGTCAGCACCGACCGCTCCTCGTCCGTGAGTTCGGCCTCGATGGCCTGCGCGAGCCAACCGGCCCTGCGCCCCCGCTCCGCTTCGAGCGCGGCCCGGCCCGCGTCCGACAGCTCGACCAGCGACTTGCGGCCGTCCGTGGGGTGCGCCCGGCGCGTGACCAGGTCCTGCTCCATGAGCAGTCCCACCGCTCGGGCCATCGACTGGGGGCGTACGCGCTGGTCGGCGGCGAGGTCGCTGGTGGTCATGGCGCCGTTGCGGTCGAGTGCGCCGAGCACGGCGACCTGGCCCAGCGGGATGTGGTCCTCGTGCTTGACGCGTCGGGTGAGCTTGCCCATCGCGGTGCGCAGTTCGGCGGCGATGGCGGCGGCATCCGGGGTGGGCATAGGGCACTTTACCCCGCTGACCGGCCAAGCTGCGCACCTGACCTGCACAGCGACTCTGCACAGCAAAACTGCACAGTCAAACTGAGCAGTATTGCTGTATGTTTGGGCTCGTCGGGCTCAGCGCCAGCGCTGTCGCAGCCGGGGCCACGGCATACGACAACGGGAAGGAACTCCCATGTCCGCGAAGACAGTCGAAACCGTCACCGCCCGCCGGATCATCGACAGCCGGGGCAACCCCACGGTCGAGGTCGACGTCGTCCTGACGGACGGTTCCCTGGGGCGCGCGGCCGTCCCCTCCGGTGCCTCCACCGGTGCCCGGGAGGCCGTGGAACTGCGCGACGGGGACCCCGCGCGCTGGCACGGCAGGGGCGTCGACCGGGCGCTCGCCCATGTCAACGGGGAGATCGCGGCGTTCGTGCACGGCCGGGACGCGGCCGACCAGGCGGGCATCGACGCGGCGCTGATCGCTCTCGACGGCACCGCCACGAAGTCCCGGCTCGGCGCCAACGCGATCCTCGGCGTCTCCCTCGCCACGGCCAGGGCCGCCGCGGCGGCCCACCGCCTGCCCCTCCACCGCTACCTCGGCGGCGCCGACGCCCGCCTCCTGCCGCTGCCGATGATGAACATCGTCAACGGCGGCGCCCACGCCGACAACCCGCTGGATTTCCAGGAGTTCATGATCGCGCCCGTGGGCGCGGACAGCTTCGCCGAGGCCGTGCGCATGGGCAGCGAGGTCTTCCACACCCTGCGCCGCGAGCTGCTGGCCGCCGGGCATTCCACGGGCGTCGGCGACGAGGGCGGCTTCGCGCCCGCGCTGCGCACCGCCGAGGAGGCACTGGACTTCGTGACGACCGCCATCGAGCGCACCGGCTACCGTCCAGGCGCGGACATCGCCCTGGTCATGGACCCGGCGTCGTCAGAGTTCTTCCGCGACGGTGTGTACGACTACGCGGGCGAGGGAGTGCGCCGCACCCCTTCCGAGCACGCCGACCACCTGGTCAAGCTCATCGACGCCTATCCGGTCGTCTCCGTCGAGGATCCGATGGCGGAGAACGACCTGGACGGCTGGCGCGAGCTGACCGCCCGCGTCGGCGACCGCTGCCAGCTCACCGGCGACGACGTGTTCTGCACCAACGTGACGCTGCTGCGCGAGGGCATCCGCACCGGCGTCGGCAACTCGGTCCTGGTCAAGGTCAATCAGATCGGAACCCTGACCGAGGCGCTGGCCGCGGTGGTGACGGCCCACCAGGCGGGCTGGACGGCCGTCATGTCGCACCGTTCGGGCGAGACGGAGGACACCACCATCGCAGATCTGGCGGTCGCGACCGGATGCGGCCAGATCAAGACCGGCTCGCTCTCCCGCTCCGACCGCACCGCGAAGTACAACCGACTGATCCGGATCGAGGAGGAGTTGGGCGGCTCGGCACGCTACGCGGGCGGCTCAGCACTGCGTCGGGCGTGAGGGAACCGGGCGAAGGACTCGCCCGCGTCCGGCGCGAGCGGGAGTGCCCTCAGCGAGTGGTGTACCCGCCGTTGGGGAACAGCGTCTGGCCGGTGAACCACCAGCCCTCGGTGGCGAGGAAACGGATGATCGGGGCGATGTCCTCGATGTGGGTGAGCCGATCGCCCATCGCCTGGGACTTGTGGAACTCCACCCGCTCCGGGGTCTCCTGGGGATAGAAGAACGGCGTGTCCATCGGTCCCGGTGCCACGGTGTTCACGGAGATGCCGCGGTCGGCGAACTCCTTGGCCGCGGCCCGGGTGAAGTGCTCCAGGGGCGCCTTGCTGCCCGCGTAGGTGGAATAGCCGTCGGTGAAGGCCGCCAGCAGGGAGGTCCCGAGGCTGATGATCTTCCCGTGGTCGTTCAGCCTGCGGCCCGCCTCCTGGATGAAGAAGTACGCCGCCTTGGCGTTGATGCCGAACATCCGGTCGTACTCGTCCTCGGTGGTCTCCAGGATCGGCTTGCGCAGCACCATCCCGGTGGTGTTCACCGCGACATCCACACCGCCGTAGGCGTCGACCGCCGCCTCGAAGAGCGCGCGCACGTCCACGACCCGGGTCAGGTCTCCCCGCACCGCGACGGCCTGTCCGCCGGCGCTCTCGATCTCCTTCACGGTCTGCCGCGCCTCGTCCTCCCCACGGTGGTAGTGCGCCACCACCTTGGCGCCCTCCGCTGCGAAGTTCCGGCTGAGCAGTCCGCCCAGGTTCTTCTCGCCGCCGCCGATCAGGACGACCTTGTCCCGCAGTGCTGTCTCCGCCATTGCGCGCTCCCTCCAAAGGGCTTCGGCGACCGTGATGATCACCTCTGTCATCACCAACACTAGACGGACATATCAGACAATACTCAGCGAAACCCTCCGGTCGCGTCACGGCCGGTTCATGCGGACGAACCTCTACGGCATGTCCTGCCGCGCCCCGCACGGCACGCGGCCTGACGAAATGACCGGATGCGCAACTCCACCGCCCTGCTGGCGGCCCTCGCCGCGACCACTTCGCTGCTCACCGCCTGCGGGACGCAGAGCACGCGGACCGAGAACGCCCCCGTGTCCCCGCCCTCCTCCACACAGGCCGACGATCCTGGCCGGGACGGCGTCCGCATCACCTCGCTGACCCTCCCGTCGGCCTCTCCCTCGCCCTCTCCCTCCCGCAGTTACTCCGTCTCCGCCGACAGCCTCACCGTCGGAACGGACTCGGGGATCTCCGCCACCTACGAGGTCACGAACGAGGGCGCCGAAGCACTGACCTACTCGGTCGTCCTCACCTTCACGGGCGCGGACGGCGGGGCCGTCGTGAACCGGACCGCGACCGTGCGCGACATCGGTCCCGGCAAGACGGTGCGGGGCACGGTCCGGGCCGGCGAACTGCCGCCCGCGGTACCGCGGATCACGCAGGTCAGGATACTGAAAGTGACCAAGGTCCCCGCGAGCGAGGCACCGGCCGGCGCCGGCACGTGCCCCGCCTCGGGGATCCGGGTCAGCGCGGACCAGGGGGACGCGGCCATGGGTCTGCGGGTCGTGGGCCTGCGTCTGGACAACTGCGGCACCCGTGACTACACCGTCGAGGGCTACCCGCTGCTGGAACTCCTCGACGGCGACTTCCAGCCCGTCGACGGCATCGAGATCCTCGACGGCAGCGGCGGGATCACCACCGGCGCCGGACCCGACGAGGCGCCCCGGGCGGTCACGCTCGGGCCCGGGGAGTCGGCGACCGCAAGTCTGGTCTGGCGCAACACCACCGGGTCCGGCACGGCGGTGAACGTGCCCCACGTCCGGGTCCGGGCCAAGGCCGGCGCCGTTCCGGTCACGGTGACCCCCGAACTCGACCTGGGAACCACGGGAAGGCTCGGAGTGCGGCCCTGGCAGCAGGCGGAGGGCTGATGCCGGGCGGCGGACGCAGGCCGCGAGGAGGCGTACCGGACCGGACCGCGGGTCGTCCGTGAGGCGGCGGGGCGCCGTTGCCGCCCTCCCCGGGCCCGGCCGACCGGCTGCGCCGAGGTCGGCCTCACCACGGCCGTCGTACCCGGAACGGAGCGGCGGTGTCCGATCGCCTGAACCCGGCACCGCCGCCCGCACCGTACCGAGTCAGTAAACTCCACGGCATCACCCAGCGGCCCGCACAGCCACCCCCGCGGGGAGTGCCCGGCACGGCGCCCGGCGGAACAGACCCGTCCGACCCCACCGCGGCACTCTGCCCCGGAATCCAGGCGGGCGGGAACGAAAGGACAGTTCAGTGAGCCACCGTGACCGGACACCGGGACCGGAACTGCGGGTCGGAGTGGTCGGCGTCGGCCAGCGCGCGCCCTTGGCCGCGCTGGCGAACCGTTCGGGTGCGGCCCGGGTCGTCTCGTGCGCCGACCCGGATCCGAGGGGTCGGGCCGACGCCCTGGAGCTGTTCGGGCCCGGGGTGGCGCTGCACGAGCGGTACGAGGAGATGGCCGACGACGGCTTGGACGCCGTGTTCGTCCTCACGCCCGACTACGTGCACACGCGGCCCGCGCTGTTCTTCCTGGCCGCCGGGGTCCCGGTGTTCGTGGAGAAGCCCCTCGCGATCACCGTCGAGGACTGCGACGCGCTGCTGGAGGCCGCGTACCGCTCCCGCACCCGCCTGTACGTGGGCCACAACCTGCGCCATCTCCCGGTGCTGCGGCGGATGCGGGCGCTGATCGACGACGGCGCGACAGGGCGGGTGCGCGCGGTGTGGTGCCGCCACTTCGTCGGGGACGGCGGGGACTACTACTTCAAGGACTGGCACGCGGAGCGGGCCAACACCACGGGGCTGCTCCTGCAGAAGGGCGCGCACGACCTCGACGTGATCCACTGGCTCGCCGGGGGCTGTTCCAGGAGTGTCGTCGCGCAGGGCGCCCTGTCGGTCTACGGCGACAACCCGAGGCGCGGGGCCGACGATCCGGCGCCGGCCGGCGGGCGCATGCCCGACTGGTTCGACCGGGAGGTCTGGCCGCCGTCCGCCCTGCGGGAGCTGAACCCCGTCGTCGATGTCGAGGACATCAGCATGATGCTGTCCCGCCTGGACAACGGCGTACTCGCCAGCTACCAGCAGTGCCACTTCACGCCGGACTACTGGCGCAACTACACCGTGATCGGGGACGAGGGCCGGCTGGAGAACTTCGGCGACGGCATCGACGGCGACCCCGCGACGATCCAGGTGTGGAACGGGCGCCGCTCCGGCTACCGGCGCGATGCCGACCTCACCGTCCCCGTCGCCACACCGTCCGAGGACGACCACGGCGGCGCCGACCGGGCGCTGGTCGACGAGTTCCTCCGCTTCGCCGCCGCCGGAGGGCCCACGGAGACCTCCCCGGTGGCCGCCCGGGAGGCGGTCGCCGCCGCGGTCGCCGCGACCACCTCGCTGCGCACCGGCGGCACACCGGTCGACGTGAGCGCGCCGCCGACCGCGATCACCGACTACTTCCGAGAGCACCAGCCGGCGCGGCCGCGGGACTGACGGCGGACGGTTCCTGTCCTACTTCGGTGACTGAGGCCGGCGGGCGGCGAGGATGCCCGTCACGAAGAAGTCGATGCCGGCGAGGAACTGCTCGCGGTCGTCGTGTCCGGGCAGTTGCGCGGCCACCCGGCGCACGAAGGGGAACCGCTCGGGGTCGAGCCGTGCCCACTGTTCGGCGACCGAGCCGAGGAAGGCCCCGCGATCCGTCCCGTCCGCGTGCAGGCGGCCGTTCGCGGCGTTCTGCCCCGCGACGCCGAGGACGTGGTTCACAAGCACGGACGTGGATTCGAACAGCATCGGCTCGGGCACGCCGAGCGCCTCCAGCTGACTGCCGAGGCCCTCGAATATCCGCGGAATCGCCGCCAGCCACGGTGCGCGGAAGAGCTGGGCGCCCACCCACGGGTGCGCGTCGATCGCGTCGAACACTCCCAGGGCTATGGCCCGGATCGTCTCCCGCGGGTCCGCGTCACGGGCCACGTCCGTCACGACGCGGGCGACGACGTCGTCGGTGGCCGCCGCGAGCAGTTCGTCCTTGTTGGCGACGTGCCAGTAGATCGCCCCGCTGCCGGTGGACAGCCGCGCCGCGAGGGCGCGGAAGGTCAGCGACCTCTCGCCCCCCGCGTCGAGCATCTCGATCGCGGCCTCGACGATGCGCTCCTTGGACAGCGCGTGGGTGCGCCGAGGCGCCTGTTGCGGTCTGCTCGCCATGAGGTCCAGTTTGACACGCCTGGAACATTGTTCCAACCTGGAGTCGTGGAACAACGTTCCAGACTCATACCTCGGAAGGAATCCCCATGACGACCTCCATACCCTCTGTCACGATCATCGGTGCGGGCCTCGGCGGCCTGACGCTCGCCCGCGTCCTGCACGTCCACGGCATCGCCGCGACGGTCTACGAGGCCGATCCCTCGGCCACCGCACGCCCCCAGGGCGGACAGCTCGACATCCACGCGCAGGACGGGCAGCGTGCCCTCGCGGACGCCGGTCTCACCGAGGAGTTCCTCGCGATCATCCACGAGGGCGCCGACGCGGCCCGCGTACTGGGCCGGGACGGCAGGCTGCTCCTCGACATCCCGGGTGACGACGCGATGGCCCGCCCCGAGGTCGCGCGCGGCGATCTGCGCCGGATTCTCCTCGACTCCCTGCCCGAGGGGACGGTCCGGTGGGGGCGCAAGGTCTCCGGCGTGCGCTCCGTGGGCGACGGCCGTCACGAGGTGGCGTTCACCGACGGCACCACCGTCACCAGCGACCTTCTCGTGGGTGCCGACGGCGCCTGGTCCAAGGTCAGGCCGCTGCTCTCGGACGCGGTGCCCGCCTACACCGGCACGACCTTCGTCGAGACCTACCTGCACGACGTGGACCGGAGCCACGCCGCCACCGCCGCCGCCGTCGGCAGGGGCGCCATGTCCGCGTTCGCCCCCGGCAAGGGCATCGTGGCCCACCGTGAGGCGGGGAACGCCCTGCACACCTACGTCGAGCTGAACCGTTCCGCCCGGTGGATCGCCGACATCGACTTCACCGACCCGGCCGCCGCGCGCACCCGGATCGCCGCCGAGTTCGAGGGCTGGGCACCCGAACTCACCGCCCTGATAACCGACGGCGAGACCTCCCCCGTCGCCCGTATGATCCACACCCTCCCCGCCGGGCACAGCTGGGACCGCGTCCCCGGGGTGACGCTCGTCGGCGACGCCGCGCACCTCATGCCGCCCTCCGGCGACGGCGCGAACCTCGCCATGTACGACGGTGCCGAACTCGGCAAGGCGATCGCCGCCCACCCCGGGGACACCGAAGCCGGCCTCGCCGCCTACGAACAGGACATGTTCCCGCGCAGCGCCCGCTTCCACGAGGACGCCCTCGAGATCGTCGACATCTGCCTCGGCGCCGACGCCCCCAAGAGTTTCATCGACTTCCTCACCGGCGGCCCCGAGCAGATGCACGAGGCGCCGGGCCTGGCCTGAGACACACCCGCACCGGCGGCGCCTCCCGCCGCCACGCTCACTCGCCCCGCGCCGCAGTCGGCGGGCGGGCGGCCTCCGCCATCAGCGCGCTCGCGGTCGACACGCCCAGCGGGTCACTCGCGGCGGCCATCAGCCACGCGGCCGAGGCAGGAGGTGTCGCCGGCGGAACCACCAGCAGGTTCCAGCGGCCCACGCGGTACGAGAGCAGCAACAGCTCGTGCGGGTCCTGCTCGGCCAGGAACCAGCCGACCTTCACCACACGGCCGGTGACGGCCACCTTGCGCGGGACGACCGGCCAGTGGGTCGGATTCACCGTGACCCGGGTGACCCGCCCCCACAACGGGTCGAGCAGGGCCAGCAGCCCGGGGAGTTCGGCCGCGAGATCACGGGAGCGCGGCCACCAGGCACCGTCCAGCAGAGCGGGCGCGGAACCGACGGGAGCCAGCGACACACGGGGAGGCGGGGCGGAAGACCGGTCCTCGGACGTCGGCGGGAGAGAAATGGTCGCTGTCATGACGCGGACCCTGCCCTGGGCCGGCAACGACCGGCCCGGTGTCATCAATCGCCGAAAACGACACCGGCGTGGAAGCCGGTGTGCGAAATATCCCCGGTACCCGGAGCATACTCCTCGGACAATCCGACGAGGACCGTGGCCCGGCATCCGAAAGCCCGTCACCGGACCGGCCACCGTGACACCCCCGTCCGTGCCTCGCGGATCTCCACTCACAGCCTTCGAAAGCGGCCATCCCTTTTGGCCGATCGGGTAATCGAGACTGCCGCTTCACTTCATCCTATATATGGAATGAAGAAGACTTTCCTGCATCGGAGTACCGAACTCCCAATTATTCACGACCCGCTTCTCAATCAATACGGCCCGGGTGGATATCTGCGTAATATGCCGCCCATGCTCAAGGCCCCGGGCAGGCGAAAAGGCCCGGCAGGCCACGGCCCCCTCCCACAGGAAATGGCCTCTCGATGAAGCTGAAAATTCCCCAGGCGGCCAGACGCCGCACTGTGACCGGATGGCTGACCACGGGCGTCGCCGCGGCGGTTGCCGCCGTGATGGTCGCCGTCGTGCCGACTCCGGCGCAGGCAATCGCAACACCCGTCCCCCTGGGCACGGCCGGCGCGTTCTCGGTTCTGGCCGGTTCCGAGGTCACCAACACCGGTCCCTCACTGCTCAGTCAGGACCTCGGGGTGAGCCCGGGAACGGCCATCTCGGGCTTCCCGCCCGGCCAGGTGCTCGGTGCGGTGCACTCGGCGGACCAGGTGGCCGACGTCGCCAAGAGCGACCTGGTCACGGCCTACAACAACGCCGCGAGCCAGGCCACGGACTTCGCCCTCGCGGCCGGAATCGGCAACGGCGACACCCTGCTTCCGGGCGTCTACACCGCTTCGTCCGGTGTCGGGCTCACGGGTGACCTCATCCTGGACGCCGGCGGGGACCCGGACGCCGTCTGGGTCTTCCAGATTCCCGAGGCCCTGACGACGGCCTCCTCCAGCAGGGTGCTGCTCACCAACGGCGCCTCCGCCTGCAACGTGTACTGGCAGATCGGTAGTTCGGCCACTCTCGGCACCACGTCCACCTTCGTGGGCACCCTCATGGCGCTGACCTCGATCAGCGTGACCACGGGGACGAACATCGAGGGCCGGGCGCTGGCCCGCAACGGTGCCGTGACGCTCGACGACAACAGGATCTTCCCGGGCACCTGCTCCACCACGACCACCGGGACCACCACCGGCACGACCACCGGCACGACGACCGGAACCACCACCGGCACCACGACCGGCACGACGACCGGAACCACCACCGGCACCACGACCGGCACGACCACGGGCACGACCACGGGCACGACGGTCGGTACCACCACTGGTACGACCACCGGCACCACCGTGGGCCTGATCGGCGGCGGCCTCCTGGGCGGGCCGATCGTCACCGGCGGCGGCACCGTGGGCAACACCGCGGGCAACACCGCAGGAAACACCGGCGGGAACAACGTCACCACCGGAAACACGTCGGGCAACACCGCCGGGAACGCCACCGGCGGCCACGGCGGCAAGCCCGGTGGCGGCCACGGCCACGACCACGGCGGCAAGCCCGGCGGTGACCACGGCAACGGCCACGACCACGGCGGCAAGCCGGGCAAGGGCCACGGCGAAGCTCCCGGCAAGCCGGACCACGGCTACGGCATGGACTCCGAAGAGTTCCCCGGCAACTACGGCTACGGGGACGCGCCGAAGCCCGCCGAGCACGAGGGCCACAAGGGTCACCAGGGCTAGGCAGTCCAGGCTGCGATGAGTCCCTCATCGGATCACGGCGCGTGGCGGAATCACCTCGATTCCGCCACGCGCCGCCAGTGCGTGTCCACAAAATCACCGATCGCGAATGACAGAGAAGAAGGCAGGGTGGGCGGTGTCGAGCCGAATCGAACCGGCGGACGTGAAGGAATGCGAGCGGTCCGAATCCGATCCGCCGCGAGAATTCCGCGGTGAATCAGATACATCCGGACGGCGAGCCATGGGCGCACGCGCGCTGAGCGCGGGACTGCGCGCGGCCGTTTTCCTCTGTCTGGCCACCACATTGGTCCACGTCTTCCTCGTCTTCCTTCATGTGGCTCCCCCCAACCCCGTATCCAGGCGGTACAGCCAGCAGATCGACGCATGGGTCTACCCCCTCTTCGAACAGAACTGGCGGCTCTTCGCGCCCAACCCCGACTCCGTCAACCGGCAGGTGTGGGCGAGAACCGCGCGTTCCGGGCCCGACGGAGCGATGCGGGTCAGCCCGTGGTTCGACCTGACGGCCGTGGACACCGACGCCGTCAAGCACCAGGTGTTTCCCAGCCACACCGCACAGAACATGCTGCGCCGCGCCTGGTCCTCCTATACCGAAACACACGGTAAGGACGACACGGCGGGCTCGGAACGGGCCGTGATGATCCAGAAGTATGTGAACAACATCGCCTCGGACCGCGTCGCCGGGCATCGCGGCGACGGCGACTTCGACTTCGTTCAGCTTCGCGTCGTCACCCTGCCCGTCGCGGCGCCCGGCTCCGCCGCCGCAGACCGCCCGCCGACACCCGTCGAAAACCGGCTTCTGCCCTGGTGGAAGGTGACCTCTCATGGGAAGTGAGCGAATGCGGCGGTTCACCGCCACGGCGGCCGAGCTTGTCACGGGCCGACCGGTGTCCCTGTACGCCACGTCGGTGCTGCGCATCGGCTACGGACTGCTCTATCTGGTCTTCCTGCTGCGTGAGTTCCCGCACCGCAACGAGATCTGGGGACCCGGCTCCCCCTGGACACCCGCGCTGGCCGCGCAACTCTTCGACCAGACGGGCTGGTACAGCTTCCTGCTCCTGTCGGACAGCCGTGCCTACTTCGAGCTGTGCTACGTGGTGGCTCTCGCGGTGTCCGCGCTGTTCATGCTCGGCTGGCGGACCCGGGCCATGTCCGTCCTGTTCGCCGTCGTGGTGACCTCGTTCCACTCGCGGTCGATCTTCATGACGGACGGGGGTGACAACCTGGTCCTGCTGATGTCCCTCTACCTCGTGCTCACCGCGTGCGGCCGGCGCTGGTCCCTGGACGCGCGCCGAGCGCGGCGCAGGGCAGCCGGCACATCGGACCGGGCGAAGAGTCGCACGGCGACCGCGCGGCAACTCCGGGCCGCCCGCACCACCCTGACCACCGTCGTCCACAACTGCGGCGTGTTCGTCATCGCGGCGCAGGTCTGCTTCCTCTACGGCTCGGCCGGTCTGTACAAGGTCCAGGGCTCGTACTGGGCCGACGGCACGGCACTCCACTACGTGCTGCACCTCGAACTCTTCCAGCCCTGGCCGGCGCTCTCCCACTTGCTCGACCAGTACCCGCTCGCGATCGCGGCGATCAGCTACCTGACCGTCCTGACCCAGGTCGCCTTCCCCTTCGTCCTGTTCGGAAGGCTCAAGTACCCCGTTCTCGTACTCCTGCTGGGCATGCACCTCGGCATCGCGGTGCTGCTGGGGCTGCCGGTCTTCTCCGGCGCCATGATCATCGCGGATGCGGTGTTCCTGCCCGACCGCTTCTACGCCTCCCTGCCCCGCCCGCGACGGTTCGGCGTACGGCTGCCGAGGCCCCGCGAGGAAGCGGGGAGCAAGCCGTCGGCCGGTTCCGGAGCTTCACTGGCGGCGGCTTCCGGGGAGGGCGCGGGGGCGGCGGGGTGAGGGCGGCCCGCTCCGCCTTTTGAGAATGGGTACCGTTTTCATGTAGCGTGAGGCGCCGTTCACCTCGCCCCTCATCAGGAGACATGCCATGGCCGTACCCAAGCGGAAGATGTCCCGCAGCAACACCCGGCACCGCCGCGCCCAGTGGAAGGCGACGCCGCCCCGGCTCGTGCCGGTCACCGTCGACGGCGTGCGCCATCTCGTACCGCAGCGGCTCGCCAAGGCCTACCGGCGCGGTCTGCTGCGCCCCGAGGGCTGACCGGCATGACCGAACGGCTGCCGGTCACCGTCCTGTCGGGCTTCCTCGGCGCGGGCAAGACCACCGTGCTCAACCATGTGCTGAGCAACCGCGAGGGCCTGCGCGTCGCAGTGATCGTCAACGACATGAGCGAGATCAACATCGACGCCGCGCTCGTGCGCGGCGGCGGTGCCGCCCTGTCGCGAACCGAGGAACGCCTCGTCGAGATGACCAACGGCTGCATCTGCTGCACCCTTCGGGACGATCTGCTCGAAGAGATCGACCGCCTCGCCCGCGCGGGCCGCTTCGACTATCTGCTCATCGAGTCGAGTGGCATCTCCGAACCGATGCCGGTCGCCGCTACCTTCGCGTTCCCGCGCGACGACGGCGCCACCCTCGACGACCTCGCCCGGCTGGACACCATGGTCACGGTCGTCGACGCCGCCAACTTCCTGCGCGAGCTGGAGGGCGGGGACGGGCTCGCCGAGCGCGGGCTCGACCAGTACGAGGACGACGAGCGCACGGTCAGCGATCTGCTCATGGACCAGATCGAGTTCGCGGACGTCATCGTGGTCAACAAGCTCGACCTCGTCGACGAGGAGCGGGGCGCGCGGCTGGGGGCCGCCCTGACCCGGCTCAATCCGGCGGCCCGGATCGTCCCGGCCCGGCACGGCCGCGTGGATCCCGCGCAGCTCCTCGGCACCGGCCTCTTCGACCTGGAGCGCGCCCAGCAGGCGCCCGGCTGGGTGATGGAGCTGAACGGCGACCATGTGCCGGAGACCGAGGAGTACGGGATCTCCAGCACGGTCTTCCGCTCCGGCCGGCCCTTCCACCCCGGCCGTCTGTGGACGTTCGTCACCGAGCGGCTCGACAGCGGCGCCTTCGGACAGGTGCTGCGCTCCAAGGGCTTCTTCCTTCTGGCCACCCGCCCCCGGGTGACCGGCCTGTGGTCGCAGGCCGGATCCGTCGCCCGCTTCGAGCCCTCCGGTGCCCGGGACGCGGACGCGCCCCAGGGCCAGGAACTCGTGTTCATCGGCACCGGGTTGCGCGCCGACCGCCTGCACACCGCGCTCGCCGGCTGCCTGCTCGCGGAGGGCGAGACACCGCCGTCCGACGACCCCTTCCCCGCCTGGGACACGTACGGCGCCGGCGAGGACACGTGCGAACACGAGCACGCGCACCCCGCACTCGTGCCGCTGCCCTGAGACGGGCCCCGCAGCGCGCCGTCGTCCGGGCGGGAACGAGGCGAGCCGGCGCGCCGCGAGGCTCTTCGAGCCGGAGTGGACGGCGCGACGCGGGGGGCGTGGACACCCCGGAACAGTGATTCGTTCGAGACTCCTCACGCCCTGCCGGGGGGCCGCGGGCCGCGGAGATGATGAGCCGACCGCACATGATCCCGCGGCTTGATCCGCCCGCCCCTTGTCGGGTGGACACCCGGTGGAAGGAGTCCACGTTGTTGCTTCTCATCTCCCCGGACAGCGTCGAGGAGGCCCTCGCCTGCGCGAAGGCGGCGGAACACCTCGACATCGTCGACGTGAAGAAACCCGACGAGGGCTCCCTCGGCGCCAACTTCCCGTGGGTCATCAGGGAGATCCGGGCCTCGGTCCCGGCGGACAAACCGGTGTCGGCCACCGTGGGCGACGTACCGTACAAGCCCGGCACGGTGGCCCAGGCGGCGCTCGGCGCGGCCGTCTCCGGCGCCACGTACATCAAGGTCGGTCTGTACGGATGCACGACGCCCGAACAGGCCGTCGAGGTCATGCGAGGGGTCGTCCGGGCGGTCAAGGACTATCGGGCGGACGCGTTCGTGGTGGCCTCGGGTTACGCCGACGCCCATCGGATCGGCTGCGTCAACCCGCTCGCGCTGCCCGAGATCGCCCGCCGTTCCGGCTCCGACGCGGCCATGCTCGACACCGCGGTCAAGGACGGCTCGGGGCTGTTCGACCACGTTCCGCCCGCCGGCTGCGCGGAGTTCGTCCGGCTGGCCCACGAGGCCGGTCTGCTCGCCGCCCTGGCCGGCAGCGTCAAGGCGCAGGACCTCGGTGAGCTGACCCGTATCGGCACGGACATCGTGGGAGTGCGTGGGGCGGTGTGCGCGGGCGGCGACCGGAACACCGGCAGCATTCAGCCGCCTCTGGTGGCGGCCTTCCGCGCGGAGATGGACCGGCACGCCCGCGATCACGCGGCCGTCGCCGCCGCGGGTTGACCGCGGGAGGGGGCACGGGCCGGGACCGTCGGGCGGCCGGCGGCCGCGGGACGGGCGTCGCCGTCATCGATCCGGCGACGGGCGAGGTCTTCGACGACGCCCCCGACCAGTCGCCCGACGAACTGGACGCCGTCGTCGACCGGGCCCGCGAGGCCTGGCGCGGCTGGCGGGCCGATCCGGTGGCCCGTGCCTCGGCGTTGCTCGCGGCGGCCGACGCCGTGGAGGCGGCCGGGGCCGACCTCGCCCCGCTTCTCACCCGTGAGCAGGGAAAGCCGCTGTCCGAGTCGTACGCGGAGATCGACCGCACCGCGGCCCGCCTGCGGTACTTCGCCGAACTGGGGGCCAGGACCCGGCCGATCACGGACGGCCGGCCGGTGCGCAGCGAGATCCGCTGGAGACCGCTCGGGGTCGTCGCCGCCGTCGTCCCCTGGAACCTGCCGCTCCAGCTGGCGTCGGCGAAGATCGCCCCCGCCCTCGCCGCGGGCAACACGATGGTGCTCAAGCCCTCGCCCTTCACACCCCTTGCGACCCGGCTGCTGGGCTCCGTCCTGTCCGGGGTCCTGCCCGCCGGCGTACTGACGATCGTCACCGGTCACGAGCCGCTCGGCGCCCGTCTCGTGTCCCATCCGGGGATCCGGCACGTGAACTTCACCGGTTCGGTCCCCACCGGACGGGCCGTCGCGCGGGGCGCGGCCGACTCGTTCGCCCGGGTCACCCTGGAGCTGGGCGGGAACGACGCGGCCATTGTGCTGGACGACGTGGAGGTGGAGCGCATCGCGGACCGGCTGTTCTGGGCGGCGTTCCGCAACTGCGGCCAGGTCTGCATGGCGGTCAAGCGGGTCTACGCCCCGGCCCGGCTGTACTCCGAGGTGGTCCAGGCCCTCGCGCACCGCGCGGAGTCCACCGTGGTCGGAGCCGGGCTCGCCCCGGGCTCGCAGCTCGGTCCGGTCAACAACGCCGCTCAACTGGCCCGGGTCGAGCGGTACACGGCCCGAGCCCTGTCGGACGGTGGCCGTGCGGTGGCCGGCGGCCGGCGGCTGGAGGGGCCGGGCTACTTCTTCGCGCCGACGATCCTGGCCGATGTCCCCGCGCACAGCCCGGTGGTGACCGAGGAGCAGTTCGGTCCGGTCCTGCCGGTGCTGCCGTACCGCGGTCTCGACGAGGCGGTCCGGGCGGCCAACGACACGGGCTTCGGGCTGGGCGGCTCGGTGTGGGGGACCGACCTCGACCGGGCGGAGGCGGTGGCCGACCGGCTGGAGTGCGGGACGGCGTGGATCAACCACCACGCCGAACTGTCCCTCGCCCAGCCCTTCGCGGGCGTCAAGGAGAGCGGTGTCGGCGTGGCGGGCGGACCGTGGGGGCTCTACGGCTATCTCAGACCGTTCGTCGTGCACCGCCCGCTGGAGGCGGGTCGATGAGGTTCGGTGCGGCGGTACTGCGCTCGTACGACGGCCCGTTCGCCCTTGAGGAGGTGAGTCTCGACGGCGGGCCGGCCGAGGGCGAGGTGCTGGTCAGGGTCGCGGGGTGCGGGATGTGCCGGACCGACCTCGCGGTACGGCGTTCGGCGGGCCGCTCACCGCTGCCCGCGGTGCTCGGCCACGAGGGGGCGGGGGCCGTGGTGGAGACGGGCGGGCCGGGCACCGGCCTGAGCGTCGGTGACCATGTCGTGCTGAGCTTCGACTCCTGCGGACACTGCCCGACCTGCGTGGGCGCGGCCCCGGCCTACTGCGATTCCTTCGCCTCCCTCAACCTCTTCGGGGGGCGCGGGGAGAACGCGGGGCGGTTCACCGACGCGGCCGGGGGCGCGTTGGCGCCCCGGTGGTTCGGACAGTCCTCGTTCGCGCAGTACGCGATGGTCCCGGCCCGCAACGCCGTCCGGGTCGACCGCTCGCTGCCCCTGGAGCTGCTCGGACCGCTCGGCTGCGGCTTCCTCACCGGTGCGGGAGCGGTCCTCAACTCCTTCCGCGCCGGGCCGGGGGACACGGTGGCGGTGTTCGGCGCGGGAGCGGTGGGGCTGGCCGCGGTGATGGCGGCCACGGCCGCCGGGGCGCTGGCCGTGGCCGTCGACCGGCACGCGGAACGGCTGGCCCTCGCCGAGCGGCTGCACGCGATCCCGCTGCACGGCGCGGCGGACCGCCTGCCCGAACGCATCCGGCAGCTGACCGACGGCGGCGCCCGGTACGCGCTGGACACCACGGGTTCCGCCCGGCTGATCAACGAGGCGCTCAGGGCCCTGCGCCCCACCGGCCGCCTCGGCCTGGTGGCCCGGCTGCACACCGCGCTGCCGATCGAACCGGGGGCACTGGACCGGGGGCGCGGGATCTCCCACATCTGCGAGGGGGACGCGGTACCCGGGCTGCTGATTCCGCGACTGACCGGCCTGTGGCAGGCCGGTCTGTTTCCCTTCGACCGGCTGATCCGCACCTACCCGCTCGCCGACATCAACGAGGCCGAACGCGACTGCGACGCGGGGCGCGTGGTCAAACCCGTACTGCTTCCCGAGGGCGGGAGCCGATGAGCGAGGTGCTCACGCCCTCCGCCCGCGCGGCGAATTGAGTCGGGGTCCTTACTTTCACGAGGGAGAACACATGACGGACACGGCGCATCGCGACATCGAACTGGAGGGCGTGGAAGGGGGTGTGGGCCTGACGGCGCTGCTGGTCGCCGCGGCACGGGCGATCGAGACCCACCGCGACGACTGCCTGGCGCGGGACGTCTACGCGGAGCACTTCGTGCGCGCGGCACCGGCGTGCGCGGACTGGCCGACCCGTGTTCAACAGGTGCCGGACGGGGACGCGGACCCGTTGTGGGGACGGTTCGCGCGCTACTTCGGCCTGCGCACGCGGGTCCTCGACGACTTCCTCCTGGAGTCGGTGCACGCGGGAGACGTGCGTCAAGTGGTGTTGCTCGGGGCAGGGTTGGACACCCGGGCGTTCCGGCTCGACTGGCCCGCCGGCTGCGTGGTCTTCGAGGTCGACAGGCCGGGCGTGCTGGCGTTCAAGCACGGTGTGCTCGGTGGGCTGTCGGCCACCGCGAGGGCGGCGCGGGTACCGGTCGCGGTCGATCTGCGGGACGACTGGGTCGCGGCGCTGACCGGCGCCGGTTTCGACACGCGCGCGCCCAGCGTCTGGCTGGCGGAAGGACTGCTGTTCTATCTGCCCAGCGCCGCCGAGACATATCTCATCGGCACGGTGGACCGGTTGGCCGCCAGGGGAAGCTCACTGGCGTTCGAGGTCAAGCTCGAAAAGGACTTGATGGAGTACCGCGACAGCCCGCTCTACACCGCCACGAAGCGCCGGCTCGGCATCGACCTGCTCGGCCTGTTCAGTGGGGAGCCCCGGCCCGACTCGGCGGGTGATCTGGCGGACAGGGGCTGGTCGACATCGGTCCGCACTCCTTTCGACTTCAGCCGCCTGCACGGGCGCGGGCCGCTGCCCGAGCCCAACGACGCGCTGGAGGGCAACCGTTGGGCGTTCGCGAGCAAACCGTAGCCTCGGTGGGCGTGCCGGGTGTCACCGGGGCCGGGTCACCGAGCCGGTCTCGTGCGGGTCGGGTGGGCCGGCCGGGTGGCGTGGCCCGTCGTCGTCCGTCCGGTGGGTGTGCCGTCGGCCGGGGGCGCACGCGGCCAGGGCCAGCCCGGCCGTCACGACGTCCTCCAGTGCGGCGGCGACCGCGTCGCTGTGGAGCACCGGCCGGGCGGTACGACGCCAGTGGGCCCCGGCGAAGGCGAAGGCCACGGCGGCCGAGGCCGCGACCGCCGCCGCGGCCGACGGCGGGAGGCCGGCCCGGCGCCGCTGAGTGAGCACCGTGCCGGCCAGCGCGCCGAACAGGACGCGCGGGACCAGCCCTTGGGCGTTGAGCCGGGTGGGGGTGAGCGGCGACTTGTCCGCGACGAACTCCGCCGCGGCGGCCGAGGCGGTGATGCCCCGGGTCCACGGCCGTGTCAGCAGCTTCCCGGCCCCTGTGGGACCGCCCGCGGCGGGCGTGCTCCACGACAGGGCCGCGATGCCCCACTGGCTGCGCAGCCCGGTGGCGGCACCGATGAGCCCGGCCCTGGCCAGGGCCTCGACCGCCGGTTTCACGGCCGGCGCTCCGTCGCCGTGAGGAGACCGTACGTGACCAGTCCGTAGACCAGGTGCGGTACGGCGTCCGAGGCCCAGTCCCCGGCCGACCAGCCGGCCGGATCGCTCACCTTGAGGCGGGCGATCGGCAGGTCGGTGGCGGCCATGGCCAGCGCGCCGGTGACCACACCGCCCAGCCACACCGGCATGCGTACGCCGACGCGGCGCAGCAGGGACACGGCCGCTCCGGTGCCGGCGCCGACGGCGATGCCGGACAGGGCGCCGAGGCCGGTGAGACGGTTGTCCCGGCTGCTGCCCGAGCCGGGTACCGGGTGCCCCGCCTCCGTGGCCAGCCGGTCCACGACGTGGGCGGGTACCTCGCTGGCGGGGCGCCCCCGCCAGGCCATGTCCGCGTAGGTGACGGCGTTGAGTACGGTCGTCCCGGCGGCGCCCGCGGCGCCGCCGCGCAGGATGCTCTGGATCATGCCGGGCCGGGTTCCCCGCCGTACCCGCCCGAATCACGGGCCGGGCCGTCGATGTCGTACCGCCCGCGCCCGGCTCGACCGTGCGGAAGGGGCCGGTCAGCCCAGTGCGCCGGCGTCGTGGACCACATTGCCGCCGATCACCGTCGCCCCGACGGACAGCGTGTCGATCCGCCTCGGGTCGACGGCCAGCAGGTCGTCCGAGAGGACGGCGAAGTCCGCCAGCATGCCGCGGGCGAGCCGTCCCTTGCGGTCCTCGGCGTGCTCGGCGTAGGCGGAGCCCACCGTGTAGGCGTACAGCGCCTGTTCGGTGGTGACCGCCTCGGCGGGGGCCAGCGGGGCGCCCGCGGCGGTGCGCCGGTTGACCATGTCGTGGATGCCGAGCAGGGGGCTGCCGTGCGCGACCGGGGCGTCGCTGCTGCCGGGCAGGACGGCTCCGGCGTCCAGCAGGCTGCGCATGCGGTAGCAGCGGGCGGCGCGCTCGGGTCCCAGCGCGGCGATCATGCCGTCGCCGATCTCGGAGACGAAGCGCCCCTGCGGCACGGGGACGACGCCGTTGTCGGCCAGGCGGCGTACCTGCTTGTCGGAGGCGACGGCGAAGTGCTCGATGCGGTGGCGCGCGTCCGGGCGCGGATGTGCGGCCTGGGCGGCTTCGAAGGCGTCCAGGACGACGTCGATGGCGGCGTCGCCGATCGCGTGGGCGGCGACCTGCCAGCCGCACCGGTGCGCCTCGGTGATCATGTACCGCAGGCGGTCCTCGTCGAACAGCAGGAAGCCGGAGTTGTCGGGCTCGTCGTGGTAGCCGCAGCACATGTGCGCGGAGCGGCCGATGAGGGAGCCGTCCGTGGCTATCTTGGTGGCTCCGATCTTCAGGCGGTCGTCGCCGAAGCCGCTGCGCAGGCCCGTGTCGAGCCCGAACCAGGTGTCGCCGCCGCCAACGTCCCCCGCGTCGTGCAGGACGGTCATGTAGGGCATGACCGTGGTCCGGATGGTCAGCGCGCCCACCTCCACGGCGCGGTGGAAGGCGTGCAGGTCGGCCGGACCGTGCCCGACGCGGTCGGCCGCGGCGATCCCCGGTTCGGTGAGGCTGGTGATGCCCTCCGTGACGCCCTTGTCGTTGCCGGCCGCGATGGCGGCGACGACGGAGTCCACGGGGGTGGGCCGGAACGCCCGGGTGACCAGGTGCTGGGCCGTTTCCTGGAGCAGGCCGGCCGCCCGGCCGTCCGGGGCGCGTTCGACGTGTCCGCCGTCGACGTCGGGGACGCCGAGCCGGTCGGTGAAGCCGGCGCGGGCGAAGGCCGCGGTGTTGGCCACGCCCATGTGGCAGGAGACGTGCTCCAGCCACACCGGGCGCCCCAGCGCCGCCTCGTCCAGGGCCTCGGCCGTGGGGTGGGCGCCGATCTTGTTCTGGTCGTAGCCGGCGCCGAAGAGCCACTCGTCGGGGCCCAGGCGGGCGGCCCGTTCGCGTACCGCGGCGTAGAGGGCGTCGAGGGTGGGGACGGTCCCGGTGTGCAGGTCGAGCTGGAGGAGCCGGCGGCCGCGCATGCTCAGGTGCTGGTGGGCGTCGTTGAAGCCGGGGACCGCCGGGGCGCCGCGCAGGTCGTGGACGCGGTCGGCGGCATATCCGGCGACCTCGTCGTCGAGGCCGACGACGCGCCCCCCGAGGACGCCGATGGTGTGGGCGGTGGGGCGGTCCGCGTCGAGCGTGGTGAAGCGGCCGTTGGTGAACAGTGCGTCCAGGTGCATGGGGGTCCTTGCGAAGGGTCCTTGTGAAGGGCGGTACGGCGGGGTCACACGGCGGTGGGCAGGCCTTCGGCCTCCCGCGTGCCGGTCCCGGAGGGGTCGTGGCGGGCGGCCCGCTGCCGGGCCAGGCCCAGCACGCAGACCGTGGTCAGCAGCAGGAGCGTGATGTAGTAGGCGACCACCGGCCAGTGGCCGCCGCCCCGGGTGAGCAGCCACTGGGCGATCAGGGGGGTGGAGCCGCCGATGACGGTGCTGCACAGCTGGTAGGCCAGGGACACTCCCGTGTAGCGGACCCTGACGGGAAAGGCCTGGGACAGGAAGCCGGCGAGCAGCGCGTAGTAGCTGCACCCGGTCAGCACGCCCAGGGCGAGTCCCAGGCCGATCAGTGTGCTGTCGCGCGTGGCGATCAGCAGGAACATCGGCACCGCGACGGCGATGTTGGCGATCAGGGCGCCCGTCATCAGCCGGACGGCGCCCACCCGCTGGGCGAGCAGCGCCGCGAGGGGCTGCCACAGGAACTGCGCGATGGCGAGGATCAGCAGGATGTCGAGCATGGTCTGCCGCTCGACGCCCAGGTCGCTGGTGGCCCAGGACAGGACGAAGGTGTTGGTGAAGTAGGCGGAGGAGATGCCCATCGCGCTGGCGCCCACGCCGAGCAGGACCAGGGGCCAGGAGGTGCGGAACAGTTCGACCACGGGGATCTTCGGGGTGGCGTCCTCCTGCTGCCTGGCCGCCTCGAAGTCGGTGGACTCGGTGACCTTGAGCCGGATGACCAGACCGATGGCCACCAGGAGGGCGGAGAGCAGGAAGGGCACGCGCCAGCCCCAGGACAGGAACGCGTCGTCGGACAGGTGTCCCACGGCGATGAAGACCAGGGTGGCGAGGATCGATCCGGCCGGTGAGCCCTGTTGGACCCACATGCCGGCGAGGCCGCGGCGTCCCCGCTCGGCGTTCTCGGTGGCCATCAGTACGGCGCCGCCCCATTCGCCGCCGACCGCGATGCCCTGGAGGGCCCGCAGCAGGACCAGCAGGATCGGCGCGGCGACGCCGATGGTGGCGTAGGTGGGCAGCAGGCCGATGAGGGTGGTGGCGGTGCCCATCAGGACCAGGGTGGTGACCAGGACGTTCTTGCGTCCCACCCGGTCGCCGATGTGGCCGAAGATCAGGCCGCCCAGGGGACGGGCGAGGAAGCCGACCCAGAAGGTGGCGAAGGCCGCGAGGGTTCCCGCGGCGGAGCTGGCGCCCGGGAAGAACAGCTTGCCGAACACCAGGGCGGTGGCGGTGCCGTAGATGTAGAAGTCGTACCACTCGACGGCGGTCCCGATGAAGGACGCGGTGGTGGCACGTCTGGCGTTGCGGCCGGTGGCGTGTGTGGTCTGGGACATGGTGGCTCCGGGAGTGAGCGGCGGTACCGGCGGATTCGACCTGTGCGCGGTGCGGGGCGGCGATGGGCCGGCCATGGTGCGGACCGCGACGCTGCGGGCGCCCGTTCGAATGGCGTTGTCCGGTGCGCCACAGTCTCGTAGGCTGCCCGCCATACGGTCCAGTACCTTCTAAGCTGCACAGTCATACGTTCAAGGCATGACCGGAGGCGCGATGGAACTGCGGGTGCTGCGGTACTTCCTGGCCGTGGTCGACACCGGGTCGATGACGGCCGCCGCCGCGCGCGTTCATGTGGCCCAGCCCTCCGTGTCGCGGCAACTGCGCTCCCTGGAGCGCGAGCTGGGCGCCGAACTGCTCAGGCGGACCACGACGGGGGTGCAACTCACCGCGGCCGGGCGCCGCTTCGTGCCCGTCGCCCGCGACCTCACCCTGCGCGCCGCCCGCGGCACGGAACTGCTGCAAGCCGTCTCCGGGCAGAGCCCGCTGCAGTTCCGCGTGGCGTGTCCGGCCTCCACCATCACGCATGTCATGGCGCCGTTCGTCGCCGAGATGGGCGGCCCGTTCTCCGACGCCCGGGGCTGCGAACCGGACCAGGTCTACGACCGGCTGGGGGCGGGAGAGGTCGACATCGGCATCTCCACAAGTCCGCCGCCCGGCGGCATGGCCGCGCGGCGGCTGGGCGGGCGCAGGATCAGCGTCCAGATCCCCTGCGCGCATCCCCTGGCCCGGGAGGCGGGCGGCGGCCTGGAGCTGGCCGGGCTGCTCGACCACCCCGTCATCGTCAGCGGCCGGGCCAGCGCCGTACGCCGGACACTCGACACCGCTCTGTACGAGCAGGGCACGCCGCTGCGGCCGGCCCTCGAACCGCACTCCGAGGCGATGGCCCAGGCGCTGGCCGCCGCCGGACACGGTGCCTGCGTCGTCGTCGACCATCCGCAGTTCGGCCTGCACGCGCGCACCCTGACCTCGGGGGGCCGTCCGCTGACCATCTCCCTGTACGCCGGGTGGGATCCCGACCACTACGCGCACGCCGAGATCGAGGCGGCCATGCGGGAACTGTCGGGCTGGCTGACGGCCAACGACGGTGGCAGAAAGCCGGGCAGCCGCCCGGAGCCGAGCGCCGCGGACGGCTGACGCGGGGCCGGCCCGTCGGACGCCGGCCCGAGGGGCGTGCCCGCCTGCCGCACCGAGCGGTCAGCCGCCGGTGAGGGCGCGGACGGTGCGGGAGGGGCTGGGCCGGCCGAGGCGGGTGGCGAGCCACGCGCTGGTCTCGACGAGCTTGTCCAGGTCCACACCGGTGCGGATGCCGAGGCCTTCGAGCTGCCACAGCAGGTCCTCGGTGGCCAGATTGCCGGTGGCGGACTTGGCGTACGGGCAGCCCCCCAGGCCGCCCGCGGAGGCGTCGACGGTCGTGACGCCGTGCTGGAGGGCGACCAGGGTGTTGGAGAGGGCCTGCCCGTAGGTGTCGTGGAAGTGCACGGCGATCCGGTCCACCCGCACTCCGGCGGCGGTGAGGGCGTCGAGCAGGGCGGCGACGCGGCCGGGGGTGGCCACGCCGATGGTGTCGCCGAGGCTCAGCTCGGTGCAGCCCAGCCGGAGCATGCGGGTGGCCACCGAGACGACCTGCGGGATCGGGACCGCGCCCTCCCACGGGTCGCCCCAGCACATGGACAGATAGCCGCGCACCCGCATGCCGGCCCCGCGGGCCCGCGCCACGACCGGGGCGAACATCTCCAGGGACTCCGCGACGGTCCGGTTCAGATTGGCCTTGGCGAAGGACTCCGTCACCGAGCCGAAGACCGCGATGTCGCTCACGCCGAGGTCGACGGCCCGTTCGAGACCGCGCCGGTTGGGTACGAGCACCGGGTAGCGCACGCCCGGTTGGGGGTCGATGCGGCGCAGCAGCTCCTCGGCGTCGGCGAGTTGGGGCACCCACCTGGGGTGGACGAGGCTGGTGGTCTCGACGACGCGGTGCCCGGCGTCGACCAGTCGCTCCACGAACTCGGCCTTGACGTCGGTCGGTACGAGTTCCGACTCGTTCTGCAGTCCGTCGCGGGGGCCCACCTCGCAGATGGTGACGCTCGCGGGGAGCCTGGGCAGCGGGTCGGCACCGTAGCGGTTCATCTGACGGCCTCCGGGGGTTCGGCGATCTCGATACGGGCGGTGCGGTGCACGGCGGCCGTGGTGGAGTGGGACGTGGTGGCGGTGCGGCGGACGACGGTGGCCGGCCGCGGGGTGCGTACACCCGCGCCCGTGACGCCCGCACCCGCCGGTCGGCGACTTCACCGGTCCCGGTCACCGTGAGGGCCGTGCGGCAGCCCGCGGTCCGTCATCGACACCACGAGCAGGCCGGCCGAGGCGGCGGGGGTGCCACGTTCAGCGGCCGGCGCGCAGGTCGGCGAGGATCTGCTCGGCGCGGTCGGCGCGGACCTGCTTGTCGGCGATGAGACGGGCGACGACGGTGGGGACCTCCTCGGCCGTCGCGCCCGCGGTCAGGGCGACGTTGCGGGCGTGCAGGGACATGTGTCCGCGCTGGATGCCCTCGGTGGCCAGGGCCCGGACCGCGCCGAAGTTCTGGGCCAGCCCGACGGCGACGACGATTTCCGCGAGTTCGGCCGCGCTGGTGACCCCGAGCAGGGCGACCGCGGCCTGCGCCACGGGGTGCAGCCTGGTCGCGCCGCCCACCAGGCCGACCGGCATCGGCAGCTCCAGGGTGCCGACGATGTTGCCGTCGGCGTCCTTCTCGAAGCGGGACAGCGAGGTGTAGCGCCCGGACGGGGAGACGGCGTGGGAGTGTGCGCCGGCCTCGACCGCGCGGGTGTCGTTGCCGGTGGCGAGCACGACGGCGGAGACGCCGTTCATGATGCCCTTGTTGTGGGTGGCGGCGCGGTAGGGGTCGGCCTCGGCCAGCGCGGCGGCGTGCACGATGTCGTCGGCCACGGCCCGGCCGCCGAGCGCCTCGGCGTCGAAGACCGCGCGGGCCCGGGACAGGCGCAGGTCGGCCTTGTTGGTCAGGATCCGCAGCAGCGTACGGCCGCCGGCGATCCGTCCGGCGCGCTCGGCGACCGCCTCGGCCATGGTGTTCACCGCGTTCGCGCCCATCGCGTCGCGGACGTCGACCTGGAGGTGGGCGACGACGTAGGTACCGGCGCGGGAGGGGACCACGCGCACCGAGATGTCGCGGACCCCGCCGCCGAACTCGACCAGCTTGGGGTCCTGGGCGTTGGCGAGTTCGACGAGTTCCCGACGGGCCTCCAGCAGCCGGACCCGGCCGGCCTCGGGGTCGCGTACCCCGACGATCTGCACCTGGGCCTGCATGATCGGCTCGGTGGACGAGGTGAAGAATCCGCCGTGGGCGCGTGCCACCTTCGCCGAGTTGGAGGCCGCGGCGACCACCGAGGCCTCCTCGGTGGCCATCGGCACGACGACCTCGCGGCCGTTGACGATGAAGTTGGTCGCCACGCCCACGGGCAGCGCCATGACCCCGACCACGTTCTCGATCATGTGATCGGCCAGGTCCAGGCCGAGGCCGTGCTGCGGGGCGAAGGCCGCGACGAGCCCCGGGTCGACCGCGGCGGACTCCGCGACGGTCTTCCGGCGGGCGTCGACGGACAGGTCCCGGAGACCTTGGATACGGCTGGTGCTCGGCATACGGTCCTCCACTGCGTTGTGGTCCACCGAAACACTCGGTGCGCTAGGCGACGCTAGTTCCGTCTCCTGCTGCCAGGTATGGACCGACGGCACACAGAATGAGGGAGTTCACTATGCGGTCGGCCCAGCTCGCACCCGTTACCGTGGCTGTAGTCCGCGCACCGACACCGACACCCGCGCGGCACACCGCGAATCACCGGAGGGCGAGCGCATGAGCGCCTCACCAGGAGGGCCGGGCGTCGTACCGGTCGACACGGTCATCTCCCTGCTCGACGTGGCCGGCGCCGAGCGGCCGGTCGACGACGCCGAGGTCAGGGACCTGCTCACCGGCCTCGGCCTGCCGTCCGACGCGGCGGCCCGCGTCGGCGACGGCGTCCGGCACCTGCGGGCCGGCTCCGAGCGGTGGCGGCGGCGCGGGCGGGAACTGGCCGCGCTCTCCTCCGGCGTCCGTGAACTGGCGCAGCTCCGGGACGTCGACATACTGCTCGAACGCCTGGTCGAACGGGCCCACGACCTCGTCGGCACGGACATCACCTACCTGTCGGAGTTCGACGTGCGGACCCGTGAGCTGCGCGTACGGACCACCCTCGGGACGGTGGCGCCCACGTTCCCCGGGCTGCGGGTGCCGCCGGGCATGGGGCTGGCCAGCCGGGTGGTGGAGACCCGCAGTCCCTCCTGGACGTCGAGCTACTCCAGCATGTCGCAGGCTCCGCACGACGCCGAGATCGACGCCACCGTGGCGGCCGAGGGGATCTCGTCCCTGCTCGGTGTGCCGCTCCTGGCCGGCGAGGAGGTCATCGGTGTCCTGTTCGCCGCGAACCGCATCGAGCACACCTTCTCGCCCGAGGAGATCTCCCTGCTCTCGGCCTTCGCCGACCACGCGGCCGTCGTCCTGCAGACCGCGCGGCTGCTGGCCCGGACGCAGGACGCGGCGAAGGAGACCCAGCAGGCCTACGACCAGCTCGCACGGCACGTCGAGGCGATGGAACGCGCGAGCGGCGTGCACTCCGACCTGACCGCCCTGGTCCTGCGGGGCGGCGACGCCACGGCGGTCGCCGACGCGCTCGGCAAGGCGCTGCGCTGCCGGGTGACCATCCTCGACGCCGGCCTCGGCCCGTCCACGACGACCGCGGGGCCCGAAGGAGTGCGCGCGGACGGCGACGGCAGCGGTGACGCCGCCGTCCGCGCGGAGGCGGTGCGCCGTGCCGTCGACGAGAGCCGGCGCAGCGGGCGCTGCGTGCCGCTGCGGGAGTCCGGGCGGGAGGTCGTCGTGGCCGTCGTCGCGGGCCAGTCGCTGCTCGGCGCGCTGGTCCTGGAGCAGGGTGCCGTCGAGTTCGGTCCGGTCGAGCGCCGCACGGCGGAACGCGCGGCTCAGATCACGGCGCTGCTCAGCCTCAAGCAGGACGCGCTCGTGGAGGCCGAACAGACGGTGCGCAGGGATCTCCTCGCCGACCTGCTCGCCGACGATCCGCACCGCCTGGCCGGTGTCGCCCAGCGGGCGCAGGCCAGGGGCATCCACACCGACCGGCTGGCCTCCCTCGTCGTCGTGTCCCTGCCGGCCGAGCTGCGCCACTCGGCCGCCCGTGCGGCCCGGGGCGCGGTCGGCTCCAGCGGTCTCATCGGCGAGCACGCCGGCTGGGTGATCGCGCTCACCACCGAGGCGGATCCGGCGGCGGCGGCCGGCCTCGTGCACACCACGGTGCGCCGTGCGCTCGGTCATCCCGCGCTGGCGGTGGGCACGTCGCTGGGCGAGGTGCCCGGCGACGTGCGCCGCCAGGTCGAGGCGGCCACCGCGTGTGCCCGGGTCCTGCCGGCGCTCGGGGTCACCGACACCGCGGTGACCACCGACGAGTATCTGCCGTACACCGCGCTCTTCGGCCCCGGCGAGACCCGCGTCGACGCCTTCGTACGGCGTCTGCTCGGCCCGGTCCTCGACTGGGACACCGAGCGCGGCGGGAACCTCCTCACGACGCTCGCCGCCTATCTCGACAGCCGGCTCAGCCCGGTCGCCACCGGGCGGACGCTGCACCTGCACAAGAACACCGTGCTCCAGCGGCTCGACCGGATCGGCGAGCTGCTCGGTGACGGCTGGCAGGACCCCGAGCGGCTCTTCCGCATCACGGTCGCGGTCCGCATCGCGCACCTCGCGGCCGTCCGCCCCGGCGACGCGCCCCCGCCCCCGGCCTGAGTCCGTCGCGTTCCGCCGCCCGGACGGTCCGGGCCGGCCCGGATCGATGGCTGATATACCCGTACCGTTCCGCCCTGCCGTGGCCGCCGGCCCGAGTGCCACTCCCCCGCTTCCGGTCGGCTCCTGGCGCCGCAGCCCCGTATTAGTGTGCCTATGGTCCATCTGATGCCGTCAAATATGGACCGACCACCCATGGCCGGAGGTGATCCAGCGCACGTAGCGTCCGAAGCATCGCTGAGACAGAGGGGTCCCGCAAAAGCGGAACGAGCGCCTCATGCGCGACTTCTCGTCACCCTGCACGATCAGCCCCCGACGCAGTCAAAGGAGACAGCGAACATGACACTTCATGTGGGCATCAACGTCGGTGGCACGTTCACCGATGCCGTGGCGGTCATCGACGGAAGGGCGGTGCGCGGCAAGGCCTTCTCGACCAGGGACGTGACCACCGGCATCCTGGGCGCGCTGGCCGTGCTCCAGGAACGCGCCGGAATGACCGAGGCCGCCTTCTTCGCCGCCGTGGACCGCTTCGTGCTCGGCAACACCATCGTCACCAACGCGGTGGACGAGCAGAAGTACGCCCCCGTGGGACTGCTGACCACGCAGGGCTTCCGTGACACCCTCCGGATCGCCCGTTCCGCCCGGACCGACGAGCGCGACCCGCACAAGATGGCGGCGCCGCCGGACATCGTCGAGCGGCGCCGCATCGTCGAGGTCACCGAACGGGTCGACGCGCACGGCGAGGTACTGGTCCCGCTCACCGGCGCCGCCGTCGCCGCCGCCGTCGACGCGGCGCTCGCGCAGGGCGCCGAGACCCTCGCCGTCTGTCTGCTGTGGTCGTTCCGCAACCCGGTGCACGAGAAGGCGATCGGCGAGTACCTGGACAAGCACCATCCCGACCTCCCGTACACGCTCTCCAGCACCCTCACGCCGGTCTACCGCGAGTACGAGCGCATGGTCACCACCGCCCTGGACGCCGCGGTGAAGCCGCTCGTGGCGTCGCACTTCCAGCACCTCGCCGAGGAGCTGCGCCGCCGGGGACTGCGGGCCCGGGTGCAGATCATGCAGGTGCACGGCGGGTTCCTCTCCGTGGAGGAGACCGGCAAGGCGCCCATCTCGATGTTCAACTCCGGCCCGGTGGGCGGTGTCACCGGCGCGCGGCTGCTGGGCAAGCGACTCGGCCGACGACGGGTGCTGACCGCGGACATGGGCGGCACCAGCCTCGACGCGGCGGCGATCCTGGACGACGAGTTCCGGCTGCTGCCGCGCGCCGAGATCGGCGGGCTGCCGACCAGCCTGACCGCGGTGGACATCGAGACCATCGGCGCGGGCGGCGGCAGCCTCGCCTGGGTCGACGGCCGCAATCTGCTGCGCGTCGGCCCGCACAGCGCGGGCTCGACACCGGGCCCCGCCTGCTACGGCAAGGGCGGCACCCGGCCCGCGGTCACCGACGCCGCGCTCGTCCTCGGGCTGATCAACCCGGACTACTACCTCGGCGGAACCGTCCCCCTCTACACCGACCGGGCCAGGACCGCGCTGCGCGCGCAGGTCGCCGAACCGCTCGGCCTCACCGAGGACGCGGCGGCCCAGGGCGTGTACCGGCTGGCCACCTCGCAGATGTCCAACGCCCTGCGCAAGATCACCGTGAACCGCGGGCACGACCCGCGCGAGTTCACCCTCGTCGGTTTCGGCGGCGCCTGCGGTCTCTTCGCCGCCGCCATCGCCGCCGAGGCCGGGGTCCGCGAGGTCGTCATCCCGCGCAACGCGGCGGTGTTCTCCGCCTACGGCCTGATGCACGCCGACTCGGTGTTCTCCGCCGTGCGCACCAGCCCCTGGACGATGGACCGGCCGGCCGCCGCCCTGGACGAGGAGTTCGCCGCCCTGGAGGCCCGCGCCGAGGCCTGGTTCGAGGCCGAGGGCATCGCGCAGGACCGGCGCGAACTCTACCGCGAGGCGGACATGAAGTTCGTGGGCCAGATCTTCGAGGTCACCACACGGCTGCCCGCCGGACCCTTCCGCGAGGAGGACAAGGAGGCGCTGCGGACCCGGTTCATCGCCGACTACGAGGAGGAGTTCGGCGTCGGCACCGCCTGGACCGAGGCGGAGATCCTGCTGGTCAATTCGCGGGTCCGGGCCATCGGACGCAGCGAGGTGCAGACCGTGGGCCCCGTTCCGGACGCCGAGGCGGAACAGCACGCGCTCAGCCGGCGCGAGGTGCTCGATCCGCTCACCGGCGAGCGGCTGGAGGTCGATGTGCACCGCGGCTTCGGCGCACTCGGCCGGGCGGCCGGCCCGTGCCTGCTGGAGGAGCCCGACACCACCGTGTACGTGCCCGACGGCGCGACCGTCGAACTCACCGACAGCGGCGACTTCCTGCTGCTCCTCGCCGACCGCTGACCTCCCACCGTCGAAGGAGACGACATGACCAGCGCCGCTCGTGCCCTGCCCCAGGGCTTCGACCCGGTCACCCTCGAAGTCATCCGCATGCGCCTGGACTCCATCGTGGAGGAGATGGGCATCGCGATGATCCGTTCCTCGGGCTCCCCGGTGATCACCGAGGCCGGTGACTTCAACACCGCGTTGTTCGACCCCACCGGCCGGATCTACGCCTACTCCGACTACGTGCAGTTCCACATCGGGTCCGGCAGTGTCGCCGTGCAGAACCTGGTGAAGGTGATCGAGGGCGAAGAGCTTTCGCCCGGTGACGCGTTCATCTGCAACGACCCGCACACCGCCGGCGCCAGCCACCCGCCGGACACCAACGTGATCTCCCCGGTCTTCCACGGCGACGAGCTGATCGGCTGGGCCCAGTCGCAGGCGCATCTCGTCGACGTCGGCGGCATGACACCGGGCGGGTTCGCGCCCGGCGCCCACGACTGCTACGCCGAGGCCCTGCGGCTGCCGCCGGGCGTCAAGGTCTTCGAGCGGGGCGAGCCGGTGGAGTGGGTGCGCCGGATCCTGCTGAACAACGTCCGGGTGCCCGCGCTGTTCTGGAACGACGTGCGCTCCCTGGTCGCGAGCAACAACACCGGCATCCGCCGGCTGCTGGGCACGATCGACGAGTTCGGCATCGACCGGTTCCGCGACTACACCAAGCTCTCCTTCGAGCTGGCCGAGCAGGTCGTGCGCGACCGGATCCGGCTGATCCCCGACGGCACCTACACCGCGGAGGAGTGGACCGAGCACAACGGGCACGTCGACGAGCTGTACCGGGTGGCGTGCACCATGACCAAGCGGAACGACCAGATCACCTTCGACTTCAGCGGTTCGAGCGAGCAGACCGACGGCTTCGTCAACTGCAGCTACGGTGCGCTCGTCGGCAGTGTGGCGTCCGCCGTGGTGCCGATCCTGGCCTGGGACGTCCCGTTCAACGAGGGCGTGATGACCGCCTTCGACATCGTCGCCGAACCCGGCTCCCTCGTGAATCCCCGGCCGCCGGCGCCCATCAGCAACGGGCATCTCACCACCGGCGCCCGGGTGAGCCGGGTGGTCACCAAGCTGATGAACGAGGCGTGCCGCGGCAGTGAGGACGCGACCGTCCGGGACCGCACCCAGGGTTCCTGGGCCGACTCGTGGACCGGCGGCATCTCCGCGGGCACCGACGACGCCGGCGAGTACTTCGTGCTGTTCAACATGGACGGCGGGGGCACGGGCGCCGGCGCCCAGCCGGACGCCGACGGGCTGGACTGCGCGGGGATGATGACGCAGGTCAACAACATGCTGCCGGACGTCGAGATGAACGAGATGCTCTATCCGGTGCTCTACCTGTGGAAGCAGCTCAGCACCGAGAGCGCGGGGCACGGCGCCCACCGCGGCGGACTCGGCCTGCGGTTCGCCTGGACCCTGCACGGCGCCAAGGAGGTCACCCAGACGGTGTTCGCCCCCACCGCCCAGGTGGTCGCGGAGGGCTTCGGCGGCGGGCTGCCCGGCGGCGGCAGCGGTCACGAGGTCTGGCGCGGGACCGATGTCGCCGAGGCGTTCGCCGACGGCCGGGTGCCCACCCGGGACTCGCTCGGCACGGCACACCGCGAACTGCTCGCCATCAACCAGCAGTCGGTGACGATCCGCTCCGGGGACGTCCTGGTGCAGTGGATCGCCGGCGGCGGCGGGTACGGCGACCCGCTGCTGCGTGATCCGCGGCGGGTGGCCGCAGATGTGAGCGACGGGTACGTGAGCGCCCGTACGGCACGGCTCACCTACGGCGTGGTCCTCACGGACGGCGCGCTCGACGAGGCCGCCACCGAACAGGCCCGCGGCGCGATCCGCCGCGAACGCCTCGGCGCCGCCCCGGCCCTGGACATCGCCCCGGGCGGGGCCGGCTCCTCCGCGCCCCGGCGCGACGCCGACGGCTGGTACGTGCCCGCCAGCGGCGCCCGCCTGGGCAGCGGCGACGACTGGCACGACCAGGCGCGCAAAGCCACGCATGTCGCGTCCGACCGGCTGGCCGAGCACGGTGTCCGGGTCCGTCCCCGCACCGAGGGCAGCCCCGTACTGATCGACGAGTTCTACAGCCCTTCCTGCGGCACCCTCCTGGAGGCGCGTCTGCGGGTCGGCACAACGGGAGCCGACGAGTGAGCGAGCAACCGGAGACAGACATGAGCGGCGCGTACGGCGCGATCGGGGGCATGCTGCCCCAGGGACTTTCGAGGGGCGCGCTGCGCGGCGTCGTGGTCCTGGACATCACGCGTGTCGTGGCGGGGCCGTTCTGCTCGATGCTGCTGGCCGACCTCGGGGCCACCGTCATCAAGATCGAGAACCCGAAGGACCCCGACTACGCCCGCGACTTCCCCCCGAAGCTCCGGGCCGAGTCCGGTGAGGAGTTCAGCGGCTTCTTCGCCCAGTTCAACCGCAACAAGTTCGGCCTGACCCTCGATCTGTCCACCCCGGAGGGCAAGGACGTACTGAGGAAGCTGGTCCGCCGCGCCGATGTGCTCGTGGAGAACTTCCGCCCCGGCACGATGGACAGGCTCGGCGTCGGCCACGAGGTGCTGCGGCGGGAGAACCCCCGCCTGGTGTACACGGCGATCTCCGGTTACGGGCAGACCGGCCCGTACCGGCGCCGGCCCGCCTACGACAACAGCGCCCAGGCCACCGGTGGGCTGTGGTCGATGAACGGCTTCCCGGACCGGCCGCCGGTACGCGTGGGGACCATCATCGGCGACCTGTCCGCGACGCTGTACTCCGTCATCGGCACCCTGGCCGCGCTGCGGCACGCCGAGAAGACGGGAGAGGGGCAGATGGTCGACGTCTCGCAGCAGGACTCGGTGCTCAGCCTCACCGAGAACGCGGTCGTGTCCTACACCGTCGAGGGCAAGGTCCCCGGTCCGCTCGGGAACGAGCACCCCTTCGTCAAACCGTACGAACTCTACCCGTGCAAGGACGGGTTCGTGTTCTTCGGCGGCTACACCGACAAGTTCTGGCGGCTGTCCTGTGAGCTGTTCGGGCAGCCCGGACTCGCCGACGATCCCGAGATCGACACCATGGCCAAACGGTTCACGCCCGAGGTCTACGAGGCACGGGTGCGGCCTTTGCTGCACGGGTGGTTCGCGGACCGGACCAAGACGGAGTTGGAGGAGATCGCCGGCGACGCGGTGCCGCTGTGCGCCATCAAGGACATCGGCGAGGTGGTCGAGGACCCGCAGATCGCGGCGCGCGACATGGTGGTCGACGTGGAGTATCCCGAGTTCGGCGAACTGCGCATGTTCGGCACGCCCATCAAGCTCGGCAGCACCCCCGCACAGCCGCGGGGGCTCGCCCCCAGGGTCGGGGAGCACGCCGACGCGGTCCTGCGGGCCCTCGCCGACCTGGACGGACGGCACATCGCCGAGCTGCGCCGGAAGGGGGTCGTCCGATGAGCGGCATCAGCCTCGACAGGGACGGCGAGGTGGCGGTCATCCGGTTCGCGCGGCCGGACAAGCTCAACGCGCTCACGCTCTCGATGTACGAGGAGCTGGGGGCCGCCTTCGCCGAGGTCCGGGACGACGACTCGTACACCGTCGCGATCCTCACGGGTGCCGGCTCCCGTGCCTTCTGCGTCGGCGCCGACCTCACCGAGTCCATCCCGGCCCTGGCGGAGGGCCGCTTCGACATCTCGCACTGGGATGCCGCGCACCAGAAGCACACCCGGCTCTTCAAGCCGGTGATCGCCGCTGTCAACGGCCTGTGCCTCGGCGGCGGGTTCGAGATCATGCTGTCCACCGACATCCGGATCGCCGCCGACACGGCGGAGTTCGGGCTCCCCGAGAGCGGCGTCGGCGTCGTGCCGGCCGGTGGCACGCTCACCCGGCTGACCCGGCAGATCCCGTATGTCTGGGCCATGGAGCTGATGCTCCATGGCGACCGGATCCCGGCGGAGCAGGCGCTGCGGTACGGGCTCCTCAACGACGTGGTGCCCGGGGCGGACTTGCTCGATGTGGCGCTGGAGCGCGCCCACCGGCTCGCCACGCGCAGCGCGACCGCCCTGCAGACCGTCAAGGAGGCGGTGCTCCGGCTCGGGGACCTCCCCCAGGACCAGGCCTTCCACAGCGAAGCCCTCTACGGGCAGAAGGCGTTCACCTCGCCGGACGCCCGGGAGGGCCTGGCCGCCTTCCGCGAGCGCCGCGCCCCGCGCTTCCCGTCGCACGACGCCGGCCGAGGATGACGGGTCATCAGATGTACGACCCGCAAGACACGTTTGTTCGAGCGCGAACGGTACACACGGGGAACTGACACCACCTTCACGCATTCGAACGAATCGGAGTCACAGGATGGGCATCATCGCCTGGATCATCATCGGCCTGCTCGCCGGCGCCATCGCCAAGGCCATCATGCCGGGCAGGGACCCCGGCGGGATCATCATCACCATGCTCATCGGAATCGCCGGAGGCCTGCTCGGCGGCTGGCTCGGCAAGGTGGTCTTCGGCGTGGACTCCGTCGACGGGTTCTTCGAGATCTCCACCTGGATCGCGGCGATCGTCGGCTCGCTCATCCTGCTCGCGCTCTACCGGGTCGTCTCCGGCAACCGACGCTCGCACCGGCACGCCTGACCGCGACGGCGCCCACGCCAGAACACCTCCGGACGGCTCCCGCCCAGTGTGCAGGGCGGGAGCCGTCGGCGTGCGTCACGCCCGGCCGTGCGGGAGCCCGTCCCTCACCGAGGGCTGCCGACGGTCACAGCGCCGTGGAAGGGCTCCGCCGAGACGGCCGACATCGTGTCGAGCGACGGGTCGGGCACGGGCAGCAGATGGGCGTCGACCCAGGTGTCCCCGGTCTCCGCGTTGGCCCACGGGTCCTCGATCACGACGGCACCGGGTACGGCGCCGTGGCAGAGCACCCAGTGCGGCACGTCGAACCCCTGCATCCCGGCGAGCGAGACCAGGAGCAGCACCTGCCCGTGTCCGCCGATCGCGTCCCGGATCCCGGCCGTGGCGAGGCGGCGTGGCTCGACCGGGACGCCGAGTCGTCCGGCGTCCGTGCGCGACATGCGCTGGAGGTCGGCCCGCCACTCCCGCTCGTTCTCCGGGTGGTGGTCGAGCAGGACCGGCCGGTCCGTGTCCAGGTGGACCGCGACGGGGGCCGACGGCCATGCCCGGCGCACGGCGACGGCCAGTCCGACGGGCTCGCACGCGGGGAAGTTGGTCGCCTCGCGCCACAGCGTCAGCTCCGAGCGGCGGTCCAGTGACTCGGCCGGCAGCGTCCCCGCGTGCGCCTGCGCGACCAGGGCGGTGACGGCGCCGCACGTGAAGTGCGTGGTCTGCCCGTAGTACGGGGGCTCGGTCACCGCGGCCCCGGACAGCCAGCGAACGTAACCGGCCGCGGGCCCGGCCGCGTCGTCCGCACGCGCGAGCGGGGGACGCAGCGGGGCGAAGCCGGCGGCAGCGGCGTCCTCGGGACTCGCCGTCCAGCCTTCCCACTTGACCTGTGCGAGCTTGCGGTCGCGGGCGTGGGCGACGACGGCCGCGACCGCCGCAGGCACGTCGCCGACGGCGTCCACGATCTTCAGATAGGCCGTGTGCGGCCGTGCCGTCACCAGCGCGGCGGCGGCCCAGTCCTCGCCGTCGTCCCCCGCGACGGCCACGACATGCGGGGCGTGGGCGGAGCGGTCGACCGCGTGCCAGCGCTCCGCCACCTTGGGGTGTGCGAGCCGTTCCAACGGGGCGGGCGAGGTGCCGCGTTCGAACGGGACGACGACGTTCTTGACGGGGTTTTCCTGCGGGGACGGCATTCCGGTGCTCCTGGCGGTTCGAAGAGGAGGACGAGACGGGACGCGAGGGCTCCCGCGGGCGGGCGGCCGGTCATCCGCGCGACTGCCGGAGCACCCAGACGAAGTACGGAGCGCCGACCAGCGCGATCATGAGGCCCGCCGGCACCTGCGCGGGTGCCACAAGCGTGCGGCCGAGGGTGTCGGCCACGCACACCAGCAGCCCGCCGAGCAGCATCGCGACCGGGATCGCGCGGGCGTGCCGGGCACCCACCAGCGAGCGGGCGAGGTGCGGGGCGACGAGTCCCACGAAGCCGACGACGCCGACGGCGATCACGCTGAGCGCCGAGAGCACCGCGGCGATCGCCAGCGCGGCGAAGCGTACGCGTTCGACCCTGACGCCGACGATGCGCGGGGTGTCCTCGTCGACGGCGAGCAGGTCGAGCCGGCCACGCATGGCGAGCAGCACGGGAAGCGCGAGCGCCAGGGCCACCGCGACCGGTACCACGTCGGGCAGCGTGCGGCCGTAGGTGGTGCCGGACAGCCAGGTGAAGATCCGGGGCGTGTTGTACGGGTCGGCGCGCAGCAGGAGGAAGGTGGTGATCGAGCTGAGGCCGTAGCCGCAGCCGATGCCGATCAGTACGAACCGGTCGGGCAGGAAGCCGCCGCGCCAGGCCAGCAGGGTGATCAACGCGAACGTGGCGAGCCCCGCCGCGACCGCGACCGCGATGAGCACCGGCCGCCCGCCGGGCAGGCCCGACGTGACGACGCTCGCCGCACCCAGCCCGGCGCCCGCCGTGATGCCGAGCACCCCGGGCTCGGCCAGCGGGTTGCGCACCGCGCTCTGCACGACGCATCCGGCCAGTCCCAGCGCGGCGCCGGCGAGCACCGCCGCGGTCACGCGCGGGACCCGGTCGTCGAGCGCCTGGCCGATCAGGTCCGGGGCGGCGCCCCGGGCCCAGAGCACGATGTCCCCCGTGCGCAGCCAGAGGCTTCCCGCCAGGACCGCGACGAGGACCGCCACGGCCAGGAGTGCCACCGAGCCGAACACGACGAGGAGGAACGCGCGGCGCGAGCGGACGGCGACCCGTGCGTGCGGTGGCCGCCTGAGCCCGCCCGTGTCACGCAGGCGCAGCGCGAGGACCACGATCACGACGGAGCCGAGCAGCGCGGTCGGCACTCCGGTGGGGATGGACGCGGCCCCGTCCGCGCCCTGCACCGCGCGCAGGGACACGTCCGCGAGGAGGATGAGCAGCGCGCCGACCAGCCCGGCCGCGGGCACCAGCATGAGGTGCCGGCGCAGCGCCCCCACCCGCCCCGCGATCAGGCGGACCAGGACGGGGGCGCCGAGGCCGACGAAGGAGATCGGGCCGGCGAGGGTCACCGCCGTACTGGTGAGGAGCACCGCGCAGATCACGGCGGCCACGCGGGTGGCCCGGATCGGCACGCCGAGGGTGGCCGCCGCGTCGTCGCCGAGGTTCATCACGTCCAGCCGCCGGGACAGGGCCAGCGCGACGCACAGCACCACGGCCATGAGGGGGTAGGCGCGCAGGGACGCGTCGATGTTCAGCTGCGCGAGCGAACCGCTCCCCCAGGCGTAGAGACCGGTGGTGTTCTGCTTGAACAGGATGAGGAGCATCCCGGTCGCCGCGTCCAGGGCCAACGCCGTCGCCGATCCGGCGAGGATGAGGCGGGTGCCCGCGGTACCCGCGGCCCGGCCCGCCAGCAGCAGTACGAGCGACGCCGCGATCATGCCGCCGACGAAGGCCACGGCGCCCGACGCCCACAGCGGTACGGCGAGGCCGAAGGCCGCGACGAGTGTGATCGTGAAGTAGGCCCCGGCCGTGACGGCGAGGGTGTCGGGCGAGGCGAGCGCGTTGTGCGTGACGGACTGGAGCAGCGCGCCGGCGCAGCCGAGGGCGAAACCCACGGCCACGCCCGCGAGCAGGCGCGGCAGGCGCGAGCCGGTGAGGATCTCACCGACCGGCGCGCCGCCGGCCTGTTCCCGTTGCCCGGCGAGGTGGCGCACCAGGTCGCCGACGCCGACGCCCGAGGTCCCCTGGGTCAGGTGCCACATCCCCACCAGGGCGGTCAGGACGAGCAGGAGTGCCAGGACGGCCGCACCGGCGGGGCCGCCGCCGCGCTCGGTGCGCGGCGGCGACCCCTTCACGGGCGCCGAGGTCTGCGGTGCGCTCACTTCTTTTCGAGTACGTCGACGTAGGCGTCGATCGCCTGCTCGCAGGAGCGCGGACCGCCGGCGCCCCACACCCGCGCCGGGAAGGCGTGCGCGCGGCCTTCCTTCACGGCCGGCAGGGTCTTCCAGATCGGGTTCTTGGCCAGCGCGGCGACGTAACCGCCGGCGCCCTCGTCGTTGGCGTAGAAGAGGTTGGCGTCACCGACCGCGGTGAGTCCCTCGAACGTCGGTCTGCGCGAGGCCGTAGGCGGGGTCGACGCCGCCGTCTCCGTGGGCCTTGTTGACGTCGTTGGTCCACGCGGGGGTCATGCCGAGTTCCTTGCCTATCTCGGTGAACAGGGCGCCGTCGCTGTAGGGGCGGATGGTGAGGTTGCTTCCCTCCAGCCAGCCGTCGAAGAACAGGAAGTCCTTCGTCGGCAGGTCGGCGTCGGTGACCTGCTTCTTCGCCGTCGCCAGGTGCTGGTCGAACTCGTTGAGCACCTGGTCGGCCCGCTCGGTGCGCCCCGTCGCCTTGCCGATCATGCTGAACACCTCGCGCATGTTCCCGATCGGGTCGTCCGGGTCGGCGCCCCGCGTGGCCATCACGGGCACGCCGCGCTTCTCCAGCTTCGTGATGGTCTCGTCGTCGGCGTCGAACGCCTCCACGACGATGAGGTCGGGCTTGGCCGCATACAGGGTGTCGAGGTCGGGCTCCTCGCGGGTGCCGATGTCCTTCACCCCGGCGGGCAGCTTCTCCGCGCTGACCCAGGTGCTGTAGCCCTTCGCGTCGGAGACCGCGGTGGGGGTGACGCACAGCGTCAGCGCGTCCTCGACCTGCTGCCATTCCAGGACCGCGATCCGTCGGGCGGGCTTGTCGAGCTTCACCTGCCGGCCGACGCCGTCCTTGAAGGAGACCGGCTTCGTCGAGGTGGTCGTGGTGTCCTCGGCGCAGCTCTTCGACGCGGGCGACGCGGAGGCGCTGCTGCCGGCCTCGGCCTTGTCGACGTCGGTCGTGCCGCAGGCCGCTGCGGTGAGGACGACGAGCCCTGTGGAGGCTGCCGCCGCCAGACGACGGGCACGGTTCATGAGGGGTCCTCTTTCTTGCGTTCTTCTTGCGTGCTTCTTGCGATTCGTTGGGCGAGTGGCTTGTGACGCGTCGAGGCGGCGGGCGGGCCGCGTCAGACGGGGTGGCGCCCGATCGGGTCGATGCGCAGACGGCCGGTGCGGGGATCGACGCCGACCTCGACCCGGATGTCGTAGACCTCGCCGATGTTCTCGGCGGTGAGCACGTCGGCCGGTGCGCCCGCCGCATGCACGCGGCCGGAGCGCATCAGGACCAGCGTGTCCGCGACACGGGACGCCTGGTCGAGGTCGTGCAGCACGATCCCGACCGCGATGCCGTGTTCCTCGACGAGATCGCGCACCAGGTCGAGGGTCTCGATCTGGTAGCGCAGGTCCAGGTGGTTGGTCGGTTCGTCCAGCAGCACGACGCCGGTGTCCTGGGCCAGGCAGGCCGCGAGCCAGACTCGCTGCATCTCCCCGCCGGAGAGTTCTCCGACCGGGCGGCCGGCCATGTCGCGGACGCCGGTGACGCCCATGGCGTGGTCGACGGCGGTCCGGTCCTCGGCGGTCGGGCCGGCGAAGCCGCGCCGGTAGGGGTGGCGTCCGAACGCCACGACCTCCGCGACCGTCAGCCCCTGGGGCGCGGGCCTCGACTGGGAGAACAGCGTGACCTCGCGGGCGAACTGGCGGGCGCTGAGCAGGGCGGCGTCGCGCTCCGGCTGTCCCTCGGCGGCGCCGAGCGTCACCCGGCCGCCGTCCAGCCGGTGCAGTCGGGAGAGCGCGCGCAGCAGCGTGGACTTGCCGCTGCCGTTCGGCCCGACCAGGGCGGTCGCGCGGCCGGGCCGGAGGTCGATCGAGACGCCGTGGACGACCGGTGTGCCGCCGTAGCGCAGTACCAGGTCGTGTCCGTTGAGGGCGGCCGCCGACGCGGCGGGCTCGGCCACCGGGTGGACGGTGTGCCGGAAGGGGCTTGTGAACATCGATGGTTCCGGGTGCTCGGAGGGGCAGGGCTGCGGCACCCTCCGTCCGGCCTTCACCGGCCGGGCCGCACGCTCCCTCGCGCACGGGAAAGCGCCGTGCGCGGCGAGCAACAACTAAGGGTCACCTAACTCCGAGAAGGTTATATTCCGCTCGCGGTGTCGACAATCAGGAGTTCTGGACACCCGATACGGGATTCCGGACATTCCCGGGGGTGTCGCCGCCCGTGTCGAAGAACGCGCCGGGCGTGGTGCCCATGACCCGCCGGAAGGCGGCGATGAAGGAGCTGGGCTGCGCGTAGCCCAGCGTCTCGGAGACGGTCATCACGTCGAAGCCCTCGGAGAGGAGCGTCAGCGCGCGGTGCACCCGCAGCATCTGCCGCCACTGCGCGAAGGAGAGACCCGTCGCGTGACGGAAGGCGCGGGTGATCGTGCGGTCGCTGACTCCCAGCCGGCGCGCCCACTCCTCCAGCGAGCGGCAGTCGGCGGGATCGTCCAGCAGGGCTTCGGCGATCGCGTCGATCCGGGGGTCGTTGGGCAGGTGCAACGCGAACTGGCGTGGTGAGGGCTGGAGCACGTCGAACACGACCGACTCAGCCCGCGCCCTGGCCGCCGCGTCCAGGTCCGTGCGGGAGAGGTGGGTCAGCAGCGAATCGAGCAGCGGCGTCATCTCGATCGTCTTCGGCTCCCCGAACGCGAACGGCGTGCGGTCGGGGGCGAAGAAGGCGTCGTAGAACTCCGCGCCCGCCGTCGCGCGCCCGCCGTGCACCATGCCGGCGGGCATCCACAGTCCGTGCCCCTCGGACACGGTGAAGACGCGGTCGGCCACCCGGGAGGTCACGGTTCCCCCGCGCACCCAGACGAGTTCGTGCAAGGTGTGCGAGTGCGGCGCCCACTCGGTGGGAACGGGGGGAATGCGGAACCCGGCGGTGATGGCGAAGGGGACCGCGGCCTGTTCGGGGACCGCCGCGACCGGGCGCACCACGGTGCCCGCCTCGCGGCGCCACATCCCGGAGGTCGCCTCACCACGGGACGATCGGACCATGCGCGGGAGTCTATCCCCCGGCGTCCTGCGCCCGGCGGACGGCTCCGCGCGTCAGTCCTTCACCGCCACGAGGACGCAGCTGTCCCCGACCTGCCACACCGGTGTGACGTGCCGGAATCCCGCCCGGCGCAGCAGGTCGGTGTGCCGGCCCACGGAGAGGTGCCGGTTGCCGCCGTCGGTGGACGGGCGGCTGCGCTTTCGCTGCTCGTACAGATCGGCCAGCTCCGGGTCGGCGGCCACCGCCGTCCACCAGGACTCCCAGTCCTCGTGACCGTGGCCGCCCGCGCGCTCGGCCCGGCGGCGCCCGACGTGGGCGGTCAGGTCGGAGCACAGCGAACCGTCCGGAGGGAAGTGGTCCCCGTTGACCAGGGCCCCGCCGGGGGCGAGGAGGGCGGCGAGGCTCTCGTACGTCCGCAGCAGGACCGCTTCCGGGAGGTAGTGCAGCGCGGTCGTCGAGACGGCGACGTCCGGGCTGCGGTCCAGGTGCAGAGCCTCGGTCCAGCCGTCCTCGCCGATCACCGCGTCCACGTAGCGGGCGGCGTCCGCGTGATGGGTGCGCCCCAGTTCCAGCAGCACGGGGTCCATGTCCACCGCGACGATCTCCGCGTCCGACAGACGGTGCGCGAGCCTGGCGGACAGGGAGCCGGGGCCGCACCCGAGGTCCAGCAGGACGGGCCGGTCGCGGTCGGCGCACAGGTGCTCCACCACGTCGGAGATCACGGTGAAGCGCTCCTCCCGGTCCACCGCGTACCGCTGCTGCTGCCGCTCCCAGCGCTCCACCCACGTACTGGCCGTATCCATGCTCACGCCCATCTGATCGCGCCACCTCTTTCGTCTCTCATCTGTTCGCGACTACCGCGCAATCTACAGATGGAAACGATAATCAATCGCCAATCACTCGCCCGCGGTGAGATCCGAGCCGGGATCCAACGAGGCGAGAACGGCCAGCAGGCTCTCGATCTCCTCCTCGGTGTTGTGGATGTGCAGGCTCACCCGTACGGATCCGTCCTTGTCGTCGGCGCCCGCCTGGCACAGGCTGTCGGCCCGGACCATGAAACCGTGGCTGTAGAGAATGAAGCCGAGGTCGTCGGAGGGGATGTCGCGGTGCCGGAAGGTGACGATGCCGTGCCGCCGCTGCGCCTCGGGCTGTGCGGAGTCGGCGGCCAGGCTGGCGGGGCAGCCGAGGACCTCGTACGCGGTGAGGCGGCGCAGCCGGTCGGTCAGCCGGGTGGTCAGCCGGGTGACGTGGCGGGCGATCCGCTCCTGGCCGGCCGCGTCCAGCCAGTCGAGAGCGGCCAGCAGCGACACGATGCCCGCCGTGTTGGGTGTGCCCTGCCAGCCGGAGGGCCGCAGGGCGGGGCCCCGGGTGTTGCGCGCCCACACCGCGCCCGTCCCGGGAAGGGCGAACGCCTTGTGGCCCGAGAAGACGACGAAATCGACGTCGAGCCCTCCCTCGCCGACGCGGACGGGCAGGTGGCCGACGCTCTGCGCGGCGTCCAGGCAGATCGGTACGTCCGGGCCGACCGCGGCGCGCAGGCGATGGACGTTCATGTCGCCGCCGTACACGTGGTGGACGTGGGTGGCGGCGACGAAGCGGGTGCGGGGCCCGACGGCGCGGGCGAGGGCGCGGTGGTCGTAGTCGCCGGAGACCTCCTGGCGGGGCAGCGCCCTGACCGACACGTCGACCCCGCGCCGGGCGAGCGTCTGCCGGACCTCGATCCAGGGTTCGAGGTTGGCACGGTGGTCGGCGAACGGGACGAGTATCTCGTCGCCGTCGGCGAGCCGCGGTTCGAGCCAGTCGCGGGCGACGGTGCGCAGGCCCTCGGTGGTGCCGCTGGTGAAGTGGACACCGGAGCACTCCGGATCCCCGTCCCCGAGGAACTCCTTGACCCGCTCACGAGCCCGTTCCAGCAGTGCCGTGGTCCGGTTGGCCCAGGGGTAGGTGCCGCGGCCGGCGTTGGCGTTGGACGTCGTGAGGTAGGTCTGGACGGCGTCCAGGACGGCCCGCGGCTTCTGCGAGGTGGCCGCGCTGTCCAGGTACGACAGCTCGGGGTGGGCGGTGATGATGGGGAACTGCTCCCGCAGTTCCCGCTGCCAGCGGGCGTCCGCGTCATGTGCCTCGTCAGCCATGGGTTCACTCCCTCACCAGTGGTTGGCCCGCGTCCCGCCAGGCGACGATCCCGCCCGCCAGGCTGCGCACGTCAGGATGGCCCATGCGGGTCAGCAGCGCGGCGTAGCGCAGGGACTTCTCACCGACCGGGCAGGCCAGCAGCACGGGCGTCCGCCTGCTGAAGGGGAGCCCTCCCCTGACGAGTTCCTCGAAGACCTCGTCGACGATGTTCACCGAGCCCTCGATGTGCAGGGCCGCGTAGGCGTGCGGACCTCGCAGGTCGACCACCAGCGGGCGGGGGTCGACCTGCGCGATCCAGCGCCGGGCGTCCTCGACGCCGACGACCCGGGCCTCCGCCTGGGCCTCGTGGTCGCCCAACGACGCGAGGGAGTGCCCGCGCCGGGGTTTGCCCAGCAGCTCGGGACGGCGCTGCCGTACGTAACTGAGGTAGCTCTCGGCACGGTCGCACACGATGAACACGGCCGTCCGACGACGGCCGGTGCCCTCCAACTCGGCGTCGACGGACGCCAGATGCCGGACGGCCCCGTGGTAGGCGGCCCCGCCGGTGGGTCCCGACAGCAGTCCGCAGCGGCGGATGAGGGTGATCATCCCGTCGATGGCCTCCTGGGAGGTGACCGACGCGATGGAGTCGTAGGTGGCGGGGTCGAACAGGCCGACCTGATGGACCTCGTCGATGGTGCGGATGCCGGGTATGAAGTCCGACTTGTCGGCCACCAGCCCCAGAACGGCCACGTCCGGGTCGTGTTCGCGCAGCACCCTGGCGACCCCGGTCGACGAGCCGGCCGTGCCGACACAGGCGACGAACCAGTCCGGTGCCCGCCCGTCCAGGTCCTTGACTATCTCCGGCCCCGTCCCCTCCGCGTGCGCCTCGACGTTGCGCGGGTTGAAGTACTGGTCGGTGTGCAGGTACGTGCTCCCGGGCTCCGAGAGGGCCTGGTGGAAGCGGGTCAGCGGATCGTCGGTGTCCGTGGGGTCCAGACACTCGCTCTGCCCCGGGAGTTCCTCGATCTCGGCGCCGAGGAGCAGAAGCAGCTCCTTGATCTCGGGGACGCGCATCCGGTTGGTCACGCTCTTGAACCTCAGCCCGTGCATTCCGGCCAGCAGCGCGAGCGCCTTGGCCGTGTTGCCGCTGGAGAGTTCCACCACCGTCCCGTCGCCGCCGGCCGCCGTCTCCAGATGGGGGCGGGCCATGTGCCAGGCCGGCCGGTCCTTCACCGACCCGAACGGATTGAGCATCTCGAGCTTGGCGTAGAGGTCGATGTGGCGCAGTCCGTGCACGGCGGGGTCGATGCGGACCAGCGGTGTGTTGCCGATGGCCTCCGTGATGCTGTCGTACCTCATGACTGCGCTCCCTGCGGGTGTGTGATCGGCCAGTAGTCCTCGTCCGGGCGCCAGCGCCAGGACTCGCCCTCCCGCTCGGCCGCCACGGTCCGCGCGACCGGCTGCCGTTGCGCGCGGTGGGCGTGGAAGTCCATGGCATAGCCGGCGGTGTTGACGAAGGCCAGCAGGTCGCCGGCGCGCGGCAGCCGGGGGAGGAAGACGAGGCGGCGGGTGATCAGATCGGCCTCCAGACAGAGATTGCCGACGAGGTGGACCCCGACCGGCCCCTCCTCGCCATCGCCCGCCGGCGCTCCACCGCGGGGCAGCAGTACGGGGTCGACGAGGACACCGTGCTCCTCCAGGCTCACGTCCCCGGCGTTCATGCCGAGGCGCACCAGGTACCGGCCGGGGTCGTCGCCCGTGGGCCGCACGTCCAGCACCCGCGCCAGCGACAGTCCGGCCTGGTCGACCAGGGCGCGGCCGGGTTCGACGTACAGGTCGTGCAGGTGTTCAAGGAGCAGGGTGGCGGGCGACCGGCCCAGCACGGGCGCGGGGCGCGAGAGCAGTTCGTCGAGGTAGCCGGGGCCCGCGACGGGACGGTGGGCGGGATACAGCGCGGCGGCCCCGCGCACCGTGCCGCCCTCGTTGCGCAGCCCGTAGCCGTGGCCGCGCCAGGTCAGCGGCGGCCGGGTGCCGAGTACCGCCTCGCTCAGCGCGGTGGTCCAGCGCTCCCACTCCCCCGCGTCCTCGACATAGCCGACGCCGAAGCCGCCGCCGATGTCGACGGCCCGCGGGTCGAGGCCCCGCGCCCGGCACTCGTCCATCAGCAGCACGCACTGCTCCAGGGCCCGAACCTTCTCCTCCAGCCCGGTGGTGTCCAGGTGGTAGGCCAGACCGGTCAGCCGGACGGCGCCCGCGTGACGTTCGAGTGCCCGCCACAGGTCGTCCGCGTCGGCGACCGGCGTGCCGAAGCGGCTGCGGCGTGAGAGCACCCTCGTGCCCGCGCCGCCGGGTCCCGCGGCCGACTCGAATCCCGACAGCCGCACGAGTACGTCCACCCTGCCCAGCCCGTACTCGTGCACCAGGGCCGCCAGTTGCTCCAGCTCGCCGGGCGAGTCCAGGTTCACCGTCGCCCCCACCCGGGCCGCCAGCCACAGGAACTCCCGGTCCTTGGGGCCGGTGGCCATCACCCGGTCACCCGTGAAGCCGCAGCCCAGCACGTGCCGCAACTCCGCCAGGGAGGCCACGTCGACCCCGACGGCCGCCGGGTCGCAGGCCGCGAGCCTGCGCACCAGGGCGCTGGAACGGTTCGCCTTGTGCGCGAAGTACACGCGTCCGGCGAGGTGGTGCCGGCGGTAGACGGCACGGAAACGCTCGGCGTTGTCGGCGACGACCTCCGGGAGCAGCACGTTGAGCGGTGAGCCGAGCGCGTCGACCAGCGAGTGCAGGAACGGTACGTCCCCGAGCAGCCGGGCCAGAGGTGGTTCCACCCGCGGCCTCAGACATAAGGGTGCATCCTTCATGACGTGCCCCTCCCCCTTGTCGACTGGCCGCCGCTTCATGATTACGACAACCGTTCCGGAGTAGTCGTTTCCACCTACACGCGCCGCTAAGCCTCGTCGCACGCGGGTCTGTGCGGTACCCCGCCGCGTCAGTGCCCGGCAGCCGCCTTCACCAGGGCCACGGCCACGCCGATCACCGCGTCGGCGAGGCCCGCCAGCGCGGCCACCAGGACTCCGTCCCCCATGCGCAGTCCGCCCAGGCAGCCCCACAGGAAGAGGGAGACGACGCCGACGCCCGCCGACGCCCACAACGCGGCGTGCAGGGAGAGCACGTCAAGCGCGGCCAGGCCGATCAGCACGGCCGGGCCCGCGGCACACGACAGCAGCGGGCTGCTGACGTACAGCATGCGGCGCAGTTCGCGGCCGGCGGCGAGCCGGCGGTGGACCGTGCGGTGCGCCTGCTGGTCGGCGACGAACGCCGCGAGCCACAGGCCCAGCGCGGTCGTCAGGACGGTGGCGACGGCGCCGAGGGAACCCACGTCGGTGAAGGACAGGCCGACCACCACGGCGATCATCGTGATGGTCGCGTAGATGCGCTCCTTGAGGCGGTCCGCCAGCACGCCGGCGTCCGCGCCGGGCGGCAGACCCGCCCGGCGGTCGTCGTCCGTCATCTCATGGCCCCTCACCTGTCGTCGGACCCGGGTCGCGCCTCACGCGATCAGGCGTACCGCGAAGACGGTCGCCGCGAGAGCGGCCAGTGCCAGGGCGAGCAGCCGCGCCCTCAGCACGGCGTAGCGGCGCTCGTACTCGCCCCTCAATTCCTGTGCCCGGCGCGCCGTGCGTTCCACGTACTGCCGCGACAGCAGGAGCTGCCGCTCCGCGAGGCGGGAGACGAGCGCCTCGCGCTGGGCCGAGGTCAGCCAGTCCAGTGCGTCGGCGGTCTGTTCGGCCTCCGCCCGAGCCCGCTCCACCTCCGACTGCCACAGCAAAAACCCCTCCAACTGCCGCATGCCGACGCCGACGGGGTCGTCCGCGCCGTCCTTCGGGATCGCCATGCCCGAGCGGCTACTCGGTCTCGTCGAGCGGGGGGCGCTTCGCGCGGCTGTGCGCTTCCGGCTCGACGGCGTCACGACGGCCGGCGTTCTCCTCCAGGTCGATTCTCGACAGGCCCGGGTGGTGCAGGTCGAAGGCGGGGGACTCGCTGCGGATGCGCGGCAGCGTGAGGAAGTTGTGCCGCGGCGGCGGGCAGGAGGTCGCCCACTCCAGGGAACGGCCGTAGCCCCACGGGTCGTCCGCGTCGACCGGCCTGCCGTACCTGGCCGTCTTCCACACGTTGTACATGAACGGCAGCATCGAGCATCCGAGGAGGAAGGATCCGATGCTGGAGGTGGTGTTGAGGGCGGTGAAGCCGTCGGAGGCGAGGTAGTCGGCATAGCGGCGCGGCATGCCCTCGGCGCCCAGCCAGTGCTGGACCAGGAACGTGGTGTGGAAGCCGACGAACAGCGTCCAGAAGTGGACCTTGCCGATGCGTTCGTCGAGCAGCTTGCCGGTGAACTTCGGCCACCAGTAGTAGAAGCCCCCGAACATCGCGAACACCACCGTGCCGAACACCACGTAGTGGAAGTGCGCCACCACGAAGTACGAGTCCGAGACGTGGAAGTCCAGCGGCGGCGAGGCCAGCAGCACCCCGGTCAGACCGCCGAGGAGGAAGGTGACGAGGAAGCCCGCGGCCCACAGCATGGGCGTCTCGAAACTGAGCGAGCCCTTCCACATGGTGCCGATCCAGTTGAAGAACTTCACCCCGGTCGGGACCGCGATCAGGAAGGACATGAACGAGAAGAAGGGCAGCAGAACACCCCCCGTCACGAACATGTGGTGGGCCCACACCACCACCGACAGACCAGCGATCGCGATCGTGGCGCCGATCAGGCCCATGTAACCGAAGATCGGCTTGCGGGAGAAGACCGGGATGATCTCACTGACGATGCCGAAGAACGGCAACGCGATGATGTACACCTCCGGATGCCCGAAGAACCAGAAGAGGTGCTGCCACAGCAGTGCCCCGCCGTTGGACGCTTCGAAGATGTGCGCACCGAACTTGCGGTCCGCCTCCAGCGCCAGCAGGGCCGCGGCCAGCACCGGGAAGGCGAACAGGACCAGCACACCGGTCAGCAGCACGTTCCAGGTGAAGATCGGCATGCGGAACATGGTCATGCCCGGCCCGCGCATGCAGACGATGGTGGTGATGAAGTTGACCGAGCCGAGGATGGTGCCGAAGCCGGAGAAGGCCAGGCCCATGATCCACAGGTCGCCGCCGACGCCCGGCGAGTGCACGGCGTCCGTCAGCGGCGAGTAGGCGAACCAGCCGAAGCCGGCCGCGCCCTGCGGGGTCAGGAAGCCGCCCACCGCGATCAGCGAGCCGAACAGGTACAGCCAGTAGGCGAGCATGTTCAGCCGGGGGAAGGCCACGTCCGGCGCGCCGATCTGCAGCGGCATGATCCAGTTCGCGAAGCCGGCAAACAGCGGCGTCGCGAACATCAGCAGCATGATCGTGCCGTGCATCGTGAACGCCTGGTTGAACTGCTCGTTGGACACGACCTGCATGCCCGGCCGGGCCAGCTCGGCCCGGATCACGAGGGCCATCACCCCGCCGATCAGGAAGAAGACGAAGGTGGTGACGAAGTAGAGGGTGCCGATGGTCTTGTGATCGGTCGTGGTCAACCACGTGATGACGGCGTTGCCCGGCTTGCGCCGGGGTGGTTCGACTGCGGTGAGGGCGGGCTGGTCGACTACGGGCACGGGGAACTCTCCTGAAGGTCACCGGTGAAGTACGGGCCGCTCTGGGCCGGGGAGACGGACCAGGAGAGGTATTCGTCCCAGGACCCGGGACGGGAGGCGGCGGTCACCGGGGAGGCCGGTCACCGGCGTCCGGCCCGTTCCCCGCCTCCGCTCCCGCACCACGGGTCGCACGCGTCGAGCACTCCTCATCACTTCACGATCACTTCACGTTCGGCCTGCCGCACGGCGGCGGTGGCGCCGGGTCCGCGCCGAAGCGTCGGGCCGTCATTCCGGGCGTACAAGGCGGCGGGTAGCTTTTCACCGCGCATACGCCCGCGGCGGATGCCACGCCGTCGGGCTCTCGGATGGCGGAGCGGGCCCACGGCGAGGTGTCCGGAGCCCCGGCCGAAACCGGGACTCCGGACACCGAGCGCAGCCGGCTCGTCACCTCACCAGGTGACGGGCAGGGCGTGCAGGCCGTAGATGATCGCGTCGTACTTGAAGGGAATCGCGTCGAGGTCGTCGGCGGCGCGGAGGGTGGGGATGCGGCGGAAGAGGGTGGGATAGACGACTTGGAGTTCCATCCGGGCCAGGGGCTGGCCGACGCAGTGGTGGGCGCCGGCGCCGAAGGCCTGGTGCAGGCGGGCGTTGCGGGTGAGGTCGAGGCGATCGGGCTCGGGGAAGACCGAGGGGTCGCGGTTGGCGAGTTCACCGAGGAGGATGACGCCCTCTCCGGCCTTGATCGTGTGGCCCGCGATGTCGATGTCCTCCAGGGCGGTGCGCCGGCGGCCGAGGTGGACGATGGAGAGGTAGCGCAGGAGTTCCTCGACCGCGTCGCGGACGACGGCGGGGTCGTCCGTGTCGCGGATCAGGGCGAGTTGCTCGGGGTGTTGCAGGAGCAGCAGCGTCCCCAGGCTGATCATGTTCGCGGTGGTCTCGTGTCCGCCCAGGAGCAGGAGCACACCCATCGTGGCGGCCTCGCGGCGGGTGAGTTCGCCGCTCTTGATCTGCTCGCCGAGGGTGGAGAGGAGATCGTCGCCGGGTTCGGTGAGCTTGCGCCCGACTAGGTCGTCGAGGTAGGTGCCGAGGTTGCTGTGAGCGGTCTGGCGCTCCTCGGGACTGGCGACGGCGGACACGATGGTCTTGCTGTTGATCTGGAAGAACTCGTGGTCCTCGTAGGGGACTCCGAGGATTTCGGAGATGACCAGGGAGGGGATCGGCAGGGCGAGGGCCTGGACGAGGTCCGCGGGCCGGGGGCCTTCCAGCATGGCGTCGACGAAGTCGTCGGCCATCCGCTGGACCCGGGGGCGCAGCGCCTCGACGCGTTTGATGGTGAAGGTGCCGCTGATCATGCGGCGCAGCCGGGCGTGTTCGGGGTCGTCCATGCCGACGAAGCTCAGGTCGGTGCTGCCCGCGTGGGCGTGCGCCGGGTCCACGGGGCTGGGGAAGCCCGGCCGGGTGAACTCCACGCTCAGGCGCGGGTCGGAGAGCAGCGCCTTCTGTTCGGCGTGCCCGGTCACGGCCCAGGGGGTGCTGTCGCCCCAGGAGCGGACCCGGGTGAGCGGGCCGTACCCGGTCAGCGCCCGCATGTCGGGGGACACGGAGAAGGGGCACTGCGCGGAGCGCGGCGGGGGGAAGTCGGGAATGCCGAGGGTGCTTGCCTCGGGGGCGGCGGGCGTGCTGGTCATGATGGCCTCCGGTGGGGGGCGCCTCCGTCGTGCAGGGGGGAGGCGGGTGGCGCGAGTGGACAAGGTGTGCCGGTCGACCGGCGGTGGCCTTCGGTCACCGTGGGACGGCGGCGGGTTCGGGCCGGGGTGCGGGAACGTACCGGTCGAGGAGGTGCCCGCGGTGCAGGCGTGCCTGTTTGGGCATGTTCCAGCCGAGGACGGCCACGGGACGGCCCTCGTCGTCGAGGTACTGGGCGACGAACCGGCCCCGCTCCGTGTCGCCTTCGACGATGTGCGTCGTGGCGGTGGGCGCGGGTGTCCCGTACACCTGGATCTTGACGCCGAGTTGGTCGGTCCAGAAGTAGGGGACGGGGGTGTAGGGGCGGTCCTCGCCCAGGATGTTCGCCGCGACCAGCATGGCCTGTTCGGTGGCGTTGGTGCGGTTCTCCAGACGCAGGGACCGGCCGAGGCCCTCGTGGTGGAAGCGGGCCACGTCTCCGACGGCGTAGACACCGTCGGCGGCGCGGCAGCGGGAGTCGCACACGACGCCGTCCTCCAGCGCCAGCCCGCTGCCGGCCAGCCAGTCGGTGGCGGGGGTGCTGCCGACCGCCGAGACGACGAGATCGGCGGTCAGGCTCGCACCACCGGCCGGGCGGACACCGGTGACGCGTCCGTCGGCCGTCTCCACCTCCTCCACCAGCGTGTCCGGGCGCAGCCGTACCCCGTGCTCGGTGTGGAGCGCGGCGAGCAGCCCGGCCACGTCCTGGCCCAGCTGTGACCGCATCGGGGCGGCCTGCGGCCCGGTGAGTGTCACGTCGGCGCCCATGTGGCGGGCCGTGGCGGCGATCTCGGCGCCGAGCACCCCGTCGCCGACGACCACGACCCGTTCGGCCGCAAGGAGTTCGCCGCGCAGTCGGGTGGCGTGGTCGAGGGTCCGCAGCACATGCACGCCTGCCACGTCCGACACGCCGGGCAGTTCGCGCGGGTGCAGTCCGGTGGCCAGGACGACGGCCTCCGCCTCCAGTACCGCCCCGCTCGCGGTGTGCACGGTGCGCGCGGCGGCGTCGAGGGCCAGCGCGCGCTCGCCGAGGACGAACTCGGCGTCCAGGGCGTCCAGCGCGTCCCGGCTTCGCAGGTGTGTGCGCTCGGCCTCCCAGGTGCCGGCGAGTACCTGCTTGGACAGGGGCGGGCGGTCGTACGGTGTACCGGTCTCGGCGCCGAGCAGGGTGATCCGCCCGGGGTAGCCCTTGCGGCGCAGGCTCTCCACCACGGCCAGGCCCGCGGCGCCGGCCCCGACGACGAGTACGTTCGACGGCGTGCTCACGCGTCCTCGTGCAGGTGGATGGCGGCGGCGGGGCAGACGGTGGCGGACTCGCGGACCACTTCGTACTGGTCGGCGGCGGGTTCGGAGTCGAGCAGGACGACGATGCCGTCCTCGTCGCGCTGGTCGAACACCTCCGGTGCGATCAGTACGCACTGGCCGGCACCGCAGCATTTCTCCTCGTCCACGGTGATCTTCATACTGGTTCCCCTTTGTCGGGTTGATCTGAGTTGCGTTGGATCTGAGTCGCGTTGGATCTGGCTGGGATGGATTGACTTGGCCGGTGCGCTCCTCAGCGGCGGGTGGTGGGTGCGGTGAGCAGGCCGACGAGCGCGTCTTCCAGCGCGTCGGCGGTGCGTTCCCAGGACGCGCCGGGCGCGGCGGTGGCGGCGGCCAGGGCGCGTTCGCGTTCCGCGCAGGTCTGCATGATCAGATGGCGGGCCATCTCGGCGCGCTCGGGGCGGACCTCGGGAGGCACGATGCCGTGCAGGCACCGGCCGAGGCCCTGGAGGGTGCGGCGCAGGCTGTCGCGGGTGAGGGACTCGTCCTGCACGAGCGTGCGCAGCAGCGGGTCGGTCATCACCTGTACGGCGAACCGGGCGCACCAGGAGGGGACGCCGAGAGCGGCGTGCAGTTCGGTCATCGGCCTGAGCAGGCAGCGCACCCAGTCCCGCAGGTCGGTGCTGTCCCCCGCCGCCTCCACATGACGGGTGCGCAGGGCGTCGACGTGCGCACCGTGCTCGGCGATGATCGCCCGTACGAGTGCCGTCCGGCCGCCGAAGTGGTAGCTGACGGCGCTGGTGTTGCCCTGGCCTGCCGCCTCGCCTATCTGCCGGTTGGAGACGTTCGACAGTCCGTGCTCGGCGTAGAGGCGCTCGGCCGCCGCCATGAGGGCCTCGCGTGTGCCGACGCCGCGACCGGCGTGGGGGTGGATCGTCCTCACCAACGCACCGGGACCTCGCGCAGCGGACTGGTGAGCATGCCTTCGTGGCGTCGCAGGGCGTCGGCGTCCACGGCGAGCCTGAGCCGTGGCAGGCGGCGTAACAACACCCCGAGCACGGCCTGCAGTTCGGTACGGGCCAGGGGTTGGCCCAGGCACGAGTGCGGGCCCGCGCCGAAGGCGAGATGCGGGTTGGGGCTGCGTCCCAGATCCATCACCTCGGGTTCGTCCCAGGCGTGTTCGTCCCGGTTGGCCGCGGCCATGCTGCACACCACCGTCGCGCCGCGCGGCACGGTGCCGCCGGGAAGCGGGATGTCCTCGTGGGCGTAGCGCAGCATCCCGAAGCCACTGGCGTTCGGGTCGAAGCGCAGCACCTCCTCCACCGCGGGGCGGATCAGCGACCGGTCCTCGACGAGGCGCTCCCAGCGGCCGCGGTCGGACAGCAGGTGCGCCGTCATCATGGCGATGAATCCCGCGGTCGTCTCGTGGCCCGCCAGCAGCAGGGCCTGGCCGGTGGCCACCAGCCCCGCCTCGGACATCGGCTCGCCGTCGGTGTCCGCGGCGGTCATGAGCTGGCTGAGGAGGTCGTCGCCGGGCGCGGCGCGCTTGTCGGCGACGAGGGCCGCCATGTAGTCGGCGAAGTCCTGGTGGGCGGCGCCGGTTTCCTCCCTCGTGTACTTCGTCGTGTTGAGGAAGGTGTCGGACCACTTCTTGAAGAGGTCCCGGTCGCTCTCGGGCACTCCGAGCATCGTGCAGATGACGTAGACCGGCAGCGGGAAGGCCAGGTGGCCGACCACGTCCGCGGGGGCGCCGTGCTCGACCATGGTGTCGACGAGCCGGTCGGCCATCTCCTCCATGCGCGGTTTCAGGGCGGCCATGCGCTTGGCGGTGAACCACCTGCCCACCATCCTGCGCCAGCGCTCGTGTCCCTCGTCGTTCAGGGCCCGTGCCATCGGGCTGCTGAAGATGCCCTCGGCGTCACCGGCCGTGATGCGGGCGGCGTCGGGCCGGGCCAGACCCTCACGGGTGAGCCGCGGGTCGGCCAGGGCGGTGCGCACGTCCTCGTAGCGGGTCAGCAGCACCGCGGGGTCGCCGCTCGGGAAGGTCACGTCCGCCACCGGGCACTTCTGCCGCAGTTCGGTCCACTCCACGGGTGGTGCCAGGGCCGTCGGCGCGACGACCGGGTAGTCCAGCGGCCGCGGTTTCCGGGGTTCGCTCATGCCGGCCTCCTTCGGTTCGCGTTCTCGATCACTAGACACCACAGCCGATACTTAAATCAACCGCCTGACTTAATTGAGCGGAGTGAGTGACCGGAAACCGGTGCGGGCACGCTTTCGCGCCCTCGCACGGGCGGACAATGGTCGGACAGATGTGCGGACCGGGTGTCCGGCGGTCAGTCCGTGCCGGGCCGCCAGGCGTCGTGCGCGGCCTGGACGGTGGGGTGGGTGGGGAAGACCTGTTCCAGGCCGACGAGGCGGAAGATCCGGGTGACGCGGTCCGGGACGGCGGCCAGCGCGATGCCCGCGCCGGCCGCCAGGGCGTGGTTGCGGGCGGCGATCAGCACGGTGATGCCGCTGGAGTCGCAGAACGCGAGGCCTTCGAGGTCGAGGACGAGTTGCTGGCCCGTGCGCAGGCCGAGTCCGGGCAGCTTGGCGCGGACCTCGGGTGCGGTGGTGTGGTCCAGGTCCCCGGTCAGTTCGACGACGGCCCCGGCGGTCGTGGTGCGGATGCGGAGGGTCAGGTTCCTGGTCACTGTCGCTCTTCACTGGTGGTTCGGGGCACGTGGACGGCCAGGGCGGCGGTGTCGTCGTCCACGCCGGCGCCGAAGCCGTCGAGCAGGTCGCGGACCGCCTCGATGGTGTCCGACGCGGTGGTGGGGGCCAGGGCGCGGCCGAGGTCGAGCAGGGCGTCGTCGCCGTAGCGGTCCTGGCGGCCGGCGGCGGTGTGGGCCTCGGTGAGTCCGTCGGTGTGCAGGAGCAGGGTGTCACCGGGGGCGAGGTGGACGGAGGTGGTGGCGACGTGGGCGTCGGGGAGGACACCGATGAGCTGTCCGCCGGGGGTGGGCAGAAAGTCGGCGGTGCCGTCCGCGCGCATCAGCAGGGCCGGCGGGTGGCCGCCGGCGGCCAGGGTGACGAGGAAGCCGCCCCGGTCGGTCTCGGGGGTGAGCAGACCGAAGACGACGGTGCAGAAGCGGGGGTCGTCGCCGTTGTACTCGTGGTTGAGGACCGTGTTGAGGTTGGCGAGTACGGCGGCCGGGTCGGGGTCGTAGACGGCGGCGGCGCGCAGGGTGTAGCGGGCCAGGGAGGTGATGGCCGCGGCGCCGGCGCCCTTGCCGCACACATCGCCCAGGAACAGTCCCCAGGTCCCGGCCGCCAGCGGGAAGAGGTCGTAGAAGTCGCCGCCGACCTCGTCGGCGGAGGCGATGTGGTAGTGCGCGGCCACGTCCAGGCCGGGCACGTTCGCCAGGGCCGGCGGCAGCAGCGTCTTCTGCAAGGTGGTGGCCAGGAGCTTCAGGCGGTCGCGTTCCCGGTCGGCCTCCTGGCGGGCGCGCAGCAGTTCCGTCTCGTAGGCGCGGCGGTCGCGGGCGTCCAGGAGCGTGGTGCGGATGAGCAGCGGCTGCCCGTCGCCGCCGGTCTTCACCGTCGAGGTGACCATGACCGGCAGGCGGGAGCCGTCGGCGGCCCTGAGTTCGAGGGCGATGCCGCTGATCTCGCCCTGCATCCTCAGCAGCGGGGCGAAGTGGGTCTCGTGGTAGAGCCGGCCGCCGACGGTCAGCAGGTCGGAGAAGAGTCTGCGTCCCACCAGGTCGTCGCGCTCGTAGCCGAGCCAGTCCAGCAGGGTGGCGTTGACCTTCACGATCCGCCCGTCGGGCGTCGTGGACAGATAGCCGCAGGGCGCGTGCTCGTAGAGATCCTCGGCGCTCTCCTCCATCAGTGCCGAGAACCGTGTCCGCTCGTCCACCGGACCGTGGGGCTGTCTCGCACCGCCGTCTTCGCCGCCGTCGGCCCGGGGCGTCATCCGACTGATCCCGCGAACGCGGCGATTGCCGCGGCGGTCTCCCGCGGGGCGGCGAGCTGGGGGCAGTGCCCCGTCGCCCGCAGCGTGACCAGCCGGCTTCCCGGTATCCGTTCGTGGACGAACGCGCCCACCTCCGGCGGGGCGATCGCGTCGTGGGAGCACTGGGCGACCAGCGTGGGCACCCGCACCGCCGCGAGATCGTCCCGGTTGTCGGACAGGAAGGTCACCCGGGCGAAGACGCGGGCGATCTCCGGGTCGGTGCGGCAGAAGCTGTTGGTCAGCTCCTCCGCCAGCTCGGGCCGCTCCGGGTTGCCCATGATCACCGGTGCCATGGCGCCCGACCAGCCCAGATAGTTGGCGTCCAGCGACTCCAGCAGCTCACCGATGTCCTCGGCGCTGAACCCGCCCCGGTAGCCGGTCTCCGGGTCGTCGATGAAACTCGGCGAGGGGGCGAGCAGCACCAGACCGGCGAACGCCTCCGGCTCCCGCGCGGCGGCCAGCACCCCCATCATCGCGCTCACCGAGTGCCCCACGAAGATCACCGGACCGGGTTCCAGCTCCCGGCACAGCTCAAGCACGTCGTCGACATACCCGTCCAGCGACGCGTACCGCTGCCGGTTCCACGCGGACAGCTCCGAGCGGCCCGCGCCCACGTGGTCGAAGAGGACGACGGTGAAGTCCCGCTCCAGTCGGGGCACCACCAGGCGCCACATGTTCTGGTCGCAGCCGAACCCGTGCGCCAGCATCACCACCGGTGCCCCGGCCCGCCCGGTCACCGTCACGTGGTTCCTGCTGCGCACGCTCATGCGCCACATCCTCCCAGACCGCCCCGCGGAGTGCCCTCGGACGATCCACGGTCCCGGGCGTGGGGATCCCGGAGGTTCCGCGTCAGGTCCGGGTCGGCCCGCCGCCCCGGGCGCCCGCGTTGCGGGCGTGTGCGGCGCGGCGGAGACTGGCCGGGAGCGACGGCGGCCGGAAAGGGCCTTGGCGATGGGCGACTACGCGGACCTTCCCGGCGTCAGGACCTGGTACGAGACCGAGGGCGAGGGCGAGCCGCTGGTGCTGCTGCACGGCGGCCTGAGCACCAACGGGACGTGGGGAGCACAGCGCCCGGACCTCAGCGCCGCGTACCGCGTCCACCTGCCCGAGCGGCGCGCGCACGGGCACACCCCCGATGTCGCGGGCCCGCTCTCGTACCAGGACATGGCCGACGACACGGTGGCCTTCCTGGAGCGGGTCGTGGGCGGGGCGGCGCACCTGGTCGGCTGGAGCGACGGGGGCATCGTCGCGCTGCTCGTCGCCGCCGCGCGGCCCGACCTGGTGCGCCGGGTCGTGGCGATCGGAGCCACCTTCCGCCCGTCCCCGGAGTCCTTCGCCGAGCCGGCGATGTTCGACGGCGTGGCGGCCGACGGTCCCGAACTGGCCCTCTTCCGCGAGATGTACGAGGCCGTCACGCCGGACGGGGCCGGCCACTGGCCGGTGGTGGCGGCGAAGGTGCTCGACATGTGGCGCACCCAGCCGACGCTGACCACCGAGGACCTGGGCAGGATCCCGGCGCCCACGCTGGTCATGGTCGGCGACGACGACATGATGACGCTGGAGCACACCGTCGCCCTGTACCGCGCGATCCCGGACTCCCGGCTGGCCGTGGTCCCCGGGGCCTCCCACCTGGTCCCGCTGGAGAGGCCCGCCCTGGTCAACCGGCTGATCCTCGACCATCTCGCGCAGGGCGCGCCGGAGACGATGATGCCCGTCCGGCGCGCGGCCCGGGAGCACTGACGCGCTCCTCTTCGCGGCGGGCGGCCACCGGGTCGAGGGCCAGGGCGGCGAAGGTCGCCAGCCAGTGGTCGGTGGTGAAGTCGCCGCGCTCCACCGCGGGCATGCCCGCCGCCAGGTGCGCGTCGGCGGCTTCGTCGAGGCGGCGGCGGACCGGCCCGGCGGGCAGGGCGTCCGCGAGGGAGCGCAGCGCCGCAGCCCGGCTGAGGGTGAGGCCGAGAAGGTGGCCGATCTGCGGGTCGGCGTGATCGGAGACGACCGGCACGTCCAGCGGCGGGCAGGGGGCGCCGGAGCGCAGCGCGGGCAGGAAGCGGTCGAGCCACTCGGCGAACCGCTCCCGCGGAAGGACCCTGCGGAGCGCGTCGGCCTCGCTCAGCGCCGGGGACAGGAAGTCCTGCCCCGACGGCTCCCAGTGCGCGGGGGCGTCGTGGTCGTCGGCGAACCACGTCGTCAGGCGTTCGCGTACGGCTCGGTCGGTCGCGGCCGACAGTTCTCCCGAGTCGAGTGCGAGGCCCAGCGCGAAGGCGCTGTTGGGGTGGTTGCCGTGGCGTACGGGATACGTGGCCCTGGGCATCCAGTCGGCCAGCAGCCGGTCCACGGTGCTGACGGCGGGCTCCAGCGCGCTGGTCCAGCGGGCGCCCGACGGGCCGTCGAGGGCCCGGCACTCGGCGGCGAGCGCGAGCAGCCACGCCCAGCCGTAGGGCCGCTCGAAGGTGGGGCGGTCTTGGAGGTAGGCGGCCTCGGCGGCGAGGTTGCCGGGGGTGAGGTGCCGGTCGAGCACGTCGAGGGCCGGCCCGGTGTCCGGCAGTGCGGGTGTGCCGCCGTGGCGGCGCAGCACCCGCAGGAGCAGCCAGTGCATGTGGACCGAGGAGTGCCAGTCGTAGGCGCCGTAGAAGGCGGGGTGCAGGGTGCGGGGTGCGAGCTGCTCGTCGGGCGAAGTGATCAGGTGGGCGGGGAAGTTGGGGTACTCGCGGGTGATGTTGGCCAGGGCGAGCCTGGCGAAGGGGGCCGCGTGGGCGCTGAGCGGCATCAGTGGGTGGCTCCTTCGGTGACCTTCAGGTCGCGGCCGGCCGGGGTGCGGGCGGCGGTGGCCAGCAGGGCGCGCAGTCCGTGGGCGACGACGGCGGGCGGCAGGGACGGCGCGGTGCCGTCGGGGACCTGTTCCGGTGTCTGCGGCACATGCGCGAAACCGCCCCGTACGTGCGGGAACTCGGTGGCGATGAGATGGCCGAGGCCGTAGGCCACATGGTTGCAGACGAAGGTGCCGGCCGTGTGGGAGAGGGCGGCCGGGACACCGGCCTCGCGCATCGCGGCGACGCAGGCCTTGACGGGGAGGGTGGAGAAGTAGGCGGCGGGTCCTGCCGGGACCACCGGTTCGTCGATGGGCTGCCGGCCGGCGTTGTCGGGGATCCGCGCGTCGTCGACGTTGAGGCCGGCGCGTTCGACGGTGACGGCCGGGCGACCGCCCGCCTGGCCCAGGCAGAGCACGAGATCCGGGGCTCCGGCGCGGATCGCGTCGCGCAGGACGTTGAGGGACTCGCCGAAGACGCACGGGAGTTCGGTGGCGGTGACCGTGAGCCCGGCGGGCGGTTCCGCGGCCACCAGACGGGCGGCCTGCCAGGAGGAGTTCACCTTCTCCCCGCCGAAGGGGGCGAAGCCGGTGATGAGGACACGGGGCATGGACGTTCCTTGCGGTTCGAAGGGGTGCCGGGCGGGGCCGAGGCGGCGGCTCAGAAGGCGAAGAGCGCCATGATGACCGTGCAGCAGCCGAGCAGCGCGATCCCGGTCGGCAGCTGTGCCTTGATCGGCCCGTACTGGTCCTTGAGTTCGAGCAGGGTGGCCGGGACGATGTTGAAGTTCGCGGCCATCGGGGTGCAGAGCGTGCCGGCGAATCCGGCCAGCATGCCGATCGCGAGGACGGCGGGCTCGTTGCCGTGCATCTGCTGGATGAGCACGGGCCAGCCGATCGCCGCGGTCATCACCGGGAACGCGGCGAAGGCGTTGCCCATGATGACGGTGAACAGGAACATGCCGACGCAGTACGCGACGACGGCCAGGTACTTGGAGTCGTCCGGCAGGACCTTGTCCATGATGTCGCCGACCTGCGTGCCGACCCCGGCGGCGGCGAAGATCGAACCGAGTACGGCCAGGAGTTGGGGCAGCAGCAGGGCGGAGCCCATCGCCTCCAGCATGGAGCGGCCGGAGTGGATCGGTACGGAGAGCCTCCGCTCGCCGGTGACCAGCATGCCGACGGCGAGCGCGACGACGCATCCGAGGCCGAGTCCGATCAGCGTGGCCTTGTCCTTCTCGAACAGGCCGGAGTCGTCCAGTACGGAGGCGCAGACGATCGCGACGAGCGGAATCGTCAGGGCGGGGATGAAGATCCGGCTGCCGAGCCGGGCGGCGGAGGCGTCGCGCTGTGCGGCGGTGGTCGTGACCGGGACCCCCTTGCCCAGGAAGTTGAACCCGGCGAGCACGATCAGGGCGAGGACCGCGACGCCGAGCGGTTCGGCGGGCAGGGTCCAGTCGCCGTTGCCGGCCGTGGCGTCGGCCACACCGGTGCCGTAGGGGAAGGTGAGTCCGAGCAGGCCCCAGAACGCGGCGGACGTCCACCGCTTGGGGTTGCTGCGGTCGGCCGCCATCTGGACGGCCATGACGACGAAGACGAGACCTATCAGCCAGTAGAGCCATTCGACCTTGATCACTTGTCGGCCCCCTCGGGAAGCGGCAGGTCGTGCTCGGCGGCGGCGAGCGCCATCTCGCGTTCCAGTTGCCTGTCCAGGAGCAGCAGCCGGGCGCCGTGGATGAGGAAGGCGCAGACGGCGAGCGGGATGGCCCACAGGGCCAGCTGGGTCGGTTCGATGTCCTGGTGGTACGTGGAGTTCACGAAGCCGGTGATCAGCAGGATGGAGCCGATCGCGATGAAGCAGTCCTCGCCGAAGAAGACGCCCACGGTGTCGGCCGACGCCGCGTAGGAGCGCACCTTCTCGCGCAGTCGGTCGGGCAGCCTGGCGCCGGTGGAGCGTTCGGCGGCGGCCTCCGCCATGGGCGCCACCAGGGGCCGTACGGTCTGCGCCGGGCCGCCGATGCTGTTCAGGCCGAAGGCCGCGGTGACCTGCCGCACCAGCAGGTAGACGGTGAGGAACCGGCCGGCGCTGAGCCGGCCCAGGCGGCCGATGAGGTTGCGTGCCTGTTCGCGCAGGCCGTAGCGCTCAAGCAGGCCGATCACGGGGAGCACGATGGCGTAGACGGTGACCGAGCGGCTGTCGGCGAAGGACCGGCCGAAGGCCGCGAGGACCTCCTGGGGGTTCATCTTGCCGAGCAGTCCGGTGACGATACCGGCGACGCCCACCACGAGGACGGGGTTGCGGCGCGTGACGAATCCGAGGATCACCACGACCACACCGAGGAGAACGATCATTCGGTGGCCTTCGGGCATGAGGGGGCGGGGCACGGATCCGGAGGCCTGGGAAGCGTGACTTCGGCGTCCTCGGACCATGACCCCAGATACGTGGTAGATACACGGACACTAGCGATCGTTGAACGATCTAACAAGAGGCGAATTTCACGGTGCCGCCGCCGGCGCCCGCCGGCACCGCTACGGATGTCCGTCAATCTCCCTTGTCGGATCGTTCAACGATCGTCTACGTTCAGAAGGTGATCGACCTCAACGCAGACCTCGGTGAGGGCTTCGGCCGCTGGACCCTCACCGACGACGACGCCCTGCTCTCCGTCGTCACCAGCGCCAATGTCGCCTGCGGTTTCCACGCGGGCGACCCCTCGGTGATGCGTCGCGTCTGCGACCTCGCCGCCGCGCGCGGGGTGCGGATCGGCGCCCAGGTGTCCTACCGCGACCTGGCGGGCTTCGGACGGCGCGCCATGGACGTGCCCGCCGACGAACTGGCGGCCGAGGTCGCCTACCAGATCGGCGCGCTCAGGGTGTTCGCCGAGGCCGCCGGCGCCGAGGTGGCGTATGTGAAGCCGCACGGCGCGCTCTACAACCGCACCGTCCACGACGCCGAGCAGGCCCGTGCCGTCGTCGCCGGTGTGCGGCTCGCGGGCGGTGCGCTGCCCGTACTGGGCCTGCCCGGCTCACAACTCCTCGGCGCCGCCGAGGCGGCCGGGCTCACCGGCGTGAGCGAGGCCTTCGCGGACCGCGCCTACACCCCGCACGGCACCCTCGTCCCCCGCCGCGAGGCGAACTCCGTGGTGACGGACGAGGACGCGGTGGTGCGGCGCGCGCTGACGTTCGCCGTGGCGGGGGTGATCGAGGCCGTGGACGGTACGACCGTCGCGGTCGCGGCCCGGTCGCTGTGTGTGCACGGCGACACCTCGAACGCGGCCAGGATCGCCCAGCGGGTGCGCGAGGCACTGGAGTCGTCGGGGATCGGGATCGGGGCGTTCGCATGACGGGAACCGGTTCCCCCACGGCGCGTCCCGCCGGCCGCCGCGCGCTCCTCGTCGAACTGCCCGACGCCGAGCACACCGCGGCCTTCCACGCCGAGGTGCTGCGCCGGCGCGCCGCCGGGACGATGCCACCCGTGGCGGAGATCGTGCCGGGGGCGCGGACCGTCCTGCTGGACGGGGTGCAGGACCCGCCGGCGCTGGCCCGCGCGCTCGCCGGGTGGGAGGTGCCGCGCGGCGCCGTCGACGAGGGCGAGGTCGTGGAGATCGCCGTACGCTACGACGGGCCGGACCTGGCCGACGTGGCGGCACTGTGGGGAGTCGCCCCCGAGGAGGCCGCCGCACGCCACGCCGCCCTCACCCACCGGGTCGCGTTCTGCGGTTTCGCACCCGGCTTCGGCTACCTCACCGGACTCCCTCCCGAGCTGCACGTACCCCGCAGGGCCACGCCCAGGACCCGGGTGCCGGCCGGAGCGGTCGCGGTCGCCGGCCCGTACAGCGCCGTCTACCCGCGCGCCACGCCGGGCGGCTGGCAGCTGATCGGCACCATGCCCGATCCGGGGCCGCTGTGGGACCCCGCGCGGGAGCGGGCCGCGCTGCTCACGCCGGGGACCCGGGTGCGGTTCGTCGCGACCACGGGGGTGGCGGGATGACGGCCCGGCTCACGGCCGTGCGCTGCGGCGCGCTCACCACCGTGCAGGACGCGGGCCGGCCCGGCCACGCCCATCTGGGGGTGCCCCGCTCCGGGGCCCTGGACGCGCCGGCGATGCGGCTCGCCAACCGGCTGCTCGGCAACGACCCGGACGCCGCCGTCCTGGAGACCACCCTGACCGGCTGCGCCCTGCGGCCCGACCGTGCCGTCACGGCCGTGGTCGGCGGTGCGCACTGCCCGGTCGCCGTGGACGGGCGGCCGGCCGCCTGGGGCCTGCCGGTGCGGGTGCCCGCGGGCGCGGTCCTGGACGTGGGGACGGCGACCGCGGGCGTGCGCTCGTACGTGGCGCTGGCAGGGGGCGTCGCCGCCGAACCCGTTCTCGGCAGCCGCTCCACGGACCTGCTGTCGGGGCTCGGTCCGCGGCCCCTGCGGGACGGGGACGTTGTCCCGGTGGGCACCCCCGCACGGGCGGTGGCCCTGCCCGGCGCCGCCCCCTGGCCGGCACCGCCCGCGGAACTCGTGCTGCCGGTGTGCCCGGGGCCCCGCTCCGACTGGTTCACCCCGGCCGCGCTGCGCACCCTCACCTCGGCCACGTACCGGGTCTCCCCGCACAGCAACCGCATCGGGCTGCGTACGGAGGGACCGGCGCTTGAACGGGCGGTGCCGGGTGAACTGCCCAGTGAGGGCATGGTCCTGGGCGCCGTGCAGGTCCCGCCGGACGGCCGCCCCGTGATCTTCCTGCACGACCATCCGACGACCGGGGGCTACCCGGTCGTCGCGGTCGTCGCGGAAGCCGCCCTGGCGGCGGCGGCCCAGGCCGCGGCCGGGACACCGGTGCGCTTCGTCCTCGGCTGACGCCGCGAGGCACCGCACCGGGGCCGGGGCGACGCCGGCCGGGGCTCAGCGGGTCTCGACGCGGGCCAGCCAGTCGGTGAGGAGGGACTGGAGCGCCGCGGCCTCGCCGGGGTCCAGGGCGCTGAGCAGGCGGTGTTCGTTGTGGATGTGCTCCGTGAAGGCGCGGTCGAAGAGTTCGCGTCCGGCGGCGGTCAGCGCGACGACGCGGCCCCGGCCGTCGTCCGCGGCACGGCGGCGGGTGACCAGGCCGGCCCGCTCCAGCCGGTCGACCCGCTTGGTCATGGCGCCGGTGGTGACCATGGTGTGCGCCGCCAGCTCCCCGGGTGCCCGCTCGAAGGGCTCACCGGCCCGCCGCAGGGCCGCCAGGACGTTGAAGTCGCCCTCGCCGAGCCCGTAGCGGCGGTAGACGACGCACAACTCCTCGGTGAGCAGCGCGGCCAGGCGGTGCAGCCGGCCGATGACGCCCTGGGGAGCCACGTCGAGGTCGGGCCGCTCCCGCCGCCAGGCGGCCTGGATACGGGCGACGTGGTCCGGGGCCGGGGTGCCGCTTGCCGGGGTGCTGTCCTCTTCCACACCCTCACCATACCTTCCCGGGAAGCTATATTGGCTTCCATGGAAGGTACTTTCCGATGGATCGCCCTGACCGCCGTGGCGCCGGTCGCCTGGGGTGCCAACTACTACGTCACCCGCCAGTTCCTGCCCGCCGACCAGCCGCTCTGGGGTGCCGCGCTGCGCGCGCTGCCCGCCGGCGGCCTGCTGCTCCTCGCCGCCCGTGAGCGTCCGCGCGGCGTGTGGTGGGGGCGGTCGGCCCTGCTGGGGCTGCTCAACACCAGCGCGTTCTTCGTGCTCGTCTACGTCGCCTCCCAGACCCTGGCCACGAGCACCGCTTCCATGATCATGGCGCTGTCCCCGCTGGCGCTGACGCTGGGGGCGTGGCTGCTGTTCGCCGAGCGGCCACGCACCGCTCATCTGGCAGCGGCGGCGGTGGGACCGGCGGGCGTCGCCCTGCTGCTGGGCGGCCCCGGCGCGCAGGCCCGGCCGGTCGGGGTGCTCGCGTCGGTGGCGGCCATGCTGGTCTCGGCCGCCGGATTCCTGCTGAGCAAGCGCTGGGACACCGGGCCGGGCGTGCTGTCGGTCACGGCCTGGCAGCTCACCTGCGGCGGCCTGCTCCTGCTGGCCGCCGCCGCGGCGGTGGAGGGGCCGCCGCCCGCGGTCGGGGGCGCGGCCGTGGCGGCGTACGCCTACACCTCCGTGGTGGCCACCGCCCTGGCCTTCGTCGCCTGGTTCACCGGCCTGCGGCGCCTGCCCGCGAGCACCGTGGGTCTGGTGGGCCTGCTCAACCCGCTCACCGGTGTCCTGCTCGGCGTCACCCTGGCCGGGGAGGGCCTGGGCGTCCCGCAGGTGGCGGGCATGGTGCTGGTCGTCTCCGCCGTCCTGTGCGGACGGACGAGGGCGCGCGAGCCCCGGCCGGCCGCACCGCTCCCCGGGCCTCCGTCCGCGAGGGACCCGGCGCCGTCCACCGGGGGCCGGAGGGCGGAGCGCTGCGCAGAGGGGCGGTCGGGCGGATGAGCCGCGATCCGCGCTCGACCGGAGGGACGTGCCCGAGGGCGGGGGTCGGTGAGCCACGCCGGCGTCAGGCCCTCGCGTAGCGGCTGACGGGGCGGTGGAGGCCCAAGTGGGCGCGCAGTGTGGTGGATTCGTACGCCCTGCGGAAGACCCCGCGTCGTTGCAGCTCCGGGACCAGGCCCCGGGTGATCGCGGTCAGGTCGTGCGGGAGGGCGCCGGGCCGCAGGCGGAAGCCGTCCAGGCCGGCGGCGCGCCGGTCGAGCAGCAGGTCGGCCAGTTCGCCGGGGGTGCCGGTGAAGATCTCGGCGTCGGAGGTGAGTTCGGCGCCGGCCGTCTCGTCCAGGCGTGCCCGACGGCGGGCGGCGGTGCCCGGTTTGTCGTCCAGGAGGACGAGGAGGTCGGCGAAGGTCCGCAGCGGCCGGTCCGTCACGTCCCTGCCGGTGCGCCGCACCGCCTCGTCGACCCGCGCGAGGATCGCCGCCGTGCCGGCCCGGTCGTGCGGCGTGATGTGGACGAGGTCGGAGCCGAGGGCCGCGAACTCGTACGGCGTGGAGGCGTGCGCGAGGCTCACCACCGGGGGCTGCCCCTGGGGGCTGCGCGGGGTGATCGAAGGGCCCTTCACGCTGAAGTGCGTGCCCCGGAAGTCGATGTGGTGGACCTTGTCCCGGTCGATGAAGCGGCCCGTCGCCGCGTCCCGTATCTCCGCGTCGTCCTCCCAGCTGTCCCAGAGCCGCCGTACCGCCTCCACCACCTCGGCGCCCTCCGCGAAGAGTTCGCGCAGTCGCCCGGCGATCAGCTCCGAGTCGGTCACGTCCTCCTCGGTGAGCCGGGGCGTGGTGCGGCGGCCGAAGAGGGCGGCGTCGGCCGCGCGGGAGGATATCTGCGGGCGCCAGCCGGCCCGGCCCTGCGCGGCGTGGTCGAGCGTGGCGATGCCGACGGCCAGGTGGAACGGCTCGGTGTGGGTGACGTTCGTGGTCGGGACCAGGCCGATGCGGGTGGTGAGCGGGGCGAGGTGGGAGGCGAGCAGCACCGCGTCCAGGCTGCCCCTGACCTGGTCGGTGCGGTCGTCCGGCCGGTGGAAGGCGGCGGACTGGAGGCCGAGGACGTCCTCGAAGGTCACGAAGTCGAGCAGGCCCCGCTCGGCCTCCGCGACCAGGTCGGCCCAGTACCCGGCGGTGAGCAGCTCACCGGGGCGGGCGTCCGCCTCGCGCCAGGCCGCCGGGTGCCAGCCCGCGCCGTCGAGGGCGACGGCGAGGTGCAGCGGGGCACCGGGGGTGCCCGTCGGGTGGGTGGCGCCGGTCGTGCCGGTCATGCGGAGGTCTCCTTCTCGTCCTGCCCCGCGCGCACGGGCCGTCCGGTCCACGCGGCCGGGCGGGGCGCTTCGGACAGCCCCAGGTGGTCCCGGAGCGTCGTGCCGGTGTAGTCCTCGCGGTGGACGCCCCTGTCCTGGAGCAGCGGGACCACCCGGTCCACGAAGTCGTCCAGGCCACCGGGCGTGAGGTGGGGGACGAGCACGAAGCCGTCGGCGCCCCCGCTCCGGACGTGGTGGTCGAGGGCGTCGGCGACCGTGCGGGGGCTGCCGACGAACGTGGGGCGGCCGCCGACCTCGATGACCAGCTCCCGGATCGACAGGTTCCGCTCCGCGGCGAGCCCGCGCCACCGCCGGGCCGTCTCGGCCCTGCCCTTGCGGAAGACGGAGTGTCCCTTCAGGAAGTGGGCGTCGTCCTCGGGCTCGATGTCGGGCAGCGGCCCGTCCGGGTCGTAGGCGGACAGGTCGCGGCCCCAGACCGCCTCCAGGTGGGCGATCGCGGTCCGCGGGCCGACCAGTTCGCGGCTGATCTCCTCGGCGCGGGCGGCGGCCTCCTCGTCGGTGTCGGCGACGACCGCGTTGGCGGTGGGGAGGATCAGCAGGTCGTCGGGGCCGCGGCCGTAGCGGGCCAGGCGCCGTTTCACGTCCCGGTAGAAGTCCCGGGCCACGTCGAGCCGGTGGTGTTTGCTGAAGATGACCTCGGCGTCGGACGCGGCGAACTCACGGCCCGCGTCGGACTCCCCGGACTGGATGATCACCGGGTGGCCCTGCGGGCCCGGCGGGGTGGAGAACCGTCCGGACACGTCGAAGTGCCTCCCCCGGTGGGCGAAGCTCCCTGCCCCGGACCGTACGAACTCTCCCGCCGCCCTGTCGGCCCTCAGATCACCCTCGGCCCAGCTGTCCCACAACTCCCGTGCCGTGGAGAGGAATTCGGCGGCCCGGGGGTACCGGTCGGCCTCGGTGAGGAAGCCGCCCCTGCGGAAGTTCTCGCCGGTGAACGCGTCGTGGCTGGTGACCACGTTCCAGGCGGCCCGCCCGCCGCTGAGGCGGTCCAGGGTCGCGAACCTGCGCGCCACCTCGTACGGCTCGTTGAAGGTGGTGTTGACCGTGGCGGCCAGCCCGAGGTGCGTGGTGGCGGCGGCCAGGGCGCTCAGCACGGTCAGGTTCTCCGGGCGGCCCGCGATGTCCAGGTCGTAGATCTGCCCCTTGTGCTCGCGCAGCCGCAGCCCCTCGGCGAGGAAGAAGAAGTCGAACCTGCCGCGTTCGGCGGTCCGCGCGAGGTGGACGAAGGAGTCGATGGAGATCTGGCTCCCGGAACGCGGGTCCGACCAGACGGTCACATTGTGGATGCCGGGCAACTGGACTGCGAGGTGCACCTGTTTCTTTCGGGTGGCGGGCACGGTGCGGTCTCCTCCTGCGAGGTTCAACGGGGCGGGGGGCGTTGTCGGAGCGTGCGCGGGCCGCTCCGAGGCGGTCGGCCGCGGTGCGTCAGGCCACCGGGGCCGCAGCCGTCTCGGCCGGAGCCGCCGGCCGCCGGGCGGGGAAGCCCGCGCGCCGGGCGTACAGGACGACGGCGATCACCGGCAGCAGGAGCAGCAGCACCGTCCAGGGGAAGGACTCGCTGCCGACCACGTCGAGCAGGATGCCGCCGACGATGCCGCCGCCCGCCATCGCGGCGTTCCAGAGCGTGACGAGCATCGCCTGGGCCGAGTCGGCGGACTCGCCGCCCGCGTCACCGACGGCGGTCTGGAGCAGCGTGGGCACGCCGCCCCAGCCCAGGCCCCACAGCACCACCGCGGCATAGACGAGTGCGGTGGTGTCGGAGAGGACGGCAAGCAGCGCCGCGGCCAGGGCCACCAGCAGGGCGCCGCCGACGGTGAGGCCGCGCAGCCGGCGGTTGATCTGCGCGCCGACGATCCAGATGCTCGCCAGCGAGGCGGCGCCGAAGACGAGCAGCACCAGGCCGGTGCTGCCGCCCAGGCCCAGGTCGTCGAGGTAGGTGGCGATGTACGCGTACAGGACGGTGTGGGCCAGGACGAAGACGAGTGTGACGAAGAGGACCGGGCTCACGCCCGGGATGCGCAGGGTGCGCAGCATCTTCGGCCGCTCGCCGCGCTCCTGCCCGGGGAAGTCCGGTACGGCCATCACGATCCACACCAGGAGCAGCACCGTGAGCGCCGTCATCGCCCAGAACGGCATCCGCCAGCCGAGCCGGTCGCCCAGGAAGGTGCCGGCGGGCACACCGAGGGAGAGGGCGAGCGGGATGCCCGCCATGGCGATGGCCATCGCCTTGCCCTGGAGGTGGACGGGGGCCATGCGGCGCGCGTAGCCGGCGAGCAGGGCCCAGGCCAGGCCGGCCGCGACGCCGGCGACGAACCGCGCCGCCGTCGTCAGCCCGTAGACGGACGACACGGCCGTCACGGTGTTGCCGAGGGCGAAGCCGCCCATGGCGGTGAGCAGCAGCTTCTTGCGCCGCCGGCCCGCGGTGGCGGCGGTGAGCGGGATCGCGGTCAGCGCGGTGCCGATCGCGTAGACGGTGACCGTCTGACCGGTCGCGGACTCGCTCACCCGCAGGTCCCGGCTCATCGCGGGCAGCAGACCCGCGGGAAGGGTCTCGGTGAGGCTGGTGACGAAGACGGCGGTGGCGAGGGCGAGCAGGGCGAACAGCGGAAGCCCCTGCTGTTCCTCGCCTTCGCTCTTCGGGTCCGGTGCCGCCGTGTCGGGTGCGGTGCTCATGGGGAGGTGCTCCAGGTTTGCCGGACGAGAGGTGTGGGGCGGCGGAGGTGAGCCGGGCCGGCCTGTGCGGCGGAGCCGACGGCGGTGGACTCGCCGACGGCGAGGGCCTTGGCACGCGTACCCGGTCGTGGTTGCCGCTCCCTCCGGGGTGCCCGTTCCTCGCCGGGGCGTGGTGCCGCCCGCCAGGACGACTCTGCGCCCGGGTGCTTCGGGGAACCTTCGGGAAAGCTTCGGAACGGCCGGTGGCCCGGCCGGCGGTGGGGCCGGTGCTGTCGAGGTGCGCCGGGGCCGGTCCCGGGGACATGTACGGTGACGCCCATGCGGTTTGGGGTGCTCGGGCCACTGGTGGTGTGGGACGCGGAGGGCCGGGAGGTCAGGGTTCCCGAGACCAAGGTCCGGGCCCTGCTGGCGGATCTGCTCGCCCACGACGGAGGACCGGTCTCCGCCGACCGGCTCATCGACGACCTGTGGGGCGACGCCCCTCCCGGCAGCCCCTCTGGCGCCCTTCAGGCCAAGGTCTCCCAGCTGCGCCGGGTCGTCGGCCGGGACCGGGTGGTGCGGCAGCCGCCGGGCTACCGGCTGCGGCTCGACGCGGGCGACGACGAGGTGGACGCCGTACGCTTCCGTGCCCTGGTGACCGAGGCCCGGCCCGTGCCCGACCCCCGCGTGCGGGCCGCGCTGCTCACCGAGGCCCTGGAGCTGTGGCGGGGGCCGGCGTACGCCGACTTCGCGGACGGCGGATTCGTCCGGGGGGCCGCGCGGCGCCTCGCGGAGCAGCGGCTGTCCGTGCTGGAGGAGCAGGCGGAGGCGCGGCTGGAGGCGGGGGACCACACGCTCCTCGTCGGAGAGCTGGCCGGCCTCGTGGCGCGGCACCCGCTGCGGGAGCGCCTGCGTGCCGTCCAGATCAGGGTCCTGTACGCGGCGGGGCGCCAGAGCGAGGCGCTCGCGTCGTACGACGATCTGAGGTCCCGGCTCGTCGAAGAGCTGGGGGTCGACCCGGGCCCCGCACTGGCCGCCCTGCACGAGGCGGTGCTGCGCCAGGACCCGGTGCTGAGCACGCGGGTCCCCACCGCAAGGGACACGGCGGGTCGGGCGGCGGACACACGCACCGCGGGCACGACGGCCGCCGCGGGCGGCGCGGACGCGGCGCGCACGTGCCCCCACTCCAACCTCCCCCTCCCCCTCACACGCCTCGTCGGCCGTCGCCGGGCCCTCGCCCGGCTCTCCCGGCTCCTCGCGGAGACACGGCTGGTGACCCTCACCGGCCCCGGCGGGGTCGGCAAGACCCGGCTGGCCGTGGCGGCGGCCACCGCCGAGCGGGACGGCGCCCGGAGCGGTGAACCGGGCGCCGAGGTGTGGCTCGTGGAGTTCGCCGGCATCCGCGCAGACACCGCCGCCGACCTGGCCCAGGTCGTCGCCGCCACCCTCGGCGTCCGGGACGACGCCCCTCGCTCGCTGCCGGGCGCCGACATCTCCGCCCCTTCCCTGCCGCACCGTCTCGCCGCCGCCCTGCGCGACCGCCGCGCGCTGCTCGTCCTGGACAACTGCGAGCACGTCGTCGACGCCGCCGCCGAACTCACCGAACTGCTCCTGCGCACCGCGCCCGGCCTGCGCGTCCTTGCCACCGGACAGGAGCCGCTCGCTCTGGCGGGCGAGGCGGTGTTCCTCGTGGAGCCCCTGCAGCCCGCCGACGCGGTCCGGCTGTTCATGGAACGCGCGGCCGCCGCGACCCCCGGCTTCCCGCGCGATCCGGACGCCCCGGACGAGCCCGAGCGCCTGGCCGTCGCCGAGATCTGCCGCCGCCTCGACGGCATCCCGCTCGCCCTGGAACTCGCCGCCACTCGGGTACGGGCTCTGGGGGTACGGGAGTTGGCGGCCCGGCTGGGCGACCGCTTCCGGTTGCTGACCCTCGGGCGACGCGGTGCCCCGGCGCGTCAGCAGACGCTGCGGGCGGTGATCGACTGGAGCTGGGAGCTGCTCGGCACGCCCGAACGCATCGTCCTGCGGCGCCTCGCCGCGCACAGCGACGGCTGCGACCTGGCCGCCGCCGAAGCGGTCTGCGCGGGTGACGGTGTCGCCCGACAGGAGGTGCTCGACCTGGTGACCCGGCTGGTCGACCGGTCCCTGGTGGTCGTGGTGGACGGGCCCACCGGCCCGCGTTACCGGCTCCTGGAGTCCGTCGCCGCGTACGCGACCGAGCGGCTCCACGAGACGGCGGACGACCTCAGCGCCGTACGGGACCGTCACCTGCGCCACTACCTGGCGCTCGCCGAACACGCCGAGCCGCTGTTGCGCGGGCCCGGACAGCGGTCCTGGCTGGCCCGGTTGGACGCCGAGGCCGGCAATCTGCGTACGGCGCTCGACGAGGCGGTGCGCCGCCCGGGAGCGGGCGAGGCGGGGGAAGCGGTTCGGCTGGCCACCGCCCTGGCCTGGTGGTGGCTGCTGCGTGGCCGCCTCACCGAGGCCCGCCGCAGCCTGGGGTCGGTGCCGGCCGCGGCTCCCGGTCACTGCTCCCCCGCCGAACTCACCCTCCTGCACGCCGCGTTCGCCCTGCTCACCGGGGACCACGCGGCGCTCGACGCCCCCACGGCGGGCGGTGCCTCCGCGGCGCGGGGCCGTCGCACCGCTGAACGCGCCCTCGTCGCCACCGGCGACGCCGTCCCCGACCCGGTGCGCCGCGCCCGTGCCCTGTGGCTCTGCGCGTACGGCCTCTTCAGCGCGGGTGACACAGTCGCGGGCCATGAGCTGAACAGCCGTGCCCTCGCCCTGTTCGACACCGCCGAGGACCGGTGGGGCATTGCCGCCGCACTCGGCCTGCGCGCCACGCTCGCGCTGGTCGGCGGCGACCTCGCCGGACTCGGCCGCGACGGGTTGCGCAGCGCCCTGCTCTTCCGTGAACTGGGCGACCCCTGGGGCGAGTTGCAAACCGTCTCCCCACTCGCCGCGCTCGCCGAGATCAAGGGCGCCTACGAGGAGGCGGAGCGCCGTCAGCACGAGGGCCTGCGGATGGCGCGGGAGTTGGGGCTGGCGGCGGAGGTGTCCGCGCGGCTCTCCGGGCTCGGCCGCCTCGCGCTGCTGGCCAAGGACTGGGACCGCGCCCGTGATCTGCACGAACAGGCACGCCGGAGCGCCGCGGAACAGGGCTACAAGTACGGGGAGATCCACTCCGAGATGGGCCTCGCCCTGGGCGCGCGCCGCTCCGGCGACCTCGACGGGGCCGAGGTGCACCTGCTGCGCATCCGCGACGGCTACGCCGACGTGTCCTCCCGGGCGGGCGACCACCTGCTCCTGGCCGAGCTGGGCTTCGTCGCCGAACTCCGCGGTGACGCGCGTGCGGCGGCGGCGCACCACCTGGCGGGGCTGGAGGTCGCCCGCGCCCTCGCGGAGCCCCGCGCCCTGGCGCTCTCCCTGGAAGGACTCGCGGGCGCGGCGGCCCTGCCCGGCCACGGCTGCGACGCCACCTGCGCGGCCGTCCTGCTGGGCGCGGCGGCGGCCGCCCGCCGCCGCGCCGGAGCCCCGCTGCCGCCGGCCGAACGCGCCGACGTCGACCGCGTCACCGCCTCGGCCCAGGCCGCCCTGGGCGAGGGCGCGTTCACAAGGGCGTACGACCGCGGCGCCCGGCTGACCGCCGAGGACGCGGCCGGCCACGCGCGTACGGCGCTCTCTCAGGGACGGGGCGCCTCCGGCTGAAACGCGGAAGCCGGGACAGCGGACACGGGCCGACGCGGGGCACGGGCCGCAGACTTACCCGGGGACCGGCGCTCTCCTCGTCGGGCCGCCCACGGGCCGAGGACGAACCCTCCGCCCTCCCGCCGGACTTCCACTGCGCCGGCACCCGCGAAGTGCGCGGGGACGAGCAGTTCGCGTTCGTCGGCGGCCCGCCCGAGGATCCGCCGGCGGCTGGCGACCGCCTGTTCGGGGGCGAGGCAGGCGTTGCTGTTGCAGCAAGGGCTGAGGATCTGCACCGGGCTGTGCACCAGGTCGCCGACGAAGACCGCGCGCTCGCTCCCGGAGGCGAGCCGCAGCACGGACGAACCGGGAGTGTGGCCGGGCGCGGACTCCAGGGTGAGGTGTTCGTCGACGCGGTGCAGGCCGTCCCACAGGAGGGCCTGCCCGGCCCGGTGGACGGGCGCGACACTGTCCTCGTAGATCAGGCGGTCGACCGCCTGTCGGCCGTTCCCGTAGGCGTTGTCCGGACCGTAGTGGAAGTCGTCCGCGGCGGGAAGGAGGTACTGGGCGTTGGGGAACGTCGGCACCCAATGCCCGTCCGCCTCCACGGTGTTCCAGCCGACGTGGTCGACGTGGAGGTGGGTGTTGACGACGACATCCACGTCCTGCGGACGGACACCGGCCGCCGCCAGGAGGGCGAGGAAGTCCCCCTGGCACTGATGGAAGGGCGGCATGCCGGGGCGCTCCCGCCCGTTGCCCGCTCCCGTGTCGACCAGGACCGTCCGCCCGGCGCTGCGCAGCACCCAGGTCTGCAGGGCCAGGACCGCCCAGCCGCTTTCCGGCTCCCAGTGGTCCGGCACCAGCCGGTCCGCGTTGTCCTTCCACACCTTCGCGCCCGCCTGCGGGAACATGTCGGAGGCGGGTGCGAACGGCTGCTGCCATTCGACGACCCGGATGACCTCGACATCCCCCAGCATCATGCTCCGCACCCGGTCGTTCTCGTTCTCGTTAGCCATGTGCTCGACGTTAGGAAGGGCCGGACGATCCTCTCAATGCGCCGGCGGCTCAATGGGATACGTGTCCGTCTCATCCGCGTCCGGCTCGCCCGGCATACGGCGGACGGCGGGAGATAGCCTGCGTGGATGGATGTGGTGAGCGACGCGATCTCCGCGGTGCACCTCGGGCACCCGGCGTCCCACCGGGTGCGGACGAGCGGGAGTTGGTGCGTGCGGCTCGACCCGTACGACGGCGCGGGCTTCCACGTGGTCCTGAAGGGCGGCTGCCGGCTGTTGCCCGACGGCGCCGCCCCGGTGTCTCTCGGTGTGGGGGACGCGGTGCTGCTGCCTCATGGCACGGGGCATGTGATCGCCGACTCGCTGACCGATGCGGCGGTCGCCGCGGAGCGGGCGGTGCCGTTTCGGCAGTGGCTCGCGGGGACGGGGCGGCGGTCCCGGCCCGAGCACGCCCCCGTCCCGCCTTCCGAGGGTTCAGAGTTCTCCGGGTTCTCCGGGTTCTCCGAGGTGGAGCTGCTCAGCGGCACGTACTGGCTCGACTGCAGCCGCCTGCACCCGCTCATGAGGGAACTGCCCGAACGTCGTGCACCTTCCCAGCCGGGTGGGCAGCCACCTCGAACTCCGCGCGGCCATCGACCTGCTCGCCGGCGAGCTGGACGAGAGGCGGCCCGGCTCCTGCGTCGCGCTCCCGAGCCTGCTCGACCTCCTGCTCGTCTACATCATCCGTTCCTGGATGGCCGAGGCCACCACCGGAGCCTGGCCCCGTGTGCTCGGCGACCCGGTGACGGCCGCCGCCCTGCGGGCGCTGCACGCGAACCCGTCCGCCCCGTGGAGCAACGACCGGCTGGCCGCGGAGGCGGGCGTCTCCCGTCCCACCCTGGCGCGCCGGTTCACCGCCCTGGTCGGCCGCCCCCCGATGGCGTACCTCACGTGGTGGCGGCTGATCCTCGCCGCCACCCTGCTCAGGGAGACCTCGGACACCCTGGCCACCATCGCAGGGCGGGTCGGCTACGGCAGTCCGTACGCGCTCTCGCACGCCTTCGAGAGGGAGTTCGGCACTACTCCGGGGCGGTACCGGACGCGGGCGGGTTGAGCTTGCGGAAGTACGTCCAGCTGGTCTCGTTCGGCTCGCTCCACTTCTGCGGGGCGCGGGCGAACTCCGGTCGGTGGTCGGCGATGTAGGCACGGGTGCGCTCGGGGACCTCGGTGTACGAACCGAGCTTGCGGCCCCGGCAGTGGAAGGTGAGGCCGCCGGGCCGCCGGCCGCGCGCCATCCACGGCAGCCACGGGGACATCCGGGTCCACGACATGGTGGCCGCGACACCGGGCGCGGGGCCCGCCAGGTCGGCGCGGTCGGCGAAGAACTGGAAGAGTTCCAGGGCCTTGTACGTGTCGCCCGCCGAGTGGAGGGGGTACTGGGCCACCGGCAGGGGCGAGGGGTGGGCGAGCGGGATCTCCAGGCTGAAGCAGACCTGTTCGCCGAGATCGGTCGTCGGGACCGGGAAGGGGCGCCACTTCTGGTTCGCCGGGTCGTTCCAGACGTGCACCACCGGCAGGTCCTGCCAGGTCTGAAGGATCTCCCGGGTGGCGGGATCCAGGTAGAAGGCGGCCTCACGGGTGAGCAGCCGGTAGGCGTCCGGGCCGTCTTCGGGGTCCTGGACGAGGCGGGCGACATTGAGCCCCTCGAAGCCGAAGACGCGCCGGTAGGGCTCGTCGGGGGCCCAGGAGTACACGTCTCCCGACCACCAGTACGTGACCTCCTCGCCGTCGAGCGAGGCCCGGGTGCGGGCGAAGGAGCGGAGCAGTTGTGCGGGCGTGTTCATACAGAGCACTCTGCGCGACTCGCGCCCCACCCGGGCGGAGAACACCTCAGTCGCTCACGGTCCGGTGGCGTCGGGGGCGGGGAGGGTCCCGCTGTCGATCTGGGTGAGGGCCGACGCGCCGCCGTCCACGACGTGCACGCCACCGGTCATCCAGGACGAGGCGCCGGAAGCCAGCAGGAGGGCCAGGCCCGCGAGGTCGTCGGGGCGGCCCCAGCGCCGCATCGGGATGGAGTCCTCCCACGCGGCCACGGCCGCCGCGGGCCGCGGACCCGGGCCACCGATGTTGGTGACCACCGGACCCGGGGCCAGCGCGTTGACGCGGACACCGAAGCGGGCGAGTTCCAGCGCGGTCTGGCGGACCAGACCGACCACGGCGGACTTCGACGCGACATAGGGGTGGCTGACGCGGGGCTCCGCGCGCAGACCCGCGGTGGAGGCGGTGACGACGATGCTGCCGGACCGCTGCCGCTTCATGACCCGGGCGGACTGCTGAAGGCAGTGGAAGAGCCCGTCCAGGTTCACGTCCATGACCCGTCGCCACTGCTGGAACGACAGTTCGTCGATCGCGCCGCCGGGCTGGAGCATGGAGGGCGCGCCGTTGACGCCCGCGTTCAGGAAGGCGGTGTCGAGACGGCCGGAAGCCGCGACGACATCTTCCACCAGGGAGCGGACCGCGTCCGGGTCCCGTACGTCGCACACGTGCGAGGCCACGGTCCCCTCGCCCGTCCCGCCCACTTCCCCGGCCGCCGCGTGGACCGCGTCCGACACGTCCGCGAGGTGCACGACGGCTCCCCCGGCCGCGCAGGCGCGGGCGAGGGCGTGGCCGATGCCGCCGGCCGCGCCGGTCACCAGGACCACCTGCCCGTCGATGCGGAGAGTGTCCATCCGGTCATCCTTCCCTTCGAATCAGCACGGTTCCGGCCGTCCCGTCGACGTCCGCCATGACTCCGGTGCGCAGCGTCCCGGAGGTTTCCAGGTCGGTCACCGCCGGAACGTCCAGGACGACAAGGCCGAGCGCGAGTTTGCTGTTCATCCGCGTGAACACGATGGCGCACGGTGCCGTGCCGCGCAGCTTGGCCAGGTGGAACTGCCCGGACCAGCCGGACGATCCCTTGGCGCCCGGCAGCACGAGCACCGTGCCGGCGACGCTCTGCCCGTGCTGGGGGTGGCGGCTCTCCACGATGACGCCGGTGTTCGGGTCGATGCCGCCCCAGCCCGACACCGGCGCGGTGCACAGCAGTACGGGTCCGCTCGCCCGGCCGGCGACGACACCGCGGCCCCGCAGCAGCTCAGGCATCGGACCACCGGCCCCGCACAGCCGCGGTGACACAGGTCTCCACGCTGCCGAACCAGCCCTGCACGCCGGTGATCGCCGGCAGGTAGTGCGCCTGTTTCGCCGAGTCGGTGGCGAACACCTTGGTGCCGGGCGGCAGGAACTGCCCGATCGCCGGGCAGGTGTCGGACAGCACGCGCGCACCGGCCTTCTCGATGGTCTCGACGTACCCGCTGCGTTCGGCCACGGTGCGCAGCGCCCTGGGGGTGAACACCCACAGAGCCGTGGAGTCGGCGATCCGGCGGCCGTCCAGCAGGCGGGCGACCTCACGGACCTGTTCCAGCGAGGCGTGGGGGCAGCCGATCATCACGAAGTCCACGTCGCGGTCGGTCGCGGTCCGGCACAGCGATGCCACCGTCTCGGCGCGGGCGGCGGCGTCGTACACCGAGACCGCCTCGGGTTCCCGTCCGCCCAGTGCCTCCCGCACCGTCCGGGCCTCCGGTGTGACACCGGGCAGGTGGTACATCTCCACGTCGCCGGAGGAGGCGGCGGCCGCACCGAACTGCTTAAGCTGTACCGGGGTCGGCACACCGGGGGCCTGCGCGAGGCCGGGGCCGGTGAGGACCGGGACGGCCTCCTGCACCCGCTCCCCCACCCAGTAGCCGAGGATGTTCCAGTCCTCGGTGGTCACGACCGGGTGCCGCACCTCGACGAGGTGCGTGGCACGGCGGTGTCCGTCCAGGTGGTAGCCGCAGTAGGGGGTCCGGCCGGTCAGCATGGAGGCGGCCGAGGACTCCCGGCCCTCGGTGTTGGTGCGGGCGCCGAGCACGGAGTTGATGTACACCACCGCGGACGACTCCATCCACGCGCAGTGCTCGCCGAACCGGGGCACATTGCCCACCTGGTACGGCGTGCAGGTCGACAGCAGGTCGACGCCCCGCTCGGCGAGATAGCGCTCGCTGTCGTCCATCGCGGCGGCGTCGGTGGGCGCGATGCCCTGGAGGTCCCACTGTTCGCGGTCCCGGGGCCCGATGAGCTGGCAGCTGTGCGCGCGAAACGGCGGCACGTCGACCTTCTCGTCGAGGTCGAGCGAGAACCGGGAGAACAGCGCGGCCGGGTCGGTGGTGCCCAGCACCCGGGCGTGCCGCGGTCCGAAGAGGTTGGCGCCGCACACGTTGTCGGTGTCGACGAGGCGCTCGGCGCCCATCAGCTCGCCGTAGCGCACCAGGAGTTCGAGTGCGGCGCCGACCGCCGGGCCCTGTTCTCCGGCCAGCATGCGTTCGTCGGCGGGAGTCAGCATCATGAGGACATCACAGCGTCAGGCATGCGCCCTCCACTTCGAGTTCGGTACGCAGTTGAGCGGTGTCGACCTCGGCGACCGCGCCCTGGGCCTTGAGCGCCAGATGGGCGGCCGTACCGGCGGCCTGGCCCATGGCGAAGCACGGGCCGGCGACGCGGGCGGCGGACTGGCCGCCGTGGGTCATCGAGGCGCAGCGCCCGGCGACCAGCAGGTTTCCGGGGCCGTCGGCGGGGACGAGCATGCGGTAGGGCAGTTGGTTGTAGCCCACCGGGTCGTCGCCGTAGGGCCAGCGGATGTCGAGGTCGCCGTCGACGTGGGCCTCCACGGGCCAGCCGTTGAGGCCGATGGAGTCCTCGAAACGGGCGCAGGAGCGCACGTCGTCCTCGGTGAGGACGTACCGGCCGAGCAGCCGGCGGGTCTCGCGGATGCCGATCTCGGGGCCGATGTCGACGATGTAGGACCGGTCGAAGCCGGGGAGGTTCTCGCGGATGAAGCCGAACACCTCCTGGGACTGTGCGCGGCCCTGCACCTCGCCGTGGGTGAGCTGCCAGAACGTCGGTGCCGTCGACGGCGCTGCCGTCCGGGTTGCGCAGTTGGGTCGCGTTGGCCCGCCACTCGACGGCGTCGCGCTGGGGGCGGACGATGGCGCCGCGGCGGGGGAAGCGCGGGCGGCCGGCCGCGACCGCCTCGTCCATGAGGCGGGGCAGCGTCTTCCAGGCGGCCCCGGCGCGCTCGTCGTCCACCGCGTTGATCCGGAACATGGTGGACGGGTAGAGCATGTCGCCGTAGGGGTCGGCCTTCTCGTGTCCGGTGCCGGACCAGGCCATCAGGTCGCCGTCCCCTGAGCAGTCGATGAAGACCTGGCCGCGCAGGACGCCGCGGCCGGACTTGGACTCCACGACGACCGCCTCGATGCCCTGCGGTCCGGTGACCGCGGCCACCGCGAAGGCGTGGTAGAGGAGTTGGGCTCCCGCGGCGAGCACGTGTTCGTCGGCGGCGCTGCGGTAGGCCGGGATGTCGTAGGCCTGGGCCTGGATGCGGTCGGCGAAGGACAGGTGCGGGGCGCGCAGTCCGCCCAGGCGGTCGATGCGCTCCAGGAGTTCGCTCGCGTGGCCGCGGACGGTGAGTACGTGCTCGCCGTGGACGTTGGAGTACATGCCGCAGAAGGTGGACAGCCCGCCGCCGGTGCCGGCGCCGCCGAGGTATCCGCTCTTCTCGACCAGCAGGGTGCTGCGGCCGGCGCGGGCGGCCGCGGTGGCGGCGGCCAGTCCCGAGGGTCCGCCGCCGAGGACGACGACCTCCCACTCGCCGAGCACCGGGGTCTGGCGGGCGGGTTCGGTGACATGGGTGTTCACGGCGTTCACGCGGTGGCCTTTCGGTCGGTTCCGCCGGCGGCGCGGGTCCAGTGCTCGGTGAGCAGCGCGTGGAACCGGTCGGGGATCTCTTGGGTCAGCAGGTGTCCGGCGCCGGGCAGGGCGATGTGCCGGGCGCCGGGCACGGTGGTCGCGATGGTCTCCGCGTGGTGTGCGGGGACGACGGCGTCGGCGAGTCCGTTCACCGCGAGTACGGGGCACCGGACGGCGGCGAGCCGGTCTCGCAGGTCGGTTCCGGCGATGGCCTCGCAGCACGCCGCGTAGCCCTCGGGATCGAGGTGTTCGACGCCGGTGACGGTGTCGGTCACCAGGGGCGGCGGGTCGGCCGCGACCGCGGGGGCGTACCAGCGGCCGAGCAGGCCGGGGGTCACCGCCCGCATGCCCTGCTCGCGGACCGTGGCGGCGCGGGCGCGCCAGAAGCCGGGGTCGTCGGCGACGACGGGCGCGTTGACGGTGACGAGGCTGCGTACCCGGTCCGGGTGTGCCGCGGCCAGGGCCAGTCCGACGGTGCCGCCGAGGCTCACGCCGACCACGTCGGCGGATTCGACGTGCAGGGAGTCGAGCAGTGTCACGGCGTCGTGGACGAGGTCGGCGAGGCGGTACGGGCCCGGGGGTGTCGGGGAGCCGCCGTGTCCGCGGTGGTCGTAGGCGATGACGCGGTGCCGTTCGCGCAGCCGCTCGCGCTGGGGTGCCCACATCGCGGCGGTGGTGCCGAGCGAGGCGGAGAGGAGGACCGGGCTTCCGGAGCCCTCGTCGGTGAACGAGGTCATGCGGCGGCCCCGGTGGTGCGGCGGCCGGCCTTGGCGTCCTGGATGCCGCGGTGCACCCGGGTGCGCAGGTCGGCGAAGGCGGCCGTGGAGCGGCTGGTGACCTGGTCGCGGTCGGCGGGCAGGCCGATGGGGACGTTGTCGAGGACGTGGGTGGGCGAGGCGGACAGGACCAGGACCCGCTCGCCGAGGTAGACGGCCTCGTCGATGTCGTGGGTGACGAACAGGGTGGTGATGCCCAGGGTGCGCCACAGGGAGCGGACGAGGTCTTCGAGGTCGGCGCGGGTCTGCGCGTCGACGGCGGCGAAGGGTTCGTCCATGAGCAGCACCTGCGGCTCGTAGGCGATGGCCCGTGCGATGGCGACGCGCTGCTGCATGCCGCCCGAGAGCTGCCAGGGGTAGGAGTGGCCGGAGTCGGCGAGTCCGACGGCGGTGAGGGCCTCGGTGACCAGCCGGTCGCGGTCGGCGCGGGACAGGCCCTTCTGCCGCAGCGGCAGGTCGATGTTCTGCGCCACGGTCTTCCAGGGGAACAGGCTTCGGCCGTACTCCTGGAACACCACGGCCATGCCGGGGGGCGGTCCGGTCACGGGTGTGCCGTCGAGCAGCACCTCGCCCGCGGTGGGGGTGAGCAGTCCGGCCAGGCACTTCAGCAGGGTCGTCTTGCCCGCGCCGGAGGGGCCGACGATGCAGGCGAACTCGCCCCGGGCGACGGAGAACGTGATGTCCCCGATCGCCTCGACCCGGCGGCCGGCGGACTCGTAGACCTTGTTGAGGCCCTTGACGGTGACCATGTCTGCCATCAGCCGTTCCTCTTCTGCGACTCGCGCAGGCCCAGGTACCAGCCCAGGGCCCGCTTCTCGACAATGGTGAACAGCGCGGAGAGGGCGAATCCGATGAGGCCGAGCAGGATGATGCCGCTCCACATCTGGGGGATCGCGAAGGTGCGCTGGAACTGCACGATGCTGAAGCCGAGCCCGTTGGTGGCGGCGAACATCTCGCCGATGACCATCAGGATCAGCCCGATCGACAGGGACTGCCGCAGTCCGGCCGCGATCTGCGGGGAGGCGGCGGGGAGCACCATGTGGCGCAGTCTGGCGCCGCGGGTGATGCCGTAGGTGCGGCAGGTGTCGACCATGACCTCGTCGGCGGCGCGTACGCCCTCGACGGTGTTCAGCAGGACCGGCCATATGCAGCCGGAGACGATGACCAGGATCTTCGAGCCGTCGCCGATGCCGGCGACGATCGCGATGACCGGTACCAGCACGGTCGGGGGCAGGGCCCGCAGGAACTCCAGGACCGGTTCGGCGCCGCGGCGCAGCACGTCGGTCAGGCCGAGGGCGACGCCCAGGGCCACGCCGAGCACGGCGGACAGGAGGAACCCGGCGAGCAGCCTGAGCATGCTGGGCACCACGTCGTCGGCGAAGCGGCTGGAGAGCCACAGCCGGCCGAACCAGTCGAGGATGTCCGGGAGCGGCGGGAAGTAGTAGCTGGTGCTGTTGACGCTGGTGACCCACCACAGTGCCACGAGAGCCACGGGCAGACCGAGCGCGAACAGGACGCGGCGCAGGATGTTCATCGGGCACCTTCCGATCGCCTCACGGAGGGGTGCCAGCCGAGCACGGCTCGCTCCGCGTACCTGAATCCGATGTTGACGAGGACCCCGAGGATGCCGGTGACCAGGACGAGCGCGAACATCGCGGTCGTCGCGCCGCTGCTCTGGGCCACGGAGATGAGCTGGCCGAGGCCCGGGGTGCCGATGACCAGCTCGCCGGTGATGGCCAGCACCAGGGCGACCGAGGCGGCCAGCCTGATCCCGGTGAACACGAAGGGCAGCGTGGTCGGCCAGATGACGTGCCGGACCCGGCCCCAGACGCTGAAGCGGTAGGAGCGGGCGGTGTCGTGGGCGACGGGGTCGATGTCCTGGACGCCGTAGAGCACCTGCACGAGTACCTGCCAGAACCCGGCGTAGACGATCAGTACCACTCCGGACTCGAAGCCGGTGCCGAAGATGAGGATGACGGCGGGGATGAGGGCCACGGAGGGGATGGGGCGCAGGAACTCCACCGTCGACGCGGTGATCGCGCGCAGCACCGGCACCAGTCCGATGACCACACCGGCCACCACTCCGGCGACGACGGAGATCACCAGGCCGATGGCCCAGGTGCGGATCGTGCGGCCCAGGGCCTCCCACAGCGCGGCGTCGCCCGCCTGCCTGCCCAGTTCGGCCAGGACGGAGCTGAGCGGGGGCAGCGCGCCGTCCGCGATCAGTCCGGTGCGCGGGATGATCTCGGCGGCCAGGGCGGCGACGACGATGCCGACCAGCGGGGCGAACCGGGGCCGGGGCGCGCGGCGGCGCGGGGCCGGGGCGGCCGGGGCCTGGGCCGGCCGGGTGGCGTCGAGCACTTTCATCGCACGCCTCCGCGGTTCTGCCCGCAGTCGAGCGCGCAGCCCTCGCGGGCGAGTACGGCACCGCAGGCGGGGCTGGTGACGGTTCGGTCGTAGGCGGCCAGCCATCCCGGGGTACGGACGGTCTCCGCGGCGGCGGGCTCGCGGCCGGCCAGGGTGTCCGCGTCGACGTCGAGGTCCACCGTGCGGGTGGTGAGGTCGATGCTGATGAGGTCGCCGTCGTGGACGAGGCCGAGGGGTCCCCCGGTGGCGGCCTCGGGAGAGACCTCGCCGACCACGATGCCCTTGTTGACCAGTCCGGAGAGCTGGCCGTCGGTGACGACCGCGACCTTCTCGCCGAGCTGGGCGCCGTCGAGCGCGAACACGAAGGCCGAGGCCATGGCCATGCCGGGGCCGCCGTGCAGGCCCATGCCGCGCAGTACGACCACCTCGCCCGGCCGCACCTCGCCCGCGGCGAGGCCGTCGATGGCCGCCTCCCGGGAGGAGTAGCAGCGGGCGGGGCCGCGGAACCGGGTGGGGCGTTCCTCGTCGGCGGGGAGTTTGACGATGGATCCCTCGGCGGCCAGGGAGCCGCGCAGGATCACGATCGAGGGCCGGCGGCTGAACGGCTCGGCGAGCGGGCGGATGAACTCCGGGTCCGGGGCCGGGGTCTCGGCGACGAGTTCGCCGAGCGGGCGGCCGGTGGCCCCGACGGTGTCCAGGTCCAGCAGCGGGGCCAGGGCCGCGAGCACGCCGCGGGTGCCGCCGGCGTCGTCGAGCTGCTCGATCAGGTGCGGTCCGTTGGGCCGTACCGCGGTGATGACGGGGACCCGGTCGGCCAGTTCCTCGTAGGTGCGCCACACGTCGACGTCCAGCCCGGCCTCGACGGCGATGGCCTGGAGGTGCTTGACGGAGTTGATCGAGCCGGCGACGGCGAGCATCACGGTGACCGCGTTGCGGATCGCCGCCGGGGTGAGTACCGAGCGGGCCGTCCGCTTCTCGTGGACCATGTCCACGATGGTCCGGCCGGCCGCCCGGACCGCGTCCCACATGACGGTGCCGTTGGCGCGGGTCGGGGTGGTGCCGGGCAGCGCCATGCCGAGTGCCTCGGCGGCCATGTGCATGGTGTTGGCGGTGCCCATTCCCGCGCAGACCCCGGGGCCGCGGATGGCGTTCTCGGACATGGCGAGCAGGTCCTCGGCGGACGTGCGGCCCAGGGCGGTGTGGCCGGCGTGCAGGAAGACGTCCTCGATGTCGGCGCCGCCGTCCTCGTGCAGGGCGCTGCGCTGGTAGCCGCAGGCGACGAGGAGGGTGGGGATGTCGAGCCTGCCGCCCGCCATCATGTGGGCGGGCGCGGTCTTGTCGCACGAGCTGAGGCACACCATGCCGTCGAGCAGGGCGCCTTCCACGACCACTTCCACGTCGTTGACGATGAGGTCGCGGGTGGGCAGGACGTACCGACCGCCCGCGCCGGCGCTGGTGATGAAGTCGGACGGAGCGGCGGTGCGGATCTCGAAGGGCAGGCCGCCCGCCCGGCGGACGGCGTCCTTGAGCACCGGCACGATGTCGTCGAGGTGGGCGAAGCAGGCGGCGAGGTCGGACGAGGAGTTGACGATGGCTATCTTGGGCCGCGCCATCTCCTCGTCGGTGATGCCCAAAGACCTCCACTCGGCCCGCCGGACCGCCCAGCGGGAGCTGCCGACGGGCAGGTCGCTGCGTAGGGGGATCGTCATGTCAGCCAGCCGCTCCCGACCACACCAGGTCGTCGTAGGAGATGTCGCCGTCGACGAGGCCGTGGCTGCGGGCGGCCTTGACGAACGCCTCGACCGAGGCCTTCGGGATCTGCGGCGAGAACGTGGGCAGGGTGACCTTCTGGGCCACCGCCGGGTCGATCGTCATGAAGGACGACAGCTGGTCCCGGGTCTCCCGGGGGTGGGCCTGCGCGTAGGCGAGCGACTCGTCGATGGCGGCCTTGAGCGCGGTGAACAGCTTGGGGTTCTTCTTCAGCTGCTCTTCCGAGGTGAAGTAGACCGACGTGGTCAGGCTGCTCTTCGACATCTCCAGGTAGGGAGAGGCGATGACCCTGGTGTTCTTGCCCGCGGCGATGGTGTCGAACGGCTCCGCGGTGACCATCGCGTCGATGTCTCCCTTGCCCAGCGCGGTGACCGCGTCCGGGAAGGGCAGCTCGACGAACTTGACCGCCTTCGGGTCGCCGTGGTCGGCGGTGACGGCCACCTCGCCCAGCATCTGGAGGAGGTTGTTGAGCGTGTTGACGCTGACCTTCTTGCCGGCGAGGTCGGCCGGCGTCTTGATCGGGCTGTCCTTCGGGACCCGGATCATCGTGACGTCCTTGCCCGCGACGCCCGTGGAGTCGGACCCGGAGGCGATCACCTTCAGGGGCAGTCCCTTGTCGCGGGCGGCGAGCACCGAGACGATGTTGCTGAACGCGAACTGGTACTGCCCGCTGACCACGGGGGGCACCAGCGCCGCGCCGCCCTGGGCGGTCTTGATGTTCAGCTTGATGCCCTGTTTGGAGAAGAAGCCCTGCTTCTCCCCCAGGTAGAGCGCGGCGACGTCGATGACCGGGATGAACCCGGCCTGCACGGTCACCGGTGTCTTGGACGAGGGGTCCACACCGGCCGAGGAACCATCGCTGCCGCAGCCTGTGAGCGACAGGGCCAGTCCGGCCGCGGCGGCCAGCGCCGTCCTTCTACGCATGCTCCGGAACTCCATCGTTCCTCCAGTGAAATGGGGTCCGGGGAACCGGACCCGAGGTGCGATGGAAGGGACCATACATATCTGTACACGTGTGCGCTAGACGCACGCACAGTCGTTCGCTGTGCGTACACTGCTGCTCGCACACGTTCGGCGGATGTGGGACAGTGGGCGCCGCGACCGCGCCGAGACAGGAGACGAGACATGGATCTGCTCGAAGTCGAGCCGGGAGACACGGACTTCGTTCAGTCGCTGGCCCGCGGGCTGGAAGTGATCAAGGTGTTCGACGCAGATCATCCGTCCCGCTCGCTGAGTGATGTGGCCCGCGCGACCGGACTCTCGCGCGCCGCGGCCCGGCGCTCGCTGCTGACCCTGCTGAAGCTCGGCTACGTGCGCAGCGAGGGGACGCTGTTCGGTCTCACCCCGAAGACCCTGGAGCTGGGCCACGCCTATCTGCGGGCGCTGTCCACTCCGCAGATCGCCGAACCCCACCTCCAGGATCTGATGCGCGACGTGCACGAGACCACGGCGCTGTCCGTGCTCGACGGCGACCACGTGGTGCATGTCGCGCGGGTGCCGGCCGGCGGCGTGATCACCGTGTCGATCAACGTGGGGTCCCGGTTCCCGGCGTATGCGACGGCCATGGGCCGGGTGCTGCTCGCCGGTCTGGACGAGGACGACTTCCGGGGCTTCCTGGCCCGGGTCGACCTCCAGCCCCTGACCGACCGCACGGTCCGCGACACCGAGGAACTGCGCACGATCATCGAGTCGGTCCGCGACAGCGGCTTCTGCATCGCGGACCAGGAGCTGAACCAGGGACTGCGGGCCGTGGCCGTACCCGTGCGCGACCGGTCGGGCGCCGTCATCGCCGCGGCCAACATCGCCGTCGGGGCGGGCATGCGCGGCCTGGACGAACTGCGCACCCTGGTCCCCCGGCTCCAGGCGTGCGCCGCCGGCATAGAGGCAGACCTGCAACTGGTCTCCGGCCCCTGACGACGGCCGCGCCCCAGGGGTCCCGGCGTGCCATGACCTCGGCTCCCGCCGGCCGGGGTGCGGGCGCCGACCGGGGGGCGGGGGCGCCGGCCGCCCGGGTCACCCCGGCCGCAGGGAACGGGGCGCCCAGACCCTACCAGCCGCCGAGCACCGGCCACCGGGGCATCAGGTCGCCGGCCGGCAGCCACCGACCGCAGGCGCGGATCGCCGGCCGCCGGACCACCGACTGCCGTACACCAACCGCGAGTTGGCGAACGCGCGGCACCAGCCGCCGACCGCAGGGCACCAGGTCCACCCATCGCCGACCCCGGGCGCGGGTCGCCGACCTGAGCACCACCCACCGGCCACCGGATGCGGGCGCCGGCCGCCGGGTCACCCCGGCAGCGGGCGCCAGGTCCAGCCACCGGTCGCCGGGGCATCGGTGGCCAGTCACCGGCCGCAAACCGCGAGGCGCGGGCCACCGGACCACCAACCGCCGTTCGCCAACCGCGAGTTGCCGGCCGCAGGGCCCCGGTCAACGACCGCAGGGCCACCGGCCGCAAGTCCCCAAGTCCACCCGCCGCCGGCCGCGGGCGCGGATCGCCTGCCGGAGCACCACGCACCGGCCGGGGCGCGGGCGCCGACCGGGGGCGCGGGCGCCGGGGGCACACCGGGCGCGGGTCGCGGGGCACCCAGGCCCACCAGCGCATCAGTGGCCGGTCACCAGCCGCGGGGCGCGGGCCCCGGACCACCAACCGCCGGTCACCACCCGCGGATTGCCGGCGCGGGGCCCCGGTCACCGACCGCAAGGGCGCCGGTCGCCGGCCGCCGACCAACGGATCACGTCCCCCGGCCAGCTGCCACCCGCCGCCGGCCGCGGGCGCGGATCGCCTGCCGGAGCACCACGCACCGGCCGCAGGTCGCCAACCGCCGGGTCGCCGATCGCAAGGGCGCCGGTCGCCCGGTTCTGCCGGGCGCGGGGTGACCCGGCGGGGAGTGGCCGCCAAGGCGTGGGCGCGTGCGGCATCCGGGGGTGCGGGGGCGGTCAGGACTGTTCGTCGTCGCCCGGTGCGCGGTCGGGTACCCGGTCCCGGGCCCACAGCAGCACCTCCTCGGCGCGCAGTGAGGGTACCCACAGGTCGGTCCTCGCGGCGTCCTCGTCGCTCGGCCGCGGTCCGACGCCGAGTACGCGCAGGCCCGCGCGCCGGGCGGACTCGACGCCCGCCATGGAGTCCTCGACCGCCAGGGCCGCCTCCGGGCGGACGCCGCACAGCCGCACAGCCGTCGCGTACACGTCGGGCCACGGCTTGGGCCGCACCGCCTCCCCCTCTTGCCCCTGCGTCCCGGTGGGGACGACGACGTGCAGGAAGTGCCGGCGCAGATGGGCCCGGCCGAGGCTCTCCTCCACCACTTCCAGGGGGCAGTTGCTGGCCACCGCCAGCGGCATCCGGCCGGAGAACAGCCGGACGAACTCGACCGCCCCGGGCATCGTCACCGGGTCCTGCGCGACGAACGCCCGGAAGTGGTCGAGCAGGGCCGCCGTCAGTTCACCGGCCAGTTCGGGCTTGTTGGTCTCCTGCGCCATCAGCCGCCCGCAGTCGATGTAGTGGACGCCCTTCGCCCGGTCCGCGAAGCCGGGCGGGGGCAGCAGCCCGAAGTCCCGGAAGGCCCGGTTGCGCGCGTCCTGCCAGTGGCGTTCGGAGTCCATCAGGGTGCCGTCGCAGTCGAAGACGACGGCCTCGGGCGACCAGTCGAGCAGGGAGTGTGACCTTGCAGCCACGGTGACCTCCTGGGAAACGGGCGACCGTGCCGCCAGAACAGTTCACATTCAGGACATCAGCCGCAAATGGAAAACATTGTGGCCGCTACGTTATTTCGTCCCTGAAATTCAACGCAATCACCATTTAGAGTGCTGGACCGGAACCCGAATCAGGTGTAAGGGAAAGCGAGAACACATCGGGGCCGAGTAGCCTGATACTCAGTCAGTCAGGCGCCGCACAGAGGGAGTTGGAACATATGCACGTGACATTTCACCCTCCCGTCAACATGCCGCGATTCGCCGGCCGACAGCCAAGAACGGCACCTGAAAGGGCTAATGGCCACTCACACGCGTTCATATTCGAAAAAGATGCGCAATTACCATGCGCGCACCACTTCTGATTACTCCCGGCGTACGCGGGCGCACTACATTTCCCGGCGTCACTTCAGAGCCGAACGAAGGTGAACGGGATCTTGCAGGAACGGGCCAGAACAACCCGGAGATCACTCCTGGAGGCGGCCGCCGGCCTCTTCGCCGAGCAGGGGTACTCGGGGACCAGCGTCAACGACATAGGCAACCGCTCCGGCCGGACCAGCGGGTCCGTGTACTTCCACTACGCCAGCAAGGAAGGCATCGCCCGCGCCGTCGTCCACGACGGCTTCGCCACCTGGCCGGGCCTCGTCGCACGGTACGGCGACCACGCGGTGCCCCCGCTGGAACGCCTGATCGCGCTGAGCCACGAGATCGCCCGCGCCCTCGCCGAGGACCCCCTGACGCGCGCGGGCGCACGCCTGTGGGCAGAGCGCGACACCATCAACGCGCCCCTGCCCGACCCGTTCGTCCTCTGGACGGCCGCCACCACACGCCTGCTCGCCCAGGCCCGCTCCAGCGGTCATCTGGCCGCCCATGTCCGCCCGGCCCTCGCCGCCCGCACCCTGGTCCGCGCCTTCTACGGCTTCTGCACCCTCACCCAGTCCCTGGAGGGTCCGCACGCCCTCACCGAAGGCCTCCACGACTGGTGGCGCCTCACCCTGCCCGCGCTGAGACGGGGCTCGCGGCCCGAGGAACCCCTGGTGGAGTGACGGTCACGCGCGCGCCCCGTGCACCAGCGCCGTGTTCACCGGCCCACGGGACCGGCCATCGGCGCGCGGTCCCGGACGGGTGTGGTCAGGCGCAGTTCGGTGCCGCCGCCGGGGGCGGGGCCGAGGGAGAGGGCGGCGCCGATGAGGAAGGCGCGTTCGCGCATGCCCCGGATGCCGGCTCCCTCGTCGGCGTCGCGCATGCCGCAGCCGTTGTCGCGGACCCGGAGTTCGACCTGGCCGTCCCGGGTCCGCTCCAGTGTGAGGTCGACGCGGGTGGCGCCGGCGTGCCGGGCGGTGTTGGTCAGGCTCTCCTGGGCGACCCGGTACAGGACGAGGTCGGCGTCGGCGCCCAGTGCGGGCAGGCGGGACTCGATGTGGTGGCACACGAGCGTCGACGGGCCGGCGAACTCCGCGGTGAGCGACCGCAGCGCGCTGGCCAGGCCCAACTCCCGCAGCACGCCCGGCAGCAGGCGGCGGGCGATGCGGCGGATCTCGTCGAGGCTGGCCCGGGTGCTCTCCTGCACCTGGTGCAGTTGTTCCCGCACCGGGTCCGGCGCCCCGTCCGCGACCCGTTTCAGATGGAGCAGTACGGCGGCCAGGGTCTGCCCGATCTCGTCGTGCAACTCCCGGGCGACCCAGTGGCGTTCGGACTCCTGCGCGCTCAGGGCGCGGGCCGCGCTGGCGGCGCGCTCGGCCTCCAGCCGGTCGACCATGGTGTTGAACGTACTGACCAGTTCGGCGATCTCGCCATGACCGCCGGCGTCCGGCCGGGCCCGGGGCCGCAGCAGGTCGGTCGCGGTCATGGCGTGGGCGAGCCGCCGCAGCGGCCCCAGACCGACGTGCAGGAGAAGGGCGTTGGCGATCAGAATCACGGCCAGGCCCACGGTGAGGATCGCCGCCTCCGTGGCCAGGACGGGCGTCGACACCGTGACAGGTCCCAGCAGCAACGCGGTGCCGGCGACGAGCACCACGGCGTTGAAGAGGAAGATCCTCCAGAACAAGGGCACCTCGGACCGCCTTTCTGACGTCCCTGCTCCGACTGCCGCCTACGCGGCCGTCAGCCTCAGCGTGAGCGGCCCGCGGCGCGGCCGTCCATCGGTTCTGGCACCCATTCACCCTGCTCACGAGCGCTTCTACAGGTCGGACCCGGCCGTAATTGGGTGGCGTCCCCGATGGCCACGCTCCGTCAGGTGGGCGAGGGTTTGGGCAACCCCCTTACCCGGCCCGGTGAGCGTCGTGCGGCCTTCTGCCGCTCCGCGACGTACTCGTCTGGTGCTCCCCGGTTCTCGACGGCCGTGTCGCCCGCGTCAGCCTCCCCCGGAGGCTTCGGGCCCGGCTCGCCGGCGGGCGTAAGACGCCGCCGGCCGGTCGACCACGAGAGGAGCCCCGGCAGCCGTGAAAACAGTGCCGCAGATATTGGGCTGGTTCAAGGAATCCGATGACCCCGAACCGTCGGCGCGCCCGGCGGGCGCCCTGACGGCAGCCCCCGGCCGGCACCGCGCGGGGGAGGACACTGGGTGAGCCTCACAACTTGGATGGCCGTAACGGTTTTCGCCGTCGTCTTCGTCCTCATAGCGACGGAGTGGGTGAACCGGGTCGCCGCCGCGCTGGGCGGCGCGGTGGTGATGCTGCTCATCGGCGCGACCGACGCCGAGCACGCGTTCTTCTCCGAGGACGCGGGCGTCGACTGGAATGTCATTTTTCTGCTGCTCGGCATGATGCTGATCGTCGCCGTGCTGAAACGGACCGGCGTCTTCGAGTTCATCGCGATCTGGGCCGCGCGCAAGGCCAAGGGCAGACCGTACCGGCTCATGGTCCTGCTGATCATCGCGACGGGTGTGCTCTCGCCCTGGCTGGACAACGTCACCACCGTGCTGCTGATCGTCCCGGTGACGATCTCGGTCTGCCGGCGGCTCGGAGTGCCCGTCGTCCCGTATCTCATCGCCGAGGTGATGGCCTGCAACATCGGAGGAGCGGCCACTCTCATCGGTGACCCGCCCAATATCATGATCGGTTCCCGGGCGGGTCTGTCCTTCAACGACTTCCTGCTCCACATGACGCCGATCGTCATCGTGCTGATGATCGTGTTCATTCTGATGAGCCGGGTGATGTTCCGGGGGGCGTTCCACTACGACCCCGACCGTGCCGCGTCCGTGATGGAACTCAATCCGCGGGACGCCATCAAGGACAGCCGGCTGCTGCTGGTGAGCGGTGTGGTGATCACCGCCGTGATGGCCTGCTTCGTCCTGCACACCGTGCTGCACATGGAGCCCTCGGTGGTGGCCATCAGCGGCGGGCTGATCCTGCTCGCCGTCTCCCGGCTCAGCGCCGGCGACGTTGTCAAGGACGTCGAGTGGGAGACGCTGGCGTTCTTCGTCGGGCTGTTCGTCATGGTCGGCGCGATGGTGCAGACCGGAGTCATCGGCGATCTGGGCGAGGCGGCGGCCAGGGCGGCCGACGGCAACCTGCTCGGCACCTCGATGGCCCTGGTGTTCGGCTCCGTCGTCCCGTCCGCGATCGTCGACAACATCCCGTTCGTGGCGTCGGTCAGTCCGATCGTCGGCGAGATCGTGTCCTCCGCCGGCGGTCTGGAGGAGGCGGGGATGCTCTGGTGGGCCTTCGCCCTCGGCGCGGACCTCGGTGGAAACGCCACGATCATCGCGTCCTCGGCCAACGTCGTGGTCGTCGGCATCGCCGAGCGGGAGGGCCACCACATCTCGTTCTGGCAGTTCAGCCGCTACGGCCTGATCGTCACCGCGGTCACCGTGACCGTCGCCGCCGCCTATGTGTGGTTGCGCTACTTCGTCCTGATATGACCGTGGCACCACGACCCCGTGAGGAGAGCGGATGGCAGCACCTGACGCCCACCGTCCCGTACGCCGACGGCCCGGCGCCGGGAGGGAGGAGCCATGTCCCGGTCGCCTGACCGACGGCTCAGAGAGATCGAGGAGCGTCTGCGTCGCGATGACCCCCGGCTGGCCCGCGCCCTGTCGACCGGCCGTCCGCACGAGCCGCGCCAGTACCGACGCCCCGCGCTGTGGCTGCTGTTGGCCGTCGCTCTCGCGGTGCTCGGCACCGGCGTCGCGGTGGCGCACGGACTGCTCATCGCCGCCGGACTCGTGCTGGCCGGCATGGCCGGGGAACTGCTGTCCCCCGGCCCCGGCACACGCGACCGCCGCAACCGACCGCCGGGCCCCTGACACCGGGACCCACCGAACCGCGGAGCCGCCGAAACGGTTCCGCCCGACGCGCGTACGAGCCCACCCGGTACGTCCGGACACTCACCGCCCGAGCCACTCGGGCTGACACCCCCGGCGCCCGCCCGGCCCACCGCCTCCCACGACGCGGCGGGCCGGGCGGGCGCCCGCGCGCCGGGTGCCGTGGGGTGTGCCGGGACCGGCGGCCCTCACCGGGTGCGCCTCGCCTGGTGGACCGAGTCGTGGATCGGGAAGACCTGCCGCAGGCCGGTCAGGGTGAACAGCTTCCTGGTGTTCGCGTCGGCGATGACCAGCCGCAGCTCTCCGTGGACGGCGCGGACGCGCTTGAGGACACTGACCAGGACGCCCAGGCCCATGGAGTCGATGAACGTCACGCTGCGCAGGTCGATGACGAAGCGGCGGTGGCCGTCCGCTAGCCGCTCGATCATGTACTGCCTGATCGTCGGCACGGTGAACACGTCCATCTCCCCGAGCATTTCCAGGACGGTCCAGCCGTCCGCTTCGCTGTAGATGATCTCGATGGGGGGTTCCATACTCAGCCAACGGGGATGCCCCGGGGACAGGTGGCACCGCACATTCGTTCTGAATATGCCTCATCAAATCGCCGTGCGGCGGCGGTCGGGGTCCGGACGAAGCGGTGGACCTGCCCCGGGTCCTCGTGGCCGTCCGGCCGCCGGTCAGGCGTCCTGTCCGGCGCCGGTCATCAGGGCGAGCAGGCTGTGGGGCGCGTGGTCGTCGATCATGATCGTGTAGAAGTCGTCGTCGTCGGCCTCCACGGCGGCGGCGCGGGCGAACATGGCCTGTTCGTGCGCGGCGAGGGCGGTCTCCGCGTCGTCCGGGTGCGCGGCGAGGAACCGGCCGAGTTCGGCGCCGTCCTGCATGGCGAGGTTGGCGCCCTCGCCGTTCGGTGGCCGCAGGTGGGCGGCGTCTCCGAGCAGGGTCACGCCCGGTGTGCGGTCCCAGCGGTGTCCGGCGGGCAGCGAGAAGACGGGGCGCAGGGCCGGCGGGGTGTCGCTTGCGGTGATCAGGGCGGTGAGTTCGGGAGCCCAGCCGGCGAACTCCTTCGCGACCCGTGCGGTGAGGGTCGCGGCGTCGGTGGCGTCGAGGCCGGCGAACCACTCCTGCGGCTTCCTCAACTGCGCGTAGGTGTGCAGGTTCCCGGCGCCTTCCCGGTGGGCGAGCAGTCCCCTGCCCGGCGCGAGCGCGAACAGCGATCCGGCCCCGACCGCCTCCGCGGAGGCGGGACGGCGGGTCTCCGCGTCGAGCAGGAACGTCTCCACGCCGCAGACGCCGAAGTACTCCGGTACGGCCCCGGACAGCAGCGGCCGTATCCGCGACCACGCGCCGTCGGCGCCGACGAGGAGGCCGGTGACGGCGGTGGCGCCGTCGGCGAAGTCCACCTGGTGGCGGCCCTCGCCGAGGGCGCGTACCGCGGTGGCCTTGTGGCCCCAGCGGACGGTGCCGGCGGGCAGGGAGTCGAGCAGCAGTTGCCGCAGTTCGCCACGCGGGACCTCGGGGCGTTCGCCGGTGCCGTCGTCGGGCAGGTCGAGCAGCACGTTTCCGGCCCGGTCCATGACCCGGTACGCCTCGCGGCCCGGCAGGATCAGCTTGCGGAAGTCCTCGAACAGGCCCGCGGCCCTCAGCGCCGCCTGTCCGTTGTGGGGGTGGATGTCGAGCAGTCCGCCCTGGCGGCGGGCGTCCGGGGCGGGCTCCGCCTCGTAGACCGTGGCCGGGATGCCGTGGACGTGCAGCACGCGGGCGAGCGTCAGGCCGCCCAGACCCGCTCCGATGATCGTGACCGGTGTCGCCATGGTTCCTCCTCATCCCCTTTCGGGGCATTCGGATGCCTATTGGATCGTCGCTCCAATGACGCTAGCACAGAGTTGGATCGACGCTCCATCGACGCTCCATTCATGCGACGATGGGGCCATGGTGAAGCGAGCGGCGACCGGATCCGCGCGGGCCCCGCGGCGCAAGGACGGCCTGTCGAGAAAACTGATCATCCAGACCGCGATCGAGATCCTGGACAGCGGCGGCGAGCAGACGCTGACACTGCGCGCGCTGACCGTGCGCCTGGGCACCGGCTACGGAGCGATCTACCACCACGTCGCGGACAAGGACGATCTGCTGGCGACGGCCACCGACGACGTCATCACCGGCGTCCTGTCCGGCGTGGTCGCCGACGCGGACCCGCGCACCGCCCTGCGCCGCCTCGCGCTGGGCCTCTTCGACGCGGTCGACGCCCACCCCTGGGTCGGGGCGCAGCTCTCCCGCCGGCCGTGGAGGCCCGCGCTGCTGGACTTCTACGAGAGTGTGGGCCGCCTCGTGGACGCCCTCGGAGTGCCGGGAGAAGCACGCTTCGACGCGGCCGGCGCGCTGGTCAGCTACGTCCTCGGCGCGGCCGCGCAGAACGCCGCGAACGCACGCCTCCTCGCGGACGGCGACACGGACCGGGAGACCTTCCTCAAGGACGCAGCCAAGCGCTGGACCCGGATCGACCCGGCACGGTACCCGTTCGTGCACGAGGCTGCGACCCACCTGGGCGAACACGACGACCGCGAGCAGTTCCTCGTCGGGGTGGACATCTTCCTGGGCGGCATCCCGGCGCTGGGGTAGGGGCCGCGGTGGTCGCCGAGGGCGCCGGGCGGCAGCGGCCCACGGGGCGTCAGGCGTAGCGGACGAGGAGCGCCTGGAGGTAGTCCTCCAGGCGCCGGGCGAGGAGGGACGGTGTCAGATCCCGCCTGCCGACCTCCCGCCAGGGCTCGGCGACCTTCTCCGCGTCCGGCGCGAAGGCCAGCGCGTCCAGCACGCGCCAGTACAGGTGGCCGGCCGGGTCCTCGTCGAGCGTTCCGCCGGCCGCGACGTAGTGGTCCGCCAGCCGCATGCCGGCGTTCGCTCCGTGCAGCAGGGCGAGCGCGGTGGAGCAGTGGGCCACGTCGAGGTCGGCGGGGCCCCAGGAGGTCTCCACCCAGTCCACGACGCCGGTGATCGCCAGGTCGGCTCCCTCTCCGGTGAAGAGCACGTTCCCGGGGTGGAAGTCCCGGTGCAGGAAGCACGGTCGGTGGGCCGGGGGCGGCCGGCGGATCACCTCCACGGCACGCCGCCACACGTCCGGCCGCTTTGGACTCCCGGGCGGCCGCACCCGCTCGGGGCCGGTCCACGCCTGGTAGGCGCGTGGTCGGTCTCGTTCCGGGACCGGCAAGCCGTGGACGGCGACCAGTTGCCGGGCGAGGAGTTCCGTCTGCCGCTCGGTGTCCCGCGGGTCCAGCCGAAGGCTTCCCGGCAGCGACGACATCAGCAGCGACGGGTGGTCGCAGTGCTCGGCCGCCGCGTCGACGCCCCGGAGACGGGCGGCCGGCACGCTCGTGTCCGCGAGCAGCCGGAGGATGTCCGCCTCCCTCGTCAGCAGTCCCCGTGCGTGCCGTACGAAGAAGGGCTTGACGAAGGACCGGAGCACCAGGGCGTACGGCTCGCCCTCCCCCGCGATGTCGAGGCGGCGCATCCGTGACGTCCAGCCTCCTCTCAGTGTCGCCACGGCGTGTATCCGGTCCCCGGGCGGGAGGCCGCGTTCCACCCATGCGCGGGTGCGGGGCCAGTCGGCGCCGCCGGTCCCGTGGTCGACAACCGGCGCGCTCTCGTCCTCAGCCATGGCAGCAGGCTAGCCGGGGGTGGGTCGGCCTGCGGCTCTCGTCGGGGCTGGTCTAGGTTCGGACCGCCTCGACCTCTCCCTGGTCGAGGCGGACCACCCGGGGGAGTCGGGCGATGGTCGTCTCGCGGTGGGCGATGACGATGAGGCTGCGGTCGGCGCGCAGGGCGTCCAGGGCCGTTTCCAGTCGGGTGGCCGTGTCCGGGTCGATGTCGGCGGTGGCCTCGTCCAGGACGAGGACGGCCGGGTCGAGGAGGGCGGCGCGGACCAGGCCGACGATCTGCAGTTCACCGGCGGAGAGCCGGCCCCGGTCGGCGCCGAGCGGGGTGTGCAGCCCGACGGGCAGCGAGTCGGTCCAGTCGGTCAGCCCGAGGTGTTCCACGGCGCGGCGGACCGTCCTCTCGTCCGGATCGCCGGGCACGAGGCCGAGGTTGTCCAGGAGCGACCCGGCGATCATGTGCACCCGTTGGGGAACCAGGACCACCCGGTTGCGCAGTTCGTCCGCGGGCAGTTCGGCGAGGTCCGTCCCGTCGTAGCGGACCCGGCCGCGGTCGGGTGTGTAGAGGCCGGTGAGGAGCTTGGCCAGGGTCGTCTTGCCGGCGCCGGTCGGGCCGACCAGGCCCACCCGCTCCCCCGCCTCCACCCGGAGTGAGAGTCCGTGCAGGACCTCGACGCCGTGGGTGTAGGAGTAGTGCAGGCCCTCGGCCTCCAGCGGCCCGCGTTCTCTGGTGCTCCGGGCGCCCGGTGCCGTGGGCCGCTGGGCCGGAAGCCGGCCGGCCGCCGCGGTGTCCGGGCCGCCGCCGGTGACGTCCAGGAGGTCGAGCAGGCGCGCGAGGCCGGTGACCGTGTGCTGGACCTGGCCGACGAGGTTGGAGGCCTGGGTCGCGGAGTCGAAGAGCTGGCGGGTGGCGAGGACGAACACCACGACGACGCCGACGCTGACCTGGTCGTGGGAGACCAGCAGACCGCCCACCAGGAGCAGGGCGGCCGTGGTGACGCCCTGCACGATCCTGGAGAGGCTGATCACGAACAAGGTGCGCTGGGTGCGCCGCGCGGCGCGGTAGCGGACCTCGTTGTCCTGGGCGAAGCGCTCTCGCCAGTATCCGGTGCCGCCGCTGGTGAGCAGCATCTCGCGGGCGCCCACCAGCTCCTGGTAGGTGGTGGCGACCCGGCCGGCCGCGGCGGCCTCGGCGGCGAAGGCCGGCGGGGCGACCTTCTTGAAGCGGCGCAGCACGTACAGCAGCGCCGGTACGAAGACGACCAGCAGCGCGAGGGTCAGCAGCCAGGACCGGCTGAGCAGCAGAACGAGGGTGAAGAGCAGGAAGCCCGCCACGTTCAGCACGTCGGGCAACTGGCCGCGGACGAAGTTGGCGAGGTCGGCGATCTCGGTGGTGGTACGGCGCAGCAGGTCGCCGGAGGGGTGGGCCTCCAGGAAGCGCAGGGGTGCCCGGGAGAGCCGTTCGACGGCGAGTTCCCGCAGTCTGCGCACCACGCGTTCACCGGCGTCGATCAGCAGGATCTCGGACTGCCGGAAGAGCACCAGCCGCAGCACCGCCAGCACCACCAGGGCGCCGGCCGCGGTGAGGAGGCCGGCGCGGTCCTCCTGGAGGAGCCGGTCGACGCCGGCGCCGATGACCGCGGGGACCGCCACGGTGGTGAGGGTGGCGGCGGTGCCGGCGGCGAGGGCGAGGGCGATGAGCCGGCGGTGGCCCTCGGTGTGGCTCCAGAACCGCCGCAGGACACGGCGGTTGTCGGGGGACGCGCTCAGGCGCTTCTGCTCAGCCACCGGTCTTCACCTGTACTTCCTGCTCGGCCGGTGTTCCGGCGGGTTCCAGTCGCAGGACGCGGTCGGCCGCGTCGAGGAGCGCCGGGCGGTGGGTGGCGAAGACCAGGGCGGTCTGCCCGGCCCCGGCCCGCAGCCGTTCGACGATGAGGCGCTCGGTGGCGGTGTCGACGGCGGAGGTGACGTCGTCGAGGAGCAGGACCGCGGGGCGGCGCAGCAGGGCGCGGGCGAGCGCCAGGCGTTGCAACTGGCCGCCGGACAGGGTGCCGCCGCCCTCGCCGACCTCCGTGTCCAGCCCCTCGGGCAGGGAGCGGACATGGTCGTCGAGAGCGGCGGTGCGCAGGGCGGCGTACAGTTCCTCGTCGGTGTGGGCGGACCCGAGGCGCAGGTTGTCGGCGAGGGTGCCGGAGAGGGTGACGGGGCGCTGGGGAACGAAGCCGATCCGCCGGTGGACTTCCTCGGGGTCGGCCTCGTCGAGGGGTACGCCGCCGAAAGCGACGGTGCCCGCGTCGGCCGGGGCGAGGTGGGCGAGGACGCGCAGCAGGGTGGTCTTGCCGGAGGCCATGGGGCCGGTGACGGCGAGGAACTCGCCCGGCCGGACCCTGAGTGAGGTGGGCGCGAGTACGGTCCTGGCGCCGACGCGGACGCTCACGTCCTCGGCGACGAGGTCGCCGCTGTCGGGCAGCGGGACCGCGGGCGGGGCGCCGTCTCGTTCGCGGGGGCCGGGACTCAGCACCTCCTGGAGCCTGCGGCCGGCGGTGGTGGCCTGGCTGAGCTGGCTGAGCCGCATGGTCAGGACGCCGACCCACAGCACGAGCATGCTCATCCAGCTGGTGAAGGCGACGATGCCGCCGACGGACATGCTGCCGCGCAGCACGGCGAGTCCGCCGAAGGCCAGGCCCGCGCCGATGGCGAGGGCGGGCACGAAGGGGGAGAGCGCGGACCAGTCGGCGGAGATCCGCGCGGTGGCCAGGGTGTGCCGGGTGACCTCGGCGCTGCGGGTGCCGTGCCGGCGTACCAGCGCGCTCTCGCCGCCGAGGCCGCGGACGGCCGCGCCGGCGGAGAGGAGTTCCTGCACGGCGTCGGCGCGGCTGCCGTGGGCGGCGGACAGCGCGGTGTTGGCCTTTCCGAAGCGCCTGGGGAACCAGTAGGTGTTGAGGAAGACCAGCGGTGGGACGCACACCAGGCAGATCACCGCGAGCAGGGGGTCGAGGCGGACGATCGCGACGATCATCAGGGCGAAGCCGAGGACGCCGGTGACGAGCGAGGCGAAGCCCATGAGCCAGGTGCGGACCAGGTCGATGTCGCGGGTGCCGCGCATGGCGAGGTCGCCCTCGCCGAAGCGGGCGAGGTCCCGGGGGTCGGGGGCGGCGACGCGGTCGGCGAGCGCGGTGTAGAGGCGGTTGCCCTCCAGGGTGGCCGACAGGGTGGAGAACCAGCCGAGGACCATCTCCGCGAGGGCGGCGACGACTCCGGCCGCGAGGACCGTCAGGGCCCAGGCGCGCAGGGCGTCGTGGTCCCCGTCGACGAGGCCCTGGTCGACGGCGCGTTCGATGCACCAGGGGATGGCGATGAGCGCCAGTTGGTAGAGGAGGCCGCCGACGACGGCGAGGGTGAGCAGTCCTGCCCGGTTGCGCAGACAGCCGGTGAGCAGGCGCAGCGCGTGGGTGGTGCCGGGGGGCTCCGCTGTCGTGGGGGTGGGGGGTGTGGTCGTCATGCCTCACTTCCGGCGAAGAAGTCCAGCAGGGCGGCGTTGACCTCGGCGGGGCGTTCGAGGTGGCCGTAGTGTCCGCAGTCGGGCAGTTCGAGGTACCGGCCGTGCGGCAGGCAGTCGGCGAGTTCCCGGGTGGCGGTGGCGGGGATGGCGGTGTCGTCGCGGAAGCCGACGCAGAGCACCGGGGTGCGGATGGTGCGGTACTCCGCGCGGCGGTCGCCGATGTCGTCCAGGTCGAGCTGGGCGAGTTGGCCGGGTCCGGTGGGCTGCGGCGCGAACTGGAAGAGGTCCAGCCAGTCCTGGACGGCCTGGTCGTCGCGGAGCGTGGTGGGTGAGAGGTAGCGCAGGGCGGAGTGCACGGCGTGGTGGGCCGGCGGGAGGGCGATGCCGCTGTCGGCGAGTTCGCGTTCGGCGCGGGTGACGGCCCGGCCGAAGGCGTCGGTCCGGGCGCGGCCGGCCAGCAGGACGGCCTGGCGGGCCGTTTCGGGGCGGGTGAGCAGGACTTCGGCGACGATCGACGCGCCCAGTGAGTAGCCGACGAGACGGCACGGGGGCAGTCGCAGGTGGTCGACGAGGGCGAGGACGTCGCCGGCCATGGCGGCGAGGGTGATGCCGCCGGGCGGTTTCTCGTTCGGGGGGATGCCCCGGTTGTCGAGGGTGATGACGCGGTGTCCCGCGGCGGTCAGCGCGGGTACCTGGTGCAGGTGCCAGGGGCGGCGGGACGCCCCCGAGCCCATGACCAGCACGACGGGTTCGCCGCTTCCCTGGTCGTCGTAGGTGAGGTCGATGCCGTTGAGGGGGAGGGTGGGCATACGGTTCAGACCTCGCCGTCCTGGGTCTTGCCCCGCGTCCAGTAGGCGGTGAGGTGGGTGTCGGCGCGGTCCATGCCGAGGTTCCGGGTGAAGTGGCCGCGAAGGGTGCGGACGACCGCGCGTTCGGCGCCGCCCCAGACGCTGCCGCGCCCCGGCGGTGTGCGCAGGGCGGTGGCGTGCCGGACCAGGAGTTCGCCGGCCGGGCGGCCATGGCGGTGCAGCCAGCGCACCCGGGCGTCGGCACGGGTGGGCAGCGGGAGTTCCTCCTCGGCGTCGGCGACTTCGGCGAGGACGGTGACGGGGTGGCCGGCGGGCAGTTCCTCCAGGATGACGGCGATGGCCGGCAGGGCGGTCTCGTCGCCGAGGAGAACGGTCCAGGCGGCCTCGGTGTCCAGCGGGTAGGCGGGGCTCGGCCCGAACCAGATGGCCTCGTCGCCGGGCCGGGCGCGCTCGGCCCAGCCGGAGGCGAGCTGGTCGGCGCCGTGCAGCACGAAGTCCATGTCGACCTCGCCGCTGTCCGGGCGGTGGTGGCGGACGGTGTAGCGGCGCAGCCTCGGACGGGCCAGGGGCAGCAGCGCGCGGGCCGCCTCGGTGGTGAAGGGGCGGGGCAGGGCGACGTGGGGTTCGTAGAAGTACATCGCCACGTGCTGGTCGGTGCCGTTGCTGAGGAAGCCGGTCAGCTCCGGGTCGGCGAAGGTGATCCGCCTCATCCGCGGGGTGAGTTCGCGGACCGCGCCGACCCGGGTGACGTGGAGTCGTCCCGGTTTGCGGCTCGTTCGGGGGGTCTCCTGGGCGGACGGGCCGCTCATCACAACGTCTCCTCGTCGCTCGGCAGTTGTTCGTGCCACCGGTACCTCGATCGCCTGCACAGCCTATAGGTTAGGCAAGGCTAACCTTTAGCTCGTCCGGGTAGGGGTTGTTTCCCCCTGCCCGAAACCCTCGAAGGAGAAACGGACATGACACGTTCGCGCACCCTGCCGGTCACGCTCGGCCGCAGACGTTTCCTCGGCGGGCTCGCGGGGGCCGGGGCGGCTCTCGCGCTCTCCGCCTGCGGCGTGAGCGAGTCGGACGACGACGCCGCCGGGAAGGAGCCGTCGAAGGACGGCGGGCAGACAGGCACCCGGCAGCTCAAGACCGACAACGGCACGGTGACCGTGCCGGAGAACCCCGAGCGGATCATCGCGACCGTCAACTACGACGCCCTGATGCTGCTCGACCTCGGCATGGTCCCCGTGGGCGTGCCGGACGGCACCGCCGTCGCGACGCTCATGCCCGCCGAGTCCTACGAGAAGCTCAAGGACGTCAAGACGATCGGCGCCCCCGGCACCCCCAACGCGCAGGCCATTGCCGCCCTGAAGCCCGATCTGATCCTCGATCAGTTCTACAAGGACAAGACGGCGCCACTGGCGACGATCGCCCCCGTCGCCTTCTTCGACTGGGGCACCAGCGGTGCGCTGTGGCACGAGCAGGTCGCCAAGATCGCCAAGGCGGTGAACCGCGAGGACCGGCTCACCGAGGCCAAGAAGACGTACCAGGACCGCGTCGCCGAGGTGCGCGAGACCTACAAGAAGCAGATCGCCGGGTCTACCTGGGCCTCCCTGAGCGGCGGGCAGAGCGGCAAGTTCTACCTCGGCTCCCCGCTGCTGACGGTGATGCGGGACCTGGGTCTGAAGATCGGCGCGGGCATCCCGGCCGACGAGGCCGGCTTCGTCGAGAAGAGCTACGAGCAGCTCAACGTCCTCGACGACTGCACGGTGCTGCTCTACGTCGGCCAGTTCGACGGCTCGACGCCGCCGCCCACCCAGGAACTGCTCAACAACAAGCTGTGGAAGGGCGTCCCCGCCGTGAAGGCCGGACACGCCTACCCCATCAAGCACTACGGCGTCTGCACGTACTCCTTCGCCAACGGCGCCGTGGACGAGATCGAGGCCATCCTCAAGAAGCTCTGAGCCGGCCGGTGTGCGCCGGTCGGTCACCGGCGCACACCGCCCCCGCCTCACTCCCCCGGGCCCGCCGCCGTGCGGGCCCGCACCGTTTCCACCAGCGCCGCCCGCCAGTCCCGGGCGAACGCCTCGACCTCCTGCCGGGACAGCGCGCCGCCCGGCCACACCATGCCGGTGCCCAGCACGGGACCCTCCGGGCCGTCCACCGCCGACACCGTGATGTCGAGGAGGTGCCCGACCGGCATGTCCAGGTCGCGTCCGCCGCTGAAGCCGCTGGTCTCCGGAGCGGTCGCCCAGTCCCCGGCCGACTCGGACCCGGCCAGCTCCGGCCCGTCCGCGGGTTCGCCGGCCGGTGGGCCGAACCGGCCGAGGTAGTTGAACTGCACCTGGGGCGCGCCCAGGGCGGCCAGTCCGGTGCGGGTACGCGGGTTGAGGTGGCGCAGCATGCCGTAGCCGATGCCCTTGTCGGGTACGGCGTCCAGCGCGCGGGCGGCACGCTCGGCCAGTACCGGCAGCGCGTCGGGCGCTTCGGGGTCGACCCCGGCGGCGTCCAGCAGCACCGGGTACACGGAGGTGAACCAGCCGACCGTCCGGGACGGGTCGGTGCCCGGGACGGCGTCGGGCTCGCGGCCGTGCCCCTCCATCGCGATCACGGTGCGGGCGGGCTCGCCGTCGCCCCGGCGGGCCCGCCAGCGGGCGAGGGCGTGGCTGAGGGCGCCGAGCAGAACGGCGTTGACGGTGGTGCCGGCCCGCGCCGCCACGGCCCCGAGGAGGGGGCCTGCGGTCTCCGGGCCCACCTCGACGCGCAGGTGGTCGAGGGTGCGCACGGTGTCCGTGGCCGGGTCGAGCGGCCGGTCGCCCAGGTCGCCTGGGTCTGCGGCCAGGGTGCGCCGCCAGTGGTCGAGTTCCGCCTCCCGCTCGGGTGCCTCGGCGGCGCGGGCGAGTTCCCGCGCCCAGGTGGCGAACGAGGTGGGCACCGGCGGCAGTTCGGGCGTCCGTCCGGTCCGTGCCTGTTCCCAGGCGTCCTTGAGGTCGGGGTGCAGGACGCGCCACGAGTAGCCGTCCACCACCAGGTGGTGCAGGAGCAGCAGCAGCCGGCCGGACCGCCCCGGCCCCGCGTCGAACCAGACCGCCCGCATCATCCGGCCGCCGTCCGGATCGAGTTCGCGGGTGGCGGTGAGCAGCTTCTCGCCCATGACCCGGGCCAGTTCGCGGCCGGCCGGGACGCCGGTGACGTCCACCCGTTCGGTCAGCCCGGCCGCGTCGACCGTGCCGGGCTCGGGGATCACGAAGGACCAGGGGCCCTCGCCTGAGCGGTCCAGGCGGGAGCGCAGCAGATGGTGGCGGTCCAGGAGGGCCTGGAGCGCGGCGTCCAGATCGCCGCGCCGCAGCGAGGCCGGCACCTGGACCACCGTGGCCTGCGAGTACTCGCCCAGCGGGCCGCCGAGTTCACGCAGCCACTCGACGACCGGTGTCACGGGTGCCCGGCCGGAGCGGCCCGCCGGATCGTCCGCGTGGGCCGGGGCGTCCCGCTTCAGCTCGGCCGCGAGGGCGGCCGGGGTGCGCAGGGCGAAGACCTGGCGGGGCGAGACCTGCCAGCCCTCGGCGCGCAGCCGGCCGACGAGCTGCATGGAGACGATGCTGTCGCCGCCCAGGGCGAAGAAGTCGGCGTCGGCCGCGACGGCCGGCAGCCGCAGCGCCGCGGCCATGGCGGCGCACAGCGCGGTCTCCGCCTCCCCGCGCGGTGCCCGTCCGCCGGCCGCCGCCCGGCCGAAGTCCGGCGCGGGCAGCCGTTCCCGGTCGAGTTTGCCGTTGGTGGTGACCGGCAGCGCGTCCAGCACGACCACGGCCGCGGGCACCAGGTGCTCCGGCAGCCGCTCGGCCACGAGGGCGCGCAGGGCCGCGGGGTCCGGGTCGGTGCCCGCGCGGCCGGTCGCGTATCCGACGAGCCGGCGTACGCCGTCGTCCTCGCGGGCGACCACGACCGCCTGGGCGATGTCGGGGTGGGCGGCGAGGGCCGTCTCGATCTCGCCGAGTTCGACCCGGAAGCCGCGGATCTTCACCTGGTCGTCGGTGCGGCCGAGGAACTCCACCGCGCCCTCGGGTGTCCAGCGGGCGAGGTCTCCGGTGCGGTACAGCCGTCCGCCGTCCCGGCCGAAGGGGTCGGCGACGAAGCGTTCGGCGGTCAGGCCGGGCCGGCCCAGGTAGCCGCGGGCGAGTCCGGCGCCCGCCAGGTACATCTCCCCCGGCACGCCGGGCGGCACCGGCCGCAGCGCCGCGTCCAGCAGGTAGACCCGGGCGTTGTCCACGGGGTGCCCGACGACCTGCCGGTCGCTGTCGCGGACGAACGCCTGGAGCGAGTCGACCGTGCACTCGGTGGGCCCGTAGAGGTTCACCACCTCGGTGCCTGGCAGGTCGCGCAGCCGGGCCCACTGGGCGTCGGGGACGGCCTCGCCGCCGACGCCGAGCAGGGGCAGCGGGCAGTCGCCGCCCGCGGTGAGTCCGGCCTGTTCGAGCTGGGCGAGCAGGGAGGGCGCCAGTTCGACGAAGTCGATCCGGTGCTCCCTGAGATGGCGGTGGAGTGCCTCCGGATCGTGTTGCAGGTCCTCGGACAGGACGTGCACGCAGTGTCCGTCGAGGAGCCAGAGCTGCGGCTGCCAGGAGGCGTCGAACGAGAACGACCAGGCGTGCCCGACGCGCAGCCGGCGCCGTCCGGTGCGCTCGGTCACCGGGGTGTACAGGGTCCTTCGGTGGCTGTGGAAGAGGTTGACGACGCTCGCGTGGCTGACCACCACGCCCTTGGGGGTGCCGGTGGATCCGGAGGTGTGGATGACATAGGCCGGGTGGGCGGGGCGAAGGGGGCGCAGGCGTTCCGCGTCACTGGGGCCGGTGGCCGGGCGGGCGGCCAGCCGGCTCCGGGTGTCGGGGGTGTCGAGGACGAGGATGTCGGCCACGCGTCCTGCGGGCACGCGGGGCCGCAGCGCCCCGGTGGTCAGCAGGACGCCCGGTGCCGCGTCGTCCAGCAGGAACGCGATGCGTTCGTCGGGGTGGGCGGGGTCCAGGGGCAGGTAGGCGGCGCCCGCCTTGAGCACGGCCAGGATCGCCACCAGCATCTCCTCGGTGCGCGGCAGCATGAGCGCGACCACGTCCTCGGGGCCGGCCCCGCGGGCGATCAGTTCGTGGGCCAGGCGTGCGGAGCGTTCGGCGAGTTCGGCGAAGGTGAGGGTGGTCCCGCCGTGGACCACGGCGGGCAGCGCGGGTCCGCGGGCGGTCTGCTCGGCGAGCAGGTCGGGCAGGGTCCCGCCGGGATACGGGTGGGCCGTGGCGTTCCTGTCGCGCAGCAGCGCGTCGCGTTCCCCGGGCTCCAGGGCCTCGACGCGGTGGGCGGGGGCGCCGGGGTCGGCGGTGAGCGTGCCGAGCAGGTGCACCAGTCGCCGCAGCAGGGTGCGCGCGCGGTCCTCGTCGAACAGGTCGGGCCGGTACTCGATGGTGAACCGTCCGGCGTCCGGCACCACGGCGAGGGTCAGCGGGTAGTGGGTGGCGTCGGTGCTCTCGCCGCCGCTGACCGCGAGCGCGCCGGACCGCTCGGCCGCGCGCAGCCCGTCCGCGTCCACCGGGTAGTTCTCGAACACCAGGAGGGTGTCGAAGAGTTCACCGGCGCCGGCGATCCGCTGGAGGTGCGAAAGACCGAGGTGCTGGTGCGCGGAGAGCCGCGACTGCTCGTCCTGGAGGCGGGCCAGGGCCTGCCGCACGCTCTCGTCCCGCTCCTCGCGGACGCGGACCGGCAGGGTGTTGATGAACAGGCCCGTCATGTCCTGCGCGCCGTCCAGCTCCGGCGGGCGTCCGGAGACGGTGGCGCCGAAGACAACGTCCTCGCGGCCGGTGTGCCGGGCCAGCAGCAGTCCCCAGGCGTACTGGACGACGGTGTTGCGGGTCACGTCGGCGGAGCGGGCCAGGGTGTCCAGGGCGGTGCGGAGTTCCTCGTCGAGGACGACGGACAGCTGACGGGAGAGCGCGGGTCCGCCGGTGCCGGCGGCGGGGGCCAGCAGGGTGGGCTCGGTGACGCCGTCGAGCGCCCGGCGCCAGGCCTGCTCGGCCGCCCCGGGTTCCTGGCGGGCGAGCCAGGTCAGGAAGTCCCGGAAGGGGCGGCGCCGGGGCGGTGGCGGTGTGCCCACCGTGCGGGCGGCGTACAGCTCCAGGAGTTCCTTCACCAGCAGCGGCACCGACCAGCCGTCGAGCACCGCGTGGTGGTTGGTGATCACCAGGACGGTGCCGCCCGTGCCGAGCCGTACCAGGCGCAGCCGCAGCAGCGGCGGCACGGCGAGGTCGAAGCGGCGGGTGCGGTCCTCGTGCAGCAGGCCGCGCAGGACCTCTTCGCGTTCCTCCTCCCCCAGCTCGGTGAGGTCGGTCTCGGTCCAGTCGGGCGCCACCGCCGCGGCGTCCAGGACGGCCTGGACGGGGGTGCCGGCCGGGGTGCCGACGAAGGCCGTCCGCAGGTTGTCGTGGCGGGCCAGCAGGTCCGCGGCGGCGGCGTGCAGGGCGGTGGAGTCGACCGTGCCGTCCAGGCGCAGCGCGAGCTGCATGGTGTAGACGTTCGAGTTCCTCGTCCGCGTACGCGCTCAGGAAGTACAGGCCCTCCTGGAGCGGTGTCAGCGGCCATACGTCGGTGAGCGCGGGCAGCCGCCCCTGCAACGCCTCGACGTCCGGGCGGCTCAGCTCGACCAGCGGGAAGTCGGACGGGGTGTGGACGGGGGCGGCACGGTGCCGGGCGAAGGCCTCTAGCGCCCGGCACCACAGCCCGGCCAGGGCCCGCGCGTCGGCTTCGGCGAGAAGGCCGTCCCCGTACGACCACTGGCTGGTGAGGACGGGGCCGTCCTCGCCGTCGACGGTGGAGGCGATCACTTCGAGCGGGAAGAGGACGGGTGCCGGCACGGGGTGCGCACGGTGCAGCTCGGGCAGCGATTCGGGCGCGCCGCGCCAGGGGGCGTCGGCGTCCCCGTTTCCGGCGGCCGGCCGGCCGGCGCGGTCGAAGCGGCCCAGGTAGTTGAAAACGATCTCCGGGTCGTGGGAGCCGTCCGGGCGGCCCTCGGCCCGGCGCAGCAGCCCGTGTCCGATGCCCGCGTCCGGGGTGCGGCGCAGGTGTTCCTTGACCGTGGCCAGGAGCCGCTGGGCGGCCCCCGGGTCGGTGAGCGCCTCTCGCGGGGACACGCCCCCGGTGTCGAGGACCACCGGGTACCAGCTGGTGAACCAGCCGACGGTGGCGGACAGGTCGCTGCCGGGCAGCAGCGTCTCCTCCCGGCCGTGGCCCTCGACGGCGACGACGTCGCGGGGCCCGCCGTCCTGTCCGCGTTCGTGCCGCCAGGCGGCGAGGGCGACGGCGAGCGCGGCCACGAGGACATCGTGCACGGTGCCGTGCGCGAGGGCGGGGGCCTCGGTCAGCAGGGCGCGGGTGGTGGTGCTGTCCAGGGTGCGGCTCAGCGTGCGCACGGTGTCCCGGGTGTCGCGGGCGGGGTCGAAGGGCCGGTCGCCGAGGAGCGGGCGGGCCCGTTCGTCGCGTTCCCGCCACACCTCGGCCTCGGCGGTGTCCGCGCGTGCCCGGCCGGCGTCGGCGAGGGCGAGGGTCCACTGCCGGAAGGAGGTGCCGGCGGCGGGGGCGTCCCAGGTGCGGCCGTCGGCCGCGGCCCGGTGGGCGGCGGCGAGTTCGGGGAGCAGGACGCGCCAGGAGACGCCGTCCACCGCGAGGTGGTGCACGGCGAGCAGCAGCCGGCCCTCCCGGCCGGGGCCCCGGTCGCACCACAGGGCCCGCACCATCCGCCCCTGTTCGGGGTCGAGTCCGGCGACGGCGCGGGCGGCGTGCTCGGCGAGCAGGTCGGGCAGCGCGTCGTCGGCGGCGTCCGTGAGGTCCGCGTGCAGCAGCACGTCGGCCCCGCTCGGGGAGCCGGGTCCGGGCAGGTCCAGGGCGCGTTCCTCGCCCGCGCCGACGAGCCGGGCGCGCAGCACGGGGTGCCGGGTGAGCAGCGCGTCGAGGGCGGCGGTGAGGGTGGCGCGGGTCGTCCCGGGCGGTGTGACGAGGTGCTGGTACTGGTGCATGCCGTCCAGCGGGCCGCGGTCGAGCGCCCAGCGCATCAGCGGGGTGAGCGGGGCGCGCCCGGTGGCGGGCACGGGCGGCGGGGCGTCGCGCACGGCGTCGGTGGCGACGCGGGCGAGGGCGGCCGGCGTCCGGTGTTCGAAGACGTCCCTCGGGGTGAGGGTGAGGCCGCCGCGGCGGGCGCGGGCGACGAGCTGGAGGGAGAGGATGCTGTCGCCGCCGAGGGCGAAGAAGCTGTCCTCGGCGCCGGCTTCCGGCACCCCGAGCAGTTCGGCGAACAGGCCGGTGAGCATCGCCTCGCGCATGCCGCGCGGGGCGATGCCGGTGGCGTCGGCGGCGAGGTCGGGGGCGGGCAGCGCGGCCCGGTCGAGCTTGCCGCTGGGGGTCAGGGGCAGCCGGTCCACGGCGATCAGGGCGGTGGGCACCATGTGCTCGGGAAGGTGCGCCGCCAGGTGCCCGAGGACATCCGCCTGTTCCCACCGGGTGCCGTCGGGCACCAGGTAGCCGACGAGGATGCGCCGGTCCGGCCGGTCCTCGCGGACCACGACCGCGCAGGCGGTGACATGGGGGTGGGCGGCGAGCACGGCCTCGATCTCGCCGGTCTCCACGCGCAGTCCGCGCAGTTTGACCTGGCCGTCGGCGCGGCCGACGAAGACCAGGGCGCCGTCGGGCCTGCGCCGCACCAGGTCCCCGGTGCGGTACATGCGGCTGCCGGGCGGTCCCCACGGGTGGGCGGGGAAGCGTTCGGCGGTCAGCGCCGGGCGGGCGTGGTAGCCGCGGGCGAGCTGGACGCCGGTGAGGTACAGCTCGCCGGTGACGCCGTCGGGCACCGGGCGCAGCCACGCGTCGAGCACGAGGGTCCCGGTGTTCCACACGGGGTGCCCGATCGGCACGGTGGAGGGGTCCCGGCCCGCCTCGACGGGCCAGGCGGTGACGTCGACGGCGGCCTCGGTGGGTCCGTACAGGTTGTGCAGCCGCACGCCGGGCAGGGCGGCCAGGAGTGCGTCGGCCACGGGGCCGGGCAGGGCCTCGCCGCTGGCGAAGACGGTGCGCAGGCTCGGGCAGCCCGCGGCCTCCTCGGCGGTGAAGGCGGCCAGCATGGACGGCACGAAGTGGGCGACGGTCACCTGGTGGCGCCGGATCGCGGCGGCCACCTCGGCGGGGTCGTGGTGGGCGCCGTCGGCGAGCACCACCAGGGGCACCGCGGCCAGGACCGGCCAGAAGAACTCCCAGACGGAGACGTCGAATCCGGCCGGGGTCTTCTGCAGGATCCGGTCGTGCGCGCCGAGCGGGTGGGCGGCGTCCATCCACAGCAGCCGGTTGAGGACGGCCCGGTGGCTGACGTCCACGCCCTTGGGGCGGCCGGTGGAACCGGAGGTGTACAGGACGTAGGCGGGGTCGTCGCCGCGCTGCGCGGGATGCGGGCCGACGGGTTCGGCGGCGGCCAGTTCCGCGCGGGTGGCGGGGTCGTCGAGCACCAGGAGCCGCACGCCGGGCGGGACGGGCAGCAGGTGGGTGCGCCCGGCGTCGGTGAGGAGTACTTCGGGGGCGCTGTCGGTGAGCTGGTGGGTGAGGCGTGCGGTGGGGTGGCCGGGGTCGAGGGGGACGTAGGCTCCGCCGGCCCGGTGCACCGCGTGCAGGGCGACGACCAGGTCCGTGGAGCGGGGCAGGGCGACGGCCACCCGGACGCCGGGGCCCACCCCGCGGTCGCGCAGCAGGCGGGCCAGGCGGCCGGTGCGGGCGTCGAGGGCGGCCCGGTCGAGGCTGCCGGCGTCGTCGATCAGGGCGGTGCGGCGGGGGTCCTCGGTGAGCCGGGCGGCGAGCAGGTGCGGCAGGGTGGTGTCGGGCAGCGGGTGCGGCTCACCGGTGCTCACGGCGCGCAGCCGTACGACGGTGTCCTCGTCGAGCAGGGGGACGCGCGTGAAGGGCACGTCGGGGGCGTCGGCGAGCGCGCCGAGCAGGCTCGCGTAGCGGTCGGCGAGGGCGCGTGCGGTGGACGCGTCGAACAGGGCGGTGCGGTAGGTGAGCTGACCGCCCAGGCCGTCGGTGCCCGCGCGTTCGGCGAGCGTGAAGGAGAGGTCGAACTTGGCGGTGCCGGGGTCCGCGCCGAGCAGGCTCACCTCGACGCCCGGGAAGGAGGGGGCCTCGCCGGTGAGGTTCTGGAAGGCCAGCATCACCTGGAACAGGGGGTGCCGGGAGAGCACGCGTTGCGGGGCGAGCAGTTCCACGAGCCGCTCGAAGGGCAGGTCGGCGTGGTCGAAGGCGGCCAGGTCCGTCTCCCGGACCCGGCCGAGGAGTTCACGGAAGCTGGGGTTGCCGGAGAGGTCGGTGCGCAGCACCAGGGTGTTGACGAAGAAGCCGACCAGGTCGTCGAGGGCGGCGTCGGTGCGTCCGGCGACCGGCGTGCCGATCGGCAGGTCGGTGCCGGCGCCGTGTCCGGCCAGCAGCACGCCCAGGGCGGCCTGCGCGGCCATGAAGACGCTGGTGCCGGTCTCGGCGGTCAGGGCGCGCAGCGCGCGGTGCGCCCGCGCGGGCACGGTGAACTCCACGGTGGCGCCGGCGGGGTCGTCGGCGGCGGGGCGCGGGCGGTCGTAGGGGAGGGCGAGTTCCTGGGGTGCGCCGGCCAGTGCGGTCCGCCAGTGGGCGGCCTGGGTGGCCGCGGGGCTTCCCGGGGTGTCCTCGGCGCCGAGCACCTCACGCTGCCACAGCGCGTAGTCGCCGTAGGTGACGGGCAGTTCGGGCCAGCCGGGCGCGCGGCCCGCGGCGCGGGCGGCGTAGGCGGTGCGCAGGTCGGCCGTCAGGGGGCGCATCGACCACTCGTCGCCGGCGATGTGGTGCAGCATCACGGTGAGCACGTGGTCGGGACCGCGGCGCAGCAGCCGCATCCGCAGCGGGATGTGGCGGGTGAGGTCGACGGCCGCGGTCGCCTCGGCGCGCAGTGCCTCGGCCAGGCCGTCCTCCCCCACCGTGCGCGGCTCCAGGGGCAGGGTGCGCAGGGCGCTCTCCGCGTCGACGACCTCCTGGTAGGGGGTGCCGTCGGCGTCCGGGAAGACGGTCCGCAGGCTCTCGTGGCGCCGCAGCAGGTCGCCGACGGCGGCGCGCAGCGCCGGCACGTCGAGCCCGGGGCCCAGTCGCAGCGCGAAGAAGAGGTTGTAGGTGGGGCTCGGGCCCTCCAGGCGGTGCAGGAACCACAGCCTGAGCTGTGCGAAGGACAGGGGCAGCCGCTCGCCGGGCTCACGGGTGCGCCGGGTGAGCGGCAGGCGTCCGCCGGGCCGGGGCAGGACCGTCGCGGCGAGCGCGGCGGGCGTGGGGTGTTCGAAGATGTCGCGCAGGGCGATGTCGGTGCCGAACGCGTCGCGGATCCGGTTGGCGAGGCGCAGGGCGAGCAGGGAGTGGCCGCCGAGGGCGAAGAAGTCGTCGTCGGCGCCGGCCGAGGGCAGGCCGAGCACGTCGGCGAACAGCCCGGTCAGCACCTCCTCCCTCGGGTCGCGGGGTGCCCGGGAGGGCGCGGCGGCGAACCCGGGGTCGGGCAGCCGGCCCCGGTCGACCTTGCCGTTGGCGGTCAGCGGCAGTTCCGCCAGCGGCACCAGCACCGACGGCACCAGGTGGTCGGGCAGGCGGGCGGCGAGGTGGTCGCGCAGGCCCTCGGTGTCGCCGGTGACGTGGGCGACGAGCCGTACGGCTCCGCTGGTGTCGGTCTGCCCGGTGACGACGGCGTCGCCGACGCCGGGGTGGGCGCGCAGCACGGCCTCGATCTCGCCGGGTTCGACGCGGTGGCCGCGCACCTTGAGCTGGTGGTCGGCGCGGCCGAGGACGCGCAGGGTGCCGTCGGGGCGCCACTCGGCGATGTCGCCGGTGCGGTAGAGGCGTTCGCCCGGGGCGCCGCAGGGGTCGGCGACGAAGCGGGTGGCGGTCTGGCCGGGCCTGCCGAGGTAGCCGGCCGCGACTCCGGCGCCGCCGATGTACAGCTCGCCGGGTGTGCCCTGCGGCACCGGCCTGAGCCAGCCGTCGAGGACGTGCAGGCTGGTGTTGCGCAGGGCGGTGCCGACGTGCGGGACCGGGGCGGGGGGCGGGAGTTCGGCGGCGGTCGACCAGACGGTGGTCTCGGTCGGGCCGTAGAGGTTGACGAGCCGGGCGCCGCCCTCGGCGAGGCGTGCGGCGAGGTCCGGGGCGAGGGGTTCGCCGCCGCTCAGCACGGTCAGGCCGGTGAGGATCCCCGGCTCGGTCTCCACCAGCGCCCGCCACAGCGAGGGGGTGGCCTGGAGGATGCCGGCGCAGGTGCGGGCGGCGAGGTCCGCGAGGAGCCTCGGGTCGCGGACCTCGTCGCGGTCGGCGAGGACGACGGTGGCTCCGGTGACCAGCGGGGTGAACAGCTCCAGTACGGCGATGTCGAAGCTGACCGTGGTGACGGCGAGGAGCCGCTTGCCGGGGCCGGTCCCGACCACGTCGGCCATGGCGTCCAGCAGGTTGGCCAGGTTGCGGTGGGTGACGGCCACGCCCTTGGGTGTTCCGGTGGACCCGGAGGTGTGGATGACGTACGCCGTGCCGTGCGGGTGGGGGCGCACGGGCGTGAAGTGCTCGCGCGGTGCGGCCGGTTCGGCGTCGAGGACCGGGGAGCCGGGTTCGAGGAGCAGCAGCGGGCGTGCGTCGTCCAGCAGGTGGGCGATCCGCTCGGCGGGGAAGCCGGGGTCGACGGGCAGGTACGCGGCACCGGTGGCGGCGACGGCGAGGAGCGCGGCGACCAGGTCGGCGTCACGGGGCAGGGCGACACCGACCAGGGTCCCCGGCCCCGCGCCGCGTTCGGTCAGCCGGGCGGCGAGGACGGTGACGCGGTCGGCGAGCCGCCGGTAGGTCCACTCCTGTCCCTGGGCGACCAGTGCGGGCGCCGAGGGGGTGGCCGCCGCCTGGGCGAGGAAGCGCTCGGCGAGTCCGGCGCGGGTGACGGGCTCGCGCGGGCCGTCGAGGGCCTGGGGCGTGTCGCCGCCGGGGCGCAGGGTGTGCACCGGGCGGTCCGGTGCGGTGACGATGCCGGTGAGCAGGCCGGTCAGCAGGCGCGCGATGTGTTCGGTGGCCGCGCGGTCGAGGAGTTCCGGGCGGTGGTCGAGGGCGAGGGCGAGCCGGTCCTGTCCGGGCAGCGCGACCAGGACGAGCGGGTAGTGGGTGGCGTCGTGGCCCTCGGCCGCGGTGACCCGGAGTCCGGCGCGGGCCTCGGAGCGGCGCAGTCGCTCCCCGTCCACCGGGTAGTTCTCGAACAGGACGAGGGTGTCGAAGAGTTCGCGGTGGCCGCCGGCCCGCAGGATCTCGCTGAGCGACTCGTCCTGGTGGTCCATGAGGGCGGCCTGCCGGGCGGACATCTCGGCCACCAGGTCGGCGGGGGTGCTGTCGGGGCGGGCCGTGACGCGGGCGGGCACGGTGTTGATGAACAGTCCGATCATCGACTCCGCGCCGTCGAGGTCGGCGGGACGCCCGGACACGGTGACGCCGAAGACGACGTTGTCGCGTCCGGTGAGCAGGCCGAGGAGCAGACCCCAGGCGGTCTGGAGCACGGTGTTGACGGTGACCTGCCGGTCGCGGGCGAAGGCCGTCAGCCGCTCGGCGAGGCCGTCCGGCAGTTCGACCTCGACGCGCTCGGGCACGCCCGCGGGCATGCCGGCCGCCGCGGGCACGAGCCGGGTCGGTCCGTCCAGTCCGGCCAGTGCCTCGCGCCAGGCGCGCGTGGTGCTCTCGCGGTCGCGTTCGGCGAGGCGGCGCAGATGGTCGCGGTAGGGGCGCGGTGCCGGTTCGGGCTCGCCGCGGTAGAGGCCGAGCAGGTCGCGGACGAGCAGGGGGCCCGACCAGCCGTCGAGCAGGATGTGGTGCGAGGTGATCGCGAGGAGTTGGCGGTTCTCGCCGAGGCGTACGACGGTCAGTCGCATCAGCGGGGGCCGGGTGAGGTCGAACGGACGGGCGCGTTCGGCGGTGAGCAGGGCGCGGGCCGCCTGTTCGGCGCCCGCGTCGAGCCGGTGTTCGGCGAAGGGCATGTCGTAGTGCGTGGGCACGGCCTGTACGGGGTCGCCGCCGGGGCGGGAGTGGAAGCCCGCCCGCAGGTTGGGGTGGCGGTGCAGCAGGTGCCGGGCCGCCGCGCGCAGCCGCTCGCCGTCGAGGTCGCCCTCGAGGTCGAGGACGAGCTGTGTGGTGTAAACGTCGGGTCCCTCGCCCTCGGCGCCCAGGCCCGCCAGGAAGTACAGGCCCTCCTGGAGCGGCGAGAGGGGCAGCAGGTCGTCGAGCGGGCCCTGTTCCTCCAGGGCGTCGATCTCGTGCTGGGCCACGGTCACCAGGGGGAAGTCGGAGGGGGTGTGGCCGCCGGACGCGGGGTCCTCGGCCAGGCGCCGCAGGGTGTGCAGGGCGTCCAGCCAGAGTCCGGCCAGCCGTTCCACGGTGGCGGTGTCCAGGAGGCGTTCGGGGAAGCGGAAGGCGGCGTGCAGGACGGGGCCGTCCGGGGTTTCCACGGCGGAGGCGTCGAGCTGGAGGGTGTGCGAGGCGGGCAGCCGGGGGTCGGCGCCGCCGCCGAGGCCGCCGGTCGGCGCCGGGCTCCACGGGCGGGGCCCGGCGCCGGTGCCGCCGTCGCCGGGTGTGCCGAAGCGGCCGAGGTAGTTGTAGCCGATCTCGGGCTGCGGCAGCGCGGCGAGTTCGGCGCCGGTGGCGGGATCCAGGTGGCGCAGCAGCCCGTGGCCGATGCCGTGGTCGGGGGCCTTCCCGAGCTGTTCCTTGATGTGCTTGAGGGCCGCGTCGTGGGAGCCGGACGTGCCGGTGAGGTCCAGGCGCACCGGGTGGACGCTGGTGAACCAGCCGACGGTGCGGGACAGATCGGCGCCGGGCACCGCCTCTTCGACGCGCCCGTGGCCCTCCAGGTCGACCAGCACGGGCGCGGCGCTGCCGCGCAGGGTGTCAAGGGCCAGGGCGAGCGCGGTGAGCAGCACGGTGTCGGGGCCGGCGTGGTAGCGGGCCGCGAGGGGACCGAGCAGCACGGCGGCCGTGTCGGGCTCCAGCCGTACGGAGACGGTGCGCAGCGTGCCGTAGGTGTCCACGTCGGGGTCCAGCGGGGCGGCGAGCCGGCTCGGGCCGGCGGCGCCCGGGGCGGTGGGGTCGCCGGTGAGGACGGAGCGCCAGTGGGAGGTCTCCGCCTGCCGGGCCGGTTGTGCGGCGGCCCGGGTGAGGCCGCTCGCCCAGGTGCGCCACGGGGTGCCGACCGGGGGGAGGGCGGTGGGGGTGCCGGTGCGGGCGGCCTCGAAGGCGGTGGCGAGGTCGTCGGTCAGCACCCGCCAGGACACGCCGTCGACGACGGCGTGGTGGACGAGCACGGCCAGCAGTCCGCCCCGGTCGGGGCCCGCGTCGAGCCATACGGCGCGCAGCATGGTGCCGGCGTGCGGGTCGAGGTCGCGGGCGGCCAGGGCGGCGTGCTCGCCGAGCGCCGTGTCGAGTTCGGCCCCGGGCAGGCCGACCGCGTCGACGCGGGTGAGCAGCGAGGCGGCGTCCGGGGTGCCGGGCGGCGGGATGTCCAGGGCGTCGGCGGTGAGGCGGGCGCGCAGGGCGCCGTGGTGGGCGAGGACCTGGGCGAGTCCGGCGCGCAGGTGCTCGGCCCGGGTGCCGGGCGGGGTGTGCAGCACGGTGGACTGGTGGTAGTCGGCGATGGGGCCGCCGCGCTCGACCAGTCGGCGCAGGATCGGGGTGAGCGGGGCGCGGCCCGTGTCGTCGCCGGCGGCCGGGGCCTCGGTGTCGGCGCGGCGGGCGAGCCGGGCCAGGGCCTCCACGGTGCGGCCCTCGAACACGTCCCGGGGGCGCAGCAGCAGTCCCTTGCGGCGGGCCGCGCCGACGAGCTGAATGGAGGAGATGCTGTCGCCGCCGAGCGCGAAGAAGCCGTCCTGGGCGCCGACGCCGGGGACGCCGAGGATCTCGGTGAACAGTGCGGCGAGTACCCGCTCGGTCTCCGTGCGGGGCGGGGCGCCGCTCGTGGCGGTGGTGAACTCGGGGGCGGGCAGCGCGGCCCGGTCGATCTTGTTGGCGCGGGTCAGCGGCAGCGCGTCGAGGACGACCAGGGCGGAGGGCACCATGTGCTCGGGCAGCGACTCGCCCGCCCAGGCGGCCACTTCGGCCAGTGCGGGCCGTCGTTCACCGGCCGGTACGACGTGGGCGACCAGGCGCTTCACCCCGCGGTCGTCCTCGTGTCCGGTGACCACGGCACGGGCGATGTCGGGGTGCCCGGTGAGGACGGCCTCGACCTCCGCGGGCTCGATGCGAAAGCCGCGGATCTTCAGCTGGTGGTCGGTGCGGCCCGCGTACTCCAGCTCCCCGGCCGCGTTCCAGCGGGCCAGGTCGCCGGTGCGGTACATGCGGGTGCCGGGCCCGGTGAAGGGGCAGGCGACGAAGCGGTCGGCGGTGCTGCCGGGGCGGCCGAGGTAGCCGCGGGCCAGGCCGACGCCGGCGATGTACAGCTCGCCCAGGACGCCGGGGGCGACGGGGCGCAGATGGCGGTCGAGGACGTAGGCGCGCTTGTTGACGTCGGGCGGGCCGATGGGGACGGGGCCGCCGGTCCAGTCGCGGGGCACGGGCCAGGTGGCGGAGTTCACCACGGCTTCGGTGGGTCCGTAGGCGTTGTGGAGGCGGTGGCGGGCGGTCCAGGCGCGGATGACCTCGGGCGGCAGTGCCTCGGTGCCGACGACGAGTTCCAGGCCGGCGGGCAGGCCGGCGTCCGTCGGCAGGCTGGCGACGACGGAGGGCGGGATGACCGCGAGGCCGATGTCCGCCTCGCGCAGGAAGGAGGTCAGGGGTTCACCGGCGCGCCGCTCCTCGGGGACGACGACGAGGGTGGCGCCGGAGAACAGGGAGTTGGCCAGCTCGCAGAAGGTGACGTTGAAGCTGGGCGAGGCGAACTGGGTGACGCGGTCCCCGGGCCGGGTACGGAAGCAGGCGTTGGCCCAGGCGACGAGGTCGGCCAGCGGGCGGTGCGGGACCACCACGCCCTTGGGTTCGCCGGTGGATCCGGAGGTGAAGATGACGTAGGCGCCGTTGTCCAGTCGCAGCGGTGCCCGGCGGTCGGTGTCGACGGGGTTGTGGGCGGGTCCGCCGGTGACGAGGTCGGGGTGGACGACGGCGGCGTCCTCGGCCCAGTGGCCGGCGGCGGTGCCGGAGAGGGTGAGTACGACGCGGGCGTCCAGGCGGCGCACGAGCCGGGACAGGCGCTCCGCCGGGTAGTCCGGGTCGAGGGGGGCGAAGACGCCGCCGGCCTTGGCGATGGCCAGCATGGCCACCTCGGTGTGCGCGCCGCGCGGCAGTGCCGAGCCGACCGCGTCCTCGGGGCCCACGCCCAGGCCGATCAGGTGGTGCGCCAACCGGTTGGCGCGTGCGTTGAGTTCGGCGTAGGTGAGGGTGGTGGGACCGTCCACGACGGCGGGCAGGCCGGGGTGTGCGGCGACCTGCCGTTCGAAGAGCTGGGCGAGGGTGCCCGGTTCGACCTCGGTGGTGTCGGAGTTGAAGGTGTGCAGGACCTGTTGGCGTTCGTCGGCGGTGAGCAGGTCGAGGCGGGCCGGGGGACGTTCGGGGTCGCCGACGAGTCCGTCGGCGGCGCGGCGCAGCCGGGCGGCGATCCGTTCGGCGTCGGCGGCGCCGAAGGCGTCCTCCCGGTAGCGCAGCCGCAGGGTGAGGCCGCCGTCGGAGGTCTGGGCGGCGACCAGGGTGAGGGGGTAGTGGGTGGCGTCCCGGCCGGTGACGGCGGTGACGCGCAGGCCGTCGGCGTCCGTGTCCTGTTCGGTGCCGGTGCCGGTGTCGGTGCCGGTGTCCACCCAGTAGTTCTCGAAGACGCACAGGGTGTCGAAGAGGGGTCCGCCGGGACCGGCCAGGCGCTGGATGTCGGCGAGCGGGATGTGGTGGTGCGCCAGCAGCGCGGCCTGCTCCCGGGCGACGCGCCGTACGAGGTCCGCGAGGCCGAGGTCCGGGTCGGTGTCGAGGCGCACCCGCAACGGCAGGGTGTTGATGAACAGCCCCACCATGTGCTCCACGCCGGGCAGTTCGGCGGGGCGGCCGGAGACGGTGGTGCCGCAAACGATGTCCTCGCGTCCGGTGATCGCGGCCACGGCCAGCGCCCAGAGCGTCTGCACCACGACCGGGACCGTCACGTCGAGGCGGCGGGCCGTGGCGGTGAGCGCGGCGCCGAGGTCCGGACCGAGGTCCACGTCCAGGGTGGCCGGTTCGGCGGCCGGTGCGCCGGACAGGGCGGGGGCGACGACGGTGGGGCCGTCGAGTCCGTCCAGGGCGTGCCGCCAGGCGGCCTCGTCGGCGCTCCGGTCGCGGCGGGCGGCCCAGGCGAGGTAGTCGCGGTACGGCGGGACGGCCGGCAGGGTCTCGGCCGCGCCGTCCGCGCGGTGCAGGGCGAACAGCTCCTGGAGGACGCGGGCGGTGGACCAGCCGTCGAGCAGCAGGTGGTGGTGGCTGAAGAGGAGGCGGTGGTGCTCCTCCCCCAGCCTGACCAGTGTGAAGCGGATCAGCGGGGGTGTGGCCAGGTCGAACCGGGCGGTGCGGTCGGCCGCGGTGAGCCCTTCCAGGCGCTCGGCCGCCTCCTTCGGGTCCGTGCCGGACAGGTCGACCTCGGTCCAGGGCAGCTCCACCCGGTGCGGGATCAGGGTGACGGGCTCGCCGTTCCTGCGCTGCCGGAAGGCGGCCATCAGGTTGGGGTGCCGCTGGAGCAGGGCCTCGGCGGCACGGCGCAGCCGGGGGGCGTCGAGCGGGCCGCGCAGTTCCACCGCGATCTGCACGGTGTAGACGTCCAGCGCGCCGTCGTCGTAGGACGACAGGAAGTACAGCCCCTGCTGGAGCGGGGAGAGCGGGAGCAGGTCTCGCAGCCCCGAGGGTGCGCCGGTGGTCACTGGGTCCTCCACTCGTCTTCGAATTCGTCGATCTCGTCCTGGGCGATCGTGAGCAGGCCGAGGTCGGACGGGGTGTGTCCGCCCGCCGTGGTGCGGGCCGCGGCCACGAGGGTGTCGAGGGCGCGGCGCCAGTCGTCGGCGAGTGCGGCGATGCGGTCGGCGGGCACGAGCCGTTCCGCGTACTGCCAGGTCACCGAGAGTTCGGTGCCCGAGGTGCGGTGCAGTGCCGCGATGTTCAGGTCGACCGCGAGGTCGACGCCGAGGGCCGCGGGTTCGCGCCACAGTGCCCCGGACTCCGGGGCGGGTGTCCACGCGGCCGTGCCCTCGCCCGTGGCGGACGGGTCGTCGGACACGTCGTAGCGGCCGAGGTAGTTGAAGCCGATGCGGGGTTCGGGCAGGGCGGCGAGCACCGGGCCGGATTGCGGGTCGAGATGGCGCAACCGGCCGTAGCCTGCGCCGTGGCCGGGGACGGACCGCAGCAGTTCCTTGACGTGCTTGAGGGCACGGCCGGCCTCGGCGGGTTCGGTGAGCGCGCGGGCCGGATCGGCGCCGCCCAGGCCGAGCCGCACGGGGTGGACGGTGGTGAACCAGCCCACGGTGCGGAAGGGTTCGCGCTCGCCGAGGACTTCCGCGTCCCGTCCGTGGCCCTCCAGGCGTACGAGCGGGTCGCCGCCGCCCTGCCAGGCGCCGGCGGCGAGGGCGAGGGCGGTCAGCAGCACGTCCTGCTCGGTGCAGTGGAAGGCGGCGGTCACCTCGCCGAGTGCCGCCTCGGCCGTCTCGGCGGGGACGCCTGTGACGTGTTGCCGGACGGTGTCGGGCGTGTCCCGCGCCGGGTCCGGGGCGGGCGGACCCGATGGGCCGCCGGCACCGGTCAACACCTCGGTCCAGTACGGCAGTTCCTCGCGGCAGTCGGGTGCCGTCCGGGCGAGGGCGCGGGCCCAGGTGCGGAAGGAGACCTCGACCGGCGGCAGGGGCCGGTCGGCCCCCTGCGTCGCGCACAGGTGTTCCAGGTCGGGCAGCAGCACCCGCCAGGACACGGCGTCGACGACCAGGTGGTGGGCGAGCAGCAGCAGTCGGCCGGTCCGCTCCCGGCCCCGGTCGAAGAAGACGGCGCGCAGCATCTCGCCGCTCTCCGGGTCGAGTTCGCGCACGGCGCGGGCGGACTCGCGGCGCACCGCCTCCGTCAGTCCGGTGCCGTCGCCGAGGACCTCCACCGTCCGCAGGACGGAGGCTCGCGGGGTCTTCTCGGGAACGTGCAGGGACCAGTCGCCCGAGGTGTCCAGCCGGGCGCGGAGCATCGCGTGGTGCTCCCTGAGCCGGTGCAGAGCCGCATCCAGCCGGTCGGCCGTGACCGCGGCGGGGACGGTGACGAGCACCGACTGGCTGAACCGCCGGTGGTCGCCGCCGCGTTCCCGCAGGGCGTGCATGACCGGGGTCGGGGGCACCTCACCGGTCCCGGGGTCGTGGACGGCCGTCTCCTCGGCCGCGGGCCGGGCGACGGTGGCCAGCGCCGCCGGGGTGCGCTGCTCGAACACCTGGCGCGGGGTGAGCAGCAGCCCGCGCCGCCGGGCCGCGCCGACCAGTTGGATGGAGGAGATGCTGTCCCCGCCGAGGGCGAAGAAGCTGTCGTGGGGGCCCGCGCCCGCCAGTGCGAGGAGGTCGGCGAAGAGTTCACACAGGACGGCCTCCGTGCTCCCCTGCGGTGCCGCGTCCGCGGAGCCCGTGCGCGGCCCGGGGAGGGGCAGTGCGGCCCGGTCGAGTTTGCCGGTGGCGGTGAGCGGGAGCGTGTCGAGGACCAGTACGTCGGCCGGCACCGTCGACGAGGGCAGCAGGGTGGCGAGACGGCCGATGAGGTCCGTGCCGGACAGGGTGTCGGATGCGGTGGTGACGTAGCCCAGCAGCCGCCCCTCGCGCACGAGTACGGCGGCCTCCCGCACGCCGGGGTGGCCGAGCAGCGCGGTGCGCACCTCGCCGGGCTCGACGCGGACCCCGGCCAGCTTCACCTGGTCGTCGGCCCGGCCGCCGAACTCCAGCTCGCCGTGCCGGTTCCAGCGGGCGAGGTCGCCGGTGCGGTAGAGCCGGGTGCCGGGCGGGCCGAAGGGGTCGGCGACGAACCGTTCCGCGGTGGCCGCGGGCCGCCCGAGGTAGCCGAGGGCGAGTTGGGCACCGGCGAGGTACAGCTCGCCGGTCACGCCCGGGAGCACCGGGCGCAGGGAGGCGTCGAGGACGAAGGCGCGGGTGCCGGCGCCGGGGCGGCCGAGCGGGACCATGGCCCGCTCGCCGGGGACGGCGGGGCGTGCGGTGACGTTGACGGCGGCCTCGGCGGGCCCGTACTGGTTGACGACCGTGGCGGGCAGCCGGTCGGCGCAGGCCCGCACCAGGGCGTCGTCCAGGGCCTCGCCGCCGCTGAAGATCCACTTGAGGCCGGTGCAGCGGGCCGCTTCGGGTTCGGCCGCGAACAGGGCGAGCATCGAGGGCACGAAGTGGACGGCGGTGACCTCGTGGCGCCGGATCAGGCCGGCCACGTACGCCGGGTCGAGGTGCCGGTCCGGTGGTACGACGACCAGGGCGGCGCCGTCGAGCAGCGGGCCGAAGATCTCCCACACCGAGACGTTGAAGCCGGGCGCGGCCTTGAGCAGCATGCGGTCCCCGGGGCCCAGCGGGTGGTTGCGCCGGGTCCAGCCGAGCCGGTTGGCGAGCGCGCCGTGCGGTACGACGACCGGCTTGGGCTCTCCGGTGGAGCCGGAGGTGTGGATGACGTAGGCGGGGCTTGAGGGGTGGGGTGCAGGGGCGGGGCTCTCGCCGGTGGGCGGGAGTTCGTCCGTCAGCAGGAGGCGCCAGGGCCCCTCGGCGGGCAGCAGGGCGCGGGTCGCCCGGTCGGTGACGACCGCGCGCGGCGGGTTCGCGGCGAGCACGCGGGCCAGCCGCGGTGCCGGGTGGGCGGGGTCCAGGGGCAGGTAGACGGCCCCGGCGTGGTGCGCGGCGTGGGCGGCGACGACCAGTTCAGCGGAGCGCGGCAGCAGCACGGCCACCAGGTCGCCGTCGCCCACCCCGGCGGCGCGCAGCGCGTCGGCCGCGCCCCGTACCCGCTCCAGGAGCGTCCCGAAGGTGAGGACCTCGTCGTCGGTGACGACCGCCGGGGCCTCGGGTGTGCGCGCCGCCTGTGCGGCGAAGTCCCGCGGCAGGCACGGCGGGGCCGCGACGGGCGGTTCGGCGCTGTTGAAGTCGACGAGGACCCGGTGGCGTTCGGGCCCGTCCCACACGTCCAGGGTGCTCAGCGGCGCGTCGGGGCGGGTGGCGAAGGCGGCCAGGACGCGCAGGAAGCGGGAGGCGAGTGCCTCGGCGGTCTCGTGGTCGAAGAGGTCGGTGCGGTAGGTGATGCCGCCGCCCAGGGCGCCGTCGGGGCCGGTGTCCCGCACCATCGTGAAGGTCAGGTCGAACTTGGCGGTGCCGGTGCGCACGGCCAGCGGGGTGCTGTCCAGGCCCGCGAAGGAGGGGCCCCGGGCGACCCGGGTCTGGTGGTTGAGCATCACCTGGAAGAGCGGGTGGCGGGAGAGCGAGCGTTCCACGTCGAGCACGTCGACGAGGCGTTCGAAGGGCACGTCGGCGTGGTCGAAGTCGTCCAGGTCCCGGTCCCGTACGCGCCGCACGAGCGCGGCCGGGGTGGGGTCGCCGCTCAGGTCGGTGCGCAGCACGAGCGTGTTGACGAAGAAGCCCACCATGGCGTGCAGGGCGGCCTCCTCGCGTCCGGCGACGAGGGTGCCCACGGGTATGTCGTCGCCCGCGCCCAGACGTTGGAGGAGTACGGCCAGGGCGGCGTGCGCGACCATGAACGGGGTCGCCCCGGTGCGCACGGTCAGCTCGGCGAGGCCCCGGCGGACGTGCTCGGGGACCTCGAACTCGACGACGCCGCCCTCGTGTCCGGCGCGCGGTCCGCGCGGGCGGTCGACCGGCAGCGGCAGCTCGGGCGGGGAGCCGGCGAGCCGCTCGCGCCAGTGGGCGATCTGCCGGGCGGCCGCGCTGTCCTCGGCGCTCTCCTCGCCGAGCACCTCGCGCTGCCACAGGGTGTGGTCGGCGTACTGCACGGGCAGGGCGGGTGTCCGCGGCGCGCGGCCCTCGGTCCGGGCGGCGTAGGCGGCCGAGAGGTCGTCGAGCAGCGGGCCCACCGACCACTCGTCGCCCGCTATGTGGTGCAGGACGAGCAGCAGCACGTCGCCGTCCGGGACCCGCAGGCACAGGGCGCGCAGCGGGATGTCGCGCGCCAGGTCGAAGGTCCTGGCGGCCTCCCGTTCCAGTACGGCGACGGCCGCCGGGTCCTCGGCGCGGGCGGCGGGCAGCACCCGCAGCTCCACCCGCGTCCGCGCCGGGTCCAGCACCTTCTGGTACGGCACTCCGTCGTGGTCGGGGTAGACGGTGCGCAGCACCTCGTGCCGGGTGACGAGATCGGTGAGCGCCTCCCGCAGGGCCGCCGTGTCGAGCGGGCCGGTCAGGCGCAGCGCGACGGGAACGTTGTACGCGGCGGACGGCTCGCTCTCCAGCCGGTCGAGGAACCACAGGCGCTGCTGGGCGGGTGACAGCGGGATCCGCTCGGGGCGCGCCGTGCCGGCCCGGGACTCCAGGGGCGGCGCGGTGCCGCCGCCGGGGCGGAGCAGTGCGGCGGTCGCCGCGGGGGTGCGCGCCTCCAGCAGGTCGCGCACGCTCAGCGCGGTGCCCAGGGCGGCGCGGACGGTGCCCGCGAGGCGCATGGCGAGCAGGGAGTGTCCGCCGAGGGCGAAGAAGTCGTCGTGCGGAGCGACGCTCTCCAGCCCGAGTGCCTCGGCGAACAGGCCGCACAGCAGCTCCTCGCGCGGACCGCCGCCCGTGCCGGGGGCGCCGCCCGCCGTCCGCGGCCCGGCCGGGGCCGGGAGCGCGGCCCGGTCGACCTTGCCGTTGGCGGTGAGCGGGATGTCGTCGACGGTGACCAGGGCCGCGGGCAGCAGGTAGGCGGGCAGCCGGGTCCGCAGTTCGGCGAGGAGCTGCTCCGCCGTGCGGGCCGGTTCGGCGGCGGGGACCGTGTAGCCGATCAGGGCGGGGCCGGTGGGCAGGTCGTCACGCAGGACCACGGCGGCGCGGGCGACGCCGTCGAGGGCGGCGAGCGCGGCCTCGGCCTCGCCGGGTTCGACGCGGTAGCCGCGCAGCTTGACCTGGTCGTCGGCGCGGCCCACGAAGTCCAGGGCGCCGTCGGGGCGTTGCCTGACCACGTCGCCGGTGCGGTACATCCGGCCGCCGCGCGCTCCGTGGGGGTCGGCGACGAAGCGCTCGGCGGTCAGGTCCGGCCGGCCCAGGTAGCCGCGGGCCAGTCCGGCACCGGCGAGGTACAGCTCTCCGGGTACGCCGGGCGCCACGGGCCGCAGTGCCGGGTCGAGGACGCGCGCGGCGATGCCGTCCAGGGGGTGGCCGATCGGCAGCGGTCCGTCGAGGGCGGCGGGGTCCACGGGTCCCGCGGTGGCGAACGTGGTCGTCTCGGTGGGTCCGTAGCCGTTGACCACGCGCAGGCCGGGTGCGGCGGCGAGGGCGGCCCGCACCGCCGTCGGCGGCACGACGGCGCCGCCGGTCCACACCTCACGCAGACCGGTGAACGCCTCCGGGACCTCCTGGGCGAGCAGGTCGAACAGGCCGGCGGTGAACCAGGCCGCGTCGACGAGGCCTTGGCGCAGCAGTTCGCGCCAGTGCCGCGGGTCCATCGCCTCGTCCGGTGCCAGGACGATCTCGCCGCCGCTCAGCAGCGGCACCCACAGCTCGTAGGTCGAGGCGTCGAAGGAGTGCGGGGAGTGCAGCAGCACCCGGCGGTGCGCGTCGGGGGCGAACCGGGAGTCGGCGGCGAGCGCCCGCACATCGTCCTGTGTGACGGCCACGCCCTTGGGCTCGCCGGTGGACCCGGAGGTGTACATCACGTAGGCGAGGGCCGCGCCGGGGACGCGGGCCGGTTGTCCGGCGGCGTGCGTGCCCGGGTCCGGGTTTTCGGCGAGTACGGGGCGGCCGTCCGCGATGTCGGTGCCGGTGCCGGTGTCAGTGTCAGTGTCAGTGTCAGTTGCGGTGATCAGGGCGACGGCCTCGGCGGCGTTCAGGACGGTGCGGGAGCGGTGGGCGGGCCAGTCGGGGTGCAGGGGCAGGTAGGCGGCGCCGGCCCAGTTCACCGCGAGCAGGGCGACGATCAGTTCGGGCGAGCGCGGCAGCAGTACCCCGACCGTCGTCTCGGGTCCGGCGCCGGCCGTGCGCAGCCGGGCGGCGAACCCGGCCGCCCGGCCGGCGAGTTCGGCGTAGGTGAGGACCGGCGTGCCGTCCGGGGCGCGTACCGCGACGGCCTCGGGGGCCGCCGCCGCGTGCCGGGCGACCACGCCGGCCGGGGAGAGCCCTCCGTCCGGGTGGCGGAGCGCGCTCGGCGTCGCGGGGGCGGGCGCGGCGGGCAGTACGTCGAGTGCGCCGGAGGGGCGGTGGAGGTCGCCGGCGAGGGCTTCGAGAGCGCCGGCCAGTGCGTCCAGGACGCGGCGGGCCCTCTCCCCGTCGAACAGGTCGCTCCGGTGCTTGAGCACGAGCCTGATCCGGCCGCCGTGCGCGGTGGTGGAGAGGGTCAGCGGGTAGTGCGTCGCGTCCCGGCCGCCGACCCCGCGCACCGTGAGCCCGGCCGCCGTCTCGCTCGCGGAGAGCGCGTCCTCGTCGAACGGGTAGTTCTCGAAGACCGTCATGGTGTCGAACAGGACCGGCAGACCGGCCTCGCGCTGGAGGTCGGCGAGCCCGATGTGCTGGTGGTCGAGCAGGGCCGCCTGGCTCTCGTGCAGGGCGGTGACGATGTCGTGCAGGCTCCTGCCGGGTGCCGTGTCCACGCGCACCGGCAGGGTGTTGACGAACAGGCCGAGCATGGAGCCGGCGCCGGGAAGGTCGGCGGGGCGGCCGGAGACGGCGGCGCCGAACACCACGTCGGTGCGTCCGGTCAGCCGGGACAGGACCAGCGCCCAGCCGGTCTGCACCAGGGTGTTGAGGGTGGTGCCGCTCGCGCGGGCCGCCGCCTCCAGGGCGTTTGCGAGGCCGGCCGGCAGGACGTGCTCGCTCTCGCCGGGCTCCTGGGCGCCGGCGGTGTCCGTGCCGGTCGTGCCGTCCGCGACGAGCGAGGGCGCCTCCAGGCCGTGCAGTTCCCGGCGCCATGCATCGAGGGCCGCCTCCCGGTCCTGGCGGGCGAGCCAGGCCAGGTGGTCCGCGTAGGGCCTGCGGGGTGCGGGGGCGCCGCCCGCGTACGCGGTGAACAGGTCGGTGAGCAGCAGGGGCGAGGACCAGCCGTCGAGCAGGAGATGGTGGCTGGTGAACAGCAGGCGCCAGGTGTCGTCGGCGAGCCGGGCCAGGGTGAGGCGGACCAGGGGCGGGGCGTCGAGGTCGAAGCGCCGGGTGCGGTCCTCCAGGGCCAGTCGGGGCAGCTCGCCGGGCCGGCCGCGCAGGTCGGCCTCGCGCCAGTCCACCGGCGTGGGATCGGCGACGTACTGCACGAGGCGGCCGGTCGACAGCTGGCGGAAGCCCGCCCGCAGCACCTCGTGCCGGTCCACCACGCTCTGGGCCGCGCGGCGCAGCCGGTCGGCGTCCAGAGCGCCGGTCAGCTCCAGTTCGAGCTGGACGAGGTAGAACGTTGGGGGCGTCGGGGTCGGACAGCGCGTGGTAGGCCAGTCCCTCCTGGAGCGGGCTGAGCGGCATGAGCGTGTGCGGCACGGGTCCGGCCGCCGCGATCTCGGCGATCTCGGCCCGGGTGGGCGCGAGCAGGGGGAAGTCGCCGGGTGTCGGGCCGGCGAAGCCCGACTCCCCGGCCCGCCGCACCAGTTCGGTGAGGCTGTCGGTGAAGCGCAGGGCCAGTTCGTCGATCTGCCGGTGGTCCAGGGCGTCGCCCGCGTATGTCCAGCGCAGGGTCATCACCGGTCCGTCGGGGCCGTCGAGCGTGGAGGCGTGCAGTTCGAGGACGTGTCCGTCGGTCAGGGCGGGCAGGGCGCCGGTGTCGACGGCGTCCGACTCGGGCGCGGGGCCCCAGTGGCCGCCCCGCTCGGGGGAGCCGAAACGGCCGAGGTAGTTGAAGCCGATTCGGGCTCCGCCCGCGGCCTGGTCGTACAGGAGCCCGTAGCCCGTGCCGTGCCGCGGCACCGCGCGCAGGGACTCCTTGACGCTCTTCACGGCCTCGCCGGTGTGCCCGTCGCCGCACCGCAGGCGGACGGGGTACTGGGTGGTGAACCATCCGACGGTGCGGGAGAGTTCGGCGCCCTCCAGAAGGTCCTCGTGCCGGCCGTGGGATTCCAGGTCGACGAGGACGCCGCCCTCCCCCGGGTTCAGGGCTCGGGCCAGGGCGCCGAGGAGGATCTCGTCGGGGCCCGCGCGGAAGGCGGCGCAGACCCGGGTGAGCAGGTCGCCGGTGAGGGCGGCGGGCAGCACCGTACGCAGTTCGACGGGTTCTCCGGTGCTCTCCGTCGCGGTGAACGGCTCTGTCGCCGCGGCCAGTTCGGTGTCCCAGTAGGCGCGCTCGGCGGCGAAGTCGCCTGCCGCGTCCCACAGTCCGCGGGCCCACTGTCCGAAGGGGGTGCCCGTGGGCGGCGGCACCTCGGCGCCCCGGGCCGCGCGCTCCAGGTCGGCCAGCAGGATCCGCCAGGACACCCCGTCGACGACCAGGTGGTGCGCGACCAGCAGCAGCCGCCCGTCCCTGCCCTGCCCGCGCGGGAAGTACACGGCCCGCACCATGCGGCCCCCGGCGGGGTCGAGGTGCTGGACGGCGGCTCGGGAGTGCTCGGTGATCAGCAGCCGCAGGGCGTGCTGGTCCGCACCGGTCGCGTCGGCCACGGTGAACTCGTGGGTGGCCGTGTCCGCGGTCGTGAGGACCGTCCGCCCGTCCGTGCCCGTGGTGGTGCGGGCGCGCAGCATGCCGTGCGCGGCGACCACGGCGTCCAGGCCCCGGCGCAGGGCGTGTTCCCCGAGGTCCGCCGGGACGGTGAGCAGCATGGCCTGGTGGAAGGTGCGCCAGTGCTCCGGCCGGCGTTCCAGCCAGCGCATGAGCGGGGTGAGCGGGACCGGGCCGGTGTCCCGCGCGCCGTCGGCGCGGGCGCGCATGGGCCGGACGGCGGCGGCCAGGGCGTGCGGGGTGCGCAGCTCGAACACCTGGCGGGCGGAGAGGTCGAGTCCCGCGGCACGGGCGCGGGCGACCAGTTGGATGGAGGAGATGCTGTCGCCGCCGAGCGCGAAGAAGGAGTCGTCGGCGGCGACCTGGTCCAGGTTCAGTACGTCGCCGAACAGGGCGGCCAGTTCACCGGCGGGGCCGTCCGCGGCCGGTGCCACCGCGGTGGCGCGGACCGGCGCGGGCAGGGCCGTGCGGTCGACCTTGCCGTTGGGGCTCAGCGGCAGGGCGTCGAGGACGACCAGCCTGGAGGGCACCAGGTGGTCGGGGAGTTCGCGCGCGAGGGCGTCCAGGAGTGCCTGCTCGGTGGGCTCGGTGCCGGGCTCGGGCACCGGATAGCCGACCAGCATCGGCCGGCCCGGGGTGTCCTCGCGGAGCACGGCGGCTGCCTGCCGGATTCCGGGCAGTGCGGTCAGGCTCCGCTCCACCTCGCCCAACTCGATGCGGAATCCGCGCAGTTTGACCTGGCTGTCGGCGCGGCCCAGATACTCCAGTTCGCCGTCGGTGTTGCGGCGGGCCAGGTCGCCGGTGCGGTACATGCGGGTTCCGGGCGGGCCGTAGGGGTCGGCGACGAAGCGTTCGGCGGTGAGCGCGTGCCGGCCCAGGTAGCCGCGGGCCAGTCCGGTTCCGGCGGCGTACAGTTCGCCGACGGTGCCGGGCGGGACCGGCTGGAGGTACGCGTCGAGCAGATAGACGGCGGTGCCGTCCACCGGGCGGCCGATGGGCGCGGGTCCGCGCAGCGCGTCGGCCGCGCAGCGCCACAGGGTGGCGTCGACCGTGGTCTCGGTCGGGCCGTAGGAGTTGAACATGCGGGTGCGTGCGGCCCAGTCGCGGATGAGTTCGGGCGGGCACGCCTCGCCGGCGACGATCAGGGTGCTGCCGGGTGCGACCGCGGTGGGCGGCAGGGCGGCGAGCACCGCGGGCGGCACCGTGAGGTGGCTGACGGAGTGCGCGGTGAGGAAGTCCGCGAGGGGTGTGCCGAGCCGCTGTTCGGCGGGGACGATCTCCAGCGCCGCGCCGGCCGTCAGCGCCATGACGATCTCCCAGACGGAGGTGTCGAAGCTGAGCGAGGCGAACTGGAGCACCCGCGAGCCGGGTCCGGCGCCGAAGCCCTGGTGCAGGGTGGTGGCCAGGTCGGGCAGTCCGGCGTGGGTGACGACGACGCCCTTGGGGCGGCCGGTGGAGCCGGAGGTGTAGATGACGTAGGCGGCCGAGGCGGAGGTCGGGGCCCGCAGTCCCGGGGCGGCGGGGGCGGGGCCGTCGGCGGTCAGGAGGCCGGCGTCCAGCTCCAGGCAGCGGGTGTCGTCGAGGGTGGCGCCGGGGGCGGTCAGGGTCAGGACGGGGGCGGAGTCGTCGAGCATGTGGGCGATGCGCTCGCCCGGGTAGCCGGGGTCGACCGGGACGTAGACGGCGCCGGCCCGCATCACCGCGAGCATGGCGACGACGGCCTCGACGGTGCGGGGCAGGGCGACCGCGACGCGGTCCTCGGGCCCGGCGCCGTGCGCGGTCAGGAGGGCGGCGAGACGGTCGGCCGCCTCGTCCACCTCCCGGTAGGTCAGCTCGACGCGCGCGTCACCGGCCAGGGTCGGTCCGGCGAGGGCGGGCCGCGCGCCGTGTTCGGTGACCTGACGGGCGAAGAGGGCGGGCAGTGTGCCCGGAGCGTCCGGGAGCGGGGGCCGGGCGGTGCGGGGTGCGGCGAGGAGCGCGGCGCGTTCGCCGGCGTCGAGGAGGCCGAGCCGGTGCAGGGGCAGAGCGGGGTCCTCGGCCACCGCGGTCAGGAGCCGGACGTAGCGCCGGGCGAGGGCCTCGGCGGTGGCCGGTTCGAAGAGGTCGCGGGCGTACTCCAGGACGCCTTCGAGGCCGTCGGCGCCGTCGCGTTCCACGAGGGTGAAGGTGAGGTCGAACTTGGCCGCCCCGGCACCGGCGCGGATCGCGGTGGTGGTGACGCCGGGCAGGCCGATCTCCTCGGCGGCGCGGTTCTCGTAGGCGAGCATCACCTGGAAGAGCGGGTGGCGGGAGAGCGAGCGGTGCGGGCTCAGCTCGTGCACGAGGGTCTCGAAGGGCACGTCGGCGTGCGCGTAGGCGGCCAGGTCGGTGCGGCGCGCCCGGTCCAGCAGGGTGGTGAAGTCGGGGTCGCCGGAGGTGTCGGTGCGCAGGACGAGGTTGTTGACGAAGAAGCCGACCAGGTCGTCGAGGGCGGTGTCGTGCCGTCCGGCGACGGGGGTGCCGATCACCACGTCGGTGCCGGCGCCGGTCCTGGTGAGGAGGGCGGCCAGGGCGGCGTGGCTCACCATGAACAGCGAGCCGGCGGCGGAACGGGCGAGGGCGCGCAGGCCCCGGTGCGTCTCCGCGGGCACGGTGAAGCGGGCGAAGCCGCCGCGGAAGCTCGGGGTCGCGGGGCGCGGCCGGTCGGCGGGCAGCGCGGTCTCTTCCGGGAGGCCGGCCAACTGCTCCTTCCAGTACTCCAGTTGCTTCGCGAGCGGGCCGGAGGCGGCCTCCCCGTCCGGGGCCGTGTCCGAGGCCGCGGCCGTGTCTTCTCCCGCCTGTTCGCGGCGCCACAGTGTCCAGTCGGCGTACTGCACGGGCAGCGGCGGCAGTTGCGGTTCCTCGCCCCGGGTGCGGGCGGCGTAGGCGATGGCCAGGTCGGACAGCAGCGGCCGGGCGGACCACTGGTCGGCGGCGATGTGGTGCACGACCAGCGCGACGACGTGCTGCCGCTCGCCGAGCCGGAGCAGCGTGGCACGCAGCGGCGGCCGGTGCTCCACGTCGAAGGGGGCGGTGACGGCCTCGGTGACGGCGGCGTCGAGGTCCCGGTCGCAGGCGTCGAGGACGGTCAGGGGGTCGTCGAGTTCGTCCGGTGCCAGCACGTGCTGGCGGGGCGTGCCCGCGGTCGACGGGAAGACGGTGCGCAGGCTCTCGTGGCGCGACTGCACGTCGCGCAGCGCCCGGCGCAGTGCGGTGACGTTGAGCGGGCCGGTGAGCCTCGCCACGAAGGGGATGTTGTAGTCGGCTCCGGGGCCGTGCAACTGCTGGAGGAACCACAGCCTGCGCTGGGCCGGGGAGAGCGGGATGTGCTCGGGGCGTTCGCGCGGGGCGAGTGGCGGCCCGTCGGCGGTGGGTCCGTCCGCGGCGCGGCGGGCGAGTTCCGCGACGGTGGGTGCCTCGAACACGTCGCGCACCGAGAGGTCGGTACCGAGGGCGGCCCGGATCCGGGAGGCCAGGCGGGTGGCCAGCAGGGAGTGGCCGCCCAGGGCGAAGAAGTCGTCCTCGGCGCCGACGTGTTCGCGGCCGAGGAGTTGCGCGACGAGTCCGGCGACGATCTCCTCGTGCCAGGTGGCAGGGGCGCGGCCGGTCCCGGCCGGCCGGTCCTCCGGTTCGGGGAGCGCGGCCCGGTCCAGTTTGCCGTTGCCGGTCAGCGGCCAGCCGTCCACCGGGACGACGGCGGCGGGGACGAGGTGGTCCGGGAGGCGGTCGCGCAGGGCGCGGCGCAGCCGTGCGGGGTCCACCGGGCCGTCGGCGGGGGTGACCCAGGCGACGAGCCGGACGGCGCCGTCCGGTCCCGGGCGGGCCAGCACCACGGCGTCGGCGACCTCGTCCAGGTCGGCCAGTGCCGCGCGTGCCTCGCCGGGTTCCACGCGGAATCCGCGGATCTGTACCTGGTCGTCGGCGCGTCCGAGGTAGTCGAGGTCGCCGTCCTCGGTCCAGCGGGCGAGGTCGCCGCTGCGGTACATGCGGGTGCCGGGCGGCCCGTAGGGGTCGGCGACGAAGCGGGTGGCGGTGAGCGGGAGGCGGCCGAGGTAGCCGTGGGCGAGGCCGGGGCCGGCCACGTACATCTCACCGGTGCGGCCCGGACCGACCGGCTGGAGCGCGCTGTCGAGGAGCCGGATCGCGAGGTCGTCCAGCGGACGCCCGACGGGGCAGGCCGGCGCGGGACTTCCGGCGGCCCCGGTGTCCGTGCCCGGGGTGTCCCGCGGGTCCTCCAGCGCGTGGCGGGTGACGTGGACGGTGGTCTCGGTGATGCCGTACATGTTGACCAGCTCGGGCCCGCTCTCCCCGGCGGCGTGCTGCCAGTCGCGCAGCCGTGCGGGCTCCAGGGCCTCGCCGCCGAAGATCACCAGCCGCAGTGCGAGCCCCTCGGGGCCTTCGCCGGCCAGGATCGCGTCGGTGAGCTGGTGGAAGGCGGAGGGCGTCTGGTTGAGCACGGTGACGGCCTCGCGGCGCAGCAGGGCGGCGAACTCCTCCGGTGCGCGGGTCGTTTCGCGGGGTACGACGACGAGCCGGCCGCCGGTCAGCAGCGCTCCGAAGATCTCCCAGACGGAGAAGTCGAAGGCGAAGGAGTGGAAGAGGGTCCACACGTCGTCGCCGTCGAAGCCGAAGTCCTCCTCGGTGGTGTCGAGCAGCCGCAGCACCTGCCGGTGTCCGACGACGACGCCCTTGGGGGTTCCGGTGGAACCGGAGGTGTGGATGACGTAGGCGGGGGCCGCGGCGGGTACGGCGATCGGGCCGGCGGGGTCGGCGGCGGCCAGTCGGGCGCCGGTCGCGGGGTCGTCCGGGGTGATCCAGTCGGTGTCCGCCGGGAGGGTGGCGCGCAGGGCCGTGGTGGTGAGTCCGGCGACGGGGCGTGCGGTGCGCAGTTGGGCCGCGGCGCGGCTCGCGGGGAGGTCCGGGGCCAACGGCAGGTACGCGGCGCCCGTCTTGAGGATGCCGAGCAGGGCGCTGAGCTGCTCGAAGGACGGGTCGAGGCAGACGGCGACGAAGGTGCCGGGGCCGGCGCCGTGCTCGCGCAGGAGGCGGGCGAGGCGACCGGAGCGCACGTCGAGGTCCCGGTAGGTGTGCGGGCCGTCGGCGTCGGTGACGGCCACGGCGTCCGGGTTCCGGGCGGCGGTCCGGGCGAAGCGCGCGGTGATGGTGTCCTCGGGCGGGGCGGCCTGTTCCAGTGCGGCGCCGTCCTCCAGGGAGCGGCGCCGTTCGTGTGCCGCGAGCAGTTCGACGGCGCCGACGGGGATGTCGGGCCGGTCGGCGAGGGCGGTCAGGACGCGGACGTAGGCGGCGCCCAGCGCCCGCGCCTGCTCCTCGGTCAGCAGGTCGGGGCGGTGGCGCAGGGCGATGCGGGGTTCGGGGCCGGGGTGGACGACGACGGTGACCGGGTAGTGGGTGGCGTCCTCGCCGACCGCGGAGGTGACGGTGAGGCCGCCGGCGGCCTGGGCCTTGGCGAGGGCCCCGGAGTCCACGCCGAAGTTCTCCACGACGATCAGGGTGTCGAAGAGCGGGCCGAGTCCGGTGAGCCGCTGGATGTCGGCGAGCCCCAGGTGCTGGTGGTCGAGGAGCCGTGTCCAGTCCTGCTGGAGGCCGCCGGCGGTGGCGGCGAGCGAGCGCCACTGCGGTGCCCGCACGAGCATCGGCAGGGTGTTGATGAACAGGCCGATCATGGACTCGGCGCCGTCGAGGTCGGCGGGCCGGCCGGAGACCGTGGTGCCGAAGACCACGTCGTGGCGGCCGGTCAGCCGGGCCAGGGTGATTCCCCAGGCCGCCTGGTAGGCGGCGGCGACGGTGAGCCGCCGGTCGGCGGCCAGGGCCCCGAGCGCGGCCGCGGTGCCCGCGGGTATCCGCAGGTCGATCTGGCGCGGCATCCGGGGCTCGGCCGGGGTCGCGGGCGGCCCCGTGAGCAGGGTGGGCTCGGTCAGGTCCGAAAGGGCCTCGCGCCAGGCGGCCTCGGCGGTGGCGCGGTCCCGGGTGGCGAGGTGGGCGAGGAAGTCGCGGTAGGGGCGGACCTCGGGCAGCGGGGCGGCGGCGGGGGCCCCGCTGTGCAGGGCGTAGGCGGCGAACAGTTCCCGGCCGAAGAGCGGCATGGACCAGCCGTCGAGCAGGATGTGGTGGGCGGTGACGACGAGCCGGTGGGCGCTGTCGCCGAGCCGGAGCAGGGTCAGCCGCAGCAGCGGGGGTTCGGCCGGGTCGAAGCGGTGGGCGCGTTCCTCGTCGAGGACGCGCTCGGCCTCCGCCGCCCGGCGGTCGGGGTCGAGTTCTCTCAGGTCCGCCTCCCGGAAGGGCACCGACCAGGTGGACGGCACGACCTGCACGGGCCGGTCCAGGCCCTCGTCGACGAAGGCGACCCGCAGGTTCGGGTGGCGGCGCAGCACGGTGTCCACGGACTGCCACAGGATCGCGCCGTCCAGCGGGCCGTTCAGGTCCAGGACGAGGCGCAGGGTGTACAGGTCCGGGCCCGAGGTGTCGAAGCCGGAGTGGAACAGCAGTCCCTCTTGCAGGGGTGTCAGCGGAAGGACGTTGTCCAGGCCGTGGTCGGGGCCGTTCTCGGCGTTCACCGGTTCCTCCATCGGGCTGCGAGCCGTGCTGTCTGTTCGGGGGTGAGGGGCGACAGGGAGGCCGTCGCCCCGGGCGCCGCGGGTGCGGCCGCGGCGCGGGGTTTCGCCGCCCCGGCCTCCTGGGCCGCCGTGCGCAGTGCGTCGAGCCAGCACGTGCCGAGGTCCTCGGCGCGGGCGTCGTCGACGGCGGCGGGGGCCCAGGTGAGCCGGGTGTGCAGTTCCGGCCCGCGCGGGGTGTCGCGGGTGACCGCGTTGATCTCCAGTGCGTGGGCCATGGGCAGGTCCGGGTCCACGGAACCGCCGAGGACGGGCGCCTCGGCAGCCGCCGTCCAGGGGGTTTCGGTGTCCGAAGGGGTGCCGAAGCGGCCCAGGTAGTTGAAGGACAGGGCCGGTGTGGGCCGGCCCGCGAGCCCTGTCCCGTCCGCGGGCAGCAGATGGCGCAGCAGGCCGTATCCGATGCCGCTGTCGGGCAGGGCGAGCAGGTCGGCGCGTACGCGCGCCACGGTGTCCGCGAAGCTCTCTCCCGCGTCCGCGCGCAGGGCGACCGGGTACAGGGAGGTGAACCAGCCGACCGTGCGGGAGAGGTCGAAGCCCTCGCGGATCTGCTGTTCCCTGCCGTGGCCCTCGACATCGGCGAGGAAGCGGACCGTGCGGCCGTCCCCGGCCGCGCGTACGGCGGTGGCGAGGGCGGCGAGCAGCAGGTGCTGCACCGAGGCGTCGAAGCGTTCCACGGCCCGGGTCAGCAGGTGTCCGGTCTCCTCGGGAGGCAGGACGAAGACCCGGTGGCGGGCTTGGGACACGCTGCCCGCCGAAGCCGTACGGCGGACGCCGGGCAGGTCGGCGGGCGCGGTCAGCACCTTTTGCCACAGGGGGAGTTCGTCCCTGCGGTCGTGGGCCAGGCGGGGCAGCTCCAGCGCCCAGCCGCGGAACGGGGTGGGCACGTCCGCCAAGTTGGGCGTGCGGCCCTCGCGCACGGCCTCCCAGGCCTGGGCCAGGTCGTCGAGGAGGACGCGCCAGGAGACTCCGTCCACGACGAGGTGGTGCGCGACCACGAGGAGCCGGCCCCGGCCCGCGGCCCGGTACCAGCGGGTGCGGACCATGCGCCCGGCGGCCGGGTCGAGTTCGGCCGCCAAGGCGTCCACGTCGCGGCCGACGGCCGCGGCGTCGGGCGGTCCGTCGGTGTCGCCGCGGTCGGGCAGGTGGAAGCGGTCGCCGGCGTCGGGAGCGGGGACGAGGAGAGTGGCGGCGTCGATGTCGACCCGGGCGCGCAGCACGTCGTGGCGGCGCACCACGGCGTCCACGACCGCGTCCAGTTGGCCGGCGTCGATGCCTTCGGGGAGTGCTAGCAGCATGGACTGGCTGAACCTGCCGACGGGGCCGCCGCGTTCGAGGAGCCAGCGCATGATGGGCGTGAGCGGTGCGCTGCCGAGCGCGCCGGGCGCCTCGCCGGCGTCGGTGGCCGTGCCGCGGTCGGCCAGCAGTTCCGCGAGCCCGCGCACGGTGGGGTGTTCGAACACCTCGCGCGGGCTGAGCCGCAGTCCCGCGCTCCGGGCCCTGGAGACCAGTTGGAGGGAGAGGATGCTGTCGCCGCCCAGGGCGAAGAAGCCGTCCTCGGCGCCGACCGCGGGCAGCCCCAGCACCTGCGCGAAGGCCTCGGCGAGCGCGGTCTCCAGCGGCCCCTCGGGGGCGGTGTGTCCGATCACGGAGGCGAAGTCCGGCTCGGGCAGCGCCTCCTGGTCGAGTTTGCCGTTGGGGCTCAACGGCAGCGCGGGCAGGGTGACGAACGCGGTGGGCACCATGTGGTCCGGCAGGACACGGGCCAGTTCGGCGCGGACGCGTGCGGTGTCCACCGCGTCGGTCCCGGCGGGGACGAGGTAGCCGACCAGTCGGCGCGGTCCGTCGGAGGTGTCCCCCCGGGCGGTGCGCACGACGACGGCCGCGGACCGGATCTCGGGGCGGGCTTCGAGGAGGGCGGTGATCTCGCCGGGCTCGACCCGAAAGCCCCGGATCTTGACCTGGTCGTCGGCGCGGCCGTGGTAGCGCAGGACGCCGTCGGCGTCGCGGGAGACCAGGTCGCCGGTGCGGTACATGCGGGATCCCGGCGGGCCGTACGGGTCGGCGGTGAACCGGCCCGCCGTGAGGCCGGGCCGGCCCAGGTAGCCCTGGGCGACGCCGTCCCCGGCCGCGTACAGCTCGCCGGTGGTGCCGGTCGGGACCGGCCGCAGCATGCTGTCCAGGACGTGCAGCCGCACTCCGTGCAGGGGTGTGCCGATCGCGGGTGTGCCGCGGCCGTCGAGCGGGGCGCTCATGGTGACGCACGCCGTGGACTCGGTGGGCCCGTAGGCGTTGACCATGCGGCGGCCGGGTGCCCAGCGGGCGGCGAGCGCGGCGGTGCAGGCCTCGCCGCCGACGACGAGGGTGCGCAGGGTGGCGGCGTTGTCGGGTTCGAGTCCGGTCAGTGCGGTCGGCGGGATCAGCGCGTGGGTGATACGGCGTGCGGTCAGGGTCTCGCCGAGGAGTTCCCCGGCGAGCGGTCCGGGTTCCGGGACGACCAGCGTGGCGCCGGTGGCCAGGGCCATGAGGCTCTCCATGACGGAGGCGTCGAAGGAGGGCGAGGCGAGCTGGAGGACCCGGGCGGTGGCGTCGATGCCGAGGCGTTCGGCCTGCGCGGTCGCGAGCCCGGCCAGTCCGGCGTGGGTGCTGACGACTCCCTTGGGGCGGCCGGTGGAGCCGGAGGTGTAGATGACATAGGCGGGGTGGCCGGGAGTGACGGTGGCCGGTTCCCCGGCGTCGGCGGTGTGCGGCGGCTCGGCGCGGGTGTCGTCGACGAAGAGGGCGTCCGGGAAGCGGTCGGCCAGGTCGCGGTGGCTCAGCACCAGGGTGGGCGCGGCGTCGTCGAGCATGTACCGCACGCGCTCGGCCGGGTAGTCGGGGTCGATCGGCAGGTGGGCGGCTCCGGCCCGCTGGACGGCGAGTTGGGCGACCACCAGGTCCACCGAGCGCGGCAGGGCGATCGCGGCGAGCCGGCCGGGAAGCAGTCCGGCGGCGGTCAGCCGCGGGGCCAGGAGCCGCGCGCGGGCGTCGAGTTCGGCGTAGGTCAGGGTCTCCCGCGGGCCCTCCACGGCGGGTGCGGTGGGGCGCTCGGCCACCTGGCGGGCGACGAGTTCGGCCCAGGTCGCCGGGGCGGGCCCGGCCGGTCCGCCGCCGTGGGCGGTGAGGGCGGCGCGCTCGGCGGGCAGCAGCGGGTCGAGGGCGGCGACGGGGGTGTCGGGTGCCTCGGCGAGCAGCCGCAGTACGCGCAGTGCCCGCTCGGCGTACCGTTCGGCGTCGGCCGCGGTGAGACTGCCCGGCTGGTGGGCGACGCGCAGGGTGAGTTCCGTGCCGGGCACGGCGACGAAGGTGAGCGGGTAGTGCGTGGCGTCCCAGCCGCGCACCTCGCCGACCTCGATGCCGGCGGCCTCGGTGAGGGCGTCGAGCGGGTCCGCCGGGTAGTTCTCCAGCGCGGTGAGGGTGTCGAAGAGCGTGCCGTGGCCGGCGGCCCGCTGGATGTCGGCGAGGCCGAGGTGCTGGTGGGGCAACAGGCCGGTGAAGGCGTCCCGGACATCGGTGAGCAGCTCGCCGAGGGTCTGTTCGGGCCGGACGCGGACCCGGACCGGCACGGTGTTGACGAACAGGCCGATCATCTCGCCGGCGTCGGGCAGGTCGGCCGGGCGGCCGGAGACGACGTTGCCGAAGACCACGTCGCGGCGGCCGGTCGCCGAGGACAGGACCAGTCCCCAGGCGGTCTGGAGGAGGGTGGCCAGGGTGAGGTCACGGCCGCGGGCGAAGGCGGTCAGCCGCGCGGTGAGTTCGCTGTCGGCGCGGCGGACGCACTCCTGCGGCAGTTCGGTGGCGTGGCGTGTGTCCGGTGCGACCAGGGTCGGGCCGTCCAGGTCCGCCAGGGCGGCGCGCCAGGCGTCCTGGGCCGCGGGGCGGTCCTGTGCCTGGAGCCACCGCAGGTGGGCGAGGTGGTCGGGGCCGGTCGCGGGGAGCGTCGCGCCGCCGTAGGCGTGCAGCAGTTCCCGGACGAGCAGGGGCAGGGACCATCCGTCGAGGACCAGGTGGTGGCCGGTGAGGACCAGGTCGGTGCGGCCGGCGTCGCGGTGGACGAGCAGGCAGCGCAGCAGCGGCGGTGCGGCCAGGTCGAAGCGGCGCACGCGTTCGTCCTCGATGCGGCGCCGGGCGCGGCGTTCGGTCTCGCGGGGGGTGCGGCGGGTGAGGTCGAGTTCCGCGATGTCCGCGTGGACCGGCCGCAGTTGCTGCGTCCAGCCGGTGCCGGTGCGGGTGAAGCCGGTGCGCAGGGGTGCGTGCCGCTCAAGGACCCGGTGCAGGGCCTCGCGCAGCCGTGCGGCGTCGACGCGGTCGTGGAGGGCGAGGACGACCTGTACGTGGTAGAACGTCCAGCGTGCCGGAGCCGTCGTCCGGGGTGTCGTAGTGGGACAGGAAGAGCAGGCCCTCCTGGAGCGGGGTGACCGGCCAGGGGCCCTCGGGGTCCGGCCCGGTGCGGGGGTCGGCCGGGGGCGCGGCCGGTTCGTCGCGCCGGGCGGCGGCGAGCAGGCCGCGCACGGTGCGGTGCCTGAACACGTCCTGCGGGGTGATGACGATGCCGGACTTGCGGGCGGCGGCGACGAGTTGGATGGACAGGATGCTGTCACCGCCCAGGGCGAAGAAGCTGTCGTCGACTCCGACCCGTTCGGTGTGCAGCAGGTCGGCGAAGAGCCCGGCGAGCCGCTGCTCCTCCGGTGTGGCGGGCGCGGTTCCCGCCGGGTCCGGGGCGAGCCGGGGTGTGGGCAGCGCGGACCGGTCGAGCTTGCCGTTGGCCGTGACCGGCAGCGCCTCCAGCGGGTCGACGGCGCTGGGCACCAGGTGGGCGGGGAGGCGTTCGGCGAGGTACGCGGTGAGGTCGGGCAGCGGTTGGTCCCGGTGGGCGGGGACGACGTGGGCGACGAGGTGTCCCGCGCCGGTCGCCGGGTCGCTCCACACGGTCACGGCACTGTGCGCGACGGCGGGATGGGCGTCGAGTACGGCCCGGACCTCGCCGGGTTCGATGCGCCGGCCGCGCAGCTTGACCTGGTCGTCGGCGCGGCCCAGGTGGTCGAGTTGTCCGTCGTGCCGCCACCGGGCGAGGTCGCCGGTGCGGTAGAGGCGGGAGCCGGGCGGCCCGTAGGGGTCGGCGGTGAAGCGTTCGGCGGTGAGTGCCGCGCGTCCCTGGTAGCCGAGGGCGAGTTGGGCACCGGCCAGGTACAACTCGCCGGGGACGCCGGGGGGTACCGGGCGCAGGCGGGCGTCCAGGACCAGGGCCCGGGTGTTCCACACCGGTCGGCCGATGGGTACGGCGGCGCGCGTGGCGTCGGCCGGGGTGATGTGCCGGGCGGTGACGTCGACGGCGGCCTCGGTGGGGCCGTACAGGTTGTGCAGTTCGGCGTGCGGTGCGATCCGGGCGGTGTCGGTGACGGCGGCCGGCGGCAGCGTCTCGCCGCTGGCGAGGACGCGGCGCAGCCCGAGGCAGTCGGCGGGTTCGGCGACCGCGGTGAAGGCGGCGAGCATGGATGGCACGAAGTGCACGGTGGTGACGGCCTGTTCGCGGATGATCCGGGCCAGTGCGGCCGGGTCGCGGTGGTCGTCGGGCCCCGCGGTGACCAGGGTCGCCCCGGCCAGCAGCGGCCAGAACAGCTCCCACACCGAGACGTTGAAGCTCGCGGGCGTCTTCAGCAGGACCCGGTCGTCCGCGCCGAGGGCGTAGGTGTCCTGGGCCCACAGCAGCCGGTTGACGATCGCCCCGTGCTGGACGACGACGCCCTTGGGCCGCCCGGTGGAGCCCGAGGTGAACAGGAGGTAGGCGGGGTCCGCGGGAAGGGGACGCGGCAGGTCCGGCACAGCGGCGGAGGACGGCGCGGGGGAGGGCGGCTCGGAGGACGGCCCGGTGGGCGACGCCCCGGCGGAGGACAGCCCGGAGGGCGAGCCTGCGGCGGACGGCCCGGCAGAGGACGCCCCGGCGGACGAGCCTGCGGCAGACAACCCGGCAGGGGATGCCCCGGTCGGCAAGCCGGCGGAGGACGGCCCGGTGGGCGACGCCCCGGCGAGGACCCGCCCGGTGGGCGAGTCGGGTGTGGTCGGGTCGAGTACGGGCAGGCCGTCGGGGTTGACCCCGTCGGCCAGGGCGTCCGTGGTCACGACGCAGTGTGCGGCGGAGTCGTGGAGCATCGCCCCGATGCGGGACGCCGGCTGCTCGGGGTCGACCGGCAGGTAGGCGGCCCCGGCGCGCTGCACGGCGTGCACGGCGAGGACGAGTTCGGGCGAGCGCGGCAGGGCCACGGCGACCACCCGGCCGCGCCGGACACCGAGGTCCGCGAGCCGGCGGGCGAGGCGGTCCGCCTCGGCGTCGAACTCCGCGTACGTCCAGTGGCGCCGGCCGTCGGTGAGGGCCTCCCGGTCGGGCGTGCGCAGGGTTTGACGGCGGATCAGCTCCGGCAGTGTGGTGCCGGGGAGGTCGCGTGTCTCGCCGGTGGCGGTGGCGAGCACCGCGCGCCGCTCCTCCGGGCCCGCCAGGACGGGCGCGTCGGTGAGGGGCAGGTCGGGGTGCGTGGTGCACCAGTCGAGCAGGGCGGTGAGCCGGCGCCCCAGCGCCGCCACGGTCCCGGGGTCGAAGAGGGCGGTGCGGTAGTTGAAGGCGGCGAAGAGGCCCTCGCCGTCCGGCCGTTCGACCACCGCAAGGGTCAGGTCGAACTTGGCCCCCTTCGTCTCGACCGGCTCCACGTCCACCGGCACGCCGCCGAAGTCGGCGCGCCGCCCGGGGGCCCGCTGGTGCACCAGAGCCACCTGGAAGAGCGGGTGACGGGAGAGCGAGCGCTCCGGCTCCAGCGCGTCGACCAGCCGCTCGAAAGGCAGGTCCCCGTGCTCGAAGGCGTCCAGATCGGTGGCACGGACCCGGTGCAGGAGGTCGCGGAAGGTGGGGTCGCCGGAGGTGTCGGTGCGCAGCACCACCGTGTTGGCCATCAGGCCGGGCACCTCTTCCAGCGCCCGGTCGGCGCGTCCGCTCAGCACCGTGCCGATCGGCAGGTCGGTGCCCGCGCCGTGCGCGGTGAGCAGGGCGGCGAGGGCGGCGTGCAGCACCATGAACAGCGTGGAGCCGGTGTGCACGGCCAGTGACTCGGCGGCCTGGCGCACCTCGGCCGGCACGGTGAACTCCACCGAGTCGCCCCGCTGGTCGACCTCGGCCGGGCGGGGCCGGTCCAGCGGCAGCGGGATCTCGGCGGGGGCACCGGCCAGCCGCTCCCTCCAGTGGTCGAGCAGCGGCCGCTCCCGGGCGGTCAGCGCCCGCGCCTGCCAGAGGGTGTAGTCGGCGTACTGGTGACGCGGGGGCGGCGGCGCGTCGGTGCCGTGCAGCCGGGCCGCGTAGAGCCCGGCCAGGTCGTCGACGAGCGGGGCGAGTGACCATTCGTCGAAGGCGATGTGGTGCAGGACGAGCAGCACGCTCCGCTCCCCCGCCGGGCCGTGCAGGAGGTGGACGCGCAGCGGCGGCTCGGACTCCAGGTCGAACTCGTGGGCGCCGAGCACGCGCGCCGTGGCGGCCGGGTCGGCGGTGCGGACCGGGTCGCCGAGCGGCGCGTCGGCGGCGGGCAGCACGTGCTGCACCGGATGCCCTTCGGGCGCCGGGTAGGCGGTGCGCAGGATCTCGTGCCGGCGGACCAGGTCGTGGAGGGCGCCGGTGAGGGCCTCGGTGTCGAGCGGTGCCGTGGGGCGCAGCAGCAGCGGCACGGTGTAGGTGGGGGCGGATCCGCCGAGCCGGTGCAGGAACCACAGCCGTGCCTGCGCGGGCGAGAGCGGCAGCGCGGCCGGCCGTTCGGCGACCGTGAGCGCCGGGGCGGCCCCGAGCGCGGGGGCGGCCGTGGCCGTGAGGTCGACCTCTCCGGTGGCCGTCAGGTGTGCGGCGAGCGCGGCCACGGTGCGGGCCTCGAAGAGGGTGCGCACGGACACCTCGGTGCCGAGTGCGGCCCGGACGCGGTTGGCGAGCCGGGTGACGAGCAGCGAGTGTCCGCCCAGGGCGAAGAAGTCGTCGTCGGCCCCGATGTCCGGCACGCCGAGGACGCTGCCGTACAGCTCGCCGAGCGCCCTCTCCAGTGCGGTGGCGGGGGCGCGGCCCCCGGTCCGCCGGGGTGTTTCGGGGGCGGGGAGCGCGGCCCGGTCGAGTTTGCCGTTGGCGGTCAGCGGCAGCGCGTCGACGGTGACGAAGGCCGTCGGCACCATGTGCTCGGGCAGGACGGCGGCGCAGGCCTCGCGCAGTTCCTGGGCGGACGCGGTGCCGGTGGTGTAGGCGACCAGTCCGGGCCCCGTGGGCAGGTCGGTGCCGAGGACGACGGCGGCCGTGCCCACGCCGGGGTGGCGGCCGAGCACCGCCTCGATCTCCCCGGTCTCCACCCGGAAGCCGCGCAGCGACACCTGGTCGTCCGCCCGTCCGAGGTACTGGAGTCGGCCGTCGGCCGACCAGCGGGCGAGGTCGCCGCTGCGGTACATGCGTCCGCCGGGCGCGCCGAAGGGGTCGGCGAGGAAGCGGGCCGCGGTCGGCGCGGGCCGGCCGCGGTAGCCGCGGGCGAGCCCGCCGCCCGCGACGTACAGCTCGCCGGTCACGCCCGGCGGGACCGGTCGCAGTCCGTCGTCCAGTACGTACAGGCGCAGGTCGTCGATGGCCCGGCCGACGGGGCTGACGCCCCGCTGTGCCGCGTCCTCGGCGCGGGCGCGGGTCAGTTCGTACGCGGTGACGTGGACGGTGGTCTCGGTGATGCCGTACATGTTCACCAGCCGCGGCGGGTTGGGGCCGGTGAGCCAGGGCAGGGTGCGGCCCGGTTCCAGGGCCTCGCCGCCGAAGACGATCCACCGCAGCGAGGCGGGCACGCCCCGGCCGGGCAGCGACTCGGTGAGCTGGCCGAAGGCCGCGGGGGTCTGGTTGAGGACGGTGACGCGCTCCTCGTGCAGCAGGCGCAGGAAGTCGGGACCCGACCGGGTCACCTCGTGCGGGACGACGACCAGCCGTCCGCCGTGCAGGAGCGCGCCCCACATCTCCCAGACGGAGAAGTCGAAGGCGTAGGAGTGGAAGAGGGTCCATACGTCGTCGGGGCCGAAGTCGTAGAGCGCGCGGGTGGCGTCGAAGAGGCGGGTGAGGTTGCGTCGGGTGACGACGACGCCCTTGGGCGTGCCGGTGGAGCCGGAGGTGTAGATGAGGTAGGCGGCGTGGTCCGGGTGCACGGGCGCGGTGCGCTCGGCGTCGGTGACGGGTCCGTCGGGTGCGGCGGCCAGGGCGTCGCGGACCCGGGCGTCGTCCAGGTCGAGCACCGGGACGCCGTCGGGTGCCTCGGTGCCGCCCGCGGTGACGACCAGGGCGGCAGCGGCGTCCCGGACGGTGTGGGCGATGCGGGCGGCCGGGTAACGGGGGTCCACGGGCACATACGCGGCGCCGGCCTTGGCCACCGCGAGGACGGCTTCCACCAGGGCCGTGGAGCGGGGCAGCAGCAGGGCGACCCGGTCCTCGGGGCCGACGCCGTGGGCGATGAGCGTGCGGGCCAGGGCGTTGGTGCGCCGGTCCAGGGTGTCGTGGTCGACACTGTGCCCGCCGCAGGTGACGGCGGTGCGCCGGCCGTGGGCGGCGACGGCGGTGGTGAGGCGGTCGAGCAGGTCGGGGCCGGGTCGCGGGGTGTGTGCCGGGTTCCAGTCGGTGAGCACGGTGCGGCGTTCGGCGTCGTCGAGGACCGGGAGCCGGTGCACGGGCGTGTCGGGTGCGGCGACCGCCGCGCCCAGCAGCCGTACCAGGCGGGCGGCGAAGCGCTCGGCGGTGGCGCGGTCGAAGAGGTCGGCGCTGTAGTTGACGGCGCCGTCCAGCAGGTGCGAGCCGAGGTGGTCGGTGAGGCCGACGACGAGGTCGAACTTGGCGGTGTCGGTCTCCCGCAGCGCGAAGCCGGCCTCGACGCCGGGCGCCGAGAAGGGCACCTCGCCGCGCTTCTGGTAGGTGAGCATGACCTGGAACAGCGGGTTGTGCGCGGTGCGTTCGGGCCGGACGGCCTCGACGACGCGTTCGAAGGGCACGTGGGCGTGGTCGAAGGCGTCGAGGGTGGTGGCGCGGACCCGGTCGAGCAGGTCCCGGAAGGTGGGGGTGCCGGTCAGGTCGGTGCGCAGGACGAGGGTGTTGACGAAGAAGCCGACGAGGTCCTCGGTGTGCCGCTCCTCACGGCCGGCGGTGGGCACGCCGATGGGGATGTCCTGCCCGGCGCCCAGCGCGCTCAGCAGGGCGGCGAGAGCGGCCTGCGCCACCATGAACGGGGTGGTCCCGGTGTCCCGGGACAGCTGCCGCAGGGCCGTGGCGGTGTCCTGCGGCACGGTGAAGGGGACGAATCCGCCGCGGCCGGTGGGGCGGGCCGGCCTGGGCCGGTCGGCGGGCAGTTCGAGGGCCGGCGGCGCGCCCCGCAACGCGGCGCGCCAGTAGGCGAGTTCGGGTTCGTGGTGGCCGTCGTCCAGCAGGGCGTGCTGCCACAGCGCGTAGTCGGCGTAGTCGACGGGCAGCGGGGCCCAGTCGGGTGCCCGCCCGGCGCGGCGCGCGGCGTAGGCGGTGGACAGGTCGGTGAGCAGCGGGGTGACGGACCACTCGTCGCCCGCGATGTGGTGCAGCAGGAGCAGTACGGTCACCCGGCCGGCGCCGGTGAGCACGGTGACCCGCAGCGGCGGCTCGGCGGCCAGGTCGAAGGGGCGCGCGCTCAACCGCGTGAGGTGCTCCTCCAGTTCGGCCTCGTCGCGTACCTTCGCGTGTTCGACGGGCCCGGCCGAGTCCAGGATCCGCTGGTAGGGGCCGTCGCCGTCGTCGGGGAAGACGGTGCGCAGCACCTCGTGGCGGCCGGCCAGGTCGGCGAGGGCGGTGTCCAGGGCCGCCGGGTCGAACGTCTCCGGTGAGGGTGAGCACGAACGGCAGGTGGTAGGCCGTGCCGGTGCCGCCGAGGGAGTCGAGGAAGCGCAGTCGGGCCTGGGCCGGGGAGAGCGGGGGCCGGGCGGGGCGTTCCCGCCGGGTCAGGGGTGGCGCGGTGCGGGGTTCGGCGCCCTTGCGGGCGGCGAGCCGGGCGACGGTCGGGTGGTCGAAGACGTGCCGCACGCTCAGGTCGTCGCCGAGCAGCGGCCGGGCTCGGGCCACCAGGCGGGCGGCGAGCAGGGAGTGGCCGCCGAGGGCGAAGAAGTCGTCGTCGGCGCCGGGCTCGACGCCGGTGAGGACCTCGGCGAAGAGGGCGGCGAGGGCCTCCTCGCGCGGGCCGCGCGGGGCGCGGGAGGTGCGGGCGGCGAGCACGGGCTCGGGCAGGGCGGCGCGGTCCAGTTTGCCGTTGGGGGTCTGCGGAAGCGCGTCGAGGACCAGGCAGAGGGAGGGCACCAGGTAGGCGGGCAGCCGGCCCGCGACGTCCTCGCGGATCCGCCGGGCCTCCTCCTGGTCGCGCGGGCCCACGAGGTAGGCGACGAGCCGGGGCGCGGGGTCGCCCGGTGCCGTGTGGGCGACCACCGCGGCGTCGCGCACCCGCGGGTCGGCGCGCAGGGCGGCGGCGACCTCGCCGGGCTCGACCCGGTGACCGCGGATCTTCACCTGGTGGTCGGCCCGGCCCAGCACCTCGATCGTGCCGTCCCGCCGCCACCGGGCCAGATCGCCCGTCCGGTACATCCGCTCCCCCGCCGGACCGAACGGATCGGCCGTGAACCGCTGCGAGGTCAGCCCCGCACGCCCCAGATAGCCCTGGGCGAGTCCGTCCCCCGCGAGGTACAGCTCGCCGGGGACGCCGGGCGGGACGGGGGCGAGGAAGCGGTCGACGACGTAGGCGCGGGTGTTCCACAGCGGGCGGCCCGCGTGCGGTGCGGCCGCTTCCCGGTGGTCCAGCGTGGCCGACGTGGACCAGATGGTGGTCTCGGTGGGCCCGTACAGGTTGGTGAGGCCGGCCCCGAGACCGGCGAGTCCTTCGGCCAGGTCGGGGGCGAGGGCCTCGCCCCCGCACAGGATCCGCAGTCCGCGCAGCGCTTCGGGGGCCTGTTCGAGCAGCGACCGCCAGAGCGAGGGGGTGGCCTGCATCACGGTGGCGCCGGCCCGGCGGACGAGCCCGGCGAGCAGGGCCGGGTCGCGGACCTCCTCGCGGGCGGCGAGGATCACCGTGCCGCCGGTGGTCAGCGGCAGCAGCAGTTCCAGTACGGCGATGTCGAAGCCGACGGTGGTGACGGCGAGGAGCCGTTCGTCGCCGGTGAAGGCGAGCGTGTCGGCCGTGCAGAGCAGGAAGTTGGTCAGCGCCGCCTCGGTGACGACCACCCCCTTGGGGGTGCCGGTGGAGCCGGAGGTGTGGATGACGTAGGCGGGGTGGCCGCCGTGCCGGGGCGCGGGCGGGGGCAGTTCGGCGGCGGCCTCCACCCGGGCGCGCAGGACGGGGGCGTCCGGGTCGAGCAGCCGGTCGGCCGGCAGCGTGCCCTCGGGTGCCCGGTCGGCGATCAGGAGCGCCGGGTCGGCGTCGGCGAGCAGGAGGCGGATCCGTTCGGCGGGGAAGTCGGGGTCGACGGGCAGGAAGGCGGCGCCGGTGCGGGCCACGGCGAGGAGTGCGACGAGGAGTTGGGTGCCGCGTGGCAGGCTGACGCCGACGAGGGTGCCGGGGCCGGCCCCGTGCTCGGCCAGTACGGTCGCCAGCCGGGCGGCGCGCGCCTCCAGTTGACGGTACGTCAGCTCTTCCGTGCCGCTGACGAGGGCGGTCCTGGCGGGGCTGCGGGTGGCCTGTGCGGCGAAGAGCCGGGCCGGGCCGGTCGCGGGGAGGGCGCGGGTGGTGGCGTTGGGCGCGGTGAGCACGCGTTCGCGCTCGGCGTCGGGGAGCACCTGGAGCGCGGACAGCGGGCGGGTGGGCCCGGCGGTGAGCCGGTCGATCACCCGGACGAGCGTCCGGGCGAACCGGGCCGCGTCCCGCGCCTGCCACAGGGCCGTGCGGTACTCCAGGAGGCCGGCCGCCGCGCCGGTCTCGCGGTCCTCGCTGAAGGTGACCTGGAGGTCGAACTTGGCCTCCCCGTTGTGCACCAGCCACGGCCTGCCGCTCTGGCCGGGCAGCCGCGCGGACCCGTCGAACTCCTCGCGGACCGCGAAGAGCACCTGGAAGAGCGGGGTGACGCCCGCGATGCGGGGCGGGTTGACCTCCTCGACGACCCGGTCGAAGGGCAGCTCCTGGTGGGCGAGCGCCTCCAGGTCGGTGTCCCGGATCCGTTCCATGAGCCGGTCGACGCTCGGGTTGCCGCTCAAATCCGTGCGCAGGGCGAGGGTGTTGATGAAGAGTCCTGGCGCGTCCTTCAGCGCCTCGTCGTCGCGGCCGGCGACCGGGGCGCCGAGGACGAGGTCGTCGCCCGCGCCGAGCCGGGACAGGGTCACGGCGAGGGCGGCGTGCAGCACCATGAAGGTGCTGGTGCGGGTACGGCGGGCGAGCCGGGCCACGCGTGCGTGGAGGGGGGCGTCGAGTTCGAAGGCGTGGACGGCGGCCGGGCCGCCGGGCTCGTGCGGCCGGGGCCGTGCCCAGGGCAGCCCCGTCTGCTCCGGGGCGCCGCGCAGCCGTGCCCGCCAGTACGCCAGGTGCTCCGCCTCGTCGCGGCGGGCGGTGCGCCGCTGCCACAGGGTGAAGTCGGCGTACTGCACGGGCAGGGGCGTGAAGTGTGGGGCACGGCCCGCGCCGCGTGCGGTCAGCGCCGCGCCGAGATCGCGCAGGAGCGGCGTCAGCGACCACTCGTCGCCGGCGATGTGGTGCAGCACCAGCAGCAGGACGCACTCGGTGTCCGCGTCGCCGAACAGGTGGACGCGCAGCGGTGGTTCGTGCGCGAGGTCGAAGGGTTCGGCGGCGGCCTCGGCGAGCGCCCGCTCGTACTCCCCCGGCGCCGTCCGGTGCAGGCGTACGGGTGCCTCCAGCGCGGCGGGGTCGAGAATCCGCTGGCGGGGCTCCGCGTCGGTGGCCGGGAAGGTCGTGCGCAGCACCTCGTGCCGCAGCAGCAGGTCCTTCACGGCGGCGGTGAGGACGGCCGGGTCCGGGGCCTCGGTCAGACGGACCGCGAGGGGGATGTTGTACGCGCCGCCGGTGCCCCCGGCCTGGTGCAGGAACCAGAGGCGGCGCTGTCCGGGCGAGAGCGGCAGCAGGTGCGGCCGGGGCTGCGGCGCCAGGGGCTCCCGGGCGCCGCGGGCGGCCTCGACCGGGCCGGCGAGCCGCGCCGGTGTCGGGTGGTCGAACAGGGAGCGCACCGCCAGTTCCACGCCGGCCTCGGCGCGCAGGGCGGTGGTGAGGCGGGCGGCGGTCAGGGAGTGGCCGCCGAGGGCGAAGAAGTCGTCGTCGGCACCGACCTCGGGGATGTCGAGCACCTGGGCGAACAGGCGGCACAGCAGGCCCTCGGTGGCCGTCTCCGGCGCCCGTCGTCCGGCGCCCGCCGTGGCGTCGACCCGGGGCAGGGCGCCGAGGTCGGTCTTGCCGTTGGGGGTGCGCGGCAGGGCGGGCAGGGCGTGGAACAGGGCCGGGATCAGGTGGGCGGGCAGCAGCCGGGTGAGGTGGGCGCGGAGTTCGGGCTCCTCGGCGGTGCCGACGTGGAAGGCGACGAGGAACGGTTCGGCGGCGGAGTCCGAGCGCCGGGCGACGACGGCGGCCTCCCGTACGCCGGGGTGTTCGGCCAGGGCGGCGGCGACCTCGCCGGGCTCGACCCGGTGACCGCGGATCTTCACCTGGTGGTCGGCCCGGCCCAGCACCTCGATCGTGCCGTCAAGCCGCCACCGGGCCAGATCACCCGTCCGGTACATCCGCTCCCCCGCCGGACCGAACGGATCGGCCGTGAACCGCTGCGAAGTCAGCCCCGCACGCCCCAGATAGCCGTCGGCGACGGAGTCCCCTGCGAGGTACAGCTCGCCGGTCGCGCCGGCCGGCAGGGGCGTGAGCCGGGTGCCGAGGACGTAGGCCCGGGTGCGCCGGACCGGCCGGCCCACGTGCGCGGGGGTGTCCTCGTCGAGGGCGGCGGCGGTCGACCAGATGGTGGTCTCGGTGGGCCCGTAGAGGTTGGTCAGTTCGGTGCCGAGGCCGGCCAGGCGGCGGGCGAGGTCCGGTTGCAGGGCCTCGCCGCCGCACAGCAGGCGCACCCCGGCCAGGGCCCCGGGGTCGGCCTCGGTGAGGACGCGCCACAGGGAGGGCGTGGCCTGCATGAGGTCCGGCCGGTGGGCCCGTACGAGGGCGGCGAGCGCGAAGGGGTCCCGCACGTCCTCGCGGGCGGCCAGGATCACGGTGCCGCCGGTGACGAGCGGGAGGAAGAGTTCCAGCGCGGCGATGTCGAAGGACACCGTCGTCACCGCGAGGAGCCGGTCGCCGGGCCGCGGGCGCAGTTGTCCGCGCATCGCGGCGAGGAAGTTGGCGAGGGCGCGGTGGGAGACGACGACGCCCTTGGGCCGGCCGGTCGAGCCGGAGGTGTAGATGACGTAGGCGGTGTCGCCGGGGGCCCGCGCCGGCAGCGGGCGCTCCCCCGCGTCGCCGTCCCCGGCGTCCCCGGCGTCCCCGGCGTCCCCGGCGTCCCCGGCGTCCCCGGCGTCCCCGGCGTCCCCGGCGTCGACGACTGTGCCGTCCCGGGCGAGCAGCATCTCGGGCACCGCGGTGTCCTGGGCCCCGGGGGTGTCGGTCAGCAGCAGCACCGGCTCGCTGTCGGTGAGCATCTGCCGGGTGCGTTCGCCCGGATAGGCGGGGTCGAGCGGTACGTATCCGGCGCCCGCGCGGACCACGGCGAGCAGCGCCACCACGAGTGCTTCGGTGCGCGGCAGGCGGACGGCCACCAGGGTGCCCCGGCCCGCGCCCCTGGACCGCAGCCGCCTGCTCAACGCCGTGACGCGGCGGTCGAGTTCGGCGTAGGTCAGCTCGCCGTCCGCGGTCCGTACGGCGGGGGCCCCCGGGGTGCGGAGCACCTGCTGCTCGAAGGCGTCCTGGAGGTCGGGTGCCCGGTCGGGCCCGTCGGGTCCGTCGGCCCAGGTCCGGGTGAGCAGGTGCCGCTCCCGCTCGCCGGGCAGGGTGAGCCGCCCCGCGGGCGTGTCCGCCGGGAGGCCGGGGAGGCGGCGCAGCAGGTCGGTGAACCGGTCGGCGTGCTCGGCGAGTTCGGCGTCGGTGTACATGCCGGGGTGGGCGTCGAAGGTGAGCGCGAGACCGCTGCTCCCGGGCTGTCCGCTGACACCGACGGTGAGGTCCTCGACCGCGCCCGCCGCGAGGTGGTGCACGGTGCCGGTGCAGCGGCCGAAGGACAGCGAGGCCGGGAAGGGCTTGATGTTGACGTGCGGTCCGGTGAGCCGCCGGCCGTCGCCGAAGAGGGCGAGGTCGCGCCGGAGTTGCTCGCCCCGGTAGCGCTGGTGCCGGCGCTGCGCGCGCATCGCGAGGGTGACCCGGCGCAGCAGTCCCGCCAGGGGCTCGCGGTCGTCGACCGGGACGCGCAGGGGGACGACGTTGACGGCGGTGGTGGGGACGCGCAGCAGTACGCCCTTGGTCCGGTTGCTGACCGGCAGACCGATGACCGCCTCGCTCGCACCGGTGAGGCCGGTCAGGTAGAGGGCCCACGCGGCGAGGACCGCCTCCGGCCAGGTGGCCTTGGCCCGCTGGGCGAATCCGGCCAGCGCGTCGGCCTCCGGCGCCGTCAGGGACCGCCGCCGGCGCCGGAAGCCGTGTGCGGCGGCGGGCAGGGGCACTTCGCTGAGGGTGACCGGGTGCGGCCGGTCGGCGAGTTGCTCGCGCCACCACTGCCCGTCGGCCCGCTCGTCCTCGGAGCCCGTGTACGCCCGGTCCTCGGCGACCGCCTCGCGCACCGAGGCGTTCCGTGCGGCGGGCGGTTCGGTCGCCGTGTCGAGTGCCCGGTAGAGCTGGGCGACGCGTTCGGCGACGCGCTGGAAGCCGTAGCCGTCCAGGAGGATGTGGTGGCAGCGGTGGTACCACAGCCAGGTGTGTTCGCCGGTGCGCAGCAGGGCGTGCCGGTAGAGCATGCCGTGTTCGAGGTCGACCGGTACGGAGCGCTCCTGTTCCATCCAGGTCAGGGCGGCGGCCCGCGGATCGTCCTCGCCGGTGAGATCGAGGATGTCGGGCCGCTGCGGGGGCACGGCGTCCGGTTGCTGCCACACCCGTTCCCCCTCGTCGTCCTCCTGGACGACGAAGCGCACCGAGAGTCCGTCCGTCTCCGCCACCGCGCCCGCCACGGCCCGGCACATGAGGTCCGCGTCGAGCGGGCCGGTCAGCTCCACGTACTCGGCCGTGAGGTGGGCGGGGCTGGCGGGGTCGAGCCGCTGAGCGGTCCACAGGCCCTGCTGGGCCGCGGTGAGCGGCAGGCGGTCGAGGTCGGTGCTCATGCGCATTCTCCCGGCGTGCGGTCTCACCGTGGTCCGGCGGTGAGGGGCTGCGGAGGGGACCGGTTCCCGGACCGGGGCACGCCCCGGCACCGCCCGTGCGGGGAGCACGGGCGGTGGGGCGGCGGGCGCGGTGGACCCGGTTCGGTGGTGTGTGTGGGGGGTGGGGTGTGGGGGGGTCAGTGCTGTCCGTGCTGTGCCGCGGACGTGCCGTCGGCGGCGGCTTCGCCGTGCGGGGCGAGGGCGATGACCGGTTTCGGCTGCACCACGAAGGGGCGCATCATCATCATGTCCTCGTGCTCGTAGACGTGGCAGTGGTGCATGAAGCGGCCGGGCGTGTCGTGGAACTCGGCGGCCACTGTGATCATTTCCGCGGGGTACAGGGCGATGGTGTCCTTCGGTCCCTTCTCCGCGGCGGTCAGCTCGCGCGCCGCCTTCCGTTTGAGCGGTGCGGAGGTGCCGGCTCCGTAGCCGCCGCCGTCCAGCTCGAAGAAGGTGAAGGTGCTGACGTCGTACAGGTCGCGGCTCAGGCCCTGGAACGCGGTGGCGTGCAGGTGCATGGGGTGGGGGAAGGAGCCCTCGGACTGCTCCAGGCTGAGGAAGGTCCAGCGTTCGGTGCTGCCGGCCGGCACGGTGAAGGCGACGGGGTCGGCGTAGGTGGACGAGACGCGCCGGAAGGTGCGCACCCGGCCCAGGGCGTCCTCGAACTGGACGACGCCGTCGATGGGCAGTTCACCCCCCGGGGCCTCGGTCTCCTCCATCTCCCACAGTTCGGGGTCCTTGGGGTAGACGGGGGTCACCATCACCATGCGTTCCCGGGTCCCGGCCAGTGCTCCGCGGTCGACCGGCCGGAAGGAGCGGGCGAGCTTCCCGGGTACGGAGTAGCCGCCCTGTTCGGCGCGTGAGCCGACCCGGAACTCCATCATCTCGGCGCGGATGCCGGGCTCGGGAAGGGCGTTGACCAGGTGCAGCCGCTGTCCGCGGAAACGGGAGAAGTCCACGAGGACATCGGCCCGTTCGGCCGGCGAGAGCGCGATGCCGTCCTTGACCGGTGCGGGCGTGGGCAGCAGGCCGGCGTCGGTGCCGATCTGCACGAACGCCTTCGAGGGCACCTCCTGGCCCTCCTCGTCGAGGATCTTCAGCAGGTAGGGCCGGTTGTTGGAGGCGTTGAGGACCCGGAAGCGGTACCAGCCGGCGTCCACCTCCTGATACGGCCAGATCTTCCCGTTGACAAGAGTGAACGGGCCGGTGAAGGGGCGCACCAGCTCGTAGGGGTCGTCGACGACCACGATGCCCTTGTAGAGCAGGTCGCCGGTGAACCTCCCGTTGCCGTCCAGGTCGAGGTTGCGGTCGAACAGGACCAGCGGCACCTCGCGTTCGCCGGAGGGGAGCCGCAGCCGGGTCTCCTCGTCGTCGCGGACGAGGTAGAGGCCCGCGGCCAGTCCGGTCATCACGTTGAGGTGGGTGATGTGCATGGCGTGGTCGTGGTACCACAGGCCGGTAGCGGGCTGCTGGTTGCGGTACTCGGAGAGCTGGGCGTTGGAGGGCAGGACGGCGTTCTCCGCCCAGCCGTCGTTGCCTCCTCCGGTCACCGCCCCGTGCAGGTGCACGGCCGTCCAGGGCGGCAGCGCGGCGACGTCCTCGCGCCGTGCGCCGCCCTCGCGTCCGGGGCGGTCCCACATCAGCGGCTGGTCCTCCTCGTAGGAGAAGGGCACGCGGACCGCGGTCACGGGGAACGCTCCGGTGAGGTCGTTCTCCCAGGCCACGCGCAGTCTCTTGCCGCTGCGCACCTCGATGGTGGGGCCGAGGTGGGAGCCCTCGTAGGTCCACAGGCGGGTGGCCGGCAGATCGCGGTGCAGTCGCACGGACGCGGTGCGCTGGGAGACGGTCAGGGATCCGTCCCGGCCGCGCAGCAGCGGGGGTATGGGCAGCCGGTCCACGAAGGGCTTGAGTGTCGTGGCCGCCTTCGCCGCGGCCCGGACGGCGGCGGTGCCTGCCCCGGCGGTGCGGGCCTGTTCGACGGCCTGCGGGAGGGTGCCGAGCGGGGTGCCGAGGGCGGCGGTCATCAGGTCGGGCCGGGGCGGGATCGGCGCGGCGTGGGCGCCGCCTCCGGTGAGCAGGACGCCCGTGCCGAGAGCGGCGCCCGTACCGACCGTGCCGGCGCCTATGAGGAAGCCACGTCTGCCGAGCGTGCCCCGGCCGAATGTCGAGGAGTCGGTCATGAGGCGTCGACAGCCATGCTCTCGACCAGGCTCCGGGGGCGGAGATCGGTCCAGTTCTGCTCCACGTACTCCAGGCAGGCGGCGCGGGTGTCCTCTCCGTGGGCCACGGTCCACCCCGCGGGCACGTCCGCGAATGAGGGCCAAAGAGAGTGCTGTCCTTCGTCGTTGACGAGTACCAGGTACACGCCGTTCTCGTCCTCGAACGGGTTGGTCACAACTCCTCCTCCGAGTTAACTTAGGTAAGCCTAGCCTTAGCGTCTCGACGGAGGCAATACCGCACCGCAGGCCACTTCAGGCCATCAACCACCGGCTGGAACAGAGCAGTTGGGCACACCGAGGCCCGGCCGAAAGGGCGTTCGCGCGAGTACCCCGTCGTCCTGGAGGCCGGCCGGCATCAGGCCGTGGCGCGGCGCCGGTGGAAGAGCACCCAGGCGAGGTAGGCGCCCCCGAGCACACCGGTCGTGACGCCGACCGGCAACTGCCCGTCGCGCTGCGTCTGCGCCACCAGATGGAGGCGGGCGAGCAGCGGCAGGAACTGGTTGGAGACCAGATGCGCTCCCGACAGGAGCGCGGCCCCCGTGACACCCGCCGCGATCACACTGACCGGCCCCCGGGTGAGCATCAGCGCGATCTGCGGCGCGGCGAGCGCCACGAACGGCACCGGCCCGGCGCTCGCCACCGCGACGCCGCACAGCCCCACCCCGAGCAGGGTCAGGGCCAGCCGCGCCCGGGTCACCCGGACGCCGAGCCCGTGGGCCAGGTCGTCGCCCATCTCCAGCATCCGCAGCTGACGGTTGAGCACGACGGAGGCCGGCAGCAGCACGGCCAGGGCCACCGCCATGATCTGCACGGAACTCCACGAGCGGCCGTTCAGGGTGCCGATCAGCCACACGTGCGCGTTCTGCGCGTTGTGCAGGGTGGAGCGCGTGAGCAGATAGGAGTTCACGGAACCGAGCATCGCCGTGATGCCGAGTCCGATCAGGACCAGCCGCACCCCGTTCAGTCCGCCGCTGCCGGCCAGCAGGAACACGACCGCAGCCGTGGCCAGGCCGCCCCCGATGGCGCTCATCGCGGTCGCGGCGGCACCGCCGCCGAACACGATGGCCAGGACGGCACCCGTCGCCGCACCGCTGTTGAAGCCGATGACGTTGGGGCTGGCAAGGGGGTTGCGGGAGATGTTCTGGAAGATGGCGCCGCTGATCCCGAGCGCGCCGCCGACGAGGACGGCGAGCAACGCCTGCGGCAGCCGCTCCTGGTTGACGAAGTGGACCGCCAGCCGGTCGCCGGTGCCGAAGAAGAGGGCGCGCGCGACCTCCGCCGGGGCCACCGAGTAGGCGCCGGTGCACAGGCTCACCGCGAGCAGCAGCACCGAGGCCGCCAGGGACGCCGCGCACACCACCGCCGTACGGCGGTGCAGGCGGAACGAGACCCGGCCCCAGCGCACGGACACGGCGTGCCCGGCGGGCGCGGGCGTCTTGGCGGGGGGCGCTTGAGTCGCCGTCACAGGGACACCTTCTTGAACCGTCGCACCATCGCGATGAACACCGGCGCACCGACGATCGCCGTCACCGCACCGACCTCCAACTCGCCCTGGGGCAGCACCACCCGCCCCACGATGTCGGAGACCAGCAGGAGAATGGGCCCCATGAGCATGCAGTACGGCAGCGACCAGCGCAGGTCGGGGCCGGTCAGCCGGCGCGCGAAGAGGGGGACCACGAGACCGACGAAGCCGATCGGTCCGGCGGCGGCGGTCGCCGCCCCGCACAGCAGGGTGACCGCGACCACGGTCCCGGCCCGGGTGCGGCCCAGATGCACGCCGAGTCCCCTGCCCAGCTCCTCGCCGAGCGCGAGCATGTTCAGGGAACGCGCGAGGAGCAGCGCGGCCGCCAGGCCGACCAGGACGAACGGCACGAGGTCCAGGACGAGTCCGGGACTGCGTCCGGCGAGCGAGCCGACCATCCAAAAGCGCAGGTAGTCGTAGGTCGCCGCGTCGAACACGGTCAGCCCGGCGATCACTCCGCCGAGGCTCGCGCTGATGGCCGCGCCCGCCAGCGTCAGGCGCACCGGCGTCGGCCCGCCCCTGCCGGAGGCCCCCAGGACGTAGACGGCGACGCTCGCGAGGGCCGCGCCGAGGAAGGAGAACCAGACCAGGGACGCGAAGTCGTTGAGCCCGATGACCCCGATCGCGAAGACCACCGCCGCCGAGGCGCCCGCGTTGACCCCGAGGAGGCCCGGGTCGGCGAGCGGGTTGCGGGTGACGGTCTGCATGAGCGCACCGGCGACGCCCAGCGAGGCGCCGACCAGGAGACCCACCAGCGTGCGCGGCAGCCGCAGTTCACGGATGACGCCGGTGGTGTACGAACCGTCGTCGCCCCACAGGGCGGACCACACCTGGGCCAGTGAGGTGTCCTTGGTGCCCAGCCAGGTGCTCAGCAGCACCAGGACGAGGAGCACGCAGCCGAGGACGACGAGTCCGCCCCCGCGCAGGAGCACGCGGGCGGCGGCGGGAGCGGCGTCGGCGGTGGCCGCCGGCCGCAGCGCGGTCTCCCGGGACATTCCGCCGCTCACCGGGCCACGGCGGTGAGGCCGGCCACCGCTCCTGCGCACATGTCGGCACCTCGTGTTCGGAGTCCCAGAGATCGAATTCAGTAAAGCAAGGCTAACCTACGTTATACGAACCAGGAGGTGAAGTGCCGTCACCTCCCGTACCGGCCGGGGCCCTGGATGAGCGCTCAGATTCCGCCACCGCCGGTACGGCGGGCCGTGGCCGCCTCGGCGATCAGCCGGCACCAGGCGAGGTCGGCGGGGTCGCCGTGTGCCGTGCGCACGGCGTCCGGCCAGCGCCGCCAGAAGCCGTCCCCGGTCCACGCGGTGAAGCGCCGGTGCGCGGTGGAGTGCGAGATCCCGAAGTGGGCGGGGAGCTGCTGCCAGCCGCAGCCGGAGGTGAGCACGTAGACGACGGCGGTGAGGGCGGCGCGCTCGTCCTCGGAAGCGGAGGGCAGCAGGGGTCCGGCGGCGGCCCACAGCGGGTCGGGGACCAGTCGCCCGGCCAGGGCCGGGTCGAGCACGGCCGAGGAACGGGCCCGGGACGCCCCGGCCGGCGCCGCCTCGGCGTACCCCTCGCCGGGCGCTGCCCCCTCGTCCCGCGCGTCCGCACCGTCGTGCGCCCGCGCCTGGTAGTCCTTCCACTGCGTCAGCAGGTCGACGTGGCTGCCCCGGACCCAGCGCATGTAGTCCCGCATGTTGCCCAACCGGCGGCGCGGCGCCTCCTCCTCGGGGCCGAGCACCGCCAACGCCTGTTCGGCGAGTTCCTCCTGCCGGTCCAGATGGCGCCGCTCCCCGGCCAGGAAGCTCCCCCACACGTCGTCGTCGACGCGGAAGTAGTGGCCGCGTTTGCCGGGCACCGCGTGCCGCCTGATGAATCCCGCCTCGACCAGGCGGCGGGTCGCGAGCGAGACCGAGCCCGCGCTCACCCGCAGCTCGCGGGCCAGCTCGGCCGAGGAGACGTACGGCACGTCGGTGATGAGGAGGTAGGCGACGATACGGCCGTCCATCCGCCCGCTGCCGGCCGCCTCCCACACCAGGCCGATCTCCTCCACGAAGGACTCGCGGCTCCACTCCGGCCGGCCGTGGCGCCCACCGGTGTCGCGCGCGGTGCCGGCCTCGACGTTGCCGCCCATGCTTCCTCCAAGTAAACTTTCATCTCACGCTAAAACTTTTGCATTTTTGCATTGACATGGCATCTCAGCGACACCCAGTATCCCGGTACGCGCCGCGTTGAGAACCCTCCGGCCGGTCCCGTCTCCTGGTCCGGCACACGGCGCCCGCCCTCTCCTCCAGGGAGTCGTCTTGCGCAGATCACCCATGTTCACAGCCTCGGCGAGCCTGTCACTGCCTCTCGTTCTGATACTGACCGGCTGTTCCGGCGGCAGCGGCGGCACGGACGGCGACGCCGCACCCGGCGGGTTCTCGGTCGCCGTCGGCGAACCCGACCATCTCACCCCCGGCCGTACCACGATCGGCTACGACGAGGTACGCGTCCTCTTCGCGCCCCTGGTCAGGGTCGACACCGAGGGGAAGATCAGCTACGTGCAGGCCCGGTCGGTGACCTCCGCCGACGCCCGGCACTGGACCATCGAACTCCGCTCCGGATGGACGTTCCACAACGGCGAGGCGGTCACCGCCCAGAGCTACGCCGACGCCTGGAACGCCACCGCCTACGGGCCCAACGGCTGGGCAGGCAACGGGCAGTTGGCCGGGATCGAGGGCTACGAGGCGCTCAACCCCGCCAAGGGCGAGCCGAAGACCAAAACGCTGTCGGGTGTGCGGGTCGTCGACGCCACGACCCTGAAGGTCACCCTCACCAGCCCCGACAGCCAGTTCCCGCTGCGTCTCACCCCGAGCCAGACCGGCTTCTACCCACTGCCGAAGGCGGCGTTCAAGGACCCCGAGGCGTACGACAGGGCACCCGTCGGCAACGGCCCCTTCCAGATGGCCTCCGCGTGGAAGGCGGACGAGGGAGCCACGGTCACCGCCTTCGACGCCTACCGGGGCACCGAGCCGGCCTCCCCCGCCATCACCTTCAAGTCCTACTCCGACCTCGACACCGCCTACACCGACGCGCTCGCGGGCAACACCGACCTGATCGCCGTACCCGTCAGCAAGTACGGTCAGGCCGAGGCCGACTTCGGGGACCGGCTGCACACCTACGAGGCGCCGTCGCTGGAGTTCATGACGATGCCGCTGACGGACGACCGGTTCGCCGACGTGCGGCTGCGCAAGGCCCTGTCGATGGCCGTCGACAGGGACGCGGTGAACAAGGCCATCTACGGCGGCCTGTACACCCCGGCCACCTCGCTCACCCCGCCCTCCGAGGTCGGCGCGCGGACCGGGCTGTGCGACGCGTGCGCCTTCGATCCGGCGGCGGCCCGGGACCTGCTGAAGCAGGCCGGCGGCTGGTCGGGCGAGCTGACGATCACCTATCCGGGCGGGCTCGGCCTGGACGAGCTGTACAAGGCGATCGCCAACCAGATCAGGCAGAACCTCGGCATCGGCAAGGTGCGTGCCGCGCCCACCGCCGACTGGGCGGAGTTCAGCGAGAAGGTGCTCGGCAAGAAGATCACCGGCCTCTCGCACGCCCACTGGGGCGCCCTCTACCCGAGCATGCAGAACACGCTGGGCGGCGTCTTCACCAAGAGCGGCGGCTGCATGTGCAGCAACTACGACGACAAGGGCGTCGACGACCTGCTCCGCCGGGCCGACGCCGCCACCGAACCGGCCACGGCGCAACGGCTGTACAACGACGCCCAGCAGGCGATCCTGGAGGACTTCCCGGTGATCCCGCTCTTCTACGGCAGCTACGTCTACGCCAACACGGAGCGGGTCTCCGGAGTGAGCGTGGGCCCCGCCGACGTTGATCTCACCCGCGTCTCCGTCACGAGCTGACCCCCGCCCGCACGCCCGTACCCCCCTCTAGCACGGAGACCCACACCCGTATGACAGCCGCGACCCCCCAGTCCGCCTCCTGTGCCCCGTCCGCCGTGGGACCCGCCGCCTGGGTGCGCCGCGCCGCGAGCGTCCCGCCGACCCACGCCTACCCGGCCGTGGACGAACTCCTCGCCCGCTTCCGCGAGTTGGCGGCACTCCACCCCGGCCTGCTCACCGAGCGCCGGATCGGCACCTCCACCCTCGGCGAGCCCCTGTACTGCTTCACCGTGGCCGAGGAGCGCACCGCCGCCGAGGAAGGCGGCGGATACGTCGTCGTCGGCGGCGTCCACCCCAACGAGCCCGTCGGCGCGGTCACGGCCCTGCACCTCGCCACCACCCTGTGCGAGGACCCCGGCCTGCGCGCCCACTTCGGCGGCGCCTGGCACATCGTGCCCTGCGTCGACCCCGACGGGGCCCGGCTCAACGAGGGCTGGTTCGCCGCGCCCGCCGACAAGCGCGCCTACGGCCGCCACTTCTACCGCCCGGCCGGCAACCAACAGGTCGAGTGGACCTTCCCCTTCGCGTACAAGAACGCCTACTTCGACCGCGTCCTGCCGGAGACACTGGCGCTGATGCGGCTGCTGGACGCCACCCGCCCCCGCTTCCTGACCACCCTGCACAACTGCGAGGCGGGCGGCGTCTACTACTACATGAACCGGCCGGCGCCCGAGCTGTACGGCGCCCTCGCCGACATCCCGGCCTCCCTCGGCATGCCCCTGGCCACCGGAGAGCCCGAGGCCGCGCACGCTCCCCGCTACGCCCCGGCGGTCTACGGCTGCATCGACATGAAGGACGCCTACGACTACCTCGAAGGGCTGGGCGCCGACGCCGCCGCCAAGATCGCGGGATCGTCCAGCGCCGCCTACGCCGAGCGGTACGGCACCTTCTACTTCGTCACCGAGGTCCCGCACTGGAGCCATCCCGACGCCGACGACGACTCGCCCGCCGAGGAGCGGTACGCGGACGTGGTCGCACGCCGGGCCGGCGCCCTGGGCGAGACCGGCGCGTATCTGGGAGGCATCCTCGACCGGGCGGGCCCCCACCTGAACATCCCGACCCCCTTCCTGCGGGCGGTGCGTGACTTCGTCCCCTCGCTGACCGAGGTCGCCGCACTGGAGTCGGCCCACGTCGAGAACCTGCCGGACCGGCCCGCCACCGTCGCCGAGCGCCACGACTGCGAGGCGAGCGTGCACAGCTTCCGCGTCCGCATCGGCGGCATGCTGCTGCGCGCCCTCGACGCCGAACTGACCGCCGGCACCGCCACCCCCGAAGTGCGCGCCTGCCGACGGGAGTTGCTCACCACCTACGAGGCCTGGGAACGCGAGGCGGCCCCGGCCACCGGCGATCCCGTCGCCATCCCCACCCTGGCCGGCATCCAGTACGCCGCGCTGCTCGCCGCCGCCGACCACACGCGCACCCGCGCCACCGCCGCCGTCCGCCCGGACCACACCGGGGAACCACGATGACCTATCTCATACGCCGGCTGACGGAGGCGCTGGTCGTCTTCTTCGGCATCAGCCTCGTCATCTACGCGATGACCTACGTACTGCCCGGCGATCCCGTCGCCGCGCTCGCCGGCGACCGGCCGCTGGCCCCGAGCGTGGTACGGGCGCTGCGCGAACAGCACCACCTGGACGATCCCCTGCTGGTCCAGTACGGCCACTACCTGGCCGGGCTGTTCCGGGGCGACCTGGGCACGGACTTCACCGGCCGGCCGGTCGCCGAGCAGATGGCCGACCGCTGGCCGGTCACCGTCAAACTGGCCCTGACCGCCTGGGTGATCGAGGCCGTCGTCGGCATCGGCCTCGGCCTGCTCGCGGCACTGCGCCGGGGCACCTGGACGGACCGCACCGTACTGGCGTTCACCATCGGCGCCACCTCCGTCCCGGTGTTCGTGCTCGCGTACACCGCGCAGGTCGTCTTCGGCGTGAGGCTCGGGCTGGTCCCGGTGGCCGGGGTCGCGGACGGCTGGCCGTCGAGCTATGTGCTGCCCGCGCTGTGCGTCGCGGCCTTCGGACTGGCCTCGGTGTCCCGGCTGGTGCGGGCCGAGGTCATCGACAACCTGCGCGCCGACTACGTCCGTACGGCCGTCGCCAAGGGCCTCACCCGGCGCAGGGTGGTCGGCGTGCACGTCCTGCGCAACTCCCTGATCCCGGCCGTCACCTATCTCGCCGTCGACCTCGGATACCTCCTCGGCGGCACCGTGATCATCGAGGGTGTCTTCAACCTGCCCGGCATCGGCCAACTGCTCTTCCAGGCCATCCGGGGGCACACCGGACCGACGGTGGTGGGGGTGTCGACGGCGCTGATCCTGATCTTCCTGGCCGCGAGTGTGCTGGTCGACCTCCTCAACAGCCTCCTGGACCCGAGGATCCGCCATGACTGACACCCTGACCGCGCCGCCGAAGGACACCCCGCCCGGCGCCGCGCCTGCCTCCTCCGGCCGCGCCGGACGGCGCGAGCTGCGCCGCAGGCCCGCGTTCGCGCTCACCGGCGGCTGCCTCCTGCTGCTCGTCCTCGTCGCCGCCGTACCGGGCCTCTTCGCGGGCTGGTTCGGGCACGGCGACCCGACCGTCTGCGACCTGACCCGCAGCGCTCAGGGGCCGTCCGCCGGGCACCCCTTCGGCTACGACGTCCAGGGCTGCGACCTGTACGCCAACGTCATCCACGGGGCGCGTGCCTCGCTCGGTGTGGGCTTCCTCGCCACCGGCGCCTCCCTCGCCGTGGCGCTCGTCCTCGGCTGCCTCGCCGGTATGGCGGGCCGGATCGTGGACAGCGTGATCGCCCGGATCACCGATGTCTTCCTCGGCTTTCCCTTCCTGCTCGGCGCGATCGTCGTGCTCAACACCGTGACCACCCGCGACATACCGACGGTGGCCGCCGTGCTGGCGCTGTTCGGCTGGCCGACCATGACCCGGGTGGTCCGCGCCTCCGTCCGGTCGGTGCGCGAGGCCGACTACGTGGTGATGGCCCGCAGTCTCGGCGCGGGCCCCTGGGACATCGTCCGCCGGCACATCCTGCCCAACGCGCTCACCCCGGTCCTCGTCCTGGCCGGCATCACCGTCGGCGGCGTCATCGTGGCCGAGGCCGCGCTGACCTTCCTCGGCGTCGGGCTGCAACCCCCCTCGATCTCCTGGGGACTTCAGCTCGCCGGCGCGCAGAACTCCTTCCGCGCCCACCCGCATCTGCTGATCTTCCCCGGGCTGTTCCTCTCCTTCACCGTCTTCGTCCTCATCACCTTCGCGGACACCGTGCGCGACGCCCTGGACCCGAGAGGACGGTGACCGTGAGATGACCACGAGCGAAGGCGGGAGCGCCGAGCCCCGGCCCCTGCTGGAGGCCGAGGACCTGACCGTCGACCTGCTGTCCCGGACCGCGGGCGCCCCGGAGTGCCGGCGGGTGGTCCGCGGCGTCTCCTTCACCCTGCGCGAGGGCGAGACCCTGGCCCTCATCGGCGAGTCCGGGTCCGGCAAGAGCCTGTCCGCGATGGCGCTGATGGGCCTGCTGCCCGCTGCCACCGCCCGGGTCGGCGGCAGCGTCCGCCACCGCGGCACGGATCTGCTCACCCTGGACGCCGACGCGTTGCGCGCCCGGCGCGGCAGGCACATCGCGATGATCTTCCAGGACGCCCTGTCCGCCCTCAACCCCACGCTCACCGTGGGCCACCAGATCGCCGAGGTGATCCGGGCCCACGAGGGCGTCGGCCGGCGCGCGGCACGCGCCCGCGCCGTCGAGCTGATGGCCCGGGTACGCATCCCCGACCCCGCCCGCCGCTACGGCGATTACCCGCACCAGTTCTCCGGCGGCATGCGCCAGCGCATCATGATCGCGGCGGCGGTCGCGCTCGCCCCCGACATCCTGATCGCGGACGAACCGACCACCGCCCTGGACGTGACCGTGCAGGCCCAGATCATGGAACTCCTCGCCGAACTCCGCGAGGAGAGCGGATCCGCGCTGCTGCTGATCACCCACGACCTCGGGCTCGCCGCCGGAACCGCCGACCGGGTCGCCATCATGTACGCCGGGCACATCGTGGAGCAGGCGCCGGTCGAGCAGCTCTACGACCGCCCCGCCCACCCCTACACCGCGGGCCTGCTCGCCGCCCTGCCCCGCCTCGACACACCCGCCGGCGACCTCACCCCCATCCCGGGCACCCCGCCGGGCCCCGGGCCGCTGCCCGCCGGCTGCTCCTTCCGCCCGCGCTGCTCCGCCGCCGGCGATTCCTGCTCGGCGCACCGCCCCGAACTGCTCCCGGTCCCCTCCGCACGGCTCGTCGCCTGCCACTACCCGCTGGAGGCCTCCCGTGCCCGATGACGTCACAAAACTCGCAAAGGTCCGGCCCGCCACCGCCGCCGAACCCGCCCCGCCCGCCCTTCTGGAGGCGCGGGGGCTGGTCAAGCACTACGGCTCCGGGGGCCTGTTCGGGGTCGGCCGGGGCCGCGCGACGGTCCGCGCCGTCGACGGTGTCGACCTGACCCTGCGCACCGGCACGACGCTCGGGCTGGTCGGCGAGTCCGGCTGCGGCAAGTCGTCCCTGACCCGGCTCCTGATGGCCCTGGACCGTCCCACCTCCGGCACCGTGCGCGTGGACGGCCGGGACCTGCTGCGCCTGCCACGGGCCGAACTGCGGCGCCGCAGGCGGGACATCCAGCTCGTCATGCAGGACCCGTACACCTCGCTCGACCCCCGGATGACCGCGCTGGAGATCGTCCGCGAGCCGATGGACATCCACCGCGTCCCGGCCTCGAAGGAGGAGCGCCTCGTCCGGGCACGTGAACTGCTGGAGATGGTCGGGCTCGACCCGGAGCACGGGCACCGCCACCCGCACCAGTTCTCCGGCGGCCAGCGCCAGCGCCTCGGCATCGCCCGCGCGCTCGCCCTGCGCCCCAGGATCCTGGTCTGCGACGAACCGGTGTCCGCGCTCGACGTGTCCGTCCAGGCGCAGGTGATGAACCTGCTCAAGCAGTTGCAGCGCACATTCGCTCTCTCCTACGTCTTCATCGCGCACGATCTGGCCGTGGTCAGGAACATCGCCGACGAGATCGCCGTCATGTACCTGGGCCGGATCGTCGAGCAGGGCGACCGCGACACCGTGTACGACCGTCCCGCGCATCCCTACACCCGGGCCCTGCTCTCCGCCGTTCCCGAACCGGACCCGCGCCGCCGGGGGCGGGGGGAGCGCATCGTGCTGCAGGGGGACCCGCCGAGCCCGGCCAGTCCGCCGGCCGGCTGTCCCTTCCACACCCGCTGCTGGAAGAGCGAGAAGGTCTGCACCGAGGAACGGCCCGTGCTGACGCCGACCGAGCCCGGCGGCCCGCGCCGGGTCGCCTGCCACTTTCCCGAGAACTGACGGACGGAACAGATGCTGCGACAGGAGATCTTCCGGGTCGAGGACCCCGGGTGGATCCGTGACCTCGTCCGTGCCCACCCCTGGGCCACCCTGATCAGCAACACCACCCGCCACGGCCTGGTCGTCTCCCACCTGCCGGTGCTGGTCGAGCCGGCCGCTCCCGACGACCCGGCCGACGCGCTCACCCTCCTCGGCCATCTGGCCCGCGCCGACGCGCGGGAGCACGAACTCGCCTCCCACGATGTCGCCGTGATCGTCCAGGGGCCGCACGGCTACCTCTCACCCGTCTGGTACGAGGAGACACCGCACGTCCCCACCTGGAACTTCACCGTGCTGCACATCCACGGCCGCCCCGAGGTCCTCGCCGCCGACGACACCTACAACGTCCTGTCCGCCACCGTCGACCACTTCGAGGACCGATTCGCCGAGCCCTGGCGGCTCGACCGGGTCGAGGGCTACGCCCAGCGCATCGCCCGGGGCGTCACCGGGTTCCGGCTGCCCGCGTCGCGAGTGACGGCCAAGGCGAAACTCAGCCAGGACGAGCCCGAAAACGTCGTGCTCCGCCTGGCGAAGGCGCTTGAGTCCGATCAGCCCTACGCTCATCCCGAACTCGCCCGTGTCATGCGCGACATCCGGAGGAAGCCGTGACCCCGACCACGACCACCGTGACCGCCGGCACCGAAAGGGCCGCCGCTGCCCCCGTCACCCTGCGCCGGGTCCACCTCGGTGCCGGCGGGCCGCCGAGCGACGTACGGATCGAGGACGGCCTCGTCACGGCCGTCCACCCGGCGGGCACGTCCCCGCGGGCCGAAGGACAGGATCTCGACCTCGACGGACGCACCCTGCTGCCGGGCCTGTGGGACGCGCACGTCCACATGGTCCAGTGGGCCGGCGTGCGGCGCCGCCTCGACCTGTCCGGCGCGGGCTCGGCCCGCGAGGCCGCGGACGCCGCCGCGGGGCGGGCCGGCACGCTGCCGCCGGGCGAGCCGCTGGTCGGCTACGGCTTCCGCGACGGACTGTGGCCCGACACCCCGCACAAGAACCTGCTGGACTCCCTGATACCGGACCGCCCGACGCTGCTGATCAGCATGGATCTGCACTGCGCCTGGCTCAACTCGGCAGCGCTGGCCGCGGTGGACCGCGGCGACCATCCCACCGGGCTGCTGTTCGAGGGCGACAGCATGCGGGCCATCGCCGAACTCACCACCGTGCCACCGGAGGTGACGGACCGTTGGGTACGGGAGGCCTGCGTGGCCGCCGCCGCGCGGGGCGTCACCGGCGTCGTCGACTTCGAGTACGCCGACAACATCACGGACTGGACGCGGCGGATGACCGGCGCGGCCTTCCCGCTGCGGGTGGCGGCCGCGATCTGGCTCCCCCACCTGGACTCCGCGATCGCCCGCGGCCTGCGCACCGGCCGGCCGCTCCCCGTCCCGGGCGGGCTGCTGGAGGTCGGGCCGTTCAAGCTGCTCACCGACGGCTCCCTCAACACCCGCACCGCGCTGTGCCACGACCCGTACCCCGGCCGGGACCCCGGGGCGCCGGGTGCGCGGGGGCTGGAGGAGGTGTCCCCGCGGGATCTCGTGTCCCTGCTGCGCCGGGCCTCCGGCCACGGCATCGTGCCCGCCGTGCACGCCATCGGGGACCGCGCCAACGAAATGGCCCTGGACGCCTTCGAGACGGTGCGCTGCCGGGGCCGGGTCGAGCACGGCCAGCTCCTCGCCGCCAAGGACGTGCCGCGCTTCGCCGAACTGGGCGTCACCGTCAGCGTCCAGCCCACCCACGCCGTGGACGACCGGGATGTCGCGGAGCGGCACTGGGCGGGGCGTACCCACCGCGCCTACGCCTTCGCCGACCTGCTGGCGTCCGGAGCCGTCCTCGAACTCGGCTCCGACGCCCCCGTCGCCCCGCTCGACCCCTGGCTGACCATCGCCTCCGCGGTCACCCGGACCGGCGACGAGCGCCCGCCCTGGCATCCCGAGCAGCGCATCTCCGTACGGGCCGCCCTCACCGGCTCGTCCCGGGGCCGGCGGCTCGTCCGGGTCGGCGACGCCGCGGACCTGGTGGTCACCGACGCCGACCCGCTGACCGCGAACACCGCCACCCTGCGTGAGATGCCGGTCCACGCGACCATGCTCGCCGGCGCGTGGACCCACCCGCCGTCCTGACCGCCGGGCGCTCCTACCCGGACGGCGCGGTCCGTCACGGCTTGATTCCGACCCCCGCCCACAGGCTGACCTGCGCGTCCGTCGGGGTCTCGGGGCCCTCGGGCCGGGTCGGCCGCCAGCGGTGGCCGACGGTGACGCCGGGGTCGAGCAGGTCGAGCCCCTCGAAGAAGCGGGCAACGTCCTGTCGCGGGCGGAACTGCACCGGCGTGCCCGAGCCGGTGTAGATGTCGGTGACCTTCTTCCAGGTGGGCGGGTCGAAGTCGGGCGTGCAGTGGCTCAGTGCGAGTGCGCTGCCCGAGGGGAGGGCCGCCATCAGCCGGCCGACGATGCCGTACGGGTCGGCCGCGTCGGTGACGAAGTGCATCAGCGCGTTCAGGGACAGCGCGACCGGCCGGGACGGGTCGAGCACCTCGGTCAGTTCGGGCGCGCTCAGCAGGGAGTCGGGGTCGTTGACATCGGCCTCGATGTAGGTGGTGCGGCCCTGCGGGGTGCTGCGCATCAGACGCTCGGCGTACTTCAGTACCAGCGGGTCGTTGTCGGCGTAGACCACCCTGGCCTCGGGGACCACGGACTGCGCCACCTGGTGCACGTTCGGCTCGGTGGGAATGCCGGTGCCGATGTCGAGCCACTGGCGGATGCCGTGCTCCTGTGCCAGTACCCGGGTCGCGCGGTGCATGAAGGCGCGGTTCTCCCGGGCGCAGGTGAAGATGCCCGGGTAGGCGTCGGCGACCGCTTCGGCGGCCTGCTTGTCGACCGGGAAGTGGTCCTTGCCGCCCAGGTAGTAGTCGTACATTCGAGCCGAGTGCGGCCTGCTGGTGTCGAGGTCCCGCACGCCGTGAGTGTTGCCCATCCTGTCCCCTTCAAAGAGTGTGCTGCGGTGTGCCGGGCAGGTCGTGGCCGCGGGCGGCCCCGTCCCGCTGTCCTTCCCGGCCCGCCGCGAGGTGGTCGGCCATGCCCTGCTTGACCCCTCGGAGGAACGCGCCGATCTCCTCGGGCGTGTAGATGAGCGCCGGGCCGGCCGGGTCGGTCGACTGGCGCACCGCGACCCGTCCGTCGGCGAGCCTCTTGGTCTCCACGCACTGGCCTCCGTTGGGGCCGCTCCACGGGCGTTCCCAGCCCTGTTCGCCGAGGTCCGCGGCGGGCATCCCGTTGTACACGGTGTCGTCGGTCGTGGTCATGAGTACTCCTTGCGCATGCGGTCCAGGAGTGCCTTGCTGTCCCGGGACGAGGTCAGCAGCGACATCCTGTTGTGCGCCTCGAGATGCGCGACGACGTCCGCGCGTTCGTCCAGGTACACCGAGGCCGAGAGGATCTCGCTGTAGACGATGTCCGGCAGTTCGGGTTCCTCGAACCGGAAGTACGTGAAGGGAGCGCAGGCCCCGACGTGGGCGCCTACGGCGAACGGCAGGATGTCGATGCTGACGTGTTCCAGCTCGGAGACCTCCAGGAGCCGGTCGATCTGCTCGCGCATCACCTCGGGGCCGCCGACGCTGCGGTGCAGGACGGCTTCCTCCATGACCACCCAGAGGGTGGGCGCGTTCTCCCGCTCCAGCAGGCTCTGCCGGCGCAGCCGCAGGTTGACGCGGCGTTCCAGCTCCTCGTCGGTTTCGTTCGGGAAGCCTCCGCCCAGTACGCCGCGGGCGTAGGCCTGGGTCTGCAGAAGTCCCGTGACGTAGTGGGGTTCGTAGGTGCGCAGGGTCCTGGCGCCGGTCTCCAGGCTCACGTACGCGGTGAACCAGCTGGGCAGCACGTCGCGGTAGGCGTACCACCAGCCGGGCTTGTTGGCCTGTTCGGCGAGGGCGACGAACTCTTCCGTCTCCTGCCGCCCGGCGCCGTAGGTCTGTAAGAGCTTCTCGACATAGAGCGGTTTGAGGGGAACTTCGGCCTTCTCCAGCCGGCGGATGGTCAGGGACGTCACCCGCAGAGCCTTGGCGGCGTCGGCCAGTGAGGCGCCCGCGCTCTGCCGCATGTCCTGAAGGCGTCGGCCGAGGATCATGCGCAGGACCGTGGGAGCACTCGTGCCGGTGCCGGATCGGGCTTCGCTCACGCCCCTACCTCCTGATGGGCTGTCACCCGCCCGATTGTGACAGCGACTTGGTGATAGCGCCAGGCCGAATACGACTTCCTGAAATTATCAGGGATCCGGTTGCAGCATGAACCGGACAACCAGCATAGTGACGCATGTGAGCGAGCCCGCCGATCGGATGACGCGCCGCCAACTTCGGTTGCACCCCGCCAAGTTGTGTCTTCGTGCGTTCGGACAGCAGGTCACCCCCTGCCCCGCCCGCTCAGGTCCGCTCCTCGCACCGCGCCCCTCCGCTCTGGAAGGCGATCAATGTGACCCCCCACACGACCTCTTCTTCAGGACTCTTACCACCCTCGTGGCCGGACCTGGAGCACTGGTTCGACCTGCCCTCGCTCCACACGAACGTGCGGGCGGCCCGTGACACGGTCCGCCGCCGGCTGCGCGCGTGGCGGCTGCCGGGCGACGTGTGCACCGACGCGGTGCTGCTCGTCTCGGAGCTGACCACCAACGCCGTCGTCCACACCGTCAGCGACAACCTGCTGTGCGGGCTGTCGCTGACCTCCGGCGGGCGGCTGCGGATCGAGGTGCACGACGACGGACGCACGGCGTCCCGCCCGTCCGGCGCCCGGCCCGGCGCCGAGGACGAGAGCGGCCGGGGTCTGCTGATCGTGCAGCAGCTGGCGGACTCCTGGGGGAGTGCCGGCTCGACCCGCACCGGGGGCACCGTGGTCTGGGCGGATCTGCGGGTCGAGTTCTGACCCCGGCCGCGATCGGCACCGTCCTCGACTCCCTTGGCGCACAAGGGGCTTGAGCCGTACGGCCGTCCCCTCGGCCGGGCGTCAGCGGCGCGCGGAGGCGGCCAGCATCGGGAGCGAGACGATGTCGGCGAGGGCCTGCTGGCCGGCGATGTTCGCGTGGATTCCGTCCCCCGCGTCGTAGGGCGGGTGGATGCTGTTGGGCCGCACGGGGTCCTTGAGCACCTGGTCGAAGGGGAGGACTCCGTCGCAGGTACCGCCGCAGTCGTTCCACTTCGACACGAACGTGCCGACGGCGTGCCGGTCGCGGTTGTTCCGGTCGCTGTAGCCGGGGCGCGGGGTGATGGGTGTGACGTACACCTTGATGCCCGCGGCGCGCAGTCGGCGGAAGACCTCGCGGTAACTCGTGAGGATCTGCGCGGCGTCGCATCCGGCGGCGAGGTCGTTGGTCCCGTAGTAGTAGAGGACTCCGGTGACCCCGTGCAGTGCCAGGACGTCCCGCTCCAGCCTGGCCGCGGCGTCCAGGCCGCGGACGGAGTCGCCGATGTCCGGGCAGGTGGCGGCGCTGGTGGTGCCGCCGATGCCCGCGTTGGCGACGGCGAACTGCCGCGTGGGAGGCAGTTCGGCCGCGATCCGCCGGGCGAGGCCGTCCGTCCACCGCAGGTCCTCGCCGGGCCGGGTGCAGTCCGGCCCGCAGTCGGTCGAGCCGGTCCCGTCGACCACCGAGCTGCCGTAGGCCACGAGGCTGCCCCGCAGCCGCGGATTGCGCACGTCGACCGCGCTGACCAGGTAGGTGGAGCCGGTCGTCCCGGTGTAGGCGGTGCCTGCCGGATCGGCGGTGTGGTCGCCCGAGCCGGGCGGAGTCAGGTAGTTGGTGCGGAAGGCGCTCTCGTGCCGGCCGGGCCGCACCGTGCCAAAGACGGAGAGCGAGACCGCGATGTCGTCCTGGGCCGCGGTCCTGAGTGGGGCGGGGTCGCTCCACACCTCGCCGCCGGGCGGGACGACGACCTCGCGCCGGCCGTCGAAGGTGACGGGGCTCGGGCGGCCCCGCGTCGCGGCGTCCTTGCCGCTGCCGCGTCCCACCGTCGCGGCGTCGACGGTGAGGGGGGTCGCGCCGAAGGTGTTCTGGACGCGTATCCGCAGTGCGTCGCCGCCCTGGCTCAGGTGGGTGATCATGCGGAGGGACTGATCACGCAGCGGCGTGGGGGCGAGGTTCTGCTGGGAGCCGGCCCAGGACGTGAACCAGGCGTCGGTCTCCGGACGTTCGGGTCCGGGGGCAGCGGTCGTCGCGGACGCGGTGAGGACCGACGACGCCAGGGTCAGGGCCAGGGCGGCCGCGACGCCTGTGGCCAGGGGGTCCCGGAGGGGGCCGAGTGCTCGGGCAAGGAGACGGCGCATGGGTGCCTGCCTTTCCGACGTGACTGAGCGGGTGCGGTCGACCGCGGTGGGGCAGTGCGCGGGCCCGGGGCGGTCTCCCCTTTCTCGATCCGTCCGACGGCCGCGACGGGCGACCCGACGGCGCGGGCCGTCCGGCCGGTGGCCGTACGGTGGTGGGGCGTTGGTCGGGCGGGTGATCGGGCGGTGGTGGGCTTCGGGTACGGGTCCGCGAGGACTGCCGCACGCACCCTCCGCCACGCGGGACGCTCCGGCGACCCCCGCATCGTAGACACCGACCACGCTCCCCCGGAACCGTGCCGCGGCCACTCGTCCGCCCTGTCGTCGCCCGCGGATCGGCGTGGCGTTCGCCCGCGCGGCAGGAATTGACAGCGCGTCAGGTGCCGGCCGCGGTGCGGCGCGCGGGACGCCGCCGGCGCTGGACGGCCCCGTAGGTCTTCTCGACGGCGATGGCCGCAGCGTCGTAGGGGCGCTGTGCGACACCGACGAAAAAACAGTCGATGACGGCGAGTTGGGCGATGCGGCTCACCGTCGCCCCGGACCTGAACGGGGTCTCGCGGGCGCAGGTCGCCAGCACGAGGTCGGCGCCGGTCGCGAGGGTGGAGCCGGGGTCTTGGTCAGGGCGATGGTGGTGGCGCCGCGTTCGGCCGCGGCCTGGAGGGGTTCGACGGTGTCCTCGGTCTCGCCGGAGTGGGAGACGGCCAGTGCCACGTCGCCGGGCCCGAGGAGGGCCGTCGCGGTGAGTGCCGCGTGCCGGTCGCTCCGGGCGAAGGCGATGTGACCCATGCAGTGGAGTTGCCCGTGCCGATGGTGCGGCAGAACCTCATCACGGTGGCGGCCGAGGTGCTCGCCCGGTCCCCCAGGGCGCGGATTCCGCCTATTTGGTAAGAAATTCACTTATTCACCAACGGCACGTCATTTATTGACATACGGGGGACGGCATTCCCATACTCGGACGGCGATCCGCACCGGTCACCGACGGCCCGGTGGGCATCGACGACACCACCGGCCCGTGTCTAGGAGCGAGCGTGCGTCAACTCGACCTCGTGGTGATCGTGGTCTATCTGATCGGGATCGCCTGGATCGGTCTGCGGAAGGCCGGCCGGCAGAAGTCGGCGAAGGACTACTTCGTCGGTGAAGGCCACATGCCGTGGTGGACCGTCTCCTTCTCCGTCGTCGCCACCGAGACCAGCGTGCTGACCGTGATCAGTGTTCCGGGCGGCGCCTACAGCGGACAGGCCTTCGGAAACGTCGAACTCGCCCTCGGCTACGTCATCGGACGCGTCGTCGTGGCCACCGTGCTGATCCCCCTCTACAAGCGCGGCGGGTTCGTCAGCGCCTACCAGTACCTGGGCGACCGGTTCGGCCTGAAGTTGCAGGGGCTCGCCTCGGTGACCTTCGTGTTCACCCGGCTCCTCGCGGAGGGGGTCCGGCTGTTCGCCTCCGCCATCCCGATCAAGCTGCTGCTCGACGAGTTCGGCGTGCACCCGAGCTACCGCGTGATCATCATCGTGCTCACCCTGATCACCGTGGTCTACACCTACCTGGGCGGCATCAAGGCGGTCATCTGGACCGACGCCATCCAGATGGGCCTCTACCTCGGCGGCGCGCTGCTCGCCGTCGCCGTGCTGTCCGCCCACGTCGGCGGGGAGGGCTACGCGCGCGCCCTGGACGCCGGCCGATTCGCGCTGTTCGACACGGACTTCAACCTCGCCCACGTCCTCACCAGCCCGTTCGCCCTGCCCACCGCCATCGTGGGCGGCGCCGTCTTCGCCATGGCCAGCCACGGCTCCGACCAGCTCATCGTCCAGCGGGTGCTGGCCACCCGGACGCTGCGCGAGGGCCAGAAGGCCATGATCGCCTCGGGTGTCTTCGTCACCGTCCAGTTCGCCGCCTTCTCGCTCGTCGGCGCGCTGCTGTGGTCGTACAACGAGGGCAGGTCGTTCTCGGAGCTGGGGCTGTCCAGCTCCGACAACCTGTACCCCGAGTTCATCCTGCACTCACTGCCCGTCGTCGTCTCGGGTCTGCTCGTGGCCGGCATCCTGGGCGCCGCGATGGGCTCGCTGTCCTCGGCGCTGAACTCCATGTCGAACTCGACGGTCGCCGACATCATCCACAGCTTCTTCCGCAGCACCCCGTCCGAGGAGGGACTGCTCCGGCTCGCCCGCTGGACGACCCTGGTCTGGGCGACCCTGATGGCCGTCTTCGCCTGCGGGTTCAGCGAGAGCACGGGCAACGTCTATCTGACCGGTCTGACCATCGCGGGCTACACCTACGGTGCGCTGCTCGGCGCGTTCCTCCTCGGGCGGCTGGTCACCCGCGCCGACGAGGCCGACTCCGTCGTGGCGTTCCTGGTCACCGCCGGGGTCATGACGTACATCGTGCGCGGGGTGAAGATCGACGTCACCACGGGCGGTACCACGGTGTCCCAGGCGATCGCGGCCCAGTGGCTCGTGCCCGTCGGTGTGGTGATCACGCTCGTCGTCGGCGGGGTGCTGAGCCTGTTCCACCGCGCTCCCGCGGCCGGTGAGGTCACGGCGGACGACGCGCGGCCGGGCCCCGGGCCGGACTCGCTGACCACGACGGCCGACCGGAAGTGACCTCGCCCCGGGGAGACACCGTGCGTGTGATCGGCCTGATGCGCTGGCCGCGGCACCCGTCGCCGGGAGCGACGACGTGCCGGCGACCCTGGCCAGGGTCAGCGCCGTCACGGTGGCCGACGCCTGCCGTGCGCACGGGGTCACCCGGCTCGTCGTATCCGGCGGCGGCGCGCGCAACCCGGTCCTGCTGGGCATGATCGCCGAGGAGCTGCCCGGTGTGCCCCTCGGCGCCGGCGACGAACTGGGGCTGCCGTCCGACGCCAAGGAGGCGCTGGCCTTCGCTCTCCTGGGCTTCCTGACCGTCAACGGGCTTCCCGGCGCGATCCCTTCGGGCACGGGTGCGCGCCGGGCCTCGCTCCTCGGCAGCATCACGCCGGGGACGGCGCCCTTGCGCCTGCCCGAACCGGCCGGCGCCCCGCCGCGGGTGCCGCGGATCACCGGTGGACCGCTGTCCTGACCGGTCGCGGCCCCCGTCCGGCGGGGTTCAGAGGTGCGCCAGGACCAGGGAGGAGCCGCCGGCGCGGATGCCCTCGGCCGCCGCCTCGGTCAGATCGGTGTCGGTGACGATGGTCTCGAAGGCGGTCAGGGGAGCCACGCGGTAGCGGCCGAAGGTGCCGTACTTGGAGGAGCCGGCCACGAGGACGGAGTGCGCCGCCGAGGCCATGGCCGCCTGCTTGACGTCCACTTTGGACTCCGAGGGGGTCGTGGAGCCCCTGAGCAGGTCCCAGGAACTGGTGCTGATGAAGGCGATGTCCAGGGCGAGTCGCCGCAGGGTGTCCGCCGCGAGCCGGCCGACGCTGGAGCGGTTGGAGACGTCGACGCGTCCGCCGACGTGCACCAGTTCCAGGTTCTCCGCGTCCATCAGTCGGCCGATGGTGGTGAAGTCGTTGGTGACCACGGTGAGGTTCGGCAACTGGGCGAGCGCGGGCACCATGGCGAGCAGGGTGGTGCCGGCGTCCAGGTAGACGGTCATGCCGTCCTGGACCAGGCGGGCGGCCTCGGCGGCCATCGCCCGTTTCTGGGGCTGCTCGACCTGCGACTTGTCGAGGAAGCCGGGTTCGCTGTTGATGGTGCTGGCGATGCGGACGCCGCCGGGGACGGAGAACACCAGTCCCTTGCGTTCGAGTTCGGCGATGTCGCGTCGCACCGTCATGTGGGAGACGCAGAGCAGCCGGGTGATCTGCTGGACGCTGAGCACGCCGTCGCGCCGCAGGTGCTTCAGGAGCTGTTCACGGCGCTGGTCGGGGATCAGCGGAGGGTGCTCGCCGTCCGAGGTCATGATCTGGTCTCCCTTCGACCGTGATGACGTTAGCCGATGATCATGCCGGTGACGGTCCCGGGACCGTCACCGGCATGTGCCGTCAGGCGTGCACGACCGTGCTGAGCAGCATCACGCCGCCGAGGCTGAGGAGTGACTGGAGGGACAGCATCAGGGTCCAGGTGCGGAAGGTCTGCGCCACCGACAGCTGGAAGTACTCCTTGAAGAGCCAGAACCCGGAGTCGTTCACGTGGGAGAGCATCACCGCGCCCGAGGCGGTGGCCAGCACCATCAGCTCCGGCGAGGTGCTGGGCGAGGCACTGAGCAGGGGCGCCACGATGGCGGTCGCCGCGGCGGTCGCCACGGTGGCCGATCCCAGGCAGACCCGGAGCAGGGCGGCGACGAGCCAGCCCAGCAGCAGCGGGGGTATCGCCCAGTTCACCGCGTAGTCGGAGATGAGCTGGTCGATCCCCGTCTCCGTCAGCATGGCCTTGAATCCGCCGCCCGCGCCCAGGATCAGGATGATCGCGCCGACCGGGGCGAGTCCCTTGGACGCCATCTTCTGGAGCTGGCCGAGGCCGAAGCCGGACCGCACGCCGAGGGCGAAGAAGGCGAAGACCACGGCCGCCAGCAGGGACAGCACGGACGAGTTGCAGGCGTCGAAGAACTGGTAAGGCAGCGTGCCCTTGGCCGTGTTGGCCGTGCCGAGCGTGCCGATGAGCATCAGCACCGGCGGCATGAGCACGGTGATGAGCGCGAGGGTGAAGGAGGCCGGCTTGCGGCGGTGCTCGGGCTCGGCCGTTGCGGTCTGGACGGGGCCGCGGTCCAGGTCGGGCGCCGGTCCGAACCAGCGGCTGATGAGCCGGGTGAGCACCGGGCCGGTGAGGACGGCCATCGGGATGCCGATGATCAGGCCCCACAGGATGGTCAGGCCGGTGTTGGCGCCGTACGCGGAGACGGCCAGGGTCGGCGAGGGGTGGGGAGGCAGCAGGCCGTGCGAGACGTACAGGCCGGCCGCCATCGGCAGGCCCACCCACAGCAGATGGGTGTTGCTGCGCTTGGCGACGGTGTACACGAGCGGCACCAGCATGACGAAGCTGACGTCGAACAGGTGGGGCATGCCGATCAGCAGTGCCGCGGCGGTGATGGCCGCGGGGATCCACTGCACGGGCCGGGACCCGATGAACACGGTGGCGATGCGGTCGGCGCCGCCCGAACCGAGCAGTATGCCGCCCAGCAGGGTGCCGAGGCCGATGGTCGGACCACTGCCCGCCAGGGTGTCGCCGAAGCCGCCCTGGAAGGCCTGGACCGCGCGCACCGGGGCGATGCCCGCCGCGACGCCGAGACCGAGGGCGGACAGGGCGAGCGCGAGGAAGGGGTGCAGCTTGGCTCTGGTGATCAGCAGGACCAGTACGACGACGGCCGCGACCCCGAGGAGGAGGTGCTGGAGGTCGGTGCTCATGACGCGGCGTTCCCTTCCGCGCCGTCGGGGCAGCCGCGCGAGGCGCGTCCGGCTCGCCAGGCGCGCAGCAGGCCGGGGTCGGGGTCGGCCAGGTCTGCGACCAGGATCGGCTCACCGGCGGCCACCGGCCGGGCGAGCGTGGCGTGGGCGGCGAGGTAGAGGGGGGCGATGTCCTCGGGTGCCTCCTCGCCGCGCAGCAGGACGGCCTGGACGCCCGTGACGTCGTGGTGGTGGCCGCCCATCGCGAGGACGGTTCCGGCGGCCAGGCCGGTGCGGGCGCGCCCGGCGAGTACGGCGTACGAGCGGGGGTCGGTGCCGCCCGAGGGGCGGTGGTGCAGCACCGCCGACAGCAGGCTCACCGGGGTCTCCACGCCCATGAGGTGGTAGGGCAGGTAGATCGCGGCGTACCGGCCGTCCGCGCTGAGGACGTGGCCCTTCTCCCGCAGCGTCTCCCAGGTCACCGGGTCGTCGGTGCGTACGACCACGAAGACGCCGCCGGCGAACGACGCCTCGCCGGGCAGCCGCAGCGCGCTGAAGACGTCCACCGCTCCGGTGCGGTTCAGTACGCCGCCGTCCTCGCGGGGACGGTAGACGTTGGCGAGTTCGGCGATGCGGGCCACGGGGTAGTGCAGGCGCTCGGTGTCCGGCCGGAAGCCCGTGTTGTTGGCGACGACGGCCATCTCGCAGTAGTCGGCGGTGGCGCCGGTGGGCAGGGCGGCCACGGCGGCGGCGCGTGCGTCGAGGGTGGCGCGCACGTCGTCGCCGAGTTCGAGCAGACCGGTGAGCGCGGGCGCGGGCACCGTGGTGTCCAGCTGCGTCACGGTGCCGGCCGCGGGGTCGAGCACGAGGTCGTACTCGGTGGACTTGCCGATCGCCACGACATCGAGGCCGAGCAGTTCCGCCCAGGTCACCAGGCCGATGAGGTTGGCGGGCTGGTCGCCGTCGGCGGTGGTGTAGACGAGGTTCTGGGCAGCCGCGAGTTCCGCGAGGTGGAGTCCGGCGACGGAGTCCACCTCCTTGCTGACCATGGCCACGTGCCGGCCGCAGGCAAGGGCGTGCTCGGCCATGGCGAACCCGTCCGCCGGGCTGCCCGTCGCCTCCACCAGGATGTCCCAGGGGGCCGCGGTCAGCAGGGCCGCGTCGGCGACGAGGGCGATGCCGCCCCGCGCGACGGTCTCGGCCACGCCGGCGGCGTCGTGGCACTCGGCCGGCAGATCGTCCGGGTAGCCCAGCTCCCCGAGCACCGCGCGCAGCCGCGGCAGGTCGCGGTCGCACAGGACGGCCGGCACGAGGCCGGGCAGCCGGCGGGTCTGGGCGAGGAGGGTGCGCGCGAATCCGCCGCCGGCTCCGGTCAGTGCGTAGCGCACCGTCCGGCCGCCGCTGTCGGCGAACAGGTGATGCAGATTCATGAGGCCCTCCTGAGTGAGCGCGCAAGGCAGTGACAAAGGCTTCTCGCGCGGTCGGTGGGGGCGACGGAGTCCTGTGGGACGCGCGTTCTAGAAGCAGCGGATGAACAACGTGTATCACCAGATCCCATCTGCGTAAAGTCTGGTAACATAATTTCACAGATCATCACGGGTGGCCGTCGGCCGCACCAGAACCCGGACACCAAGGCAGGAGCACCTGATGCCGACCCTCGGGGCCATCGCAGACGACTTCACCGGCGCGACCGATCTTGCGACCATGCTGGTGGCCCGCGGATTCCGGACCGTGGTCGCCATCGGTCCCGACGCGGTCGCGTCCCCGGGCGGGCCCGGCCCGACGGCCGACGCGGACGCCGTCGTCGTGGCCCTCAAGTCGAGAACCGCGCCCGTCACGGAGGCGGTGGAGGCCTCGCGCCGGGCACTGGACGCCCTTCGCGCGATCGGGTGCGAGCGCTTCTACTTCAAGTACTGCTCGACGTTCGACTCCACGCCCCGCGGCAACATCGGGCCGGTGACCGACGCCCTGCTCGACGGGATCGGCGAGCGGCGCACGGTGGTGGTGCCCTCCTTCCCGGCGACGGGTCGCACGGTGTACCGGGGGCGGCTGTTCGTCCACGACGACCTGCTCGACGAGAGCCCCATGCGCCACCACCCCCTCACCCCGATGCTGGACTCCCGCGTCGACCGGCTGCTGCGGCCCCAGACCGGCCACCCGGTCACGCGCGTCGGCCTGGACACGGTCAGGGCCGGCGCCGACGCCCTGCGCGCGGCCCTGGACGACCCGGCCCACGCCGACGCCCTCACCGTCGTGGACGCCGTCGACGACGAGGACCTGCGGACCGTCGCCGCCGCCACCGAGGGGTTCGGCCTGGTGACCGGCGCCGCCGGACTCGCCCTCGGACTGACCGGCCCGCATCCCGACCAGGCCCGTGCCCGGCCCGCGTCCCGGCCACGGGATCCGGGGGTGGTCCTGGCGGGCAGCGCCTCCGCCGCCACCCGTGCCCAGGTGGCCCACGCCGTCGGCCGGCTGCCGCACCGGCGGCTCGATCTGGCCCGGCTGCGCGCCGACTTCGACGCCGCCGTGGCCGACCTGACCGCGTTCGTGCGTGAGCAGTGGGAGGCCGACCCTGGCCGGCCTCCCCTGATCTACGCGGTCGCCGCGCCCGAGGACGTGGAGACCGACACCCCGCCCGCCGCCGAGCCGCCCTCGTCCCTGGTGGAGCGGGCCCTGGCCGCCTGTGCGACCGTCCTCGTCACCGCCGGGGCGCGGCGGCTGCTGGTGGCCGGCGGAGAGACCTCGGGTGCCGTCGTCACGGCGCTGCGCGCCCGCACGCTGGCCATCGGGGCGCCCATCGCCCCGGGCGTCACCTGGGCCCGCGCCGAGGTGCGCCCGGCCGGCACCCCCCACACCGTGGACCTCGCCCTCAAGTCGGGCAACTTCGGCGGCACGGACATCTTCACTCAGGCATGGGAGCAGCTGGCATGACCGCCCTCGCACACGAACTCGTCGCGGCGGCGGCCCATCTGGCCGGGCTCGGGCTGAGCCCCGGCTCGTCGGGCAACATCAGCGCCCGCGACGGCGACCGCGTCCTCATCACGCCGACCGGCACCGACATGGCCGCGCTCGACCCCGGCGGCCTGTCGGTGCTCGACCTGGACGGCAACCACCTCGACGGACCGACGCCGTCCAAGGAGTACCCCCTCCACCTGGCCTTCTACCGGCGCGAGCAGACGACCCGGGCCGTCGTCCACCTGCACTCCCGGCACGCCGCCGCGGCCTCCTGCCGCACCCCCTGGTCCGAGCACAGCGCGCTGCCCCCGCTGACGCCGTACTTCGTCATGCGGGTGGGGCAGATACCGCTCCTGCCCTACGCGCCGCCCGGCGACCCCGCCCAGGCCGCCGACCTGGAACGGCTCGGCTTCCCCTGCCACGCCGCGCTCCTGCAAAACCACGGACCGGTCGTCGCGGGCGCCTCCCTGCGCGCGGCGACCGAGGCCGCGGTCGAGGTGGAGGAGACCTCCGCGCTGCACCTGCTGCTGGGCGACCAGCCCGTGCGCCTGCTCACGATGTCCGAGGCCGTCGCGCTGGCCCACAAGTACGGCACCCACTGGCAGGCGGCGCCCTCCTCGGCGTGAGGCGGGCTCCGCGTGCCTGGTGATTCTGCCGATGGCGCCGGTGCCGCGCGCCACGACGCTGGTCGGGTCAGGCACCCCGAATCCTCGCCAGGAGGGCTCCATGCGTCGTCGTTCCCCACGCCGGCTTCTCGGTGTTGTCGCGGCCGCCGCGGTCGCGTTCGGCCTCTTCTCCCCAGCGTCGACGGCCGGCGCGGCCACGCCCGGCGCCGCCCCGGCCGCCGCCGCGCGATCCGCCGACCCGGCCGCCCGGCCCCTGTCGACCAGTACACCGGTCGTCTTCGTCCACGGGTACGCGGGCAGCGCGTCCAACTGGGTCACCGCCCTGAGCGTCTTCCGGCTCAACGGCTGGTCCAACTCCAACCTGTTCACCTACGAGTACAACTCGTACGGCGACAACATCACCAACGCCCGGGGCCTCGCGACCTTCGTGGACACCGTGAAGGCGCGGACCGGGGCGGCCCAGGTCGCCCTCGTCAACCACTCGATGGGCGGCCTCGTCAGTCAGTACTACCTGAAGGTGCTGGGCGGCAACACCAGCGTCAGCCACCTCGCCTCGGTCGCCGGCGCCAACCACGGGACCACGTACGCCGGCGCCTGTCTGATCTACGAGACCTGCCGGCAGATGTACCCGGGCTCCTCGTTCATCTCCGAGATCACCGCGGGGGACGAGACGCCGGGCAGTACCAGGTACGCCACCTGGTACTCGGCGTGCGACGGCATCATCCTGCCCTACACCAGCACCCGGCTGGACGGCGCGACCAACAACAACGTGCTCTGCCAGACCCACCTCGGCTATCTGGCGGACACGGTCGTGCTGGGGCAGGTCGCCCGCTTCGTCGCCTCCTGACCCACCGCGCCGGCAAACGCGCTCCCGCGCCGTCAGGCCTCCTGGGCCGGGAGCGCGTACAGCCGCGGGAGGTTCACCACGATGGCCTCCTGGGTGCTGCGGGCGATGACGACCACCGCCTCGTCGGCGGGGTCGGGGTTCTCCTCGCGGTGCGGGACGAACGGGGGGACGAAGATGTAGTCGCCGGGCGAGGTGCGCAGCCGCACCTCCTGCGGGCGGTCCCCCGAGTCGTCCAGGAAGACGAACTCGGGGTGCCCGCTGACCACGTAGATGGCGGTCTCCGACTCGCCGTGGTGGTGGTCGGAGGAGGAGGTCGCGGGGGCGACGTGGGTCTGGCCCATCCACAGCTTCTCGGAGCCCACCGCCCGTCCGCTGACGGCGGCGAACCTGCGCATGCCGCCGGTCTGCGCCGTGTCGCCGTCCAGGGAGTCGGCACGGATGTGGTGCAGACGGGTGCGCAGGGGGGTGACCGGGTGCCCGGGGGCGTCGTGGAGGTGGGGATGGAAGCCTTCACCGGGGGCTGTCAACGGCTCGCTCATGGGCGGGACGCTAGAAGAGCGCGGGAAAAGATGTCAAGAGGTGTCCATTGCCCTTCACCTGCGGCAATGTTCCCGCAACGGAAGAGGGAAAGCGGTGGAGACCCTCCTGCGGGCCCTCCTGTCGGGCATCATGGGCGCATGCATATCTCCGCGAAGGCGGACTACGCCACGCGGGCCCTTCTGGAGCTCGCCCTTGAACCCACCCGTCCGCTGACCTGCGAGGCCATCGCCTCCTCGCAGCAGATTCCGTTCCGCTTCCTGAAGTCCGTCGTGAGCGAGCTGCGCAAGGCCGGTCTGGTCCGCAGCCAGCGCGGCTGCGAGGGCGGCTACTGGCTCGGCCGGCCCGCCGAGGACATCACTTTGCTGGACGTTCTCGCGCATCGTCGACGGCGAGTTGATCACCCTGCGCGGCCAGAGCCCGGCCGCGCTGGACTATCCCGGTGCCGCGTCGGGACTGCCCGACGTGTGGCGCCGGATCGAGGCGGACGCGGCATCCGTCCTGGGCGGGGTGACCGTGGCCTCGCTGCTGCCCGTACCGGTGGGCGAGGGGCTGTCCCACAAGGGCGCCGCGTGACGGCGGCGCCGCGCCGGTCCCCGGTGGAGGTGGTGGAGTACACCGATCCGCTGTGTCCCTGGGCGTGGGGCTCGGAACCCGAGTTCCGCAGGCTGCGCGCCGCCCTGCCCGACGGGGTCCGGCCCCGTCGCGTGTACTGCATCCTGTTCGACGAGGACGACGACCCGCCGCCCGATCCGGCGGCGGAGACCGCCTGGTACGCGGGGTACGTCGAGGAGATCGCCGGCCACACCGGCGCCCCGCGGGCGGCGCGGCTGAGCCGGGTGGCGGCCAGTTCGTGGCCCGCCTCGCTCGTCGCCAAGGCCGCCGAACTCCAGGGCGCGGATGTCGCCGACCGCGTGCTGCGCCGGCTGCGGGAGACGGTCTTCGTGCTCGGGGAACCGGCCGACACCCATGAGCTGGCTCTGTCCGCGGTACGCGGCACACCGGGCCTGGACCTGGCCAGGCTGTCCGCCGACGCGTTGTCCGGTGCCGTGCGGGAGCGGGTCGGCGCCGACCGGGCCGAGGCGCGCCGGCCCGTCCCCGAGGCGCGGTCCGTGCCGGGCGGCTCTCCGCATCCCGGCGCCGCGAAGGAGACGGCGGACGGCGCGTACCGCTACGCCCTGCCGACCGTGCTGGTGCGGGCGCCGGGCGGCTACCGGGTGGTCCCGGGGCGGCGCCCCTACGCGGCGTACGAGGCCGCGGTGCGGGAGGTGTGTCCCGGCCTGTTGCGCGAGCCCGTCCGCCCCTCGCCGGACGACGCGCTGGTGCGCTACGGGAGCCTGACCGACCCGGAGTTGGGGGTGCTGACGGACGGACCGGGGCCCCCGGCGCGGGCGGTCCGGGTGGAGACCGGCAACGGCCCCGTGTGGCTGGATCCAAAGGAGGCCGCGACCCATCCGGCGACCCGCCCAGGTGCCCCGGCCGCACCGTGACAGGGCTCTGATCTGCGGTCAGAGCCCGTCCCGCCGAATGAGACACCAATTGGTGTCCATTGACAGGCGCTCATGACTGGCCCCAGGATGTGCACCATGCTCACGACGCACCCCGCCGTGGTGTGCCGCTACGTGGACCTGCGGCGCACCTGTAGCGCTCTCTGTCGCTGACCGACCGCCGCCCATGGCCCGTCGGCGCCCGACCCTCCGGTCAGCCCCGGCCGCCCGCCGCTCGGCCGAGCCGCGTTTGCCGCCCGCGCCCCTCGCCTCCCCGCCTGTTCTCCTTCCCCGCCCGGTCCGCCTCCGCGCAGCCACCGACGCCCACGCGCGCTGATCGCGGCGTGCCCGACGAGCACCGAGCCCTCGCCGGCCCGGCATGTCCCGGCACGTCCGAACCGGCGTCAGGCGCGGTCGGGCGACCACCCCCTGCCCCGTCGCCGTTCCGGCTGCCCGGACCCGGCCCGGGGACCGTCACAGAAAGTATGAGATGCCCGGACGACTCACGCCCCGCCGCCCCGGACCGCACCGCCGATCCGGCCGCCTGCGTGCCACCGCACTCGGCGCCGCCCTCGCCACCGTGCTCGTCCCCGCCCTCAGCGCGTGCGGCGGTGACGCGGCCTCCGCGAACGGCGACGCCACCCTGAAGTGGACCTCGACCTACTTCCCCACCCACTGGGACCCGGTGGTCGGCGGCAGTGGTGCCCAGTTCCGCGAACTCTCCCTCGTATACGCCTCGTTGACCCGCACCGACACCACCGGCAAGGCCGTGCCCGACCTGGCCGAGAGCTGGGAGTACAACGACAGGGGCGACGAGATCACCTTTCACCTGCGCTCCGGACTGAAGTTCAGCGACGGCGAGCCCGTGGACGGCACCGCGGTCAAGGCCGCCGTGGAGCGGGCCCAGAAGCAGAAGAACTCGGCGCTCTTCGGCGACCTGACGTTCGATCGAGTCGGTGGACGCGAACGGGCTGGACGCGGTCATCCACCTCAATCAAGTCGACTACCAGATACCGCAGTTGCTCGGCCAGCGCGTGCTGCAGATCGCCAGTCCCAAGGCGGCCTCGGCACCCGAGAAGCTGGACCAGAACCCGGTGGGCGCCGGTCCCTTCACCGTCACCCAGCTCATCCCCGGCACCAAGGCGGTCCTGAAGAAGAACCCCGACTACTGGGACGCGAAGAACATCCACATCGACAACGTCGAACTGACCTCGGCGCCCGACGCGTCCACGGTCGTCTCCGGTCTGCAGACCGGCGTGTACAACTTCGCCGACATCGACCCCAGTCAGGCGGACGCCGCCAAGAAGGCCGGCCTCAACGTCTTCGTGCAGCCCGGGTTCAACGCCTCCAACATCAGCCTGAACGTCAACAAGGCGCCGTTCGACGACGACAGGGTCGTCGACGCCGTGCGGTACGCGATCAACCGGCAGGAGTTCGTCGACAAACTGACCTTCGGCTACGGCGAGGCGACCAACCAGCCCTTCCCCAAGGGATATGTGGCCTACGATCCGAAGTCCGAGAACGCCTATCCCTACGACCCGGCGAAGTCGAAGAAGCTCCTCGCCCAGGCGGGGCACAAGGCCGGGGACATCAAGCTCGACCTGGTCATCCCGTCCGAGGACCCCCAGGCGGAGATCGTCCAGTCCCAGCTGGCCAAGGTGGGCATCACCGTCACCATCAAGATCGACAAGAACTGGGCCACGCCGTTCTTCGCCAAGAACCTCACCTTCTCGCTCTACGGCACCACCGGCCGGGACTCGGCGGCCCAGACCCTGACCGCCCACTTCGGACCCGACGGCCCGCTGAACCTCAGCACCCCCTACGAGCCGGCCGGCTTCGAGGCGGCCGTCGCCAAGGTCCGGCAGACCCCGCTGGACTCGGCCGAGTACCCCGAGGTGCTCCAGGCGGCGACCCGGGCCGGCCTGCAGAGCAAGGCCCTGGTCTTCACGTACTCCTCGCCCAACCTCATCGCCAAGAGCAAGTCCATCTCCGACCTGCCGAAGAACCCCGCCCACATCGACTGGACCGGCGTGACCATCGGCGGCAAGGGGGCGACCCCGTGACGACGACCGAGGCTCCGGCGGCTCCCGCCCCGAGCCGCCCCGTCGCCGCCATCAGGGCGCGGCACGCGCTCGGCCGCGTCCTGCTCACCCTGGCCAGGTCGGTCGCGATCTTCGTGCCCGTGTTCCTGGTCGCGACGTTCGTGACGTTCGCGCTGCGGTCGCTGAGCGGGCTGAGCCCGGCCCGCATCCAGTTGGGCGAGGAGGCCACCCCCGAGGCCATCGCCAGGGTCGAGGCGCAGTGGGGCCTCGACCGGCCCTTCCTGGTCCAGTACGGCGACTGGATCGGCGGTGTGCTGCACGGACAGCTCGGCGCGAGCTGGACCAACGGCGCCGACATCTCCACCCTCATCGGCCTCGGCCTCGGGGTGAGCCTGTCCGTCGCGACGTTCGCGCTGGTCATCGGGGTGGTCGTGGGCTTCGCCCTCGGCACCCTCGCGGCGCTGCGCCGCACCACCTGGGTCGACCGCGCGATCACCGGCTTCGTCACGGTGATCTCGGTGATGCCCGCCTTCGTGGTCGGCATCGTGCTCGTCGCCGTCCTCGCCGTCCAACTGCATCTGTTCCCCTCCGCCGGATACGTCCCGGCGGGGCAGGGGTTCGGCCCGTGGCTCGCGCACATCACCCTGCCGGCGCTGGCGCTGAGCTTCGACGTCATCGCCGACGTGGCCCGGCAGTTGCGCTCCAGTCTCGTCGCCGCCTACGGGGAGAACTACGTGACCGGTGCCGTCGTACGAGGGCTGAGCCCCCGGCGGATCTTCCTCGTCCATGTGCTGCGCAACGGTCTCGGGCCGACGCTCGCCACGCTGGGCCTGAAGTTCCCCGCCCTGGTGGGTGCTTCCGTGGTCACGGAGTGGATCTTCGGTCTGCAGGGCTTCGGCCGGTTCGCCAACGACTCCGCGCAGGCCGGCGACGTACCGGCCGTGCAGGGCGTGCTCGTGGTGTCGATCGCGCTGGTCGTCGCCTTCAATCTGGTCGTCAACCTGGTGCTGGCCCGCGTGACGCCGGCGTCCCAGCGGGGGGTGTGAAAAATGGTGCGTCGCGTTCTCTCCCTCACCTCCGGCCGCATCGCCGTCGTGATCCTGACCCTGGTCGCGCTGCTCGCGATCCTCGGACCGCTGCTCGCTCCGCACAATCCGCTGGCCACCAGCGACAACACCCTGGCCGCCGCGTCCGCCAGCCACTGGCTGGGCACCGACTACCTCGGCCGGGACGTGCTGAGCCGGCTGCTCGACGGCTCCCGGGTCAGTGTGCTCGGGGCACTGGAGGTCGCGCTCACGGCCCTGGCCGTCGGCGCGGTCCCCGGGATCCTGTCGGTGTACCTCGGCCGGGTCTTCGAGTGGATCACCCTGCGGCTGGCCGACACGCTCGTGGCCCTGCCGTTCCTGCTGTTCGCCGTCGCGGTGATCGCCCTGCTCGGCAACGGGCTCACGCAGGCGATGCTCGTGACCGGGGTGCTGGTGTCGCCCCTGTTCTACCGGGTGTCCCGCGCCGCCACGCTGGCGGTGGCGCGCTCGCAGTACGTCGAGGCCGCGCTGATCTCCGGCGCGTCCGTCGGCTGGGTGGTGCGCCGCCATGTGTGGGCCAAGGTGCTGCCGCCGATCGCGGTGGCCTTCGCGCAGACCATCGGCGTCGGCTTCGTCATCGTCTCCAGCCTGACCTTCCTCGGCATCGGGGTCCAGCCCCCCGAGCCGACCTGGGGCGGTCTGCTGGCCTCCGACCTCGGCTACCTCAGCCACCGGCCGTGGGCCCCGCTCACCCCCGCACTGCTGATCATGGTCACCGTCTGGGCCGGCAACCTGCTCGCGGACGCGATCCGCGACGTCTCGGGCGAGTCGGGGCGCGCCCTGCTCAAGGGCCGCCGATCGCGCACGGGCCGACCCGAGCGAACCGAACCCGCCACCGCCGGAGGTGCGTGATGACGACGGTTTCCGAGAAGCTCCTCACCGGGGCCGAGGCGGCCGGCGCACCCGGTCCCGCGGACGCGGACGAACGGACCGTGCCGCTGCTGTCCCTGCGCGACGTACGCATCGGCGACCGGACCGACGGCCGGGAGATCGTCCACGGCGTCAGCTTCGACCTCACCCCGGGCAAGGTCGTCGGCATCGTCGGCGAGTCCGGCAGCGGCAAGACCCTCACCTGCCGCGCCGCCCTGGGCATCCTGCCGGCCCACTTCGAGGTCACCGGCGGATCGATCGAGATCGACGGCACCGACATCGCCGTACTGACCGGCCCGCAGTGGACCGCGCTGCGCGGAGCCACCATCGCCGCGGTGTTCCAGGACCCGGCCTCCTATCTCAACCCGTCGCTGCGGATCGGCCCGCAGATCGCGGAGGTCGTCCGGGTCAAGAAGGGCCTGCGCCGCCGCGAGGCACGCCGGCGCGTCCTCGGCCTGCTGTGGGCGGTGCATCTGCGGGACCCGGAGCTGGTGTACGACCAGTACCCCTTCGAGCTGTCCGGCGGCATGCTCCAGCGCGTGCTGATCGCGGCGGCGATCGCCGCCGACCCGCGGATCCTCATCGCCGACGAGGCCACCACGGCGCTGGACGTCACCGTGCAGGCGGAGATCCTCGACCTCCTCGCCGATCTGCGCGAGCGGGCCGGGCTCGCCCTCGTCGTCGTCTCCCACGACCTGGCCGTGGTCGCCCAGTTGTGCGACGAGGTCCTGGTGATGAGGCAGGGCGAGGTCATCGAGCAGGGCCCGACCCGCACGGTCCTCGACGAGCCGCGGCACGAGTACACCCGGCTGCTGATACGCGAGCACGAGCAGTACGGCCTGGAGAAGTTCCTCACCCCGAAGGAGGATTCCCAATGACGTTGTCAAGCGGAGTTGGTGACTCGCTGTGAGCCTGTCACGCCGCTGCGGCTTCGGGCTCAGGCGCGGTCACCATGAACGTCCGGCCGTCACGTATAAGGGCCCACAGCACGTTCAGGCGCCGTCGGGCGAGGGCGAGAATGGCCTGCTTGTGGCCTTTGCCTTCCGCCCTCTTGCGGTCGTAGAACGTCTTGGAAACTGGGCAGCAGCGGGCGGCGACCTGGGCCGAGAGGTAGAACACCCGCAGCAGACGCCGGCTGTAGCGGCGAGGCCGGTGCAGATTGCCGCTGACGCGTCCGGAGTCCTTGGGCACGGGAGCCAGGCCGGCGACGCCGGCGAGGCGGTCGGGGGTGCCGAAGGCGTCCATGTCGCCGCCGGTGAGCGCGATGAACTCGGCACCCAGGAGGGGACCGATGCCGGGCAGGCTGGTGATCACTTCGGCGTGGCGGTGCTCGCGAAACCGGCCCTCGATGAGCCGGTCGGTCTCGGCGATCTCCTCATCGAGGGCCATCACCTCCCTCGCCAGCTTGACCACCATCGCGGCAGCCAGCTCCTCTCCGGGGACGACTGTGTACTGGGCCTCGGCGGCTTCCATGGCCGTGGCGGCGACGCCCTCGGCCCCACGGATCTTGCGGTTCTTCAGCCAGGTCGCCAGGCGGCTCTTGCCGGTCCGTCGAAGGGCGGCCGGCGTCTGGCAGCCGGTCAAGAGCAGGAGTCCCGCCTTGGACCTGCTGTAGTCGAAGGCCCGCTCCAAGGCGGGGAAGTACTCCAGCAGTTGAGCGCGCAGCCGGTTGACCGCGCGGGTGCGGTCGGCGGCCAGGTCGTAGCGGCGGGCGGTCAAGATCCGCAGGTCGACAGCGACCTCGTCGCCGGTCTGCAGCGGGTGCAGATCCCGGCGCATGCGGGCCTGGTCGGCAATGACGAAGGCGTCCTTGGCATCGGTCTTCCCGTCACCCCGGTAGGAGCCGGAAGCGTGGTGGACCGTGCGGCCAGGGATGTAGAGCAGCCGCTGACCGTGGTTGACCAACAGCGCGATCAGCAGGGCGGCACCGCCCGCGTTCAGGTCGATGGCCCAGGTGACCTCCTCGCTGAGGTCCAGGACATCGCCGATGAGCTGAAGCAGCTCGGCCTCGTCGTTGGCCACCCGGCGCGACAGCAGCCGTCGCCCCTCGGAGTCGATCACCACGCAGTGGTGATGGGCCTTACCTGCATCCGTACCGGCCCAGATCTCGGGCACGTGAGCCTCCGCCGACGTGTCGTACATGGTCCCAGCAGACGACCTCGCCGACGTGTCCTTACACAGCGATCTGCCTCGCGCATCCCAATTGGCGGCCGAGTCGTCGCGGGGTGCCGGGCGGCCAATCCTCCTGAGCCACGAGCGGCTGAAGCATGACAGCCATACCCGACACCTCTGGGTGCCCCGATCTTACGAATGACCAGGACTGACCCAAGAAAGAAGGTAAGGAAGCGTGAGCACCGACCGGCCGGACGACGCCACCCGCCCCGTCCTCGAAGTCACCGGGCTGGAGGTCCACTACGGCTCGCGCCGCCGGCGCCGCCGGGCCCTGCACGGCGTCTCGCTGAGCGTCGCGCCGGGTGAGACGGTCGGCCTCATCGGCGAGACGGGATCGGGCAAGTCCACCCTCGCCCGCACCGTACTCGGACTGGTGCGCCCGTCCGCCGGGTCCGTCGTCGTCGACGGCGAGGAGGTCACCGGCCACGGCCCCCGCCAGTGGCGCGAGCTGCGCCGCCGGGGCGTGGTCCAGTACGTCTTCCAGGACCCCCTGCGCAGCCTCGACCCGGATCTCACCGTCGAGACGTCCCTGATGGAGCCGCTGCTCGTCCAGGGCACGGCCCGCCGGGAGGCGGCGGCGCGGGTGCGGGCCTTCCTTCCCAGGGTGCGCCTGAGCGAGGAGTTGCTGGACCGGCTGCCCGGGGAGCTGTCCGGCGGCCAGCGCCAGCGGATCGCGGTGGCCCGCGCCCTGGTCACCGAACCGCGGCTGGTCATCCTCGACGAGCCGGTCAGCGCCCTGGACTCCGCCAACCGGGTCCAGGTCCTGGAGATCCTCAAGGAACTGCGCGCCACCGGGGTGGCCCTGGTCTTCATCTCGCACGACCTCGGGTCCGTCGCGGGGACCGCCGACCGGATCGCCGTGCTGTACCGGGGCGAGCTGGTCGAGGTCGGCGCCGCCCGTGATGTCGTCAACCGGCCGCAGCACGTCTACACGCGGCTGCTGGTCGGCTCCGCGCCCACGCTGCGCGGCGCACCGGTGGACCGCGCCGAGCGCGAGGCCCTGCGCGCCCTGCTGCCCGCCTGAGCCGCCGCCCGGCACACCGCACGCCCGCGCCTCACCCCCGCCTGCCCTCACCACAGACAGGAAGAGCCATGTCCCGAAAGATCCATCTCGCCCTCCACCCCTACGGCGTCGGCGGTCCCGGCCAGCACGGGCTGTGGAAGGACCCGCGCGTCGCGAAGAACTCCAGCATCGACATCAACTACTACATCCAGCAGGCCCAGGCCGCCGAACACGCCCTCTTCGACGCCCTGTTCATCGTCGACAGCCAGTTCATCAACGCCACCTACCCGGCGCACTACCTCAACCGGCTGGAGCCGCTGACCCTGTTGTCGGCCGTCGCCACCCACACCCGGCACATCGGCCTGGTGGGCACGGCGAGTTCGACGTACAACTCGCCCTTCAACCTGGCCCGCCGCTTCGCCTCGCTGGACCTCATCAGCGGCGGCCGGGCCGGCTGGAACGTCGTGACCAGCTTCGACACCGGCACCTCGCGCAACTACGGGCTGGACGAGCACCTCGACTACACCACCCGGTACGGCAGGGCCCTGGAGTTCGTCGAGGTCGCCCGCGGGCTGTGGGACTCCTACGAGGACGACGCCTTCCCCGCGGACGTGGCGCGCAACCTGTTCCTCGACCCGTCCAGGCTGCACGCGCTGGACCACGAGGGCGAGCACTTCAAGGTCGCGGGCCCGCTGAACGTCTCGCGTTCGGCGCAGGGCCAGCCGGTGATCTTCCAGGCCGGTGTCTCCGAGGAGGGGCGCGATCTGGCCGCGCGGGTCGCCGAGGGCATCTACGCGCCGGGCGGCTCGCTGGAGCAGGCCCGGGAGTACTACGCCGACATCAAGAAGCGCACCGCCGCCCACGGCCGCGACCCCGAGCACATCAAGATCTTCATCCACGGCGGTCCCGTCGTCGCCGCGACCGACGAGGCGGCCCGCCGCCGCGAGCGGGAGATATTCGAGGAGGACAACGACTTCGACCGGCATCTCGCGCTGCTCGGCCGCTCCTTCGGCGCCTACGACTTCAGCGTGCACGACCTGGACGGCCCGTTCCCGGACGTGGCCCATCTCGCGGAGAAGGGCGGCCGCACGGGCGCCGCGAAGATCATCGAAAGGGCCCGCACGGAGAAGCTGACGCTTCGTCAGGTGGCGCAGTCCGTCGCCGAGTTCCGCCGTTCTCCGTTCGTCGGAGCGCCGGAGACGGTGGCCGACACGATCGAGCAGTGGTTCGACGCCGGCACCTTCGACGGCATCAACCTCGCCTTCCGCACCCAGGACGAGCTGGACCTCTTCGTCGACGGCGTGGTGCCGATCCTGCAGAAGCGGGACCTGTTCCGCACCGAGTACGAGGCCGACACCCTGCGCGGCAACCTCGGCCTGCCGGTACCGGCCAACCGGCACACCCTCGCGCGCGAATCCGCGACGGACTGAGGGGGGCGTTTTCGTGACCACCGAGACACCCCGCTTCAGACTGGGCTTCCTCACCCATGTCCAGGGCCGCGACGGCGACCTCGCGCGCACCTACCGCAACGCCCAGGAACTCTTCGTCGTGGCCGACGAACTCGGCTTCGACGTGGGCTGGGTGGCCCAGCACCACGTCTCCCTCGGCGGGGGCGGGCTGTCCTCCCCGTGGACCTTCCTCGCCCACGCCGCGGCGAACACCACCCGGATCCGGCTGGGCACCGCCATCACGGTGCTCCCGCTGGAGGACCCGATCCGCCTCGCCGAGGACGTCGCGACCGTCGACACGCTCAGCGGCGGGCGCGTCGAGCTGGGCGTGGGCAGCGGCTCCAGCGATCTGGAGTACGCCGCGTTCGGCCGGGACGCGACCCGCAGGCGCGAACTGACCAGTGAGCACCTCGACATCCTGCGACGCGCCCTGAGCAACGAGGAGGTGGGCACGCCCGGCTTCCGTGTCCAGCCGGCGCCCGGCGACTTCGGCGACCGGATCTGGCAGGGGGTCTTCAGCGCGCGCGGAGCGACATACGCCGCGAGCCGCGGCTCCAACCTCCTGCTCAACCGGGCCGCCTACGGGTACGACGCCCCGACCGACGAGGTGCAGCGCCCCTGGGCGGACGCCTTCCTCGGCGCCTGGGACCGGCCGCACAGGCCGCGCGTCGGGCTGTCCCGGCTGGTGTTCCCGGCGAAGGACCGCCGTACCGCGCTCCGCCACATCGGGGAGGACATCCACCGGGCGGCCCTGCGCATGGCGCGCGGCGGGGCGTTCCCCGAAGGGCTGGACGCCCAGGAGGCGCTGCGCCGCTTCCACGCCTTTTACGGCTCCCCCGAGGAGATCGTCACGGCCTTCCGGCAGGAGAAGGTGCTGCCCCTGGCGACCGACCTGATCACCCAGTTCAACCCCGCCGTACCCGACCACGACGCCACCGTCCGCGCCCTGGAACTCATCGCGACCGAGGTGGCACCCGCCCTGGGCTGGAGCCCGGCGGCCCGGAACGAGCCCGCACCCGCAGGAGTCTGACATGAGCGACCACACCGACCACCACGCCCCCGAGGGCCTGCGCACCCGCGGAACGATCGTCGTGGTGCCCGGCCGGGGAGAGACCCGCTCGACCTACGGGCGGCTGGCCGCGCGGCTCGCCGCCGACGCCTACCGCGTCCGCGTCGTCGACGCCCCGGACCTGGACGCCGAGGACACCGGCTCCGGCGATCCGGACACCGCGCTCACCGGCTTCGGCGCCCGGCTGGCCGAGGCGGTCGAGGGCACCGCCGGCGCCGACGGCGTCACGGAACCCGTGGTCCTGCTGGGGGCCGACACCGGAGCCGCCGCGCTCGCCGCCCACCTCGGGCGAACGGGCCTGCTCCCCGGCGGGCGCCGGCCCGACGCCGTCGTCCTGGCCGGTCTGCCGGGCCGCGGCGGCGCCGGCGCCGGCACGTGGGACGAGGAACTCGACGTGCGCACCTCCTGCCCCACGCACCGGGGCACGCTCAGCGCCGACGCCGGGGTCCGGCGCGGTTCGCTCAACGAGGCCGTGCCCGAGGCCCTGCTCACCGCCGCGCACGACGCCGAACTCGCCGTCCCGGCCCTGTTCCTGGTCGGCGACGCGGACCCGCTCGCGGACCGCGACGCCCTCGTCCGCACGGCCAAGTCCCTGCCCCGGGCCCGTCTGTCGGTCGTGCGGGGCGCCCATCACGATGTCCTCAACGACGTGCAGCACCGTTCGGTGGCCGCGGAGATCGTCACCTTCCTGGAGGCCCTGCGCAACGAGCTGGTGCCGCTGATCGCCGTGGAGGCGAGCGCCTGGTGAGCCTTCGGCCCGCCCACGGCCGACCCTGCGGGCCCGGCCGCCACTTCTGAACCACCACCGCGAAAGGGTGCCCACATGGCCGCCATCCTGTCCGTCTCCGGAAGCCCCTCCCCCACCTCACGCACCGCGCGCCTGCTGCGTCACCTGGACGACCGGCTGCGGCTGCACGGTCACGACGTGACGCCGCTGGACGTGCGCTCCCTGCCGGCCCAGGCGCTCCTGGGCGCCGACTTCCGGCATCCGGCGATCACCGGCGCCACCGAGCTGTTCGAGCGGGCGGACGGGGTGGTGATCGCGACGCCCGTGTACAAGGCCGCGTACTCGGGTCTGCTCAAGTCCTTCCTCGACCTGCTCCCCCAGTACGCGCTGGCCGGCAAGACGGTGTTCCCGCTGGCCACCGGCGGCAGCACGGCCCATGTCCTGGCCATCGACTACGCGCTGCGGCCGGTGCTCAGCTCCATGGGCGCGCTGCACATCGTGCCCGGCTGGTTCACGCTCGACAAGGACATCACCGTCGACGACAGCGGGGCGACCGTCGTCGCGCCGGGCGCCGCCGAGGCCCTGGCCCAGGTCACGGACCAGTTCTCGGCGGCGCTTGGCGGCCGTACGACCGCGCTCGCACCGTCGGGCGAGCGGGCCGCCTGACCCGGGCGGCCGGGGACCACCCGGCCGGTGCGGTCCGCCGGCCGTCGGGTGGCCGTCAGATAGCCGTCGCGGCGGCGGCCGCCCGGCCCGCCCGGCGGCCCGAGAACAGGCAGCCGCCCAGGAAGGTGCCCTCGAGCGACCGGTATCCGTGTACGCCGCCACCGCCGAAGCCCGCCACCTCTCCGGCGGCGTACAGGCCGGGCACCGGGGCGCCCGAGGCGTTCAGGACCCGCCCGGACAGGTCGGTCTGGAGGCCGCCGAGGGTCTTGCGGGTGAGGATGTTGAGGCGGACCGCGATGAGGGGGCCCGCGCCGGAGTCCATGATCCTGTGGGCCGGGGCCGTGCGGCTGAGCGTGTCCCCGGGATAGGCCAGCGCGTTGCGGATGCCCATGACCTGGGCGTCCTTGGTGTACGGGTTGTCGATCTCCCGGTCACGGGCGTCGATCTGGCGCTGGAGGTCGTCGACCCGGATGAGCTGGTCACCGGTGAGCTTGTTCATGCCTCTGACGAGTTCGGGCAGGGTCGTCGCGACGACGAAGTCCACGCCGTTCTTCTTGAACTTCTCGATCGGCTCCGGGGTCTGCCAGATGCGGGAGAGGAGCTTCCAGATGTTCTTCTCCGTCAGGTCCGGGTTCTGCTCGGAACCGGAGAGCGCGAACTCCTTGGCGATGATCTTCTGGGTGGTGACGAACCACGAGTAGTCGTAGCCGGTGTCGGTGATCGACTTCAGGGTGTGCAGGGTGTCGTAGCCGGGGATGTCGGGGGTTTCGAACCGCTTGCCGGTGGCGTCGAACCACATGGACGACGGTCCGGGCAGGATGCGGATGCCGTGGCCGGGCCAGATCGGGTCGTAGTTCCGCAGGCCCTCGGTGTAGTGCCACATGCGGTCCGGGTTGACGATCCGGCCGCCGGCCGCCTCGGTGATCGCCAGCATGCGGCCGTCCACGTGCGCGGGGACGCCGGTGATCATGTTCTTGGGCAGGGTGCCGAGGCGCTCGGGCCAGTTCTTCCGGACCAGGTCGTGGTCGGCCCCGATGCCGCCGGAGGTCACCACGACCACCGGGGCGCGCAGCTCGAACTCGCCGACCACGGTACGGGAGCTGGCCCTGCCGCGCTGTGCCGTGCTCGGCTCCAGGATCGCGCCGCGAACTCCGGTGACGGTACCGCCCGTTGTCACGAGGCCGTCGACGCGGTGCCGGAACCGGAAGGCGACCTTGCCGGCCGCCTGGGCGGCCCGCACCTTCTTCTCGAACGGCTCGACGACCGCCGGTCCCGTGCCCCAGGTGACGTGGAAGCGGGGCACCGAGTTGCCGTGTCCGTCCGCCAGACCGCCGCCGCGCTCGGCCCAGCCGACGATCGGGAACCACTGCACACCGAGTCCGGCGAGCCAGGACCGCTTCTCCCCGGCGGCGAAGTCGACGTACGCCTCGGCCCACTGGTACGCCCAGTGGTCCTGGCCCGAGGGGTCGTCGACACCGCGGTCGAAGCCGGCCGCGCCGAGCCAGTCCTGCCAGGCCAGTTCGCGTGTGTCCTTGATGCCCATCAGGCGCTGTTCCTCGGAGTTGACGAAGAACAGGCCCCCGAAGGACCAGAAGGCCTGCCCGCCGAGGCTCGCCTCCGGTTCCTGGTCGAGCAGCAGCACCTTGCGGCCGGCCGCGGCGAGTTCGGCCGTGGCGACCAGTCCGGCGAGACCGTGGCCGACGACGATCGCGTCCGCGTCCTGCGACTCGGCCGCGAAGGCGGGCACTGCCTGGGCCAGGGTCGCGGCGGCCAGCACTCCCCCCGTCACGGTCAGGGCGTGGCGGCGGGTGACTCCGGCTGGTGCTGGTGTGTTCTGCATGGGCTGCCTTCCGAGGGTGAACCCAGGGGCGGGGAGAGGTGCGGGCAACCCCTGCGACAGCAGGGTGTTACCGACGGTAGCCCAGCGGGTGTCCCGCGACCAGAGTGCTGCACCATGTTCCGTGAACTGCCTTGCTGCGCCAGCCCGTTGGCCCAATGCAGACACCCGGAAGCGGTTCCGGCCGGTGGTGCGCGGCCCCTGCCGGCGCGGCGAGGAACCGGGTCACTGGGATCGGTCGTCATGAGTTCGAACACGCCGACGGCACGGTGAGGGCGGCTCTCGCCGGTCAGGAGCGTGCTCGACGGGGGCGGTGCGCTCCGCGTCGCGCAGGGACTCGATCAGTGAGGCGCGGGCCCGGGAGACCCGGGAGCGGACCGTGCCGACCGGGCAGTCGATGAGCTGTGCCGCCTCCGCGTAGGGAAGACCGACGAGTTGGGTGAGTACGAAGGCCTCACGGCGTTCGTCCGGCAGCGCGTCCAGCAGCTCGGTGAGGGCGACGCCGTCGTCGAAGCCCGGCAGACCGGGTTCCTGGGCGCATTCGGCGGCGGCCTCCCAGTCGTCGGTGCCGAGGAGCCGGGGCCGGGCGGAGGCGTGCCGGTGGCTGTCCGTCACCGCGCGGCGGGCGATGGCCAGCAGCCAGGTGCGGGCGGAGGAGCGGCCCTCGAAGAGGTGCAGGCTGCCGAGGGCCCGCAGAAAGGTGTCCTGGGCCAGGTCGTCGGCGGACTGGGGGTCGGCACCGAGGTGGGTGACGAAGTGGCGGACGTCCCGGTGCAGGGCGCGGACGAAGTTCTCGACCGCTTCCGGATCACCGCCGCGGGCGGCCAGCGCCCAGGTCGTGGTCGACTCGTCGGCGGCTCTCCTCTCCTCACGGACTTTGGCGGTGCGGGGCGTCGTGCCGCGTACGGCGGACGGGGCGGGGCCGATCACATGCTGTCCTTCTCGTGAGTCCGGAGACCCGGCGCACGGCGCATGTCACATCACGTCACGCGAGACGGAGTGCGCCACGTACGGCCTACGGGTTTCCGGCGTCCGGACCGGGCGACACACGGCACGCGGCGGGTCCGGTGATGGCGTGGGAGTGGCGGGCGTACGCGCGTGTGCGGCGTACGCCCGCCGCCCGAGCCGGCCCGGCGCGGAAGCCGGGCGCGGTGTCGGGGAACCGGCTGTCTCAGACGACAGCGGTCCCGGTGGGCGGGCCTCTCGAAGTGATCGCGTACACGAGGAGCAGCAGGCGCGGCCGGCGGTCCGTGCGGCGACGGCGGGCACCGATGCGCGGGCGGTGCGGCGGCGCGGGCAGGGTGAGGACCAGGCGCAGCGGGGCGGCCAGCCGGCCGGCGAGGGCCCGCAGGATGCGGAAGGCGGCCCGTTCGCCGTACGCCAGCCACAGGCCGCTCAGCACGGCGGCCAGCAGGTGGGCGGCGAGCATGCCCGTGCCGGACGCCCCGCCCATGGGGTGGCCGACATCCGCCATGGCGTCCATCGCGTCCGGGGCGTTCAGGGGCGCGGCATGGTCCATGTGAGCCATGGAGGCCGCGTGATCCGCGAAGGGCGTGCCGCCCGTGGCCGGGGACGGCGTCCACGAGTCCCGCACGTGCGAGAACCACAGGTGCAGTGCCGTCTGGGCGGCCACCACGACGAAGGAGACGAGCAGGAGCCCGCGTTCGCGGCCCGCCAGGCACCAGCCCGTGCCGCCGGTCGCCACCGCCGCGGTGACCAGCGCCCAGCCGGGCACGGAGGTGTCCGACATCAGGACGTGCCCCAGGGCGGCGAGCAGCACGCAGACGGCCGCGAACACCGCGGCCCGTGTCGCGCGCAGGCACCACCCAGCAGTCATGGCGGCTCATCCTCGCATTCCCGGCCCGGCCGTCATGAACGGATACGGAACTTCCCCGCCCGGCGGTCGGCACCGCCCCGGTGATTCACGTCACGCGCCCCGGCGGCGCCGCCCGGTCGGCCCGGACTCAATTGCCTAATTCCGTTAGGCGGGCCCATAATCGTCCACGGCCGCGCACGAGGCGATGTGGAGGACGGATGTGGCTCGGGCAGGACTGACGCCGCAGGCCCTGGTCAGGGCGGGCGCCGAGACGGCCGACGAGATCGGCTTCGAGCGGACCACGCCGACGGAGCTGGCCCGGCGGTTCGGCGTCAGGACGGCGAGCCTGTACTCGCACGTGAGGAACGCGCACGACCTCAAGACCCGGATCGCGCTGTTCGCCCTGGAAGAGCTGGCCGACCGGGTGTCCGAGGCGGTGGCGGGCCGGGCCGGCAAGGACGCGCTGACGGCGTTCGCGAACGCCTACCGCGACTACGCCCTCGCGCACCCGGGCCGCTTCGCCGCCGCCCGCTTCCCCCTCGACCCGGAGACGGCCGCGGCCGGCGCCGGGGTGCGGCACGCCCAGTTGGCGCGGGCGATCCTGCGGGGCTACGACCTGGCCGAACCGCATCGGACACACGCCGTGCGACTGCTGGGCAGCGTCTTCAACGGTTACGTCGAGCTGGAGACCGCCGGGGGCTTCAGCCACAGTGCCCCCGGCCCGCAGGAGAGCTGGACCGAGATCCTCGGCGCGCTGGACGTCCTCCTGCGGAACTGGCCGACGGCCTCCTGAGCCGGCGCCGGCGCGGCCTGCCCTTCAGCCGTCCGGCGCCGTCCGCGCGGCCGGCTACGGCTTGCGGGCCACCGCGCCGTACATCGCGATGTCCTCGTCCCGGATGCCCTGCTCGCCCGCGCCGTCCGGACGCCACTTGTGGACCTGGACGATGCCGGGTTCGATCAGCTCCAGACCCTCGAAGAACTCGTGGGCCTCGTCGATGGTGCGCAGCCGCATCGGCATGTCGCGGGCCGCGTACTCGCGGGCGACCCGGCCCACCTCCTGCGGGGCGAACTCCGCGGTGCCGATGGTCATGGCCAGATAGCTGCCGGAGGGCAGGGGCTCCAGGAGCCGGCGGACGATGCCGACCGCGTCGTCCTCGTCGAGGACGAAGTGGACGATCGCGATCACGGTGAGCGCGACCGGCCGGCCGAGGTCCAGGGTCCTGCGGAACTCGGCGGACTCCAGGACGGCCTCCGGGTGCTGGAAGTCCGCCTCGATGTAGGTCGTGCGGCCCTCCGGCGTGCTGGACAGCAGGCCCTGGGAGAGGGTGAGGACGATGGGGTCGTTGTCCACGTAGACCACCCGCGACTCGGGGGCCACCGACTGCGCTATCTCGTGCAGGTTGGGGGAGGTGGGGATGCCGGTGCCGATGTCGAGGAACTGGCGCACCCCCGCCTCCTCGGCCAGCCAGCGCACCGCGCGGTTCATCCAGTCCCGGTTGGCGCGCATGTGGACGGGCAGGGCGGGCCACTCCCGGGCCATCGCGTCACCCGCCTCCTGGTCGGCCGGGTAGTAGTCCTTCCCGCCCAGGATGTAGTCGTAGATCCGCGCCGAGTGCGCGTGCTCGGTGTCGATCCGGTCGGCCGGCCATCCGCTGTCGGACAACGTTCGCCCCTCTCCATCGGTCGTGCGTGTCGAGTGAACTCTCGGAAGACTGAACTCCCCGTGGGAACAGATCCTTTCAGACCAGGAAGTCGGCCTGCCCCGCCTTCACGCCGTTGAGGAAGGTGGCCATCTCGTGGGTGGTGAAGACGAGGGCCGGGCCGTCCGGGTCGGTCGACTGGCGCAGCGCGATCCGCCCGTCGTCCAGCTTCTTCACCTCGACGCAGGCACCGCCCGCGTCGTCGCTCCACGGCTTGGTCCAGCCGTAGGGGCCGAGTTCCCGGGACGCCGCCGGCCCGTCGGGCGCGTGGTGGTGCGCGTGGTGCCGCATTCAAAGCTCCTTGCGTAGCGCGCCGAGGAGTTCCTCGGTGCTTCGGGCCGGAACCGCCTGCGCGCCCAGCCGGTCGAGGGCCTCGCGGTAGACCACGACGTCGTCGGCCCGGTCCAGATAGACGGCGCCCACGAGGCCGCTGAGATAGACGATGTCGGGCAGTTCGGGGGCCCGGAACCGGAAGAGGTGGTAGGCGCCCGCACGCATGGCGGGGTGCGGGCCGGTGGCGAACGGCATGATCTGCAGGGTCACATTGGGCAGCCGGTTGACCTCGATCAGATGGTCCACCTGCTCCCGCATCACCTCGGAGCCGCCGACCGGCCAGCGCAGAACCGTTTCGTCCATGACCACCCACACCCGGGGCGGCGAAGGGCGGGTGAGGATCTCCTGACGGCGCATGCGCAGCGCCACCCGGCGTTCGGTGGCCACGGAGGAGGCGTGCGGGTTGCCCGCGCTCAGCAGGGCCCGCGCGTAGGCCGGGGTCTGCAGCAGGCCGTGCACGAACTGGGCCTCGTAGGCGCGAATGTGCAGGGCCGCCTGCTCCAGGCTCAGATACGCGGCGAACCAGTCGGGCATGACATCGCGGTAGGTGTGCCACCAGCCCCGCTTGTTCGCCTCGCGCGCCGACTTCAGGAAGGTGTCGATCTCCTGCTGGTCGCGGACGCCGTAGATCTGGAGCAGCTTCTCCACGTCCGGCAGCCGCAGGCGGGCCACCTTCGCCGCCTCCAGGCGGCGGATCGTGGAGTGGCTCACCCCGATCGCCTCACCGGCCTGCTCGAAGGTCAGACCGGCGCGGGTGCGCAACTCCTCCAACTGCCTGCCGAGGATCATACGCAGCACGGAGGGGGCGCCTCCCCAATCGGTCTCCGCGGTCACACCATCTCCCCTTCATCGTTCCGCGCCCGGCCTCCGAGCGCAGTCTGCCACGGGCACCGCCGCGCCGAAGGGAGCATGCATCCACTGGCTGCAAATTTCAACTTGCCGGTTGCGCAGGGTTGTTGACGGATGACACAGTGGTTTCACCGCCCCCGTTCCGCCGACCGACTTCCCGATCCGCCCTGTTGGAGACGCCTCCCCCACCCCCCGGGACGGCCTCTCCTGACAACGTTCTCCTGATGGCCAGTCGGTCGAGCGCGCCGGCCGACCGACCGCGTGCCGAAGTCGAGGACCACGACCCTCCGGCCCACCCGGTCCTCCCGCCCCCCGCCCGGCCAAAGGACACCCCCCATGGACCTGCAGCACGCCCGTGAGCCGCGTCCGTTCGCGGCCACCGCCCGTGACCGCTCGTGCGCCGTCGGCACCGCCCGCACGCCCCACCGCCACCGCTTCGGCCCGGCCTCGCTGCCGCTGCCCGCCGGACTGCGCTCCGGCCTCGGCCACGACGCGGTGGGCACCTCGCCGGAGCACGGCGAACGCATCCTGGCCTGTCTGCCCCGCGCGGGCTGTGTGTTCGCCGACGAGGGAAGCTGGTGGTGGATCGTCCCCTCCGGATCCGACATCGGGGTCGCATGGCCGTACGGCACCCAGTACGTCGTCGGCGACCCCTCCTGGACCGGACCGCAGCCGCCCGTGCGGCCGGCCGGACCCCGGCTGATCCACGGCCCCGACGGCGACTCGCCCTACACCGCGCCCATGCCGCTGTACTTCCTCGTCTGCCGGCTCACCGGTGTGCCCCCGCGCTGGTCCGTGGAGCCCTGAGCGGGGCCTACTCGAAGAACTTGAGGCTCCAGCCGGTGTCGCTGTTGGGGCCCGGGACGTTGGCCCGGCTGTAGGTGGTCCCGCCCCACCAGCAGAAGGTGCCGGTGTACCAGTAGCGGTTCTCCCAGGCGTACGGCGTCCCCTTCGGTACCGCGTGGAACATCAGGGGGAAGGTCGGACCGGCGGGCGGGCTCGTGGCGATGTCGCCGTCGAGCAGCACGAAGCTGTGGTGTCCTGGGCCGTCGACGTGCAGCGTCGGGTCCCAGCCGGCCATCATCGTGTCGCGGTGGGAGCCGAACAGGCAGCCGTTGGACTTGTACCAGTCCCACACGTACGTCGGATCGCCGCCGGCCCGCAGCCTGAGATCGGCGAGGCAGTACCGGTCGCTCCAGCTGCCGTTGGCGGAGTACACGATGTGCAGTTGGCCGTTCGGGTCCTTGACGGGTTCGGGGCCCTCGTTGATGAACGGGTCGCCGACCACCCGCTCCCAGCTCTCCCGGGGCTGCGAGATGACGTGGCGCGCACCGGTCGGCGTGGTGGGGTCGCTCATCCGCGCGATGTAGAGGTTCTGCTCCACGTCGGTGTCGCCGGCCCAGCCCGACCAGACGAACCAGCGCTGCCCCTCGAAGGTGAACAGGGCCCCGTCGATGGCCCACTTGTCGTCCGGCAGGGCGAGCTGCGTCTCGGCGGTGTACCCGCTGTCCGCGGTGGCGGAGCTGATCACGTACATCCGGTGGGCGGCTCCGCGCCCGGCCGAGAAGTAGATGTGGTAGCGGCCGCCGTCGCGCACGATCTCGGGGGCCCACACCTCGCCGCGGTCACGGGTGTCCGACCAGACCTGGCGGGCGGGCGCCGACGCCAGGGCGGCCGTCGAGGCGGCCTGCCGCACGGCGATGCCGCCACCGGCGGACTGCGCCGAGACATAGGTCCCGCCGACCCGGATCACGCTGGGATCGGCGGCCCGCAGAGCGGTCTGGTCCGCCTGCGCGAAACCGGCGGACGACAGGAGCAGCACGGCGGCGAGAACACCGGACAGCGCGGCGGCGAGAACACCCGGAACACGTCGCGCCGGCTTCACGATCCAGCTCCTCGGTGAGCTGCCAGACAGGCCAGACAGGGGTGACATGTCCTTACCACTTCCCCGGGCGTCGTCTTACATCGATGGAAGAACGCGGGTCCAGCATCGTAATTGACGGCGAACATGTCAATGAGAGCGCTCACAACGACGTTTTCGGGGGCGGGACTTGGGGGTACGAGGGGCTTTGTCCGCTTCACTTTCCGAACCTGGAGCGCCTTCTTCCGATTGATCTCGTTCAACTCATTGACATGCGCAAGGAAGAACTACAACCCTGCAAGTCCCCCCACACCAAGGAGGACCGTGTGCTTTCCCCACGCAAGCTGACGGCGTCCCTGGCCGTCGCGGCGTCGATCGGCGCCGCCGCCATCATCGTCGGGCCCGCCGACCACGCTTCGGCCGTGCCGGACACCATCCCGCTCACCCTGAAGAACGACTCGGGCAGCGCCGAACAGGTCTACGTGTATGTGATCGGCACCGAACTCGCCTCCGGCGAGCAGGGATACGCCGACGAGAGCGGCGCCTTCCACGCCTGGCCGGCCGGCGGCGCCCCGCCGGTCCCGGCGCCCGACGCCTCGTTCGCCGGACCCGCGAACGGCGAGTCGAAGACCCTTCAGCTTCCGAAGTTCTCGGGCCGGGTCTACTTCTCGTACGGCGAGAAGCTGGACTTCCGGCTCGCCGACGGCGGACTCGTGCAGCCGGCCGTGCAGAACGCCGACGACCCCAACCACGACATCCTGTTCAACTGGACCGAGTACACCCTCAACGACTCCGGTCTGTGGCTGAACTCCACCCAGGTGGACATGTTCTCGGCCCCCTACTCCGTCGGGCTCACCGCGGGTGACGGCTCCACCAAGGAGACCGGAGTCCTCAAGCCGGGCGGGTACAAGGCGGTCGCCGACGGCCTCAAGGAGCAGGGCGGCGGCTGGGAGGGACTGGTCCAGACCCGCAGCGACGGAACGCCGCTGCGGGTCCTGGCGCCCGGTCACGGCATCGGCTCCGGCGACATACCGGCCGGGGTGCTGGACGACTACATCGACCGCGTCTGGAGCAAGTACGCCGACGAGACGCTGACGGTCACACCGTTCAAGGAAGAGCCGGACACCAAGTTCTACGGCAAGGTCAACGGCGACAAGATGGACTTCACCGACGGCAGCGGTGCCGTGGTGACCTCCTTCGACAAGCCCGACTCCGACTCGGTCTTCGGCTGCTACAACAAGCTCGACGCGCCCAACGACCAGGTTCGCGGCCCCATCTCGCGGACCCTGTGCGCCGCGTACAACCGCTCGACGCTGCTCACCAACTCCGAGCAGCCCGACGCCGACGCGTCCGGCTTCTACCAGGACGACGTCACCAACCACTACGCCCGTCTGGTCCACGACCAGATGCAGGACGGCCAGGCGTACGCCTTCGCCTTCGACGACGTTGGCAACCACGAGTCGCTGGTGCACGACGGCGACCCCCAGGACGCGGCCATCACGCTCGAGTCCTTCGGCTGACCCGGCCTGGGCGCCCCCTCCGGGGCGCCCGCCCGGTCCGCCCGCGAGAACGAAGCGCGAAACACCTTCCCCCCACCCCGGTGCCCGCTCCCCCTCGTGGGAGCGGGCCCACGAAAGGGAGAGACATGGCCTCCCCACGACTCATCCGCAGTTGTCTCCTCGCCACCTTGTCGGCCACCCTCGTCGCGGCCGCCGCGGTGACCCCCGCCCAGGCGGAACTCCAGCCGCAGGCCGCGCAGGCGGTGACGTTCTCCGACACCTTCGACGGACCGGCCGGCTCGGGCGTCGACGCCTCCAAGTGGCAGCTGGAGACCGGCGACAACGTCAACAACCACGAGCGGCAGTACTACACGCCCGGCACCGACAACGCGAAGCTCGACGGCCAGGGCAACCTGGTGATCGAGGCCCGTCGCGAGAACCCGGGCAACTACCAGTGCTGGTACGGGACGTGTGAGTACACCTCCGCGCGGCTCAACACCTCCGGCAAGTTCACCGCGACCTACGGCCACGTCGAGGCCCGGATGAAGATCCCGCGCGGACAGGGCATCTGGCCCGCCTTCTGGATGCTCGGCCAGGACATCGGCGACGTGGGCTGGCCCAACTCGGGCGAGATCGACGTCATGGAGAACGTCGGCTTCGAACCGTCGACCGTGCACGGCACCATCCACGGCCCCGGCTACTCGGGCGACGGCGGCATCGGCGCGGACTACACACTGCCCGACGGCCAGGCCTTCGCCGACGACTTCCACACCTTCGCGGTGGACTGGGCTCCGGAGCAGATCACCTGGTCCGTCGACGGCAACGTCTACCAGACCCGTACGCCCGCCGACGTGAACGGCAACGACTGGGTCTTCGACAAGCCGTTCTTCCTCATCCTCAACCTCGCGGTCGGCGGCTACTGGCCCGGCGACCCCGACGACTCGACCAGCCTCCCCCAGCAGTTGGTGGTCGACGAGGTGACGGTGACCACGAGCGACGGCTGACCGCCCGCGCATCCGGACAGGACCGCCGCCCCGAAGGAGGCGGCGGTCTTCTCCGTGCGGTCCGCGCACCGCCGGCCCGCCCTTCGCTGAGTCAAACGCCTCGCGCGCACGTAGGGGGTACGGGAGGGCGCCCGCCCGGCCCGCGTCGCGACGCACCGTTCGATCCGAGGAGAGCGCACCGATGAGCACCGCACGCCTGAACGACCGGCTGACCGGGCAGCAGCCCCTGGTTCTCGGCCTGTTCCGCATCGTCCTGGGCCTGCTGTTCACCAGTGAGGGCGCCGCCACGGTCTTCGGGCTGCTGGACCGGCGGGCGAGCCCCGCGGGCGACTGGCCGTTCTGGTACGCCGGGGTGATCGAGCTGGTCGCCGGTGCGCTCGTCCTCCTCGGCGTGGCCACACGCGGCGCGGCCTTCCTCAGCTCGGGGATCATGGCCTTCGCCTACTTCACCGAACACCAGAAGGACGGTCTCTTCCCCCTGCAGAACGGCGGACTGGCCCCGGCGCTGTTCTGCTGGGGCTTCCTGCTGCTGGTCTTCTTCGGGCCGGGCGCCCTGTCCCTGACGGGACTGGTCCGCCGCGACGGCACCGACCCCGGCGCCGCGCGGACGGCGCCCTGACGCCTCCGGCGCCGGGGCGGCGCCGGTCAGGAAGATCTCGACCTGGGGACGTCGGCCGGCCTGGCGTCCGCGTCCGGGTCCGCCGGTGGCGGAAAGAGCAGATTTTCGAGCGCGTCCGTGGCGAAGAGAAAGCCGATCATCACAACGGGTACGAGCAGCGCGAGCAGAATCACAGAACCTCCCGAGAGGTCGGTCTGTGGGCTTCGTGGCCCGCCTCCAGGATGCGGCCGAATGGCGGAACCCGCACGGCGAGCGTGCCCCGGCGCTCCCTCGCGCCGGGTCCCGTCGGTCCCGGCGGGCTCAGGGGCGGGTCGCCCGGTCCAGTTCGATCAGGACGGAGTAGTACTCGCGCCCCGTGGCGCGGTCCATGCCGATCTCGCACATGCGGTTGGCGGACAGATGCGCGTCGTACGGGCGCGAGGTCACCTCCGCGGCCTCCTTGGCCGTCGCCGACGCCGTCAGCTCCTTGTGCAGCATCCCGCGGTCGCCGGCGAAGGCGCAGCACCCGGCGTCGTCCGGGACGACGACCTCGTCGGCGATCGCCTCGGCCACCTCGCGCAGCCGGTCCACGTCGCCCAGGTGCCGCATCGAGCAGGTCGGGTGCAGGACCGCCGAGCCGGCCGTGCGCCGGACGGTCAGCTCCGGCAGGAGTTCCTCGGCGGCCCAGACGACGGAGTCGACCACCTTCAGTCGCCGGTGCAGCTCCCGGTTGGCGTGGGTGAGGTAGGGGACGACCTCGTGCCCGATGCCCAGCGTGCAGGACGAGGCGTCGACGACGAGCGGGAGCCTGCCGCCCTCGGTCCAGGCCCAGGCGGCCTCGACGACGCGGTTGGCCATCACGGTGTTGGCGTCCTCGTAGCCCTTGGAGTGCCAGATGGTCGAGCAGCAGGTGCCCGCCACGTCGTCGGGGATCCAGACGGGTCTGCCGGCCCGTGCCGACACGTCGACCAGCGCCCGCTGGAGCGAGGGGGTGTCGCCGTCCTCGGGGCCGCCGAAGATCCGGTTGACGCAGGCCGGGTAGTAGACGGCGCTCGCTCCCGTCCGGGAGGTCCCGGGCAGGGTGCGGGCGGCGGCGCCAGGAATCTCCGGCAGCCACTCGGGCATCAGGTCGGGGCTTACCGCCCGGCGGGCGAGGCCGGTGGCCGCCGACAGCAGCCGGTCGCCGATCCGCTCCGCCGCGCCGACGGCCAGCCGCGCCGACGCCTCCACGGTCTTGAAGTGCCTCGCGGTGGCCGTGGCGATCCGCTCCTCGCGCGGTGAGTGCCGCTGGTGGCGGAAGTCCTTCATCATGGCGCCGGTGTCGATGCCGACCGGGCAGGCGATCCGGCAGGTGGAGTCGCCCGCGCAGGTGTCGACGGCGTCGTAGCCGTAGGAGGCGAGGAGCTGGTCCTCCACCGGTGATCCGGCCGGCTGCCGCAGCATCTCGCGCCGCAGCACGATGCGCTGGCGCGGAGTGGTCGTCAGGTCGTGGCTGGGGCAGGTGGGTTCGCAGAAGCCGCACTCGATGCACGGGTCGGCGACCGGCTCGATGCCGGGGATCGTCTTGAGCCCGCGCAGATGGGCCCTCGGGTCCCGGTCCAGGACGACCCGGGGGGCCAGTACGCCCGCGGGGTCGACGATCTGCTTGAGGCGCCACATCAGCCCGGTCGCCCTGGGCCCCCATTCCAGCTCCAGGAAGGGGGCGATGTTGCGGCCGGTGGCGTGCTCCGCCTTCAGCGACCCGTCGTAGCGCTCCACGGTCATCCGGCAGAAGTCGTCCATGAACGCGGCGTACCGGTCCACGTCGGAGGGCTTCGCCGCGTCGAAGGCGAGCAGGAAGTGCAGGTTGCCGTGGGCGGCGTGGCCGGCGACGGCGGCGTCGAAGCCGTGCTCGGCCTGGAGTTCCAGGAGGTCCTCGCAGGCGTCGGCCAGCCGGGACGGCGGGACCGCGAAGTCCTCCGTGATCAGCGTGGTGCCCGCCGGACGGGAGCCGCCGACCGCGGTGACGAAGGCCTTGCGGGCCTTCCAGTACCCGGAGATGGTCCGGGCGTCGCGGGTGAACGCGTTGGTCACCGAGGCGACCGGCGCGACGAGCCGCAGTTTCCCGGTGACCCGGTCCGCGGCCGCCTCGTAGGCCTCCTGCCGGGCCCGGTCGGGTGCCCGGAACTCCACCAGCAGGGCCGCCGTCTCCCGGGGCAGGCCGGCCCAGTCCGCCGGTACGCCGCTCACGCTCACCGAGGCGCGCAGGGTGTTGCCGTCCATCAGCTCGACGGCGAGGGCCCCGGCCTCGTTGAAGAGGGGGACGGCCGCCGCGGCGGCGGTGAGCGAGGGGAAGAAGAGCAGGCCGGTGGAGACCTCGCGGTCCAGCGGCAGGGTGTCGAAGACGACGTTGGAGATGAATCCGAAGGTGCCCTGCGAGCCGACCATCAGCCCGCGCAGGATCTCGACGGGTGTGGTGCCGTCCAGGAAGGCGTCCAGCCGGTACCCGTTGGTGTTCTTGATCTCGTACTTGGCGCGGATGCGGGCGGTGAGTTCCGGGTCCGCCTCGATCTCCGCCTTGAGCGCCAGCAGCCCTTCGCACAGCTGCGGCTCGGTCCTCGCCAGTCTCGCGTCCGCGTCGGGGTCCGCGGTGTCGACGACGGTGCCGCTCGGCAGCACGAAGGTCAGCGAGGCGAGCGTGCGGTAGGAGTTGCGGGTGATGCCGGCGGTCATGCCGGAGGCGTTGTTGGCGACGACTCCGCCGACGGTGCAGGCGATGGCGCTGGCCGGGTCGGGGCCCAGGATCCTGCCGTACCGGGCGAGGGTCGCGTTGGCCCGCATGACCGTGGTCCCCGGGCGCACACGGGCCCGCGCGCCGTCGTCCAGGACCTCGACGCCCGTGAAGTGGCGCCGAACGTCCACGAGGATGTCCTCGCCCTGGGCCTGCCCGTTCAGGCTGGTGCCGGCGGCGCGGAAGACGATCTGGCGGCCGTGGTCGCGGGCGTACGCCATGACCTTGGACACGTCGTCGACGGTCTCGGGGAGTACGACGGCCTGCGGCACGAACCGGTAGGGGCTGGCGTCGGAGGCGTATTTCACCAGGTCGGAGACCTTCCACAGGACCTTCTCCGGGCCCAGCAGCGCGGTCAGCCCGGCGCGCAGCGGCTCGGGCGTGCCCGTGGCCCCGGCGTCGGGCACCCGGTCGGCGGCCGCTGCGCGGGCCGCGGCGGGACGGAGGGTTTCCGGCCTGGGCTCCAGAAGGGGCATGACGTTCGACTCCCACACGATTTCGATCGTTGCCGATCAGCGTACGACTGCGGACGGGGGCGGGCCCCGGGGATGCGCCGGGGCCCGCGGTCGGTGTGCCCGCCGGTCCGGGCGGGGACCGGCGGGCACGAGGGGGTCACCCGGGCGTGTCCGCGCCGGGCAGGACGGCCACCACGTCGATCTCCACGAGGATGTCCATCAGGTCGGACCCGACGGTGGTGCGCACCGGGCAGGGTTCCTCGAAGAACTCGCGGTAGGCCGCGTCGTACGCGGCGAAGTCCCGCTTCAGGTGTTGCAGGTGCGCCGTGACCTTCACGACGTCCCGCGGGGACAGCCCCTGCGCGGCGAGGACCGCGCCGACGTTGCGCAGCACCTGCGCGGTCTGCGCGGCGACGCCGTCCGGCACGGCGCCGGTGGCGGGGTCCTGCGGGCCGAAACCGGCCGTGAACAGGAGGCCTCCCGCCACCACGCCCTGGGAGTAGGCGCCGGCGGGGCGGGGCGCCCCGGGCGTGTGCACGGCCCGCTTGCCGGTCGGCTCGCTCGTCCCGTCGCTCATCCCGTCAGGTCGCCTTCCCGCTCGTTGACCGCGGCGTAGTGGCGGAGCTTGTCCTCGTCCACGCTCACGCCCAGTCCCGGTCCCGACGGCACCCGCAGCCGGCCGTTCTCCAGGTGCAGCGGCTCGATGATGTCGTCCGCGTGCAGGTAGTACATGCTGTCGATGGCCCGCGAGAGGACGGGCGTGCTCGACACCACGGCCAGGTGGGCCGCCGTGGCGATGCCGAGTTCGCCGCCGCTGTGCAGGTTCATGCCGAGGCCGAAGGTCTCGCAGTGCGCGGCCAGCGCCTTGGTCGCCGCGATGCCGCCCCACTTGTAGACGTCACCGTGGATGACGTCCACCGCGTTCAGCCGCACGGCCGGGGCGAACTCCTCGAAGCGGACGACGCACATGTTGGTGCACAGCGGGATGCGCACCTTCGCCTTCACCTGGCTCATGCCCTCGATGCCGACGCACGGGTCCTCCAGGTACTCCAGGTCCAGTTCCTCCAGGGCGATCCCGGCGCGCACCGAGTCGGGGACGGACCAGGCGGCGTTCGGGTCGACGCGCAGATTCACCCCGGGCAGCGCCTCGCGCACCGCGCGCAGGACGGCGACGTTGCCCGCGCAGTCCCTCGTGCCCTTGAGCTTGACGGCCTCGAATCCGCCCTCGGCCACGACCCGTACGGCATGCTCGGCCATGGCCTTGGGCAGGTCGGCGCCGGTCGCGCCCGGCGCGTCGGCGCGGGTGATCAGCGCGGTGATCGCCACCTCGTCCCGCACGGCGCCGCCCAGCAGGTCGGTGACGGACTGGCCGGCGGCCTTGCCCATCGCGTCCCAGCAGGCGACGTTGACGGCGGCGATGGCCGCGTAGCCGAGGTAGCCGTAGAAGAACGGCACCATGTGCTGCCGGCGGTGGAAGCCCTCCAGCGCGAAGGGGCTGGTCCCGATCAGGTCCGGGACCATCTGCCGGACGATCGCGGCGACCGGCGCGCCCCACATCGTCTCGCCCCAGCCCTCGACGCCGTCGTCGGTGCGTATGCGTACGACGGTGCGTGTCTCGCCGGTCTTGGTCTCGAACGAACTCGTGAAGGGGTTGACGAGTGGGAGGTTGACGACCCACACGTCGACATCGGTGATCTTCATTGCTTCTCCTCGCATCATCGGGGTGACCGGCTCGCCGTGTCGAAGGCCTGGATCGCGCGGGCCAGCCCCCGCGCCCGGTCGTCCAGGAGCCGTTCGCCCCGGTCGGCGTCGGCTCCGGAGGCGTCGTCGGTGGAACCGCCGACCCGCTCCCACTCGCCGTGGCGTTCCACGGTCAGGCCGGGGTGGGGCGGGTGGTCGAACAGGGGTGGGGGCTCGACGGGGGCGCGGGCGGGCACGGGGGCGCGCACCAGGTCCGGGTGGGCCGCGAGCATGAGGGAGGTCTCGAACCATCCGGCGTGCCCCGGGGTGACCTCCGGCCGCCCGGCCTCCTCCTCGCCCGCGGTGAGGGTCCAGTACGAGCAGGCGGCGACCGTCACCCGGGCCCGCAGGGCGAACCGCTTCACCGCGAGCCGCATGATCTCGTCGTTGCCGCCGTGCCCGTTGACGACCATGACGCGGCGGTATCCGCTGGTCACGAGGGAGTCGAGGACATCGTCCAGGACGGCGCCCAGCGTGGCCGCGGACAGCGAGACGGCGGCGGCGAAAAGGTGGTGCGGGCTGTGTCCGAAGGGCAGCGCGGGCAGCCGTACGACCTCGGGTGCGGCGGCCTCCCGGGCGAGGAGGTCGAGCGCCCGGTCCACGACCGTCTCGGCCAGGAGGGTGTCGGTTCCCATGGGGAGGTGCTCGGCGTGCTGCTCCTGGGAGCCGATCGGCAGCAGGGCGATGCCCTCCTCACCGGCCCGGCGTACCTCTCGCCAGGTGAGTTCGGTCAGTCTCGATTGGCTCACGGTGCTACCTCTCTGAAACAGGGCCATGGCAGAGTCGGCGCATGGTCCACAAACGTTCTCCGTTGCGGCTGGTCCCCGAGGCCGTGCCGCAACCTGCCGCTCCCCCGGCACCCGGGCGGCTGGGGGCCGTCGAGCTGGTGCCCGGCCGGATCAGGGCGGCCGTACTGTCCATGGCGGGCCGGGTACTGGAGCGCACCGAGTCGTCGTACGACGCGGCCGGTGCGACGCCCGCGGACATCGACGCGGCGCTGGCCGTGGCGGCCGGGGTCTTCGCGGCCCACCGGCTGGAGGGGATCGGGGTGGCCGCCGCCGGGCTGGTGGACCCGCGCACCGGGCTGATCCTGGAGGTGAACGACGTGCCCGCACTGCACGGGTATCCGGTCACGGAGCGGCTCGGCGCGCTCACCGGTTCGAGCGTGCGGGTCGAGCACCGGGCGCGGCTCCAGGTGCTCGGCGACCGCTGGTTCGGCGCGGGCCGCGGACGGCGTACCTTCGCCTCGGTCTCGACCGGCGAGGTGCTCGGGGTGGGCGTCCTCTACGACGGTGAGGTGCTGGCGCCGCCCGGCGGGCGCAGCGGCGCGCACATGACCGTGTCGGCCAGCGGCGAGCGGTGCACGTGCGGGAACCGGGGCTGTTGGAAGACCCTGGCCACGACGGGCTGGCTGCGGGCCCGAGCGCGGGCGGCCGGTCTCGGGGAGGCACTGTCCCTTGACGCGCTGGTCAACCGTGCGGACCCGGTCGCCGGCCGGGTGGTGGAGGAGTACGCGCACAATCTCGCCCTGGGGCTGGTGAATGTGCAGCAGCTCTTCGCGCCCGGCCTCTTCATCCTGCACGGCGAGGCGCGCGAGGGCGGTGAGCGTTTGCGCACCGTGGTGGAGGAGCGGCTGCGTGACGCCGTGGCCTTCGCGGGCGCCGAGCAGCCGCGGGTGCTGGTGGGTACGGCCGCCGTCGACGACGTGGCGCTGCTCGGCGGGGCGGGTCTGGTGCTGTCCCACCTCTAGGGTGTGCGCGGTCATCGGCCGGCCTCGTCCGTCGGGGCCACGGCGCGCTGCGCGGCCCGGCGGCCCCTGCGCGGGTCGAGGACCGGTACGGCGTCGAGCAGTTGACGTGTGTAGGGGTGTCGCGGGGCGCGCAGCACCGCCGCCGCCTCGCCGACCTCGACCAGGCTGCCCCGGCTCATGACCGCGACCCGGTCCGCCACCTGTGCCACCACGGCGAGGTTGTGCGAGACGAAGACGTAGGTCAGGCCCAGGCGTTGCTGGAGATCCGCCAGGAGGTCGAGGACGGTCGCCTGTACGGAGACGTTGAGTGCGCTGGTGGGTTCGTCGAGGACCAGCAGGCGGGGGTGGAGGGCCAGGGCCCGTGCGATCGAGACGCGTTGGCGCTGGCCGCCGGAGAACTCGTGCGGGTAGCGGTCCTGGATGCCGGCGTCCAGGCCCACGGCCTCCAGGAGTTCGCCCACCCGTCGGCGGTTGCGGGCCCGTGCGCCCCGGCCGCGGGCCTCGGGGTCGTGGGTGACCAGGGGTTCGGCCACGATGTCGGTGATGCGCATGCGGGGGTTCATGCTGGAGTAGGGGTCCTGGAGGACGACCTGCATCTGCCTGCGTACGGCGCGCAGTTCGGACGCGGAGAGGGCGGCCAGGTCCTGTCCGTCGAAGCGCACGCTTCCGGCGGTGGGGTCCAGCAGTCCCAGCAGCAGGCGGGTGAGGGTGGTCTTGCCGCAGCCGGACTCGCCGACCAGGGCCAGGGTCTCGCCCTCGTGCACGTCGAGCGACACGTCGTCCACGGCGACGTTGGTGTGCCGGTGGCCGAACTCCTTGCGCAGTCCGTCCAGTTCGAGGAGGACCCGGCCGGTGGCGGGAGCGGTGGGCACGGTGGCCTCGGTGGTCACGCCGCCTCCAATCGCGGGGTGGCTGCCAGCAGTTTGCGGGTGTAGGGGTCGGCGGGCCGGTCGAAGACGTCCAGGACGTCGCCGGTCTCGACGACCTTGCCCTTGTTCATGACCACGACGCGGTCGGCGGTCTCCGCGACCACCGCGAGGTCGTGGGTGATCAGCACGACGGCCATGTCGTGCTTGTGCTGGAGGGTGACGAGAAGGTCGAGGATCTGGCGCTGCACGGTGACGTCCAGGGCGGTGGTCGGCTCGTCCGCGATCAGTACGCGGGGGCGGCCCACCAGTGCCGTCGCGATCATCACGCGCTGGCGCAGGCCGCCGGAGAGTTCGTGCGGGTACTGGCGGTAGCGCAGGGCGGGGTCGGGGATGCCGACCTCGTCCAGGGCCGCGAGCGCGGCCTCCTTGGCCTCGGCGCGGGACTTGCCGGTGTGCAGTCTGAGCACCTCGGCCACCTGGGCGCCGACGCGCTGGAGGGGGTCGAGGCAGGTCATCGGGTCCTGGAAGACCATGGCGATGCCGCTGCCCCGGACCCGGCCGAGTTCCTTGTCGGAGAGTTTCAGCAGGTCGCGTCCGTCGAAGCGGATCTCGCCGCCGGTGTAGCGGCACGGCGGGCTGGGGTTGAGGCGCAGTACGGACAGCGCGGTGGCGCTCTTGCCGCTGCCGGACTCCCCCACGACGGCGAGGGTCTCGCCGGCGCGCACGTGCAGGGAGACGTTCTGGACGGCGTGGACGACGGAGGTCTCCAGCCGGAAGTCGACGCTGAGGCCGTCGATCTCCAGCAGGGGCCGCTGATCGGTCGGTCGCGGGGATGCTTCGGTGGTCGGTCGGTCGATGGTCATCGGCGGTAGGCCTTCGGGTCCGCGACGTCCCGCAGGGCGTCGCCGGTGATGTTGATGGCGAGGGAGGTGAGCATCAGCGCGATGCCGGGGAAGACGGCGACCCACCAGGAGGTGCCCAGGTAGAGCTGGCCGTCGGAGAGCATGGCGCCCCAGGTGACCGTCTCCTTGGGCACGCCCAGGCCGAGATAGCTCAGGGAGGCCTCGGCGACGATGGCGGCGGCGACGTGCAGGGTGCCGATGGTGGCCAGCGGTGCCATGACGTTGGGCAGCAGGTGGCGGCGCATGATGGTGATGTCGGTGACGCCGATGGCGCGGGCCTCGGTGACGAAGTCGCGGGTGCGCAGCGACATCACCTCGGAGCGTACGACGCGGGCGTAGGAGACCCAGCCGGTGAAGCCGAGTACCAGGATCACGTACCACAGGCCCGAGCCGAGGAAGCCGACGATGGCGAGCGCCAGGAGCAGCGCCGGGAAGGCGAGTTGTACGTCGGCCAGCCGCATGAGGACGCGGTCGGCCCAGCCGCCGAAGTAGCCGGAGACCAGTCCGACGACGGTGCCGATGACCCCGGCGAGCAGGGCCGCGCCGGCGCCGACGAGCAGGGAGACCCGGGCGCCGTAGATGACGCGGGAGAGCATGTCGCGGCCGAGCTGGTCGGTGCCGAGGAGGTGGGCGCCGCTGCCGCCGTCCTGCCAGGCGGGGGGCCGCAGCCGGGTCAGGAGGTTCTGCGCGTTGGGGTCGTAGGGGGCGATCAGCGGTGCGAACAGGGCGGCGACGAGCAGGAGTACGAGTACGGCGAGGGCCAGGACGGCGAGCTTGTTGCGCAGCAGCGCGCGCAGCACGAGGGAGCGGGAGCCGCCGGCGGGGGTCTTCGCCGGGGCCCGGTCGGTCGCGGCGGGGGTCATGACGGTCATCGTGACGTCCTCACCCTCGGGTCGAGGAAGCTGTAGGAGAGGTCGACGAGCAGGTTCACCACGACGAAGGTGGTGGCGAAGAAGAGGACGGTGGCCTGGACGAGCGGGAAGTCGCGGTTGGAGATCGCCTCGACGGTGAGCTGGCCGACTCCGGGCCAGGAGAAGACCCGTTCGGTGAGGATCGCGCCGCCGAGCAGATTGCCGACTTCGAGGCCGATGACGGTCACCACCGGCAGTGAGGCGTTGCGCAGTCCGTGCCTGAGCACCACTTGCAGCGGTCCGAAGCCCTTGGCGCGGGCGCTGCGGATGTGGTCGGAGGAGAGCACGTCGATCAGTGAGGAGCGCAGCAGGCGGGCGACGACGGCGACGGAGTACACGGCGAGGGTGATCGCGGGCAGGACCAGGTTGGCGAGGGTGCCGTATCCGGAGGCGGGCAGGGCGCGCAGCCAGACGGCGAAGACCAGGATGAGGAGGATGCCGACCCAGAACGGCGGGGTGGACTGGCCGAGCAGGACGCCGGTCATCACGGTGCGGTCGGTGCCCCGGCCGCGGCGCATCGCGGCGAAGATGCCCGCCGGGACGGCGATGACGAGGGTCACCGCGAGGGCGGCGGCGGCCAGTTCGATGGTGGCCGGCAGCCGGTCGGCGAGGATCTGGCTCACGGGCTGGCCGTAGACGAGGGAGTCGCCGAAGTCGAGGTGGAGCAGTCCCCGGAGGTAGTCGAAGTACTGCGCGTACAGCGGCTGGTCCAGGCCCAGGGAGGCCCGCAGCACGTTCTCCTGCTCGGCCGTGGCGTCCGGCGGCAGCAGGATCTTCACGGGGTCGCCGGACAGCCGTACCAGGAAGAAGGCGACGGTCGCCGTACACAGGAGCACGATCAGGGCGGTGACCAGGCGCTTCACCACCGTGCGCAGCAGCCCGGTGCGGTCCGGGCGGCGCGTCGGGGGACCGGCCGGGGTGGGTGGTTTGTCGAGGGTGAGGGCGCTCATCGGGAGACCTCCGCGCTCTCCATGGCGAGGACGCCCGCGGATCCCGGCGTCCAGCGGGGCCGGTTGTTGCGGGCGAAGATGTTGTCGAGCTGGTAGAGGAAGACGAAGGGGGCTTCCTCGCGCATCAGGCGTTGCAGGTCCGAGAAGGCCCGTTCGCGCTCGGCCGGGTCCTCGGACAGTTCCTCGGTGTCGATGAGCCGGTCGGCCTCCTTGGAGTGCCAGCGGCTCTGACGGCGGTCGCTGCGCACGTTGGACTGCACGATGCTGGCGCCGTCCATCGTCCAGACGGTGCTGGCCGCGAGGTAGATCGGGCCGAGGGCGCCGCTGTTGTCGGAGGTGAGCCGTGCGGAGTAGGTGCCGGGGTCGAGCAGGTTGACGCGGGCGTCCACTCCTGCCTTGGCCAGCAGTCCGGACAGGGCCTCGGCGACGTTGGCGTCGATGTTGGAGGCGGTGAGTGTGGTGGAGAAGCCGTGCGGGTGGCCGGCTTCGGCGAGCAGTCGGCGCGCGGTGTCGACGGAGCGGGTGAAGGGCTTGACCGTGGCGTCGAAGCCGAAGGCGCCGCGCGGTACGAGGGCGGGGGTCTCGGTGGCCTTGCCGCCGAGCACGGCCTTGATCAGCAGCGGGACGTTGACCGCGTGGTTGAGCGCCTGGCGTACCCGGCGGTCCTGGAGCGGGCCCCGCTCCAGGGTGTTCAGGGACAGATAGGCGGTGCGGACGCCGGTGTAGCCGTCGAGGGTGACGCCGCCGTAGCCCTCCAACTGCTGGGCGGCGTCCGGGGTGAGCCCGGCGACGAGGTCGACGCCGCCGCTCTGGAGGGCGGCCAGGGAGGACGAGGCGTTGGGCGCGGGGGTGAAGAGGAGGCCGTCGACGGCCGGGCGTCCGTTCCAGTGGTCGTCGTAGGCCCGCATGCGCAGTTCGTGGTCGCGCTGCCAACTGACGAAGGTGAAGGGGCCGGTGCCCACGGGGTGGTCGGCGAACGCGGCGTCGCCCACCTCGGACAGATGGCGGGGCGGCACCACCACACCGCCGAACAGGGAGAGTTTGGCGGGCAGGATCGGGTCGTGCACGGTGGTGTGGATGTCGACGGTGAGCCGGTCGACGACGGTGACGGCCTTGACGAAGCGCAGCTCGACGATCGGTGACTTGGTCGCGGGGTCGAGCAGTCGCTCGATGCTGAACTTGACGGCCCGCGCGTCGCACGTCTCGCCGTTGTGGAAGGTCACCCCGGGGCGGAGGACGAAGCGCCAGGTCCGCGCGTCGGTCGCCTTCCAGGAGAGGGCAAGCCTCGGACGCAGCTCGTTGTCCCGGCCCCGGGTGGTGAGCGTGTCGAACATGTTGATCAGGACGTTCATCGACACCATGTCGCCCTGCTTCTGCGGGTCCAGCGTCTTGGGGTCGCCGGGCTGGGAGACCCGCAGGACATTGCCGGCCCGGTCCGCGGCGGCCGTCGTGCCGCACGCGCTCAGGAGCGCCGGAGCACTGAGGGCGCCGAGCAGCAGACCACCGGTCCGCAGAACGTGGCGCCGGCTGGGACGGCTGCGGTCCATCGTGCGCCCCTGAAGAATTCGTTCCATTGAACAACACCTCCGTTCCGTTAGATGGAATGCGGTTGGGTTAAGCTAAGCGACATGGTGAAAACGGTCAACACCCGGTCGGTCGACCAGGAACTCGTGAAGGGCCCCGTCGACAAGGCGATGGAGGTGCTCGAAGCGCTTGTCCAGCCCGGCGGCCCCCACCGGTTGGGGGAGATCGCGCGCCGCACGGGGCTGACCAAGCCCACCGTCCACCGGCATCTGCGGACCATGGCGGAGTACGGCTTCGCCGAGCCCGCCGAGGGGGGCAGCTACCGTGCGGGCCCGAGGCTCCTCGGCCTGGCCGCGGCGGCCCTCAACGACAGCCGGATCCTCGAACTCACCCGGCCCGCCCTCGCCGACCTGCGCCGGCGCACCGGCCACGTCGCGTTCTACGCCGTGCGGCACGCCTGCGACGCCGTGTACCTGGAGCAGTCCGAGCCGGCCCGCGAGTACCGCATGAGCACCCGGCCGGGCCATCGATCGCCCCTGCACTCCTGCGGTGTGGGGCTCGCCATGCTCTCCGCCCTGCCTCCCGAGGAGACCGCCGCCGTCCTCGACGCGGCGGAGCCCGAGGCCCGCACACCGCACACGCCCACCGACCCGGCGGCACTGCGGGCGGTGCTGGCACGGGCGGCGCTGTGCGGCTACGCCGTGGACGACGAGTACGACGAGCCCGACGTGCGGTCGGTGGCGGCTCCCGTCGTGGACGCCGAGGGCCGGGTCGTGGGGGCGATCGGCGTCTCGGGGCTGACCTTCACCCTGGACCCGGAGAGCGTGGAGGTGTTCGGGCCGATGGTGCGGGCCGCCGCGCGCACGGTCTCCGCCGGCCTCGGCGCCCGCACCCCCGTCCTCGGCGTGGTGCACACGGAGGCCGGGGGTGAGCGCTCGTGAGCGCCCTGGCCGAACTGCTCGCCGAGGGACGGGAACGGCGCGTCCACTCGGGCGCCGCCTGGTCCGTCGGGGACGCCGCCGGACCGCTGGACCGGGGCCGGACCGGCACCCGCAGCTGGGACGGCCCGCCGCTGGACGGCACCGACGTGTGGGACCTCGCCTCGGTGACGAAGCCGATCGCCGGGCTCGCGGTCATGGCACTCGTCGAGCGGGGTGTGCTCGGCCTCGACACAACCGTGGGCGCCTGCCTCCCGGAGTACCGGGGCGGCGACAAGGCAGACCTGACGGTACGTCAACTCCTCACGCACACCTCGGGGATACCGGGGCAGGTGCCGCTCTACCGGGACAGTCCCACCCGTGCGTCACTGCTGGAGGCGGTACGCCTGCTGCCCCTGACCGCGAAGCCGGGCACCCGGGTCCAGTACTCCTCGCAGGGGTTCATCGTCCTCGGGCTGATCGCCGAGGCGGCCACCGGAGAACCGCTCGACGCCCTGGTGGAGCGGCTGGTGTGCGCGCCGCTCGGGATGCGGGACACCGTCTTCCGTCCGGACGCCGGGCGCCGGGCACGGGCGGTGGCCACCGAGGACTGCCCCTGGCGCGGGCGCCCGGTCGTGGGCGAGGTCCACGACGAGAACGCGGTCGTGCTCGGCGGCGTCGGCGCACACGCGGGGCTGTTCTCCACGCTGGAGGACATGGAGCTGCTCGGCGCCGCCCTCGCAGGTGGCGGCCGGGGCCTGCTGAGGCCGGACACGTTCGCGCTGATGACGGCCGCCCACACGGACGGCCTGGCACTGCGGCGCGCACTCGCCTGGCAGGGCCGCGATCCGGTCGGCTCCCCCGTCGGTGAGCGCTTCGGCCCGGACTCGTACGGCCACACGGGCTTCACCGGCACCAGTGTCTGGGTCGACCCGGCCACCGGCCGCTACGCCGTGCTGCTCACCAACCGGGTGCACCCCACGAGGACGGGCGACGGGATCACCGGCATACGCCGTGCCTTCCACGACGCCGCCGCCGACCTGCCCCCCGCCGGCGACCGCGGGCCCACACGGCAGGAAACGCCCCGATGACCTCCCCCACCCCGGGCGCCGAACGCCCCGAACGCGCCCGCCCCACCTCGCACAGCCTCACGGGAGTCGGCCTCGCCGTCCTCGACCGCGACGGCCGGGTCCTGCTCGGGCTCGGTCACGACGGACGCTGGGAGCTTCCGGGCGGCAAGGTCGACGCGGGCGAGGACTTCGAGGCGGCCGCCGCGCGGGAGCTGGCGGAGGAGACCGGGCTCGCGGTGGCGGCGGCGGACGTGCGGGTGCTGGCCGTGCTCGTCGACGGCGCGGCCGGGCTGACCCGGGTGACGGCTGCGGCCGTCACCGGGCGGGCGGTGGGAGCGCCCCGGGTCACCGAGCCCGACAAGATCGAACGCTGGGAGTGGTTCGCCCGCCCCGACGTGCCCCGCGCGCTCTTCGCGCCGTCCGCCTCGGTCCTGGACTGCCTGTGGCCCGGGGCGGAGCGGCGGGGCGCCGCAGGGGTCCGGCGCTACGAGGTGGCCGCGCCGGGCCCGGTCGTGGTGAACGGCAGCACGAGCCGGGACGGGTGCGCCACGTCGCGGTAGATCTTGTGGGTGACGGGACGCCCCACCGGCAGGTGGAAGGCGTCCGGCGGCAGGAGCGCGTTGTGCTCGTCGGCCAGGGGCTCGTCGTTGGAGAGTTCCACGACCAGCCGGTGGCCCGGCAGGAACGTCGCCGCGAACGGGTAGACGCGCAGCACGTACTCCTCGATCCGCCCCGGCTCCACGGGCACCGCGCGGGTGTGCGGGTGACGGGGGTCGCCCTCGGTGGTGCGCGCCTCGTCCAGTTCGCGGTGCGAGGCCTTGAGGTAGGCGGTCGTGACGAGCCGGCGCCGGCCCGTCGGGGCCTCGTCCCACAGGCGCAGGATGAAGTTGGTGTCGGGCTGGTCGATCTCCGCGAACAGATGCGCCGCGCCCTGCCCCATCATCTCGGTGGGCTCGGTGAACGGTGCGGTGCTCCAGGCGAGGATCTCCACCTTGTCGGTCACCGTCAGCGGCGCCTGGTAGAAGCCGTCGGGGGCGGCGTGCTCGGCGCCCATCGGCTCGGGCTCGAAGGAGAGCGCCCGGCGCGGACGGAAGTACAGCGAGCGGTACTCCACGTCCTTCGGCGGCCACTGCGCACCGCTGACCCACTCGCGCGAGCCCTCGACGTGGACGGTGACGGCGGGCTCGTCCATGATCCCGTTGTCGACGCCCTTGAGCCAGTACTCGTACCAGCGGAACATCTTGTCGTGCTCCTCGATGAAGGGGCGCGACTGCATCGGCGGGTAGGGGCCGATGTCGAGCTTCTTCGGGCCCTTCAGCGACCTGTACAGCTCGATGGTGCCGTCCATCGTCCAGCCGCGGCCCTGGTCGATCTGGAGCCAGACCGGGATGTCGATGGTCGGCGCGAGGGTGACCGGGTTGCGCTCCTCGTACCAGTCCCCGTCGACCTCGTTCAGCACGATGTCGAACCAGGCCTCGTGGTTCTTCGGGTAGTTGAGCACATGGACCAGGTTGGGCCAGGCGGCCACGTCCGGGTCCCGGAGCCGCTCGGCGACCCTCTCCCTGATCTCCTCGGGGGAAAAGGCCTCCAGCATGCGGGACTTGACTCCGTCGGTGAAGGCCCAGCCGGAGTCGCCGCCGCGGCCCTCCCGGGCGGCGCGCGGCATGAACCACATGACGCCGCCGTGGTAGGTGGTCTCGTAGAAGTCGTAGTGACCGCCGCTGACGAAGATCGCCTTGAGGCTGGGTGGCCGCTCGGCCGCCGCCAGCACCTGCATCGAGCCGAAGTAGGAGATGCCGATCATGCCGACGTTGCCGTCGCACCAGGGCTGCGCCGCCACCCACTCGATGAAGTCGTAGGCGTCCTGGCCGAGCGGAACACCACCGGCGTTGTAGTTGCCGATGTGCTCGCCCTCGCTGGCACCGGAGCCGCGCAGGTCGCCGATGACGTGGACGTATCCCTCCTGGACGACACGCGCGATGTCACCCGCCTCGATGCAGCCGTCCCACATCGGGCTCGGCCGGCGCTGCGGCGGCGTGGTGAGAGCGAGGACCTGAAGTTCCTTGCCGTACGGGCTCAGGGCCACCAGTGCGGGCCGCGGTGTGTCGTCCGGGCGCGCGTAGGCGTCGGCCGCCAGCACGACGCCGTCGCGCATCGGAACCCGCAGGTCCTTGCGGACGGCGATGGACTGCTCGCCGGCCCGGATCGTGTGAAGGTCGGTCATGGGTGCGAAGCTCCTGTGCTACACGTTCTGGTGACGGGTGCGGTAACCGTGCATCGAGGTGAAGAACGGCGACGGTTCGAGGGTGGGGTCGCCGGTGTAACCGAGGTCCTCGGCCGCGCCGGCGAACGGGGAGTACGGCGAATCCGTCTCCTTGAGGCCTGCCTCCAGGCAGCCGCGGGCGGCCTCGGCGACGCGGCGCTCGATCGCGATGCTCTGGTCGAGGGCCTCCCGGGCGCGTACGGCGTCGAGTTCCACGCCGTACGGGGTGCCGTCGGCGCGGCGGTAGGGGTGCCCGAGGTACAGGCGCCGCGGACGGATCCCGTCGCGCAGGTACTCCAGGCCGGCGCGGTAGGCCACCGGGTCGGTGTAGCCGGGGAAGCCGTTGGCGGCCCCGTGGACCTGCACGGCGTCGCCGACGAAGACCGAGCGCTGCCCGTCGACGACATAGGCGACCGACCCGGGCGTGTGGCCCGGTACCGAGTGCACCGAGACGGTGACATCGCCGCCGAGGGAGAGCGTCTCGCCGCCCCTGACCAGCAGGGAGGGCTCCATCTCGCCGGAGATGACGGCCTGCGCGGCGGCCCTCACCCTCGCCTCGCCCCCGGGGTCGTCCAGGTACCGGCCCCGGCCCGCGAGGTACTCCTCCACATGCGCCCGCCGGGAGCGGAGCATCGGGGCGTCGGCCTCGTGGACGACCACCCGCGCGCGCCGGCCGGTCAGCTCCCACAGGGCGTGCGCCCCGCCGACGTGGTCGATGTGACCGTGGGTCAGCAGGATCCAGCGCACGTCCTCGACACGGCGTCCGATCGCCTTGAGGGCGGGCGCCATCCCCTCGGCGGGCGAGGAGGCGATCCCGGTGTCGACGACGGCCGGTTCGGGTGCGTCGACGAAGAAGCTGTAGAGACCGAAGCGGCCCCACGGGGAGAACAGGGGGTGGATGTCCACTGCTTGTGTCATGGCTTTCCTTCTCGGCTCGTGCGCGGGTCGGCCCGGTCAGCGCCGAGCGAGGAAGTCACGCGTCTGCGCGAAGACCTTGTGGTACTCCGGGAGCCAGGAGAAGTGCTGGACGAACCCGTGGCCCGCGCCCTCGTACCGGCTCACCGTCGCTTCGACGCCGGCCTCCCGCAGCCGTCGGCCGTAGAGTTCTCCCTCGTCGCGCATCGGGTCGTACTGCGCGGTGACGACGAGGGCCGGGGGCAGTCCGCTGAGGTCCGTCCGCCTGATCGGCGAGACGAGCGGGTCCGCGGGATGGGCGCCGCTGTCGAGGTAGAAGGCGTTGAAGGGCTTGAGCCCCGCCGTCTCCAGGCCGTAGCCCACCGCGTTCTCCCGCAGCGAGGCATAGCGGTCGACGTTGAAGTCCAGGTCGAGCGAGGGGTAGTAGAGGACCTGGTGGGTGATCCGGTCGAAGCCGTCGTCGTGCGCCATGGCGGCGACCGCGGCGACGAAGGTGCCGCCGGAGCTGTCACCGGCGAGGGCGAGGGTCGTGCCGTCCCAGGCGAGACGTTCCGCCTCCTCGGCGGCCCAGCGGACGACCGCGCAGCAGTCGTCGAGGCCGGCCGGGAACGCCGCCTCGGGCGCGAGCCGGTAGCCGACGGAGACGACCTTGAGCCCGGTCTCCTTCGCCAGCGAGCGGGCGACGTGGTCGTGGGTCTCCAGGCTGCCGAGGAAGAACGCTCCGCCGTGGAAGTAGACCAGCAGGCCGTGGCTGTCGGCCTCGGTCGGCGTGTAGATCCGCACCGGCACCTCGCCGGAGGCGGTCTTCGCCCTCACGTCGTCGACCGCGTGAAGCGGCAGGCGCTCGGCGAGGGGGGCGACGTGGGCCTCGTCCGCCGCGCGCATGGCGACCGGGTCGAGCGGGCCCTTGGGCGGGGTGGGCAGGCCGGCGAGGAATGCGGCGATCTCGGGGTGCAGTGGCATGACGTCACTCCTGTCCGGCGGCGGTCGCGGGCTTCTGGCCGGGGAAGACGTCGTTGATCTCTTCCTCGGTCCAGCCCTGGCGGGAGATGCGCTGCAATTCGTCGGTGACCGGTTTGCGGGTGGCCTGGTACCGGGCCAGCGCCTCCTTGACGGAGTCCGCCTCGCGCAGCGCGTCGGCGAGCGCGCCGCCGTCCTCGATGGCCGAGTTCGCGCCCTGCCCCTGGTGGTGCAGCATCGAGTGGGCCGCGTCGCCGACGAGGACGACGGAGTCCGAGTGCCAGGTGCCCACCGGGTCGATGTCGTAGACCGCGCGGATGTTCACGGTGTCCATGTCGAGGCCGCGGGCGATGTTCACGAGGCGCTCGTCGAAGCCGTCCACCGTCGCCAGGAGTTCTTCCTTGGTGATCTCCGGGTTCCAGGTGCCGTCCGGGCACAGGGCGGTGATGTCGAACGACACCTGGTTCCGGTGGCGCAGCGGCAGCAGGTAGATCTTCGTGCCCCGGCCGATGTACATCCGCAGGTTGTCGTCGGTGGCCATGCCGTGGGCGGCGTCGACGGGGATGACCGCGCGGTAGGCGTGCTCCCCGGAGAACACCGGGTCCTTGTCGCCGAACAGTTCCCTGCGCACCACGGACCTGATGCCGTCGGCGCCCACCACGAGGTCGGCCTCCACACTCCTGCCGCCCGCGAAGGTGAGGACCGAGCTGTCGCCCTTGTCCCGGACATTCTCCAGCCGGTGGCCGAGGTGCACCATGCCCTCGGGGAGCACGCCCATGAGGGCCTCGATGAAGTCGCCGCGGTGGATCAGATGGGTGTGGGTCTGCTCGCCGGCGACCGGCCACGCCTCCTTCATGATCGGTTCACCGGTGGCCGTGAGGATCTCGAAGTACTCGCTGGGCGAACTCACCCGAGCGATCGCGTCGAAGATCCCCCACTCGCGGAACCGGTTCATGGTGGCGGGGCGCAGGCCGATGCCGGCGCCGACCTCGCGGATGCGGTTCGCCTGCTCGTAGACGTCGACGCGGGCGCCGAGCAGGCTGAGGGCCTTGGCCGCCGCCGCGCCGCCGTATCCCGCGCCGACGACGGCGATCTTCAGTTTCTTCAGGTCCGAGAGCTGCATGGAGGGTTCTCTCTACTTCTGGATGGTGAGGAAGTCGGCCGGGTTGTCGACGAAAATCGTCTTGATCGCGGCCTCGTCGAGACCGGCGGCGCGCAGGTCCGGGATGAGGTCCTCGAAGAGGTAGTTGACGGTGTGGCCCCGCACGCCCGGCCAGCCCAGCGGGCTGCAGTTGGCGTCGGCCGAGGCGAGGACCTGCCTCAGCCGGCCCTCGCCGATGAACCGCAGGAAGTGGTCCAGCCGCTCCTTGCGGGGGCGGGCCCAGAACGGCGGGTCGGGCAGCTCGGTCTCGTAGCCGAAGGTGTCGAAGCCGATGCGGCCGCCCTGCTCCGCGATCCAGATGTCGCGCGTCTTGTCGGCGTTCACTCCGTCGTCGACGTGTCCGAACAGGACGCGGTCCAGCGGGAGGCCCTCCTCGCCGAAGATCGCGATCGCGTTCTCTGCGTCGATCGCGAGGTGGGTCAGGATCGGTACGCCCGTGGTGAGCGAGGCTCGGGCCGCGGCGCGGTAGATGCGCTTGTCCAGGTCCGTCATGCGGCCGCCGCGGCTGACGCCGACCTTGATGACGCCCGCGAGGCTGCCGGTGTCGCCGATGCCGACGGTGATCTCGTGGACGAACTGGCGCGTCAGGTAGTCCACGTCGGCGTCGGCGAAGTGCGGCAGGGCGGTGTCGCCGCCGACGAAGCCGGTGCAGGCGACGATGTGGACGCCGGTCTTCGCGGACAGCGACTTGTAGTGGTCGACGTCCCGGCCGTTGCAGATCCCGGTCGCGTCGACGAAGGTACCGCCGCCCAGCTCGTGGAACCTGCGCAGCTTGGGGACGGTCTCCTCGTAGCGCTGCTCGGGCTTTTTCCACCACTTCGTGTCCAGCTCGGAGCCGGGCATGCCGTAGCCGATGTGCTCGTGGACGGCCACGAGCCCCAGCTCCTCGGCGGGGATCGGCCCCAGGACGGTGTTCACTCTCGACACAACACTCACCTTTGGAGAAAGAGACTTGACGGTCGTCGGCGCCGGCGCGTTCAGCGCACCGACAGCAGGTCGCGCGGGTTGTCCGCGAGGATCCGCCGGATGTCCTCGTCGCCGAGGCCCTGTGCCTTCAGGAGCGGGACGAAGGCGGTCAGCACGTGGCTGTACGGCAGGTCGTTGCCCGGGTGGCCCTTGGCCACGCCGGTCGCGCTGCTCGACAGGAGGATCCGGTCGCCGAGGCCGGCCCGTACGAGGCCGGCGACCAGGGCGGCGCGCTCGGCGTCGCTGATGTGGGCCCCGTCGCGCGCTCCGACGTGGTCGAGTGCGGCGTAGGCGCCGCGGCGGGCGATCTCGTGGGGCGCGCCTGCGGCGACGGCGTCCTTGCGGTCGAGTCCGCCGACGACGACGCGGTCGGCCGGGAGCTTCTCGTCCAGGACGATGCCGAGGTCGTGGACGGCGTCCTTCCCGTGGCGGACGGAGACGGCGACGCCGGTGCTCAGGGCGGTGCGGGCCGCGCCGCGCAGCAGGCTCTCGTCGGTGGCGGTCGTGCCCTCGGCGGTCGTGGCGGTGGCCACCAGGCCGGCGGCGCCGCGTCGCTCCACGCGGGGGACCACCATGCCCTCGGTGACCTCCTTGGTGAAGAGGTCGGCGAACCTGTCGGCCGGCCAGGGCGTCGGCGGGTTGGTCTGGGGGGTGCGGAAGTAGCCGCCGAGCATCTCCTCGGGGCCCTGCCCGGTCGAGGCGACGAGGTGCACGCCGGTCGTGCGGGACAGGGCCTCGTACAGGCGCGGGTCCCGGCCGTGGAACATGCCGGTGCTGTCGACGACGGTGCCGCCGCCGTGGGCCCGGAAGTCCGTCAGCTTCGCGGCGAGGGTCTCGAAGACCTCCGCGCGGTCGATGGTGACGTTGAAGGCGTGCTCCGCGCCGGGAACGACCGACAGCAGTGCCTCGTGGACCGAGACGACGCCCAGTTCCTCGGCCGCCACCGGGCCCAGGACGGTGTTCACGGTGTTGCTCTTGACGCTCATGCCTGCCCTCACGTGTCCGGTGGGGTGCTGCGTCGCACCCTGTGGCTGGCAAGCACATTAACCATTTGCTTTACATAGCGTCAATGAATTGGACACTAAGAAAAAACAACATACGGAGAGCATGTTTTCAGGGCCCGAAGGGCATGCCCGGGGTCGAACGGCATGCACCGCGTGCATGCCGTGGCATGCCAAACATTCACTTGTTGGATGTGAGGCGGGCCTCTTCACTGAGGAACATGACCACCCCACCCATCTGCGACCTCGACCTTTTCGCGGACGAGGTCGTCCTCGACCCCTATCCCGTCTACGCGGGGCTGCGAGAGCTGGGCCCCGTCGTCCACCTGCGGAAGAACGACGTCTACGCGCTGACGCGGTACGACACGGTCCGAGGCGCGCTCGCGGACTGGGAGTCGTTCTCCTCGACCTCGATCGGGTTCAACCCGATGGCCAACGAGGCGCTCACCGGCACCTCCCTCGCCTCCGATCCGCCGGCGCACACCCGACTGCGCGCCACGCTCACCGAGAACCTCTCGCCGCGCGCGCTGCGCGGCCTCAAGGGGCGGATCACAGCGAAGGCGGACACCCTCGTCGCGGAACTCGTCGAGAAGGGCTCCTTCGAGGCGATCGACGCCCTGGCCCGAGCGTTCCCGCTGGAGGTCGTCGCGGACCTCATCGGCTTCACCGGCCACGTGCGCGACAACATGCTGCGCTGGGGACAGGCCGCCATGCAGGTCATCGGCCCCATGAACGGGCGCACGGCCGAGAGCTTCCCGATCGCCGGCGAGCTGTACGCCTGGTGCTCCCGGGTCCGGGCCGAAGACCTGGCCGAGGGGTCCGTGGGCCGCGCCATCTTCGACGCCGAGGAGCGGGGCGCCATCCCGCCGGACACGGCCGGCCACATCATCCACCAGTACCTGGGGGCCGGCGTCGACACCACCGTCGCGGCGATCGGCAACGTCGTGGCCCTCTTCGGCTCGCACCCCGACCAGCTCGACCTGGTCCGCGAGGACCCCTCGCTGGTACCGGCGGCCTTCAACGAGGTGCTGCGCTTCTGGGCTCCGGTCCACGCCTGGGGCCGGCGCGCCACCAAGGACGTGGAGATCGACGGAACCGTCGTCCCCGGGGGTGCGCAGATCGCGATCCTGTTCGGCGCCGGCAACCGCGACCCGCGGCACTACGAGCACCCGGACGACTTCCTCGTCCGGCGCAACCCGGTCGACCACCTCTCCTTCGGCTACGGCCCCCACGGCTGCGCGGGCCAGGGGCTCGCCCGCCTGGAGGCGCACGCCGTGATCGAGGCGCTGTCCCGGCGGGTGCGGCGCCTCGTCGTCGGACCCGAGGTCCGGATCCCCGGCAACATCACCCGGAGCATCGACAAGCTCCCCGTCCTGGAGGTGATCCCCGCGTGAGGATCGTTCTCGACCGCCCCCGCTGCGAGGGCCACGGCCTGTGCGAGGAGGCCGCACCGCAGCTCATGCACCTCGACGACGAGGGCGAGCTGGTGCTCGACCGCGAACAGGTCGACGACGCCGACGCGGCCCCGGCGAACGCCGCCGTCCGGGTGTGCCCCGTCGCGGCGCTGAGGATCGTATGAGCACCGGCACGGCGGGCCGCGTCGTCGTCGTCGGCAACGGGATCGCCGGGCTCACCGCGGCCGACACACTCCGCGGCGCGGGCTTCGACGGCGAGCTGACCGTCGTCGGCGACGAGCCGCACCCGGCGTACAGCCGCCCGGCCCTCTCGAAGGCGCTCCTGCTCGACGGCGCCGGCATGGCGGCGCACCGGCTTCCGCCCGCCGGGCACGGGGCGACGGAACTGCTGGGCGTGCGCGCGACCGGACTCGACCTCGACCGCCGGCTCGTGACGCTCGACGACGGCACGGACCTGCCGTACGACCGCGTCGTCCTCGCCACCGGCTCCCGGGCGAGGCGGCTGTCCGGCCTGCCCGGGGAACTCACCCTGCGCGGGCTCGACGACGCGCTCTCCCTGCGCGACCGGCTGGCGGACCGGCCGTCGGTCGCGGTGGTCGGCGGGGGGCCGCTCGGCATGGAGATCGCCTCGGGCTGCCTGGCCGCCGGCTGCCGGGTCACCCTCGTCTCCCAGGGGACGCCGCTGGTCGCCCAGCTCGGTCCGTACCTCGCCGGGGTCTTCGTGAGGGCGGCGCTGGAGCGGGGGCTGTCCCTCGTGGAGACCGGGCCGGCCCGGCTGGAGCCGCACGGGGGAAGCGCCCGGGTCCTCCTCGACGACGGCCGGGTGATCGAGGCGGAGGTTGTGCTGACCGCCGTGGGCGACGTGCCCAACACGGAGTGGCTCGCGGACACGGGACTCGTGGTGAAGGGCGCCGTGCCGGTCGACTCGCGCGGGCTGGTCCGGCCGGAAGTCGCCGCCGTCGGAGACCTCGCGGCGTTCCCCACCCCGGACGGGCCGCGCCGCCTCCCCCTGTGGAGCAGCGCGATCGAGCAGGCGAAGGTGGCCGCGACGGCACTCGTCCGCGGCGACGAGGCACCGCCGCTGCGCTTCCAGCCCTACTTCTGGACCGAGCAGTTCGGGCTGGGCCTCAAGGCGGTGGGCCCGCTGCCGCTGGTGGGAGACCCCGTGTACGTCGACGGCGGGCCCGGTGGCGGGCCCGCGCTGATGCGCTGGTCGCACGCCGACGGCAGCGGTACCGCCGTCGCGCTCAACCACCGGATCCCGATCCCCCGGCTGCGGCGAACGGCTCTGGCGGCCGCATAGGGTTCGCCGCATGAGCGACGACGAGGGCACCACGGGCGCGGAACTGGACCGGCTGGCATCGGTCGACCTCAACCTGCTGGTGCCCCTCCTCGCGCTCATCGAGGAGCGTTCGGTGACCAGGGCGGCGGAGCGGGTGGGCCTGTCGCAGCCGGCGATGAGCCACGCCCTCACCAGGATGCGGCGACTGCTGGGCGACGACCTCGTCGTCCGCAGGGGGACGGGCGTGACACCGACCCCGCGCGCGCTGGAGCTGGCCGGGCCGCTGCGCGACGCCCTGCGGCGGGCGGCGCGCATCGTGGACTTCCCCCGTTTCGACCCCGCGACCGACCGGCGGGTCATCACGGTCGCGATGACGACCAGCACGGCGTTCGTCGTCGGCCCGCATCTGACGCGGCTCGTCACGGAGCGCGCCCCGCACGCCACACTGCGCCTGCGGACCATCACGGTGCCGACCGAGGCCACCTTCACGGACCGGGGCGTCGATGTCGTACTCCTGTCGGAGGGGCACTACTCGCCGCATCCGCGCGAGCGGCTGTACAACGACCGCTGCGTGGTGGTGGCCTCGCCGGACACGCCGCCGCGGGCGAGTGCGCTCGACCTCCTGACCACGCAGCCGCACGTCGTCGTCGACACCGAGCGGCGGGTGTTCCCGTACGCGGTGCTTGAGGAGAAGGGTGTCCCCTACCGCGTCGGCCAGTTGAGTTCCGACTTCCTGCTGGTGCCGTTCCTGGTCGCGCGGGCGGGTGGCGTGGCACTCCTTCGCTACCATGTGGCCGCCACCATGCGAACCCTCTCCGACCTGCGGATCGAGGAGTTCCCGTTCCCGATCCCGGGTCTCGGGATCGACATGGTCTGGAATCCCCGGCTGGCCGACCAGTACTTCGTGGAATGGCTCCGGGCGCTGCTGTTCGACGCCGCGGGGCGGGTGGAACGCGGGTCAGGTCAGTAGCCCCACCCAGCTGGCGCTCAGCTCGTCGAGCATCTGGTTGCGCGTGAGCTTCCAGTCGGCGCGGTCCCAGTTCTGTGCCACGAAGTCGAGCTGGGCCATCGCGAGGACGCCCCGGAAGTGGCGCTGATGGGGCTCCAGGCGTCCGGCCCTCGTCAGTCCGTCCTCGATGTCGCTGATGGCCTCCTCCATCCAGCGCTCCACCAGGTCGGTCAGTTCCGGTTCGATCACCGCGGCGTCGCGGCCGAGGCGGATGATGGGCCGGATGGCCGGCCAGCTGTCGGCGGTCTGCCGCAGCCACGCCGTGATCGCCTCCGGCGTCCCGTCGGCGACGGTGGCGACGAGGTCCCGCGCGGTGGAGCCGTGCTCGGCGGAGCGGACGCGTTGCAGCACCTCGTTGAGCTGCTCGTCGATGAGCGCCTTCATCAGTTCGCTGCGGGAGGGGAAGTACGCGTAGAAGGTCACCCGGGTGGTGCCCGCCGCGGTCGCGATGTCGTCGACCGTGGTGGCGGCGTATCCCTTCGCCTTGAAGAGTTCGAGTCCCGACTCCAGCAGCAGCCGGCGGGTCATCCGCTTCTGCGCCTCACGAAGGTTTGCCATGACGGGATCCTAACCGTCACCGCACGTCGAACATACAGACCGACCTTGCATAAGACGCCATGTACAGACCCTTGACGCACCGTAAAGCGGATGCGATTCTCCACGGCAGCACGCCCGACTCGCGTCGTGCCCCTCTCCCCCACCGCGCACGCAGAGCCGAGCCCTTCCACGCTCAAGGCTCCCGCTTCCAGGGATGCCCGTCTTTCCCAGCCAGGGAGAATCAGCAATGACGCTCAACAACGGGACGACAACGTCCCCGAGCCCCACCGCGGGGGCCGCCCGGACACCGGGCTACGCGGGAACACTGGCTGCCGCCTGCGCCGCGGTCTTCGTGGCCCAGGTCGCGAACGCGCTGCCGGCCTCGCTGAACGGACTCCTCCAGGAGGACCTGCACACCCACGGGTCCCAGCTGACGTGGATCACCGCCGCGTTCATGATCGCCGTGGTCTGCTTCGAGTTCACCTTCGGCGTCCTCGGCGACCTCTTCGGCCGCCGCCGGCTCGTCGCGGCCGGCACCGTGCTGGTCGCCGCGGGCAGCACCGTGGCCGCGCTCGCACCGACCGTGCAGGTGCTGTGGATCGGCGCCGCCCTGAACGGACTGGGCGCCGGCGCCATGTTCCCCGGCTCGCTCACGGCGATCACCTCCGTCACCCGCACCATGCGGGAACGGGCCCACGCGGTGGCGGTCTGGAGCGGCTTCCTGTCCGCGGGCGCCGCCGTCTCGCCCCTGCTCGGCGGCATGTTCGCCAAGGTCGGCTCGTGGCGCGGCTCCTTCTGGGTCCTGGTCGCACTCGCCCTGGCCGGCACGGTGCTCACCCTGACGCTCGCCACCGAGTCCAGGGCCCCCGAGGGGCGCAGGCTCGACGTGCCGGGTCAGATCACCTTCGCGCTCGGCCTCATCCTGGTGCTGTACGGCGCCGTCGAGGGGCCCGAGTCGGGCTGGGCCACCCTTCCCGTCCTGCTCGCCTTCGCCCTCGGCGCGTGTTTCCTCGCCGCGTTCGTGCTGGTGGAGCTGCGTGCCGACACCCCGATCCTGGACCTGAAGCTGTTCCGCAACCGGGCCTTCACCGTGTCGTCCGTCGTCGCGGTCATCGGCATGCTCTCCTTCCTGGGCGCCTGCTTCGCGACGAGCATGTGGCTGGGCCCGGTGCAGCACCAGGACCCGATCCGGGTCGCGATCCCCTTCCTGCTCCTCCAGGGGCCCGCGTTCCTGCTCATCCCCGTGGTCTCCCGGCTCCTGCACCGCGTCGCCGCGTCCTGGCTGCTGACCTCCGGGTTCCTCCTGATGGCGACCGGCTGCCTGCTGTGCACCCGGCTGGAACGTCACCGACCCGCGACTCGGCGCGTTCATGGCGCCCGCCCTGCTGATCGGCATCGGTTTCGCCCTGACCGTCAGTTCGGTGACGGCCGTGGCGCTGAACAGCGTGCCCCAGAGCCTCGCGAGCATGGCCAGCGCCACCACCAACATGCTGCGCGACCTCGGCTTCGCCCTGGGACCCGTGGTCGTCGGCGCGGTCGCGCTCAGCAACGCGGGGTCGGACTTCGCCACCGGGCTGGCCGGTGCCGGTCTGCCGGCCGACCAGACGGCGGCGGCGCGTCGGATCGCCGACGCCGGCGGACCCATCGCCGTGAACAGCCTGCCGCCCGGCGCCCCGGGGTCCGCCGCGCACGGTCTGGCCCTGGACGCCCTGGGCAGCGGTTTCAGCACCGCGTTCCTGGTGTGCGGTGCGGCCGCCGTCGTCGCCGCGGCGCTCACCGCGTTCGGCATGATCGGGGTCCACTCGCACCATCCCGCCGCGAACGAGCCGCCCGTACCCGTGCCGCCGGGACGCGACGGCAGCCCGGAGTCGGCGCTCACCAGCTAGGAGCCCGGACGGGGCCTCACCTCACGAGCCGCGCGGTGAGGCCCCGCCCGACGACGGGACATCGGCGATTTCCCTGCCGCGCACATTGACATGAACGCGTCCCAGCGCAACGCTGAGAGCGCTCTCACCGGTACGGACCAATGCCCCCACACCGCACGGAGGTGGAGAGTGCTCTCCAGACTCAGACATCGTCTGCTCGCCGTGGCCATGGCCGCAGGCCTGGCCGGCGCCCTGCTCACGTTCGGCGCCTCACCGCCCGCGGACGCCGCGGTGCCCGCCACCATCCCCCTGCAGATCACCAACAACTCCAACCGCGGCGAACAGGTCCACATCTACAACCTGGGCACCTCGCTGACCACGGGACAGCAGGGCTGGGCCGACGCCGACGGCACCTTCCACGCCTGGCCCGCGGGCGGCAATCCGCCCACCCCCGCGCCGGACGCGTCGATCCCGGGCCCGGCCGCGGGACAGACCAGGACGATCAGCATCCCCAAGCTGTCCGGGCGCATCTACTTCTCGTACGGCCAAAAGCTCGACTTCCGGCTGACCACGGGCGGCCTGGTGCAACCCGCCGTCCAGAACCCGAGCGACCCCAACCGCGACATCCTGTTCAACTGGTCCGAGTACACGCTCAACGACGCCGGGCTGTGGCTGAACAGCACCCAGGTGGACATGTTCTCCGCGCCCTACACGGTCGGCGTGCAGCGCGCCGACGGCGGCGTGATCAGCGCCGGGCGGCTCAAGGCCGGTGGCTACAACGGGGTGTTCGACGCGCTGCGGGCGCAGCCCGGCTGGGGCGGGCTGATCCAGACCCGCTCCGACGGCACCGTACTGCGGGCGCTGGCACCGCTGTACGGGGTGGAGACCGGGGCACTGCCCGCGTCCGTCCTGGACGACTACATCAACCGGGTCTGGCAGAAGTACACGACGGACACGCTCACCGTCACGCCCTTCGGCGACCAGCCGAACACGAGGTTCTCGGGGCGTGTCTCGGGCAACGTCATGAACTTCACCGACAGTTCGGGCGCGGTCGTCACGAGCTTCCAGAAGCCCGACGCCTCCAGTGTGTTCGGCTGCCACCAGCTCCTGGACGCGCCGAACGACCTGGTGCGCGGGCCGATCTCCCGCACACTGTGCGCCGCCTTCAACCGCTCGACGCTGCTGAGCAACCCCAACCAGCCCGACGGCTCGGCGGCCGGCTTCTACCAGGACTCCGTGACCAACCACTACGCCCGGATCATCCACGACCGGATGGCCGACGCGAAGGCGTACGCCTTCGCCTTCGACGACGTCGGCAACCACGAGTCGCTGGTGCACGACGGCGACCCGGCGCAGGCGCGGCTCACCCTCGACCCGCTCGACTGACCCGGTACCCGGGCCCGCCTCCGCCTGTTCGGCGGGGGCGGGCCGCTTGCCGGCTACTTGCCGGTGCCGACGGGGTCGACGCGGATGCCGGGGGCGGTGGTGTCGTCGGGCGGGGTGACGACCAGGCTCGTGAAGGTCGTGCCGGTGCCGCCGGAGGTGTTCGGCGTGCAGTGCAGGGTGGAGCGGGTCTCCTCGCCGGGCCCGAGGTCGACCAGCGGCGCGTCCAGTCCGCTGCGGTCGGCGCTGACGGTGCCGTCCTCGCCCTTGAGGTCGGCCCCGGGGAACCCCTTGAGGGCGCGGGCGGCGGAGCCGGAGGCGGCCCTCTGACCGGAGTCCGACGCGGACGTATCGCCGCCACCGGTGTCCTGGGACTCCGAGTCCTGGGAGCCCGGATCCTGCGCGGCGGAGTCACTCGCACCCCTCGGATCAGTACCGCTCACACATCGGCGCGAGCCTTACCGATCGCTGGGACACGGGGCGCCAAAGGGGGCGTTCCGTCCGGCCGCCCACCAATACGTGGCTGTTACCCGCGCTCGGGCCGGTCCGGGCCGCCCGTGGCGCGGGTGGCCCGGAGGGAGCCGCCGGCTCCCGGTCCCGGTCGCGTCGTTACGCGGGCACCGGCTCGGCCCGCCGGGGCGCCGTGCGGTCGAGATGGACGACCACCGTGGAGAAGAACCGGTTGACGGCGTCGTCGAGACTGCGGATGAAGCCGGACTCCGCGTTGCCGCGCGTGCTGCCCATGCCCTTGAACAGGGACAGCCGGAAGCCGGTGATCTGCGTGCCGTTCTTGGGGACCAGGTCGCCGGGTTCGGGGCGCAGCCGTTCCAGGGTGCCCCGGGGGCCGCCCGTCTCGGTGTCGACCAGCGTCTCGATGTGCAGGTCGGCGGGTGCCTCCGCCAGGCGCCTGACGAGCCGTTTGGTCCGGGCCAGCGGGTACCCCTGCTCGGGCGCCGGGATCTCCATGGAGGTGCGCAGCTTGCCGGTGCGCAGGTCCGCGCTGATCGCCAGGACCCCGGGCATTCCCTCGATCCGCAGTTCGGCCTGCAACCGGCCTTCCGCACACAGTCGGTCGGCCATACGGGCCCGCCGTTCGCCGGGATCGGCGCCCTTCCTCACCCGTCGGACGGGGAGGACCTTCTGGCCGAGGTCGCCACCGAGTCCGAGGCAGACCTGACGGATGAGCCGCTCCCAGCTCTCCACCACGTGCAGGGCGCGGGGGTCGCCGTGGCACAGGGTCTCGTCCTCGATGCCCTTGCGTACGGGGACCCAGGCCGCGCCCATGTTCTGGAAGCCGTGGCATCCGGAGTTCTCGTGCTGGAGGTAGTTCAGCAATTCCTGGAGCAGCCAGGCGTGGGCGCTGTTGCCGACGCCTTCGTGGCGGATGAGCATCTGCGCCTGGTGGGCGACTTCGGCCCAGGAGAGGTGCCACAGGGCCACTTTGTGCTTGCGCCGTCCGTCGATCTTGACGTCGACCAGGGGACTGCCTTCCAGCGCAACGTCGTTCGACAAGGTGATCACCGCCTCGTAGCCGCGTCGTGCGGCGATGTCCATGTAGGCCTGCACCTGCTCGGACTTCAGGGCGTTGCCGTTGGTCTTGGTCTCCACGAGCGCCGTCCACAGTTTGCCGGCCCGTTCGACCCGGATCACACCGTCGGGACGGCGCGGGGTGTCGCCGTGCGGCAGGGTCACCTCGGTGAAGGTCTCCATCCGTCCGGCGGGCGCACCGAAGGCGGCGGTGAGGCGGCGGCCGAACTCCGGCACCTGTGCCATCACCGACAGCAGCACGGACGTGGCGCGCGTCTCGCGGTCGCGGTCGCTCTTGAGGACCGGCACGGGGAAGAGGCTGGCGTCCTTCCAGGACTCGTTCTCCGCGAGGGTCTTCCTGACCGCCTTGGGCAGCGTGACCTTCTTCTTGGCGGTGCGGGGTCGCGACGGCCTCTTGTCCGCAACGGCCTTTGCCCCGGGCTGCCTCGGCGCCGGGACCGCCGCCGACCGGGCCCGCGGTTCCGGGCCGACGGGCGGGGTCGGCGCGGCGGGCTGCTCCGCTCGACCGGCCGCCTTCTCCTCGACCGCCGCCGGGCCCGTCGCGGTCTCGGGCGCCGTCGGCGTCTGGGACGCGTCGTCGTCGATGTCGACGCCGAAGTCCGTGGCCAGCCCGGCGAGGCCCGTGTCGTAGCCCTGGCCCACGGCCCGGAACTTCCACTCCCCTTGCCGCCGGTACAGCTCCCCGAAGATGAACGCGCTCACCGACCCCGCGTCCGCGATGGCGAAGCGGAGCAGGTCGTCGCCCGCCGCGTCGGCCAACGTGACCTGTAGAGCGTCCAGTTCGTCGAAGCGCATACTCTCGTACCGGCTCGCGGCGACGACGATCCGCTCGATGTCCGGCGGAACCGCGGTCAGATCGAAGACGATCCGGTCCTCACTGCCCTCGCCGGAGGGCTTCTTGCCCAGGAGTTGCACGCTTCCGTCGGCGGCCACCGGGTTGTTGTAGAAGTAGAAGTCGGTGTCGCTGCGCACCTTGCCGTCCGCGCTCAGCAGCAGGACGGAGACGTCGGCGTCGCCCTCCCCCGTCTGACTGGTCCACCCCAGACTCACGATCACCGAGTCGGCGTTCTCGCTCAGCCCTGCCAGCCCGATGTTGGCGCCCTTGACCATTTCGTACATGAATCCCCCCACATATCAATGCACGGGTAACCCTAGTACTCGATAACCATGGCCTGCGGCAGCTCCGTGTGAACTGGGCGGCGCATTCGGCGCCCGTGGGAGGCGCCAGGGCAGGGGGTCAGAGGCGGGGCAGGACGCGGGTGGGTTCCTCGGGCTGCCGCAGCAGCTTCTTGTCCGGTTTGCCGGCGTCCGTGAGTGGCAGGGCGTCCACGAAGTCGATGCGGGCCGGTTCGTACATGGGGCCGCGTTGTTCGCGCACCATGGCCCGTAGTTCCTCGGCCTGTACCGCGGTGCCCGGCGCGGTGACCACGGTGGCGTGCACCTGCTCCATGCGGTCGGCGTCCCGTACGCCGTAGACGGCGCTCTGACGCACTGCCGGGTGGGAGTTGAGCAGGTCTTCCAGTTCGGTGGTGTAGACGTGTCCGCCGACCACGACGATCATGTCCTTGAGCCGGTCGACGACGGTCAGGTAGCCCTCCTGGTCGAGGTGGCCGAGGTCGCCGGTGTGCACCCAGCCGTCCCGCAGCACCTCGGCCGTCAGCTCGGGCTGCTTCCAGTAGCCGCGCATGGTGCCGGGTGAGCGCACGCAGATCTCGCCCAGCTCGCCGGCCGGCAGGTCCTCGCCTTCCGGATTGCGTACGGCGACGTCCACACCCGGCAGGACCTTGCCCGCCGTACGCATCCGGTCCGGGCTCCGAAGGTCGTGGTCCTGCGCGCTCAGGACGCTGATCCCGCCGGTCTCGTTCTGGGCGTAGACCTGTACGAGCACGGGCCCCAGACGCCGTACGGCGTCCGCGAGCCGGACGGGTGACGCCTGGCAGCCGCTGTAGGTCACGGTGCTCAGGCTGCTGAGGTCCCGGTGGAGGGAGTCGGGGTGGTCCAGGAGCCGGCAGAGCAGCGGCGGCAGCAGGAACAGGCAGGTGATGCGTTCACGTTCGACGGCAGCGAGCACCTCGCCCGGGTCGAACTCGTCCTGCAGCACCACGGTCCCGCCGGAGCGCAGCACGCCGTCGGCCATCATTCCCCCGGCATGGGCGAGGGTCGTGCACACGAGCTGCCGCAGGGCCCCGTCGGCACCGCGCCGCGCGGGGGTCATCACCCGGCTGATCCGCCCGGCCTGGTCGAAGGCGGAGACGATGCCCTTGGGGCGCCCCGTCGTGCCCCCGGTGTGCCGGATGACGCAGATGTCGTCGGGGCGGCACAGCGCGGAAAACGGGCCCTCGGGCAGCCCGGCCGCCAGCGCCAGAAGGTCCTGTCCGAACGCGCGCCCGGGATCTCCCAGTACGAGCACGTGCGCCACCGGCGCCGTCCTGGTGATCTCCGCGGCGCGGTCCACCAACCGCGGGTCGACGATCAGCGCCCGGGTCTCGAACGTCCCGCACGATCGCCGCCTGCATGCCGACCGAGATCCGGTTGTAGAGGTGGTTGACCTTGCAGCCCGCGAGGTTGGCCGCGTAGCGGGCCGCGATCGTCTCCGGGAGATTGCCGCTGAGCAGGGTGACGGTCGCGCCCCGTTCGACACCCAGGGCCGACAACGCATGGGCCATGCGGTGCACCAGCGCCCTGAACCGCCCGGCCGACAGGCGCCGGTCCCCGTACACGAGAAGCTCACGGTCCGGGTCGGAGCGCATCGCCTCCAGGCTGTCCTCGACAAAGGTGCGCGGCCGGGCGGGCTCCGGGACCGCCCCCGCTGCCGCGCTCTGCCGCACGGGGGCCTCGGGCAGGCCCTCACCAGCCACGGGAACAGCGGTGGGCACGGGGCTGAAGACGGCCGTGGGGGTACCCCCGGACGGGGAGGCTTCGCCGGACACAGGCACTCCATTCGGCAGCGGACTCGGCCACCCGTCCAACGAGACCGACCGCGAACCGTCACCCGGACAAGGCAAGGGGGGCTCACACCGGACTTTCGCGCAAAGCATCATGGCACCACACAGCTGATGCCGCTGCCGTTCGCGGTCCCGCACAGGCGGTGCGGGAGGCCGACCACTTGTGGTGGCGGCGCGTCGACTCGGTCCGGCTCATGAGGCGACTTGGCGTCGAGGTCGGCTGCCGGCTGGTGCCGATGAGCGATCGAGAAGCCCTGGTTCGCCGAACCTCTTGCATGGGTGCCCGGCCGTCGGCAAGCGGGTGTTCAGTGGGTGTCGGCAGCGCGGCGCGGCAGCAGTGGCAGAGCGAGCAGCGAGAGGGCGATGCATCCCAGCACGACGACGAGGCAGACGAGGAGCCCGCGCTCGGGCGAGGTGCGGGCCGCGACGGTGAGGTAGCCGGCGGAGACCAGCGCAGCTCCGATCGCATTGGCGATCTGCTGCGCCCCGTTGAGCGTTCCGCTCGCGCTCCCGGCTTCGGTCTCGTCGATGTCGCCGAGCGCGACCGCGAACACGGTTCCGAAGCCGCACCCCATCCCCAGCCCGCACACGAACAAGGGGATCACCAGCAGCCACGGCGGCCCGCCGGCGAGGAGGACGGCGGACAGGTAGCCGCACACGCCGAGGGCGAGCAGGAGAAGCCCGATCAGCATCAGGCGCCTGCCGAGCCTCGTGATCAGCGCTCGGGTCGAGAACGATGCCGTGATGATCCCGGCCGACGCGGCTGCGGCAATCGCGGCGGCGGGCAGGACAGCCGGCCCGCGGCCGAGTTGCAGGTACAGGGTCGTTGCGAACAGCAGCCCCGCGGTGACCGCGAAGAAACCGATCCCCACGACCACGCCGGCGATGAACGAACGGTTGCGGAGCAGCGAGGGCGCCAGCAGCGGGTGGCGTGCACCACGCTGCTGAAGCCCGAATCCGATCAGCGCCATGATCCCGAGTGCGCCGAGGGCGGCGGGCAGCAGCGAGGTCGGAGCCTGCACAAGCGTCAGCGCGGCAAGGACACCGAGCAGGCCCGCGCTGAGGAGCACCACCGCGACCGGGTCGAGCTCGACCGTCGGATCGGCGTCAGGGCGGGGCAGCGATCCGGCGGCGAGCGGAAACAGCGCGATGGCGACGAGAACATTGAGGAGGAACACGGCCCGCCAACCGGAGCCGAACGGATTCGCCGTCATCACGAGGCCGGCGAGCACCGGGCCGGAGATCGAACTCACGGCCATGAGTGGCCCGAACAGGCCGAAGACCCTGCCGAGTTCCGTCCGGGGGAATGCTCGCACCAGCAGGGTGAAGCCCTGCGGGATCAGCAGGGCTCCGAACCCGCCCTGAACGACGCGGAAGAACACGATGACGCCGACTGCCGGAGCGAGCGCGCACAGGGCTGATGCGGCCGCGAATCCGCACAGTCCGGTCAGGAACACACGGCGGGCTCCGAAACGGTCGCCGAGGCGCGCACCGAGAACCAGCGTGGAACCGAGGGCGAGCGCGTACGAGGCACCCAGCCAGGGCGCCGGCCAGTCAGGAGCGTGGAGGTCTCGAAGGATGGACGGAGTCGCCACGTTCGTAACGGTGGTGCTCAGCAAGTCCATGACATCCGCGACCAGGACCACAGCGAAGATCAGCCATCGGGCAGGCTGAGCGAAACAGGTGTTTTCGGGCACAGCGAAAAGCTCTCTTCATGAGAGATTCAGACGCCCCACTGGGGCGCCGTGCCGGCCGGAAATCCCGACACGGCCGCCCGTATGTGCGGCGCCGGTCCCTGCGGCAGTCGTCGCGTGCCGCCGCGTACGCTCGCGACAAGACGGGCATAGTGTCCTCATATGCCTGATGTTCGGTGTGCCCGGTGTCGCCCGTACCCGGCCGCCGCGGCCCTCGCCGCCCTGCTGGAAGTCGCCCGGTCGCGGCGCCGCCGCCCCGCTCCCCACCGGTCCACGGACGTGACCGCCGGGCACTCCCGGGGCCGGCAGATCGTTTTCACGGGTACGAAGGACGAACGCCGCTCGACACGGGCCGGCAGCGGAGGAGAAGACCCCAGATGAAGCACCTGAAGGTGGGCGATCTGATGAGCGACGCCGTGGTCCGCGTCCAGCGCGGCACACCGTTCAAGGAGATCGCCCACCTGTTGCAGGAGTACGACATCACGGCGGTGCCCGTCGTGGACGGGGAGAACCGCCCCGTGGGGGTCGTGTCGGAGGCGGACCTCCTGCAGAAGATGTGGGGCTCGGGCCCGGCCGGCTCGAACGGGGCGGGGCACGAGGAGGGGCCCCGCTCGGCCGGGGACAAGGCGTCCGCCACGGACGCGGCGGGGCTCATGACCTCACCCGCGCTGTGCGCACGAGAGAGCTGGAGCGTCGTCGACGCCGCCCGGGTGCTGGCGGCGCACGGCATCAAGCGGCTCCTGGTCGTCGACGACGGGGGGCGGCTGATCGGGGTCGTCAGCAGGAGCGACCTGCTGCGGGTCTTCCTGCGCACGGACCGGGCGATCCGCACCGAGATCATCGAGGAGTCCCTGGTCCGGGCTCTCGGCCTGGCGCCCTCGTCGATGCAGGTGGACGTGACACACGGACATGTCGTGCTCAGCGGCCGGCTCCCGGACCATGTGACCGTCCCGGCGCTGGAGGAGCACTGCCGACGCGTCGACGGCGTCGTCGCCGTGGAGTTCAGAACGGCGGGCGAGGCCGACGCCGGGGGCGCCGCCGCCATCGGCCGGTGACCGGTCGAACCGGGGCCCGGCGGCCCCGGTTCGTGAGCGGGTGTCAGACTCCGGCGGTCTCCGGCTCGCGGGCGGGCCCGGCGGGCGCCGCGGTGTCGCCCAGCTCCCTGTGGAGCTTCTCGCCCTCGACGTCGACGTTCGGCAGGACGCGGTCCAGCCACCCGGGCAGCCACCACGCCCTGGCGCCGAGCAGGGCGAGCACCGCGGGCACGATGGCCATGCGGACCACGAAGGCGTCGAAGAGGACCGCGATCGCGAGCCCGAAGCCCATCATCTTGATCATGTCGTCGTTCTCCATGATGAAGCCGGAGAAGACGCTGATCATGATGATCGCGGCCGCCGCGACGACCCGGCCGCCGTGCGTGAAGCCCGTGGTGACGGACTCGGCGGCGGACGATCCGTGGACGTACGCCTCACGCATCCGGGTCACGAGGAACACCTCGTAGTCCATGGCGAGTCCGAAGACCACCCCGATCATGAAGATGGGCATCATCGACATGATCGGGCCCGGCTGGTCCACGCCGAAGACGCCGGCGAGCCAGCCCCACTGGAACACGGCGACCACCGCGCCGAGTGCCGCGGCCACCGAGAGCAGGAAGCCGAGGGCCGCCTTGAGCGGGACGAGCACCGAGCGGAAGACCAGCATCAGGAGCAGGAAGGCGAGGCCGACGACCAGCGCCAGATACGGGACGAGCGCGTCGTCCAGGGTCTGCGAGAAGTCGATGGTCATCGCGGTCGCGCCGGTGACCAGCATCGTGGCACCCGTGTCCGTCCTGACGCCGCCGGACAGCGAGCGGATGTCCCGCACCAGCGACTCGGTGGCCGCGTCGCTCGGGCCGGTCTTGGGCACCACCGTGAGGACCGCGGTGGTGCCGGCCTCGTTGAAGCTCGCCGGTGTGACGGCCGCGGCCCCGCCGAGGCCGGTGATCTTCTTGCCCACGGTGTCGGCGGCGGCCTGCGGGTCGGCGGCGCCCCGGGTGTCGACGGTGACCAGCAGCGGGCCGTTGAACCCGGCGCCGAAGGACTCGGACAGCATGTCGTAGGCCTTGCGCTGGGTGGTGTCGGGTGCCGAGCTGCCCTCGTCGGGCAGGCCCAGCTCCATTCCGGCGGCCGGCACGGCGACGACACCGAGCCCGAGCACCGCGGTCAGCAGCACGGTCAGCGGGCGGCGCAGCACGAAGCGGGCCCAGCGGGTGCCGAGCGTCGGCCCGGCGGAGGCGCCCTGCGTCCCGGCGGGTGCCCTGCGGTCCCTGCGGCTGAGCGCCCTCCGGCCGGCGAAGCCGAGCAGCGCCGGGGTGAGGGTGAGCGCGATCAGTACGGCGATGCCGACGGTGCCCGCGGCGGCCAGGCCCATCTTGGTGAGGATCGGTATGTCGACGACCGCGAGGCCGGCCAGGGCCACGACGACGGTGAGTCCGGCGAAGACGACGGCGGAGCCCGCGGTGCCGACCGCGCGTCCGGCGGCCTCCTCGGGGCTGCGGCCCTCGGCGATCTCCGCCCGGTAGCGGGAGACGATGAACAGCGCGTAGTCGATGGCGACCGCGAGGCCGATCATCATGGCCAGCGTGGAGGTGGTGGCGGACAGTTCCAGTGTGCTGCCGAGCGCCCCGATGGCGGAGATGCCCGTGCCGACGCCGATGATCGCCGACAGCAGCGGCATGCCGGCCGCGACCAGTGAGCCGAAGGTCAGCAGGAGCACGACCGCGGCGACCCCGATGCCGAACAGCTCGGCGGTGCCGCCCATTTCCTGATCGGCCTCGACCGCGTCACCGCCGGTCTCGACGGTGAAGCCGTCGCCGCGCGCGTCGTCGGTGGCGGCGACGAGCGACTCGCGGGCCCGGTCGGTCAGCTCCATCGCGTTGACCTCGTACGTCACGGAGGCGTACGCGGTCGTGCCGTCCGCGCTGACGGCGCCCGCCGCGAACGGGTCGTCCACGGAGGTGACCTGCGGGCCCGCGCCGAGGGCCGTCACCAGTTCTTCGACCCTGGCCTTGCCCGCCGGGTCGGAGATCTTTGCGCCGTCGGGCGCGCGGATCACGACCCGTGCCGTGGCGCCCTCGGCACCGGCGGCCGGGAACTGCTCGTCGAGCAGGTCGAACGCCTTCTGGGACTCGGTGCCTGGCATGGAGAAGGAGTCTTCGGGCGGGGCGGGCGCGGTGGACGCGGCGACGCCGGCGCCCACGAGTACGGCCAGCCACAGCAGGACGACGAGGCCGCGGCGCCGGAACGCGCGTCGGCCGAGCCGGTAGAGAAACGTAGCCACCTGGGACCAATCGGTCGGGTTGCGGGCAGGACGAGGACCCGGCGCACGAGGGAAGGCGGAGGCATTGACCGGGGCACTCCTCCATGCTCACCCGGAGGTTCCCGCGTTTGATCCGACCCTGGGTCTGGACCGGCGTACTCCATGGGGTGTAGTGGGTCCCCGTGGTCCGCTCCCCGTGGTGTAGGGCGGCGCGATGGGTGTACGCCGCATTCCGTTGCCGCGGGCAGCCGAGGCGGTGCGGCAGGTCACCGGTGCCGTGTCGCCGCCCTCGCCGTCCGGGCGGTGAGTGACGCACCGCGGCGGTTGACCTTCACCTTGGGGGAGGCCACAGCATCGTGGGGCCGGGCGACGTGTCCGGCACGAGGAGGAGCGGCATGGAGTTGCTGACCATCGGGGCGTTCGCGAGGGCGTCCCGGCTGTCGCCGAAGGCGCTGCGGCTCTACGACGAGCTGGGCCTGCTGGCCCCGGCCCGCGTCGACCCGGTGACCGGCTATCGCCACTACGCGCCCGAACAGGTGGAACAGGCCCGGCTCGTCGCCTGGCTCCGGCGCCTGGGGATGCCGCTGGTCCGCATCCGGCACGTCTGCTCGCTGGAGGCCGGGGCCGCGGCCCGGGAGGTGCGTGCCTTCTGGGCGCGGGCCGAGGCCGACACCGCCGCACGGCGCGACCTTGCCGCCTTCCTCGTCGACCATCTGGCCCGAAAGGACCCCGCCATGTCCCCGACCACGACTCCCCTGAGCATCCGTTACGCCGCCCGTTCCGACACCGGTCTGGTCCGCGAGACCAACCAGGACACCGTGTACGCCGGTTCCCGCCTGCTCGCCGTCGCCGACGGCTTCGGCAGCGGCGGAGCCCCCGCGAGCGCCGCCGCCGTCGGGGCGCTCAAGCACCTGGAGAGGGACGGCATCGCGGCGGGCGGTCTCCTCAACGTCCTGGCGGACGCCGTCGAGGAGGCCGAACGGGCGGTGCACGACGCCGTCCCGGCCGGCCCCGCCGACCAGGAGGCCGGCACGACCCTCACCGCGATGCTCTGGACCGGCTCGCAACTGGCCCTCGTCCACATCGGCGACTCCCGGGTCCATCTGCTGCGCGACGGGGAACTGTTCCAGATCACGCACGACCACACCGTGGTGCAGTCGATGGTCGACGAGGGACGCATCAGCCCGGAGGAGGCCGCCTCCCATCCCGAGCGCTCACTGCTGGTACGGGCCCTTGGCCGGGGAGCGGACGCCACCGCCGACATGCGCCTGCACGACGCCCTGCGCGGGGACCGCTATCTGCTCTGCTCCGACGGCCTCACGAGCGTGGTGCCGGCCGGGGAGATCCACCGGGTGCTCACCGACGCCGGGGACCCCGGGCAGGCCGTCGGCGAACTCGTCGCCCTCGCCAACGCGTCCGGCGGTCCCGACAACGTCAGTTGCGTGGTCGCCGATGTCGTGGCGAGCGACCCGGCCCGCTGAACACCGGGCCCGGCGCGGACGGTCGTACGCGGCGCCTCCGGGGGTCCGGGGGCGTCACACCCGCTGGGTCCGGTCCGCGCTCGCGGGCCCGGCGGCCAGGGCGCCCGTCACGAGGCGCGACCGGCTGTGCAGCCGCATCGAGACGGTGACGAAGGCGATCGCGACCAGGGTCATCGTCGCGCCCGCCCAGGCGGTGGCGGCGTAGCCGAGGTCCGCGTCGATCACCGTGCCGCCGAGCCAGGGGCCGCCGGTGTTGCCCAGGTTGAACGCGGCGGTCGTCGTCGCGCCCGCGAGCGTGGGCGCGGCGCCGGCCACGTTGAACATGCGGGCGTTGAGCGCAGGTGCCGTGTAGAACGCGGAGACACCGAGCAGCAGCGCGAGCGCGATCACGACGGCGGGGCTCGACGCGAACAGCGCCAGCGCGGCCAGCAGCACCGTCGAGGCGGTGATGCCGGAGAGCAGCACGCCGAACAGGTGCGCGTCGGCGACCCGGCCGCCGATCGTGGTCCCGATCAGCGCGCCGACTCCGAACAGCGCCAGCACGGTCGGCACCCAGCCGTCCGCCAGTCCGGCCACATCGGTGAGCAGCGGCGCGAGGTAGGAGAAGGCGCAGAACACACCGCCCGCGGCGAGCGCGGTCACCACGATGGACAGCCACACCTGACGGTCCCGGTAGATCGCCAGCTCGCCCTTCAGACGGGGCCGCCGCTCGGGCAGCGGGATGCGCGGGATCAGGGTCACCACGCCCACGAGCGCGACGGCGGACGCGGCGCCCACGGCCCAGAACGCGGAGCGCCATCCCAGGTTCTCGCCGAGGAACGCGCCCGCCGGGACGCCGAGGACGTTGGCGATCGAGAGGCCGCCGATCATCACGGCCATCGCGCGGGCCCGCGCCGTCATCGGCACCATCGCGATGGCGACGGCCGCGCCCACGGCCCAGAACCCGGCGCAGGCGAGGGCGCTCACCACCCGCGAGACGAACAGGACCTCGTACGTCGTCGCCAGCGCGCCCGCCACCTGGCCGAGGCCGAACACCGAGATCAGCGCGACCAGGGTGGTCTTGCGCGGCAGTCGCAGGGTCGCGACCGCGAGCAGGGGCGCGCCGACCACCATGCCGATCGCGAACGCGGATATCAGCAGCCCGGCTTGGGGGATCGACACGTCCATGTCGTCGGCGATGGGCGGCAGCAGCCCGGAGAGCATGAACTCGCTCGTGCCGAGTGCGAAGACGGCCAGGCCGAGCATGTAGACGGCGAGCGGCATGCGGGCGGCTGCGGTCCGCGGAGCAGAATCGGGCATGACAGGTGTCAACGGGGCCGTGCCTGCCGCCATTCCCGCGCCCGCGGCCCGTCTCACGATGCGGCTACGGCACCGCGCGTTCCAGCCGGACCAGGACGCCCTTGGAGGTGGGCTGGTTGCTGAGGTCCGAGACGCTGTCCAGGGGCACCAGGACCTGGGCCTCCGGATAGTAGGCGGCGGCGGAGCCGAGCGCCGTCGGGTACGGCACCACCTCGAAGCCCTCGGCGCGGCGTTCGGTGTCGTCGTGCCAGACGCTCACCAGGTCGACACGCTCGCCCCCGGCCAGGGCGAGCGCGGTCAGGTCGGCCGGGTTGACGAGGACCACCCGGCGGCTGCCGTGGATGCCCCGGTAGCGGTCGTCGTCCGTGTAGGGGACGGTGTTCCACTGGTCGTGGGAGCGCATGGTCTGCAGGAGCAGATGCCCTTCGGGCACGTGCGGCACTTCCCAGGTGTTGCGGGTGAACCGTGCCTTGCCGGTGGCGGTGCGGTAGATGCCCTCGTTGACGGGGTTGGGCAGTCTGATGCCGCCGGGGCGCACCACCCGCCGGTTGAAGTCGTGCAGGCCCGGCACGACTCGGGAGATGTGGTCGCGGATCACGTTGTAGTCGGACTCGAACTCCTCCCACGGCAGGTTCCCGCGGCCCTCGCCGAGGGTGCGGCGGGCGAGCCGGCTCAGGATGGCGACCTCGCTGAGCAGGAGCGGGGACGCCGGCTTCAGCCGGCCCCGGGAGGTGTGCACCTCGCTCATCGAGTCCTCCACCGTGACGAACTGCTCCCCGCCCGCCTGACGGTCCCGTTCGGTCCTGCCGAGGGTGGGCAGGATGAGCGCGGTCCGCCCGCAGACGGTGTGCGACCTGTTGAGCTTGGTGGAGATGTGGGCGGTCAGCCGGCAGCGCCGCATGGCCTCCTCGGTGACGGTGCTGTCGGGCGCGGCCCGCACGAAGTTGCCGGCGACGCCCAGGAAGACCTTGATCCGGCCCTCCCGCATGGCCCTGATGGAGTTCACCGAGTCCAGTCCGTGGGCGCGCGGCGGGTCGAAGCCGAACTCCCGTCGCAGGGCGTCCAGGAAGGAGTCCGGCATCTGTTCCCAGATGCCCATCGTGCGGTCGCCCTGGACGTTGCTGTGTCCCCGCACCGGGCAGGCACCGGCTCCGGCCCGGCCGAGATTTCCGCGCAGCATCAGGAAGTTGACGATCTCCCGGATGGTGGGGACGCCGTGCTTGTGCTGGGTGATGCCCATGGCCCAGCAGACGATGATCCGTTCGCTGCCGAGGACGTCGTCGCGGATCTGCTCGATCTCCTCGCGGGTCAGCCCGGTCGTGGTGAGCACGTCCGGCCAGGAGACCTCGCGCGCGTGCGCGGCGAACTCCTCGAAGCCGCTGGTGTCGGCGCGGATGAAGTCGTGGTCCAGCACCTTTCCCGGCCAGGCGTCCTCGGCCTCGATGAGCAGCCGGTTCAGCGCCTGGAACAGGGCGAGGTCGCCGCCGGGCCGGATGTGCAGGAACCGGTCGGCGATCTGGATGCCGCGGCCGACCACTCCGCGTGGCTTCTGCGGGTTCTTGAACCGCAGCAGTCCGGCCTCGGGCAGGGGGTTCACGGCGATGACGCGGGCGCCGTTGGACTTGGCCTGTTCCAGTGCGGACAGCTGCCGCGGGTGGTTGCTCCCGGGGTTCTGTCCCACCAGGAAGATGAGGTCGGCGTGGTGGAGGTCCTGGAGGCTGACGGTGCCCTTGCCCGTGCCGAGGGTCTCGTGCAGGGCGAAGCCGCTCGACTCGTGGCACATGTTGCTGCAGTCGGGCAGGTTGTTGGTGCCGAAGGCCCTGGCGAAGAGCTGGAGCAGGAAGGCGGCTTCGTTGCTGACCCTGCCCGAGGTGTAGAAGACCGCCTCGTCGGGGGTGTCGAGCGCCTTCAGCTCCCCGGCCAGCAGGTCCAGGGCCTTGAGCCAGCTGATCGGCTCGTAGTGGTCGGAACCGGGCCGCTTGACCATCGGCTCGGTGAGGCGTCCTTGCTGGTTGAGCCACATGTCGGAGCGCCGGCCCAGGTCGGAGACGGTGTGCTCGCGGAAGAAGCCGGCGGTGATCCGCCGTGTCGTCGCCTCGTCGTTGATGTGCTTGGCGCCGTTCTCGCAGTACTCGTTGCGGTGCCGGTGGCCGGGCGAGGGGTCCGCCCAGGCGCAGCCAGGACAGTCGATGCCGTCCACCTGGTTCATGGTCAGCAGGTCCACCGCGGTCTTCCGGGGGGAGGTCTGCTCCAGGGAGTACTCCAGCGCGTGCGCCACCGCCGGGACGCCCGCGGCCCATGTCTTGGGCCGGGTGACGGTCAGGTCGTCCCCGGAGTCGCCCTCGGGCGGCTTCTTCATCTGTGGATCGCCTCTCGTTCGCTGTGTCGCCGCGCGAAGCTCAGCCCACGGGCCAGACCGGCACCCGGCTTCGCGGCGGTTCGGCCTCCGCCGGCCGCACCTGCCCGCTCCGGACGGTTCCCCGCCAGGCGCCGCACGCCTCTCCCAGTCCCTCGATGTACCACTTGAAGTTCGCGAGTTCCCGCCGTACGAGGCGGTCGGCCGTGCCGGGGACCGCGGTGAGCAGGCGGCTCAGGCCGCGCGGCTCGACGCGTAGCCGCACGGTGACCGCCGTGCGGCCCTCGGGGGTGGGCCGGAAGGCCACCTCGCCCCGGTGGCGGTGGCGGCGCCCGAGACTGCGCCAGGCCAGGTGCGAGTCGGGCACCTGTTCCACGATCTCGGTCCCGAACTCCCGGCACACGGGTCCGAACCGGATGTCCCACATGACCAGGGCGGGCCGGATCTGCTCGACCCGTCGCACCGTGGCCATGAACCGCGGAAAGCTCTCGAACTGGGTCCACTGGTCGTAGGCGGTGCGCACCGGTACCGCGACCTCGACGGTCTCTTCGACGGTGGTCACGCCGCGACCGGGCGACGACGCGAGGGACGGCATCGGCATGGCGGCTCCTGTGGCGGTGGCGAGTCGTCTACACGGAAACCCGGGTCCGACGGCTCCGCAAGCGGAGCGGCCACCGCGCGGGTGACGGCCGGTACCACCACCGAGAGCGGAAATCCTATGTGATCTGCCCACACCGACGCGGGAAAGTCCGCCCATACGCAGGTCTTGACGAGGTGATCAAGGCTGCCACACCATCAGTGGCGAGAGGATCCTATGTGATTCCACGCATTTTCCTGTGGTTCCAGTGAGGAAGCGACCATGGCCGCGGCACGCATCACCGACCTCGACGTGGTCGACATCCGTTTCCCCACCTCGCGCGGGCTGGACGGCTCCGACGCGATGAACCCCGACCCCGACTACTCGGCCGCGTACGTCGTCCTGCGCACCGACGCGGGCGACGGGCTGGAGGGGCATGCCTTCGCCTTCACCATCGGGCGCGGCAACGACGTGCAGACGGCGGCGATCGCCGCCCTGCGCGACCATGTCGTGGGCCGGTCCGTCACGGCCGTGTGCGCCGATCCCGCCTCGCTCGCCCGGGTCCTCACCGGCGACAGCCAACTGCGCTGGCTCGGCCCGGAGAAGGGCGTGATGCACATGGCCGTCGGTGCCGTCGTCAACGCGGTGTGGGACCTGGCGGCCAAGCGCGCGGGCAAGCCGGTGTGGCGGTTCCTCTCCGAGGCCGAGCCGGAGTGGCTCGCGGACCAGGTGGACTTCCGCTACATCGAGGACGCCCTCACCCGCGAGGAGGCCGTGGCCCTGCTCCGCGCGGGCCGGGACGGCGCCGCCGGGCGCGCGGCCCGCCTGCGCGCCGAGGGCTATCCGGCGTACACCACCTCCCCCGGCTGGCTCGGCTACCGCGACGGGAAGCTGGCCCGGCTCGCCGAGCAGGCGGTCGCCGACGGCTTCACCCAGATCAAGCTGAAGGTCGGCGCCGATCTGGCCGACGACCTGCGCAGGCTGCGCACGGCGCGCGCGGTCGTCGGCCCGGACATCCGGATCGCCGTCGACGCCAACCAGCGCTGGAACGTCGCCGAGGCCGTCGAGTGGACCAACGCGCTGGCCGAGTACGCCCCTTACTGGGTCGAGGAGCCCACCAGCCCCGACGACATCCTCGGCCACGCGGCCGTACGCAGGGGCGTGGCGCCGGTCAAGGTGGCCACCGGGGAGCACGTCCACAACCGGGTCGTCTTCAAGCAGTTGTTGCAGGCGGAAGCGATCGACGTGCTCCAGATCGACGCGGCGCGGGTGGGCGGCGTCAACGAGAACCTGGCCATCCTGCTGCTCGCCGCCAAGTACGGCGTGCCCGTCTGCCCGCACGCCGGCGGCGTCGGTCTGTGCGAACTGGTGCGTCATCTGTCGATGTTCGACTTCGTGGCGCTGACCGGGACGACCGAGGACCGGGTGATCGAGTACGTGGACCATCTCCACGAGCACTTCAAGGACCCGGTGGTCATCGCGAACGGGCGCTACGCGGCTCCCGCGGCCCCCGGCTTCTCCTCGGAGATGCACGCCGCGTCGATCGCCGCGTACCGGTACCCGGACGGGACCTTCTGGGCCGCCGACCTCGCCGCACGACGCAAACAGCGCAACCAACGGGAGGGGACGAAGCGATGAGCGAACTGTCCGGACTCAGGGCCCTGGTGACCGGCGGCGCGTCCGGCATCGGCAGGGCCACCGCCGGCCTGCTGGCCGAGCGCGGCGCCGATGTCGCCGTACTGGACCTCGATCCCCCGCCGGCGGCCGGGCCGCTGCGCGGGTACACGGCGGACGTGTCCGACGACGGCTCCGTGCGCCGCGCGGTGGCGGCCGCGGCCCACGACCTCGGCGGCCTCGACATCCTGGTCAACAACGCCGGCGTCGGCGCGATCGGGACCGTCGAGGACAACGACGACGCCGAGTGGCACCGCGTCCTCGACGTGAACGTCCTGGGCATGGTCCGCACCACCCGCGCCGCCCTGCCCCGGCTGCGCGCCTCCGCGCACGCCGCCGTCGTCAACACCTGCTCGATCGCGGCCACGGCCGGACTGCCCCGGCGCGCCCTGTACAGCGCCAGCAAGGGCGCGGTCCTCTCCCTCACCCTGGCCATGGCGGCGGACCACGTCCGGGAGGGGATCCGCGTCAACTGCGTGAACCCCGGCACCGCGGACACCCCCTGGATCGGCCGGCTCCTCGACCGGGCGGCCGATCCGGTCGCCGAGCGGGCGGCCCTCGACGCCCGGCAGCCCATGGGCCGGCTGGTCACCGCGGAGGAGGTCGCCGCGGCCATCGTGTACCTGGCGAGCCCGGCCGCCGCCTCGGTCACGGGTACCGCCCTCGCCGTGGACGGCGGAATGCAGGGCCTGCGGCTGCGGCCGGAGGGGCGGTGACGCGGCCGGACGGGAGCGGGGCAGGGGCTTCGCTGCCCGGCCGCACCCTCGGCCGCAGCGGTGTCCGCGTCACCGCCCTCGGCTTCGGCGGCGCGGCCGTCGCCGGTCTCTACCAGGACGTGGGCGAGGAGGCGGCCCGCTCCGCCGTCGACGCCGCCTGGGAGGCGGGCGTCCGCTACTTCGACACCGCCCCGCACTACGGCCTGGGCCTGTCGGAGCGCAGGCTCGGCGAGGCCCTGCGGCACAGGCCCCGGGACTGCTTCACCCTCTCCACCAAGGTGGGGCGCGTCCTCGTCCCGCACCACGGCGGCGGGGACGACCTGGCCGACGGATTCGCCGTAGCGGCCACCCACCGGCGGCGGTGGGACTTCAGCGCCGACGGCGTGCGCCGCTCGCTGGAGGACAGCCTCACCCGCCTCGGCCTGGACCGGGTCGACCTCGTCCTGCTGCACGATCCCGACGACCACGAGGAGCAGGCGTTCCGGGAGGCGTACCCGGCCCTTGAGGAGCTGCGGTCGCAGGGGGTGGTCCGGGCGATCGGCGCGGGAATGAACAGGACCCGGATGCTGACGCGCTTCCTGACGGACACGGACGTTGACACCGTGCTGTGCGCCGGGCGCTACACCCTCCTCGAACAGGGCGCGCTCAAGGCCCTGTTGCCCGCGGCCGAGGCGGCGGGCCTCAGTGTGATCGTCGGTGGCGCCCTCAACTCCGGGCTGCTGGCCGACCCTTCGCCCGGCGCCAGGTACGACTACGCGGCGGCTCCCCCCGAACTGCTGCGCCGGGCCGGCCGGATGCGCGATGTCACCGAGGCGCACGGGGTGCCGCTGCGTGCGGCCGCGCTCCGCTTCCCGCTCGGGCATCCGGCGGTCGCCTCCGTGCTCCTCGGGGCGCGGTCGGCCGCAGAGGTCGCCGACGCGGCCGAGCACTTCCACCGGCCCCTGCCGGAGGCCGTGTGGGACGACCTGCGGGCGCGGGGCCTGCTGCCGGGCGGGGTGCCGGTGCCCGGTGGGAGCGGGCCATGACCGTCGTCGACGCCCACCACCACCTGTGGGACCTCGGCGTACGCGATCAGGAGTGGCTCACCGGCCCCGAACTCGCCCCGCTGCGCCGCTCCTTCCTCCTGCCGGACCTGCGGGCCGAGACCCGGGCGGCCGGGGTGACGGCCACCGTGCTGGTGCAGACGGTCACCGTGCCCGAGGAGACCCCGGAGCTGCTGGCCCTGGCCGCGGACAGCCGGCTCGTCGGCGCGGTCGTCGGCTGGACCGATCTGACGTTGCCCGGGGCGGCCGGCGAGCTGGCCCGGCTGCGTTCGCTGCCCGGCGGACACCTCCTGCGCGGCATCAGGCACCAGGTCCAGGCCGAGCCGGACCCGGACTGGCTGGTCCGGCCCGAGGTGCTGCGCGGACTGCGCGCGCTCGCGGCGGCCGGGCTCGTCCACGATCTCGTCGTCCTCCCCCACCAGTTGCCGGCGGCGGCGAGTGCGGCGGCGGCCGTCCCCGATCTCCTCTTCGTCCTCGACCACCTGGGCAAGCCGCCGATCGCGTCGGGGCGACGGGAACCGTGGGCGACGCGCCTGCGTGCCCTCGCCGCCCTGCCGAACACGGTCTGCAAGCTCTCCGGCATGATGACCGAGGCCGACCCGCGGTCGTGGACGGTCGACGACCTCAGACCGTACGCCGACACGGTGATCGAGGCCTTCGGGCCCCGGAGGCTCATGTTCGGCTCCGACTGGCCGGTGAGCACGCTCGCCGCCGGTTACGGCGAGGTCGTGGCCGCCACCGGCGAGCTGATCGCCCCGCTCACCCCCGCCGAACGGGCCGAGGTGTGGTCCGGCACCGCGCGCCGCGTGTACGGGATGGCCGGCGCCCCCGGCGAGTGACCGTCACTCCCGCTCGAACCGGCTCAGGCGGCGCTCCAGGCTTCGGGTGAGGTGGTCGGCCATGGCCTCGGCGGCGCGCTCGGGCCTGCGGCGCAGTATCGCGCGGACCACGCGTTCGTGCTCCGCGAGGGTCGGGGCGCCCTCGCTCTGGAGGCTGCTCAGGCGGAAGATGTGCAGATGCGCGTGGAGGCGCTCCACCGCGTCCGCGAGCAGGGGCCGGTGGGCGGCCTCGGCGACCGCGTCGTGGAAGCGCTGGTCCAGGGCGGCGAAGTCCCGGTAGGCGGCGTACGGTCCGGCGGGGCCCGGGTGGGCCTGCATGTCCTCCAGGATGGTTTCGACGGCGTCGAGCTGGGCCTCGTCGGCGTTGCGGGCGGCCAGCGCGGCGGCCCGTGGCTCCAGGAGCAACCTCATCTCGAACAGCTCCTCCACGCCCTGCCGGGTCAGCAGCGCGGTCGCCCGGTACCCGGACAGGGAGCGCTTGACGACGAGGCCGTCGGACTCCAGCCGGGCCAGGGCCTCCCGTACCGGGGTCGGGGAGACGTTGAGCGTGCGGGCGAGGGCCTCGATGCCGACGCGGGCGCCGGGGGCGATCCCATGGTCCATGACCATGGCCTTGATGTCCTCGTAGACGCTGTCGGAGAGCACCTGCCGGACCGGCGCGGTGGGCGGTACGGCCGCCCCCGCCGCGTCCGCGGAGGCGGCGGACGGGTCGTGTGCCGGCATCCGGGCCTCCTCGTCAGGTGCGGTGCGCTGCGGCGGGCGCCAGTTTACCGAGGCGGGTGGTCCCTGATCGCCGCGCCGCAGCCGGCGGCACGCCGGTTGCGGCGCGCAGGGGGGGTGGTTGGTACACCCCTGTTCCGGGGGCTGATCCCAATGCTCCCGCGCCGGGCCCCTGCCAAGGTCGTCGGTGTACGGACCGATCCGCCCGCGCATACCGGGCGGCCACGACCAGCCAGGGGGAAGACCCATGCGCCGCAAGCGCCTCGCCGCCGCAGTCCTGCTCGCCGCCGCCGTCACCGGAGCGTTCGCCCCCGCGGCGGCGGCCCACCAGACGGATCCGGTGCAACACCGGCTCGACCTGCTCACCGAGCGCGACGGTGTCCCGGGCGCGCTCGCCCACGGCGCCGGGACCACCCGCACCTCCGGCGTCGCGGACCTGGACTCGGGCCGGCCGATGGTCGGCGAACGGGGCCGGTTCCGGCTCGCCAGCAACACCAAGCCGTTCACCGCGGCGGCCGTGATGCGGCTGGTGGCGGACGGGCGGCTGGGGCTCGACGACCGCGCGGGCGCCCATGTGCCCCAGCTGGCCCACAGCGGCATCACCGTACGGCAGTTGCTGAAGCAGACCAGCGGGCTGCCGGAGTACTCGGCGCTGGTCGACTGGAGCCGGCCGGGAACGCCCGAGGACTACCTGGCCCTCGCGCTCGACGAGGAACCCGACTTCGCGCCCGGCACCGACTGGGGCTACTCCAACACCAACTACCTGGTGCTCGGCATGGTGATCGACAAGGTGACGGGCGTCGACTTCCGTACGTACATCGAGCGAACGGTCCTGCGCCCGCTGCGCCTTGACGACACCTACTGGCCCGCGCCCGGCGAACTGGGCCTGCGTGGACCGCACGCCCGCAACTACGGTGTCAACCCCGCGCATCCGGAGGCCGGCACGGTGGACGTGACCGAGCTTCCGGGGTACGAGTTCGGCGCCTCCGGCGGGCTCGTCTCCACTCCCGGGGACCTCAACGCCTTCTGGGACGGGCTGTTCGGGGGCCGGCTCCTGCCCGGCTGGGCGGTGCGCCTGATGACGCGGGACACCACCGACGTCGGCGGCCGGGACGTTTACCCGGCGGGCAGCCGCTACGGCTACGGCGTCGCCTCGATCCCGCTCAGCTGCGGCGGGGCCTACTGGGGCCACGGCGGCGATCTGCCCGGCGACTCGGTGGGCGGCGGCCGGGCCACGGGCGGCCGGGGCACCGTGACCGTCTACACCACCACCGTGGCGGCCGAGGGCGACGCCCTGCGCCACCTCCAGGGGGCGGTGGACGCGGCGCTGTGCGCTAAGGGCCGCTGACGGCACGGGGCGGGGGCCGCGGGCCGGGAGTGCACGTCCGTACACCCCGGCCCGCGGGCCCGCGCGCGCCGTCGGTCAGCGGGCGGCCGCCGCGCGTACCTCGGCGAGCAGGTCGTACATGGTCCGGCCGGGGCAGTCGGTCTCCAGCCAGTCGCGGTGTCCGCTGACGACGGCCACCTCCTTGGTGGCACCGTCGACCGGGTTGACGAACGTGGTCCGCGTCTGCGGGTCCAGGCCGCCGAGGCGGGCGATCACCTTGATCAGCCGGATCAGCGAGGCCTTGGCCGCCTCCGTGGGTGCCTGCTCGGTCAGGTTGCCCAGGAGGGTGATGCCGAGGTTGCCCGAGTTGAAGCCCGAGGTGTGGAAGGCGGTGACGAGGTTGCCGTCCCCGTCGAAGGCGGGTATGCCGTCCTCGCCGGAGTAGCGGCCCTCGTAGACGACGCCGGCCTCGTCGATCAGGAAGTGGTAGCCGATGTCGCCCCAGTCGAGGGTGACCGCGTGGTACTCGTAGATCGCCCGGACGGTCGCGGCCGGGTCCGGGTCGTCGTTCGGGGTGTCCGAGTGGTGGACGGTGATCGTCTGCAACGGGTAGTACTGCTCGGGCGAGTTGACCTCGCCGTCCTTGTACCGCTTGGACTCGTCGGCACCCCAGGCCGGCCGGGACAGATAGCTCACGCCCCGTACGCGCGTGGGCTCCGTCGGCACCTCGACGGTGCGCCGGGGGCCGCCGGTGGTGTCGATCGCCACCGTGCGCAGGCCGGTGGCGCCGTCCGCGGCGCGCACCTCGTAGGCGGTGGCCGCGCCCGCGGCCACCAGGGCCGCTCCGCCGCCGTCGACGGTGGCGCAGCCGCCGCCCAGGGTCTGCCACTCGTCGGGCGCGGCGTCGCCGTCGGTGAAGCGGATGCCGGCGCCGTCGCGCCGGCCGCTCCAGCGGAGGCCGACGTAGGAGGCGGCGAAGGCGGTGGCGGCCCTGCCGGTGCCGGCGGCCGCGGCGGAACGGGTGGCCGGGAAGTCCTCGCCCTTCGTTCCTGGGGTCTTCGGCTTCGCGGCCTGCGTGTCGCCGTCGTCCGAGCCGGTGACCGCGAACACCGCCGGAGTCAGTCCGGCACCCGCGGCCACGGCGGCGGCGGTGCCGATGACGCCGCGCCGGGACAGGGAGTGCTTTCTGCGGTGGGACGAGTGGGGGGTCTGTGACACAGGAATTGCCCTTCAGGCGTTCGCATGACGGGGCGCGCGCCGGGGCGGCTTTCGCGACGGCGTGCGCTGGATCGTCAACTCAGACTAACCGGACGGGACTTCGGTTCCGAACTCCGGCCGTGACCATGCGGTGGAGGTTCGCCCCGGGCGCTGCGTGCGCCGTTGGCCGGCGCCGCCGGCCGTGTTCGGGCGTGGACAGCCGTGAGGCCCCGTGGTGGTTTCGCCACGGGGCCTCACGGCTTGACCGGCACGCCTACACGGTGCGCTCCAGCCGGTCCGCCACCAGCTTCACGAACCGGGCCGGCTCCTTCGGCCGGCCGCCCTCGGCGAGGACCGCGAGCGCGTGCAGCAGTTCGGCGGTCTCGGTGAGTTCGGTGCGGTCCCGCTGGTCGGTGTAGGCCCGGTTCAGGGTCTTCACCAGCTGGTGCTCCGGGTTGAGTTCGAGGATTCGCTTGGCGCTGGGGACCTCCTGGCCCATCGCCCGGTACATGTTCTCCAGGGCGGGCGTCAGCTCGCCCGCGTCGGAGACGACGCAGGCCGGCGAGACCGTGAGCCGCGAGGAGAGGCGGACCTCCTTGACGTTCCTCGCCGAGGTGTTCCGTCATCCAGCCGAGCAGCCCGGCGTACTCCTCGCCCTGCTTCTCCTTCTCGGCGTCGCTCTTGTCGTCCTGCTCCCCGCCGAGGTCGATCTCGCCCTTGGCGACCGAGCGCAGCCGCTTGCCCTCGTACTCCCCCACCGCGTCGACCCAGACCTCGTCCACGGCATCGGTGAGCAGCAGGACCTCGACGCCCTGGGCCCGGAACGCCTCCATGTGCGGGGAGTCCTCGATGGCCTGCCGGGACTCGCCGGTCATGAAGTAGATGTCGTCCTGGCCGTCCTTCATCCGCTCCACGTAGCTCTTCAGCGTGGTCGGCTCCTCGGCGTCGTGCGTGCTCGCGAACGAGGAGGCGGCGAGGATCGCGTCCCGGTTCTCGGAGTCGGTCACCAGCCCTTCCTTGAGGACCGCGCCGAACTCCCGCCAGAACGTGGCGTAGCGCTCCGGCGCCGACGAGCGCAGGTCCTTGACCGTGGACAGGACCTTCTTCGTCAGCCGGCGCTGGATCATGCGGATGTGGCGGTCCTGCTGGAGGATCTCGCGGGACACGTTGAGCGAGAGGTCCTGGGCGTCGACGACGCCCTTGACGAACCGGAGGTAGGGCGGCAGCAGTTCCTCGCAGTCGTCCATGATGAAGACGCGCTTCACATAGAGCTGGACGCCGCGCCGGTAGCCCTGGGTGAACAGGTCGTGCGGGGCGTGCGAGGGCACGAAGAGGAGGGCCTGGTACTCGAAGGTGCCCTCCGCCTGGAGCCGGATCGTCTCCAGCGGGTCGCGCCAGTCGTGGCCGATGTGCTTGTACAGCTCGTGGTACTCGTCGTCGGACACCTCGTCGCGCGGACGGGCCCACAGCGCCTTCATCGAGTTGAGCGTCTCGGCCTCGGGTGTCTCGGCGCCGTCCTCGCCCGGTTCCGGCACCAGGCGGATCGGCCAGGTGATGAAGTCCGAGTACCGCTTGACGATCTCCTTGATCTTCCAGGTGGAGGTGTAGTCGTGGAGCTGGTTCTCGGAGTCGGCCGGCTTGAGGTGCAGGGTGACCGAGGTTCCCTGCGGTGCCTCGTCGAGCTTCTCCAGGGTGTACGTGCCCTCGCCGCGCGATGTCCAGCGGGTGCCCTGGGTCTCGCCGGCGTGCCGGGTGACCAGGGTGACCTCGTCCGCCACCATGAAGCCGGAGTAGAAGCCGACGCCGAACTGGCCGATGAGCCCGTCCGCCCCGGCCGCGTCCTTGGCCTCGCGCAGCTCCTGGAGGAACTTGGCGGTGCCCGAGTTGGCGATGGTGCCGATGAGCTGGGTGACCTCGTCGTACGACATCCCGATGCCGTTGTCCCGCACGGTGAGCGTGCGTGCCTCCTTGTCGACCTCCAACTCGATGTGCAGGTCGCTGACTTCGGCGTCGGGGGCGTCGTCCCGCAGGGCGGCGAGGCGCAGCTTGTCGAGCGCGTCGGAGGCGTTGGAGACAAGCTCGCGCAGGAAGACATCCTTGTTCGAGTAGACGGAGTGAATCATCAGCTGCAAGAGCTGACGCGCCTCTACCTGGAACTCAAACGTTTCGGTCGTCATGGCTGGTGAGTACCTCACAGGTCCGTGGTGCGCACTGGCGGAAGTCACTCTAAATCAGCCGTGTCCCCCTCGGCACCGGCCGCTCGGAACGTCCTTCGGTACGGCGGCCTCATCCGGCCAGTGCGTCCGGGCCGGGCGTGGTGCCCGTCCTGCCGGGATCTCCCCCGTACGCTGTGCCGCGTGTCGTCCTCCCGCCTGCGTCGCGTCGCCGTTCTCGTGCTCGAAGGCGCCAAGCCGCTCGATGTCGGCATTCCGGCGCAGGTGTTCACGACGCGCGCGAGCATGCCGTACGAGGTGCGGGTGTGCGGTGCGGAACCCGGCCTCGTGACCGGCGGCGACGGCCTGTCGTACCACGTCGCCCACGGCCTCGACGCGCTGGCGTGGGCCGATGTCGTCTTCCTCCCCGGTTACCGGTCCCCCGATGTCGACGACCCGCCGGGGACCGTCGTCGAGGCGCTGACGGCGGCCCACGACCGGGGCGCCCGGCTCGCCGCCATCTCCACGGGTGCCTTCGCGCTCGCCGCCACGGGTCTGCTCGACGGCAGGCGGGCCACGACGCACTGGCACTACACCCGCGCGCTCGCGGCGAGGCATCCCCGCGTCCGGGTCGACGAGAATGTCCTGTTCGTGGACGAGGGCAGCGTACTGACCTCAGCGGGCGCCGCCTCGGGCATCGATCTGTGCCTGCACATCCTCCGCGGCGACCTCGGGGTGGCCGCCTCGAACCACGCGGCCCGGCGGCTCGTCGCGGCCCCCTACCGCAGCGGCGGTCAGGCGCAGTACGTGCCGCGCGGCGTCCCCGAGCCGCTGGGCGAGCGGTTCGCCGCCACCCGCGAGTGGGCGCTGCGCCGGCTCGGCGAGCCGCTCACCCTGGAGACGCTGGCCCGGCACGCCGCGGTGTCGGCACGCACCTTCTCCCGGCGTTTCGTCGAGGACACCGGGTACACGCCGATGCAGTGGGTCATGCGCGCCCGCATCGACATGGCCCGTGAGCTGCTCGAACGCTCTGAGCGGAGCGTCGAGCAGATCGCGGCCGACGTCGGCCTCGGCACCGGCACGAACCTGCGCCTGCACTTCCGGCGCATCCTCGGCACCACACCCGGCGAGTACCGGCGCACCTTCGCCCGGGGCGACTAGGGCGACTGGAGGGGCTGCCCCGCCCCGGTCGCCGAGGTGGCTGGCGCGATCCTTTCGAACCATGGCACTCACGCCTCTCCCGCGGGCGTGCGGAGCGCGCGAACCTGGGTGGCGCAGGACCCGGTCAGAACGAAGGGACATCGCTCATGACACGCATCGGCATCAATGGATTCGGCCGCATCGGACGCAATGTGCTGCGCGCGCTGCTCGAACGCGACAGCAAGATCGAGGTCGTCGCCGTCAACGACCTCACGGAACCGGCCGCCCTGGCACGGCTGCTCGCCTTCGACTCGACGGCCGGCCGGCTGGGCCGCCCGGTGACGGTCGACGGGGACGCCCTCGTCGTCGACGGCCACCGCATCAAGGTGCTCGCCGAGCGCGACCCGGCACGGCTGCCGTGGGAGGAACTGCAGGTCGACATCGTGCTGGAGGCGACCGGCCGCTTCACCTCCGCCGACGCCGCCCGCGCCCACCTCACCGCGGGCGCACGGAAGGTCCTGGTCAGCGCGCCGTCGAGCGGCGCCGACGTGACGCTCGCGTACGGCGTGAACACCGACGCCTACGACCCGGCCGCGCACACGATCGTCTCGAACGCGTCCTGCACCACCAACGCGCTCGCGCCGCTGGCCTCGGTGCTCGACGAGCTGGCCGGCATCGAGCACGGCTTCATGACGACGGTGCACGCCTACACGCAGGAGCAGAACCTCCAGGACGGCCCGCACCGCGACCCCCGCCGCGCCCGCGCCGCCGGGGTCAACATCGTGCCGACCACGACGGGCGCGGCCAAGGCGATCGGCCTCGTGCTGCCGAACCTCGACGGCAAGCTGTCGGGCGACTCGATCCGCGTGCCGGTCCCGGTGGGGTCGATCGTCGAGCTGAACACGACCGTCGCCCGGGACGTGACGCGCGAGGACGTGCTGGCGGCCTACCGCGCCGCCGCCGAGGGACCGCTCGCCGGCGTGCTGGAGTACTCGCAGGACGCGCTGGTCTCCTCCGACATCACCGGCAACCCGGCCTCGTCGATCTTCGACTCGGCCCTGACCCGCGTCGAGGGCCGCCACATCAAGGTGGTCGCCTGGTACGACAACGAGTGGGGCTTCTCGAACCGTGTGATCGACACGCTCGAACTGCTCGCCACACGCTGAAGGGGCAGCCGGTTCGGCACCGCCGGGCCCGGCACGTCACAATGGTGCGATGAGCAATTCCAAGGTTTACTTCGACATCGACATCGACGGCCAGGATGCGGGCCGCATCGTCTTCGAGCTGTTCGAGGACGTCACCCCCAAGACCGCCAGGAACTTCCTGGAGCTGTCCACCGGCGAGCACGGCTTCGGCTACGCGGGATCCCCGTTCCACCGGGTGATCCCGCAGTTCATGCTCCAGGGCGGTGACTTCACCCGGGGCGACGGCACCGGGGGCAAGAGCATCTACGGCGAGAAGTTCGCGGACGAGAACTTCCAGCTGAAGCACACCGAGCCGTACCTGCTCTCCATGGCGAACGCGGGCCCGAACACCAACGGCTCGCAGTTCTTCGTCACCACGGTGCCCACCCCCTGGCTGGACGGCAAGCACGTCGTCTTCGGCAAGGTCGTCGAGGGCACGGACGTGGTCGACAGGATCGAGGGCTACGGCTCCTCGCCCGCGGGCCGCACCTCCGCGAAGATCGTGGTGCGGGAGTCCGGCCTTGTGAAGGACTGACCGCCCGCACGCCCACCGGAACGGGACGGGGCCCATCGCGCACGGCGCGGTGGGCCCCGTCCCGCCTGGTGAGGGGCGCCGGGTGGTGCGACGCTGGGGTTGAGAGGCGTCCGAGGAAGGCAACCCGGGAGGACCGATGGGACGGGACGTCCCGGCGCAGGTCTTCACCCGTGAGGACCGCCGCCGGTACCGGATCAAGATGCAGCAGTGCCTGGAGGCCTTCGCGCAGATGCTGCGCGAGTCGCGGTTCGAGACCGAGCGGCCCCAGGTGGGACTGGAGATCGAGCTGAATCTGGTCGACGACCGGGGCGAGCCGGCGATGTGCAACAGCGACGCGCTCGCGGCGATCGCGGACCCGGCCTGGTCCACCGAGCTGGGCCGGTTCAACCTGGAGATCAACATCCCGCCCCGCCGGCTGACGGCGGGCGGCCCCGACTCCTGGGAGACCGAGATCCGGGCCGCCCTGAACCACGCCGAGGACCGCGCCACGTCGGTCGGCGCCCATCTGATCATGGTCGGCATCCTGCCCACGCTGCGCCAGTCGGACGTGGGCGAGGCCGCCCTCTCGGAGAACCCGCGCTACCGGCTGCTCAACGACCAGGTCTTCGCCGCCCGGGGCGAGGACCTGCACATCGAGGTGGACGGCGTCGACCGGCTGCGCACCTACGCCGACACGATCACGCCGGAGGCCGCCTGCACCAGCACGCAGTTCCACCTCCAGGTCTCCCCCGAGGAGTTCGCCGACTACTGGAACGCGGCCCAGGCGATCGCCGGCGTCCAGGTGGCGCTCGCCGCCAACTCGCCCTTCCTGCTCGGCAAGGAGCTGTGGCACGAGAGCCGTGTCCCGCTGTTCGAGCAGGCCACCGACACCCGGCCGCAGGAGATCAAGGCACAGGGGGTGCGGCCCCGGGTGTGGTTCGGGGAGCGGTGGATCAACAGTGTCTTCGACCTCTTCGAGGAGAACGTGCGCTACTTCCCCGCGCTGCTTCCCCTGTGCGACGAGCAGGACCCCGCCGAGACACTCGATCGCGGCGACATCCCCGAACTGGGCGAACTCACCCTCCACAACGGCACCATCTACCGCTGGAACCGGCCGGTGTACGCCGTCGCCCACGACAAGCCGCACGTCCGGGTGGAGAACCGCGTGCTGCCCGCCGGTCCGACCGTCGCCGACACCCTCGCCAACGGAGCCTTCTACTACGGGCTCACCCGCGCCCTGGTGGAGGAGGAGCGGCCGGTGTGGTCGCGGATGTCCTTCTCGGTCGCCGAGGACAACCTGCACACGGCCGCCCGGCACGGCATCGAGGCACACCTGTACTGGCCCGGCGTGGGCGAGGTGACCGTGCCGGAACTGGTCCTGCGGCGGCTGCTGCCGCTGGCGCACCGGGGACTGGAACTCTCCGGCATGGACGCGGCCTGGCGGGAGCCGCTGCTCGGCATCATCGAGCAGCGGTGCGCCACCGCCCGCAACGGCGCCGTCTGGCAGAAGGAGATGTTCCACCGCATCGACGCCTGCGCGCGTCCCGGCCGCCACGAGTCCCTGCGCCGGATGACCCGGCAGTACATGGACTACATGCATCTCAACGCCCCGGTCCACACCTGGCCGGTCGACTGAGGATCGGGCACCGCGCACGGTGCCGAGGACGAGGGAGGCGGCGGACGATGTGCCGATGGCTGGCGTACTCGGGAACGCCCGTGCTGCTGGAGACCATCCTGTACCAGCCGGAGCACTCGCTGATCGACCAGAGCCTGCACTCCAGGATGGGCGTCGAGACGACCAACGGGGACGGGTTCGGCGTCGGCTGGTTCGGCCCGCAGATGCGGACGCCCGCGATCGTCCGGGAGACCGGACCGGCCTGGAACAACCGCAATCTGCGCGAGATCGCCGGCCATGTCCGTTCGTCCCTGTTCTTCGCGCACATCCGGTCCTCGACGGGCAGCACGGTGCAGCAGACCAACTGCCATCCGTTCCGCCACGGCCGCTGGATGTGGATGCACAACGGCGCGATCGCCGAGTTCCACCGGCTCAGGCGCGACCTCGCCCTGGCGGTCGACCCCCGGCTCTTCCCCGAGATCGAGGGGTCGACGGACTCGGAGCTGATGTTCTTCCTGGCCCTCACGCTGGGCCTGGAGCACAACCCGCCGGGCGCCGTGGCCCGGATGGCGGGGCTGGTGGAGAAGATCGGTCACGAACACGGCGTGGAGTACCCGCTGCAGATGACCGTCGCCGTGACCGACGGGCGAGGGCTGTGGGCCTTCCGCTACTCCAGCGAGGGTGCCTCCCGCTCGCTCTACTACAGCAGCCGCGTGGACACCCTGCGCGCCCTCCATCCCGGGCTGCCGCTGCTGCGGGGGGCGTCCGACGCGACCCGCCTGATCGTGTCGGAGCCCCTGGGCGATCTGCCCGGCGTCTGGAACAGGATGCCCGAGAGCAGTTACGGCGTCGTACGGCCCGAAGGAGACGTCCTGCTGCCCTTCGCTCCGCACCGCGTCTGACCGGTTGCCCGGCCGCCCATTGACATAAGCCGGGGAAGATCACACAATCGGGGCCATGACCACATACCGGTTCGGCACCACGGCGGAGTGTCCCCGCGTGCCCGAGCGAACCGGATGTGAGCGCTCCGGCCGATAACCGGCCGCCCCCGAGCCAAGGGCTCGACGCACCCACGCCGCGTCAAGGCGAGGCGCTCTTCCCTCCCGGCGAACAGCTCGGAGCACTTCCGTTTTCCCGGCCATCCGGCGGCGATGCCGCACTGCCGTGGCCCGACCCGAACCAGCACACACAAGGGGAGGACTCTCATGACCGTCACGACCGCCGGTCCGACCGTCGAACTGCGCGAGACACACATCCCGGGGGACGGCCTGTACGAGGGCCGGCGCACGCTGCGCAGGCTGCCCGAGGGGTGGGAGGAACGGCCCTACGAACGCTTCGAGGTCGTTCCGCAGGCGCGCACCATCGGCGCCGAGATCCGGGGCGTCGACCTGTCCCGGCCGCTCGCTCCCGCGCTGCGCGAGGAGCTGAACCGGGCCCTGCTGGAGTGGAAGGTACTGTTCTTCCGCGGCCAGCACCTCACCTCCGACCAGCAGCGCGCCTTTGCCGGGCACTGGGGCGAGCTGGAGACCAATCCCCTGCTCACGGCGGGTGCCAGCGAGGAGGTCGCCCGGTTCGACAAGGGCGCCGGGGCGGCGCCGACGTACGAGAACGTCTGGCACACCGATGTCACCTTCCGGGAGCGGCCCGCGCTCGGCGCCGTCCTCCAGTTGCGCGAGGTCCCGCCGTTCGGCGGGGACACGATGTGGGCGGACATGGCGGCGGCCTACGACAACCTGCCCCAGGAGGTGAAGGACCGGGTCGACGGCGCCCGCGCCGTGCACGACTTCATCCCGGGCTTCGCCAGGTTCTACGGTCCGGAGCGGCTGATCCCGCACCAGGACCTCTTCCCGCCCGTGGAGCACCCCGTCGTGCGCACCCACCCGGAGACGGGGCGGCGCATGCTGTTCGTGAACACGTCGTTCACCACCCACATCACCGGCATGGACCGTGACGAGAGCGACCGCCTGCTGCGTTTCCTGTTCCAGCAGGCGCACGTCCCCGAGTACCAGGTGCGCTTCCACTGGCAGCCCGGCGACATCGCCTTCTGGGACAACCGCGCCACCCAGCACTACGCCGTGGGCGACTACGGCTCCGAGCGCCGCGTCGCCGAACGCGTCGCCATCGAGGGCGACCGGCCCTTCTGACCGCGTGTCCGACCGCGTGCGGGCCGCAGGCGGTGACCGCCTGCGGCCCGCGGGTCCGGCTAGGGAGTGTCCTGCTGCTCGATCGCGGCCGGGCGCCGCTGTGCGGCGCGGACGCGCGCGATGTCGAGCTTCTCGCCGCGGTCGAAGCGGTAGATGCCGTTCTGCTCCTGGAAGACGTCGGTCAACTGGGTGTAGCAGTAGCCGAACATGGCGGGGTCGTCGAGCAGCACCGCGGTGAGGCCGCCGAACCGCTCGTGGAACTCGTCCTCGTCGTGGACGCGTTGCCCGTAGCCCCAGGAGACGGTGCGGTCCTCTCCTGAGAGGTCGGCGGCGGCCTCCAGGTCCCACCAGATGCCGCCGAACTCGCTGACGAAGTACGGCTGGCCGCGGTAGGGCAGGGAGTAGCGGGCGCCGCTCTCGTGGGCGTTGACGAAGGGGTCGTCCTTGGCGAGGCCGGACATCAACTGCCGGAAGGCGGCCGGGTCCTGCTCGTAGTGGTGGGAGTCGTAGACGTCGGTCTCGGCGACCCGGTGGGCGTAGCCGGAGGCGTCGACGACGGGCCGGGTGGTGTCCATGGCCTTGGTGGCCAGGAACATCGCCCGGGTCACGGCGTCCAGTCGGGTGATGCGGTCGTGCAGCTTCTGGTAGGTCTCGTTGAGCGGGCACCAGCCGATGATCGAGGGGTGCGAGTAGTCGCGCTCCAGCGCCTCCAGCCACTGGCCGACGTAGGAGGCGTCGGGCTGCTGGTTGTCGCCCGAGGAGCCGCCCGTCTCGCAGCCCCAGTCGCCGAACTCGCCCCAGACCAGGTAGCCGAGGCGGTCCGCGTGGTACAGGAAGCGCTCCTCGAAGACCTTCTGGTGCAGCCGGGCCCCGTTGAAGCCGGCCGCCACGGCCAGTTCGATGTCCCGCACCAGTGCCTGGTCGCTCGGCGCGGTCATCAGCCCGTCGGGGTACCAGCCCTGGTCGAGGACGAGTCGCTGGAAGAGCGGGCGCCCGTTGAGCAGGACGGCCTTGCCGCGGATGCCCACGGCGCGCAGCCCGGCGTAGCTCTCCGCGCCGTCGACGACCCGCCCCGCCGCGTCGAGGAGTTCGAGGCGCAGGTCGTACAGGTGCGGGTCCTCGGGGCTCCACTCGCGGCGCCGGTCGTCCGGCACCGGCAGGTGCAGGCGCGGGGCGAGGTCCAGGTCGGCGCGTGCCTCGGCACGGCTCACCTCGCCGGAGGCGTCGCTGAGGACGGCGCGCACCCGGTGGCCGGGCCGGTTGCCGGACAGGGGCAGTTCGAGGTGGAAGGCGGAGCCGGCCAGGTCCGGGGTGATCCGGGGGCGGCGCAGATGTGTCTCGGGGACGGGCTCCAGCCAGACGGTCTGCCAGATGCCGGTCACCCGGGTGTAGTTGCAGTCGTGGTTGGCGTAGCGGACCGCCTGCTTGCCGCGCGCCTGCGGGCCGGACTTGGGGTCGCGGGCGCGGACGGTGACGACGACCTCCCTCCCAGTCCCGGCGATGTCGCCGAGGTCGGCGGTGAAGGGGGTGAAGCCGCCGCGGTGGCGGGCGACCTCCGTGCCGTCGGCCCACACGGTGGTGTCGTGGTCGACGGCGCCGAAGTGCAGCAGCACCCGGCGTCCGGCCCAGTGCGCGGGCAGGCTGAGGGCGCGGCGGTACCAGACGGCCTCCAGGAAGTCGGTGTCGCCGATGCCGGACAGCTCGGACTCGGGCGGGAAGGGGACGAGGATCTCGTGGGCCAGTTCGCGGTCCAGCAGGCCGCGTTCGAGGCCGCTGTCCCCCCGGTCGGTCTCGAACTGCCAGGCGCCGTTCAGGTTGAGCCAGTCGCGGCGCGCGAACTGCGGTCGCGGGTACTCCGGGCGCGGTGCGCAGTGAGTGGGCAACACATGCTCCAGTCGATCGGTGGGCCGGCGCGGGGGTGCCGGGCCCGTGTGTGCGGCGGGTGGGACGGGGGTGGTCAGGCGCCGCCGAGGCCTGTGGTGGCCACGGAGTCGACGATGCGGCGCTGGAAGAGGAGGAAGACCGCGATCAGCGGCAGCGCGGCGAGCAGGGCGGAGGCCATGGACCGGGCGTACTGGATGCCGTAGGCGTCCTTCACGGTGGCCAGGCCCACCGGGAGGGTCATCAGGTCGGGGTCGGCGGCGGTGAAGGCCGCGGGCGAGGCGTAGCCGAGCCGGCCGGAGACCTCGCTGACCGACGCGGTGCGCAGCAGCGGGACGGCCGCGAGCAGGCGTGCGCGGGCCCGCCAGACGGCGGGGCTGTCCCCCGTCTGTGCGCGAAAGCGTCGGGTGAAGGCCCGTTCGCTCATGGCCGTCCTCGACCGCGTAGTGGACCGTCATGCCGTTGCGGCCGTACAGCCGCGGGGCGCCGGTGGTGTCCGCGGTGCCGACCCCGAGGCCCACGGTGTCCCGGCCCCGCGCGGCGAAGCGGGCGAAGGCGTGCCGCAGGAGGAGGCCCCCCAGACCGCGACCGCGGGCCTCGGGCAGCACACCGAGGTTGCGGATCCGGCCCATGGCCTCACGGTCGTCCCGGGCCAGCGGGAACCCGGTGTCCCCCAGGCCGTCGACGGCGGCGATCCACACCAGGGACCAGTCCAGCCGCTCGGCGCCGATGTCCTTCAGCCGGAGCGCGCAGTCGCGCGGCCCGAAGTCGAAGTGGTCCGCGAACGCCCGCCGGTGCAGCTCGTGCACCCGCGCACGGTCCGCCTCGGCGCAGGACGTGGTGGCGGCGCACGACGCTCCAGCCCCGCTCCGTCAACAGCGCGGTGCCGGTCGTGGGCCGGGAGTCGAGATGCAGGTGGACGACGGCCCGCGCCGCTCCGTTCTCCCGTGCCCCGGCCTCCATGGTGGTGACGGCGCGGGTGGCCGGGCGCGGGTCGGCGGGGGACATGAGTGAAGGGTGGGGGCGACGACGGACGACCACAACGCCCTTTCCGCCGGGCGGGGGGGCACTTGGCCACCCCCGAACGGGGACGCAGGACGGCGAACAGCGGGGCACAGGGGCGTCCGGAGGCCCGCTCCGCCGCCGGCCGACGGGAGGTGCCGCCGAGCCTGCGCACGGCCCGGGGTCCTCCCACCGCACCGTCCGCATGCCGGACACGACCGGTCGCGCCCGTGCGCGGACCCGATAGGCTGGCCGGCGCAGCTGGTTCGCCCCGTCCGCCAGGCGGGAGGCGTCGCAAGAGGGAACCCGGTGGGAATCCGGGACTGCCCCGCAGCGGTGAGTGGGAACGACCGCCGTCATACGCACTGGGTCCGGCGACAAGGACCTGGGAAGCGACGGCCAGTAGGTGTCCTTGCGAAAGGGGACGCGCCCACGAGTCCGAAGACCTGCCAACTGCCCGCGTACGACCCGCTCGTGCGCGGACATCCCGGTGACCTCGAGGGCGGGTCGGCGTACACACCAGGCGGACCGCGGCGCCGTACCGCGCCAGGTCGCACCGCCGGTGCCGTCGCCCTTCGCGCTCTCGTCCCGTCGCCGGGATCTCAGGGATTCGTCTCGCGAAGGAGATCTCCGTGACCAGTACGTCCGCGACCGCACACGCCACCGTGTACGGCTACCCCAGGCAGGGCCCGAACCGGGAGCTGAAGAAGGCGATCGAGGGCCACTGGAGGGGCCGTGTCGACGCCGACGCCCTGCACGCCACCGCCGCCGGACTGCGCCGCGCCACCTGGCGGCAGCTGACCGAGGCCGGCGTCGACGAGGTCCCCACCGGTGACTTCTCGTACTACGACCACGTACTGGACACCACCGTCATGGTCGGTGCCGTCCCCGAGCGCCACCGGGACGCCGTCGCCGCCGACGCGCTCGCCGGGTACTTCGCCATGGCGCGGGGCACCCAGGACGTGGCGCCGCTGGAGATGACGAAGTGGTTCGACACCAACTACCACTACCTGGTGCCCGAGCTGGGTCCGGACACGGTGTTCACGGCCGACTCCGCCAAGCAGGTCGGCGAGCTGCGGGAGGCCCGCGCCCTGGGCCTGGCCGCCCGCCCCGTCCTCGTCGGCCCCGTCACCTACCTGCTGCTCGCCAAGCCCGCCCCGGGCGTCGCCGCGGACTTCGAGCCGCTCACCCTCCTCGACCGCCTGCTGCCGGTGTACGCCGAGATCCTGGCCGACCTGCGCGCGGCCGGCGCCGAGTGGACGCAGCTCGACGAGCCGGCCCTCGTCCAGGACCGCACCCCGGCCGAACTGGACGCCGCCGCCCGCGCCTACGGCGTTCTGGGCGCCCTCACCGACCGGCCCCGGCTGCTGGTCGCCTCCTACTTCGACCGTCTGGGCGAGGCCCTGCCCGTGCTGGCCAAGGCGCCGGTCGAGGGTCTGGCCATGGACTTCACCGGGCCGGCCGCCGCCAACCTGGACGAACTCGCCGCCGTGGGCGGACTGCCCGGCAAGCGCCTGGTCGCCGGGGTGGTCGACGGACGCAACATCTGGGTGAACGACCTGTCCCGTTCCCTCAGTACGCTGGGCACCCTGCTGGGCCTGGCGGACCGCGTCGACGTGTCCGCCTCCTGCTCCCTGCTGCACGTCCCCCTCGACACGGCCGCGGAGCGGGACATCGAGCCGCAGGTCCTGCGCTGGCTCGCCTTCGCCCGGCAGAAGACCGCCGAGACCGTCACCCTCGCCAGGGGGCTGTCCCACGGCGCCGGCGCCGTGACCGCCGAACTCGCCGCGAACCGCGCCGACCTGGCCTCCCGCGCGGGATCGCCGATCACCCGCGACCCGGCCGTCCGGACCCGCACCGAGGCCGTCACAAAAGCGGACGCCCGCCGCTCGCGGCCCTACGCCGAGCGCGCCGCCGCACAGCGGGCCCAGCTGAATCTGCCACCGCTGCCGACCACCACCATCGGCTCCTTCCCGCAGACCGCCGAACTGCGCGGCGCCCGCGCCGACCTGCGGGCGGGACGCATCGGCACGGCCGGCTACGAGGAGCGCATCGAGGCCGAGATCGAGGAGGTCGTCTCCTTCCAGGAGAAGACCGGGATCGACGTCCTGGTGCACGGCGAGCCCGAACGCAACGACATGGTGCAGTACTTCGCCGAGCGGCTGACCGGCTTCCTCGCCACCCGGCACGGCTGGGTCCAGTCCTACGGCACCCGCTATGTGCGCCCGCCCGTCCTGGCCGGCAACGTCTCGCGCCCCGAGCCGATGACGGTGCGCTGGACGACGTACGCACAGTCCCTCACCGAGCGCCCGGTCAAGGGCATGCTCACCGGCCCGGTCACCATGCTCGCCTGGTCCTTCGTCCGCGACGACCAGCCCCTCGGCGACACCGCCCGCCAGGTCGCCCTCGCCCTGCGCGACGAGGTGGGCGACCTGGAGGCCGCCGGGACCTCGGTCATCCAGGTCGACGAGCCCGCGCTGCGCGAGACGCTGCCGCTGCGCTCCGCCGACCGCCCGGCCTATCTGGCCTGGGCCACCGAGGCGTTCCGGCTCACCACCGGCGGCGTCAGGCCGCACACGCAGATCCACACCCACATGTGCTACGCCGAGTTCGGCGACATCGTCCGGGCCATCGACGACCTCGACGCCGACGTCATCAGCCTGGAGGCCGCCCGCTCCCACATGCAGGTCGCCCGCGAACTGGCCGCCCACGGCTACCCGCGCGAGGCCGGACCGGGTGTCTACGACATCCACTCCCCCCGTGTCCCGAGCGCCGAGGAGGCCGCCGGACTGCTGCGCACCGGCCTGCGGGCGATCCCCGCGGAACGGCTGTGGGTCAACCCCGACTGCGGTCTCAAGACCCGCGCCTGGCCCGAGATCCGGGCCTCGCTGGAGAATCTGGTGGCCGCCGCCCACACGGTCCGCGGTGAGCTTCCCGGTTCCTGACCGGGGCCGGGTGCGCATCCGCGGAAGCCGCGTCCCTCGGCGTTTCCTGTGAGAGAGGCGCCGCCACGGCCCCGGCCGTGGCGGCGGTGCGCGGTGGCGGCGCCCGATTCACAGGGTTCTCCCAGAAGCTCTCAGGAACCGGTCGGCCCGGCCCGCCAGGATCCCGCCCATGACAAGGATCGACGTAATGGGCCTGACCAAGCGGTACGGGCCCGACACCGTGGTGGACGACCTCTCGTTCACCGTGGAGTCCGGGCAGGTGACCGGCTTCCTCGGCCCGAACGGCGCCGGCAAGTCCACCACCATGAGGATGATCCTGGGGCTGGCCGCTCCCACCCTGGGTTCCGTCACCATCGGCGGTCGCCGCTACGGCGACCTCCCCGTACCGCTGACGGAGGTGGGCGCGCTGCTCGACGCGGGCGCCGTCCACGGCGGCCGGAAGGCGTACGACCATCTGCTGGCCCTCGCGGTGAGCAACGGCCTGCCCCGGAGCCGGGTCGACGAGGTGCTCGCCAGGACCGGGCTGGAGGCCGTGGCCGGCAAGCGGACCGGAGGGTTCTCGCTCGGCATGCGCCAGCGGCTCGGCATCGCGGCGACGCTGCTCGGCGACCCCCGGGTGCTGATCTTCGACGAGCCGGTGAACGGGCTCGACCCCGAGGGCATCCGCTGGATCCGGGACTTCATGCGCTCCCTCGCCCGGGAGGGCCGGGCGGTGCTGGTCTCCAGCCACCTGATGAGCGAGATGGCGCGGACCGCCGACCACCTGGTCGTCATCGGCCGGGGCCGGATCATCGCCGACACCGGGGTGGACGAGTTCCTGCGCGCCAACGGGGCGTCCACCGTGCTCGTCCGCACACCCGGGGCCGGTGCCTTCGCGCCGCGCCTGACGGCCGCCGGAGCGAGCGTGCGGGAGGGTGCCGGGTCCTCGCTCGTCGTCTCCGGCATGACCGCCGAGGACATCGGCCGGCTCGCCGCCCGGCACGGCGTGGTCCTGAGCGAACTCGCCCCGCGGCGCCCCTCCTTGGAGGACGCGTTCATGGAACTGACCAAGGACAGCCTCGACTACCGCGGGAGCGCCACCGCATGAGTACGCCGACCACGCCGGGGGTGGCCTTCGCCCGCACCCTCCACGCGGAGTGGATCAAGCTTCGCAGCCTGCGTTCCACCTGGTACACGCTGGCCTGTCTCTTCCTGGTCGGGCTCGGCATCACGGCCCTGGCGACGAGCGCCGCCGGTGAGATCTACCGCACGTCGACGGCCACGGAGCGGCGGGCCTGGGATCCGACGAGCCTCAGCCTGACGACGTACATCGTCGCCCAGTTGGTCGTCGGGGTGCTGGGCATCATGGTCGTCACCTCCGAGTACGCGACCGCTCTGATGGGGACCTCACTGACCGCGACGCCCCGCCGGCACCGGCTGCTGGCGGCCAAGGTGGTGCTGGCCGCGGCCGTCGCCGTGGTGGCGGGCCAGGCGCTGATGTTCGCGTCCTTCCTGCTGGGCCAGGCCGTCCTGACCACGCAGGACGTTCCCTACGCGCGTCTGGGCGACCCCGGTGTGCTCTCCGCCGTGACGGGCGGCGGGCTCTATCTCTCGGCCATCGCGCTGCTCGCCGTCGGGCTCGGCACGATCGTGCGGGCCACGGCGGGGGCCCTGGCCACCCTGGTGGGGATCGTCTTCCTGGTGCCCTCCGTCGCCGGCCTCTTCCCCTCCTGGCTCCAGGGTGTGGTCGACATCTGGCCGAGCCGGGGCGGGTCCGCCGTCCTCGCGACGGTCCCGGACCCCGATTATCCGCACCCCTGGCTGAACCTCGGCGGGATGTGCCTCGGCGTGGCCGCCGTGCTGGTCTGCGCGTTCGTCGTCTTCCGGCGCCGCGACGTATGACGCCCGGGACGGCGCGGAGGGCGGCGGCACGAGGCGCGTACGCTCCCCGCGGGCGGGTGTTCGTATCCTGGCCGGCATGGAACGGCCGGGCCGGGCGATGACGCCCCGAGGAGACGCCGAGCGGCTGCTGGTGGTGGACGACGAGCCCACCGTGCGCGAGCTGCTCTCGGCGGCGCTGCGTTTCGCCGGGTTCCGGGTGACCTCGGCGGCGACCGGCGGCGAGGCGGTCGCCGCCGCCGTTGAGGAGCCGCCGGACCTGGTGCTGCTCGACGTCATGCTGCCGGACATGGACGGCTTCGAGGTGGTCCGGCGGCTGCGCGAGAGGCGCCCGCCCGGCCGGAGCCGGGCGGTGCCCGTCCTCTTCCTCACCGCCCGGGACCGGCAGGCGGACAAGGTCACCGGGCTCTCCCTCGGCGCCGACGACTACGTGACCAAGCCGTTCGACCTGGAGGAGCTGATCGCCCGGATCCGCGCCATCCTGCGCCGCACCACGGGCCACCCGGGCGACGTACTGACGGTGGGCACGGTGGCGCTGGACGCCGAGGGGCACCTGGTGACGCGGGCGGGGCTGCCCGTGCGCGTCTCCGCCACGGAGTTCCGGCTGCTGCGCTACCTGATGGAGAACGCCGGGCACGTGGTGTCCAAGGCGCAGATCCTGGACCGGGTGTGGCGCTACGACTTCGGCGGCGACGCCAGCATCGTCGACACCTACATCTCGTATCTGCGCCGCAAGGTCGACACCGGGGAGCCGAAGCTCATCCACACGGTGCACGGGGTGGGTTACGTGATGCGCGAGCCCCGTCGGTGAGGCGCCTGCTGCGGCGGCTCTCGTTGCGGGCCAGGCTGCTGCTGCTCACCGCCGGGCTGCTGCTGACCGGGCTGAGCCTGGTCAGCGCGGTCGTGTCCGACCAGTTGCAGCACTACCAACTCGACCGGCTGGACCGTCAGTTGCGCTCGCTCACCGCGCTCGTCGCGCGGGGTCCCGCCATCGGTCCCTCGGGCGTCGAGGCCGCCGCGGTCCGCCCCGACCTCCTCGGCCCCGGCCTCGATCTGCTGGGTGCCCCGTACCTGGTGTACCTGGACCCGGACGGCGCGGTGACCCGGCGCGTGCACACCCCCGGCCTGGACCGCTCGCACCTGCCCTCGCCCGACGGGCTGCGCACCGTACCCACCGACACGACCGCCGTCGATCTGCGGGCCGCGGACGGCTCGGAGCGCTGGCGGGCCGTCGCCCGGCCGACCGACGCGCGGGACGGGACGGTGATCGCCGCGGCGCCGCTGGCCGACGCCGACGCCACCATCGACCGGCTCCGCACCACCAGCCTGGTCAGCGGCGCGGTGCTGCTGGTCCTGCTGACGGCGGTCGGCTGGTTCGCCCTCGGGCGGGGGCTGGGGCCGCTGCGCCGGATCGAGCACACGGCGGCCGCGATCGCCGACGGCGACCTCACCCGGCGGGTCCCCGGGCTCGCTCCGCCGGGCACGGAGATCGGGCGCCTCGCCGCGTCGCTCAACACCATGCTCGGCCAGCTCGAACAGGCCTTCGCCGACCGGGCGGCGTCCGAGGCGCGGATGCGGGCCTTCGTCGCGGATGTCAGCCATGAGCTGCGCACTCCGCTCTTCGGCATCAAGGGGACGGCCGAGCTGTACCGGATGGGCGCGCTGCCCGAGCAGTCCGACGTCGACGAGGCGATGCACCGCATCCGGCGCGAGGCCACCCGGCTCACCGCCCTCACCGAGGATCTGCTGCTGCTCGCCCAGCTCGACCAGGCGCCCGAGGGCCAGCTCGACCCGGCGCCGATGGACCTGCGCACCCTCGCGGGCGACGCCCGTCACGACCTGCGGGTCCTCGACCCGTCGCGCCCGGTCGAACTCACTGGGCCGGGCGGGGCCGGTCCGCCCGCCCCCGCGCCGGTCCACGCCGACGAGGCGCGGCTGCGGCAGGTCGTCACGAATCTGGTGGGCAACGCCGCCGCCCACACGCCGCCCGGCACTCCGGTCGGGATCGGGGTGGGGACGGTGGGCGGCCGGGCCGTGCTCGAAGTCGCGGACGAGGCGCCGGGGATGACGGCCGAACAGGCGGATCGTGTCTTCGACCGCTTCTACCGGGCCGACCGCTCCCGGAGCCGGGCCGACGGCACCAATGCCGGGCTCGGTCTCGCCATCGCCCGTTCCCTCGCCCGTGCGCACGGCGGTGATGTCGAGCTGACGACCGGGGTCGGGCGGGGTGCCCGCTTCCGGCTCACGCTCCCCGTCCAGGACCAGGACTGAGCCGCCCTCGCGGGTGCGGCCGGGGCGCGCAGCGGCCGTTCAGTCGAGGACCGCGGTGGCCTCGACCTCGACCAGGTGCTCGGGCACGTCCAGTGCCGCGACGCCCAGCAGGGTGGCCGGCGCGAGCGGGGTCGCCCCCAGCGCTGCGGCGGCCCGGGAGATGCCCGCCAGCAGCAGGGGCATCTTGTCGGGGGTCCAGTCCACGACATGGACGTTCAGTTTCGCCACGTCGTCGAAGGAGGCGCCGGCCGCGGCCAGGGCGGTGCCGACGTTCAGGTAGCACCGCTCGGTCTGGGCGGCGAGATCGCCCTCGCCGACCGTGACCCCGTCGGCGTCCCGGGCGACCTGCCCGGCGACGAAGACCAGCCTCGATCCGGACGCGATCGACACCTGCCGGTAGACATCGATCTCCGGCAGCCCGCCGGGGTTCACCAGGGTGATGGCCATATGCGCTCTCCTTGCCCATGAGGTCTCTTGTGGTTACTGGGGAACCGTAGGAGAGTGACCGCTGACATGGAAGAACGCACTTTTCAGTGACTGGGGAACCCGATGGTGACCAAGGAGTTCAGCGGCTCGCCGGACGAGGCGGACCTCCGGCGCGCGGACTCGCTGGCGCGGGAGATCTTCTCCGACGTTGCCAACAAGTGGGCGCTGCTGATCATCGACGCGCTGGGCGAGCGCACGCTGCGCTTCGGCGAGTTGCGTGACGAGGTCCAGGGCATCAGCCACAAGATGCTCACGCAGAACGTGCGGATGCTGGAGCGCAACGGGCTGGTGACCCGGCGCGTGCATCCCACGGTGCCGCCGCGGGTCGAGTACTCCCTCACGGAGCCGGGGCGGGGGCTGCGGGAGACCACGGCCCGCATGTGCGACTGGACCCACAGGTACCTGGGCCACATCGAGGCCTCCCGCCGCCGCTTCGAGGTCTGAGGGCGGCGGCCGGTTCAGCTCCGTCGGGCGCGCGGTCCGCGGAAGACGGCCAGCCGCAGGACCACGAAGCGCATCACGGTGACGGCGACCGACGCGGCGGCGAGGACCGCGGTCTCGGCGGCGGGCGAGGCACCGGGCTCGGCGTGCGTGAACCACAGCACGGCGCCGGAGGTCACCAGGTAGCCCAGCACGAAGAGTCCACCGGCGCCGAGGTGGGCGCGGACCGGCCCCGCGGCGGCCCGCCGGAAGGTCAGCCGCCGGTTCGCCTCCGTGTTCAGCACGGTCAGCACCAGCAGGGAGACCAGGTTGGCGGCGGCCGGGGGCCACCACAGGCGCAACACCCAGTAGAGCAAGGCCTGTCCGACAGTCGACGCGATGCCGATGGTGACGAACCAGCCGACCTCGCGCGACCACACCGTGCGCAGCGCGGCGGGGATACGGAGCGGCTCGCGGGGCGCGGCGACCGACGCCCCCTTCGATCGAGCCACGCGTCACCCCCCACCCGGTCCGCCGGCCGGCCGGCGCCTTCTGCTCGGGCAGCCTACTACGGCCCCACGAGGGCCTTTACTCTCTCTTTACCCACGGGGAATGCCGTCCGTCAGCGCCGGCGGCGGTGCGCGGCGACGCGTTCCCGGGTCGCGCAGCGGCGCGAGCAGTAGCGGCGTTCCGGACCGCTGCCCCGGGTGATGAAGACGTTCGCACAGCCGGCCGACGCGCAGACCCGGCCGGGTGGGCACTGGTGGTCCCAGACCAGCACCGTGAGCGCCATGCAGGACGAGGCCAGGAACCACTGCGGCCAGGGCGCGTCGTCGTCGTGGTCGAGGTGCGGATGCCAGGGGGTGGCGCCCCGGTGGGACGTTCAGGCGCAGTTGTCCCGTGTGCTCGCGCAGCAGGCTGTTGAGCGCGTCGGCGGCGGTGTCGACCCGGTCCGCCGCGAAGACCTCCCGCAGCAGGGCGGCGGCCGTGCGCATCCCGGCGACATCGGCGGGTGTGAGTTCGACGGGGCCTTTCTCCCCGTAGGCGCGAAGCACGTCGGCGACCGCTCCCGGGTCGGGGCGGTCGCCGGCGAGGGCGTTGACGAGCGCGGCGGTGCGCCGGGCCGTGGTCAGCACGGAGTGCCTGGTGGACCAGTCGTCGTCGAGGCGGGAGGACATCCGGTGAATGTAACGCATATTGCGGAGTTTTGAGTTACCTCCGTAACGTCTCCCGGATGCCGAAGGGTTACTCCATACGCTCCTACCTGGCCGGAGCGGTGGCAGCGCGTGCCGGTGACGAGATGTCGGGACCGGCGCTGCTGCTGGCCGCTCTCGCCCTGACCGGCTCGGCCACGGGGGCGTCGTCGCTGCTCGCGGGCATCACGGTCTCGGCCGCGGTCGGCGGACCGGTGCTCGGGGCACTCCTCGACCGGGCTGCGCGCCCCGGCCGCCTGCTGGCCGGCGCGCTCGCCCTGTACGCGACGGGACTGGCCGTGATCCTCGCCGGGCTCGGCCGGCTGCCGCTCGGCGTCACCGTCCTGATCGCGGTGCTCACGGGGCTGCTGGGCCCGGCGCTGTCGGGCGGCTGGACCGCGCAGCTCCCCCGGGTGGCGAGGGACGGACGCCTGCCGCGGGCCAACGCGCTGGACGCGATGACCTTCGGCGTGGCGAGCCTGGCCGGACCTGCGCTCGCCGGCGGCGTCGCGGAGGCGCTGGGAGGCTCCGCAGCGGTGGTGGTCTCGGCCGCGCTGGTCGCGGTGGCGGTGCCGTGCGCGTGGCGGCTGCCCGCACGCTCCGCCCCCGGTCCGCAGGCGCGGCCGGTTCCGGTGGCCGGCGCCCTCGCCGCCGGATTCCGGGCCGTTGTCGGGCGTCCGCGACTGGCCCGCGCCACGCTGGTCTCGGTCGTCAGCTGTGCCGCGCGGGGCATGCTGACGGCCTGTGTCCCCCTGCTGGGCGCCCGGGTCCTCGGCTCGGCGGGCCGTGGCGCGCTGCTGTTCTCCTGCGCGGCCGCCTCCGCTCTCGCGGCCAACGCCGTACTCGCGCGGTTCCCGCGTTCCGTCGCCCCGGACACGATCGTCCGGGCCGGCGCCCTGGTCCAGGCCGTCGCGCCGGCGCTGGCCGCGACGGGCCGGCCGGCCGCGCTCGTCGCCGCCGCGTTCGCGCTGGGCATCGGTGAGGGCCCCCAGCTCACCGCGCTCTTCGCGGTGCGTCACCGGGAGGCTCCCGAGCACCTGCGCGGCCAGATCTTCACCACCGGGGCCAGCCTCAAGATCACCGCGTTCGCCCTCGGCGTGGCCGCCGCCGGACCGCTCGCGGCCTGGTCCCTGCCGGGCGCTCTGGCGACGGCGGCGGGCACGGGGGTCGTGGCGGCATCGGCCGGCACGCCGGTCCTCGCGAGGCTTCGAAGGGCTCGCCCGTGAGCCGTCCCCCGACATCGGCGGCACCGGCACCACTCCCCCGGCACCCGCGCGGGCCCCGGCGGCGGGAAAGCGTTTGACGGCCCTCCGCGTCGAAGAACCGGATGAGGTCCATGGGTTCAAGGGCGGACGCATCCGGACCCCTGTCCCCTCGACGACCGGCTGGTCGACGGCTGGTCGACGGGCAGTTCCCCCGGTGGGCGGGGCTGCCCGCCGAGGGCTTTCCGTGGCCCTGGTCGGTGTACCGGTGGCCGCCCGGGGAGATCCCCGAGGCCGGAGCGCTGAGCCATCCCGTGCCGCCGGCCCGGGATCCGGCCGGATTCGTGGCGGCGATGCGGAGCGTCACCCTGCCGGGCGCGCCGGCGGCCCACCGGGGCGGCCCGCTCGCCTCGCTGGACGGGGCGACCCGGGCCGCGCTCGACGAACTGCGCGGCCTGCCCGGGGAAGGCGTCGACTGCGGCGCCCCGGCCGCGGTGATCGACTTCGGGTGCGTGGGGGGCGGGCGACCCGGCCTGCGGCCTCTTCCCAGCGTGGAACCTGCTGCCTGCCGGCGCCGGGGGGTGTTCCGCGAGGCACTCGGCGTGGACGACGCGACCTGGCGGCGCGGCCGGGGCCGGCCCCTCTCGCAAGCACTGATCGCGCCGCCGTACCACCACGAGACCAACCCCGCGATGGCCGGCAACGCCCGCCACGTGATCCGGACGGTACTGACCGAGACCGGCCTCCCGGGCGCGATCCGCCCCTAGGGCGCGATCCCGACGCCGTCGATCCTGCTCCACGCCCGCTCCCGAGCGGCGGTCATGGCGGGCCAGCCGAGCCCGCCGGGCCGGGGCCGCACCCGCGAGGCGTACGGCGCGGGGTGGAAGCCGGGGTCGTAGAAGCAGCCGCTGCCGTAGGTCGCGTCGAAGGCGCCGCAGGAGGCCGCGAGGGAGCGCGCGGTCGGCCGGTGTCCCGTGCGCACCCAGGTGTCCAGCGCGGAGATGGAGTTGGCGTACTCGGAATCGCTCAGCGCGCTGTGCTCGGACTCCCTGGTGAAGGTCTGGACGAGGTTGCCGCCCCGGCCGGCGCCGCGGACAGTGGCGCGGTAGGCCGACTCGTGCTCCACGAAGGCCGTCGGGTCGTCGATGGCGTGCAGGGTGAGGACCGGGAGGGAGACGCGGCCGGTGAGGTCGCTGTCGTAGGAGAGGTCCCGGCGTGCGGCGGGGTCGGCCGAGAAGCGTTCCACCCCCGCGTTGAGCGCCTTGTCGTCGTGTGAACCCGAGTACCGCACCCCCTGGTTGCTCCACGGGTTGTGCCCGCCGAGCCGGTTCGCCACGATGTCCCGGAACGTGAAGGTGGCGAACCGCAGATGGGATTCGAGGCTGCGCTCCGGGATGCCCGTGACGGCGAGGATGTCGTCGAGGTTGCGCTGCTGGGTCGGGGTCCGTTCCACCGGGGCGGAGGTGAGGCCCGTGCACTCCTGGAGGCGGGCGCGCAGCCCGGCGGTCGTCATCGTGGAGCCGGGGCGCAGCCCTTGCCACAGCGGGTACTGCGGCTCGGCCGGGCGGGGGTGGTTGCGGCAGTAGTACTGGTAGACCACTCGCAGGTCCACGCGGTAGTCGTAGCCGCGCGAGCCGCCGCCGAGGACGCCGCTGGTCAGCAGCACCCCGTCGTAGCGGCCCGGCCGGGTGCCGTAGGTCTCCGCGGCCTTGGCGGCGACGTTGCCGCCCCAGGACTGGCCGTGCAGATAGGTGCGGGCCGGCCGGCCGAACCGGTCGACGAACAGGCGGCGTACGTTCTCGGTGTCGGCGGCCGCCATGCGGGCCCCGTAGCCACCGCGCCGGTAGGAGGAGCCGGCCCACGCGTACCCCTGGTCGACCATCACCGCCCAGCGCTCCAGGTCGTCGGTGCTGCGGGCCGGGTCGGGGGTGTCGCCGAGGTCGGGGCCGCCGTGGGCGTGCACGACCAGGGACCCGTTCCAGTGGACCGGCACGGCCAGCGTGTAGGGGGCTCCGTTGGTGTCCTGGCCGGTGTAACACGTCGCCCGGCCGGTCAGGTTGGGCGGGCAGTCGGCGGGCACGGGCTCTGCCGCCGCCTGCGCGGGGGCTCCGGAGACGGTGCCGAGGAACACGGCGGCGAGGGCGGCGGCCACCGCGGCCGGGCGGCGCCGGCGGCGGCAGGTGTCCCCGGTGGCCCGCGGGGGTGCGTCGGGTGTGGTCAAGGTGCGGCTCCTGTACGTGCTCTGCGCGAAGTTGCGCTGCGAGCGGGGATGTTAGGAATCCCTCGACGCCGGGGCCACCCCTTGGATCATTGCGTTCATACTGTTCGGCAGCCGCCCTCGGCCCGCACGCCGCCCCGCCTCTTCGCAGGCCTCGCGCACGGCCGCAACCCGGCCCGGCGCAAAGGGATGTGATGCATCGTCAGCTGTCGTAGTCCACGGTGAGCCGCTCGGAGACCGGGAACGACTGGCAGGTCAGGACATAGCCCGCGTCGACCTCGGCCGTTTCGAGCGCGTAGTTGCGGCGCATGTCGACCTCGCCGTCGGTGACCAGGGCGCGGCAGGTGCCGCAGACTCCGCCCTTGCAGGCGAAGGGCAGGTCGGGGCGGGTCTGCTGGGCGCCGTCGAGGACGGACCGCTGCCGGGAGAGGGCGGCGGTCGTGGAGCGGCCGTCCAGGGTGATGGTGACCTCGCTGACGGGTCCCCCCGGGCCGGCCTCCTCGTGGCGGGCCTCGCGCACGGGCTCGTCGTCGGCGTAGAACAGCTCCCGGTGGACGCGGTCCGCCGGGACACCGAGGCCGGTCAGGACCTGCTGGGCGTCGAGGACCATGCCGTGCGGGCCGCACAGCCACCAGTGGCCGGCACCGGCCACGTCCACCAGGGAGCCGACGAGCGCGGTGAGCCGTGCGGCGTCCAGGCGGCCGGAGAGCACCTCGGCCTCGCGGGGCTCGCGGGAGAGCACGTGGGCCAGGTGGAAGCGGGCCGGGTACAGGTCCTTCAGGTCGGCCAGTTCGTCGGCGAACATCACCGTGTCGGTGCGGCGGTTGCCGTAGAAGAGGGTGACGGCCGAGCGGTCGTCGGCGGCGAGCACCGACTCGGCGATGGACACCATGGGCGTGATGCCCGAGCCGGCCGCGATCAGCACATGATGCCCGGGGGTGGTCAGGTCCGGTGTGAACAGGCCGGTGGGCGCCATGACCTCGACGGTGTCACCCGGACGCACCTCGTCGACCAGCCATGCCGAGAACAGACCGCCCGGCACCACGCGGACCCCGATGCGCGGCGCGGAACCGGCCGGCGCGCAGATCGAGTACGAGCGGCGCTCGTCCCGGCCGTCGACCTCGCGCCGCAGGGTGAGCGACTGACCGGGCGCGAAGGCGAACTCCTCGGCCAGTTCGTCCGGGATCTCGAAGCGCACGGCCGCCGCGTCCGCGCACAGCCGCTCGACGGCCGCGACGCGCAGACGGTGGAAGACGGGCCGCCGGCGGCGGGCGCGCAATGGCGGCGCCGAGACGGGGGCGGTCGAAGCCATCAGATCTCCTTGACGTACTCGAACGGCTCGCGGCAGGTCCGGCAGCGCCACAGCGCCTTGCAGGACGTGGCGGCGAAGCGGGAGGTCTCCTCGGTGTCCGCCGAATGGCAGCGGGGGCAGGGCACCGCGAGCCGGGTGGGCGACAGGACCAGGGAGACCGGGCCGCGGGGCGCGGGTCCGGGCGGGGCGATGCCGTGCTCGGCGAGCTTGCGGCGGCCGGACTCGGTGATCCAGTCGCTGGTCCAGGGCGGGTCGAGGACGGTGCGGATCTCCACGCGCTCGTACCCCGCCTCCCGCAGCCGCGCGGCGACGTGCGCCCGCATCTCGGCCATGGCCGGGCATCCCGAGTAGGTGGGGGTCAGGCTCGCGACCACGGTCCCGTCCCCGCTCACCTCCACCTCGCGCAGGACGCCGAGGTCGGCGAGGGTCAGCATGGGCAGCTCGGGGTCGGGCACCTGCCCGGCGAGGCGCCGGGCACGGCGGGTGTCCAGGAGCGCGGTCACCATGTCGCCTCCGGGTGGGCGCGGGCCACGCCCTGCAACTCGGCCAGCAGCGGCGCCAGATGCTCGGTGTGCTCGCCGGCCCGGCCGGAGCCGGGCAGCGGCCGGTACACGGGCAGGGGCAGTCCGGCCGCCTCGGTGACCTGGCGCAGGTCGTCGGCGACCTCGTCCCGTACGTCGTACGCCGTGTGCAGCTCACCGAGGTAGGGGGCGACCCGGTCCAGTGCCGCGCGCATCCGGCGGTGCGACTCGTCCGTGCCGTCGCCCAGGCGCACGGCCCACTCGGCGGCGTACTGCCGGTGGTACGTCAGTTCCTTGACGCCCTTGGCGGCGACCGCCGCGAGCACCGGGTCGGGGTGGGTCTCCAGCCGCCGGAAGTGGGCCAGTCGCCAGCTGGCGAGCACCAGCAGCCGGGCGACGGTGAACGCGAAGTCGCCGCCGGGCAGTTCGGCCAGGCGCACATTGCGGAAGTCGCCGGCGTCCCGGAAGTAGGCGTAGGCGTCCTCGTCCCGGCCGCTGCCGTCGACCTGTCCGGCACGGGCGTACAGCAGGCGGGCCTGGCCGAGGAGGTCGAGGCCGATGTTGGCCAGCGCCACCTCCTCCTCCAGCTCGGGGGCGCGGGTGACCCACTCGGCGAGTCGCTGGGCCGAGACCAGGGCGTCGTCGGCGAGCGCCACGCAGTCCGCGGCCAGCTCACTGGCGTCGACGCCCTCGGGCACGGTGGTGTCGACGCCGTGCAGCGGGTCCTCGAAGCCGGTGCCGTAGGCCCAGCGGGTGTCGTCCTCGTGTCCCTCGGCCAGGGACAGATAGACGTGCTCGTCGCTCATGCCCTTGCTCCTAGATGTGCGGGACGTTGTCGGGGATGTCGTAGAAGGTCGGGTGGCGGTAGACCTTGTCGGCGCTGGGCGCGAAGAAGGGGTCCTTCTCGTCGCGGGTGGAGGCGGCGATGTGTTCGGAGCGCACCACCCAGATGCTCACGCCCTCGTTGCGCCGGGTGTACAGGTCGCGGGCGTGGGTGAGGGCCATCGCGTCGTCGGCGGCGTGCAGCGAGCCGACGTGGACGTGGTTGAGGCCGCGTTTGCCGCGCACGAACACCTCGTACAGCGGCCAGGTCTGCTTCTCGGAGGTCATGCCGCCGCTCCCTTACGCGCGCGGGCGGCCTGCTTGGCGGCGTGGGCGGTGGCCGCCTCGCGCACCCAGGCGCCCTCCTCGTGGGCGGTGCGCCGCCGCTGGATCCGCTGGGCGTTGCAGGGGCCGTCGCCCTTGATGACGCGCGTCAGCTCGTCCCAGTCGGGGGTGCCGAAGTCGTGGTGACCGCTCTCCTCGTTCCAGCGCAGCTCCGGGTCGGGCAGGGTGACGCCGAGCTTCTCGGCCTGCGGGACGGTCATGTCGACGAAGCGGCGGCGCAGTTCGTCGTTGCTGTGCCGCTTGATCTTCCAGGCCATCGACCGCGCGGAGTTGGGCGAGGCGTCGTCGGGCGGGCCGAACATCATCAGGGACGGCCACCACCAGCGGTTCACGGCGTCCTGGACCATCTCGCGCTGGGCGTCGGTGCCGCGCATCATCGTCATCAGCAGTTCGTAGCCCTGCCGCTGGTGGAACGACTCCTCCTTGCAGATGCGCACCATCGCGCGCGCGTACGGCCCGTACGAGCTGCGGCACAGCGGCACCTGGTTGCAGATCGCCGCGCCGTCCACGAACCAGCCGATCACGCCGACGTTGGCGAAGCTCGGGGTGGGGTAGTTGAAGATCGACGAGTACTTCTGGCGTCCCTCGATCAGCCGCTCGGTCAGGTCCGCGCGGTCCACGCCGAGCGTCTCGGCCGCCGAGTACAGATACAGCCCGTGGCCGGCCTCGTCCTGGACCTTGGCGAACAGGATGGCCTTGCGGCGCAGCGAAGGGGCCCGGGTGATCCACTCGCCCTCCGGCTGCATGCCGATGATCTCCGAGTGGGCGTGCTGGGCGATCTGCCGGATCAGCGTCCTGCGGTACCCGTCCGGCATCCAGTCGCGCGGCTCGACGCGCCGGTCGTGCGCGATCGCCGCGTCGAAGTGCTCCTGGAGACCCTTCGGGGGCGGCGCCTCGGCGGCGTGTGTCGTGGTCATCGTCACCAGCTTCCCAACCGACCATTCGTTCGGTATCAGTGTGACGGGTTTCCGGGTGCCGGGCAAGACCCGGACCACGCCCCGCGCACACTCTTGACAGGGCGACCGGGTGGCTGGATTACTGAGCCGTGCCGCACGCGAACCGAATGGTCGGTCGGTACACGAGCCGGTACACGAGGTGGTGGAACAGGTGTCGCAGGCCACTGGGCCGACGCCCGCGGAGGTGATGTTCCGCGCGGACGAGGCCTCCCGACGACTGGGCATCGAGCTGGTCGAGCACGGCGAGGGGACCGCCGTACTGCGGATGGCCGTGACCGCCGCGATGGTGAACGGACACCGGATCGCCCACGGCGGCTTTCTGTTCCTGCTCGCCGACACCGCCTTCGCCGTCGCCTGCAACAGCCGTGGTCCCGTGACCGTCGCGGCCGGCGCCGATGTCGTGTTCGTCGCCCCGGCCCACGAGGGCGACGTGCTCGTGGCCCGCGCCGAGGAGCGGGCCCGGTTCGGCCGCAGCGGCGTCTACGACGTGAGCGTGCGGCGCGGTGAGGACGTGATCGCGGAGTTCCGCGGACGCAGCCGCACCGTACGGGACGCCGGGGCGCGCGAGACGCCGGGCACGACGACGAAGGAGTCGCGATGAGCAGTGAGCCGACGACCGGGGTGGCCCCGGCGCCCCGAAGGGGCGAGCCCCTCCCCCACGACCTGCTGGACGACGCCGAACGCCTGTCCCGGGAGCAGCTCGCCGAGCTTCAGCTCGACCGGTTGCGCGCCACGCTGCGGCACGCCTACGAGAACGTGGAGCTGTACCGGAGGAAGTTCGACGCGGCCGGGGTGAAGCCCGACGACTGCCGCGAACTGGCGGACCTGTCCCGGTTCCCGTTCACCACCAAGGCCGATCTGCGGGACACCTACCCCTTCGGCATGTTCGCCGTCCCGATGGCCGACGTACGGCGCGTCCACGCCTCCAGCGGCACCACCGGCCGTGCCACCGTGGTCGGTTACACGGACAACGACCTGTCCGTGTGGGCGGACGTTGTCGCCCGTTCGATCCGTGCCGCGGGCGGCCGCCCCGGTCACAAGGTGCACATCTCCTACGGATACGGCCTGTTCACCGGAGGCCTCGGCGCGCACTACGGCGCCGAGCGCGCGGGGTGCACGGTGATCCCGGCCTCCGGCGGCATGACGGCGCGGCAGGTGCAGATCATCCAGGACTTCCGCCCCGAGATCATCATGGTCACCCCGTCCTACATGCTCACCCTGCTCGACGAGTTCGAGAGGCAGGGCATCGATCCGCGTGCCACTTCCCTGGAGGTCGGCATCTTCGGGGCCGAGCCGTGGACGGAGGAGATGCGCCGCGAGATCGAGGAGCGCGTGGGCATCCACGCCGTCGACATCTACGGCCTGTCCGAGGTGATCGGTCCCGGCGTGGCGCAGGAGTGCGTGGAGACCAAGGACGGACTGCATGTGTGGGAGGACCACTTCTACCCCGAGGTGGTCGACCCGCTCACGGACGAGGTGCTGCCCGACGGCGAGGAGGGCGAGGTGGTCTTCACCTCCCTCACCAAGGAGGCGCTCCCCGTCGTCCGTTACCGCACCCGCGACCTCTCCCGGCTGCTGCCGGGCACCGCCCGGCCCGCCTTCCGCCGGATGCAGAAGGTCACCGGCCGCTGCGACGACATGATCATCCTGCGTGGAGTGAACGTCTTCCCCACCCAGATCGAGGAGATCGTACTGCGCACGCCCGGCGTCGCCCCGCACTTCCAGATCCGGCTCACCGAGCGCGGCCGCATGGACCACATGGTCGTGCGGGTCGAGGCCCGTCCCGACGCCGGTTCCGCGCTGCGCGAGGCCGCCGCCCGGACGATCGGCCGGGGGGTCAAGGACGGCGTGGGCGTCACCGTGGAGGTGGAGGTCGTCGATCCGGAGACCCTGGAGCGCTCGCTCGGCAAGATCCGCCGGGTCAGGGATCTGCGCGGTGCGTGAAACGTGAGGACGGACACGTGCGTTCGTCTCTCGTTCCGGTGTGCGCAGTGATACGGATGGGCAGTAAACGCATGATCGGGGGAGGTTGAGTACATCCTGGGGGGAATCCCGTGCGTGTGTGTGTGATCGGTGCAGGTCTGTCCGGGCTGGCGGTGGCCCACTGTCTCAAGGACCGCGGCATCGGGTTCGTCTGCCTGGACCGGGCGCCCGACGTTGGCGGCATCTGGCGCCGGCCGGGGGCCGGTGAGCGCGGTCCCGGCTATCGGTCCCTGCATCTCAACACCGCCAAGCAGCTGACCGGTTACGCCGACTTCCCGATGCCGTCCTCGTATCCGCTCTATCCCCGGCACAGTCAGTTCGCCGCCTATCTGCGTTCCTTCGCCGAGTGGGCCGGGCTCCTCGACCACGTCGAGCTGCGGACCGAGGTGCTGTCCGTGCGCCAGGACGGGGACGGCCTGTGGACGGTCACCAGCCGGGGGGCGGACGGCGCGGTGGCCTCGCGGCGGTTCGAGCAGGTGGTCGTCGCCTCGGGGCACCACACCGACCCGGCACTGCCCGACCCGCTCCCGGTGGGCGCCGACTCCTTCGGCGGAACGATTCTTCACTCCCTCGACTACCAGGACGGCAGTGACTTCGCCGGTCGGCGCGTCGTCGTGGTCGGTCTCGGCGCGTCGGCGGTGGACATCGCGGCGGACCTCTCCCGGCACGCCGCGCAGACCGTGCTGTCGGTGCGCCGGGGGCTGCACGTCGTGCCCAAGCAGCTCTTCGGGATGTCGGTCGACGAGATCGCCGAAGCGCCGTGGTGGAACGAGATGTCCTTCGCCGAGCGGCGCCAGTGGGTCGAGCAGGCCCTGCTCGTCGCCCGCGGCAGGCTCGCGGACTACGGCCTGCCCGAGCCCGACCACCCGGTCTTCTCCTCCGCCGTGACCCTCTCGGACGAGATCCTCAGCCGGATCCGGCACGGGGCAGTGACCCCGAAGCCCGCGATCGCCTCGTTCGACGGCGACCAGGTCGTCTTCACCGACGGCACCTCGGTGCCGGCGGACGCCGTGGTCTACTGCACCGGCTTCCGCATGACCTTCCCGTTCCTGCCCGCCGGCTGCCCGGTGGGCGCGGACGGTTCGGTCGAGCTGTACCGACGGATCGTCCCGCCCGGCCGGCCCGGCCTGTACTTCGTCGGACTCGTCCGGCCGGTGGGCTCGATCACCCGGCTGGTGGAGGCCCAGGCGAGGTGGGTGACGCGGATCATCGAGGGCGGGGCCGCGCTGCCCGCGCCTGACCGGATGCGCGAGGAGATCGGCACGTACCTCGCCGCCATCGCCGAACGCTACGGCCAAACGCAGGGCGCCTCGATCCAGGTCGACGTGGGCCCGTATCTGGCGGAGTTCCAGGAGTCGCTGCCCGTGTAGCCGGCGTGCCGGGCGCCGCCCTCGGCGACGCCCGGCCACGACCGCGCCCGGGGGCTCCCGGTGACTCCACCGGGGCCCCGCCGGCTCCGAACGCCCCGCTCAGCGCACCGCCGCCGGACGGCGGACGGCTCCCTCGGCCGGCGGCCCGACGGCGTACGCCTCGGCGGACAGGTACGCCGTCACCCGCGGCGGCCGGCCCTGCTGATGGGCCAGCGCCAGGTAGGCGATCAGTCCCACCCCCTCCTCGGGCCGCCGGTCGGTGACGGCGGACAGCGCGCGCACGAGCGCCGAGGCGTCCATGCCGTGGTGGCGCAGCACGCTCTGCGTCCGCACCAGGGCCTCCGCGTCGTGCCGGACGTAGTCCCTGACCGGGATGTGGAGGGTGAATCCGCTCGGCCGCGCCGTGCCGGTGTCGGTGAAGGAGTGGCAGGACAGGCCCGGCCGCCCGCCCAGCCCGGCGGCGTCGGGGCCGAGGCCGGCGGCCGTGCGGAAGAACGCCTCGATCGCCGCGGGACTGGGCCCCGGGTCCATCCGGGACAGGCGCCCCGCCCGGCCGGCCGTGAGGTTGTCGTGCCGCACGTAGACCTTCGCCCGGGGGTGTGCCCAGTCCCCGAGGTCCAGCGCGAGGAAGGGGTGTCCGCCGCCCCGGGGCAGTCCGGCGTAGGCCTTCCGGTGGCCGAGCCGGCGCAGGGCCTCGCGCACCGTCGCGGCGGAACGTTCCTCCCCATGGGCCGCCGGGTTCAGATAGACCTTGACCCCGGGCACGCCGCCCGGTCTCAGCTCCAGGGCGCACCACAGGGCGAACGGGCCCTGCGGAGAGGGCGGCAGGAACAGGTCCTCCAGTTCGTCGAGGACGTTGGTGCCGAAGTGCCAGCGCCGCCCCATGTCCCGGACGGTCTCGAGTCCGGCGCGGCCGTTGGCGGCCGGGCTGTCTGCGCCGCAGCCCGGTTCCAGGAGCACCCGCAGGCAGGGGGCCGCGTCCGGCTGGAAGGAGAGCGAGTACTCCACGGGCGTGTGGTCGTCGGACAGGAAGGTGGGGGCGGGCGGTGGCAGGCTCAGCGGCCGGTCCGCCACCGGGCCGAGCGAGTCGGTCAGCACCCGCGCGTAGCTCTCGGCGTCGCGCTCGCCGAGGCCGGCCACCGCGCCGAGTCTTCGCAACTGACCGCTCGTCAGCGAGCCGAGCGTCGGGGTGTCCAGGGGGCCGGCGCCCGTCGGTCGGGGGGTCACCGGCCCGTCCCCGGTCGGAGCCGCACAGCGCGATACCCGCCCGGTGGGGCGGGTATCGGGGGTTTCGGCGGCGGGAAAGCGGCGTTCGTGGATATGTGGTCCACGACACCTCCTTCTACTCGTAAGCAACTTGAATGCCGCGTTGCTCACTACCCGCGCCGTTCAGCCTTTATGCGAAAGGGGCGGATCAGGAGGTGTTGCGCAGATCACCGCGTGAGCCAGTTGAGGAACTGGCTCCACATGCCGTTGCGTTCGGCGGGGCGGGCCGCACCAACCGCCCTCTCCTGCTCGGCCGCCGCGTTCGCCGGCCGCGGTTCGGAGCGCCGGCCGGGACGCACCGGGGTGAAACGGGCCGGGAGGGTGGCCAGGGCGCGGTTGAAGGGGCCCGGACGCCACGTCAGGCTGTCCTCGGGGACGGCGAGTTCGACGTCGGGCAGCTCGTTGAACAGGTGCTCGATGGCCGTGACCGTGATGTGCCGGGCCGGTTCCTTGGACGGGCAGGCGTGCGGCCCCGCGCTCCAGGCGAGGTGCGCGCGGTTGCTGCCCGCCTGCCGCGAGGCCTTGAGGGCGGGACCGGTGTTGGCCGCGGCGAAGCTGACCAGGACCAGGTCGCCCGCCTGGAGTTGCTGTCCGGCGAGTTCCGTGTCGGCGGCCGGATAGTGCGGCGCGTAGTTCGCCATGGGCGGGTTCTCCCACAGCGTGTCGTCGAGGGCCTCGTCGATCAGACCGCCCTCGCGGGCGTACCGCTCGTGGGTCAGCAGCCGGTGCAGGGTGTTGCCGAGGAGGTTGCGCAGCGGTTCGGCGCCCGCGCCCAGCAGCAGCGCGAGCTGGTGGACCATCTCCTCGTCGGTGAGCCTCGCCTCGTGCCGCATCAGCCAGGAGGTGACGTCGTCACCGGGCTTGCCGCGCTTGAGCGCGACCAGCTCGCCCACGGCCTGGAAGAGCACCGCGGTGGCCTTGTCGGCGTTGACGCCGTCGAACATGCCGGAGATGCCGAACAGCACCCGGTCGCCGATGTCGGCGGGGCAGCCGAAGAGTTCGTTGAACACGAACAGCGGCAGTTGCTTGGCGTAGTCGCCGAGCAGGTCCGCCGAGCCCCGGCCGCCGAACTGGGAGATGAGGTAGCCGGATATCTGCTCGGTGCTCCGGCTCAGCCGGCGGGTGTCCACCCGCGCCATGCTGTCGGTGACCGCCTGCCGCAGTCTGAGGTGGTCGGCGCCGTCGGCGAACATGCAGTTGGGCCGGTAGGCCAGCAGGGGCGCGACCGGGCTGTCCGGACCCACCTTGCCCTCGTTGAAGGCCCGCCAGCGACGCGCGTCCTTGCGGAAGGACCCGGAGTCCTGGAGCAGTTGGAGCGCCGCGGCGTAGTCCGTGACCAGCGTCGCCTCGACCCCGGGGGCCAGTTCGACGGGCGCCGCGGCACCGTAGTGGCGCAGGTATTCGTAGTACGCCTGCGGATGGGCGGCGAACTCCGGTCCGTGCAGGGGCACACGGGCGCCGGAGCCATGGGCCGGGCACCCTGGCGGTGGCACCGGGGCGGTGTCGTGAGCGTTCATGTCTGCTCCCAGCTCCTAGCGGGTGCGGTCCAGCAAGTAGCGGACGAGGGTGGTCAGTGCGGCGGCCGAGGACTTCTCGTCGCGGGCGTCGCAGGTGATGACTGGGGTGTCGTCGAGCAGGTCGAGCGCCTCGCGCAGCGCCCGCTCGTCGCGCAGCGGCACGCCGTCGAAGTGGTTGACGGCGATGGCGTAGTCGAGCCCGTAGTGCTCGATGAGGTCGATCACGGGGAAGGAGTCCGCCAGCCGGTCGGGGTCGACCAGCACCAGGGCGCCGAGCGCGCCGCGGGCCATGTCCTCCCACATCTGCACGAAGCGCTGCTGACCGGGTGTCCCGAACAGGTAGAGCACGACGCGGTCGCTGATGGTCAGCCGGCCGAAGTCCATGGCGACCGTGGTGGTGGTCTTGCCCTGGACCCCCTTGAGGTCGTCGACCGACTCGGCGGCCTGCGTCATCGTCTCCTCGGTGGACAGCGGCTCGATCTCGGAGATGGAGCCGATGAGGGTGGTCTTGCCCACCGCGAAGTGCCCGACGACGAGGATCTTCACCGCGGTCTGGGTCGCCCCGCCGCGCACGTAGTCCTGCTCATCCAAACTTGGCGCGGAGGCCATTGAGCACCTCCTCAAGGATTTCCCTGTCGGCCAGGCGGGCGCGGGCCACCGGCGGGCGGGTCATGAGATAGCCGCCTTCCATGAGGGATGCCAGCAGGATCCGCACCACGCCCAGCGGGAAGTGGGTGTGTCCGGCGATCTCGGCGACCGAGAGGTAGCCGGCCGAGCAGAGGTCGAGCAGGCTCTGCTCCTCCGGGGACAGCCGGCTCGGCCGCCGCGCGTCCTCGGTGGACGCGGTGACCAGGGTGATGAGCGAGAGGTCGTCCTCGTCGGGCAGGCCGCGGCCCTTGGTGATGACGTACGGCCGTACTAATTCGGCGGCCTCTGGCTCCCAGCCGTCGCGGCCGGTCATGAGCGGGCGCCGAGGTTCTCGCGCGGCGGTGTCGTCAGCCGCTTGCCGAGCTGGGCGACGAGCTGCTGCATCCGGAAGGTGATGTCCGCCATGTCGACCTCCGGGGACGCGGAGACGCCCAGGTAGGCGCCCTCGCCGGCGGAGATCAGGAAGACCCAGCCGCCGTCGAACTCGACCAGGGTCTGCCGCCAGGCCTGGTTCGGGTCCTCACAGAAGAAGGCGAGCGTCCGGCTGAGTGACTGCACGCCGCTCATCGCGGCGGCGACCCGGTCGGCGTCGTCCTTGTCGAAGTCCTGCGTCCGGGCCATCAGCAGACCGTCGGCGGATATCAGGACCGCGTGCAGGGCGCCGGGAATCTCCAGTGCGCTGTCGAGCATCCATGACAGATCGTCGTTCACGAGACCTCATGTCCTTCGCTGCTACCAGGTGTTCTGCTCGTCCGGTCGGTGTCCTGTGGTTCGGTGACCCGGCCGGACTGCGTTCCCCGCTGGAAGGCACCCATGATCTGTGCCTGTTCGGAGTCGGAACGGCTCGTTTGGCGCGGGGTGGACGCGCTGCCGGGCACGATGGCCATCGGCCGCTTGCGGCGCCGCCGGGGCAGGCCGTCGCCGGTCTCGGCGGAGGAGAGCGCGGTCTCCGGTCCGCCGTCCGGGGCCGGGCGGGCCGTGCCGCGGGCGGCGGGTGCGGGCGCCTTGCGCTCCGGCATGCCGGTGAGCAGTTCGTGCGGCAGCAGGACCACCGCCCGTACCCCTCCGTAGGGGGAGGAGGAGTCCACCGACACCTCGAAGCCGAAGCGCTCGCACAGCAGGCCGATGACCGCGAAGCCGAACTGCGGCGGATTGCCGAGCCCCGCCACGCCCGAGGCCCGCTCGGTGGCGAGCAGCTTGTCGGCGCGGGTGCGCTCCTCGTCGCTCATGCCGACACCGGCGTCGTCGACGACGACGCAGATGCCCTTGGGCACGGTCCGGATGTTGATCTCGACGACGGTGTCCGGACTGGAGTAGCTCGTCGCGTTGTCGAGCAGCTCGGCCAGGGCGAGGGCGACGGGTTCGACGGCCCGGCTGGTGATGCCGAAGTCGACCTGGGAGAGGATCTCCACCCGGCGGAAGTGCCGGATACGGCCCTGCGCGCTGCGGACCACGTCGTACACCGAGGCGGTGTCGCGCCGGCCGCCCAGCCAGCCGTCGCACAGCACGGCGATGGACTGGGCACGGCGGCCGAACTGCGAGTTGGTGTGGTCGATCTCCAGCAGATCCTGCAAGAGGGAGGAGTCGCCGTACTTGTTCTGCAGCCGGGAGAGCACCAACTGCTGTTCGGCGGCGAGTCCCTGGAGGGTGCGCATGGCGGACTTCAGGACGGTCTTCGTCTCGTCCTCGGCCCGCTCCTGAGCCGCCAGCACGGACTTTCCGTAATTGTTCTCCAGCTCGGTGTAATGATCCTTCAGGCCCTGGACCTGCCGCCGCAACGCTCGCGCCGCCCTGCGCTGGCGGCTGATGAGCACGGCGGCGGCGACCAGGGCGACCAGGGCGACCCAGAGCAATGGGTTTCCTGTGTATTCCGTCATAAGACTCTCTTCAGGCGACTGAAGGCCGGCTTGCTGAATTCCCGTCTTCGCGGGCGGGGGACCGCCCGCACCGGGGTAGCCGCGCGGGTGTCCCTGAAGTCGGGGATGCCCTCTTTCACCCATCCGCCCGCTCCGCAAACGCGGTGATCGTATCACCGCATGATCAGGTGAATTTACGTCAAGAAGCGCACATCCAGGACCGGTTGGCGACCACTCGGGGTGCCCTTTGCCACGATGGGTACAGTCGGCCTCGTGATGGATGCACAAGACACCTTCCGGCCGAGTGCGGGCTCGGCGGGGGACGGCGCCGGATGACGCCGGAGGCCATGGCCGCGGTGTTCGCGGCGGGCGTCGGGGCCGGCGCCATCAACAGCGTCGTCGGCTCCGGGACGCTGATCACCTTCCCCGTGCTGCTGGCAGCGGGTCTGTCGCCGGTCACCGCCACCGTCTCCAACGCGCTCGGCCTCGTCCCCGGCTCCGTCAGCGGGGCCGTCGGCTACCGCGCGGAGCTGAGCGGCCAGCGCCGGCGCGTTCTGAAACTGAGTGTCGGCTCACTGCTGGGCGGCCTCACCGGCGCCACGCTGCTGCTGTCGCTGCCGGCCGAGGCGTTCGAGACGATCGTGCCCGCCCTGGTGGGTCTGGCCCTGGTCCTGGTGGCGCTGCAGCCCCGGCTCGGCAGGCTGGTACGGCGCCACCGCGAGCGCACCGGCACCTCGCCCCGGCGTGACGGCGGCCCCCTGCTGTTCGCCGGCCTCACGCTCGCCGGCGTCTACGGCGGCTACTTCTCCGCCGCGCAGGGGATCATCTACCTGTCGCTGATGGGCGTGCTCCTGGACGAGTCACTGCAACGCCTCAACGCCGTCAAGAACGTCCTGTCCGCCGTCGTCAACACCGTCGCGGCGCTCTTCTTCCTCTTCGCCGCCGACTTCGACTGGACCGCCGTCGCCCTCATCGCGGCCGGCTCGGCGCTCGGCGGCTACACCGGGGCCAGGGTGGGCCGCCACTTCAGCCCCGTGGTCCTGCGGACGCTGATCGTGACGGTCGGCACCGTGGCGCTCGTACAACTGGTCCTGCGCTAGGCGACGGGTCCAGGAACGCGGGCGCCGTCCGGGAGGCGGCCGAAAGCGGAGTCTGCCCTGCCGCCCGCCCTCCCACACCGTGCCGGCGCCCGCGGGGCACGTGGCGTACACCACGCCGTCGCGCGGATTGCGCCCGTGAGCGATGAGGGAAGCCATGGAGGCGCCCAAGATCGACTCGAAGGGACACGCCCTCGTGACGCTCGTAGCGCCTCCCCCCATACCCAGGGCAGCGGGCTCGCTGCCGTTTCTGGGTCACGCGATACAGCTCATGCGCGACAACCTCGGCTTCGTCGCCGCACTGCGCACCACCTACGGACCACTCGTCGAGATCACCCTCCAGCCCGGCACCCGGACCCTCGTCGTCCAGGACCCCGGCCTCGTCCGGACCATGCTCACCGACCTCGGACCGAGCCTCGACAAGGGCCGGTTCTTCGAGAAGATGGGCCAGTTGCTGGGCGACTCCGTCGTCACCGCGTCCGGCCAGAGCCATGTCCGCAGGCGACGCCAGCTCCAGCCGGCCTTCGGCGGCGATCGGATCGCCCGCTACGTGGACATCATGCGCGGCGAGACGGACGCCGCCGTCGACGGCTGGGTTCCCGGCCGCGGCCTCGACGTGCGCGAGGCCATGGTCGGGCTCAGCCTGAACATGCTGGCCAAGACCGTGTTCTCCGGCAGCCTCGACGACGCCGCCTTCCGCCGGCTGCGCGCGGACCTGTCGGTCGTGATGAACGGCGTCGGCGCCCGCGTCATGCTGCCGGACTGGATCGAGCGGCTGCCGCTGCCCGTCAACCGCCGCTTCACCGCGGCGCGCGACGCCGTACGGACCACCGTCGACCGGGCCGTCACCGACCTCCGGGCCTCCGGCCACGACACCGGCGACATGCTGTCCCTGCTCCTGCGCACCGTCGACGAGGAGACCGGCCGGCCCCTGTCCGGGCACCAGATCTCCTCCGAGATCCTCACCCTGGCCGTGGCCGGCACCGAGACCACCGCCTCGGTGCTCTCCTGGGTGCTGTACGAACTCGCCCGCGACCCCGGGATCGAGGCGCGGGTGCTGGCCGAACTCGACGAGGTACTCGGCGACCGGCCGGTGGCCTTCGACGACCTGGGCCGGCTGCCGTACCTGGGGCGGGTCGTCGACGAGACGCTGCGGCTGCACCACACCGGGTGGCTGGTCACCCGCCGCACCGTCACCGAGACCCGGCTCGGTCCGTGGACGGTGCCCGCCGGGACCGAACTCGCCTACTGCCAGCACGCCCTCCACCGCGACCCCGTCCTGTTCCCCGACCCGCTGACCTTCGACCCCGACCGCTGGCTGGACGACAGCCGGCCCCGGCCCACGCGGGCGTTCCTGCCCTTCGGCGCGGGCAAGCACAAGTGCATCGGCGACCGGTTCGCGCTCACCGAACTCGTCACCGCCGTCGCCACGATCGTGCGGCGGGTACGGCTGGAACTCGCACCCGGGCAGGAGGTACGGCCCGTCGCCGCCGCCACGGTCCGGCCCCGCACCCTGCAGATGACCGTGCGCCGGAGGGGGGACCCGCCGCCCGTCCCGGCCGGCTGAGCCACCGCCCCGGCCCGGCCGGGGGCGTCCAGGAACCGGACGGTCCGGCAGGCGCGTGGTGGATGCATCTACCGTTCGGGGTGAACGATCGGTGTCCCGCGTGAAGGAGTCACGGCATGGCCGGACAGAAAGCCAGCTCCCTGGCCGACGAGAACGAGGCGGCCGTCGTCCGGCTCCAGGACGTGAGCGTCCGCCGCTACACGACGGACCAGGTGATCCTCGACGACATCGACTGGACGGTCCGGCCGGGCGAGCACTGGGCCCTGCTGGGGGCCAACGGCGCCGGAAAGACCACCCTGCTGCGGCTGCTCGGCGCCCTGATGCACCCCACGGCCGGCTCGGTCGAGGTCCTCGGCAGCCGGCTCGGCCGGGTGGACGTCCGCGAACTGCGGGCGCGCATCGGCCATGTCACCTCCGCCCAGCGGGTGCCGCAGGACCTCACCGCCCACGCGGTCGTGCTCACCGGCCACAGCGGCACCGTGCAGCCCTTGTGGCGGACGTACGACGCCGAGGTCCGGCTCCGCGCCCACGAGCTGCTGACCGAACTCGGCGTCAAGGAGCTGACCGACCGGCCGTACGGCGTCTGCTCGGGCGGTCAGCGGGCGCGCGTCCTCATCGCCAGGGCGCTGATGGCCGATCCGGTCCTGCTGCTCCTGGACGAGCCGTTCAACGCCCTCGACCTGCCCTCCCGCGAGGACCTCGTCGAGGCCATGCACCAACTGGCCGAAGGGCGCCCGCAGTTGGCCACCGTGACGGTCACCCATCATCTGGAGGAGCTGTTCCCGGCCGTCAGCCACGCCCTGCTGCTGCGCGAGGGCCGCACCCTGGCCCACGGGCCCGTGGACGACGTCCTGACCGACCCCCTGCTGACCGTCTGCTTCGGCCGGGACATCACGGTGGCCAGGCGCGACGGCCGCTGGTCGGCCTACTCGGGGCGGCGCGTCCAGGGTTAGGCCCCGCGCCCCGCGCCCCGGGTCCGGGGTCCGGGGGACGGGCGCGGAGCCCCCGGGTGTCAGGCGCAGCCCCAGGCGGACATCCCCTGGAGGCGGGCCAGGCGTTCGGCCACGGCGATCTGCTCGGCGCGGGTGGCGAGGTCCGCGCGCGGGGCGTACTTGAGGCCGCCCGCCGCGATCCAGCTCGACCGCGCGAACTGCAGTCCGCCGTAGTACCCGTTGCCGGTGTTCGCCTGCCAGTTGCCGCTGGACTCGCAGGCGGCGATGGCGTCCCAGTCGGTGCGCTGCGGGACGGCCGGCGAGGCCGCCGCCTCCGCGGTCGTCCCCAGTGCGGTCATGGCCAGCAGGGCCACCGCGACGGTCCGGACCCGGCGGCCGTGCGTGCCGCGCGCGTCGCCCTGATGAGCGTCTCGTCTACAGATCATACGGAGACAGTTACCGCACGTGACGTTCCGGGCGCTCCACCGGCCACCGTCTCCTTGGACCACCCGGAGCACGCGAACCACTCGTGACACGGCCGACCGGCGCGGCCGGCGCCACGCACCGGCACTTCGACGACCTCCGAGGCCGGCTGTCACGGCACCGGGCGCGCCCCTCGTTCGTGTGAAGAAACGCGGGGATGTCCTCCAGTCGAGTGAGAGCCGGCCAGGTGCGTCCCGGCGCGCCCGTACGGTTTCGCGGTGACCTCGATCTCTCCTGACACGCGCCCCCTGCGGACCGCCGACCTCGGCACGCTCGTCATCATGTCCTGGAGCCGTGAGACCCCCGAAGGCGACGTCCCCTTCCTCCTCGCCTGCTCCCTCGGCGACGGCGCGAGCGGCCCGGAGGCGACCTCGGCCGCCGTCGGGCAACTGCTGCGCCGTGCCGGGCTCCCCGTGGGCGAGGGTGTCCTCGACGCCACGGTCCTGCCCGATCTGCCGGTCGGTCTGCTCGTCGTGCCGGGCGCGGCCTCCCTCACCATGCCGGGGATCAACGCCCAGTTCGCCCCCACACCGCAGTGGCGGGCCGCGGTCGACCGGCGCGGCTACGCGTGCCTCGTCTTCGCCACGCGTCCCTGGTCCGGGGGCGAGCCCGGCGACAGCGCGGCGGTCGCCGCCTTCGCCAACCACCAGGACACGCTCACCTCGGCGGCACAGGCCGTCCTGCCCGTGCGCACCCTGCGCGGCTGACGCCGCCCGCGAACGACCGGTTCACCGTGGGTTCATGACACGCCGTCGGATGGCTCATCCGGCCGGAGGCGCAAGAGCGCGGGCATAGCGTTCACAATATGAAGAAATGCCATGTCGTGTACCTGGTGTGCACCGCAGCGATGATCGGGACGGGACTCGGTGCGGCTCCGGCGTCCTCCGTCCCGCTGACCCGTGTGGTCCACCCCGGGGAGTCGATCCAGAAGGCGGTGGACGCCGCCAGGCCTGGCGACACCGTGCTCGTGACGCCCGGCACCTACCGCGAGAGCGTCAGGGTGAGCACCCCCGGCCTCACCCTGCGCGGCACGGGCCGGGACACGGTCCTCACGCCGGGCACCGCGAAGGCGGCCGGCGACACCTGCGCCGAGGGCGGCAACGGCATCTGCGTGACCGGCACGAAGGACGAGCACGTCAAGGGCGTCACCGTCGCCGACCTGACGGTGACCGGATTCACCCGCACCGGCGTGTTCTCCGTGGACACCGACGGACTGACCGTGCGCAATGTGACGGCGGTCGGGAACGGCGTCTGGGGCATCGCCCAGGAGCGGTCGGTCCACGGCGTCATCCGGGGCAACACCGCCCGCGACAACGGCGACGCCGGGATCTTCCTCGCCAACACCGTCGACGCCGAGCAGGGCGCCGCGGACACCCGCGGCACGGTCGTCGCGCACAACCGGGTCGAGGGCAACAGGATCGGCGTCACCGTACGCCGCCTGCGCAACCTCGCCGTCGCGGGCAACCACGTCACCGGCAACTGCGCGGGCGTGTTCGTCGTCGGCGACGAGAACAGGCCCAGGGCCGGCGATCTGGTCGTACGCGACAACCACGTCGTGGGCAACAACAAGTCCTGCCCGAAGACCGACCGGCTGGACGCGCTCCAGGGCTCCGGCATCGTCCTGACCGGCACCGAGAGGGTCCTGGTCGCGGACAACACGGTCGAGGGCAACTCCGGCACCTCCCCGCTGTCGGGCGGCATCGTCCTGTTCAAGAGCTTCGTGGGTGTCACGGGCGAGAAGAACGAGGTCACCGGCAACAGGCTGCGCGACAACTCCCCGGCCGACCTCGTCAACACCGAGACCGGTGAGACCGCCAGGAGCAACACCTTCCAGAACAACACCTGCGGGGCCTCCAGGCCCGCGGGACTGTGCTGAGCCCGTGGCCACCCGTGGACCGAAGCAGGAAGGAAAGCGGCACATGACGACCGCACAGACTGCCCCTCCCCCGCCCATGCGGCTGCGGGAACTCGCCTTCGGGGCGGCATGCGCCGCCGCCCTCCGCGCGGCCGCCCGGCTCGGTGTCGCCGACGCCCTCGGCGACACCCCCCTGGCCGTGGAGGACCTCGCCGCCGCGGTGAAGACCGAGCCCAGGCCGCTGCGCCGGCTGCTGCGCGCCCTGGCCTGCTACGGCGTCTTCGCCGAGCGCGAGGACGGGACGTTCGCGCACACCGACATGTCCCGGCTGCTGCGCGAGGACGACCCGCACAGCCTGCGCGACATCACCCTGTGGTGCACCGAACCGTGGACCTGGGACGCGTGGCCCCGACTGGACGAGGCGGTCCGCACCGGCCGCAACGTCGTCGAGGACCTGTACGGCAAGGAGTTCTTCACCTACCTCAACGAGGACGCCCCCCAGTCGGCCGAGGTCTTCAACCGCGCCATGACGACGTCCAGCCGGCAGTCGGCCCAGGATGTCGCGGCGTTCCTCGACCTGTCGGGGAGCACGTCGGTCGCGGACATCGGCGGCGGCCAGGGGCATGTGGTGGCGAGCCTGCTGGAGAAGTACCCCGCCATGCGCGGCACACTGCTCGACCTGCCGCGCGTCGTGGAGAACGCCGACCCCCGGCTGCGCGGGGCGGGAGCACTCGCGGACCGGGTGCGCATCGTGCCGGGCGACTGCCGCACCGCCGTTCCGGTCCGGGCCGATGTCTACATCATCAAGAACATCCTGGAGTGGGACGACGACAGCACCGCCCGCGCCCTGCGCAACGTCATGGAGGCCGGCGGCCCCGGGGCGCGGGTCGTGGTCGTCGAGAACCTCGTCGACGACACGCCCTCGATGCGGTTCAGCACGGCGATGGACCTGCTGCTGCTCCTCAACGTCGGCGGCGCGAAGCACACCACCGACAGCATGACCGGCCGGCTGACCGACGCGGGCCTCGTCATCGGCGACATCCGCCCGGTCAACCCCTACCTGCACGCCTTCGACTGCACGGTCCCCGAGTGAACGGACCGGTCAGGCGTCGGGCGCGCGCCGGTCGGTGACGAGGTCCATGCGGGCGTCCTGGAGGGCGCGGGCGAGTCGGCCGCCCGCCGGTGCGGCGCCGGCGGGGCCGTCCAGGAGCGTCGTCAGTTCGGCCACCTGTCCGGCGTCGGCGAGACCGAGGGACACCGCCGGGTCGCCGGCGTCGAGATCGCCCCGTACGTCGACCAGTCGCACCACGATGTCGTCGCGCTGGAAGATCGTGCTGCACAGGACCGGGCCGCGCGGATCGTCCGCAGCCGCCTCGTCGCGCTCGGCGAGGAGCCGGGCCAGCCGCATCCCGCGGCCCGGCCGCGCCGGGTACAACAGGGCGTGCCGCCGCGCCGCCGGGTCCCGCTCCCCCGCCGTCACATGGTGTACGGCGGGCAGCGCGGCCCGCGTGTAGAACACCCGGGCGGACTCCGGGTCGCCGAGGTCCCGGTCCTGCTCCAGATACGGGTTGAGGGCCTCCTCCACGGCCCGCACCTCGGGCTGTTCGGCCACGTGCCGCAGGGCCGCGAGCAGGTCGCCGCGCACCTCGATGGCCCGCACCACCCGGTTGCCGTGCAGGAACAGGGACGTACGGCACAGCCGCGTGGTGTCGTCGACCCGCGGTTCGGGCGAGGCGTAGTCGGCGAGCAGCTCGGCGACCGCCTTCTCGCTGCCCGGCTCGACCGTGAAGGTGAGCGCGTGCCGGATCACGCCGTCACCGATCCGGGGGGCCGCCCGCGTCGCGCTCCGTTCGCGCTCGCCGCCGGACGCCGGACGGCCGGTCTCGCGCACGACGTGGAAGCGGAGCGACCTGGTGTCCCGGACGCACCTGTGCAGCGGCTCGACCATCCGTACGTGCTCTTCGCTGCTGACCCAGTTCAGGAACGGCGGGGCGCTCTCCCACTCGCTGGTGATGAGCCACTGGGAGGGGTTCTCGATGGACTGGCACAGTTGCTCACCGATGTGCCCGGGAACGGACTCGACATGGCTGCGCAGGTGCTCGTACGTCTCCAGGAACTGCTGCTGGGCCCCGTCGTAGACCTCCACCAGCAGGACGACCCGGAGCCGGGAGCCGTCGAACACGGACTGGGAGACCTGGTGCGACACCTGTCGCGCCAGCGGTTCGGAAGCGGGGGTGGGCGTGGTGGTCATCCTGCGCACATCTCCTTCGCGGGGGCGGGAGTGAACGTCGGCCGCGGTGATGCGACGCCAGCGTGCCTCGATCCTGTGCCCGGCCCCGACGGCGCGCGACCCGTATGCACTGCGCGGGTGAGCGCGCCGTGCCGAGCCGTCCGCGGGTTCAGGTCAGGTGCGCGAAGACGACCAGGTTGTCCGTGTAGTCCTTGGCCTTGCGGTCGTAGTCGCCCGCGCAGGTGATGAGCCGTACCTCGGCCCGGTCCGTGTCCCCGTACACGCGCTCGCTGGGGAAGCCGTCCTTCCCGAAGGTCTCCAGGCTGTCGACCACGAAGGACGCCTTGCGTCCGTCGGCCCGCTCGACGTGGAAGGTGTCTCCCTCGTTCAGCCGGTCGAGGCGGGCGAAGACGGCGGCGGAGGTCTTCGTGTCCACGTGCCCGGCGATGATCGAGGTGCCCTTCTCGCCGGGGGAGGCGCCCTTGGCGTACCAGCCCACGAGGTTGGTGTCGGCGGCCGGCGGGGGCTCCAGCCGCCCGTCCGCGCCGATGGCGAGGTCGGTGAAGGGGGCGTCGACGGAGATCTCGGGGATCAGCAGGCGCACCGGTTTCGACCGCGGCAGGGGCTGCCCCGCGTGGCCTGCGCCGGCCGGCGCCGACGAGGCGGGTTGTGCGGGCGGCGCGGGGCGGGAGGAGCCGGCCGACGTGTGGTTGCCGCCGATCAGGCTCACCGCCAGGACCAGCAGGGCCACGGCGCACAGCAGCGTCGTGCCCGAACGGGACGCCGGGCCGGCCGGTGCCGTCGCGTCGTCGGGGGAGGAAGGGGGGAGTGCCATCGGGGACCACCTCACTGGGGCACGGCGGCAGGGCGGACACGGTGGTGGCGGCGAGCCGGGCCGCCCCGCGGTTCCTGGGTGGCGGCCCGGCTGCTATCGCGCCCGGCACGGCTCACGCCCCTGCGCGAGCCGACTTCTTGCGCCGGACGGCGTACAGACCGGTCCCGGCGACGGCCAGGACGGCCAGCCCGCCCGCGGTCGTGGTCGGCGTGTCCAGCGCGCCGCCTCCGGTGTGCATCCCGCCGCGCGGCTTCTCGTGGTCGCCGCCCCAGGACTTCTCGCCGCCGTCGCGCTGGTGGCTCCCGGAGTCCTGCTTGGACTCACGGCCGCCGCCGTCCCAGTCGCCCTCGCTCACCGCGGCCAGCGCACCGCCGCCCGTGTGCATTCCGCCGCGCGGCGCGTCGTACTTGCCTCCGCCGTTGTGCTCCTTGCTGTAGGAAGAGTCGTCGTGGTTCCAGTCGTTCCCGGCCGCGTGGGCGCCGGCGGCGCCGAGGACGAGTACGGCCGAGGCCGCCGCCGTGGTCAAAAGCGTGCGAGCAGAACGCATCTTCGGGTTCCTTCCGTCACGACCGGGCAGCTGGTGCTTCGTCAGCTGAGATGACCCGGCCCCGACGTGAATCACCGTCAGCCAGCCGTTCGTCCGGCACCACTCAAGGCGCTCAGCCGGGTGAACGCGCGTCCGGCCCGCGGCGGACGCGTACGCGTACGCGTCGACTACTCCGGCGGGGCGGCCTGTGTCGGATCCGCCACCTCCGGCTCCTGGCGCCGGGAGCCGGGGGCCGCCCGGTCGGGGGTGGCCTGGCTGTGCGGGGACTGGGACGGTGGCGGCGGTGCGGTGTCGCCCGGGGCGCCGACGCCTGCGGCGGGCAGGCGCAGGACGAGCAGGGCCACGTCGTCGCCGCGGGGCGCGATCCGGGCGAGCAGTTCGTCGCAGAAGTCGTCGATGCGCCACCTCCCGGGCCGGCGGACCAGTACGCCCGCGTGGTGGCGGAGCTGGTCCATGCCCTGGTCGATGGGGCACTCGCGGTTCTCCACCAGACCGTCGGTGTAGAGCAGGAGGGTGCTCTCCGGCGGGAGTTCCTCACGGGTGTCGGGCCAGTCGAGGCCGAGGCGCAGGGTGGCGCTCATGCCGATGAGCGGGCCGTGGCCGCCCTCCAGGAAGCGGGTCTCGCCGTCCCGCGTGATCAGCAGGGGCGGCGGGTGGCCGGCGTTGACCCACTGGAGCCGCCAGGGACCGCCCTCGGGGCCTTCGACGCGGGCGAAGACGAGGGTGGCCATCGGCGCGTCGCTGGTGTTGGTCACGGCCTCGTCGAGACGGCGCATGATCACGCTGGGCGGCTCCTGGTGGTCCCAGGCCAGGGCCCGCAGCATGTTGCGGACCTCGGCCATGTGGGCGGCGGCGTGCAGATCGTGCCCGACCACGTCCCCGATGACCAGGGCCAGTACGCCGTCGCCGAGCAGGAAGGCGTCGTACCAGTCGCCGCCGACCTCCATGGCGCTCTCGGCGGGCCAGTAGCGGGCGGCCATGCGCAGGTGGTCGACCTGCGGGAGCGGGGTGAGCAACTGGCGCTGCATGGTCTCGGCGACGTTCTGCTGCTCGTGGTAGAGCCGGGCGTTGTCCAGGACCAGTCCGACCCGGCGTCCGATGTCCACCAGCAGGGCCACCTCGGCGTCGGTGTGGGCGGGGTGGTCTCCGGTGCGTGCGACGGTCAGCACCCCGTAGGAGCGCTGCCGGGTCCTGAGCGGGACGGCCACGGCCGCGTGCCCGCCGAGTCGTTCGAACAGCACCCGGTGGGTGGCGGCGAGCGGATTCTCCGGGTCCCGGAGCAGCGCCTCGACGTTCAGCCGGACGGGCCGTTCGCCGTTGATCAGCAGGGTCAGCGCGGCGCGGGCCGGGTCCGGGAGCGAGGTCACCGGCCCGCGCAGCCGTTCCGCCCGGTGCGGGTGCGTGCTGCTGCGGACGGCGACCCGTTCCAGTACGTCCGACTCGCCGGGGTGGACGTCGACCGCCGCCCACTGGCCCAGTTCCGGCACCAGCAGCCGCAGCAGGCGGCGCAGCGTGGTGGAGGTGCGCTCGGTGGGGACCAGCACCGTGGAGATCTCGGCGACCAGGTGCAGCTGGGCGGTGAGGTTCTCCAGGGCGCTGGTGCGTGCCTCGGTCTCCTCGGCGGCGCTGCGGTGCAGGCTGAAGTCGTGGAAGACGAGGACCAGCCCCTCCTGCCTGCCCTCGCGGACGAGCGGGGTGACCGCCCAGATGATGGGGACCGTGGTGCCGTCGGACCGCTGGAAGTACTCGTCGCTGCCCTCCTCGGCCGGCACCCCGTGCAGGGGGTTGCGCAGCGCGCACTGCTCGCGCGGCACGGGGCTGCCGTCGGCGTAGCGGTGCAGGAGGTCGTGCGCGTCGTGACCGAGCATCTCCTGTTCGGAGCGTCCCAGGAGCCGTTCGGCCCAGGGGTTGACCGAGGTGATCCTGGCGGACGGGCCGAGGGTGAGTACGCCTGCGCCGAGCGCGCGCAGGACGGCGGGGGCGATGTCGGGCTCCGGGGCGCCGTCCGCCCTGTCGTGCCCCGGTTCGCCGCCCTCCCCGTGGCCCGCCCAGCGTGATGTCACGACCCTCACAGCCTTCCGATGCCGTCCGTCCCGCCAGGTTCCCTCAGCCGACGGGGATCAACCGCCCCGCAGGGCCGAAGGGGGGAGTGAGCGTGCCCGGCGCGGACGCGGCGCCCCGCGGGCGCTTCTTATTCGGTGGCTGCGCGGTCCGGTTCCGCCTACGTTCGCCCGATGAGCGAACTCAGAACCGATCGGCTGGTGCTCCGGGGGTGGCGGGCGTCCGACCTGGCCCCGTGGGCGGCGCTGAACGCCGACCCGGTGGTCCGCGAGTACCTCCCCGGGGTGCCGACCCGGGAGCAGAGCGAGGCGTCGGCGGCCCGTTTCCAGGCCGATCTCGACCGGCGGGGCTGGGGGTGGTGGGCGGTGGAGGTCGCCGCGACCGGTGAGTTCATCGGGTTCGCCGGGCTCGATCCCGTGGAGGACGGCATGCCGTTCAGCGGGGTGGAGGCGGGCTGGCGGCTGGCCCGCCCGGCCTGGGGACACGGCTATGCCACCGAGGCCGGGCGCGCCGTGCTGGCCCATGCCTTCTCGGACCTCGGTCTCGCGGAGGTCCTCGCGGTGACGGCGCGTGGCAATCTCCGCTCGCGGGCGGTGATGCGTCGGCTCGGCATGACCCACGACCCGGCCGACGACTTCGACGACCCGGGTGTTGCCGAGGGTCCGCTGCGGCGCTCGGTGCTCTACCGGCTCCGGGCCGGGGACCGGCGTCACATCGGTCGGTAGGAGGTGGCGCGGGGCCCGGCCGTCCCCGTGCGCGGTCTCGTCGTACGCGTTGTCCCGGCGTGGTCAGGCCGGGTTGGCGAAGGCCGTGCCGTTCGCGTCGTCGACGAGTCTGACCGCGGCCCTCATGCGCTTGCCGACCGGTTCCCGGTGCACCTCGAAGCTCTGGCAGACCGCCATGACGATCTCAAGACCGTGCCGGCCGACCCGCCCGGGGTCCGCGGTCTCGGCCACCGGCAGCACCGGTTCGCTGTCCCACACCGTCACCTCCACCCGGTCCTCGGCCAGTTCCAGATCGACCAGCGAGGGGCCGGGCGCGTATTTGCAGGCGTTCGTCAGCAGCTCGCTGACCACCAGTTGCACCAGGTCCACCGCGCGCTCGGACACCGGGAAGCCGTGGGCCGCCCGTACCCGTGCCAGAAACATCCGGGCCAGCTCCCGGCCCCGGGCGATGTCGCCGGGGATGCCCTCGTACTCTGCCGAAACCCTGACCAGCTCTTCACTCAGCTGGTACCCATTCTGGGCAGCCCCGTCCATCCGATCCGCCCTCTTCCTGAGCCTTGACCGTTACGCCAGCCCGTCTACCCCCAAATCCGGGAAACATCGGAGAACACTTGGGACCAACGAGCGGCAGTGGTGCCACGCGTTCGTCGCACGCGTGACCCGTGCCCGTCTCCCGGGCCGGCCGGCCCGGGAGACGGGCACGGGTGTCAGCCGGCCAGTGCGCCGAGGACGACCTGCTTGGCCTCCTCCTGCACCTGCCGCAGATGGTCGGCGCCGAGGAACGACTCGCCGTAGATCTTGTATACGTCCTCGGTGCCGGAGGGGCGGGCCGCGAACCAGGCGTTCTCGGTGGTGACCTTGATGCCGCCGATGGCCGCGCCGTTGCCCGGTGCCTCGGTGAGTACGGCGGTGACCGGCTCCCCGGCGAGGGTGTCGGCGGTGATCCGGGCCGGGGACAGCTTGGCCAGCCGGGCCTTCTCCTCGCGGGTGGCGGGGGCGTCGATGCGGGCGTAGGCGGGTTCGCCGAAGCGGGCGGTGAGCGCCGCGTAGTGCTCGGAGGGGGTCTTGCCGGTGACGGCGGCGATCTCGGAGGCGAGCAGCGCGAGGATGATGCCGTCCTTGTCCGTGGTCCACACCGAACCGTCCCGGCGCAGGAACGACGCCCCGGCGGACTCCTCGCCGCCGAAGCCGAGCGAGCCGTCGAGCAGTCCGTCCACGAACCACTTGAAGCCGACCGGGACTTCGACCAGTCGGCGGCCGAGGTCGGCGGCGACCCGGTCGATCATGCCGGAGGACACCAGGGTCTTGCCCACCCCCGCGTCGGCCGGCCACCGGTCGCGGTGGGCGTACAGGTAGGAGATGGCGGTGGCGAGGTAGTGGTTGGGGTTCATCAGCCCGGCGTCCGGGGTGACGATGCCGTGGCGGTCGGCGTCGGCGTCGTTGCCCGTCGCGATGTCGAAGCGGTCGCGCCGCTCGATGAGGGAGGCCATCGCGTACGGCGACGAGCAGTCCATGCGGATCTTGCCGTCCCAGTCCAGCGTCATGAACCGCCAGGTGGGGTCGGTGAGCGGATTGACCACGGTCAGGTCGAGGCGGTGCTGCTCGGCGATCCGGCCCCAGTACGCGACGGAGGCGCCGCCCAGCGGGTCGGCGCCGATCCGCACGCCGGCCGCGCGGATCGCGTCGAGGTCCACGACGTTCGGCAGGTCGGAGACGTAGGCGGTGAGGAAGTCGTGGCGGCCGGTGCCGGGGGCGGCGAGCGCCCGCGCGTAGGGGATGCGCCGTACGTCCTTCAGGCCGGCCGCGATGATCTCGTTGGCGCGGTCCTGGATCCAGGAGGTGGCGTCCGAACCGGCCGGGCCGCCGTTCGGCGGGTTGTACTTGAAGCCGCCGTCGGAGGGCGGGTTGTGCGAGGGGGTGACGACCACGCCGTCGGCGAGGCCCGAGGCGCGGCCCCGGTTGTGGGTGAGGACGGCGTGCGAGACCGCGGGGGTGGGGGTGTAGCCGTCGGCGGTGTCGACGAGGACGGTCACGTCGTTGGCGGCGAACACCTCCAGTGCGGTGGTCCTCGCGGGCTCGGACAGGGCGTGGGTGTCGGCGCCCAGGTAGAGCGGTCCTTCGGTGCCCTGTGCGGAGCGGTACTCGCAGATGGCCTGGCTGGTGGCGGCGATGTGGTCCTCGTTGAACGCCGTGGCCAGGGACGAGCCCCGGTGCCCGGACGTGCCGAAGGCCACGCGCTGGGCCGGCTCGGCCGGGTCCGGGTGCAGGGCGTAGTACGCCGTCACCAGCCTTGCGACGTTGATCAGGTCCTCGGGGCCGGCCGGCTTCCCGGCTCGGTCGTGCTGCATGCGCCCACTCCTCCACGTCGGTCGGGACTTCGCTCGCGGTCCCATCTTCCCCTGTCCGGGGGGAGCGGCACCGGACGTTCCGGCCGCCGTCGTGGCGAACGCCGGGTCCGAGGTGGGGTACTGCGGCCGTGTGTCCCCGCGGGCGGGCCGTCGTCCGGCCCGGAGGTCACCGGTGGCGTGCGGAGTGGGTGACGGGCCGGGGCACGGTGCCGCGGCCGTGCGGCCGTGTCAGATCCGGCCGCCGGTGAGACGGGTGAGGGGACCGTGCGTGCGGCGTCCGGCGCGGCGTCCCAGCGCGTAGGAGGCGGCGCTCAGGGCGGTGATGCCGACGCCCACGCCCGCGGCGGCGAGCTTGCGTTGGGCGACGGCCGTCCACGCCGTCCGCGCCGTGGCCGCGACATGGCCCGAGGTGGTGATGACCGCCTGGCGGCCGGCCTCGACGCCCTTGGCCGCCGTCTGCACGGCGCCGTTCGCGGCCTCGGCCGAACGCTGGGCGGCGGCCTGCCCGGCCCGCGAGGCGGGCGCGGTCGCCCTCTCGGCGGCGTCCCGGGCCCTGGACTCGGCGGTCCAGGTGGAGTTGGGCTTCTGGTTCGTGTCCTTGTTCGGATCGCTCATGGACACCGCATTGCCTCTCACCGCGACGGCAAACACGTACGGTGTCCGGGGCGGTCAACGGGATTCCGGTCCTCGCCCGCCGTGTGACGGCCCGGGGACACGGAGAACGGGAGCAGTGGGCCGCGCGGCCCGCTGCTCCCGTCGGTGTCCGGGGGCTGCGGCTCAGTCGTTGTCGGCGTTCTGGCTCAGCACCTTGCCGTCGGCGGCGTCGACGTCGACGGTGGTCTTGTTCCAGTTGTCGGTCGACACCACGTCGACGGCCCAGACGACCTGCTGGCCCCTGTCGCGGAGTCTGACGCGGGTGACGGTGCCGGCGGCCTCGTCGGTGGCCGCCGTGACCGCCTGCGCCGGGGTCTGCTCGGCCTTGGCGATCCGGTCGGACACCTTGCTCTTGTCGTCGGCGTCCTGGTCCGGGACCACCTGGGTGCGGAAGACCTTTCCGGTGACGGCGTCGATGTCGATCCGGTGCACGGTGCCGTCGGTCTGGGCGACCCTGGCCTCCCACTGCGGGGTGCCCTGGCTGGGCGCCGGGTTCGGCATGCTGGGGCTCGGCGAGCCGGTCGGCGACGCGGTGGCCTCGGCCGCCGTGGGCTTGAGTTCGAGGTCCACGAGCTTGCCCTCGGGGACCTCCTTGACGGCGGTGTCGGCGGCCGTGTCCCAGGTGACCTTGGTCGCCGAGACAAGGTCCCTGCGCTCGGTCCTGGCCTCGTTCATCGAGGCCGACGGAGAGCCGGAGGGGGACGCGGACATGGAATCGGTGGCGGACACGGAGGGGGACCCGGTGGGGGCCGCCTCCGCGACGCTCGAACGTGTCGTGTCGGCGTTCGTGCAGGCGGTCATCATGAGAACGGAGGTGCCGAGGGCACCGATCACGGCCAGCGAACGCAGCGGCGGGAGTCGTCGTGCAGAGCTCATGATGCTGTCCGTAACCGTTCCGTCACACAGACACACCGGTCCGGTATGAAAATCACTCTGTTGGCCTGATGGTTCGCTTCAGCGGGCCCGTACGAACTTCACCCGGTCCTTCCCCGCGGCGGCCACCTGGCACCGGGGCAGCGTCCGGATCCCGGCGCCCTCCAGCCATTCCCGGTACGCGGTGGACTGCCGGGCCACCTCCCAGTACGCCTCCTCCAGCGCCGGGTAGACGGCGTCCAGCCCGGCCCGGGTGCGGGCGGCCAGCAGCAGGCGTACGCCGAGCGGATCGCCGTGCAGGCGCCGCACCGCCATCTCGGGGCGGGACAGGGAGCTGGGCTGGCAGACGGTCACGACCTCGCCGGTGGCCACGAGGGAGGCGGCGGTGTGGTAGTCGCCGTGCAGCACGCGCGGGTTGAGACCGACGGCGCGCAGCATGCGGTGTACGCCGTCCCACTCGCCGTCCACGGTGGGGTCGACCATCCAGCGGTCGTCGGCCAGGTCGGCGAGCCGGACCGCGGGGCGGGTGGCCGCGGGGTGGTCGGCGGGCAGCATCACGAACTGCGGTTCGCGCTCGACGAGGACCCGCAGCCGCAGGCCCTCGGGAACGTGCAGGGGACAGCCCTCGACCTCGTGCACGAAGGCGACGTTGAGCTGGCCGTCGGCGACCAGGCGCAGCAGCGCGTTGGCGGAGACGTCCATCTGGAGCGTCGGTTCCAGGCCCGGCCGTCTCAGCCGGCGCAGCCAGCCGGCCAGGGCACGGCTGGCCGTGGACCCGACGCGCAGCCGGCTGTCGTCGCCGCCCGCCGCGGCGGCGCGGGCCTCGCGGACCAGGGTGCTCATGTCGGCCAGCAGCGGACGGGCCCGGCCGAGGACCGTCCGGCCGAGCGGGGTGGGGCGGCAGCCGGTGCGGGCCCGGACGAACAGGGGCCCGCCCAGGGCCTGTTCGATCCGGCTGAGCTGGGTGCTCAAGGTGGGCTGGGCGACGCCGAGCCGACGTGCCGCCCGGTGCAGGCTGCCTGCGTCGGCGATGGCGCACAGCGCGCGTAGGTGCCTCACCTCAAGCTCCATGCAGGGAGCGTAGGGCGGAACAGTTGCCTGCGCCAGGTGAACAAAAGGCGGCGGATCAGGGCGAGTTCTGCACTCCGGTCGAAGCTTCTCCCGGACGGCCGACCGGTGTTGGCCGACCGGTGAGGGCCTCGGGCGGAGAGGGCCTCGGGCGGTGATAGCTCCGTCCTATCGCCTGTTGCCATCATCACAGCGGGCTCATGGGCGCTCCACACTCACCGGTGACGACTTCCCCCCACTCCCCCGCACAAGGAGTCATCGATGCGCATCAGTCTGCCCCTGCTGTCCACCGCGGTCGGTCTCGGCCTCACCGCGGCCGTGCTCGGCACCGGACCGGCCGCGACGGCCGCCGCGCCCCAGGTCCAGGCCCCGGCACCGGCCGCCCACCTCGGCTACGCACCCCTGGCCGGATCGGGCGAAGACGCCCGGAACAACCAGGAGTTCTTCGAGGCGGTCATCGAGTCCGTCGCGAAGAAGCGCGCCGCCAACCCCACTTCGGCGGCGGCGGTCACCGTCTACTACAGCACCACCAACGCGCCCAGCTTCCGCTCCCAGATATCCAGCAGTGCCCAGATCTGGAACGGCTCGGTGGCCAACGTGCGGCTCCAGGAGAGAAGCTCGGGCGCCGACTTCGCGTACTACGAGGGCAACGACTCGCGCGGCTCGTACGCCTCCACGAACGGGCACGGCAGCGGGTACATCTTCCTCGACTACCAGCAGAACCAGCAGTACAACTCGACCCGGGTGACCGCCCACGAGACCGGGCACGTGCTCGGTCTGCCCGACCACTACTCCGGCCCGTGCAGCGAGCTGATGTCGGGCGGCGGCCCCGGCCCGTCCTGCACCAACGCCTACCCGGACGCCACCGAGCGCAGCCGGGTCAACCAGCTGTGGGCCAACGGCTTCACGGCCGCCCTCGACAAGGCGCTGCAGAAGACCACTCAGCGCTGACCGCCCCGCTCACGTGTGCCACCGCCGGTCGAGGCCTTGGCCGAGCAGTTCGGTGAGGCCGGTCCGCCGGATCCAGGACAGTTCGCACTCCTCGAAGCGGACGGCTCGGGGGCGACGGCCTGCGCGCCGCCGCGGCGCCCCGTACTCGGGGCCGGTGTCCCCGGGGGCGCGCGTTGCGGACCCGGTGTCGGGCGCCTTCACTGAAGGCAACCTCGCCGTCAGGCGTCGGATCGGAGGCCATGATGCTGTCCCACACCCTGGAGCGCGGGGTCCTGGTCGTCACGGTGGACCAGGACCCGGGAGTCGACGGGCGGGCCACGCTGACCGCGCACATCACCGACCTGGTCGACGCCCATCGGCCGGCCCCCGTCGTCATCGTCCTGACCGAGCGGGCGGGCGGCCACGCCGCGGTCAGCGCGGTGCTCCGGGCCCATCAGTGGTGCGGCCGGCTCGGTGTCCTGATGTCCGTCGTCACCCACAGCGCGCCGGTCCGGCGGCTGCTGGAGGACAACGCCGACGCCTCGGGTCCGCGACTGGTCGTGCACGCCCGCGTCGACACCGCCATCACCACCGCGTTCACCGCGGTGGTCTAACGCCCGTCCGCGATTCCTCGGCGGCCGACCGGGACCGCTGCGAAGTCCCGGCCGGCCCGCCTGCGCGCCGAACCGGAGCGGCTCAACGCACCTCGGCGCGCAGTTCGGTCAGGGACCGCGCGGTCAGCGGCCGGGGCTCGTCGTCGGGGTCGACCAGGACGACGGTGCAGGTGGCGGCGTGGGTGAGGGCGCTGGTGAAGCTTCCGTCGGCGAACTGGGCCAGCGGGCCGCGCGGCGAACGGCCGACCGCGACCGTGCGCGCCCCGATCTCGGCGGCGTGCCGGGCCAGGGCGCGGCCCGCGGCGGCGTGGTCGCCGACGCCGGCGAGAATCTGGCCGGTGGCGTCGATGCCGAGGCCCCTGAGCCGGTCGAGGTGGGCGGTGACGGCGGCCTTCGCCTCCGCGTCGGTCTCGGTGTCGACGGCCTGCTCCTCTACGACGGCGGTCTCCCGCACATGGACGACCTCAAGGGGGCTGCCGGTGTCGCGGGCGAGGCGTGCCGCGCTGTCGACGACGGCGGCGGCTGCCTGGTGGGATCCGACGGCGACCACGACGGGCTGGGCGTCGGCAGCGGCGGAGGCCGGGGTGCCGACGGGGGTGAGCGAGGGAGCCACCGGTTCGCCGTCGCCCACCATGCCCGCCTCGGCCCGGCGGAGCAGTCCGTGACCGCTGGCAAGCACCGGAATGGCGAGCAGGAAGGTGGCGGCACCGAGGTAGAAGGGCACGCTCAGGTCGGTGGCGTCGGCGAGCTTCCCGGCGACGTAGGGGGCCAGGCCGCCGCCGATGAAGCGGAGGAAGCCGTACGCGGAGGAGGCCACGGGACGCTCGACCGGGGAGACGAGCATGACGGCCTGGGTGGTGAGGGTGTTGTTGATGCCGATGAAGGCGCCGCTGACGATGACCGCGACGACGACGGTGGTGGGGTCGCCGACGCCGGCGGCGATGACGGCCATCACGACCGCGAGGCCCAGCAGATTGGCGTACAGGACCGGTGCGGTGCCGTAGCGGGCTTGCAGGCGCGGGGCGAAGAAGACGCTGAAGGCGGCGACCAGCAGGCCCCAGCCGGTGAAGACCAGGCCGAGCCGGTGGGCGTCCAGCTCCATCGGGTACGGGGCGTAGCCGAGCATCGTGAAGAAGCCCCAGTTGTACAGCAGGGCCATGATGCCCATGGTGAGCAGGCCGCGGTGGCGCAGGGCCTTGAGCGGGGCGATCGGTGAGGTGACCCGCTTGGGCCTGGGCAGGTCGGGCACGAAGGCGACGGTGGCGACCAGGGCGATGGCCATCAGGACGGCGACGCCGAAGAAGGGGCCGCGCCAGCTGATGGCGCCGAGTTCGCCGCCGAGCAGGGGGCCGACGGCGATGCCCAGGCCGAGTGCGGTCTCGTAGAGGATGATCGCGCCGCCGAAGCCGCCGCTCGCGGAGGCCACGATGACCGCGAGGGAAGTGGCGATGAACAGGGCGTTGCCCAGTCCCCAGCCCGCGCGGAAGCCGACTATGCCGTTGATGGAGTCGGTGGTGCCCGCGAGCGCGGCGAAGACGACGATGATCGCCAGGCCGGTGACCAGGGTGCGCTTGGCGCCGATGCGGCTGGAGACCCAGCCGACGATCAGCATGGCGACGGCGGTGACGATCAGATAGCTGCTGAACAGCAGGGAGACCTGGCTGGGCGTGGCGTCGAGGCTGTCGGCCAGTGCGGGCAGGATCGGGTCGACCAGGCCGATGCCCATGAACGAGATGACACAGGCGAAGGCGACGGCCCAGACGGCCTTGGGCTGCCGGAACGGACCGGCGGCCCCTCCTTGCGATGCGCTCATGTGCGGTGCTCCTCCGAGATGTCCTGATGGTTGTGGATGACCCGGGCCAGGGCCAGGAGCCCGGTCGCGGTGGCCCGCTGCTCCGGACCGGTCATGTCCTCCATGAGCCCCTGGAGGGCCCGAGCGCGCTCGGCGCGTCGCCGTGCGAGGACCTCCAGCCCGGTGGAGGTCACCTCCACGAGCACGCCGCGGCCGTCGCCGGCGGCGGCGGTGCGCCGGGCCAGTCCCCCGCGTTCCAGCCGCGTGACGAGCTGGGTCATGTTCGGCTGGGAGACGCCCTCGGCCCTGGCGAGTTCGGTCAACCGCTGGGGGCCGTCGCGGCTCAGCCTGGCCAGCGTCGAGGAGGCCGCGGTGCTCAGACCGCCGGTGCGGGCGCTCTGCCGCACATACCTGATCATCTGCTCCAGGGCGATGATCAGGTCGTCCGGGGAGGCGTCCCGGTCGGCCGGATGGTCCGGGCGGTCGGGGCAGTCCGGGTCCAGGGGCCTGTCCATAAGCGCATTATGCATTTAGATGTAACGTGAAACAAGATGCCCCGGCCACCACCAGCTGTTGCGTCCCGGCTTCTCCGGGCACTCTTCAGAGCGCGGGGGCAGAGGAGGTAACGGCATGGACTGGCGCGGGTTCGCACAGCAGATGGCGTCGCTGGCGCGTGATCTGCTGGCCCAGGAATCGGTGAACGACACACTTGCGCGGATCACCGGTTCGGCCACGGAACTGGTCGAGGGCTGCGACGCCGCCGGCATCCTCATCCTGCGCGGCGACCGGGTGCAGTCGCTCGCCCCCACCGATCAGGTGGTCGTCGACAGCGACGCACTCCAGGGACGCGTCAGGGAAGGACCCTGCTTCGACGCGGCACGCACCCCCGGCGGCCAACGGCACTACCGGATCGCCGACTTCGGCAAGGAGGCGGACCGCTGGCCCAGGTACGTCCCCGAAGCCCGCAAGCTGCGCCTCGGCAGCATGATGGGCTTCCTGCTGTTCACCGAGGACGAGGACCTCGGAGCGCTGAACCTCTACTCCTACCGGCCCGGCGCGTTCACCGAGTCGGACGAGACGGCCGGCTGGCTGCTGGCCTCCCACGCCGCGGTCGCCTTCTCCAGCGCCCGTACGCACGCCCAGTTGCAGGAGGCCATCGGCACCCGCCACACCATCGGCGAGGCCATGGGCATCCTCATGGGCAGCCACCGTCTCACCGAGGACCAGGCCTTCGCCACGCTGCGCCGGTACTCGCAGGACCACAACGTCAAACTCCGCGAGATCGCCCGGCAGGTCTGCGAGCGCGGCGGGCTTCCCCGGGGGGAGGGCGAGCGGTGACGAGCGGTGATCGCACGAGACTTCTCCCGCCCCGGCCACGAGGACCTGCCGAGCGCGCTGATCGAGGCCTCCGGGAACGGCGACCGTCTCACCGACCAGGAAATCGTCTGCGGCCGATGGCGGCAACCGGACCCCTCCACGCGTCCCGCGCCGGAGAACCCGCGCATCTCCTTCGTTTGCTTCCCGCCCCGCGGGTAACTCCGGCATTCCGGACGCCGATCCCGTTCCCGCACACCGGCGTCGACACCGCTCGTGGCATCCCGGGAGTCGCCATGTGGAAGCGCAAGGGCAGAAAGGGCCGACGGACCGCGCGGCCGGTCCCCACAGAACTGTGCGACCTGTGCGCCAAGGTCTTCCCCCAGGACCGGTCCGTGAGCGGATACGTACCGGACTCCTCCGCCGCGCACCACACCGACGAAGGGTTCGACGGGCTGCGGCTCGTCACCGCGTGCTCCGACGAGCACTTCGACCTGATCAAGGACGGCTACGCGCACCGGCCCTACGTGACGGAGGAGCTGTGGGCGGCGAAGGTCGCCCGAGCCCTGACCAAGGGCCGGCAGGCGCTCTCCATGGAGCAGCTCGGCTGCCGGACGGGCCTCCAGGAGCCCCAGATACGTGCCGCCATCGCCTGGCACAACGAGCGTATGCGGGCGCAGCAGCGCATGGACCCCTGAGCCCAGGGGCGCCGCCGTCGGGCGAGGGTCCGGGCGGACCGGCGTGAGGCCGTCCGGGTGGCGCCGCGTTTGCCGGGGCGCCACCCGGGTCAGTCAGTCTCCCGACCGCGGCCATCGAAAGGACGCCCGAGGAGCACCCGTGAACCGGTTGTGGCGGCCGTTCCACCGTGTGTGGGACCGGTTGGCCGCGTCCGCGCTGGTCCGGCGCGGCCGGGAGCTGGAGCTGATGCACCGGGCCATGGGATTCGCGACGCTCGCCCTGGTCACCCTGGCGCCGCTGCTGATCGTGGTGGCCGCCGCCGACCCCCTCGGACGCGGGGGCTTCGCGTCCTGGCTGGCCGACGGGATGGGGCTGTCCGGCCGGTCCGCCCGGGTGCTGACCGACATCTTCAGTCCCCCGCCCGAGGTCATCGGCACCACGAGTGTGTGGGGCGGCATCGCGCTCGCCGTGTTCGGCGTGTCCTTCGCGGCGAGCGTCCAGAACGGCTACGAGCGCATCTGGGGGCTGCCCTCGGGCCCGTGGCACCGGGTCTGGCGCCAGATGACCTGGGTGGTCGCGCTGACCGCCTACCTCTATCAGGAGGTGCAGACGCGGACCACGCTCCAGGGCTCGGCGCGGATCGCGCTGTCCACCGCCACCGGAATACTGTTCTTCTGGTGGGGCCAGCACTTCCTGCTGGGCAGCCAGGTCCGCTGGCGGGACCTGTTGCCGGGGGCGGTCGCGACCATGGTGGGCCTGGTCGGCCTGCGCGGGTTCTCCTACCTCGTCTTCACACCGCTCATCCTCGACAACGCGATCAGTTACGGCACGGTCGGCATCGTGCTCGTGGTGGAGTCCTGGCTGATCGGGGTCGGGTTCGTCGTCATCGGCGGCGCGATGGTCGGGAACTGGTTCTGCGAGCACCACTGGTGGACCCGCGCCATCGACCGGAAGTGACCCGCCCGCCCCTGACGGGGTCAGCCTTCACGGCCGGGGAGCATGGCCAGGGCCCGGGAACGCTGTGCGACGAGGTCGTCGTAGGTGCCGTCGCGCTCGGCCCAGCGGTGCGTGAGAACCCCCTTCACCAGGATTTCGCGGGGAGTGGGGTCCTCCGAGAGCAGTCGCACGACCTCGGTGGCGAAGCCGTCGAGCGGCAGCGCGTGCGGGTTCACCTTTTCCCGGCCCGCGGTGGCGACGGCGGGCGGGACGAGTTCGACGACGCCGACGCCGGTGCCGTCGAGCTGCGCGCGCAGTGCCTCGGAGTAGGCGTGCACGGCGGCCTTCGAGGCGGCGTAGGTGGGCATGGGCGGGAAGGGCAGGAAGGCGATGCCGGAGGTGACCGTGACGAAGGTGCCCTCGCCGCGTCGGACCAGATGCGCGGTGAAGGCGTCGATCACCCGGATGGTGCCCACCAGGTTGGTGTCGATCGTCGTCCTTGCCGCCTCGAAGTGCGCGGGGTCGCGCAGGTCCTCCATGAGCATGACGCCGGCCATCGTCACCACGGTGTCAAGGCCGGGATATTGGGCGAGCACGGCGTCACGGGCGGACGCGACGGAGGCGCTGTCGGTGACGTCGATCCCGACGGTGCCGAAGCCTTCTGCGGCGAGTTCCGAGAGCGCCTCGGGACTGCGGCCGCCGACGGCCACGGTGCTGCCCGCCTCGGCGAACCGGCGGGCCAGCTCCCGCCCGATGCCCGAGGTCCCGCCGACGATCAGAACGGTGCGATTGGAGAGATCCACGAGATCTTCCCTTCGTCCAGGACGCCGACGGCGGTCAGGGCCGCGGCGCGTCGAATAATGCTTTCAGTCCTTCGTGGACAGTGCTACCGCAGTCTCGGCGGCATCCGCCGGGTGTGGCAGTACCCCCGTCTTGCCTGGTCCTCCCAGGGCCCCCGCCGAGTCACGCGCACCGCATTACGGTGTCGGTATGAAGGACGAGGAATCCGGCAACCGGCTCGGCAGCTACCTGCGCGCCCGGCGCGAGCTGGTCTCACCGGCACAGGCCGGAATCCCGCCCGGCGGCAACCGCCGCGTGCCCGGCCTGCGCCGTGAGGAAGTCGCCCTGCTCGCCGGCATCAGCCCCGACTACTACCTGCGACTGGAACGCGGCCGCGACAGAAACCCCTCGTCCCAGGTCCTCGAATCACTCGCACGTGTCCTGCGCCTCGACGACGTGGAGCGGACCTATCTGCTCGGCCTCACGGCGGCACGCCCCAGGGCCCCGCGCCGCAAGCGACCCGAGCAGGTGCCGGCACGGGTGCACCAGCTCCTCGCCCACCTTCGGATCCCCGCGTTCGTCGAGGGGCGTGCCTTCGACGTCCTGGCCGCCAACCCCATGGCCGTCGCGCTCTCCCCGCGCCTGCGGCCGGGCCAGAACCGGCTTCGTTCCCTCTTCCTCGATCCCGAGGAACAGGCCTTTCACCAGGACTGGGCCAGGGCCGCCGCAGACTTCATCGCCGCTCTTCGCACCACCATCGGGGACGACGACGACAACCCCCGGTTCATCGAACTCGTCGGAGAACTCGCACTGTCCAGTCAGCGGTTCCGCACCCTGTGGGCCCGGCACGACGTGCGTGGCCTCGACGGAGGAACCACCACGGTCCACCACCCCGTCGTCGGCGAGCTGCGGCTCCACCGGGACAAACTCCCCGTCGACGACGTCATCCTCGTCGTCTACTACCCCGACAAGGACAGCGACAGCGACGAGAAGCTGCGACTCCTCGCCGCGCTCTCACAGACCGAACCCACCGACACGGCACACAGCGGACCGGCGGACGCCCCGCACCCGAGGACACCCTGACGGACATCGGCCTCCCGGCAGCCGTCCTCGCGCAGCCGCGTGACGGCGGCGTCCGGCGCGTCTCCACGTCGACGCTTCCACGTACCACGTCCCACGTGGACTGGACCACCGACTCGGTCGCCCTCCTCACCGAGGCCGCCGACCGGCCCACCGCCGACCGCCCCAGCCGCACCGGTGTCTCCGCCTTCGGCATCGGCGGCGCCAACGCCCGAACCCGCCGAGCCCAACCGCGGCCCTTCGGCCCGCGCCGCTACGCCGGCGGCGGTGCCGTGCTCGCCCGCGTCACCAGCCGGGTCGGTACGAGCGTCGTGCCCCGCTCGGGACCCTCCTGGCGCATCTTGCGCAGCACGGCCCGCACGCAGAGCCGTCCCACCTCGGCGAAGTCCTGGTGGACGGTGGTCAGCGGGGGCAGGAAGGAGCCGGCCTCGGCGATGTCGTCGAAGCCGATGACGCTGACGTGCCCGGGGACTCGCCGGCCGCGTTCGTGCAGGGCGCGCAGCAGGCCGAGGGCCATCTGGTCGTTGGCCGCGAAGACGGCCGTGCACTCCTCGCGGGCGGCGAGTTCCAGACCGGCCCGGTAGCCGGACTCCGCCGACCAGTCGCCCCGGACGAGGGGCGGCGGCGTGCGGCCGGCCTCGGTGAGCGTCAGCCGCCACGCGTCGGCGCGGCGCTGCGCGGCGAAGGAGCCCTCGGGCCCGCCCAGGTGCCACACCGTGTCGTGGCCGAGGTCCAGCAGATGGCGTACGGCGGCGCGGGTGCCGCCGGCCTGGTCGGTGTCGACGACCGTGTAGTGGTCGCCGGCGTCGGAGTCGACCACGACGACCTGCACGTGGGGCGGCAGCTTCAGGGTCGCGGCGTCCAGCAGGTGGACCTCCATGATGACGATCACCGCGTCGACGGCCAGTTCCTCCAGCCGCGAGAACGCGCCCCGCACCTCGTCCTGGGTCGGGACGGCGACCGGCAGCAGCGTCACCGCGTACCCCTCGCCCGCCGCGGAGGTGGCGATCGCCTCCAGGGTGCGTACGTTGCCCGTGGTGGCCAGCGAGAAGGTGATGACGCCGATGGTGCGGAACTCGCCCCGCTTGAGGGCCCTGGCCGCGCTGTTGGGCCGGTAGCCCAGCTCCTTCATGGCCGCCAGCACCTGCTGCCTGGTCTCCTCGGTCACTCCGGCGTAGCCGTTGGAGACGCGGGAGACGGTCTGCGAGGACACCCCCGCCAGCCGGGCCACGTCCGCCATGGACGCCGTCGGCACCCGGCCGCCGCGCCGGCGTCGCGTGCCCGCGTTCCGCGCGTCGGCGACTTCCTCAGCCGTGCCCACTGCCGTCTCCCCACCTCTCCGCAGCCGCCCGGGACCGGCTCCCGAAGGACCCTTGACCCTCGTCCTCGGGGCGGTGTAGACATGCCGCCACCAAATGTTTACGTAAACATAACAGCAGTCCACGGACGGCGTCCCACGGACCCGAGCGCTTCCGCCGCCGCTCGATGTTTACGCAAACACGTCGAGGCTCCAGGACGTGGACGAGCGAGGAACGACATGACGACGCTGCAACCGCAGGCCGCCGCCGAACCGCGGCCCGCCCCGCCCCCGGCGAGGCGGGCGGGCCGCTCGTGGACGGGGTGGGGCTTCCTCGCCCCCTTCGTGGCCGTGTTCGCCCTGGTGTTCCTCGCGCCCATCGCGTACTCGATCCATCTCAGCCTCTTCCGCGACCGGCTCATCGGCGGGACCACCTTCGTCGGACTGGACAACTACCGCGAGGCGCTCGGGGACGAGCGGTTCTGGGCCTCGCTCGGCCGGGTCTCGCTCTTCCTCGCCGTCCAGGTGCCGATCATGCTCGGCATCGCCCTGCTGGTCGCCCTGGCGCTGGACAGCGGACGCCTGTACGGCCGGGACTTCTTCCGCATCTCGATCTTCCTGCCGTACGCCGTGCCCGCCGTGGTGGCCACCCTGATGTGGGGCTTCATGTACGGCACCCGCTTCGGGCTGGTCGGTGACGTCAACGAGGCGTTCGGGGTCTCACTGCCCGACCCGCTCTCCGCCGACCTGGTGCTGGCCTCCATCGGCAACATCGTGACCTGGGAGTTCGTCGGCTACAACATGCTGATCTTCTACTCGGCGCTACGTGTCGTCCCGCACTCGCTCTACGAGGCGGCCCAGATCGACGGTGCCGGACAGTTCCGCGTGATCACCGCCATCAAGCTGCCGGCCATCCGCGGGGCCCTGGTGATCGCCACGATCTTCTCGATCATCGGCAGCTTCCAGCTCTTCAACGAGCCCAGCATCCTCCAGCCGCTGGCGCGCAACGCCATCACGACCGACTACACGCCGAACTACTACACGTACTCGCTGTCCTTCAACGGACAGCAGCACAACTACTCCGCGACGGTCGCCATCATCATGGGGCTGATCACCATGGTCATCGCCTACGTGGTCCAGCTTCGCGGCATGCGCAAGGGAGTGTGAAGCTGCGATGACCGGCCCCGTCGCCACCGTCTTCGACCGCCGCCAGGCACCACCGCCCGGCATCGCGCGCTCCGCGCCCCGGCTGCGTGCGTCCCGGCGCAGGCACTCCTCCGACAGGCCCCGGCGCAGCGTCCTGCTGACCGTGCTCACCGGGCTCGTGCTGCTGTACAGCCTGGTGCCGCTCGCCTGGCTGGTCGTCAGCGCCACCAAGACGCAGGAGGGGATGTCCCGTTCCTTCGGCCTCTGGTTCGACGGCGACTTCGCGCTGTGGGACAACATCGGCCGGACGTTCACGTACGACGACGGCGTCTTCACCCGCTGGCTGCTGAACACCCTGCTGTACGTGGGCCTCGGCGCGGGCGGTGCCACCTTCCTCGCCGTGCTCGGCGGCTACGCGCTCGCCAAGTTCGACTTCCCGGGCCGGCGTGCCGTCTTCGCGGTGGTGATCGGCGCGGTGGCGGTGCCGGGTACGGCGCTGGCGGTGCCGACCTTCCTGATGTTCAGCGGGATGGGGCTCACCAACACCCCCTGGGCGGTGATCATCCCGTCCCTTATCTCGCCGTTCGGCCTGTATCTGATGTGGGTGTTCGCGAGCGAGGCCGTCCCGACCGAGCTGATGGAGGCCGCCCGGATCGACGGCGCGGGCGAGGTGCGCGCCTTCTTCCAGGTCGCCCTGCCGCTGCTGGCGCCCGGCATCGTCACCGTGCTGCTCTTCACCATGGTCGCGACCTGGAACAACTACTTCCTGCCGTTGATCATGATCAAGGATCCCGACTGGTATCCGCTGACCCTGGGGCTGAACGCCTGGAACCGGCAGGCCGCCACCGCGGGCGGCGAGGCCGTCTTCAACCTGGTCGTCACCGGCTCGCTCATCACCATCCTGCCGCTGATCGCCGCGTTCCTGCTGCTCCAGAAGTACTGGCAGTCCGGTCTCGCCGCCGGAAGCGTCAAGGAGTAGCCCCCGCCCCTCCCTCCCCCACGTGTCCCCGTCCCCTGGTCCCCTGGTCCCCTGGTCCCCTGTCCCTTTGATCGTCAACGGTGCCGGTTCCGGCCACGAAGAAGTGGAAGCACAACCATGCCCAAGCACACGCGCCGCCTCCTGCGCGGCACAGGCCTCGTCTGCGCCCTCGCCCTGGGGGTGACCGCCTGCGGCGACTCCGGCGGCGGGGAACCGAGCGGGAAGGCGGTCTCCGAGGCGGACATCCGGGCGGCTCTCGAGGAGGGCGGCACCATCACGGTCTGGGCATGGGAGCCCACGCTCAAGCAGGTGGCCGCCGACTTCGAGAAGGAACACCCCGGGGTCAAGGTCGACCTCGTCAACGCGGGCACCAACAAGGACGAGTACACGGCGCTCCAGAACGCCATGTCGGCCAAGAAGGGCGTCCCCGACGTCGCCCAGATCGAGTACTACGCGATGGGCCAGTACGCCCTGACCAAGCAGCTCACCGACCTCAAGTCCTTCGGCGCCGAGAAGCTCTCCGACACCTTCTCCCCGGGCCCGTGGAACGGTGTGAAGGCCGGCACGGACAGCGTGTACGCGCTGCCGATGGACTCCGGTCCGATGGCACTGTTCTACAACAAGAAGGTCTTCGACAAGTACGACATCAAGGTGCCCACCACCTGGGCCGAGTACCTGGACGCCGCCCGCGACCTGCACAAGGCCGACCCGAAGGCGTACATCACCGCCGACAACGGGGACGCGGGGTTCACCACCAGCATGCTCTGGCAGGCCGGTTCGCGGCCCTACACGGTGGACGGCACCAAGGTGAAGATCGACTTCTCGGACCGGGGCGCCAAGCAGTTCACCGACACATGGCAGCAGCTCATCGACGAGAAGCTGCTCGCGTCCGTCCCGAGCTGGACCGACGAGTGGTACAAGGGCCTCGGCGACGGCAGCATCGCGACGCTGGCCACCGGCGCCTGGATGCCCGCCAACCTCGAATCCGGCGCGAAGGCGGCCTCCGGCGACTGGCGCGTCGCCCCGCTGCCCCAGTGGACGGCGGGCGGCAGGGCCGGCGCCGAGAACGGCGGCAGCGCGCTCGCCCTGCCCGAGCTGGGCGGGAACGAGGCGCTGGCCTACGCCTTCGTGGAGTACGCGAACGCGGGCGACGGCGTGCGGACCCGCCTGGCGAACGGCGCCTTCCCGGCGACCACCGCGGATCTGCGCTCCACGGCGTTCCAGGACACCGCCTTCCCCTACTTCGGCGGCCAGAAGGCCAACAAGATCTTCGCCGAGTCGGCCGCGAACGTCGCCGACGACTGGGCGTACCTGCCCTACCAGGTGTACGCCAACTCGATCTTCAACGACACCGTCGGCAAGGCCTACGTCTCCGGCACCAAACTGACCGAGGGGCTGAAGTCCTGGCAGGAGGCCTCGGTCAAGTACGGCGAGGAACAGGGCTTCACCGTCGAGAAGTAGCACAGGCAGCACACGATGCGGCGGCCCGCGGGCGGCTGCGCGGGCGACCCGCCGCCGCCCCGGCGCCGTACGCACCACACCGGAAGGACCTCCATGATCTCCACCCTCCTGTCCCGGCCGAGGCGCGGCTGCGACGGCGCGGGCGCCCCCCGGCTCGCCTTCGGAGCCGACTACAACCCCGAGCAGTGGCCCCGGGAGGTGTGGGAGGAGGACGTACGGCTGATGCGCGAGGCCGGCGTCAACATCGTGTCGCTGGGCATCTTCTCCTGGGCCCGCCTCCAGCCGGGCCCCGACACCTGGGACTTCGGCTGGCTCGACGAGGTCATGGACCTGCTGCACGAGAACGGCGTCGGCGTCGACCTGGCCACCGCCACCGCCTCCCCTCCGCCCTGGCTGACCACCGCGCACCCGGAGATCCTCCCGGTCACCGACCGGGGCGAGACCCTGTGGCCGGGAGCGCGCCAGCACTGGCGCCCGACCTCGCCCGTCTTCCGCGAGCACGCCCTGCGCCTGGTCCGCGAGATGGCGACGCGCTTCGCCGACCATCCGGCCCTGGTCGCCTGGCACGTCAACAACGAGCTGGGCTGCCACAACGTGTACGACTACTCCGACGACGCGGCCCGCGCCTTCCGCGACTGGCTGCGCGCCCGGTACGGCACGACGGAGGCGCTCAACAACGCCTGGGGCACGGCCTTCTGGTCGCAGCGCTACGGCGACTGGGAGCAGGTCCTGCCCCCGCGGCTGGCCGCCTCCCACCCCAACCCGACCCAGCAGCTCGACTTCAAGCGGTTCTCCTCGGACGCGCTGAAGGACCATCTGCGCGCGGAGCGGGACCTGCTGCGGGAGCTGACCCCGGGCGTCCCCGTCACCACCAACTTCATGGTGATGCCCGGCACCAAGGGCATGAACTACGCCGACTGGGCCGGCGAGGTCGACTTCGTCGCCAACGACCACTACGTCGTCCCGGGGCCCCGGGACCGCGACGAGCTGTCGTTCTCGGCGAACCTCACCAGTGGCATCGCCGGCGGCCGGCCCTGGTTCCTGATGGAGCACTCCACCAGCGCCGTGAACTGGCAGCACGTCAACCAGGCGAAGCGGCCCGGTGAGATGGCCCGGGACTCGCTGACGCACGTGGCGCACGGCGCCGACGCGGTCTGCTTCTTCCAGTGGCGGCAGTCGGCGGCCGGCGCCGAGAAGTACCACTCGGCGATGGTCCCGCACGCCGGTGCCGACAGCGACCTGTTCCGTGCGGTCACCGCGCTCGGCGACACGCTGGGGGCGCTGGCACCGGTGGCCGGGAGCGAGCGGGAGCCCGCCGAGGTCGGCATCCTCTTCGACTGGGAGTCCTGGTGGGCGAGCGAGCAGGACTCGCACCCCACCTCGCTGCTCGACTACCACCGGGAGGCGCTCGACTGGTACTCCGCGCTGCTCTCCCTCGGCATCCGCGCCGATGTCGTCACCACCGGCGCCGACCCGGGCCGTCACCGGGTGCTCATCGCGCCCGTGCTGCACCTGGTGCCGGCCGCGCTGGCCGAGGACCTCACCCGGTACGCCGAGCAGGGCGGGCACCTGGTCACCACGTACTTCTCCGGCGTCGTCGACGAGAACGACCACGTCTGGCTGGGCGGCTACCCGGGCGCGCTGCGGGACCTGCTCGGCATCCGGGTCGAGGAGTTCGGTCCGCTGCCGGACGGGCGGACCGTGGAGCTGGACGGCACGGGCACCGGGAGCCTGTGGACCGACCACGTCACCGTCACCGCGCCCGGCACGGAGGTCCTCGCCCGCTATCGCACCGGCGCGCACGCGGGCCGCCCGGCGATCACCCGGCGCCGCGCGGGCGGCGGTTCGGCCACCTACGTCTCCACACGCCTCGGCGCGGACGGGCTCGCCTCGCTGCTGCCGCGGCTGCTGGAGCCGGCCGGGGTGGCGAGCGACCTGCCCGCGGAGGCGCGCGGTGCGGTCGAGGCCACCGTGCGCCGCGGTCCCGGCGGCCGGTTCCTGTTCCTGGTCAACCGGACCGACGAGACCGTGACCGTCCCCGGGCTCGCCGGCGAGGCACTGCTGGGCGAGACCGACACCGACGGCGCCGTCGTCCTCGCCCCCAGGGCCGTGGCCGTCCTGCACACGCCCACCGGCTGAGCCCGCTCCGGCGCCCGGAACCCGCCCGGCGCGGGCCGGGAGTGGACCTGCCGTGCGCCGCGTACCCTGTGCCGGAGCGTTGTGTGACCCCCAGGGGCGTCGGCAACTTCCGCGGTCCACCGGGCACATGGCACGGGGTCCGGGGCAGTACGATGATCGAAACATGCGGCGGAGCGTCACCTCCCGGACCACGGAGCCTGCCATGACGACGGACCATTCCCAGCCTCCCCACATCGACACCAGCCGGGCCCATCCGGCGCGGGTGTACGACTGGCTGCTGGGCGGCAAGGACAACTACCCCGTCGACGAGGCGGTGGGCGAGACGCTGCCGCCGGAGGCGCGGGACGCGGCGCGGCAGAACCGTGCCTTCATGAACCGCGCGGTGGCCCACCTCGCCTCGCAGGGCGTCGACCAGTTCCTGGACATCGGCACGGGCATCCCGACCGAGCCCAACCTGCACCAGATCGTCCAGCGGACGGTGCCGGCCGCCAGGGTCGTCTACGCCGACAACGACCCGATCGTCCTGCGGCACGCCGAGGCCCTGCTGGTCAGCAGCCCCGAGGGGGCCACGGACTACATCCAGGCCGATGTCCGCGAGCCGGCCGAGATCGTGCGGCACGCCCGGGAGGTCCTGGACTTCGAGCGGCCCATCGCGCTGTCGCTGATCGCCCTGATGCACTTCGTCCCGGACGACCAGGACGCGCACGGCATCGTCCGGGGGCTGGTCGAGAACCTTCCCTCGGGCAGTTATCTGGTCCTCTCGCACGCCGCGATCGACATCTTCCCCGAGCTTGCGCAGCAGGTGATCGCCCAGTACGCCAAGGGCGGCATCCGCCTCGGCTTCCGCACCGGGGCGGAGGTGGCGCGCTTCTTCGACGGGCTTGAGCTGCTGCCGCCCGGCCTGGTCACGGCCACCGAGTGGTACGGCGACGGAGGGCAGCCGCCGGCGCCCGAGGAGAGCGGCATCTACGCGGGCGTGGCCCGCATCCCCTGACGGGCCCGGCTCAGCGGCGGCGCCCCCGCGCCGCCCAGCCGGTGCCGATCCCGGCGACGTGCAGGGCCAGCAGGGCGAGGCCGATGAGCATGACGTTGGTCGAGGTGAAGACGTGGTTGGTCGAGACCTCCGCCGCGTTGATCAGCCAGGCGATGAGGAACAGGACCGCCGCGATGATGGCGAGCACGGTGTACATCCCTTCGGAGCGGGCGCACCGGATCGGCGCCGTGTCACGCGTATGCCCCCGAAGGGGTGCGTGACACGGCGGAGTTCACCGCGTCACTTCACCGCGTCGGCGAAGACCGGCACCACCTTCTCAAGGGCGTAGCCGATGGACAGGACCGAGTTGGTGGCGAAGGCCTGGCTGATGTCCTCGTCGTCGAAGACGACGGAGTGGCCCTTCTTCACCGCGGGGAGCGACTTGTAGAGCGGGTCGGACGAGATCTTGGACGCCTCGACGCCGATGGGGGCCATGACGACCAGGTCCGCGTCCAGCATCTGGAGGTTCTCCTCGGAGACCGAGACGGAGAACCCGGAGCCGGCCTCGGCCTCGACCTTCGGGTTGTTGCGGAAGCCGAGCTGCTCGACGAAGTTGACCCGGTCGGTGCCCTTCACGTACGCGCCCCAGCCGACGGAGGTGCGGGAGCCGACGGTGATCGTCCTGCCCTTGAACTCGGGGTGCGCCTCGGCGGCGGCGGTGAACTTCTTCTGGGTGTCGGCGATGAGCCGCTTGCCCTGGTCGGCGAGGCCGAGCGCGGTGGAGATCATGGTGGTCTGCCGCTGCCAGGCGACCTTGTACTGGTCGCCGCCCTCGGGCACGCCGACGGTCGGGGCGATCTTGCTGAGGGTGTCGTAACGGGTCTGGTCGCCGCTGGACTTCACGTCGAGGATCAGGTCGGGCTTGAGCGCGGCTATCTTCTCGTACTCGGGCTCCAGCGTGCCGATCTTCTGGGGGCTCTTGTCGTACAGGTCCTTCGCCCAGGGGCCGACGCCGTCACCGCCGAAGGCGAGCCAGTCGCTCTGGCCGACCGGCTGCACGCCGAGGGCGAGTGCGGTCTCGGCGTCGCCCCAGCCGAGCGCGACGACCCGCTCGGGCCGCGACTGGACGGTGACGGTGCCGAACTTGGTGGCCACCTTCGCCGGGAAGGTGCCGGACGACGCCGACGCGGAGGCGGCGTCCGGCGCCGCCGCGTCGGAGTCGTCCGTGGAGGAGCCGGAGCCGCAGGCGGCGAGCGTGCCGAGCAGGGCGACGACCAGGGCGGACAGCCACAGGCGCCACAGGCGGCGGCCGGTGCGGGCGGGGCGGAGCGGGGACATGAGGGCTCTTTCCGTCATCGGGGATCCGGGGAGGTGATGTGGTGCCGGCCGAGGGGGACGATCATCGGGGTCCCGGACGCCGGGTCCGGGATCACCGTCGAGCGCAGTCCGAACACCTCGTGGACGAGGGACTCGGTCACGATGTCGGCGGGCGCGCCCTCGGCCACCACGCGGCCGGCCTTCATGGCGATCAGGTGATCGGCGTAGCGGCAGGCCAGGTTCAGGTCGTGCAGGACGACGGCGAGGGTGACGCCGCGGTCGCGGTTGAGGTCGGTCAGCAGGTCGAGGACGTCCAGCTGGTGGCTGATGTCGAGGTAGGTGGTGGGTTCGTCGAGCAGGAGGATCTCGGTCTCCTGGGCGAGGGCCATGGCGATCCAGACGCGCTGGCGCTGTCCGCCGGACAGTTCGTCCACGGAGCGGTCCGCGAGGTCGAGGACATCGGTGGCGAGCATCGCGGCGGCGACGCCCTCGCTGTCGGCCGTTGTCCAGCGGCGGAACCAGCCCTGGTGCGGGTAGCGGCCCCGGCCGACGAGGTCCGCGACGGTGATCGCGTCGGGTGCGACCGGGGTCTGCGGCAGCATGCCGAGGGCGGCGGCCACCTGCTTGGTGGAGGTGGCGTGGATGTCGTGGCCGTCCAGCAGGACGGTGCCTGCGGTGGGGGTCAGCAGCCGTGCCATGGCGCGCAGCAGCGTGGACTTGCCGCAGGCGTTGGGGCCGACGACGAAGGTGAGGCAGCCCGGCGGCAGATCGATGTCGAGGCCGGAGATGATCTCGCGCTCTCCGTAGCCGAGACCGAGGCCGCGGGCCTGAAGGGCGTGCTGGGAGGTCACCTTGCTCTCCTTGCTGTGTCCGCTGTCGTCGCTGTCCGTGCTGTGCCGGCTGTCGTCGCCGTACGTCGCGCGTCCGGTGTCGTCGCCGTGCGTGGTGCGTCCGGTGTCGTCGCCGTGCGTACGGGCGCCGGGGGAAGGGTCCGGGTACGGGGGCACGGTCAGCCGCCCCGGCCCACGCGGCCCGCCCGAGCGAGCAGCCACAGCAGGTACGGGGCCCCGATCACGCTGGTCACCACGCCCACCGGCAACTGCGTGTGCGGCAGCAGGTGCTGGGCGGCGAAGTCGGCCGCGCAGACCAGGGCCGCGCCGGTCAGCGCGGACGGCACCAGGGCCGCGCCCTGACCGGGCAGCAGCCGGCGTGCGATCGGGGGGCTGACGAAGGCGACGAAGCCGATGGGGCCGGCCGCCGCCGTCGCCACTCCCACCAGGGCGGTGGCGCTCGCCAGCATCGCGAGCCGGCCGCGCTCGACGCGGGCGCCGAGGCCGCCGGCCGTCTCGTCGCCGAGTTGGAGGGCCGGCAGGCTCCGGCAGGCGGCCAGGGTGAGCGGGACGAGGAGGACCGCGCACCCGAGCAGGGGCCACAGGTGGGTCCAGGAGCGGCCGTTGAGGCTGCCGGTCAGCCATACGAACGCGTTCTGCGCCTCGGTGACCTCGGCCCGGGTCATCAGATAGGAGCGCAGGCTGACCAGTCCGGCGGCGACGCCGATGCCGATGAGTACGAACCGGCCGCCGCTCACTCCGCCCCGCCAGGCCAGCAGATAGATGGCGGCACCGGCCACGAGGGCGCCGGTGAGGGCTCCGCCGGACAGGGCGAGGCCGCTGAGTCCGAACGCCATCGAGGCGAGGACGGCGGCGGCACTCGCACCCGCGCTGACGCCGATGATGTCGGGGCTGGCCAGCGGGTTGCGCAGCAGGGCCTGGAAGACGGCGCCGGAGAGCCCGAAGCAGGAACCGACGACGAGGGCCAGCAGGGCACGGGGCAGGCGCAGTTCGTGCACGACGAACCGGCTGCCGGGGTCGCCGCCCCCGGTGAGGACGGCCCACACGTCGGCGAGCGGTACGTCGATGTCGCCGACGGTGAGGCAGAGCAGCAGCGCGGCCAGCGCGGCGAGTGCCAGGGACGCGCAGACGAGGCCGTAGCGGGTGCGGTGGGCGCGTCTGAGCCGGTCGACGCGGCCGGCGGCGGCGGTGACGGCGGGCGCGGTGCGGACGGTCACAGTTGGGCCTTCCCACGCCTGCGGACCAGCAGGATGAACGGCACGCAGCCCACGGCTGCGGTGACGACGCCCGCCTGGACCTCGCCGGGAGGGGCGACGACCCGGCCGAGGACATCGGCGACCAGGAGCAGGGCGGGCGCGAGCAGGGCGCTGTAGGGCAGGATCCAGCGGTGGTCGGGGCCGGTGATCATGCGGACCGCGTGCGGGACCGCGAGGCCGACGAAGCCGATGGGGCCGGCCACGGCGGTGGCCGCTCCGCACAGCAGGACGGTGCTCGCGGCCCCGGCCAGCCGGGCGACGGCGACGCGCTGGCCGAGGGCGCGGGCGATGTCGTCGCCGAGGGCCAGTCCGTTGAGCCGGGGTCCCAGGGCGAGGGCGAGGACGCCGCCGACGAGGACGAAGGGCAGCGCCTGGAGGAGGACATCGAGGTCCCGGCCGTCGAGGGCGCCGACCTGCCAGAACCTGAACTGGTCGTAGGTCCGGCTGTCGGTGAGCAGCATGGTGTCGGTGACGGAGACCAGCAGGGCGGTGGCGGCGGCTCCGGCGAGGGCGAGTTTGACGGGTGTGGCGCCCTCGCGTCCGAAGCTCGCCACTCCGTAGACGAGGACCGCGGCCAGGCAGGCGCCCAGGAAGCCGAACCAGATGTACTGCTCAGGTTCGGTGAGGGACAGCACGCTCATGGCGAAGACGACGGCGACGGCCGCGCCCGAGTTGATGCCGAGCAGGCCGGGGTCGGCGAGCGGGTTGCGGGTGACACCCTGCATCACGGTGCCGGCGAGACCGAGGGCGGCCCCGGCCAGCAGGCCGGCCAGGGTGCGCGGTATCCGCACCTCCTGGACCACGAGTTGGCCGCGCACCGAGCGATCGGGGTCGAACACGCCGTGCACCACGTCGCGCAGGGGTACGTCGCCGGAGCCGACGGCCAGGCTGAGGGCGACGGCCGCGAGCAACAGCACGCCCAGCAGGACGAGTCCGGCGGCGAGGGCCGGGCCGCCGTGGCGCCGTGCGGCGGCGGCCCGCGCGCGGTCGTCGACCGGGCGGGCGGGGGCGGCGGCGTTCACCGGTGGGCCGCGGGTCGGGGCGCGCGCCGCGGGCGGTGTCGGCGGCGGAGCGGAACTGGGCGCATCTACGGGTTCCTTGGGAAGAAACGGAGGCAACCCGAACTCACCGGAGCAGTCACTTCCGGACATCAGGTAAGGCGAACCTAACCAGATAATGTTCTCGGTGCAACCATCCGCCGGAAGCACTCGCTCCCGGCAAGCACACACTTGGGGAGCCGGGCCTTGCCACACACGATCGACGCGACCGGAGACCGCCCCGGCACCGTCACCGAGGACGGGTGGGTCGAACTCGGTTCCCGCGCCGAGCTGCGCGAGCTGCTGGGCGAGCCCCATCCCGCCGTCATCGACAAGGTCCACGAACGGCTCACGGACGCGGACCGGGAGATGCTGGCCCGCTCCCCCTTCTGCCTGCTGGCCACTTCCGACGCGCGGGGCAACTGCGATGTCTCGCCGCGCGGCGAGACGCCGGGGTTCACCCACGTCCTCGGAGCCGGCACCCTCGCCCTGCCGGACCGGCCGGGAAACCGGCGGGGGGACAGCTTCCACAACATCCTCGACAATCCGCACGCCGGGCTGCTCTATCTGATCCCCGGGAGCAAGGAGGTGCTGCGGGTCAACGGCCGGGCCCGGATCCTGACCGACGCGCCCTTCTTCGACGCGATGGCACGCAACGGCAGGCGTCCGGCCCTCGCGCTGCTCCTGGACATCGACGAGATCTACCTCCACTGCCCGCAGTCCCTGAACCGGTCGGAGCTGTGGAACCCCCGTTCGTGGCAGGCGAGTTGAGCCACCGTCCGCGGCTGCGGACAGGGCCGGCGCCGGCCGCCGCCGGTCCCGGGTGCGCACCGCCCCTGCCAGGGATTATTAGGGTAGGCTAACCTTCATCATGTGAGATCTGGTGAAGACACAGCCGGCGGCCCGCGCCTGCGCGGTCACGAACTGTCGGCGACCGGCGTGACCGTGTCGTACGACGGTGTCGATGTCGTGCACGACGCGACGGTCGGGCTCAGGCCCGGCGAAGTGACCGTCCTGGTGGGTCCGAACGGCAGCGGGAAGTCCACGCTGCTGCGGACGATCGCCCGGCTCCAGCGGGCCCGCAGCGCCACCATCGGCATCGACGGCGACACCGACGCCCTGGCGCTGACCTCCCGTGAGTTCTCGCGCCACGTCGCCCTGCTGACGCAGGGGCGCCCGACGCCCGGCGGGCTGACCGTGCGGGACGTCGTCGAGTTCGGCCGCTATCCGTACCGGGGCCGCTGGGGGCGGCCCGACCCGGACGGCAGGGCCGCCGTCGACCGGGCACTCGCGCTCACCGGCGTCGACGGCCTCGCCGACCGCGGCGCCGACCACCTCTCCGGCGGGCAGTTGCAGCGGGTGTGGCTCGCGAGCTGCCTCGCCCAGGAGACCGGCGTACTGCTCCTGGACGAACCCACCACCTACCTCGACCTGCGCTACCAGGTCGAACTCCTCGACCTCGTCCGGGATCTGGCGGACGACCACGGCATCGCGGTCGGTGTCGTCCTGCACGACCTCGACCAGGCCGCGGCCGTCGCCGACCGGATCACGCTGCTCGACGAGGGCCGGATCGTCGCCGACGGCCCGCCCGAGGACGTACTGACGCCACAACGCCTCACCGCCGTGTACGGCATCCGGATCGAGGTCGCCACCGATCCCCTGACCGGCCGACTGCGCACCCGCCCGATCGGCCGCCACCACATACGAACCGAAAGGCTCGGCACCTCCTCATGAGACGCCTCCTGCTGACCGCGGCCGCCACCACCGCCGCGGCGCTCACCCTCGCCGCCTGCGGCACCACCGAACCCGCCGCCGACACGTCGCAGAAGAAGGCCTCCGAGGCCATCACGCTCAAGGACGGCAAGGGCACCGAGGTGAAGCTCGACGGCCCGGCCACCAAGGTCGTCGCCACCGAGTGGAACGTCGTCGAGAGCCTCGTCTCCCTGGGCGTCGACCCGGTCGGCGTCGCGGACGTCAAGGGCTACAACACCTGGGACAGCGCCGTCCCGCTCAAGAACAAGCCCAAGGACATCGGCACCCGGGGCGAGCCGAGCATGGACACCATCGCCTCCCTCTCCCCCGATCTCATCGTCGCCACCACGGACCTGACCCCCGCCGCCGTGAAGCAACTGCGCGAGGTCGCCCCGGTGGTGGAGGTGACCTCCGCCGACGGCACCGGCCAGATCGACCAGATGCTGGCGAACATCGACCTCATCGCCAAGGCCACCGGAACCTCGGACCGGGCGAAGGCGCTGCGCGAGGGCTTCGAGGCGAAGGTCGCCGAGGGCAGGAAGACCCTGGCCGACGCCGGGCTGGCCGGCGAGGAGATCGCCTTCGCGGACGGCTACGTCGCCTCCAACCAGGTCTCGATCCGCCCCTACACCGCGACCTCGCTCATCGGTGAGGTCAACCAGGCGATCGGCCTGACCAACGCCTGGAAGGTCAAGGGCGACGCGGCCTACGGGCTCGGCTCCACCGATGTGGAGGGCCTGACCGCCCTGCCGAAGGACGTCCAGTTCGCCTACATCGGCAACGAGGACGACCCGAGCGCCACCCCGTTCACCGGCGCGCTCACCAAGAACTCCGTCTGGAAGTCCCTGCCGTTCGTGAAGGCCGGCGACGTGCACCGGCTGGACGACGGCATCTGGATGTTCGGTGGTCCCGGGTCGATGGAGGCGTACATCGACGCCCTCGTCGGCGCGCTGACGAAGTAGCGAGGCCATGGCCGTCACCGCAACCGAACCCGCGGCCCCTGCCCCTGCGGTCCCCGCGACCCGGTCGGGCGCCGCCGCGGTGACGGCCGCGATCGTCCTGCTCGTCGCCGTTTTCGCCGTCGTCGACATCACCCAGGGCACCGCCGCCGTCGGCCCGTCCGAGGTCCTCAAGGCCCTGACCGGGCGGGCCGATCCGGGCGACGCGTCCGTGGTGATCGCGTCCCGGCTGCCCCGGATGACCGCGGGGCTCCTGGTCGGCGCCGTCCTCGGCATGGCCGGCGCCGTGCTCCAGGCGGTCAGCCGCAACGTGCTCGCCTCCCCCGACACCCTGGCGGTGAACGCGGGTTCCTATCTGGCGCTCGCACTGGTCGGCACCACCGGCGTCTCCCTCCCGATGATCGCCTCCTCCGGCGTCGCCTTCGTGGGCGGTCTGGCGGCGGCGGCCGTCGTGCTCGGTCTGTCCGGCCTCGGCACGGGGACGGTCCGGCTCGTGCTGGCCGGCACCGCGCTGATGCTGGGCCTGAACTCCATGACGGAGGGACTGCTGCTGCTCTTCCCGGAGCAGACGGAGGGCCTCTACCAGTGGAACCAGGGCAGCATCGCGCAGAACGGCTTCGACGGCGTCCTGCAGATGCTGCCGATCGCCCTGCTCGGGTTGGCCGGGCTGATGCTGACGGCCCGCCGGGTGGACGCGCTGGCCCTGGGCGACGACGCGGCGCGGGGCCTGGGCGTCCCGGTCCGGGCCACCCGGGTCACGGTCGTCGTGCTGGCGGCGCTGCTGTCCGCCGCCGCGGTCACGCTCGCCGGGCCCATCGGCTTCGTCGGACTGTGCGCCCCCGCCCTCGTCCGCCCGCTCGTGCGCCGCTTCCACGGCTTCGCGCGCTCCCGTACGGCCATGCCCGCGGCGGCGCTCACCGGCGCGGCCCTGGTGCTCGGTTCGGACGTGCTGCTGCGGGCCCTGGTGGCGGACGACCGGGCGGTGGCCGTGCCGACGGGTGTGGTCACCAGCCTGGTCGGAGCCGTGTTCCTGGTCGCCATGGCGCTGCGGGTGCGGGACAGCGGCGGGGCCGGCGCCCCGGACCGGCTGCGGATCCCGGGCCGGGCGGCGTTCCTGGCCACGGTCGCCGCCCTGGTGGCCGTCCTGGTGGGCCTCGTGGTCGCCGCCGTGCTGGTGGGAGACAGCAAGCTGCTGCTCGGCGACATCGCCAACTGGGCGCAGGGGCGGGCCGGGCGGACGGTCTCCTTCGTGCTGGACACGCGGGTGCCCCGGGTGCTCGCCGCGCTCTGCGCCGGTGCGGCGCTCGCCCTGGCCGGCACGCTGGTGCAGGCCGTCACCCGCAACCCGCTCGCGGAGCCGAACGTCCTCGGCGTCACCGGCGGCGGCGCGCTGGGTGCCGTGATCCTGGTGACCACCGCGCCGGCGGCCGGGACCTGGGGCGTCGCCGGGGCCGCGTTCGCGGGGTCCGGCATCACCGCGCTCGTCGTCTTCGGGCTGGCCGCGCGGGGCGGCTTCCGGCAGAACCGGCTGATCCTCGTCGGCATCGGCGTGGCCGCCGCGACGACGGCGCTGATCAGCCTGCTGATCGTGCTCACCGATCCGTTCAACGCGACCAAGGCGCTGACCTGGTTGTCGGGTTCCACCTACGGGCGGACCATGCCGGACATCGCACCGGTCGCGCTGGCCCTGGCGGTCGGCATCGCGGTGGCGGTCGCCCGGCGCACCGAGCTGGACCTGATCTCGCTGGACGAGGACACGCCCCGGCTGCTCGGGCTGCGGCTGGCCCCGGGCCGGCTCGGGTTCCTGGTGCTGAGTGTCGTCCTCAGCTCGACCGCGGTGGCCTGCGCGGGCACCATCGGGTTCGTCGGGCTCGTGGCCCCGCACGCGGCCCGCGCCCTGGTCGGCCGGCGGCACGTGCGGGTCGTGCCGGTCGCGATCCTCCTGGGCGCGGCCCTCGTCTGCGCGGCCGACCTGCTCGGCCGCACGGTGATCGCCCCGGCCCAGCTCGGCGCGGGACTCATGACGGCGGTGATCGGTACCCCGTACTTCCTGTACCTCCTGGTACGCAGCCGCCGTTAGCGGCCGAGGGGCGGGAGAGGGCGGCGCGCCAAGTTACTGAACCGTAACCGACCGAGTGCTACCCGGGGTAACTCCCTCGCGGTTACGGTCCGGTAACCCCACAGAAACAGGCGCGCCCACGGCCCTCACCCCCACCGGAGCGCGGACGACCGGTTCCGGCCCTTCCCCAGGAGGTTCGCCATGCCCGCACGTTCCCGTCTGCTCGCCGCGGCGATCACGGCCGCGCTCGCGCTCGGCGCCCAGGCCGTCCCGGCCGCCGCGGCCGGCTCACCGGCGACCGAATCGGCCACGGAGGTCTCCCGGGGCGTCGAGATCCCGGCCTTCTACTCCCCGCCGTCCGAACTCCCCGGCGCCGACGGCACGCTGGTCCGCAGTGCACCCCTCCCCCTCGCGCTGAGCCTGCCCGGTCTCGACGGCCCCCTCCCGGGCCGGGCGACCCGGCTGATGTACAAGTCCACCGACGCGGGCGGCGAACCGGTCGCCGTGACCGGCGCCTACATCGAGCCGGCCGCGAAGTGGTCGGGCGGCGGGCCCCGCCCCCTGGTCGCCGTCGCCCCGGGCACCATGGGCCAGGGCGACCAGTGCGCCGCGTCGATGGCCCTGGAGCACCCGCTGCGGATCAACAGCCAGACGGTCTCGGTGGGTTACGAGAACCTGTCCGTCTACCGGCTGCTGGCCCGGGGCATCGCCGTCGTCGTCACCGACTACGTCGGCCTGGGCGCCACAGACCGGCTGCACACCTACGTCAACCGCGTGGACGAGGCCCACGCCGTGCTGGACGCCGTACGCGCCGCGCGCGCCCTGGACTCCTCGTCGGTCACCACCGCCTCCCGGGTGGGGCTGTTCGGCTACAGCCAGGGCGGCGGGGCCACCGCCGCCGCGGCCGAACTCCAGGCGTCCTACGCCCCGGACGTTGAACTGGCGGGCACCTACGCGGGCGCGCCGCCCGCCGACCTGGCGAAGGTCACGGAGGCCATCGACGGAAGCGAACTGGCGGGCGCGCTGGGCTGGTCGCTCAACGGCTTCCTCCAGAGCGAGCCGTCCCTGCGGCCCATCGCCGACCGGTACGTCAACTCCGCGGGCGAGGCGGCGCTGAAGGACCTGTCGACCATGTGCATCGGCGACGCGCTCCTCTCCTACGGCTTCGCCCGCAGCACCGCCTGGACGAAGACCGGGCAGTCGCTCAACGAGGTCGTCCGGGCCGAGCCCGCGCTACAGGCCTTCCTCGACAAGCAGCGGCTCGGCACGCTGAAGCCGAGTGGTCCGGTGCGCGTGGCGACGGGGGTCGGCGACAACCTCGTCCCGCACGGACAGGCCCGCAGGCTGGCCGTCGACTGGTGCCGCGAGGGCGCGAAGGTCAGCTACGCTCCCGTCCTGCTCCCGGGCGTGGGCAGCGGCCTGCTCAACCACGCCGCTCCCCTGCTCACCGACCAGGGCACCGCCATCTCCTGGCTCACCGACCGGCTCTCCGGCAAGCCGGCCGGCTCCAACTGCGCGGCCCTGCCCCTGCTGCCCTGAGCGCCACGCCGCGCCGCTCACGCCGGGTTCATCGGTTCTCTCTGTGTGTGCAGGTCGCGGCAATCGGGGTATTCGGTACGTCCCGGCACCAACGGATCGGGTCGGCGAGGGACTTCACGGTTCATGAGCAGACACGTGAGAGGACTGTCAGTGCGTACCCGCAACATGGCGATCACCGTGGCAACCACGAGCGTCTCGCTCGCCCTGCTGGCCGGCTGCGGCGGAGGCTCCGACGAGGGAAGGCCCTTCGCGGGGCAGAGCGCCGACGACATCGCCGCCAAGGCGGTCGAGGCCACCCGGCAGGCGAAGTCCATGCATGTGAAGGGCGGCACACGCATGGAGGACGGCAACACCATCACCATCGACGTTCTCGGTCGACCAGGAGCGGAACTGCCGGGGCAGCATCGGCACCGGCGACACCCTGGCGGAGGTCCGGCACACCGACGAGGTCCTCTACCTGCGCGGTGACGAGCGGTACTGGCAGACCGCCCTGAGTCAACAGCCCGACGCGGGCCGGAAGATGGTGGCGAAACTGAAGGACAGGTGGGTGAAGATGCCGGCGAACGACGCCACGACCGCAGGTGTCTGCGACAAGGACGCCTTCATCGCCGCGATGGACGGGGACAAGTCCGGGCGTCAGGGCATGAAGCGCGGCTCCACGACGCGAATCGACGGCGCGCGGGCGCTGAAGCTGACGAAGGAGAAGTCCACCGGCGAGACATTCGCCCTGTACGTGGCGACGGAGGGCGAGCCGTACATCCTGCGGACGACGACCGAGGGGGGCAAGACCCCGGGCGGCGTCACGTTCGGCGACTACGACGAGCCGGTCCGTCCCGAACTGCCGCCGGCCGACCGGACGATCGACCTGAAGGACCTCTCCGGCCGGCGGAACTGACCGTCCTACGAGGGGCTCTGCGGCTCTCCGCGCTCCCGGTCCGAGGCCGGCCACACGTAGGGCAGGTCGTCCGGGACGCCGGGGAACAGTTCGGCGTACACGCCGGGGTCCTTGCGCACCAGCGCCGAGCGGTGGCTGCGGTGGAAGGCCTCGTCCCCCAGCCAGGGCGGCAGTTCCCCGGCGCGCGCCAGCTCCGGCTGGTCCCGCACCGGCTCGCCGGGCCGGTCCGCGGCGAGCCCGGCGACGAGCGAGGCCGCGCAGGTGTCCTGGTGGCCCCGCTCGCGCCAGACCCGGCAGACCGCGAGGCCGTACCGGACGAGTGCCTCCTCGTAGCCCGCCCACATCCGCACCGCCGGATGCCGACGCCAGCCGTAGCCGGGCACGGTCAGCCCCCGCAGCACCTGGAGCGCCTCGACCCGCTGCTTCCCCAGCCGGCGTTGGTCCAGAACCAGCGCGGACTCCCGGAAACCGGGGCAAGGCAGAAAGGTCTGCACACCGCACCTCTCTGATCAACGGGGAAACCGGTCACGGTCGCGGTCGTGGTCGCGCAGGAGTCTGCGGCGTTCGGCGTAGGCGAGGTCGTCGCGCCACAGGCGGGCCGCGGCGGCGCGCATCAGGGGGCGCAGGACCGGTGCCAGGCGGCGGGCCACGGGGAAGCCCGGCCGGTCCGAGACGGCCAGCACCGCTTCGACGACCGCCGTGCGCGGCCGGCCCCGCTCGTCCGGCCCGAGCGGTGTGGCGTGGCTCTCCACCACGGACCCGGCGCCCTCGCCCTCCGCGATGCGCATCACGACGGTGCGGGGCCCCGGTGCGGTGAACTCGGCGCGTACGGGGACGACGAGGCGGCCGGTGAGCCGGAAGGACACGTCCACGACGAAGCGGTCGCCGTCCTCGGCGGTGTCCGGGCTCTGTCCGGGCGTCTCGACGACGGCGAGGTCCACGAAGGAGTACGGGTGGAACCAGGCGCCGTGCCACGGGTCGAGCCGGTTGGCGACGATGTCCTCGGGCTCGCAGACCCCGACCCCGCGCCACACGGATGTCAGGGCCGCCTCCCGGTCCGGTCTGGCGGGCACGAGGGGCACCGGCGTCGGGGACTGCGCCCCCACGGTGTCCAGCCGTACCCACACCAGTACGCCGTCGTCGTGGACCGGCAGCGGCTCCCAGCCGGCGAACGCGGCGCCGTTCAGGGCGAGTCCGTGCCAGTGGCACACGAGCGTGCCGCACCGCACCGGACTGCCGGCCAGCGGTGCGCCGAGGTGGGGGCAGGCGCCGGGCCCGCCCACCAGGCGTCCGGCCGCGTCCCGCCAGACGACGACCTCGACGCCGGCGACCGAGCCCGACAGCGGGCGGTCGGCCGGTACGTCCGTGCTCGCGCCGAGGACGTACCAGTTGCCCGAGGGCCGTGCCAGGGCGCGGGCGAGGGCCCCGGCGATGACGGCGGGGCGGGCCTCGCGCCAGGTGGGCCGCTGGTACTGCCAGGGCACGGGGTGGCGGCGCAGCCGCAGGGGGAAGCGGCCACGGCGGGGCCGGGGGTCCTGGCTCATCCGGCCTCCCCCGCGGAGCGGATGTCGCTCGGGCGGGGCACCGGTGGCGTCCGGTGCGCGGTGGCGCCCCGTGCCCTCAGCCGGGCCGCCAGCACCCGGGCGAGCCCGTCGGCGGCGACGACCGCGCGCCGGCGGCGGGGCACCACCGCCCGCCGGCGCAGCACCGCGTACCCGTCGTCCGCGATGGCGTCGAGGATGTTCCGGTAGAGGACGTACGCGGTGCGGATGCAGGGCCGCGCGACGGGGTCCAGCATCGCCAGACCGGGGGCGGCCTCGCGGTAGACGGCCCGCGTGATGTCCTCGGCGGCGCGCAGGGCGGCGGTGACGCGCGGGTCGGGACGGCCGGTGCGCCGGCTCCACAGCAGCAGGTCCCGGTCGACGCCGTGCGCGGCCAGCAGATCGGCCGGGAGATAGATCCGGCCCCGGTCCAGGTCCTCGCCGACGTCCCGCAGGAAGTTGGTCAGCTGGAAGGCGACGCCCAGCGCGGCGGCGTGCGGGGCGGCCTGGGCGCGGGCGGTCACGGTGCCGAGCACGGGGAGCATCTGAAGGCCGATGACGGCGGCCGAGCCGTGCATGTAGGCGCGCAGGTCGTCGTAGGTGGCGTAGTCGGTGACCGTGAGGTCGCTGCGCATCGAGGCCATGAAGTCGGTGAAGTGCGCCGGTTCGACGGCGTACCGGGCCGCCGTGTCGGCCAGCGCGAGCACCACGGGCGCGCCGGTGGGCCGGGTGCCGGTCAGCGCCCGGCGCAGTTGTTGCTCGAGCCGGGTGAGGGCGGCGGCGCGCTCGGCGGCCGTCGCCCCGGCGCCCATGTCGTCGACGATGTCGTCCGCCCACCGCGCGAACCCGTACAGGGCGTGCACGGCCGGCCTGCGGTCGGCGGGCAGGAGCCGGGTGGCCAGGAAGTAGGTGCGTCCGTGGCGGGCGTTGAGGAGACGGCACCGGGTGTAGGCGGCGCGCAGGGCGGGGTCGGTGATGCCCGCGGCGTCCAGTTCGCGGCGGGTCATCGGCGCCCGCCCCTCGTCGCCGTGCGGCGGGCGGGCGCGCCGGTGATACGGGCGGCGGCGAGCTTGCCGGAGATCAGCACCGTCGGCACGCCCACCCCCGGGGTGGTCCCGCAGCCCGCGAGGACCGCGTTGTCCGTGCCGCGCACCAGGTTGCGGGGGCGGAAGGGCCCCGTCTGGGCGAAGGTGTGGGCGACCGAGAAGGGCGTGCCGGCGGCATGCCCCTGTGCGGTCCAGTCGGCGGGCGTCACCAGGCACTCCTCCTCGACGGCGGCGGCGATGCCGGTCAGTCCCCGGCGTTCCAGGGTGGCGAGCAGACGGTCGCGGTAGCGGGGCGCGAGGTCGCTCCAGGCTCGGGCGTCCGGGCCGAGGTCGGTGTTGGGGCAGGGCGCCAGGACGTAGTGGAGGTGGCGGCCCTCGGGGGCGAGGGCGGGGTCGCCCGCGGTGGGCCGGGTGATCAGCAGGGACGGATCGGTCATCAGGGTGCCGGTTCTGGTCAGTTCGTCGAACGTCCGGTGCCAGGCGGCCCCGAAGGAGAGCGTGTGGTGGGCCAGGTGCGGCCAGGTGCGGGTGGTGCCGGCGTGCAGGACGACCGCGGAGGGCGCGTGCCGCAGTCCGACCGGGCGGCGCGGGCGGCGGCCCAGCAGCCGGTGGACGACGGGCAGGTCGGGGGTGAGGACCACGGCGTCGCACGGGATACGCCCGTCGGCGGTGACGACCGCGGTGACGCGGGCGCCGGACCGTTCCAGACGGGTGACCTCCGTGCCCAGGCGCAGGTCGGCCCCGGCGTCGGTGGCGGCGGCGGCCATGGCGCGGGGCAGGGCGTGCATGCCGCCGCGCGGGAAGTACACGCCGGCCACGGTGTCCATGTAGGCGATGACGGCGTAGGCGGCCAGCGCCCTGACCGGTGCGACACCGGCGTACAGGGCCTGGAAGGAGAAGACCCGCTTGAGCCGCTCGTCCGTCAGGAACCGGGAGATGCGCGCGTCCAGCCGGCCGAAGCCGCCGAGGGCGGCGAGCCGGGCGAGGTCGGGGGTGAGCAGGCCGAGCGGCGAGTCGAAGTTGGCGTCGATGAACCGGCGCATCTGCACGGCGTACAGCCGCCCCAGCCAGGTGCGCAGCCGCCGGTACCCGGCCGCCTCCCGGGCGCCCGCGAACCGTTCGACCTCCGCCTCCATGGCGGCGGCGTCGGTGTGCACGTCCAGCGTGCCGCCGTCGGCGAAGCACGCGCGGTAGGCCGGGTGCAGGGGCAGGAGTTCGACGCGGTCGCGCAGCCGGTCGCCGACGGCCGCGAACGCCTCGTCGGCCAGCTCCGGCATCGTCAGCACCGTCGGGCCCGTGTCGAGGTGGTAGCCGCCGAGTTCGCGCCTTCCCGCCCGGCCGCCGGGCAGTGGGTCGCGCTCCACGATCGTCACCCGCCGTCCGGAGCCCAGCAGATGCAGGGCGGCCGACAGACCGGCGAGCCCCGCGCCCACGACCACGACGTGGTCGGTGCGGCCGGTCACCGTCCGCGTCATCGCGCTCCCTCGCCCGCGCGCGGCGTGTCCCGTGGCCGAAGGCCGCCGTCGCCGGCCGTACTGGGGCGCATCCCGGGTCCTCTCGTCGTCGGCCGCGGCCGCTCGGTCCTGGCGGCGGGCGGTGGGGGCGCCGTCCGTCCGGTGTCCGCCGCGGGCCGGTGGGGTGATTCGGCGTCATGCTTTCCCGCTTCGCGTCCGGCACGACGCCGCCGGGCCCCGTTCACGCGCGCCGGTCACCCGTCCGGCGGGCACCGGCCCGCGGACTCCAGCGCGCCGCGCATCCGGGGACGGCACGGGGAGGGAATACTCCGTCGTCCGGTACGGAGGCCGGGGTGGAGTTCCGGGACGGAGTGCCGGGGCGCGGTGACAGGGCTCAGTGACAGGGCTCAGTGACGCGAAGGAGGCGGCGGTGGTCGACGCGGACATCGTCGTCGTCGGTGCCGGGGCCGCGGGGCTGTCCCTGGCGCACCGGCTCCCGGCGGGCGGGACGGACGGCCCGGCCCGCTCCGTCGTCCTCGTCGAGCCGCCCGCCGGTCCGCTGCGGGCGCCGCGCCGCACCTGGTGCTTCTGGGAGTCGGGCGCCGGCCGCTTCGACGCCGCGGCGACGGCGTCCTGGGAGTGGCTGCGGGTGCGCGGCCGGGACGGGGCGGTCGTCCGGCGGCACATCGCTCCGGCGCGCTACAAGATGATCCGCTCGGACGACTTCGAGGCGCTGGTGGACCGCGACCTCGTGGACCGGCCGGGGCTGCGGCGGCTGGAGGCCACCGTGAGCACGGTGACCGCCCTGCCGGACGGGACGGCGTGGGTGGCGGGCCGGGACGCGGCGGGGGGCCGGGTCGGTCTGCGCGCCCGCTGGGTCTTCGACTCCCGCCCGCCGGAGTGTCTGCCGCCCGCCCGTACCCGGCTGCTCCAGCACTTCCGCGGCTGGTTCGTGCGCACCGAGCGGCCGGTCTTCGATCCGGCGGTGGTCGACCTGATGGACTTCCGCACCGGGCAGCCGGCGTACGGCCTGTCCTTCGGCTATGTGCTCCCGACCGGCCGGCACACCGCGCTGGTCGAGTACACCGAGTTCGGGCCGACGCCGCTGACGTCCGGCGAGTACGACCGTGCCCTGGAGGACTACACGCGCCGCGTCCTGCGCACCGGCCCCATGGAGGTGCTGTCGACGGAGCAGGGGGTGATCCCGATGACCGACGCCGTCTTCGAGCGGCGGGCCGGGGCGCCCGGTGCCGTCTTCCGGATCGGGGTCGCGGGCGGGGCGACGCGGCCCTCCACCGGCTACACGTTCGCCGCCGTGCAGCGGCAGTCGGCGGCCGTCGCCGCGGCGGTGCGCGCGGGCCGCCGCCCGGTGCCGCCGCCCCCGCATCCGGCTCGGGCCCGGCTGATGGACGCGGTACTGCTGCGCGCGCTGGACACCGGCCGGGTCGACGGGCCCGACCTCTTCTTCCGGCTGTTCGACCGGGTGCCCGCCGGGCGGCTGCTGCGCTTTCTCGACGGGCACTCGCGGCTGTACGAGGACCTCGCGGTCGGGGTGCGCACCCCTGTCCTGCCGATGCTGCGCACGGCGGCCGAACTGCCGTGGCTGCCGCGCCGCCACCTGCCCGTCCGCTGACGACACGCCCCCGGGAGCCCTCGATGCCCTCCATGCCCTCGATGGCCTTGCTGCGCGACGCCGCGCTGACCGCCGCCTTCGACCGCGGCGCCGACCGCTACGACCGTCTGGTCGCGCTCAATCCCGGCTACCACGCCCAGTTGCGCCGCTCCGCCCGCCGGCTCGGCCTCGCGGCCGGCGGCGCGGGGTGCCGGGTGCTGGACCTGGGCTGCGGTACGGGCGCGTCGACGGCGGCGCTGGCGGCGGCCTTTCCCGCCGCGGAGATCGTCGGGGTGGACGCCTCGGCGGGCATGCTGGACCGGGCCGGGACCAGGCACTGGCCGTCGCGGGTGCGCTTCGTCCACGCCCCGGCGGAGGAACTGGGCCGGGGCGTGCTGCGCGGACCGTTCGACGCGGTGCTCGCCGCCTACCTCTTCCGCAACCTGACCGATCCGGACGCGGTGCTGCGCACGGTACGCCGGCTGCTGGTGCCCGGCGGCAGGCCGGCGGTGCACGAGTACGCGCTCGGCGGGCGGCGCGCGGACCGTCTGGTGTGGGGCGCGGTGTGCCGGGGCGTCGTCCTGCCGCTGGGCGCGGCCACCGGGGACCGGGACCTGTACCGGCATCTGTGGCGCAGCGTCGGGGAGTTCGACACGGCGCCGGCCTTCGGCGCGCGCCTGGGCCGGGTCGGTTTCGAAAACGTCCGGATCCTCCCGCTGCCGGGCCGGCAGACGGGCATCACCCACACCTTCGTCTGCCACTCCGGGGACACGGAGGCCGGGGGTGCCCGCGCGCGGGACGGCCGCGGGCGGAGTGGCGGCGCGGCGGGTGGGGGTGTGCGGTGAGGCGGTGGGGTGGAGCGCGGGGCCCGGGGCGGGACCGGCGGGCGGAGCTGGTTCGGGCGCGGCCGGGGAGCGAGCGGGTGGCCGGGGATCCGCCGTCGGTCGCGGTGCTCGGCGGTGGCATCGCGGGGCTGGCGGCGGCGACGGTGCTCGCCGAGCGGGGGGTGCGCGTGGTGCTGCACGAGCGTGAGCCCGTGCTCGGCGGCCGGGTCGCGGGGTGGCCGGTCGGCCTGCCCGACGGTACGTCCGCCACGATGAGCCGCGGCTTCCACGCCTTCTTCCGCCAGTACTACAACCTGCGGAGCCTGCTGCGCCGTTGCGACCCCGGGCTGGACATGCTGACCGGCCTGCCGGACTATCCGCTGCGCCACAGCAGCGGGCTGCGCGACGGTTTCCGCCGGGTGCCGCGCACTCCCCCGTTCAGTGCCCTCGGCTTCGTCGCCCTGAGTCCCAGCTTCGGACTGCGCGACCTGCTCGCCCTGCGGCCCGCGGCGGCCCTGCCCCTCCTCGACGTCCGTACGCGCCGCGTCCACGAGCTGCTGGACGACGTGAGCGCCCACGACTTCCTCGACGCCCTGCGCTTCCCGGCCGCCGCCCGGCATCTGGCGTTCGAGGTGTTCTCCCGCAGCTTCTTCGCGGACCCGCGGGAGTTGTCGGCCGCGGAGATGGCGCTGATGTTCCACATCTACTTCCTCGGCTCCAGCGAGGGTCTGCTCTTCGACGTGCCCCGCGAGCCGTTTCCGCGGGCGTTGTGGGACCCGCTCGCCGAGCATCTGACGCGGCACGGGGCCGAGGTGCGGACGGACACGCCCGTGGAGGCGGTCCGGCCCGGCCCGTGCGGCGGTCACCTGGTGGTCGACGCCTGCGGTGTCCGGCCGTACGACGCCGTCGTGCTGGCCCTGGACACGGGCGGTCTGCGGGGTCTTGTGGACCGCTCGCCGGACCTGGGTGACGCCGCCTGGCGGGCGCGGGTGGCGCGGCTGCGCAACGCCCCGCCGTTCCTGGTGTCCCGGCTGTGGCTGGACCGTCCGGTCGCCTCCGGCCGGCCCGGGTTCCTCGGCACCAGCGGCTACGGCTCGCTGGACAACGTCAGCGTGCTGTCCCACTGGGAGGGCGAGGCCGCGCGCTGGGCGGCGCGCACCGGGGGGTCGGTCGTCGAACTCCACGCCTACGCCCTGCCGTCGACGGCCGTCCGGGAGGCCGAGGAGAAGCGCCTCGTCGACCGGTTGCACCAGGTGTATCCGGAGACCCGGGAGGCCCGCGTGGTCGCGGCGCGGCACGAGTGGCGGTCGGACTGTCCGCTGTTCACCGTCGGGGGCTACGCCGACCGCCCGACGGTCCGCACCCCCGACCCGTCCGTCGTGGTCGCCGGTGACCTGGTCCGTACGGATCTGCCGGTGGCCCTGATGGAACGCGCCGCCACCTCCGGCTTCCTGGCGGCCAACGCCCTGCTGGAACGGTGGGGCGTACGGGGCGAGACCCTGTGGACGGTCCCCGACCGGGGCCGCTCCGCCCTCCTGCGCACCCTGGCACGACGCTCCGAGCCCCACTGACCCGCGCACGGCACCACGCCCGAGCCCGCCCAGGCCGCCGCGACGACACCCCGGCCGGACCGGCGCCGTACGACGGAGCGGCACCCCCGACGCGACGGTCCAGGGCACGCTGGGCCGCGCACGCGGTGCCATCGCCCGAACCCCGCGCAAGCCGGCGCCACGACACCCCGATCGGTCCGGCACCGTACGACCGGGCGGCGGACGGCACCGTACGACCCAGCCCCCGACGCGACGGTCCAAGCGCGGCGAGCGGCGCCGGGGGGCGCTATGCCCCCGTGTTCCGCGCCGCGCGGTCGGCCAGTCCGCCCGTGCCGAGGGGGCCGGTGGGGCTCATGGCGCCGTCGGCCTCCAGCCGGGGCAGCTCCCGGCGGGAGAGCCGCATGACCACGGGCGGCAGGCTCGCGCGCCCCAGTTGGGCCAGCCGCAGCCAGCCGGGCACGTACACGGCGGTACGGCGGCGCTCCACGGCGCGCACCAGCCGGGCGGCGACCTCGTCCGCCGGGAAGGTGCGGCGGGCCGGGGCCGGCAGGTGAGCCCGCAGCTCGCGCAGGACCGCGTACCGGTCCGCGTCGCGGATCATGTCGGTGTCGATCCAGTTGAGGTAGGCGATGCCCACGGCGACCCCGTGATGGGCCACCTCGGCGCGCAGCGAGTGGCCGAAGGCCTCCACGCCCGACTTGGCGGCGCAGTAGGCGCTCATCATCGGGGCGGCGCCGAGCGAGGCAAGCGAGGCGATCTGGAGGTGGTGGCCCGCGGTGCGCAGCAGGTCCGGCAGGAAGGCGCGGGCGGTGTGGGCGCTGCCGGTCAGGTTCACGTCGATGACGCGGCTCCACTCGGCCGGGTCGGACAGCGCGAACGGGCCGCCCTCCGCGATGCCTGCGTTGGCGACCACGACCGACGGCGGCCCCAGGCGACCGCGTACCCGGTCGGCCGCGTCGTCCAGCGCGGCGGCGTCGGTGACGTTGACCTCGACGGCAAGCGCCGGGGTCGGCAGGTCCGCCGCCACGGCGTCCAGCAGCGGTTTCTCGCGGCCGAGCAGGGCGAGCCGGGCGCCGCGACCGGCGCAGGCGCGGGCCAGCGCGGCGCCCAGTCCGCGCGCGGCGCCGGTCACCACGACGGTGCGGTTGTGCAGGGGACTTTCTGTCACCGGTCGGCCCTCTCCTCGGGGACTTGGCGGGTGGTCACCGTTTGTCGCCGGTGCGGTCCCGGCGGGTCAGGGCCCGCTGCACCCGCGAGAGCGCGGCGAACCGGTGCTGGCGCAGGGCGGCGCGCGCGGCGTTGGCGCCCGGCGCCCCGTGCACCCCGCCTCCCGGGTGGGCGCCGGCGGAGGCGAGGTAGAGACCGGCCACCGGGGTCTCCGGCCGCCCGCTGCCGGGCACGGGCCGGAAGACGAGCTGCTGGTGCATCGCGGTGGTGCCGCCGTTGATGGCGCCGCCCTCCAGGTTGGCGTCCATGGCCTGGAGCGTCGGCGGGGCCAGCACACGGCGGGCCCGGATCAGCGCGCGGAAGCCGGGCGCGAAGCGCTCCACCTGGCGTTCGACACGGTCGGCCATCAGCTCCCGCTCCGTGCCGTCCCAGCTCCCGGTGATGCCCTCGCCGCCCGCGTCGGCCCTGATGTCGTGGGGGACGTGGGTGTAGGCCCAGGCGGACTCCGTGCCGCGCGGTGAGCGGGTCGGATCCGTGGTCGTCATCTGGCCGAACAGTGCGAAGGGGCGGTCGGGGACCTGCCGCATGGCGATCTGGGAGGCGAACCGGGTCAGTTCGTCGAGGCCGTCGGCCAGGTGCACGGTGCCGGCCCGCGCCGCGTCCTCGCACCGCCAGGGCACGGGGCCCTCCAGCGCCCAGTCCACCTTGAAGGTGGCGAAGTCCCACTGGAAGCGCCGCAGGTCGGCGAGGAGCTGGTTCGGCAGATGCTCCGGGGCGACGAGTGCGCCGTAGAGGGCGGGCACGGACACGTCGGCGAGGACGGCGCGCCGTGCGGCCACCGTCTCCCCGTCGGCGGTGCGTACGCCGACCGCGCGCCGGTCGCGGACCAGGACGCGCTCGACGCGCCGCCCGCAGCGCAGGGTGCCGCCGCGGGCGCGCAGCCGGTGGACCAGCGCCTCGGTGAGGGCGCCGGAGCCGCCGACCGGCACGGGGAATCCGTAGGTCTGTCCGAGCATCGACATCAGCCAGCCGAACCCGCCGCTGCCGGCGGCCTCGGGCGCGAGGTCGGCGTGCAGCGCGTTGCCGGCCAGGAGCAGTTTGCCGCCCTCGCCGCTGAACTCCTCCTCGCCCATCCGGCGCACCGGCAGCACCAGGGTGCGCGCCAGTCTGAGCCCGCCCGCGCCGCGCAGCCGCAGGGCCAGCCGGGCGGAGGCGCGGACCGGCGGGAAGGGGGTGAACAGGGCGTCCAGGATGTCGGCCCGGTAGCGGTCCCACACCTCGTGCAGGCGCTCCCAGGAGGCGCCGTCACCGGGTGCGAAGACATCGAGGGAGGCGGCGGTGACGGCGACGTTGCGGTCGAGGACGGCGCAGGTGCCGTCGGTCAGGGGGTGGGCCAGTACGTGGGGCGCGTGGGCCCAGCGCAGGCCGTGGTCCTCCAGTCGCAGTCCGCCGAGCACCGGGGAGGCGGCGGCGAGCGGGTAGAAGGAGCTGAACAGGTCGTTGACGAAGCCGGGGGCGACCGCGCTGTCGTGGCGCACGGCCCCGCCGGGTTCGGGCTGCTCCTCGACGACCGCCACGCTCCAGCCGGCGTCGGCCAGCAGGTTCGCCGCCACCAGTCCGTTGGGGCCGGCCCCGATCACGACGGCGTCAGGCACGGCCGGTTCCCGGTCGGTAGGCCACGGATCCGGTCTCGTCCGCCGGGTCGGGCCGGCACTGGCCGCCGGCCTCGGACTCGCACAGTTCGGCGAGCCTGGCCAGCATGGTGCGGTGCCGCACCTGGATGAGCGCCTCGACACCCATGTTGTGCAGCACACTCCCGGGGCCGCGCAGGGGGTGTTCGTCCACGAGGACCAGGCACTGCTCGCCCCAGGGGCGCAGCTCGATGGCGATCCGGGCGGTGCCGAGCCTGCCCGCCTTGGCCTCCAGCTCCAGCTCGGAGCCGGGCACGCAGCGTCTGACCACCGACTCGTTGTACAGCCGCACGGGCCCGAGCCGCACCTCGTAGGCGATCGTCGCGCCGACCTGCGGCCACTGTCCGTCCTTGGGGGTGGCCTCCGAAGGGCCCACCACCCACTCCCCGTACCGGTCGCCGTCCGCGAGGACGTTCCACACCGCCTGCGGGGTCGCCTGGATCAACCGATGCCGAACCGCCACGTGTGCCTCCCACGTCCGGAACCCGTCGCTACTGGGACGCAGCACTGAGTGCCCCGTCCGCGGCCGGCCAACCCGGCACGGGCGCGGGTGCGCCGCGGAAAGATCCTGCATTGGCATGGACCTGATGACACAGGATGGCTAAGCTCGAAGCGACCCGATGAGAGCGCTCTCAGAACGCGGTTCCACCCCCACCTTGCTGGAACGACGAAGGGCAACTCCCGTGAGACGCAGCAGACTCAGGCACCTCGGCCTGGCCGGACTCCTCGTGCTCGGCAGCATCAGCGCGATCGGCACACTCCCGGCCTCGGCGTCCGACGCCCCCTCCCCCTCCGCCGAGCAGCCGGCCTCCGCCGGACTCCTGGACGCCATGCAGCGGGACTTCGGCCTCACCCGGGCCGAGGCCGAGGACCGGCTCGCGGCCGAACGCGACGCCACCGACCTCGCACCCGCGGCACAGCGGGCCGCCGGCAACGCCTTCGGCGGCTCCTGGTTCGACGCCGGCACCGGACGGCTGACGGTGGCCGTCACCTCGGACGCGGCGCCCTCGACGGTACGGTCCGTGCGCGCGACCGGCGCGCAGGTCCGCACCGTGGAGCACAGCGCACGGCAGCTCGACGCGGCCAAGGCACACGTGGACGGCCTGACGGCGCCGGCCGGTGTGAGCAGCTGGCACGTCGACCCGGCGGCCAACGCGGTGGTCGTCGACGTGGTCGGAAGCGAGCGCGCTGACAACGATGTCCAGCGCTTCGTGGACCAGGCCCGCGAGGCCGGTCCTGTCACGGTGCGGACGGTGCCTTCGGCCCCGCAGACCCTCGCGGCCGGCACGGTGGGCGGCGACCCCTACTACACCGGCAACGTCCGCTGTTCCATCGGCTTCTCGGTGCAGGGCGGGTTCGTGACCGCCGGGCACTGCGGCGGGGCCGGCGCGGGGGTCAGCGGCTGGGACGGCTCCTACATCGGCACGTTCCAGGGCTCGTCGTTCCCCGACAACGACTACGCCTGGGTCAGCGTGGGCAGCGGCTGGTGGACGGTGCCGGTGGTGCTCGGCTGGGGCACGGTCTCCGACCAGCTGGTGCGCGGCTCGAACGAGGCACCCGTCGGCGCCTCGATCTGCCGCTCCGGCTCCACCACCCACTGGCACTGCGGCACCGTGCTCGCCAAGAACGAGACGGTCAACTACAGCCAGGGCGCGGTGCACCAGATGACCAAGACCAATGTGTGCGCCGAGGGCGGCGACTCGGGCGGCTCCTTCATCAGCGGTGACCAGGCCCAGGGCGTCACCTCGGGCGGCTGGGGCAACTGCTCCAGCGGCGGGGAGACCTGGTTCCAGCCCATCAACGAGATCCTCGGCCGCTACGGGCTGACTCTGCACACGGCCTGACGCGAAGGCGGCGGGGAGGGCAGCGCCGGGTGCCGGCGCCCCTCCCCGACCGCCGGTCGGGCACGGATCAGTCGCCGGGTCCGGCACCCGGTCCCGGCGTCCCCGGTCCCGGCGTCCCCGGTCCCGTCACCGTGGTCAGCCGGCGGTAGGCGGCCCGCGCGTGGACCAGGCGGGCCAGCACGGTGCCGACGAGGGTCGCGCCGAGCAGGCAGACCAGCCACACCGTGTCCCGCCGGCCGGCCCAGGTCAGTGTGCCGGCCGGCGGTATCGCGAAGCCGTTGAGGGACAGCCAGCACAGGACGGCCGTTCCCGGGGCGGCGGCGAACGGGGCGCGGAGCCCGAGCAGGGCCGCCAGCAGGGAGAGCGCCACGAGGGCGAGCCCCGGACGGCCCGCGCCCACGGTGCCGTTGAGCAGTGCCGTCAGGGCGAGGGCGCCGCCGAGGGCTCCCGCCCACACCAGGGGTGCCGCGACCGGTCGGGGGACGGGTCTGGCGCCGCTGCCCAGAGGCACCCACTCGATCATACTGACGGCTCCTTCCGGTCCCGGACGGCTCCGACCACGCCGTCGGACACCGGCCCCGAGGGCAGATCCTCCCACCGGAACGCGCGGCTCCGTAACGGCCTTCCCGGCCTACCTCTCGGCCTGCGCGGGCTCCGAGGACGAGGCCGGCGCCCGGGACGACATCGACGCCGACGAGTGGTCCGCGTCGGCGTCCTCGCCGGGCCCGCCGTCCCCTGCCGCGGCCGGCGAGGGCTTCCCGCGCAGCAGCCGGTCGGCGGACCGCAGGAAGGCGGCGAACACGGACGACCGCGCGGCGACGATGGGACCGAGGACGGCGAGGACCAGGACGTACCCGGCGATGAAGGGAGCGAGTCGCGCGTCGAGTCCCGCGCCCGCCGCCATGGCGGCCAGGATCAGCGCGAACTCGCCCCGGGCGACCAGGGTGGTGGCGATCTCGGCGGCGGGTTCGGAGCCGTAGCCGTACACGCGGGCGACGCACAGCCCGGCGGCGACGTTCATGACGATGGTCAGGGCCGCCGCCGCGGCGACCGGGCCGGCGACGGAGGCGATGTCGCCGGGGTCGATGGCGAGCCCGAAGGCGAAGAAGAAGATGGCCGCGAAGGCGTCGCGGAGCGGGTGCACCAGTTCGCGGATCCGTGGCCCCGACGGGGTGCCGGCGAGGATCAGGCCGACCATGAAGGCGCCGATGGCGTCGGCGACCCCGAGGACCTCGGAGACACCGGCGACGAGCACCGCGGCCCCGAGGAAGCTGATGACGAGCAGTTCGTTGTCGCGGGTGGCGATCAGGCGGCCCACGACCCGGGTGCCGTAGCGGGCCGCGGCGGCCAGCACCAGCAGGAAGCCGAAGGCCTTCCCGGCCTGCAACAGGGTGTCCCCCACGCCCTGCGCGCCCGCGATGACCGGCTGGAGGGCGGCCAGGTACAGCGCGAGGAAGATGTCCTCCACCACGATGACGCCCAGGATGAGACGGGTCTCGGGGCGGCCGATCCGGCCCAGGTCGATCAGGATCTTGGTGACGATCGCGGAGGAGGAGATGCCGAGCACGCCGGCGAGCACCAGCGCCTCGCGCACGCCCCAGCCGAGGACGAAGCCGAAGCCGAGTCCGGCGCCGACGTTCAGGAGCAGGTAGATGCCACCGGCCGTGAGCAGCCGTTTGCCGCCTCTTCGGAGGTCGTCGAGGTGGAATTCCAGGCCCAGGTAGAAGAGCAGCAGCACCAGTCCGAGCGCGGAGAGCATCTCGAAGTCGTGCGCGTCCTCGACCAGGACGAAGCCGGGGGTGTGCGGGCCGAGCAGGATGCCGGCGAGCATGAACAGGGGGATCGTCGGCAGTCCGATTTTGCCGCCGAGGCGGGCGAGGAACGCGGCGGCCAGGAACGCACCGCCCATGGCGAGCAGGGTGTCAGCGTGTCCCACGGGTCACCGCCTTCGATCGCGTGGAGGGTCGGGCGGGCTTCACTTGGCGCGAGTGAATGCGGGTTCTCCTTCATCGGTGACGGGTCGTCTGTGGTGCGAACGGACGCCGTTGACCGCCGCGACGCCGCTGCGGGGCCGTGGAGGAGTGCCGAGCAGGAGCCGTGCCGTGCATGCGACGGCAGGCATCCCGCTCCCGGGCCGCGTCCAGGCCAGGACCGGCCATCGGCCGCTGCGGCACCCGGGGTGCGGACGGCACACCCGGAACGGACCGCGCGGCAACGCCCGCGAACGGGCGGGACGGGGGGTTCCCCATGACGTCCTCCGGCCCACGGGCAGGTCCCGGGGCGCGGCGTCGGTTCAACGATCACACACACGGCCGGGCCACCGCCATCGGGGACGACACCCATATGTCCGCCTCGATGCCGTCGGGCCGTGCCGCGGCCGACTCGGGGATCCCGGCCGCGGCACGGCTCGCGTCCGGCGCGGGAGGACGCGCGCCCGGACACGACCTGCGGCTTCCCCGGGGCCGTGCCGTGACACCGCCCCGTGCGGGTGACGTTCACGGCGTTCCCGTCCCGCTCGCGGGACCGTACGCGGTCCGCCCCGCCGCGGGATGCGGCGGGGCGGACTGCGTCGCGGACGGTCCGTCAGCATGGGGTGGTCACCATCAACTTCTCGAACGAGGCCATGCAGTCCGGACAGTGACGTGCCCGTTCGCCGTCGGAAGCCTCGACACGTTCACGGAGTCGCTGTCCGCAGAGGGTGGCAGCGGCCTGTTTGGCCATCACGTGCCACACCAACGCTCCGCCCTTCTTCTCCGGGCCCACGCACATTTCGTACATGATCGGCCTCCCAGCCTGGACGCCGCTGACACACTCCAGGAGACACCGGATCGGCCGGGACCAGTAACGCGCGAGGGCCATTCGGGTGACGGACTCCCGCTCGCCCCGCGCGACCGGCCAGCCGTCCGCACCGGCCGCGGCGGCGCTCGCCGTCGGCGGGCTCGCCACCGCCTCCGCCGTCCTCGCGGTCCGCTCCGCCGACTGGCCGGACGCCGTCTGCCAGAAGCAGGGGCAGTACGTCAACGACCCGGCCGTCAGCCCGCCGCGTTGTCGGTGCGCATCCTCACCTGCTCCTCCAGCCGCCGCAGGCTGCCGTCGAGGGCGTCGGCCACCGCGCGCCGCCCCGGGTCGTGGCTGCCGTCGAAGAACGACAGGTGCACCGTCACCTCGCTGGCCCCGCTGTCGAGCCCGGCGACCTGCAGCCAGCCGGCGTAGCTGCCCTGTTCCCGGGTGCCCCATTCGAGCCGCATCTGCTCGGGCCTGGCACTCAGCAGTGCCGAGGTGTCCTGGTCGGTGCGGTCCTCGTGCACGGTGACGGCGGGCGGTTCCTCGGGCTCCACGTGCAGCTCCCTGGGCAGCCAGGTGTCCAGCTGTCCCACGTTCGCGGCCTGGTCGAAGACCTGCTCGGGCTGGGCGGGCATGGTGCGGGAACGCTCGTACTCGGTCATGTGGCACCACTCCTCGGCGCTCGGGGTCGTACGACGTGACGCGTGCCCCTTCTGCCGGTGCCGAAGCGCCCCGCGGGCGACCCGCCCGGCGGGTCAGGGCAGGTCCGGGTCGTCCGTCGTACGTCCGAGGCAGGTGACGTCCGCGGGGTCCAGGCCCGCCGTCGCGATCTCGTGGAAGCCCAGACGGTCGTAGAAGGCCCTGGCCGGGACGTTGGCCGTCGCCATGACCAGGTGGACGGCCGGTACGCCGCGCCGGCGCAGCGCCCGCCAGAACGTCCGCATCAGCGTCCGGCCGTGTCCGCGGCCCTGCCACTCGGGCAGCAGGTCGATGTGCAGATGGGCGGGGTACGCGGCCAGTTCGGGTACGACCATCCGCTCCGGGTCGTGCAGCAGCGCGGCCATCGTCTCGTCCGGGGTGCCGGGCGGGCCCTGGGGCGCCGGGTAGCGGTCCGCGACCCGGGGCAGCCATCTGGCGCGGAACTCCTCCGCGAAGCGCGGGGTGTCCGCCGTGCCGAGGATGTAGCCGACCGCCCGGCCCTGCCCGTCGTCCAGCACGAAGGCGAGGTCCGGGTCGAGATGGACGTAGGGGGCGGCGAAGACGACCGGCAGGACGGCGGGGTCGGCGTACACGGGCCGGCTGTCCCGGCCGTTGTGCGCGGTGCGGATGCAGATGTCGTCGAGGGCCGGGGCGTCGGCGGCACGGTACGGGCGTACGGCGGCGGTCGGAGTCACCGCAGCATCCTGCCCCTTTGGGAGCGCTCCCACAAGTGGTCCCGCTTCGATGCGCGGCGCCCGGGTACCCGGCGGCCGGCAGTGGGACGGGGCCCGGTGGCGCGCCGGACACCGAATGGCGCCGACCGGTGCGGGCACCTGATGATCCCAGTGGGCACCGCACCGGCGGTGGCCCCCCGGCATCTCCTGGACAGAGAGCGAGACAGCGTCATGAGTCTTCTGCGTATGGTCGGCCGCCCGATGCTCGCCTCGATGTTCGTCACGGGCGGCCTGCAGTCGCTGCGCAGGCCCGGGGACGTCGCCCAGGTGGCCGAGCCGGTCACCCGGCCGGTGACCGACCACGTGGCCGCGCTTCCGGACGGCACCGAGCAGCTCGTACGGCTCAACGGCGCCGTCCAGGTGGTGGGCGGGGTCATGCTCGGGCTCGGCCGCTGTCCGCGCGTCGCCGCGCTGGCCCTGGCGGCGACGCTGGTCCCCACCACGCTGGCGGCACACAGTTACTGGGAGGCGGAGGACCCGTCCGACCGCGCCCAGCAGCGCATCCACTTCCTCAAGAATCTCTCCATGCTGGGCGGTCTGCTGATCGCGGCGGACGACACCGGCAGCGCGCCCTCGCTGCTGTGGCGCGGCCGTCACGCCGCGCACGGCCTGCGGCACGACGCCCACGTGGTGCGCCGTTCGGTCCGGGCCACGGCCGGCCCCGCGGCTGCGGCGGGCGGCGTCCGGGCGAAGCTGGGCGCCCTGACCGGACGCTAGCGGGTGTTCCGGGGCCGGGGGCCGTGATCAGGTGCGCTCGCGGTGACGCGTGCGGTACTCGGAACGGACTTCGCCCTGGTACCGGGCGTGTGTGCGTGGGGCCCCGCGCTCAGGGGCGGGGCCCGGTCTTCCGCACCCTGGTGAAGCGACCGGGGCTCACCAGGCCCCGGTGGGGATCGCGGGGCGGCGCACGGCTTCGGCGGCGTCCCGCAGGTGCAGGGCGACGGTGATCAGGGCGCGCAGCGCGGAGGGCCGCAGGCTCTGGGCGCTTTCGGCGGCCAGCACCAGCAGGCAGCCCGCGGCCTGCTCGACGACCGGGACCGAGAACGCGAAGTCGCCGCCGTCGGCCCCGCGGAACGCGCGCCACGGCGTCGCGGCACCGTCGATCGCCTTCTGCACCGCGTGTTCGAGATGCGCCGCGGCCTGCTCGCACACGGGGGCCGGCAGAGTGATGGTGCGATGAAACGCTGAACTGGTCATAGTCCCACTGCTCCCCCGCGCCCGGGGTGTTCGATCGACACGCGGGGCGTTTTTCACCGGGTCGGCGGACCCCCTGCTCCCGGTTCGACCCGTCCGGCTCCGGCCGCGGCATCCTCGGACTCGGTCATGGGCCGGCCCTAATCTGAGTGCCATGGGTTCTGCCATCTCCTCCTCGGCCGCCGCGGCCCGGTTCACCGGGCGGGCGGTGACCGGTGAGCGCCGGCTGTCGGGGGCGCTCAGCGAAGTCGGGCTCGACGACGGCCGCACGGTAATGGTCAAGATCGGTGACGGCCCCGGCGCGGCGCGGGCCGAGGCGGCCGGGCTGCGCTGGCTGGCGGACGCCGGTGCGGTGCCGATCCCGACGGTGCACGGCGTGGACGAACGTCTGCTGGTCACCGACCGGGTGGCACAGGGGCCGGCGAGCACGGAGGCGGCGCTCGGGTTCGGCCGGGAGCTGGCCGCGCTGCACGCCGCCGGGGCGCCCGCGTTCGGTGCCGCGCCGCCCGGCGGCCCCGTGGAGGCGTACATCGGGCTCGCCCCGATGCGCAATGTCACCGGCGACGACTGGCCCCGCTGGTACGCCGAGCACCGGGTGCTGCCGTATCTGCGGAGCGCGGTCGACGCCGGCACCGTGCGGCCCGCCGAGGCGGCCGACGTTCGAGCTGGTCTGCGAGCGGCTGCGAGAGCTGGCCGGGCCCGCCGAGCCGCCCGCGCGGCTGCACGGCGACCTGTGGAACGGCAACGTGCTCTGGGGCGCCGACGGGCGCGTCCACCTGATCGACCCGGCCGCGCACGGCGGGCACCGGGAGACCGACCTGGCGATGCTGCGCCTCTTCGGCTGCCCCCACCTGGACCGGATCACGGAGGCCTACCAGGACAGCGCGCCGCTCACCGACGGCTGGGCCGAACGCGTCGGCGTGCACCAGCTCTTCCCGCTGCTGGTGCACACCGTACTGTTCGGACGCGGCTACGCCGAGCAGGCCCTCACGGCGGCCCGGACGGCGCTGCGCCGGGCGGGGTGAGCGTCAGCGCGTGACGACGTGCCGTTCGTCGGGCACGCAGTGGGTCATCGTCAGGCCCTTCACGTCGCGCGGCGGGTTCTTGCCGAGGTTGGCCAGCCGCTCGCGGTCCTCGTCGGTGAGGTCCTGACTGGCCAGCGGCTTCAGGTGCGCGACATCCTGCGGGCTGATGCCGATGCCCTCGCCGACCCGCAGGCCGAGTTCGTTCTCGACCAGCAGGAAGTGCCACACCATGCGCTCCTGCACCGGCCGGTCGCACTGGGAGAGCAGGTCGACGAAGTTCGCCACGAGGTCGTCGCGCTCCCACTGCTCCATCAGCAGATAGCGCTGTCCGGCCTGCGTGTAGTCGTTGGCGCGCGGGATGCGCTTGCGGGTGAGCCGGCCCCGGATCTCCGGCCCCTGCTCGTCGTGGGTCGGATACTCGGCCTCGCGCAGACCGCCGGTGATCGACGGCTCGTAGTTGACGATCGGGTTCTCGCCGCTGCCGTCCACGCGGTACGTCATCTGGCCGTCGCGCTGGTTGGTGCGGACCTGGGCGTTCTTGGCCTGGTTGACGGGCAGTTGGAGATAGTTCGGGCCGACCCGGTGGCGCTGGGTGTCGCTGTAGGAGAAGGTGCGGCCGACCAGCATCTTGTCGTCGGAGAAGTCCAGCCCGTCGACGAGGACTCCGGTGCCGAAGGAGATCTGCTCGTTCTCCGCGAAGTAGTTCTCCGGCATCCGGTTGAGCACCATCCGGCCGACCGGCTTCGGCGGGAAGTCCTGCTCGGGCCAGGTCTTGGTGTCGTCGAGCGGGTCGAAGTCCAGCTCCGGGTGGTCGTTGTCGTCCATCATCTGGACGAGGAGTTCCCACTCGGGATACTCGCCGCGCTCGACCGCCTCGTAGAGGTCCTTGGTGGCGTGCCCGAGGTTCTCGGCCTGGACGTTGGCGGCGTCCTCCTCTGTCATGCTGCGCACGCCCTGCTTGGGCATCCAGTGGTACTTGACGAGCTTGGTCTCGCCGGCCGCGTTGATCCACTTGTAGGTGTTGACGCCGAAGCCCTGCATGTGGCGGTGGTCCGCCGGGATGCCGCGCGGGCTGAACAGGTTGACCAGCATGTGCATGCACTCCGGCGTCTGCGACATGAAGTCGAAGATGCGCCGGGGCTGCTGCTCGAAGGTCACCGGGTCGGGCTTGAGGGCGTGGATGACGTCCGGGAACTTGATCGCGTCGCGGATGAAGAAGACGGCCAGGTTGTTGCCGACGAGGTCCCAGTTGCCGTCCTCGGTGTAGAACTTCACCGCGAAGCCGCGGGGGTCGCGGGCCGTCTCGGCGGAGTCGCGTCCGCCGATGACGGTGGAGAACCGGACGGCGAGGTCGGTGCGTTTGCCCCGCTCCTGGAACAGCTTGGCGCGGGTGTAGCGCTCGATCGGCTCGTCGCCCCAGGCACCGTACGCCTCGAAGTAGCCGTACGCGGTCACCCCGCGGGCGTGCACGACGCGCTCGGGGATGCGCTCGCGGTCGAAGTGGCTGATCTTCTCCAGGAACTGGTAGTTCTCCAGCGTGGCCGGGCCGCGGGCGCCGACCGTGCGCTGGTTCTGGTTGTCGTAGACGGGGTGCCCCTGGCGGTTGGTGAGCACCTTGCGGTCGTCGCCGGGGGCCGGTCCCTGGCTCGCTACGTCCGTCATGTTCGTGGGCTCCTTCTCCTGGTGGCCGCCGTCGGACGCGGCCCTGAGCTGCGAGGCGGCCGTCGGGCCGCACACGGGCGGCCCGGGTACCCCGCGGCGGCGCGTCTGCCACATGCCGGTTTGCGGCTTTTTCCATACTCACCTTGATCTATCACCCCGAGTGCGGGGCGGCACCCGGAACTCGTGTCCCACTGGGTCATGTGTCCCACTGGGACATTTCCAGGTGTAGGCTCGGACACATGACGGCAGCGAAGCCCTCCCCCACCGCCGAGGACCGGCGGCGACGCAAGGCGCGGCAGACCCGCGACGCGCTGGCCGACGCCGCCTGCGACCTGATCCTGGAGCGCGGCCCTGCGGCGACCACGGTGGAGGCCATCGCCGGGCGCGCGGACGTCACGCGCCGCACCTTCAGCCGGCACTTCGCCGGCAAGGAGGACGCGGCCCTCGACTTCGTCCGCCGCGACGGCGACCGCATCAACGCGCTGCTGCGGGCCCGCCCCGCCGACGAACCGCCCCTGCTCGCCTACCGCAGGGCCGTGCGCGACTGGCTGGCCGACCCGGAGGTCCCGGCCTGGCACGTGCGTCCCCGGATGCGCCGGCTGCTGGCCCTGGCCGACACCGAGCCGGATCTGTTCGCCGCCTATCAGCGCATCCGGGTCGACGCCCAGGAAGAGTCGATCCGCGTCATCGCCGAACGGCTCGGCACCGACGACTCCCGGGACGTGCGCCCGGCCGCCGTCGTGGACGCCGCCGCCGGAGTCCTGATCGCCGCCCTGCGTCTGTGGGCGCGCGGCGGCGAGGGCGACTCGGGAGCCGCGGACCTCGCCGCCGTCGTGGAGCGGGCCTACGACGCACTGACCTCGGAGGCCGCAGCCGCGGTCCCCGACAGCACCATCGAAAAGCGAGAGCACCATGAGCACCACCGGGACCACTGACACCACTTCCGCCGCCGAGTTCGCCGGCCGCACCGCCCTCGTCACCGGCGCCGCCTCCGGCATCGGCCTGGCCACCGCCCGCCGCCTCGGCGCCGGCGGCGCGCAGGTCGTGATCGCCGACTACAACGCCGAGGGCGCCGAGCGGGCCGCCGCCGAACTGGTGGCGGAGGGCGTCCGGGCGGCGGCCGTCGAACTGGACGTGACCCGTCCGGAGTCCGTCGAGGCCGCCGTCCGGTTCACCGTCGACACCTTCGGCGGCCTGGACCTGGCCGTGAACAACGCCGGCATCGGCGGCCCGAGCGCGCCGACCGGCGAGTACGACGTGGCCGCCTACCAGCAGGTCGTACGCACCAACCTGGACGGCGTCTTCTACTCGATGCGCTACGAGCTGCCCGCCATGCAGGCCTCCGGCAAGGGCGGCGCCATCGTCAACGTCGCCTCCATCCTCGGCTCGGTCGCCTTCGCCGGCTCCCCCGCCTATGTCGCCGCCAAGCACGGCGTGGTCGGGCTGACCAAGTCGGCGGCCCTGGAGTACGCCGCCCAGGGCATCCGGGTCAACGCGGTCGGCCCCGGTTTCATCGACACCCCGCTGCTGAAAAACATGGACGAGGCCGCCTACAACGGCCTGGTCGCCCTCCACCCGGCCGGCCGCCTCGGGCGCCCCGAGGAGGTCGCCGAGCTGATCGCCTTCCTGCTGTCGGACCGGGCGTCCTTCGTCGCCGGCAGCTACCACCTCGTCGACGGCGCCTACACCGCCGTCTGACACCGCCTCGCGCAGGGGGGCCGACCGGGGGAGAACAAGGGAGTTCGACATGAAGGCACTGCAGTACCGGACCATCGGGGCACCGCCCGAGGTGGTCACCGTCCCCGACCCGGAGCCCGGCCCCGGCCAGGTCCTGCTGAAGGTCGCCGCGGCCGGCGTCTGCCACTCCGACATCGCGGTGATGGGCTGGCCCGCCGAGGGATTCCCGTACGAGCTGCCGCTCACCCTCGGTCACGAGGGCGTCGGCACGGTGGCGGCGCTGGGCGCCGGGGTGACCGGGCTTGACGAGGGCACGGCGGTCGCCGTGTACGGGCCCTGGGGCTGCGGCACCTGCGCCAAGTGCGCGCAGGGCAAGGAGAACTACTGCCTACGCGCCGACGAGCTGGGCATCTACCCGCCGGGACTCGGGCGTCCCGGGTCGATGGCGGAGTATCTGCTCATCGACGATCCCCGGCACCTGGTCCCGCTGGACGGGCTCGACCCGGTCGCGGCGGTGCCGCTGACCGACGCCGGGCTGACGCCGTACCACGCGATCAAGCGCTCGCTGCCCAAGCTGGTGCCCGGGTCGACCGCCGTGGTCATCGGCGCCGGGGGCCTCGGGCATGTCGCCATCCAACTGCTGCGCGCCCTGACGTCCGCCCGGGTCGTCGCCCTGGACGTGGGCGAGGACAAGCTGCGCCTGGCCCGTGAGGTGGGCGCGCACGAGGCGCTGGCGTCGGACGCGAAGGCCGCGGACGCGGTGCGCGAGATCACCGGCGGTATCGGCGCCGAGGCCGTGTTCGACTTCGTCGGTGTGGCACCGACGGTGCGGATCGCGGGCGATGTCGCGGCCGTCGAGGGCGATGTCGCGCTGGTCGGCATCGGCGGCGGTTCGCTCCCCGTCGGGTTCGGCACGCTGCCCTTCGAGGTGTCGGTCAACTCCCCCTACTGGGGCAGCCGGAGCGAACTGATCGAGGTGCTGAACCTGGCCCGCTCGGGCGCCGTCTCGGTGCACACCGAGACCTACTCCCTGGACGACGCCCCGCGTGCCTACGAGCGGCTCCACGAGGGGAAGGTCAACGGCCGCGCGGTGATCCTGCCCAACGGCTGACCGGCCGAGCGCACCGCGTCCCGGGCGGGGCCGGCGAGGACAGTGTCCTCACCGGCCCCGCCCGTCCGCGCGGTCGCGACGGACTCCCCCCTCCCGGACCGGTCCCCCCCGTCCGCCGGAGATCCGCCGTGACCCCGCCCGACCGCGTCGCCCTCGACGGCACCGGAGCACACCGGCCCGCCGGCCGGGTCCCCCGCCCGGAGAGGCGAAGCGGCCGCGGGGACGCGACCGGTCCCCCGTTCCGGTCGTGCCCCCATGGCCCGTCGAACGTACGCGTACGGACGCGCCGTTGGGAATCGTGTCGATGCCCGCTACCGGACCGTAACGACTCACCCGTGCACAGATGAGTCCGGATGGCCCGGTTTCGTCCCGTGCAGCGGCGGCTGGTCGAGGTCTCCCCGCGCCAGGTGGGCCAGCACGACCTCGTACAGGTCGCTGCCCGCGGCGAGCAACTGGCGTTCGAGGACGGGCTCCGCGCTGCGGACGTGCTCGCGCACGGTCTGGGCGTGCATGCCGAGGTGCTGGGCGGCGCGCTCGGCGTTGCCGCCCACGGCGATCCATGTGCGCAGCGTGCGCCGCAGATCCCGGCCGTCCGGCTCCAGACGGCCGAGCAGGTCGCCGGCCCAGGCGCGCAGCGCGGGCCCGGACAGCAGGTCGGTGAGACCGGCGGCCCCGGGCCGTGCGGCGCCGGTCGCGCGCGGGCGTTCGGCCAGGCCGGCCTGGGCGTTCAGGGCGAGGTGGACGGCGGCGCGGACGGTGAGGTCGGCGAAGTCCGTGCACAGCAGTGCCTCGACGCGGTCCATGCGGGCACGGACCGTGTTGCGGCTGACGCCGAGGATCTTCGCCGTGTTGACGGCGGTGAACTCCAGGCCCAGCCGGGTGGTGGCGAGCAGTTCGGCGTGGGTGTGGTGCGGCAGCGTGTCGAGCGGGCTCAGCACGCGGGCCGTCCAGTCCCGCAGCGCCGCCGGGTCCATCAGCCGCTCGGGGCGGGTCCGCTCGGCGTACACGGCCGCCTTCTCCGGGCGGAAGCGGGCCACGGCCAGGGCGCTCACGGCCTGCCCGTACGCGGCGGCGGTGCGGGCGAGGCTCTGGCGGGCGCTGCCGCCGAGGAACACACCGGGAAGGCGGCCGACCAGCGAGCGCAGCTCCCGGCCCGCCGCCTCGCGGGGCGTGAGGACGATCACGTGGCCGTCCATGGCCGGGCACCGCACGACCAGCGCCCGTTCGCCCGTCGCCGACAGGCACTCCTCGGCAAGGCGGTCGCGCGCCTGCGGGCTGCCCTCCATGACGTACACGCACGCCGTGTCGGTGTCGAGCAGGCCCGGCCAGAGTCCGGCGGCCACCCGGCGGGCGGAGACGGTGTCCTCCACCATCAGCAGTTGCAGGATGGCCAGGCGCAGGTCGGAGGTGGCGCGCCGCAGCCGGTACCCGGCCGCGGTCGACTCGTGGCCCGCCAGCAGCAGCTCCACCACCTGCGCGGTGTGCGTGACGATGTCGGCGGCCCGCCGGTCGAACGGCGTCTCGCGGGCCACCGCGAGGACGACGGCGGGGGCCGGGTGCGGCCGCTCCACGCGGACGAGCCGCAGATGGCGGCCGCGTTCTTCCAGGGCGGCGGAGGCGATCCGGCCGGAGGAGATGTCGGCGACGAGTCCCTCGTCCAGCGGGGCGCGGGTGCCGGCCAGCAGGCGGCCGGCGGCGTCCTGGAGCGAGACGGCCGCGTCCGCGGCCCCGGCGAGCCAGGTCACGAGCCTGTTCAGGTCGCGGCCGGCCGGCCGCAGGTGGTCGAGCAGTTCCTGCGCCCATCCCGGGCGCTCACCCGCTGCGGCCGTCTCCTGCCGTGTCCCGTCCTCTCGGCCCGCCACGTCGGCCTTCTCCTCGTCCTCGTCCCCGACCTCGGCCCAGGCCGGGACGTTACCGTACGGCGGTGCGCGCACGGCGGTTCCGGCGGCCGGGACCGGCCGGGCGGGGGCCGCGCCGGGGCGCCGACCGGGCCCTGTCCGCCGGTGTGCCCGGGGCGGGCATAAGCTCGGTGAATGGCGAAGTACTTCGACGTGCACCCCGACAACCCCCAGCCGCGCAGCATCGCCCAGGTCGCCGACAGCGTCCGCTCCGGCGCGCTGATCGCGTATCCGACGGACTCCTGCTACGCGCTGGGCTGCCGGCTGGGCAGCCGCGACGGCATCGAGCGCATCCGCTCGATCAGGCACCTGGACAACCGGCACCACTTCACCCTGGTGTGCCAGGACTTCGCGCAGCTCGGCCGGTTCGTACAGATCGACAACGACGTGTTCCGGGCGATCAAGGCGTCGACCCCCGGCAGCTACACCTTCATCCTCCCGGCGACGAGGGAGGTGCCGCGCATGCTCCAGCATCCGAAGAAGAAGACCGTCGGCGTGCGCATCCCCGACCATGTCGTCACCCAGGCCCTGCTCGCCGAACTCGGTGAGCCGCTGCTGTCCAGCACGCTGCTGCTGCCCGGCGAGGAGGAGCCGATGACCCAGGGCTGGGAGATCAAGGACCGGCTCGACCACGTGGTGGACGCGGTGATCGACTCCGGTGACTGCGGCACCGAGCCGACCACGGTCGTCGACTTCTCCGGCGGCGAGGCGGAGATCGTGCGGCGGGGCGCGGGGGACACGTCCCGGTTCGAGTAGCCGCCGGCGTCCTCTTCGCGAGCATGCCACCGCACACCTCGGGCCCGGCCGACAGACCGACAGCCCCACACACACAGACAGAGAGGCACCACCGCCATGACCGCCGTACAGGGAACCGCCGTCGACATACCCACCGACGACGGCACGGCCGACGCCTATCTGACGCACCCCGCCGACGGGGACCCGCATCCCGCGGTCCTGTTCTACATGGACGCCTTCGGGCTGCGCCCGCAGTTGAGGAACATGGCCGACCGGCTGGCCGGTGCCGGCTACACCGTCCTGGTGCCGAACGTCTTCTACCGGCAGGGGCGGGCCCCGATCGTGGAGCTGCCCGAGTTCATCGACCCGGCGGCGCGACCGGAGATCTTCAAGCGCATCGGACCCGCCGTCCAGTCGCTCACGCCCGACCTGGCGATGCGGGACGCCGGCGCCTGTCTGCGGTGGCTCGCCGACTGCCCGGCGGCGGCCGACGGCCCCGTCGCGCTGACCGGCTACTGCATGGGCGCCGCCCTCGCCCTGCGCACCGCCGGCACCTACCCGGACCGGGTCGCCGCGGCGGCCGGGTTCCACGGTGCCAACCTGGCGACCGAGGAGCCCGACAGCCCGCATCTGGTCGCCGGGCGCGTCACCGCCGAGGTGTACTTCGCCCACGCGGACCAGGACCGGAGCATGCCCGCCGAGCAGCAGGAACGCCTGGCCGCGGCGCTGGCCGAGGCCGGTGTCCGGCACCGCTGCGAGGTGTACGAAGGCGCCCGGCACGGCTACACGCAGGCCGACACCGCGTCGTACGACGCGGAGGCGACCGAGCGGCACTGGGAGGCGCTGCTCGATCTCCTGAAGCGGACGTTCTGAGCCCGGTGCGCCGGGGAGTTGGCGGGCATCCCCTCGCCGGGAACGGCTGGGGCTCGGCCGAACGCGGCGGGCCGTACGGGCGCCGGCCGCGGGCGCGCCGCCGCTCCCCCTCACGGAGGCCGGGGCGACGGCCGTGACCGCCGGACGCCTCGCCATCCGCGCGGGTCACCCGGCGCGCCCGGCTGGACCGCCCCTCCTCGCGTGCTTCCCGCCGGTCGAGGACGACGCTCCCGCTGGTGCGGCCCGGTCGGTCACCAGTGGCCGGGTTCGCTGCCGACGAGCGGCTCGGACGGGGTGCCGTCGACCCCGGCCGGTACGTCGCCCGCGAGCATCACGCGGTGCATGGTCCGCGGATGGCCGAGGTGGGCGTTGTCGCTCGGGGCGAGGTGGATGGTGGCCCGGTTGTCCCAGAAGGCGACGCTGCCCGGCTCCCAGCGGAAGCGGACGGTGTACTCGGGCCGGGTCGCCTGCTCCAGCAGCAGTTCCAGGATCGCCGCGCTCTCGGGGCGGGAGAGCCCGGCGATCTGCTCGACGTAGTAGCCGTTGACGAACAGCACCCGCTCCCCCGTCTCCGGGTGGACGCGGACCAGCGGGTGCACGGTCGCGGTCTGGTGGTCCAGCAGATGGCGGACGTAGGCGTCGTCGCCGGGCCGGGGCTGGTAGCCGACGCCCAGGCGGTGTTCGGCGCGCAGCCCGTCGACGAAGGCGCGCACCGGGGCCGAGAGCCCGGCGTAGGCGGCTGCGAGGTTCGCCCAGGTGGTGTCGCCGCCGTACGGCGGGACCGTCTCGGCGCGCAGGATCGTGGCGGCCGGCGGGTCGACGCGGGCGCCGTGGTCGCAGTGCCAGCCGCGCAGCAGCGTGTGGCGCCGGCGCCGCAGCCACTCGTCGTGCTCCATGCCGAACCGTCCGCCCAGCTCCAGCCGGTCGGCGGTGGTCTCGATCTCCGGGAAGCCGGCCGGCGACGCCTTGCCGCGCCGGGGCAGCACGACCGGCTCGCCGAAGAGGCGGGCGAACGCGACGTGTCCGGCGTGGTCGAGGCGCTGGTCGCGGAAGAACACCACCTTCCAGCGCAGTACCGCCGCCCGGATCGCCGCGATCTGCGCCGCGTCGAGGCCGGCCGCCAGATCGACGCCGCCGATCTCGGCGCCGATGTGCCCGGCGACCGGTTTCACCTCGATGCCGGCGGCCTGCGTCGCCGTACGCCGTGCCGTTGCCCTGTCCGTCGTCATGCGCGCTCCGTTGGTCGGTCGGTCATCCGTTTGGCTCCGGCACCGATCGTGACAGAACCCCTCCCGCGGCGTCCGGTTGATCACCAGGCCACCGGTGGGCGACGCTTGAGGGGCGGCACACCGCCGCGCACAGTCGAGGGAAGGTCCCACGGTGATCAGCATCCCGACGCACACGCTCAACGACGGCACCGCACTCCCCGCCCTGGGTCTGGGCACCTGGCCGATGAACGACGACGAGGCCGAGCGGGCGGTCCGCACCGCCCTGGAGACGGGGTACCGCCTCATCGACACGGCGACGAACTACCGCAACGAGACCGGCGTGGGCCGCGGCGTGGCCGCCGGTGGCGTCCCTCGCGAGGAGATCGTGGTCACGACCAAGCTGCCCGGCCGGCACCACGGCTACGAGGAGACCCTCGCCTCGTTCGAGGAGTCCCGCGCCCGGCTCGGCCTGGAGTACGTCGACCTGTATCTGATCCACTGGCCGCTGCCCCGGGTGGACAAGTACGTCGACTCCTGGAAGGCCATGGTCAAGCTGCGCGACGACGGCCTGGTGCGCTCGGTGGGCGTCTCCAACTTCACGGCGGAGCACATCGAGCGGCTGGAGAAGGAGACGGGTGTGCTGCCGTCCGTCAACCAGATCGAGCTGCACCCGCTCCTGCCGCAGGACGAGCTGCGCGCCTTCCACGAGCGCAAGGGCATCCGCACCGAGAGCTGGAGCCCGCTGGGCCGCGGCAGCGACCTGCTGGGGGATCCCGCCGTCCGGGCGGTCGCCGACGCGCACGGCGTGACGCCCGCCCAGGCGATCCTGCGCTGGCACACCCAGCTCGGCGCGGTGCCGATCCCGAAGTCCGCCGACCCCGCGCGCCAGCGGGCCAACCTGGACATCTTCGGCTTCGAGCTGGACGCCGACCAGATGCGCGCGGTGGCGGACCGGCCGCACCAGCGGCTCGGCGGGGATCCCGAGGTGCACGAGGAGTTCTGACGGGTACCCGGCACCGGTCGGCGTGGGTCCCCAGGGAAGGAGCCGCACGTGAGTGAGCACAGCGGGCTGCGGGACTACCGCGGCAGACGTGACTTCGGCCGGACCGGTGAGCCCGCGGGGCGCGGGGCGTCCTCCGACGGGAAGGAGCCCCGCAGGCCCCGCTTCGTGGTGCAGATCCACGACGCGAGCACCCTGCACTTCGACTTCCGGTTGCAGGTGGCCGGCGTGCTGAAGTCCTGGGCGGTGCCGAAGGGGCCGTCGGCGGACCCCAGCGTCAAGCGGCTCGCGGTGCCGACGGAGGACCATCCGCTGGAGTACGAGGAGTTCGAGGGGGTGATCCCCGCGCACGAGTACGGGGGCGGCACGGTCATCGTCTGGGACCGGGGCACCTACGAGCCGCTGAGCCACGACCGCCGTGGGCGCCCGGTCGACTTCGAGGAGTCGCTCGCGCACGGGCACGCCAGGTTCCGGCTGCACGGCACGAAGCTGCACGGCGAGTACGCGCTGACCCGCTTCCGCGGCGGCCGGGACGACACCGGCCACGACGCGGCCTGGCTACTGGTGAAGACGGCCGGCGGCGCCCACACACACGGCGGCACCCCGGACCCCCGCCGGGCCCGCTCCGCACGCACGGGCCGCACCCTCGCCCGGGTCGCCGCGGAGGACGGCGGGGGTGGGTGACGTGTCGAACCGCGAGTGGCGACACGAGCCGTGGGTGCAGGATGTCAACGACCGCCTGCCGGCTCTCATGGCAGCGATCCGACAGGACCGGTAGGAGCGCGTGAGCGACATCGATCAGGCCAAGGAAGCCGTTCGCGACCAGGTGTGGCGCCTGCTCGAACGCGAGGGTGCGGTGCCGGAAGGCTCGTACGGCAAGATCCCCGGGTTCTACGGGGCTGAGGCGACGGCCGACCGCCTGGCCGGGCTGGACGTGTGGAAGCGCGCTCGGACGACAAAGGCGAACCCGGACTGGGCTCAGTTGCCGATCCGGGTCCGTGCGCTCCGGGACGGCAAGCTTCTTTACATGGCCGTGCCGAGGATGGCGAGCCTCCAACCACTCTACCTGTTGGACCCCGAGACGCTTGAGCTGCCCCTTGAGCAGGCCGCGGAGAAGAAGGGTGCCTCACAGGTGGCTCGCCGTGTCGGCGTGGAAGACATGCGGCCGATCGATGTCGTGATCTGCGGCAGCGTCGCGGTCAACCGTTCCGGCGCGCGCATCGGCAAGGGCGCGGGGTACTCCGACCTTGAGGTGGCGCTCCTGATCGAGGCGGGCCTCGTGACGGAGGAGACGGTCATCGTCGCACCCGTCCACCAGCTCCAGGTGGTCGCCGAGGAGATCCCCGAGACCGAGCACGACTTCAGCGTGGACCTGATCATCACGCCGGATGAGGTGATTCGGTGCCCTGGGCGTCGCCGGCCCCCGGGGCTTGTCTGGAACGACCTCACGGCGGACAAGGTCGAGGCGATTCCGGTGCTGGCCGCGCGGGTGAAGACGCGGAGGGTCGAGTAGGTCACCGGTTGGCGGGAGGTGCCCCCGGCGGTCACTGTCGGGGCAGGGGCTGTTCGGCCCAGATGGTTTTGCCGTTGTCCGTCTGTCGGCAGCCCCAGCGCTGGGTGAGTTGTGCGACCAGCAGCAGGCCCCGCCCGCCCTCGTCGAAGGCGTGGGCCCGGCGCAGGTGTGGTGAGGTGGAGTTGGCGTCGGAGACCTCGCAGATGAGCGCGGTGTCGCGGATGAGGCGCAGTTGGATGGGCGGTTCGCCGTAGCGGATCGCGTTGGTGACCAGTTCGCTGACGACGAGTTCGGTGACGAACGCGGTCGTGTCCAGCCCCCACTCGGCCAGTTGTTCGCTGACGGACTGCCTGGTCTCCGCCACGTGCGCCGGGTCGGGGTCGATGTCCCAGGTGCGTATCCGGTCGGAGCCCAGCGCGCGGGTGCGGGCCAGCAGCAGCGCCACGTCGTCACCGGGCTCCTCCGGCAGTACGGCCTTCAGCACGCCGTCGCACAGGGCGTCGAGGGAACTCGCGGGCGCGGCCAGCGCGCGGCACAGCTCCGCCGTGGCGTGGTCCACGTCGCGGTCGCGGTCCTCGACGAGGCCGTCGGTGTACAGGGCGACGACGGTCCCCTCGGGCAGCTCCAGCTCGGTCGCCTCGAAGGGCAGTCCACCGACGCCGAGCGGGGGCCCGGCGGTCATGGGGACGAGCCGTGTGGTGCCGTCGGGCAGCAGCAGGGCGGGGGCGGGGTGCCCGGCGGCGGCCAGGGCCAGCCGGCGGGAGACGGGGTCGTACACCGCGTAGAGGCAGGTGGCGCCCAGTTCCGCGACCTCGTCGCCCTCGACGCCCACGCCGCCGGTGGCGAGGTGGGTGACGAGGTCGTCGAGGTGGGTGAGGAGTTCGTCGGGCGGCAGATCGACGTTGGCGAGGGTGCGCACCGCCGTGCACAGGCGGCCCATGGTGGCCGTGGACGGGATGCCGTGGCCCACGACGTTGCCGACGACGAGGGCGACGCGGCTGCCGGACAGCGGGATGACGTTCGAACCAGTCGCCGCCGATGCCCGCCGCCGACGCGGAGGGCAGATAGCGGTGCGCCACCTCGACCGCCGCCTGGCCCGGCAGCCCCTTGGGCAGCAGGCTGCGCTGGATGGCCAGGGCGGTGGAGCGCTCGCGGGCGAAGCGGCGGGCGTTGTCGATGCAGACCGCCGCCCGGCTGGCGAGTTCCTCGGCGAAGGTGGCGTCCTCGGGTCCGTAGGCGTCCGGCTGGCGGGTACGCATGACCACCGCGACGCCCAGGGTGATGCCGCGGGCCCGCAGGGGCACCGCCATCATCGAGTGGGCGGGCGGCCCGATGAGCCGTCCGCCCGAGGCGCGGTTCCTGCGCTCGGTGACCCACCGCAAGAACGCCGGCTCGCCCGCCTGGCTGACGAACACCCGGCCCTCCTGCATCGCACGGGCGGGCGGGGAGAGCGCCGGGTGGGTGTCCACCTGCCCCAGCCGCACCACCGCCTCGGGGGTGCCCTCGCTGATGGAGCCGTGGGCGACTCTGCGCAGCACCACCTCGTCGCTGAACACCAGCGGGGTCTCCTTCGCGCCCAGGACCCATTCGAGCAGGTCGATGCTGGCGAAGTCGGCGAAGCGCGGTACGAGGACATCGATGAGTTCCTCGGCGGTGCGTCCGAGGTCCAGCGTGGTGCCGATGACGCCCGCGGCCTTGTTCAGCAGGGCGAGGCGCTCGCGGGCCCAGTGCTGGTCGGTGCTGTCGAAGACGGCCAGCGCGGTGCCGGCCGGTTCGCCCGCGGCGTCCCGCACCGGCCACATCTCCGTGACCCGTGCCAGATCCCGGTTCAGGGCCGGTACGTCCAGGAAGCTCTCGAAACGCACGGACCGGCCCGTCTCGGCGACCCGGCGCAGATGGCCCAGAAAGTTCCGGTTCTGCTCGCTGTCCTCCACGGTGTCCGGGAAGTGGCGGCCGAGCAGCGCGCGGGCCGGCACGCCCATGTCCCGGCAGGCCGCGTCGTTGAGCCACAGGTAGCGCTGGCCGGCGTCGAAGACGGCCATCGGCACCGACGCCTGCCCGAAGTAGCGGTCGGCCGGTGCGCCGTCCTGCTCGCCGGGCGGGACGGTGCCGACCACGTATCCGGTGGCCTCCCCGCTCGGGCCCGTCATGGCGCAGCCCTGCAGACGGAGCGCGACGGGGCTGCCGTCGCGCCGCCGCAGCAGGACCGTGCCGGCCAGCGCGGACACGGCCTCGGCGGGCACGTCCTCGGCCAGCATCCGCCGGAACGTCACGCCCCACGGCCTCCTCGGCCCGATAGCCGGTGAGCCGCCGGGCACCCTCGCTCCACCCCGTCACAGTGCCGTGGGCGTCCAAGGTCGCCGCGGCGGAGACATACTCCATAGCGTCCAGGATTGACCCTATGTGTCACGGTTTCAACCGCGACGCAGAGGGGTGGAGCCAGGTGGAGTCCTACCCGCGCGCGGTACGCAACGCGCTCAGGGCGCGGTCGGCGTGGGTGCTCATTCTCAGCTCGCTGCGGACGACCTCGAGTACGGTCCGGTCCTGTCCGAGGACGAAGGTGACCCGCTTGGTGGGGGCCAGGGCGAATCCCCGCCTCACCCCGAACCGCTCGCGGACCGTGCCGTCGGTGTCGGAGAGCAGCGGCATGCCGAGGGTGTGCCGCCCGGCGAACTCCTGCTGCCGCTCGACCGGATCGCCGCTGACGCCGACGGGGCGGGCGCCGACCGCGGCGAACTCGGCGGCGAGGTCGCGGAAGTGGCAGGCCTCGGCGGTGCAGCCGGCGGTCAGGGCGGCGGGGTAGAAGAACAGGACGACCGGGCCGTCGGCGAGCAGCCCGGACAGGCTGCGCGGGGTGCCGGTCTCGTCCGGCAGCGTGAAGTTTTCGACGGTGTCGCCCACGGCAGGGGGGCGGCTCACGACCGGCCCTCGCTGCTCTTGGCGACGCCGCGGGCCCACAGCACGAGCGGCACCTGCACCGGCAGGCGGCCGTAGGCGGCGGCCTTCTGCGGGGTGGGACGGTGCCGCCAGTCCCAGGCCATCTTGACGTTGGCGGGGAACACCCCGACGAAGAAGGCGGCCGCGGTCACCGCGGCGGCCTTCCGGGTACGGGGCAGGGCCAGGCCCGCGGCCAGCGCGAGTTCGGCGGCACCGCTGGCGTACGTCCACGCCCTGGGCGTACCCGGAAGCGCGCGCGGCACGATCGCGTCGAAGTTGCGGGGCTGGGCGAAATGGGCGACGCCCGCGGTGGCCAGCAGGCCGGCGAGCAGCAGGGGTGAGCGATCGGACCGGGACACGGTTCCTCCTCTGGGGGCCTGCCGCGCGATATTACTCGACGGTAAGACCCACCCGCCCGCGGAACCCGTGGTCCGGACCTCCCTGCGCACGCCCCCTCGCCCCGCCCCGCCGTCACAGCCTGGAGCCCCGCCGTTCGCGGCGTAGCAGCCAGGCGAGGTAGGCGCCGCCGGCCACGCCGGTCACCACGCCCACCGGAAGGAGGGCGGAGCCGGTCACGCGCTGGGTGGTCAGGTCCGCGGTGGTGACCAGGAACGCGCCCATCCAGCCGGCCGGCAGGACTCCCGGGCCCGCGGCACGGGTGACCCGGCGGGCCAGTTGGGGGGCGGCCATCGCCACGAACGGGATCGGACCGGCCGCCGCGACGGCCATCGCGGTCAGTCCGGTGCCCGCGCTCAGCAGGACGAGACGGCTGCGCTCGGGCGGCACGCCCAGGGCCGCGGCGGTGTCGTCGCCCATCTCCAGCATGGTCAGCCGCCGCCCGTACGCCAGCACGAGGGGGACCAGGGCCACCAGGCCGAGCGCCGCGACGCGCACGTCGGACCAGTCGCGGGCGTTGAGCGAGCCGATCATCCAGGTCGCGGCCTGTGCCGCCTTGCCGATGTCGGCGCGCACGTACAGGAAGCTGGTCGCCGAGCCGAGCACGGCGGAGGCGCCGATGCCGACGAGGACGAGCCGGTAGCCGTGCACGCCGCGCTTCCACGCGAGCAGGTACACGGCGGTCGCGGTCGCCAGTCCCCCGCACACCGCGCCGAACGCCGTCTGCGCCGCGCCCGCGTCGAGGACGATGATCGCGACGAGGGCGCCGGCCGAGGCGCCGTTGCCGAAGCCGATGATGTCGGGGCTGCCGAGCGGGTTGCGGGTCAGCGACTGGAACACCGCTCCCGCCATGCCCATCCCGAAGCCCACCAGCGCGGCCACCAGGGCGCGCGGCAGCCGCAGGTCGAGCACCACGAACCCGGCGCCCGGCGGACCGTCGCCGGCCAGCGTGCGCAGCACCTCGGGCGGGGACAGCTCGTAGGTCCCGGTGCCGATGGCCAGCACCATGGCGCAGGCCGTGAGCACGGCGAGCGCCCCGCAGACCAGCAGGGCCCGGGTGTCGTACCGCAGTGACCAGCGGGCCGTGCGCAGCAGTCCCGGCCGTACGGCGGCGCGGCCCCGCGCGGTGCCGTCCTTCACGAGGCTCACAGCTGGGCCACCTTCCGCTGCCGGACGAGATGGATGAAGAGGAGTCCGCCGAGGAAGGCGGTGACCGTGCCGACCTCGATCTCGGACGGCGGCACCACGATCCGTCCGATCACGTCGGAGACGAGCAGCAGCACCGGCGCGTACAGCGCGCAGAAGGGGAACATCCAGCGCGGGTCGGGTCCGCAGAAGGCGCGCGCGGCGTGCGGGATCATCAGGCCGACGAAGCCGATCGGCCCGCACACGGCGGTGGCGCCGCCGCACAGCAGGGTGATGGCGACGACGGACAGCACCCGCACGCGCCGCACCCGGGTGCCCAGCGCCCGCGCGTGGTCCTCGCCGAGGGCGACGGCGCCGAGCGGCCGGGCCAGCGCGAAGGCCAGCAGGGTGCCGGCCACGAGCAGCGGGGCGACGGTGACCAGCAGGGAGGCGTCGCGCTTGGCGAGGGTGCCGACCGACCAGTACCGCATCTCGTCCAGGGTGCTCAGATGCCACAGCGAGAGGCCGTTGACGTAGCCGAACAGGGCCGCGTTGACGGCGGTTCCGGCCAGCGCGAGCCGCACGGGTGTGGCCCACCGGCCGCCGCCGAGGGCGTTGACGGCGGTGGCGGCGAGGGCCGCTCCGGCCAGTGCGAACCACAGATAGCCGGTGAACGACGTGATGCCGAGGACGCCGATCGCGGTGACGACGGCGGCGGACGCGCCCGCGTTCACGCCGAGGAGCCCGGGGTCGGCGAGCGGGTTGCGGGTCAGGGTCTGCATGACCGCGCCGCCGAGCCCGAGGGCCACTCCGACGGCGGCGCCGATGAGGGTGCGCGGCACTCGCAGATCCCGCACGATCGCGTCGTTCTCCGTGCCGGACGGGGTGAACAGCGCCGACCACACCTGGTCGAGGGGGATCTGTTTGGCCCCCACGGCCAGCGAGAGGGCGGCGGCCAGCACCAGCAGGACGATGCCGAGGAGCAGGCCGACCGAGCGCGAAGTGGCCCTGGTGCGGGGCTTCTTGGGGCCCGTTGCCCGGTCCGACGGAGCGGGGGCGGTCGTCGTGCTCACGAGGCTTCCGCCCGGGGGACGAGGTGGCGGATTACGGGCCCCGAATTGGCCAGGTGCGGTGCACACATTCGGATGGACATGTGCTTAGCTTAGGCTAGCCTTACTTCCGCTGTTGACGGTTTCGTCGCCAGCCCCTGGCCCCCTGCCCGCCCTTCGACCAGCGGTTCACGGAGAACGCCGATGACCACGCTCCCCCGCCCCACCTCCCACGGTGCCGCAGCGCCGGACGTCAGCCCGGTCCGGGTCACGGGACCGCGCGTCGCGCGTCTCCTGGAGGAGGCGGCGGGTGCCGACGAGGCACGGCGCACCGCGCTCACGGCCGCGTTCTGGAGCGAGATCCGGCCCGCCGGCACCCCGCTGGTCGAGGAACTCGACGGCGAACCCGGCCACCGGGCGGTCACCTTCCTGTGGCGCGGCCACCGCACCACGCGGCAGGTGCTCCTGTGCGGCAACCGCATCACCGACCGCGAGAACCTGGCCGGTTCACTGCTGGAGCGGGTGCCCGGCACCGACGTGTGGCAGCTGGGCCTGCGGCTGCGCGCCGACCACCGCGGCTCGTACCGGATGGCCGCCGACATCTCGCTCAAGCAGGCGCCCACGGACCCGGTCGCCCTTCAGCAGCGGTTGCGGTCGCTGTCCGCGCACGCCGCGGCCGACCCGCTCAACCGCCGGACCGTCGCCACCCGTTGGCAGCCGGCCGACGGGTCGGTCTTCTCCCTGCCCGAAGCCCCGGCCGAGCCGTGGGCCGGGCGCCGGGGCACGGTGCCGGCCGGACGGGTGGAGCGGCACCGGGTGCCGGGCACGGACCCGGTCGGCGACCGGGACGCCTGGGTCTATCTGCCGCCGGGGCACGACCACACCGCCGGCGCGCTGCCGGTCGCGGTGGTCTGCGACGGCGACATGTGGTTCGGGCGGCTCGGCTTCGGCGACACCCTGGACGCGCTGATCGCCGACGGCGCGCTGCCGCCCCTCGTGGTGGTCGCGCCGGACGCCGTGGACCGGCACACCCGGTGGCGCGAACTGGGCTGCCGGGAGCCGTTCGTCGCCTTCCTGGCCGACGAGTTGCTGCCGTGGGCGGCCGGCCGCTGGCCGCTGACCACCGACCCGCGCCAAACGGTCGTCGCCGGTCAGAGCCTCGGCGCCATGACCTCGCTGTACGCCGGCCTCCTGCGCCCCGACCGGTTCGGCAACGTGCTCGCCCAGTCGGCCTCCCTGTGGTGGCGCCCCGGACTGCCGTCGGGCGCCAAACCGCCGGTGTACGGCACCCCGTGGCTCGTCGGCCGCTACGCCTGCGGCACGGACCGTCCGGTGACGATCCATCTGGACGTCGGACTGCACGAGGGCTCCATGGTCGACCACAGCCGCGCGCTGTACGACGCCCTGCGCGCGAGGGGCGTCCGCGTCACCTACGACGCGTACAACGGCGGCCACGACTACGCGTGCTGGCACGGGGCCCTGGCCGACGGCCTGGTGCGTCTGCTGGGCGCGGGCGCGACCCCCTGAGCCCTCCGCTCCCGTATCCGCCCCGCCCCTCCCCCGGCCTCTCTCCCTGTCCTCCCTCCCCTCTCCCCTCTCCCTTCTCCCCTCCCTCCCCTTCATCCCCCTGCCCCCGCTCCCATCCCTCCCCGATTCCCGTCAACGAGCCGTCACAAGGAGTCTCTTTCTCATGTCGTTCGCACGTGCCACCCGCAGAAGCGCCGCGACGTCCGCCGCAGCCGTCGTCGTCGCAGGAGCACTGCTCCTGACCGGCTGCGGTGACGACGGCGGCGGCGACAGCGCGGGCGGCCAGGAGTCGAGCACCCGTCAGGTCACCGACGCCACGGGCCGCGAGGTCGACGTGCCGGCCGACCCCAAGAAGGTCGTCACCCTGAGCGAACCCACCCTCGACGCGGCCCTGGCGCTCGGCGTCGAGCCGGTCGGCGCGACCGCGGGACGCGGGCAGAACGGCGTCTCCGGCTACCTGGCCGACAAGGCGGGCAGGACGGAGGTCGTCGCCACCGTCGCCGAGGCGGACATGGAGAAGCTGGCCGCGCTCCAGCCCGACCTGATCCTGCTCGACGAGACCACGGCGGTGCGGAAGGAGGTCTCCAAACTGGAGGAGATAGCCCCGACGGTGGTCACCGCGAAGCTCAACGAGGACTGGAAGAAGGCGTTCACCGCCACGGCCGACGCGCTGAACCGCAAGACCGAGGCCGACAAGCTGCTCAGCGGCTTCGACGCCGACGTGGCCGCCACGAAGGACGAACTGGGCAAGAACGCCGGTGCCGTCGTCAGCGTGGTCCGCTGGCAGAACAAGGCACCGTCCGTGGTCGGCCGCGGGGTGGGCCACGTCGGCGCCACGATCACCGCGCTCGGACTGGACCGGCCGAAGGACCAGCAGGGCGTCGGCACGGGACACAGCGAGCCGGTCAGCCTGGAGAAGCTCTCCACGATCGACGGCGACTGGCTGTTCTTCGGCACCCTCGGTGAGAAGGCCGACGGGCAGAAGGCGTACGCCGAGGCCGAGCAGGTGCCCAACTTCGGCAAACTGAAGGCCGAGCGGGAGGGCCACGTCGTCGTCATCCAGGGCTCCGCGTGGAACAGCGCCGGCGGCCCGCTCGCGGCCCGGATCGTCCTGGACGACCTGACCAGGGCGCTCACCTCGTGAGCGCCGGACTCGACGGCCGGCTCGCCCTCGTGACGGGGGCGGGCCGGGGCATCGGCGCGGCCGTCGTCACCGCCCTCGTCGAACAGGGCGCCCGCGTCGTCGCCACCGACCGCACGCCCGAGGGCGTCGAAGCGCTCGCCGCCGAGCACGGCGAGAACCGGGTCACCGCCCGCCCGCTCGACGTCACCGACGCCCACGCCGTCCAGACCCTGGTCGACGACACCGAGCGCGCCCTCGGCCCGCTGGACATCGCCGTCAACGTGGCCGGGATCCTGCGGGCCTCGGACGTCGTGGACCTGACCGACGAGGACTGGGCGGCCACCTTCGCCGTCAACTCCACCGGCGTCTTCCACGTCTCGCGCGCCGTCGCCCGGCACATGACCGGACGCGGACGCGGCAGCATCGTCACCGTCGCCTCCAACGCGGCCGGCATCCCCCGGGCCGGTCTCGCCGCCTACGCCGCCTCCAAGGCCGCCGCCGTCATGTTCACCAAGTGTCTGGGCCTGGAGGTGGCCGGGCGGGGCGTGCGCTGCAACACGGTCTCCCCCGGCTCCACCCTCACCGACATGCAGCGCGCCCTGTGGACGGCCGACGAGGAGGAGGACTCGGCCCGCCGGGTCGTCGACGGAGACCTCGCCACGTACCGCACGGGCATCCCGCTGGGCCGCATCGCCGACCCGGCCGACATCGCCGACGCGGTCGTCTTCCTGGCCTCGGACCGCGCTCGGCACATCACGATGCACGACCTGTACGTCGACGGGGGCGCCACCCTGCGAGCCTGACCCGGCCACCCCTCGGGACCCGCTCACGCCACCCCACTGGAGACAGCCATGTCCCTTTCCCTGCACGAACCTCTGCACGACTGCCCGCCCACCGCCGCGACGGTCGACCCCGGCGCCGCGACGGCTCTCCTGAAGTCCTACCGGCCCGCGACCGACCGGTTCCTCGCCACACCCCACCGGACACTGCTGGGCCGCGGCACGGCCGCCGCGATACCCCACGACGGGCGCCCGCCGGCCGTGCGGGTGCGTGAGGTACTGGACGCGCTGCGCCGCTCGGGCGCCCCGGCGCCGGTGGTCGTCGGCGCGCTGCCCTTCGCACCGGACGCCCCGCCCGCCCTGGCGGTGCCGGAGACGGTGCGCTGGGCGCCGCCCCTGAGCCAGGACCCGCTGATCGCCCTGCCCGTCCCCGAGGACGAGGGCCGGCCCCCGTGGGCGGTGCGGGAGGTACCGGCGCCCGAGCGGTACGGCGAGACGGTCGCGGCCGCGGTCGCGCGGATGCGGGCCGGGGAGTTCGACAAGGTCGTCCTCGCCCGCACCCTGGAGCTGACCTCGACGCGGGAGCCGGATCTGCCGGCCATGCTGCGCCGCCTGGCCCGCCGCGACCCCGACGGCTACACCTTCGCCGTGCCGAGCGGTCCCGGCCGCACCCTGATCGGCGCCAGCCCCGAGCTGCTCGTCGCCCGCCGGGGCGGCCGGCTGACCGCCAACCCGCTCGCGGGTTCCGCGCCCCGCAGCGCCGACCTGGCGGAGGACGTGCGGCGCGCGGTCGCGCTCCTGGAGTCCGAGAAGGACCTGCACGAGCACGCCGTCGTGGTGGCCGCCGTACGGGAGGCGCTCGCGCCGTTCTGCGCCACGCTCGATGTGCCCGCACGGCCCACCCTGGTGCGTACGGCGGCCATGTGGCACCTGTCGACCACGGTCACCGGCGAACTGGCCGGCACCGGGACGACCGCGCTGGACCTGGCGTCCGCGCTGCACCCCACCCCGGCCGTGTGCGGCACCCCCACCGAGGTGGCGCGGGCCGTGATCGCCGAGTCCGAGCCCTTCGACCGGGGCGCGTACACCGGCATGGTCGGCTGGCAGGACTGCGACGGCGACGGCGAGTGGGTCGTGACGATCCGCTGCGCCGAGGCGGAGGGGCGCTCGCTCCGGCTGTTCGCCGGCGCCGGCGTCGTGGCGGCCTCCACTCCGGAGGCCGAGACGGCGGAGACCGCCGCCAAGTTCCGTACCTTCCTGCACGCGGTGGGAGCGACGCTGTGACCCTCACCCCCGGCGTGGACGCGCCCACCTGGCCGGCCGGGTTCGCCGAGCGCTACCGTGCCGCCGGCTACTGGCGCGGGGAGACCTTCGGCGGCATGCTGCGCGAGCGGGCCGCGGCGCACCCCGAGCGGGTCGCGCTGGTCGACCCGGCCCCCGAACGCCGCACCTGGACCTACGGGGAGCTGGACGAGCGCGCCGACCGGCTGGCCGCCGGATTCCTCGCACGCGGCATCGCCAAGGGCGACCGGGTCGTCGTACAGCTGCCCAACATCGGCGAGTTCGCCGAGGTGGTCTTCGCCCTCTTCCGCATCGGCGCGCTGCCGGTGTACGCGCTGCCCGCGCACCGGGAGACGGAGATCGCCCACTTCTGCACCTTCACCGAGGCCGTCGCCTACGTCGTCCCGGACGTGCACGCGGGGTACGACCACCGCGGCCTCGCCGCCCGGATGCGGAAGGTGGCGCCGGGTCTCGGGCAGGTGTTCGTGGCGGGCGATCCCGGCGAGCACACCGCGCTGGCCGAGGTGCCGTGCGAGCCGTCCGGTCCCTTCGACGGGCCCGAGCCGCACGAGTTGGCGTTCCTCCAGCTCTCGGGCGGGACGACGGGCGTGTCCAAGCTGATCCCGCGCACCCACGACGACTACATGTACTCGCTGTGGGGATCCAACGAGATCTGCGGCGTGGACCACGCCACCCGATTCCTCGTCGCCCTGCCCGCCGCCCACAACTTCCCGATGAGTTCCCCGGGTTGGCTGGGCGTGCTGTACGCGGGCGGCACGGTGGTGATGTGCCCGAAACCCGACCCGGACACCGCGTTCCCCCTGATCGACCGGGAGCGGATCACCATGACGGGCCTGGTGCCGCCGCTGGCGCTGGTGTGGACGCGGGCCGCGGCCGAGACCGCGCACGACCTCTCCAGCCTGGAGCTGACGCTCGTCGGCGGCGCCAAGTACAGCGAGCAGGCGGCCCGTCGGCTGGAACCGGCGCTGGGCTGCCGGCTGATGCAGGTCTTCGGGATGGCCGAGGGCCTGGTCAACTACACCCGGCTGGACGACGACACCGAGACGGTCGTCACCACGCAGGGGCGGCCGATCTCCCCCGACGACGAGATCCGCGTCGTCGACGACGCCGACGAGGACGTCCCGGACGGGGAGTTCGGGCATCTGCTGACCCGCGGCCCGTACACGATCCGCGGCTACTGGCGGGCCCCGGAGCACAACCGGCGCGCGTTCACCGAGGACGGCTTCTACCGCACCGGTGACATCGTGCGCCGCACCCCGACCGGTCACCTGGTCGTGGAGGGGCGGGCCAAGGACCAGATCAACCGGGGCGGCGAGAAGATCGCGCCGGAGGAGATCGAGAACATCATCCTGGGCCACCCGTCGGTGCACGACGTGTCGGTGGTCGCGGTGCCCGACGAGTACCTGGGCGAGCGCTCCCTGGCCTATGTGATCCTGCGCGAGGGCGCCGAGCCGCTGAGGCCGGTCGCGGTCAAACGGTTCGTGCGCGAGCGCGGCGTCGCCGCCTACAAGGTGCCCGACCTCGTCGAGTTCGTCGACGCCTTCCCGCAGACCGGCGTCGGCAAGATCAGCAAGAAACACCTGCGCTCCGCCGCCGACGCGTCCTGACCGTCTTCGAGAGGCCCCTCCCCATGGCTCTGCCCGCCATCTCCCCCTATCCGCTCCCGGCGCCCGCCGAACTCCCCGCCAACCGCGTGTCCTGGACCGTGGACCCCGCGCGCGCCGTGCTGCTGGTGCACGACCTCCAGCAGCACTTCCTCTCCGCCTTCCCGGCCGGCGAACAGCCCCTGACCGGCATGCTCGGCAACACCGCCCGCCTGCTGAAGGAGTACCGCCGCCTCGGCGTCCCGGTCGTCTACTCCGCCCAGCGCGGCGGTCAGACGCCCGAGGAACGCGGCCTCCAACTCGACTTCTGGGGCCCCGGTGTCGCCGACGACCCCGGGCAACTCGCCGTGCCCGAGGCGGTGGCGCCCGAGGACGGGGACACGGTGCTCACCAAGTGGAAGTACAGCGCCTTCGTGCGCACCGGCCTGGCGGACCTGTTGCGCGAGACCGGCCGCGACCAGTTGGTGATCACCGGGGTGTACGCGCACATCGGTGTGCTGATGACCGCCGCCGACGCCTGGATGCGGGACGTACGGGCGTTCGTGGTCGCCGACGCCGTCGCCGACTTCTCCCGCGAGGACCACGACATGGCGCTGCGCTGGGCCGCCGGCCGCTGCGCGGTCGTCACCACCACCGACGCACTTCTCCAGGAGGCCTGAACCATGGCGCACCCCCCGATCACCGTGGAGCAGATCCGTGCCGATGTCGCCGACTGCCTCGGCGAGGACCCGGCGGACATCCCGGTGGACGAGAACCTCGTCGACTACGGCCTCGACTCGGTCCGCGTCATGACGCTGCTGGAACGCTGGCGCCGCGAGCACGACGTCACCGCCGACTTCGCGGACCTGGCGGAACGGCCGGCCATCGAGGCCTGGGCACCACTGCTGGGGGCGGTATGACCGTCCCCCACCCGACAGCCCCGCGCCCGACCGCGCCGCCCCCGGCCGAACTGCCTCTGACGGCGGCCCAGTCGGGCATGTGGTTCGCGCAGGCCCTCGACCCGCTCAGCCCCGCGCAGAACACCGCCGAGTGCCTGGAGATCGACGGACCGCTCGATCCGGAGCTGTTCGCCGACGCGCTGCGCCGGGTGGCCGCCGAGACCGACGCGCTGCGCGTCGTACGCGTCGAGGACACCCCGCGAGGGCCCCGTCAGTACGTCGCGGGCGAGGTCGCACTGCCGCTGACCGTGCGTGAGAGGGGCGACGCGGGCGAGGCGGAGGCGTGGATGCGCGCCGACCTGGCCGAACCGTTCGACCTGGGGAGCGGACCGCTGTTCCGGCACGCCCTGTTCCGCGTCGGACCGCGGCGCTGGCTGTGGTACCAGCGCATCCACCATCTGGTCATGGACGGCTACGGCTACTCGCTGCTGGTCCGCCGCACCGCCGAGGTGTACTCGGCGCTCGCCCGCGGCGAGGAGCCCGTCCCGCGTGCCTTCGGCACCCTCGCCGACCTGGTCGAGGACGACGCCGCCTACCGCGCCTCCCCGGCCTTCGCGGCCGACCGCGCCCACTGGGCCGAGGCGTTCGCCGACCGTCCGGAGGCACCCCGGATCGCCGGGCGCGGCGCGCTGCCCTCCCGCGCCTTCCTGCGCCGCGGTGCCGACCTGTCCCCCGAGACCACCCGGCGGCTGCGGGACCTCGCCACCCGCCTGCGCGCGACCTGGCCGGACGTGCTGATCGCCGCCCAGGCCCTGTACACCTCCCGCGCCGCCGCGCGCTCCGACGTGGTGCTGGGCGTGCCGATGATGGGCCGCATGGGCTCGGGGTCGCTGCGGGTGCCCGGGATGGTGATGAACGTGCTGCCGCTCAGGCTGGCCGTCTCCCCCGGGGCGACCTTCGCCGAACTGGTGCGGCAGGTGGCGCTCGGCATCCGCGAGCTGCGCCGTCACCAGCGCTACCGCTACGAGGACATCCGCCGCGACCTCGGCCTGCTGGGCGAGGGCCGCGCCCTGGTCGGCCCGCTCGTCAACGTCATGCCCTTCGACTACGGCGTGGACTTCGCGGGTTCCCCCGCCCGTGCCCGGAACCTGTCCGCGGGCCCGGTGGACGACCTGACGGTCAACGTCTACGACCGCGCCGACGGCCGGGGCCTGCACGTCGACCACGACGCCAACCCGGCCCTGTACGACGACGCCGCCCTGGCCGCGCACCAGGACCGGTTCCTGCACCTGGTGGACCGGCTCGCCCGCACCGACCCGCACCTCCCGCTCGCCGAGCACTGCGTGGCCACCCCGGCCGAACAGGCGCTGGTCCTGGAGGAGTTCAACCGCACCGACCACGCGGTGCCGCCCACCACGCTCATCGGACCGATCGAGTCGCGGGCCGCGCGGAGCCCGCGGGCCGCTGCCCTGGTGTACGGCGGAACCACCCTGACCTACGAGGAACTCAACACCCGCGCCAACCGGCTGGCCCGGCACCTTCAGTCGCTCGGCGCCGGACCGGGCGCGGTGGTCGGCGTGGCGGTGCCGCGCTCGGTGGAGCTGGTCGTGACGCTGCTGGCCGTGCTGAAGGCGGGTGCGGCCTATCTGCCGCTCGACCCGGACTACCCGGCGGCGCGCCTGGCGTACATGCTCCGGGACGCGGCCCCGGTGTGTGCCGTCGCCGACCGCGCCGGGCGCCTGCCGGACGACGCGGGCACCGAGGTACTGGTCCTGGACGGGCTCGACGTGTCGGCGTACTCGTGGACGAACCCGCCCCGCGCCCTCACTCCCACGCATCCGGCGTACGTCATCTACACGTCGGGTTCCACGGGCCGTCCCAAGGGCGTCGTCGTCCCGCACCGGGCGATCGACAACCGGCTGCGGTGGATGCAGCACGCGTACGGCCTGAGCGCCGGGGACCGGGTGCTGCAGAAGACGCCGTCGTCCTTCGACGTGTCGGTGTGGGAGTTCTTCTGGCCGCTGCGGGAGGGCGCGGCGCTGGTCGTCGCCGAACCCGGCGGCCACAAGGACCCGGTCTACCTGGCCCGGCTGATCCGCGAACAGTCCGTCACCACCTGCCACTTCGTGCCGTCGATGCTCCAGGTGTTCCTGGCCGCCCCGGAGGCCGCCGGGTGCGGGGACGTGCTGCGCAGGGTGTTCTGCAGCGGCGAGGCCCTGCCGCGCGAGACCGCGCAGACCTTCGCACGCACCCTGCCGGGCGTCGGGCTGCACAATCTGTACGGGCCCACGGAGGCCGCCGTCGACGTGACCCACCACGCCCTGGACCCGGCCGGCTCGGGCCCGGTGCCGATCGGCCGACCGGTGTGGAACACCCGCCTGTACGTGCTGGACGCGGCGCTGCGGCCGTGTCCGCCCGGGGTGCCGGGCGAGCTGTATCTGGCGGGTGTGCAACTGGCCGACGGCTATCTGGGCCGGGAGGAGCTGACCGCGACCCGGTTCGTGCGCGACCCGTTCGCACCGGCGGGCGGCCGGATGTACCGGACGGGCGACCTGGCGCGCTGGACCGGCGACGGCGAGGTCGAGTATCTCGGCCGCACCGACGACCAGGTCAAGCTGCGCGGGCAGCGCATCGAACTCGGTGAGATCGAGGCGGCGCTCGCCGCCCGTCCCGGGGTCGACGGGGCCTGCGCCGTGGTGCGCGAGGACCGGCTCGTGGGCTATGTGACCGGCGGGGCGGATCCGGCGGACGTACGGGCGGCGCTGGCACGCGAGTTGCCCGAGCACATGGTGCCGGCGGCCGTCGTGTCCCTGAAGGTGTTCCCGCTCTCCCCCAACGGCAAGCTGGACCGCCGTGAGCTGCCCGCCCCGGTCTTCGCCGGCGACGCCGGCGCACGGCCCCCGGCCTCCGCCCGGGAGGCGGCGCTGACCCGGCTGTTCGCCGAGGTGCTGGGCGCGGACGGGATCGGTCCCGACGACGCGTTCTTCGACCTGGGCGGCACGTCACTGCTCGCGGTGCGGCTGGTGACGCGGGTGCGGGAGGAGTTGGGCACGGAGCTGACCATCGGCTCCCTGTTCGAGGCGCCGACGCCCGCCGCGCTCGCCACCCGGCTGGAGGCGGCCGGGCCGGCCGCCGAGGACGCGCTGGGCGTCGTACTGCCCCTGCGCGCGCAGGGCGACCGGACACCGCTGTTCGGCATCCACCCGGCGGGCGGGCTCGCCTGGTGCTATGCCGGGCTGGCGGCACGGCTGGGACCGCAGCAGCCCGTGTACGGCATCCAGGCGCGCGGTCTGGGCGGCGACGAGCGGCTGCCGCGCACGCTCCAGGAGGAGGCGGAGGACTACGCCCGGCAGATCCGCGGCGTCCAGCCGCACGGCCCCTACCGGCTGATGGGCTGGTCGGTCGGCGGGGTCCTCGCGCACACCGTGGCGGTACTGCTCCAGCAGGCGGGCGAGGAGGTCGAACTCCTCGCGCTCCTGGACGCGTTCCCCGCCGAGCAGTGGCGGGAGCGGCCCGCGCCCGAGGAGGGCGACGCGCTGACCGCGGTGCTGCGCATGGCGGGCTTCGAGCGTGGCGGCGAACGCACCCGCGAGGACGTGCTGGCCACGCTGCGCCGGGCCGGCAGCCCGCTGGCCGGGCTCCCCGAGCGCGCCCTGTCCCGGATCGTCGACATCGTGCCGAACCACGCCCGGATGATGCGCGAGCACCGGCACACCGCCTACGACGGCGACGTGCTGTTCTTCACCGCGGCCGCCCCGCGCGCCGAGGACTGGCTGACGCGCGAGGCGTGGCGCCCGTACGTGAGCGGCACGATCGACAACCACGATCTGGAGTGCACCCATCCGCAGCTCATGCGGGACCGCCGGCTGGACGACATCGCGACGGTGCTGGCCGCGCGCCTGAAGGAGCGCGACGCGTGAGGGGCGAGGCCGTCAGCGGCCCAGCAGCTCCACCAGCCCGTCGGCCAGTTCCGTACGCCAGCAGAGATAGTCGTGGCCGCCGTTGAACTCGCGGTAGGTGGCGTCGTGGTAGCCGGCCTGCGCGAGGGTCTCGCGCAGCCTGCGGGCGGCCGGCAGGGCCACCCATTCCTGCGCGCCGAAGGAGAGCCGGAAGCGCACCGGCACCCGCGGGCCTTCGGCGACGGCCCGGGTGAGCCACTCCGCCTCCGGTCCGGCCGGCCACCAGAACGACCCGGACTGGACGAGGGCGTTGCCGAAGCGGTGCGGAGCCGCCAGGGCCGCGTACGCGGCGGTCAGCCCGCCGAGGCTCTGTCCGGCGACGACCGTGAGCGCCGGGTCGTCGGTCAGCGGCAGCCGTCCGGCCGCCCACGGCAGCAGCTCACCGGCGAGGAAGCCGACGTAGGCGGGCCGGCAGGACAGTTCGGCCCAGCGGGTCGCCTCGTCCACGGCTTCCGGCAGTACGGCGGCGACGGGCGGGAGACGGCCGTCGGCGATCAGGTTGTCGAGCAGACGGGGCAGGCCGAGCCGGGGTCCCCAGTGCTCGCCGTCGAACAGGACGAGGACGGGCAGCTTCGCCGAGTGCCGGGCGCCGCCGGGCGGTTCGTAGAGCCAGACCCGGCGGCTGCCGCCGAGGCGGGCGCTGGCGAGGGTGTGCTCGGTGAGCGTGCCGCGCGGGACGCCGGGCCGGGGCGCCCAGTCCACCGCGCTCGGCGCGGCGGGGAGTTCGGCGTACGGCACCGGCTCGCCGTCCCAGCGGTGGGGCAGCGCACGGGAGTTGTACGGGTCGGGTCGCCTGCGGGCGCGCAGCCGGCGCCAGTACCCGGCACTCGCCGGGGCGGGTCCGCGGCCCTCGCCGGCGTCATCGGCACCGTCTGGTGCGTCGGCGTCGGCCGCGTCATCGGCGTAGAGGTCGTACGTGCCGCGCCAGTCGTGGCGCAGGCGCAGGGTCCAGTGCCACACGTCCGTGCCGGGGGCCCGCTCCATGAGGTTTCCGGCGGGGTCGCGCGGGTCGCCGAGCTTGTTCGGGAGGACCTGGACGGCACGGGTGGCGGGGGTGCCGCGCCACAGGAACGTCACCGCCCGGTGCTCGGCGCTGCCCAGCGGGTCGGGGCCCACCAGGGGCGTGCCGCTTTCGCGCACGCCGGCCCAGAAGTCCTCGGTGGCGCCCGGGGCCGGCAGTGCGCACACGGGGTCGGCGAGTCTGGGCACCGGGTGGGGGCGGGGCAGGCGGGGCGGGTGGTTCGGGGTGCCCTCGGGAGGACCGGCGGCGAACACCTGTGCGGGATCCAATTGACTGTCCATGATCTCTAGGTTAGGTTAGCCTTACCTTAGTTGATCGCAGCGCACGCAGCGTTCCGCGCCGGCTCTCGCCGCCTCCGCCGTGCCCTGCCCTCACTCGTCTACTCCATGACGTTCGTCTGCCGGGAGCAGCCATCATGACCTCTGACAGATCCGCTTCGCCCTCCGGTGCCCGGCTGGGCCGCGTGGTCGCGCTGACCGCAGGCGCGACACTGGGCCTGGGCGCCCTGTGTGCCGCCCCGCTGGCCGCGGCCGGTTCCGGCGGCGCGGGTGCCACCGACACGGTGGCCCTGGCGGCGGACGTGGCCGCGCCCTCGGTCACCCTCGGCGCGACCTCGGTGAAGCCGGGCGGCACAGTGCCGTTCACGGCCGCCGGGTTCCCGGCCGGGGGCACGCTGAGCGTCAAGTTCGACGACGCGGCGCTGCTCGGGCAGTTCCCGATCGGCGACGACGGCAGTGTCGCCGGGACGGTGAAGGTCCCCGCGGACGCGAGCGCGGGCGGCGGTCACTGGCTGCGGTTCCTGGCCCCGCAGACGAGCGTCAGGAGCGAGGACCTCACCGTCACGGCCACCACCCCCTCCCCCACCCCCACCCCGACCCCGACCTCCGAGCCGGCGCCCTCCCCCACGCCGACCGCGTCCTCCCCCGCGGCCGTGCCGAAAGTGCGGCTGACCGGCGGCGCCAAGGTGGCCGCGGGCGGAAAGGTGACCTTCGCGCTCTCCGGGTTCGTCAAGGGCCAGGGCATCACCGTGAAACTGGACGACGCGGACATCCTCGCCCAGTGGCCCGGGTCGGTGAAGGCGGACGGCACCTTCACGGGCACGGTCACGATCCCGAAGTCCGTCCAGGCCGGGGCGCACTGGCTGCGGATCCTCGCCCCGGACCCCGCCACCAGCCTGAAGGCCGACCTCACGGTCACGGCGCCGGCGGGCGGCGGGTCCGGGAGCGGCGGCGGGGCCGGAAGCGGGTCGGGCGGCGGTTCGGCGGACGGCAGCGGCTCCGGCGGTTCCGGTACGGCCGGCGGCTCGGGCTCGGGCTCGGCCGGCGGATCGTCGTCGGCCGGCGGTTCCGGCAGCAGCGCCTCGACATCCGCGACGATCACGGCCGGGTCCCGGGTGGCCGCCGGCGGCCGGGTCTCGTTCCGGGTGACGGGCTTCCCGGCGGGGCAGCAACTGACGGTCAAGCTGGACGACGGAAAAATCCTCGGGCAGTGGACGGTCGGCTCCGACGGGTCGTACTCCGGCGGCGTCACGGTCCCCGCCGACGCCGCGCAGGGCGCCCACTGGCTGCGCTTCCTCGCCCCCAACCCGCCGACCAGCCTCCGGGCCGACTTCACCGTGACGTCCGGGGCCTCCGGCGGCTCGGGCACGTCGGCGGACGGGGCGGCGGTCGCCTCCGCGGGCGGCGGTGCCTCGGCGACGCCGGTCCCGGCCGCCTCCGGGGCGCCCGCCAGCGCCACCAACGACGCCGGGGCGAAGGCCGAGATCACGGCGAGCGAGGTGCAGCCCGGCGGCACGCTCCACTTCAGGGTGACCAGGTTCCCCGCCGGTGAGCAGGTCACCATCAAGCTCGACGACGAGGGCATCCTCGGCCAGTGGGAGGCCGACGACAGCGGTTCCTACGAGGGCGACGTGACCGTCCCCGCGGACACCGCGGCCGGCGACCACTGGCTGCGCTTCCTCGCCCCGAACCCGCCCACGTCCCTGAAGGTGGAGTTCACGGTCACCGCCGCCGCGGCCGACGGTGCTGGTCCGTCCTCGGACGCGTCCTCCACGGCCGCCCCGGACCCGGCCACGAAGACCCTCGCCGCCGCGTCGCTCGAAGCGCCCGTGTCCTACGCCACGATCGCCTGGTCCGCCGCTGCCGCCGCGGTCGGCGGCGCCGCCGGGGCCGCGGCCACCACGCTCTACGTCGTACGCCGGCGCGCCACCCGGCCCGCCGAGTCCGGCTGACCCCGGCGCCGCCCGCCGGGCGGGCCCCACAAGCCACTTCTCCCCAGCAGTAGTCACATCGATTCCCGGGAAAGGGAGTTCCATCACCATGTCCACCCCTGCCATCCGCACCCACCGCCGCCGCACCGCGATCACCGCGGCCGTCGCCGTGGCGGTCGCCGCGGGCAGCACGCTCACCCTCGCGGGCACCGCGTCCGCCCACTCCAACGGCTCGAAGGTCACCACCGCCAAGCTCGCCACGGGCCTGTACCAGTCGGCGTACTCCGAGCGGAACAACGTGCTGTGGATCACCGCCGCCGTGGGCCGCCCGCCGGTCACCGAGTCGCACCTGCTGAAGGTCGACCCGAAGTCCCTGGCCGTCAAGGCCGATGTCACCCCGCCGGTCACCGACACCGAGACCGGAGCCGTCGAGGCCGTCTACGGCGTGGCCGTGGACGACGAGCACAACACCGTCTGGACGACCAACAGCCGCGACAACTCGGTCTCCGTCTACAGCCAGCGCACCGGCAAGCACCTGGCCAGCCTGCCGAACGTCGCCCACGCCCGTGAGGTCGTGGTGGACGAGCGCACCGACACGGTCTGGGCGAGCGGCTTCGGCGACGGCACCCTGGTCGCCTTCGACTCCAAGTCCCTCAAGGAGAAGAAGCGGATCACCCTGGAGGGTGCCTCCCCGACCGGTCTGGCCGTCAACGAGAAGACGGGCGCGCTCTACGCGGCCGACCTCAACAACGACCGGCTCATCGAGCTGAAGCGCGGCTCCCGGACGCCGCGCTACCTCCCGGCGGGCGACGGGCCGATCTCGGTCTCGCTGTCCAAGAACGGCGCGACCGCCTACACCGCCGACCAGACCTCGGGCACCCTGTCCGTGGTCGACCTCAAGAAGGGGGTCGTCACCAAGTCCGTGGCGACCGGCGCCGGCGCCCTGTCCGTGGCGACCGACGAGCGTTCCGGCGACGTCCTGGTGGTCAACCGCACCGACTCCAACGTCACCCGCGTCGACCCGCGCAAGGGCGTGGTGAAGGAGACCTTCGCCACCGGCGCCAACCCCAACCACGTGGAGATCACCGACGGCACCGCCTACGTGGTCGACAAGTCCGGGGCCGGTGCGGCCGAGGACATCCTGACCCGGATCCGCCTCGCCCGCTGATCCCTGCTCACCGCGCGCCCGTCACGCCCCGCTCCAGGGGGGTGACGGGCGCCAGCCACATGCCCACGATCGCGTCGACGAGGCCGTCGGCCGCGTCCTGCCAGGTGGCGCGCGGGGTGGGCCGGTTCTCGGCGAGGGCCCGCTCCCGCTCGGCGGCCGTGTGCACGATGAGATGCCGCGCCATGTCGCCCCGCTCGGCCCTGACCTCGTCCGGCAGCGCGGGCATGCAGCGGATCCGCCCCTGGATGATCTCCCGCAGGGACGCGGAGGCGTGGGACTCGTCGACCATGATCTGCCGCAGCCCCGGGTCGGTCATGACCTGGGCGCAAAAGCGCGCGTACCAGGTGGGGCTGCCCAGCGCCGCCAAGTGGTCGAACTGCGGTCTCACCAGGCAGTCCACCCAGTCCCGCAGGTCCGACGAGTCCCCGAGGGCCGCCAGCTGCCGGGCCCGCAGCTCCTCGACCCGGTCCGCGTGCCGCTGGGCGATGGCCCGGACGAGATCGGCCTTGGTGCCGAAGTGATAGCCCACCGCGGCGTTGTTGCCCTGCCCGGCCGCCTCGCTGACCTGGCGGTTGGAGACCGCGTACACCCCGTGCTCGGCGAACAGCCGCTCGGCGGTGGTAAGGATCAGCAGCCGGGTCGCGCTGACCTGTTCCGCACGTACCGTCCTGCCCGCCATGATCACCGCCGTGCCGGGACACTTCCTCCGTCCCGCGCCGGCCGGTCCCTCGAGTCGCCGCAGGTCCGCCGCAGGGCGGCGTCTTCACGGAAGACTACGCAACGCGTGGTCCCGGACCGTGTGCGGTCCCGGATGCACGTCGCCGTCTTCCTCCCGTAGAGTACGTCAAGCGACTGATTTAAATAAGCTCGCGGACAGACTTCACGCTCACCATCCGAAAGGCATCTCCATGCCCGCTTTCCCCGCCAGATCCACCGGCGCCGAGACGGCCGCCGCCTCGCGGCCGAACGCCGTGGTCGCGGTACTGGCCCTGGCCGGGATCGTCGTCTCGCTGATGCAGACCCTGGTCATCCCGATCGTCCCGGAGCTGCCCAAGCTCCTGGACGCCCCGGCGTCGGACGCGGCCTGGGCGGTGACCGCCACGCTGCTCGCCGCCGCGGTGTCCACCCCGGTCGTCGGCCGGCTCGGCGACATGGCCGGCAAGCGGCGGATGCTGCTGTTCAGCCTGGTGCTGCTGATCGCCGGCTCGGCGATCTGCGGGCTGAGCGACAGTCTGGTCCCGATGGTCGTCGGCCGCACCATGCAGGGCCTGTCCGCGGCCGTCATCCCGCTGGGCATCAGCATCATGCGCGACGAGCTGCCCGCCGAGCGGCTGGCCGGCGCCACCGCCCTGATGAGCGCCTCGCTCGGCGTCGGCGGCGCGCTCGGCCTGCCCACCGCCGCGCTGATCGCGGACAACTTCGACTGGCACATGCTGTTCTGGCTCTCCGGCGCGCTCGGCGCCGTCGCCCTGGTGCTGGTGGTGCTGCTCGTGCCCGAGTCGGCGGTGCGCACCGGCGGCCGCTTCGACGCGGTCGGCGGCGTCGGCATGGCGGCCGGTCTGGTGTCCCTGCTGCTGGCGATCTCCAAGGGCGGCGACTGGGGCTGGACCAGCGGCACCACGCTCGGCCTGTTCGTGGCGGCCGTGCTGATCCTGCTGGTGTGGGGCTGGTGGGAGCTGCGCACCCCGCAGCCGCTGGTGGACCTGCGCACCACCGCCCGCCGCCAGGTGCTGTTCACCAACCTGGCGTCCATCGCCGTCGGCTTCTCGATGTTCGCGATGTCCCTGGTGCTGCCGCAGCTCCTCCAGTTGCCCGAGGCCTCCGGTTACGGCCTCGGCCGCTCCCTGCTGACCGCCGGTCTGGTGATGGCGCCGTCCGGGCTGGTGATGATGGTGTTCGCCCCGGTCTCCGCCATGGTCTCCAAGGCCAGGGGCCCGAAGATCACCCTGATGATCGGCGGGCTGATCGTCGCGGCCGGCTACGGGCTGAACATCGTGCTGATGTCCGAGGTCTGGCACCTGGTGCTGGTCTCCTGCGTCATCGGCGCGGGCATCGGCTTCACCTACGGAGCCATGCCGGCCCTGATCATGGGCGCGGTGCCGGCCGGCGCGACGGCCGCGGCGAACAGCCTGAACACCCTCATGCGGTCCATCGGCACGTCGGTGGCCAGTGCCATCGCCGGTGTGATCCTGGCCCAGATGACCATCGACCTCGGCGGCTTCGCCCTGCCGTCCGAGAGCGCCTTCAAGGTGGTCATGGCGATCGGCGGCGGCGCGGCCCTGCTCGCCGTCGTGATCGCGTCCTTCATCCCGCGGCACCGCCCCGCCGCCGGGGTGGCGCAGTCGGCGCCGGCCCCCGGCACCGAGCCGCAGACCGCCGCCGCGCGCTGACCACGACGGCGCCGGTCCCGCCCCGGGACCGGCGCCGTTCAGGCGAACCTGGCGGACAACGCGCGTGAGAGCGCGCGGGCGGGTCGAGAACTGACCCGTGGAGCTGCCGCTGATCCCTCCCATGCTCGCCACCCCGGGCACCCTGCCGCCCGCCGCGCAGGACGCGCGCTGGGCCTACGAGACGAAGCAGGACGGCCAGCGCGTGATGGTCTACCTGCCCGGCGACGGCAGCGTGCTGCTGCGGGCCCGCTCCGGCCAGGACATCTCGGCGGCCTATCCCGAACTGGCGCCGCTCGCCACCGCGCTCGGCACGACCCCCGCCGTACTGGACGGGGAGGTCCTGGCCCTGGACGAACAGGGCCGCGCCGACTTCCAGTCGCTCCAGTCCCGGATGGGCCTCGCGCACGCCCCGGGCCGGGCGGCCCGCCGGGCGGCGAAGGTCCCCGTCCACCTGGTGCTGTTCGACGCCCCGCACCTGGACGGCCGCTCCCTGCTGCGCCTGCCCTACACCCGCCGCCGCGAGCGGCTGGCCGACCTCGGTCTCGACGGGCCGTCCTGGTCGACGCCGGCCGCGCTGGTCGGCCACGGCGAGCGGGCGCTGCGGGCCACCCGCGAACACGGCCTGGAGGGCCTGATGTGCAAGCGGCTGGACTCGCCGTACGAGCCGGGGGTCCGCTCCCGGGCCTGGATCAAGATCCGCAACATGCGCAGCGAGGATGTCGTGGTGGGCGGCTGGCTGCCCGGCAAGGGGCGGCTCGGCGGCCTTCCCGGTGCCGTCCTGGTCGGCCAGCGCGCCGCGGGCCGGCTGCGCTACGTCGGCGGGGTCGGCACCGGCTGGAGCGCGGCCGAGCGCACCGAACTGGCCGCGCTGCTGCGGGACTCGGCGACCCGGGTCTGCCCCTTCGACCCGGTACCGGCGGTGCCGGGAGCGCGCTGGGTCGTCCCCCGGCTGGTCGGCGAGGTCCGCTACAGCACCCGCACCCGGGAGGGCATGCTGCGCCAGCCGTCCTGGCTCAGGCTCCGCCCGGACCTGACGCCCGAGGAGTCCGCGGCCGACATTCCGGACGGCCCGGTGTGAGGCGCGGCCGAGTATTGGCCTGTCCTCAACCACCGGGACCACCGTGCGCCCTTGGCGCGGAAGTGAAAAGACGGCACCCTGAACTCCCCTTCCCCCCACAGCCGTTGGGCTGCGACCGGATTCAGAGGAGAGCACGATGGTGTCGCCTGCCGCCGGAACCCGCCGCAAGAGATGGCTCACCGCACCGCTCGGTGCGCTCGCCCTCGTCGTCGCCTTCCCCGCCACGGCCTTCGCCGCCCCGCCCCCGGGACTGCCCGGCAACGCCGACAGCCTGGAGCAGACCTACCAGCCCGCCTACGACTACGACACCGACGGCTGCTACCCCACACCGGCCATCGGCGTCGACGGAACGCTCAACGGCGGGCTCAACCCGACCGGCGCCCTCAACGGCGACTGCCGGGACGCCTCCGACCTGGACAACACCAACGGCTACTCGCGCGCCAAGTGCGACAACGGCTGGTGCGCCTACATGTACGGCCTCTACTTCGAGAAGGACCAGGCGCTGCCCGGCACGAGTCTGGGCGGTCACCGGCACGACTGGGAGCACGTGGTGGTGTGGGTGCGGGACGGCGCCGTCGAGTACGTCTCGACCTCCAACCACGGCTCGTTCACCGTGCACGCGAGGTCCGCGGTCCGCTTCGAGGGCACGCATCCCAAGATCGTCTACCACAAGGACGGCATCAGCACCCACTGCTTCCGCCTGGCGACCGCGGGCGACGAGCCGCCGGAGAACCACAAGGGCACCTGGCAGTACCCGACCCTGGTGGGGTGGAACGGCTATCCGGCCGGCCTGCGCGAGAAGTTGAGTTCCCACGACTTCGGCAGCGCCAACTTCGGCCTCAAGGACGGCAGCTTCGCCTCCCACCTGGCGTCCGCCAAACCCTCCGGCATCACCTTCGACCCGAACGCCTGAGAGTCCGAACGCCTGAGAGGCGGCCCGCGGGCCACTATCGTGTCCGCATGTCCCTCCCCGCACCGATCCGCGTAGTCTCCCGCGACTCCCCCATGGCCCTGGCCCAGGTCGAACGGGTCAGGGCCGCGTTGGCGACCCGCCACCCCGGCGTGCGCACCGAGGTCGTACCGGTGCGGACCACCGGCGACAAGTGGCTCGGCGACCTGGCGCGGGTGGAGGGCAAGGGCGCGTTCACCAAGGAGGTCGACGCCGCGCTGCTGTCGGGGGAGGCCGATCTGGCGGTGCACTGCGTCAAGGACGTGCCCGCCGACCGGCCGCTGCCCGCGGGCACGGTGTTCGCCGCGTTCCTGGAGCGCGACGACATCCGGGACGCCCTCGTCCACCCGCGGGGGCTCACCCTGGACGAGCTGCCCGCCGGGACCCGCGTGGGCACCTCCTCGGTGCGCCGCGTCGCCCAACTGGCCGCCACCCACCCGCACCTGACGTGCGTGCCGTTCCGCGGCAACGCCAACCGCCGGCTGGCGAAGCTCGCCGCCGGCGAGGCGGACGCCCTGCTGCTCGCCGTCTCAGGACTCGATCGCATCGGCCGCCGTGACGTGATCAGCGAGGTGCTCTCCCCGGAGACGATGATGCCGCCGATCGGCGCGGGCATCCTCGCCCTGCAGTGCCGTGAGGGCGACCGCGCGCTCATCGACGCGGTCGGCGCCCTCGGCCATCCGCGCACCCACCGGGAGGCCACGGCGGAGCGCACTTTCCTGCACGTCCTCCAGGGGCACTGCAACAGCCCGATCGCCGGATACGCCCATGTGGACCGCGGCGGGGAACTCTCCCTGCGGGCCTGCGTCTTCACACCCGACGGCAAGACGCGGCTGAACGCCCACGAGTGGGCCGGCCCGCTCGATCCGGCCACACTGGGCACCTCGGTGGCCGTGGCCCTGCTGCGTCAGGGCGCCCGCGAGATCATCGACGGCATCGCGCACTGACCAGCCGCCCGGCGGATCAGGCGGAGTCCTCCTCGGACCGGCCCCGCAGGAAGGCGCTCACCTGGTGCGCGAGGCCCTCGTCCCGCACGGCGCCGCAAGGGGCTCCGACGGCCCCGTCGGGCAGTCCGACGCCGCCGCTCCACAGCCGCCGGTCGGCCCACTCCTCGTCCACCCGCACCTGCACCTGGACGTCCACCTGGCCGAGGCTCGCCTCCGGACCTGCCGCGTAGAGCACGGCGGTGGCCCGGCGCAGCGGGTAGACGTTGAAGCCCTCGATGAACTGGGAGTTGCGCCAGTCGAGGAAGGCGCTCTCCCCGTCGGGGCCGGTCCGCACGTCGATCTGGCCGTCCTCCAGATGGATGCCGAGGTGCCGGGCGCCCCGGTTCTCGACGGTCACCCGGACACGGAAGTACGTCAGCCCCTCGGCGGCGTCGTCGCGTCCGCGCGGCGGCTCGGCCGGCTCGATCCCGTGGACGCGGACCCGCAGGCCGGCGTGCTCGTCGTACTCCTGCCAGTCCCCGACCACGTTCGGCTCGTACACGGTGCCCCTCTCGACCTCTCGACGCTGCTTCCTATCTGTGCGCTCAGCGCACTGTCAAATGAGCGGAATGCACTGTGGCCAGGGGCTTCGCCCCTTTTGATCGGTGATCAAGCGTTGCGCAGCGACGATCGGCCGGAACCCGCGCCGGACGGCCACCCGCGGCGTGCCGCACATCACGTTCCGCGACACCCCCGCCGCCGGTCACCGGTCCGCAGCCGTTCGAGTGGCCGTCCGGGGCATTGGCGCTCAGTATCCATATGTACGAGGACTTGCAGGCACCCCTGCTGAGGGAGGTGCGCGTGATGCGTGTCGCCGGCAGAACCAAGCCCCATCCGCACGACGACGCTCCCGACACGGCCGCGGCGTTCGACCGGCTCGCCGGGCTGCCCGAGGGATCGGAACGCAAGGCGCTGCGGGACGAACTGATCCGCGTCTGGCTGCCCATGGCCGAGCGGATCGCCGTCCGCTTCCGGGGCCGCGGCGAGAATCTGGAGGACCTCTACCAGGTGGCGGCCCTCGGCCTGGTCAAGGCCGTCGACCACTACGACCCCGAACGCGGCCACGCCTTCGAGGCGTACGCCGTTCCCACCGTGACCGGCGAGATCAAACGGCACTTCCGGGACCACATGTGGACCCTGCACGTGCCGCGCCGGGTCCAGGACCTGCGCAACCGGGTCCGCAGGTCCGCGAAGGAGCTGGCGCAGACCACGCCGGGACGCGCGCCCACGGTCGAGGAGATCGCCGAGCACGCGCAGCTCACCACGGTCGAGGTCAGTACCGGCATGGAGGCCCTGGAGTGCTTCTCCGCGCTGTCCCTGGAGGCGGAGATGCCCGGCACCGACGGCTACGCCCTCGGGGACGCGCTCGGCGGCCCCGACCCGGCCTTCGACGCGGTCGTGGACCGGGAGACCGTCCGGCCCTGTCTCGAGGCGCTGCCCGAGCGCGAGCGCACCATCCTCTACCTGCGCTTCTTCGGCGGGATGACCCAGAGCCGCATCGCGCAGCAGCTCGGCATCTCCCAGATGCACGTCTCGCGGCTGCTGACCGGCTGCTTCGACCGGATCCGCGAGGAGATCCTCGCGGAGGCCCGCTGAGCCGCTCTCACCGCTCCGGCGGGAGGCCGGGTATCCGCGTCGGGGCGTGCCGGTCCAGGCTCTCCTCGAGAGCGGCCCGGATCTCCGGCGGCATCACCCCGGCGCGCCCCCAGATGAGTATCGCTTCCGCCACATTGCGCAGTTTGATGTTCGTATGCTGGGAAACCTCCTTCAGTACGATCCATCCCTGGTCCGGTGTCACCCTGCCAAGGACGACGACCATCCCGATCGCCTGGTCCACGACGGCGTGCGAGACGACCGCCTCCTTCAGTTGTCGGACCTGCTCCTGCAACTCGAAGATCTGGTCCGAGCCCGAGTCCGTGGGCATGATCACCTCCGGATCCGGCGGGCCACCGCCGTCTGTGCCGCGCGGTCCCGCTCCACCGACTCCATCGTCGCCATCCGCGCCGCAGCCCGCCACTGGGCCGACCGGGGCGCCTGTGCCACCGTTTCGGCGCCGCCGCCGGGGTACTCGGCAGGCGCCCGCCGCACTGCCGGCCGGACACTGGTGTGGAGCCGGTGGCTGCCGGTGGACGAGACCAGGACGCGACTGCCATGAACCACGACACGACCTCCCCCACCCGCGGGAGGAACCGGCTCTCCACGCACTCCGTGTACGGGGCGCCCTGCTGGGTGAGCCTGACCAGCCGCGACCTGGAGGCCACCGAGGAGTTCTACTCCGCCGTGCTGGGCTGGCAGTGGCGGCCCGCCAGACTGGGCGACCCCTTCCGGATCGCCCTGGCCGACGGCGCGCCGGTCGCCGGGATCGCCGCGGTCGCCGCGATGTGGCAGATGGCGGTGGCGTGGACGCCGTACTTCGCCGTGCACAGCGCGGACGAGGCCGTCTCTCGGGCGCAGGAGCGCGGCGGCACCACCGCGGTCGGGCCGATCTCCCTGCCGCCGGGACGCGCCGCGCTGCTCGCCGACCGGGACGGCGCCACCTTCGGGATCTGGGAGGGCGAGCTGTTCACGGACTGGGACACCTGGCGCACCTCGCGCCCCGCCTTCATCCAATTGCACACGCGTGACGCCTTCGACGCCGCCATCTTCTATGGCGAGATCTTCGACTGGGCCTCCGGGCAGGGCTACTGCGAGGTCCGGTACGAGGGCGGCGAGGTGGTCCTGCGCAGTCAGGGCGATGTCGTGGCCCGTATCGAGTCGGGCGCCCTGGGAGCGGCCCCCGACCCGGCCGTCCGGCCGCACTGGCAGATCCACTTCGCGGTCGGGGACGTTGCGCACTGCGCCCGCGCCACGGAGCAGCACGGTGGCAGTGTGCTGTCCCTGGACCGCGACGAGGCGGTGCTCCGGGATGCCGACGGCGCGCAGTTCACGGTGACCGCGCGCCGGCTCGGCGGCTGATCTCACCGGCTCTCCCGGCCGGTGCGGGACGGCCGGGAGAGCAGCACCAGGCTGCGCTGCTCGACGGTCACCACGGTGCCCGCCTTGTGCTCCGCCTCGTCGGGGACGCCCTCCGGGTCGGCGGTGTCGATCAGGGTCGCCCAGCGTTCGCCGTAGGCGAGGTCGGGCAGCCGGAAGTCGGCGGGCTCCCAGTGGCTGTTGAGCAGCAGCAGGAAGGAGTCGTCGCTCACGGGCCGGCCGCAGGGGTCGGGTTCGGCGATGGCGTCGCCGTTGAGGAAGACGCCGACGGCGCGCGCGTCGGAGCGCTGCCAGTCGTCGTCGGCCATCTCCCGCGCGTCCGGCCGCAGCCAGACCAGGTCGGGCAGCGGCTGGTCGGCGTGGGTGGACGTCTCCGCCGTGGAAGTAGCGGCGCCGGCGCAGCACGGGGTGGTCGGCCCGCAGTGCGATCAGGCGCCGGGTGAAGTCCAGCAGGAGGCGCTGTTCGTCGTCCAGCCGCCAGTCGATCCAGGAGATGTCGTTGTCCTGGCAGTAGGCGTTGTTGTTGCCGCGCTGGGTGCGGCCGAGTTCGTCGCCGTGGCAGAGCATCGGGATGCCCTGCGAGAGCAGCAGGGTGGCGAGGAGGTTGCGCTGCTGGCGGCCGCGCAGCTCCCGGACGGCCGGGTCCTTCGTCTCGCCCTCGGCGCCGCAGTTCCAGGACCGGTTGTGGCTCTCGCCGTCCCGGTCGTCCTCGCCGTTGGCCGCGTTGTGCTTGTCGTTGTAGGAGACGAGGTCGCGCAGGGTGAATCCGTCGTGCGCGGTGACGAAGTTGACACTGGCGCGGGGGCGGCGCCTGTCGTGCTGGTACAGGTCGGAGGAGCCGGTCAGCCGGGAGGCGAACTCGCCGAGGGTGTGCTCCTCGCCGCGCCAGAAGTCCCGTACGGCGTCACGGTACTTGCCGTTCCACTCCGACCACAGCTGGGGGAAGTTGCCCACCTGGTAGCCGCCCTCGCCGACGTCCCAGGGCTCGGCGATCAGCTTGACGCGGCTGATCACCGGGTCCTGCTGGATGAGGTCGAAGAACGCGGAGAGCCGGTCCACCTCGTGGAACTGCCGGGCCAGGGTGGCCGCGAGGTCGAAGCGAAAGCCGTCGACATGCATCTCGGTGACCCAGTACCGCAGCGAGTCCATGATCAGCTGGAGTACGTAGGGGTGCCGCATCAGCAGGCTGTTGCCGGTGCCGGTGGTGTCGTAGTAGTGCTGCCAGTCGCCGTCCACCAGGCGGTAGTACGAGGCGTTGTCGATGCCGCGGAAGGAGAGGGTGGGGCCCTTCTCGTTGCCCTCGGCGGTGTGGTTGTAGACCACGTCGAGGATGACCTCGAGGCCGGCCGCGTGCAGGGCCTTGACCATCGACTTGAACTCGGTGACCTGCTGCCCGCGGGTGCCGAGGGCGGCGTAGCCGTTGTGCGGCGCGAAGAAGCCGATGGTGTTGTAGCCCCAGTAGTTGGACAGGCCCCGGTCCTGGAGCACCCCGTCGTGCACGAACTGGTGCACCGGCATGAGTTCCACGGCGCTCACCCCGAGCGAGGTCAGGTGTTCCACGACCGCCGGATGCGCCAGTCCGGCGTAGGTGCCGCGCAGTTCCGGGGGTACGTCGGGGTGGGTGCGGCTGAGTCCGCGGACGTGGGCCTCGTAGATCACGGACTCCGAGTACGGGCGCCGCGGCGGACGGTCCTCGCCCCAGTCGAAGAACGGGTCGGTGACCACGCCGAGCATGGTGTGCCCGGCGCTGTCGCCCGGGTCCGCCCGGCCCTGGGCCCGTTCGAAGAGGGACGGATGGTTGTCCACCGTCCCGTCCACGGCCCGGGTGTACGGGTCGAGGAGCAGCTTCGCCGGGTTGCAGCGATGGCCCACGGCGGGGTCCCACGGGCCGTGGACCCGGTAGCCGTAGCGCTGTCCCGGTCCGACGCCGGGCAGGTAGCAGTGCCAGACGGAGCCGTCGACCTCGGGCAGCGGGACGGTGCTGTGGGTGCCGTCGTCGTCGACGAGGACGAGGTCGACGCGTTCGGCGACCTCGCTGAACAGGGCGAAGTTGGTGCCCTGTCCGTCGTACACGGCCCCCAGGGGGTAGGGGTGCCCGCTCCACACGGGCGACCCCTTCCAGTTCGGCCTGGCACGGGTCACCGGGCCCCCTCCAGAACGCCGTGGCCGACGCGGGCCCGGTCGGCCAGCCGGGCCATCGGCATGATCTCGCGTGGCACTTCCAACCCCTCCTGAGTGATCGGCTCCGGCGCCGTCGCGACCAGCGGGACGCGTTCGCCGGCGCGGGCGCGCCGGGAGAACCAGATGACCTTCGCGCCGGCCTCGGTGGCGCAGCAGCCCCAGCCGTCGCTGTTCGCGGCGAGGTGCCGCAGACAGCTGCGCAGGTCCTCGTCGGGGCGCAGCGCGTGGTCCTTGCCCCCTACGGCCGTGATGAGGTGCTGGTGGTTCCACCACATCTCGATCGACGTGTTCTTCTCGCTCGCTTGCTCGTCGATCGCCCGGAGCAGCATCTCGGCGCCCGAGCAGACGGGTTCGACGAGGTTCGCCAGGTTCCAGAACCGGAGGTGGGCGGCCAGGATGCGCCTGACCTGTCCGACTCGTTCCGGGCCCACTTCCACGTCGAGGTGGTAGTAGCAGGGCACTGCGGTCTTCATCGTCGTGGCTCCTCACCGCGAGGGCTCTCGCTCCTCCTCGCCCCTTGGGGGACGGGTTCCCCGAACACGAAGCGTGAGCGCTGATCGCTTCTGAGTCACTCCAGAGTGAGAGCGGTAGTCCATTCGTGCAACACGAGCACCGGACGGCCCGGAAGTCGGACGAATAAGCAGTTGAAGATCCAACAGGACGGAACGTCACCATCCGTGCACCATGTGTGAAGAATTCCAGCGTCCGTACCGGACCGTCCGGAAGGTGACCGGCCATGCTGCTTCCTGCCAAGACCGAAGTCGCCCGGCAGTTGCGGCTCTACCGCGCCTGGGAGCGCTCGATGCTCGCGTCTCCCGCGGACGTGGGTGTCCGGGCGACCTTCGAGGACTGCGGTTACACCCTCTGCGTGCTGATGGGAAAGCGGTGCGCGCGGGAGGCCGCGGACGCCGCCGAACGGTATCTGCGCGCGCACCCGGTCACCCACCCGCAGGAACACGCGGACCTGCGCTCTCCGTCGGGGCGGAAGACCCCGTCCGGCGCGGCTTGACCCAACCGGCCGGGCGCGAGCCCTGCCCCGAGCACGGCGGAGGTGAGAACGGATGAGTACGGCCGTGGGAATCGGGCGTATCCCGGTCCGGGACGTCCACCCGGTGGTGGAGAACGGCAGGCGCCCGGCGAAGGCGGTGGCGGGAGAGACGTTCGAGGTCTCCGCCACGGTGTTCCGCGAGGGGCACGACGCGGTGGCCGCCAATGTGGTGCTGAAGGATCCCGAGGGCCGGCCCGGCCCCTGGACGCCGATGCGGGAGCTGGCCCCGGGCAGCGACCGCTGGGCGGCCGAGGTCACTCCGGGCGCCCCGGGCAACTGGACCTACCGGGTGGAGGCCTGGAGCGATCCGGTCGCCACCTGGCAGCACCACGCCCGGATCAAGGTCCCGGCGGGGATCGACGCCGATCTCGTCCTGGAGGAGGGCGCGGAGCTGTACCGGCGGGCCGCCGCCGGCGTTCCGAAGGACCGCGGGCGGGCCGTGGTGCTGGCCGCGGCGGCGGCCCTGGACGACGAGGCGCTGCCGGTGGCGTCGCGGCTGGCGGCGGGGCTGACGCCGGAGGTGGCCGGGGTGCTGGCCCGCCATCCGCTGCGGGAGCTGGTCACCACCTCCGACCCGCTGCCCCTGCTCGTCGAGCGGGAACGCGCCCTCTACGGCGCCTGGTACGAGTTCTTCCCCCGCTCCGAGGGCACCCCCCAGCAGCCCCACGGCACCTTCCGCACCGCCGCCCGCCGCCTGCCCGCCATCGCCGCCATGGGCTTCGACGTGGTCTACCTGCCCCCCGTCCACCCCATCGGCACCACCCACCGCAAAGGCCGCAACAACACCCTCACCGCCACCCCCGACGACGTCGGCGTCCCCTGGGCCATCGGCTCCCCCGAAGGCGGCCACGACACCCTCCACCCCGCCCTCGGCACCCTCGACGACTTCGACCACTTCGTCGGCCGGGCCCGCCGCCTCGGCCTGGAAATCGCCCTCGACCTCGCCCTCCAGTGCTCCCCCGACCACCCCTGGGTCCACAAACACCCCGACTGGTTCCACCACCGCCCCGACGGCACCATCGCCCACGCCGAGAACCCGCCCAAGAAATACCAGGACATCTACCCCATCGCCTTCGACACCGACCCCGAAGGCCTCCTCACCGAAACCCTGCGCATCCTGCGCTTCTGGATGGACCACGGCGTACGCATCTTCCGCGTCGACAACCCCCACACCAAACCCGTCGCCTTCTGGGAACGCGTCATCGGCGAGATCAACACCACCGACCCCGACATCATCTTCCTCGCCGAGGCCTTCACCCGCCCCGCGATGATGCACACCCTCGCCCAGATCGGCTTCCAGCAGTCCTACACCTACTTCACCTGGCGCACCACCAAAGAGGAACTCACCGAATACCTCACCGAACTCACCGGGGACGCCGCCGCCTACATGCGCCCCAACCTCTTCACCAACACCCCCGACATCCTGCACGCCTACCTCCAGCACGGCGGCCGCCCCGCCTTCGAGGTCCGCGCCGTCCTCGCCGCCACCCTCTCCCCCACCTGGGGCATCTACAGCGGCTACGAACTCTGCGAGAACACCCCCCTGCGCGAAGGCAGCGAGGAATACCTCGACTCGGAGAAATACCAGCTCAAACCCCGCGACTGGGCCGCCGCAGCCCGCGAGCACCGCACCATCGCCCCCCTCATCACCCGCCTCAACACCATCCGGCGCGAGCATCCCGCGCTGCACCGGCTCAGAAACCTGCGCTTCCACCGGACCGACAACGACGCGCTCATCGCCTACAGCAAGCGCGTGGGCTCCGACGTCGTCCTGGTGGTCGCCAACCTCGACCCCCATCGCACCCAGGAGGCCACGATCTCCCTCGACATGCCGCAACTCGGTCTCGACTGGCACGAGTCGGTTCCGGTGTACGACGAACTCAGCGGCGAGACCTACCACTGGGGCCGGACGAACTATGTGCGTCTGGAGCCGGGCCGGGCCCCCGCGCACGTCTTCCACGTCCGGCGGCCGTCCGCCACCGCGCCCCAGAACGGAGGGTCAGAAGCCTCATGACCGTGAACGAGCCCGTGCCGGACACCTTCGAGGACACACCGGCCAAGGACCGGCACCCGGACTGGTTCAAGCGAGCCGTCTTCTACGAGGTCCTCGTCCGCACCTTCCACGACTCCAACGGCGACGGCGTCGGCGACCTCAAGGGACTCACCGCCAAGCTGGACTACCTGCAATGGCTGGGCGTGGACTGCCTCTGGCTCCCGCCCTTCTTCAAGTCGCCCCTCAAGGACGGCGGCTACGACGTCTCCGACTACACCGCCGTACTCCCCGAGTTCGGCGACCTGGCCGACTTCGTCGAGTTCGTCGACGCCGCCCACCAGCGCGGCATGCGCGTGATCATCGACTTCGTCATGAACCACACCAGCGACCAGCACCCGTGGTTCCAGGAGTCCCGCAGAAACCCCGAAGGCCCCTACGGCGACTACTACGTCTGGGCCGACGACGACACCCAGTACGCCGACGCCCGCATCATCTTCGTCGACACCGAGGCCTCCAACTGGACCTACGACCCGGTCCGGGGGCAGTACTACTGGCACCGCTTCTTCTCCCACCAGCCCGACCTCAACTACGAGAACCCGACCGTCCAGAAGGAGATGCTGGCGGCGCTCAAGTTCTGGCTGGACCTCGGCATCGACGGATTCCGGCTGGACGCCGTGCCCTATCTGTACGCCGAGGAGGGCACCAACTGCGAGAACCTGCCCGCCAGTCACGCGTTCCTCAAGCGGGTCCGGCGCGAGATCGACGCCCAGTACCCGGACACCGTGCTGCTGGCGGAGGCGAACCAGTGGCCGGAGGACGTCGTCGACTACTTCGGCGACTACGCCTCCGGCGGCGACGAGTGCCACATGGCGTTCCACTTCCCGGTCATGCCCCGCATCTTCATGGCGGTGCGCCGCGAGTCCCGCTACCCGGTCTCGGAGATCCTGGCCAAGACCCCCGCCATCCCCTCCGGCTGCCAGTGGGGCATCTTCCTGCGCAACCACGACGAGCTGACCCTCGAAATGGTCACCGACGAGGAACGCGACTACATGTACGCGGAGTACGCCAAGGACCCGCGTATGCGCGCCAACATCGGCATCCGCCGCCGCCTGGCCCCCCTCCTGGACAACGACCGCGACCAGATCGAACTGTTCACCGCCCTGCTGCTGTCCCTGCCCGGCTCACCGATCCTCTACTACGGCGACGAGATCGGCATGGGCGACAACATCTGGCTCGGCGACCGCGACGCGGTGCGCACACCGATGCAGTGGACACCCGACCGCAACGCCGGCTTCTCGTCCTGCGACCCCGGGCGGCTCTACCTGCCGACCATCATGGACCCGGTCCACGGCTACCAGGTGACCAACGTCGAGGCCTCCATGGCCTCGCCCTCCTCCCTGCTGCACTGGACCCGCCGCATGATCGAGATCCGCAAGCAGAACCCCGCCTTCGGCCTCGGCACCTACACCGAACTGCCGTCCTCCAACCCGGCCGTCCTCGCCTTCCTGCGGGAGGCGCCCGGGGAAGAGGGGGACGACCCGGTGCTGTGCGTGAACAACTTCGCGCGGTTCGCGCAGCCCACCGAACTCGACCTGCGCGAGTTCGCCGGACGCCACCCGGTCGAGCTGTTCGGCGGGGTCCGCTTCCCCGCCATCGGCGAACTGCCGTATCTGCTGACCCTCGGGGGCCACGGCTTCTACTGGTTCCGGCTCACCCGAGTCGCATCCCGCATCGGCCGCCGCGTGTGAGCGTGGGCCGAGGAAAGGACGCGTCACCATGTCGAAGACCGCATCCCTGCGCCCGAGACGTACGCGTCTCGCCGAGCCCATGGCATCGCTCGGCGGGCTGCTGCGGGAGTGGCTGCCGCGCCAGCGCTGGTTCGCGGGCAAGAACCGGCCCGTCGCCGAACTGGGTCTGCTGTCGATGACCGAGCTGTTCCCCGGCTGTCTGCACCTCCTGGTGCACACCGGGCACGGCCCGGTGCCCGCCCCGGGCGGCGCTCCCCCGGCCGGCGACTGCTACCAGTTGCTGCTCGGCGTACGGGAGCGGCCGTCGCCGCGCCTGGGCCGGGCGCTCATCGGGCAGGTGCAGGACGGCCCGCTGGCCGGCCGGACGGTCTACGACGCGCTGCACGACCCCCGGACGGCCCAACTGCTCATGGAGCGGCTCAGACACCCCGGCAAGGCGGGACCGCTGCGCTTCGAGGCCGACCCCTCCCGGCCGGTGCCCGGCGGACTCGCGCCGCGGCTGCTGGACGCCGAGCAGTCCAACTCCTCGCTGGTGTACGGCGACGAGTTCATCCTGAAGATGTTCCGGCGCATCCAGCCCGGCGTCAACCCCGACCTGGAGGTGCCGGGCGCGCTGGCCCGGCAGGGCTGCGGGCGGGTGCCGGCGCCGGTGGCGTGGCTGCGCACGACCCATCCGTACGAGGCGACGCTCGGCGTGCTCCAGCCGTTCCTGCACGACGCCACCGACGGCTGGGCCCTCGCCCTGGACGCGCTGTCCGCCGGGGACGACTTCACCGTGCAGGCCCGGGAGCTAGGGCGGGCGACGGCCGACGTGCACCTCGCGCTGGCCTCGGCCTTCCCGGCCGGTCCCCCCGGGGAGAACGGCCGTACCGCGGCGGCGATGACCGAGCGGCTGACCGCCGCGGCGCACTGCGTACCGGCGCTGCGGCCCTTCGTCCCCGGGCTGCGGACGGCCTTCGCCGCGCTGAGCACCTGCGACTCAGGGCCGCCCGCCCAGCGCATCCACGGCGACCTGCATCTGGGGCAGGTGCTGCGGGCCGGCCGGGACTGGTTCGTCATCGATTTCGAGGGCGAGCCGTCCCGCCCGCTGTCCGAACGGTGCAGCACCCACTCGCCCGTGCGGGACATCGCGGGCATGCTGCGCTCCTTCGACTACGCCGCCCGGCAGCGCCGCCCGTGGCGCCCCGAGTGGGCGCGCCGCTGCCGGGAGGCGTTCTGCGCGGGCTACGCCGACCGCGCCGGATGGGACCCCCGTAAGAAGCACGGCCTGCTGCGCGCCTACGAGACGGACCGCGCCGTGTATGAGGTGCTGTACGAGGCGCGGCACCGCCCCGACTGGCTTCCCGTACCCATGGCGGCGGTCGAACGACTCGCCGTGAGAGGAGACTGACCCGTGGCCCTCCGCGACACCTCGCTGCCCGAGCCGTCCGGTCCCGTCCCGCCCGCCCCCGGCGCGTGCGGCACGGCCCCGCCCCTGGATCCGGCCGACCGGGGGCGCCTGCTGGCGGGCGCCCACCACGACCCGCACGCCCTGCTCGGCGCCCACCCGGTGCCCGGCGGCATCGCCTTCCGGGCGCTGCGGCCCTTCGCCCGCGAGGTGGCCGTGGTTGTGGACGGCGTACGCCACGCGCTCAAGTCGCAGGAGGACGGCCTCTTCTGCGGTGTGCTGCCGCTGGCGCGGATCCCCGCGTACACCCTTGTCGTGACGTACGAGCAGGGTGAGCACGAGGTCGACGACCCGTACCGCTTCCCGCCCGCCCTGGGCGAACTCGACCTGCATCTGATCGGCGAGGGCCGGCACGAGCAGCTGTGGCGGGCGCTCGGCGCGGAGCCGATGGTCCACGAGGGGGTCACCGGCACCCGGTTCACGGTGTGGGCGCCCAACGCCCAGGGGGTGCGCGTCGCCTGCGACTTCACCCACTGGGACGGCACGGCCCTCCCGATGCGCTCGCTGGGTTCGTCCGGGGTGTGGGAGCTGTTCCTGCCGGGTGTCGGCGAGGGCACCCGCTACAAGTTCGAGATCCACTCCCGGCACGGCCACCGGTTCCTCAAGGCCGACCCGATGGCCCGCGCGGCCGAGGAGCCGCCGGACACGGCGTCCGTGGTGACCTCCTCGCGCTACGAGTGGAACGACGCCGCGTGGATGCGGAGCCGGGCCGAGACGCCCGTGCACGAGGCGCCGATGTCCGTGTACGAGGTGCATCTGCCGTCCTGGCGGCCGGGGCTGACCTACCGCGAGCTGGCCACGGAGCTGCCCGCGTACGTCAAGGACCTGGGCTTCACCCACGTCGAGCTGATGCCGGTCGCCGAGCATCCCTACGGCCCGTCCTGGGGCTACCAGGTGACCGGCTTCTACGCGCCGACCGCGCGGCTCGGCTCGCCCGACGACTTCCGGTTCCTGGTCGACGCCCTGCACCGGGCGGGCCTCGGCGTGATCATGGACTGGGTGCCCGCGCACTTCCCGAAGGACGACTGGGCGCTGGGCCGCTTCGACGGGGAGCCGCTGTACGAGCCCGGGGACTCCCGGCGCGCGGAGCACCCGGACTGGGGGACCTACACCTTCGACTTCGCGCGGACCGAGGTGCGCAACTTCCTGGTGGCGAACGCGGTGTACTGGTGCGAGGAGTTCCACATCGACGGGCTGCGGGTCGACGCGGTCGCCTCGATGCTCTACCTGGACTACTCGCGCGACTCCGGGCAGTGGGAGCCCAACCGGTACGGCGGCCGGGAGGACCTGGCGGCCGTGGCGTTCCTCCAGGAGATGAACGCGACCGTCTACCGGCGCTGCCCCGGCGTGGTGACGATCGCGGAGGAGTCGACCGCGTGGGGCGGGGTGACCCGGCCGACCGACACGGGCGGGCTCGGCTTCGGTCTGAAGTGGAACATGGGCTGGATGCACGACTCGCTGGAGTACGTGGCCCACGAGCCGGTGCACCGCAAGTACCACCACCACGAGATGACCTTCTCGATGGTGTACGCGTACAGCGAGAACTACGTGCTGCCCATCTCCCACGACGAGGTCGTGCACGGCAAGCGGGCGCTGGTGTCGAAGATGCCGGGCGACTGGTGGCAGCGGCGCGCGAACGTCCGCGCCTACCTCGGCTTCATGTGGGCCCACCCGGGCAAGCAACTGCTGTTCATGGGGCAGGAGTTCGCGCAGGGCGCGGAGTGGTCGCAGGAGTCGGGGCCGGAGTGGTGGCTGCTGGACGAGGGGTACCACTCGGCGGCCGACCACCGGGGGGTCCAGGACCTGGTCCGCGAGCTGAACTCCCGGTACGCGCGTACCGCGGCCCTGTGGCAGCGCGACACCGATCCGGCCGGTTTCCGGTGGGTCGTCGTGGACGCGGCCGAGGACAACGTCTTCGCCTTCCTGCGGTTCGACGCGGAGGGCCGTCCGCTGCTTGCGGTGTCGAACTTCTCCCCGGTCGTCCGGCGGGAGTACGCGCTGGCCGTCGGTGACGTGGAGGTCACCGCGTGGCAGGAGGTTCTCAACACCGACGCCGGGGCGTACGGCGGCAGCGGGGTGACCAACCCCGATCCGGTCAAGCCGGAGGACGGGAGCGTGCGGATCACGCTGCCGCCGCTGGCCACGGTGTGGCTGATGCCGTACGCCCTGTGAGCCGCGGCGGCGCGACGAGGTGTCCGGCCGCCCTCCCGGGGCAGTCGGTGGTCCTGGGGCCGAGAGGAACTCGTCGTCGCGGCCCGGCCCACAGAAAGGCGGCACCACGTGCGCACCGTCGGAGTGGAGGAGGAACTCCTCCTGGTCGACCCGGAGACCGGCGAGCCGCGGGCGCTGTCCGCCGCCGTGCTCGCCCGTGCCGCGCTGGACGACGCCGAGCAGGACGTGTTCGAGAAGGAACTGCACGAGCAGATGGTGGAGTTCGCCACGCATCCGCAGGCGGACATGGGGCGGCTGCACGCGGAGATCGTCCGCTGCCGTGAGGAGGTCGGGCGGCACGCCGGGGAAATAGGCTGCGCCGTCGCCGCGCTGGCCACCTCGCCGCTGCCGGTCACCCCCTCCGTCGGGGTGAACCGGCGCTACGAGTGGATGGCCGAGCAGTACGGCGTGGTCGTCCAGGAGCAGCTCGTCCTCGGCTGCCACGTGCACGTCTCGGTCGAGTCCGACGAGGAGGGCGTCGCGGTGATCGACCGGGTGCGGCCCTGGCTGCCGGTGCTGGCCGCGCTCAGCGCGAACTCCCCCTTCTGGCAGGGCAAGGACTCCTCGTACAGCAGCTATCGCAGCCGGGTCTGGCAGCGCTGGCCGTCCGCCGGACCCACCGAGCTGTTCGGCTCGGCGGAGCGCTATCACCGCCGGGTCGCGGCCATGCTCGCCACCGGCACGATCCTCGACGACGGGATGATCTACTTCGACGTCCGGCTGTCCCAGCGGTATCCGACGGTCGAGTTCCGGGTCACGGACGTGTGTCTGGACGCCTCGACGGCGGTCGTCGTCGCCGCCCTCGCCCGCGCGCTGGTCGACACGGCCGCCCGGCAGTGGCGGCAGGGCGGGGAACCGGCCGAGCACAGTGTGAGCCTGCTGCGCCTCGCGGCCTGGCGGGCCGCCAGGTCCGGGCTGACGGAGGAGCTGCTGCATCCGGTGACGATGCGGCGGATGCCCGCCGAGACGGTCCTACGGGCACTGCTGGAGCACGTCGGGGAGGCGCTCGCCGACTGCGGTGACCTCGACAGGGTGCGCGACGGCGTCGCCGGACTGCTGCGGGACGGCAACGGCGCCCGGGTGCAGCGGGAGCTGTTCGAACGCACCGGGAGCCTGCGGGAAGTCGTCACGGAGTGTGTGCGCCGTACCCAGTCGGCCTGACGGGGCGTCCCGCCCGGGGTGGTGCAGTCAGAACATCAGGACCAGGGCGTAGCCCAAGAAGCCCGCCGCGATGATCACCACCAGGGCGAGGATCAGGGTCAGCGGTCCCTTGGCCCAGCCCTTGGTCGGATTGTAGGTCTGCTGCGGGCCTGCCTCGGGCATGCTGCTCTCCGCGGGCGGGGTCTCCCCGGGCGGCACACCGCCGCCGGGTTCGAGACCGGTACTGCTTCGGGGATCGGGATCGGGGTTCGTATAGTTCATGCCCTCCGGGTCCCCCGATCCGGCCGAGATCACCGGGTGGGAACACTTCTGCCGTCCCGGCCCCCCGCCGCCTGCGGCTCCGCTAGATTCCGAGCACCGCCGGCCACGGTACTCGTCGGCGGTGTCACTTTCCGTACACGTCAGGAGCCAGCGCATGCGCGACCTCGCTCTCGCTCCCCCGGCCGTCCCGCCGCTCACCGGCGGACTGGCCGACAGCCTCTTCGAGACGGCCGCCCGCAGGCCGGAGCTGCCGATGCTCGCCCGCCGTCCCGGGCCCGGCGCCACGCTCTGGCAGGAGGTGACGGCGGTGGAGTTCCGCGACCAGGTCGTCGATGTGGCCAAGGGCCTGATCGCGTGCGGGCTCTCGCCGGGCGACCGGGTGGCGATCCTGGCCCGCACCCGCTACGAGTGGACGGTCTTCAGCTACGCGCTGTGGACGGTGGGCGCCGAGGTGGTGCCGATCTATCCGACCTCCTCGCGCGAGCAGGTCGAGTGGATCCTGCGGGACGCGGGCTGTGTGGCCGTGGTGGTCGAGGACGAGCAGAGTGTGATGACCGTCGGCTCGGTGTGCGCGTCGCTGCCGGAGCTGCGCCATGTCTGGCAGTTGGACGCGGGCGCGCTGGACACGCTGGTGGCGCGCGGCGAGTTCCTGCCGTTCGCCACGGTGGACTCCATGCGCCGCATCGTGCTGCCGGACTCCACGGCGGTCGTCGCCTACACCTCGGGCACCTCGGGCCGCGCCATGGGCTGCGCGCTGAGCCATCGCAGCCTGACCAGTGCGTGCGACACGCTGCTTGCGGGCTGGGGCCACACGGTGGCGCCCGCAGGGCAGCAGGGCGCGGTCCTCGCCTTCCTGCCCTTCTCGCACGTGTACGGGCTGATGATCCAGAGCCTGTGCGTCCGGGGCGGGTTCCTGATGGCGCACGAACCGGCGATGACCGAGGAGGCGCTCTCCTCGGCTCTGCGTTCCTTCCGTCCGACGTATCTGTACGCCGTCCCGTCGGTCCTGGAGAAGATGTACAAGAACTTCCTGCGCACGGCCCAGCAGGCGGGGCGCGGGGCCCTGTTCGAGCGGGCCGCGGACACGGCGCGGGACTTCGCCACCGCGCTGGAGCGCCAGCGGCTGGGCCGGGGGCACGGACCCGGCTTCGACCTGCGCCTCCAGCACGCCCTGTACGAGCGCACGGTGTACCGGCGGCTGCGCGGCGCGCTGGGCGGGCGGGTGCACCGGGCGACGTCCGGCGGTTCGCCGCTCAGCCGCGAGCTGTCCCTCTTCTACGAGGGCATCGGCGTCTACGTCCACGACGGCTACGGTCTGACGGAGACCGGCGGCGGGCTGACGATGCAGCCGCTGGGCCGGGAGAAGTCGGGCACCGTCGGACAGCCGCTGCCCGGCGTGGAGATCCGGCTGGCCGACGACGGGGAGATCCTGGTGCGCGGGCCGTCGCTGTTCCAGGGGTACGTCGGTGACGAGGCCGCCACCCGTGAGGTGATGCGCGGGGGCTGGCTGGCGACGGGCGACCTCGGACACCTGGACGACGAGAACTATCTGGCGATCACCGGCCGCAAGAAGGACATCATCGTCACCAGCGGCGGCAAGAGCGTGGCCCCGACCTCGCTGGAGCAGCGGCTGCGGATGCATCCGCTGGTCCACCAGGCGGTGGTGGTCGGCGACAACCGGCCCTGTGTCGGCGCCCTGATCACCCTCGACCCGGAGTTCCTGACGCACTGGCGGGCGGCGCTGGCCCTCCAGGGCGACGCCCCGGCGCGGGAGGCACGCGAGGAGAACGCGCTGCGCGAGGAGATCGCGCGGGCCGTGGCCGCGGCCAACAGCGCCGTGTCCCGTTCGGAGTCCATCCGGGTCTTCCGCGTCCTGCCTGAGCCCTTCGACGTGGCCAACGGGCTCCTCACCCCGTCGATGAAACTGCGGCGGGACGAGATCGTACGGACCTACGCCCTCGAGATCGACGCGATGTACGCGGCGCGCTCGCACCACCGGCCGGTGCCGGCGCAGGAGACGGCCGGCTGGGAGGAGCCGGACAGCGTCTTCCTCGGCTGAGCCGCCGGGCGACGGGGCGGTCACCCCCGGTCCCCGCCCCGTGGCCCGGCACACCGGCGCGCGTAGGGTCGCCCGGCACGGGAACTAACAAACGAAGGGAACGCGAGGAAGGTCGACGCCCGGCCGATGCCGGGCCGGGAAGGCGACATGGCAGCCGAGTCACGTTGGGACAGGACACTGGCTTCCGAGGAGATCACGAGCCGCACCGCCAGCTTCACCGGGGAGCTGCACAATGTGACCGGTGCGCGCCTGGTCGCGGAGGAGTTCCTCTACGATCTGGCCCGCGCGTCACCGCCCTCGGCACCCGAACACTGGGACGACATCCTCCTCGTCGTCACGGAGTTGGCGGCGAACGCGGTGCAGTACGCCCCGGGGCCGTTCCAACTGCGGCTGCGCCGGACCTTCGACGGCGTGCACGTGGTGATGCACGACACCAGCAGGAGCGAACCCGCGCCGCGCCCCTTCCATCCGAGCAACGGCGGCGGCGGCATCGGCTGGCATCTGATCCACACCCTGTCCGACCAGGTGAGCGTCGTCACCGGCGAACAGGGCAAGGACGTCCATGTCTTCCTTCCCTGGTGAGCCCCTGGTGAGCGTCCATGACCACGGGCGGCAGGCCGACGGCGTCCTCCTCGCGCGCGGTGCGCGAGGAGGACGCCGTCGCTGTGCGCTCTTGGGCCGCGGGTCAGCTCGCGGAGGCCTCCCGGGGCGGCAGCCGGTGGTAGTAGTCGCCGACGGACGCCAGGTAGTCCCGGTCCATCGTCTCGCTGTCGGTCCGGAACCGGGGCGCGGCCTTGACCTCCGCCCTGGTGCAGGTCAGCGTCACCGTGCGGGCCTCGGGGTCGATGCCGCCGACCACGCCGACCGGGACGAGCGCGCTCCGGCCGAACACCCACACGCCGGTGTCGACGACCAGGTGCCGCATGCCGAAGTGTTCGGCCTGCCGGTCCACGTGCCCGATGGTGCCGTCGCCGGCGACGACGGTGCAGCCCGTCAGGTCCTGTCCCTCCACGTGAGCGCTGTCCGCCGGATACGACCAGATGCTCTCCATCGGCACGCTGTTCCTTCCCTCCCGCGTCGGTGACGGTTGCGGGGCCGGGCCGGACGCCACGGACCGGACCGGCTCCACAGCAGCGGATACCCGGCCGGGGCCGCCGCATTCGGGCCCCGCGGGCCGATCGGCGCAGGGGTCCGGCGGGCCGTGCCCCACCGGGTGACCCCCGCTTTGTCCGCAACGGGCGGCCGGGTTAGCCTCTGACGTATTTTTCTCGTGGGGGCAAAACCGTGAACTGCGCGAACGCGGGCACGGCAGGGCCGGACCGCCCGACCGGTCCGGAGGGGGTTGCGAGTCCTCGCTCCGAGGGCTCCTGGGGAGCGGAACGAGGGTGCGCATGACCAGCGACAGCACCGGGACCGTCGACGCGGTTCCGGCCGATCAGGAGTTGCGCCGGCTTCTGGCGGGCCTGACCGCGGTGCGGGACGGCGACTTCGGCACCCGTCTGCCGGACGACGCGGACGGTCTGATGGGCGACATCGCCAAGGTCTTCAACGGCATGGTGGACCAGTTGTCCGTGTTCACCTCCGAGGTCACCCGGGTGTCCCGGGAGGTCGGCACGGAGGGGACCCTCGGCGGGCAGGCGAGGGTGCCGGGGGTCTCGGGCACCTGGGCCGACCTGACGGACTCGGTCAACGCCATGGCGGGCAATCTGACCACGCAGGTCCGTGACATCGCGCAGGTGGCCACCGCGGTGGCCAAGGGCGACCTCTCGCAGAAGATCGACGTGGACGCCCGCGGCGAGATCCTCGAACTCAAGAACACCATCAACACCATGGTCGACCAGCTCTCCGCCTTCGCCGACGAGGTCACCCGCGTCGCCCGCGAGGTCGGCACCGACGGGCGCCTCGGCGGGCAGGCCGACGTCCAGGGCGTCCGGGGCACCTGGCGCGACCTCACCGACTCGGTGAACTTCATGGCGGGCAACCTGACCAACCAGGTCCGCAACGTCGCCCAGGTGGCCACCGCCGTGGCCAAGGGCGACCTCTCCCAGAAGATCGACGTGGACGCCCGCGGCGAGATCCTCGAACTCAAGAACACCATCAACACCATGGTCGACCAGCTCTCCGCCTTCGCCGACGAGGTCACCCGGGTGGCCCGCGAGGTCGGCACGGCCGGGAACCTGGGCGGGCAGGCCCGGGTGCGCGGGGTGTCGGGCACCTGGAAGGACCTCACCGACAACGTCAACGTGATGGCGTCGAACCTGACCGGTCAGGTCCGTTCCATCGCCCAGGTCGCCACCGCCGTGGCCCGCGGCGACCTCTCGCAGCGGATCACGGTCGACGCCGAGGGCGAGGTCGCGGCGCTGGCCGACGTCATCAACACGATGGTCGACACGCTGTCGGCGTTCGCCGACGAGGTCACCCGGGTCGCCCGCGAGGTCGGCACCGACGGACGCCTCGGCGGGCAGGCCAACGTGCCGAACGTCGCCGGGACCTGGAAGGACCTCACCGACAACGTCAACTCGATGGCCAACAACCTCACCGGCCAGGTGCGCAACATCGCGCTGGTGACGACCGCCGTGGCCCGGGGCGACCTGTCGAAGAAGATCGACGTCGACGCGCGCGGCGAGATCCTCGAACTCAAGACGACGATCAACACCATGGTCGACCAGCTCTCCGCCTTCGCCGACGAGGTGACCCGGGTGGCCCGCGAGGTCGGCACCGAGGGCCGGCTCGGCGGGCAGGCCGAGGTGGAGGGCGTCTCCGGCACCTGGAAGCGGCTCACGGAGAACGTCAACGAGCTGGCCGGCAACCTCACCCGCCAGGTACGCGCGATCGCCGGGGTCACCTCCGCCGTGGCCGAGGGCGATCTGACCCGCTCCATCAACGTGGAGGCGTCCGGCGAGGTCGCGGAGCTGAAGGACAACATCAACTCCATGGTGGAGTCCCTGCGCGAGACCACGCGGGCCAACCAGGAGCAGGACTGGCTCAAGACCAACCTCGCCCGTATCTCCGGCCTGATGCAGGGGCACCGGGACCTGCCCGTGGTCGCCGAGCTGATCATGGACGAGCTGGTGCCGCTGGTGTCCGCCCAGTACGGCGCGTTCTATCTGGCCGAGGACGGCGACAACGGGCCCGAACTGCGGCTCGTGGGCTCCTACGGCTACCCTCGGAGCGCCGCCGGACCCACCCGCATCGCCTTCGGCCGCACCCTGGTCGGCCAGGCCGCGCGCAGCCGGCGCAGCATCGTGGTGGACGAGCTGCCCGCGGGCTATCTGACCATCTCCTCCGGGCTCGGCGAGATCGCGCCCACCGCGCTGGTGCTGCTGCCCATCGTGGTCGAGGGCCAGGTGCTCGGCGTCATCGAACTCGCGTCGGTCGCTCCGTTCACGCAGATCAACCGGGACTTCCTGGAAATGCTGATGGAGACCATCGGCGTGAACGTCAACACCATCGTGGCCAACGCCCGTACCGACGAACTCCTCGCCGAGTCGCAGCGCCTGACCGCCGAACTGCGGGCCAGCTCGGCCGAACTCCAGGCTCAACAGGAGGAATTGCAGCGCTCCAACGCCGAGTTGGAGGACAAGGCGTCCCTGCTGGTGACCCAGAACCGGGACATCGAGGCGAAGAACCTCCAGATCGAGCAGGCCCGGCAGGAACTCGAGGCACGCGCGCAGCAGCTGTCACTGGCCTCGAAGTACAAGTCGGAGTTCCTGGCCAACATGAGCCACGAGCTGCGCACCCCGCTCAACAGCCTGCTGATCCTGGCCCAGTTGCTCGCCCAGAACCCCTCGCGCAACCTCACCCCGAAGCAGGTGGAGTACGCGGGCATCATCCACTCCGCGGGCTCGGACCTGCTCCAGCTGATCAACGACATCCTGGACCTGTCGAAGGTCGAGGCCGGGAAGATGGACGTTTCCCCCGAGCGGGTGACGCTGCGTCAGCTCATCGAGTACGTCGAGGCCACCTTCCGGCCCATGACGACCCAGAAGGGCCTGGAGTTCACGGTGACGACGGCCGCCGGCGCCCCGGCGGACCTGCTGACCGACGACTCCCGGCTGCGTCAGGTGCTGCGCAACCTGCTGTCCAACGCGGTGAAGTTCACCGAGCGGGGCGGCGTGGAGCTGGCCGTCGGACCGGCGCCGGACGACGAGGTGCCCCGGGGCGTGGTCCGGGGCGGTGCCGTGGTGGCCTTCCGGGTGAAGGACACGGGCATCGGCATCCCCGAGCAGAACCTGGAGTCGATCTTCGGCGCCTTCCAGCAGGCGGACGGCACGACGAGCCGCAAGTACGGCGGCACCGGGCTCGGTCTGTCCATCACCCGGGAGATCGCCCAACTGCTCGGCGGCGCCGTCACGGTGGACAGCACCCCGGACCGGGGCAGCACGTTCACGCTGTTCCTGCCCGTGGCCCGGCCCGACTTCGAAGGGCTGCTGCCCCCGGGTCCCGAGCGCGTCCCGGCCGCGTCGTCCGCCGACCTGCTCAGCCGTCCGGCGCCGGTCCCCGGGCCGGCGGACGGCCGCCGGCCGCGGCGCCTGCTCGTCGTGGAGGAGCGTCCGCGCGGTCTGCTGACTCTCGTCGCGGAGAGCGTGGTCGCCGACCTGGCGCACGGGCGGGACGACACGGGCGAGCGGCCCCCGCTGGACGTCATCACGGCCGTGGGGGCGCAGGAGGCCGCCGGTGCGCTGGCGGCCGAGCCGTGCCACTGCGTCGCCCTTGAGCTGGGCATGCCAAACGAGGAGGCCTCCCGCTTCCTGACCGCCCTGCGGGGGGACTCGGCGCTGGCGAGCGTGCCGGTGCTCGTGCACAGCGGGCACCGCGCGGACGCGGCCCTGGAGGAGAGCCTGCGCGCGGGTGCGCGGGGCGGGGCGCTGGAGTTCCTGTCGAGCCTCGACGAGCTGCGGGAGCGCATCGCCCTGCACCTGGCCGCCGAGGAGCCGGGGGACGTGCTCGGTCTGGTCCGGCCCGAGGAGCCGCGCCGTCTCGGGCCCCCCACCGGGGGCGACCCGCCTGCCGGGCGCACCGTCCTCGTCGTCGACGACGACGCGCGCAACCTCTTCGCGCTCAGCGGGATCCTGGAGCTGCACGGTTTCCGGGTCCTGCACGCGGAGAACGGACGGCGGGGCATCGAGACGCTGGTGGACCACCCGGACGTGGCGCTGGTCCTGATGGACGTGATGATGCCGGAGATGGACGGCTACACGGCGACGGCGCAGATCCGCCGGATGCCCCGGTACACCGAGCTGCCGATCATCGCCGTCACGGCGAAGGCGATGCCCGGCGACCGGGAGAAGAGCCTCGCCTCGGGCGCCAGCGATTACGTCACCAAGCCCGTCGACACCCAGGACCTCATCGCCCGCGTCCGACGGTGGCTGCCCGCGTGAGCGCGCCGGCCCCCGGCCCAGGAGCGTCCCGATCGTGAACACGTCCGAGCAGTCACGCGAACCGCACGGCGCGGTCGACGCTCCGGGCGCCGGCCTGCGCGCGATGACCCCGCTGTCGCCCGTGGGCAGGCTGGCGGCCACGGTGGACCGGCTCGGCCGCGAGGTGCGGGCCGCCCAGGCGGAGGCCGAGGGCCGGGCCCTGATCGAGCTGGCCAAGGGCGTCCTGGTGGCGCGGCTCGGGTGCGGTCCGGCGCAGGCCGCCCGGCAGCTCGCCGAGCTGGCCGAGCAGTCCCGGGCGACGCTGCTGGAGTTCGCGGTCGACGTCATCAACCAGGCCGCCCGGGACCGGATGTCGGAGGTGACGGACGCGTTCCTCGCGGCGACCGCCGCCGCGCGGGCCACCTCCCCGGAGGACGACACGGACGGCGCGCCGGCCGCGGAGCCGGTGTCCGGGTCGGCCGCCGTGCGTCTGCGGGCCGCCGAGAGCGGCGCGCTGGCCGCGAACGACACCCAGGCCGTCGCCGACGCGCTGCTGGAGCAGGCGTTGCGCCCGCTCGGCGCGGTCGCCGTGGCCGTCTGGGCGGCCGGATACGACGGATCGCTCACCCTGGCCGGCAGCGCGGGGTTCTCCCCGGCCGAGGCCACCCGCTGGCGCTATGTACCGCCGGACGTGGCGACGGTGGCCCGGCGCGGGCTGACCGAGCGGGCGGGCCAGTGGATCACGTCCCTGGCGGACACGGGGCTGCCCAGCGTGGGCCGGCACCAGTACCCGGACGGCGGCAGGGTCGCCGTGCCCGCCGGTACCGGGGGCCGCCTCCACGGCGTACTGGAGATCGCCTGGCCGGTGCCGCTGGCCCCGCAGCCGCCCCAGGTGGTCCGGCAGGTGGAGGCCCTCGCGGAGCTGTGCGCGCACACGCTGGAGTCGTACACGCCGCCGCACGGCGCCGGGCAGGAGCCCCGGGTGCTGCCGGACGCGGTGGAGCTGATGGACCTGGCGGACGGACTGTACGACCCCGCGCTGGTCCTGGTGCCGCACCTGGACGCCGACGGTCACCTGGCGGACTTCCGCATCCAGCACGTGAACAAGCGCTTCCTGGATCCGGCCGGACGGCCGCGCGCCGTCGTGGGCGGCGCGCTGCTGCTGGAGGCGTACCCGATGGCCGCCGGGGACAGCGAGCTGTTCCAGAACGTGGAGCGGGTGTACGCCACGGGCGAGCCGTTCCGGGCCCGGCGGATGAATCTGACCTCGCTGGTGGACCAGGTGTCGCTGTCGGCGGTCGCGGACATCAGCGTCAGCCGGCACGGCAACGCCGTCCTGCTCATCTGGCGCATCGAGGACGAGACGGCGAGGCTGGCCAGCCTGCTCCAGCACGCCCAGCGGCTCGGCCGCATCGGCGGTTTCGAGGAGAATTTGCTGACCGGCGAGATCACCTGGAACGAGCAGCTGTTCGACCTGTACGGGCGGCCGCGGACCAGCGCCGCGGTGCCGCTGGAGGAGCTGACCGCCCACGCCCACCCGGACGACGCCGTCCCCATCGGACGGTTCTTGCGCACGCTGCTGCACCACCGGCGGCCGGCGTCGGCGGCCTTCCGGCTCCAGCGGCCCGACGGGGTGACCCGGCACGTCCGCGTGGTGGCCGAACCGGTCCTGGACACCGACGACCGCCTTCTCGTCGTACGGGGCGCCTACCAGGACATCTCGGCCCAGCACTGGACGGAGGTGGCGCTCGCCGCGACGCGCGACCAACTGGCGCACACCGAGCAGCAGGCCATCGAACGCAACCGGCTGACCCTGCAGTTGCAGCACGCCATCATGCCGCCCGCCCAGACCCCGCTCAAGGTGCCGGACCTCCAGGTGGCCGTGCGGTACCGGCCGGCGGAGACGGAGCAGTTGGTGGGCGGCGACTGGTACGACGCCGTGATGCTGCCGAACGGGCTGGTGCTGCTGTGCGTCGGGGACGTGGCCGGGCACGGCATGGAGGCGGCGACCAGCATGGTGGTGCTGCGCAACGCGCTGCGCGGCCTCGCGGTGACCGGGGCCGGGCCGGGCCAGTTGCTGTCGTGGCTCAACATCGTGGCGCACCATCTGACGGGCGGGGTCACCGCGACCGCGGTGTGCGGTCTGTACGACCCGGCCCGGCGTACGCTGCGCTGGGCGAGGGCGGGCCATCTGCCGCCTGTGCTGGTCCGGGGCGCGGACGCGGAGCCGCTGCCGCTGGTCAGGGGCATGCTGCTGGGGGCGGTGGCGGAGGCCGCGTACGAGGAGTCCGAGGTGCAGCTGGCCGGCGAGGACACGCTGCTGATGTACACCGACGGTCTGATCGAGCGCCGTGACCGCTCGGTGGAGGAGGCGCTGGCGCAGTTGCTGAGCACGGTGCGGCCGACGCCGGTCACCCTGGACCAGCATCTGGACCGGCTGCTCACCTACAGCAGGTCGGACACGGACGACGACACGTGTCTGGTGGGCATCCGGGTCGGGTGACGCAGGGCGTGCGGACCGGGCCGCGGCGGGCAGGCATGGGGACGGGAATCGGGGGTAACCGCCCGGCGCGGTGGGCCGTGTCGGTCCGCCGCGCCGCCGCGTTGTTGGAGGTACACGTGCCCATAGCCCAGAACCCGTTGTCCGTCGAGGTGACGCTGCCCCGGGAGGATGTCGCGCTGCTCAAGGTGGAGGGTTACCTGGACGTCGACACCGCGACCGAGTTCCAGCATCATCTGGCCAACCAGCTCCATCACGGACGACGGCACTTCCTGCTGGATCTGTCGGACGTCCCGTTCATGGACTCGTCCGGCATGAACATCATCCTGCGGGTCTACCAGGAGGCACGTGAGCTGCCGGGGAGTGTGCACATCATCTCGCCCGCCCCCGCGGTGCTGCGCGTCCTGGACCTGACGGGGGTGAGCATCACGGTGCCGGTCTCGGCGAGTGTCGAGGAGGCGCTCGCCCGCGTGGACGCGCAGCCGGGGGGACCGCAGGTGCCGGACGCCTGAGCATGCCTGCGCCCCGCCGCTCATCCGGACCGGTCGTGCGGAAGCAGGTGCCGCGGCAGGTCGGCGGGTGGCTACAGTTGTCGCCCGGCAAAGTCACGTCGCCGTCACGTCGCCTCCTGGGGGGTGTGCGGCACAACGCGGATGAGGAGTGGAACAGGTGCCGGAACAGGCGCAGGACACGGCGGGGTCGCCGACGCGCGAGGTCAGGGACTTTCTGCGGCTGCGCCGTGAGCAGATCGCCCAGCGCTGGGCGGACGAGCCGTTGTTCCGGGCCGTGTTCACCGTCTCGCGCGACGAGGCGGTCGAGGCGGGCAAGTCGGTGGTGGACGCGCTGGCCCACGTCGCGGACGCGGCCCGGGTCGAGGACCCGGACGCCGCCGGATTCACCACGGTGCGCGAGCAGTTGGCGCGGATGGGCGCGGCCCGCTCCCGCGCCGGCCTGAGCACCGCGCAGGTGTCGAGCGAACTGGCCGCGCTGCGTCCGCCCGTCGAGAACCTGTTCCTGTCCGACCTGGCGGACGCCTCGGCGGAGCACACCCGGGACTGTGTCACCACGCTGAGTGTGCTGATGGGCACCCTGCGGGTGGTGGTGATGCAGACGGCGCTCAGCGAGGGCCAGGCGCTCATAGACCGTCAGCGGCTGCAACTGCTGGAGGTGGCCACCCCGGTCATCAAGCTGTGGGACGGCATCGTGGCCGTTCCGCTGATCGGCACCCTGGACAGCGCCCGTAGCCAGGTGGTGATGGAGACCCTGCTCGAGTCCGTCGTGGAGCAGCAGGCGCGGTACGCGATCCTGGACATCACCGGTGTCCCGACGGTCGACTCGCTGGTCGCCCAGCACCTGATGAAGACGGTCGCGGCGGCCCGGCTGATGGGCGCCGAGTGCATCGTCTCCGGTATCCGGCCCGCGATCGCGCAGACCATGGTCCACCTCGGCCTCGACCTCGGCACCGTGGTGACGCGCGCGAGCCTGGCCGACGCGCTGGGATACGTGCTGCACCAGCTCGGCGTCGGCATCGTGAACCCCGTCGTGAACGGCCCGGTCGCGCGGTGAGCGAGGTGTTCGCGGGACCCCCCGGGGGTCCCGTGTGGGGCCGGGTTCCGGTGCTGCGGCTCGGGGATGTCCTCCTGGTCACCCTCCAGGGCGACCTGCACGACAGCTCGGCGCAGCAGTTGCAGCAGGATCTCGCCGAGACCATCGTGGGCAGCGGGGCCACCGGGGTGATCATCGACGTCTCGGGCGTGGAGATCGTCGACTCCTTCCTCGGCCGCGTCCTGGCGGAGATCGCCGGGCAGACCGGGCTGCTGGCCGCGCGCACCGTGCTGGTCGGCATGCGGCCGGCGGTCGCCATCACCCTGGTGGAGCTGGGCCTGACGCTGCCGGGCGTGCACACCGCGCTCAGTACCGAGGTGGCCATGGAGCTGCTCGGGCAGCAGGCACCGTCGTCCCGCTTCGGCGGCCTGCGCCAGGAGAGTCCGTGATGCACACTGCCGCGGGTTCCAAGGCCCGCCTGCCGATCCGTTCGGACATGGATCTGGTGTGGGTGCGACAGCATGTGCGGCAGGCGGCCGCCCAGGTCGGCTTCGGACTGGTGGACCAGACCAAGCTGGTCACGGCGGCCAGCGAACTGGCCCGCAACACGCTCGTGTACGGCGGGGGCGGAACGATGGAGGCCGAACCCCTGGTCGAGGGGGGATCGCCGGGGCTGCGGCTCACCTTCAGCGACGAGGGACCGGGCATCGCGGACCTGGAGCAGGCGCTCAGCGACGGTTTCACCTCCGGTGACGGCCTGGGCCTCGGGCTGGGCGGCGCGCGGCGCCTGGTGCACGAGTTCGCGATCGAGAGCGCCCCGGGCGACGGCACGACCGTACGGGTGACCTCCTGGGTGAGCCGGCCGCCGCGCCCTCGTGAGGAGTCCTGATGCCACGCGTGTGGGACGTCCCGGTGCACGACTCGACCCGGGTGCGGGACGCCAGGGTGGCCGCGGAGCACGCGGCGGCCCTGGCGGGGCTGGACGAGCGGCGGACCGCCGCCGCGGCGCTGGTGGCGACCGAGCTGGCCACCAATCTGCTCAAGCACGCCGGGGGCGGCCGGGTCCTGGTCGACGTCGTCGCCCCGACCGTTCTCGGGCCCGGCTGGGAGGGGGTCCTGCTCGTGCAGGTCGCCACGGTCGACCACGGGCCCGGCATCGCCGACGTGTCCGAGGCCCTGCGTGACGGCTTCACCACCACGCGCTCCCTCGGTGCCGGTCTCGGCACCTGTGCGCGTCTCGCCGACGACTTCGACCTGCACAGCGTCCCCGGGCGGGGCACGGTGGTGGTCGCCCGGGTCGGCGCGGTGCCCGGCGGCTCCGCCGGCGAGCGGGGTCCGGCGGGGCGGGTGCGGGCCGGCGCGGTGAACGTCCCGTTCGGCGGGGCGGAGTACTCGGGCGACGCCTGGGCCTGGGTGCGGGCCGGGGACCTGGTCACGCTGATGCTGGCCGACGGGCTGGGGCACGGCCCGGAGGCGGCCCGCGCCTCGACCGCCGCCGTGGAGGCGGTGCGCGCCTCGGCCCACCTCCCGCCCGCCGAGGCGCTGCGGCGGCTGGACGCGGCGCTGTCCAGGACCCGCGGCGCGGCCGTCGCGGTGGCCCAGGTCGACACGCGCACGGCGGCCCTCCGGTTCGCCGGGGTCGGCAACATCGGGGCGCGGCTGTGCGAGGGCGGCACCTGGCGGCACCTGGTGTCGCGCCCCGGCATCGTCGGCACCCACCGGCCCACGACCCTGCGCGAGGAGGAGGCGGTCTGGGCCGACGGCCGGGTGCTGGTCCTGCACAGCGACGGTCTGCCGAGCCGCTGGACGCCGACGGCCGACACCTGCCGTACCGGGGCCGACCCGGCGGTCACCGCAGCCGTCACGCTCCGTGACGCCAGCAGCCCGGCCCGCCCGGTACGCGACGACACCGCCGTCGCCGTCCTGATCCCGACCCCGGCGGACCGCCCATGACCCGAACCTGGCAGATCACCGACGTCACCGACGCGGCGCGGGCGCGCGTGGCCACCGCCCGGCTGGCCGCGGCCCACGGGGTGCCGCCCCTGGAGCGCACGCGGCTGGCGGCCCTGCTCGGCACGCAGTTGCGGCTGTGCCTGGCCAAGGGCGGCACCTGGCTGCTCACCGTGGAGACGGGGGCGGCCGTCTCCCGCGCCGCGTCCGAGGCCGGGGAGAGTGTGCTGCACGCGGTGCTGACGCCGTCGCACGACGCCGCTGCCGCCGGCCAGCCGTGGCGGGTCACGGTGCCCTGCCCGGAGACGGCTCCGGCCGCCGACGCGGACGCGGTGGCGGAGGATCCCGGCGACCCGGCCGGGCTGGCGCAGGCCCTGCTGGGGGCCGACGAGGACACGGCCCTGGTGCTCGACCGGCTCGCCGAGCAGGAGGACCTGGTCGAGTTCCACCGGGAGGAACTGCAGCAGACGAACCAGGGCGTCGTGGCGCTGCACGCCGAGCTGGACGCCGCCGGGCGGGCCCAGCGGGAGACGTTCGCCGCCGAGCGCAAGGCCCGTACGGAGGCGGAGAACGCCCGGCGCAGGCTGACCTTCCTGGCGGACGCGAGCGCGGTGCTGACGGCCTCGCTCGACCACCACGAGATCGTGCGCCGGCTGCCGGAGCTGCTGGTGCCCGAGTACGCGTCGAGCATCGACGTTCTGGCTGTTCGACCAGGAGGGCGAACGGCGCAGCCCCGCGCATCCGGCCGCCGCCGTGGTCGCGGCCCGCACCGGACGGCCGCAGTACGCCGCCGCGCACCCGGGCGGTCTGCCCGGCGTCGACGACCAGCCGCCCTCGGCGCTGGACCCGGACCACCCCCTGCTGTGCATCCCGCTGCCCACGCGGCAGGCGCCGTTGGGCGTGGTGACCCTGTCGTCGCCCGGGGAGCGCTGGGACCCGGACGACGCGGTGATGCTGATCGAGCTGACCCGGCGGGCCAGCATCGCGATCGACCACGCCCAGCGCTACCAGCACAACCGGGACATCGCCGAGACCCTCCAGCGGGCCCTGCTGACGGAGCTGCCCGCCCCGCCGGGGCTCGCCCTGGCCGCGCGCTATCTGCCGGCCACCCACGGGCTGAACATCGGCGGCGACTGGTACGACGCGTTCCGCCAGCCCGACGGCGGCGTCATCGCCGTGGTCGGCGACGTCACCGGGCACGGGCTGCGGGCGGCCGTGATGATGAGCCAGCTGCGCACCGCGCTGCGGGCCTACGCCGTGGACGGCGGCAGTCCCGGCCGCATCCTGACCCGGCTGCACATCTTCCTGCACCACCTCCAGCCCGACCTGTTCGCCACCGCCGTCATCGCGCGCTTCCACCCCGACGACCCGGTCATGACGTGGGCCGCCGCGGGCCATCCGCCGCCGGTGCTGCGTACCCCGGACGGACGGGTCCGGATCCTGGACGCCAAGCCCGGTGCGATGCTCGGCATCCCGCTCCGGCAGGTGATCGCCGACCACACGGTGCGGCTGGCGCCGGGTTCCACGCTCGCGCTGTACACGGACGGTCTGGTGGAGCGGCGGGCCCGGGGCATAGACCCGGGCATCGCGCGGCTGGCCGCGGCCCTCGGGGCGTTCGGCCCGGCGGAGCTGGAGGCGGACCTGGAGGGTTCGGCGGACGGGATCCTGCGCCCGCTGCTCAGCGACTCCGAGCGCGACGACGACGTGTGCCTGCTGCTGTGCCATCTGCGCGGTTCGGGCTGACTCCCGGGGCGGGCCTGGGCACGGCGGGGACCGGCGGGTGTCGCCCGCCTGCCGCGTCCGGCTGGCCGAACCGCCGGGCGGGCGGTGGGATCGACAAGGTGCGAAGCGGCGATCCACGGGCAGGCGGAAGGCGTTCGCGGCGGAGCGCCCGAAGCCGCAGAAAGGGATGAACACCGTGACACGACCCAGGATCCTGGTGGTCGGCGCAGGTTTCGCCGGCGTGGAGTGCGTCCGTCGTCTGGAGCGCAGGCTCTCGCCCGGCGAGGCCGACGTCACCCTGGTGACGCCGTTCTCCTACCAGCTCTATCTGCCGCTGCTGCCGCACGTCGCCTCCGGGGTGCTCACGCCCCAGTCGATCGCGCTCTCCCTGCGCCGCAGCAGCCGCTACCGCACCCGGATCATCCCGGGCGGTGCGATCGGGGTGGACCTCAAGGCCAAGGTCTGCGTGGTGCGCACCATCACCGACGAGATCGCCGACGAGCCGTACGACTACATCGTGCTGGCCCCCGGAAGCATCACCCGCACCTTCGACATCCCGGGTCTGACCGACCACGCGTTCGGCATGAAGACACTGGCGGAGGCCGCGTACATCCGCGACCACGTCATCTCGCAGCTCGATCTCGCCGACTCCAGCCAGGACCCGGCCGAGCGCGCCTCCCGGCTGCAGTTCGTGGTGGTCGGCGGCGGTTACGCGGGCACCGAGACCGCGGCCTGTCTGCAACGGCTGACGCACGCGGCGGTCAAGCGCTACACCCGGCTCGACCCGAACCTGATCAAGTGGCATCTCATCGACATCGCGCCGAAGTTGATGCCCGAGCTGGGCGACAAGCTCGGCCGCGACGCGCAGCAGGTCCTCACCCGGCGCGGCATCGAGATCTCCCTGGGCGTGTCCATCGCCAAGGCGGGACCCGAGGAGGTCACCTTCACGGACGGCCGGGTGGTGCCCACCCGCACGCTGATCTGGACCGCGGGTGTGGTGGCGAGCCCGCTGATCGGCACGCTGGGCGCGGAGACGGTCAGGGGGCGGCTCGCGGTCACCGCCGACATGTGCCTGCCGGGCCAGGACGGGGTGTTCGCGCTCGGCGACTCCGCCGCCGTGCCCGACCTCGCCAAGGGCGAGGAGGGCGCCGTCTGCCCGCCCACCGCCCAGCACGCCACGCGGCAGGGCCGGCACGTCGCCGAGAACCTCATCGCCACCCTGCGCAACCAGCCGCTGCGGCCGTACGTCCACAAGGACCTGGGTTTCGTCGTCGACCTCGGCGGCGCCGACGCGGTCTCCAAGCCGTTCGGCGTCGAACTCAAGGGCCTGCCCGCCCAGGTCGTGGCCCGCGGCTACCACTGGTCGGCGCTGCGCTCGGGTGTCGCCAAGGCCCGGGTGGCGGCCAACTGGACGCTCAACGCCGTCGCCGGCGACGACTTCGTACGCACCGGGTTCCAGGCCCGCAAGCCGGCCAAGCTGAAGGACTTCGAGTACACCGACGCCTATCTGACGCCGGAGCAGGTGCGGGAGCGGGTCGGGGGTGCGGGCCGGGCGGAGCTGTGACCCCGGGGCCGGGGCCGGCCCGCGGCATGGCATGCTGAGAAGTGGATCTCGGCGTGAACCGGCCGGGCGGCGGCTGTGAATCGGGAGAGTGTACGGCGGCGTGAAGGCGGCGGGGCGCTCGGTGCGGGCACGGCTGCGGGACCGTGTCGCCGCGTCCGATCCCGGGCTGTTGCGGCTGACGGCGGGCCTGCGGACGGTCGGCGCCATCGCCCTGGCGCTGGCGGTGCTCGCCGTGTCCGGGGCGGACATCACGCACCTGGTGGCGGGTGCCATGACGGCGATGGTCGCCACCTTCGCCATCCGGGAGAAGGAGCGCGGCCCGCAGGCCGTCACGCTGGCCCTCGGGCTGCCCGTCGCCCTCGCCTCGGTGTCGCTCAGCGCGCTGCTCACCTCGCGGGTCGTCGTCGGTGACGCCTTCTTCGTCGTCCTGATCTTCTGCGCGGTCTTCGTCCGCCGGTTCGGCGACCGCGGTACGGCGCTGGGTCTGATCGGCTTCCAGGTCTACTTCATCTGCCTGTTCGTCGGCACGAAGGTGTCGGGGCTGCCGGGTCTGTGGGGCTCGGTCGCGGTGGCGTTCGCGTGCAGCGCGGTGGTGCGTTTCGCGGTCGTGCCGGCCACCCCGACGGGCATTCTGCTCCGGCTGCGGCAGGCCTTCCGGGCCCGGCTGGCCCAGTTGATCGCCACCCAGACGGAACTGCTCGACGCCGGTCCCGGCGAGATCGACAAGACGCTGGAGCGGCTGCGCGACGGCACCGCGCGCCTGCACGAGACGGCCCTGATGATCCAGTCCCGGCTGGAGGAGGGCACTCCGGACCAGTCGACGGCGCGGCTCGTGCAGCGGCGCATCGCGGACGCCGAGATCTCCGCCGAGCGGCTGGGCCTGCTGCTGCTGACCGCGCGCAGCGCCGAGCGGGCGAACACGCTGACCCTGCATCTGCCGGGCGCGCCGGCGCCCGCGGTGGGCCGCTCACCGGCGCCCGGCGAGGCCACGGAGATCCTGCGCCGCGATCTGGGGGCGCTGCGCGCCCTGGTGCTGCGGCCGGCCGCCGAGGCGCGCGGCACCGCGATGTCCCATCTGCGCAACCGGCTCCTCGGCTACCGCGACGAGGAGAACCTGCCCGAGGCGACGGCGGCCGTCCAGGACGTGTTCCGCGGCATCGGTGAGACGGCGCGGGCGGTGATGGGGCTCAGGATCGCCCTGGACGGGCCGCAGGACGAGTCGGACGACTCGCCCTCGACGGCCCGTTCCCGGGAGGAGCTGGACGCCGAGGACGCCGCCATCGACGCCGGTGACGAGGCCGCGGAGAAGGAGGAGGCGACCGGGCTCGGGCGGCCCACGACGCGGGCCGCGGTGCAGGTCGCGGTGGGGTCCTCGCTCGCCATCGTCGGCGGGGAGTTCCTGTCCTCGCAGCGCTGGTACTGGGCGGTGCTCACCTGCTGGATCGTCTTCATCAACACCGCCTCCACCGGTGAGATCCTGGTCAAGGGCTACCGCCGGCTGCTGGGCACCGTGCTGGGGGTCGTGGCGGGCATCGTGCTGGCCGGTCTGGTCGGCGAGCACACCTGGACCGCGTTCGCTCTCGTGCTGCTGCTCATCTTCGCGATGTTCTACACGGCACCGCTGTCCTACACGCTGATGTCGTTCTTCGTCACCGCGATGCTCGGGCTGCTGTACACCCTGCTGCACACCTACAGCCTGTCGGTGCTGGTGCTGCGCGTGGAGGAGACGGCGCTCGGCGCGGCCTGCGGGATCGTCGCGGCGGCGTTCGTCCTGCCGATACGCACCGACCGCCGCACGAACGAGCTGCTCGAAACGGTGCTGGAGCGGCTCACCGACGTCACCGAGGGCGCGGTGGACCAGCTCAGTGGCGGTCCCGCGGCCGATCTGCTGGACACCGCGCGGGAACTGGACCAGGCGCTGGGCGATCTGCGGGGCGCCACCCAGCCGCTCACCCATCCGATCACGCCGCTGCGGGCCCGGCGCGACAACGCCCAGTACGTGGTCGCGCTGCTGGAGACCTGCGCCTATCACGCGCGGGCCCTGGCGGCGACGGCCGAGCTGCTGCCGACCCACCCCTCGATCGCGGCCGACCCGCGGCTGCGCGGGGCGGTGCGGCGCACGGTGCGCAACATCGGCGCGCTTGCCGCCCGGGTCGCCGACGAGGACGCGCGGACCGAGGTGGAGACCGGGCCGAGCATCGCCTCGCTGCTGGAACCTGACGCCGCCGGGGTGCCGCGGTACGGCCGCATCACCGGCCGGGTACTGCGGCACCTGGAGCGTCTGGACGAGGCGGTGACCGGCCTGGCCCGGCCGCTGGGGGTGCCGGTCAGGGCGCCGGGGCGCTGACGGTCAGAAGTCGCTGGGCAGACCGCTGGCCTCAGCGATGCCGCGCAGTTCCTCGTTCTGCACGTGCCGTTCCTTGAGGTAGTCGGCGATCTCGCCGAGGCGTTCGGGGTCGGAGGCGGTGGCGGCGTCGGTGACGACCCGGACCGGGCCGGTCTCGTCGGTGCTGATCTCGACGACCTCGTTGTCGAGCCGGCCCGTCACGGCGGTGGCGATGACCAGGGCGGCCTCGTCCCTGATCTCCTGGGGCAGTGCCTCGGCACTGTCGCCGTCCAGGGAGAAGTCGATGGTCGGCATCTGTTGCTCGTCGATGGCCTGGAGGACGGGTTCCACCACGCTGAGCAGCAGCTGGTAGTCGTGGCTCTCCATGCGCACGCGCAGGAGATCGAGGTAGACGTCCACGGGATGTCCGTCCGACGGAGGAATCTCGTGTTCGTTCATTCGCCCCGTGTTCCCCCTGGCGCGCGGCTCAGACGCGGCGCCAGCGTGCGAGCGCGAAGGAGAACACGCCGAACAGCACCAGGCCGGCGGCGACGCAGGCCAGCAGCCAGGGGCCGAGCGGGGTGTCGGCGAAGGAGCGCAGGGTGTCGTCGAGTCCCTTGGCGCGGTCGGGTTCGTAGTCGATCGCGGCCCGTACGGCGAAGGCGCCCGCCGCGGCGAACACGAGGCCGCGCGCCACTCCGCCGCCGACGCCGGTGACGTTGACGAGCCGCCGGGCGGCGGGGCCCAGCGCGCCGAGCCTCATCTGCCGGCGGTAGGTGCGGCGCGCCGCCTGTACGCCGAGCACCACGCCGGCGACGACGACGGCGGCTCCGGCGACGCCCACGCACCAGCGCCCCGCGGGCATCCCCATCACCCGCGCGGTGACGTCCCGGGACTGCCGGTCGCTGGATCCGCTGCCGCTGCCGCCGGAGCCGGCCGCGAAGGCCAGGACGGAGTAGGCGACGAAGGCGTAGAACACGCACAGGACGGCGGCGGGCACGCGCTTCCTCGCCGTGTGGCCGTCCTTGTCCGCGGCGCCGAAGAGCACCTCGGACAGCCGCCAGAGGGTCAGGCCGACGAGTCCGACGCCGAGCGCCCACAGCAGTACTGCGCCGAACGGCCGGTCCGCCAGTTCGTCCAGCGCGCCGCCGCGGTCGGCCTGCCGGTTTCCGCTGCCGAGGGCGATCTGCAGGGCCAGCACGCCGACGAGCAGATGGATGACGCCGAGGGCGGTGAGCCCCGCCCGCGCGACCCCCTCGGCGGCCGACCCGCTCGCCGCCCGCCGGGCCCGGCCGCGGCCGGTACGTGCCATGACACGTACGTTCATGTGAACCTCCCCTCCCGGACTCCCGCATGCCCCGCCGTCCCGCACACACACCGCCCGGCCCAACCCGACGGGCGGCCCACCCCGTCCCGGCCCCGAGGCCTCCGGTCCCACCCCGGCTCCCCCCACGGCCCCGGCTCCACCCCGCGACCCCGCTCCCCAACCCGACCGGCGACTCCAGCTCACGGCTCAGCCCCGCACTCCCCCTCCCGCGACCACGGCCCCGGACCACGGCCGACCCACAGCCCCGACCCCGACTCGCGGCCCACAACCCCCTCCCGCGACTCCAGACCACGCCCCCCCCAGCCCACGGGCTGACCCACAGCCCCAGCCCGCGGCAACAGCGCACAAGCCCAGCCCACGGCTGACCCCACAGCCCCGGCCCTTGGCCACCGCGCCCGGCTCGCGCCCGCAGCCCCCACCCACCGCGCCGGCCCACGGCCCCGGGCTTCCCGCCCGGCGGCGGGTCCGGACGCGCGGCTGCCCGTATGCCGTCTCGCGGCATACGGGCAGCCGGGGCGCTTTACGTTCGTTACGGGTCAGTCCGCTCTCTCGGGCACGGGGGCCGGGTCGGCCGCGAGCCAGTGGCGGGCGGCCTCCAGGGCCTGGCGCACGTCACGCGTGCCGGTCGACACGCACAGCGTGTACGCCAGGTCCCGCACCCTCGGTCCCGGTCCGCCCACGGCGTCGGGGGGTTCGTTCACCGTGGCCGCCCGGTACTCGTCGACGAGTCCGCGCAGCACCGCGGGGTCGGGCATCAGCATCCGTGGCGTCTCCCCTTCGGGCCGCTCCGACGGCGCCCCGGTGACGTCCATCAGGTCCGCGCCGGTCGGCCGGCGCGTCCGGTGCGGCCGGCCCGCTGTCCCATCGCCTCGTCGCGCACGCGGGCGCAGCTGCGGCTGATCAGCCGCGAGACGTGCATCTGCGAGATGCCGAGGCGATCGGCTATCCGGCTCTGGGTCATGTCCTCGAAGAAGCGCATGTACAGGATGGCCCGCTCGCGCTCGGGCAGCCTGCGCAGGCCCTCCTTGGCGGACTCGCGGTCGATCACGGTGTCGTACGAGGTGTCCGCCGCGCCGAGGGTGTCGGCGAGACTGTAGCCGTCGTCGCCGGTCGACAGCTCGGCGTCGAGCGAGAGGGTGCTGAAGCTCTCCAGCGCCTCCATGCCCGCGCCGACCTCGTCCTCGGTCAGTCCGGTGTGGGCGGCCAGGGCGGCCACCGAGGGCTCGGAGCTACCCGGGCTCTGGGTGAGTTCGCGCCGCGCCACGCGCACCTTGTTGCGCAGCTCCTGGACCCGGCGGGGCACCCTGAGCGCCCACATCCGGTCGCGGAAGTGCCGCTTGACCTCACCGGTGATCGTGGGCACGGCGTAGCTCTCGAAGGCTCCCCGCTCCGGGTCGAAGCGGTCGATGGCCTTCACCAGGCCGAGCGCGGCGACCTGGCGCAGGTCCTCGATGGACTCGCCGCGGTCCCGGAACCGTCCGGCGATCCGGTGGGCCATGGGCAGCCAGACCGTGACGAGTTCGTCGCGGAGGGCCTCTCGTTCCGGTCCGTCCGCCAGCCCCACGAGCCGGCCGAAGAGCGCCATGGTGTCGGGGGCGTCGTCGTGGCGGTGGCGGGCGGGAGCGGCGGAGGTGTGGGCGGACTCGGGGGGACGGGCGGACTCGGGTGTACCGGGACGGATGGTGGGCGTTTCAATGAGCATGCGGACTCGCTCCTGAACGGTGGTCTCAGGGGGACTCTCCGCGGGAACGGCGCTCTCCGGACCACCCCGGGACCAGCCCGGAGGGCCGGAGCAGTCGTACCGCTCCCGCTGCTGCGCCTCCGGTCCGAAGCACGAACCTGCGACTGCCCCCGCCCCGGTGGAACAAACTCCGCTTTTCGAAAAGTACTCAGAACAGCGGAACGACGACGGTGATGCACTTGCCACCCGAGGGAAGGTCTGCCACGCGTACGTCCCGGGCCAGCCGGCAGACGATCGGCCAGCCCCGGCCGCCCAGGCGGCGACGGTTGTGGTGGTCGGTGGCCGGCACGGCCACCGGCAGGTCGTGGCTGCGGTCGGACACCGACAGGCGCACCCCGAGCCCCACGACGTTGACCTGGAAGTCGGTGATGCCGCCCCCGTGCAGGATCGCGTTGGTGGTCAGCTCCGAGGCGACGAGTACCACGTCCGACAGGGCGCCCGCGTCGCACGTGGCGTGGCCGTAGGCGTTCCGGCACTCGCTGACGACGCGTTCGACGACCCGGCGCGCCTCGGCGGGCCTGCGCGGCCGGTACCGCCGGTGCCGGTCCGTACCGTACTGCTCGACGACGGGTTCGGTGGTGTGCCTGTCACGCATCCGTCACTCCCTGGTCGGTGAGATCCGGCCGGCCCCACGACGTGTACGCGCCGTGCGACCCCGTTACTGTCGGCTGACCTCTGCCCGTGGACCCAAACCTCCGGCACTCCGTGTGGCCCAACGCTCATTCCGGGCGCCGAGAAGGGGTACGTGGAGTACATGACGGATGTTGTGGACTCGGACGAACTGCTGCGCCGCATGCACCGCGCGAGGGCCTGCGCGCTGGAGGAGAAGCGGGCCTGGCAGTCCCGGAGCGAGGAGCTGCGGCCGACCGACCCGGAGGCCTCCCGGGAGGCCGCCGTGCGGACCATCGCGTACGAGACCGTCCTGCGGGTGCTGGACGAGGTGCTGTACCCGGGCCGGACCGCGCAGTGACGGGCGGCGCGGCGCACCGCCGGCCGCCCGACCGGCAACCCGGCCCGGCCCGACCACCGCCCGCACCGGACGACCGGCTCACCCGGGGACCGGGACGCCCGGAGATGGTCCGGATCCGGCACGGATTCCGTGCCGGATCCCCCGGCCGCCGAGGTGCCCAGGGCGCCGACAACGACTGAAATGGGCATAGGGAAAGCCCCGGAACCCAATCGCCGGCGAGGAGTCCCGTGTCATGACCAAAGCGATCAAACTGCTCACCGCCCTCCCCCACCCCCAGCGCGAGCGGCTGATCGCCCTCGCCCGGGAGGTCTCCTTCCCGGAGGACACCCGGATCTTCGAGGCGGGGGACAGGGCCGACCGCTTCTGGGTCATCCACTCCGGCGCGGTCTCCCTGACCCAGCAGGTGACGCCCCTGCGCCGGGTCACGGTCGCCGGCCTCGGCGTGGGCGACCTGCTCGGCTGGTCCTGGCTCTTCCCGCCCTACGAGTGGGACTTCGGCGCCGAGGCGTTCAGTCCCGTGCGCGCCTACGAGTTCGACGCGGCCTCGGTGCTCGTCCTGTGCGAGGAGGATCCCCGGCTGGGCATCGTCCTGGTGCGGTCGGTCGCCGAGATCCTCGCGCACCGGCTGGAGACCACCAGGGGCAAGCTCATGGAGCACTACGCGCTGCACGGGGGCGGCTCCCTGTGACCGGGTGATCAGGTGACCGGGTGCCGACGGGCCCCGGTCAGACGCGGTAGCGGCGCAGGGCCGGTATCGCGGCCGCCAGGGCCAGCATCACCACCACGACGAGCACTCCGCCGCCGGTCACCGCCTCCCGCGCGCCGAAGACGGAGCCCGCGCCGCCGTGCAGGACGTCGGCCAGCCGCGGGCCGCCCGCCACGACGACGGTGAACACGCCCTGCATGCGCCCGCGCATCTCGTCGGTCGCGGCGGACAGCAGGATCGCCCCGCGGAACACCATGGAGACCATGTCGGCGATGCCGGCCAGGGCCAGGAACGCCACCGCGAACCACAGGCTGCCGCTCAGCCCGAAGCCGGCGATGGCGGCGCCCCAGACGACGACGGAGCCGATCACCATCCACCCGTGCCGGCGCGCCCGGGAGAAGGTCCCGGAGAACAGCCCGCCGATCACCGCGCCGATGGGGATCGCCGCGAAGAGCAGGCCGAGGGCGAGTCCCTCGCCGTAGGGGGCGTAGGTCTCGGCGGCGAGTTGCGGGAACAGGGCGCGGGGCATGCCGAAGACCATGGCCACGATGTCGGCCAGGAAGGACAGCAGCAGCACCTTGTGGCCGGCGATGTAGCGGAAGCCGGCCACGACCTCGCGCAGGCCCGCGCGCCGGACCGCCGTGCCCGCCAGCGGCGGAAGCGCGGGCAGCTTGTAGACCGCCCACACGGTGACGCACAGGGCGAGGGCGTCGATCAGGTACAGCTCGGGCAGCCCGATCACCGGGATGAGCGCACCGGCGAGCAGCGGTCCGACCACCTGTCCGGTCTGCATCACGGTCGAGCCGAGGGCGTTCGCGGCGGGCAGTTCGTCCCCGGGCACCAGGCGGGCGATGGAGGCGTTGCGGGCCGGGGCGTTCAGTCCCCAGAAGGCCTGTTGCAGAGCGAGCAGCAGCATCAGGACGGCCACCGACTCCAGACCGGTGACCGCCTGTATCCAGAAGAGCAGCGAGGTCACGGCGATGCCGGTGTTGGTGATCAGCAGCAGCTTGCGGCGGTCCATGGTGTCGGCCACCGCGCCGCCCCACAGCGCGAACACGATCAGCGGCAGCAGGCCCGCCAGGCTCGCGGCGCCGACCCAGGCCGAGGAGCCGGTGATGTCGTAGATCTGCTTGGGCACGGCGACCGCGGTGAGCTGGCTGCCGACGGCCGTGACGATGGTCGAGGACCACAGTCTGCGGTACGCCGGGCGGCGCAGGGGGCGGGTGTCCATGGCCCAGCGGCGCCACCCGCGGCGCTCGGGCGTGCCCGGGGCGGGGCCCTTCGCCTCGGATTCGGTGCCGCTCTCGCCGCTGCTCTCGCTCGTGTCCACGCGCTTCCTACATGCTCGATACATCTTTCGATTGCGGGATCACTATCGCAGCCGCGTTCGGGCGTCGGGCCATCGCGTGTCCCGGTCAGGCTCGGGCGACGAGCAGGACGCCGAGGACGATCATGGTGGCGGCGACCAGGCCGTCCAGAAATCGCCAGGCCGCGGGCCGGGCCAGGAGGCGGCCGAGGTGGCGGGCGCCGAAGCCGAGCGCGGCGAACCAGCACAGGCTCGCGACCGCGGCCCCCAGGCCGAAGGTCCAGCGCAGCGGGCCGCGGTCGGCGGCGACCGAGCCGAGCAGGAGCACGGTGTCGAGGTAGACGTGCGGGTTGAGCCAGGTCAGGGCGAGGCAGGTGAGGACCGCCCGCCGGCGCGAGCCCGCGGTGTCGCCGTCGGCCCGCAGCACCCCGGACGGCCGGAGCACACGCCGGGCGGCGAGGGCGCCGTAGCACAGCAGGAAGGCACCGCCGATCCAGCCGACCGCGGTCAGCGCGCCCGGCCAGGCCACCACCACCGCGCCGACCCCGCCGACGCCCAGCGCGATGAGTACGGCGTCGGACAGGGCGCAGATGCCCACCACGGCGAGGACCGCGTCGCGGCGGATCCCCTGGCGCAGCACGAAGGCGTTCTGGGCGCCGATGGCCACGATGAGCGAGAGGCCGGTGCCGAAGCCCGCGGCCGCGGCGGTGAGGGCGTTGTTCACGCCCTTGACGCTAGGCGGACGATCACAGCACGTACAGCTAAAGATTCTTACGTATCATTAGCGATTGTGATGGGACCGGAGAGAGACGGGGGCGGGGGAACTCCGGCGGCGTTCGCGGACCTTCCCCTGGACCAGGTGCGCACCCTGCTGGCCGTGGTGGACGAGGGCACGTTCGACGCGGCCGCCGCCGCGCTGCATGTGACGCCGTCCGCGGTCAGCCAGCGGGTGAAGGCGCTGGAGCAGCGCACCGGCCGGGTGCTGCTGCTGCGCACCAAACCGGTGCGGGCGACCGATTCCGGCGCGGTCCTGGTGCGGCTGGCCCGCCAGGTGGCGCGGCTGGAGCGGGACGCCTCGGCGGAGTTGGGGCTGCGCGGAGCGGGCGAGCCGACCCGGGTGTCGGTGGCGGTGAACGCGGACTCGCTGGCGACCTGGTTCCTGCCCGCCCTCACGGGCCTGTCCGGGGACCCCGGGCTCTGCTTCGAACTGCGCCGCGAGGACGAGAGCCACACGGCCGCGCTGCTGCGGGAGGGCGCGGTGATGGCGGCGGTGACGTTGTCGCCCGAGCCGGTGCCGGGGTGCACGGTCCGGGCCCTGGGCCGGATGCGCTATCTGCCGTGCGCCGCCCCGGGGTTCGCGGCACGGCATCTGGACGGGCCGCCGCCCGAGGTGATCGCCGACGCGCCCGTGGTGGTCTTCGACCGGCGGGACGACTTCCAGGACGGCTTCGCCCGCCGGCTCGGGCACGCCGGCGCGAGTGCCGCGCGCCACTACGTGCCGACCTCGGAGGGCTTCGTCGAGGCCGTCGCCGCCGGCCTGGGCTGGGGCATGGTGCCTCAGCCGCAGGCGGATCCCCTGCTGCGCACCGGCCGGCTCGTCGGCTTCGCCCCGGACCTCGCGGTGGACGTCCCGCTGTACTGGCAGCAGTGGAAGCTCGACTCCCCTGCCCTCGCGACGGTGGCCGACGCGGTAATGGCCTGCGCCGCGCGGGCACTTGGACGCTGACGCGGCGTTGTGCGCCCAACTCCGGTTTCGCCCCGACGCCGACAGGTCACCCGCAACGGAACAGGCCATGCGCGAAGGCGCGAACCATACCGATCGCAGGTGACTTTGATGGACAACTGGCGAGAGCATGCCGCGTGCCGCTCGGAGGACCCCGACCTGTTCTTCCCGATCGGCAGCACCGGCCCGGCCGCTGTGCAGACCGAGCAGGCGAAAGCGGTCTGCCGGCGCTGTCCGGTCCAGGAGCAATGTCTGCGATGGGCGCTCGGCACCGGGCAGTCCATCGGGATCTGGGGCGGGACCGACGAGTTGGAACGCCGGGCGCTCAAGCGGCGCGAGGCCGTGCGCAGGAGGTCGGGCTGACCCTCGTACGCCCGCCCGGACCGGCGGAGGTCAGGCACTCTGTCGCGCCGCGGCCCGGCCCGCCGCCCGCCCGGAGAACAGGCAGCCGCCGAGGAAGGTGCCCTCAAGCGCGTTGTAGCCGTGCACCCCGCCGCCGCCGAAGCCGGCCACCTCGCCGGCCGCGTACAGGCCCTCGACGGGTGTGCCGTCGGCGCCCAGGGCGCGGGAGTCCAGGTCGGTCTGGATGCCGCCGAGGGTCTTGCGGGTGAGGATGTGCAGCTTGACGCCGATGAGCGGGCCGGCCGCCGGGTCGAGGAGGCGGTGCGGGGTCGCGACCCGGCCGAGGCGGTCGCCGATGTAGCGGCGGGCGTTGCGGATGCCCTGGACCTGGGCGTCCTTGGCGTACGGGTTGGCCATCTGGAGGTCGCGGGCCTCCACCTGGCGTCGGATCACCGCGGCGTCCAGCAGCGGCTTGTCGGTCAACTGGTTCATTTTGTCGACCAGTTGCTCCAGATTCGGCGCGGTCACGAAGTCGGCGCCCTGGCGCAGGAAGGCGTCCACCGGGCCCGGGGCGCCCTTGCCGAGGAGGCGTTCGCGCCGGAATCCGGCGCGGTCCTTGGCGGTGATGTCGGGGTTCTGCTCGGAGCCGGAGAGCGCGAACTCCTTCTCGATGATCTTCTGGGTGAGGATGAACCAGGAGTGGTCGTGCTCCGCGAGGTCTTCCGCGGTGCGCAGATGCCGCAGGGTGCCGAGGGTGTCGTAGCCCGGCAGGCAGGGTTCGGGCAGCCGGCGGCCGAGGGCGTCGAACCACAGCGAGGACGGGCCGGGCAGGATGCGGATGCCGTGGCCGGGCCAGATCGGGTCCCAGTTGCGCACGCCCTCGGTGTAGTGCCACATCCGGTCGCGGTTGACCAGGCGCGCGCCCGCCCGCGCGCTGATGTCGAGCATCCGGCCGTCGACGTAGGCGGGTACGCCGGTGACCATCTCGGCGGGCGGGGTGCCGAGGCGCTCGGGCCAGTGGCGGCGGACGATGTCGTGGTCGGCGCCGATGCCGCCGGAGGTGACTATCACGGCCTGCGCGGTGAGTTCGAACTCGCCGATCGCGTCGCGGTTGGAGGCGACGCCCCGGGGTGAGGTGTCCTCGGCGAGGACCGTGCCGCGTACGCCGCGCGCGCCGCCGCCCTCGACGACGAGGTGGTCGACGCGGTGGCGGTGGTGGAAGGTGAGCAGCCCGTCGCGCACGGCCTGCTTCGCGTGGCGCACGAAGGGTTCGACGACGCCCGTGCCGGTGCCCCAGGCGATGTGGAAGCGGGGCACGGAGTTGCCGTGCCCGTCCGCCCGCAGGTCGCCGCGCTCGGCCCAGCCGACGGTGGGCAGGAAGGTGATGCCGTGTCCGGCGAGCCAGGACCGCTTCTCCCCCGCCGCCCACTCGACGTACGCGCGGGCCCAGCGCACCGCCCAGGAGTCCTCGTCGTCCGTGCGGTCGAAGCCCGCACTGCCCTGCCAGTCGTTCCAGGCCAGGTCGAAGGAGTCCTTGACGCCGAGCCTGCGCTGCTCCGGGGAGCCGACGAGGAAGAGGCCGCCGAAGGACCAGAAGGCCTGCCCGCCGAGGTTGGCCGCGTTCTCCTGGTCGACGAGGGCCACCCTCCTTCCCCGGCTGGTCAGTTCGTGCGCGGCGACCAGGCCCGCCAGGCCCGCTCCGACCACGATGACGTTGGCATCCATGGCGACCGTCCTTTCCTGTTCCGTGTCATGGGGTGTTCACGAGGCCGTGCGGCCCTCGGTGAGCAGCGCGGTCAGCAGTCGGCCCAGCCAGGCGCGGGCGTGCTCCACGTCCCGGTCGAGGAGCAACTGGGTGGTGACTCCGTCGTACGCGGCGACCACGGCGTGCGCGGCGCCGTCGGTGCCGCCCGGCACGGCGGGCACATGTCCGCGCACCCGGGCGAGCCGGTCGGCGATCGCGCGTCTGAGCCGCGCCCGGTGCTCCAGCAGTGTCCGTGCCACGTCCGGGTCGCGGGCGGCGTGCACCAGGAAGTCCGTCTTCACCAGGAGCCAGTCCCGGTCCAGCAGCAGCACCTCGGTGACGCGGTCCACGGCGGCGGGTACGTCCAGGTCCGGCCCGTCCGGCGCGAGGGCACCGGACACCTGCTCCGCGATCAGGTCGGCGCGTTCCCGGTAGAGGGCGAAGAACAGCTCGTCGAGGCTGTCGAAGTTCGAGTAGAAGGCGCCCCGGCTGTAGCCGGCCGCCTCGCAGACCTCCTCGATCGACACCCGGCCGAAGCCCTTGGCGGCGAACACCGTGAACGCGGCGTCCAGGAGGTTCGCGCGGGTGCGCACGCGCCGCCTGGTCACGCGCCCGGTCGTCGCCCTCACCGCCATGCGCCGGCCCTCCCTCGGTTCGATACATGAATGTATCGGATACACCGACGTATCCGAAGACCCCGGACCGCGGCCGGATCCCTCCCCTTAGAACAGATTCTCGAATAAGGGGTACGCTGGTCACATGACCACGCACCTCCAGGGCTCACTCTTCGACCAGAGCGACGAGGCCCGGCTCGGCCCCCTCGGCGGACTGCGCCGCACCCACCTGGGCCCCGGCGCCTGGATCGACCTGCTCCCCGGGTGGCTGAGCGGCGCCGACGCGCTGTTCGAACGACTGGCCGCCGAGGTCCCGTGGCGCGCGGAGCGGCGTGCCATGTACGACCAGGTCGTCGACGTACCCCGGCTGCTCGCGTTCTACGGCGCGGGCGACCCGCTGCCGCACCCGCTGCTGGCCGAGGCCCGCGACGCCCTGTCCGCGCACTACGCCGAGGAGCTGGGCGAGCCGTTCACCACGGCCGGGCTCTGCCACTACCGGGACGGCCGGGACAGCGTCGCCTGGCACGGCGACCGGACCGGCCGGGGCGCACGCCAGGACACGATGGTCGCCATCCTCTCGGTCGGCGCGCCCCGGGACCTGCTGCTGCGCCCGGTGGGCGGCGGCGACACCGTGCGCCGCCCGCTGGGCCACGGCGACCTGATCGTGATGGGCGGCTCCTGCCAGCGCACCTGGGAGCACTGCGTCCCCAAGTCCGCCCGCGCCGCGGGCCCCCGCGTCAGCGTCCAGTTCCGCCCGCACGGCGTGCGCTGAGCCCTCCCTCCGGCCCGCCCGGGACCCGTCGGGAGCGGGAGCGCTGCTTTCAACCGCCCTCCCGACCTGCTTTCCTGGTGACGGCGGACCGGGACGAGCAGAGCGCGAGGCGAGGATGCGGGCACAGGTGCGGCACGTCGGGGACGGCACCCATCTGGTGCGGGGCTCCCACACCAACTGGGTGATCCTCACGGAGGGGGACGCCGTCACGCTGGTCGACACCGGGTACCCGGGCGACCGCGAACAGCTCCTCGCCTCGCTCACGGAGGTGGGCGCCTCACCGGAGGCGGTGGTGGCCGTGCTGATCACCCACGCCCACAACGACCACCTGGGATCGGCCGAGTACCTGCGCGCCGCCCACGGCACCCCGGTCCTCCTCCACGAGGCCGAAGTACCCCATGCCCGGCGGGACTTCCTCCAACAGGTGTCGGTCGGCACGGTGCTGCGCAACGCCTGGCGGCCGGGCGTGCTGCCGTGGACGGCGTACGTGCTCCGCTCCGGCGGCACACAGCGGCACCCGGTGGCCGCGCCCGCGCCCTTCCCGGCGGAGGGCGCGCTCGACCTGCCCGGCCGGCCCGTACCGGTGCACACCCCCGGGCACACCGACGGACACTGTGCCTACCACCTCCCCGCCACCGGGGCGGTGATCTCCGGCGACGCGCTGGTGACCGGGCACGCCGTCTCCCGCACCGAGGGTCCGCAACTGCTGCCCGGCATGTTCCACCACGACCGCAAGCGCACCGTCGCCTCCCTCGGCGTCCTCGCCGAGCTGGACGCCGACATCCTGCTCCCCGGGCACGGCCCCGTCCACCGCGGCCCGGTGAAGGCCGCCGCGGCACAGGCCGGGGAACGGGCGTTCTAAAGTCGGGACATGGCCTTGCAGATCAGCGCCACCAACCCGGAGCACCCCGCGCTCCTGCTCGAACTGCCCTGGCAACTGCCCCTGGAGCAATGGCCCGAGGAGTACCTCGTGCCCCTGCCGCGCGGCATCTCCCGGCACGTCGTCCGCTACGCGCGGGCCGGGGACGAGGTGATCGCCGTCAAGGAGCTGGCCGAACGGCCCGCGCTGCGCGAGTACCAACTGCTGCGCGACCTGGACCGGCTCGCCATCCCGGCGGTGGACGCGCTGGCCGTGGTCACCGGCCGCGCCGGCACCGCGGGGGAGGCACTGGAGCCGGTGCTCGTCACCCGGCATCTGGGCGGCTCGCTGCCGTACCGGTCGATGTTCGAGACGACGCTGCGCCCGGCGACCATGCACCGGCTGATGGACGCCCTGGCGGTGCTGCTGGTGCGGCTGCATCTGGCCGGGTTCGCCTGGGGCGACTGCTCGCTGTCCAACACGCTCTTCAGGCGCGACGCGGGCGCCTACGCCGCCTATCTGGTCGACGCCGAGACCGGCGACCTGCACCCCCGGCTCAGCCCCGGGCAGCGCGACTACGACCTCGACCTCGCCCGGGTGAACATCAGCGGCGAGCTGCTCGACCTGGAGGCGTCGGGGGCGCTGCACCCGTCCGTCGACCCGGTGGACTTCGGCACCGAGATCTGCGCCCGCTACCGGCGCCTGTGGGAGGAGCTGACCCGCACCTCCGTCTATCCGGCGGGCAAGTACCACTACATCGAACGCCGGATACGGCGCCTCAACGACCTCGGCTTCGACGTGGCCGAGATGCAGATCGGACACGCCTCCAACGGGGACACGGTCACCTTCGTGCCCAAGGTCGTCGACGCCGGCCACCACCAGCGCCAACTGCTGCGGCTGACGGGCCTGGACGCCGAGGAGAACCAGGCCAGGCGGCTGCTCAACGACCTGGAGAGCTGGATGGCCGGCCAGGACGACCACGCCCCGGGCGATCCGCTCGGCACCCGCCCGGAGGTCCTCGCCCACCGCTGGGTGCGCGAGGTCTTCCGGCCCACCGTGCGCACCGTGCCGGTGGAGCTGCGCGGTTCGATGGACCCGGCGGAGATCTACCACGAGCTGCTGGAGCACCGCTGGTACCTGTCCGAGCGGGCCCAGCACGACATCGGCCTGGACACGGCCGTCGAGGACTACCTCACGAACATCCTGCCCGCGGCCCGGGAGACCCTTCGGCCCACGGCGGGCTGAACCGGAGGCCCGAGCCGCGCGCGGGTTACCGGCCGTCAGGTGTGCGGGACCACCGCCACCGGGCAGTCGGCGTGGTGCAGTACGCCGTGCGCCACGGAGCCGATCCGGGCGCCGACGGCCGTACGGCGGACACGGCGGCCGACGACCATCAGCTGGGCGTTCGCGGCCACCGACAGCAGCACCTGCCCCGCGCTGCCCATCTCCACGTGCTCGATCACCGGCACGTCGGGGAAACGCTCGCGCCACGGCCCGAGCGCCTCGCGGAGCGCCTTGCTCTCGTACTGCTCAAGACCCCCGGCCTCGTCGGCGAGCCGCATCGACCCCGGGCTGTAGGCGAACACCGTCGGCAGGGTCCACGCCCGCACGGCCCGCACGGTGGCGCCGCGCGCGGCGGCCGCCTCGAAGGCGTAGCCGATCACGTCGGCGCTGTCCTCGGGCTCGCCCTGCTGGCCGACCACGACCTCGCGGCCGGCGGCCTCGGCGGCGGCCTCGTCCCCGGCCCGCACCAGGACGACCGGCCGGCCGGCCTCGGCGATCACCTGCTGGCCGACGGACCCGAGCAGGAAGCCGACGACCGCGCCGTGGCCGCGCGAACCCAGCACCAGCGTCCCGGCGTCGGCCGCGGCGGCGAGCAGCGCGGCGACGGCGTCGCCCTCGCGGACCTCGGTGGACAGCGCGAGGTCCGGGTGCCGCTCGGTGACGGCCCGGACCGCCTCGGCGACCGACTCCCGCACCCACCGCTCCTGCGTGTCCCGGTCCGCCACGCCCGCCACGTCCTGCGCCTGGAACCGCCAGGCCTGCACGACACGCAGCGGGACTCCCCGGCGGACCGCCTCCCTGGCCGCCCAGCCCAGTGCGGCCACGCTCTCCTGCGAACCGTCCACCCCTGCCGCGATCGGGCGCGTCATGCGGGTCCCTCCCTGTGTCACCGTCACGTCCATGGGGGCCAGTCTTCACTACGCCGTCCGCACGACCTCGCGGCGGGGAGCGGGTGAACGCCGCCGCACCCCGGATCCCGCCCGTCCGGCCCGCGCGCCCGAGCGGGACCGGACGGGCGAGAATACGATGGTGGTGAGGCCGGTGCGGTGACGGGGAGGCCGGGCCGTGAATCCGGCCGCTCGACGTGGGGGCCGTATGGCACAGGCCGAAGGGGCGACACGGACCGTCATCATGACCGTGGACGACGACCCGGGGGTCTCCCGTGCCGTCGCCCGCGACCTGCGGCGGCGTTACGGCGCGACGTACCGCGTGGTGCGCGCGGAGTCCGGTGAGTCGGCCCTTCAGGCGTTGCGCGAGCTGAAGCTGCGCGGCGACCCGGTGGCCGTGCTCCTCGCCGACTACCGGATGCCGCGGATGAACGGCATCGAGTTCCTGGAGCTGGCCCTGGACGTGTACCCGGCCGCCCGGCGGGTGCTGCTGACGGCGTACGCGGACACCGACGCGGCGATCGACGCGATCAACGTCGTCGACCTGGACCACTATCTGCTCAAGCCGTGGGACCCGCCCGAGGAGAAGCTCTACCCGGTCCTGGACGACCTGCTCCAGGCCTGGCGCGCCGGCGACCACCGGCCGGTGCCCAGCACGAAGGTCGTCGGGCACCGCTGGTCGGCGCGCTCCTCGGAGGTCCGCGAGTTCCTGGCCCGCAACCAGGTGCCCTACCGCTGGTACTCCAGCGAGGAGCCCGAGGGCCGGCGGCTGCTGTCGGCGGCCGGGCAGGACGGCCTGCGGCTGCCGGTGGTGATCACCGCGGACGGGACCGTGCTGGTGGAGCCGGAGGCGCCCGACCTGGCCGCACGGGTGGGCCTGGCGACCACGCCGACGGCCGACTTCTACGACCTGGTGGTGATCGGCGGCGGCCCGGCCGGGCTCGGCGCGGCCGTGTACGGGGCCTCGGAGGGGCTGCGGACGGTGCTGGTGGAGCGGTCGGCGACCGGCGGGCAGGCCGGGCAGAGTTCCCGCATCGAGAACTACCTCGGCTTCCCCGACGGCGTGTCCGGCGGCCAGCTCACCGAGCGGGCCAGGCGGCAGGCGGCGAAGTTCGGCGCCGAGATCATCACGGCCCGCGAGGTGACCGGCCTCGATGCCGGCGGGGCGGCGCGGATCGTGCGGTTCTCCGACGGCTCGGCGGTCGGCGCGCACAGCGTGATCCTGGCCACCGGCGTCTCCTACCGGCAGCTTCCGGCCCCCGGCACGGACGACCTGACCGGCCGCGGCGTGTTCTACGGCTCCGCGCTGACCGAGGCGGCCTCCTGCCAGGGCCACGACGTGTACGTCGTCGGCGGCGCCAACTCGGCCGGCCAGGCGGCGATGTACCTGGCCCGGGGCGCCAAGTCGGTGACGCTGCTGGTGCGCGGCGGCTCGCCGGCGGCGTCGATGTCGTCCTACCTGGTCCAGCAGATCGAGCAGACCTCCAACATCCGGGTGCGCTGCGGCACGGTCGTCGAGGCCGCGCACGGCGACGGGCACCTGGAGCGGCTGACGCTGCGCGACGCGTCGAGCGGTGGCACCGAGGAGGTCGACGCGCAGTGGCTGTTCGTGTTCGTCGGCGCGGCCCCGCACACCGACTGGCTGGACGGCACGGTGCTGCGGGACGGGAGCGGTTTCATCCTCGCCGGACCCGACCTCACTCCCGACGGACGGCCGCCGGCCGACTGGGAGCTGGACCGGCCGCCGTACCACCTGGAGACCAGCGTCCCGGGCGTGTTCGTGGCGGGCGACGCCCGCGCGGAGTCCGCGAAACGGGTCGCGTCCGCCGTCGGAGAGGGAGCCATGGCCGTGCTGCTCGTCCACCGTTATCTGGAGCAGTCGTGAACGGGCGGCCGATGCCGTGCGCCCCCGAGGAGATCGGGCGGCTGTTCCTCTTCGAGAAGCTGGCCCCCGAACAGCTGGGGCGGTTGTGCGCCGAGGGCAGGGCGGAGCTGTTCGAGCCCGGACCGGTGTACACCGAGGGCGAGGACGCGACGTGCTTCTACGTGATGATCGAGGGGACCGTCGTGCTGTCCCGCCGGGTCGGCGGGGACGACGTTGAGGTCGGCCGCACCTCGCAGCCCGGGGTGTACGCGGGCGCGATGCAGGCGTACGTCGGTGACCGGGTGCCGCAGGTCTACAACAACTCGATGCGGGTCACCGAGCCGACCCGGTTCTTCGTCCTGCCCGCGCAGACCTTCTCGGCCGTCGTGCGGGAGTGGTTCCCGATGGCGGTGCATCTGCTGGAGGGGCTCTTCTTCGGGTCCAAGAACATGCAGCGGGCCGTCGGGCAGCGGGAGCGGCTGCTGGCGCTCGGCTCGCTGTCGGCCGGTCTCACCCACGAGCTGAACAACCCGGCCGCGGCCGCCGTCCGCGCCACCTCGGCGCTGCGGGAGCGGGTGGCGAAGATGCGGCACAAGCTGGCCGTGATCACCGAGGGGCCGTTCTCCCGCGAGGCCCTCGCGGGGCTCGTCGAGATGCAGGAGCGCACGGCGGAACGGGTCGCCAAGGCGCCCTCGCTCAGCCCGCTGGAGGCCACCGACCGGGAGGACGCCCTCACCGACTGGCTGGAGGACCACGGCATCGCGCAGGGCAGACAGCTCGCCCCGACCTTCGTGCAGGCCGGTCTCGACACCGAGTGGCTCGACCGGGTCGCGGCGGCCGTGGCCGAGGAGATCCTGCCGGGCGCCGTCGGCTGGCTCAACTACACGGTCGAGACCGAGCTGCTGATGAACGAGATCGCGGACTCCACCGCCCGGATCTCGCACCTGGTGGACGCGGCCAGGCAGTACACGCAGCTCGACCGCGCCTCCCACCGGACCGTCGACGTCCACGAACTCCTCGACAGCACCCTGCTGATGCTCTCCGGGAAGATCGGCCCGCGGATCGAGGTCGTCAAGGAGTACGACCGTACGCTGCCGGAGATCCCGGCGTACCCGGCGGAGCTGAACCAGGTGTGGACCAACCTGATCGACAACGCGGTCGCCGCGATGAACGCCGCGGGCGGCGAGGGGACGCTGACCGTGCGGACCGCGCTCCACCACGACCGGCTGCTGGTGGAGTTCCGCGACACCGGCACCGGGGTCGACCCGGAGATCCGGGAGCGCGTCTTCGACCCCTTCTTCACCACCAAGCCGGTGGGCGAGGGCACCGGGCTCGGTCTGGACATCTCCTGGCGGATCGTGGTCGGCAAGCACCACGGCACGCTCCAGGTGGAGTCCGTGCCGGGCGACACCCGTTTCCAGGTGCTCCTTCCGCTCACCGCCGCCGTGCCCGAACCGACCGAGGAGCCGGCATGACCAGTGACACCGGAATCGACCCCGCCGTTCCGCCGAGCGGCACCGGCTGCGCCGAGTGCGACGCGGCCGGCGGCTGGTGGTTCCATCTGCGGCGCTGCGCGAGCTGCGGCCACGTCGGCTGCTGCGACAGCTCGCCCGGACAGCACGCGAGCGGCCACTTCCGCGCCACCGGGCATCCGGTGGTGCAGAGCTTCGAGCCGGGCGAGGACTGGTACTGGGACTACGCGAGCGACGAGGTGCGGGAGCCCGGACCCGAACTGGCCCCGCCGGGCAGCCACCCCGGGGACCAGCCGACACCGGGACCGGCGGGACGGGTCCCGGCGGACTGGGCGTCGGCCCTGCGGCGCTGAGCGCGCGCGGGCCGCCGCGCCGGGACCGCTTCGCGGACGCGCACCGGCTGTCGGACCCACGTGCCAGGATGGGTGCCGTGCCGCAGACCTCACTCACCAGCCCTCTCGTCGGCCGCGCGGAAGAACTCGCGCGTCTCGCCGGCGTGCTGGAGCGCGCCCGCGCGGGTGAGGCCCGCGCGGTGCTGATCGCGGGGGACGCCGGGGTCGGCAAGACCCGGACCCTGGACGAGGCCGCCGCACGGGCCGCCGCCGCCGGGACGGCCGTGCTCACCGGGCACTGCGTCGACCTGGGCGACGTTGGCCTGCCGTATCTGCCGTTCACCGAGATCCTCGGCGCGCTGGCCGGCGACGAGCGGTTCGCCGCCGTGGCCGCCGCGCATCCGGTGGTCGGCCGGCTGCTCGGCGGCGGCCCGGACGACGGCGACGCCACCACGCGTTCACGGCTGCGGCTCTTCGAGGGCGTGGCCGCCCTGCTGACCGAGCTGGCGGACATCGCGCCACTGCTGCTGGTCCTGGAGGACCTGCACTGGGCCGACCAGTCCTCCCGGGACCTGCTGAGGTTCCTGCTCAGTCGGGGCGTCCTGCACCACTCGGCGGGCGCCGGGCCCGGCCACCGGCTCGCGGTGTTCGCCTCGTACCGGGCGGACGACGTGCACCGGCGCCACCCGCTGCGGCCCCTGCTGGCCGAGCTGGTGCGCCTGCCCTCGGTGGAGCGGCTGGAGCTGCGGCCCCTGCCCGATGCCGACGTGGCCCGGCTGGTGCGCTCGCTGCGCGACCGGGCGCTCCCGGACACCACCGTGCACCGGATCGTCGAGCGCGCCGAGGGCAATGCCTTCTACGCCGAGGAGCTGGTCGCGGCCACCGACACACCGGCCGGCGGAGTGCCCAGCGGACTCGCCGACGTGCTGCTCATCCGCTTCGAGCAACTGTCCGAGACCGCCCAGCAGGTGCTGCGCACCGCCGCGGTGGCCGGACGCCGTGTGGGGCACGACCTGCTGCGGGACGCCGTGGGGCTGCCCGAGGACGAGCTGGAGTCGGCGCTGCGGGAGGCGGTGGAGCGGCAGTTGCTCGTCTCCGGCGCCCAGGACACCTACTCCTTCCGGCACGCCCTCGCGCGTGAGGCGGTCTACGCCGACCTGCTCCCCGGTGAACGGGCCCGCCTGCACGGCGGATTCGCCCGGCTGCTCGCGGGGCGGGAGCGCCGGTCCGGCAGCGCGGCCGAGCGCGCCCACCACTACCGGGAGAGCCACGACCTGCCCGAGGCGCTCGCCGCCTCCCTGGAGGCCGCCGACCACGCCCAGCACGTCGGCGCGCCCGCCGAGGAGCTGCGGCACCTGGAGACGGCCCTCGACCTGTGGTCGGCGGTGGACGCCGCCGCGCGGCCCGCGGGCCCCGACGCGGTGACGCTCACGCTGCGTGCCTCGGCGGCCGCCGCGCACGCCGGGGAGCTGCACCGCGCGGTCTCCCTCACCCGCTCCGCGCTGGCCGGCCTCGGCCAGGACGCCGACCTGGAGCTGGCCGCCCGCGTCCGCTACACCCTCGCCGGGAACCTGCTGAGTGTCGACAATCTGTCGGCCGCCTACGCCCACAGCAGCGAGGCCCTCGCCCTGATCCCCGCCGAACCCCCGTCGGCGACATGGGTGTGGGCCGCGGCCACGCATGTGATGGCGGCCCGCCAGGTCGGGGAGCACCGGGCCGCGCTGCCGGTCGCCCACCGGGCCCTGCGGGTCGCGGCGGAACTGGGCGTCACGGACGCCCGCGCCGACCTCCTGATCTCCCTGACCAGTCTCGAGGGCGGCAACCGGACCACCCGGGCGGGCCGGGAGCGGCTGCTTGAGGCACGGGAGCTGGCGCGGCGGGCGGGCAACGCGCCGGTGGAGATGCGCGCGCTGTTCAACCTCGCCATCGGCGCCTTCGAGTCCGGTGACCTGGAGGAGTGCCTGCCCTGGACGTTGGAGGGACTGGACCGGGCCCGCCGCTCCGGGCTGCTGTCCTCGCCCTATCCGCGGGAGATGCGGTACCTGCGGCTGCTCGTGCAGTACACGCTGGGCCACTGGGACGAGATCCCGCGCGGTGCCGCGGACAGCGCCGGGGTGGTGCCGGCCGCGGGCGGCCACGCCGCGGGTCCCGGGCTGTACGTGGCGCTGGCGCGCGGCGACTTCGGGGCGGCGGAGGGCGCACGGGCGCTGCTGGAGGGGCCGTTCGACTGGATGGGCAGGCTGGTCGGGGGCATCGTGCTGACCGACGCGGCGGCGCTGCGCGGGAACGCGGAGGAGGCCGTGCGGTGGATGCGCTCCACCGTCGACGCCCTGACCGACGACGCGGGCACGCGGCCGGCCGTGACGGTCAGGCTCGCCGCCCTCGCGCTGTCCGCGCTCGCCGACACCGTGGCCGAGCTGCGCCGGACCGGGGACGAGGCGGGTGTCCGGCGCTGGACGGACACGGCGGCCGAACTCGTGGAGCAGGCCAGGTCCTCCGCCGGGCGCGGGGAGGACGGCACACCCCAGGGGCCGGAAGGTCAGGCGTGGCTGGCGCGGGCGGAGGCGGAGTGGTCCGGGATCTCGGAGTCCGCGCCGGACCCGGCGTCCTGGGAGAGGGCGGTGGCCGGGTTCGCGCGCGGCGATGTCTACGAACGCGCGCGGTGCGGGCTGCGGCTGGCGCAGGCGCTGCTGGCGGCCGACCGCCGGGAGGAGGCCGCCGCCGAGGCCGCCACGGTGCGCCGGGAGGCCGACCGGCTCGGTGCCACGCCGCTGCGCGAGCGGATCGACGACCTGGCCCGCCGTGGGCGGCTCACCGGGGCACCGTCGCCCGGTGGTCCGGGCGCGGCGGTGCTGACCGCCCGTGAACAGGACGTACTGCGGCTGCTCGCGCTGGGCCACAGCAACCGCCGGATCGGCGAGGAGCTGTTCATCAGCGCCAAGACGGCGAGCGTCCACGTCTCCAACATCCTGGCCAAGCTGGGCGCGGCGAGCCGCACGGAGGCGGTCGCGGTCGCCCACCGGCAGGGTTTGATCACTCCGGAACCGTCGGCCTCGGGCTGACATCGGGCCGGCCCGGCGGCGGGAACCCCCGTCGTCCGGTGGACGTTGACCCCACAGCGAGATCAGGACACAGGGCGGCAGGATGAGCGAGTTGGTCCCCGGGGGCAATGTCCCTCTGCCGGGCGGCCCCGTCGGCGTACGGGTGCCCGGCGGGTTCGACGTGTCGGCACTCGTCACGGACGACGGCGGGAAGGTCGGCGGTGACGCGGACTTCGTCTTCTACAACCAGCCGGAGGCACCCGGCGTCCGGCTGCGGGGCGACACGCTCACCGTCGATCCCGCGCGGCTGCGCCCCGGCGCGACCCGGGTGACGGTGGCGGTCAGCCCCTCGGATCCCGGCGTGGCCCTGAGCGCGCTGCCCTCCCCCACGCTCCATGTCGCCGACGCCCGCGGCCGGGCGCTGACCCGGTTCACTCCCCCGGGCCCCCGGCAGGAGACCGTGCTGCTGCTGGCGGAGTTCTACCGGCGCGGCGAGGGCTGGAAGCTGCGCGCCCTCGGCCAGGGGTATGCCGACGGACTCGCCGGTGTCGCCCGGGACTTCGGGGTGGAGGTGGTCGACGACGCCCCCGAGCCCGACCGGGCGCCGGCCCCTGCGGTCGCTCCCGCACCGGCGCCGACACCGACACTCGTGGCAAGCGCAGCACCCGCGGCACCCGCCGACGGCTCCGACGGCTCCGACGGCTCCGACGGTTTCCTGGGGCTGGTCAACTCCGCCCGCGCTGCGGCCGGTTCCCGCCCCGTCCGCGCCGACTCCCGCCTGGCGTCCGCGGCCCGGTCCCACGCCGCCGCCATGGCCGCCGCGGGCGCGCTGAGCGTCCAGACCCGGGACGGCGTCTCCGTCCATCAGCCCGTCGTCTCCGCCGGTTTCTCCTATCTCACCGTCGGCGAACACCTGGTCTCCGGCCCGCGCACCCCCGCCGAGTTCGTCGAGTACTGCCTGCGCTCCGAACGCACCCGGCGCACGCTGCACGACCCCGCCCTCACCCACGCCGGTTGGGCGCATGTCACCGGCGGGCCCTCGGGCGACACGTACTGGACCGTGCTGTGGGCGCTGCCGCTCACCCCGGAGGGGCTGGCCCGCACGACGGGCGAGGTCGTCGACCTCACCAACCGGCGGCGGACCGGGGCGGGGCTGCCCGCGCTGGCCGTCGACGTCCGGCTGACCCGGGCCGCGCAGGCGCACAGCGCGGACATGGTGGCCCGCGACTTCTACTCCCACACCGACCCGGACGGCGGCAAGCCCTGGGACCGGGCCGCCGCCGCGGGCGCCACCCGCCGCACCGTCGGCGAGAACATAGCCTGCGGCCAGCGCTCCCCCGCCGACGTGGTGGAGGGCTGGATGAACAGCCCGGGGCACCGCGCCAACATCCTCAAGGCCGACTTCACGCACATCGGGATCGGCCTGGCCGGCGGCGGCCGGGCGGGCACGTACTGGACCCAGCTCTTCGGCGGCTGAGCACGGCCGCCCGGCGCCCGATCCTGGCGCGAAGGGGCCACTCCGGGACAGGATGCCGCCATGAAGGGTGATCTGTTTTCCAACGAGCACATGGTGCAGCCCGCCGCGGCGCCGGGCATGACCGTCGAGAATCCCAAGTGCATCCGTTACGCGGTGAGCGGCGAGATGCTGGCCCGGCAGGGCGCGATGGTCGCCTTCCGCGGCGATCTGCAGTTCGAACGCAAGGGTCAGGGCGTGGGCGGCATGCTCAAGCGCGCCGTGACCGGGGAGGGGCTGCCCCTGATGGCGGTGCGCGGGCAGGGTGAGGCCTGGTTCGCGCACCAGGCGCAGAACTGCTTCATCGTGGAGATCGAGCCCGGTGACGAGTTCACGGTCAACGGCCGCAACGTCCTGTGCTTCGACGCGTCGCTGGCGTACCGCATCTCCACCGTGAAGGGCTCGGGCATCGCGGGCGGCGGGCTGTTCAACAGTGTCTTCACGGGGTACGGCAGGCTGGGGCTGGTGTGCGAGGGCAGCCCGCTGGTCATCCCGGTCTCGGGCCAGTACCCGGTCTACGTCGACACGGACGCGGTCGTCGGCTGGTCCGCGGGTCTTTCGACCTCCCTGCACCGTTCGCAGTCCATCGGCTCGATGCTGCGCGGCGGTTCGGGAGAGGCCGTCCAACTGCTGCTCCAGGGCGAGGGCTTCGTCGTCGTACGGCCCAGTGAGCTGACGCCGCAGAAGGCGCAGCAGCACTGAGGCAACCCGGTCCGCCTCGTCGGCGTCTTGGTCGGCGACAGGTACACCGCCCTGGTCGCCCCACGTGGCCAGGGCCGGTTTTCGACGCACTATACACAGTACGTATACATCGAGCGCATACGTGCGTGCGTCCCGCGCACGGCGTGCGTGCCGGGGTATACGGACCGAAAGGCATCCATGTACGGCAAGGCATCCGCTCCGGAGTATCAGGGCGCCCTCACCGCCCTCTCCGTCAACTCCTCGCTGACCGACGTCCTGGCGGCCGGCACGGAGCAGCTGAGGACGGCCGAACGCGCGGGGCGGCACGCGGAGGCGGCGCGTTCCGGGCTCGCGGTGGCCGAGGCGCAGCGCAGGCTGGGCCGGATCGGGGACGCGGACCGGGCGTGGAAGGCGAGTTACCGGGCGGCCCGCACGGCCGGTGACACCGGGGCGATGGCGTGGGCGCTGTGGAGCGGCGGCACGCTGGCCCGCCAGCGCGGTGCCCTCCGGCTGGCCGGGCGGCTGCTCTCGCTCGCCGCCGGCCTCGGCGAACGCGGCGGCGACATCGTCGTACGCGGCTATTCGCTGGCGGGCCTGGCCGAGACCGGCCGGATCCAGGGCGACTACGAGGCGGTCGGGCGGCTGCACGAGCAGTTGCTCGCCGAGGCCCGCCGGCGCGGCGAGGCGCGGCACACGGTGTGGGCGCTGGAGGGCATCGCGCAGATGCGCCGCAACACCGGGGCGTACGACAGCGCGTACGCCCTGTTCGAGGAGGCGGCCGAGATCGCCGCGCGTGCCGACGACCGGCGCGGCCACGCGTGGGCGCTGCGCGGGCTCGCCGACGTGGTGTCCGTGCGCGACGGCGACACCGAGCGGGCGCTGGACCTGCTCACCGAGGCGGAGGCGGGGTGCCGGGCGATGAATCTGTCCGGCGCGCTGGCCTACAACCACAAGATGCGCGGCAACGTCCTGTACCGCGCCGGGCGTTATGCCGAGGCCCGCGGCCTCTACGAGCGGGCGCTCGGCGAGTTCCGCGCCATGGGCGAGCCGCGCGGGGAGGCGCTCTCCCGGCTGGGTCTGGCCAAGTCACGGGCCCGCCTGGGCCGCGACCGCGCCGAGACGGCCGCCGAACTGACCGAACTGGCCGAAGCCCTGCAACGCATCGGGCTCGCCCACGCCCGACGGATGGTGGCACGGGCCCAGGAGGAGTTCGGCCTCCCGGACCCACCGGCGCACACGGCGGCCGACACGACGGCGGGGGCGCGGGGCGAGGCCCCTCTCGCCGGTGCGCCGGTGGCGGGGGACGCGTGGTGAGCGGGGCGGCCATGGTGGGGGTGGTGGACGCGCCGTACGTCCTCGGCCGCTGTCGCGCGCTGGTGCGGCCCGCGCTGGAGGAGGCCGTGGGGCGGCTGCATCCGTGGGTGGCCGAGATGGCCGCCTACTCCTTCGGCTGGTGCGAGGTCGGCGGGGCGCCGGCGGGCCCGCTCGCGTCGGGCGGCAAGGGCGTACGGCAGGCCCTCGCGGTCCTCGGCGCCGAGGCGGCCGGTGCCTCCGGCCGGGCCGGCGTGCCCGCGGCGGTCGCGGCGGAACTGGTGCACGCCTTCTCCCTGCTGCACGACGACATCATGGACGGCGATCCGGACCGGCGCCGCCGCCCGGCCGTGTGGAAGGCGTACGGCACCGGGCCCGCCGTCCTCGCGGGCGACGCGCTGTTCGCGCTGGCCGTGGAGACGCTCGCGCTCGCCCCGGCCGGTGCCCGGACGGTCCCCCTGCTGTCCGCCGCGCTGAACGACCTGGTGCGCGGGCAGGCCGACGACCTGCTGTTCGCCGAGCGCCCGTGGACGGGTCCGGGCCGGGTGCTGCCGGGCGAGTACCGGACGCTGGCCGAGCACAAGACGGGGGCGCTGCTGGGCTGCGCGGCGGCGACGGGCGCCGTGCTCGGCGGGGCGCCGCGGGCGACGGCAGCGGCCCTGGACCGGGCCGGGCGGCACCTCGGGATCGCCTTCCAGATCGTCGACGACGTGCTGGGCGTGTGGGGCGACCCGGCCGTCACCGGCAAACCCGTGCACGGCGATCTGCGCGAGCGCAAGAAGACCTTCCCGGTGCTGGCCGCGCTCGACGCGCCCGTCCCCGCGGCGCGGCACCTGGCCACGCTGCTCGCGTCCGGTGCCGCCGATCCCGCGGAGGCCGCCGTCCTGATCGAGGAGGCGGGCGGGCGTCGGGCGGCCCTTGCGGAGGCGCAGCGGTGTCTCGGCGCGGCCGAGGCGGCGCTCGGTGCGGCGGGAGTGGCCTCTGCGGAGCTGCGCCCGCTGCTCGGCTTCCTGGTCCGGCGCGACCTGTGAAGGCGCTCCCGCGCGGTCCCGCGCCTGCCCCGGGAACGTGTTGACCTTGGGCACCTCGCGCGAAAGGGTGCGAAGGGGCGCCGATCGGCGCCCACGCCGGAAGGAAGACTGCCTTGATCGGGATCACGGAGATCGAAGCCGCGGCCGAGCGGATCGCCGGACATGTCGTACGCACCCCGACCGTGCCGAGCCCCGGGCTGTCCGCGCTGCTGGGCGTCCCGGTCACCGCGAAGCTGGAGCTGCTCCAGCGCACCGGCTCGTTCAAGGCGCGCGGCGCGACGGCGAAGCTGCTGTCGCTGACCGAGGCCGAGCGGGCCGCGGGTGTCGTCGCGGTCAGCGGCGGCAACCACGGCATCGCGGTGGCGGTCATGGCCGCCGCCCTCGATGTGAAGGCCACGGTGGTCATGCCGCGCACGGCACCCGCCCGTTCCGTGGAGATCGCCGAGGAGGCGGGCGCGCTGGTGCGGCTCACCGACGGCATGGACAGCGCGTTCGCGCTCGTGACCCGGCTTCAGGAGGAGGGGCTGACCCTGGTCCATCCCTTCGACGACCCCGTGGTGATCGCGGGGCAGGGCACGGTGGGGCTGGAGTTCGCCGAGGACGCCGGGCCGCTCACCGACGTGCTGGTGAGCATCGGGGGCGGCGGGCTGATCGCGGGCGTGGCGGTGGCGCTGCGGGCGCTGCGGCCGGACGTGCGGATCTGGGGCGTGGAGACGGAGGGCGCCGAGGCCATGTCCCGGGCGCTGGCGGCGGGCGGGCCGCTTCCGGTGGCCCTGTCCTCGATCGTCACCACGCTCAGCGCCCCGTCCGTCTCGCAGGTGACGTACGACCATGTGTCGACGCTGGTGTCCGAGGTGCTTGTGGTGCCGGACCGGGAGGCGGTGCGGGGTTCGCTCGCGCTCGCCGAGCACGCGAAGGTGTGGACCGAGCCCGCGGCCGGCTGTCTGCTGCCGGCCGCCCGGCGGGTGGTGGAGCGGGTGGGTGACGACGCGCGGATCGGGCTGGTGGTGTGCGGGGGCAATTCCACGACCGCCGACATGGCCGTCTGGGCGGACCGCTTCGGCCTGCGCTGACGCCGGTTTCCCGGGCCGGTCCGCGGGTGCCTCGGGTTGCCGCGGGACCGGCCGTGGATTTCCGCTGCGGAACACGGCGCGGCCGGAATTCGCGGACCTGGGGATTACCCGGGATCGCCCAGTTCGGACCGGGTGTGCGCCCGCGCGGTCGCCTTTTCCGCGGCCGCGGTCGCTCGGGTGTTCGCCGCTTTTGAAAAAGGGTCAGAAATGGCCCCGGTTCACGCATTCGTTGAACGCGCCCCGGCCGGTTCGCCGTATCTCTGGGCAAGCCGAGGGCCGGCGGTGCGAACGAGGGATGGCCATGGGCAGGGCGCGCGTCTCCACACATGGGTTGGTCGCCGGTCGGTACCGCCTTCTCCAGGTCGTCCACCGTGAGACCAATCGTGTCCGCTGGTCCGGGGAGGACGCCGAGACGGGCCGGCCCTGCCTCGTCACGCGGGTCGGGCTCCCGGCGGAGCGGGGGGACGAGTCGGCCCGCCGGGCGGCCGGCCGGGTGGTCCGCACCTGCGAGATCGTGGAGGCGCTGTGCCCCGGGCGCGTCGCCCCGGTGGCCGGCGCGCTCGTGGCGGACGGGGCCCTGTGGACGGTGACGGAGTGGATCGACGGCGTGCCGCTCGGCGAACTCCTGGACCGGCAGGGCGCCTTCGGCCATGTACGGGCGGCGCGCGTCGCCCTGGAGCTGCTGGACGTGCTGGAGGCGGCGCACGGCCAAGGGGTCACGCACGGTGAGCTGAGTCCGGGCGAGGTGTTCGTGCGCGAGTCGGGCTCCGTCGTCGTCACCGGCTTCGGACTGGCCGGCGCCACCCTCGCCCCGCGCCTGACCGCGCCCTCGTACGCCTCGCCCGAGCAGGCCCGCGACGAGCGGATCGGGCCCGCGGCCGATCTGTGGACGCTGGGCGCGATCCTCTACACGATGGTCGAGGGTCGGCCGCCCTTCCGCGACCGGGGCGGGTTCGAGGCGACGCTCAGGAGCGTGGACCGGCTGCCGCTGCGCACCGCGGTGCGCGCCGGTCCGCTCACCCAGGCCGTGCACGGGCTGCTCCGCGAGGACTCCCGCGAGCGGCTGACCCGCCAGGTGGTCCGCGAGGCCCTCGTCCGGGTGCTGACGGAGGATCCCCACGCGTCGGCGCGCGAGGTCCGCCCTCCCCGGCTGCGGGGCGCCTACGCGGCCGGCCTGCGCGCGAGCCGCGGGCGGACCATGGTCGCGGGGACCGTCCTGGCCGTCCTCACGGTCACGGCCGCCGTCCTCGCCGCCACCGAGGCACTGCCCGGCACGAGGGGCGGCTCCGCCACGGGCTCCCCGCAGCGCCCCTCGGCCCCCGTGACCACGCCCACCTCCGCTCCCCGGCCGAGCGTGACGCCCTCGCCCTCGCCGTCGGCGTCGGGCGACGCCGTGCCGGCCGGGTTCCGCCGCTACGACGCGCCGGAGGGTTTCTCGGTCGCGCTCCCCGAGGGCTGGCGGCGGCTGGACGCCTCGCGCGCGTCCGGTACGGCGTACCGCGTCGTCTTCGGCGCGTCCGGCGATCCGCGCACGCTCGCGGTCACCTACAGCGAGCGGGCGGGCGCGGACCCGGTGGCGGTGTGGCGCGACGACGTGGAGCCCGGTCTGAAGCGGTCCGGCGGCTACCGGCGGATCGGCGCGATCCGCGCGACGACGTACCGGGGGCGCGAGGCGGCCGACATGGAGTGGGTCGCCCGGGACGACGGCGCCCGGGTACGCACCTTCGGCCGCGGCTTCCTCCTCGGCGGCGGGCGCAGCTTCTCGCTGCGCTGGACCACTCCGGCCGACGACTGGGCGGCCACCGCGAACGAGCGGGCGCTCACCGCCTTCCTCGGAACGTTCCGGGAGGACACGGACTGACCGCCTCCACCCGGTTTCGTCCTGTTTTCGCCACGTGCGGGCGGGGACTCGGTCGCCATGGCGCACTTCGGATACACGATGATGACCGAGCAGGCCGGCCCCCGTGAACTCGTCGGCCATGTGGTGCGGGCCGAGGAGGCCGGGTTCGACTTCGCGGTGACCTCGGACCACTACTTCCCCTGGCTGCGCTCGCAGGGCCACGCGCCGTACGCGTGGAGCGTGCTGGGCGCGGCGGCGCAGGCGACCTCCCGCATCCCGCTGATGACCTATGTGACGTGCCCGACGTTCCGCTACCACCCGGCGGTGGTGGCGCAGAAGGCGGCGACGCTCCAGTTGTTGTCCGAGGGCCGCTTCCGGCTGGGCCTCGGCGCGGGCGAGAACCTCAACGAGCATGTGGTGGGCGGCGGCTGGCCGTCCGTCGACGTGCGGCACGAGATGCTCCGGGAGGCCGTGGAGATCATCCGGGCGCTGTTCCGGGGCGGCCACGTCAACCACCGCGGCACGCACTTCGACGTGGAGTCGGCCCGGCTGTGGGACCTGCCGGACAGCGCGCCGCCCATCGGGATCGCGGTCTCCGGCGAACGCTCCTGCGCGCTCGCGGGCGAGCTGGCCGACCTGGTGATCGCCACCGAGCCCAAGGCGGGGCTGCTGGATGCCTTCGACCGGCACGGTGGTGCCGGCAAGCCGCGCGTGGGCCAACTGCCCGTGTCCTACGATCCCGACCGGGACACGGCGATCAGGCGCGCCCACTCCCAGTTCCGCTGGTTCGGCAGCGGCTGGAAGGTCAACTCCGAACTGCCGCACCCGGACGCCTTCGACGCGGCCACCCGGTTCGTCACCCCGGACGACGTCGCCGAGTCCATCCCCTGCGGCGACGACCCGGAGGCCGTCGTGGCGGCCGTACGCCCGTATGTGGAGGCCGGGTTCACCGAGATCGCCCTGGTGCAGATCGGCGGGGAGGCGCAACACGCCTTCCTGGACTGGTCGCACAAGTCCCTGCTGCCGGCGCTGCGCGAGGCGCTGGGCGGCGACTGAAACCCGGGGGCCGGCCAATCACCCGTATGCCTGAGCATCTTGCGGGTGGGCGGGGTACTAGAGGGCTCTACGTCCAGCCCCCGGAGGCCCTCGTGAACACCGTCGTGCACAAGACTCTCGTCGTGCAGCTCCAGGCGGGCGACACCGACCGTTTCCCCGTGCTGGCCCATCTGGGGTACGACGCGGCGGACCCGTTCGCGCTCACCGTGGTGTTCAGCCACGACGGCCGGGTGCTCGCCCGCTGGACGCTGGACCGGGAGATGGTGGGCGACGGGCTCACCCGGCCGGTCGGTGTGGGCGACGTGCGGCTGCGGCCCGAGTCGCGGGGCATGTGGGACGAACTGCGCGTCGAACTGCTGGGCGACGCCCGCCCCGACGGCGAACGTCATCACGCCGTGGTGTTCGTGTGGGCGGCGGCCGTCGAGGCCTTCCTGCGTGAGACGCACACCGTGGTCCGGCCCGGTGCGGAGGAGGTGCGCGTCGACGACTTCCTCGCGGAGCTGATGGCGGAGGGCTGACCGCGCCCGGCGGGACGCGCGGTGCTCAGCGGGACGTGTGGCGCAGCCGGGTCCACAGCGGGATCGCGAACCAGCACAGCAGGTACCAGAGCACCACGCCGGTGACGAGGTAGGGCACGAAGCCGTCGTGGGTCGCGACGCGCAGGATCAGCAGGAGCGAGGAGGCCGTCGTGGCGAGCAGCAGCACGAGGCCGAGCAGGGTCAGCCGGGAGGCCCACCGCACCGCCCGGGGTTTGACGCGCCGCCCGGACACGAGGCGGTGCAGGGACACCGGACCGATGAGGGCGCCCGTCGTCACGGCCCCGAGGACCACCGTCACCAGGTAGATCGTCTGGTCGGTGTCCGAGAGGCGCTCGTACTTGGGCTGGAAGACGACGGTGAGCAGGAAGCCGAACAGGATCTGCACGCCCATCTGCGCGACGCGGACCTCCTGGATCAGCTCCGTCCACATCCGGTCCGCGCGCTCCTCCTCGCTCTCGTCGCGCCCTCTGCGCCGGTCCGGGGTCTCGGCCGCGTCCGGGTCCGTCACTGTTCCTCCCGCTTGCCGCCGCCTGCGTCCTTCTTCCGTCTTCCCGCGATCCCCGTGCTCAGGCGCCGGGCCGGGGCCGCCGGGCCCGGTTTGAGTGATCGGGGGACGGTTACACGGGCCGGGGGCGATCCAGACGCAGGGAAGAAGGCGAAGGATGTCCGACACTCAGCTCACCGTGACGCTCAGCGGTGGCGGCATCGACGACGCGCGGACGATCGTCCGCGCCCTTGAGGGTGTCTTCGGGGCACCCGACGGGCTCCCCGCCGACGAGCGGGCGACGGTGCGCACCGCGACCTTCGACTCCCCGGCCGCCGGGCAGGCGCCCTCGCCACCGCGCGGGGCGGGCGCCGCGCTGTCCGCGCCGGTGACGGTCACCGTGCAGGGCACGCCGCAGGCCGTCGAGGCGGCGAGCGAGACGCTGTCCCACGCCTTCACCACGCGCGACGAGGGAGCGGCCTCCGGCGACCAGGAGCGGGAACGGCAACTGCTCCTGGTGCCGTGAGGCCGGGCGGACCCGCTACCAGCGGCCCTCGACCCGGTCCTTGATCCGGCGGTCGTAGAGGTCGCCGATCGCCGCGAGCGTGTCGTCGGACAGCCCGGGAAGCCGGGCGGCCTCCGTGTTGGCGCGGGCCTGCTCGGGCGAGCGGGCGCCCGGGATCACGGTGGTCACACCGGGCTGCTGGATGATCCAGCGCAGCGCCAACTGGGCCGGGGTGTATCCCTCGGGAGCGAGCGCGGCGAACTCCGCGGCGGCCTCCACACCGGTGGCGAAGTCGACGCCGGAGAAGGTCTCGCCCTGGTCGAAGGCCTCGCCGTGCCGGTTGAAGTTCCGGTGGTCGTTCGCGGCGAAGACCGTGTCCCCGGTGTACTTCCCGGACAGCAGGCCGGAGGCGAGCGGCACCCGGGCGATGATGCCGACGCCGGCCTCCCGGGCCGCCGGCAGCACCTCGCGCAGGGGCTTCATCCGGAACGGGTTGAGAATGATCTGGACGCTCGCCACGTTCGGCCGGGCGATCGCGGTCAGCGCCTGCGCGCAGGTCTCCACACTGACGCCGTAGGCGGCGACGCGCTCCTCCTCGACCAGGGTGTCCAGGGCGTCGAACACCTCGTCCGTGGAGTAGACGGGGGTCGGCGGGCAGTGCAGCTGCACCAGGTCGATCACGTCGACGCCGAGGTTGCGGCGGGAACGGTCGTTCCAGGCCCGGAAGTTGTCCAGTACGTAGTTCTGCGGTACCTGCTCGGCCCGGCGGCCCATCTTGGTGGCGACCAGCACGTGCAGGTCGGGCCTGCCGCGCAGGAAGGCGGCGATGGTCTCCTCGCTGCGTCCGTCGCCGTAAACGTCCGCCGTGTCGAAGAAGGTCACCCCCGACTCGGCCGCCGCCTCCAGCACCGCGAGGGCTTCCTTGTCGTCGACGTCTCCCCAGTCGGCGCCCAGTTGCCAGGTGCCGAGGCCGACCACCGATGCGTGCTGATCCGACCTGTCGAATGTGCGCTCGTCCATGCCGCCAGTCTGTCACCCGCGGTGGCCGGGCACCGCGTCGGGACGCCCGGTGCGCCGGACCCGGTCGTGGCCGGCGAGGCTGCGTGCCTGGACGGTGCGCGCGAGCCTCGGTCCCAGCCAGCGCTTGAGCCGGCGCAGTGCCTCCAGCCGACCGGCCGCCCGGTCGAGCCGGTAGTACAGCCGGGGCGGGACGTACGGCAGCAGCGGCGAGTGGCGCTGGCCGAGCAGGGCGAACATCCGCTCCGGGGGCAGGTGGATGTAGCGGGGCAGGTTCTCGTACCACTGGGCGCTGTGGCGGGCGGCGCTCTGCACCGGCAGGAGGGCCGCCCTGCGTTCGCGCTCGTAGTGGGCGAGGGCGTCCGGGAGAGCGGCCCGCTCGCGCAGCGCCGTGGACAGCGCCATGGCGTCCTCCAGGGCGAGCGTGGTGCCGGCTCCGACGGAGTAGTGCGTGGTGTGGGCGGCGTCGCCGAGCAGTACGAGGTTGTCCCGGGACCAGGTGCGGTTGGTGAGGGTGCGGAAGGCGGGCCAGGCGGCACCGGCCCGGCCCGCGGACCGGGCGGTGAGCGGGTGGCCGTCCAGCACGTCGGCGAAGAGCTTCTCCAGCAGGATCAGTCCTTCGGCCTCGTCGGCCCGGTCAAGTCCGAGCCCGGTCCAGGTCTCGGGCGCGCACTCGACGACGCACGTGCTGCCCTCGGGGCCGTAGCCGTAGCCGTAGGCCCAGATCCAGCCGTGGTCGGTCTCGACGAAGGCGAAGGTGAAGGCGTCGAAGACCCGGGTGGTGCCGAGCCACACGTAGTGGTTGCGGCCGGTGCGGATCTCGGTGCCGAAGTGGTCGGCGTGGCGGGTGCGCAGCGCGCTGCCCACGCCGTCGGCGGCGACCACGAGGTCGGCGGCGGGCGGGTTGTCGCCGGTGATCTCGTGCCCGTACTCCAGGCGGACGCCGAGGGAGCGGGCGCGGGCGGCGAGGATCTCAAGGAGCTTGTGGCGGCCGATGCCGAAGCCCTCGTCGCCGCGGTGCCGGGTGCTCACCTCGCCCACGTGGGCGACGCCGTCGCACCAGCGCACGGAGTGTTCCTCGACGGCGCGCGCGGACTCGGGGTCGTGCTCCTGGAGCCGGTCGAGCAGTCCGCGCCAGTAGGTGACGCCCCAGCCGTAGGTGGAGCCCTCCGGGTCGCGTTCGTACACGGTGATGTCGTGGGACGGGTCCTGCCGCTTGAGCAGGATCGACAGATACAGTCCGGCGGGCCCGCCACCGACACAGGCGACCTTCACACACACCCCTGATATGCACTCAAAGCGGTCATTTGGGAGCGCAGAGTAGCAAGGGCGGGGCCGCGCGGGGGCGCCACGCGGCCGGGGGACGGCGCGGGTTACCCGACGGCCGCCGTGCGGCACTCCGGATGGCCCCAGCCCTGGTCGTTCTTGGCGATGGGCTCGCCCGCCGCGTACGGACGGCCGCACAGACAGCGCCCGGGGAACTTCGCCTTGACGGTGCGCGCGGAGGAGGCGCCGCCCTTGCGGGCCGCGCCCGGTCCGCGGCGCGGTGCCTTCCGGGCCGCCGGGACGTCCGGGGCGGGCGGCGGCTCCGGGGAGCCGAGGCCGCTGCCCGCGGGCTCCTGGACCACGGCGGCCTGACTGGCGGCGCGGTCGGCGAAGTCGTTGAGCCGGTCGCCGTCGACCTGGTGGGCGGGCACGTAGCGGAACTCGACCGGGCGGCCGTCGAGCAGCTCGTCGATGCGCACGACCAGTTCCCGGTTGGCGACCGGCTTGCCGGCCGCCGTCTTCCAGCCGTTGCGCTTCCAGCCGGGCAGCCAGGTGGTGACGGCCTTCATGGCGTACTGCGAGTCCATCCGGACCTCGAGCGGCACGTCCGGGTCGGTCGACGCCAGCAGCCGTTCCAGCGCCGTGAGTTCGGCGATGTTGTTGGTGGCCCTGCCGAGCGGGCCCGCCTCCCAGCGGACCGGGCGCTCCGCGGCGTCGGCCACCACCCAGGCCCAGCCGGCCGGACCCGGGTTTCCCTTCGAAGCCCCGTCGCACGCGGCCACCACACGTTCACGCATGCGCCGATCATGCCATGGCGCGGCGGGGCACCCGGACGGGGCTCAGACCTCCGTGAGCTTCGGCATCTCTCCCTGGGTCCTCGTGACGTCCATCACGGAGAAGTGCGCGCCCTGCGGGTCGCTGAGCGCCGCGAACCGGCCGAAGGGGGTGTCCACCGGCCCGAACCGCACGACGCCGCCGAGCGCGGTGGCGCGGGCCACGGCGTCGTCGCAGTCGGGGACGGTGAAGTAGACGTTGACGTAGGGCGGCACCTCGGGCGGGAAGTCCTCCGTCATGGTCATGCGGCCCAGGACGGCGCGGTCGCCGAGGTCGAAGACGCGGAAGTCCACCTGGCCGTCCTGCATCTGCCTGGCCGTGTAGGGGAAGACGGCGGGGAAGAAGGCGTCCGACTTGCCGGGCTCGCGGGTGAAGACCTCGGCCCAGCAGTACGCGCCGGGCTCGCCCGTCGCCTCGAACCCCTCGTGGGTGCCGCTCTGCCAGACGCCGAACTCCACGCCGCCCGGGTCCCGGGCCAGGCACATGGTGCCGAAGTCGCCGATCCGCGTCGGTTCCACCACCAGTTCGCCGCCGGCCTCGCGGATCCTCTCCGCGCTCGCGGCCACGTCCGCGGACGCGAGGTACAGGCACCACTGCGGGGGCCCTTCGTGGCCCGGCATGGGCGGGACGACCGCGGCGACCGCCCTGCCGTTCGCGTAGCACTCGGTGTAGTTGCCGTACTCGGACGACGACTCCCCGAAGGTCCAGCCGAGGACGCCGCCGTAGAAGCTCTTGGCTCCCTCGATGTCGCTGAACATCGCGTCGGCCCAGCAAGGGGCCCCTTCAGGTTGTACGGCCATGACTGCCGCCTTAGCTGCGGGTGGATGGTGGGGACGGTCCGTCCTCTCACGCTAGTCACCCCGTCCCCGCCCCGCGCGTCGGCGGCCGGTCACTGCCCGGCGTACGCCTCCTCAAGCGCCGCGATGTCGAGCTTGCGCATCGACATCATGGCCTTGTTGGCGCGCGCCGCCCTGGCGGGATCGGGGTCGCGGAACATCTCCTCCAGCCTGCCCGGGACGACCTGCCAGGACACGCCGAACCGGTCCTTGAGCCAGCCGCAGGGGCCCTCCTCGCCGCCGCCCTCGGTGAGCCTGCTCCAGTAGTGGTCGACCTCGTCCTGGTCCGCGCAGGTGATCTGGAAGGAGACCGCCTCGCTGAACGTGAACTCCGGGCCGCCGTTGAGGGCGACGAACTTCTGGCCGTTGGCCGTGAAGTCGACGGTGAGCACGGTGCCGGCGGGCCGGGCCGATCCCTCGGGGTAGTGGGTGACGGGACCGAGGGCGGAGTTCTCGAAGACGGAGACGTAGAAGCGCGCGGCCTCCTCCGCCCGGCCGTCGAACCACAGACACGTGGTGAATCCGTCGGTGCTCATGACTACCTCCTGGGTGTGGGACACGGTCACCGGTGCAGACCGGCGCGGGCCGCGAAACTCATCGGTGCCCCTCTCGCGGTCCTCGGCACTCTGGGGCGCGCGGCCGGGGATCCGCCCGGCGCCGGCGAGCGCTCTGCCCACGGCGAATCTGCCGGGGGCAGAGAAGGCCCCGCCGGGTGCCGCGGCGGGTCGACAGTGGGGGCAACCGCGGCGCCACCGGCCGCGTACCCCCTCGACGACTCGACAAAGGAGCGCCGATGTCTTCACTCATCGCCGGACCGTTCCCGGCCGCACTGCCCCGGGCGGAGGAGGGCGACACTCCCGCGACCCGCTTCGACGACCAACTCGCCGCGCAGTTGCTCGCGCAGCGCATCGTGCTGCTGGGCACGCAGGTCGACGAGGTCTCCGCGAACCGGGTCTGCGCCCAGTTGCTCATCCTGTCCGCGGAGGACCCGCACACCGGGATCGGCCTGTACATCAACAGCCCCGGCGGCTCCGTGCACGCGGGGCTCGCCATCTACGACACGATGCGGCTGATCCCCAACGAGGTCTCGACGCTCGCCATGGGGTTCGCCGCCAGCATGGGGCAGTTCCTGCTGAGCGTCGGCGCGGCGGGCAGGCGCCACGCCCTGCCGAACGCGCGGATCATGATGCACCAGCCGTCGGCCGGTATCGGCGGCACCACCGCCGACATCGAGATCCAGGCCGACAACCTGGAGTTCACCAAGCGGACCATCGAGCGGATCACCGCCGAGCACACCGGTCAGAGCCCCGAGACCATCTCCCGGGACGGCGACCGCGACCGCTGGTTCACGGCCGAGGAGGCCAGGGAGTACGGCATGGTGGACCAGGTCGTCGAGTCCCTCGCGGACGTGCGGCCGACCGCCACCCGGCGACGGACGGGGCTGTGACATGGGCAGCTACACGATTCCGAACGTCGTCGAGCGGACCCCGCAGGGCGAGCGGTCCTACGACGTGTTCAGCCGGCTGCTGTCGGAGCGGATCATCTTCCTGGGCACCGAGATCGACGACGGCGTCGCCAATGTGGTGATCGCGCAGCTCCTGCATCTGGAGTCGGCGTCCCCGGAGCGCGAGATCGCGATCTACCTCAACTCCCCCGGCGGCTCGTTCACGTCGCTGATGGCGATCTACGACACGATGACGTTCGTCCAGGCGCCGATCTCGACCTTCTGCGTCGGGCAGGCCGCGTCCACGGCGGCGGTGCTGCTGGCGGGCGGGGACCCCGGGCGGCGCTTCGTGCTGGAACACGCCCGGGTCCTGCTGGGTCAGCCGGCCAGTGGCGGGCGGCAGGGCACGGTCTCCGACCTGGCGCTCCAGGCCAAGGAGATGACGCGCATCCGCGCCCAGGTGGAGGAGGTGCTGGGCCGGCACACCGGGCACGACGCCGCGACGCTGCGCGCGGACATGGACCGCGACAAGGTGTTCACCGCCGAGGAGGCCGTCGGGTACGGGCTGGCCGACGAGGTGCTCAGCCGGCGCCTGACGCGGGCGTGAGAGCCGGGCCGGCGTCCCGCCGCGTGCGGGGCGCCGGCCCGTGCGGGCGCTCAGGCGGCCAGGCACATCCCGTCGTACCGCACGCCGGACGCACCTCGGCCGGGGCCGGGGCTCGCGCCGGTGTGCGTCGACGTGAGGCGGATCAGCTCCTCCTGGGCGCGGGCCAGCAGGTCGCCCAGGCCCAGTCCGAGGGCGCCCGCGGCGGCGGCCAGCACCTCCGACGACGCCTCCTTGCGGCCGCGCTCCACCTCCGACAGGTAGGGCATGGAGATCCGGGCGGCCTCCGCGACCTCCTTCAGGGTGCGTTCCTGGTCGCGGCGTTCGCGGCGCAGCACGTCGCCGACCAGATCGCGCCACAGCGGCTCACGGGCGGTGGGCGGCCTTCGCTCCGGGGGAACGGGCGGGGCGGCGGGGCGGGTTCCCGGGCGCGCGGCCCGCGGGCGCAGCGCGATGACGCGGACTTCGTTCGGCGTGTGGCTGGTCACCTTCCCAGCCTAGGAGTCCTCCCCCGGCACGGAAGGGGTCGGCGTTGCGCCCAGAGGGAAATCCTCGGATGCGCGAAGGCGCCGCGTCACAGGTTTCTGACCTCCCATGAGAAGGGGGGCATGCGCCGTCGCGGCCCGGGTACCCGCAGGCGGGTAACGCACAGGGAGGCGTCGAACCGTGGCTTTCACCTTCTGGGCGAACTCGGCTGCGCCTGACGAACCCGGCGTCCTTCACCCCTCGGTGAGGGGGACCACGGCGCGTACCCGCTTGCCGACCGGCACGCGTTCGACGACGACCGTCTCCGCCAGGGCGTGGACGATCTCGAGACCGTGCCTGCCGATGCGTTCGGGGTCCCGGGGGTAGCGCTCGGGCGCCGCGCCGCTGCTGTCCCAGACGGTCACCGCCACCGAGAACGTCCGTGCCCTCCAGCTCCAGGATGTACGGGCCCTTGCTGTGGCGGTCGGCGTTGGTGACCAGCTCGCTCACCACGAGCAGCACGGCACCGTCGGCCCGCGGGCCGATCGCGGCGCACCACTCGGTCCTGAGCTGGTCGAGGAAGAGCGAGGCGAAGGAGCGTGCCTGCGCTATACATCCCGGCTCACCGGAGTAGTGGGCCGCCCGCCTCAGCGGATCAACGGGGACGTCGAAACCAGTCGGTATCACTGCCCCGTCCAGATACTCGGTCATGCGTTTCTCTCTCGGAAGCCGGACTGGCCGGACGCTGCTGCACCTGTCCTCGTACCCCGAGGCGGGCCGCGCAGTCCCGGGGTACGAGGACTGCGGGCATCGTCACAGTGGTGCGGGGAACCCGGGGGTGCGGGAAGGGTGTGCGATGAACGAACTGATGGCCGCACGAAGCCTCACCACCCGGCCGGTGGTCACCCTCGGCGGCGACGCCGTCGCCGACGTCAAGGACACCGTATGCGACGCCGCCGCGAGCCGGATCACCGGTTTCACCTTGACCGGGCGGGGCCTGCTGTCCGGGCCGCTCAAGGAGGGTCTGCCCTGGTCGGGGGTGTACGCGCTGGGCCATGACGCGGTGATGATCCGCGACCGGCGGCGGCTGCTGAGCACGGCGGCCATGGCGACGCACCAGCAGACCGTGCGGGGCCGGGTACTGGGGGCGAGGGTGCTGACCGAGGCGGGGACGGAGGTCGGCACGGTGCTCGAACGTCGTGGTGGAGGGCGGGACCGGCGGGCGGGTCGTCGGTTTCCGGGTGGCGGCCGGCCGACGGTTCGTGCCGGGCGCCGGCCGGCACCGGCGGCGGGTGTACGTGCCGCGCGGCGAGAAGCTCACGGTCGCCGGCCGCTCCCTCGTCCTTCCCGAGGACGCCGTACGGCATGTCGCGGACGACCTGCCGGGCCTCGGCGCCCTGATCGGCGGCGTGCCGGGCCAGTGGAGAGGTTCGCTGCCGTGATGCTGTTCACCGAGGTACGGGGGCTGCCGGTGGTGTCGCCCTCCGAGGCCGGGCCGCTCGGCGGCGTGACGTCCCTGACCGTGGACATCGCGTCCGGCGGGGTGAGCCACGTCCGGTTGCGCGGCGGCCTTCTGCGCCGGGAGTCGGTGCTGGCGTGGGACTCGGTCCAGGCGTTCGGCCCCGGCACCGTGCGGGTCCGTCCCACCGCCGTGCCCGAGTCGGCGCCGCCCCGGCGCGACCTGCTGGGCCGGCGGATCCTGACGGAGGCGGGGACCGAGCGGGGCACGGTGCTGGACGTGGCGTTCGACACCCGGACCGGCCGGCTCCTCGCGCTCTTCACCACCCGGGGCGAGCTGCCGGCCGACCGCCTGCTGGGCCTCGGCGACTACGCCCTCGTCGTCACGGGGGCCTGAGTCCCGCCCGTCCGGGGCGAGCGGGATGCCGACCGGCCCCACCGGACACCGGCCCGGCGGCGCGGACGGCCCTGCCGGCGGGCGGGTCCGGTGGGTGCTGTCTAGCGTGGCAGCGTGAGTTCGCGACCCCCTCCGCCCCCGCGGGCCGGGCAGCGCCCGGTCACGGCTGGGCGCAGGCCCTGGGCACAGTGGTGGCCGGGGTCGTCGCGATGGGGGTCGTGGCCGCGCTCGGACTGTGGGCGGCCGGGGCCGCGGACCTGCCGGACCACGCCTTTCCCCGGGTCGTCGCGGCGACCTTCGTCACCGCCGTCGGCGGCGCGGTGGAGGTGTCCGGCGACGCCGGCGGGCTGGCCGGCACCGACGCGGGGCTGACCGTGATGCCGCTGTCCGTCACCCTGACCGGCGTGCTGGTGATCGCCCGGGGCTTTCTGCGGCCGCTGCGCCACCAGGACGCGGCCGGTGCCCGGGAGCCGGCCGGCTGGGCCGGGCGGATCGCCGTCCTGTGGCTGCTCGCCGTCCTCGGGGCCGCCTTCGCCGCGCGGCAGACCTTCGAGGTCTCCCTCGGGGAGGGCGTGCTGAACGACCTCGGCGACCTGTTCGGCATCACCCCCCGGGTCGGTTTCACCACCGACGTGCCGCTGACCGTCCTCTTCGGGCTGCTGTGGCTGGCGGGCGTGTTCGCGCTGGCGCTGCTGGTCTCGCGCCGGGCGCCGCTGCCCGGACGGCTCTCGCGCCTGCGGACGCCGGTGCGGCCGGCCGCGTACGCGATGGTCGCGCTGCTGCTCGCGTACGTCGTCGTGGGCGCCGTCGTCGCGCTGGTCGGCGCCGGGACGCGCGGACACCCGGCGGACAGCTTCGCCCTGCTGCTGCTCGGTCTGCCGAACCTGGCGTGGCTCGCGTTCACGATCGGCCTCGGTGCGACGTGGGACGGGCGCGTGGAGGGGCCGTTCGGGCTGCCGATGCCGCGGGTCCTCGACGAGGTGCTGCGCACGCCGGACGTCTCGGCCCTGAACCTGGGCACGCTCACCGAGCACGACGGGCGGTGGTGGTGGCTCCTGGTCGTCGCGGCGGTCCTGCTGACGGCGGCCGGATTCCTCCAGGCGTACCGCTCTCCGGCCCAGACGCCTGTCTGGCTGCACGCGGTGCGGATGGCCGTGGCGCTGGCGCTCACGGTCCTCGTGATCGGCCTGGTCGGCCGGATCTCCGCCCACTACGGGCTGTCGGTGCTCGGCATCGGCGACCTGGGCGGCGGGCTGTCGGGGCAGTTGTTCCTGCGTCCCCGTCCGTGGAGCGCGGCCGGTCTCGCGCTGCTGTGGGGCCTGGTGACCGGATTCCTCGGCGCGCTGCTCGCGCGGTGGGCGGGCCGGCGGGCCTAGATGTGCCGCCCGGGGTGCTCAGGCGACGGGAACGACGAGGGGCGGCGAGGCCCGCTGCATGCGCAGTGCGTCCACGGACTCGGCCATCAGTTCGTACTCGGTGGTCTCGTCGCCGGTCGCCAGGCGTACCAGGCGGCCTGCGGCCAACTCGTCGGCGACCAGCTCCTGTTGGATGTCGTCGGCGCACCAGGTGCGCAGGACGTGCGGCACGTCGGGCGCGTCGTCGGCGACGGGAGTCAGGGCGCCGCGCGGTAAGTGAGGGGCGTCGGGCTGCGGATCGAGCCGCTCGGCGATCCAGGACGCCCGGTCGCGCAGCCACCACAGGGCCAGCGCGAGGGTGGGGGCCCGATAGGTGCCCAGGGGGACGCCGATGCGCCGGCCGTCACAGACGCCGTAGGCGGTGACATGGCACAGGAACTCGTCATGCACTGCTGCCCTCCCCCGTCACCCAGCGCCCGCCTGCCGGTCGGGCATGGACGTCCGTGCGGCTCGTGTGCTGTGCGTGAGGACACTGTCGCATGGTGTGAAGTGCCCTAGTGGTGAGTATGTTCACAACTGAACCACTGTCACCATGAATTTCCGGCCACTCTCCCGGCATATTCTGGGCGATTGTTGGCCGAAACGCTGCGCCGCGAAGCACCGGCTCCGGTCCTCCCGCGGGCGGTCGGCCTCGCGCCCGCCCGGGGCACCGGCATGACCTCGGGGGTAATCGACGGGGCCGACGGGTGCGGGCATGGTTGCGCCACCGGGTCGCCGAGACCGGAACCCGGTCCCTGACCAGCACAGACCAGCTCAATGGAGGCTGATCGCCATGTCCGCACCCACCCGCCGTTACGAGGACGCCGTCGCCCGCTACTTCGAGGCCTGGAACTCCGGGCCCGAGGCACGGGCCAAGGCGGTCGCTGCGGTCTGGACCAATGACGGCCGCTACACCGATCCGCTGGCCGACGTCCGCGGCCACGAGGGCATCGCCGCCGTGATCACGGCGACGCACGAGCAGTTCCCCGGCTTCGTCTTCCGGCTGTCCGGCACCGTGGACGGACACCATGACACGGCACGCTTCTCCTGGGAACTGGTGAGCGAGGCCGACGGGTCGGCACCGGTGGCCGGGTCCGACGTGATCACACTGGACGGCGAGGACCGGATCCGGGCCGTGTTCGGCTTCCTGGACCGGGTGCCCGAGGGGGCGTGACACCCGCCGGAACCGGTACCTCGATCCCGGAGGCGACGGTCCGCCTCCGGGATCCGGAGCCTACTGGTTGACGATCTCGTCGATGCGGGCCAGCTCGTCGGCGCCGAAGTCGAGGTTGCCGACGGCCGAGACGCTGTCCTCCAACTGCCCCGGGCTGCTCGCGCCGACCAGGGCGGAGGTCACGCGCCCCTCGCGCAGCACCCACGCCAGGGCCATCTGGGCCGGCGACTGACCGCGGGACTTCGCGATCTCGTCCAGGGCGCGCAGCTTGCCGACCAGTTCCTCGGTGACCGCGTCGGAGTTCAGGAAGGGGCTGTCGCTCGCGGCGCGCGAGTCCTCCGGGATGCCGTTCAGGTAGCGGCCGGTCAACAGGCCCTGCTCCAGCGGGGAGTAGGCGATGGAGCCGACCTCCAGCTCGTCGAGGGTGTCCAGGAGGCCACTGGTCTCGGGCCGGCGGTCGAGCATGGAGTAGCGCGGCTGGTGGATGAGCAGCGGCGTGCCCAGCTCGGCCAGGATGCGGGCGGCCTCGCGGGTCTGCTCCGGCGAGTAGTTGGAGACGCCGACGTACAGCGCCTTGCCCTGCCGCACGGCCGTGTGCAGGGCGCCCACCGTCTCCTCCAGCGGAGTCTGCGGGTCGGGGCGGTGCGAGTAGAAGATGTCGACGTGGTCCAGGCCCATCCGGGTCAGGCTCCGGTCGAGGGAGGAGAGCAGGTACTTGCGCGAGCCCCACTCGCCGTACGGGCCGGGCCACATCAGATAGCCGGCCTTGGTGGAGATGACCAGCTCGTCGCGGTACGGCGCGAAGTCTGCCGTCAGCGCCTCGCCGAGCGCGGACTCGGCGGCGCCGGGCGGCGGGCCGTAGTTGTTGGCGAGGTCGAAGTGGGTGACGCCGAGGTCGAAGGCGCGGCGCAGGATGGCGCGCTGGGTCTCCACGGGGCGGTCCGGGCCGAAGTTGTGCCACAGGCCGAGCGAGAGCGCGGGAAGCTTCAGACCGCTGCGTCCGGTGCGCCGGTAGGGCATGTCCGCGTAGCGGTCGGGGTGTGCGGTGTACAACGCGACTCCAGAGGGTTGGGCATCCGGGTACGGGCCTCGGCGGGTCCGGCGGGCAACGGTCTCCCACTCTGTCGCGACCTGCGGGCAGTGGTCCAACAGAAGAATCCGATGGGATTGCGCGGTTACGCTTCTCAATCATGGAACTGCGTCAACTCCAGCACTTCGTGGCGGTCGCCGAGGACCAGCACTTCACCCGCGCGGCGCAACGGCTGCTGGTGTCCCAGTCCGGTCTCTCGGCGTCCGTCCGGGCGCTGGAGCGGGAGCTGCGGGCGCCGCTGTTCGTGCGCACGACCCGCCGGGTGACGCTGACGGAGGCCGGGCGGGCGCTGCTGGTCGAGGCGCGGCGGATCCTCGCCCAGGTGCGGTCGGCGCACGAGGCGGTCGCCGCGGTGCAGGGGGTGCTGCGCGGCACGCTGTCGCTGGGGGCCGAGCAGTGCGTCGCCGGAGTGCCGGTGGCGGGGCTGCTGGCCGCGTTCCGCAGGCGGCACCCGGACGTGGAGATCCGGCTGCGGCAGGCGGGCTCGGGCCGGCTGGCGGAGGAGGTCGCGGCCGGGCGGCTCGATCTGGCCTTCGCCTACCGGACGCAGGAGGACACGGACCAGCTGCGTTCGGTCGCGCTGGCCGGCGAGCCGATGACGGTGCTGTGCCATCCCGGCCACCGGCTCGCGGCGGCCGGCGCGGTGCTCACCCCGCGAGACCTCGCCGACGAGGTCTTCGTCGACTTCCACCCGGACTGGGGTCCGCGCCGCGTCACCGACACCGTCTTCACCGCGGCGGGCGTACGGCGGAGCGTGCCGCTGGAGGTGAACGACGTGCACGGCCTGCTCGACCTGATCGACGAGAACCTCGGCATCGCGGTCGTGCCCCGGCACTTCGGGCACAAGCGGGCCGCCCTCGCCTCGCTGCCGCTCAAGGACCGCACCGGGACGGAGTACGAGACCGTCGCGCTGCTGCCGCCCGCCCAGGCCACCAGCCCGGCGGCACGGGCGCTGATGGGGCTGCTGGAAACGGGAAGCGCGTGAGGGCGGACTGAGCGATGGTGGACGTATGCACGCGAAGGACATCCTCATCGAGGCCTACGGCCGCATCAGGGAAGAAGTCCACGCCGCCGTCGGGGGCCTGGACCCCGACGGCCTGAACGCCCGCCCCGCCCCGGACGCCAACTCCGTCTCGTGGCTGGTCTGGCACCTCACCCGGGTCCAGGACGACCATGTCGCCGACGCCTTCGGGCTCGACCAGGTGTGGGTGGCCCAGGGCTGGGAGAAGCGCCTCGGCCTCGGTCTGCCCCGCCACGACACCGGTTACGGGCACGGCTCCGCCGATGTCGCGAAGGTGCGGGTCGACTCGGCCGGCCTGCTGACCGGTTACTACGACGCCGTGCACGAGCAGACGCTCGGCGCCCTGCACTCCCTGACCGCCAAGGACCTGGAGCGGATCGTGGACGACAGCTGGGTTCCGCCGGTCACGCTCGGCGCGAGGCTGGTCAGCGTCCTGTCGGACGATCTCCAGCACGTCGGACAGGCCGCCTATGTGCGCGGGCTCGTCCGCAGCGCGGACGCGTAGCCCGGCAGTACGACCTCCTCGATGAGGGCGTTGCGCTCGTCGAACGGGATGAAGGCGCTCTTGACGGCGTTCACCGTGACCGTGCGCAGGTCCTCGACGCTCCAGCCCGCCTGCTCGACCAGCAGGGACATCTCGCGGGTCATCGTCGTGCCCGAGACGAGGCGGTTGTCGGTGTTGAGGGTGACGCGGAAGCCGAGGTCCTTGAGCGCGGTGATCGGGTGTTCGGCGATCGAGGTGGCGGCGCCCGTCTGGAGGTTGGAGGTCGGGCACATCTCCAGGGCGATGCGGCGGTCGCGGACCCAGCCGGCGAGGCGGCCGAGCTTGCCGGCCGCGAGGTCGGGGATGTCCTCGGTGATCCGCACGCCGTGGCCGATGCGCTGGGCGCCGCACACCTGGAGGGCCTGGTGGATGCTGGGCAGCCCGTGCGCCTCGCCCGCGTGGATGGTGAAGGGCACGTTCTCGCGGCGCAGGTGCGCGAAGGCGTCGAGGTGGTCGGCGGGCGGGAAGCCGTCCTCGGCGCCCGCGATGTCGAAGCCGACGACACCGGCGTCCCGGAAGGCCACCGCGAGGTCGGCGGTCTCGCGGGTGCGGTCGAACATCCGCATCCCGCACAGCAGGGTGCCGACGCGGACCGGGGTGCCCGCTGCCGCCGCCCCGGCCATGCCGGCGGCCAGCCCCTCCTGGACGGTCTCGACGACCTCGGCGAGGGTCAGACCGCCGCTGGTCATCAGCTCGGGGGCGTAGCGGACCTCGCCGTAGACGACACCGTCGGCGGCGAGGTCGAGGACATACTCCTCGGCGGTGCGCAGCAGGCCCTCGCGGCTCTGCAGCACGGCGAGGGTGTGCTCGAAGGTGGCGATGTAGCGCACCAGGTCACCGGAGTTGGCGGCCTCGTAGTACCAGGCGGCCAGCTCGTCGGGGTCGGTGGCGGGCAGGGTGTGGCCGGCCGTGGCAGCCAGTTCCACGACGGTCGCGGGGCGCAGGCCGCCGTCCAGGTGGTCGTGGAGCACGGCCTTGGGGAGGCGGCGGAGCGTCTCGGCGTCTATGCGCGTAGATGACATGTGCGGTCGTTCCTCGGCGGGTCGGTGCGGGAGCGGGGGCAGGCGGGGCGGAGAGCGCGGGGCGGGGCGGGTCAGGAGGCGGCGGGCTGGAGCAGGTCCCAGCGGTTGCCGTACAGGTCCCGGAAGACGGCGACCGAGCCGTAGGGCTCGCGGCGGGGCTCCTCCAGGAAGGTCACGCCCGCGGCGGTCATCCGGGCGTGGTCGCGGGCGAAGTCGTCGGTGTACAGGAAGAAGCCGACGCGTCCGCCCGTCTGGTCGCCGACCCGGGAGCGCTGAACCTCGCCCCGGGCGCGGGCCAGCAGCAGTGCGGTGCCCTGCGCCGGGGAACCGGGCCCGACGACGACCCAGCGGGAACCGTCGGGGCGAGGCGTGTCCTCGACGAGGCGGAATCCGACGGCCTCGGTGTAGAAGCGGATCGCCTCGTCGTAGTCGTCGACGACGAGGGTGACCAGGGCGACGCGTGTCATCGGGACCTTTCCGGACGGGCGATTGACGGGAGAGGTTATACGTAAAACCCTCCGGACGCCAAGTCCCCGGCGTCCCGCGGCGCCGGTCAGCCCGTCCGGGCGCCGTCGAGCCGTGCCAGGTCCTCGTCGGTGAGGCGCAGGGCGCCGGCGGCGACGTTCTCGGCGAGGTGGCCGGGGTCCCCGGTGCCGGGGATGGCGAGGACGTGCGGGCCCTGGTGCAGCGTCCAGGCGATCCTGACCTGCGCGGGGCTCGCCCCGTGCGCACGGGCGACCGCCCGGACCTGCTCCTCGTGGGCGGTGCCGGCGCCCCGGGGTCCGGCCTCGCCCGCGATGGCGTAGAACGGCACGAAGGCGATGCCCCCCGCGCGGCACATGCCGAGGAGTTCGTCGGTGGCGGGGTCGTGGAAGCCGAGGCCGTAACGGTTCTGGACGCAGACCACGGGCGCGATGGCCTGGGCCTCGGCGAGGTGCCGGGGCTCCACGTCGGAGACGCCGAGGTGGCGGATCAGGCCCGCCTCGCGCAGCTCGGCGAGGGCGCCGAAGTGCTCGGCGATCGATTCCTGCCTCATGCGGCGGAGGTTGACGACGTTGAGGTGGTCGCGGCCGAGCTGGCGCAGGTTCTCCTCGACATGGGCGCGCAGGTCCTCGGGGCGGGCGGAGGTGCCCCACTGCCCCGACCAGTCGCGGTACGGGCCGACCTTGGTGACGATCACCAGGTCGTCGGCGTAGGGCGCCAGGGCACTGTTGATCAGTTCGTTGGCGGACCGCAGGGACGAGAAGTAGAAGGCGGCCGTGTCGATGTGGTTGACGCCGAGTTCGACCGCCCGGCGCAGTACGGCGAGGGACCGCTCGCGGTCGCTCGCCGTGCCGAGATGGAAGGCGGCGCTGCCCGTCAGCCGCATCGTGCCGAGGCCGATGCGGCGGACGGGCAGGTCGCCGAGGTGCCAGGTGCCCGAGGAGTGCGCGGTGATCGCTTCCGAGGTCATCGGCGGAGTCTCGCACAGGGCCCCCGCGCTCAGCAGTACAGGTTGTCGCCCGGGGAGACACCGAGGATCTGGCTGAACTGCTGGTAGGTGGTGACGCGGCTCTGGACCTGCGCCGGGTTCCTGCCGTCGCACTCCAGGGAGCCGTTGATGGAGCGGATCGTCTGGCCGAAGCCGGCGCCGTTGACCATGGCGTTGTGCGCGGTCGTGCTGCCCGGCCCGGACTGGGTGTTCCAGTACCACAGGCCGGTCTTCCAGGCGACGGCCGCGTCGTTCTGCACCAGCCAGGGGTTGCCCAGCAGGTCGATGCCCAACGCGTCACCCGCCGCCTTGTAGTTGAAGTTCCAGCTGAGCTGGATCGGTCCGCGCCCGTAGTAGGCCGCCTGGCCGGCCGGGCAGCCGTAGGGCTGGTTCCAGTCGCAGTAGTGCGGGTAGTTGTCGGTGTTCTGCTCGACGATGTGCACCAGGCCGCCGGTCTCGTGACTGACGTTGGCGAGGAAGGCCGCGGCCTCCTGCTTCTTGGTGGTGTCGCTGCCGGTGTTGGCGAAGCCCGGGTAGGCGCTGAGCGCGGCGGTGAGGCCGCCGTAGGTGTAGAAGGAGTTTCTGCCCGGGAACATCTGGTTGAACTGGGCCTCGCTCACCACGAAGTTGCCGATCGGGGTGTCCGAGCCGCCGTCGCAGGCGTACGGCTCCCAGTACCAGGTGCTGATGACCGGATCGTAGCCCGGGTTGGCGTACTCGGCGATGTAGGCCTTGCCGTCGGTGTAGCGGACGATGTCGCCCGCGTTGTACCACGTGCCCGCCGACCAGGCCGGGTAACTCGAACACGCGGCGGCGGAGGCCACGGTGGCGGGCGCGAGCAGGGGCACGGCGCCCGCGAGGACGACTGCGGCCACGAGAGCGGATATACGGCGCCTAGACACAGGTCTGTCTCCTTCGGCGGAGCACGGCCGCCCCCGTACAGGGGCAGGGCGGAGCCGGGCCCCGTGCGCACGTGCCGGTCGGACCGGCCACGGCGTGGGGGCGGCCGTGGAGGGGGGTGTGGAGGCACACTCAACCGCGTTGGTCTGTACCAGTCAAGGGTGTAGACCAGTCAACCCGACCGGGTCGCCGCGGGGTCGGCGGGCTTCGTCGCGCCGTGCCTCCTCGTCACCGTCGGGGCCCGTCCGGAGAATCGCTCCATGACCACCACACCCCACCCGCTCGTCACCGAGGCCCGCCGGCTCGCGGACGACCTGCTCACCCCGTCCGCGCAGCGCGTCGACCAGGACGGTGTGCCCGTGAGTCACATCGAGGAGATCCGGCGGTCCGGGCTGCTCGGGGTGAGCGCGCCCGAGGAGTGCGGCGGGGCGGGTGCCCCGGACCAGGTCGCCCGGGAGGTCGCGGAGATCCTGGCCGGTGCCTGCTGCTCCACCTGGTTCGTGCAGACCCAGCACCACACGCCGGTACGGCTGCTGACCAAGGCGGCACCCGAACTTCCCGCGCGCCAACGTCTGTTGCGCCCACTGGCCACCGGCGAGCTGCTGGCGGGCATCGCCTACGCGCACATCCGCGCCTTCCCCCGAATCCCGGTGCGCGCCACCGCCGAGCGGGGCGGGGTGCGCTTCGACGGCACCGTGCCCTGGTACACCGGCTGGGGTTTGAACGACCTGATGCTGCTCGCGGGCGTGACCGAGGCGGACGAGGTGGTGTTCGCGTTCGCGGACGCGCGCGAGCAGCCGGGGCTGCGGCCCTCGGCGCCCATGCGGCTGGCGGCGCTGACGGCCGCCCGGACGGTCGCCCTCGCGCTGGACGGTCTGTGGCTGCCGGAGGAGTCCGTGGTGCTGCGCACCCCGCGGGAGGACTTCGCCCGGGTCGACCTGCCCCGCAGCACCAACGCCTCCCCGGCCGTCTTCGGCGTCGCGTACGCCGCGCTGGACCTGCTGGGCGCCGCGCCGGACGAGCGCGGCACGGCCGACGCGCTGCGCGCCCGGCTCGACGAGGTCAGGGCGCGGGCGTACGCGCTCGCCGACCACCCCGTCCCGCACGAGCGGGTCGAGGAGAGGCTGGCGCTGCGGACCCGGGCGTACGACCTTCTGCGGGCGGCGACGACCGCGGCGGTCGTGGCCGGCGGCGGACGCGCGACAGGCCTCGACCACCCGGCCCAACGGCTCGCGCGCGAGGCCGTGTTCCTCCTGGTGCAGGGCCAGACGGCACCGGTCAGGCAGGCCCATCTGACGGCGCTGGGGCGGCGCGGGGCCGCGACCTAGACCAAGTCCTGGACCAAGTCCTGGACCTGGACCGGCAGGGCGACCCGGCCGGGCGTCCGTCCGGCGCGGCCGGGGTGCGGGCCGCAGGGGTTGGGAACGTCGTGCGGTCCCGGTTGCCGGGCGCCCGCCCAGGCGTCCTTCTCGTCGCCCGTGCGGGAGTTGAGCCGCGGCGCCATGCCCGGCGGGTGCCTCAAGGGTCCGGGTCAGTAGTCGCGGCCGGGTACCGCGGCGATCAGCTGTGCCGTGTACTCCTCGCGCGGGTCGTCGAAGACGGTGGCCGTCGGCCCCGTCTCGACGACGCGGCCCGTGCGCATCACGGCCACCCGGTCGGCGATGTCCCGTACCACCGCGAGGTCGTGCGAGATGAACAGATAGCTCAGCCCGAGTTCCTCCTGGAGTTCGGCGAGCAGTTGGAGCACCTGGGCCTGCGTCGTGACGTCGAGCGCCGAGACGGGCTCGTCGCAGACCACCAGGTCCGGTTCGAGCGCCAGGGCACGGGCGATGGCGACGCGCTGGCGCTGGCCGCCGGAGAGTTCGGAGGGGCGGCGTGCCGCCAGGGTGCGGGAGAGCCCCACGCGTTCCAGCAGGGCGTGGATCCGGCCGGAGTCCCTGGGGGCGCCGAAGGCACGCAGGGGCTCGCCGACGATGCTCTCGACGCTCAGTCGGGGGCTCAGGGAGTTGTACGGGTTCTGCTGGACGAGCTGGAAGCGCCGTCGCAGCCGGCGCAGTTCACGGGCGCCCACCGAGTGGAGCGGGATCCCGTCGAAGTGGACGTCGCCCCGGGTGGGCCGCTCCAGGGCCATCACCGCGCGGGCGGTGGTGGACTTCCCCGAGCCCGACTCGCCGACCAGGGCGAGGGTTTCGCCACGTGCGACGGTGAAGCTGACGCCGTCCACCGCCCGGAAGCGGAACCGGCTGCCGTCGGGGCGACGGGCGTCGAACTCCTTGACCAGCTCCTCGACGCGCACCAGCGGGGCGGGAGCGTCCCGCTCGCCTTCGACGGGCGTCGCCCGTGGGGAGGCCGGGCTCTTGCCGCGTCGGGCCTGTGTCCTGCCGCGTCCGGGAATGCTGCGCACGAGCAGCCGGGTGTAGGCGTCCTCCGGGTCGTGCAGCACCTTGTCCGGCGGCCCCTGCTCGACGACGCGCCCCGCGGCGAGGACGACGATGTGCTGGGCGCGGTCGGCGGCCACCGCGAGGTCGTGCGTCACCAGGAGCAGGGCGGTGCCCGTCTCGGTGCGCAGCCGGTCCAGGTGGTCGAGGATCTGCCGCTGCACGGTGACGTCGAGGGCGCTCGTCGGCTCGTCGGCGATGATCAGCCGGGGCTCGCAGGCCCAGGCGATGCCGATCAGCACGCGCTGGCGCATGCCTCCGGACAGTTCGTGCGGGTACTGGCGGGCGCGGCGGGCGGGGGCGTCGAGCCCGACGTGCTCCAGGATCTCGACGGCTCTGCGGGCCGCCCCCGCCCGGTCGCCGTATCCGTGCACGAGGAGTGCCTCGGCCACCTGGTGGCCGATCCGCTGGGTGGGGTCCAGGGAGACACCCGGGTCCTGCGGTACGAAGCCGATGTCCCGTCCGCGCAGCGCCCTCAGCTTCGCCCCGGGCAGGGTCAGCAGATCGCCGGTGTCCGCGAACCCGACGGAACCGCCCACCACACGAGCCGAGGCGGGCAGCAGTCCGAGCGCGGCGAGCGCGGTGGTGCTCTTGCCGGAACCGGATTCGCCCACCAGGGCGACGACCTGCCCGGCCGGCACGTCGAAGGTCACGTCCCGCACGACCGGCGGCCGTCCCGCGTAGGCGACGGACAGCCCGCGCACCGACAGCGTGGGCCGTGCGGCCGGGTCCGGTGCCGGAGCCGTCTTCGGCCGGCGGGGATCGGAGGGGGCGGTCATCGGGTCCTCCGGTGGTGGGAGAGGCGGTTGACGGAGAGGACGACGGCCACGACGACGAGACCGGGGATCGTGGTGAGCCACCAGGCGCTGTCCAGGAAGTCGCGGCCCCCGGAGATCAGCGATCCCCACTCGGGCTGGGGCGCCGGTTCTCCGTAGCCGAGGAAGCTCAGTCCGGCGATGGCCAGCAGCGAGGTGCCGAACTCGACGGTGGCCAGCACCAGCGCGGGCCGGTAGGAGTTGGGGACGACATGGCGGGCGACGGTGGTCCAGCGGCCGACCCCCGCGGCCCGAGCCGCCTCGACGAAGCCGGCCTCGCGCACCTTGAGGACCTCGCTGCGTACCGTCCGCGCGAAGCCGGCCACGCCCGCGATCCCGACCGCCACCGCCACCTTCACCGTCCCGTGGCCGAGCACGGTGATGATCGCCATGGACAGCAGCAGACTGGGGATGGCCAGCAGCACGTCGCACACCCGCATCACGCACTCGTCGACCAGCCGGCCGAAGTAGCCGGCGAGCAGGCCGAGCAGCGACCCGACGACCACCGCGAGCGCGACGGCCAGGAGGACCCCGCTCAGCGAGAGTGAGGCCCCGTGCACGACCCGCGCGTACAGGTCGCGGCCCAACTGGTCGGTGCCGAAGGGATGGTGCGCCGAGGGGCCGAGTAGTTTCTCCCGCGGGTCGCCGAGCAGCGGATCCTGTGAGGTGAACAGGTCCGGTACCAGGGCCCACAGCAGGACGACGGCGATGACCAGCCAGGACAGCAGAAGTCCGGGGGCCGGTACGGCCAGGCGGACGCGGCGCGCCGGCGCGGGCCCCGGGCGGGGGTCGGCGGGCGCGGTCTCCACGGGGGCGGCGGGGGCGCTCACGCGGTCACCGCCGTCAGCCGGATCCGCGGGTCGATGATCCCGTACAGCAGGTCGACGCCCAGGCTGATCACGACGAACACGGCCGCCGCGAGCAGCACGATGCCCTGCACGACGGGCACGTCCCGGGCGGAGACCGCGGTCTGCGCCGTCTGGCCCAGGCCGGGCCGGGAGAACACGGTCTCGGTGAGCACCGCTCCGCCGAGCAGCTGCGCGGTCCACACGCCGACGGTCGTCAGGGTCGGCAGCGAGGCGTTGCGCAGCACATGCCGGGTGAACAGCCGCGCGGTGCCGACCCCTTTGGCGCGCAGCACGTCCACGTAGGGCTCCTCCAGAGTGTGGGCGATACCGGCGGAGAGGACCTGCGCGGTCACCGCGGCCAGTGGCAGGGCCAGGGTGACGGCGGGCAGGACGAGGGTGCTGACGCCCTGGTCTCCGAAGGCGGGGAACAGACCCCAGCGGAACGAGAACAGCTGGAGCAGCATCAGGCCGACCCAGAACGTCGGCATGGCGACCCCGAGGGCGGGCAGGGAGCGGAGCAGACCGCGCAGCCGGATGCTGCGCGTGGTCTGCGTCCACACCGCCAGGGCGGTTCCCAGCAGCACGCCGAGGACCAGCCCGGACGCCGCCAGTGTCAGGGTGGGCGCGACGGCCGCGCCCAGCAGGTCGCCGACGGGTGTCCGCTGCTGGAAGGACGTGCCGAGGTCCAGGTGGAGCAGGCGCAGGAGTTGGTCGCCGTACTGCACGACCAGCGGCCGGTCGGTGCCGAACTCGGCCCGCAGTGCGCGGACCTGGTCGGGCGGGGTGTTCTGCAGGGCCTCCGGACCCAGCATCATCTCGACCGGGTCGCCCGGCAGCAGGTACATGAGCAGGAAGGTGCCGGTGAACGCCACCCACAGCACGAGCAGCGCGGTGGCGGCACGGCGTACGAGGTAGCGGGTCATCAGGAGGTCCGGCCCGCGTCGTAGAGGAGGATGCGGGAGGCCGCGTCGTAGCGGATTCCAGCGATCTTGGAGGAGATGCCGACGACCTGGGTGAGCTGGCTGAACGGGAAGACGTAGCCTTGGTCGATGAGGATCTGCTGGGCCTGGGCGGCGAACTTGTCGCGTTCGGCGGTGTCGGTGGTGGCGAGTTGGGCGGCGAGCAGCTTCTCCAGCTCGGGCTCCTGGGCCTCGTCACCGGTGAACCAGGCGAGGTTGCCTGCCGACTTGGAGAACATGGCGCGCAGGATGTCCTGGTCGGAGCGGCTGACGGAGGTGGAGCGCAGGTCGTAGTCGCCCTTGGCGGAGGCGGTGGCGTACTCGGCGGCGGTGACCTCCTTCAGCTTCAGGTCGATGCCCACGGCCCGCAACTGCTGCTGGACGGCCTCGATGACGTTGGGCTGGTAGAAGTAGAGCAGGCTGATCGACAGCTTCTTGCCGTTCTTCTCGCGGATGCCGTCGGAGCCCTTCTTCCAGCCGTCGGCGTCGAGCAGCGCGGCGGCCTTGTCCGGGTCGGCCTTCAGACCGGCGGACAGGTCGGTGTAGCCGGGGGTGGTGGAGCCCAGGACGCTCTTGGCCACGCCGTAGGACGGGGAGAGCACGGTGTCGGTGATCTGCTGCCGGTCGATGGCCAGTTGGACCGCCTTGCGGACCTCGGCGTCCTGGAGGATCTTCGAACTCTTCAGGTTGGGCGCGGCGCCGATGACGATGCCGGGGTTGACGCGGGCGAGCAGGGTGTAGCCGGCGTTCTTGAGTGTGCTCTCGTCCTGCGGCAGCAAGGTGGTGGCGACGTCGACCTGGCCCGACTTGAGGCTGCCGGAGCGCACGCTCGGCTCGGCGACCACGCTGTACGTCACCTTGTCGAGGTAGGCGTCGCCGCTGTGCTTGTCCAGCGCCGAGGGCCACTTGTAGCCACTGCGCCTGGCGATGGCGGTACTGGAGTTCTGGGTGTAGGAGGAGAACGTGAACGGGCCGGAGCCGATCAGGCCCTTGCCGGTGCAGCGGTCGGCGAGGGAGGACTTGAGGCTGCTGGTGGAGAGCAGGCCGAGGGTGGGGGTGGAGGCGGCCATCAGGAACTGCGCGTTGGGCCGGTCGAAGGTGACGGTGAAGTTGGCGGCGTCCTTGATCCGGGTGCCGGTGTAGCCGAGCAGGTACTGGCTGCCGTACGGCGACTTGGCGCCGGCGGCGACGATCGCGTCGAAGTTGGCCTTGACGGCCGCCGAGTCGACGGGACTGCCGTCGGAGAAGGTGACGCCCGAACGCAGGTGGAAGGTGAAGGACTTGGCGTCGGCGGACGCCTGCCACTTGTCGGCGAGCCAGGCGACGAACGTGCCGTCGTCGGGGTCCTGGGCGATCAGTGAGTCGACCAGCTGCCGGTTGATGACGGCGCTGGCGATGAGGGTGGACTGCTGGGGGTCAAGGCAGACGGGGTCGGAGTCGATGGCGATCTTCAGGCTTCCGCCCGCCTTGGGCGAGGCGGACGCCCCGGCGTCGGAGTTGCCCGTGCCGCCGCCGCATCCGGCGAGGACGGCGGCGAGGGAGAGGGCGAGACCGGGTATGGCGACCGTGCGCAGGCGGCGCGGTATGGGTGTCCCCATGGTGACGGGTCCTTTCGGCGGGGCGACGCGGCGGGGCCGTGCGGTGCGGCGGTGGGGCGGCGGACCGGGGCGGGCGGCGACTTCGGGGCGGGGCTTTTTCGGGGCGGGCTTTTCGAGGCGGGGCTCGGGAAACGCGGGTGGGTGGGGCGGGAGCGAGGCCGGTGGGTGGGATGGGAGCGAGGCCGGTGGGCGGGGCGGGAGCGAGGCCGGTGGGCGGGATGGGAGCAAGGCCGGTGGGCGGGGCGGGAGCGAGGCCGGTGGGCGGGATGGGAGCAAGGCCGGTGGGTGGGGCGGGAGCGAGGCCGGTCGAGTCGGGGCGGCAGGGCGTGGCCCGAGGGCGCGCTCCCCCGCCGGGCGCTACCCGGCGGTGATCTCCTTGCGGAGGTCTTCGAGGTTGTCGTGGGAGAAGGAACGCGTACCGGCCTCGATCTCCGCGAGGAACCGGCCGAGCGCGCCGCCCACCGGGGTGGGGACGCCGTGGCGTTCGGCGAGGGAGGCGTAGCCGTCGTCGCGGCTCGGGCGCTCGATCGGCCGCCGGCGGACCGCGAGGTCGCGGAAGACGCCGCTGCGGTCCTTGGGCTGGGTGGCCAGCCAGGCGACCAGCCGGTCGAGGGCGGCGGTGCGGGCGCGCTGCGAGGCGGCGGCCGAGAAGGCGTACGGCTCGTAGGCGTCGAACGCCTCCAGCACGATGCCCTCGGCGAGGGCGACCGCGGTGCTCTCGGCGGCGGCTGCCGAGGCCAGGTCCCGGTGGGCGTCGACGATCTCGGCGATCGGGGCGTCGACGAGGGTGGTGACGCCGAGGATCGCGCCGAACCCGCGCTTGGCCCAGCGGTGGCCGGGGAGGTTGGCGGTGGCGGTGACGGGGCCGTAGGCGCGCAGGTCGGCGGCGAGGTCCAGGACCCGCCGGTCGGGGGCCCCGCCCTGCGGCAGGCCGACGGCGAGGGCGCCCGGCCCGCCGTCGCGGATGACACCGGGTTCCAGGTAGTCCGCGAAGATGTTGACGAAGATGCCGAGGGTGCGGTCGGCGCCGACGTGGTCGGCGATGACGGGTTCGTTGTGGCCGTTCTGGACGGACACCACGTAGCCGTCGCCGCTGAGCCGGCCGGCGATCCACTCGGCGGCCCGCGCGGTGTGCTGGGACTTGACGGCGAGCAGGACGGGGCCGGTCAGCGGCGGCAGGTCCGGGTCGTCGGTGGTGTGGGCGGCCGCGACGCGGACGGTGTCGTCGTGCCCGTCGGGGCGGCGGACGGCGAGTCCGTCGCGGCGGACGGCGGCGATGTGGTCGGCGTCGGTGTCGACCAGGGTGACGTGGTGGCCGTCACGGGCGAGGGCGTGGCCGAGGGTGGCGCCGATCGCTCCGGCGCCGACGACGGTGTAGGTGCTCATGCGGTGGCCTCCGGGGTGCCGAGCTGCCAGGGGGTGGGTACGGACCAGTGGTGGGGAAGTGCTGTGGTGCCCGCGGAGGCGCCGCCGTCGACCGGCAGGTTGGCGCCGGTGATCCAGCCGGCCTCCTCGCCGAGCAGGAAGCGGACCGCGGGCGCGATCGAGGCGGCTCGGGCCCGGCCCGGCAGCAGGGACCGCCCGACCGCCTCGGCGTAGTCGGGGGTGACCGGGTTGACGGGGCTGTCGACGTCGACGAAACCGGGTGAGACGGCGTTGACGCGGATGCCGTGGGGGCCCAGTTCCACGGCGGTGGCCTTGGTCGCCATGACGAGGGCCGCCTTGGAGGTGGCGTAGTGGGCGGCGCCGGGGCGGGCGCGCAGCGCGGCGCCGGAGGCGATGTTGACGACGGCTGGGGTGCGGCCCGCCGGGCGGGCGTGGTGGGCGAGGCGCTGCGCGGTGAGGACGGCCGCGCGGACGTTGACGTGCTGGACCCGGTCCCACTGTTCGGGGGTGAGCTGTTCGAAGGGGATCGCCGGGTAGATGCCGGCGGCGTTCACCAGGGCGTCGACCGGGGCCAGGGACCATGCCCGGTCGATCAGCGCGGCGGCGTGGTCCGCGTCGGCGAGGTCGCCGACGACGGCCTGTACGGGAACGCCGTGCCGTTCGTGGATCGCGTCGAGGACGGCGGTGAGGGCGTCGGCTCTGAGGTCGGCGCCGGTGACGCGCCAGCCGTGTGCGGCGAGGTCGTCGGCGATGCCGGCTCCGATGCCGGAGGCGGCGCCCGTGACGACGGCGTGCGGACTCATGCGAGCCCTCCTTCGGTGCGGATGTGGCGGGCGATCTGCTCGTGGGTGGCGAACCAGACCGGTCCCGAGGACGAGATGTGGCCGATGAGTTCGTCCAGCAGCCAGATCCGGGAGCGATGCCCGGAGATGGAGGGGTGCAGGGTGAGCTGGAAGAGACCGCCCTCGCGGCGGGCCCCGTCGAACTCGTCCCGCCACACCCGCAGCACCTCGTGCGGTGGGGTGTAGGGGCGCAGTCCGGCGAAGCGGGCCATGCCGAAGTAGGGCGCGTCGTCGCGGATCCACTCCACGGGCAGTTCGACGACGCCGGTGGGCCGGCCGTCCTCCAGGAGTTCGTAGGGGTCGTCGGCGGCCATCAGCGAGGAGTCGTAGAGGAAGCCCAGTTCGCGGATGATGCCGAGGGTGTCCGGGGAGAAGTCCCAGGACGGGGTGCGGATGCCGGTGGGCCGGGTTCCGGCGAGCCTTTCCAGGGTGTCCAGGCCGCGCAGGGTCAGGTCGCGCTCGTCGGCGCGGGACAGCAGCGTGTTGCGCTCGTGGATCCAGCCGTGGACGCCGACCTCGTGGCCGGCGGCGGCGTAGTCGGCGATCTCGCCGGGGTGCAGCAGCGCGGAGACGGCGGGCACGAAGAACGACGCCGGCACGCCGTGCTTCTCCAGTACAGCGAGGATGCGGGGCACGGCGACCCGGGCGCCGTACTCGCCGGCGGCCAGCACGCCCGGGGTGGTGAGCCCGTCGCGCAGGGCGGGTGTCTCGTGGTCGCTGTCGAAGGAGAGGGCGACGGCGACGGTGGCGCCGCCCGGCCAGGAGGCGGGGGTCAGGTCCCGTCCGGCGCGGACGTGTTCGACGAGGCCGCGCCAGACCGGCTCGGGCCACTGCCAGGGTTCCTGCTCGGTGGTCATCGTTCTTCTTCCAGGAAGGAATGGACAACGTCGTGCAACGCGTCGGTGGTCAGGCGGAGGCTTTCAACGTCGACGTGTTCGTCGTCGCCGTGGAAGAGACGGCGGTATCGGCCAACGTCCCAGTCGGGTGTGTAGAGGCCGAACCCGTAGGCCGCGCCGCCGCGTTCGCGTACGAAGCGGGCGTCGGTGCCGCCGGCCGTGAGCGACGGCAGCAGGGCCCGGCCGGGGAAGCGGCGGCCGACGGCGGCCTCCACCGACGTGTACAGCCGGCCCGCAGCGGACTGCGAGGCGGTGCGCGAGGCGAGCGGTTCGACGGTGACGTACTCGGTCAGTTCGCCCAGGGCGGCGCGCAGTTCGGCGTCGGCCTCGGACTCGTCCTGGCCGGGCAGGCCGCGGATGTCGATGTCCACGACGGCGGTGCCGGGGATCACGTTGAGCTTGGTCCCGGCCCGTACGACGGTGGGGGTGAGGGTGAGATGGGTGAGCGCGTGGGCGAAGCGGGCCGCCTCACCCAGGTGGTGCAGATGGTCGTCGAGCGTGGCCGGGTCGAGGAGCCCGGCCGTGACGGCGGCGGGCAACTCGTGGGCGCGGACGAACGCCTCCCAGCGTTCGTCGGTGCGGGCCGCCGGGCGGTGCCGGGCGACGCGCACCGCGGCCTCCGCGGCGAGCACCGCCGCGTTCCGGGCGCCCCAGGGCATCGAGCCGTGTCCGGAGCGGCCCCGGACGACGAGCCGGCGGGCGAAGGAACTCTTCTCGCCGACGGTGACGGTGACCGCGCCCCGGCCGACGTGCGCGCCGGCGCTCTCGGTGAGCGCGTGGTCCCAGGCGAGCAGTTCCGGGCGGTGGCGCGCGATCCAGCCGGTGCCGAACCGGCTGCCGGACTCCTCGTCCGCGACGGCGGCGAACACGAGGTCCCCGGCGAGGGGTTCGGACCGCTGGGCCACCGCGCGCGTCACGACCGCCATGGCGGAGGTCAGGTTGAGCATGTCGATGGCGCCGCGGCCCCACACGATCCCGTCGCGGACCGCGCCGGAGAACGGGTCGTGCGACCAGTCGCGCGGGTCGGCGGGCACGACGTCGGTGTGGCCGAGCAGGGTCAGGGCGGGGGCGTCGCGGCGGCGGCCCGGTACCCGGAAGACGGCACTGACCCGGCCGGGGTGCGGCTCGACCACCTCGACCTCGGCGGCCGTGCCGGAGAGGTAGTCGAGGAGGACGCCGGTGTTGCGGGCCTCGCCGCCGGAATCGGGGTTGCCGTCGTTCACACAGGCGTTGCGGATCAACGCCGACAGCAGGCCGACCGTGTCGTCTACGGGACTCATGCACAGATGATCGGCAGTGGATCCGTGCGTATTCAAGTGGATCCATATGTCAACCGTGTGAACTCGTTTTCCCGGCGCACGTGCTTCAATGGGGCACCGACCGCCGAGGACGACCAGTGAGGACGGACGCCCCCGTGAGCCCTGCCCCGCAGCAACCAGTCGAGGAACCGGCAACCGACGCGCCACGGGAGCGCGATGCCTCCCCCGACTCCGGCCTCGGCATGTACCGGCAGGTGCGCCAGGATCTCATCGACGGCACCCTCGACCCGGGGTCACTGCTGCTGGAGACCGCCCTCGGGGCCCGCTACGGCGTCTCGCGCACTCCCGTACGGGAGGCACTGAACCGGCTCGAACAGGACGGTCTGCTCGAACGCGTCCCGCGTGGATACCGCGTCCCGGTCATCACCGCCGAGGACATCCTGGAGCTGTACGAGGCCCGTATCGCACTGGAGTCGGCCGCGGCGGCCGCGGCCGCGCTGCGCCGCACCGACCTCGACCTGGCGCGGATGACCCATCACCACGACCAACTGCTGAACGTCTCCGAACCGGACGCGGTGTCGCACACCAACGCCGGTTTCCACCAGGCTCTTTGGCACGCCGGGCACAATGCGATCGTCGCCGGGCTGCTGGACCGGCTGATCACCCAGATGCGCCTGTTCGACCGCGCTCCGACGGCCGCCCCCGCCAACCGCGAGCTGACCCACGAGGAGCACGCCCGGATCATCGCCGCCATCCGCGCGCACGACGCCGATGCGGCCCGCCGGGAGGTCACGGCACACCTCGGCCGCAACCGCGACGTGCGGCTGGCGGGGCTCGCCCGCACGCTCCCCTGACGGGCGTTCATGTCCGGGTGCACGGGGGGGAGCGTATCCACGCGTATACGCGCGAGAACGCCCGGTTCACGGGGCCCGTTTCCTCCCCCCCCCTGCCCGCTCCCCGCTCCGTTCCCGTTCCTCCCGCTTCCGCGTCGGCGCTCGCCCGCCGTTGCCCGACAAGCCGAAAGGCCCGCCATGCTCGACCTTCCGCACGACCCGGCCGGAGACCGGCTGCTGGTCGGCATACGCCGCTTCGACGCCCCCTTCCTGCTGCTCGCCGCCCTCGGTACCGGACTCGGCAGCAGCGGCCTGCCGGCCGACCGCGCCCGGCCCGGCAAGATCCGCGTGGCCTCCTTCCGCCGGGTCGGCCCCCGGGTCCTCCTCGTCCAGCACAACAAGCACCGTCTCGCCCATGGCACCCGGCCGCAACGCCGTGCGGGCGAGGAGTCCTTCGCGGTGTCCGTGCTGTGGAGCGCGCCCGTCCTGCGCGAGGAGGACGGAGCGGTCGTCGTGGACGCCGGCACCCTGGCCGTCGCGGACCACCACGACCTGACCGGCCATCTCTTTGAGCGCGGGCAGGGCACGTACACGGTGGACGCAGACCGCAGCCTGCCGCTCGTCGAGGCGAGCCACTCACGCGAGGGCCGCACCCGGCTGTCCGCCCTGCTCACACTGAGCGGCCCCGGCACCGGCGCCGCCGTGCGCGCGGTGGTGCCCGAACCGCGGTCCGCGAGTGTCACGCAGCACCTCCACTTCCTGCCGCTGCCCGAACCGGCCCTGCCCACGCGCCGGTACCACCCGGGCTCCGGCGGTTACGGCATCGGCCACGCCGACCACGCCCGTCTCACCGGCGGCTCCTCCCCCACGGTGCGGTTCCAGCCCCGGTTCCGTCTGGAGCCGCTGGACCCGTCGGCACCCGTCTCCGCCGTACGCCGCCCGATCGTCTTCGCGGTGGACCCCGCCATTCCCGAGCCGCTGCGTTCGGCCGTCGTCGAGGGCGGCAACTGGTGGCGGGAGGGCTTCGAGAGCGCGGGCCTCACCGACGCCTTCCGCGTGGAGGTCGCCGACGACGACGCCGATCTGCACGACCCGGGCGTCAACTCCGTGTGGTGGGTGCACCGCGCGGGCCGGGGCTGGTCCATGGGCGCCGGCCTGACCGACCCGCGCACCGGCGAGATCGTCGCCGGCCGGGTCCGGCTCGGCTCGCAGCGGGTGGAGCAGGTACGGGCTCTGGGCGAGGCCCTCCTGACCCCGTACGGACGCGTCGACGAGGCCGAACGCCTCGCTGCTGTCGAGGAGTTGGTGCTCTCCCGGCTGCGGCAACTGGCGGCGCACGAGATCGGCCACGCGCTGGGGTTCATGCACAACTACGCCAGCACCCACCACTCCAAGCCGTCCGTCATGGACTATCCGCACGCCCGTGTCGGCGTCACCGCGGACGGCCGCGTCGACGTGTCCGGCGCCTACGCCGAAGGGCTCGGCCCCTGGGACCACTTCCTGGTCGCGCACGCCTACGGCCGCTTCCCCGGCCGCGACGAGGACACCGCGCTGGCCGAACTGCGCCGTGACGCCGCCGCGTCGGGCCTGGTGTACGCCACGGACGAGGACGGGCACGGCCCGCACGCCGCGCACGCCGACGCCGTCCCGTGGGTCACCGGTGGCGACGCGCTCGATGCGCTGGACCGGGTGCGGGCGGTGCGCCGCACCGCCCTCGAAGGATTCACGGCCGGTGCCGTGCCACCGGACCGGCAGAGCGGTGAACTGGAGGAGCGCGCCGCGCTGTTGCACCTGCTCCACCGCCACGAGACGCAGGCCGTGGCCCGGCTCCTGGGCGGGGTGCGCTACCGCTACGCCTGGGGCGGCGACCCCGACGTGGGCACCCGGCCCGTCGCGGCGGACCTCCAGCGCGAGGCCCTCGTCCGGCTCGCCTCCCTGCTGCGCGCCGAGGAACTCGCCCTGCCGCGCGCCGTGCTGGACGTCGTCACACCGCCCGCGATCCGCCACGACCGCACCGACCAGTACCTCAGCACCCGGGCCGGCCGCGTCTTCGACCCGATCGAGGCGGTGTCCGCCGCGGTGTCGGTGGTGGCCGAGCCGCTGTTCGAACCCACCCGGCTCAACCGTCTGGCCTGGCAGCACGCCGCCGACCCGGGCGTGCCCGCGGTCACCGATGTCCTGGACGCGGTGTTCGCCGCGACCTGGCTGCGGGAGGATCCGGTGGGCGGCGGTGTCGTCGGTGGCGACGCCGTGGCCCGTACCGCGGGCTGGACGATCCTCAATCACCTGTTCGATGTCCTCTCCGGCGGTCTGCCGCACCCCACGGTGGCGGCCGAGATCCGGCACACGCTGCGGTTGCTGGCCGGGAGCCTGCGCGACGGCGACGCCCAGCGGCAGGAGGCCGCCGAGACCATCACGGCCCGCCTCGCCGGGACCGTCACGGCCGCGCCGGCCACCCCCACTCCCCCGCCGCCTGGGGCACCCAACTGACGAGTCGGGGAGGGATTCAGACCCCCACCCGGGCCGCTGAAGCCGGCCGGACTGTGCCCGCCCCGCAGCGGGCAGACTCACCGCTGCGGGGGGTTTTGACGAGAAGGGGTGGAGATGGAGATCGACGGCATCATCAGTGCCATCGTCATCGGCGTCGTGATCGGTGTACTGGGCCGGCTCGTGGTCCCGGGCCGTCAGCGCATCGGCATCCTGTGGACGATCCTCGTCGGCATCGTGGCCGCGCTGGTCGGGTCGTGGATCGCCTCGGCGTTCGGCGTGGCCGACACCAAGGGCATCGACTGGATCGAGTGGATCATCCAGATCGGCCTGGCCGCGGTCGGCGTGGCCGCGCTGGACCGGTCCCGTTCGCGCCCGCGCCGCTGAGGGGCACGACCGTCACCGGCTCCCGGGCCACGCCTCGTACCGGGTGACGGTCGCGTCCACGGCCTTCCGGCCGACGAAGCCGGACGAAGTCGGACGAAGTCAGTGGGGACATGGGCCGGCCGGGGAGGATCACGTCGCGAGGAGGACCGTACGCCGTGGTCGTGAAGGACACGACACCGAGCTGCCGCACCTGCGCCGGTGCGTGGAGCCGGCCGCCGAGGCGCCGGAGGCCGGCGACGAGCCGTTCGGGTCGGCGCGGACGGCACGGTGCCGGCCGGGGACCACAACCGGGTGGCCTCCGGCGACCGCACCCGTCATCCGGAGTTCCGGCTCGCGCGCTGGTCCGCCGCCCGGCTCAGCCCGCGGGAGCGGGCCGCGGCCACGGTGCACACGTCCGGGGAGCACTGCCCGATGTGCGCCGCCGCGCACGCCTGGGTGGGCCTCGGGCGCATCGCGCACGTCGCGTCGTCGAAGTGACTGAGCGCCTGGCTCTCGGACTCGGGCGTCCCCGCGCCGCCGGTGCGGACGCCGGCGGTGCACGAGGTGGCGCCCGGCGTGACCGTGGAGGGCCGGTACCCGAACTCACCGGGGAGATCCACGCGTTGCACCGCCGCTTCCACGGGGGACGCGGCCGAGCGCGGCAGCGCCCGGGACGCCCCGTCGTGCTTCGACCGGACGGTCCCGGTCGCGGGGGAGGGCATGACTGCCCAAACGTCTGTGCGACCGGTACCGCCGCCCGGAGGCGCCGGGTGCGGGGCCCGCTTATGGTGATCGAGGGCGCCGACCACCGGTCCGCGACGGGGCGCCCGGGAGGCATCGATGCAGGCCAAGCTGTCGACCCGGCCCTCGGTCCGGCGCTGCGCGGTCACCGGAGCGCTCGGGCTGACCCTGCTGGGCGCGGGGCTGCCCGCCGCGACCGCACGGGACGCGGGGCCCGATCTGTCCCGGTTCTACGGCCAGAGGGTCACCTGGTCGGCCTGTGAGGGCATGGACATGCCGAAGGACTTGCAGTGCGGAAAGGTCACGGTCCCCCTCGACTACGACCGGCCCGAGGGGCAGACCCTCGACCTGGCCCTCGCCCGGTACCGCGCGACCGGGAACGCGCGCGGCTCGGTGCTGCTGAACTTCGGCGGGCCCGGCGGCTCCGGCGTCAGCGAACTCGCCGCCGGCGGCAAGAACTTCATGCATCTCACCAACGGCTACGACGTGGTGGGCTTCGACCCCCGCGGCGTCGGCCGGTCCTCCCCGGTGACCTGCGGCCCGGCCAGCCTGGAGATCATGGAGGCGACGGGCGGGGACGAGCGGACCACCGACCCGAAGGACGTGCTCGGACGGCTGCGGGACGCGGCGGCCGAGTGCGCGAAGCACTCGGGCCCCGTCCTGTCCCACATGGGCACGGTCGACGCCGCGCGCGACATGGACGTGATGCGCGGGGCGCTCGGCGACGACCGGCTCAACTACCTCGGCTTCTCCTACGGAACCCGGCTGGGCGCGGTCTACGCGGCCCGGTTCCCCGACCGGGTGGGCCGGGTGGCGCTGGACGGCGTGGACACACTGACGGAACCGCTGGCCGAGCAGGGGCTGGCCGGCGCGCGCGGACAGCAGACCGCGCTGGAGAACTTCCTCGACTGGTGTGTGAAGGACCTCGCCTGCCCGTTCGGCCAGGACGCCCGGGAGGCCCGCCGCCAGATGGTGCGGCTGGTCGGCTCGCTCGACTCCGACCCGGTGCCGTCCGCCTTCGGGGAGCCCTTCTCCGGACAGGACTTGGTCGGCGCCGTCGGACAGGCGCTGTACAGCCAGGAGTTGTGGCCCCTGCTGGAACGGTCGCTCGCGCGGCTGCTGGAGGACGGCGACACCCGCGACCTGGAGGGCTTCTCGTCCGGCGGTGTCACCTTCCCGGTCCGTGAGCGGGGCCGCGCGCCCGACCCCGGGGGCGACCGCGCGGGCCTCACCGACGAGGCGGACGTCCCCATGGACAACCTGCCGGCCGCCCTGATGGCGGTCAACTGCGCGGACGACCCCGACCGCCCCACCGCCGACCAGGTCGCCGCTTCGCTGGACCGGCTGCGCACACGGTACGAGGAGGCGTCGCCGGTCTTCGGCCGCTACCGGCTCACCCAGGTGCTGATGTGCTACGGCCGGCCCAAGGGCACCGACTACATCCGCGACGACGTGAAGAACCTCGACACCGCGAGGATGCTGCTCGTCGGCACCCGGGGCGACCCGGCGACTCCGTACCGCTGGACCGTGGAGACGGCCGAGCGGCTCGGCTCCCCGGCCGTGGTCCTCGACAACAAGGGCGAGGGGCACACCGGCTACGCGTCCTCCAGGTGCGTGCACCGCAAGGTCGACGACTTCCTGCTGTACGGCTCCCTGCCGCCGGACGGCAGCTCCTGCGGCCCCGAGTCCGCCGAGGACCGGGCCGGCTGAGCGGCGGTCCGCTCCGAATGCCCGGCATGCCCATCGGCCCTATCGTGCTGACATGGAGCACGATCTGAGTCCCGCCACTCTCGCCGAACTGCGGCGCCCCCGCCCCTACCCGGCCGTGTCCGTGCTGACACCGACGCACCGCCGCGAACCGGACAACTCCCAGGACCGCGTCCGGCTGCGCAACGCGGTCGCCGAGGCCAAGAAGCGGTTGGAGGACGATCCGGCGGTCACCCGGGAGCGGCTCGCGGAGGTGTCCGGGGAACTCGACCTGGCCCTCGCCGAGGTCGACCCGGCCGACGCCGAGGACGGGCTGGTGATCTTCGCCGCTCCGGGCGAGCACCAGGTCTGGACCCTCGCCCGTTCCGTACCCGAGCGCGTGGTCCTCTCGGACACCTTCCTGACCCGCAATCTCGTCGCCGCGCACGCCTCCGAGCGGCCGTTCTGGGTGCTCTCGGTCGCCGCCGACCGCGTCACCCTGTGGAGCGGCGGCACGGACCGGGTCGTCGAGGACCGTGCCGGCGGCTTCCCCCTCAACCGGCCCGAGGAGAACTTCGACCCCGAGCGCCGGGAACGGATCGGGGACACGCCGAGCACCTTCCGCGACGAGGACACCCGCCGGTTCCTGCGCGAGGCCGACGCCGCGATGGGCAGGGTCCTGCGCTCGCACCCCCGGCCGCTGTACGTCACCGGTCCGCAGCCCGCGCTGTCCGTGCTGGAGGAGACCGGGAGCACGGTGCGGGAGGCGGTGCTCGTCCCGCACGGGGGCCTCGCCCACGGCACCCCCGAGGCAGTGTGGCAGGCGGTGCGTCCGGTGATCGCCGCCGAGGACCGCGAACGCGCCGAGGCCGCGACCCGGGAGCTGGAAACCGCCCGGGGCCGCAAGGACTACGCGGCCGGGGTCGACGAGCTGTGGGAGAGCGCCCGCACCGGCCGGGTCCGGCTGCTCGTCGTCGAGGAGGACTACCGGGTGACGGTGAGCGACACCGGCGACCATCTGGTCCCGGCGGACAGCGGCGACCCGGACGCCCGCGAGGACATCGTGGACGAGATCGTCGAACAGTGCCTGGAGACCGGCGCCGAGGTCCGTTTCGTACCCGACGGCGCACTCGGGCAGGCGGAGGGCATCGCGGGGGTGCTGCGGTACTGACCCGCCGTCACGGAACAGGGGTTCCCCGAACACCAGGACGACGACGCGCCCCCGGCCTCGATGACCGTCAAGTCCCGTAGGCATACTACGACTTGGCCATGGGCCCGCGTACGCCGTTCAGGTGCCGAAGTCACTCCGGGAAGACGGTGGCATATGCCTGAAGCACCACCGTATCGTGTGTTGCCGAATCCCTCACAGGGCGTCGCGGGCTGTGCAACAGTCGTAACGGTCCTTCCGACCGGCCTCGGTTCCCTCTCGGTCGTACCGTCTGCACATCGGAGTGCGTCATGTCGTCCCACCTCCCCGCGGGCCACCCGGCCGCCCAGCCGCCGGGACGCGGCTCGGTCGAGTCCCTCATATCGCAGGCGCGGCAGCTGCGGGGCGACGTGGACGCGGTACGGCGGGAGAGCCAGCGTGACGAGGAGGATCCCCACGGACGCTGGCAGCGCGCGCTGTATGACCTGGCCCTGCATCAACTCAGCGACATCGACGAGCACTTGGCGCAGCTCCGGGACGGTCCCGCGCCCGCGCACCGGCCCGGTTCGCTGCTCAGCCGGGTCGGCAGCGCCGAGTGGAATCTGCTGACGGACGAGGCCGAGTGGTCCGGGGAGCTGTTCCGGATCCTCGGGCGCGACCCCCTGTCCGTCCCGCTCAGCCTCGACGAACTGCCGTCCCTGGTCCTCACCGAGGACCGGCCGAAGCTCACCGCGATGGTCACGGACTGCCTCGTCGACGCCCGGCCGATCGACGGGGAGTTCCGCGTCGTACGCCCGGACGGCACCGTGCGCACCGTGCACATGATGGGCGAGCCCGTGCTCGACGCCGACGGTAGCACCGCCTCGATGTGGGCGGTACTGCGGGACGTCAGCGAACTGCGCCGCAGCCAGCGGGTGGTGAGCGAGACCCGTGACTCGCTCCCGTTCTCCCCGCCGGAGGCGGACACCGGGCAACGGGCCGCGGTCGAACCGCGGGAAGCCGTGCGACCTCCCTGGCACGGCCTCCTGCGGTTCCCGCACCGGGGGCGGCCGGGCCTGGATCTGGCCGCCGGGCACCTGCCGCCGACCGCCGCGACGGCCCGCACGCCCCCGTACGGCGGCTGGTACGACGCGTGTCCGCTCGCCGACGAGGAGACCCTGCTCAGCGTCGGCGACCTCGCGGGACCCGACGACGACGCGGGGCAGGGCCCCGCGACGCTGATCGGCGCCCTGCGCGGTCTTGCGCTGGCGGGCACCCGGCCCGGCCAACTCCAGGACCGGCTGGGCAAGTTGCTCAAGGAGACCGCCCTCCCCCCGGTGCGGGGCGCCGTGTACTGCGGTTACCGCCCCCGCACCCGCGCCCTGACCTGGGCGCGGGCCGGACACCCCGGCCCGCTGCTGTTCCGCGGCGCGGTGGGCCATGGGCTCTCCGGGCAGGCCGAGGCGACCCTCGAAGCCGGCGACCTGCTGTTCCTGCACGGCGGCGCACTCGCGCCGACGGCCGTGGAGCACCTCCTCTCCCTGGCCCCCCGCCTGACCGGGGCGGGCTCGGCACAGGACGCCGTACACATCGCGGCGCGGGAACTCGCCGGCCACCCGGTGCGGGAGAACGCCTGCGTACTGGTGGCCCGGGTGACGCCCTAGGAACGCGCCGCGCCCTACGCCGGCGCGATGTCACCGCTCCTCCCCCTTGCCCTGGGGGACCTGCTCTTGGGCAGCGCCGCCCTGATCTCCTCCCGCAGCTCCCGGATCCTCGGGTAGCCGGCGTACTCGGCGGTGAGCCGGTACATCTGGCGCAGCCGGTCCCAGGTCCGCTGGGAGGAGTTGGAGCCCATCGACACCAGCGCCAGCCGCGCGTACCGGTCCGCCTGCTCGGGGTCGTCGGCGATGAAGCAGGCGGAGGCCATGGACAGATAGTCGAAGATCTTCGACCGCTGCCGGCCGTCGATCCTGAGTGCCAGGGCCTTGTCCGCGTAGTGCTGCGCGTGTGCGGCGGCCTTCGGATCGAACTCGGCGAGCGTCCGGTAGGCGAGGGCCTGCATGCCATACAGGTCCTCCTCCTTGAACAACTGCATCCAGTCCGGTTGCGGCCCGTTCGCCTTGTCGGAGACGAAGAGGTCCTCGGCCCGTCCCAGGGTGCGGCGCATCGCCTGGCCCTTGCCCATGGAGGCCTGTGCCCAGGCCTCGACGGTGTGGAGCATGGCCCTGGTGCGCGGCAGCACCTCCTCGCCGGAGCCGGACTGGGCGAGTTTCATCAGGTCCAGCGCCTCGTCGGGCCGGCCCAGGTGCACCATCTGGCGGGCCGCCCGGGAGAGCGCCTCCCCCGCCCGGGGCCGGTCGCCGCCCTCGCGTGCGGCGTGGGTGGCGATGACGAAGTACTTCTGGGCGGTGGGTTCCAGGCCGACGTCGTGCGACATCCAGCCCGCGAGGACGGCGAGGTTGGCGGCGACGCCCCACAGTCGCCGCTGGAGATGGGGCGGGTGGTGGTAGGCGAGCATGCCGCCCACCTCGTTGAGCTGGCCCACCACGGCCTTGCGCTGGAGCCCGCCGCCGCGGGCGGCGTCCCAGGCGCGGAAGACCTCGACCGAGCTTTCCAGTTCGTCCACCTCCTGCGACCCGATGGGGGCGGCCTCGTAGCGGTCGAACCCGGCGGGGTCGGCGTGCAGGGGTTGGAGGAGGTCGGGAGCGTCGGCAGCCAGGGCCGGATCGGTGTGCAACCAGTCGTGCATGGCGCTGCTGAGTGCGGAGCCCGCGGCGAGCGCGGCGCCCGCGCCCACCAAGCCGCGTCGGTTGAGCATGAGGTCCATTCCCGTGAATTCGGTGAGGACCGCCGCCGTCCGCTCGGGCGCCCACGGCACTCCGTCGGGATGTTTCTCGTTCCCGCCGCTGTGCCGTTTCCCCGCACGCCCGTGCCGGACCAGACCGAGGTCCTCGATGGTCACGACACGGCCGAGACGCTCGGTGAACAGAACCGCCAGCACCCGCGGCACCGGATCGCGCGGGATCTCTCCCATGTCGATCCACCGCCGCACCCGCGAGGTGTCGGTCGCCAGCTGGGGGTGGCCCATGGCCGCCGCCTGCCGGTTGACCAGCCTCGCGAGTTCGCCCTTGGACCAGCCGGCCAGGCCGAACAGGTCCGACAGACGGGTGTTGGGTTCACCGCTCACGTCAAGCCCCCAGGTTCTCGGCTGAGTTGACAGTAGCCCCGGACGGGTTGCCGGGCGACTATTCGCCACCGTTCGCCAGGGTGCGCCAGATGGTGTGCCACGGGCGGCCGGGTGTCAGGTAGGAATGCGCCACCCCGACCCGGTCGCCGCGGAGTTACTCCCCAGGGTGGCCCCGGGCGGCCGGTTCGGGCGGCGCGACGGTTCACACGAGGACACGCCTTCCGCAGCGGCGGACGGGCGCCGGTCCTCAAGGCAGGCACAGCAGGCACACGAAGGGATCTGTCTCGCCCATGTACGCAGCATCGTCCTCCGTGTCCGCCCCGCAGCGCTCACTGCACCCCCGCCCGGCGGCGGGCGGCGGCCCCTATCTCGCCCCCGCGCGTCCGGCGGCCCCGGTGCTCGGGGCGGGCAGGGCGCGGCGCGGCGCGGGCCCCGGCACGCAGCCGCTCAGCGGAAGAATCGACCTGTCCGGCCCCCAGGGCGCCCAACTGCGCACGGCGATCGCCGCCGTGCACCGGATCTGTCCGGAGTTCTCGCCGGTGCAGGTGCTGCGCCGCAGCGGGCGGTCCGTGCTCCTGGTCGGCACGACCGGGCGCAGCACGGCGGTCGCCAAGTGCTTACTGGACCACTCCCCGGTGTGGGCGGAGCGGATCAGGCACGAAATAGGGGCATACCGCTCGTTCGTCCGGCAGCGCCCTCCGGTGCGCGTGCCGAGGCTGATCGCGGCGGATCCGGACAACTGCACGCTGGTGATCGAGCGGATGCCGGGACGGGTGGCGGCGCTCCAGCGGCACCCCCTGGAGGCGCCACCGCGGGCGGACATCAGGGCGGCGCTCGGCGCGGTCTGCCGGCTGAACGCCTGGCGGCCCCCGGCCGGCGCCTTCGACGCCCCGCTGGACTACGCCGCCCGGATCTCCCAGTACCACGAGCTGGGGCTGCTCACCGACCGGGACCTGGGCGACCTCCAGAAGCTGCTGCACGGCATCGCCCACGCGGGCGGACGCCAGGGCATGGGCCAGTTCTGCCACGGTGACGCACTGCTGTCCAACGTCCTCATGTCGCCGGCCGGTCCAGTGCTGGTGGACTGGGAGCACGCGGGCTGGTATCTCCCGGGCTACGACCTGGCGACCCTGTGGGCGGTGCTCGGCGACGCCCCGGTGGCGCGCCGTCAGATCAGCCAGATCGCCCAGGTGGCGGGGACGGCGGCGCGCGACTCGTTCCTGGTGAACCTGATGCTCGTTTTGACCAAGGAGATCCGTACGTACGAGACGGCCGTGCAGCGTTCGCTGCACGACACGGCCGCGGCACCGTCGGCGTCGGCCCACCCGGGTGCCACGCCGACCGGTGAGGAGCAGCGGCTGCTGCTGCGCCGGCTGCACGACGACTGCCAGATGGCCCGGCGAGCCGTGCGGGCGGCGGTCGGCACGCGCTGACGGAAGCGCTGACGGAAGCGCTGACGGAAGAAGGACGACGGTCCGCGGTGTGCCCCTGTCCCGGGGCGCACCGCGGTTTTTGTGTGTCCGGATACGTGCGGTGGCCATTGGTGTATGCCACTGACGCCGCGCAGGCCCGTGGGCCGCCGCCACGAAACTCCCCCGACCCCCTGTTGACGTGGGAAATCGCCACCAGGACGGCATGATTGACGGATCGTCGGACCGCCGGGTACCACTGACCCACGCCCGGCCCGCACGTTCCGTTCCGTCCCACCACGCCCGACCGTCACAGGAGTCCGCTTTGCGAGGATCCCCCGTCGTGCCCGCCCTGGCCACCGCGGCACTGCTGCTCCCGCTGCTCGGCGCGGCGCCGTCCGCCGCCCGGCCCTCCGACGCACCGCCCGCCCCGGACCGGCTCCAGCGGGCGTTCGCCGCCGCGGCGGCCGAGTACCACGTGCCGCAGAGCGTCCTGCTCGGCGTCTCCTATCTCCAGTCCCGCTGGGACGGGCACGGCGGCGCGCCGAGCGTCACCGGCGGCTACGGCCCGCTGCATCTCACCGACGCGCGTACGGCGCCGGCCGACGCCTCGCACCACGGCGAGGGGTCCGAGGATCCGCGCGGCGACGACGCCCGCGCCCCGCTGCGTCCGGCAGCGGCGCCGCCGGCCCGGACCACCGACCTGCCGGCCCGGCTGACCACCCTGCCGAAGGCCGCCGAACTGACCGGGCTCAGCCCCGAGGCGCTGCGCAGCGACCCGGCGGCGAACGTGTCCGGCGGTGCGGCGCTGCTCGCCGCCGCCCAGCGGGAGGCGGGCGAGCCGCTCAGCGCGGACCCGGCGGACTGGTACGGGGCGGTGGCCCGCTTCTCGGGCGCGGAGGACTCCGCGACGGCCGCCTCGTACGCGAACGACGTGTACGAGGTGATCCGCGCGGGCGAGCGGCGCACCACGGACGACGGACAGCGGGTCGTCCTGGCCGCCCGTCCCGGCGTGGCCCCGAACGTCTCGCAGCTCGCGCGCGCGGGGCTGCGTACCGCCTCGGCCGCCGGCACCGAGTGCCCGAGGACGGTGTCCTGCGAGTGGATCCCGGCGCCGTACGAGGAGTTCGGGGACGGTGACTACGGCAACCACGACCTGGGCGACCGGCCGGCCTCGCAGCGCATCCGGTACATCGTCGTGCACGACACGGAGGGCGCCTGGGACGGGGTCCTCGACATGGTCCAGGACCCGGCCTACGTCTCCTGGAACTACACGCTGCGTTCCACCGACGGCCACATCGCCCAGCATGTGAAGGCGAAGGACGTGGCCTGGCACGCGGGCAACTGGTACGTCAACGCCAACTCGATCGGCCTGGAGCACGAGGGCTTCCTGGCGGAGCCGGACGCCTGGTACACGGAGGCGATGTACCGCTCGTCGGCGCGGCTGGTGGCGTATCTGGCCAAGAAGTACGGCATCCCGCTGGACCGGCAGCACATCCTCGGCCACGACAACGTCCCGGGCACGACCGCCGCGACCGTCCCGGGCATGCACACCGACCCGGGGCCGTACTGGGACTGGCGGCACTACTTCCAGTTGCTCGGCCGCCCCTTCGAGGCGACGGCCGGCAAGAAGGCCGGTCTGGTGACGATCCGCCCCGACTACACGGCCAACCGCCCGGAGTACACCGGCTGCGAGACGGCGGGCGAACCCTGTGCGGCGCACGGCTCCAGTGAGGTGCGGCTGTACTCCGACCACGACGTGAACGCGCCGCTGATCAAGGACATCGGCCTCGGCACCACCCCGACGACGGGGGTCAACGACCTGTCGTCCCGGGTCTCCACCGGTCAGCAGTACGCGGTGGCCGGCCGGTGGGGCGACTGGACGGCCATCTGGTACCTGGGGCAGAAGGCCTGGTTCCACAACCCGCGCAGGGCCCCGGTGGCGGTGCCCGCCTCGGGCCGGGTGATCACCGCGCGCAAGGGCCTGGAGAGCGTCCCCGTGTACGGCCGCGCGTACCCGGAGGCGAGCGCCTACCCGGCCGGCGTGCCCGCGCAGGCCGTGTCGCCGCTTCCGTACCGGGTGTCCGAGGGAGAGAAGTACGTGGTGGGCGAGAAGGTGCCCGGCGAGTACTTCTACGCGGTCACCTTCGACGGCTCCTCCCGGCGGGTGGTGACCGGGAAGGACCTGTACTACGAGATCCAGTACGGCCACCGGGTCGGGTACGTGCGCGCCGCCGACGTCACGCTCACGGCCTCGCGGTAGCGGCCGGGGTCCCTGGTCAGTCCTGCTGGAAAAGCTCCGCCGGGAGCGGCTTCAGCAGGGCGTACAGGTCGTCGGTGATGGGGCGGTCCCAGGCGGCGATGGTCACCAGGACGCCGTCGCTGCGGTCGAACTGGACGCAGGAGATCCGGCTCTCGGAGAGTTTGAGGCGGCGCACGACGAGCAGGTTGTCGCCCTGCATCACCGGTACGTCCTCGGCGCCGACGACCGTGATCTCCTCGTCGTTCTCCAGGGCGAGCAGGAGTTGGGCGACCTCGAACGGGATCTCGCCCTCGGAGACCTCGCGGGCCGGGGAGCCGTCCGGCAGATTGCCGATGATCATCGCCGGGCCGCGACCGCCGAACAGGTCGTAGCGCAGGAAGACGCCCTGGCAGCTGCCGTCGGGCGCGGGCAGCAGGCCGGCGCCCAGGTTCCCGGGCCAGTCGCCCGGGTCCATGGCCAGTACGTCGAAGTCGGGCCCGGCGGGCGTGGCGCTGCGGCGGCGGAGGAACGACATGCCGCCATGGTACGTGGCCGGGCCCGGTGAACGGCGTGCGGGCGGGTACCCGTCCGGGCTGTTCGGTGCGCTTGTGCCGTTCGTGGTGGCGGGCCCCATGGCGTGTCCGGCGCACGGCACCGATGACAGGCACGCCGGTTTCGGCCGCCGGTGCCGTGCGGGTGCCGGCCCGTGCGACGCCACGGGCCGGTGCGGTCCCGCGCGGCTCACTCCTCCGGCGGAGCCGGCGGTACCACCGCGATGGGCGCGGCCGCGTGCAGCAGGACGGCGTGGGTGACGGAGCCGATCATGCGGGCGGGGGCCAGCAGGCGCCGGCGGTGGCGGCCGACGACGACGAGTTCCGCGTCCCGGGAGGCGCCGACCAGGTGTCCGGCGGCGTCGCCCGGCACGACGTAGGGCTCGGCCCGGACCCCGGGGTGGCGTTCGCGGTGGGGGGCGAGGAAGCCGTCGGTCAGGACGCGGATCTCGCCCTCGATGGAGACCTCGTCGATCACCGGGGGCATGATCTGGCCCGCCGCGGCCCAGGTCTGCACCGGCCACGGGTAGGCGGCGACCACCTGGAGGCGGGCGCCGCGCAGGTCGGCCTCGGTGAAGGCGAAGGCGAGCGTGGCGTCGTCGGGGCTGTCCACGTGCAGGCCGACCACCACCCGGGGGCCGGCGGGTTCGGCCGCCGTCTCGTCGTGCACCTCGCGTCCGGGGCGGGGCACCACGACCACGGGGCACTCGGCGTCGCGGGCGACGGCGAGGCCGTTGGAGCCGAGCAGCAGGCTGGCGAAGCCGCCGCGGCCCCGGGAGCCGAGCACCAGCAGTTGGGCGTCGGCGCCCAACTGCGGCAGCACGGCGCCCGGCACGCCCTCCATGCCGACGAACTCCGTCGGCACCGCCTGGGCCGCTTCCTCGACATGTGCGCGGGCCTGGTCGAGCACCGGGTCCTCCCCGGTGTCCGGCGGGCCCGCGACCAGGACCTCGGTCTGCGGCGCCCAGGCCGCGTACTGGCGCACGTGCACCACCCGCAGGGGTGCCTCCCGCCTGTGGGCGGCGTCGAGGGCCCAGTCCAGGGCGCGCAGGCTGTCGTCAGAACCGTCGACCGCCGCGACGACCGGCAGGGTGGTGCTCATGGGGTTCCTCACCTCCGGAGTTACGACTGTTTCCCCCTCCTGGCCTCAGCCTGGCTCAGGCCTCGGTCCCCGAGGGGCACTCACGGTCGCGTGTCCGGAAAAACCGGTGGAACACCCCCGGATCGGCCGGACGTGACCCCGGCCGGTCCCGCGCACCCGCCCCCGCGGTGTCTCAGGTGAGGTCGAACTCCCCCTCCCGCGCTCCCGACACGAACGCGCCCCATTCCGCGGGGGTGAAGATCAGGGAAGGGTTTTCCGGGCTGCCGCCGTTGCGCATGGCGATGAACCCCTCGACAAAGGCGATCTGGACATCCCCCAGGCCTCGGCTGCTGGACTGCCACTGCGCGTTGCTGAGATCCAGCTCCGGCTTGTGCCAGCCCGTGAGCGGGCGCTGTTGGGTGGTGCTCTCGGCCACGTCCGTGCTCCTCCCGATTTCGTCGTCCGCGGTCAGCCTAGCGACCGGGTCCGACCGCCGACAGGCCGCACGAGGGGTACCTTTCGGCAGACCGGCGCGGACCGTCCGGCTAGGAATCGGCGAACCGGTCCCGCAGCTTCCGTTTGAGGATCTTGCCGCTGGCGTTGCGCGGCAGCGCGTCGACGAAGCGCACCCGCTTGGGTGCCTTGAACGCGGTGAGATGCGCACGGGCGTGGGCGATCAGTTCGTCCTCCGTGACCTCGCCGCGCGGGACGACGACCGCGGTGACGGCCTCGATCCACCGCTCGTCGGGCAGCCCGATGACGGCGGCCTCGGCGACGGCCTCGTGGGTGTAGAGGGCGTCCTCGACCTGCCGGGAGGCGACCAGGACGCCTCCGGAGTTGATGACGTCCTTCACGCGGTCCACGATCGTGAAGTAGCCGTCCGGATCCCGCACGGCGAGGTCGCCGGAGTGGAACCAGCCGTCCCGGAAGGCGGCCCCGGTCTCCTCGGGCCTGCCCCAGTAGCCCTCGCACAACTGCGGGGACCGGTAGACGACTTCGCCGGGCGTGCCGTCGGGCACGTCCTTGCCGTCCTCGTCGACGACCCGCGCGTCGACGAACAGGACGGGCCGGCCGCAGGAGTCCATGCGGCCCTCGTGCTCGTCGGGGCCGAGGACGGTGGCGAGGGGGCCGATCTCGCTCTGTCCGAAGCAGTTGTAGAAGGCCAGGCCCGGCAGGCGTGCGCGCAGCCGCTCCAGGACGGGCACCGGCATGATCGACGCCCCGTAGTAGGCCTTGCGCAGACCGCCGAGGTCACGGGTGGCGAAGTCGGTACGGTTCGCGAGGCCGATCCACACCGTGGGCGGCGCGAACAGGCTGTCCACGCGGCCGGCCTCGATCAGGTCGAAGAGCCGGTCGCCGTCCGGCGCGTCCAGGACGATGTTGGTCGCGCCGACCGCGAGGTAGGGCAGCAGGAAGACGTGCGTCTGCGCCGAGTGGTAGAGGGGGAGCGCGTGCACGGGGCGGTCGCCCGCGCCGAGGTCAAGGGCGGTGATGGCGCTGAGGTACTCGTGCACCAGCGCCCGGTGGGTCATCATCGCGCCCTTGGGCTGGGCGGTGGTGCCCGAGGTGTACAGCAGTTGCACGAGGTCCTCGGCACTCGGCTCGGGTCCGTCGTAGGCGGGTGCCGTGGCGAGCCGGGCGAGCAGTGAGTCGTCGGCGTCGCGCAGCGGCAGGGTGCGGACTGCGCCGGGGAGCCGGGCGGCGAGGTTGGGGTCGGTGAGGACCAGTGCGCTGCCGGACTGGCCGACGATATGGGCGAGGTCGTCGCCGGTCAGGTTCTGGTTGACCGGGACGTGCACCAGGCCCGCGCGGGCGCAGGCCAGGAAGGCGATCAGGTAGGCGTCGGAGTTGTGCCCGTAGGCGGCGACCCGGTCCCCGGGGGAGAGTCCCCGCTCCAGCAGGACGCTCGCGGCGCGGGAGACCGCCGAGTCGAGTTCCTCGTACGTCCAGGAACGGTCGCGGTACTCCACCGCGACGCGTGCCGGGGTGCGCCGGGCGCTGCGCCGCAGCACCCCGTCGACCGTGCTGCCGTGTCCGGGCGTCATGCCCTGATCCTCGGCCGGTCGGCGGGGCGGGTCAAGCCATGTGCGCGGGGCCGAGGCGGGCACCGGTCCGCCGGCTCCGCACGCCCCATTGACACGACCGGCCGCTGACAGGAAAGTTTCACTCCGCACGGCGATCCGGGAAAGATACTTTCAGCTTCGGTGGCGGGAGGCTCTTCGATGGGCGGACAGGCGACGAACGGCTTCACACGGCGCCGGCTCGGCGCGGGCGCCCTGGCCCTGGGCGGGGCGCTGGCCGTCGCCCCCTTCGCGGCCGGGCCGGCCGCAGCCGTCGCGGACCGGGGCCACCGCCCGACCCTCCGGCACGGCTCCGCCGAGCGCGCCGGACTGCTCCCGGGCCATCTGCGGCGGCTCGTCACCGACGCGGAGGCGTTCCTCGGCCCCTCCCCCGAGCATCCGTGGTACGCGGGCGCCGTGCTGCTCGCCGGCCGGGGCGGCACGGTGGCGCTGCACGAGCCGATCGGCATGGCGGTGCGCTACCGGGCCTACGACGAGGCCACCGACACCGGTGTCGAGTTCCCGGCCGGGCAGCGCATCCCGATGGCCGAGGACACGGTGTTCGACCTCGCGTCGGTCTCCAAGCTGTTCACCTCGATCCTCGCCGTGCAGCAGATGGAACGCGGCGCGCTGGAGCTGGAGGCGCCGGTCGCCTCGTACCTGCCGGGCTTCGGGCGTGCGGGCAAGCAGGACATGACCGTCCGTCACCTGCTCACGCACACCTCGGGGTTGCGGGCGTGGATCCCGCTGTACGACGCGCCGACCTACGCGGAGAGGATCCAACTGGTCTACGACGAGGCGCCGGTCACCGCGCCCGGCACGGCGTATCTGTACTCGGACCTGAACATGATCTCGCTCCAACTGGTGCTGGAGAAGGTCACGGGCCGCACCCTGGACGTCCTGCTGCGCGACGAGATCACCGGACCGCTCGGCCTCGACCGCACCCGTTACAACCCGCCCGCCTCCTGGAGACCGCGGATCGCGGCCACCGAGGACGCGCGCCCGCCCTGGTCCGGGCTCGATCGGGGGCTGGTGTGGGGCGAGGTGCACGACGAGAACGCCTTCGGTCTGGGCGGCGTCGCCGGTCACGCGGGGGTCTTCTCCTGCGCGTGGGACCTGGCGGTGCTCGGTCGTACGCTGCTCAACGGCGGTTCCTACGGCCGGGCGCGCGTCCTGCGGCCGGAGTCGGTGGAGCTGATGTTCACCGACTTCAACACCGACTTCCCGGGCCACGAGCACGGCCTCGGCTTCGAGCTGTACCAGCACTGGTACATGGGCGCGATGGCCACGCCGCGCACGGCCGGGCACACCGGCTTCACGGGTACCTCGCTGGTGCTCGACCCGACGACCGACTCGTTCCTCGTCGTCCTCGGCAACTCCGTCCACCCGGTGCGCGACTGGCGCTCGGGATCGGCTCCCCGGGTGGCGGCCGGCACCCACATGGCGCGGGCCGTGCCGGTCCGTCCCGCGCACGGGCGCACCGCGTGGTTCTCCGGGACGGCGAGTTCCGCGACGGCCACGCTCACCCTGCCCGCGCTGGACACGTCCGGCGGCGGGGCGCGGCTGCGCTGCTCGTTGTGGTGGGACACCGAACCCGGCTCGGACCTGCTCGTCCTGGAGGCCGCGACCGACGGCGGCGCCGCCTGGGAACCCGTCCCGTTCACCACCAGGCGCCCCGGCGAAGCGGCCCGGGAGCATCCGGCGGGCTCGGCCACCGGCTGGTCGGGACGCGTCTGGCACCGGCTCACGGCGGACCTCCCGGCCGCCCGCGGGCTCACCCTGCGCTGGCGGTACACGACCGACCGGCTGTACGTGGGCCGCGGGGCGTACGTCGACGGACTGCGCGCCGAGGCGGCCGGCACCGTCCTGTTCCAGGACACCCGCCCGGCGGACGCGGCACGCGTCGAGACGGCGGGGTGGACGGCGTCGGCCGACTAGGCGAACGTCCGACGGCATGGCGGGCCTTCCCCGTCACCCACCGGCCCGTCCAGCGCCTCTGTCAGGACCTCTCAAGGATCTGCAGACTCCATATGTCCGCCTCGGGACTGCTCCCCGGCCGAGCACAACCGTCCGCTCGACCCGTGTGGAACGTCGCCTGCGGATTCGGAGAACCTCGAGCCCTGGTGTGCCCGGCGGTCAGCCTTCCGTTTCCGCCAGCACCGCCATCGCCGCGTTGTGGCCCGGCACGCCGCTGACTCCGCCCCCGCGTACCGCGCCCGCCCCGCACAGCAGTACGTTCGCCTGTCCGGTCTCCACGCCCCAGTGTCCGGTGCCCTCCTGGGCGTGGGGCCAGGACAGTTCGCGGTGGAAGATGTTGCCGCCGGGCAGGCGCAGGTCGCGTTCCAGGTCGAGCGGTGACCGGGCCTCGATGCAGGGGCGCCCCTCGGCGTCGGTCGCCAGGCAGTCCGCGAGGGGCTCGGCCAGGTGGGTGTCGAGCTGGGCGAGGGTCGACTTCAGCAGTTCCTCGCGTACGGCGTCGTTGTCCCCGGCGAAGAGGCGGGCGGGGGTGTGCAGGCCGAAGAGCGTGAGCGTGTGCAGGCCGCGCTCGGCGAGGTCGGGGCCGAGGATCGTGGGGTCGGTCAGCGAGTGGCAGTAGATCTCGGAGGGCGGCGCGACGGGCAGTTCACCGGCGGCCGCCTGGGCGTGCGCGGCGGCCAGTTGCCCGTATCCCTCCCCGATGTGGAAGGTGCCGGCGAAGGCCTCGCGCGGGTCGGCCTCGGGGTCGCGCAGCGCCGGCAGCCGCTTCAGCAGCATGTTCACCTTGAGCTGGGCGCCCTCGGCGGGCGGTGGCGCCGGGGTACCGGTCAGGGCGGCCAGCTCCCGCGGGGAGGCATTCACCAGGACGTGCCGTGCGGCGGCGACGCCCTCGCCGTCGGGGGAACGGTGGGTGACCTCGGCCGTCCGCCCGTCCGTGTCGATCCGCACCGCCTCGTGCCCGGTCGCGAGTACGGCACCCGCCGCGCGCGCCGCGTCGGCCAGGGCGTCGGTGAGGGCGCCCATGCCGCCGACCGGTACGTCCCAGGCTCCGGTGCCGCCGCCGATCACGTGGTAGAGGAAGCAGCGGTTCTGGCCGAGGGAGGGGTCGTGGGCGTCGGCGAAGGTGCCGATCAGCGCGTCGGTGAGCGCCACGCCGCGCACCAGGTCGTCGGCGAAGTGCTCCTCGATGGTGACGCCGATCGGTTCCTCGAACAGGGCCCGCCAGGCCGCCTCGTCGTCGACCCTGCGGCGCAGCTCCTCGCGGGTGGGCAGCGGCTCGGTGAGGGTCGGGAAGACACGCTGGGCCACGTGGCCGGTCATGGCGTAGAACCGCTGCCAGGCGGCGTACTCCCGCTCCGAGCCGGTGAGCCGGGCGAACGACTCCCGGGTGCGCCGCTCGCCCCCGCCGACGAGAAGCCCCGTGGGCCGCCCGTCCCGCTCCACGGGCGTGTACGAGGAGACGGTGCGCCCGCGCACCCGGAAGTCCAGGCCGAGGTCCCGCACGATCTTCTTGGGCAGCAGGCTGACCAGGTACGAGTACCGCGACAACCGTGCGTCGACCCCGGCGAACGGCCGCGTGGACACGGCCGCTCCGCCCGTGTGGTCCAGCCGTTCCAGCACCAGCACGGAGCGGCCGGCGCGGGCCAGGTAGGCGGCGGCGACCAGTCCGTTGTGGCCACCGCCGACGATGACGGCGTCGTATGTGCGGGAGGTGCGGGGCGGGGTCGTCATCCCTCTTGCTAACACGTCCCGCTCACGGGCGGCCAGCCCACCGACGACGCCCGCCGGTCACGCCGGGGATCGGCCGGTGCCCGCTCTTCGTCGTGACGCGACCCTGCGGTACAGCTCCACGGCCTCGGTGGCGCGGCCGAGTTGCTCCAGGCAGTGGGCCTCGTCGTCGCGGGCGGTGAGGGTGTCGGGATGGTCGGGGCCCAGGACGCGTTCGCGGGTGACCGCGACCAGGTGGTACTCGGTGAGGGCGGCGGACCAGCGGCCCAGCCAGCCCAGGCCGACGGCGACCTCGCGCCGGCTGAGCAGGGTGTCCGGGTGCTCGGGGCCGAGGACGCGGGCGCGCAGCGCGCACACCTCGCGGGACTCGGCCAGGGCCTCCTCCCAGCGGCCGAGCCGCCCGAGGTTGACGCCCAGGCCGTGCCGGGCGCGGAGGGTCTCGGGGTGTTCCGGGCCCTGGGCGCGGGCGCGGTCGTCGATCAGCTCCTCGTACAGCGTCAGCGCCTCGGCGCTGCGGCCGAGGCGGCCCAGGCTGATGCCGATCTCGTGGCGGGCCGCGAGGGTGTCGGGATGGTCGGGGCCGATCGCCCTGCCGCGCGCCTCGGCGACCTCCCGGTAGGTGACCAGCGCTTCCTGCCAGCGGCCCAGCCGGCCCAGTTCGTAGGCCACCTCGTAGCGGGTGACGAGGGTGTCGGGATGGTCGGGGCCGAGGACGCGGGCGCGGGCGGCGGCCACGTCGGCGGCCATCCGGTGGGCGTCCTCGGTGCGGCCGAGCCGGCCGAGGTTGAACGCCAGATTGTGCCGGCAGCGCAGGGTGTCGGGGTGGTCGGCGCCCATGGTGCGCTCGCGGGCGGTCAGCACCGCCGTGTAGACCTGGTGCGCGTCGGCGTGCCGGCCCAGCCGGCCCAGGGCGTAGGCCATCTCCTGGCGGACGGCGAGCGTGTCGGCGTGGTCGGCGCCCAGCGCCCGGATCCTGGCCTCGGCGACGCGCTTGTAGCCGCGCAGCGCGTCCGCGGCGTGTCCGGTGCGGCCGAGGCTGAAGGCGGCCTCGTAGCGGCTGGCCAGTGTGTCGGGGTGGTCGGGGCCGAGCAGGCGCTCGCGCGCGTCGGCCACCGCGCGGTGCGTCTCCCCCGCCTCCTCCCAGCGGCCGAGCCGCCCCAGGCTCAGGCCCGCCCGGTGCCGTCCGGCCAGCGCCGCGACCGCCTCGGACGCCGGGTCGGGCGGCTCGTCGGGGGCGGGCGCGGTGCCTGCGGTACCCACGGGTTCGGCGACCCCTGTGCCGACGGGTTCGGCGACCTCCGTGCCGGCGGGTGCGACCGCCCCGGCGCCGGCCGGTGCCGCGATCCCGGCGTCGGCTTCGGCTTCGGCGGGCCGCGGTGTCCACTCGCCGGACAGCCCCGCCGCGGGATCCGGGGGCGTGGAGCGCGGCCCGGTGCCCGTCGCCTTGTGGCCGGTGGTCATGCCCCGGGTCCAGGACGGCAGCACGGCCCGGACCCCGGCCGGCTCGGGAACGTGCGGCACGGTCGGCCCGTACGCCGGTGCCGTGCGGCCGGCGGTGATCCTGCGGCCCAGTTCACGGGCGTCGTCCGGGCGCTGCTCGGGCCGTTTGGCCAGCAGGTCGAGGATGATCCGGTCCAGGTATCCGGGCAGTTCGGCTCGGTGTCCGCGGGGCGGTTCGGGCTCGGTGTCGCGGTGGCCGACGAGGATCGCCCAGGTGTCGTCGAGGTCGAACGGCGGGACGCCGGTGGCGATCTCGTAGAGCACGCAGCCCAGCGAGTACAGGTCGCTGCGCCGGTCCACGTCGTCGCCGCCGATCTGCTCGGGGGACATGTAGTGCGGGGTGCCCATCGCGATGCCGGTGCCGGTCAGGCGGGCGGTGAACCCCACGTCGTGGCCGAGCCGGGCGATGCCGAAGTCGCAGATCTTCACGGTGCCGTCGGTGAGCCGCATGATGTTCGCGGGCTTCAGATCGCGGTGGACGATGCCCTGTTCATGGGTGTAGGCGAGGGCCGAGGCGACCTGTTCGGCGATGTCGAGGACATCGGGCACCGGCAGTGGATGGTGTCTGTTGTCCTCCAGGAGCCGGCTCAGGTCGCGGCCCTCCAGCAGCTCCATGACCAGGAAGAGCACACCGTCGTGCTCACCGAAGTCGTGTACGACGGTCACCCCGCGGTGCTGGAGCGCGGCGGCCACCCGGGCCTCGCGCCGGAACCTCTCCCGCAGGACGCGGGTGAAGGAGTGGTCGTGCTGAGTGCCCAGCGGCTTGAGGCACTTGACGGCGACGCGACGGCCCAGTGACTCGTCCTTGGCCCGCCACACCTCGCCCATGCCGCCGCGCCCGATCCGGTCGAGCAGCCGGTACCGGCCCTGGATCAGCGTGCTGTCCCCCATGGCTGTGCCCGCCCCCGTGGTTCTGTCCGCCCGCCCTCCCCTGGCCGGTCCAGTATGGCGGCTTATGCTCCGAGTTTGTATGGCGCCGGGCGCGCGGCCGGCCCGAGCCGTGCCATGGCGCGCAGGATGTGCTTGGGCGGCAACTGCCAGCGCAGACGCGCGGGAACCCCGCGCAGCAGGGTGCCGGTGGCCCGCAGCCGGCGGGTGACGGCGGCGGGTGCGGGCGCGGGCCGGCCGTAGAGCTGGTGCGCGTAGGGCGGCAGCGAGTCGTACGCGAGCCGCGCGACCCGCCGCCACAGCAGCGCGCGGGCCGGGACCAGCAGGGGGTGCGTGGGCGGGCGGAGCAGGAAGTCGTCCACCTCGCGCGCCTCGTCCCCGGCCGCCAGCTCGGGCCGTACCCGGGCGAAGTAGGCGGCCAGCTCGGCCCGGTCGGCGGGTACGGCGTCGGGATCGAGGCCGACCAGGCGGGCGCTGTGCCGGTGCTCGGCGAGATAGCGGTCGGCGTGGGCGTCCGTGAGCGGGAATCTGGAGCGGCGCAGGACGTGCAGGTAGGAGTCGATCTCGGCGCAGTGCACCCACAGGAGCAGCGCCGGTTCGTCGATGCCGTACCGCTCCCCGGTGTCGGGGTCGGTCGCCCCGAGCATGCGGTGGATCCTGCGGACCCGGGCGCCGGCCCGTTCGGCGGCCTCGGTGGTGCCGTAGGTGGTGGTGCCGACGAAGCCCGCGGTGCGCATCAGCCGGCCCCAGGCGTCGCGCCGGAAGTCGCTGTTCTGCATCACGCCGCGCACGGCGCGCGGGTGGAGGGCCTGGAGGTAAAGAGCGCGGACACCGGCCACCCACATCATCGGATCGCCATGGGCCTGCCAGGTCACGGAGTCGGGACCGAACAGCCCCGGATCGCCACTCATCCGCGTAGCCGCCATGCCGACACGCTAACTCCCCCGCATCCGGATCCCAGCGCTCAGCGCAGGGTGGCGAGGAACTCTCCGCAGGCACGGGCGCAGTCGCGGCACGCCCGCGCGCTGTCCTCGGCACCCGGGTGCCCGTCGAAGACGTGCGCGCTCTCCAGGCACACCTGCCGGCACCACTCCAACTGGACGCGGATCGCGGTCTCGTCCACCTGGTTCTGCTCGGACAGCATCCGGCAGGTCGCGTCGCAGACCTCCGCGCACATGATGCCCCTGCGCCGTACGAGTTCCTGGTTCTCGGTTCCGTCCGGGTCCATGAGGCTCGCTCGCAGCGCGCAGGCGCGGGCACACTCGGTGCACGCCTGTGCACAGGCGAAGCGGTCCTCCAGGAAGCGGAACAGTTCCTGCTGGGAAGTCGTCGTCGATGTCACACCGCGCGGGTTGCCGCTGCCGGCGCCGCCAAACCGCCGGGCCCGGTGTTTCAAGGGCTCCGGCCCGTCGGCGACCACTGGGAGCGCAAGGAGGGCGGCCGCAGGGGCCCTTCCGACCCGCGGTCGGCGCGGCCCCGGCAGCCGGGCGGGCGCAGCGGCGGAGGCGTCGACGAGGCGGCCTCGAAGGGAGCATCTGTACGGCGTCGCGCGGCGCCTGGGCGTCGAGGGCCGGTCGCGGATGTCGAAGGCGGATCTGCTCGCGGCGATCCGCGGGGCGAACCGTTCGCCGACGCGCGCGGCCCGGTCCGGCCGAGCCGGTTGGCGGCATGGACCGCGGGTACCCGCGCCGCATGACCAACGCATGGATGGACCTGGCCGCGGGCTCCGGCGCGATCGGCATCGGGCTGGTCGTGGCGGCCGTCGTGGTGGTGGCCGTGCTGATCGGCGCGTTCGCGTTCGGCAGCCGCCAAAAGCGCCGGGAGTCCCCTCCGCCGCGTCCCGACGAGCAGCCGCACATGCCCGACGAGGGGCCCGTCCACGAGGTGCGCGAGCGCCGGGAGCCCGACGAGATGCCGAGGACCGACGAACGGACGCTGCCGCACGACCTCGGCCACCAGGGCAGCCGTACCGCCTCCGGGCAGGAGCGGCCCCGCTGGGACGAGGGCAGCAGCGGTTCGTTCGGCAGCGGCGGACCGGGCGGACGCTGAGCCCCGAGGACCGCGCCGAGCCGGGGTTGCCGATCACCTAGTGATCGGCAACCCCGGCTCACCTTGCGATCGGTGCCCTCACCGCTCCTCCGGCCGGGGGCGGGAACGCAGCGCCTCGGGCGCCACGGTGTTGGCCCGCGCCGCATCGGCGAGTGCCTGGGCGGCGGCTTCCGCGGCCTCGGCCGTGTCGCTGGCGGCCTGGGCGGAGCCCTCGTCCGACGGGCGGCTCTCGCGGGTGGCGGGCGACTGGGGCAGCGCCTCGGTGAAGGCCCGGGAGACGCCCTGCAGTGCGGAGGTGACCTCGCTGGGGATGACCCAGAAGGTACTGCCCTCGCCCTGCGCGAGCTGAGGGAGCACCTGGAGGTACTGGTAGGCGAGGAGCTTCGGGTCGGGGTCGTTGCGGTGCACGGCCTGGAAGACCTCGTCGATGGCCCGGGACTGTCCCTCGGCCTTGAGGATCTCGGCGGTGCGGTTGCCCTCCGCGCGCAGCACGGCGGCCTGCTTGTCGCCCTCGGCGGTGAGGATCTGCGACTGGCGCTGGCCCTCCGCGCCGAGGATCGCGGCCCGCTTGTCCCGCTCGGCCCGCATCTGCTTCTGCATGGCGTCCTTGATGGACTGCGGGGGGTCGATGGCCTTGATCTCCACCCGGTTCACCCGCAGGCCCCACTTGCCGGTGGCCTCGTCGAGCACGCCGCGCAGTTGGCTGTTGATGGTGTCGCGCGAGGTGAGGGTCTTCTCCAGGTCCATGGACCCGACGACATTGCGCAAGGTGGTGACGGTGAGCTGCTCGACCGCCTGGAGGAAGTTCTCGATCTCGTAGAAGGCCGCTCGCGGATCGGTGACCTGGAAATAGAGCACGGTGTCGATCTCGACGACCAGGTTGTCCTCGGTGATGACCGGCTGCGGTTTGAAGGAGACGACCTGTTCCCGCAGGTCGATCACCGGATAGACGCGGTCGATGTAGGGGATGACGAGGTTGAGACCGGGTTTCAGCGTGCGGTGGTACCGGCCGAGTCGTTCGACATTGCGGGCGCGGGCCTGGGGCACGATGCGTACCGCCCGCACCACGGTGAATACCGCGAGAATCGCGACGATCACACCTGCGATGAGGAACGCCGAGGCTTCCATGGTCACTCCCGGGGATAGACGAATGCGGTGGTGCCGCTGATCTCCATGACGTCGACGGTCGCTCCTTGCGGAATCACCAGCGTCTCGTCGTAGGAACGGGCCGTCCACTCCTCACCGCCGATACGGACCCTGCCGTCCGCGCCCGTCACCTCGGAGACGACGTAGGCGGCCTGGCCGACCAGTGCCTCCACGCCGAACCGCGTCGGCTGGGGCTGGCGGACATGGCGCAGGGCGATGGGGCGTACGAAGAGAAGAGTGACCGTGGAAACAGCGGTGAACACCACGAACTGGAAAGGCGGCGGAAGCCCCAGCGCGGCGGATCCGGCCGTGATCAGCGCGGCCGCACCCAGCATTCCCAGTGCGGCGGTCAGGGTGAAGATCTCCGCCACGATCAGGACCGCCGAGACGATCAACCAGATCAGCCACGGATCCATGACGACCCCCTCTCGGCTTTTCCATTACTTTACCCGCTTCCGGCCAAACGGACCCCCTTCGTCACGGGCGGACACCGGACCGGCGGCTCCGCCCGCGCGGCCCCGCCGCCCGGTTCTGACCTATCTTGGCGCGCATGCAGTCATACACAATCGGCCAGGCGGCACGGCTACTCGGCGTGAGTCCGGACACGGCGCGGCGGTGGGCCGACGCGGGCCGGGTGGCGACCCACCGCGACGAGGGCGGAAAGCGGCTCATCGACGGCAAGGACCTGGCCGCCTTCTCCGTGGAACTCGCCCAGAACGGGAGCGGCGAGGAGGACGCGTCCACCACGTCGGTCCGCAACGCCTTCCCCGGCATCGTCACCGCCGTCAAGCTCGGGGACGTGGCGGCCCAGGTGGAGATCCAGGCCGGTCCGCACCGGCTGGTGTCCCTGCTGACGCGGGAGGCCGTGGAGGAGTTGGCACTGGAGGTGGGGATGGAGGCGACCGCCCGGGTGAAGTCGACGAACGTGCACATCGACCGGGTCTGAGCGGGCCCCCCGGGGCCCTCGCCGTACGAACGCACATGCCAGGACATGCATGGATGGATCCGGCTCATGCGAAGCAACAGGAGACTTTCACCTGGCATCTGCGGCAGTATCATCGGCGCACGCGCAGCCATCGGCCCCGAGAGGCGGCCGTGGCGGCGCCCGTTGAGGACCTTGAGGGAGTTGGACCCGTGATGACCCGTTCCGCGCGCCGGACCCGCCGGATGCTTCAGGTGACCGGAGCAGGTGCCGCCGCTCTGCTGGCCCTGAGCGCCTGTTCGTCGTCCGACTCGGACTCGGACTCCGCCGACGCGTCCGGCTCCTCCGCGTCGGCCGGCTCCTCGGACAAGCTGTCCGGGACCGTGAACGTCTTCGCCGCCGCCTCGCTGACGGAGAGCTTCACCGAGCTGGGCAAGGAGTTCGAGAAGCAGCACCCGGGCACCAAGGTGGTCTTCAACTTCGGCGGCAGCGACTCGCTGGCCGCGGGCATCACCAGCGGGGCGCCCGCGGACGTGTTCGCCTCCGCGAGTCCCAAGACGATGAAGGTCGTCACGGACGCCGGGGCCGCGGCCGGCACACCGGCCACCTTCGTCCGCAACCAGCTGGAGATCGCCACCCTGCCCGGCAACCCGGACAAGATCGCCTCCCTGAAGGACCTCACCGACTCCGGCCTGAAGGTCGTGCTGTGCGACAGGACGGTGCCGTGCGGCGCCGCCGCGCAGACGGCGCTGGAGGCCGGCAAGCTGAAGCTCACGCCCGTCTCCTACGAGGAGGACGTGAAGTCCGCGCTGAACAAGGTGGCGCTCAAGGAGGCCGACGCCGCGGTCGTCTACAAGACGGATGTGCAGGCGGCCGGCGACAAGGTGGAGGGCGTGGACTTCCCCGAGTCGGCCGATGCCGTCAACGACTACCCGATCACCCTCCTCAAGGACGCGCGGAACGACGAGGCCGGCAAGGCGTTCATCGCCCTGGTGCGGTCCGCCGAGGGCCAGAAGGTCCTCACCGAGGCCGGATTCACCAAGCCGTGACCCTGCCCGACAAGACCGGCGCCGCGGCCGACCCCCGCACGGGTGGGCCGCGGCGCCGCCGGGTCGGGACACCCGCGCGGATCCGGGGCGGGGCTCCCCTGCCGCTGCTCGTGCCCGCGCTGATCGGCCTGGCGTTCCTGCTGGTGCCGCTCGTCGCGCTGCTGATCAGGGCACCCTGGACGAGCATGCCCGACCTGCTCACCAGCGCGGAGGTGTGGCAGGCCCTCAGACTGTCCCTGATCTGTGCCACGGCGGCGACCGTGGTGAGCATGGTGATCGGCGTACCGCTCGCCTGGCTGCTGGCCCGGGTGGAGTTCCCCGGGCGCGGCCTCGTACGGGCCCTGGTGACCCTGCCGCTGGTGCTGCCGCCGGTGGTGGGCGGTGTCGCCCTGCTGATGGCGCTGGGCCGCAACGGGGTCGTGGGGAAGTGGCTCGACTCCTGGTTCGGGATCACCCTGCCGTTCAGCACGGCCGGTGTCGTCCTCGCCGAGGCGTTCGTGGCCATGCCGTTCCTCGTCATCAGCGTCGAGGGGACCCTGCGGGCCGCCGACCCCCGCTTCGAGGAGGCCGCCACGACCCTCGGCGCCTCCCGGTTCACCGCCTTCCGCCGGGTCACCCTGCCGCTGATCGCGCCCGGCATCGCGGCCGGTGCGGTGCTGGCCTGGGCGCGGGCGCTCGGGGAGTTCGGCGCCACGATCACCTTCGCCGGCAACTTCCCCGGCCGTACCCAGACCATGCCGCTGGCCGTCTACCTCGCCCTGCAGAGCGACCCGCAGGCGGCCATCGCGCTCAGCCTGGTGCTGCTCGCCGTGTCCATCGCGGTCCTGGCCGGGCTGCGCGACCGCTGGATGACCGCCTCATGACCGACGCCGAGAAGACCACCGGGCGCGACACCACCGCCGCCACCGAGCAGGCCGCCGCCGGCGGGCTCGACGCGCGGCTCGTCGTCGAGCGTGGCGCCTTCCGCCTCGACGTGACACTGACCGCGGCACCCGGCGACGTGGTCGCCCTGCTCGGCCCCAACGGCGCCGGCAAGACCACCGCGCTGCGTGCCCTCGCGGGTCTCGTCCCGCTGAGCGGCGGTCATCTCCGGCTCGACGGGGCGGAGTTGGACCGTACGCCGCCGGAGTCGCGCCCGGTCGGTGTCGTCTTCCAGGACTACCTGCTCTTCCCGCACCTGTCCGCGCTGGACAACGTGGCCTTCGGGCCGCGCTGCCACGGTGCGAGCAGGGCGGACGCCCGGACGCAGGCCGCCGGGTGGCTGGACCGGATGGGTCTGGCCGAGCACGCGGGCGCCAAGCCCCGCCGGCTCTCCGGCGGTCAGGCGCAGCGCGTCGCCCTCGCCCGCGCGCTGGCCACCCGGCCGCGGCTGCTGCTGCTCGACGAACCCCTCGCCGCCCTCGACGCCCGCACCCGCCTCGACGTCCGATCCCAACTCCGCCACCATCTGGCCGACTTCGAGGCCGTCGCGGTCCTCGTCACCCATGACCCGCTGGACGCCATGGTCCTCGCCGACCACCTCGTCGTCGTGGAGTACGGCAGGGTCGTCCAGCGGGGCACGCCCGCCCACATCGCCCGCCACCCGCGCACGGACTACATCGCCCACCTGGTCGGCCTCAACCTCTACCAGGGCCGGGCCGAAGGACACGTCGTCCACCTCGACGACGGGCCCGCCGTCACCACCACCGAGGACCTCACCGGACGGGTCTTCGTCGCCTTCCCGCCCAGCGCGGTCACCCTGCACCGGGAGCGGCCCTCCGGCTCCAGCGCCCGCAACCTCTGGCGCTGCGAGGTGGCCGGTCTGGAAACCCACGGCGACCAGATCCGCACCGACCTCACCGGCGAACTCCCCCTGGCCGCCGCCCTGACCACGGTCGCCGCCGCCGAACTCGGCCTGCGCCCAGGCGCCACCGTCTGGGCCACGGTCAAGGCCACCCAGACACACGCCTACCTCGCCTGACGGGGCGGCCGGAGCCGGTGCCCCTCCACCGCGCGGCGGTGTGGGGCGTCTCACGTACTCCAAGGGCGTCCAAGTTGCACGGGTCACTGCACAAATGCCCTTTTGGCGTGCATGCTCGAAATAGATACCGGTGCCCGAAGTAGCGCGCATCGGCCTGAACTTGGACGCGGAGCGCTGGAGTGAGCCATGCCACAGCACTCGCGATGTCTCTCCTTGTTCCCCGCAGAGGTCCCCGCAGGGGGCCGTAGAGAGGTGTGAATCGTGGCCGCTTACCTGTGCCCGCCCGCCGTGATACACGGCGAGCACGCCGTGGAGACCAGCCAGATCGTGACGGAGGTGCGCGGCCGGCACCCGCACGCGCCGTGGGCTCCACGGGTCGACGGCATCGCGGCCAGTACCGGCATCCGGACCCGCGGGTGGATGCTCCCGCTGGAGACCGCCGTCGCGCCCGGCGCAGGAGGCGGGCTGGGCACGGCCGGCGCCGGCCCGGCCCGGGAGGCACTGGCCCGGGACGGGTTCTCCGAGCAGGACGTGGACCGCGTGATCGCCTCCCTCGGGGCGATACCCGCACCGCAGACCGTCCAGGAGCGCACCGCGCCCGCCTGGGAGGCCGTGCAGTCCTACGGGGAACGCGCGGCGCGCGGGGCCCTGCAGATCGCGGGCCTGGACATCGCGGACGTCGACTGCCTCATCACCAGCAACTCCACCACCCCGGCCCTGCCGGGTCTGGACATCGCCCTGGCCAACCGGCTTCCGCTCCGCGACGACGTGATGCTGCTGCCGGCCACGCAGTGGGCCTGCATCGCCGGGACCCGCTCGCTGGCGCTGGCGGCGGATCTCGTGGCGGCGGACCCCGACCGGGTGGTCCTGATCGTGATCTCCGAGGCGCTCAGCACGACCTACCAGCCCGCGGACGACACCCTGGAGTCCCTGATCGTCCGGCTGCTGTTCGCGGACACCGCGGTCGCCGCGGTGGTCACGGGCCGCGCGAGGCGCGAGTCGGTGCTGCGGCTCGACTCCGCCTGGCACCACACCCTGCGCGGGACCCGGGACCTGCACCGCCTGGAGACGCGGGCGGACGGCACCCACTTCGTGATGGACCGGCGCGGACCCCGCGCCGTGCAGAACACCGTCACCGCGATGTGGGAGTGGCTGCGCGTCCGCTACCAGGACGCCCCCGACCCCTGGCACCCCGACGTACTGCTCGCGCACCCCGGCGGGACCCGGGTGCTGGAGTACATGGAGCAGACGATGCCCGAAGAGTGGCCGTCGGGGCTGCTCGACCACAGCCGGGACAGCTACACCAGCGGCAACCGCGGGGGCGCCGCCGTGTTCGACATCCTGCGCAGGGCGCACGACACCGGGCAGAAGGCGGGCAACCGTGCCGTGCTGTACGCGGCGGCCCCGGGCCTCACGGCCACCGCCATGGACGGGGTCTGGCTGTAGGGCGGGCCCGCGTCACCTCGCGACCTCGGCCCAGACCACCTTTCCGGCGTCCGTCCACCGCACCCCCCACCGGGTGGTGAGCCGGTGCACGATGTGCAGGCCGCGACCACCGTCGTCCTGGAGCCCGTGGCGCCTCAGCCGCGGTCTGCCGTTCCCGGTGTCGCCCACCTCGCACCGCAGGCCGTGGCCGATCCTTATCAGCCGTACGGTGATGGGGCCGCCGGCGAAGCGGACCGCGTTGGTGACCAGCTCACTGACCAGGAGCACGGCGCTGTACCTGGTGTCCTCCCTGGTGCCCCACTGCCGCAGCAGCGCGGAGACCGCCGCGCGGGCCCGAGCGGCGGCGTCGCTGCGGGCGGGCAGCCGCCAGGTCGCGGTGTCCCCCTTCCGGTGGCCGATCATGCGCGCGAGCATCAGGGTCACGTCGTCGCGCTGGGGTGCCGGCGCGAGCGCGGAGACCACGCGCCGTGCCGCCCGCGGGAGGGCGTCCCAGGGGTGCACCGTGGAGACGGCGTGCGCCAGCCTGTCGATGCCCTCGTCGATCGACACCGCGGGATCCTCCACCAGGCCGTCGGTGTAGAGGGCGAGCAGGGAGCCGGGCGGTGCGGTGAAGGTGTGCACCTCGAAGGGCTCCCGCAGCGCAAACTCGGCGCCCAGACCGGGGTGGGGCCGCACCGGGAGCGGGCCGGCGTGCCCGTCCGGGGACACCAGGATCGGGGGGAGATGGCCCGCGCTGGACAGCGCCACGTGATGGCTGACCGGGTCGTAGACGGCGATGCAGCAGGTGGATCCGAGGGCGCTGTAGCCGGCGGCCAGCCCGGAGTCGGCGTCGTCCAGCAGCGTCACGGTCTTGTCCAGGTGCTCCAGCACCTCGTCGGGCGCGAGCCCCGCGGACAGCAGGGCGCGGGCCTCCATGCTCAGCTGCCCCATGGTCGCCGCGGCGCCCAGGCCGTGCCCGACCACGTCACCGACCACCAGCGCGGTACGGCCGTCCGGCAGCGGGAAGCTGTTCACCCAGTCACCGCCGACGCCCGCGCTGTCGGGGGTGGCGGGCTGGTAGACGCTGGCGGTGTCGATGGTGTCGCCGCCCGAGCGCGGCAGCAGCCGGCGCTGCAAGGCCAGCACCTGAGTGTGCTCACGCTGGTGCTGGCGGGCCAGGTCGACGTGGTGGGAGGTTCTCGCCACCAGTTCTTGCAGGTCGAGCAGCTCGCCGTCGTCGAAGGGGCGGTCGGCCCGCCGCCAGACCTCGGCCACGCCCAGTACGACGGGCGGCGAGCCGTCCAGGACGAGCGGTATGCACGCCACGCCCGCCGCCCGGTCGCCGGGCACCAGGGCACGTACCAGCCGCTGACTTCCCAGCACCTCCTCGACCGTCTGCCGGTCGGGCAGGACGATGGCCTGCGGGACGTCGCCCCGCCGTATGGCCTGCGCCAGCAGACGGCTCGCTTCGGCGGGGAGGTCCTCGCCCGGAGTCACATAGCTCTCGGGCCAGGCCCGGTCCGGCACCAGGGCGGCCCTGCGCAGCCGGACCCGGTCCTGCTCCCGCTCGGTGACCCCCTCGCCCGTCCACACGGAGAAGTCGAGGTCGATGGCGGCCACGTCTCCCCAGGCCAGCAGGGACTCCGCGAGCGACTGGGCGGTCTCGCCGATGTCCAGCGACGTGCCGATCGCGGTCTCGGAGGCGTACAGGTGCAGCCTTCTGGCCATGGCGATCACGGAGACGGTCAGGCCCTCCCGGGGTGGCGCGGCGGGCAGGATGCTCATCGAGACCACCAGCTCCGAGCCGTCGCGCCGGCGCAGGCGCTGGACCCGGGCGACGTGTGCCTCACCGGTCTCGAGGACCTGCCGCAGGCGCCGGGTGACCGTCGGTACGTCCCAGGGCGGCAGAAGGTCGACGAACGGGCTCCCCACCTCGGCGTCGAGCCCCGCGAAGACGGGGGCGTCCAGATTGCGGTGGGTGATTCTCAGGTCCCGGTCGAGGTTGACCGCGCCGAGGATCTGCTCCTGACCGGCCGCCGTGTCGCCGTCCACGGGCCGGCCGGCGGAGCGGTCGCCCCGTGGCTCGGCACGACCGGCCGCCGCTGCCGCTCCGCGGTGCGGGATGTATTCCCCCAGGGCGCTGCTGACCAGGTCGAACGGCGACGAGGACGACGAGGACGAAGGGGGCGGTGTGGAGTCCATTCGCCTCTCTCAGCTCGCTCGCCAACCCCGGCACAGCGCCGGGACCGTACCCGAACTCGCACGGCGGGATCCCGAGACCCCAGACCGCACACCTCATTCAATAACACCCGGCGCCGCTTCGCCCACACCAGCGGATCGCGGCGACCGCGGAGGGTGAGGGCGTCCGCACACCCGGCCACCCGGCCTCCCCGACCGCAGCGCCCCCTCGAATCGTTTCGCCCCCGCTCGCCCCGTCCGGTACCGTCGCGGGATTGTTTTCACTGTTGAGAGCAGGTTGCGTCCGGCCGACATCGGCCGGACGGGCGAGGAGAGCTGGCATGTCCTGACCGATCCCGACCCTCCCGAGCGGTACAAGGTGGCGTGGGAGACTGCCCGCCGAGCGGTGCGGGTTCTGCAACCCGAGCTGTGCCGCCGGCTTGGCCGCTCGGGCGTGCATGAGCGGGTCCCACCTGTGCGGGGCGGGATGCTCGGCGAACAGGCCGCACGCGTCCTCGGTCCCGGACTGTTGTTCCTGGCACCAGGGCAGCAGCCCGGACAATCGTGTGTCGTTCTCGTTCCACCGGAGCCACACCGCGCCGTCAGGCTCGACGTACCGAATCAAACGAGCGTGGTCGTTCTCGTGCGCCTCCCCGAGTTCGCATCGGGACTCGTCGGGGGCGTCGAGAATGACGAGTCCGGCAAGGCTGTCACCTACCGCGAGGGAGGGCACGGCGGCGCATCGGATCACGGTCGGCCGGCTCACGCCTCGTCCTGGTCGTCTGCGTTCCAAATGCCTTGCACCTCGGATTGGGCACGGTCGGCCAGCAGCCCGCCGAGTGGGTGCGTCACCCGCCACGAGTGCTCGGTGGGGTGTCCGGCGTAGAACTCGCACGCACGCCCCCGTGTGACGGACTCGCTGTGAACGCTCGCGGGGCACGGTGGCAGCTCGGCGAATCTGTACGTGCGGTGCGTGCCGGTGCCGGTCCAGAACAGCCACAGGTCCCGTATGGCGGGTGTCTCGGCGGCCCAGAGTTGTGCGGCGTGCTCGTGCTGGTCGGCGTGCTCGCCGAGTTCGCAGAGTAGGAAGTCACCCGGGGCGAGAACGTTTGGCGGGTTGTCGGGGCCGCCTTCCATGGTGGTGAGCGCAACGAGCGCGTCAATCTCGGGAACGTCGGTGTACGCGGTGCACTGCAACACGTCGCTTGGTCCTCAAAGCGTGGGAGTAGGGAAAGCAGAGCCCCGCCCATGCGCCACGGGGGCGGGACACGGACGGGGCGGCGGAACCTTGCACGGTGCGCACCGTGGTTCGGTCCCTCATCCGTTGCTGAACGCGCGCAGCGGCCCCGCAACGGGTCTGGCAACCCGCTCGGGCCGCCCATCCCCCCATGAGGGGGTGGTGCGGTCCGAAACGGGCGTCTGTGGTGCTGGTGAAAGCTAGGCTCCGGTCATGCCCGAGCCCTTCGTGAACGGCGACGTACACCACCGCGCGTGCGGCATCTGTCCGTCGCGGTTTCACGCGGTCGGCGAGTTCGACGTGTTCGAGCGACCGACCCCGGAATGCCCGTTCAACAAGGCAGACGGGCACCGGTACTTGAGCGACGGGACACCGGTGTGTGTCCACCCCGAAAAGGTCGGGCTGCCCGCGAAGCGCTACAAGAGCGAAGGCGAGCCGCCGATGGTCGAGTTGCAGCTGCCGCCCGACCCTTCCGCGGTGGTGCCGTACTTGCATGATGTGCTGTACGGCGCGGCACCGGTCCTCCTGGATGACCTGATCTCTCAGGCACAGCAGCAGATCCGGCAACGCTTCCCGGAACTGGACCCGCTCACCGTGATGCGGCAGGCACTCGGCTAACCGCTACGCGGGGACGGGCTCGAACATGATGCTGTGCGCGAGGCCCATCCGGCGGAAGCCCGCTGCCTCGTACCTCCTGCGCAGGATGCCGAGCCGGCGGGACACCTCCGCGTGCGTGAGCCAGTACCGGGCGGGCGGCTCGCCCCACGCGGCGCGGTACGCCTGGTGGGTGTAGTCGTCCCGTGTCCAGTCGGTGTGCTCCTGGTCGGTCTGGTGGATGATCTGCGCGCCGACCCGAGCCGTGATCCGGGCGAGGATCTGCGGCTGAGCGATCATCGCGTGTGTCATCTCGTCCACGGGCACGGCGACGGGGATTTCTGCCGTGCGCTCGTCGCCGGTCGCCTCGAACACGGCGGCCTTGAGGCAGAGCGCGCGCAGTCCCTCGATGAACAGCGGGGCCGCGTCTTCGGCCTGGTCGTACTCGCTGATGACGGGACCGCCGGTAAAGCACGTCCAGTCCTCGTCGTAGCGCAGGCTCGCGGCCCTGAACGCGGCGAACTCCGGATCGGCCTCGATGGCCGTCAGGATCTCCCGTGCGCGCTCTGCGGTGCGCTCGGCATGGGGAAGGGTGTTCACGACTGTTCTCCTTCGGTCATGGTGCACGGTTGAGGTTCGGGGTGCTCGGCTCCGCCGTGTCCGTCATACGGTGCCGAGCGGCCCGCCCTGGTCACAGAAAGGGGATGAGCCCACCCGCCTTGCGCCGGGGCTTCCTGTGGCTCGTGTGACCAGAGAGGGGGCTTGTGGGCTGTCCTTCATCGGCGGGCAGCGTGGGGCTGGAATCGGGCCGGGGAACAGCCACGGGCCAGACCGTCAAGGTGAAGCGGCAGCCCTTGTCAGGGATGACCACAGACAGGGGTGCCCCCTCCTTGAGCTGGTCTCGTGCGGCCAGGTGCTCCTCGGGGTCCAGACCCCAGAACCGAAATTCCGTGGGGCAGTCGGGCACGGGCACGGTGTCCGCGCGCATGAACGGCCGCACCCATGCGGAGCGCTCAGGGTCGGGGTCGAGCCGGTCCACGATGCGCAGAGCCTCGCCCCGGAGCCACCGCAGCGCGAGCACCGGGGGAAATCGTCTGGAAGGTGCCTAAGACGTGCTGCGCGGTCTCGCCGGTCCCGTACACCGGTCCTCCCGCGCGTACCTCGGCCCAATGGCCCACCGGCTCGCCAGTGCCGGTCATGCCGGACCGCCCTGGTGCATCGCCCACGGCCGCACGGTCCACTCACTGAACGCCGAGTGTTCCTGTCCGGTGGACTCCCAGTGATCCCAAGCCCACTTGCGCGCAGCGTCGGAATCCGTCTGCGGCCCGGACTCGGCCCCGCACTCCTTGTCCTCGTCGTCCAAGGTGCAGCAGCGAAAGGCGTACGTCGGGGCGGGGGTGTCGGGCTCGTCGTCGGTCGGCACCAACGACCAGTTCACGAGCCGGAATCTCCGGGTGGTCACAGCAGCTCACCCCGGCTCCGCGCGTTGGCGAGGGCGGTCCGGGCACGCAAGCGCTGTCCGGGCGTGACGGCCTTCACGTCCTCGGGCTTGGCGGTCCATTCCTTCCCGCCGCCCACGGGGCGCAGAGACCATTCCCCGGCCCACTCACCGCGGTACTCGCCGATCTGGTCCTTCGCAGTGTCCAGGACCAGCGCGCCGACGGCGGGGGCCGTGTTCACTTCGGCGCTCCGGGCTCCCGCGGATCGTTCGGCGTCGCCGTGGTCGTTCCCTGGTGAGGAGCGCGCACGGTGGGCCAGCGTCCCGAGGACGCGTCGTACAGGTTCCGTCGTCGCTGACGGTCGGCGGGGGTGCGGTTCATGGCCTGGTCTCCCGTGTTTCCGCGGGTAGGGGGTGAGCCACGAACGTAAAGGCGTGATGGGTAGTCAATCCACGGAACAAGCACGGTAGTTCGCCGAGCGTAACCGGCTAACTACTATGCAGCGTGGTAAGTCTCAGAAAACCCCAAGGTAGGAAGCCATGTCCCGCATCTCCGCCGTGAGGGTCCGTTTCCGGGAGCTGAGCACGTCGGACATGACGTACCGGGCCAAGGGCTGGTGCTTGAGCCACGCGCCGTTGCTCTCGCGGAGCCCGACCAGTTCGGACATGGCGTCCTGGTGGGACCCCAACGACACATGAGCCTGTGCCACGTCCAAGCGGTGTCGCCCCCAGTTCGGCGCGGTCGGCTTCCCCAGGGCCTTTACCGCCTTACCCCCTAGAACCCCTTCGTCCGCCCGTCGTAGCACTCCGCGCGCGTCTCCGTCTAGCGCAAGATCTTCCACGGCTTTCATCTCGGCTGTGATGGGGCCGAAGCCGCCCCAGTGGTTCGGGAAGCTGTTCCGCTCCTGAGCAAGTCCGCCAGCAGCCGTTCCCGCCATGCGACGGGCAACCGCGGCATCGTCGGGCCTGTTGTTGCGCACCGTGGCCGACGCGACGCGTAGCCAGAGTTCCCCCCACACGGCCAGCTCTGCCGGTTTCGCCGACGACATGCGCGGTTCCATCGCTTCGGCGGTCTGTAGGGCGAGTGCTTCGCTCTCGTCGAACCGGTCTTGCCGCAGGAGTAGCCAGCACATGCCGACGATCCCAGTACCGGCGGTCAACGTCTGCCCAGCATCCCGCGCAAGACGGATGGACTCCGCGAGCGCGTGATACGCCAAGTCGTATTGCCGAACCTGTGTGAGGTACTTCCCCGCGAGCAGCAACGAGAAAGTCCGGGCCTCGGTGGCTTGCTCCGTGTCCGGTTCGCCCTCGGCGTTCCCAACAGCGGCTTCGGTAGCCCGCAGCAGCCCGGGGAGCTGCCGCGCTACGGAGTCGTACCGGTCGGCCCAGTACAGCGCGTGTACGTCTTCGATGCGCTGGTGAAGGTCGGCAACGTCCCCGGTTTCGGCTGCCAGTATCACGGGGGCGTCCAGCCCCACGGGCGGCATCAGCGCCTTACGCAGCTCGACCAGGTTTCGGCGGGACGCTTCGTCCCCCACCACAGGGGCCGGTGAGTCCGCGACGAACAGTTCGGCCGTGGTGACCTGTAGGCCGCGAGCCACCATGTGCAGCGTGTCCGTACGTACGTCCCCGCCTTGTTCGATCTTGCGAACCGTTTGGATCGCAACCCCGGCTTCCTCTGCTAGACGTTCCTGGCTCCACCCCTTGCGGTGTCGATGCTTCTTGACGTTCTTCGCTAGCTCTGTCGCCATCGCCGGCCCCTTCCTCCTACGCAACGGTACGCCCGCCGGGGGCACTAGTATTGATACCCGCACACGTCTTGACAGAACGCGCGGTGCGGGGCAGGAGTGCCGGGGACGGCAACCCCCCGGACACGACGAAAGCCCCGCCAGACCCCCGAGTTGGGAGCCATGGCGGGGCACTCGTCACGCTGCCCGGAGGCGCGGCGCGCTGCGTACTGGAGTAACGAACATCAGACCGGCGGGCGGGTCTTGGTCGGGCGTGCGATCGGCGAGGTGGACGCCCCACCCTTTCGCCTCTCTCAGCTCGCTCGCCAACCCCGGCACGGCCACCCCGGCCCCCCGACCGCAGCGCCCCCTCGAATCGTTTCGCCCCCGCTCGCCCCGTCCGGTACCGTCGCGGGATTGTTTTCACTGTTGAGAGCAGGTTGCTTCATGGCATGTCGGATCGGTGAACTCGTGCTCGACTGCCGCGAGCCCGAGGTGCTGGCGCGGTTCTGGTGCGAGGTCCTGGACTTCGTCGTACTGGATCGCGAGGACGACGGCACGCTGGAGATCGGGCCGCGCGAGGGGTTCGGCGGTCCGCAGCCGACGATCATCCTCAGTCGCAGTGCCGAGCCGCAGCGGGGGAAGTCCCGGCTGCACATCGACGTCAACGCCACCGACCGCGATCAGGACGCCGAACTCGACCGCCTTCTGAAGCTCGGTGCCCGTCCGGCCGACATCGGCCAGACGGGCGAGGAGAGCTGGCATGTCCTGACCGATCCCGAGGGCAATGAGTTCTGCCTGCTCAGGGCCCGCCTCAACCCGCTCTGAGGTTCAGGACGGCGATGGCCCGCCGGGCACGTCGGCTGCCGACGTGCCCGGCGGCGCTCAGACGGCCTGGTATCCGGTGTCCAGTTCCTTCGTCAGGCGGACCCGGTCGACGGCCTTCTCCCACTTGGCCACCACCAGCGTCGCGATGCAGTTGCCCGCGATGTTGGTGAAGACGAACGCGGCGGACAGCACGCGGTGGATGCCGAGCACCAGCGCGATGCTGCTGACCGGGATCGAGTGGGTGGACTGAAGCGTCAGCGCCAGGACGGCGATGGCGGAGCCGGCGACTCCCGCGCCGCCCTTGGAGGTCAGGAGCAGGACCAGCAGCAGTCCCACCTGTGCCTTCCAGTCCATGTCGGTACCGGTGGCCTGGGCCAGGAAGACGCTGACGCCGGCGAAGTACAGACAGGTTCCGTCGTGGTTGAAGCTGTACGCGGTCGGCAGCACCAGGCCGACCACCGATTCGTCGACACCGAGCTTCTGGAGCTTCGCCGTCAGCTGGGGAAAGACGCTCTCGGACGAACTGGTACCGAGGACGAGAACCAGTTCGGCCCGGAAGTAGCGCATCATCTTCAGCAGACCGACCCCCGCGTACCTCGCCGCCGGCCACAGCACCAGGACGAAGAACAGCAGGCAGATCAGATAGAAGACGGCGATGAACTTGCCCAGGGACAGCAGGGTTCCCAGGCCGAACTTCGCCACCGAGAAGGATATGGCGCCCATCGCGGCTATCGGCGCGACCTTCATCACGAGGCCGATGATCCAGAAGAGCGCCTGCTGCATGTTGCCGATGAGGCTGACCACCGGCTCCGCCCTGTCGCCGAGCGAGGCCAGACCGCAGGCGAACAGCACGGAGAACACGAGGACCTGGAGAATGTCACCCTGGGCGAAGGCGTCCACGGCCGAGGTCGGCACCAGACTGACCAGGAAGTCGTCGAAGCCCATCGACTCGGCGGGAGCACTCGACGAGTCGGCGTGCAGGCTGGCGGGATCGATGTGCATCCCCGCGCCCGGCTGAAGGACGTTGACCACGACCAGGCCGATGATGAGCGCGAAGGTGGTGATCACCTCGAAGTACACCAGCGACTTGATCGCGATGCGGCCGACCTTGCCGAAGTCGCGCACACTGGCGATTCCGTGTGTGACGGCGCAGAAAATGATCAGACCGACCACCATCTGGATCAGATGGATGAAGATGTCGCTGAGGAAATTGAGATGCATTCCGATGTCGGGTGCGAAGGCGCCGATGAGCACCCCCACCACCATGGCGACGAAGACCTGGACCGTCAGGTCCTTGTAGAAGGGCTTGGACTTCGTCTTTTTCTCCGACGTGGACTCATTCTCAGTCAGGGAGTTTGTCATAGCTTCCGGATTCTCCATTGAAGTGCCGGCATGCCGAGCGACGATTGCCGGGCTCTGCCACTGTTCGGTGACTCAGTCACCCAGCTCGCCCAGAATTTCCCGGGCCGGACCGAATACCTCATCCACACTCAGCTTGTGGGGCAGCAGGCCTTGTTCGAGGCACGTGTCGATGACCATCTCGAGAGGACGGGTCAGTCGTTCGAAGCCGAACAGCACGGGGTTCGGCTCACCCTCCGCGGGCGCCACGGCTTCGGCGGCCTCCCGCATCAGCGCGTAGGCGGTACGCAGCGCGGCGGGGTCACGGCGGCACGCCGACCGTCCCGCGACCACCATGTGGTTGATCGGCATGAACCCGTTGCGCCGCCACCAATCCAGGTCGCGGGCCGCGGCGTCGGGGAAGACCGGCACGAACTCGTCGCCGCCGGGAAGGTCGTTGCCGAGGATCGCGGCGTCGATCCCGCCGTCGCGCAGCAGCTCGGGCAGGCCGCGGTCACCGACGCCGTGCTCGACGTAGCCGGGGTCCGTGTACTGCTCGACATGGGCGGCGTCGCGGGTGATCCACTGTGCCCGGTCCGCCGTCAGGCCGTAGTCCTCGGCCATGTGGGCCCGTACCCACATTCCGGTGGTCTGGGTGAAGGAGCGCACGCCCACGCGCCTGCCCGCCAGTTCCCCGGGGTCCGCCAGCGGGCGTGAGGCGTGGGCGATCAGGCAGCCGCGCTGGAAGCGGGAGGCCACCACCGCAGGCAGGACGGCCACGGGACGGCCGTAGGCCACCGCCTGCAACGCGGTGACGATCGCCAACTCGCACAGGTCGTAGGCCTCGTCGCGCACCATGGGGGCGAACGCCTTGTGCACCGGGGAGACTTCCTGGAAGTCCAGGCGCAGGCGGGCACCGGCCGACTCCCCGCGCTTCAGGGGCATCGTGTGCGGATAGTCGGCGAGGACCGTGCGGAGCACGCTCTGTTCAGACACGGTGGGCTCCCCCGGTCGTCGTCGGGTAGAACTTCTCGCAGGTGCCGCCCAGGATCAGCGCCCGCTCCTCCTCGCCCAGCGACGACAGCGTGTCCGTCGCCGTGGCCAGCAGTTCGGTCAGCGGGCCCTTGGCCGAGGGGTAGTTGGAGCCCCAGGCGATGCGCCGGGCGCCGTAGGCCGACACCAGCCTGTCCAGGAACGCCGAGGGAGTGGAGCTGCCGGTGGCGGCCGCCGCGAGGGTGCGGTTGGTCAGCTTCAGGTGGACGCCGGGGAAGCTCGCGAGTTCGAAGAGTTCCCGGGCCTGGTGGTACGGGGCGCCGTCGGCGAGTTCGGGGCGGGCGCAGTGGTCCAGCAGCACCCGCACCCCGGGGAAACGCCTGAGCAGGTCGCGCAGCGCGGGCAGGCCCCGCATCGTCATCTGGAGGCACACCGGGATGTTGTGCGCCTCGGCGTAGGCCCAGGCCGGGAAGGAGTCCTCGCGGCCGAGCCAGTCGCCCTGGCCGGGCATCGTCGTACCGGTGGTGAACAGCCGGAAGCCGGAGAGGCCCTGGTCCTGCCAGTACTTGATCTTCTCCACGGCGTCCGCGGCGTTCGCGTCGAGGGAGTAGACGCCGGCGAAGCGGTCGGGGTGCCGGCGCAGCGCCTCCACCACGTAGCGGTTGTCGTGTCCGTACACGGTGGACGCCTGGACCACCACGGCCCGGTCGATGCCGGCTTCGTCCATCGCGTGGACCAGACCGTCGATGTCGACGGGGTTCTCCTTGGACCACTCCGACTGCCGGCCGCCGATGGGGTCGATCGGGTACAGGGTGGTGTCGGGCGCGATGACATGGGTGTGCGAGTCGGTGATGCGCATTGCGTTTCCTCTGGATGGTTGGTGCGGTTCCCGGTCGGCGCCCCCGCGGGCCGAGCCGGAAGCCGTCGCCGGAACGCGGTCCCCGTGCCGGGTGGCTCCCGCCTGCCGGGACCCGTGGGCCGGGGCCGGTCAGTCGACGTAAGTGAGCCCGGCGGCCTTGAGCGGCTCTCGCATTCCGTACATGTCGAGACCGAGCTGTCCCGCCGCGAACCGCTCCCGCTTGCCGGCCTCGGCGTCCTCTCGGCGGCGGGAGGCCTCGGCGACCTCGGCCGCCCGTGCGGCGGGTACGACGACCACGCCGTCGGTGTCGGCGACGACCACGTCACCGGGCGTCACCGGCGCGTTGGCGCAGACGACGGGGACGTTGACGGAGCCCAGGGTGGCCTTGACCGTGCCCTTGGAGTTGATCGCCCTGCTGAACACCGGGAAGTCCATGGCCTCCAGGGCGTCGATGTCGCGGCAGCCGCCGTCGATGACCAGGCCGACCGCGCCGCGGGCACGGGCGGAGGTGGCGAGGAGTTCGCCGAAGAAGCCGTCCTCGCTCTCCGTGGTGCACGCCGCCACCAGGACGTTCTCCGGGCCGCACCTGCTCCACGGCCACGTGCAGCATCCAGTTGTCACCCGGCTGAAGCAGCACGGTCACGGCGGTTCCGGCCGTCCGCGCGCCGCGGTAGACGGGGCGTATGTAGGGCCGCATCAGCCCGGTGCGCCCCATCGCCTCGTGGATGGTGCTGACGCCGAACGGGGCCAGGGCCTCGACGCTCTCGCGCGGAGGCCGGGTGATGCTGCGGTGGACCACTCCGATGTCGTGCATGATCTGCGGCTCCTTCTTTTGTGGTCGGCCTCTTGTGGTCAGCGACCCTGGCGGGTCAGCAGAGCGTTCAGACGCGGGTAGACGGAGCGGATGTTGCGCTCTTGGATGTCGGCCAGATCGGCGTCCGGCAGCTTGGCGGCCTCGACATACCGGCGGGTGTCGTCGAAATGGTGGCCCGTACACGGGTCGATGTCCCGAACCGCCCCAATCATTTCCGAGGCAAATAGAACATTCCGGGTCGGTATGACGTCAAGGAGGAGGTCGATACCGGGCTGGTGGTATACACACGTATCGAAATAGACATTTCCCAGCACATGCTCTTCGAGCGGGGGCTTCCCCAGCGCCATCGCCAGACCGCGGAAGCGCCCCCAGTGATAGGGCACCGCTCCGCCGCCGTGCGGGATGACGAATCGCAGCGTCGGGAAGTCCTTGAACAGGTCGCCCTGGACGAGCTGCATGAAGGCCGTGGTGTCGGCGTTGAGGTAGTGCGCGCCCGTCGTGTGGAAGGCCGGATTCACGCTCGTACTCACATGAATCATGGCCGGAATGTCGTATTCGACCATCTTTTCGTAGATCGGATACCACGAGCGGTCCGTCAGCGGAGGGGCCGTCCAGTGTCCCCCGGACGGGTCCGGGTTCAGGTTCACGGCGACCGCGCCGAGCTGCTCGACGCACCTGGTCAGCTCGGGAACGCAGCTCGCAGGGTCGACGCCGGGCGACTGGGGGAGCATCGCCGCCGGGGCGAAGCGCTGCGGGTAGAGGCCGGCGACCCGGTGGCAGAGGTCGTTGCAGATCTCCGCCCACTGCGAGGAGGTCGCGAAGTCGCCGATGTGATGGGCCATGAAAGAGGCCCGGGGGGAGAAAACGGTGACATCGACGCGGCGCTCGTCCATCAGGCGCAGCTGGTTGGACTCGATGCTCCGGCGCAGGTCGTCGTCGCTGATCCGCAGGTCGCTGCGGGCGGGTGCCTGGGACGGATCCGCGAGTCCCGCGATCTGCCGGTTGCGCCACTCCTCCAGCGCCGGGGGCGCCGTGGTGAAGTGGCCGTGGCAGTCGATGATCATTGGGGCTTCCTTGTCAAGTGTCGCGATGACCCCGGTTGGCGCTCCCCTTCGTGGGAGACCTCGGGGTGGGACGCCGGAGAGTGCCGGTCGCCGTCGGCTCGGGCGCGTCGAAGGGAGCGGGTGGCTGACCGGCCACGGCGGACTCCCTCGATCCGTCGTCAACATAACTGTTGACGATTTGGTCCACAAGAGTTTCGACAGAACGCCTACCCTGTTGCCGGTGTGATCGTCTGCGCGGCTAGACTTCACGCCGTTACACCGCGTTACTCGCAGAGCAAGGTGGGAGAGGCCATGCCCGACAAACCGATCGCCGGTCAGGCGGCGCGCCAGGCCGTCTCCGCGGCCATTCGCCAAGCGCTCTTCTCGGGCGACATGGTTCCGGGGCAGCGGCTCGTCGAGCAGGAACTCTCCGCGTCGCTCAACGCCGCCCGCGCGGCCGTCCGGGAGGCGTTGCAGGATCTCGCGGCCGAGGGGCTCGTCGAACTCATCCCCCGCCGGGGAGCCCGGGTGCGGGTCGTCACCGTCGAAGAGGCCGTGCAGATCACCGAGTGCCGTGCGGCGCTGGAGGGACTGTGCGCCCGCCGGGCGGCCGAGCTGGCCTCGGCGGAGGACCGGGACAGACTGGGCGGGATCGGCGACCGCATGCGCGAGGCCGTGGCGTCGGGCGATCTCAGTACGTACTCGGCGCTCAACACCGAGCTGCACGGCTCGGTCGCTCATATGAGTCGCCAGGCCGTCGCGGAGGCGCTGCTCAGTCGTCTCAAGGGTCAGATGGTCCGCTACCAGTTCCGACTGGCGCTGCGCCCCGGCCGCCCGGCCGAGTCGCTTCCCCAGCATCTGGCCATCATCGAGGCGATCGTGGCCGGCGACGGCGCGGCGGCCGAGGCCGCGGCGCGCGCTCACCTCGAAAGCGTCGGCGAGGAACTCCGCAAGAGTCCGGAACCGGCCGCGTCGGAGCGCGGAGTCTGAGGCCGGGCCGCACGGCGGTCTTCGCCGCTCTCCCGGTCCGATGCGGGCTCCTCCTCCGGGCGGCGGTCGGTTTCCCCTGGTCAGCGCCTTGCCCTCGCTGTACCACCGGCGGACCGGGAACATGCTGGTATGGCACTACGGTCGGCTCGGGCGGCGAACGCCGCTTCGCAGGCGGTACGGCGCTCGAAGGAGCACCGGCGTCCGGTCGCGGCCGTACGCGTCCGGACGCCGGCCGGGGCACACCATGAGGTTCTCGGGGTGACCTTCGCTGCCGCAGGACGGATACTGCCGACAGGCCGCCTACTACCCTTCGCAGGAGGACCCATGAGGATGCTCATCAACGTCCCGGAGACCGTGGTCGCGGACGCGTTGCGCGGTATGGCCGCGGCTCATCCCGAGTTGGCCGTGGACGTTGAGAACAGGGTGATCGTCCGGCGGGACGCTCCGGTGGCGGGGCAGGTCGCCGTGGTGTCCGGGGGCGGGTCCGGGCACGAGCCGCTGCACGGCGGGTTCGTGGGGCCCGGGATGCTGTCGGCGGCCTGTCCGGGTGAGGTGTTCACCTCGCCGGTGCCCGACCAGATGCTGCGGGCGGCGGCGGCCGTGGACAGCGGGGCCGGGGTGCTCTTCGTCGTCAAGAACTACACCGGTGACGTGCTCAACTTCGACATGGCCGCCGAGCTGGCCGAGGACGAGGGCATCCAGGTCGCGAAGGTGCTGGTCAACGACGACGTGGCGGTGACGGACAGCCTCTACACGGCCGGGCGGCGGGGCACGGGGGCGACCCTGTTCGTGGAGAAGATCGCCGGGGCCGCGGCACAGGAGGGCCGCCCACTGGAGCAGGTGGCGGCGCTCGCCCGCCGGGTCAACGACGACTCCCGCAGTTTCGGTGTCGCGCTCAGCGCCGTCACCACGCCGGCCAAGGGCAGCCCCACCTTCGACCTGCCGGCCGGAGAACTGGAGCTGGGCATCGGCATCCACGGGGAGCCCGGCCGGGAACGGCGTCCGATGATGACCTCGGGGGAGATCGCCGAGGCCGCCGTGGACGCGATCCTGACGGACCGCGGCCCGCGCAACCCGGTCCTCGTCCTGGTCAACGGCATGGGCGCGACGCCGCTGCTCGAACTGTACGGCTTCAACGCCGAGGTGCAGCGCGTACTCGGCGAGCGCGGTGTCGCCGTCGCCCGCACCCTCGTCGGCAACTACGTCACCTCCCTGGACATGGCGGGGGCCTCGGTCACCCTGTGCGAGATCGACGAGGAGCTGCTCGCCCTGTGGGACGCGCCGGTGAAGACGCCCGGTCTCAGGTGGGGCATGTGACGGCGGACGGGGAAGGGATCACCACGCACCTACCAGGCAAGGAGATGCTGTGCTCGACGCCGACTTCTTCCGCCGTTGGATGACGGCGACCGCCGCCTCGGTCGACCGCGAGGCCGAACGGCTCACCGCCCTCGACTCGTCCATCGGCGACGCCGACCACGGCAGCAATCTCCAGCGCGGGTTCACTGCCGTGACGGCCGCGCTGGAGAAGGAGGCGCCCGACACCCCCGGCGCCGTCCTGGTCCTCGCCGGGCGCCAGCTCATCTCCAAGGTCGGTGGCGCCTCCGGGCCGCTGTACGGGACGCTGCTGCGCCGCACCGGCAAGGCGCTCGGTGACGCCGCCGAGGTGAGCGAGGAGCAGTTGGCCGAGGCCCTGCGGACGGGCGTGGACGCCGTCCGCACGCTCGGGGGCGCCGCGCCGGGCGACAAGACCATGATCGACGCCCTGGTGCCGGCCGTGGACGCCCTCGGCGAATCGTTCGCCGCGGCGCGGGCCGCGGCCGAGGAGGGGGCCGCGGCGACCGTGCCGATGCAGGCCCGCAAGGGCAGGGCGAGCTATCTCGGCGAGCGCAGCATCGGGCACCAGGACCCCGGCGCGACCTCGGCGGCACTGCTCGTCGCGGCGCTGGAGGAGGCGGCCGGTGAGTGACGCGAAGCTGGTCGGGATCGTGCTGGTGTCCCACAGCGCCGAGGTCGCGGCCTCCGTCGCCGAGCTGGCGAAGGCCCTGTCGGGCGGCGGCGCCGCGGTGCCCGTCGCCCCGGCGGGCGGGACCGCGTCCGGCGAACTCGGTACCAGCTCCGAGCTGGTCTCGGCCGCCGCCGCGTCGGTGGACCGGGGCGCGGGGGTCGCCGTCCTCACCGACCTCGGCAGTGCGGTGCTCACCGTCAAGGCGCTGCTCGCCGAGGACGACGAGCTTCCGGAGAACACCCGTCTGGTGGACGCGCCCTTCGTCGAGGGCGCGGTCGCCGCGGTGGTCACTGCCTCGACGGGAGCCGACCTCGCGGCCGTCGAGGCGGCGGCCGCGGAGGCGTACACCTACCGGAAGGCTTGACCGGAAACCTCGGGCGGGCCCCGGCCGGGTCCTCGGCCGGAGGCCCCGAGCAGGTCCCGGGCAAGGGCAACGGGCGGCTGCCGGGCAGCGGCCCTGAACCGGCCTCGGACGGGAGCACTGGGCGGATGGCGGACGGAGGCCCGGAGCAGACCTCGGACCGAGGCACTGGGCGCCGGCCCGGTCAGGTCCCGGGCGGAAGGCCGGGGCGGTCCCCCGGGCAGACGCCCCAGCAAGCCCCGAGCCGAGGCAACGGGCAGGTGCCGGTTGAAAGACCCAGGTGGAAGCCACGGGCAGGTCCCCCGGCCGAAGACCTGGCCGGAGGCCCCGGGCAGGCGCCCGGTGGGAGCCTCGGGTGAGGAGCCGGCCCGCGGATTCAGGGGGCGGTCTTGTCCGGGGCCTCCGGTCCAGGGGTCTGGCCCGGACACCCGGCCGGCCGGGCGGGGCGGCGTGGGGAGCGCCTCGGGGCGGCCGGGGAGTGGGGTCGGCTCAGGTGCCGTTCACGAACTTCCGTGCCAGCCGCTCCCCCGCCTTCTCGGCGGCGGCCGTGTCCTCCAGGGGCTTGAGTTCGCTGCCCTTGAAGAGGATGTACGTCACGTCGGAGGGGGCGCCGCCGCCGTGCGGGTCGGCCGGGATGCCGAGGGAACGCGCGGCGGCGTAGGAGGCCTCGCCGATGAGGTCGCGCGGGCCGATGTCGCCGACGACGGCGTACCGCACCCGGTCCCCGTGGACGACGGCGGCGAGCGATCCGCCGCGGATGCCGTCCGCGCGGTGGTCCCACCTGTCGCTCGGCTCGGGCACCACGACATAGGGCAGGCTCTCGGCGTCCAGCGGCCGGCCGTCCGACTGGGTGTAGGCGGTGGCGGGGTTGTAGTACGGGTCCGTACGGCTGTTGCACCGGTCGCCGGGCCGGCCGTCGCAGTCCACGTCCAGGTCGGCCGTCCAGTACACGGCGTCCCGCGTACCGCAGACCGGGATGTCCGCCGGTGCCCCGGCGTCGGTGCGGTAGCGCCCGGACGAGACGGGGTCGCAGTCCTTCACCCGGGCCAGCAGGTCGGCGGCGCGGACGGGGCCCTCTCGTACGCCTTCCTCGGACCGGGCGCCCTCCCCGTCCCCCGCCCCGGGGCGCGAGGGCGGCACCGGCCCGGCCGGGGTGTGCGGAACCGGCCCGACCCGGACGCCGGACCGGTCCGCGCGCGGTGCGCCGCTCCGCGGCTGGAGACCGGGCCGTGCCTCGGCCCGGGTGCCGGGGCGGAGCGGGGGTTGAGCGTCGGGGAACGTCGTCGGGGCGATCAGGGCGGCGCTGGCCGCGACCAGTGTCAGCGACTGGACACGCACGATGTGGCCTCTCCTGGGGGACATGGACGGACACTCGGCTCCATCTGTCCCCGAATCGCCCACGCGGCCACCTCGCACAGGGCCAGACGGTGCACGACCGAGGGGCCCGCACCGTGCGCAGGGGGGCGGCCGAGGCCGGTGGCGGGCGGGCCGGAGCCGTACTGGCCCCGGCCCGCCCGGCCGCCCTCGTCGGCGCGGGATCAGCGACGACAGCGGTCCGCGCCGACGGCCCGAACTCCCCGAAAGGTCCGGGGACTTCGACCGTGAGGTGATTCAGCATACGTAACTCTTCCGGGTGACCCGCAACAGCCGCCCTCTTGATGTGATCCCGCCACGGCCGCCATATTGGTCCGGACCATTCCTGTGGCCGCCGGACCGACGCCGTACTGGAGGCAGAACCGTGCGAGACGTGCCCGTGCCCGCCGTTCCCGGCCCCGCCTCCGCCGCCCTTCGCCGGTGCGCCCTGCTCTGCGGGGCGCTCCTCCTGCTCGCGTCCTGCGGCCTGGGCACGGGCGACGACGAGGGCGGCGCTCTGCCGGGGGTGCCCACGGGGGTCACCGCCGAGGCGGGCAGCGCGACGACCGTGCACGTGATGTGGAACGCCGTCGACGGGGCCGAGGCGTACGAGGTGTACCGCGGCGGCGCGCTGGTGAAGGCGGTGCCGGCCTCCGGTCGCATGGTGGACGTCACCCGGCTGCGCCCCTCGACGGGGTACGCCTTCAGCGTGCGGGCGCGCGACGCCGACGGACGGCTCGGACCGCGCAGCCGTAAGGTGCGGGCGACCACCCCCGCCGAGGTCACCGACGACTCCGCCCCGACCCGGCCCGGGAACGTCCGGGGCCGCGCGGCGGGCAGCAGGGCGGTCCAGCTCACCTGGTCCGCCGCGACGGACGACCGCGCGGTGGCGTCGTACGACATCCACCAGGGCGGCACGAAGGTCCACAGCGTGGGCGGGGGTCAGACGGCGGCCGTCGTCACGGGGCTGCGTCCGGGCACCCGTTACACCTTCACGGTCCGGGCGCGGGACGCCGCCGACAACGTCTCCCCCGCCGGTGCCGCCGTCCGGCTCACCACCCCGGGCTCCGACGACGGCCGCGCCACCGCGCCCACCGACCTGCGCGCCGCCTCCCACCGCGCCGACGGGGCGTACTACATCGACCTCGCCTGGGTCCCGCCGCGCACGGACGGCCCGGTCACCGAGTACCAGATCCACCTGGACGGCCGTCCGGCGACCTCGCTCGTCTACGGCGCCGACGCGCCCCGCGACCGGGCCGAGTACAGCTTCTACGCGGGGCCGGAGGCGGGCGTCACGCACCGGGTGCGGATCCGGGCCAGGCTGGCCGACGGCACCTGGGGCGGCTTCTCCACGGAACGGAAGGTGACCACGGGCATCGGCGGTTGACGGCAGGCCGGCCCCGCTCCGGGCCGGGGAGGCGTCACCTGGGCGGTCGCGCTCCGCATGCGGGCACGGCCGCCGCCCTGTTGGCTGCCCCTGAAGGCAGCACGGGTGTTTCCGACCTCGGCGGCGCAAGGGATGTACCGCCGGCCGTGCCGCCGGAGGGCAGTCCACATGCGCATCTCATCGCCACTTCTCCGCTCCGGCCTGACCGTGGCAGCCGCCGCCGCGCTGCCCGCCGCCCTGGCCCCCGCACCGGCCGCCGCGGGTCCCGGGATCTCGGTGAGCACCACCGGGACCACGGTGTCCGTCACCACCTCCGCCTGCGCCGAACTCAACGGCAGTTGGGGCACCGCCTCGCTGCTCAACAGCAACCAGCAGGACTTCGCGCAGGGGCGCCAGGTGGCGCTGTCCGGCAACGCCTCGGGCCAGTCCGCGGCCTGGTCGGGCATCACGCCGGGCACGTACACGGTCGTCGTCATGTGCTCGAACAACAGCACCGCCGGCACCCAGACGGTCATCGTCTCCGCGGCGCCCTCCCCGTCCCCGAGCCAGTCCGCGGTGCCCGCCCCGTCCCCCAGCCAGTCGGCGGCGCCCGATCCGTCCGCGTCGCCGCGCGGCGTCATGGGCGGTCTCGGCGGGGCCGTCAAGGACTACGGCACGGCCACCCTGGTGGCGGGCGGCGCCCTGGTGGGCTCCGGCGTCATCGCCGCGGCCTGGTTCCTGCGCCGCCGCACGAAGCCGTACCGGTTCTGAGCGGGGCCGCGTGTGGACCCGGCGGCTCTCGGGCGGGTCGAGACCGACGCCGGCGCGCGGCACCGGGCGCCGCGGCCGGTCCTCCGGGGCACGTACGCCGCCGGCCGAGCGCTGCCGGAGCGGTCCGGCCGGGGGCGGGGACGTGTCAGCCCTGGGTGAAGCGGTAGGTCTTGCTGTCCGTCAGCACGCAGAAGCCCGGCGAGACGACGATCACGCGCAGGGTGCCGGTACGGCGGTCGTAGTCGATGCCCTCCGCCTCGAAGTTTCCGGAGCAGCCGCTGCGCAGGGGCAGTTGTTGCAGGGCGGTGACCTGGCCGGTGACATCCGCGCTGCCGTTCGGCGCGGTGGACAGGTCGATCCTCAGCAGCGGCTTGGTGATGCCGAAGAGGCTGCCCTCCGGGTCGTCGGAGGAGCACAGCAGCGTGGTCGCATCGAAGAAGTCGCAGCCCTGGACGTCCCGCACCGCGCGGTCGAGGCGGACGGTGGCCACCCGGGGGAGGTCCGCCGAGGGCGACGTGCTCGGGTTGACGCCGGGCGTCGGGAAGACCAGGAGCCGGTCCATGGTGCCCCACTCGCCCGCGAGCATCCACTGGCCGTCCGGCGAGATCGCGCTCCACGAGTTGTTCAGCGCCTCGTCGGCGCCGAGTGTGTGGACGTACTCCGACCAGGTTCCGTCGGGTGCCTGCACGCGGAACATCTTCGTGTTCCCGTTGTCCCGCTGGTACGGCTCGACGTAGTGGCCGTCGTAGGAGGCGTCGGGGTCGCCGACGTGGTTCCAGCCCCGGGTGCTGAGGCCGAGCGGGATGGTGCCGATCCCGGTGTAGCGGTTGGGGCTGCCGGCCGGGACCTCGACGGAGGCCAGGCCCTGGCTCTCGGTCAGCGGGTCGGCACGGTCGGAGCCGACCTCGGTCCAGGTGTCGGCGGCCTGGGCCGCCCCGGCCGACGGACCGGCGAGGCCGAGAGTCAGGGCGAGGGCGGTGAGTCCGGTCAGGACTGCGTGACAACGTTGCCGGGCGCGCAGAGGCATTCGGGCTCCTCAGTGGGGGGGTGGCCTGGCGTACGGGCTGGGCGTACGCACTCGGCGCACAGTCTGGACTGCCAACGAAGTCATGTACAGACCAACATCGGCCGCCGGGGTACGCCCGCCGCCCCGGGGCGGGACCGGGCGCTACTCCCTGACGCCGGTCACCACATGGGCGTACAGCTCCTCGCAGACCGCGAGACGGGTCGCGAGGCCCGCGCGGGCGAAGGCGTCGACGGCGGCCGGTGCCTGGCGTTCGCTCGTCTCGACCAGCAGGCAGCCGCCCGGCGCGAGCCACGAGGGCGCCTCGGCCGCGACCCTGCGCAGCACGTCGAGGCCGTCGCCGCCGCCGTCGAGGGCGGCGGGCGGCTCGTGGTCGCGGGCCTCGGCGGGCAGCAGGGCGACCTCGCCGGTGGGCACGTAGGGCACATTGGCCGCGAGGATGTCCACCCGGCCCCGCAACGCGTCGGGCAGCGCGTCGAACAGGTCCCCGGCGTACACCCGCCCGCCGGCGTCCGCGAGGTTGCCGCGGGCACAGCGCACGGCGGCCGGGTCGACGTCGGCGGCGTGCACCTCGGGCCGGTCGAGCTCGGCTGCCAGGGCGGCGCCGACGGCACCGGACCCGCAGCACAGGTCCACGACGACGGCCGCGTCCGGCGCGTGGGCGAGGGCCTCGACGACCAGGAACTCGGTACGGCGGCGGGGCACGAAGACGCCGGGCGCGACGGCGATGCGCAGGCCGCGGAACTCCGCCCAGCCCAGGACGAGTTCGAGGGGGAGGCCGGTGGCGCGGCGGTCCACGAGGGCGGTGAGTTCCGCGTCGGTGCGGGCGGCGGCCAGGATCAGTTCCGCCTCGTCCTCGGCGAAGACGCAGCCCGCGGCGCGGAGCGCGGCCACGACGGCGTCACGCGCGGGAGAGGAGACGGAGCGGTGAGAGGGCGAGGGGGACGCGGGGAAGATGGGTGGCATGGAAGCCGAGAGCCTTTCGAGAACCGAAGGGCGCTCTCACGGTCACCCGTTGCCGGTGATGACCGCACTGCCGTGAGGTGAGAGCACCCGGGCCGACACAGCGGTAATGGGTCTCACCTCCCAGGCGTCCGACGGCCGGGACTGCCCGCGGCCGACGGCCACACTACCCCAAGGTCCGGACGCCGACGGAGCACCCCGCACAGCTGGTTGGCTCATACAACCTCCCGTCAAGTTGTACTATGCAACTAGCAAGTGGAGGAGGATCCGTGACCGCTGCCGAGACGCCCGACAAGGCGACCGCCGCTCCCGGCGAGAGTCCGGCGGACGCGGCCGTGGAGACCATCCAGCGCGAGATGACGGCCTTCGCCCGCCGTGCCCGCGCCTCGGCGGGGCGCATGCATCCGGAGCTGTCGCTGGTGTCGTACACCCTGCTCGCCCATCTGGAGGAGCGGGGCGGCTGCCGGGCCACCGACCTGGCCGTCCACTACGCCCTGGACAAGTCCACCGTCAGCCGCCAGGTGACCGCGCTGGAGCGCGCCGACCTGGTGGAGCGGCGCGTAGACCCGGACGACCAACGGGTCCAGGTGGTGCACCTGACGGAGTCCGGGCGGCGCATCCTGGCCCGGGTCACGGAGAGCCGCCGGGCGGCGTTCCGGGAGCGGCTCGCGAACTGGCCCGAGCAGGACCTCGTGCGCTTCGCCGCGTATCTGGAGCGGTACAACGCGTCGCAGGGCGCCGCACCGGGCGAGGACCGGGCCTGAGCGGCGGCCCCGCAGGCCCGAAGGCCCCAGCGTGCGAACACGGGGCTTCACCGGGCGTCCGCGCCGGCCGCCGCGTGTTTCCACCCGGCCCCGCCGGGCACCTGTCCGCGGCGTCGAGCGGCCGTCCGGTGGGTCCGGGTGGGCGACGCCGTGAGCGGGATTTTCCGGACGGTGTACGGGGCCTGTACGGGTTACTCGCACACGTGGCGCGTAACGGAGGCACGGCGGCCCCACCCTCGTACGGCCGTCCGTCCCGCCCTCCGGGAGCGGTGAGCGCGAGGAGGTCGACATGCGAACCCGGGTACACGGCTGGCGCTGGCGGCGCAATCCGCTGCGGCGCCGCTCGGACGTGGTCGAGGCGTGGACCGTGCTGGTCGTCGCCGTCCTGCTGTTCGTGGGCACACCGCTGCTGGGGGCGGCCACCGCCTGGTGGGGCTACCGCGAGGCACGGGAGATCGTCGCGGAACAGCGGGCGGAGCGGCACCGCGTCCGGGCCTCGGTGATCGGCCGGACCCCCGACGCCGTGCCGTCGGTGCAGCTCGGCGGGCAGCACTCGTACCGCACGACCGTCCACTGGAGCACGCCGGACGGCACGCGGCAGAGCGCCCCGGCGCGGGTCCCGGCCGACACCCGGCACGGTGACACGGTCGACGTGTGGCTGGACTCGCGGGGCCGGAGCGTGCCGCCGCCTGCGGACGATTCCGCGATCTGGCAGCACAGCGTCACCATCGGCGCGTTCAGCACCGTCGGGGCGGCGCTCACGGTGCTCCTCGCACGCTGCGCCGTACGCGCGGTGGCCCTGCGGCGTCGGATGGCCGAGTGGGACCGCGACTGGGCGCTCACCGAGCCGCGGTGGACGCGCCGCCGGGCCTGACGACGCCGTTCCCGGGCGGCCGGCTCAGCGCCGCACCGGAGCCGGTGACCCGACCATCTCGCCGGGCCGTGGGCGGCGCACCCCCCTTCGGCGGCTCACGGGTGCCATCCCACCCGCTCCGACCTGCGTCTCGCCAGAACGACGGCCGGCCAGGCGCGGCGGGCTCTGGCGAGACCTCCGACCACTCACGTACGGTGTGATCACCGGCACGGTCCGGCACTGTCTCCCCGCAAAGGCGGTTCTCGATGGCCCTGTTCGACCTTCCGCTCCCCGAACTCCACGCGTACCGCAGCGCGTCGACCGAGCCCGAGGACTTCGACGCGTTCTGGAGCAAGACGCTCCAGGAGACACGGGAGCACGACCTGGACGCCCGGTTCGAACCGGTCGACACGGGGCTGTCCACGGTGCGGGTGTACGACGTGACGTTCGCCGGGTTCGGCGGTCACCCGGTGAAGGGCTGGCTGACCCTGCCGGCCGCGGCGGCGCAACCGCTGCCGCTGGTCGTGGAGTTCGTCGGGTACGGCGGCGGGCGCGGGCTGCCGCACGAGCATCTGCTGTGGGCGTCCACGGGCCGGGCGCACTTCGTCATGGACACCCGCGGCCAGGGCAGCGCCTGGGGCGGCGGTGGCGGGACCGCGGATCCGGTCGGCGGCACGCCCGCGTACCCGGGCTTCATGACGCGCGGCCTGGACGCCCCGGAGAACTACTACTACCGCCGCGTCTTCACCGACGCCGTGCGCGCGGTGGAGGCGGCCCGTTCCCACCCGCTGGCCGACGCGGGCCGCACGGTCGCCCTCGGCGCCAGTCAGGGTGGCGGCATCGCGATCGCGGTGGGCGGTCTGGTGCCGGACCTGACGGCCGTGGCGCCGGACGTGCCGTTCCTCTGCGACTTCCCGCGCGCGACCACGCTCACCGACCGGCAGCCGTACCGCGAGGTCGGCCTGTACCTCAAGACGCACCGCGGCCGGACCGAGGACGCGCTGCGCACGCTGTCCTACTTCGACGGCGTGCACTTCGCGGCGCGGGGCCGGGCGCCTGCCCTGTTCTCGACGGCCCTGGAGGACCAGACGTGCCCGCCGTCGACCGTCTACGCGGCGTTCAACGCCTGGGCGCACGAGGACAAGGCGATCGAGGTGTACGACTTCAACGACCACGAGGGCGGCGGACCGTTCCAGGAGGCCGCCAAGCTGCGCTGGCTGCGCTCGTACGCCTGACCGCGGCCGCCGGAGTTCACGGTGCCGGCAGCCGCCGGGCCACGACCAGCCGGACACGCGGGCTGCCGTCGCAGCGGCGCCCGAACTCGGGCAGGGCGTGCAGGTCCGCCCGGAAGCCGGCGCGCGTCAACTCCCGTCCCACATCCCCGAGTCGGAACGTCCGGTAGTACATGACGAACGGCGGCCGCCACAGCGCGTTGCGGACCCGCATCGCGGTGTCGAAGCCGAGCAGTGTCCAGTACGGCCGGGAGCCGGGGCGGGGCGGCGCGACGACGGGGAAGGCGAAGCGGCCGCCGGGCCGCAGCACGGAGTGCACCTGGCCGAACAGGCCCGGCAGTTCACGGGGCAGGAAGTGCCCGAACGCCCCGAAGCTCACCACGAGGTCGAACTCGGGCCCGAACGGCAGTGCGCGGGCGTCGGCGCGCACCCAGGAGACCGCGGGGCCCCGCGGCACGACGCGCCCGCGTGCGACCTCCAGCATGCCCGAGCTGAAGTCGACCCCCGTCACGCTCTTCCGGCACACCCGGGCCAGTACGCCCGCGCCCGCGCCGGTGCCGCAGCACAGGTCGAGTCCGGCGTCGAACGGCCCCATCGGGGACAGCGCCGAGGCCACGGCGCCGAGCACGCGGTCCGGCGTGCGGTACGGGGTGTGGTCGAACTTCGGGGCGAGCAGGTCGTATCCGTGCTCGACCGACGACATTGCCTGGACGGCGAGTTCGCGCAGGGTGGGGCCTTCGGGGCTGAACATCCGGTCAGCCTAGGGGCTGTCCGGCGGGCCCGGCGGGAGCGCGCCGCTCCCCGAGCACGGTGAGCACGCGCTCGCACCAACGGGCGTTCTCCTGCTCGAAGGTGATCCCGGCGAGCAGCGTGAGGTAGGGCCCGACACGGTCGGCGTCCCGGAGGTGCTCCTCCTCGGTACGGCCGTCCAGAAGGCGCTCGCGTACGCGCTCGTAGCGGGCGAGCTTGCCCAGGGCCCATGCCCTGCGCTCCTCGACCAGCGCGCGCACGGCCCGCGGGTCGACGCCGTCCATGGCCTGCATCTTGATCAGGAACTCGTCGCGGATGGCGGTCGGCCGACGGGTCGGCGCGGCGGCGAAGACGCCCAACTGCTCCCGGCCCGCCTCCGTGAGCGAGAACAGCCGCTTGGTGGGCCGCCGTTCCTGCGGCACCGTCCGGGCCTCGATGAGTCCGTCGCCCGCGAGGCGTTCCAGCTCCCGGTAGAGCTGCTGCGGCGTGGCGGGCCAGAAGTTGGCGAGCGACACGTCGAACACCTTGGACAGCTCGTAGCCCGAGGCCTCGCCCTCCAGCAGGGCGGCCAGGACGGCGTACTTGAGAGACATGTCGACACGCTAGCAAGGAGGGTCTACTCTATTTCACACCTATTAAAAAAGTTTAATAAGGAGTAGTGATGCAGGCATTCCGCACGGCCGTCGAGGCACACGACCTGGACGCCGTCGAGGCGCTCCTGGCCGAGGACGTGGTCTTCACCAGTCCCGTCGTCTTCAAGCCCTACCACGGCAGGGCGATCACGGCGGCGATCCTGCGCGCCGTCGACCGCGTCTTCGAGGACCTGCGCTACGAGCGGGTCATCGGCGAGGCGGACGGCCGCGACCACGCGCTGGTCTTCGTGGCACGGGTGGGCGACCGCGAGATCAGCGGCTGCGACCTGCTGCACCTGGACGAGTGGGGCCGTATCGACCAGCTCACGGTGCTGGTGCGTCCGCTGTCGGGCCTTCAGGCCCTCCAGGCGGCCATGGCCGCGCAGTTCGAGCGGATCACCGAGGAATAGACACGGCATCGGCTCTGTTGAGCAAGGTGGGACGGATCGACCGTCCCGTCCCACCGCCCCTCCACCGCGATCCGGTGGTACAGTGCGGTCAGCACTTGTGTACGCCCCCTAGGGCGCCGGTGCTGGTTTCCCTTCGGTTCGCCGACCCGCCCGTCCTGGCACGACCGGCGTGTCCGCTTCTCAGCGCAACCTCGTGAGCAGGGTCTTTTCCCCGCCGCATCCGAGGTGCTGTTTCCCGCCGTCCGGAGGCGTGTCGTTCGACCCCTCGCGCGGCTTCCCCCTTCCTTCCGCATGTCCCATGCCCGTGTCCTCGAAAGGACCGATCATCATGACCACCACACTCGAACACCCCCCTGTCCAGCAGTCCCCGGCCGAGATCGCGCACGGTGTCCTCGACATCGACACGGGCGGAAAGGGGCACCTGCGGGGCAAGAGCCTCCAGCCCGAACCGTCCGACCTCGCCGTCTCCCCCGCACTCATCCGCCGCCACGGCCTGCGCAAGGGCGACCTGGTGGAGGGCGTGCGCGGTGACCGCCGCACCCTCACCGACATCGTCCGGGTCAACGGACGCGCATCCGACCAGCGGGGCGGCGGCCGGCGTCACTTCCGTGACCTGACCCCCCTGCATCCGCACGAGCGGCTGCGTCTCGAACACCCGGCGGCCGGCCTCACCGGGCGGATCACCGATCTGATCGCCCCGGTCGGCAAGGGCCAGCGCGGCCTGATCGTGGCCCCGCCGAAGACCGGGAAGACCGTCCTCATCCAGCAGCTCGCCGCCGCGGTGGCCGGCAACCACCCCGAGTCCCGCCTGATGGTGGTGCTGCTCGACGAGCGGCCCGAGGAGGTCACCGACATGCGGCGCTCGGTGCGGGGCGAGGTGTACGCCTCGACCTTCGACCAGAGCGCCAAGCAGCACATCGCGCTCGCCGAACTCGTGATCGAGCGGGCCAAGCGGCTCGTCGAGGCCGGCGAGGACGTCGTCATCCTCCTCGACTCCCTCACCCGGCTGTGCAGGGCGCACAACAACGCCGCCTCGTCCGGCGGCCGTACCCTCAGCGGCGGCGTGGACGCCGGCGCGCTGATCGGGCCGAAGCGGTTCTTCGGCGCCGCCCGCAAGGCCGAGGAGGGCGGCTCCCTCACCATCCTCGCCACCGCCCTGGTGGAGACCGGCTCGCGTGCCGACGACTTCTACTTCGAGGAACTCAAGGGCACCGGCAACATGGAGCTGCGGCTCAGCCGCGACCTCGCCACCCGCCGGATCTTCCCCGCCGTGGACATGACCGGCTCGGGCACCCGCCGCGAGGAGCTGCTGCTGTCCCCCGCCGAGACGACCGCCGTGCACGGGCTGCGCCGGGCCCTGGCGACCCGGGACGGGCAGTCCGGTGTGGAGACACTGCTGGAGCGGATGCGCCAGACCCCGGACAACGCCACGTTCCTGCGGCACGTCCAGCCGACACTGCCCGCCGCCTGACGCGCCCGGCGCCGGCCGGAGTGCCGCTTCCCCCTACGGCATCCGGGTGCTCGCGAGCGCGACTCGCCCCGGGCAGCGTGGCGGTTCGGGGACCCGTTCCTACGTTTGCGGTATGACTATCGGATTCTCTTCCCGGGCGGCTCGATCCACCTGCGTGCTCTGCGTGGCAGGGCTGCTGACGCTCATGCCCGCCGCCGCGGCCGCCCGTGCGGGACGTTCCGGACCCCGGCCCGCCCGGCGAGCCCCGGACGGTGGCACAGCCGTCGCTGCTGTCCCGCCCCGGCACCCAGGTCCGGCTCCGCCCCCAGGCGCCCCGGGTCCCCGATGTCTCCGCACTGTCCTGGGTGGTGGCCGACGCCGACAGCGGCGACGTACTGGCGGCCCACGACGCGCATCGCCCGCTGCCACCGGCCAGCACCCTCAAGACGCTGTTCGCCCTCACCGTGCTGCCGGTCCTGCCGGGCGGCATCCGCCACGAGGTGAAGGCGGCCGAGCTGTCCGGCATCGGTGCGGGCAGCAGCATGGTCGGTGTCGTCGAGGGCCACACCTACCGGGTCTCCGACCTGTGGAACGGCGTCTTCCTCAACTCCGGCAACGACGCCGTCCACGTCCTGTCCTCGCTCACCGGCGGCTGGAGCACGACGGCCGCCCGGATGCAGGCCGAGGCCCGTGCCCTCGGCGCCCGCGACACCCACGTACGCTCGCCCGACGGGTACGACGCGCCGGGCCAGGTGTCGTCGGCGTACGACCTGGCGGTGTTCGGGCGGGCGGGGCTGCGCAATCCGGACTTCGCGCGGTACTGCGCCCAGGTCGACGCGATGTTCCCCGGCCTCGACGGGAACTCGTACGGGATCATGAACACCAACCGGCTGCTCACCGGCGCGGACGGGGTGGAGCCGTATCCGGGGCTGATCGGCATCAAGAACGGGTACACCAGCAACGCCGGCAACACGCTGATCGCCGCCGCACGACGCGACGGGCGGACCCTGGTGGTGACCGTGATGAACCCGCAGAGGGGCGACGGACACGCCGTGTACGAGGAGGCCCGCTCGCTGCTCGACTGGGGCTTCGAGGCACATGGGAAGGCCGACCCCGTGGGTTCGCTGGTGCCCGGCGGCGTCCGGCCGCGCCAGGGTGCCGAGGCCGTTCCCGCGGCGGTCACGGCGGCGAAACCCGCCGAGGGCGAGCCGGGCTGGCCCGAGACCGGTGCAATCCTGGGCGTCGCCGGGCTCGGCGCGGGCGTCATGGCGCTGGCTCTGCGGCTCAAGCTCGTACGGGACGACGGGAGTTGAGGACGCCGGGCCGCCCGCGCCCGGACCACCGGCAGGGGAGGACCGCAGGGACGGGGGTGGGGCTGGCCACACCCCCGCTCCGGGGGCAACCGTCATTCTGCTGCCGGGAAATCCTTCACATACTGGGCACATGGCCAATCCCACGGTGCTCATCGAGAGCTTGCCCACCCGCGCACAGGAAACACAGGGAAAGGAGCGGGAAAAGGGAAGCGACTTTTCCGAACTCTCCCGGCGCATATCCGACGCGGGGCTGCTCCGGCGGCGCCCCCTGTATTACACGGTGCGTTTCGGCATCGTCGCTCTCGCGCTCGCGGGCGGTGTCGCCGCGTTTCTCACGCTGGGCGACAGCTGGAGCCAGTTGTTCGTCGCGGTGGCGCTCGCCGTGGTCTTCGGCCAGCTCGGGCTCGCGGCCCACGACCTCGCCCATCGGCAGGTCTTCGCACGCCGCCGCCCCAGCGAGACCGGCGGCCTCGTGGTGGCGAACCTGCTGCTGGGCATGAGCTACGGCTGGTGGATGAACAAGCACACCCGCCACCACGCCAATCCCAACCACGAGGGAAAGGACCCGGACGTCGCCCCGGACCTCCTGGTGTGGTCGCGGCGCCAGGCGAGCAAGGCGAAAGGGCTCCCCCGTTTCGTCGGAAAACACCAGGCCGCCCTGTTCTTCCCGCTGTTGACGCTGGAAGGGTTCAACCTGAGTTTCAACAGCTTCAAGGCGCTGCGCAGCCGGTCCATGAAGCGGCCGGTCCTGGAGGGCACGCTGCTCGTCGCCCATTTCGTCCTGTACTTCGGCGGCCTGTTCACGGTCCTCTCCCCCGGCAGGGCGCTCGCCTTCATCGCCGTGCACCAGGGCCTGTTCGGGATCTACCTGGGCTCGGTCTTCGCGCCCAACCACAAGGGCATGCCGATGATCGAGGAGGGCACGCGGCTCGACTTCCTGCGCCGCCAGGTCCTCACCTCCCGCAATGTGCGGGGCGGCGCGCTCGTCGACGCCTTCATGGGCGGCCTCAACTACCAGATCGAGCACCACCTCTTCCCCAGCATGCCGACCCCCGCCCTCGGCCGGGCCCAGGCCATCACCGAGCGCTACTGCGCCGAACTGGGCGTCCCCTACTACCAGACGGGGCTGCTCGCCTCGCACCGAGAGGCGCTGCGGCATCTGCGAAGCGTCGGCGAGCCGCTGCGCGACGCCCACTGAGCCGGGTGCGCGAGCGCCCGCGGTTCACCGGAACACGCCGGCCAGCGCGACCCCCGCGAACGCCGCCCCCAGGCCCGCCGCCACACTCGCCGCCACATTGACGGCGGCCTGGAGGCGGGCCCCCGTCTCGGTCAGCCGGAGCGTCTCGTAGGAGAAGGTCGAGTACGTCGTGAAGGCGCCGCACAGACCGGTTCCGAGCAGCAGCCGCAGGTGGGAGCCCGCCGCTCCGGCCAGCGTCGCACCGGTCAGCACGCCGAGGACCAGACAGCCGGTGACGTTCACCGTGAAGGTGCCCCAGGGGAAGACCGAGTCGTGCCGCGACTGCACCGCCCGGTCGGTGAGATAGCGCAGCGGGGCACCGACCATGCCGCCCGCGACGACCAGCAGCCAGTTCACGACGGCCGCTCGTCCCGCTCGTCCGTCCCGCCGGTCGCGGAGGACGGGTGCCCCCGGCCGGCGTGCCGGACGACCTCGCAGGCGTCGAGGACGACCAGGCCCTCGGTGACGAGTTCGTCGAGCTGCGGCAGGAAGTCCCGGACCCGCTCCTGCGTGTCGACGATGACGACGGCGACCGGCAGGTCCTCGCTCAGGGACAGCAGCCGGGTGGTGTGCACCATGGAGGAGGCGCCGAATCCCTCCACACCGCGGAAGACACTGGCGCCCGCGAGACCCGCCGCGTGGGCCCGGTGGACGATCTCCGAGTACAGGGGGCGGTGGTGCCAGGTGTCGTTCTCACCGACGAAGACGGTCACGCGCAGGGCGCTGCCGGTCAGCCTCGTCATGGCTGCCTCCACTTCAGGACGCGGCGGGTCGCCCATGCGGCGAGCCACACCGCCGTGAGTGCCGCGAGCGGGGTCGCGGCGAGACAGACCAGGCCCGTGCGGACCCGGTCGGCGGCGAACAGGTCATGGCTGTCCACGGCGTACGTCGAGAAGGTGGTGAAGCCGCCGAGCACGCCGGTGCCGAAGAAGGGCCGGACCAGGCGGTGGGCGGCCCACACCTCGGTGATGACCACCATGAACACGCCGATCACGGCACAGCCGACGACGTTGACGAAGAGGGTCGTCCACGGAAAACCGCCGGTCCGTGTCGGCCACCCCAGCGCGGCGGCGTAGCGGGCGGCGGCGCCCGCACCACCGCCGAGGGCCACGACCGCGACGACCGGGGCCTGTGCGCGCCAGGGGCGCCACGCGCCTGCGCGCCGGACGCCGCCGAGGCCTTCGGTCCGCGGGACTGTCATGATCGTGCGTCTCCTACTCGCCGGGCAGGGGATGCCCCCCGCGTCGCAAGTAGGGACCGTTGGCGGCGTCCGTGCCGCGGTTCGGGTACGGCGGGCCCCACCGCCGCGCCGCGCGCGAGGAGCGCGGCCGATGACCAGCGTAACGCCGAGGTGCCGCGCGGGGCACCTCGGGAGGGTGCCGGGTACCGGCCCGTCGCGTCCGGTACCCGACGGGTGTCAGCGGTGGCGGAACCAGGCGGTCGCCGGCAGCGCCCTGTCGTCGTAGCCGAACAGGGCCTGGTTCTCCCAGCCGTTGCCGGAGGACGGGTCGGCGGGGTCCCAGCCGTTGCCGTCGACGGCGGTCCAGGTCGCCTCCCAGTAGAAGACGCCGAGGCCGCGGCCGTTGGGAACGGCCTCCACGATGTCGGCCACCGTGTTCATCCACGCGGTCTGCCCGGCCGGGGTCGCCGGGTAGCCGGGGACCAGCTCACCCTGGGTGTCGATGATGTTCTCGTGCGCGTCCTTGCTGTCCAGGCGGAAGGGGTAGGCCGTCTCGGCGACGAAGACCGGCCTGCCGTAGCGGGCGGCGGCGTCGTCCAGGGTGGTCTGGAAGTCGGCCGGCGAGCCGTGCCAGTAGCCGTAGTACGACAGGCCGATCGCGTCGAACCGCACGCCCTGGGCGAGCGCGTTGTCGAACCACCAGCGGGTGCCCGCCAGGTCGCCGCCCTCGGCGAGGTGCAGCGCGACCGGTGTGGCCGCGTCGACGTCCTTGACCGCGTCGTATCCGCTGTTGATCAGCCCGGCGAGCTGTGTCCAGTTGGCCGTGGATCCCTCGTTCCACAGCAGGCCGCCGTTGATCTCGTTGCCGACCTGGACCATGTCGGCGGCGGTGCCCTGTGCCTTGAGCGCGCTCAGCACGTCGTACGTGTGCTCGTACACGTCCGTCCTCAGCCGAGCGTACGAGTGTCCGGCCCAGGCGGCGGGCTTGGTCTGGGTGCCGGGGTCGGCCCAGGTGTCCGAGTAGTGGAAGTCGACCAGCAGCTTCATCCCCCGCGCCTTGACGCGCTCGGCGGTCGCGAGCACGCGTGCCCTGTCGTTGTAGCCGTCGGCCGGGTTCACCCAGACCTTCAGGCGCGCGTAGTTCATGCCGGCGGACCCCAGGATGCCGAGCGCGTCGTCCGGCGAGCCCGAACTCGTGCGGTAGACACCGCCCTTGGCCTCGCTCTTGGCGAGGGAGGAGACATCGGCGCCCTTGATCGGCAGTCCCGACGCGCCCGGCTCGAAGGTCAGGTCGTCCACATTGATCCAGTTGCCGGGGTTCGCGTCGCTGTTGATGCTGACGGTGCACTGGTTGCCGGTCACCTCGACCGGCACGACGATCCTGATCCACCCGTCGGCGGACACCGGCAGGTCGGTGCGCTGCTCGGTCCCGCCGCAGTTCTTCAGTGCTATCCAGGCCGCGTTCTGGCCACCGCCCGAGCGCACCCAGGCGGTCAGCAGGTAGCCGCCGTCGGCGAGCCCGGAGAGGTGCTGGTACGTCTCGACCCGGTACGCGGTGGAGGACCAGTGGCTCAGCCGGTGACCGCCGCCGCGGCCGCCCTCCTCGGTGTACGAGGCGCCCGTCGAGCCGTACTCCGACCAGCCGTCCGGGGTGCCGGTGCCGGTGCCGTCCGCCTCGAAGCCGCCGTTGGTGAGGGTGCTCGCGGCCTGGGCGGTCTGCGCGGGCGGCGCGGTGAGGGCGAGGCCGGCCACGAGGGGCGGCAGCAGGGTCCTGAGTGTGCGTCTGGGATGGAACATCGTCGTCCGTCGTCCCTTCGACATGGTGGATGAAGGCGCCGCCCGGCGCGCCGACCGTGCGGTGCGGCGGTGCCGGGCGGCCCCCCGCGCCCGCGGCTCGCTTGCGCGCACGGGCGGAGGGGAGTCACGGGGTCCGGGTTAGCCGTCGAGCCGCACGACCCGGACGGTGCCGGCCGGGACCGCGAGGCGTCCCGCGGCGCGTGCCCCGGTCAGCAGTTCGGTGCCGGGCGCGTCCAGCGGCACCTTCGCGTCCGAGGCGGTGTGGTTGACCGCGAACAGATAGGTGCCCGACTCGCCCGCGCGGCGCACCACTTCGACATCGCGGGGCAGGTCGGTGCGCGGGGCGATGCGCGCGTCCTCGGCCGCGCGGCCGAGGACCGTGTCCAGGCCCTCGGTCCCGAGGCGGGTGGAGACGTACCAGGCGGTGCCCTCGCCGAGGCGGTGCCGGGTGACGGCGGGCCGGCCGGCGGCCGGGCCGTCGGCGTACGTCCACACCGGTTCGGCGCCCCGGGGCACCACGAACTCCGTCCACACGTCGCCGCTCGCCTCGGCGCCGTCCGGGCCGGTGAGCCGCACCCGCTCGCCCGCCGGCAGCGGGGAGAACTCCTCGACGGTGAGGCCGAGTACGTCCCTGAGCGCGCCGGGGTAGGCGCCCTCGTGGACGGCGTCGTGCTCGTCGACGATGCCGGAGAAGTACGAGACGACCAGGGTGCCGCCCCGCTCGACGTACTCCCGGAGGTTGTTCCCGGCCGCCTCCGTCATCAGGTACAGGGCGGGGACGACGACAAGGGGATAGGGCGACAGGTCGGCTTCCGGGTGGGCGAAGTCGACGGTGAGGTGGCGGTCGTAGAGGGTCTCGTAGCAGGTGTCGGCGCGCTCGCGCGGGTCGTGGTCCTCGCTGGGGCGCCACTGGAGGGTCTGCGCCCACCAGGAGTGCCAGTCCCAGAGCATGGCGGCGTCGGCCTCGGTGCGGGTGCCGCGGACGGGGTTCAACGAGTCGATGGAGGCGCCGAGTTCGACCACCTCGCGCCATACGCGGGTGTCGGTGCCGCCGTGCGGCAGCATCGCCGAGTGGAACTTCTCGGCGCCGCGCCTCGACTGGCGCCACTGGAAGAACATGGCGCCCTCGGAGCCGCGGGCCACGTGGGCGAGGGAGTTGCGGGCCATCTGGCCGGGGGCCTTGGCGGGGTTGCGGGGCTGCCAGTTGACGCCCGAGGTGGAGTGTTCGAGCAGCAGCCAGGGGGCGCCGCCCGCGACGGAGCGGGTGAGGTCGGCGGCCATGGCGAGGTTGACGTGGGTGCGGCGGCCGTCGGTGATCAGGTAGTGGTCGTTGCTGACGAGGTCGACCTCGCGGCCCCAGGCCCAGTAGTCGACGGAGTCGCACTGGCTGAGGGCGGTCATGAAGTTGGTGGTGACGGGGACGCCGGGTGACAGGCGGTGCAGGATGTCCCGCTCCGCCACGAAGTTCTCGCGCATGGTGGCGTCGGCGAAGCGCCGGTAGTCCAGCGCCTGGGCCGGGTTGCCGACCGTCGGTGTCCTGCGCGGCGGGTTGATCTGGTCGAGGCCGGCGTACCGCTGGCCCCAGAAGGCGGTGCCCCAGGCCTCGTTGACGGCGTCGACCGTGCCGTACGTCGTCGCCAGCCAGCGGCGGAAGTGCGCGGCGCAGGAGTCGCAGTAGCAGGCGGAGACGGGGACGCCGTACTCGTTGTGGACGTGCCAGAGCGCCAGTGCGGGGTGGTCGCCGTAGCGCTCGGCGAGCCTGGTGGTGATGTTCGCCGCCGCGGCGCGGTAGTCGGCGTTGCTGTGGCAGATGGCGCCGCGGGAGCCGAACTCGTGGCGCACTCCGTCGGCGGTGACCGGGAGGGCCTCGGGGTGGGCCCGGTAGAACCAGGCGGGCGGGGCGACGGTGGGCGTGCCGAGGTCGACGCGGACGCCGTGGTCGTGCAGCAGGTCCAGGAGGCGGTCAAGCCAGCCGAAGTCGTAGGTGCCGGGGGCGGGTTCCAGCAGGGCCCAGGAGAAGATCCCGACGCTCACCATCGTGACGCCGGCCTCGCGCATCAGCCGGAGGTCCTCCTGCCAGACGCTCTCCGGCCACTGCTCGGGGTTGTAGTCCCCGCCGAAGGCGAGCCCGGTGAGGCCCCTGGGGGTGGTCTCCGGCATGGATGGTCTCCTGATGTGATCGATCAGTTGGGAACGTGCACACACATTCTGGGCGGCGCGAGGCCAACATAACCGCACAGCATCAACCATTGACAAGTGTCCGGGATGTTTCTCTACTGTGAACGCTCACAGAAGCATGGCAGGTCTTCGCAGCAGGCGGAGACCCCGGTCAGGGGAGAGTTCCATGCCGTACACGAAGCGCCGCCGCCTGGTGACCTCCGCCGTCGCCGTCGCGCTCGGTGCCACCACCCTCGCCGCCTGCGGCTCGTCCGACGACGACGGCGGCGCTCAGTCGGGTCCGGTCTCGCTGACGTACTGGACCTGGACACCCGGCATGGACAAGGTCGTCGACCTGTGGAACAAGGGAGCGGGCAAGAAGGAGCAGATCACCGTCACGGTGAAGAAGCAGGCGTCCGGCGACACCCTGGTCACCAAGATCCTCACCGCTCACAAGGCGGGCAAGGGCCCCGACCTGGTGCAGGCCGAGTACCAGGCGCTGCCGACCCTGGTCAGCAACGACGCACTCGCCGACATATCGGGCGAGGTCGCCGACGCGGAGGGCAAGTTCGCCGAGGGCGTGTGGCAGCAGACCACGCTGGGCACGGACGCCGTCTACGCCGTCCCCCAGGACATCGGGCCGATGATGTTCTACTACCGCGAGGACCTGTTCGAGAAGTACGGCCTGGAAGTCCCGGCCACCTGGGACGAGTTCGCCGAGACCGCGCGCAAGCTGAAGAAGGCGGCGCCGGACAAGGACCTCACCACCTTCTCCGCCAACGACTCCGGGCTCTTCGCGGGCCTCGCCCAGCAGGCCGGCGCCCAGTGGTGGACGACCGAGGGCGACCGGTGGAAGGTCGGCATCGACGACGAGGCCACCGAGAAGGTCGCCGAGTTCTGGGGCGGCCTCGTCAAGGAGGGCGCCGTCGACAACCAGCCGATGTACACGCCGGCCTGGAACAAGGCGCTCAACACCGGCAAGCAGATCGCCTGGGTCAGCGCCGTGTGGGCGCCCGGCACGCTGACCACCGCCGCGCCCGGCACCAAGGGCAAGTGGGCCGTGGCCCCGCTCCCCCAGTGGTCCGCGGGCGAGAACCGCACCGGCAGTTGGGGCGGCTCCTCCACCGGCGTGACCACCGACTCCGCGCACAAGGAGGCCGCCGCGAAGTTCGCCGAGTGGCTGAACACCGACGGCGACGCGCTGAACGCCCTCGCCAAGGAGGGCGGCATCTATCCGGCCTCCACCTCCGCCCAGGTCAGCGGCGCGTTCGCCAACCCGCCGGAGTACTTCTCCAACCAGCCGGACTTCTACACCCGGGCCGCCGAGATCGCCAGGACGACGGCGCCCTCCGCCTGGGGCCCGAACGTCAACGTCGCCTACACCACCTTCAACGACGCGTTCGGCGCCGCCGCCAAGAACAAGTCGGACTTCACCGCCGCCCTGCGCACCATGCAGGAGGAGACGGTCGCCGACCTCAAGAAGCAGGGCTTCGAGGTCGCTCAGTGAGCAGCACGACGGCACGCCGGAGGCGGTACGGGGTCAAGGGCGCCCCGTATGCCTTCCTGGTTCCCGCGGTCGTCCTGTTCCTCCTGTTCTTCGCGCTGCCCATCGGCTACGCCGTGTACCTCAGCTTCCGCAAGGTGGAGGTCTCCGGGCTCGGCCTCGGCTCCGGTGCGCGCAAGGAGGTCTGGGCCGGCTTCCGGAACTACGCCGACGCCCTCTCCGACAGCGAGCTGCTGGACGGCGCACTGCGGGTCCTCGGGTACGGCTGCATCGTCGTACCCGTGATGCTGGGGCTCGCCCTGCTGTTCGCGCTGATGCTCGACTCCGAGCGGGTGCGGTTCACCCCGGTCACCCGGCTCGCGATCTTCCTGCCGTACGCCATTCCCGGCGTGGTGGCGGCGCTGCTGTGGGGCTTCCTGTATCTGCCGGACGTCAGTCCGTTCTACTTCGTGCTCGACCGGCTCGGGCTGCCGCAGCCGGATCTGCTGGACGGCGGTCCGCTGTACCTCGCCCTGTCGAACATCGCGGTCTGGGGCGGCACCGGCTTCAACATGATCGTCATCTACACCTCGCTGCGGTCCATCCCGGCCGAGGTGCACGAGGCGGCGAAGCTGGACGGCGCCTCCCCGCTGCAGACCGCGTTGCGGATCAAGATTCCGATGGTGGCGCCTTCGCTGGTGCTGACGTTCTTCTTCTCGATCATCGCCACCCTCCAGGTGTTCAGCGAACCGACCACCCTCAAACCACTGACCAACTCCGTCTCCACCACCTGGAGTCCGCTGATGAAGGTGTACCAGGACGCCTTCCGCAAGGGCGACATCCACGCGGCGGCGGCCCAGGCGGCGATCATCGCGCTCGTCACCCTGGCGCTGTCCTTCGGGTTCCTGCGGGCGGCGAACCGGCGCAACAGGCAGGAGGCGGCCCGATGAGTTCTCTCACCGTACGCAGGACGCGGCCGGCGGCGGGCACCACGCCCGGCGCCGCACAGGGGCCGCCGCCGCGCCGCCGCGCCGCGCTGATCCCCACCGTCACACTGCTGCTCGGCGCGGTCTACTGCCTGCTGCCGGTGGCCTGGGTGGTCGTCGCGGCCACCAAGTCGGACAGCGAGCTGTTCTCCACCTTCACCTTCCTGCCCGGCTCGGGGTTCGCCGACAACGTGAGCGATCTGAGCGCCTACCGGGACGGCGTCTACTGGCGGTGGATGGCCAACTCGGCCCTCTACGCCGGTCTCGGCGCCCTGCTGTCCACGGTGGTGTCCGCGCTCAGCGGCCACGCGCTGGCGGTCTACCGCTTCCGCGGCCGGGAAGACGCTGTTCAACGTGCTGCTGGCCGGCGTGCTGATGCCGCCGGTGATCCTCGCCGTCCCGCAGTATCTGCTGCTGGCCAAGGCGGACCTGACGGACTCGTACCTGGCCGTGCTCCTCCCGCAGATCCTCTCCCCGTACGGCGTCTACCTGGCGCGGATCTACGCCACGGCGGCCGTGCCCGCCGACGTGGTGGAGGCCGGGCGGATGGACGGGGCGAGCGAGTGGCGGATCTTCTCCCGGGTCGCGCTGCCGATGATGGTGCCGGGGCTGGTGACGGTGTTCCTGTTCCAGTTCGTCGCCGTGTGGAACAACTTCCTGCTGCCGTACATCATGCTCAGCGACGACGAGAAGTTCCCGATCACGCTGGGGCTGCACACGCTGCTGGAGCAGGGCGCCAACACCCCCGCGCTCTACACCCTGGTGATCACCGGTGCCTTCCTCGCGGTGATACCGCTGGTCGCCCTGTTCCTGGTCGTCCAGCGCTTCTGGAGCCTCGACCTGCTCTCCGGGGCCGTAAAGTCATGACCATGAGCAACACGGGGGGCCGGCGCCGACCGCCCACGATCCACGACGTGGCGCGCGAGGCCGGAGTGTCGCGTGGCACGGTGTCACGGGTACTCAACGGCGGGCACTACGTCAGCCCGGCCGCGCAGGAGGCGGTCAACGCGGCCATCCGCAGGACCGGTTACGTCGTCAACCGGCACGCCCGGTCGCTGATCACCGGGCGTTCGGACTCGGTGGGCTTCCTGCTCACCGAGCCCCAGGAGCGGTTCTTCGAGGATCCCAACTTCAATGTCCTGCTGCGCGGTTGCACCCAGGCGCTGGCCGCGCACGACATCCCGCTGCTGCTGATGCTGGCCGGCACGAAGGACGAACGGCGGCGCATCACGCGGTACATCACGGCGGGGCACGTCGACGGGGTGCTGCTGGTCTCCAGCCACTCCGGGGACCCGGTCGCCGAGGAGCTGCGCGCGGCGGGCGTCCCGCTGGTGGCGTGCGGCAAGCCCATCGGGCTGGGCTCGAAGGTGAGTTACGTGGCCGCCGACGACCGGGACGGGGCCCGGGACATGGTGCGGCACCTGCTGTCGCTCGGGCGGCGGCGGGTGGGTGTGGTCACCGGTCCGCCGGACACCCCGGGCGGTGTGGAGCGCCTGGCCGGCTACCGGGAGGAGATCGCCGGGGCCGGCGTCGAGTTCGACGAACGGCTCGTAGTCTCCGGCGACTACAGCAGGTCCAGCGGTGAGGCGGGCGCCGAACTGCTGCTGGCGCAGGCACCGGACCTGGACGCGGTGTTCGTCGCGTCCGACCTGATGGCACAGGGTGTGCTGACCGCGTTGCAGCGGGCCGGGCGGCGGGTGCCGCAGGACGTGGCGGTGGGCGGTTTCGACGACTCCCCCGCCGCCCTGGCCGCCGACCCCGCGCTGACCACCATCCGGCAGCCCTGGGACCGGATCAGCGCCGAGATGGTGCGGGTGCTGCTGGCCCAGATCGGCGGGGAGGACCCGGCGGCGGTGATCCTGCCGACGGAGCTGGTCAGACGGGACTCGGCCTGAGCGCGCTCGTGGCCCCTCTCCCACCCGCGCGGGCGCCGTCCCTTGCACACGCAGTAGTTGCACAATCAACGAATAATGGTCCCGGTGCTACCGTTCGGGTATGGCAGTCAGGACGGCCGGTGTGCGGCTCGAGGAACGGTGGCGGGACATCCTCTCGCTGCACGCGCGCACGATGTGCGAGATCGACCGTGCGCTGCATCCGCACGGCCTGGGCGCGAGCGACTTCGAGGTGCTCGACATCCTCGCGGCCGAGGGGCCCGAGGAGGGCGCCCAGTGCCGGGTGCAGAACCTGGTCGGCCGGGTCCATCTGAGCCAGAGCGCGCTGTCCCGGCTCATCGCCCGGCTGGAGAAGGACGGCCTGGTGGAGCGGTCCATGTGCGCGGAGGACCGGCGCGGGGTGTACGTCACGCTGACCCACAGGGGCCGCGACCTGCACACCGAGGTACTGCCGCTGCAGCGGGCCGTGCTGGCCCGCATGCTCGGCGACGACACCCCCTAGGGACGGGCCAGCAGGGTGCGCACGCCGTCCGACGTGAGGGTGAGGCGGTGGTCCGAGCCGGCGTCGATCGACAGCGACAGGTCGTCGGTCGGCCACTGCGCGGCGAGGGCGCCCAGCGGCACCATGCGGTAGCGGGAGACGTACGGCAGCAGTCCCGCCATCTCCAGTTCCGAGGTGAACACGGGCACCACCTGACGGCCGCCCTGCTGTTCCAGCACCGGCAGGGCCAGCATCCCGGGGTCGGCGGCGTCCTGGTCGTTGGCGTCGTCGGGCACCGGGACGAGGACGTCGCTGCTCGCGAGCGTGTCGAGCGCCGCCGTGTCCTCGGTGTTCTCGGCAAGTGTGTCCAGCGCGCGCTGGGCGGGCGAGACGTTGTTTTCGTTCGCGGGTGTGTCCATGGCAGATCCCTGGTAGCGGCGGTGGGTCGGCCCGCTCCGATGACCGGAACGGAGACGGTCCAGGCTCGCGTACCCGATCGTCCGGTGGGCAACCCTGCTCGACACCGCACCCCGATCGGCGAGGAGCCCACTTGATCGATCAGTCGAGCGGTCGGGTTAGCATATGAGCGCCGCCTAGCTCGAAAGACAGAGACGTGACTGCCAACGACGACTCGTTCACCAACTGGAAGAACCGCGAAGAGACCGCGGAATCGATGATCCCGATGATCGGGAAGCTGCACCGGGAGCGGGACGTCACGGTCCTGCTGCACAGCCGTTCCCTGGTGAACAAGTCGGTGGTCAGCATTCTCAAGACCCACCGCTTCGCCCGCCAGATCGCCGGCGCCGAGCTGTCGGTCACCGAGACGATGCCCTTCCTGCGGGCCCTCACCACGCTCGACCTCGGCCCCTCCCAGATCGACATCGGCATGCTCGCCGCCACCTACCGGGGCGACGACCGCGGGCTGACGGTGCAGGAGTTCACCGCCGAGGCCGTCGCCGGGGCCACGGGCGCCAACAAGATCGACCGCCGTGAGCCGCGCGACGTCGTCCTGTACGGCTTCGGCCGCATCGGCCGGCTCGTCGCCCGCCTGCTCATCGAGAAGGCCGGCTCGGGCAACGGCCTTCGTCTGCGCGCCGTCGTGGTCCGGGGCGGCGGCGAGCGGGCCGCCGAGGACATCGTCAAGCGCGCCTCGCTGCTGCGCCGCGACTCGGTGCACGGCCAGTTCCAGGGCACGATCACCGTCGACGAGGAGGCCCGCACGATCCTCGCCAACGGCAACGCGATCAAGGTGATCCACGCCGACGACCCGACGCGGGTCGACTACACGGCGTACGGCATCAAGGACGCCATCCTCATCGACAACACCGGCAAGTGGCGCGACCGCGAGGGCCTCTCCAAGCATCTGCGTCCGGGCATCGACAAGGTCGTCCTGACCGCTCCGGGCAAGGGCGACGTCCCCAACATCGTCCACGGCGTCAACCACGACACCGTAAAGCCGGACGAGCGGATCCTGTCCTGCGCGTCCTGCACCACCAACGCGATCGTCCCGCCGCTGAAGGCGATGGCCGACGAGTACGGTGTGCTGCGCGGCCACGTGGAGACGGTCCACTCGTTCACCAACGACCAGAACCTGCTGGACAACTACCACAAGTCGGACCGCCGTGGCCGCAGCGCGCCGCTGAACATGGTCATCACGGAGACGGGTGCCGCCTCCGCCGTCGCCAAGGCCCTCCCGGACCTGAAGGCGAGGATCACCGGCAGCTCGGTCCGCGTGCCGGTGCCGGACGTGTCCATCGCGATCCTCAACCTCCAACTCGCCCGCGAGGCGAGCCGCGAGGAGGTCCTCGACCATCTGCGCGAGGTGTCGCTCACCTCGCCGCTCAAGCGCCAGATCGACTTCATCAGCGCCCCCGACGCGGTCTCCAGCGACTTCATCGGCTCGCGCCACGCCTCGATCGTCGACGCCGGCGCGCTGAAGGTCGAGGGCGACAACGCCATCCTCTACCTCTGGTACGACAACGAGTTCGGCTACTCCTGCCAGGTCGTCCGCGTCGTCCAGCACGTCTCCGGCGTGGAGTACCCGACGTACCCGGCCCCGGCACTCTGATCCCCGACACCGCGAACACGGCGGCGCCGCGCCGAGGCCGGCCGGCATCGGCCGGGCCTGCCGGGGCAGGCGTGTGGTGGCGTTCACACGGGGGTCCCGTGCGGCACGGCGGTCGGTGAAACGAGAATGGGGCCATGGAGGCACTGGTTCGGCGCTCGCCCTGGGTCGAGGCGCTGGTCTGGTGCGTGGCGGTGCTGAGCATGACCGTCCTGGCCTCGGCCGCGGTCGTGCGCAGCACCGTGCTCGACCCCGGGTTCTACGGCAAGGTGCTGGAGGACGAGCGGGCCTACCAGCGGTTCTACGACGAGGTGCTGGTCGACCCGGACAGTACGCCGCTGGCCCGCGAGCTGCTGGACCGGCTGCCCGTCCCGCAGTCCACCATCACCTCGAACCTCAAGGTCGTGATCCCGCCGGAGACCCTGCGGGCCATGGGCGACCGGCAGATCGCCGAGGTGATCCACTATCTGGAGGGCGACCGCGACCGGCTGCGGATCACGGTCGACCTCGAGCCGGTCGTGGCGAACGTCGAGCGCCTCAGCCAGGCCTACTTCGGCGATGCCGTCGCCGCCCTCCAGCAGCGCTCCGAGCCCGACTTCCAGGCCTTCGTGCAACGCCTGTCCGAACTGGCGGCGCAGGTGGTGGCCGGTGAGGCCCCGCTGGAGGGCCTGTCGGCGCTGCCGCTCTCCCCCGGCCAGGCGGTGGCGGCCACGGACGCGCTGATGCGCCTGGTTCCCGCGCCCGCGCGCGCCGGCCTCGGACCCACCGTGCGGGCGGCGCTGGACCGGGGGGACGTGGGGGCGGCGCTGGCCGCGGTCGCGCCCGTCGCCCTGACGGACCAGGTCCGGGAAACCGCCTCGGAACTGCTGCGGGAGGCGAACGAGGGCACCTGGGTCATCACCGTCGACGTTCGATCCCTCGCACGAGGCGCTCGCCCCGGTGGACCGGGCCCGTTCCATCACCCGGCTCTTCCAGGAGGTGGTGGAACCGGCGGCCGCGGTGCTGTGCGCCTCGGCCCTCACCCTGCTGTGGTTCGCCACGCCCGGACCGGTCAAGCGCCGGCTGATGCCGCTCGGCTGGGTCCCGGCGTCCGCCGCCGCGCTGATGGCGCTCACCGTGCTCGTGCTGCGGCTCACGCTGAGCGACGCGCTGTTCGGCTCCCCGTCGTCGTGGCCCCGGTCGGCGTCGGCCCTCCTCGCCGACATCGAGGCCACCGCGGTGGACCGGCTGCTGACCACCGCCACCGTGGTCGCGGTGATCCTGCTCGCCGCCGGCGCCCTGCTGATCACGGTGGGGTGGGTCTGGCAGACCAGGCCCGGCGTGCCGGTCCTCACCGACCCGCGGCACCTCCCGGCCCTGACCTTCGCCGTCACGGCGTGCGCCCTCGTCGGCACGATGCTGGCGCCGGTGGCGATCACCGGCTCCTCCCCGCGCATCTGCCAGGGCAGCGCCGAGCTGTGCGACGCCCGCTACGACGAGATCGCCCAGCTCGCGTCGCACAACGCGATGGCCACGACGGCGGACCGGTTCATCGGCCCCTTGCAGGACCCCGACATCGTGGGCCAGCTCAACGCCGGGGTGCGCGTCCTGCTCCTCGACACCCACCGCTGGGAGCGGCCCGAGGAGGTCGCGGAGCGGCTGAACGCCTCGGACTTCTCCCCGGAGCTGCGCCGACGGCTCACCGGGCTCCTCCAGCAGGTGAACCCGCCCCACCCCGGCCTGTGGCTGTGCCACTCGGTGTGCGGCGCCGGGGCCCTGGGTCTGGTGCCCACTTTGCGGCAGATCGGCGAGTGGCTGCGCGCGAACCCCACGGAGGTCGTCACGCTGATCCTCCAGGACGGCGTCGACCCCGTGCCGAGTCAGAACGCCTTCCTGCGGGCCGGACTGTCCGACCTGCTGTACGAGCCGAAGGCGGACCCGGACCGGCCGTGGCCGAAGCTCAAGGACATGATCGACAGCGGCCGGCGGCTGGTCGTCTTCGCGGAGAAGGCGGACGGCCCCGCGCCGTGGTACCGGAACCTGTACCGGTACGGGATGGAGACGCCGTTCGCCTTCCGCAGCCCGGACGAGATGTCCTGTCTGCCGAACCGGGGCGGCACCGACAAGCGGCTGTTCCTGCTCAACCACTTCGTCACGGCCGGCGGCGGAGTACGGCTGGACGCCGGGACCGTCAACTCCCGGCAGCGGGTGCTGGAACGGGCCCGCGCCTGCGAGCGGCAACGCGGCAGACCGGTCAACTTCATCGCGGTGGACTACGCGACGATCGGCGACGCGCTCGGCGCGGTCGAGGAACTCAACGCCGAACGCCTCAAGGTCGATTCGCGCTTCCCCGTGGAACGGTCACCGGACAGGCTCCGCGGGCCGTGAACCCGTCGGCGGGCCACGGCGACGGAGTGCCGGCCGGCGACGCGGTGGTGTGCCGCGTCGCCGGCCGGTCTCACCGGTTGATCGTGAACTGCGAGCCCGGTTCGATCAGTACGTCGCCCTGGGCCGAGTCGGTGATCGTGACGTTCGTCAGGGTGGCGCTGCCGCGGGCGCCGCTCATCGCGAGGATGCCGGAGCCGTTGTTGGACTTGTCGATGCGCACGTCGGTGATCTTCACGTCCGGCATCGCACCGCCGCCCGTCTTGAACTGGATCCCGTCGTAGGTGGAGTCGTGGATCTCGGTGTCCCGGATGGTCACACCCGGGATGTCCTGCCCCTGGGCGAAGAGGGTGATGGCACCGAACTCCTGGTCCTCGTTCCAGAACGCGCCGCCCGTGCGGTGCAGGGCGTTGCCCGCGATGAGGGTCTGGCCGGAGAAGGGCAGCGGGTCGTGGTCGGTGGCGAGCATGATGCCGGGGTAGTTCATGGTGTCGGAGACGACGTTGTTCTCGATGGTGTTGCCGTAACCGCCGTACACCGCGATGCCGTTGGCCCGCCATGGCAGTTGGATCGTGTTGTTGCGGAAGTGGTTGTCGTGGCCTACGTCCACGGCGGTGTCCTTCACGTACTTGCTGGCCCACACCGCGAGCGAGTCGTCGCCGGTGTTGCGGAAGGAGGAGTTGTAGACGGTGGAGTCGTGGGTGCCGTTGGCGAAGTTGATGCCGTCGGCGTAGGTGTTGCGCACCCGCATGCCGGTGAACTCCAGGCCGTCGCCGGGGCCCCACAGTTCGGGGATGTTGGAGTAGTCGCGGCCGACCCAGACACCGACGTTGGCGTGCTCGATCCACACGTTGCTGATCTTGGTGTCCTTGCCGAAGCGGCCGTTGAGTCCGACGCCGCCCTCCTGGTTGCCGTCGCCGCCGCGCAGGGTGCCCGAGCCGAAGATGGCGAGGTCGGAGATCCGGGTGTTGTCGTCGATGTCGAAGCCGAAGTTGCCCTCGTGCGGGTGGTTGATGCCGCCGGCCTCGTGCGGCGGGGTCAGGGTGTAGAGCTGGGAGTGCCACATGCCCGCGCCGCGGATGGTGACGTTGCGGATGCCGACCTGGTTGAACTGGCCGCGGTTCTCCGGGTCGTCGGTGAGGATCTTCTGTTCCTGGCGCCATTGCCCGGCCGGGATCCACACACAGTCGATCCGGCCGTTCTGGTTGTCGGTGACGGCGCGCTGGATGGCGTCGGTGTCGTCGAGTCCGTCGCCGGGGACGGCCCCGTACTCGGTGATGGAGGTGCAGTTCGCCGGCTTGGCCGCCGGGGGCGCGACCTGTTCCAGGTCGATCAGGTCGATGACGTAGAAGGCGGCCGAGTCGTCGGCGTCGCGCTGGAGGCGGAACTCGGTGCCCTGCGGGAAGGTCTTCGACAGCAGGGCGTGGGACTCGTCGAAGAGCCGCCGCGCGTCGCCGCCGGGCCGGTTGGTGAGGCCTTCGGGGTCGTCGGTGGTGCCGTACAGCCAGCTGTGCTTGGAGGACAGGGTCAGCTTCTGCACGAAGTCGCCGTCGGCGTAGAGGCTGATCGTGGCCTCCGTGCCCCCGCCGCCCGGTGCGTCGGGGATGGAGTTGCGCACCACGAGCGAGTTGGTGGGTGTGGTGGAGGTGAACTCGACGTACTGGCCGGTGGAGTCGAGCCGGACGGACTCGCGGCCGGAGGACTCGGTGCCGAAGTTGGTGTGTCCGAAGGTGCGCTTGGCGTCGGTGGTGACCAGGGTGCCCTGGTAACGGCCGTCCTCCGCCTCGTACTCGGTGTACGGCACGGCGGCGCCGCGTCCGACGACGAGGGACTTGGCGAGCACGTTGTTGTTCTCGTTGGTCTCCTCGACGACGTTGGTGGCGTCGGCGGTCGCGGTGAGCGTGACGCCGCCGCCGGTGGCCGTCCAGGTGCCGTCGATCGGCACGTTCACCGTGGCGCCCGCGGCGACCGCGCCGGTGGTGCCGTTCAGCGTGGTGGAGCCGGCCTGGACCCGGGTGACCGAGCCCGCCGCGGCGGCGCTGGTGCCGCGGTTGTGCACGGCGACGGTGAAGGAGACGGAGGCCCCCACGGCCGGGTTGGCCGGGTCGGTGGTGAGGGAGCGCACCTCCAGGTCGGGGCCGGGCGCCTGGCCGACGACGAGCCGGTCCGCGGCGGTGCGGCTGTTGTTGGTGTCGTCCAGTTCGGCGACGGTGTCGAGCGGGTCGACGACCGCGGCGACCGCGTAGCTGCCGGCCGCGTGGGTGCCGGTGGCGACGGCGACCTCGGTGGACTCGCCCGGGTCGAGCGCGGGCACGGCGGCGCTGCCGGCCGCGGTGCCCTCCACGGTGACCTCCACGGTCGTAGCGGCCGAGAGGGCGGTTCCGGCGTTGCGGACGGTGGCGCCGACGGTGACCTCGTCGCGCTCGGAGGGCGCGGCGGGTGTCCAGTCGAGGCCGGTGACGGTGAGGTCGGGCGCGGGCGCGGCGGTGCCGACGACCTGGAACTCGGCGACCTGGCCGCCGGGCGCGCCGGTGTTGGCGAAGAACCTGAGCCGTACGTCGGCCGCGCGGGCGGTGACCGGGACGGTGACGGTGTTGTCCTGGCCGGGGCTGAAGGCGTAGTCGGTCCGAGCGCGCAGCGAGGTGAAGTCGTCCGCGCCCTGCTCGCGGCCGAGGACCTGGATGCTCTGGGTGCGGGCGGCCCACGCGGGGTCGGGGTCGAGCTTGACCACCACGGCGCTGATGTCCGCGTCCGAACCGAGCTTGACGGTGAGGTCGGCGGGGTGGCCCGCGGCCTCCCAGTACGTCGAGGTGTCGTCGTCGGTGGCGTTGGCCGCGACGTAGTTCTGGGTCGTAGAGGTGGCCTCGACCGGCTTGTTGCGGGCGAGGTTGGTGCCGGTGGGCGACGGGCCGGTGGGCGCCTGGGCGCCGTACACCTCGAGTTCGGCCAGTTGTGCGGCGTTCCAGCCGGTGTTGCCGCTGATGTCGACGCGGACGTAGCGCGCCTGGGCGGGGGAGGTGAGGTCGACGGTGACGGAGTTGGCCTGCGCCGGGCCGAAGGACCGGGCGGCCGGGCCGGCGAGCGGGTGGAAGGTGGAGCCGTCGGTGCTGCCCCGCAGGGCGAGGGTCTGGCTCCGGCTCTCCCAGCCGGTGGGCAGTTTGAGGACCACCCGGTCGACGCTGCGGGCCGTGCCGAGGTCGACCTGCACCCACTCGGGGAAAGAGCCGGCCGGGCCCTCCCAGTAGGTGGCCTGGGTGCCGTCGGTGGCGTTCCCGGCCGGGTAGGCGCCGTTCGAGCCGCCCGCCGTGGCCGGGCGGCCGAGGGCGAGGTTGACGTCGGCGGCGGCCGTCGCGGCCTGTGCGGGGGCGGCGAACGGCAGCGGGAGCAGCCCGACCGTCATCAGCCCGGCCACGACGGCGCCCGTCAGCGACCGTCGGCCGAGAGATCTCCATCTCATGGGGGTCCTCAGTTCCGTGGGGAGTCGGGGAGCGCGACGGACCGGCGGCGAGGGGGAAAGCACCGACCATGCGCGCCAATTGAGCAGGACAGTCGATTCTTTGCGGAAAGTGCGACATCAGGTTTCTAGCGCGTCACCGGTTTGTCAACGGTCCTCGTCAAGGCGGGAGTTGACCCGAAATCCGCTTACGTCGCTTGCGTACGGCTTGCGTTGGCGCTGACCTGGGCGGAGCATGCGCCGACGGCGTCGCGCCGCCGTTGGAAGGTCAAGATGTGCGCAAGTCGTGCACGGAGAAGGGGAAACAGAAGGGCCGGCCCGACGCCCACAGGCGTCGGGCCGGCCCTTGCCGGTGTGAAGTCCCCCCGGAGACCGGTCAGTCCGTGCCGGACTCCATCGCGGCGCGGTCCAGCAGTTCGTCGTCGGCGGAGACCTGGCCGCGGGAGGCGATGGCCTCGGCGCCGCCCTCCGGCATGGCGCCGATCAGCCCGGTCGCGGCGGCCTGGGCGGCACCGATGGCGGGATTGGCGGTGCCGATCAGACCGAGTCCGGCGTACTGCTCCAGCTTGGCGCGCGAGTCGGCGATGTCGAGGTTGCGCATGGTCAGCTGGCCGATCCGGTCCACCGGGCCGAACGCCGAGTCCTCGGTGCGCTCCATGGACAGCTTGTCCGGGTGGTAGCTGAACGCCGGGCCCGTGGTGTCGAGGATCGAGTAGTCCTCACCGCGCCGCAGCCGCAGCGTGACCTCGCCGGTGACCGCCGAGCCGACCCAGCGCTGGAGCGACTCCCGGATCATCAGCGACTGCGGGTCGAGCCAGCGGCCCTCGTACATCAGCCGGCCGAGCCGCCGCCCCTCGGCGTGGTACTGGGCGAGGGTGTCCTCGTTGTGGATCGCGTTGACGAGGCGCTCGTAGGCCGCGTGCAGCAGGGCCATGCCGGGCGCCTCGTAGATGCCGCGGCTCTTGGCCTCGATGATCCGGTTCTCGATCTGGTCCGACATGCCCATGCCGTGGCGGCCGCCGATGGCGTTGGCCTCCATCACCAGGTCGACCGCGGAGGCGAACTCCTTGCCGTTGACCGTGACCGGGCGGCCCTGGTCGAAGCCGATCGTCACGTCCTCGGCGGCGATGTCGACCGACGGGTCCCAGAACCGCACGCCCATGATGGGCTCCACGGTCTCCACGCCGGTGTCGAGGTGCTCGAGCGTCTTGGCCTCGTGGGTGGCGCCCCAGATGTTGGCGTCGGTGGAGTACGCCTTCTCGGTCGAGTCCCGGTAGGGGAGGTCGTGGGCGAGGAGCCACTCCGACATCTCCTTGCGGCCGCCCAGCTCGGTGACGAAGTCCGCGTCCAGCCACGGCTTGTAGATCCGCAGCTGCGGGTTGGCGAGCAGGCCGTACCGGTAGAACCGCTCGATGTCGTTGCCCTTGAAGGTGGAGCCGTCGCCCCAGATCTGGACGTTGTCCTCGAGCATCGCCCGGACCAGGAGGGTGCCGGTGACGGCGCGGCCGAGCGGCGTGGTGTTGAAGTAGGCACGCCCGCCCGACCGGATGTGGAACGCCCCGCAGGTGAGCGCGGCCAGCCCCTCCTCGACCAGCGCCGCACGGCAGTCCACCAGACGCGCGATCTCGGCGCCGTAGGTCTTCGCGCGGTCGGGCACCGAGGCGATGTCGGGCTCGTCGTACTGGCCGATGTCGGCGGTGTACGTGCAGGGGACGGCGCCCTTGTCACGCATCCACGCGACCGCGACCGAGGTGTCGAGGCCGCCCGAGAAGGCGATACCGACGCGCTCGCCGGTGGGAAGGGAGGTGAGGACCTTGGACATAGGAAGAGTATGCATGATTACGCATGACCATGCAAAGCCTGTTCCGTCACCGGGTCGGCACGGCCACGTACTGGTACTCCAGGAACTCCTCGATCCCGACCCGGCCGCCCTCCCGCCCGAGGCCGGACTGCTTGACGCCGCCGAAGGGCGCGGCCGGGTTGGAGACGAGGCCGGTGTTGAGGCCGACCATGCCGACCTCAAGGCGTTCGCTGACGCGCAGGGCGCGGTCGAGGCCCTCGGTGAAGACGTAGCCGACGAGTCCCCAGGGGGTGTCGTTGGCGCGGCGCACGACCTCGTCCTCGTCGTCGAAGGTGAGGATCGCCGCCACGGGTCCGAAGATCTCCGTGCCGGTCAGCCGGCTGTCCGGGGAGACGTTGGTGAGCACCGTGGGCGGGTAGAAGCAGCCGGGGCCCTCGGGCGTACGGCCGCCGACGAGCACCCGGGCGCCGCGCTGCACCGCGTCGGCCACCAGGTCCTCGACCTTGGCCCGCCCGGCGGCGTCGATGAGCGGGCCCACGTCGACGCCGTCCTCGGTGCCGGGGCCCACAACGAGCGCCGACATCCGTCCGGTGAGGCGCCGCGCGAACTCCTCGGCCACCGAGCGGTGCACGAAGAAGCGGTTCGCGGCGGTGCAGGCCTCGCCCATGTTGCGCATCTTGGCGACCATCGCGCCGTCCACGGCCACGTCCAGGTCGGCGTCGTCGAAGACGATGAACGGCGCGTTGCCGCCCAGCTCCATCGAGGTCCGCACGACGGTGTCCGCGCACTGCGCCAGCAGCAGCCTGCCGACGGCGGTGGAGCCGGTGAAGGACAGCTTGCGGATCCTTCCGCCGCGCAGGAGCGGTTCGCACACCTCGCCCGCCCGGGAGGTGGTGACGACGTTCAGCACACCGTCGGGCAGGCCCGCCTCCTGAAGGATAGCGGCGAGGGCCAGGCTGGAGAGCGGGGTCTGCGGGGCCGGCTTGAGCACCATCGTGCAGCCGGCCGCGATCGCCGGGCCGATCTTGCGGGCGCCCATGGCGAGCGGGAAGTTCCACGGCGTGATCAGCAGACAGGGGCCGACCGGGCGGCGGGAGAGCAGCATGCGGTTGCGCCCGTCGGGCAGGACGCCGTGGCCGCCCTCGATACGCACGGCCTCCTCGGAGAACCAGCGCAGGAACTCGGCCGCGTACGCGACCTCCCCCCTGGCCTCGGCCAGGGGCTTGCCCATCTCGGACGTCATCAGGCGGGCGAGTCCGTCCGTGCGGTCGAGGACGATCTCGTAGGCGCGGCGCAGGATCTCGCTGCGCGCCCGCGGTGCCGTACGGGCCCACTCCTCCTGCGCCCGGACGGCCGCCTCCTCGGCGAGCCGGGCGTCCTTGGGTCCCGCGTCGGCGACCCGGCACAGGATCTCGCCGGTAGCGGGATCCTCCACGGGCATGGTGGCGCCGTCCTCGGCGTCCGCCCAGCTGCCGCCGACGAACAACTGCGTGGGGGTGTCGGTCATGAGGTCCCTCCTGGTCCGAGCCGGTCTTCGTACCGCGGGCCGGTGCCCGCGTGCCCCGTCTTCCGGTCCCGCCGCCGCGCACCGCAGCGGGGCGCGGGCCTCCTCGGCCGGCGCCGGGCGGGGGCGGTCACCGGGCCACCGGTTGCGCGGTGCCGGTCCGGACGGCGGCCTCCCAGGCGCGGAGGCCCTCGTCGACGGCCGACTCGTCGACCACCAGGGCCGGGATCATCCGGACCACCTGGTTCCAGGCGCCGCAGAGCAGCAGGAGCAGGCCCTCGTCGACGGCGGCCCGCTGGACCCGGGCGGCGGTCTCCGGGTCCGGGTCGCCGTCCGCGGTGACGAACTCGCTGCCCAGCATCAGCCCCAGCCCGCGTACGTCCCCGACGGCGGGCGTCCGGGCCGCCACCGCCTCAAGTCCCCGGCGCAGCCGCGCGCCCATCGCCTCGGCGTTCTCCACGAGCTTCTCGTCGCGTACGACGTCGAGCGTGGCGCAGGCCGCCGCGCACGCCACCGCGTTGGCGCCGTACGTGCCGCCCTGCGAACCCGGCCACGCCTTGCGCATCAGCTCCTCGGGGGCGGCGATGCCGGACAGCGGGAAGCCGCTGGCCAGCCCCTTGGCGGTGACCAGGATGTCCGGGGCGACCCCGAAGTGCTCGTGCCCCCAGAACCGTCCGGTGCGGCCCACACCGGTCTGCACCTCGTCCAGGATCAGCAGGAAACCGTGCCGGTCCGCCCGCTCCCGCAGCCCCTCCACGAAGGCGCGGGTCGCGGGGACGTAGCCGCCCTCGCCGAGCACCGGCTCGACGACGACGGCCGCGGTGTCGGCGGGCGAGGAGATCGTCTGGAGGGTGTAGTCGAGTTCCCGCAGGGCGAAGCGGGTCGCGGTCTCCTCGTCCCAGCCGTACCGGAAGGCGGTCGGGAAGGGGGTGACGACCACGCCGCTCATCAGCGGTGCGAAGCCGGCCCGGAAACGGGTGCCGGAGGTGGTCATGGAGGCGGCGGCCACGGTCCGGCCGTGGAAGCCGCCGTGGCAGACCAGGACATTGGGCCGTCCGGTGGCCTGGCGGGCCAGCCGCAGCGCCGCCTCCACCGCCTCGCTGCCGGAGTTGGTGAAGAACAGGCTGTCCAGTCCGGCCGGCAGCACCTCGCCCAGCTTGTCGACGAGGTGCCGCAGCGGCGGGTGCATGACCGTCGTGTACTGACCGTGGATCAGGGTGGCCACCTGTTCCTGGGCGGCGGCCACCACCCGGGGGTGGCAGTGCCCGGTGCTGGTGACGCCGATGCCGGCGGTGAAGTCCAGATAGCGGCGGCCGTCCTCGCCATGGATGTGGACGCCCTCGCCCCGGACCGCCACCACGGGCGTGGCCTGGCGAAGGTGCGGCGACAGTGCGGTCATGCTGGTCTCCCGGCCTGTTCGTCGGTTGGCTGCGGTCCCCCGAGCCTGCCCGCCGTCCGGGGCGCGGCAACGCGTGATGTGTCCGGTCGGGCCGCCGTATCCGGACGTTGTGTCAACCGTCCGGCTCCCCGTACGCCGCCCCGGCGCGCGCCCGAGCGCCCTTGCACAGGTCAACGCGGCTTGTCAGAGTGACAGGGGCGCAGGGAGGCACCGTGAGCGAGAACCGGCACCCGGGTCCGGCGGGCGGTCCGCCCACCGTGGCCGACGTGCTGGCCCTGCCGGTCCTGGCCGCGGGGGATCCCCGGGTGGTCACCGGCGCGGACCGGGTCGGCCGGCCGGTCAGGTGGGTCCACATCACCGAGCTGACGGACCCGGCCTCCTTCCTCAAGGGCGGCGAACTCGTGCTCACCACCGGCATGCCCCTGCCCGAGGACCCCGCCGGGGTGCGCCGCTACGTCGACGAACTCGCCGCCGTCGGCGCCGCGGCCCTGGTCATCGAGCTGGTACGCCGCTACCACCGGCCGCCCGACGCCCTCGTCCACGCCTGCCGGACGCGCGGCCTGCCCCTGGTCACGCTCGCCAAGGACGTGAACTTCCTGGAGGTCACGCAGGTCGTCCACACCCTGATCCTCGGCAACCAGGCGGACGCGATGCGCCGCACCCAGCGCGTCCACGAGGCGTTCACCGCCCTCACCCTGCGCGGCGCGGGTCCCGAGGACGTGCTGCGGGCGGCGGCCGAGATGAGCGGACGCACGGTCGTGCTGGAGAACCTGGTGCACCGGGCGCTGCTCTGCGAGCCCTCCGGCAGTACGGCGGAGGCCGCGCTCGGCGACTGGGAGCGGCGCTCCCGGACCACTCCGGCCACCGACCGCGCGAGCCTCTCCGGCCCGGAGGGCTGGCTCGTGGCCCCGGTGGAGTACCGCGGCGAAAGCTGGGGCCGACTGGCCATGCTCCCCGCCCCGACCGCCCCGCCCCGCCCTCTGGCCCACGGCCCGGCCAACCCCCCGAACCTCGGATCGGCCGCTGCCCCGGCCCACGACCCGACCACCCCGTCGAGCCACGGACAGGCCGCTGCCCCGGCCCACGACCAGGCCCTCCCTCCGACCTACATCCCGACCGTCCTCCCGAACCACAACCCGGCCGCTCCCCCGGCCCACGACCCGGCCGCTCCCCCGACCCCCAACCCGACCATCCCCCCGAACCACGGACAGGCCGCTCCCCCGAACCACGACCCGACCACCCCGTCGGCCCACGACCCGGCCCTCCCTCCGAGCCACGACCCGCCCGCTGCCCCGGTCTTCGGGCCCGAGGACGTCACCGTGCTGGAGCGGACCGCGATGGCCCTCACCATCGCCCGGCTCGCGCATCCCACCCCCTGGGAGCGCACCGCGCACCGCAACGCCCTGCGCGACCTGGTCGAGCGGCGGTACCGCTCCCCGGCGGACGCGCGCGCCCGGGTGGCCGCCCTGGGGCTGTCCGCGGAGCACTCCCGCTTCGTCGCCGTACTCGCGGACCTCCCGGCCGCGGAGGACGCCGCGAGGGCCGAGATCCGCCTCGCCGAGGAGCTGAGCACGACGGGGGTCCAGGCGCTCGTCGGCCTCCTCTCCCCCGCCCGTCTCGGTGTGCTGCTGGCGCTACGTCCGTCCCGGCCCTGGCGGGACGCCGTGGAGCGGCTGAGCCGCGAGGCGCTGGAGGCGGCCCCGGGCGCGACGGTGAGTGTCGGTTCGCCGGTCGCGGACCTCGCCGACATGGCCCGCTCGTTCCGGGAGGCCGCCCGGGTCGCCGAGGCCACCGAGCCGGGCCGGCCGCTGCCACCGGACCGCTCCTTCCACGAACGGTCCGACATCGGCCTGCGCCGCCTGCTGTTCGCGCTGCGCGACGACACCCGCGTCCAGGACTACGCGGAACGGCAGTTGGGCCGACTCCTCGACCACGACGCCCGGCACGGCACCGACCTCGTGTCGACCCTGCGCGGCTATCTAGACTGCGCCGGCAACAAGACCGTCGCCGCCCGCTCGGCCGGTCTGTCCCGGGAGACCGTCTACCAACGGCTGCGCACCATCGAGCGGTTGCTCGGCCGCGACCTGGAGTCCGGCGAGCAGCGCACCGAACTCCACGTGGCGTTGCAGGCACTTGACGTGCTGCGGGGCCACTGACCGCTCGGCTCACGGCGTCGCGCGCCGTCGTCCGTTCACCCAGCCGAGCAGGACCACCGAGCACACCGCCGCGAACGCGCACCAGGTCGAGACGAACTCCAGCCGCCACAGGGCCCAGCAGATCACCGCGCCCGCGGCGGTCAGAATCCCGAGCACCCGCAGGCCGCGGTCGCCGGACAGGAGCAGCGCGCCGACCGTGGCCACCAGGTAGCCCGCGACGAGGAGTTCGGCGTGCGGCAGGTTCACCTCGTATCCGACGGTGTGGCCGCGGATCTCCGCGCGCACCGGCCGCGTGGCGAGTGCGTGGGCCAGCGCCGCCGCGGTCGCGGCTCCCACCGCGAGCGGCACGGTCAGCCTGCGGCGCGCCGAGCGCGGCGCGGCGCACAGCACGCCCGCCGGCACCCAGAGCGCGAGCAGGGGAAGGGCCACGACGGTCCAGGCCAGGGTGGCCGGGCCGGTGCCCCCGCCCGAGGCCCAGACCGCGGCCTCGATCATCTGGTGGACGCCGAGCAGCACGGGCAGCGCGGCCAGCGAAAGGTCACGGCGGCGGCGGGTCCGTACGACACACGCCACGCCGACGGCACCGATCGCGGCACCCGCTACGAGGTCGGCCTGCGCACTCCAGCACATCACTGCGTCCTCGGGTCGGCCGACGGGCCCCCATCCTCACCGATGCGGCGGGCACGGCCGCGCCGACACGGCCGCGCCGGCGGCTCAGGCGCCCGCGGCGTCCTCCTGGCCGAAGACGGCGTGCAGGCGCCGCGTGTGGTCGACATGGCGTTGCGGACCGGTGAGGGTGACCGTCGCCGTCAGGAGCGGGGCGGTGCTGGACGCGGCGAACCGCAGCTCCAGCCCGCCCGGCTCGACGACGCGGCGGCCGTCGCGGCCGGTGAAGGAGGCCAGGTCGGCGGGGACCGCGACGCGCACCCTGCGGGCCTCGCCGGGGGCCAGCGGCACCCGGGTGTAGCCGACGAGGCGCTGCACCGGCTGGACGACGGAGGCGACCGGGTCGTGCAGGTAGAGCTGGACGACTTCGGTGCCCTGCCGTTCGCCGGTGTTGCGGACGGTGAGTTCCAGTGTGAACTCGCCGTCGGTGGGCGCCTCCTCGGCGTCCACCGCGAGGTCGCTCCAGGCGAACGTGGTGTAGGTGAGGCCGTGTCCGAAGCCGAAGGCGGGCGTCGGGTCGACGTTGGACACCTCGCTGGCGTGGGCGAGCCGTGCCCCGAGGTAGGTGGCCGGCTGGGTGCCCGCTCCGCGCGGCACGCTGACCGGCAGCCTGCCGCTGGGGCTGGTGCGCCCGCTGAGCACCGCGGCGATGGCGGCGGTGCCCTCCACACCGGGGAAGAAGGACTGCACGATCGCGGCGGACTCCCGTACGGCCCGGCCCAGCGCGTAGGGGCGGCCCGCGAGGAGGACCGTCACGACCGGCTTGCGGGTGTCGAGCAGCGCGTCGAGCAACTGCTGCTGGGCGCCCGGCAGGTTGAGCGACTCGGCATCGCAGCCCTCCCCGCTGGTGCCGCGGCCGAACAGTCCGGCGCGGTCGCCCAGGACGGCGACGACGACATCGGCGTCCCGGGCCGCCCGGACCGCCTCGGGGATGCCGAAGACATCGGCGTCGTCGACACCCGTGCCGCGTACGACGGTGAACTCGGCGTCGGGGAATTCGGCGGCCAGGGTGTCGCGCAGGGTGGGCAGTTCGATGCCGAGGGGGGTCTCGGGGTGGTGGACGCCGATGTGCTGGGGGAAGGAGTAGCAGCCCAGTACGGCGGTGGGCTCGTCGGCGTTGGGTCCGACCAGGGCGACGCGGCGCGGCCGGTCCAGTGGCAGGGTGCCGTCGTTGCTCAGCAGTACGACCGCTTCCTCGGCGACGGTGCGGGCCAGTTCGCGGTTGCCGGGGCCGTCCAGGTCGATCCGGCCGCGCAGGGCGTCGGGGTCGTCCAGGTCGGCGCCCTCCAGCGCGGGCGGCACCGGGTTCCAGTCCGGGTCGAGCAGCCCGAGCAGCGCCTTCTGGGTGAGCACCCGGCGCAGGGCGCGGTCGATCACCGTCTCCGGTACCCGGCCGTCGGCGACGGCCTCCAGCAGGGGGTCGCCGAACGTCTTCACGGTGGGCAGTTCGATGTCGACGCCCGCCCGCAGCGCGGTTCCGGCGGCGTCCGCCCAGTCGGCGGCGATGCCGTGCAGCGTCCTGAGAAAGGCGATGCCGAAGTAGTCGGCGACGACGGTGCCCTCGAAGCCCCAGGTGTCGCGCAGCAGTCCGGTCAGCAGGTCCTCGTCGGCGGCGGCGGGCACCCCGTCGGTGTCGGTGTAGGCGTGCATCACGGACCGGGCGCCGCCCTCGCGGATCGCCATCTCGAAGGGGGGCAGCAGGATGTCGGCGCGTTCACGCGGACCCATGGCCGAGGGGGCGAGGTTGCGGCCGGCGCGGGAGGCCGAGTAGCCGGCGAAGTGCTTGAGGGTGGCGACGACGCCGGCGTCCTCCAGGCCGCGCACGTAGGCGGTGCCGATGGTGGCGACGAGGTACGGGTCCTCGCCGATGCTCTCCTCGACCCTGCCCCAGCGGGCGTCGCGCACCACGTCGAGGACGGGCGCGAGACCCTGGTGGACGCCGACGGAGCGCAGGTCGCGGCCGATGGCGGCGGCCATGCGGTGGACCAGGTCCGGGTCGAAGGTGGCGCCCCAGGACAGCGGGACGGGGTAGGCGGTGGCGCCCCAGGTGGCGAAGCCGGCCAGGCACTCCTCGTGTGCGAGGGCGGGGATGGCGAAGCGGTTCTGCGAGGTGATGCGGTTCTGGGTGCGCAGCAGGGAGAGCGCGCCGAGTGCCGGGTCGACGGGGGCGGTGCCGAAGGGGCGGGTCAGTTGGCCCAGTCCGGTGGGCAGGAGTGCGTCGAGGTCGACGGCCTCCTCCATGTCGTGCTGGTGGGGGGCGACGGATCCGCCCTCGTCGGACGCGCCGACCCAGACACCGTAGAGCTGGGCGATCTTCTCCCGCGGGGTCATCGCCTCGATCAGCGCGGACACCCTGGCGGTGACGGGTTGGGCGGGGTCGTTCCAGAGGGGGGCTTCGGGGGTCGTCTCAACGGCCACGTCGTGGGTCACTTTCCTCCGACGCCCATCAGGCCCTGGACCAGGGCACGACGGGCGAACAGGTAGACGAGCAGGATGGGCACCATGGACAGCAGCACGGCTCCCAGCAGTCCGGGGATGTCGATGCCGTGTGCGGTCTGGAAGTTGTACAGACCCAGGGTGACCACCTTGGTGGACTCGGACTGGGTCAGTACGAGCGGGAACAGGAAGCCGTTCCAGGCCTGGAGCGCGGAGAACACCACGATCGTGGACAGTCCGCCGCGGGACAGCGGCAGGACCAGCTGGAAGAACATGCGGCGCGGGTTGGCGCCGTCCATGGCCATGGCCTCGAACAGCTCCGGGGAGATGTCCCGCATCGCGCCGCTGAGGATCAGCGCCGACATCGGCAGGCAGAACGCGGCCGTGGGCAGGATGACGCCCAGCAGGTTGTCGTACAGCCCGGCCTCGCTGATCAGGTAGAACATCGGCACGATCACGGCCTGCGCCGGGATGGCGAGGCCGAGCAGGAACAGCCGGAAGATCGCCGACGTGGCCCTGCCGCGGCTGCGGACGATCGCGTAGGCGAGCGGCGGTACCAGCAGCAGCACGATGCCGATCACGCAGGCGGTGACGACGACCGTGTTGAGGAAGTACCGGCCGAAGCCCGAGTCGAAGGCGCCGGTGAAGTTGTCCAGCGTGAAGCTGTCCGGGATCGAGACCGGGCCGTTGTCGGCGTAGTCCTGGCGGGTGCGCAGGGTCGCGGCGAGCATCACGTACAGCGGCAGGCCGACCAGGAGGAGCCAGAAGAGCGAGCCGACGCCGGCCACGTAGTTGGGTCGGCGCCTCATGACACACCCTCCATGGAGCTGCGCATCTTGTCGTAGCCGGAGACCCGGACGACGATCAGCGAGATGATCGTGGCCGAGACGACCAGGGTCAGGGCGATCGCGGAGCCGGTGCCGTAGTCGAAGCTTCTGAACGCCTTGTCGTACATGTAGTAGGCGCTGATGGTGGTGTCGGTGCCGGGGCCGCCCTGGGTCAGGATGAGGACGGTCTCGAACGTGGTCAGGCCGCCGACGATCATCAGGATCATCGAGGTGATCATGGAGGTGCGCAGTTGCGGCAGTGTGATGTGGAAGAACTGCCGGTAGCGGCCCGCCCCGTCGATCTCCGCCGCCTGGTAGAGCACCTGCGGGATCGCGCGGGCGGCGCCCTGGTAGATCAGCGTGTGGAACGGGGTGAACTGCCAGGTGCTGACGAACGCCAGTACCCCGATGGCGGTGGCCTGTTCACCGAACAGGTTGCCGTCGCCGAACAGCCAGCCGGCCTCGGCCGGGATGCCGAAGTTCGGGTCGAGCAGCGCCCGCCACAGCACGGAGACGGCCGTCGCGGAGAGCAGCAGCGGGATGAAGTAGATGACGGACAGGACGGCGCGGTTGCGCTGGTGGCCGGCGGCCCAGACGCCGAGCAGGATGCTCAGCGGCGTCTGGAGGACCACGCCGAGCGCGGTCAGCAGCAGGGTCAGCCAGATGCTCTTGAGCATGACCGGGTCGTCCATCAGGCGCGACCAGTTGTCCATGCCGACGAACTCGGGCGAGCTGATCCCGTCCCAGCTCATGAAGGACAGCACCGCCACCATGATCAGCGGGACGATCGCGAAGAGGGCGAAGAACGCCGCGGCGGGCAGTGCCCAGGCGAAGCCGGGGCGGCCCACCTTCGTCGCGGACGGGGCGGGCGCCCGCCGCCGGGGCTCCTTGCGGAGTCCGGCGGCGGGCCGGGCACTCGTGAGGTCTGTGGTCATGAGCCGTTCGTCACTCGGTCGGGAGGGCCTGCATGGCCTTGACGAAGCCGTCCGTGTCGAGCTGTCCGTTGAAGAACTGCTGGATGGCCTTGTGCATGTCCGAACTCGCCTTCTGCGGGTACGCCTGGTCCCAGGACAGCTGGAACGAGGGGGCGTCGGCGACGAGGTCGTACTGGAAGCGCGAGTACTCGGGGGTGCCCGAGCCGTCGATGAACTTGTCGGTGTTGGTCGTGGTCGGCAGGTTGCCGATGTCGAGCTGCGCCTTGACGAACTCGTCGGAGTACATGAGCTTCAGGAACTCGGCGACGGCCTCGGGGTGCTTGGTCTTCTTCATCACCGAGTAGTAGTTGTTGGTGTTGCCGGCGATGTCGGCCGGGTCTCCCTTGCCGCCCGCGACGGCCGGGAAGGCGGTGTAGCCCAGGTCCTTCTCGGCGAACTTCGCGTGGTCCGTGAGCTGTTGGGAGTAGTACCAGGAACCCATCAGCTCGAAGCCGGCCTTGCCGGAGGCCACCAGCTGGACCGAGCCGCCGTTGGTGTACTTGACGGAGTCGTAGTTCTTGCCGAAGGCGCCGGTGTCGACGAGTTCCCTGATCATGCCCAGGGCCTTCTTGCTGTCCGCACTCTCCCAGGCGCTCTTGTCGCCCCCGACGGCCTTCGCGAACAGCTCCGGACCCGCGATGCGGTCGTAGAGGTACTGGAACCACATCTGCGTCGGCCAGACGTTGCCGCCGCCGAGCGCTATCGGCGTGACGCCCCGGTCCTTGAGCTTCTCCACCGCGTCGAGCAGTTCGTCCCAGGTCTTCGGCGGCGTGACGCCCGCCTTGTCCAGGACCGCCTTGTTGTTGAAGAGCAGGACCGGCTGGGTGCCGCGCATGGGTATGCCGTACGGCTTGCCGTCGACGACCGCGTTGTCGAAGACGGACGGCAGGAACTTCTTCTCCAGGTCCGGGTTCTTCTCGATGAAGTCGTCGAGCGGCAGCAGCAGACCGGCCTTGACGAACGGCTTGATGCTGCCGCCGCCCCAGTTGAAGAAGACGTTGGGGGCCTGCGGGGTGCTGATGATCGTCTGCAGCTTCTGCTGGTAGTCGGCACCGGGGATGGTGTCGAGGACGACCTTGACGTTGGAACGTTCTTGTTGAACGTGTCGACGATCTTCTTCTCGACCTTGTTGGTGGCGTCCCCGTAGACCAGGACATGGATCCTGCCGTCGCCGGACGACGCCCCGCCGTTTCCGTCGCCGCAGGCCGAGAGGCTCAACGCCAGGGCGAGCGTCGCACCGGTGGCGACCAGTCTGGGCAAGCGCGCACGTGTCTTCATCGTTCGCCTTTCGAATGTTTCGGCGCCATCACCGAAAGTCCATGCAGTCGGACAGTAAAGTCAGACGGGATTTTCGGTCAATGGTCGTGCACGTGCCGACTCAAAACGTTATCGATCGCAGGGGCCTGCGCTCCGACAGTTTCGAAGGTCTTCAACGGTCGTTCGGCTGACGGAATGGGGGCCGGGCGGGCGCCCGTTGTCCCGGGTATGACGACAGGAATCTCGCTCCCCACGCACCATCGGATCGACACGACGGTGCGGCTCGCCCGGGAGGCGCACGAGGCCGGAGTGCGCTCCGTCTGGTTCGGGCAGACCTTCGGCCACGACTCGCCCTCGCTCGCCGCGATCGTCGGCCGGGAGGTGCCCGGACTGCACGTCGGGACCGCGGCCGTCCCCGTCTTCGGCCGCCATCCGCTGCTGGTCGCCGGCCAGGCCCGGACGGCCCAGGCCGCCACCGGGGGCCGCTACCACCTCGGGCTCGCGCTCGGCACCAGGAAGCTCACCGAAACGGCCTTCGGCATCCCCTACGAACGTCCGATCGGCCGACTACGGCAGTTCCTCACCGCCCTGCGCCCGGTGCTCGAGACGGGAAACGCCGACTTCCACGGCGACCTGCTGACCGCCGTCACACCGCTGCCGGCACCGGTACCGGGCGCCGAACCTCCGGTGCCGCTGCTGGTGGCCGCCATGGGCCCGCAGGCGCTGCGTGTCGCGGGTGAACTCGCGGACGGCATCCTGCCGCTGCTGGCCGGGCCCCGGGCCCTGTCCGCACACCTGGTCCCGGCCGTCACCGCCGCGGCCGAGGCGGCGGGCCGGCCGGCGCCCCGGGTCGTGGCCTTCGTGCCCGGCGTGGTGACCGCGGACGTGGAAGCGGTACGGGGGGCCGCTGCCCAGGCGCTCTCCTTCTACGAGCAGTTCCCCTCCTACCAGCGGGTCATCGCCCTCTCCGGTGCCACCCGGGCCGCCGACCTGGCCGCCGTCGGCGACGAGGAGACCGTCGCCGCCGAGGTGCGCCGCTACCGCGAGTCGGGCGCGACGGAGGTGGTGTTCGTCTCCACGGACCTGGGCAGCGACGCGGACCGGCGCCGCACCTGGAAGCTGCTGGGGGAACTGGCCGAGGAGTGAGGGCCCCCGGTACCTCAGACGGGACCGGTGGGGTCGAACCAGGTGGGCGCGTCGGACAGCGCCTGCTTGACCCTGGTCTGCCCGAACTCCTTGATGTCCGGCAGCGCGTCCACCGCGAACCAGCCCACCTCGAGCGACTCGTCGTCATTGACCCGGGCCCGGCCGCCGACGGCCCGGCAGCGGAACGTGACGTCCATGAACTGGCAGACGTTGCCGTTGTCGTAGGTGACCGGCTTCAACGCCTGGACGAGGACCACCCGCTCGACGACGCACTGCACGGCGGTCTCCTCCTCCACCTCCCGGATCGCGCAGGCGGCGGGCTGCTCCCCCGGCTCCGGGATGCCGCCGATCAGCGACCAGCGCCCGTTGTCGGACCGCCGGCCGAGCAGCACTCTGCCCTCGTCGTCGAAGACGACGGCGGTGACTCCCGGGAGCCACAGCAACTGGTGTCCGGCAGAGGCGCGCAGGTCGCGGATGAAATCGGGAGTAGCCATGCGACCGACCCTAACGGGCCGCCCGGACCACTCCGGCCGACGGCACGGGGCGTGCGGGAGGCGTACGGCTACACGCCACGGGCGCGCCTCCCGCGCGCGCCCGCGCCGACGGCCCAGCCGAGCCCGCCGGCCGCGACCAGCACCAGGGCGATCTCGGGCGCCACACCCAGCCGGGTGGCGGGCGTCTCGGAGGAGCGCAGGGGCACCTCCTGCACCAGGGAGTCCGCCACGAACATGCCGGTCTTCCCGGTGATCCGCCCGTCCGGCATGATGATCGCGCTGACGCCGCTGGTCACCGGCACGGTGACGGTCCGGCTGTGCTCGACCGCGCGGACGCGGGACATGGCGAGTTGCTGGTAGGTCATCTCGCTGCGGTCGAAGGTGGCGTTGTTGCTGGGTACGGAGATCATCTGGGCGCCGTCGGTGACCTCGGAGCGCACGGCCCAGTCGAAGGCGGCCTCGTAGCAGGTGACGAGCCCCACCCTGGTCCCGGCCATGGTGAACACGCCCGGTTCGGTGCCCCGGCTGAAGTCCTGGCCGACCATCGAGGTCCAGTTGTCGTTGATCGCCCCGATGAGCGGGCGCAGCGGGAGGTACTCGCCGAAGGGCTGGATCTGCCGCTTGTCGTAGGTGTCGAGGGGGCCCTTGTCCGGATCCCACAGGATCTGCTCGTTGAACAGCTTGCCGTCGCGTTGCACGACACCGCCCACCGAGATGGGCGCGCCGATCGCCTTGGCGGCCCGGTCGATGACCTGGCGCGCGTCGGCGTTGGCGAAGGGGTCGATGTCCGAGGAGTTCTCCGGCCAGAGCACGAAGTCGGGCCGTTCGGCCCGGCCCGCCCTCACCTCGGCGGCCAGGCGTTCCGTCTCGCGCGCGTGGTAGTCGAGTACGGCCCGCCGCTGGGCGTTGAAGCCGAGGCCCGCGCGCGGGACGTTGCCCTGGATCACGGCGACGGTCGCGGTGCCGTCCTGTGCCTTGTCGCTGACCAGCGGCCGGGCCGCCACGGCGCCGACGACCGGTACGGCCACGCCGAGCAGGGCCACCGCCGCCGCGCTCCGCCGCAGCCCGCCGGTGCGGCGCGCCCGGACGGCCAGGCGTACGGCCTCGCCGAGAGCGAAGCCGCACAGCACGACCGCGAAGCCGAGCACCGGTGTGCCGCCGGCCGCGGCGAGCGGCAGGAACACCCCGTCCGCCTGTCCGAACGCGACCTTGCCCCACGGGAAGCCCTCGAAGGGCACGCGCGCGCGTGCGGCCTCGCCCGCGGTCCACAGCGCCGCCGCCCACACCGGCCCGCCCGGCAGCCGCGACACCGCGGCGACGCCCGCGCCGACCAGCGCGACGAAGACCGCCTCGACCGCGGCCAGGGCCAGCCAGGGGCCCGAGCCGACCTCCACGCCGGTCCACACCAGCAGCGGGAGCAGGAAGCCGAGGCCGAAGAGGTAGCCGAGACCGAGCCCCGCCTTCCAGTCGCGCCCGCGCAGTGCCCAGCCGAAGCCGGCGAAGGCGGGCAGGGCCAGCCACCACAGGGTGCGGGGCGGGAAGCTGACGTAGAGCAGCACTCCGGAGAGCGCGGCGACGGCGGCCGGGAGCAGGCGCAGGAGCCGGGCGGCGGCGCGTGAGGGTGCCGTGGTCTGCGGCTTCGTCCGATCCGGCTCGCCGACAGAGGTTGCGGTGGCTGTCACCCCTCGGAGTGTACGGCGGGTCACCACGCCCCCGACAGCACGGTCCGAGCAGGCCGGGGGGACCCGGAGCACTCAGTGCGCGGGGCCGGGTGCCTTCGGGCGCAGTCGGCCCTTGATGACCTGAACCGCGGCTTCCGCGTCGTCCACGGTGATCGTGAAGGTGTGGCCGTCCCACAGCCGCAGGACCACGCCCTCGCCGCGCCGCACGACGACCGCGGTGCCCTTCTCCGGTCGCCAGCGGTAGCCCCAGCCGCCCCAGTGGCGCGGGGTGACGTGCGGGGCGAACTCGGCGCCGGCGACGTGCGAGAGGGGGATGCGGCGCCGGGGCACGCCGATGTGGCCGCAGCGCACTTCGAGGCACTCCTCGTCGACTCTGAGCGCGACGTGCACGAAGGCGAGCGTGCCGAAGAGAACCAGCAGTCCCGCCGCGATGCACCCGACGACCGCCATGGCCAGCGGGGCGACGCCGGACTCCCAGGCGGAGTCGACGGCCAGCGCGATGCCGAGCGCCATGCAGGCGGCGCCGATGAGTGCCAGGAACCACTGGACCCGGTTGGTGGCACGTCCGGTCCAGACGTTCGTTTGGGGGACGGTCTCGCCGTGGCGATGCCTCATGGCTATGAGGTTACTCATGTTTCGCTGCGCGGGTGCCCCGTCGCGCGGAGTGACTGGGCCGACCGCGCAGACCCGCCGGTCAGCGGGCCGGCGTGACCGCGCGCAGGAGGAGGCCCTCGTCGTAGGCCAGCGCGGGCGGGGGCAGCGTGCCCTCGCGTCCGCTGAGCAGCACGGTGAGGGTGCCCTCGGCCGGGGCGCCGGGGGCGGGACGGGCGCCGACGCGGCGCAGTGCCTGGGCGGCGACCGCGCCGGCGGAGCCGTGCAGGACCAGGCGGGGGGTGTCGGGGCGCTGCACGGCGGCGCGGATGCGTTCGGCGACCAGTTCGTAATGGGTGCAGCCCAGGACGACGGTCGTCACGTCGTCCGGTGTCAGGGCGGCCGCGGCGGCGACGGCCGCGGTGATCGCCGGCTCGTCCGCGTGCTCGACGGCGTCGGCGAGCCCGGGGCAGGGCACCTCGGTGACCGGCGTCGCGCCGGCGAACTTCGCGATGAGACCGCGCTGGTAGGGGCTGCCGGTGGTGGCGGGCGTCGCCCAGATCGCCACCGGACCGCCGCCGGCCGCGGCGGGCTTGATCGCCGGTACGGTGCCGACGACGGGCAGCGCGGGCTCCAGCCGGGCGCGCAGGGTGGGCAGCGCGTGCACGGTGGCGGTGTTGCAGCCGACGATCAGGGCGTCCGGACGGTGCGCGGCGGCGGCCTCGGCCACGGCGAGGGCCCGCTCGGTGAGGTCCTCCGGGGTGCGCGGACCCCAGGGCATCCCGTCGGGGTCGAGGGAGAGGATGAGATCGGCGTCCGGTCGCAGGCGCCGTACCGCCGCGGTGGCCGCGAGCAGACCGATTCCGGAGTCCATGAGCGCGATCTTCACCCGGCCACCATAGACGATGGGCCGCTTCGGGCCGCCGGTGTGGGGCAGACTGCGCACGTGAGCGCCGATGTGTGGACTTCCGTCGTGACCGTCGTACCCGCCCTGTCACTCGCGGCCTGGCTGTGGCTGCTGCTCGCGCGGGGCTTCTTCTGGCGTACGGACGTGAGACTGCCGGCCCGGGAGGAGCCCGCTGTCTGGCCGTCGGTGTGCGTGGTGGTCCCGGCGCGCGACGAGGCGGCCGTCCTGCCGGAGAGCCTGCCGTCCCTGCTCGGTCAGGACTATCCGGGGCGGGCCGAGGTCTTCCTGATCGACGACGGCAGCACGGACGGCACCGGTGAGCTGGCGTGCGAGCTGGCCAGGCGGCACGAGGGGCTGCCGCTCACCGTCGCCTCGCCCGGGGAGCCGGCCGCCGGCTGGACGGGGAAGCTGTGGGCGGTGCGGCACGGGATCGGCCTGGCACGCGCGCGTGAGCCCGAGTACCTGCTGCTGACGGACGCCGACATCGCGCACGCGCCGGGCAGTCTGCGCGAGTTGGTGTCGGCGGCGGACACCGGTGGGTTCGACGTTGTCTCCCAGATGGCCCGGCTGCGGGTGGAGAGCGGGTGGGAGCGGCTCGTGGTGCCCGCGTTCGTCTACTTCTTCGCGCAGCTGTATCCGTTCCGCTGGATCGGCGGGGGCCGCGCGGGCAAGGACGGCGGTACTGCGAAAGACGCGAAGGACGCGAGGAACGCGAGGAACGCGAGGAACACAAAGAAGGGGACGCGGACGGCGGCAGCGGCGGGCGGCTGTGTGCTGCTGCGTGCCGAGGCGGCCGAGCGGGCGCGGATTCCGGAGGCCATCCGGCACGCGGTCATCGACGACGTGGCCCTCGCCCGGACGGTCAAGGGCGTCGGCGGCAGCGTGTGGCTGGGCCTGGCGGACCGGGTGGACAGCGTGCGTCCGTATCCGCGGCTGCGCGAGCTGTGGCGGATGATCTCGCGGAGCGCGTACGCGCAACTGCGGCACAATCCGCTGCTGCTCGCCGGAACGGTCGTCGGTCTGGTCCTGGTGTACCTGGTGCCGCCGGTGGCGGTGGTCGTGGGCGCGGCGACGGGAGAGGTGGCGCCGGCCCTCCTCGGCGGTGCCGCGTGGCTGGTGATGGCGGGGACGTACCTGCCGATGCTCCGCTACTACCGGCAGCCGCCGTGGCTCGCTCCGCTGCTGCCGTTCACCGCGTTCCTCTATCTCCTGATGACGGTGGACTCGGCGGTGCAGCACTACCGGGGGCGGGGCGCGGCCTGGAAGGGGCGCACGTACGCCCGTCCGGAGGCCGTGGTCGACGAGGTCTGAGCGGCCGTTCCCGGGCGGGTGGTCACTTCCGTCCGGGGGTCCAGTTCATGCCCCACCCGTAGGCGTGGTCGACCGTTCGCTGGGGGCTCACGCCGCGGTCGGGCACCAGGTAGCGGGCCTCGCGCTGGACGACGAGGTCGCTTCCGGTGTTGGTGATCAGGGCGAGGGCGCACACCGTCGAGGGCACGGTGCACTCGTCGAGCGAGAAGTCGATCGGGGCGCCGTACTGCGGCTGGAGGGTGACCGTCGCGTGCAGGTCGGCGAAGGAGCGGGCTCCCTCGTAGATGGTCACGAAGACGAGGACGCGCCGGAAGTGCTGCTTGTGGTCGAGGTTGATCGTGAGGTTCTCGCCGCTCTCCACGGCGCCGGTGCGGTCGTCGCCGTCGAGGTGGATGTACGGCGGCCGGTGCAGGGATCCGAAGGCGTTGCCGAGGGCCTGGACGACGCCCTTGCTTCCGTCGGTGAGTTCGTACAGGCAGCACAGGTCGAGGTCGAGGTCGTCGTGCGTGGCGACCGGGCGGCCCAGCTTGCGGGCCCAGCCGGAGAACTGCTTGCGCGTCTGCCAGTTGAGGTTGACGCGCATGGCGCCCGAGGTGCCGCCCTGCTTGGCCAGCGAGACGGAGGGCGCCGCCTTGGTGAGCGTGACCTTGGTCAGCCGGACCGGCTCGGCGGAGGGCGCCGGCGGCGGTGTCACGGGCGGGGCCGGGGGTGCGGGAGGTGCGGACGGTGCGGGAGGGGCCGGAGGTGCCGGTGGGGGCATCGTGACAGTGGGGGTCTGTGGGGCGGCCGAGGCAGCAGGGGTGGTCTGGGGTGACTGTTGCGGCTCGTCCACGGAGATGCCGTAGTCGGTGGCCAGTCCCTCAAGTCCGCTGTCGTAACCCTGGCCGACGGCGCGGAACTTCCAGGCGCCCTGGCGGCGGTAGAACTCGCCGAGCACGAAGGCCCTTTCCACGGTGGCGCCCGGGTTGTCGAAGCGGGCCACCACGGTGTTCCGCTCCGCGTCGCGGACCTCGATGTACAGGCCGGGGACCTGCCCGAAGGATCCGCCGTCCGCGGAGGCGGCGAGGATCACGGTCTCGATCGCGGGCTCCACGCGCCCGAGGTCGACGTGCAGGCTGTCGGTCACCTGCCCGGCGGCGGTGCGCTTGCCCTCGTGACGGACCGCGCCCGAGGAGTGCGCCGGCTGGTTGTAGAAGACGAAGTCCGCGTCGGAACGGACCTTTCCGCCCACCAGGAGCAGGGCGGAGGCGTCGGCGTCGGGTACGCCGGGGCCGGACCGCCAGCCCAGTTCGACCCGCAGCGCCGTCGTCGGCACCGGGGTGTTCGAGCCCTTCGGCATTGACATGTCCGCCCCCATACGGGTCACCGAGCCGGGTCGCCCCCCGGCGAATCGTCGAGTCTGCCCGCCCAACCTAATCCCCCGGCGGCTCCCGGACCCTCATGAGAAGCCCGGGAGACACCCCGTCAGCCGCCGGTAACCCCGCCGGAACCAGGCCTTTACCTCAAAAGTGCGCGGAATGACGTCCTATTTTGGCAAGTTCGCTCGCATTGGGGATCCCAGGTTACCGTCGACGCGGAAAACAACCTTCTTATCGGTCTCCCCAACCAGCACATCGTGGGCTTAACTTATGGCCATGACCTCCCCCCGCTCCACTTATGGCGGCGGCTACTACTCCGCCTCCTTCCCGGACACCCCGATCTACGACTCCCTCGTGGCCGAACGGGGCACCCCGCAGATCGCCCCCATCCGGGTCCCCGCCGCGTACGACGTGCCGAGCAGTCATCTGCCCGCGCTCCCGTCCGCCCTGCCCGCGCTCCCGGCGGGCCCCTCGCAGTCCTCCTACGGCTACCCGCAGCAGGCGCCGCAGCCCGCGCCGTTGCAGCAGGCGCCCGCCGCCTACATCCCGCACCAGGCGACCGCGCCGCGCGGCTACCCCGGCCCCCAGCAACAGCAGCCGCAGCAGCAGCCCCGCCCGGCCGCGCCCGGCCCCGCGGGGTACGAGGCGATGCGTCCCGCGGCTCCCCGGCCGGCCCCGGCGCCGTACCAGGACCCGTACAACCAGCAGCAGTACCGCGGCTACTGAGCCGCCCTCCGGGGTGTCGGTGCCCGCCGGCACGATGACCTCATGGGGGAAGGCGCGACTGCGGCGGACCGCCGCTGGAGGCTGACCGACGACGGGGGAAGGTCGTCACGCGACACCGGCAGCCGCGCCCTGCGCCGACCGCCGCCGAGCCTTCGCCCGGCGGTGGCGTTCGGCTGCCCGCGCCCGCACGATCCCGATCCGTCCGCCGGCCCGTGGCCCGGTGCGCGTCGTCGGGTGGCACGGCGCCGGGCCGGGTGCGGGGCCGGGTTTCGGTCACCGGCCGGGGGACGGGAACCGGGTCAGCCGACCGGGCGTTGGGCTGTAGTGAGACGTTCGTGAGGACCCGGCCGGGAGCCGCCACCGAGCGAGGGGCGGCGCACTCGTGCTGACGGTCCGGGGGGGGTGGCACGGAGCGGGAAGGGGTGCGGACCGTGCGGGCGATCAGGGGGCTCTGGCGCTGGCGGCACAATCCGCTGTGCCGCCCGACCGACCTGGCCGAGGCCTGGGTGGCGCTGACCGCACTGGTGCTGATCGTGTCCGCCGCACCCCTGGTCGGTGTGCTCGCGGGCGGCGCGGCGCACGAGGCCCTGCAGCGCTCGGTGCGTGAACAGCTGGCGTCCCGGCACCGGGTGACGGCCACCGTGATCCGTCCCCTGGAGCGTGCGCCGCTGACCGCCGACCCGGAGGGCGCGTCCCCGAGGGACCTGCGCGGCCGGGTACTCGCCGGCTGGACCGCGCCGGACGGCTCGCGGCACCAGGGCCCCGTCACGGTGGGCCTGCACGACCCGCGCGCCGGCGACCGGTTCGCGATATGGACGGACGCGCGGGGGCGGGCGGCGCCCCGCCCCCTGGACCCCGCGACCGCGGGCACGCACGCCGTCCTCGCCGGGTTCGGCGCCGCGGCGGCGGCCGCGGCCCTGGTCGAGACCGGCCGGCGGATCGCCGTGTGGCGCATGGTCCGTCGCAGGTACGCCCGTTGGGAGCAGGAGTGGGACCGGGCTGGCCCGGACTGGGGCAGGACGGGCGCGGGCAGTTGACGGGCTTCGGCCTCCGGTCAACTCACCACCGGTGCGCACGCTACGGTGGACCGGCCGAACCGAATCGGCGACGACCCGCGTACGACGAGGTGGGGGCACAGCAACGCCATGGCACAGGGCACGGTCCAGGTGACGCACACCGGCACCTCGCGGTGGCGGCGCCGCACGGGTGAGTACGCATCGCTCGCCGCCGCCCTGGAGGCCGCGGCCGACGGTGACGTCCTCACCGTCGCCCCCGGCACCTACCGGGAGAACCTCGTCGTCCAGCGGGCGGTGACCCTGCGCGGGCCCGAGGGCACCCAGGGTTCGGTCCGGATCGCGCCGGTCGACGGCGTCCCGCTGACCGTGCGCGCCTCGGCGGTGGTCCAGGACCTGCACGTGGAGGGCCAGGACGCGGCGGCGCCCGCGGTGCTCGTCGAGGACGGTGCGCCCGAGCTGCTGGGTCTGAAGGTGGTCGCGCGTTCCGCCTCCGGGATAGAGGTGCGGGGCAGCGCGCGTCCGACGGTGCGGCGCTGCACCGTGGACAATCCGGCGGGGGTCGGCATCGCCGTCGTCGACGGCGGGGGCGGTGTGTTCGAGGACTGCGAGGTCGTCTCGGCCGGCCAGGCGGGCGTCGCGGTGCGCTCCGGCGGGCACCCCCGGCTCGAACGCTGCCGGGTGCACCACGCGGCGGGTTCCGGACTGACCGCGACGGGCGAGGGATCCGCGCTGGAGGCCGTGGGCTGCGAGGTCTACGAGGTGCGCAGCAGCGGTGTGCAGATCACCGGGCGGGCCACGGCCCATCTGACCGACTGCGACGTGCACCGCACCACCGGCGACGGTGTCACGCTGGACACGGACGCGGTGCTCACGCTCGCCGACTGCCGTATCCACGACATCCCGGAGAACGCGGTCGACCTGCGCTCCCGCTCCGTCCTCACCCTGACCCGCACCACCGTGCGGCAGTTCGGGCGCAACGGCCTGTCGGTGTGGGACCCGGGCACGCGGGTCGACGCCAACCAGTGCGAGATCTTCGACAGCACCGGCGACTATCCGGCGGTCTGGATCAGTGACGGCGCCACCGCGGTGCTGGACTCCTGCCGGGTGCACGACGTGCCGGACGCGCTGTTCGTCCTGGACCGCGGTTCGCGGGTGGACGTTGTCGACAGCGATCTGTCCCAGGTGCGCAACACGGCCGTCTCGGTGAGCGACGGCGCCACCGCGCAGCTCGACGACTGCCGTATCCGGGACGCCGCCACGGGCGCGTGGTTCCGCGACCACGGCAGCGGCGGCACCCTGAACAACTGCACCCTGGACGGCAACCGCACCGGCGTGATCGTCACCAAGGGCGCCGACCCCACCATCGAGCGCTGCACGGTCGACTCCCCCTCCGAGGCGGGCGTCTATGTGTCGGCGGGCGGCCGGGGCAGCTTCCTGAGCTGCCGGGTGACCGGCAGCGCGGGCTACGGCTTCCACGTGATCGACGGCTGCCGCACGACGCTCAGGAAGTGCCGCACGGAGCGGTGCGCGCGCGGCGGGTACGAGTTCGCGGAGGGCGGCGCGGACACGGCCCACGACTCCGGCCCGATCGTCGAGGACTGCACCGGCGACGAGAGCGGCGCTGCGACGGCGCCCTCCGCGCCCGAGCCGGTCGTGCAGACGGTGGGCCACTCCCCCGGCCTGCTGGGCTCGATCCCCGGCCAGCGCAGCACCGAACAGGAGGCGCTCGTCGCGGACACCGGGCCGCGGGAGCCGGCGCGGACCTCGAAGGCCGTGCTCGGCGAACTGGACGCGCTGGTCGGCCTGGACAGCGTCAAGCGCGAGGTGCGGGCCCTGACCGACATGATCGAGGTGGGCCGGCGCCGGCAGCAGGCGGGTCTGAAGGCCGCCTCGGTCAAGCGGCATCTGGTCTTCACCGGCTCCCCGGGCACCGGCAAGACGACGGTCGCCCGGCTGTACGGCGAGATCCTCGCCTCCCTCGGTGTGCTGGACAAGGGGCACCTCGTCGAGGTCTCCCGGGTCGACCTGGTCGGCGAGCACATCGGCTCCACGGCGATCCGCACCCAGGAGGCGTTCCAGCGGGCGCACGGCGGCGTGCTGTTCATCGACGAGGCGTACGCGCTGTCCCCCGAGGACGCGGGCCGGGACTTCGGCAAGGAGGCCATCGACACGCTGGTGAAGCTGATGGAGGACCAGCGGGACGCGGTCGTCGTGATCGTCGCGGGCTACACGGCGGAGATGGAGCGCTTCCTGTCCGTCAACCCCGGTGTGGCGTCCCGGTTCTCACGGACCATCACCTTCGGCGACTACGGCCCCGAGGAGTTGCTGCGGATCGTGGAACAGCAGGCCGACGAGCACGAGTACCGGCTGGCCCCCGGCGCGTCCGAGGCGCTGACGAAGTACTTCACGGCGATCCCCAAGGGCCCGGCCTTCGGCAACGGCCGCACCGCCCGCCAGACCTTCGAGGCGATGGTGGAACGCCATGCGAGCCGGGTCGCCCAGGTGGCCGACCCCAGCACGGACGACCTGACCCTGCTCTACGCCGAGGACCTGCCCGAACTGCCGTAGGAAGACGCACCCCTAGCGGTCCTCGGGCCCGTCGTCCGCCGGCGGGACCGCCTTGGGCGCGGTGGTGTGGCGTGGTGCCGGTACCTCCGGGCGCAGCCTGGCCAGCAGGCGCTGCCGTTCCTCGGCGAAGACCGGGTCGGCCTGGTAGTCGGAGTGGCCGAGGACCGGGGCGGGCAGCGGGTGCAGCTCGGTGCGGCCGTATGTCAGCGGGTCCTTGAGGGGTGCGTGGTCCACCGCGGGGCCCGAGTCGCCGGGCAGTCGCATCGGGCCGCCGATGGGGTCGGTGCGCCGGTACAGGTTGCGCCAGCAGTCGACCTCCTCGTGCAGTGAGGCGAGCGCGGCCGGTCCGAAGCAGGCCGGGAACCAGCGGCCGTACAGCCGCTCCAGCGGGGAGCCGTAGGTGAGCAGGGCGACCCGTCTGCGGGCGGACGGCTCCAGTTGCCAGGCCGCCGCGGCGGCGAGGACGCTGCCCTGCGAGTGCCCGGAGATGACCAGCCGCCCGCCGGTGGCCCGGGTCCAGGTCGCCATCCGCCAGGTCAGGTCGGGCACCGCGCGCTCGGCGTAGCAGGGCGGCGCGAAGGGGTGGGCGGCGCGCGGCCAGAAGGTGCCGACGTCCCACAGGATGCCGATGGTGCGCCGCGCGGAGGGGTCCTTGTAGGCGCGCCGGCCCCAGGTGACGAACAGTATGAAGCCGAGGCCGATGAGCCAGGAGCCGAGTGCCTGCGCGGTCTGCGCGGCTCCGTGCAGCACGGCGTACGTCCCGCTGGCGGCCTCGGCGGGCGCCTTGTCGGTGGTGAAGGCGCCCACCAGGGCCCCGGCGCCCAGCAGCAGGGTGGTGGCGGAGGTGATGGCGACGAAGAGGGGCGCCCGGTCGGTGAGGGTGGCCATGGCGCGGGTGAGCGCGATGCGCCGGGTGCGTCCGGGGTCGCCGGCCTCTCCGGGGTGGTCGCCCTCCACGCGGCCCCGTTCGACGCGGGCGAGGCGCACGGTGTGCCGGGCGAGCGCGGCCCAGAGCAGCAGGACGACGACGAGCAGCGGCGGGATGACGGACGCCTGCCAGGTCAGCAGGACGGGCGGGCCGTCGAAGGAGGTGCCGGTGCCGTCCATCCAGTCCGACACGCGCTGGGCGACGCCGCCGGACATCACGCCGCCCAGCGCGCAGGCCAGCATGGCGACGGCGGGGCCGCCGAGTCCGCGGATGGCGGCACGGGCGTCGGGGAGGGCGCGGTGGAGCCGGCGGGCGACCACGGCGAGGGCGACGACCAGCAGGCCCTGGAGGAGGGCGATGCCGCCGAAGGTCGTGTCCCCGGCCAGCCGGCCCGCCGACGCCCACTCGGGGCGGGCCCAGCCGGCGTACACCAGGGAGAGGACGAACAGGACGAGGGCGGCCAGCGGCAGGCGCCGTACGAGGCGCTCGTCGAGTTCCCGGTCGAGGCGGTTCTCGCTGCGGCCCCGGCGGCAGACGACCGCGATCACGGCGACCGCCCCGGCGGCCAGCGCTCCTTCGAGGACCCGTCCCAGCGTGTCCAGCAGCGCGGGTCCGCCCGGTCCGTGGTCGAAGCGGGCGGCGGGTGTGCCGACCGCCGCGGCGACCGTCAGCAGGCCCGCGGCGGTGTGCGCGGCGCGCAGCCGGGCCACGAGGCGGCGCCCGTACCAGAATCCGGGCCGGCCCAGGGCGGTGCGGCCGGGGCCCTCCTGGCGCTCGCTCGCGCGCTCGCCCTCGCGGCCCGGCGCGCGGTCCATCGGCTGCTGGGACTCGTACGCCCGCCAGGTGCGCAGCGACAGGTACCAGAGCAGGCCGGTGAGCGCGGCGGGCACCGCGGCCGCGAGGGCGAGCCGGCGGCCGGGGGTGCTCCACCAGCCGTCGTGCGACATCACCGGTGACAGGAAGCCGAGCCAGGAGTGCCGCTCGGCGCACGCGCGCGTGCCCGCGCACTGCCAGGCCACGAGGTCGAGCGCCACCTCGCAGGCCGCGGCGACCAGCAGCACCGTCAGGGTCAGTCCGGTGAGCCGTACCAGCAGCCCGTAGAGGCGGACGGTGCGGTTGCGGCGGGGTGCGGTGGGGCGCATCCAGTGGGCGAGGTTGACCACCATGAACGGCAGGAGCAGCAGCCACAGGGCGCGGGTGCCGTTGCCGGAGGTGAGGTTGCACCAGACGTAGGCCTCGGGCACCGGCCGGCCCCGGTAGTCCTCGGGCCGCGACTCGGCGTCGGCGTCCTCGATGCGCCGGAAGACGGCGGCGACGTGGTCGCCGGTGATCCGCGCGGTCCGCGGGTCGTCCAGCATCTCCGCGGGTGTCGTGCCGCCCACTCCGTGCACCAGGAGTTCCAGGGCGGTGCCGGTCCTTGCGTCGTGCGGTCCCGGGGCGTCCTGTCCGGCCGTCCCGGGCCGTTCCCGCGCCTGCTCCACTGTCCCGCACTCCCCGTGACGCGCCGTCGGCTCTGTCCGTGCGGGCACAAGGATCTCCACTGCGGGGGTGTCCTACACCCGTCGGCACGGAATCTCCCCCGATTCGTGTGAGGGGTGGCACCGGAACCGGACAGAGGTGATATGCGCGCGGCCGTCGGGCGGTGGCGCGGTCCCCGGTGTGGCGTGCGAGGATGGGACGTTCCGCGCACCGGAGCGGGAGAAGTCCTCGTCAAGGGCGGGTGCGGCGGCGTGTCGGACGGTTTCGCGGCGAAAGGACCGAGGCGTACGTGAGTGAGAATCCGAACCTCCTCGCGGAGCAGCGGCGCGCCCTGATCCTCGACGAAGTGCGCCGCCGGGGCGGAGTCCGGGTCAACGAGCTGACGCGCAAGCTCGGTGTGTCGGACATGACGGTCCGCCGCGACCTGGACGCGCTGGCCCGGCAGGGCGTGCTGGAGAAGGTGCACGGCGGCGCGGTCCCGGTGGTCGAGGCGAGCACGCACGAGCCGGGGTTCGAGGCCAAGTCCGGCCTGGAACCGACCGCCAAGGAGGACATCGCGCGGTCCGCGGCGGAACTGGTCGCGCCGGGCGCGGCGATCGCCCTCTCGGGCGGTACGACGACGTACGCGCTGGCGCACCGGCTGCTCGACGTGCCGGATCTGACGGTGGTCACCAACTCGGTGCGGGTGGCCGACGTGTTCCACGTGGCGCAGCGCACTACGGGGGCGCGGCAGGGTGCGGCGACGGTGGTGCTCACCGGCGGTGTGCGCACGCCCTCGGACTCGCTGGTGGGCCCGGTCGCCGACCAGGCGATCGCGACGCTCCACTTCGATCTGCTCTTCCTCGGTGTGCACGGGATATCGGCCGAGGCCGGCCTGTCCACGCCGAACCTCGCGGAGGCCGAGACCAACCGGCGCCTCGTGCAGTCGGCGCGGCGTGTCGTGGTGGTCGCGGACCACACCAAGTGGGGTGTCGTGGGCCTGAGTTCCTTCGCCGCGCTGGAGCAGGTCGACACCCTGGTGACCGACTCCGGCCTGCCGGCCGAGGCCCGAGCGGAGGTCGCGGAACACCTCGGTCTCGTCGTGGCGGGCGAGCCGGAGACGACGAGCGCCTGATCCGGGCGGACACCGGCGGGTGGCCCACGGGGTCTCAGTCGGGCCAGGTGCCCGTGCGCAGCAGGGACTCGATCGCCTCCGCGTACGGTCCGAGGTCGAGGCCCTGTTCGGCGAGCCACGCGTCCGAGTAGTACTTGTCGAGGTACCGGTCCCCCGGGTCGCACAGCAGCGTCACGACGCTGCCCCGCCGTCCCTCCGCCACCATCTCGGCGATGATCTTCAGAGCGCTCCACAGGCCCGTGCCGGTGGAGCCGCCCGCCCTGCGCCCGATGACCCGCTCCAGGGCCCTGACGGCCGCGACGCTCGCCGCGTCCGGCACCTTCATCATGCGGTCGATCGCGCCGGGTACGAAGCTCGGTTCCATGCGGGGCCTGCCGATGCCCTCGATCCGGGAGCCGCGCTCGCAGGTGACGTCCGGATCGCCGGTGGTCCAGCCGTCGAAGAAGCAGGAGTTCTCCGGGTCGGCGACGCAGACGAGGGTGTCGTACTGCATGTAGTGCACATAGCGTGCGAGCGTCGCCGAGGTGCCGCCGGTACCGGCCGTGGCGACGATCCACGCCGGTTCGGGGAACCGCTCCAGCCGCAGCTGCCGGAAGATCGACTCGGCGATGTTGTTGTTGCCGCGCCAGTCGGTGGCACGCTCGGCGTAGGTGAACTGGTCCATGTAGTGGCCGCCGGTCTCGGCCGCGAGGCGGGCGGACTCCTCGTACATCCGGCGGGAGTCGTCCACGAAGTGGCACCGTCCGCCGTGGAACTCGATCAGGCGGATCTTCTCGGCGCTGGTGGTGCGCGGCATGACGGCGACGAAGGGCACCCCGATCAGCTTCGCGAAGTACGCCTCGGAGACGGCCGTCGAGCCGCTGGACGCCTCGATCACCGGGCGGTCCGGCCGGATCCAGCCGTTGCACAGGCCGTAGAGGAAGAGCGAGCGGGCGAGCCGGTGTTTGAGGCTGCCGGTGGGATGGGTCGACTCGTCCTTCAGATACAGGTCGATGCCCCACCGCTCGGGCAGCGGGAAGAGGAGCAGATGGGTGTCGGCCGAGCGGTTGGCGTCGGCCTGGACCTTGCGTACGGCCTCTTTCAGCCAGGCGCGGTAGACGGTGTCGCTGTGATCGACGTCCAGGGTGGCGTCGGTGCGGGACTGCTGGGGGGTGCTCACGAGACGGGGCTCCTTACGCTGCGCGCCGACGGCGCGTCGCGCGGCCGACGCCTCGATCATAAGCACCTTCAACAACCCTTCTCACCTGCATAAACACTCCTTTGGGACTCTCAAAGGCACCCTGGGGCGGGCAGGCGGGAGGGGGCGCATTCACGCGAGTGCTCCGGCCGGTTCCGGAAAGGGACGGTGCGCACTGGTGCTCGCCGCGCGGTGCGGGCAGACTGCCAGCGGGCGGGAGCGGGGGTTCCCGTCCGCTGGCGCACACTGGAGCACGACACGAGCCGGTAGCGGGTGCCGCACCACGGCGCACGGTCCGGCAACCGACGCGCACGAGGGGGCGACGGCATGGCCGAGCCGGAGTTCAGGGCCACGGGGGTGCGGATCGGCAAGCGACTGCGCTCGCTCACCCGGGCCGGGACGGTCCGGATCCGCGGCGGCAGGGTCGAGTTGCTCACCAGCTACGGCAGTGAGATCGACAGCGCGCCGGTACAGGCGGTGCGCGCCTCCCGGCCCTGGTTCGCCCCCGAGGACCGGGCCTTCGCCGATCTCAACGGCAAGCGTTACCTGCTGACCCTCGGCGAGCGGGACCCCGCCCCGGGCGAGCCGGGTCCGCCCGCGGCTCGCCGTTTCATCGAAGCGGTGCGCAAGGCGGCCGGACATCACGGTTGAGATGTCCGCAAGTTGCGGTGCCCCACCCCTTGCGTCACGCTGGTCTCACATCACTCTGGGTTTACCGGCGACAACGCTGCGAACCAGCCCGCCGGCCATGACAGCGGGCGGCGCGTGCCGCGTGCCTCCGCTGGATCCGAACTCCGTGTTCTTCCGGACCTCTATGTCGGGGAGTCGCAGCCGTGATCAGTCACCCGAGCAGACACTGCGCAGTGGAGCTTCAAGCCCTGCCGTCGCGGATCGGCCAGGTCCGCAGAATCGTATCTGCGCAATTGCGCTACTGGCATATGGACTCCCTGATCGACCGGGCCGCGCTCGGCGTGACGGAGTTGCTGACCAACGTCCACCTGCATGCCCGGCCCGACAAGACGTGTGTCGTGGAGATGGAGCTGCTCCTGGACCAGCTCACGGTCTCGGTGCGCGACCACGATCCGCGGCTGCCCGCCGTGGACGACGCCGAGCCGCTCGCGACCTGCGGGCGGGGGCTGGCGATGGTGGCGGAGATGAGCGAGAGCTGGGGCGCCCGGCCGGACGGCGAGTCCGGCAAGGTCGTCTGGTTCACGCTTCCCACGGCCGTCACCGCCGCGCCGGTCACCGCGCCGCCGGTCACCGCGCGCCCGCCGCGCCGCCTGGTCGAGGAGGTGCCGGTCGCCGCGTTCGCGGAGGTCGAGCACGCGGTCGACCTCGGCAGCCCCCAACCCGCTCCCGCCCGGTCGGCCGTTGCCGGCTGACCGGGCGGTGACCCTCCGCTGCCGCGGGCCCTGCGGCGTCCTTCCGGCCGCGGCCGGGTGGGCGGCGCCGGGCGGGGTCGTGTAGCGGCACGGTGGTCGTCGTCTCGCCGCACCGCCGCGTCCGTCCGGCCGAACCGCTCGTCCGGCACGGGCAGTCGGCGCCGGTACTCGCCTTCGTCGGTCTCGCCGGAGGCGCAGTGGTGCCCGGGTGCGGCGAGGGGCGCGTGCTCGGCGACGAGGGGCCGCGCGGGACCGCGGCGTCCGCGCCGCACGGTTCGGCGCGGCGCGGCAGGGTGATGCCGGTGCGGATGACCGGCGCCCGGAGCGGCCTGTCCGGCACCGGGGTGCCGGTCCGAGGACGCCGGGCGGCGAGGTCGGCGCCCGGAGCGGGCTCACCGGGCCAGCGCGCCCAGCGGGTCGTCCAGGACCGGCTGCCAGGCCAACTCGGCCGCGCCGACCAGGCTGTTGTGGTCCAGGCTGCACGGCAGGATGGGCACGCCGCCGCTCCGCCCCCACAGGCTGCGCCCGGCCACGACGGCGCGCAGTCGCTCGGGGTCGGCGTCGAGGAGTGCGCCGTGGAGCCCGCCGAGGATGATGCGGTCCGGGTTGAGGATGTTCACCAGGCCGGCGAGGCCCAGTCCCAGCCGGTCGATGAGGGTCTCGGCGGCGGCACGCACGGCCGGTTCGGCGTAGTGGTCGCGGATCAGGTCGTAGGACTGCTGGAGCAGGGAGACCTCGGGTCCCGGCTCGCGGCCGGCCGCCGTGAGGAAGGCCAGCGGATCGGCCTCCACGTCCAGACAGCCGTGGCTGCCGCAGTAGCAGGGGCGGCCCCCCGGGTTGACGGCGAGGTGGCCGACCTCCAGGGCGAGTCCCGAACTGCCCGTGTGCAGACGGCCGTCGAGGACCAGCGCGCCGCCGACCCCGCGGTGGCCGGTGGCCACGCACAGCAGGTCGCGCGCGCCGCGCCCGGCGCCGTGGCGGTGCTCGGCGAGGGCGGCCAGGTTGACGTTGTTCGCCGTGAACGCGGGTCCGCCGATCCCGGCGGCGCGCACCTGCTCGGCGAAGATCCGGCGTACGGGCGCGCCCGCAGGCCAGGCCAGGTGGAGCGGGTTCAGGGCCAGGCCCTCCGGCTCCGCGACCGCGGACGGTACGGCGAGTCCCGCGCCGACGCAGCGCCGCCCGGTCTCCCGGAGGAGTTCCTCGCCCGCCTCGACGACGGAGCCGAGCACCTTCGCCGGGTCGGCGTCGACGACCTCGCAACCGGGCGCGGTGGCGACGATCCGGCCGCCGAGGCCGACCAGGGCCGCACGGAAGCCGTCGGCGTGGATCTGGGCGGCGAGGGCGACGGGGCCGTCCTCGGCGACCGCGAGGCGGTGCGAGGGCCGCCCCTGCGAGCCGGCCGCGGCGCCGGGCCGGGCGTCGACCCGGATCAGTCCGAGTGCCTCCAGTTCGGCGGCGACCGCGCCGGCCGTGGCCCGGGTCACGCCGAGTTCGGCGGTGAGGACCGCCCGGGTGGGGGCGCGTCCGGTGTGCACCAGCTCAAGCGCGGGTCCGAGCGCGCCGCGCCCCCGGTCCAGCCGCGCCCTCGTGGTGGTCCCTTCCCCCGCCGCCCGGGGGTCAGCCTTGCCGCTCATGAGGGGGAGTCTCCCATGATCCGCGGGGACCGGCCCCGGAGCCCGCTGACCCGGAGCGTGATGTTCAGCCGCCCGGTGAGCCCCAACTCGGGTGGCGCGGTGCCCGCGTGCACCCGCGGCACCCCGTGGTACGCGAGCCGGGACGGGCCGCCGAAGACGAACAGGTCGCCGCTGCGCAGCTCGACGTTGGTGTAGGGGCGGGTCCGGGTCCCGGTGTTGCCGAAGCGGAAGACGCAGGTGTCGCCGAGGCTGAGGGAGACCACGGGCGCGGCGGAGCGCTCGTCGGCGTCGCGGTGCATGCCCATGCGGGCGTCGGCGTCGTAGAAGTTGATCAGCGCGATGTCGTACGGGGTGCCGGGCACCGCGCCGGCGCCGAGCGTGCCGTTCACCCCCTGGCGGGCCAGGTCGCCGAGCCATGCCGGGAAGGGTTTCACCGGGGAACCGTCGCCGTCGACGACGGTGTCGGCGTAGGCGTACGGATACCAGTGCCGGCCGAGGCAGACCTGCCGGGCGGTCATGGTGCCGCCGCCGGGGACGCGGACCGTGCGCAGTCCGGCCGGCGGGCGGGCCCACTCGCGGCAGGCGTGCAGCAGCTCGCGCTGCCGGCCGGGCTCCAGCCAGTCCGGCACGTGGACGGCGCCGGGCGCGGTCTCGGTACGGGTCCTGGGGAACAGCTCGGCGTCCATGCTCCCCATACTGCCCCGCGTCCCGGCACCACCCGTGTCCCGCGCGCTTCCCCTCTCGCCGCTGGCGACGGGGGCTGAGCTGCGGCTCGGTTAGCCTGGGCTCACGATGAACGACCGCAGCGACCGTATGACGACGCCATGGGGCGAGCATGTGCTGGCCCGCTTCCCCGAGGACCCGCGCGACCGGCTCCGTGCCTGGGACGCCGCCGACGAGTATCTGCTGGGGCATCTCGCGCAGCGGGAGGTTCCGCTGTCCGGCACGGTCGTGGTGGTCGGTGACCGCTGGGGGGCGCTGGTGACGGCGCTGGCGGCGCACCGGCCGGTGCAGATCACCGACTCCCACCTCGCCCGGGAGGCGACGCGCGCCAACCTGGCGCGGGCGGGCGTCGAACCCGGCTCCGTTCGGCTGCTCACCACGCAGGACCCGCCGCCGGACCGTGCCGACGTACTGCTGGTGCGGGTGCCGAAGAGCCTGGCGCTGCTGGAGGACCAGTTGCTCAGGCTGGCGCCCGCGCTGCACGAGGGCACGGTGGTGGTCGGCACCGGGATGGTGAAGGAGATCCACACCTCCACGCTCAGGCTGTTCGAGCGGATCGTGGGCCCCACCCGTACCTCACTGGCCGAGAAGAAGGCCCGGCTCGTCTTCGCCGGCCCCGACCTCGCGCTGAAGCGGCCCGCCAACCCCTGGCCGCTCGGCTATCCGCTCCCCGGCGACATCGGGCCGCTGTCCGGCCGGACCGTCGTCAACCACGCCGGTGTCTTCTGCGCCGACCGGCTCGACATCGGCACCCGCTTCTTCCTGCGGCACCTGCCGGACGCCGGGGGACGGCGAGTGGTGGACCTGGGCTGCGGCAACGGTGTGGTCGGTACGGCGGTGGCGCTGGCCCACCCGGACGCCGAGGTGCTGTTCACCGACGAGTCGTTCCAGGCCGTGGCCTCCGCGGAGGCGACGTACAAGGCGAACGTGGCGGCGGGGCACGCGGAGTTCCGGGTCGGCGACGGGCTGGCCGGGGTGCCGGACGGCAGCGTCGATCTGGTGCTCAACAACCCGCCCTTCCACTCCCATCAGGCGACGACCGACGCCACGGCGTGGCGGATGTTCACCGGGGCGCGGCGCGCGCTGCGCCCCGGCGGCGAGCTGTGGGTGGTCGGCAACCGGCACCTGGGCCATCACGTCAAGCTGCGGCGCCTGTTCGGCAACAGCCGACTGGTGGCGGGCGACCGGAAGTTCGTGGTGCTGAAGGCGGTCAGGACGTAGTTCCGGCGACGACCCGGATGATCGCCCCCACCGTCCGGACCATGGCCTGCCTTCCCGCGGTGAGATAGCCGCGCGAGTCGACCGCCTCGGGGTGGGCCGCGAGGTGCTCCCTGATCGCGCCGGTCATCGCGATGTTGAGCGCGGTGCCGACGTTGACCTTGGAGATGCCGCCCGCGACGGCCGCGGCGAGTTCGCCGTCCGGGACCCCGGAGGAGCCGTGCAGCACCAGCGGCACGTCCAGCGCGCCCGACAACTCCTTGAGCAGGCCGTGGTCGAGGGCCGCGGTGCGGGTGGTCATGGCGTGGGAGCTGCCGACGGCGACGGCCAGGGCGTCCACCCCGGAGTCGGCGACGAAGGCACGTGCCTCGGCGGGGTCGGTACGGGCTCCGGGGGCGTGCGCGTCGAGCGGCGGTGCGCCGTTCTTGCCGCCGACCTCGCCCAACTCGGCCTCGATCCACAGCCCTTGGGCGTGCGCCCAGTCGGCGGCGGCCCGGGTCGCCGCGAGGTTCTCCGCGTACGGCAGCCGGGCGGCGTCGTACATCACGGAGCTGAATCCGGCGTCCGGGGCCCGGCGCAGCAGGCTGTCGCTCTGCACGTGGTCGAGGTGCAGGGCGACGGGCACGGCGGCGCCCTCGGCGGCGGCGACGGCCGCGCGGGCCAGGGGCAGCAGGCGGCCGTGACGGTACTTCACGGCGTTCTCGCTGACCTGGAGGACGACGGGCGTGCGTACGGACTCGGCGCCGGCGACGACGGCCTCGATGTGCTCCAGGGTGATGATGTTGAAGGCGGCGACGGCGGAGCGCGCGGCGGCGGCGCGGCCGACCAGGTCACCGGTGGCGGCGAGGGGCACTCTCTCTCCTTCCCGGGCGTCGAGAGCGGGCGTCAGGGGGCGAGGATCACCGAGCGGGTGAGGTGCCGGGGGCGGTCGGGGTCGAGGCCGCGGGCGGCGGCGACCGCGACCGCGAGCCGCTGCGCGCGGACCAGTTCGGCGAGCGGGTCGAGCCCTCCCGGCACCCACAACGCGCCTGTGTCGCGGACCTGTTGGGCCAGTCCTTCGGGCGCTTCGCCGAACATCCAGGTCGCGGTGCCGGCCGTGCTGACGCTGATGGGGCCGTGCCGGTACTCCATCGCCGGGTAGGCCTCGGTCCAGGACAGGGAGGCCTCGCGCATCTTCAGGCCCGCCTCGTTGGCCAGTCCCACGGTCCAGCCCCGGCCGAGGAAGGTGAACTGGGTGCAGCCGACGAGCCCTTCGGGCAGCTCGGACGCGAGGGCGGCGCGGGCGTCGGCGACGACCGCGTCGGTGTGCAGGCCCAGGTGGGCGCGGAGCAGTGTGAGGGCGGTGGTCGCGAACCGGGTCTGCACGACCGAGCGTTCGTCCGCGAAGTCGAGTACGACCACGTCGTCGGCGGCGGTCATGACGGGCGTGTTCGGGTCGGCGGTGACGGCCACCGTGCGGGTGCCGGTGCGGCCCTTCAACTCCGCGAGCAGCTCCAGTACTTCGGTGGTGGTCCCGGAGCGGGTGAGGGCGACGACACGGTCGTAGGCGCGATGCCCCGGGAACTCGGAGGCGGCGAACGCGTCCGTCTCGCCCTGCCCCGCCGCCTCGCGCAGCGCCGCCGCCGACTGGGCCATGAAGTACGAGGTGCCGCAGCCCACGATCGCCACCCGCTCCCCCGCCGCCGGGAGCGCCGCCGGGTGCCGGGCCGCCTCCTCGGCGGCGCGTGTCCAGCACTCGGGCTGGCTGTTCAGCTCGTCCTCGACATACGTCATGCCGCACACTCCCCGATCACCGGCCCGTGATCACCGGGCGCCGGTCTGATTGTTCTTGCAAGATATAGCGAGCTTTCGATCACAATCAAGCAGTCCGGGGAAGTGAGTGGTGCGCTAGGGTCGCCGGGAGATCGAGGAACGGAGGCGCGGATGTCGCGCGACGCCCGCTGGAAGGCGCTGCTGGAACTGCTCGTCGAGCGCGGCCGGCTGGACGTTGACGAGGCGGCGGCCGAGCTTGAGGTCTCGGCCGCTACGATCCGCCGTGACTTCGACCGGCTCGCCGAGCAGCAGATGCTCGTGCGCACGCGGGGCGGCGCGGTCGTGCACGGGGTGTCGTACGAGCTTCCGCTGCGCTACAAGACGGCCCGCCGCGCCTCGGAGAAGCAGCGCGTCGCACAGGCGGTCGCCGCCCTGGTGGCGCCCGGCGAGGCGGTGGGGCTGACCGGCGGCACGACCACCACCGAGGTGGCGCGCGCCCTGGCCGTGCGCGCCGACCTGGCCTCCGGGACGCCCGCGCTGACCGTGGTCACCAACGCGCTCAACATCGCCAACGAGCTGGCCGTGCGGCCGCAGTTCAAGATCGTGGTGACCGGCGGGGTGGCCAGGGCGCAGTCGTACGAGTTGATCGGGCCGCTCGCGGACGGGGTGCTGGGGCAGGTGACGCTCGACGTGGCGGTGCTGGGCGTCGTCGCCTTCGACGTGGCGCACGGCGCCGCCGCGCACGACGAGGCGGAGGCCGCGATCAACCGGCTGCTGTGCGAGCGCGCCGAGCGCGTGGTCGTGGCCGCCGACTCCAGCAAGCTGGGCCGGCGGGCGTTCGCCCGGATCTGCGCGGCCGAGTCGGTGAACACACTGGTCACGGACGGCGCGGCCGACCCGGACCTGGTGCGGCAGTTCGAGGAGGCCGGGGTCAGGGTCGTCACGGCCTAGGTGTGCCGTCCCTCCCGACAGGCCGGTGACGCGGCCGGCCGGTGTGTGGCCGTCGGCGCCGTGGCCGTCAGTGTCCGTGGTCGTCGGTGTGTTCCGTCGTGGGCACCTGTGCGTCGGGCTCGGCGGGCGCCTTTCCGGACCGTACGGTGAACGCCGCGGTGTGCACCTCGCCCCGGTGCCGGAAATCCAGGAAGAGGCGGTAGGTGCCCTCGCTGGGCGCGGTGGCCGTGAAGGAGATCTCCGGGCCGGGCTTCGTGGTGCCGTCGCCGGGCTCGCCGTTCGGGTGCACATGGAGGTAGGCGAGGTCGCCGGAGCGCAGGGCGACCAGATGGCCGTAGGCGCCCAGGTAGGGCTGGAGGTCGTTGACGGGTGCGCCGTCCCTGGACACCTTCAGCTTCAGCTCGCTCGCCCTGCCGGGGCGCAGGGATCCGGCGAGTTCGACCTGGTAGCCGCCGGTCCGCGCGGTGCTGTTGGGCGCGGGCAGGCGGGCCGGTTCGTAGCGGCCGGAGGCGGCGAGGTCGGCGCCGAGGGTGAGGTTCTCCACGCCCTTCCTCGCCGGGGTGAAGTCCGCGAAGACGCGGTAGCCGCCCGCGCGGGGCAGGTCGACGGGGGTGCTCCAGGTGCCGTCGGCGGCCCGGGTGGGGTGCAGGTGCCGGAAGGTGACCAGATCGCGTGAGGCCAGGATGAGGTGGAGTTCCCTGTCGTGCTCGCGCTGGTACGCCGTGACGGCCTCGCCGTCGCCGTCCCGGAGCGTGAAGCGCAGTTCGGTGCGCTGACCTGCGGTGACGCGGGGGGTGGCGAGGTCGAGGGTGTAGCCGTTCTCGGAGATCTGCAGTCCGCCGGGCGGGGTGCTCTCGTGGCCCTCGTGCCCGCCGTCCTCCTCGGCCTGCGGTGAGGGCTCGCCGTGCTCGTCGTGGGGTGCGGGGGCGCTCTCGGAGGCGGCCGGGTCCACTGCCCTGCCGACGCCGTACGCGGCCCCGAAGGTCGCGGCGAGCGCGGCGGTGAACGCGGTGATCCTCAGTCCGGTGTGCATGACGCCCGTCCCCTCGTAATCCGGGTCTCCGGCCACGCGGAGACCTCTTCCTCCACCTCACCATACCCCTGGGGGGTAGTCAGTCAAGCAACGGCGAGCCTCGCTTCAGTACCCCATGGGGGTATGGATGAATTCGACGGGCAAATACCCCGGCCCCGTATCCTCGTCCGATATCCGGGAGCCGCCCCGGCCCGGTCAGCCGTACATCGCCATGCGGTAGAGAGTCGCAAGCGCGTCGTCGATGGGATGGGGCTGCGGCCTGCCGGAGGAGTCGAGCCTGTTCCACCTCTGCAGGTTCACCGCGACCGCCATCTGCCGCTTGCCGTCGGCACGGGTCATGGCCAGCGCTCCACCGCCCCAGACCGTGCCGCCATGGCCCCAGAAGGTGCCCTGCAAGGGACCCTCCATCGGGTGCAGGCCGAGGCCGTAGTCGATCGTTTTTCCCTCCTGCGAGACGACCGGGACGGTGCTTTGCATCTGCGCCAGCGACGACGGACCGACGATCTCCCCGGCCAGCAGCATGCCGTAGAAACGGTTGAGGTCCGCGACGGTCGATATCAGCGAGGCCGCCGGCCCCACCCATGACATGTCGTAGACGCTGTAGTCGCGCGGCGGGTCGATCATGCCGAACCACGCCTCGTAGAGCTGCGAGTGCGGCCCGCCCACGTACGGTCCGGCGGGGAATTCGGTGTCCCGGAGACGGGCGCGCTCGATGACGTTCCGGGTGATGTACCGCTCGGCCGTAGTGCCGGTCACCTGTTCCAGGAGTTCGCCGAGGAGCAGGTAGTTGGTGTTGGAGTACACCCCCGGCGTGCCGCCCGGGGCGCCGACGGCAGGTGCGGTGACCCCCATCTCGATCAGTTCAGTGGGGTTGAACCGCGTGAACCGGTGGTCGTCCAGGCTCTGGGGTCCGGTGTCCGCGAGGGCGGGGAACGCTTTGAGGGAGGGGTAGGCGTACGGGAGATACTCGGCGAGGCCGCTGGTGTGGTTGATCAGCATCCGGACCGTGATGGCGTCACCGCGTTCTCCAGGAACCAGCTTCGGAAGGTACCGGCCGATCGGTGCGTCGAGAGCGATCCGACCGCTCTCGACCTGTTGCAGGACCGCTGCGGCGGTGAAGGTCTTGGTGATGCTGCCGACGCGGTGCCGCATGTCGGTGGTGACGGGGCGGCCGGTGGCGACATCGGCGACCCCGGCGGCGCCGCGCCAGATCTGGTCGCCGCTGCGCACCTCGGCGAACAGGCCCGGCATCCCGGCGCGGTGGACGTTTTCGATGGCGGCGTTCAGCGCCGCGGAATCCAGTGGGTTCTTCACGTCATGCGTCCTTTCGTATTCCCCGGGGCGGGCTTCGCATCGGTCGCCCGGCCCGGACCACAGGGCACGAGTGGCACGCCGGCCCGCCTCCTGCCGGGTGGCCCGGCATTCTCATGTCCTCATTATGCACGCGGTGCGTGCAACGCCAAGTGCATAGGTTAGGCTGAGATCCGGCGAGAGGAGCAGGATGGCAAGCCGAAGGCGCTGGTCGACCGAGGAGATCCTGGATGTGGCGGCGGAGCTGCTGCGCACGAGCGACGCCGAGTCGTTCAGCGTGCGCAGGCTGGCCGCGGCCCTCGGGACCGATTCCTCCAGCCTCTACCGACACTTCCGCAGCAAGACCGAACTGCTGCGCGCGGTCGCCGACCGGATTCTTCTAGCGGCCATGGACGGCCACCGCCCCGAGGGCGACTGGAAGCAGCGCATCACGGCCCTGGCCCTGCGCCTGAGAGAGGCGTTCGGACAGCAGCCCCAGCTCGCCGCGGTCTGGGGACGCTACGCGTCAAGCGGCACCGGTTCCCGACTGGTCATGGAGGAGGCGCTACAGGCGCTGCGCGCGTCGGGACTGCCCGACGAGGAGATCCCGGCGCGCTACCACCGGATCGCGGTCCTCGTCGCCGCGTTGATCGCCTCCGAGGCAGGGGTCAGCACCGCCACCCCCGAAGAGCACGAACAGGGCATGGAGCTGTTCCGCGTCGCGGTACTCGGCGCCGACCCGGAACACTTCCCGGCCCTGGCCCACTTCGCCCGCGACATCAGCCCCCTCGGGGTGGACCGCCGTGCCGCGTTCGAAGAGATCCTCGCCGCCCAACTCGCCCAAATCGAAGCCGCGATCCGCTCGGGGGTGCCGGTAAACGAACGAATGACGACAGGTACGGCGGGCGTCCAATGAACCCGGACATCCTGCGGCCCGACGGCGGCGCGGATCCCATCGGATCCAATGGAGGCTGACGACAGGGTTTGCTGACAGCTGGGGTCGGATGCGACCACCACAACGGTGAGCGGCATGGCCGACCTGGTCTACAAGCGGGTGTCGACCGACCAGCAGTCAACCGACCGTCCCACGCGTCGCGCGGCGCGTGGGGACGGGCGCCGGTACAGGAGGGTGCCGCCCGTACCGGGACTCCTTCCCCGCCGACGCATCCGTCACCTGTCGCCGGTCCCCCGGACGGCCCCCGGCGACGCGCCGTATCCCCCGGGACGGACCAGGCTGGTACGTCGGCGGGCCCACGGCGCTCCCGGGTGTCGCCGGGCCCCATCTCCCCGCGGAGCAGGAGCCCATGACCGAACCGACCAACGCCGACCAGGACAGCGGCGGCCCGGAGCGGGCGCGCGGGCGGGCCGGTGACTCCGTGCTCGGTGATCTGCGTGCCGTGGACGGCGCGCTGTACGCGGCGGTGGCCGCCACGTCCACGCCCACGCTCGACCGGGCGCTGCGCCGGCTGTCCCACGCCGCCGACCACTCGAAGGTGTCGCTGGGGATCGCCGCCGTGCTCGCCCTGAGCGGTGCGCGGGCGCGGCAGGCGGCCCTCGTCGGTGTGGGGGCGGTCGTGGTGGCGTCGGTCGCGACGAATCTGCTGGGCAAGCGGCTGGTGCACAGGGCGCGGCCGGACCGGGAGGCGGCGCGGGTGACAGTGGGCCGGTATGTGCCCATGCCCGCGTCGGCGTCGTTCCCGTCGGGGCACACCGCCTCGGCGGTCGCGTTCGCCACGGCCGTCGGCGGCGTCCTGCCCGCCGCCGCCGTCCCGCTCGGCGTGCTGGCGGGCGCCGTCGGGTACGCGCGGGTCCACACCGGGGTGCACTACCCCGGTGATGTCGCCGCGGGAGCGGTCCTGGGCATCGGCTGTGCCGCTGCCGCGCTGGCGGTGGCGGCGGCCGCTCCGGTGCCGGGCGTGCGGTCGGTCTACTCGGCGGGGCCCGCGTCCCGTTCCGCGCGCGGGTGGCGGGGCGCGGCGCCGACCCGTCAGCCGAAGGCCTTCACGGCCTGGTAGTACGTCCACGCCGTGCTGTCGCAAGTGACCTTGGTGGCACCGCCGTAGCCGTTGCAGACTCGCTTGAGATCCTCGTAGAAGGCGCTGTCGAGACGGGGCTTGTTGGCGCTGAAGGAGCCCGCGGCCTTGTAGTTGCGGTAGCCGAAGTCGTGCCGTGCGCAGGAGGTGCTGAAGGGGAAGCCGAACGGGTTGTCCGGCGAGGAGGAGCAGTAGTCGGTGGTCCAGTCGAACCCGTAGGCGGTCCAGGCGGACTGCTTCGCCCGAGCGGCGGCCCAGGTGTTGTAACTCGCCGCGCTGGTCTGGGTCCAGCTCGCGAGGACCTGCGACTTGTCGGCGGGAGCGGCGTCGGCGATCGTGGCGGTGGCGACGACGGTGGTCACAGCCAGGGCCGCGGCGGTGAGGCCGGTGGCGAATCTGCGGTGCATCCCACACCTCCATGAGGTTGCGGCCCGCCCCTCGGACCGCAGGTTCATGTCAAGATGATGCGCATTTCGACCATGGCCTCACACCTCCGTCACCCTAACGAGCTGTTAACTCTTCGGCCACGGAGGCGATCGACACGTGAACACCGGCCGCGCCGGCGCCTACTTCAGCGGCAGCTCGGCCAGCATGACGGCGTACACCGGGGAGTCAGGGAAGGGCTGACGCTCTCCGACCTTCCGGAAGCCCCGGGACTCGTACAGTGCTTGGACCCGGGGATGTGTCACGGCATACCCCAGGGAACGCAGGGCGGCCTGGCGGTCACCGAGGGTCGAGTGACCGACGGCCGTACGCGCGTGGGCCAGCGAGGAGTAAAGCGGGTTCCGCCGGGCGATCGTCGTCCCCTGGGCCGCATAGGAGGCATCAACGGCTTCGACGTACTCGTCCCGGTGGTGGGCGAGCATGGCGTAGGAGTTCCAGACCCGCATCTCCGCGACAGGATCCTTGGCCATTCCGGCCAAGTACAGGGCGCGTTGCAGGAGTTGGGAGGCCCGTTCCACCTGCCGGGCGTCGATCGCGCTCCAGGCAGCCGTGGCGGTGTAGTCGGCGGCGACGGAGAAGAGCCGGAGGCGGATGCGCTGGGTGGCCCCGAGCTTCTGCTTCGCCAGGGCCTCGGAGGCTCCGGCCAACGCCCTTCGCTCCAGTCCCTCGTGGCCCCCTCTGCTGCGGTCCAGTTCCACCAACGCGTCCAGCCCGCTGCGGAGCCGGAGGACATCGGAGGTGCCCACACGAGGCGGCGCTCCCATCGTGGGGGCTGCCACGGCGGCCGTCGTGCCGGTGGCGGCTGTGAGGAGGTTCCGGCGCCTCACGGGGTCCTCCGCAGGGGTCGAGGTGTGCGTCTTCGCGCCGGTGGGCTGAAGCCCAGCTCTCCTGTCTTTCCGGTCAGCCAGTTGCGGACGGTGCGGTCGCCGACCGTCCCCTCATGCCCGGCGGAGATCAGGCGATCGTTCACCTTGTCGGCCAACTCGACCTAGGTGAGGCCAATTTGTCGCATGGCGCTGTTCAGGCTCCCGTTCTCGCGCATATACCCATGGTAGTCACTGAGTTCCCGTCAGTAGCAGGGACGGCAGAGAGATTTCCGGTCGAGGCGGATGAGCACGGCGCGGATTTTTCCTGCCCCAGCACGCTCGTGAGCCGTTCACTCGGGTGAGACCAGACCGCAACCGCACCTACGAGGTCCTGATGACTGTGACGGCAACTGCCTCTCGTCGATCCGCGTGATCGTCTCGCGGCCCGCCGCGGGCCTGATCCGCCTCGGGGTGATCGACCGGTCGAGGACCGTCCCGATGATGCGGACCGACTCCACCGGCGACGGGATCCGGGGCCGTGGCCTCGTCCTGGTCGACTCCCTGACCGAGCGCTGGGGCACGGACCTCTACCGCTGGGGCAAGCAGGTCTGGGGCGAGCTGGACTGCGAGCCGGCGCCATGACCGAGGGGCGGAGCGGAGCGTGGGTGGGAGACCAGGTGTGGGACGAGGAGGCGGGCAGGGAGGGCATCGTCTCCGACGTGAGACGGGATGGTACGTACATCCTGCGGGAGGTCCGCGCATGGGCCCTCACCTGGACGGCCACGAACCCCGACAGGCTGACCGTCACCGTGCCGCGCGAAGAGCGGGTCGAGCGGGACAAGAGGGAACGCGAGGCATAGCCGTGGGCGGCGGCGCGCTCCCGTGGCTGAGCGACCTCGCGGACGGACCGGACCAGGGTGTCCGGGACGGGAGGCTAACGGGCCACGCGGTGGCGGAGGTAGGCGACCTTCGACGCGAAGGTGCGGGTCTCGATCAGGTCGAGGTTCACCCGGCGTCCGTCGCGGGGGAAGAACGGGGTGCCGCCGCCGACCAGGACCGGGTAGACCATCGTCCGGTACTCGTCGATGAGATCCAGCGCGGCGGCCTCGGCCGCGAGCGTCGCGCCGCCGATCGCGATCTCGCCGTCCGCCGGTTCGGCCCGCAGCCGGGCGATCTCCTCCGCCAGGCCGCCGGAGGCGAGCCGGGCGGCCCGGCCCCGCACCTGCGACAGGGTGCGGGAGAACACCACCTTCGGCAGCGGGTTCCACAGCGCGGTCCACTCGCGCTCGGCGTCGTCGAGCGCGGAGTCCTCGGCGGTCTCCCAGTACAGCATCGTCTCGTACAGCCGCCGCCCCAGCAGATGGACGTCGGCCTTCCGGATGTCGTCGATCCAGAAGCGGAAGACCTCCTCGTCGGGTGTCGTCCAGTCGAACCCGCCGTCCGGCCCGACGATGTACCCGTCGAGCGAGACGCTCATCGAATAGGTCACGCTGCGCATCGAACGTCCTCCTCGGTGCCGTGCCGGGTCCGACCGTACGGCCACCGGGCGCCCCGGAACTCATCGCGACGCGCGGAACCGGAGCCGGTACTCCGTCGGGGTCGTGTCGAGTCGGCGGCGGAACGCCCTGACCAGGGTGTCGACGGTGCCGAAACCGCAGGTGGAGGCGACGCGTTCCAGGGTGGCGTCGGTCGACTCCAGCTGGTGGCGGGCCGCCTCGACGCGGACCGCCTCGATGTAGGCGTACGGGGTCGTGCCCAGTTCGGTCTTGAAGATGCGGGTGAGCTGGCGGTCGCTGACGCGGGCGACCTCCGCGAGGTCCGCGACGGTGAGCCGGGCGCCGAGGTTGCGCCTGATGTGGTGGCGGAGGACCTCGACGCGCCGGGTCGTGGCGACCTGCTCCAGCGGCACGCTGAACTGGCTCTGTCCGCTCGGCCGTTTCAGGTACATCACCAGTTGCCGGGCCACCCGCAGCGCCACCGCCTCCCCGAGGTCGTCGGCGACGAGCGCGAGCGCGAGGTCGAGGCAGGAGCTGATCCCCGCGCCGGTCCACACATCGCCCTCGCGGATGAAGATCGGGTCGGCGTCCACCTCGACCGCCGGGTGCTCGTCGGCGAGTTGCCGCGCGGTCGACCAGTGGGTGGTGGCGCGCTTGCCGTCCAGCAGCCCGGCGGCGGCCAGGACATGCGCTCCCACACACACGGATGTCACCCGCCGGGCCCGCTCGGCGAGTTCGCCCACCCGCTTCACCACGGCGGGGTCGACGAGCGCCCTGACCCGGCGCCGGTCGTCGACCTCGACCGCGCCGGGCACGAGCAGGGTGTCGATGCGGCGCCCCGACAGGTCGTCGAACGTGGCCCCGGGCAGGATTCTGACCCCGGCCGCGGTCGTGACCGGGGCGCTGGACTCGGCGGCGAGAACCACCTCGTACCCCGCCGCCTCCTCCGTCTCGCGCCGCGCGAGGGCGAACACCTCCGGCGGCCCGGTGACGTCGAGCAGGTCGACGCCGTCGAAGAGCACGACGACGATCAGCCGTCCGACGGGGTTCATGAGCCCTCCTGCGATCCCTCGTTCATGTCGGTATCTGCAGGTTAGACGACATTGCCGACGTGCCCCGACCGGCCATAGCGTCGTAGGCGCGGATCGGCCCGTCACCGCAACCCCCGACAACCCCCGACAACACCGAGGAGCCCTCATGCCCACGACCACGCTGCGTCGACTCAACGGGCTCGACGACACCCCCGCCAAGCTCGCCGACTCCACGCTGGTCCTCGTCGACTACCAGAACACCTACACCACCGGCGTGATGGAACTCGACGGCTGGCAGGCCGCGCTCGGCGCCGGTGCCCGGCTGCTGGCCCGCGCACGCCGGGAGGGCGCCGCGGTCATCCACGTCGTGCACGACGGAGGCGAGGGCAGTCCGTACGACATCCGCGCCGAGATCGGGCAGATCCATCCCGGCGTCGCCCCGGTCGGCGGCGAACCCGTCGTCACCAAGAAGGCGCCGGACTCCTTCTTCGGCACCGACCTGGGCGAGCACGTCGACGCGGCCGGCCACGACGACCTCGTCGTCATCGGCTTCATGACGCACATGTGCGTGGCCTTCACCGCCCAGGGAGCCTTCCTGCGCGGCAACCGCCCCACCGTCGTCGCCGACGCCTGCGCCACCCGCGCCCTGCCGGTCGCCGACACCGAACTGAGCGCCCGCCAGGTGCACCTCGGCGCCCTCGCCACGATCGCCGACATGTACGGCGTCGTCGTACCGTCGCAGGACTCCCTGGCCTGATCACGTCGTCGAACGTGACCGGTTCCGTCCACACCGCTGCGGAAAGCGCCTTCGCTCCCGGCTGACGACGGGCGGGGAGCGAGGGGCGGGACAACCCCCAGCGTTTGCGGGCTCGGCACAAGGCTGGTCGACTGTCGCGGGGGGAAACCGAAGCCGGCGGCACCGCCCCGGCGCACTCTGCAGTCCTCTCCGGAAGGAGCCCAGGCGTGAGTTCCCCGAAGTCGTCGTCATCCGTGGAGCACCGGTCCGACGGCAGCCAGCCCTGGCTGCACCAGAAGGGCCGGACCATTCAGGAGTTCGGCACCGTCAAGCAGTTCCCCGTGGCGCTGACCATGGACACCCGTCTCTACTCCTGCCAGCGGCTCAACAAGGTCCTGGCGGACACCCGGATCCTGCACGACCTGTACAAGAAGTACCACTGGCTCATGCGCGGGGCGACGTTCTACCAACTGCACCTGCTGCTGGACAAGCACGCGGGTGAGCAGCTGGAGCTGATCGACTCGATCGCCGAGCGCGTCCAGACGCTGGGCGGCGTCGCGGTCGGCGACCCCCGGCACGTCGCCGAGATCACCACCGTGCCGCGCCCCCCGGACGGCGTGGAGGAGGTACCGGCGATGCTCTCGCGGCTCCTGGAGGCGCACGAGCTGATCCTCGCCGACTGCCACGACGCCGCGGCCCGCACCCAGGAACTCGGGGACGACGGCAGCAACGACCTGCTGGTCTCCGATGTCGTGCGCACGAACGAACTCGAGGCGTGGTTCGTGGCGGAGCACCTGGTGGACACGCCGCTCGTGCACGTCTGATCCCGTCCACCGCGGGCTCCGCGATCGCGTCGCGGGCCGCCGTCACTCTCCGCGCACACCCGGGCGAGGGCGCTCCTGGTGCCCTTTCACCCCGGCTGTGGAAACGTCCCGGACATGGCCCACATGTCCCACGGCGCCCACGGCAGGCCTCCTGCGACGCGCGGGGAGCGGTGGTCCTCGTTCCGGCAGTCGCCGTTCTGGCCGGCCACCGTGCTGGTGCTGATCCTCGCGGCCGCGGCCGGTCTCTTCGCCGGTTCGTACACCTACTCCATGGCGGACCCGACGCCGCGCAGGATCCCCACGGCCGTGGTCGGCTCCTACCGGCACGGCGGCGGCCAGGCCTTCCTGGAAGGTCTGGAGAAGGCGCTGAACGCCTCGGTGAAGGTGCACGCCTACGAGGGACGGGCCGCGGCCCGCGAGGCGATCGAGGAGCAGAAGGTCTTCGCGATCTTCGACCTGAGTGACGACGGACGGTCCGCCGTGCTCGACCTGTCCAGCGCGTCGGGAGCCTCGGTCTCCGAAGTGCTCGCCGACACCGCGCCGGCGGTGGGCGAGAAGACCGGGGTCCGGGTCACCGTCCGGGACGTCAAGCCCTTGCAGAAGGGCGATCCGCGAGGGCTGGCGATCTTCTACATCTCCCTGGCCGCCGTGATCATCGGCTTCGTCGGGGCGATCCAGCTGAGCGTGCACGCGCGGACGCTGACCCCGTTCGAGCGCATCCTGTTCACGCTGAGCTACGCGCTGCTCGGCGGGTTCGCGATCGCCGCGACGGTGGACTGGCTGCTGGGCGCGCTCGACCTGCCGTTCGTCGAGTCGTGGCTGATCCTCGCGGTCACCCTGTTCACCTCCGGCATGGTCTTCACCATGTTCAACACCCTGGTCGGGCGCTGGGCGATGCTGCCGACCTGGGGGCTGATGGTGCTCCTCGGCAATCCCTCGTCCGGCGGCGCGGTGTCGTGGCCGCTGCTGCCGTCACCGCTCGGCGTGATCGGCCAGTGGCTGCCGCCCGGGGCCTCGGTCAACGCCCAGCACACGGCGGTGTACTTCCAGGGCCACCAGCACGCGTTCCCCTTCCTGGTGCTGGGCGGCTGGGCGCTGCTGTCCTGCGCGGTCTTCTGGATCTGGCGCAACCGCCATCCCGGCGGCCGTGACAAGAACACGGCCAAGGCGGACGGCCCGACGGAGGCCGAGAGTCCGGCGCAGGAGAAGCCGGCGAAGCCCAAGGACCCCTGACCGGCCCGCCGGGCGCGTCTGTTCCGATCGCCGTCCTGCTGCGATCATGAGACGGCCGTTCCCCGCCTTCGGTTGGAGTGCACATGGCCCTCGACGTTGACGCGATCCGCGCGCAGATCCCCGCCCTGAAGTCCGGTTCGGCCCGCTTCGACGCGCCGGGCGGCACCCAGACGCCGCAGCCCGTCATCGACGCCATCGGCGAGGCACTGTCCAACCCGCTGGCCAACCGCGGGCGGACGACCGAGGGCGAGCGCAACGCGGACGGCCTCGTCACCGACGCCCGCGGCGCCCTGGCCGACCTGCTGGGCGTCGAGCCGCGGGGGGTCGTCCTCGGCCGCAGCGCGACGCAGCTCGCCTACGACCTGTCGCGGACGCTCGCCAAGACCTGGCGGCCGGGTGACGAGGTGGTCGTCACCCGACTCGACCACGACTCCAACATCCGGCCCTGGATCCAGGCGGCAGCGGCGGCCGGCGCGACCGTGCGCCGGGCGGACTTCGACCCCGTCACCGGGGAGCTGCTTCCCGAGCACGTCGAGGCGGTGCTCTCCCCGCGCACCCGGCTGGTCGCGGTGACGGCCGCGTCCAACCTGATCGGCACCATGCCCGACCTGCCGGCCATCGCCCGGTCGGCGCACGGGGTCGGCGCGCTGCTCCACGTCGACGCGGTGCACTACGCCTCGCACGCCGCCGTCGACCTGGCCGCGCTGGGCGCGGACACGCTGGTGTGCTCGCCGTACAAGTTCCTCGGCCCGCACCTGGGAGTGCTGGCGGCGCGGCCCGAGTTCCTCGAGACGCTGCGCCCGGACAAGCTGATGCCCTCGATCGACGCGGTTCCCGAGCGGTTCGAACTGGGCACGCTGCCCTACGAGCTGCTGGCCGGGGCCCGTGCCGCGGTGGACTTCCTCGCCGCTCTGGAGCCGGAGGCCCGGGGCAGCCGCCGGGACCGGCTCGTCGCCTCCTTCGCGGCGCTGGAGGCCCACGAGGACGTGCTGCGCGGGCGGATCGAGCGGGGCCTCGCCGACCTCGGCGGGATCACCGTGTACTCACGGGCCGCGCGGCGCACGCCGACCCTGCTGTTCACCGTGGCGGGCCTGCGCCCGGCCGAGGTGTACCGGCGGCTGGCCGAGCGGGCCGTCGACGCGCCCGCCGGCTCCTTCTACGCCGTGGAGGCCGCCCGCCGCCTGGGGCTCGGCGACGCGGGCGGCGTCCGGGTCGGGCTCGCGCCGTACAACGACGCGGACGACGTGGACCGGCTGCTGACGGCGCTGGCCGAGATCGGCCGCTGACCCCCGCTCACCCGCAGGGCACGCTCACCTCGCCGCTGCCCCGCGCGCTCGCCCCGCCCGCGATCCGCACGGTGAAGGGGCGGTCGGTACCGCTCGCGGTGACCCGCAGGACATCGCCGTCGCGCCGCACGCGGAAGGTCGCGGCCGGTGTGCCGAGGAGGTCGGGCACGGTGGCCTCGGCCGTGTGGCCGGGCTCGGCGGTCGGGTGCACCAGGAGGGTCGGGGCGTCCAGCCAGTCGCCGTCGGGGCGCCGGTCGTCGCCGGCCAGCGGCAGGACGGCGCCTTCACGGACGTACAGGGGCAGGCTGTCGTAGTCGTGCCGTTCGGTGCGCCAGGCCGGGCCGGTGACGCGCTCGCCGGTCAGGAGGTGGGTCCAGGTGCCCTCGGGGAGGTAGACCTCGACCTCGCCGTCCTCGGTGAAGACCGGGGCGACCAGGAGGTCGGGGCCGAGCATGTACTGGCGGTCCAGCGGGCGGCACGCCGGGTCGCCCGGGAACTCAAGGACCATGGGGCGCATCATCGGCACGCCGGTGCGGTGGGCATCGGCGGCGGCGCCGTACAGGTAGGGCATCAGGCGGTGCTTGAGGAGGGTGAAGCGGCGGGCGACCTCGACCGCCTCCTCGCCGAACTCCCACGGCACCCGGTACGACGAGGAGCCGTGCAGCCGGCTGTGCGAGGAGAGCAGCCCGAAGGCCAGCCACCGTTTGAAGACCGCGGGGTCGGGCGTGCCCTCGAAGCCGCCGATGTCGTGGCTCCAGAAGCCGAAGCCGCTCAGGGACAGGGACAGGCCGCCCCGCAGCGACTCCGACATGGCTTCGAAGGACGACCAGCAGTCGCCGCCCCAGTGGACCGGGTACTGCTGGCCGCCCGCGGTCGCGGAGCGGGCGAAGAGGACGGCCTCGCCCTGTCCGCGCTCCTTCTCCAGGAGTTCGAAGACGGTCCGGTTGAACAGGTGGGTGTAGTAGTTGTGCATCCGCTGCGGGTCGGAGCCGTCGTGCCAGACGACATCGGTGGGGATCCGCTCGCCGAAGTCGGTCTTGAAGCAGTCGACGCCCTGGTCGAGCAGCGGCTTGAGCTTCCCGGCGAACCAGTCGCGGGCCGCGGGGCTGGTGAAGTCCACCAGGCCCATGCCGGCCTGCCACAGGTCCCACTGCCAGATGTCGCCGTTCGTCCGGCGCACCAGGTGCCCGAGGGCGGCGGCCTCGTCGAAGAGGGGGGACCGCTGGGCGATGTAGGGGTTGATCCAGACGCTGACCTTCAGGCCCTTGGCCTTGAGGCGGGCGAGCATGCCCTCCGGGTCGGGGAAGACCTCCGGGTCCCACCGGAAGTCGCACCACTGGTACTCGCGCATCCAGAAGCAGTCGAAGTGGAAGACCGAGAGCGGGATGCCGCGCTCGGCCATGCCGTCCACGAAGGACGTCACCGTCTCCTCGTCGTACGACGTGGTGAAGGACGTGGTGAGCCAGAGGCCGAAGGACCAGGCGGGCGGCAGGGCGGGCCGGCCGGTGAGGGCGGTGTAGCGGGTGAGGACCTCCTTCGGGGTGGGGCCGGCGACGACGTAGTACTCCAGTGCCTGGTCCTCGACGCTGAACTGCACCTGGCCGACGGACTCGGAGCCGACCTCGAAGGAGACGGCGCCCGGGTGGTTGACGAAGACGCCGTATCCGCGTGAGGAGAGGTAGAACGGGACGTTCTTGTAGGCCTGTTCACTGCTGGTGCCGCCGTCGGCCTGCCACATGTCGACGACCTGGCCGTTCTTGACGAACGGGGTGAAGCGCTCACCGAGGCCGTAGATCTGCTCGCCGACCCCGAGCGCGAGCCGGCCCAGCATGTGGTGGGCGCCGTCGCCGGTGGTGGCGAAGGCGGTGCTCTTGGCGTTCGCGTGGGTCAGTTCGCGCCCGTCGGCGTCGTGGAAGGTCAGGCCCCAGGGGCCCGCGCGGTCCAGGCGGAGGCTGAGCGGGCCGCTGGTCAGCTCGGTGACCGTGCCGTCCTGCCGCACCGTGCCGGCGCCGTCCCCCGCGCCCGCGCCCGCGAGGGCGAAGTCGGGGCCGGTACGGCGCTTTCCGGCGTGATGGGTGACGCGGACGCCGATGACGCCCTCGGCGGGCGAGAAGCATTCGACCGTGAGCAGCGGCGCGTTGAGCGTGTCCCCCCTCCGCGTCACCTTCTTCACGGCGGCATGGGTGGTGAAGCGCTTCGATTCTGGGCGCACATCGCGTACCTCAGTGGCGTACGAGAGATGCACGCCCTCGCGGATGAGCCAGAAGCCGTCGGTGAACTTCATGATCTTCCTTGGGTGCGGCGGGAGCTGTCGGGTGGGGAGCGCGGAGGCCGTCTCACAGCGTTTCGATCGTACACAAGGCACATCGGGACGCCGAGGGCTTCGCACCAACTCATCCGTCCTGAACAGGCGTTATTACTCCAGAGAACAGCTCACTCACGGCCTGGAGCGGCGAGAGAGGGGCTTCCTTCCTCTAGCGCGGCGACTGGTTCGTGACGTATTAGTCATCACATCAAACAAAACGGTCCGGCGAGGGAGCCGGGCGGTACGACAGCAAGGGCCGCACCATGTCGAAGCGCTTCACCTCGCTTGCCCCGACAGCACACCCTCCGGCTGCCACGCACCGCGGACGAGGACGCTCACGCCGAGTCGTCGCCCCGTTCGCCGCCGTCTCCGTGCTGGTCGCCGGGGCGGCGCTGGCCGGCTGCGGACAGCAGCGTGACGCCGACGTGTACACCGTGCTGAACTCCTCGACCGACGAGTCGTACCACCGCTGGGACGCGGAGGCGATGGCCCGCTGCGGCGGGCGGTTGGGCATCACCATCGAGCAGCAGAGCGTCCCGGCGTCGCAGGTGATGACGAAGGCGCTGCGCATGGCGTCGTCCAAGTCACTGCCCGACATCGTGCAGTTCGACGCGTCCGAGATGCCGACGTTCGCCGACGCGGGCGGGCTGGTCGACCTCAGAGGGCTGGGACTGAGCACCGAGGACATCCCCGAGGGCATCGTCGACTTCGGCTCGTACGAGGGGACCTACTACGGCGCGGCCCGGTCCGTGAACACACTCGCGCTCTTCTACGACAAGGACGCTCTCCGTGAGGCGGGCGTCGAAGTGCCCACCACCTGGGCCGAGTTGCGTCACACTGCGAAGCGGCTGACCGGGGGCAGGCGGTACGGCCTGGCGCTCAGCGCGGGCGGCGCGGAGGACGGCGTCTTCCAGTTCACGCCGTTCATGTGGTCCAACGGCGGCGACGAGACCAAGCTGGACAGCCCGCAGGTCGCCGAGGCCCTGGACTACTGGAAGGACCTGCTCAAGGACCGTTCGCTGTCGAAGTCGACGGTGAACTGGACGCAGGCGGACGTCAACGACCAGTTCATGGCGGGCAACGCGGCGATGATGATCAACGGGCCGTGGCAGGTGGAGACCCTCAACACCGACAAGTCGCTGCACTGGGGCATCGCGCCGATCCCGGTGCCCGAGTCCGGCGACGACTCGGTGGGGCCGCTCGGCGGCGCGGTGCTCACCGTGCCCAACACCGGTGACGAGGCACGGGAGAAGACGGCGGCGAAGATCGTCGGGTGCCTGGCGGGCGAGCAGGAGCAGCTGACCTACGCGCTCAACAGCTGGATGGTCCCGGCCAACGCCGAGGCCGCCGCCGTCTGGCGCGAGCGGGTGCCCGAACTGGACTCCCTCGCCGACCAGGTGGCGGTCGCCCGCTCCCGGACGGCGAAGCTCGGCGCCGGCTGGTCGAGGGTGTCGCTCGCCCTGCAGAGCGCCTTCCAGTCCGCCCTGACCGGCCAGTCGAGCGAGACCGCCCTGAAGCGCGCCCAGCAGCGGGCCACGAGCGGGAACTGAGGTACGCCCCCATGACCACGTCCACCGTCACCGCCCAGCCGCCCGCCGAGGCGTCCGGGACGGCCGCGCCGGCCCCCGACCGGCTCCGGCGCCGGCGCCGGCTCGCCCAGTGGGGGTTCGTCGCCCCCGCCGTCGTCTTCATGCTGCTGTTCTTCGGCTACCCGCTCGTCCGCAACGTCGTGATGAGCTTCCAGGACTACACGCCGAGGACCTTCTTCACCGGTGAGGCGCCCTTCAACGGCGCCGACAACTGGTCCCACGTGTTCCGGGACGCCCTGTTCGGCAAGGCGCTGTGGCACACGCTCGTCTTCACGGCCGGCTCGCTGCTCGGGCAGTTCTGCCTCGGACTGGCGCTCGCGGTCTTCTTCAGCCGCCGCTTCCCGCTGAACGGGGTGCTGCGCTCACTGATCCTGCTGCCCTGGCTGGTGCCCATGGTGGTGTCCGGCGTCGTGTGGCGGCGCATCCTCGACCAGGACACCGGCGTGCTCAACTCGTTCCTGGACACGCTCGGCCTCGGCGGTCACACGCCCTGGCTGACCAGTCCGCAGATGGCCCTGCTGTCGGTCGTCCTGGTCAACATCTGGATCGGCATCCCGTTCAACATGGTCATCCTGTACGGCGGTCTCCAGGAGATCCCGAGGGAACTGCACGAGGCGGCCGCCCTGGACGGTGCCTCCGCCTGGCGGACGTTCCGCTCCGTCACTCTGCCGGTGCTCAAGCCCGTCGTCACGGTGGTGCTGGTGCTCGGCTTCATGTCGACGGTCAAGATCCTCGATCTGATCCTCGCCCTGACCGACGGCGGGCCGGCCGACGCCACCCAGACGCTCGGCACCCTGACGTACCAGAACTCCTTCGTCCAGCTGGACTTCGGCGCGGGCGCCGTCGTCGGCAATGTGCTCATCCTGATCTCCGCCGTGTTCGCGGTGTTCTACCTGCGGGCCAACCGCACCGAGGGGAAGTGACGTCCATGGCCTCCCACCCGCCCACCGCCTCCCGGCGCCGCTGGGGTTCCACCGTCGCCGGCGTTCTCGTCCTGTGCGGGATGCTCTTCCCGCTGTACTGGATGCTCAACACCGCGCTCCAGCCCGACTCGGGGCTGCTCCAGGTCGATCCGGTGCCGGGCAGCCTGGACCTGTCCGGCTTCACCAAGGCGTTCACCGACCAGGGCGGGCACCTGCTGACCTCGCTCGCCGTCTCGCTCGGCGCGGTCGCCATCTGCCTGGCCCTCTCGGCGCCGGCGGCGTACGGACTCGCGCGGTTCGGGCTGCGCGGCTCGCGCACCATCGTGTTCGGCACGCTGATCACCCAGCTGGTGCCGGGCATCGTCATCGCCAACGCGCTCTACAACTCGTACGTCGAACTGGGCCTGGTGAACTCCTACTTCGGCCTGATGCTGGCGGACGCCTCGCTGGGCATCCCGTTCTCCATCGTGCTGATGCGCTCCTTCATGGTGTCGATCCCGGGCGAGGTGATCGAGGCGGCGCAGATCGACGGTGCCGGGCCGGTGCGGACCTTCGTGCGGGTGGTGCTGCCGATGAGCCGCAACTCGCTGATCACGTCGGGGCTGTTCGCGTTCCTGTTCGCCTGGAGCGACTTCATGTTCGCGCTCACCCTGAACACGACCGACGAGGTGAAGCCCATCACCCTGGGCATCTACCAGTACATCGGCGCGCACGTCGGCGACTGGGGCTCGGTGATGGCCGCGTCCGTGCTCTCCGCGGTGCCCGCGGCGATCCTGCTCGTGCTCGCCCAGAAGTACATCGCCGCCGGGATCACCGGCGGTTCCGTCAAGTGACCTTCCAACGCCTGGAGATGGGCCGACCATATGAGTGACTACCCCAGCTTCCCGCCCGGATTCGTCCTCGGCGCCGCGACCGCCTCGTACCAGATCGAGGGCGCGGCAACGGAGGACGGCCGCGGTCCGTCGATCTGGGACACCTACAGCCACACCCCCGGTCTGGTGGTGAACGGCGACACCGGTGACGTGGCCTGCGACCACTACCACCGCTACCCCGAGGACGTGGCGCTGCTGCGCGACCTCGGTGTGGACTCCTACCGCTTCTCGATCGCCTGGCCGCGCGTCGTGCCGCAGGGCTCGGGCGCGGTGAACCCCAAGGGCCTGGACTTCTACTCCCGGCTGGTCGACGAGCTGCTCTCGGCGGGCATCGAACCGGCCGCCACCCTCTACCACTGGGACCTGCCGCAGGCCCTTGAGGACCGGGGTGGCTGGCGGATGCGGGAGACGGCTGAGCGGTTCGCCGAGTACACGGCCGTGGTCGCGGAGCGCCTGGGCGACCGGGTGCCACGCTGGATCACCCTCAACGAGCCGTGGTGCAGCTCCTTCCTCGGCTACTCCATCGGCCGGCACGCCCCGGGCGCCCGGGAGGGCCGGGGCGCGCTGGCCGCCGCCCATCATCTGCTGGTCGGCCACGGGCTGGCCGTGCGGGCGCTGCGGGCGGCCGGGGTGCGCGAGGTCGGCATCACGCTCAACCTGGACCGCAATCTGCCGGCCACCGACTCCCCCGCCGATCTGGCGGCCGTGGTCCGCGCCGACACCCAGCACAACCTGGTGTGGACCGAGCCCCTCCTCGCGGGCCGCTATCCGGCCACCGAGGAGGAGACCTGGGGCGAGCTGATCACCGGGGAGGACTTCCGGCGGGACGGCGACCTGGGGCTGATCTCACAGCCCCTCGACTTCCTCGGCGTCAACTACTACCGGCCGATCGTGGTCGCCGACGCGCCGCACCGCGAGAGCGACCCGGCGCGGCGCGTGGCGACGGACAACCGCTACGCGGAGGTACGGCTCCCCGGTGTCCGGCACACGGCGATGGACTGGCCGGTCGTCCCGGACAGCTTCACCGACCTGCTCGTCCGGCTGAAGGAGCAGTACGGCGACGCGCTGCCGCCGGTCCACATCACGGAGAACGGCTCGGCGGAGGACGACGCGCCCGCCGCCGACGGCACGGTCCGCGACACCGACCGTGTCGCCTATCTGCGCGGCCACCTCACCGCGCTGCGTGCGGCGATGGACGCGGGTGTGGACGTGCGCGGGTACTACGTGTGGTCGCTGCTGGACAACTTCGAGTGGGCGTACGGCTACGGCAAGCGCTTCGGCATCGTGCGGGTCGACTACGACACCCAGGAGCGCACACCGAAGGACAGCTACCGCTGGTACCGGGCGATGATCGCCGCGAACCGGGGCTGAGGGGGCGCGGGGCCGTCACGTCCGGTCTCCGGTGGTCGGACGGCCCCGTCGGGCGGCCCCGTCGGGCAGCCCGTCGGACGGCCCGCGTCGGCAGGGTGCCCTTGCTCCCTCGCCTTCCCCACACCTAGCCTCACTTTGTGCCGCAAATAAACAAAGCCCGGTCGCACAACGCCGTGCCGGGCCCCCGCGACGATCTCACCCGCCTGCGCATCGCCCTGACCTCCTTCTTCGCCCTCGACGGCTTCGTCTTCGCCGGCTGGGTGGTCCGGATCCCCGCCATCAAGGAGCAGACCGGCGCCTCCGCCAGCGCCCTGGGACTGGCGCTGCTCGGCGTCTCGGCGGGTGCCGTGATCACCATGACGCTCACCGGACGGCTGTGCCGCCGCTACGGCAGCCACCCCGTCACCGTCGCCTGCGCGGTCCTGCTCTGCCTCAGCATCGCCCTGCCCCCGCTCACCCACTCCGCGCTCGCCCTCGGCGCCGTCCTGCTGGTCTTCGGCAGCGCGTACGGCGGGATCAACGTCGCCTTCAACAGCGCCGCCGTCGATCTGGTGGCCGTGCTGCGGCGCCCGATCATGCCCAGCTTCCACGCGGCGTTCAGTCTCGGCGGCATGGTCGGCGCGGGGCTCGGCGGGCTCGTCGCCGGGTCGCTGTCGCCGATGCGGCACCTGCTGGGGCTCACCGTGACCGGCCTGCTCGTCACCCTCGTCGCGGGCCGCGTCCTGCTGAGCTGCGAACCGGCCGCGCCGCCGGCCCGCGCCGCCGAGGAGGGCGGTGCCCCGCGCCGGGCCGACCGGCGTACCCGCCGCCTCGTCCTCACCTTCGGCCTGATCGCCCTGTGCACGGCGTACGGCGAGGGCGCCATGGCCGACTGGGGCGCCCTGCACCTGACGCAGGACCTCGACGCCTCGCCGGGCATGGCGGCGGCGGGCTACTCCTGCTTCGCGCTCGCCATGACCGTGGGCCGGCTGACCGGGACGACGCTGCTGGAGCGCCTCGGCCGGACGACCACCGTGGTGGCGGGCGGCACGACCGCCGTGGCCGGCATGCTGCTGGGCTCGCTCGCCCCGTCCGTGTGGGCGGCCCTGTTCGGCTTCGCGATCACCGGACTCGGGCTCGCCAACATCTTCCCGGTCGCGGTCGAACGCGCCGGTGCGCTGGGCGGCCCGAGCGGCGTCGCGACCGCGTCCACCCTGGGCTACGGCGGCATGCTGCTGGGACCGCCCGCGATCGGCTTCATGGCCGACTGGTTCTCCCTGCCGACCGCCCTCACCAGCGTGGCGGTGCTCGCGGCGGTGGCGGTCGTCGTCGCGATCACGACCCGGCGCGCGACGGTGCCGAGCTGAGCCGCCCGACGAGTCACCTCCGGCGACCACCGCTCGTACGGCGCACGGGAGTTCCTCGGGTTCGGTGTCCTGACCGGGAGGCCGGACGCCGGGTGGTGCGGGAGGTCTCAGCCGGGCGGGGTGATCACCCTTGCTCGCGCCGGAGCAGGTCGTCGGCTGCCTTTCGAGCGGCCTGGGGGAAGACCAGGCCGACTTGGTGGGCGAGCCGGTCGGCCGCGTGGCCGAAGAACGTCTCCCGGTCCGCCACGACCCCGTTGAACTGCCCGAACACCTCGAACCCGACCAGCCCGAACAGCTCCGCCCAGGCCGCCACCAGCGACGCCACGCTCTCCGGTGGCAGATCGGGGGCGAATTCGGCGGCCATCCGGTGCGCCTCGGGCCGCAGTCCGGCGGGCAGCGGTGACTTGGCGAGGCCCGGCCCGCGGTGTGCCTCGCGCAGGATGCCGATGAGCACCTGTCCGACCCGGGCGGCGGCGGGAACGGTGTCCTGGGGAGCGTTGTAGCCGGGCACCGGCGACCCGTAGATCAACGCGTACTCGTGGGGGTGCGCCAGCGCCCAGGCGCGCACCGCCTCGCACACCACGGTCCAGCGGCGGGCGGGTCCGACATCGGCCGCCGCGCCGCCCGCCGCCTCGGCGGCTTCGCCGAGCGAGTCGTAGGCGTCGATGATGACGGCGGTCAGAAGATCGTCGCGGCTGGGGAAGTAGCGGTAGAGGGCGGAGGAGGCCATGCCCAGCTCGCGGGCCACGGCCCGCAGCGAGAGCTTGGCGGCGCCCTCCGCGGCGAGCCGGCGGCGTGCCTCTTCCTTGATGGCGGCGGTGACCTCGATCCGGGCACGGGCGCGGACCCCGTGTGCGGTGCTGCTCATGCGGGTCAGTGTCCCATGAATTCAGAGCGGTGCACTCAAACGAGATCGGCGCACACGAAAGAGGACGGTGCATACAAAGGAGAGCAGTGCTCTTGCTTTGCCCGCCGGCGCCAGGCAGACTGAAAGCACGGAGCGAGAGCAGTGCTCACAAAAGAGAGCGGCGCTCCCATCACCAAGCCACCTCGCCAAGCCACCTGGGGTCCCGATGACGTCAACGCCGTACTACCGCAAGGGCAGCCCGCTGACCGCCCGGCTCAACAGCGTCATCGGCTGGCTGGCCCGACGCGGTGTCAGTCTCGGCGGCACGGCGGAGATGTCCGTCCGCGGTCGCAAGAGCGGCCGAACGCAGCGCATCCCGGTCAACCCGCACACCCTCGACGGCGAGCGGTACCTCGTCTCGGCACGCGGTCACTCCCAGTGGGTGCGGAACATGCGCGCCGCCGGGGGCGGGGAGCTGCGCGTCGGGCGCAAGGTCCGCGCCTTCACCGCGGTGGAGCTTCCGGACGAGGAGAAGCTCCCGATCCTGCGGACCTACCTGGAGAAGTGGGGCTGGGAGGTGAACCAGTACTTCCAGGGGATCACCGCCAAGTCCTCCGACGAGGAGATCGTCGCGGCCGCCCCCGACCACCCCGTCTTCCGGATCGAGGTCAGGAGTTGACCGCGTCGTCCGCGGGATCCGCGGGGTCCGCCGCACCCGCGGTGTTCTCGGCACCGACGGTCCCGGCCGGAGCCTCCGCCGCGTCCGCGGGACGACGGTCCATCGCCGCGAGCGCGCGCTGCGCCAGCGGATGGCTGCGGACCACCTCGCTCAGCGAGGTGGAGCCCTGCGTGATGTCCCTGAACGCCTTCCAGGCCGGACGGAACCCGGTCAGGGCCGCGTGGAAGAGCCCCGGCCGGCGCTCGAAGACCGCCAGCATCCGCTTTCCGACGCTCATCTCGACACCGAGCCCGGCCTTGATGGCGAAGGCGTAGTTCAGGGCCTGCTTGCGGGCGTCCACGGCGTCGTGCGCCTCGGAGATCCGCACCGCCCACTCCCCCGCGAGCCGCCCGGACCGCAGCGCGAAGGAGATCCCCTCGCGGGTCCACGGCTCCAGGAGCCCCGCCGCGTCCCCGCACACCAGGACCCGCCCGCGCGACAGCGGCGAGTCGTCCGCACGGCAGCGCGTCAGATGGCCGGAGGAGATGCTCGGTTCGAAACCGGCGAGCCCGAGCCGACCGACGAAGTCCTCCAGGTACCGCTTGGTCGCCGCGCCCTCGCCGCGCGCCGAGATCACACCGACCGTCAGCGTGTCGCCCTTGGGGAAGACCCAGCCGTAACTGCCGGGGATCGGACCCCAGTCGATGAGGACCCGTCCCTTCCAGTCCTCGGCGACGGTCTCCGGCACCGGGATCTCCGCCTCCAGACCGAGGTCGACCTGATCGAGCTTCACCCCGACGTGCGCGCCTATCCGGCTGGCGCTGCCGTCCGCGCCGACGACGGCCCGCGACAGCACCGTCTCGCCGCCCTGCAGAACGACGGCGACCGTGCGCCGGTCCGGGACCGCCGACCCGTGCTGCTCCACTCGGGTCACCGCCGCCCCGGTACGCACCTCGGCGCCCGCCTTCTGCGCCTGCTCGACGAGCTGTTGGTCGAACTCGGGCCGGTTGATCAGCCCGAACAGCATCTGCCGGGAGCGCCGGGTCCGGGTGAACCGCCCGTTGTTCGAAAACGTCACCGCGTGCACGCGGTCCCGGAAGGGCAACTCGAAGCCGGGCGGGAGTGTGTCGCGCGAGGGACCGATGATGCCGCCACCACACGTTTTGTAGCGCGGCAGGTCCGCCTTCTCCAGCAACAGCACGCGCCGCCCCGCGACCGCCGCCGCGTAGGCGGCCGAGGCCCCCGCCGGTCCCGCGCCCACCACGACGACGTCCCAGACCTGACGCGCGTCGTCCGCCGAAGAGTTCTCGCTGCTCACGATGGTCTACTGCTCCGATCAAACCGCATGCCGCACCTGACCCCCGCATCCTACGGCGGGCATCGCCGCAGGCCACTGTGGGAGGATCCCCGTACTCACCGATACAACGTGACAACGTCGCACCCACAAGGAGCGTGCCCATGTCGTCGAATCCGGTCGCGGAGACCGTGTCCTCCCTGATGCCCGGGGCGAAGGAGGAACTCACCGCGCTGGTGGCCTTCAAATCGGTGGCCGACTTCGACCAGTTCCCGCGGGGCGAGAGCGCGGGTGCCGCCGAATGGATAGCCGAGGCGCTGCGCGCCGAGGGCTTCGAGGACGTGGACCTGCTCGACACCCCGGACGGTACGCAGTCCGTGTACGGGTATCTGCCGGGGCCCGAGGGTGCCAAGACCGTGCTGCTCTACGCCCACTACGACGTGCAGCCGCCGCTTGACGAGGCCCGCTGGGACTCCCCGCCGTTCGAACTGACCGAACGCGACGGCCGCTGGTACGGGCGCGGGACCGCCGACTGCAAGGGCGGCGTGCTCATGCACCTGCTCGCGCTGCGCGCACTGAAGGCGAACGGCGGTGTGCCGGTGCACGTCAAGTTCATCGCCGAGGGTTCCGAGGAGCAGGGCACGGGCGGCCTGGAGCGGTACGCCGAGGCACACCCCGACCTGCTGGCCGCGGACACCGTCGTCATCGGCGACGCGGGCAACTTCCGGGTCGGCCTGCCGACGGTCACCTCGACCCTGCGCGGCATGACCCTCGTCCGGGTGCAGGTCGACACGCTCGAAGGCAATCTGCACTCGGGCCAGTTCGGCGGCGCGGCCCCGGACGCGCTGGCCGCGCTGATCCGCGTACTGGACTCCCTGCGAGCCGAGGACGGTTCGACGACCGTCGACGGGCTGACGGCGGACCGCGGGTGGGAGGGCCTGGAGTACGACGAGGAGCAGTTCCGCCGGGACGCCCGGGTGCTCGACGGCGTGGGACTGATCGGTTCCGGTTCGGTCGCCGACCGCATCTGGGCGCGGCCCGCCGTCACAGTGCTCGGCATCGACTGCCCGCCGGTCGTCGGCGCCACCCCGTCGGTGCAGGCGAGCGCCCGCGCGCTGGTGAGCCTGAGAGTGCCGCCGGGCGTGGACGCCGCCCAGGCCACCAAGCTGCTGCGGGCCCATGTCGAGTCGCGCACGCCGTGGGGCGCCCGGGTCGACTTCGAACAGATCGGCCAGGGCCAGGCGTTCCGCGCCGACACCACCAGTCCTGCGTACCAGGCGATGGCGGACGCGATGGCGGTGGCGTATCCGGGCGAGGAGATGCAGTACGCCGGTCAGGGCGGGTCCATCCCGCTGTGCAACACCCTGGCGGCGCTGTATCCGCGGGCCGAGATTCTGCTGATCGGCCTGAGCGAGCCGGAGGCCCAGATCCACGCCGTCAACGAGAGCGTGTCCCCCGAGGAGTTGGAGCGGCTGTCGGTGACGGAGGCGCTGTTCCTGCGCAACTACGCGGCGAGCTGAGCGGCGCCCGCCACGCCTGGGCCGGCCCGGTGACGCCCGGCGGGTTCAACGGTCACGGGGATCGGCGCGGGTCCGTCGGCCCACGTCGGCCGACCGGGGTGCCGGCCTCCAGGTAGTGGGCGGCGCCGCGTTCCCGGGCTCTGAGGGCCCAGCGCAGCCGCTCGTAGCGGACCGGGGGCAGCAGGTCCGCGGCCTCGTCCTCGGTGACGAAGCGCCAGTCGCGCAGTTCGGGGCCGGGCAGCAGTACGCGGCCGGCGTCGGCGGAGTCGAGTCTGCCGCCGTCGAAGAGCATGCGCAGACCTCCGTAGCCGGGGGGCACGGGCGGTTCCCAGTCGACGACCAGCAGGGCGGGTACGTCGTCGAGGCGGATGCCGGTCTCCTCGGCGACCTCGCGCATCCCGGCGCGGGCGGGGGCCTCGCCGGGTTCGACGACGCCGCCGGGGAACTCCCAGCCGGGTTTGTAGGTGGGGTCGACGAGCAGGATCCGGTCCTGTTCGTCGAAGAGCAGCACACCGGCGGCGACGGTCTCGCCGGTGGGCTCGGGCGTCTGCACGATCTCGCAGGCCGGCACGGCCCCGGTGCCGACCGCCTCGGCGACCCGGGCGGCGGCCTCGTACGGGGTGAGGGTGCCGGTGTCTATCGGGTGGGCGTCGGCGGTGAGCCAGGAGGCGAGGGCGCAGCGGTAGGGCTCGATGTGGTCGTACGACCACTGCCGGACCCGTATCTCGCCGTCCGGAACGTCCTCCGGCAGCTCGCGGGCCGCTATTCGCTCGCGCAGGATCGTTTCGGCCGGGGCCAGCAGGACATGCCGGACCGCGATGCGGCGAGCGGCGAGGCCGCCGAAGATCTCGTCCCGGTACTCCTGGCGCAGCAGGGTCATCGGGATCACCAGGGTCCCGCCGAGGTCGGCGAGCATCGCGGCGGCCGTGTCGATCACCAGTCGGCGCCAGATCGGCAGGTCCTGGAAGTCGCCCACCTCGGCCAGGCGTTTGGGTGGCAGCAGATGCGCGAGTGCCCCGCCGATGACCTCGGGGTCGAAGAGTGTGCTGTTCGGGATCAGTTCGATCAGTTCCCGTGCGGTGGTGGTCTTCCCCGCACCGAACGCGCCGTTGATCCAGACGACGGTCACAGGTCCCCCTCTTCTGTTGGCCCCCTGTGGCTTGCCCGCTCCACCCTGCCACGGAAACCAGGCCCAGTTGAGGACCCACGACGGCGGCGCCGGTGCCCCGGGGAGGGGCACCGGCGCCGTGCGGTGCGGGTGGTGCGGTGGGCGTCAGCCCAACTGCCCGAGGACGTTCTTGTCCAGGGTCAGGCTGTCGGTGGTGACGGTGTCCTGGACGGTGCTGACGGTGTCCTCCGTGTCGAGGCCGAGCGGGAGTTCGCTCGGCGCGGCGTGGGACGGGGTGACGGCCGCGACGACGAAACCGGTGGCGAGGGACGCGAGGGCGAGCATGCTGCGCTTCTTCATACCCGCTTCAACTGCCCGACGGCGCCGGGGTCACGGGTGGAACCACCCGCCCCACGAATTCCGGCGCCGCTCCTTGTGCCCGGGGGCATCGGCTCGGCCCTGGTACCGCCGAGCGGGTGGCACGACCTCCAGAACCGCTGGGCCACCGGCCACCGAACCCCAGGCACAAGCGCCGACACTCGGAGCCCCGCCCTGGGACATACCGGGGTGCCACGTCCCCGCTCCTCCGGGCCGGGCCGGGCCAAGCCACGTATCGGCCACCGGCGCCAGACGGAAACCGCCCCCGCTCCCGCCCGGCCGCAGGCCCCGGCGTTCGGCGGACGCGCCCGGTCAGACCCGCGCCGGGGCCGCCCCCGTGCTTCTGGTGAGCGCCGCCGCGGCCGCTCCCACCAGGCCCGCGTCGGTCCCCATCTGGGCGGGGACGACCGCCAGGCGCTGGACGAAGGACAGGGTGGCGTAGTCGGTCAGGGCCTTGCGCAGCGGGGCGAAGAGGACGTCGCCCGCCTTGGCCACGCCCCCGCCCACCACGGCGATGTCGATCTCGACGAGGGTCGCGGTGGCGGCGATGCCGGCGGCCAGGGCCTGTGCGGCCCGTTCGAAGGACGCGACGGCGAGAGGGTCGCCCAGGCGGGCCGCGGCGGCGACCGCGGCGGCCGAGGCGTCGCCGTCGGGGCCCGGGTGCCAGCCCGCGTCGAGGGCGCGACGGGCGATGTTGGGGCCGCTCGCTATGCGTTCCACGCAGCCGCGGGCACCGCACGGGCACGGGTCGCCGTCGAGATCCACGCTGATGTGGCCGATGTGACCGGAGTTGCCGGTCGGCCCGGGGTGCAGCCGGCCGTCCAGCACCAGACCGCCGCCGACGCCGGTCGAGACCACCATGCACAGCGCGTTGTCGTGCCCGCGGGCGGCTCCCTGCCAGTGTTCGGCCGCCGTGATGGCCACCCCGTCGCCGATCAGCTCCACGGGCAGGTCACCCGCGGCGGCGCGGACGCGCCGGACCAGGGGGTAGTCGCGCCAGCCGGGCACGTTCACCGGACTGACCGTGCCGGCGGAGGCGTCCACCGGGCCCGCGCTGCCGATGCCGACGGCCGTGGCCCGCCCCCACAGCGGCGACGCGGTCAGCTCCGCGAGCACGTCCTCGACGGCCCGCATCACGCAGTCGCCGTCCTCCTGGGCAGGTGTCGCACGCTGGGTGCGCGCCTGGATGCGGCCGTGACCGTCCACCAGCGCGCCGGCGATCTTGGTGCCGCCGATGTCCAGCGCTGCCACGAGGTCGGTGTGCATCAAAGTCGGATCTCCCCGTTGGACCGAAAACGAAAAATGACGAACACGAACGCGCAGAGACCGGTCCCGCGGTGGGGACGAGGACCAGAGAGTGCAATGGACAGTGTCTCCCGCATCTGACAACGTTGTCCAGGTTCTATGCTCGACGCCACATCCTCATACAAACGCATGACCGACACATCCCCCGTGCACAACAGGAGCCGACGCACTCCCGTGGACAACAGGACAGGACACCGCATCGTGCCCGACACGACCCGCCGCGCAGACCGCCTCCCCGGGAACCGTTATGGCAATCGCCCGACCATGAAGGACGTGGCGGCCCGAGCCGGCGTCGGCCTCAAGACCGTCTCCCGGGTGGTCAACGCGGAGCCCGGCGTCACCCCGGAGACCGAGCGCCGCGTCCAGGAGGCCATCGACGCCCTGGGTTTTCGCCGCAACGACAGCGCACGGGTGCTCCGCAAGGGCCGTACCGCCAGCATCGGCCTGGTCCTGGAGGATCTGGCCGACCCGTTCTACGGGCCGCTCAGCCGCGCCGTGGAGGAGGTGGCCCGCGCCCACGGGGCCCTGCTGATCAACGGGTCGAGCGCGGAGGACCCGGACCGCGAGCAGGAGTTGGTGCTGGCGCTGTGCGCGCGGCGCGTGGACGGTCTTGTGGTGATCCCCGCCGGGGACGACCACCGGTATCTGGAGCCCGAGCTGAAGGCGGGCGTCGCCACGGTGTTCGTGGACCGTCCGGCGGGGCGGATCGACGCCGACGTGGTGGTGTCCGACAACTTCGGCGGCGCCCGCGACGGCGTGGCCCACCTCATCGCGCACGGGCACCGCAGGATCGGCTTCATCGGCGACATGCCCCGCATCCACACCGCCGCCGAGCGGCTGCGCGGCTACCGGGCCGCCATGGAGGAGGCCGGCATAACGGTGCAGGACTCCTGGATGTCCCTGGGCGTCACCGACCCCGAGCGGGTGCGCCGGGCCGCCCAGGAGATGCTCGCCGACGCGCATCCGGTCACCGCGATCTTCACCGGCAACAACCGGGTGACGGTCACCGTGATCCGCGTCCTCGCCGAGCACACCCGCGGCGTCGCCCTGGTCGGCTTCGACGACATCGAGCTGGCCGACCTGCTGCGGCCGGGCGTCACCGTCGTCGCGCAGGACGCGGCCGCCCTCGGCCGCACCGCCGCCGAGCGGCTCTTCCGGCAACTGGACGGCACCCTGCTGGCACCCGACCGCATCGAGCTGCCGACCAGGCTGGTCACCCGGGGTTCGGGCGAGCTGCCGCCGTCGGACTGAGCGTCCCGTGCCGACGCCACCGGGCAAGGGCCGTACGACGGCCCGATCGTCCCAGCCGTCCCAGTCGCCCCCGTCTCTCCCGTCTCTCCCGTCTCTCCCGTCGCCCCGGCCGTCGAGGGGCGACCGCCCGCCCGGCGAGGACCGGACGCTGCGGGCGCTGGGGCTGGACGGGGTGCCGCGCGAGGAGCCGTTGCTGTACCCGGGCGCGTGGCCCCGGGAGTCCGGGCTGCTGGACGGGGACCGGCTGCTGCCGCTGGAGCGGCCCGTCCACGAGGACCGCACCGACCGGGTTCCGGTACTGGCCATCGGATCCAACGCGAGCCCGGGACAACTGCGCCACAAGATGGCCGAGTTCGGGATCGACTCACCGATCCCGATGGTGAAGGCGCGGGTCACCGGCGTGGACATCGGCGTCTCCGCCCATGTGAGCCGCATGGGCTACGTGTCCGCCTCGCCGGTGGGCGCCCCGGGCACCGTACGGGAGTTGTTCGTCCTGTGGCTCGACGCGGAGCAGCTCACCGTGATCGACGCGAGCGAGGGCGTGCCGATGGCGGCCGGCAACTACGACCGCGCCTGGCTCCCCGCGCCCGGCATACGCGTCGAGCCGGCCGACGGCACGGTGCTGCGCGGCGCGTACGCCTACGTCAACCGCCACGGCGTCCTGCACGACGGCACGGGGGCGCCGTGCCGGTACCCGGGCGACCAGCGCGCCCTGCTCACGGAGTTGCTCCGGGGATCGGCCCGGCTGCGGGAGCTGTTCGGGGCGACGCCCGAGGAGTTCTGCGCGCGGGCACGGGCCGACCGGCGGCTGTGCGAGCGCGGGACGCGGCTGTTCGCGCGGGAGAAGCGGGTGGGGGCGTGCGGCCTGGAGCGGTACGTGCGCTCCGGCCGGCCGGAGGAGCCGCCCGGGGCCCCGCCGCCCGCTACCGCGCCGATGCCGTGAGGTCGCCGCGCCGTGGGGAGGAGAAGCCCTCCAGGTCGGCGCGGGTGAGTCCGGTCAGTCGGGCGACCTCGCCGATGTCGAGGGCGCCGCAGTCCAGGCCGCGCAGCAGATAGCCGCCGAGGGCCTTGGCGGTGGCGGGCTCGTCCATGATGTCGCCGCCGGTGCGGTTGGCGTAGCGGGCGAGCCGGGCGGCGGCCTGCTCGAAGCCCTCGCGGTAGAAGGCGAAGACGGCCGCGTACCGGGTGGGGAGGTGGCCGGGGTGCATGTCCCAGCCCTGGTAGTAGGCGCGGGCGAGGGCGCGGCGGGTGAGGCCGTAGTGCAGGCGCCAGGCGTCGTGGACCTGCTCGGCGGGGCCCACCGGCAGGACGTTGGTGGAGCCGTCCGACACGCGTACGCCGGTGCCGGCGGCGGCGACCTGCATGACGGCCTTGGCGTGGTCGGCGGCGGGGTGGTCACTGGCCTGGTGGGCGGCGGCGACACCGAGGCAGGCGCTGTAGTCGAAGGTGCCGTAGTGCAGGCCGGTGGCGCGGCCCTCGGCGGCCTGGATCATGCGGGCGACGGTGGCGGTGCCGTCGGCCGCGAGGATGGCCTGGCTGGTCTCGATCTGGATCTCGAAGCCGATCCGGCCGGGTGCGAGACCGCGCGCCTTCTCGAAGGCCTCCAGGAGCCGTGCCATGGCGGTGACCTGCTCGGTGTAGGTCACCTTGGGCAGGGTGAGGACCAGCCCGTCGGGCAGGCCGCCGGCCTCCATCAGTCCGCTGAGGAAGATGTCGAGGGTGCGGATGCCCCGGGCGCGCACCGGGGCCTCCATGCACTTCATGCGGATGCCCATGTACGGGGCCGCCGTGCCCTGTCGGCAGGCCTGGGCGATCAGCCGGGCGGCGCGGGCAGCGGCCTCGTCCTCCTCGGTGTCCGTGCGGCCCCCGTAGCCGTCCTCGAAGTCGACACGGAGGTCCTCGACCGGCTCGCGCTCCAGCTTGGCCCGCACCCGGGCGTACACGGGCTCGGCGAGGTCGTCGCCGAGCCCGAGGACGGCGGCGAAGGAGGCGGCGTCCGGGGCGTGTTCGTCGAGGGCCGCGAGCGCCCGGTCGCCCCAGGAGCGGATCGTGTCGGAGGCGAAGACGTCGCCGGGGACGTAGACGGTGTGGACGGGCCGGCGGGTGCCGGGGTCTCCGGGGTAGCGGCGCTCCAGCTCCGCGTCGACCGGTGCGAGGGAGGCGCTGATCTCTTCGCCGACGGCGTCCGCGAGGCTCGTTGCCACCTTCTCCTGCTGACCCATCCCACACCCTCCTGTTTTCCGCTGAACGGAATCAATAATCCGTAGAGCGAAGTTATCCGGCGGTTTCGCACCGGTCAACACCATCCTGCGCGGACGCCGAGGCCCCCGCGACCACGGGCGGTCGCGGGGGCCTCGGCGAAGCTCGGGGGGACGGTGCTCAGCCCTTGCGGGACTTGATCTCCTCGGTGAGCTGCGGGACAACGTCGAAGAGGTCGCCGACGACTCCGTAGTCGACCAGGTCGAAGATCGGGGCCTCGGCGTCCTTGTTGACCGCCACGATCGTCTTCGAGGTCTGCATACCGGCGCGGTGCTGGATCGCGCCCGAGATGCCGGAGGCGATGTACAGCTGCGGCGAGACCGACTTGCCGGTCTGGCCGACCTGGTTGGTGTGCGGGTACCAGCCGGCGTCCACCGCGGCGCGCGAGGCACCGACGGCCGCGCCGAGCGAGTCGGCCAGCGCCTCGATGACCGCGAAGTTCTCCGCGCCGTTGACACCGCGTCCGCCGGAGACCACGATCGCGGCCTCGGTCAGCTCCGGGCGGCCGGTCGACTCGCGCGGCGTGCGCGCGGTGACCTTGGTGCCGGTCGCCTGGGCGGAGAAGGACACCGACAGGGCCTCGACCGCACCGGCGGCCGGCGCCGGCTCGACGGCGGCGCTGTTGGGCTTGACCGTGATGACCGGGGTGCCCTTGGAGACCCGCGACTTGGTGGTGAAGGCCGCGGCGAACACCGACTGGGTGGCCACCGGACCCTCGTCACCGGCCTCCAGGTCGACGGCGTCGGTGATGATGCCGGAACCCAGACGCAGCGCCAGGCGCGCGGCGACCTCCTTGCCCTCCGCCGAGGACGGGACCAGCACCGCGGCCGGGGAGACGGCGGCGACGGCGGCCTGGAGGGCGTCCACCTTCGGTACGACGAGGTAGTCGGCGTACTCGGCGGCCTCGTGGGTGAGGACCTTCACCGCGCCGTGCTCGGCGAGCGTGGCGGCGGTGTCGGCGGCACCGGCGCCCAGCGCGACGGCGACGGGCTCGCCGACGCGGCGGGCGAGGGTCAGCAGCTCCAGGGTGGGCTTGCGGACGGCGCCGTCCACGTGGTCGACGTAGACGAGAACTTCAGCCATGGGACTTCTTCTCTCCTGCTTGCGAGATGTGAGGGGCGGTCGGCGAATCCGGGGCTCAGATGAACTTCTGGCCCGCGAGGAAGGCAGCGAGCTGCTTGCCGCCCTCGCCCTCGTCCTTGACGATCGTGCCCGCGGTGCGCGCCGGGCGCTCGACGGCGGAGTCGACCGCGGTGTAGGCGTTCTCCAGACCGACCTCGTCCTCGTCGATGTCGAGGTCGGACAGGTCCCAGGACTGAACCGGCTTCTTCTTGGCCGCCATGATGCCCTTGAAGGACGGGTAACGCGCCTCGCCCGACTGGTCGGTGACCGACACGACGGCCGGCAGCGCGGCCTCAAGCAGCTCCGTCGCCGAGTCGCCGTCACGGCGGCCCTTGACCGTGTCGCCCTCGACGGAGACCTCGGACAGCAGCGTCACCTGCGGCACCCCCAGGCGCTCGGCGACCAGCGCCGGCACGACACCCATGGTGCCGTCGGTGGAGGCCATGCCGGAGACGACCAGGTCGTAACCGGCCTTCTCGATCGCCTTGGCCAGCACGAGGGAGGTGCCGATGGCGTCCGTGCCGTGCAGGTCGTCGTCATCGACGTGGATCGCCTTGTCGGCGCCCATGGACAGCGCCTTGCGCAGGGCGTCCTTGGCGTCCTCGGGGCCCACCGTCAGAACGGTGATCTCCACGTCGTCGTCGCCCTTGTCCCGGCGGTCCTCCGCGATCTGCAGCGCCTGCTCGACCGCGTACTCGTCCAGTTCGGAGAGCAGACCGTCCACGTCGTCCCGGTCGACGGTCAGGTCATCGGCGAAATGCCGGTCGCCAGTGGCGTCGGGCACGTACTTCACAGTGACAACGATCCTCAAGCTCACGCCGGCTCTCCTACTGCGTCGACATTTCTGTGCTGCCTCTTGCAGGCAGCATAGGCGCCCCAAGCGGCCGATCCGGTCGGGGCGACCCGCGCTCCACCCGGAATATTACTCGTCAGTACATCCACTTCTTTCCCGCTGAGCAAGCGCTTTGAACTGTGACCTTCGCAACGCAGCGTAACCGGAACCCGACACCTCCGCAGAGGCGCCCCCGAGGGCCGCTCATTCCCGCAACCCGCTGTATCGCCCCTGGTGGTAGAGGAGAGGGCGGCCCCGGCCCGCGGAATCGCCGAGGAGAACCTCGGCCAGCACGACGCGGTGGTCCCCGGCGGGCACGCGGGCGACGACGCGGCACACGAGCCAGGCGAGGACGTCGTCCAGTACGGGCACCCCCTCGGGCCCCTCGCGCCACGCGGTGGGCTCCGCGAAGCGGTCGGCGCCGCTGCGGGCGAAGGTGGCCGCCAGGTCCTCCTGGTGCTCGCCCAGCAGATGCACGCCGACGTGCTCGGCCGCGGACACCGTCGGCCAGCTGGAGGCGCCGGTGCCGATGCCGAAGGAGAGCAGCGGCGGCCGGGCGGAGACGGAGGCGAGGGAGGTGGCCGTGAAGCCGACCGGACCGGCCCCACCGCGCGCGGTGATCACGGCGACGCCCGCCGCGTGCCGCCGGAAGACGGACCGCAGCAGGTCGTCGTCGGCGGTGCGCGGGGCGCCGAGGTCGGGTGTGGCCGTCATACGGGGGTGTCCTTCTGCGTTGCGCCTCGCTCCCGGCAACGGGGTGCGAGGCATACGGTCGGGCTCACGAGGAGTGGCACACACAGTCAAATACGTCCCGGGGTGTGGAAGCTGTGGAGAACGCCTCAGCACCGGAGTGGCGGTGATCACACCGCCTCGCCCAGCGCGGCGATCACATCCGCCTTGCGCGGCTGTCCGACGGCGCGCCGCACGACCCGGCCGCCGGCGTCGAGGACCAGCACGGTGGGGGTCCTGAGTACGTCGAGGGCGCGGACGAGTTCGAGGCGGGCCTCGGCGTCGATCTCGACGTGGGCGACGCCGGGGACCAGGCCGGCCACCTCACCGAGGACCCTCCGCGTGGCCCGGCAGGGGGCGCAGAAGGCGCTGGAGAACTGCACGAGGGTGGCGCGGACGCCGAGTTCGGCGCCCAGGTCCGCCGCGTCCAGCCGTGGGCCGGCGGCCCCCGGCCGCCTGTCGTCGTCCTGCCCGCGCACGAGCGCTCCCCCGTTCCGCCGCGTCCGCGGCACTTGGGCGCGCGTCGTGCGCGCGCCGCCGGTCCGGCCGTCCACAGGGTGCAGCGCTCGCGGGGCGGCTGAGATTCCCGGCCCGGCATCGTCCTCCGGCCGTGAAAAGACCGGGTGAGTGATGAGTATCTCTCCGCGGACGGGCACCAAGGCTGGTACACGGGCCGTTCTTGGGGCACGATCTGCGACAAGCCGTAAACCTACGGCTGCGTAACTTTCGACTGGGAGTCCCCTTCCCAGGCTGACTGACAAGGAAGGGTCCGACCCGCCCATGGCAGAACTCGTCTACCGCCCGGTCATCGGTCTCGCCCGCACCCTGTTCAAGGTGTGGGACCTCAAGATCGACTGCCAGGGTTCGGAGAGCATCCCGCGCTCGGGCGGCGCCGTGCTGGTGAGCAACCACATCAGCTACCTGGACTTCATCTTCGACGGCCTGGCCGCGCTGCCGCAGAAGCGGCTGGTGCGCTTCATGGCGAAGGAGTCGGTCTTCCGGCACCGGATCTCCGGCCCGCTGATGCGCGGCATGAAGCACATCCCGGTCGACCGCAAGCAGGGCGAGGCGGCGTACGCGCACGCCCTGGACTCGCTGAAGTCCGGCGAGATCGTCGGAGTCTTCCCGGAGGCGACGATCTCCGAGTCGTTCACGCTGAAGAGCTTCAAGTCGGGCGCCGCGCGGCTGGCGCAGGAGGCCGGCGTGCCGCTGGTCCCGATGGCCGTGTGGGGCACGCAGCGGCTGTGGACCAAGGGCCACCCGCGCAACTTCAAGCGCAGCCACATCCCGGTCACGATCCGGGTCGGCGAGGCGATGGAGGCCTCCCGCGAGCAGTACGCGGGCGCCATCACCCGGCGGCTGCGCGGGCGGGTGCAGGAGCTGCTGGAGGCCGCGCAGCGCGCCTACCCGGTGCGCCCCAAGAGCGCGGACGACACCTGGTGGATGCCGGCCCATCTGGGCGGCACGGCCCCGACGCCCGAGCAGGTGCGCACGGCCGAGGCGCTCTGAGCCGGGCGCCTCAGAGCGAGGTGGGGAGCAGGGCCCCCAGATGCGCTCGGTCGGTGGCCGCCTCCAGGGCGTCCAGCACGGCCGGATGCGGTGCGGCGTACAGCTCGGGGCAGTCCTCCTCGCCCGCCTCGTGGTCCGGCGTGAAGGCCAGTTGCTCCCGGCCCAGGGAGAACCGCGCGTTCACGCCGGGCTTGTTGCCCCGCGGGTCCTGCCGATGCCAGGCACCGTTGAAGCGTACGGCGACCAGCCCGTGCACCACGTCGAGCCTCTGGTAGCACAGCGCGGTGGGGATGTCCTCGGCCCGCAGCAGGGCGGCCAGGGCGTGGGCCTTGGCGTGGCAGATGCCGGTGCGCCGCTCCAGCACGTCGGAGGCCCGCCAGGTCACGCGCGGGTCCCCCGAGTCCTGTGAGTGGGGGATGGTGTCCCGCACGAACTCGAAGGCCAGCCGCGCATAGGCATACGAGTCCTCCGCCTCCTTGGCGAGCCGCCCCGCCGCCTCCCGCACGCGCGGATGGTCGTGGTCGATGGCCTCGTCGGCGGCCAGGTAGGCGGACAGGTCGGGGGTTGTCTGGATCAGCTGCATGCCCGCAGAGCATAGGAAAGCGATCACCCGCAAGTCAATGACTTTTCAGGTGACCGCATACCTATGCATAGGTCGGAAGGTCCCGGCTCAGCGGGCCATCTCCTCCTTGAGGGCGGCCACGAAGGCGTCGACGTCGTCCTCGGTGGTGTCGAAGGCGCACATCCAGCGCACGTCGCCGGCGGCCTCGTCCCAGAAGTAGAAGCGGAACCGCTTCTGCAGGCGCTCGCTCACCTCGTGCGGCAGACGGGCGAAGACCGCGTTGGCCTGGACCGGGTGGAGGATCTCGACGCCGTGCACGGCGCGCACCCCCTCGGCCAGGCGCTGGGCCATCTCGTTGCCGTGCCGGGCGTTGCGCAGCCACAGGTCCTTGGCCAGCAGGGCCTCCAACTGCACGGACACGAAGCGCATCTTGGAGGCGAGCTGCATGGACAGCTTGCGCAGGTGCTTCATGTGGCGCACGGCGTCCTGGTCGAGGACCACGACCGCCTCGCCGAACAGCGCGCCGTTCTTGGTGCCGCCGAGGGAGAGCAGGTCGACGCCGACCGCGTTGGTGAAGGTCCGCATCGGGACGTTAAGGGAGGCGGCGGCGTTGGCTATCCGGGAGCCGTCCAGGTGCACCCTCATGCCGCGGGCGTGGGCGTGCTCGCAGATGGCGCGGATCTCCTGCGGCGTGTAGAGCGTGCCCAGCTCGGTGCTCTGGGTGATCGAGACGACCTGCGGCATCGCGCGGTGCTCGTCGTCCCAGCCGTACGCCTGCCGGTCGATCAGCTCGGGGGTGAGCTTGCCGTCGGGGGTGGGCACGGTGAGCAGCTTCAGGCCGCCCATGCGCTCGGGGGCGCCGCCCTCGTCGACGTTGATGTGGGCGCTCTCGGCGCAGACGACCGCGCCCCAGCGGTCGGTGACCGCCTGGAGCGCGACGACGTTGGCACCGGTGCCGTTGAAGACCGGGAACGCCTCGGCGCCGGAGCCGAAGTGGCTGCGGATCACGCGCTGGAGGTTGTCGGTGTACGCGTCCTCCCCGTACGCGACCTGGTGCCCGCCGTTGGCCAGCGCCAGGGCGGCGAGCACCTCGGGGTGGGCGCCGGCGTAGTTGTCACTGGCGAAACCGCGGACCTCGGGGTCGTGATGGCGACGCGCGTCGGTCTTCGGGGGATTCACGGCTTCTCGGTCAGCCACAGACGGTTTCCGTTCACTTCCGCGGCGGGCTTGTCCCAGACTCCGGCGACGGCCTCGGCGAGGTCACGCACGTCCGTGAAGCCCGCGAACTTCGCGTTGGGGCGCTCGGCGCGCATCGCGTCGTGCACCAACGCCTTGACCACCAGGATCGCAGCCGCGGAGGTCGGGCCCCGGTCGCCCCCCGCCTTGCGGAAGTAGTCGGCCATGGCCAGCGTCCAGGCCTCGGCGGCGGCCTTGGCGGCCGAGTAGGCGGCGTTGCCCGCGGTGGGGTGGCTCGCACCGGCGGCGCTGATCAGGACGTAGCGGCCGCGGTCGCTGCGCTGGAGCGCCTCGTGGAAGGCGAGGGAGGTGTGCTGCACGGTGCGGATGAGCAGCTTCTCCAGGAGGTCCCAGTCGCCGAGGTCGGTCTTGGTGAAGGTCTGGCTGCCGCGCCAGCCGCCGACGAGGTGGACCAGGCCGTCGACGTGTCCGTAGTCCTTCTCGATGCGGTCCGCCCAGGCCCGTGCGGAGTCCAGGTCGAACAGGTCGACCGTCTCACCGGTGACCGTGGCGCCGCCGTGCGCGTAGCGCGCCGCGTCCACGGCCTCCGCGAGGCGCTCGGGGTCGTTGTCCGAACCGACGACGACCGCACCCGCCTGGGCGAGCCGCAGCAGCGCGGCCCGTCCGGCGGGTCCGCCCGCTCCGGCCACCGCGATCACCGCGCCGTCGAGCGCCCCGTTCCTCATGGTCCTCGCCTCCTGATGTGCCTGCCGGGCCCGTTCCCGCGTGCCGGTGCCGTCGCTCACGCGGCGGCCCGCTCGGCGCCGTCCGCCGTGATGCCGCGGGTCGAGGCGATCACGTTCTTCAGTTTCTTGGACAGCGCCTCGTAGAACATGCTCAGCGGAAACTCGTCCGGAAGCACGTCGTCGACGAGCTTGCGCGGCGGCAGGGTCAGGTCGAGGGCGTCGGGGCCCTTGGCCCACTTCGAGCCGGGGTGCGGGGCGAGGTAGGCGGAGACCAGCTCGTAGCCGGCGAACCAGTGGACGAGCTTGGGGCGGTCGATGCCGTCGCGGTAGAGCGTCTCGATCTCGGCGCACAGCCGGTTGGTGACCTGCGGGGCGCGCTGCCAGTCGATGAACAGCTTGTTGTCGGTCCAGCGCACGACATCGTGCTTGTGCAGGTAGGCGAAGAGGAGCTGGCCGCCGAGGCCGTCGTAGTTGCGTACGCGCTCACCGGTGACCGGGAAGCGGAACATGCGGTCGAAGAGCACCGCGTACTGCACGTCGCGGGCCTGCGGGACGCCGTCGGCCTCCAGTTTCACGGCCTCCTTGAAGGCGGTGAGGTCGCAGCGCAGCTCTTCCAGGCCGTACATCCAGAACGGCTGGCGCTGCTTGATCATGAACGGGTCGAAGGGCAGGTCGCCGTGGCTGTGGGTGCGGTCGTGGACCATGTCCCACAGGACGAAGGCCTCCTCGCAGCGCTTCTGGTCGTGCACCATCGCGGCGACGTCCTCGGGCAGTTCCAGGCCGAGGATGCCGACGGCGGCCTCGGTGACGCTGCGGAAGCGGGCGGCCTCGCGGTCGCAGAAGATGCCGCCCCAGGAGAAGCGCTCGGGGGCCTCGCGCACGGCGATGGTCTCCGGGAAGAGGACGGCCGAGTTGGTGTCGTAGCCGGACGTGAAGTCCTCGAAGGTGATGCCGCAGAACAGCGGGTTGTCGTAGCGGGTGCGCTCCAGTTCGGCCAGCCAGTCGGGCCAGACCATGCGCAGCACGACCGCCTCCAGGTTGCGGTCCGGGTTGCCGTTCTGCGTGTACATCGCGAAGACGACCAGGTGCTGAAGGCCGTCCGCGCGGTTCGCGGCGGGCTGGAAGGCCAGCAGCGAGTCGAGGAAGTCGGGCACCTGGAAGCCGCCGTCGGCCCAGCGGCCGAGGTCGCGCACCAGGGCCTCGTGGTAGGCGCGGTCGTGGGTCAGCAGCGGGGACAGTTCCCGGACCGCCTCGGCGACCTGGCGTACCGCGTCCTCGGCGGTGGCGCGGTCCGGGGCGCCCTCGGCGTCGAAGTCGATCGACCCGTCCTTGGACTGCCATGGCCGGATCCGCTCCACGGCATCCTTGAGCACGGGCCACGCCGGGTGCTCCACCACCCTGCTCGCCGGAGGAACTTTCCCCTCCGCACCCACCTGCACAAGAATTTCCGTCATGTCCCATCCTCCACGGGAGAAGCTCACGTCAGGACACCGTACGCATACGAGGTTTCTCCCAGCAAGGGGAGCCTCCGCAAATTATCCTGCGCCACCCGGGTCTTAACCGCATTTTTTCCTGCGGGATGCCGGGGTCGTATACCAGGCGCGGCGGAGGGGAAACGCTTGCGCAGGGCCGATAGGCTGCGCCCTGCCATCGCCGCCGTCGACGGAAGCGAGTCGAGCCTTGAACTTCCTCACCATCGGTCACCGCGGAGTGATGGGCGTCGAGCCCGAGAACACCCTGCGCTCCTTCGTCGCCGCCGAACAGGCCGGCCTCGACCTCGTGGAACTGGACCTGCACCTGAGCAAGGACGGCGCACTCGTCGTCATGCACGACGCCCGCGTGGACCGCACCACCGACGGCGCCGGAGCGATCGCCGAGCAGACCCTGGAGGAGCTGCGCGCCCTCGACGCGGGCCGCGGGGAGCGGGTCCCGGTCTTCGAGGAGGTGCTGGACGCCGTGTCGGTGCCGTTGCAGGCCGAGATCAAGGACGCGGCGGCGGCGCGGGTGCTCGCCGAGGTGATGCGCCGGCGGGACCTGGTGGACCGGGTGGAGGTGATCTCGTTCCACGACGAGGCCATCGTCGAGATCGCCCGGCTGGTGCCGGGCGTGCGGACCGCCCTGGTCGCGCAGTACTACGGTCCGGAGATCGTGGACCGTGCGGTGGCGGCCGGGGCCGCGACCCTGTGTCTCGACGTTCAGGAGAGTCACGCTGGAGATCGTGGAGCGGGCCCGCAAGGCGGACCTGCGGGTCTTCTCCTGGACGGTGAACACCCAGGACCAACTGCGGCTGGTGCGCGCCCTCGGCCTGGACGGCGCCACGACCGACTACCCGGAGATCAAACGCACCGGCCGCTTCACGGCGTGAGCGTCACACCAGCGCCTTGACCAGCAACTCGAACCGCAGGTCGTCGCGCTGCGGGATGCCGAAGCGCTCGTCGCCGTAGGGGAAGGGGGTCATCTCTCCCGTACGGCGGTAGCCGCGGCGCTCGTACCAGGCGATGAGGTCCTCGCGCACGGAGATCACGGTCATGTGCATCTCCGTGACCCCCCACGCCTCGCGGGCCTGCCGCTCCGCCTGCGCCATGACCGTCTTGCCGAGGCCCTCGCCCTGGAGCGACGGAGCGACGGCGAACATCCCGAAGTAGGCGTGCGCCCCGCGGTGTTCCAGTTGGCAGCAGGCGACGATCCGGCCGTCCCGCTCGACCGTCAGCAGGCGGCTGTCCGGCGACTCGACGACCTCCAGCACGCCCTGCGGGTCGGTGCGCTGTCCCCGCAGGATGTCCGCCTCGGTGGTCCATCCGGCCCGGCTGGACTCTCCGCGGTACGCGGACTCCACGAGCGCGACGATCCCGTCCACGTCGGCTTCGGTGGCGTCGCGGTAGGTCAGCCGGCTGGCGATGGTGTCCATGTGGAGCGTCTCCGGTTCGTTCTCGGGCGCGGCGCGGGCATCGACGAGAGTAACCCCGCCGGTACTCTCGGGGCGCATGGTGCATGTACTCAGCAGCCGGATCCTGCTCCGCCCCACCGACCCCGACCGCTCCCGCGCCTTCTACGGCGAGCAGCTCGGCCTCGCCGTCCACCGGGAGTTCGGCACCGGTCCCGAGCGGGGCACCGTCTACTTCCTCGGCGGCGGATTCCTGGAGGTCTCCGGCCGCTCCGAGGCCCCCGCCTCCCCCGCGCTCCAGGTGTGGCTCCAGGTCGCGGACGTGGCGGCGGCCCACGAGGAGCTGCGGGCCGGGGGCGTCGAGATCACGCGTCCGCCGGTCCAGGAGCCCTGGGGGCTGGTGGAGATGTGGATCGCGGACCCGGACGGCACGCGGATCGTGCTGGTGGAGGTGCCCGCGGAGCACCCGCTGCGCTACCGGCCCGGCATCTGAGCCGGCCGGGCGCCGGATGGCCGCGGTCCGCACCCGGCCTTAGCGTGCTGGAGGGGGACGGACGGTCTGCGGCTCTGCGGAAGGACGCCCCACACGATGAAGCTCCACGAACCGGTGACCGGCGGGCCCTGCTGGGCGGAGCTGGAGACCACCGACCCGGCGGCGGCCCGGCGGTTCTACGCCGAGCTGTTCGGCTGGCGCTCCGAGCCGGACGGGGAGCAGCCGGCGGGCGGGCGCGCCATCGCCCGGCTGGGCGAAGCGGCGGTGGCCGCCCTGACGCCCCTGGGCCGGGAGACACGGCCGGTCGCGTGGAACGTGGCGTTCGCCGTGCACGACGCGGACACCGCCGTACGGCAGGTGACGGCCGCCGGCGGGACGGTCGCGCAGGGGCCCACGGACATCCTCGACTCGGGCCGGTTCGTGGTGGCCGCCGATCCGACGGGGGCGCTGTTCCGACTGTGGCAGGCGGGCCCGTTCCCCGGTGCCGGGGTGTTCAACGCGCCCGGCTCGCTGGGCTGGGTGGAGCTGCTGACCCGGGAGCCCGACCGGGCCGCCGACTTCTACACCACGGTGTTCGGCTGGACCGTCACCGCGTCGGCGCGCTATCCGCAGTGGGGCGTCGACGGGGCGGACTTCGGCGGCATGGTGACGATGGACGACAAGTTCCCGCACGAGGTGCCGGCGCACTGGCTGCCGTACTTCGCGGTGGTGGACGTGGACAGCGCCGCGGCCGGGGCGACCGACGGCGGCGGCACCGTGCTCATGCTGCCCACCTCCCCGCCCGACGGGCCGCGCATCGCGGTACTGCGGGATCCGCAGGGCGCGATGTTCGGCGTGTACCGGGCGGGGGACGAGCGCTGAGCCACCCGGCGGGGCCTTCCGGTTCAGACCCGCAGCGCGTCCAGGCGTCCCTCCAGCTGGCCCAGCAGTCCGCCGAGGAGTGTGGCCAACTCGCCCTGCCGGGGCCCGTCGACGCCGGACAGGACGGCGGACTCGTAGGCGAGCTGTTCCGGCAGGATGCCGTCGACGAGGTCGCGTCCGGTGTCCGTGAGGCGGACGTGGGCGACGCGGCGGTCGCGGGTGTCGCCCCGGCGTTCCACCAGACCGCGTTCGGTGAGCTGCTTGAGGCGCTTGGTGACGGCGGCGCCCGAGGAGAAGGTCTCACGGGACAGTTCACCCGGGGTCAGCTCGTGCCCGGTGCGCCGCAGCGCGCCGAGCAGGTCGAACTCGGCCCGGCTGAGGCCGGCCCGGCGCAGCGGGGCGTCCTCGGCCTGCTGGAGGAGGGCGGCGCAGCGGTTGATGCGGCCGATGATCTCCATCGGCCCGGTGTCGAGGTCCGGGTGGACGGCCCGCCACTGCCGCACGACCGCGGCCACGGTGTCCCCGCCCGTACCGCCCCTTCCGGCGCCGACTGCCACGTCGCCGTCCCCCACGTCGCCCCCGGTCGCCGAACCCCCGTCGGTTGCGGTCATGGCCGTACGTCCTCCGCTCTCGTGCCCGTGTCCCGGTCCGGGCGCGCTGCCTGGCGTCGCACCGTTGCGGCGAGCGTACGGTGTCCGGACCGCTCGGCGAGCACGACCCTCTCCTGGGGCAGCGCGCGTCCCCACCATTCGCCGGCCGCCCCGTCGACGGTGGCCCGCAGGTCGGCCAGCGCGGCGGCCAGTCCCCGGCGGGCGGCCTCCAGGGCGCCGGGGGCGGGGTCGGGCTGCGCCAGGAGGCGGGCGGCGTGCTCGCGGGCGCGGTCGGCGGCGGTGAGCGCCTGTTCGACCCGGCTCCCGGCCCGCCGGTTGGTGACGGCGACGGCGGCCAGGAAGCCGACCAGGGCCCCGACGAGCGTGTCCGTCAGCCGCTCGGTGATCAGTTCGCCGGGTTCCTGGTAGCCGGCGAACTCGGTGATGAGCAGCGCCATCGGGGTCACGCAGACGCTGCCGAGCCAGTAGTTGCGGGTGATGAGCGCCTCGGCGCCGAAGTTGAGGGCGAGGCAGAACAGGACGAGGAGGGCCTGCCCGAGGTGGGCGAGCGGGACGATGGCGGCGAACAGCAGCACCCCCGCGAGGTTGCCGACCACGCGCTGCACGGCCCGGCTCCAGGTCAGGGTCAGGTTGGCCTGGTAGAGCGCGGCGGCGGTGACCAGGGCCCAGTAGGGGCGGCCGGTGCCGAGGGCGAGGGAGGCGTAGCCGGCCAGCGCGCAGCCGAGGGCGGTGCGCACGGCGATCGGGGTCAGCGGAGCGAGCCGCCGCCACAGGGGCGCGGGGCGGGCGGTGAGTTCGGCGTCCGCGCCGAGGAGTTCGTCGGTGGCCCCCGGGGTGTCGCCGGGGTGCGGGATCCGGCCGGTGCCGCGCAGGGCGCGGGCCCACTCGCGCAGCCGCCCCGGGTCCGTGTCGTCGGGGGCGGCGAGCGCGACCTCGGCGCGGACGAGGAGGTGTTCCAGGGCGTGCCGGGTGGTGGCGCGGCCGCCCTTCGCCGGGAGGGACAGCACTGTCTGCCAGGCGGCCTGCACGGCGGCGTACCCGGCGGCGCGGGCGGGTGCGTGGCCGTCGCCGGCGGCGTGGGTGGCGGCGTACGCGGCGGCGGCGTTCAGTGCCTGGGCGGTGGCCCGGCGTTCGGGGCCGTGCGGGCGGACCAGGGCGGGCGCCATGCCGACGAGCCAGGCCCAGGCGCCCGCGGCGGCGCCCAGTGCCAGGTGCCCGGGTACCTGGGCGAGGGTCTGCGGGACGAAGAGGGCGGCGGAGCTGATGAAGGTGAGGACCACGTTGCCCGGCGGGCCGACGCGGGTGGCGTCGCACAGCGCCTTCTGCACGGCGGCCAGCAGGGCGCCGACGGTGACGAGAACGACCGCGTCGCGCGTGAGCGAGGCGGTGACCAGGGCGACGGCGACACCGCCGAGCATGCCGAGCACCACCCACGCCAGGGTGCGGGCGCGGGCGGCGTAGGGGCGGTTGTGGGCGTAGAGCGCGCACAGGGACCCGGCCATCGTGTACATCGCCAGGTCGAGCCGGCCGAGCGCGAGCAGGGTCAGGTTGGGCGGGGCGACGGCGACGACCGAACTCAGGGCGGGCTTGAACCAGATCTCGGAGGGCCGGCGCAGGCGCAGCACGCCCGCCAGGGACAGACGTTGGGCCGGCGGGGTGCCGGAGGTGGGGGTCGCACTGCTCATGAGAAATGACTTTAGCAGGTGTTTTATTAGTAAACGATGCCGTGCGCTCCCCCGAGTACCCCCGTGCACACCCTTGCGCTCGCGTGTGCACCGCGTGGTCCGGGCAGTCCTTGACAGACCGTGGACCGCCGATCGGGGAGGTGCGTGTGCACGGACCGGCGTCGCCCGGATGGCTGCTGGTCGCGCTGTGCGCGGCGACCGGCGCCTACTGCCTGCTGCGGATGCGCAGCAGCGTCGAGGAACAGCGCCGTGCCGCGGGCGGCGAGGCGCTCATGGGGTTCGGCATGGCCGCCATGGCGGTGCCCGCGGCGGTGTTCAGCCCACCCCCCTGGGCCTGGACCGCCTACGCGGTGGTGTTCGGCGCCGCCGCGCTGCGCGCGCTGTGGGCGGCCCGGTCCGGGCGGCATCATCTGCACCACCTCGTCGCGGACGCGGCCATGGTCTACATGGCGGTGGTGATGGCGGGCGCCCCCGCCCACGGGCACGGCGCGTCCGGGGCGCCCGCGCTGACCGGCGCCCTGCTGCTGTACTTCACCGGATACGTCCTGCTGACCGGCGTACGTCTGATGCCGGTCGTGGCCGTGGCGGGCGGCGCTCCGGCGGCCGGGTGGGGCGACCGGCCCGAGCTGGCGCGGGCCTGCCGGCTCTCCATGGGGATCGCGATGCTGGCGATGCTGCTGACCCTGTGACACCCGGCCGCGGAAGGATCGACCGGCGTTCGCCGTACGCAATCGTTGCCTGCGTCACTTTGTGCCGCGGCCCGCACTGCGGGCGGCGCCGCGCTCATAGGCTGCCCCCATGATGCTCCCCGCGGCACTGCTGCTGCTCGGCGCCCTGACCGCCGTGCTCGGCCCCAGGGTGCTCGGCCGGGCCGACTGGCCGGACCGCGAACCGGTGGTCGCCCTGTGGATGTGGCAGTGCGTGGTGGCGGCCGTGCTCGTGTGCTGCGCGCTGTCGATGACGTTCAGCGCGGCGGCGGCCTGGCACGCGGTGGGCGGGCCGGTCTTCGCGACCGCGCCGGGCCCGGTGGTGGAGGCCTACGCGCTCGGCACCTCCGGCCCGTGGGCGGGCACGACTGCCGTCGTACTGGCCTGCGGCGGCCTGTGGAGCGCCGCGATGCTGACGCGGGAGATCGTACGGGCCAGGACCCGGCGTCGGCGTCACCGGGCCGAACTGCTGCGGCGTGCCCCGGCGCTGCCCGGCGAGGTGCCCGGCTCGGATCCGCTCGTCGTCCTGGAGAGCGAGCGGCCCGACGCCTGGTGGCTGCCCGGCACTCCCCCGCAACTGGTCGTCACCACCGCCGCGCTGCGCCGCCTGGAGGGGCGGCAACTGGACGCGGTCCTCGCCCACGAGAGGGGGCACGCGCGGGCCCGGCACGACTGGCTGCTGAACTGCTCGGACGCGCTGGCGGACGGATTCCCGCAGGTCCCGGTGTTCGCCGCGTTCCGTGACGAGATGCACCGCCTGATCGAACTCGCCGCCGACGACGTGGCCTCCCGCCGCTTCGGCCGGCTGACGACCGCCCTGGCCCTGGTCGAACTCAACGAGCACCGCGGCGTCTTCGGCCCGTGCCCGGCCACGCAGGCCCATGTCCCGCAGCGGGTGCACCGGTTGCTCACCCCACCGAACCGGCTGACGGCGGCCCGCCGGCTGCGGCTGACGGCTGCGGCGGCGCTGGTGCCGGCGGTCCCGGTGCTGGTGGCCTTCGCACCGGGGCTGCGGGCACTGAGCTAGGGGGGCGCCCGCCACGCCCTCCGCCCCGGGAATTGGCCCCTCGGCCACCGGTTCGGCGAGTATCGCGGGATGCAGACGCCGCCCGGTCCGCCGGAAACCCGCGCCGGCCTCCGCCTCATCTGGGTGCTGGCCGTGTGCTCCGCGCTCCTGCTCACCCTGGTGGCCCTCGACTGGCGTCCGCTGACCGGCCTGGACGACGACATCGCCGACACGACCCACCGCTGGGCCGTCGACGAACCCGGCCTCACGCACGCCGCGCGGATTCTGAGCGGCTGGGTGTGGGACACCTGGACCATACGGCTGCTGTGCGCGGTGGTGGTGCTGTGGCTGTGGCTGCGCCGCGGGGACCGGTGGACGGCCGTGTGGCTGGCGGCCGCCTGTCTGCTCGGCGGCCTCCTGCAACAGGCCCTCAAGGCGGCCGTGGACCGTGCCCGCCCGGTCTGGTCCGATCCCGTGGACTCCGCCCGCTTCGCGGCCTTCCCCTCCGGGCACGCCATGACCGCGACCTTCGTGTGCGGCCTGCTGGTGTGGCTGCTCCACCACTACGGCGCCGCCCGCGACCCGCGCCGGACCGCCCTGGCCGCGGCGGTCGTCTCGGTGGCCGGCGTGGGCGTGACACGGGTGTGGCTCGGCGTCCACTGGGCCACGGACGTGGTCGGCGGCTGGCTCCTGGGCGCCCTGGTCGCGGCGCTCGCGGTACGGGTACACCGGCGCCGGCATCCGTGGACGGGCGACCGCTCCGCGCGGCCGTGAGAGCCGGGTGCCCCAAGCGCCCGGACCACGGGGCCGGTTGCCCCGACCCACCACACCACGACAGCCGGGTGACCCCCGTCCGCCCGACCACGAGAGCCGGGCGGCTCCCCAATCACCGCACAGCGAACACCGGTTGATTCCACGCGCCGGACCGTGAGAGCCGGGTAGCCTCCAACCGCCCAACCATGACAGCCGAGCGGCACCCCAACCACCCGACAGCGAACGCCGGACGACCCCACAGCCGCCGCACCGTGAGAACCGGGTGACCCCCAACCACCCGACCACAACAGCCGGCCAGCACCCCAACCACCCGACACCGAACACCGGACGACCCCACGCGCCGGACCGTGAGAGCCGCGTGACCCCAACCACCCGACCACAACAGCCGGGCCCCACCCACCGAACCGCGAGGGGCCGGTGGCCCCCGACCGCCGGGCCGCGGGCCGGTCACGGAGGCCCCGACCGCTTCGGCCGCCGCCGTATCGTCCGGTATCCATCCACCGGGAACGCGACACCCCCTCGTAGGATCCGCCCATGGCCGCCGTACTGTTCGACTTCTCCGGGACCCTGTTCCGCGTCGAGTCCACCGCCGCCTGGCTGCGCGCAGCGCTCGACAGCGCCGGATCGGCGTTGTCAGGCCCGGAGTTGGCCGAGACCGCCCAGGCGCTGCACACGGCGGGGGCGCAGCCGGGCGGTGCGCCGCCGGTGCGGGTGCCGGAGGAACTGGCCGAGGTCTGGGAGGTGCGGGACCACAGCTCCGCGCTGCACCGGGCCGCGTACACCGGCCTCTCCCGGCAGGTGCCGCTGCCGGATCCGGGACTGCACGACGCCTTGTACGAGCGGCACATGCTCGCGGAGGCGTGGAGTCCCTACCCCGACGCCGCCGAGGTGCTGAGCGCGCTGCGCGGGCGCGGGGTCGCCGTGGGGGTGGTCAGCAACATCGGCTGGGATCTGCGGCCGGTCTTCCGCGCGCACGGCCTCGACCGGTACGTGGACACATACGTCCTGTCCTTCGAGCACGGCATCCGCAAGCCCGACCCGCGGCTGTTCTCCGCCGCCTGCGCGGGGCTCGGCGTCGAACCGGGGCGGACGCTGATGGTCGGCGACGACCGGCGGGCGGACGGCGGCGCGGCGGCCCTCGGCTGCGGGGTGCACTTCGTGGACCATCTGCCGGTGGGCGAACGCCCCGCCGGGCTGCGACCGGTGCTGGACCTGGTGCCCTGACCGGCACGTAGCCCGAGGCAACCGAAGGATCGTTTCATCCGTCCCGGACGATCCCCCGTGTCGCCCGGGACGGACAATGGCCGGACCGGACCCTGGAGGGCGGTCCGCCTGCGCCGAGTATAGTTGGCCGCCAGCCAGTCAACGCAGGAGTACAGCATGTCCCCGCGCAGCGCCTCGGTCAATGAAGAGTTGCGCCGGCGTTCCAAGGAGCGGCTCCTGCGGGCCGCGGTGGAGCTGGTGGGTGAGCACGGGTACGACGCGACCACACTGGGCGACATCGCCGACCGGGCGGGCTCGGCACGGGGCCTGGTCTCGTACTACTTCCCCGGCAAGCGCCAGCTGGTGCAGTCGGCCGTGCACCGGTTGATGCACCGCACGCTGGAGGAGGCGCTGGAGCGCGAGCCGCGCACGGCGGAGGGGGCGGAGCGGATGGCGCGGGCGATCGACGCGATCCTGGGCCTGGCCCGGGACCGGCCGGTGCTCATGCGCCAGCACATGGCGGGCCTGCTCCAGGCGGAGGGCTTCGTGTCCTGTCCGGAGCAGCGACGCCTCGCGGAGCTGCTGCGGGACACCGTGGCCCGGCACGGCTCGCGCGAGGTCGACCGCGACTATCCGATGATGCGCGCGCTGCTGATGGGCGCCGTCTTCGCGGCCCTGGTACCGGGGGCGCCGATGCCCCTGCCGACGCTGCGCGCCGAGTTGTTCAGGCGCTACCGGCTGGAGTGGGAACTGGGTGTCCCGCCGGACGCCGAGGCGCCCGGCGGGACGATGTGCGACACGGACCTGTCGCGGTTCTTCGCGACCGGTGTGCCCGGCCGGGCCGACCCGGCGGACCGGGCCGACCGGCCGGCTCAGTCGAAGTAGTCCGGCTGAGTCTGCGTGTTGAGTTCACGCAGCTGGACCCGTCCGGCCGGGTCGGTGCGCCGGTCGCTGAGCTTGAGGACGTTGAAGCCCTTGGCGATGTCGTTCGAGTAGATGTAGCCGTTGTAGTAGTACGCGGACCAGGAGCCACCGGTGACCATCGTGTCGGTGCTCAGCGGACCCCGCTCGAAGTAGGCGATCTCCTTGGGCCGCGAGGAGTTCGTGAACTCCCAGACGGAGACGCCGCCCTGGTACCAGGCCTGGACCATGATGTCCTTGCCCTTGACCGGAATCAGCGAGCCGTTGTGGGCCACGCAGTTCTCGGTGTCCGCCTGGTGGCGCGGGATCTTGAAGTAGCTGCGGAAGACCAGCTTGCGCTTGTCTCCCTTGCCGACGATGTCGTAGATGCCGTCGGCGCCGCGGTTCGGGCCGATCTCCGCGTTGCAGGTGGCGGCGCCGCCACCGCCCAACTCGTCGGTGAAGACGACCTTGTCGGCCTTCTGGTTGAAGGTCGCCGAGTGCCAGAACGCGAAGTTCACGTTGTCCTGGACGCGGTCGATGACCTTCGGCCGCTCGGGGTTCTTGATGGAGATCAGGATGCCGTCGCCCATGCAGGCGCCCGCCGCCAGGTCCTCGGAGGGCAGGACGGTGATGTCGTGGCAGCCGGTGGTCTTGGAGACGCCCGGGTTGGTCGGGCTGCCCGGGTTGCCGCCGCCGTCGGGACCCTCACCCGGGAACAGCACGGGGAAGCCCACCACGGCGGCCCGCTCGGGTGCGTTGCGCGGCACCTTGACGACGGAGATCCCGTCGTGCGGCGGCTGGCAGTCGGGGTAGGAGACGTGCGGCGAGTACGAGGAGACGTAGATGTAGACGTTCTTGCGGTCGGGCACCAGCGTGTGGGTGTGCGAGCCGCAGGCGGTCTCGACGGCGGCGACGTACTTCGGGTTCCGCTTGTCGCTGATGTCGAAGACCTTCATGCCCTCCCAGGAGGACTTCTCGGTCGCCGGCTGCGTGGTGCTGTTGCAACTGCTGTCGCTGCGCGAGGAGTCGGTCGACAGGAACAGCAGGTCGCCGGAGACGGAGATGTCGTTCTGCGAGCCGGGACACAGCACCTGGGCCACGGTCTTCGGCTTCTTCGGGTTCTTGATGTCGAAGATGCGGAAGCCGTCGTAGTTGCCGGCGAAGGCGTACCGGCCCTGGAAGGCCAGGTCCGAATTGGTGCCGGGCAGCGCGTCCTTGGGGATGTTGACCAGGTGCTCGATGTTGTCGGAGTGGACTATCTCGTCCTGACCGGGTATCTCGCCGCTCTTGATGGCGTCGCGCACCTCGGCGCGCTCGCTCGTGGACACCTCCTTCGACGTGGCCGGGCTGTCCCCGGGGTCGGGGATCGCGACGGCCGGGCCGGCGGTCAGCAGGGCGGACAGGAGTCCGGCTGCGGCGGCCGCGACTCCCAGGCGTCTGCGCCGCGTTCGCGGGTCGTTCAACAGGGTCACTGTTTCCTCCCTACGTCCGTTCCCGTTGGAACGGTTCACGCACCCCGCAGTATCGTCTTCGCCATGCACATACCAACAGGGGGCAACAAACTCGCAATGAAGTTTTCCGATCAGTGACGCGCGGAAGCGTGCTAGGACGGTCATCGCACCCACAAGGTGTTCCCGCACCCGTCCCCCACAGGGGGCACCCCAGCCACAGGAGGTCGCTGTGCCCTTTCGTCCCGCGCTGTCCGGTGCTTCGCTCGTCACGGTCTCGCTCACCGCGCTGGCCGTGCTCGGGCTCGGAGCCTGCGACTCGGGTTCGGACACCGGGTCGGCGGCGGCCACCGGACCCTCGGTGATCGCTCCGGGCAAGCCGGGCGAGGACAACCGGACGCTGTCCGCCGAGGACGCCGCGAAGCAGCGCGCCGACGACGACTCCCCCAACTCGGCGGACGTCTCCTACGCGCGCATGATGATCCAGCACCACGCCCAGGCACTTGAGATGACCGCACTCGTGCCGCAGCGCGCGGAGTCCGGCCCGGTCAAGAAGCTCGCCGAACGGATCTCCGCCGCGCAGGGGCCCGAGATCGCGGCGATGAAGGGCTGGCTGACGACGCACGGGAAGACGGAGTCGGGCGGCGGACACGATCACGCCACGATGCCGGGCATGGCGACGACGGCGCAGTTGGCGAAGCTGCGCACAGCACAGGGCACGTCCTTCGACCAGCTCTTCCTCACCCTGATGATCACTCATCACGAGGGCGCGATCACCATGGCCACGGACGTGAAGTCGCAGGGCAACAACGTGCAGATCGAGGAGATGGCCGACGACGTGGTGGCCCAGCAGACGAGCGAGATCTCGCGGATGCGCGGGATGCTGTGACAGGCCGCCGGCCGCGTCTCAGCGGCGCGCTCGACGCGGTGCCAGAAACCCCTCGTCGCGCGCCTGCCCGATCAGTCTGAGGGACTTGCGCCGGCTGTGCCCGGTCACCCGCATCACAGCGAGGACCGGGTCCGCACCCTGATCCCGGGCCGCCCGGTACTCCCGCGCGGCGAGCCGGCACCCTTCCCTGCCGCGCGGCCACGCCGGACGGGCCCGGCGCGGCGCGGCCCGGCCCGAGGCCGGCACACAGGCCTCGAAGAGCGGGTTCTCCAGCCACTCGGCGAGCACGGCCAGATCGTCGAGGGAGAGCGGCGGTTCGGCCCGCACGCCCTCGACCCGCACCTCCCGGCCGGACAGCACGGCGAGGGCGTCCAGCCGGGCGCCGTCGGCGAACGCCAGCCGGACGTTGAACCACGCGGTCGTGGTGCCGCCCTCCCGCACCACCCAGGTGTGCCGCACGGACATCTCACCGTCGTCCGGACAGCGGTCGGAAAGCTGAAGAGAACGATCAACGAACGATGCTTCGAGCACGCACGCAACGTAACCGAATGATCACATTCCATACGAACGGAACACGCACGGCGGCGAACACATATCGCGCGAAGCGTTGACCAGAAAGCGCTTACCCCTTACGGTCCCGTTCATCAGCATGACCGTCGCGAACATCCCGGTCCACTGAAAACCCCGCACGCGCCATTCATGTCTGCCGTTCGGGACACAGTGGCGAACAACATTCATGTACATGTTCCGTTCCACCCCACTCCCTCGATCCCCCGCTCCCCCACTCCTCATGGAAGGGACCAGAACATGACCGCTGCGACACGTCCCCGCGCACACCGGCGCGCGGCGACCGGCACTCTGGCCGCCCTCGGCCTCTCGGTTGGCATGCTCATGTCCTCCGGGGCCTCCCCGGCGCAGGCCGCCACCTGGCCGGCCCCCAACGGCAGCGAAGGCGTCTCCGCCACCATCTCGGTCTCCGGCACCAAGGACTACGGGATGAAGCGCCTGTACGGCACCGGCGCCCTGGGCACCGGCGGCCAGGAGGAGAACCAGTCGCCGATCCTGAAACTGGCCGCGGGATCCGTCCTCAAGAACGTCATCATCGGTGCCCCCGCCGCAGACGGCATCCACTGCGACGGCAGCTGCACCCTGCAGAACGTCTGGTGGGAGGATGTCGGCGAGGACGCGGCGACCTTCCGCGGCTCCTCCTCGTCGAACGTCTACACCGTCTCCGGCGGCGGCGCGAAGGAAGCCAGCGACAAGGTCTTCCAGTTCAACGGCGCGGGCACCCTCAACATCTCCAACTTCGCCGTCCAGAACTTCGGCACCTTCGTCCGCTCCTGCGGCAACTGTTCGACGCAGTACAAGCGGACGATCAACCTGAACACCATCGAGGTGAACTGGAAGGGCGGCCGGATCGCCGGCATCAACACCAACTACGGCGACAGCGCGACCCTGCGCAACATCACGATCATCGGGGACAGCGGCAGGAGCATCGTGCCGTGCCAGAAGTACATCGGCAACAACACCGGCGCCGAGCCGGGCTCCAACGGCTCGGGCCCCGACAGCACGTACTGCAAGTACGCGTCGTCCGACATCACCTACAGGTGACGCGTCAGGTCCGGGCGCCCGCCGCCCGGACCTGTCCGGACTGCTCCCGCTGGTACCGCGTGTAGGCGTCCCGCAGGGCCGCCCCCGGCCAGCGGGGCGGGAGCAGTTCCGCGGGCAGCACCGGGTCGGCGAGCAGGTGGCGCACGACGGCCGCGAAGGCGGTGAGGCGCTCGGCCGGACGCCGGGCCCGGTCCACCTGGGCGAGCAGCTCCCGGGCCGTGCCGGACCAGGCGTCCAGCGGCCACAGGCTCGCGGCCAGTTCACCCGCCGGGCGCTCCGGACGGGAGACGAGGCGCTCGGCCACCCGGTCGAGGTCGGGGGGCAGCGGCCGGCGCAGATTGGCGGGGCGCAGCCAGACGCCCTCGCGGAGTTCGGCGAGGCGCAGGGCGGTCAACCGGGTGCGCAGGTCGGCGCGTTCGGCCGGACCGCGTCCCGTCGCGGTGACGACGAGCATCTCCCAGTCGCCCCGCCACGCGCGCGTGTGCGGGCGTACGGCCTCGTCCTGGCGCCGCTGACGCTCCAGCAGCCGCTCACTGAGGCGGTATCCGGTGTCCGTGCGCCGCAGGTCCCCGGCGGCCGCCATCCGGCTCAGCGCCGCCCGCGCGGTGGAGCCGCCGACGTTGAAGCCCTCCACGAGCCGCACCAGCTCCCGCACCGGCAGCTCGGGGGGATGCGTGCCGAGCAGCAGGCTCAGGACCACCGACCGTGCGGACAGCGGGCGCAGCGTGGGGCCGCCGGGGGCCTCGGGGCCGTTCATCCGCTCATCCGCGCGGGGGCGTGTCGTGCGTCCACATGAGCACGTACTCTACGTGCGACCACGGTGTTGCACTATTGCTGCGACCGCAGGGATAGTGCAACACTCGGGTCATGACGACACTCGCGCAGGAGCCGTACGAGAAGTCCGCGGGCCACCCGGAGGGGAACGCCACGCACGACGTCACCAACCAGCCCCCTCCCCTGGCGCCCTACGACTCCTCCGACGACACGGCCCTGCTGGAGGGGTTGCGGCGGGAGGGCGCCGGGTGGGCCGAGGACGACCTGCGGCGGCTCGGCCGGCGGGCCGGCAGTGTCCAGGCGCAGGACTGGGGCGACCTGGCCAACCGCCACGAGCCCGTGCTGCGCACCCACGACCGGTACGGCAACCGGGTCGACGAGGTCGAGTACCACCCGAGCTGGCACCACCTGATGCGGGTGGCGGTCGGCGAGGGGCTGGCCGGCGCGCCCTGGGCCGACGACCGGCCGGGCGCCCATGTCGCGCGGACCGCGGGCGGGCTGGCCTGGGGTCACACCGAGGCCGGGCACGGCTGTCCGACCTCGATGACGTACGCGGCCGTTCCCGCGCTGCGCTGCCAGCCGGAGCTGGCGAAGGTCTACGAGCCGCTGCTGACCGGCCGGGAGTACGACCCGGGGCTGCGGGCGCCCGCCCGGAAGCGGGGCCTGCTGGCCGGCATGGGGATGACCGAGAAGCAGGGCGGCTCGGACATGTCCGCACCAACACCACGGCGGCCACCGCGACGGCCGAGCCCGGTGTCTACACCCTGCGGGGGCACAAGTGGTTCACGTCGGCCCCGATGTGCGACGTGTTCCTGGTGCTCGCCCAGGCCCCCGAGGGGCTGTCCTGCTTCCTGGTGCCGCGCGTACTGCCGGACGGCAGCCGCAACACCTTCCGCGTCCAGCGGCTCAAGGACAAGCTCGGCAACCGGTCCAACGCCTCGTCGGAGCCCGAGTTCGACGGGACGGTCGCCTGGCTGGTCGGGCCCGAGGGCCAGGGGGTCAAGACCATCATCGAGATGGTCAACTGCACCCGGCTGGACTGTGTGATGTCCTCGGCGACGCTGATGCGCAAGACCCTCGTCGAGGCCGGGCACCATGTGCGCCACCGCAGCGCGTTCGGCGCCCGGCTGGTCGACCAGCCGCTGATGCGCAACGTCCTGGCCGATCTGGCGCTGGAGTCCGAGGCCGCGACGACTCTCACCCTGCGGCTGGCCGGCGCGGCGGACCGGGCGGTGCGCGGGGACGCCGGGGAGGCGGCCTTCCGGCGGATCGCCACCGCCGTCGGCAAGTACTGGGTGACCAAGCGGGGCCCGGCGTTCACCGCGGAGGCCCTGGAGTGCCTGGGCGGCAACGGCTACGTGGAGGAGTCGGGCATGCCCCGCCACTACCGCGAGGCGCCGCTGCTGTCGATCTGGGAGGGCTCGGGGAACGTCAACGCCCTCGACGTACTGCGGGCGCTCGGCCGCTCCCCCGCCACCGCGCACGCCCTCTTCGGGGAACTCGCCCTCGCGCGCGGGGCGGACGCCCGGCTGGACGCGGCGGTGGTCCGGCTGGAGGCGGGGCTCGCCGAGGCGTCCGAGGCCGGTGCCCGCCGTCTGGTGGAGCTGATGGCCCTCACCCTCCAGGCCTCCCTCCTGGTCCGGCACGCCCCGCCCGCCGTGGCCGACGCCTTCTGCGCGAGCCGGCTCGGCGGCGACTGGGGGCACGCCTTCGGCACGCTGCCGGACTCGGCCGACCTGGACGGCATCCTGGCCAGGGCGCTGCCCGGCGAGGACTGAGCACCCGGAACCGCGGCGCCGGCTCTCCGGAGCCGACTGTCGGTGCCGGGGTGCAGACTGGCCAGTGTCCGGGACGAGGGGGTCCGCGGACGAAGGACCAGGACGCCGCGGAGGTGATCGGCATGACCGAGGCGCTGCCGGCCGTGGGCACCCGCGAGGGTCCGCCCATCGGGCGACGAGGGCGCGAGCCGGGGGCAGTTGGGCCCCCGGCCGCCGGACCTGCCGTGCGCGCGGGCCGCGGTCGCCGGGTGGACCGGACAGGGAGATTCCGCTTTGGTCGTCGGTTTGGCCATCGGTTGATCGGCGCCACCCGTACGGCAGTAGGGTGACGCCCGTGGCACCACGACCCCTCAATGAAATCGTCGAAGCGGGCTGGGCGAAGGCCCTGGAACCCGTCGCCGGGCAGATCACCTCGATGGGTGAGTTCCTGCGCGCGGAGATCGCCGCCGGACGCACCTATCTCCCGGCCGGAGCGAACGTCCTGCGGGCCTTCCAGCAACCCTTCGACGACGTCCGGGTCCTGATCGTCGGACAGGACCCCTATCCCACCCCGGGGCACGCGGTGGGACTGTCGTTCTCGGTCGCGCCCGAGGTGCGTCCGCTGCCCGGCAGCCTCGTCAACATCTTCCGGGAGCTGAACACCGACCTGAATCTGCCGCAGCCCTCCAGCGGGGACCTGACCCCGTGGACCCGGCAGGGCGTGCTGCTGCTCAACAGGGCGCTCACCACCGCCCCGCGCAAGCCCGCCGCGCACCGCGGCAAGGGCTGGGAGGAGGTCACCGAGCAGGCGATACGCGCGCTGGCGGCGCGCGGCAAGCCGCTGGTGTCCATCCTCTGGGGCCGCGACGCCCGCAATCTGCGGCCGCTGCTCGGCGATCTGCCGTCCGTGGAGTCCGCGCACCCGTCCCCGATGTCGGCCGACCGGGGTTTCTTCGGATCCCGTCCGTTCAGCCGGGCCAACGACCTGCTGGTGCGACTGGGGGGTCAGCCGGTCGACTGGCGGCTGCCGTGAGCGACGGCTTCCTGGCCGTGGACTCCGGTGGTTCGGGGCTGCGCGTCGTCGTCGGCACCGCCGGTGCGGACGGGCGCGGCCCGCTCGGGCGGCGTGCGTCGCCCGAGCCCGTCCGGACCGGGGCACGGGGTATCGAGGCCGGTCATCTGATGGCCCAACTGCTGCCCATGGCCGAGGCCTTGGCCAACGAGACCGGCGTGGAGCAGATCGGGACCGTCGTCGTCGGTGCCGCCGGACTCGCCACCCTGGGCGACGCCCTGCGCGCCGAACTGCCGGGCGCGCTGGCCCGGGAGCTGGGCGTGCGCACGGTCGCGCTGGCCGCCGACGCCGTGACCGCGTACGCCGGTGCCCTCGGCCCGCGGGCCGGGGCGGTGGTGGCCGCCGGTACCGGTCTGATCGCGGTCGGCACCGACCTGACCCACTGGCGCCGGGCGGACGGCTGGGGTCATCTGCTGGGCGACTGCGGCGGCGGTGCGTGGATCGGGCGGGCGGGCCTGGAGGCGGCGCTGCGCGCGCACGACGGGCGGGAGGGCGGCTCCGCGTCCCTGCTCGCCCGTGCCGAGGAGAGGTTCGGCCCGGTGACCGGCCTGCCCGCGCAGGTGTATCCGCGTTCCGACCGCCCCGCCGTCCTCTCCTCCTTCGCCCCTGAGGTGGCCGCCCACGCGGCCGACGACCCCGTCGCCGCCGGGATCCTGCGGGCCGCCGCCCGGCACATGGCCGACTCGGCCGCCGCGGTCTGCCCGCGCGGCGGCGAGCCCCTCGTCGCGGTCACCGGCGGCCTGCTGAAGCTGGGCGAGCCCCTCGTCGTACCGCTGGAGGAGGAGTTGGCCGAGCGGCTGCCGGGGGCGCGGCGGACGGTCGCGGAGGGTGATCCGCTGCATGGTTCGGTCCGTATCGCGACCGACCTGGCGACCGGCTCGCTCACCCTGCCGGCCGACGACAGGATGCTGTGGGTGACGACCGCGCCGGGCGGCTGAGAATCGGTCCACCACGAGGTGAATCATGCCGATGTCGGCCGATCCGTACATCACTCATCAGACAAAACCGGACGGATACCGCTCACCTGCACCCTCCCCGAACAGGGAAACCCCGGAAACCAGTAACATGCGGCGCCATGAGCTCCCCCACTGGGCCCGCGTCCGGCCTGCCAGTACGAATGCCGCGCCCCCGCCAGCCCGGACGGCACCGCCGTCCCGAACCCCTGGTGGCACCCGAGGGCGCGCCGGCGCTCGTCCTCGCGGTGCCGGGCACGCCCAGTAGCGCCACCCGGGGCCTCGCCGACGAGGTCATCAGCATCGCCCGCTCCGAGCTGCCCGGCCTCGACGCCCTGGTCGGCCATCTCGACGGGGACGAGGACGAGTTCCCCTCGCTGTCGACCGTGCTCGTGCGCGCCGCCGAGGAGCGTACGGCCCGCTTCGAGCAGGCGCGCGCCGCCGGCATGGAGGTGAGGGAGCCCGACGGCCCCGTCGCCGTCGTCGTGCCGCTGCTCGCCGGACCGGACAACTCGCTGCTGCGCCGGATCCGCCAGGCCGTCATGGACAGCCGGATCGCGGCCGAGCTGACCGACGTGCTCGGTCCGCACCCGCTGCTCGCCGAGGCGCTGCACGTGCGGCTCTCCGAGGCCGGTCTGGCCCGCGCCGACCGTGCCCGGCTGTTCACCGTGGCGACCGCGGCGGACGGCATCATCCTGGCCTCCGTGGGCGGCGACGAGGCCGTGCAGGCGGCCGGGATCACCGGCATGCTGCTCGCCGCGCGCCTCGCCGTGCCGGTGATGGCGGCGGCCCTGGACGAGGAGGGCTCGATCGCGTCCGTGGCCGAGCAGTTGCGCTCCTCGGGCTCCCAGCAGTTGGCCCTCGCGCCGTATCTGATCGGCCCGGAGATCGAGGCGTCCGTGGTGGAGGAGGCGGCCAAGGAGGCGGGCTGCTCCACCTCCGAGGCACTCGGCCCCTACCCGGCGATCGGCAAGCTGGCGCTGGCCAAGTACACGACCGCGCTCGGCATCTCGCCGCAGCAGCCGCAGGGCACGCCGGTCCGCTGACGCGCGGCGCCGGACGGCCGCGACACGCAGGGCGAAAGGGGCCCGCTCCAGTACCGGAGCGAGCCCCTTCGGCGTGCGGTAGGTGGGCGCGGGGCGCGGCATCCGGCAGGGCCCCATCAGTCCCTCGCCGTGCCGTGAAGCGCGTACGGGCCGCCACGCGGGCCGCACCCGCCACGGGCCCGCGCGGGAACGACAGGGTCCGCTCCGGTGCGGGAGCGGACCATTCGCCTCGGGCGCAAGCCACCGACAGGCACAAGCGGCGGACACACCGGCCGCGCCGGAACAGCCGGAAAACGCCCCGCACCCCCGTCCAGTCCCGGCATCCGGCAGAGCCCCACCGGAACCGGAGCAGCCCCCTCCCCATGCCATGCCGTGCAGCCCGCACCGGGCACGCAGGAACGGCAGAGCCCGCGCCAGTACGGGAGCGGACCATTCGCCTCGGGCGCAAGCCACCGACAGGCACAAGCGGCGGACACACCGGCCGCGCCGGAACAGCCGGAAACGGCCCACACCCCCGTCCGGCGCCGGCATCCGGCAGGGCCCTCGCCGTGCCGTGAAGCGCCTGCGGGGCGCCGCTCGGGGCCTGCGCCACGTGCCCGCGGGGGAACGGCAGGGACCGCAAGGCCGCTTTGCTGCGGGAGCGGAACGTTCGCCGGATGGCGCGGCGCGCGGGGCGCCGGCAGGCACGGGTGGCCGGGCAGCGGGCACGTGAGCCGCGCCGGGACGGCCACACGCGGCCCGCGCCACCCGTCCGGTCCCCGCATCCGGCAGGGCCCCACCGGCACCGGAGCAGCCCCTCGCCGTGCCCTGAAACGCGTGCGCCACTCGCCCGCGCGGGAGCGCGCCGTTCGCCGGGGGGCGCGGGGCCCGGGTCAGCCGAAGATCACGCAGGCCGCCGCGGGTACCGCGAGCGAGCCGGTGTACCGGGGTACGCCGCCGACGGGGTCGAGAGCGAACCAGGTCACGTCTCCGGAGCGCTCGTTGGCCACGTACAGGACCCCCTCCGACAGGGTGATCTCCCGCGGCCAGTGTCCGCCGCAGGACACGGTCCCGGCCAGCCGCAGCCCGTCCGGCTCCACGACGAGGACGGACAGGACGTCCTCACCGCGGGTCGCGGTCCACACGAAGCGGCCGTCGGGCGAGACCACGATGCCGGACGGGTAGGCGTCGCCGGACGGCGCGCCGGGCAGCACCGGCACCTCGGTGAGGGGCTGGAGCACGCCGTCGGCGGCGTCCCAGCGGCAGACGGTGACGGTGGGCGCCAGTTCGTTGACCACGTAGGCGTGGCCGCCGTCCGGGTGGAAGGCGAGGTGCCGCGGGCCCGAGCCGGGGCGCAGCGCGGTCTCCCGGTGCACGGCGAGGGCGCCGCCCGTCAGGGTGCAGACCCGCACCGAGTCGGTGCCGAGGTCCACGCTGACGGCCCATCGCCCGCTCGGGTCGGGACGCACCTGGTGCGCGTGCGGCCCCTGTTGCCGCTGGGCGTGCGGGCCCGAGCCGGTGTGCCGGAGGACGCCGGACGCGGTCCTGGCGAGGGTGCCGTCGGCGCGGACCGGCACCGCGGTGACGGTGCCCGAGCCGTAGTTGGCGGTGAGGACGTGCCCGGCGTGCAGGCTGAGGTGGGTCGGCCCGTCGCCCCCGACGGATACCGGCCGACCGGCGGACTCGGGCTTGTCGCCGGTCACGTGGTAGGCGGCCACCGCGCCCTCGGCCGTCTCGCTGACCGCGTAGAGCGTGCCGCCGTCGGGGGCCAGGGCCAGGTAGGAGGGGTCGGGCAGCCGGTCCGTGCCGCTGATGACCGTGAGCGCGCCGCTGTCGGGTGCGACGGCCGCGGTCAGGATCCCGGGCCCGCCGGCCGCCGTGAACGACCCGATGTATGCCCGCCGCTGCCGCCTGCCGCCGTCCGCCACCGCTGTCCCTCTCGTCCCGCGCCTCGCCGAGTGCCGACTGGTCGTCCGCCCGGGGCGACCGTAGCAGTCGATCATCTGCGGTCTAGACCAAATGGGTGGCGCGGTGTCGGGGGCTCAGGCGCCGACGAGCGGGGAGCCGGAGGGCGTGCGCAGGGGCGCGGCGAGGTCGGCCAGGGCGCGTTCCAGGCCGTGGAGGTGGGCCAACGCGGGTTCGGCGGTGCGCGGCCCGTCCGTGTGGGCGGGGACGGCGCCTCCGCCGGTGAGCGCCTCGACGGCGGTCTCGACACGCCGGCAGGCGGCGGCGAGCCGGGCGTCGCGCGAGGCCTCCGGGTCGGCGGCGACCGCCACCAGGCCGCGGATCTCCCGGGCGCAGTCGTCGAGCAGGCCGAGCACCCTGCGGGCCCGCCGCCTGCGGACCTGCATCGGGCTCAGCGGGTGCACCAGCGGGGCGGCCGACAGCCGCACCCGGCCGAGCAACTGCTCCAGTTCGGCCACGCGCGGCCCCGGGTCGGCGCCCTCGGTTCCGGCGAGGCGGGCGGCGGCCTCGGCGGTGCAGGCGTGCACGCAGCGCAGGGCACGCCGGATCCAGGCGTCGGTGACGGTGTGCGTGGTGACGGGCAGGACGAGGAGCACGGCGAGCGCGGCGCCGAGCGCCCCGACGCCGGTCTCGGCGAGCCGCACGGCGAGCAGGCCGGGGCCGAGCACGTCCAGGAGGCCGTAGAGCAGCTCGGCGAGCAGGGTCACGCAGAGCATCATCCAGGTGTAGGAGACCGCGGCGGTGTAGAAGATGCCGAAGACGCAGGCGGCGGCGAGCACGGCGGTGGGCACCGCGGACCCGGCGGCCGGGACGGCGATCAGGAGGCCGAGCCCGATGCCCAGGGCCGTGCCGAGGACCCGGCGGAAACCGCGGACCAGGGTCTCGCCGCGCGAGGTGGTGTTGACGAACACCCACCAGGTGGCGCCGACGGCCCAGTACCAGCGCTCGCCGGACACCAGATGGCCCACGACCAGCGCGAAGCCGGCGCCCGCGGTGGCCTGGACGGCCTGGCGGGTGGTGATGCGGGCGAGTCCGGTACCGGCGGGCGGCGCGGGGACGACCGGCGCGGGCCGGCCGCGCTCGTAGCACCACAGGCCGAAGCGCACCGTCGCGGCGACGGCCAGGGACAGCAGGACGGCGGCGTACATCTCGGGCAGCCGCTCCGTGGTCGCGTGCAGGAACAGGGCGATGAAGAAGGTCATGAAGGCGAACACGCCGAGGCTGTGCCCGCGCGGGCCCCAGCGCCGCGCGTACACGCCCGCGCCGACGACGGCGAGGAAGGCGAGGTCCCGCGCCGCCGGGTGGCCGTGCAGTGCGGCCGCGGCGGCGAGCACGGGCAGCCCGGCGAGCGGCAGCAGCGCGGTGGTGACGGCCTGCCCGCGCACCGTCGGGTCGGTGACGGTGAACAGCGCGAGCAGCGCGGCGAGCCCGCCGATGACGGCGCCCACGAGGGAGGTACCGGCCAGGCCGCACGCGAGGACGGCCGATCCGATGCCGAGGACCGCCCGCGCGGCGAACCGCAGGCGCGAGCGCCCCGGGTCCGGGCTCATGAACACCCTCTTCAGCACTGCTGACCGCCCCCTCGTCCGCGGGCCGGAAGTCACGGCTCCGCGCGCCCCGGCACCGACGCCACCGGCATGGAAAAGGCGCCGCGGTCCTCCGCAGCGCCATCGACCCGTCCATAGGAGCATCCTTTCCACCAGTGGCTCAACAGGCCGACGCTAGAGTGAGCCATTGGTACACTTCTCGCGGCATTCCCACGGCCACCGAAGAGCCAATGGCCGACGAGGGGGAACCGGCCGCCATGGCCGTCGACGAACTCGACACCCGCATCCTGCGGCTGCTCCTTGAGCAGCCGCGCACCAGCGTGCGCGAGTACGCCCGCCTGCTCGGGGTCGCCCGCGGCACACTCCAGGCACGGCTGGACCGCCTGGAGCGCGACGGCGTGATCACCGGCGCCGCGCCCTCCCTGTCCCCCGCCGCGCTGGGCCACCCGGTGCTCGCGTTCGTGCACATCGAGGTCACCCAGGGTCGCCTGGACGAGGTGGGCGAGGCGCTGGCGGCCGTCCCGGAGATCGTCGAGGCCTTCTCCATCACGGGCGGCGGGGATCTGCTGACCCGGGTCGTGGCCCGCGACAACGCGCACCTGGAGGACGTGATCCAGAAGCTGATCAGCCTGCCCGGGGTGGTCCGCACCCGCAGCGAGGTGGCGCTGCGCGAGCGCGTCCCGCACCGGTTGCTGCCGCTCGTGGAGTCGATCGGGCGCTCGGCGCGGAAGTGAGCCTTGGCATCCTGGACGCCATGAGCACTCTCGGCGGCATCTCGGTCATCTTCGATCTCGACGGAACACTCGTGGACAGCGAGCCGAACTACTACGAAGCGGGCCGGCAGACCCTCGCCGAGTACGGCGTCCCGGACTTCACCTGGGCCGACCACGAGGCGTACGTGGGCATCAGCACCCGGGAGACGGTCGCCGACTGGAAGCGGCACTACGGTCTGCGGGCCCCGGTCGAGGAACTGCTCGCCGTCAAGAACCGCCACTACCTGGAGCTGGCCCGCACCTCGGCCCGCGCCTACCCCGAGATGCGGAAGTTCGTCGAGCTGCTGGCGGGCGAGGGCGTACCGCTGGCGGTGGCGTCGGGTTCGTCGCCCGAGGCGATCGAGGCGATCCTCGCCCGCACCGGTCTGGCCGCACCGCTGCGCACGGTCGTCTCGGCGGACGAGGTCGCCCGGGGCAAGCCCGCCCCCGACGTCTTCCTGGAGGCCGCCCGCCGGCTCGGGGCCGACCCGGCCGACTGCGTGGTCCTGGAGGACGCCGCACCGGGAGCCGCCGCCGCACACGCGGCCGGGATGCGCTGCATCGCCATCCCGTACGTCCCGGCGCAGGCGGACGCGCCGGAGTTCGCCACCGCCGGGCTGCTGCTGCGCGGCGGCCAGGAGGAGTTCACCGCGCGGGCGGCGTACGACTGGCTGGCGCGGGCGGCGCGGTCCGTCTGACCCTACTCGTTGGTAGCGTTGACGCCCTTGTGCCCCTTCCCTATCTTCTGGGCGACCTTCCGAACGGCATTCGACATGTCGAACGAGGAAATGAGGAGCACATGGCAGCGCCCCTCTCCCGGCGGGCCCTTCTGCTGGCCGCGGCGATCGCCGCCGGCCCGCCCGCGGTCTCCCACGCGGCGGGCGGCCGGCCGGGCACCGCGCCACAGGCCGTGGCCGGGCCCGCGGGTCCGGCCGTACCGGCGGCCTGGTCCGTGCGGCCGTTCCGTCTTGAGGACGTGACGCTCGGGCGCGGGATCTTCGCCGACAAGCGGCGGCTGATGCTCGACCACGCCCGCGGCTACGACGTTGACCGGCTGCTCCAGGTCTTCCGCGCCAACGCCGGTCTTCCCACCCTGGGCGCCGTCGCCCCCGGGGGCTGGGAGGGGCTGGACGGCGAGGCCAACGGCAACCTCCGCGGCCACTACACCGGCCACTTCCTGACCATGCTGTCCCAGGCGTACCGCGGCACCGGGGAGCAGGTCTTCGCCGAGCGGATCGGCAGCATGGTCAGTGCCCTCACCGAGGCACGCGAGGCCCTGCGGCACGACCCGGCCGTGTTGAGCACGGACGGGCGTTTCGGCGCCGCCGCGGAGCAGGTGCGCGGCTCCCACCGGTACGTCGACCTCCCCGCGGGCGTCCTCGGCGACACCCGGTCGATCACCCTGGCCGCCCGGGTGCGGCCCGCCCACGCGAGCGACTGGGCCCGTGTGTTCGACTTCGGCGACGACACCACCCGCTACCTCTACCTCGCCACCCGCAACGCGGACGGCGTGCCGCGCTTCGCCATCACCGACGGCGGGGCCGGCGGCGAGCAGGCCCTCGACGGCACGGCCGCACTGCCGCTGGACGAGTGGAGCCATCTCGCGGTGACCCTCGCGGACGGCGTCGGCACCCTGTACGTCGACGGCGCCGCCGTGGCGCGGAACCCCGCCATGTCCCTCGACCCCGCGGTACTCGGCCCGCTCGCCCATCACTGGCTCGGCCGCTCGCACTACCCCGCCGACCCCGTCTTCGCGGGCGCCTTCGACGAGTTCGACATCTGGTCGCGCGCCCTGAGCGCCGCCGAGATCGCCGCGCTGCGGGACAGCCGTGCCGCCGACGCCCCGGCCGGGCGGGGCGACCTGGCGTCGTACGCCTTCGACGAGACCACCGGCGGGACGTTCGCGGACGCCTCCGGCCGGTCCCTGACCGCCACCCTGCGCCGCACCTGGGGCGCCCCCAGCCACCCCGGATTCCTCGCGGCGTACCCGGAGACGCAGTTCATCGAGCTGGAGTCGATGACCGAGAGCGACTACACCAAGGTCTGGGCGCCGTACTACACGGCGCACAAAATCCTGCGGGGACTGCTGGACGCCCATCTCGCCACCGGTGACGACCGGGCGCTGGACCTCGCGTCCGGCATGTGCGACTGGATGTACTCACGGCTGTCGAAGCTGCCCGCGGCCACCCTGCAACGGATGTGGGGCATCTTCTCCAGCGGGGAGTTCGGGGGAATCGCCGAGGCGGTCTGCGACCTGTACGCCGTCACGGGCAGGGCGGAACACCTGGCGCTTGCCCGCCTGTTCGACCTCGACCGGCTGATCGACGCCTGCGCCGCGAACACCGACCTCCTCGACGGCCTGCACGCCAACCAGCACATACCGATCTTCACCGGCCTGGTGCGGCTGTACGACGAGACGGGCGAGGAGCGCTACCTCACCGCGGCACGGAACTTCTGGGACATGGTCGTACCGCACCGCATGTACGCCATCGGCGGCACCAGCAGCGGTGAGTTCTGGAGGGCGCGGGACACGGTCGCGGGCACGATCACCGACACCACGGCCGAGAGCTGCTGCGCGTACAACATGCTCAAGCTGAGCCGGGCGCTGTTCTTCCACGACCAGGATCCGGCGTACATGGACTACTACGAACGGGCCCTGTACAACCAGGTGCTCGGCTCCAAGCAGGACCGGCCGGACGCCGAGAGACCGCTCGTCACCTACTTCATCGGGCTGACGCCGGGCCATGTGCGCGACTACACGCCCAAGCAGGGCACGACCTGCTGCGAGGGCACCGGCATCGAGAGCGCCACCAAGTACCAGGACTCGGTGTACTTCGCCGCCGCCGACGGCAGCGCCCTGTACGTCAACCTCTACAGCCCCGCCACGCTGACCTGGGCCGAGCGGGGCGTCACCGTCACCCAGAGCACGGACTACCCCCGGGAGCAGGGCACCACCCTCACCCTCGGCGGCGCCGACGCCTCCTTCGCGCTGCGGCTGCGGGTGCCGTCCTGGGCCGACGCCGGGTTCCGGGTCACCGTCAACGGCGTTGCCGTACCGGGGACTCCGGCGCCGGGCAGCTACTTCACCGTGTCCCGGACCTGGCGCCGGGGCGACACCGTGCGGATCCAGGTGCCCCTCCGGCTGCGGGTGGAGAAGGCCCCCGACGACCCGTCGACGCAGGCCCTCTTCTACGGCCCGGTCAACCTGGTCGCCCGCGACCCGGGCACCGGTCGCCCGGAGTGCGGCCTGTACCGCAACGCGGGCCTGTCCGGCGACCTGCTGCCCACGCTCACCCCGGTGCCGGGCGAGCCGCTCCACTACACGCTGGACGGCACCGAGTGGGCCCCGTTCGCGGAGGGGACCGAGGATCCGACGCACGCGTACTTCCGCCGCTCGGAGCCCCAAGTGGTCCTGGGCGGCAGCGACTCGGGCGTCGCCAACCCGGTGCGGGCCGACGGCACCACGCTGCTCGACGCGATCTGGGGCGCGGCGCCCTTCCGCGGCAAGGAGGCGCTGGTGGCGCACACCGGGCTGACGGTGGACGCGTGGGTGGCGCAGGGGCTGCTCGGGCGCGAGGAGGGCGAGCGGGTGGTGAGGACCGCGCGCGAGGCGTCGTACGCGGACTGACGCCGTCCGACGGCGGCGCGGTCGGGCCCGGTCGGCCCCGGTCGGCCGGCGAGACGTAGAACACATCCGCGGTGCGCAGGTTTTGCCCGAGGCGGTGATCAGGACGCCGCCGGTATCCGTACCTCCTGGTGTCCGAGCCTGTCTTCGCCCCAGGAGGCACGATGCGCGTCACGCGCACCACGGCAGGGACCGCCTTCGTGGCGGTTGCCCTGATCCTCACCCTCACCGCACTCGCCTACCCGACCATGCTCGGGGTGCAGAAAACAGGCAGTGACCAGGCCCGGGTCATCGCCAAGACGCGGTACGGGCCGCTCACCGAGGCGGACCGGGACTTCGTGGTGAAGGTCCGTGCCGCGGGGCTGTGGGAACACCCGCTGGGGCTGATGTCCATGGAGCGGGGGACGACACCGGAGATGAAGGAGGTGGGCGAGCACCTGGTGGTCGGACACTCCAGACTCGACGCCACCTGCCGCAAGATCGCGCCCGAGCTGGGCATCACCCTGCCCAATCTGGCGTCCCCGCAACAGCAGCAGTTCGTGTCGACCGTGGGCGGGACGACGGGCAAGCAGTTCGACATCACGGCCGTCAACATCATGCGCATCACGCACGGCCAGATCTTCCCGGTCATCGCCAACATCCGCGCCAACACCAAGAACTCCCTGGTGCGGCAGCTGGCGGACGAGGCCAACGACACCGTGCTCGACCACATCACCGTGCTGGAGAAGACCGGGCTGGTCAACTTCGACCAGGTCAACTTCCAGCAGTCGGCGTCGGCGAACCTGCCCAAGGTGCAGCTCACCCCGCCGGCCCCGCAGCCGGGCGAGCCGCTGCTCTCCCTGACCGCGCCGCCCGGACTGGACGTCAACACCTCGGCGCCCACGCCCGATCCGACGGTCGGCTGACGCGCGCAGGGTCAGCGGCGGCGGGGTCTGCCGCCCTTGGTGCCGTAGCCCTTGCCGCCACCGCTCCCGGCCGTGCCACCGGCACCGCGCCGGGCGCCTCCGGTCTGCTTCCCGGCCGCCGGTCTGCGCCGGGCGGGGGCCGCTTCGGTGCGTCCGTCCTTCGAGCGCGCCGGGTCGGGCTGCCGGCCCCGGGTGCTGTTGACGGTACGGCCCCTGACGATGCCGATGAAGTCCTCCACCCGGTCCGTGTGCGCGTCCTGCGGCCAGGACAGCGCCACGCCCGACCCGGGCGCGTCCGTGACCGTCCGGTAGGTGAGGTCCCTGCGGTGGTGCAGCCGGGCCAGCGACAGGGGCACGAGCAGTACGCCGATCCCGGCCGCCACCAGCTCGACGGCGTCCGCCGTGGTGGCCGGACGTTCGAGGGCGGGCCGGCCGGCCGGGCGTTCCCGGCCGAGAACGTCGTCGAGGGGGTGCAGCACGATCTCGTCGGCCAGGTCCTCGACACTCACCTCGTCGGCCGCCGTGACCAGGTGGTCCTTGGGGACCACCACGACCGTGGTCTCGGTGTAGAGGGGGATGGCGCTGAGCACGGTGCGGTCGACGGGCAGCCGCACCAGTCCGGCGTCGGCGTCCCCGGCCAGCAGCACGCCGCCGGCCTCGGCGGCGGGGACCTGGGCCGGGAACAGCGGGACGTCGGGCAGCCGCTCGTTCCAGATGCGCACCCATTTGTCGGGCGTCACCCCCGGGACGTACACGAGCCGGAACGAGGGGGGATCTTCCGAGCCTGTCACCCGGCCAGGTTACCGGGCGTGGTCGGGGGCCGCTCACCCGATCGATACCCTGGGCACCATGACGTCGCACCAGAACACCCAGACCATGAAGCCCGCGACCGCGGCGAAGAAGCTGGGTGTGTACCTTGAGGCCACACCCGCGGAGTTCCGGGAGGGCGTCGTGACGCGCGCCGAGCTGAACACGCTCCAGAACGACCCGCCCGCGTGGCTGCGCGACCTGCGGCGCGACGGTCCGCACCCGCGGCCGGTGGTGGCCGCGCGGCTCGGCGTCTCCATCGCGGGTCTGCACCGGGGCGGGGTCGAGCAGCCGCTGACCACGGAGCAGATCGAGGCGCTGAAGCAGGAGCGCCCGCAGTGGCTGGAGCGGGAGCAGGCCGTGCAGGCCGATGTCCGCAAGGAGGCGGCCCGCGTGAAGAAGCTGCACGCCGAGCGGGAGCAGGCCGCGAAGCGCGACTGACCGTCACGTATGCGTACGGTCGCGGGCACGCCGGACGGGCTCTCAGTGCGGTGCCGGTCCGCCGAAGAGGTCGGCGCAGTCCTCGGGCAGGTGGGCCCGCAGGCCGTCGGCACGTTCGTCGGACACCGCTTCGGCGACGGTGGAGAGCACGGCGCCCGCGTCCCATTCCGCGGTCCGGGGCCGGGCGCCGGTCTGCTGGGCCACGCGCCGGAGGAACTCCTCGCGGCCGAAGGACTCGGGACGCCCGCGTTCCAGGCGCAGCGCGTCGGCCAGGGGCGCCGGCAGGTCGGCGGCCAGGGCCGCGGCCTCCTCGGGGTCGACGCGGGACGCGACCACCCACAGGACGGCCGCGCTCACCTGCTCGGCCTCGTCGTCGCTGTGGTACTCGCCTCGGTCGCGGACCAGGGTGAGGAATTCGTCGAGCCGCACGGCGTCGTCTCCTTCCGCCGGTTATCCGCTCCGGGCCGGGTGCCCCGCGCCCGGCGGGGGAAACGGGCGTGCTCTCACCGGCGCGCGCGTGCGGCGTCGGCGAGGTCGGTCACCCGGGTCAGGGCGTCGTCCGTGAACAGCGCGCGTCCGGCCGCGATCCGCTCCCGCCGGGCCGGGCCCGGGGCGGTGAGCCGCCGCAGCGCGCCGAGCAGCGCGGTCTCGTCCTCGGCGATGTCCGAGACGCCGAGCGCGGCCATCCGCCGTACGCCGTCCGCGCCGTGGCCGGGTATCGGGCGGTGCCCCACGACGGGCAGCCCGGCGGCGAGGGCCTGTACGGCGGTCTGGCCGGCGGCGTTGTCGATCAGGGCGCGGGCGGCGTGCAGCAGGCCGGGCATGTCCGTCACCCAGCCCAGCGCGACCACGCCCGGGGTGCCGGCCAGCGCGCGGCGCAGCCGCTCGTTGTCGCCGCAGAGCACGACGGGCAGGAAGCCGTGGCCCGTCAGGAGCCGGACGGTGGCCTCCAGGTGCGAGCCGACTCCCCAGGCGCCGGCGGACAGCACCACCGCGGGGCGCCCGGGGCCGAGCCGGTCGAACAGCACACGCCACCCGGCCGCGCCGGGAGCGTCGGCGAAGAACTCCGGAGCCACGACGGGACCGCAGGTCCCCGCGGGCGCGCCGGTGCTCTCCCGCGCCTCGCGCGCCGCCTGCGGCGTCAGGCACAGGCAGTGGTCGTTGCCGGGATGGAGCCACTGCCGGTGGACCGCGAAGTCGATCACGAGGACGACGCTGGGCACCGGCAGCAGACCGCGGGCGCGCAGATGGCCGGTCAGTTGCGCGCCGAGGTGGAAGACGGGGACGACCACGTCCGCGTCCGCGCGCTCGGCCAGCTCGCGCAGCCGGCCGCCGGCGAGCCGGGCCAGGGGCGTGCCGCTCGGGCGGCGTCCGGTGCCGGGGCGCAGGAAGAGCCGGTACAGGGCGGCGTACGCCCACGGGAAGTGGCGTACCGAGCCGCGGTAGAAGCGCCGCAGCACACCGCCGAGGCCGTACGGCAGCAGCGCGAGGACATCGACGACGACGGCGTCGCCGCCGCGCTCCCGGGCCCGGCGGACCAGTTCGGCGGCGACCGTGTCGTGTCCGGCGCCCATGCTCGCGCTGACCACCAGCAGCCGTCTGCCGTCCCGTGGGGACCGCGGGACCGTCGGCCGGCGAGGCGTTGATGAGCTGCGAGGATGCACGGCGGTGCAAGTTGCCCGCACAGCGCTTTCCAAACCACTACACAATCGGGCGTTTCGGACGCTCCGCTTGGGATACTCCGTGACCGCCCGTCCGGCCGGACACCCGAGCCCCACCGTCCGGTCGGTCGCTCCCCGGCGTCCGCCCCGAGCCAAGGTGGTCCCCCATGGTCTCCGCGTTCTCCCGTCCCCGGTCCGCCGCCGGACCGCAGGTCGTCGCCCCCGACGTGGACCATGCGCGGATCCGGCGGCAGCCCGTCGGTGCCGGCGGGGACACACTGACCCGCAAGGCGCTCGTGACGGGGGCGTCCTCCGGCATCGGCGCGGCCGTGGCCCGCCGGCTGGGTGACGAGGGCGGCTGGCGGCTGGTGCTCACCGGACGCGACCCGGTGCGGCTGCGCGAGGTCGCCGAGGACACGAAGGCCACCGCCTTCGCCGCGGACCTCACGCTGCCCGGCGCCGACCGGCAGCTCGCCGACTTCACCCTGGCCACGGTGGGCCCGGTGGACCTGCTGGTGGCGGGCGCGGGGGCCGGCTGGGCCGGGGAGTTCCTGGACATGCCTGCGCGCGCCATCGACGAGGTGCTCGACATCAACGTACTGGCCACGTTACGGCTGGTGCGGCTGCTGCTGCCGGGGATGGTCGAGGCGGGGTCGGGGCGGGTGGTGCTCATCGGATCGCTGGCGGGCAGTGTGGCGGTGCGCGACGAGGCCGTGTACTCCGCCGCCAAGGCCGCCATCGGCGCCTTCGCGGACGCCCTGCGCTATGAGCTGCGGGGCACCGGCGTGGGGGTCACCCATGTGCTGCCCGGTGTCGTCGACACCCCGTTCTTCGAGCGCCGCGGCGCTCCCTACCAGCGGTCCAGGCCGCGCCCCATCCCCGCCGAGCGCGTGGCCGACGCGGTGCGGGCCGCGGTCGTGCGGGGCCGCGACGAGGTGTACGTGCCGGGCTGGCTGCGACTGCCCTGCCGGGTGCGGGGAGCGGCCCCGGGACTGTACCGGCGGCTGGCCGCGCGGTACGGATGAGCGGGAGTACGCGGCGGTGAGTGTCCTCACCGTCGTCCTCGCCCTGTTCGCGGCGCTGTCCAACGCGGCGGCGTCGGTACTGCAACGCCGGGCCGCGGCGCAGGACGAGGACCGGGCGGGCGCCGTGCACACGGCCCTGCGCTCACTGCTGCGGCTGATGCGCGACCGGTACTGGCTGGGCGGCGCGGCGCTGCTCGCGCTCACGACCGTGCTCCAGGGGGCGGCGCTCGCGGTGGGCAGTCTGGCCGTCGTCCAGCCGTTGATGGCCAGCGAGCTGCTGTTCACCCTGATGGTGGGCAGCGTGGTCTTCCGCCGGCGGCCCGACTCGCGGACCTGGCTGGCGTTCGCGGCCCTGGCCGTGGGACTCGCGCTGTTCCTGGGCTCGGCCACTCCGTCGGCCGGCCAGGAGACCGCGGGTCCTGGCCGGTGGGCCTGGGCGGGCACGGTGCTGCTCGTCGTGGTGACGGTCCTCGCCTCGATCGGCAGCCTGATGCAGGGCACGCCCCGTGCCGCGCTGTTCGGATCGGCGTCCGCGGTGGGGTTCGGCGGTACGGCGGCGCTGCTGAAGGAGGTCACCGGGCGGCTCCCGCAGGGGGTGGGCGCGGTGCTGGCCCAGTGGCCGCCGTACGCCACCGCGGTGGTCGGTGTGGCCAGCTTCCTGCTCTTGCAGAGCGCGTTGCGGGCGGGGACCCTGGCGGCGTCGCAGCCCGCCCTGACCCTCGGCGACGCGCTGACCAGCGTCGCCCTGGGCTGGGTCCTGTTCGGCGAGCAGATCGTGCTCGGGGTGCGCGTGCTGCCCGAGCTGATCGGCGTGGCGCTGATCGGCCTCGGCAGCGTCGGACTGGCCCGAGCGCCTTCGGTCCACGGCGCCTGGGACACGGCCCCGGCGGCGCGGGACGGCCCCGGAAAGGAGCTGCGGGGACGGCAACGGCGCGGGGCATGACCGCGCCACGGCCGACGACCGCCCGAGTACGACCGCGCAGGGCCTCACGGGCCCTCGCGGGGCCGATCACCCACCCGAGTACGACCGCGTACGGGCCGCACCGCCGCGCGGATACGAGCGAACCACGACCGCCGCACCGAGCCGACCGGAGGCACCACGCATGCGTCAGGGGATTCACACCGGACGAGCGGTGTACGCCGTCGCGCCGGTCGTCGTCGCCTCGCTGGCCCACATCGGTCCCGCCGCGACCTGGCTGCCCGGCCTGCGCAGGCGCCGGTTCCCGGGACTGGCCGGGCAGGGCCGCCCCGGCCACGTCGCCCTCACCTTCGACGACGGCCCCGATCCGGCGTCCACACCGCGGTTCCTCGACGCGCTGGACGGGCTCGGCGTACGGGCCACCTTCTTCCTCCTCGGCGAGAACGTCGTACGCCACCCGGCGCAGGCCCGTGAGCTGGCCCGGCGCGGGCACGAACTCGCCGTCCACGGCTGGGCGCACGACCGCCCCTGGCTGCCCTCGCCGGGGCGGGACGCGCGCGAGTTGCGGCGTGCCGTCCATGTGGTGGGCGAGGCCGCCGGACGCGCCCCGCACTGGTACCGCCCGCCCTACGGCATCCTCACCTCCGGACGCTGGGCCGCCGCCCGCCGGGCCGGGCTGCGGACGGTGCTGTGGACGGCCTGGGGCAAGGACTGGCGGCAGGACGCCACACCGGCCTCGGTCCGGACGACCGTGGCGGCGGACCTGCGCGGCGGTGGCACGATCCTCCTCCACGACACCGACCACGCCTCCGCGCCGGGCAGTTGGCGGGCCGCCCTGGGCGCCCTGCCGGACATCGTGCGGGACTGCCGCGACGCGGGGCTGGAGGTGGGGCCGCTGGGCGAGCACGGGGTGAGCGGGACGCGGGAGCGGGCGGGCCGGTCCGGTACCGGTTCTGGGCACGCGCCGACGCGGGAGCGAGCCGTCCCTACGGCCGGCGGGCCGACGCCGCCCTGAACCACCGCGCGACCGGCTGCCCGAGCGCCCCGGCCGGCTCGCTCAGGCGGCCGCCTCCGTCACGTCCCGATGGATCGGCGCCGCTCCACCCGTCAGAGGCACGCCCGTGCCGCCGCGCCGGGCCGCGACGATCTCCGCCGCGATCGACAGCGCGGTCTCCTCCGGCGTGCGGGCGCCGAGGTCCAGGCCGATCGGTGAGCGCAGCCGGGACAGCTCGTGCTCGCCGAGGCCGGCCTCGCGCAGCCGCCGGTCGCGGTCCTCGTGAGTGCGGCGCGAGCCCATCGCGCCGACGAACGCGACCGGCATCCGCAGCGCCTCCGTCAGCAGCGGCACATCGAACTTCGCGTCGTGGGTGAGTACGCACAGCACCGTGCGCCCGTCGGTCGGCGTGCTCCGCAGATAGCGGTGCGGCCAGTCGACGACCACCTCGTCGGCCCCGGGGAAGCGGGCCGGTGTGGCGAAGACGGGCCGGGCGTCGCACACCGTGACGTGGTGGCCGAGGAACTTGCCGGCCCGAACCAGCGCCGCGGCGAAGTCGACGGCACCGAAGACGATCATGCGGGGCGGCGGCACGCTGGACTCGACGAGCAGCGTGAGCCCTCCGGGGCAGTGCGAGCCGTCCTCCGAGAGGCCGACCGTCCCGGTGCGGCCGGCGTCCAGCAGGGCTCCGGCCTCGGCCGCCGCCGTGCGGTCCAGGTCCCGGTGGCCGCCGAGACCGCCCTCGTACGAGCCGTCCGGGCGGACGAGCAGGGCCCGGCCCAGGAGTGCGGACGGGCCCCCGACGACCCGGGCGAGGGCCGCGGTCCCGCCCCGGGCCGCGGTCGAAAGCGCCGCCCGGAACAGCCCCCGCGAGGGCGCGTCCGCGCCGACCGGCGTGACCAGCACGTCGATGGTCCCGCCGCAGGTCAGGCCGACGGCGAAGGCGTCCTCGTCGCTGTATCCGAACCGCTCGCGCGCCGTCTCGCCGCTGCGCAGGGCATCGGAGCACAGCTCGTACACCGCGCCCTCCACACAGCCGCCGGAGACGGAGCCGATCACCGTGCCCCCGCTGTCGACGGCAAGAGCCGCGCCGGGTCCGCGCGGGGCGCTGCCGCCGACGGAGACGACGGTGGCGACCGCGAACTCCCGGCCCTCGGCGAGCCAGCGGTCCAGCTCGTCCGCGATGTCAAGCACCGGCCGCTCCCCCGCTCACGGGCGGCGCCGCCGACAGCACCCGGTCGGGCCGGACGGGCAGGTCGCGGTGGCGTACGCCGGTCGCGTGCCACACGGCGTTGACGACGGCCGCCGCGGCGCCCACGATGCCGATCTCGCCGACCCCCTTGATGCCGACCGGGTCCTCGGGGTCGGGGTCGTCCACCCAGTCCGCCTGGACGTCGCCCACGTCGGCGTTGGTGGCCACGTGGTAGCCGGCGAGGTCGGGGGCGTAGAGGGCGCCGCTCACCCGGTCCCGGACCGCCTCCTCGTGCAGGGCCATGGAGATGCCCCAGACCATGCCGCCGACGAGCTGGTTGCGGGCGGTGAGCGGGTTGACGATCCGGCCCGCGGCGAAGATGCCGAGCATGCGGCGCACCCGCACCTCGCCGGTGGCCGGGTCCACGGCGACCTCGGCGAACTGCGCCCCGAAGGAGTGCCGTTCGCGCTGCGCGAGGGCGCCGAGGGCCTCGGTGGTGTCGGACCGCACGGTGATGCCCTCCGGCGGGATGTTCGCGCCGAGTGCGAGCCGCTCGCGCAGTTCACCGGCCGCGGCCGTGATCGCCCAGGCCCAGGACCGGGTGCCCATCGAGCCGCCCGCGATCATGGCCGGTCCGAAGTCGCTGTCCCCGATCCGGACCCGGACGCGCTCGGGGGCCACCTCCAGCGCGTCGGCGGCGATCAGGGTGAGGGCGGTGCGGGCGCCGGTGCCGAGGTCGGCGGCGGCGATCCGCACGGTGAAGGTGCCGTCGGCCTCCGCGGTCAGCCGGGCCGTGGAGGCGCCGGCGCCGGCCGGGAAGGAGGCCGCGGCCATGCCGGTGCCCAGCAGCCGGCGCCCGTCGCGGCGCACGCCGGGGCGCGGGTCGCGCTCGGCCCAGCCGAAGCGGCGGGCGCCCTCTCGGAAGCAGGCGGCCAGGTTTCGGCTGCTGAACGGCCGGCCGGAGACCGGGCCGGCCTCGGGCTCGTTGCGCAGCCGCAGTTCGATCGGGTCGAGGCCGCAGCGCTCGGCGAGTTCGTCGAGCGCGGACTCCAGCGCGAAGGACCCCGGCGCCTCGCCCGGCGCCCGCATGAAGGTCGGTGACGGCACGTCGAGCCGTACGACGTGGTTGGCCGTGCGGTGGGCTTCGGCGTCGTACATCACCCTGGCGACACCGGCGCCGGGCTCGACGAACTCGTACACGGTGGAGGTCTGGTTCAGCGAGCGGTGCTCCAGGGCGCGCAGCCTGCCGTCCGGGCCGGCGCCGAGCCGTACGTGCTGCCTGGTGGGGCTGCGGTAACCGGCCAGCGTGAACATCTGACGCCTCGTCATGACCACCCGCACCGGCCGTTGCAGCGCGGTCGCGGCCATCACGGCGGCGACCTGGTGGGCGCGCAGGCCCTTGCTGCCGAAGCCTCCGCCGACATGCTCGGAGCGCACCCGCACCGCCGACTCGTCGAGGGAGAACATCTTGGCCAGCTCGGACTGGACCCAGGTGGTTCCCTGATTGGAGTCGACGACCTCCAGCCGGCCGCCGTCCCACAGGGCCGTGGCCGCGTGCGGCTCCATCATGCTGTGGTGCTCCTCGGGGGTGCTGTACACCTCGTCCACCACGACGGCGGACGCGGCCAGCCCGGCCGCCAGGTCGCCCTTGTCGGTCTCGGCGGGCATGTGTCCGTCGGCCGGGCGGGCGCCGGGGTGGTCGGCGGTGAGCGTGCTGTCGTGCGGTTCCTCGTCATACGTGACGACGAGGGCCTCGGCGGCCTCCCGGGCCTGCTCGGGCGTCAGGGCGACGACGAGGGCGACCGGCCAGCCCGCGTGCGGCACCCGGTCGTGCTGGAAGACGGCGGCGGTCGGGTCCGGCGGGATGCCCAGCAGGCCGATGAAGTCGGTGTCGACGCGCGGGGCGTTGCCGTGGTGCAGGACGGTGAGCACGCCGGGCATGGCGAGGACGGCGCCGGTGTCGATCGCGCGGACCCGGCCGCGGGTGACGGTGGACAGCACGAGCCAGCCGTGGGCGAGGTCGGTGAAGGGGATCTCGCCGGCGTAGCGGGCGGCTCCGGTGACCTTGTCGCGGCCCTCGACGCGGGTGTGCGCGGTGCCGACGACGCCCTTGAGCGCCGTACGGCCGGTGGTGGCGGTGGTCATCGGGTGCTCTCCTCGGCGAGTTCGGTCAGGACGGCCACCACGAGGTTGCGCATGAGGGTCACCTTGTAACCGTTGTCGGGCAGTGGCCTCGCGGAGGCGAGTTCGGCGTCCGCTGCGGCCGTGAAGGTCTCGCCGTCGGCCGGTGCGCCGGTCAGCACGGACTCGGCCGTGCGGGCCCGCCAGGGCCGGGAGGCGACCGCGCCGAGGGCCAGCCTCGCCTCGCGTACGACGCCGTCCTCGATGTCGAGTGCCGCGGCGACCGAGCCGATTGCGAAGGCGTACGAGGCGCGCTCGCGCACCTTGCGGTAGCGGGAGCGGGCGGCGACCGGGGCGGGTGGCAGGGTGACGCCGGTGATCAGCGCGCCGGACGGCAGGGCGGTCTCCCGGTGCGGGGTGTCGCCGACGGGGAGGTAGAAGTCGGTGAGCGGCAACTCGCCGGGACCGTCGAGGGTTTCGTAGCCGACGACGGCGTCGAAGGCGGTGAGGGCCACGGCCATGTCCGAGGGGTGCACGGCCACGCAGTGGTCGGAGGCGCCCAGGACGGCGTGGTTGTGGTGCTCGCCGGTGACGGCGGGGCAACCGCTGCCGGGGGCGCGCTTGTTGCACGGTTTGCCGAGATCGGTGAAGTAGCCGCAGCGGGTGCGCTGGAGGAGGTTGCCGCCGACGGTGGCCATGTTGCGCAGTTGGCCGGAGGCGCCGGCAAGCACCGCCTGGGCCAACGCCGGGTAGCGGCGGCGGACTTCGGGGTGTGCGGCGAGGTCGCTGTTGGTGGCGGTCGCGCCGATCCGCAGGCCGCCGCCGGCGGTCGGTTCGACGCCGTCCAGCGGGAGTTCGCGTACGTCGACGAGGCGGCCGGGGCGTTCGACGCCGGTCTTCATCAGGTCGACCAGGTTGGTGCCGCCGCCGAGGAAGCGGGCGTCCGGGTCGGCGGCGAGCAGCGCCACCGCGCCGGAGACGTTGTCGGCGCGCTGGTATCCGAACTCCCTCATGCGGCAGTCTCCTTCGCGGTCTCGGTCTCGGTCCCGTCGTGGTCGGCCGGGTCGATGTCGCGGGCCGTGGCTCGATGGGCCTCGGCCGCGCGGGTGACGGCCTGGACGATGGAGACGTAGGCACCGCAGCGGCACAGGTTGCCGCTCATCCGTTCGCGGATCTCGTCCGGCGTCAGGGCCGGCGGTCCGGCTTCGGGCCGTACGTCCTCGGTGGCGGCGCTGGGCCAGCCTGCGGCGTGCTCCTCGATGACGGCGACGGCCGAGCAGATCTGGCCGGGTGTGCAGTAGCCGCACTGGTAGCCGTCGAGGTCGAGGAAGGCCTGCTGCACCGGGTGCAGCTCTTCGCCCTCGGCCATGCCCTCGATGGTGGTGATCTCGCGTCCCTCGGCGGCGACGGCGAGGTTCAGACAGGAGACGGCACGGCGCCCGTCGACCAGTACAGTGCAGGCTCCGCACTGCCCCTGGTCACAGCCCTTCTTGGTGCCGGTGAGGTCGAGGCGCTCACGCAGGGCGTCGAGCAGGGTGGTGCGGTGGTCGACGGTCAGCCGGTGCTTCTCGCCGTTGATGTGCAAAACGACGGCGCTGGACGTTGGCGGGGGCGCTGGGGCCATGGTCAGCCTTCTTTGTGTCCGGTGACAGGTGGATGGGCTGTAGGCGGTGGATTCGTACGGGGCCGGGGGGCAGCAGGGCGGTGCCAGGGGCACGAGGTCGGGTCGGGCGCACATGGCCGGGCCACCGGCGGGTTCCGCCGGCCGCGTCCCCCGCTAAAGTGGACGGGACAACCGGACAGTTGTCCGTTCCCTTTGAAAACGTAACGGACAGCTGTCCGGTTAGCAACGACGGGATTCGGCCACGAACCAGGACGGAGGACGAGTGCCGCAGCCGAAGAGGGACCGGACGGACACCCCCCTGCGCTCGGACGCGCAGCGCAACCGCGAGCGCATCCTGCATGTGGCCGCCGAGGAGCTGACGCGCTGCGCGAACGTCCCGCTGAGCACCATCGCCAAGAAGGCGGGCGTCGGGCAGGGCACCTTCTACCGCAACTTCCCGCACCGCGAGGCACTCGTCCTCGAGGTCTACCGCTTCGAGATGCGACAGGTGGCGGACGCCGCGCCCGAGCTGCTGGCCACCCGGGAGCCCGAGCGGGCGCTGCGCGAGTGGATGGACCACCTCGCCCGGTTCGCCATGACCAAGGCCGGTCTGGCCGACGCCATCCGGCTGGTCACGACCGCTCCCGGGGGACCGGCGAAACCGGAACCCACCCCGCTGGCGGAGGCCGCCGATCTGCTGCTGCGCGCCAACGAGGAGGCCGGCACCGTGCGTCCCGGCGTGTCGTCGGACGACTTCTTCCTCGTCATCGCGGGCCTGTGGCAGGTCGATGCCGGGGAGGACTGGCAGCCGCGCGTCACCCGGCTCCTGGACTTCGTCATGGACGGGTTGCGGGCGGGAGCGCCAGGCCGGTGACCGTGCCCCGGAAGCGGTAGCGGCGCTCGGGGCGGCCGGCCACGCCGTAGCGCAGGGATACGTCCGCGCTGCCGACGGTGTGGAAGTACTCCAGGTAGCGGCGGGCGCTGACCCGGGATACGCCGGTCAGCGCCGCGCACTCGCTGGCGGACAGGGTGCCGTCGGTCTCGCGGAGGGTGCGTTCGACGAGTTCGGCGGTCTCCACGCTCATGCCCTTGGGCAGCGCGGCGGTCGGCGCCGCCGCGCCCGACAGGACCCGGTCCACGTCGGCCTGGCTGCGCACCACCGTGCCGAGCAGGCGGCCCCGCTGGACGGCGTAACGCTCCAGCCGGACCCGCAGGTCCTCGAACTCGAACGGCTTGAGCAGGTAGTCGACCACACCGTGCCGGACGGCACCGCGCACCGCGTCCGCGTCCCGGGCCGCGCTGATGACCATGACATCGCAGTCGTGACCGGCGGCGCGCAGCCGGGAGATGACGTCGAGACCGAAGATGTCCGGCAGATAGAGGTCGAGCAGGACGAGGTCCGGGCGCAGCTCTCCGACGGCGCCCAACGCCTGCGCCCCGCTGCCGGCGACCCCGACGACCCGGAAGGGCTCGACCCGCTCGACGAAGGCCCGGTGGACGCGGGCCACCATGAAGTCGTCATCGACGACGAGCACGCCGACCGAATCGGCAGCCCTCGGATCCGCCCCGGTCCCGGGGACGGATCGGGGGGTGGAGGCGGCCTCCGGAGCCGAGGGGTCGGTGTCGGTCGGGGGGTTCTCGGAGGTCTCGGAAGTCTCGGGGGTGGGGCGGGGCGGGGCCGTCGCGTCGGCGGGGCGGGACGCGCCGGCCGGGCCGGGAGCGGGAGTCCCGTCAGCCGGACTGGACGCGCCGGACGCGGCAGCGCCAACGACCGGGCCGGGCGCGTCGGGCCGGCCGGGCGGGACGGTCCCGTCGGCCCCGTCGGCGGTGCCGCTCGTACCCGTCATGGTGCTGCTCCTTCCGCCACCGCGTCGGTGAGGTGGCTGACGGTCATGCGTGCGGTGGGCACGGCCCCCTCGGGGATCCCACCGGCGTGACGTTCGCGGACCGGCCGCGGAGCCGCGGACGCGGGCCTCGGCCGACGGGACGGGTGAGTGCGCCGGCTCGCCATCATGGCGTCCACCTGCGGCGAAGGAAAGAGATGTGCCGTCTTCGCAACGAACCGGCGACCGCAATGACCACAACCTCCCTTGGTTCCGCAAGCGGGACAGGCCGTCGGGGCGCGGGCACCATGTGGCCCACGTCACCCCCCAACCGCCCTACCCAACCGACAGGTGGTGTCATCCGTGCGCCTGCGCACCCCCCTCGCCCTGCTCGGGGCCGCCGTGCTCGTGCTCGCGGGACCGCCGTTGCTCTCCTCGGGCAGCGACTCCGAGTCCGGCACGCGAATCCCCGGCCTGCGTCTCATGGTTCCCAACACGCCCGGCGGCGGCTACGACATCACCGCCCGCACCTTCGCGAAGAACGCCGAGGACGCCGGTCTCACGCACGGCATCGAGGTGTTCAACCTGCCCGGCGCGGGCGGCACCGTCGGTCTGAGCCGGCTGGTGAGCGAGCACGGCAACGGCAGGCTCGCGATGTCCATGGGCCTCGGCGTCGTGGGCGCCGCCCGCTCCAACCACGCGCCGAAGACCCTCGCCGACACCACACCGATCGCGCGGCTCACCGAGGAGCAGGACGTCGTGGTGGTCGCCAGGAACTCGCCGTACCGGACGATCGACGAGCTGATCACCGCCTGGAGGAAGAACCCGGGCAAGATACCCGTGGGCGGCGGCTCGTCACCGGGCGGGCCCGACCACCTCGCGGCGATGCTGACGGCGCAGGCCGCCGGGATCTCCCCCAGGTCGGTCAACTACATCCCCTTCGACGGCGGCGGCGAGCTGCTCGCCTCGATCCTCGGCGACAAGGTCGGCTTCGGGGTCTCCGGCGTCGGCGAGTACCTCGACCAGATCAGGGCGGGCGAGCTGAAGGTGCTCGCGGTGACCGGCCCCGAGCGGGTCCACGACCTTAAGGACGTGCCCACGCTGAAGGAGTCCGGCTACGACGTGGACTTCACCAACTGGCGCGGCATCGTCGCCCCGCCCGGCCTCTCGGAGGCGGAGCGGACCAAACTCACCCGCCTGGTCGAGGAGTTGCGCGACTTGGCCGAGTGGCGGGAGTCGATGGAGAAGAACGGCTGGGACGACGCCCTGCTCACCGGCGAGGAGTTCGGCGCGTTCCTGGACGCCCAGGACAGGCGCGTGGTCTCCGTACTCGAGGAGCTGGGACTGTGACGACACGGACCGGCGCCTCCCCGTCCCCGGAACCCGCACCTGAGCCCGTTTCGAAGTCGGCGCCGGCCGAGCGGCGCTCATGGCTGCGCGACCACTCCGAACTGGGCGTGTGCGTACTGCTGCTGGCGCTCGGTGCGCTCGTCCTGACCGACGCGCTCACCATGGACGTGGACATCACCCAGCGCGGGCCGGTCGGACCGAAGACGGTCCCGGTCGTGGTCGGCACCGGCCTGCTGGTGATCGCCGCGCTGCTCGCCGCGGACGTGCTGCGCGGCGGCCGGGGCGAGGCCGAGGGCGGCGAGGACGTCGACCTGTCCGAACCGGCCGACTGGCGCACGGTGTTGCTGCTGTCCGGGATCTTCCTCGGATCGGCCGCGCTCATCGAGCCGGCCGGCTTCCCCGCCGCCGGGGCGCTGCTCTTCTGGGGTGCCGCCTTCGCCCTCGGCAGCCGCCGGACGGACCGCGATCCGCTGATCGCCGCGGTGCTCTCCCTCGTCACCTACGCCGTCTTCGACCAACTGCTCGGAGTGCCGCTGCCCGGCGGTCCGCTGATGGGGGTGCTCTGACGTGGACGCCCTCAACTCCCTGATGGACGGCTTCGGTACGGCCCTCACCCCGGTGAACGTCCTGTGGGCCGCCGTCGGTGTGCTGCTCGGCACGGCGATCGGCGTCCTGCCCGGTATCGGCCCGGCGATGACGGTCGCGCTGCTGCTTCCGGTGACGTACGGTCTGGACCCGGTCGCCGCGTTCATCATGTTCGCCGGCATCTACTACGGCGCGATGTTCGGCGGCTCGACCACCTCCATCCTGCTCAACACCCCGGGCGAGAGCGCCGCCGTGGTCGCGGCCATGGAGGGCAACCCCATGGCGAAGGCGGGGCGCGGCGCACAGGCTCTCGCGGCCGCCGCCATCGGCCACTTCGCGGGCGGCATGATCGGCACCGTCCTGCTGGTGGCGCTGGCGCCGACGGTCGCGGGACTGGCGGTGGACATCGGCGCTCCGGACTACTTCGCCATCATGGTGCTGGCGTTCATCGCCGTGACGTCGGTGCTCGGTTCGTCACGGGTGAGGGGCCTGGCCTCGCTGCTGATCGGACTGACGATCGGCCTGGTGGGCCTGGACCGGATGACGGGCCAGCAACGGCTGACCTTCGGCTCCCTGCAACTCGCCGACGGCGTCGACGTGGTGATCGTCGCGGTCGGTCTGTTCGCGATCGGCGAGGCGCTGTGGGTGGCGGCACATCTGCGGCGCGGGGTGGCCGAACCGATCCCGGTGGGCCGTCCCTGGCTCGGCCGCGGTGATGTGAGGCGGACCTGGAAGTCCTGGCTGCGCGGCCCGTTCATCGGCTTCCCGTTCGGCGCGATACCGGCGGGCGGCGCGGAGATCCCCACGTTCCTGTCGTACGTCACCGAAAAGCGCCTGTCCAGGCACAAGGACGAGTGGGGCAAGGGCGCCATCGAGGGTGTGGCCGGTCCCGAGTCGGCGGCGTCGGCCTCGGCGGCGGGCACGCTGGTGTCCATGCTGACCCTGGGCCTGCCGACGACGGCGGTCGCCGCGGTCATGCTGGCCGCCTTCCAGCAGTACGGCATCCAGCCGGGCCCGCTGCTCTTCGAACGCGAGCCCGAGCTGGTGTGGGGCCTGATCGCCTCCCTCTTCGTCGGCATGGTGCTGCTGCTGGCGCTCAACCTGCCGCTGGCGCCGCTGTGGGCCAAGCTGCTGCGCATCCCCCGGCCGTACCTGTACGCGGGGATCATGTTCTTCGCGGCCGTCGGCGCCTACGCGGTCGGCGGCGAGGTCGTCGACGTGGTGATCCTCCTGGTCATCGGCCTGGTCGGCTTCGGCATGCGGCGCTACGGCCTGCCGGTCCTGCCCGCGGTCATCGGCGTCGTCCTCGGCCCGAACGCCGAGCAACAACTGCGCCGCGCCCTGCAGATCAGCGACGGCAGCGTGACGGGCCTGGTCGACACGCCGTTCGCGGTGACGGTGTACGCGGTGATCGCGCTGCTGCTGACATGGCCGCTGCTGAGGCGACTGACGGGCCGGGGACGGCGGCGGACCGACGCCTGACCCCGGCCCGGGGAGCCGCCCGGGTACGGCGGCCCGGCCGCCCCCTACCCCTCTCGGCCCGGCAGTTCGAGACGCTGGTGGACCAGACGGGCGAAGTGGCTCAGCGTCCGTCCGGTGGCCAGGTCCGCCGGTGCGAGGCGGACGGCGAAGAGGTCGCGGGCGCCGACGAGGAACTGCATGCCGAGCAGGGAGTCGAGTCCGAAGTCGGTGACGGGGCGGGCGGGGTCCAGGTCGGCCTGATCGGTCTGCAGGACTCCGGCGAGGAGTTGGCCGAGTACGTCGGTGATCTTCTGCACCGCCTCGTCCGGCGGCAGCTCCGCCAGCGTGCCCAGAAGCTCGTCGCGGCCGTCCGGGGAGGCGAGGGCGGAGGACGGGACCAGGCGGGCGAACCGCGGGGTGGCCAGGGCGGGGAGCAGGTGACGCGCGGTTCCCCACCGGTAGCGTCCCGCTCCGGCCACGTCGGTGCCGGCGGCGAGGAGGTGTCCGGCGGTCGTCAAGGCCTCCGCGGGGGTGAGGAGTTCGAGGCCGCGTTCGGTCATGGCCGTTTCCATGCCGCTGCGGGCGACATAGCCGGTCTCGCCGATCGGCCCCCAGGCCAGCGCCGTACCCGGCCGGCCGGCCCGGCGCCGGGCGCGGGCGAGTGCCTCCAGATAGGCGTTGGCCGCCGCGTAGGCGGCCTGGCCGGGGTTGCCGATGGTGGCGGAGACGGAGGAGTAGGTGAGGAAGAGGTCCAGGTCACGGTCCGCGGTGAGCCGGTCGAGCAGGGCCGCGCCCGCCGCCTTGGGCGCCAGCACGGCGGCGAACCGTTCGTCGGTGAACTCGGACTGCGGTGCGTCGTCCATGTGCATGGCCGCGTGCACGACGCCGCGCAGCCGGTGCCCTGTGGCGTCCACGGTCTCGATGACCCGGCGCAGCGCGCTCTCGTCGGTGACGTTGGCGGCGTGGGCCGTGGCGTGCACGCCGCGGTCGGCGAGCTGCCGGAGCAGGGCGGGCGCCTCGGGCGCGTCGGGTCCGCGGCGGGAGAGCAGGGCCAGGTGCCGGGCCCCGCGGTCGGCCAGCCAGTGGGCGGTGGCGGCACCGAGTCCGCTCAGCCCGCCGGTGATCATGTAGGTGCCGTCGTCGTCGAGGGCCGGGGTGTCGCGGGCGGGTTCGACGAGGACGGGTTCGTCCAGGGGGTCGAAGGTGATGACGACCTTGCCGGTGTGCCGGGAGTGCTGGAGGAGTTGGAAGGCCTCCTCGACGCGTGCGGCGGGATAGGCCGTGTGGGGCAGCGGGCGGTAGGCGCGGCTGCTGATCCGCTCGTCGAAGACCGCGACGAGCCGGGAGCGCAGGGCCGAGGACTCCATGACGGCGTCGAGGTTGAAGGCGGTGAAGGTGAGGCTGCGGTGGAAGGGGCGCAGGGTCATCGGGTTGTTGAGGTAGATGTCCCGCTTGCCGAGTTCGATGAACCGCCCGTTGGGGCGCAGCAGGTCGAGGTTGTGGGCGATGGCTTCGCCGCTGAGGGAGTTCACCACGACGTCGACGCCCCGGCCGCCGGTCAGTTCCCGTACCCGGGGGACGAAGTCCAGGGTGCGGGAGTCGAGGACGTGTTCGGCACCGAGCGTGCGGAGCAGGTCCCGCTTGGTCTCGGTGCCTGCGGTGGCGATGACCCGGGCGCCCTGGTTGCGGGCGCACTGCAGGACGGCGAGGCCGACGGCTCCGGCTCCGCCGTGTACGAGCACGGTCTCCCCGGGGCCGAGGCAGGCCTGGTTGACCAGGGTGTGGTGGACGGTCAGGAAGGCGACGGGGAAGGTCGACGCCTCCGCGAAGCTCATCCCGTCGGGGATGCGGACGAGGGCGACGGCGGGTGTCGTCGCGTGGGAGGCGAGGGCGGCGGGCACGAGGCCGCAGACCCGGTCGCCCGGCTTCAGGTCGTGCACGCCCGGTCCCACGGCGCGAACGAGCCCTGCGCCGTCGGTCCCCAGTCCTCGGCCGAGGGGGCTGTTCTCCACCGCTTCGGGTGGCAGCAGCCCGTTGGCCCGCATGGGGTCGCGGTAGTTCAGCGCCACGGCCCGCATCTCCAGGGCCACCTCGCCCGGCCCGGGTTCGGGTAGGTCCGTCCGCCGCCAGACCAGCCGTCGGTGCAGGCTCGGGTTGCGGACTTCCAGGACGAACGGCGGGCCCGCGGGGGCGGTGGGGGGCTCGTCCTGCGCGTGCTGGACGAGCCGGGGCACGAAGCGGCCGTGCGCGGTCAGGACGATCTCGTCCTCCTGGCCGCTCTCGTCCCGGTCGGCGGCGAGGAGTTCCGCGGCGAGACGGTGCGCGTCGTCGGCCGTGGCTCCGGTGCGTTGCCAGGAGAGCCGTCGCACGCGCAGGTCGGGGCGCTCGTTGGCGAGGGTGCGGCAGGCCGCCCAGATCGCCGCGTCCTCCGGGTGCGTGGGCTGCTCCGGGGCCGGGAACAGGCCGGTCGGCCGGGTGACGAGCCACACCTGGGGGCTGGTACGGCCGTGCAGGCCGTCGCAGGCCGCGGCCAGGGCCCGCAGGAAAGCGGCGCGACGGGTGGTCGGGGTGACGACGCTCCGGTGCGGTCCGGGGTCGGCGAGCAGCAGGACGACGCGCGGCTCGGGGGCGGTGGTCAGCACCCCTGCCCAGGCCGCGGGCTCCTCGGACGCGGCGACGACGGCGGCCTCGCCGAGCAGGGCCGCCAGGGCGTGCGCGGTCGGCGTCTCGGTGCCGTCCTCGACGGCGACGACCCACGAGGCCTCGGGGACCGGAGCCGGAACCGGAATCGGAGCCGGTGTCTCGGTCTCGGCCACGGGTCCCGGGGTGGCCGCGGCAAGGAGTACGGTCCGCTCCTCGGGCCCGATCTGCACCGGATCGGGGAAGCCGCACCGGCGCAGCAGCGGTGCCCACTGCTCGCGGGCGAGGATGCGGGAGACGGGGCGCAGGGAGTGATCGCCGCGCCCCCAGAAGTCCTCCTCCGTGCCGGACAGCAGGGCGAGCAGCCGAACGTGGTGTTCTTCGGTGGCCAGCAGATGCCCGCCGGGGGCCAGCACGTTGTGCAGATGCCGCAGGGTCGTGGCCAGGTCGTGGGCGGTGTGCAGGCAGTCGTCGGCCAGGACGAGGTCGAAGCCGTTCCGGGGAAGGCTCTGGCCGGTCGGGTCGGCGTTCAGGTCCAGGACGCGGTAGTCGACGAAGTCGTGCCCGGCGAAGCGGTGTTCGGCACGGGTGAGGACGGCTCCGGTGGCGGCGGCGCAGGTGTAGCGGGTCCGGTCGGCCGGCAGTACGGGCAGTGCGGCGGCCGTCAGGGCGCCGGTGGTCGCGCCGACTTCCAGGACGCGCAGCGGGCGGTCCGCGGGCCACCGGGCGACGATGTCGCGGAGTACGGACTGCACGGCACGGTGGGTGAAGCGGTGCGCCGGTCCGGTCTCGCGCAGTTGCTCGTACGCGCTGTCGCCCGGCGGCAGCAGTTCGCGGGCGTCGACGCGGCCCCGCACCACGTCGGGCAGGTGACGCAGATGCCGGTTGAGGAGCAGTGTCTCGGCGCCGAACGCGGGATGGTCCTCCACCAGGGCGCGCAGCAGTGCCTCGGGGCGGATCTCGGCGTCGGTGAGCTGCCAGATCTCTCCAACCGGCCGGGCGAGGCCCTGCTCGACCAGCAGGGGCATCATCAGCCGTACCAGCCGGCGGTGCTGGGGTTGGAGGCCGCCGCTCACCAGGTCACGTGTCGAGAACGGGACGGTCGGGTCGGCGAGCAGGCCGTGCAGTGTGCCGGCCCAGCAGTGGGCTCCGGTCCGCTCGGCCGCGGCGACGAACCGGTCGTGGCCGCTGTCGTCCAGGGCGGCGCGTGCCGCGGTGATGCGTGGCCCGGCCGCGTTCGCCACCTCGGCGGGGGTGGGGAGCGGGGAGTGCGGCGCGGGTGTGCCCGGGTGCGGGGCGGCCCGCAGCACGGTGCGCTGGACCGTCAACGGGGTCTGTTCCGACATGCCGCCGCGGCGGGTACGGCAGCCGTCGATCTCTACGGTGACCGTGCCGTCCGCGTCGGCATAGGTGATGTCCCAGCAGATCTCGTTGGCGCTGCGGTCGCGGCGGCGCAGATGGACGATGCCGGTGGACGCGGGGGTGCGCCATACGCGTACGGACCCGAACGCCGACGGCAGGAAGCCCGCGGACTCCGCCGTGAGTCCGGACAGGGCCACGGTGGCCTGCAACGGTGCGTCGAGCAGTACCGGGTGGGCGGTGTAGGCGTCGGCGGGGTGCCGCAGCCGGTAGGAGACCAGTACCTCTCCTTCGCCGACGTCCAGGTGCTCGATGAGCTGGAAGGCCGGCCCGCAGTTCAGTCCGACGCGGTGGCACGTCCGGTAGAAGTCGGCGCCGTCCAGGCCGTGGTGGCAGCGTGCGCGCAGGGCGTCGACGTTGAGCGGCGGCGGTGCCGTGCCCAGCAGGGTGCGGACCTGGGCCCGTACGACGGGCCGGCACTCGCCGCCGTGTTCTTCGCGGACGCTGATGGTCACGGCGCCGTCGTCGGGGGTGACGGAGGTCTGCAGGGCGATCGGTGTGGGGTCCGGCCAGGGCACCGCCAGTGGACGGCTGATCTCCAGGTGTCGTACCTCGACCGGGCGCTCCATGGCGCGGCGGCCGGCGCTCAGGGCCATCTCCACGTAGGCGGCGGCCGGCATGAGTACGTTGCCGCCGATTTCGTGGTCGCCCAGCCAGGGCACCAGCTGGGGCTCGACGGTGCCGTGCCACACGGGGTGCGGGGCGGGCATCCGCTCCCCCACCAGCGGGTGGTCGAGCGCGCCGGAGCCGCTGGTGCCCGCGATCCGGTCCTGCGCGGTGCCGTGCCAGTACCGTTCGTGCTGCCACGGGTAGGCGGGCAGTTCGCTCACTCGGCCGGGGCGGGGGAAGTGCTGCCGCCAGTCGGTGTTCGTGTCGGCGGCGAGCAGCGCGGCGATCGCGCCCGCGGTCTCGCGCAGGCCGTCCCCGTCCCGGTGCAGGGTGGGGACGTAGGAGGTGTCGGCGTGGCGCAGGTAGGGGCGCAGTACCGGGTGCGGGCCGATCTCGACCACGCTGCCGGCGCCCTCGGACACGAGGTGGGCGACGGCCTCGGCGAAGCGGACCGGTTCGCGGACGTTGCGCCACCAGTAACGCGCGTCCAGTTCCGGCCCGTTCAGCGGGGTGCCGGTGACGGTGGAGACGAAGGGGATCCGGGCGGTGCCGGGGCTCAGCCCGTCCAGGGCGGTGCGCAGCGGTTCCTCGATGGGGTCCATGGCCCGGCTGTGGAAGGCGTAGTCCAGGTCCAGCTCACGGAAGAAGACGCCGCGACCGGTCAACTCCTTGCCCCATGAGGCCAGTTCGTCCGCCGAGCCGGCGACGGTCACGGCTCGGTCGCTGTTGATGCCCGCGATCTCCAACGCGCCGTCGTAGCACAGCAGTTCCTCGCGGGCCTGCTGCTCGGGCAGTCCGACGGCGGCCATGCGGCCCCTGCCCACGGTGGTGGCCTGGGTGCGGCTGCGTTCGGCGATGACCAGCGCCGCCTGTTGCAGGGTCAGGGCTCCGGCGGCGTGGGCGGCGGCCACTTCGCCGACGCTGTGCCCGGCCACCGCCCGTGGCCGCAGCCCGTGCGAGGCCAGCAGCGCGACAAGGCCTGCCTGCACGACGAACAGGGCGGGCTGGGCGACCTCGGTACGCTGCCAGGCCGGCGGAGAGGGATACGCCAGTTCCTTGGCCACCGACCAGCCCAGGTGCGGGGCGAGGGCGGCGTCGGCCTCCTCCACGGCCGCGCGGAAGACCGGCTCGTGCTCCAGCAGATCCGCGGCCATGCCGGGCCACTGCGAGGCGTTGCCGGAGAACACGAACACGGGGCCGCCGCGCGTGCCGGCCCGCACGATCGCCCCGCGGGCGGGTTCTTGGGCCACCAGCCGGTCCAACTGCCGGGCGGCGTCCTGCGGGTCGGCGGCCATCACCGCGGCGCGGTGCGGATGGGCGCTGCGCCGCACCGTGCTGGTGTGGGCCAGGTCGTAGAAGTCCTCGGGGCGGGTGGCCCGCAGGCGCTCCGCCGTCGCGGTGGCCAGTTGCCTCAGCGCCTTGGGAGAGCGTGCCGAGACGACCAGCGGCAGCGGGCGGCTTGGGGTCCGCGGCGCGTCGGGCTCGGGCGGGGCGGGGGGCGCGGTCAGGACGGCGTGGGCGTTGGCTCCGCCGAAGCCGAAGGCGTTCACGCCGACCGCCGCCGCCCGTCCCGGCGGCAGCCGGACCGGCTCTACCGTCGGGGACAGCCCGAGGCCGTCGAAGTCGATCGCGGGGTTGAGCGGCAGGGCGTGCAACGAGGTGGGCGCGATCCGGTGGCGCAGTACCAGGATCGCCTTGAGCAGGCCCGCCATCCCTGAAGCGGGCTCCAGGTGGCCCAGGTTGCTCTTCACCGAGCCGATCGGCAAGGGGCCGCCGCGCCGGTGGGTGGCCAGGGCCCGGCCGATGGCCTCGGCCTCCGCCGGGTCCCCGACCTGGGTGCCGGTGCCGTGGGCCTCGAAGTACACCAGGTCGTCGACGCCGACACCGGCTTCCGCGTAGACCGCGCGCAGCAGCGCCTCCTGGGCCTCGGCGCTGGGCACGATCATGCCGGTGCTGCGGCCGTCGGTGTTGTTGCCGGTGGCCGCGAGCACGGCGTGGACGCGGTCCCCGTCGGCCAGCGCGTCCTCGATGCGCTTGAGGACGAGCACCGCGCCGCCTTCCGCGCGTACGAAGCCGTCGGCGTCCGCGGAGAAGGCCGCGCAGCGTCCGCGCCGCGACAGCATGCCCGCGTAGGAGAATCCGGCGAAGGAGTAGGGGCTGCTCAGCAGGTTGACGCCGCCGACCAGCGCGACCCGGCTGGAGCCCTCGCGCAGGGTGCGGCAGGCGCGGTCCACCGCGACCAGCGCGGAGGAGCAGGCGGTGTCGATGGCCATGCTGGGCCCGCGCAGGTCGAAGGCGTACGACATCCGGTTCGCCGTGATGGACAGCGTGGCACCGGGCATGGTGTGCGGGCTCTTGTGGTCCTGCATCAGGGTGAGCGTCGTGCCGTAGGCGGGGTCGGAGACCCCCACGTAGACGCAGGTGTCCGAGCCGGCAAGGGACTCGGCGGGGATGGCGGCGTCGTCGAGCGCCTCCGCGGCCATCTCCAGCAGGAGCCGCTGCTGCGGGTCGATGTGCCGCGCCTCCGCGGGCGAGATTCCGAAGTAGGCGGCGTCGAAGGAGGCGGCGTCCGTGAGGAATCCTCCGGCCGCGGTGTAACTGCGGCCGGGGCGAATGGTCGACGGGTCGACCATCCTGTCCCTGGGCAGCCGGTCGGCGGGCATCTCACCGACCATGTCCTGCCCGTCCCGCAGCACGGACCACAGTCCGTCCAGGTCGGTGATTCCTCCGGGAAGCCGGCAACCGACACCCACCACCGCTACGGACCGTTCGTTCCGCCGCTCTGTCACGTCCCCGCCTTTTCCCGTCGATTGCAGCCTTCGTGCGGATTTAAGGGCATCACGGAAGCGAAAAGCCAACACCCGTCATTCATTGGGGTGAAGGTCGCCGGATGAGCGGCTTTTCGGTCCGGGCGGCCGCCCGGCGTCGTTACGGTTGCGCGGTGCCCGAACCCGCCCGTGCCCGCATCGCGGCCGTTGCCGCCCATCTGCCGACCCGTTACCGGACCATGGACGAGATCCGCGAGAAGATCGCCAAGAGCGGAGACTACGCACCGCCGCCCGGTCTGCTCGAAGATCTCACCGGAGTGCGCGGGGTCCATGTGCGAGGAGACGGGGAGAACGCCTCCGACCTCGCCGTGGCGGCCGCCCGCAGGGCACTCGACGAGGCGGGCCTGCGGATCGGCGACATCGATCTGCTGCTGTTCGCCGCCACCGCCTCGGACCTCATCGAACCCGCCACGTCACACCTGGTGGCCGCCAAGATGGGCGCCACCTGCCCGGTGTTCGACGTGAAGAACGCCTGCAACAGCGTCCTCAACGCCATGGAGACGGCCGCTTCGTTCATCGAGACCGGCCGCTACCGCACCGTCCTCATCGCCTGCGGAGAGGCCGGCTCCCTGGTGACGCGCTGGAACGTGCCCGACCGGCAGGCGCTGCTCAGGGCGCTGCCCGGCTACACCGCCTCCGACGCGGGCGCCGCGATGGTGCTCACCGCCTCGCCCGCCGCCGAGGACGGACCCGGCGTCCTCGCCATGCGGTTCGTCAGCAACTCCGCCGCCTGGGAGGCCTGCACCGTGTCGGGCGGAGGCACCATGCACCAGCGCTCCGTGCACGACGACCACACCACGCTGCGCCTGAACGGGGATCTGCGCCAGAGCCTGCTGGACGTGCTCCCCGAAACCCTGGCCGCCGCCGGGGACGAACTCGCCGCGGCACGTGCCGGCGCCTTCGTCGCCTTCCATCAGATCGCCATGCCGCAGTACCGACAGATGCTTGAGGCCTTCTCCCTGCCCGAGGGCCTGTGCATGCCCGCGGTGGCCGAACACGGCAACTGCGCGGCGGCCTCGCTGCCCCTGCAGTTGGTCAAGGCGCGGGAGGCCGACCGTATCGAGGACGGGGACCTCGTGACGATGATCGGCGCGGCCAGCGGCCTCAGCGTCGGCCTGGCCCTCGTCCGATGGTGAGCGCACGGGCCGGCCGTGCCCCGGCACTCACGGCGACGGAACGCGCCACGGCACTGGAGCGGCTGCTGCCGGGCTACCCCGCGCCCCGGCACTGGCGGCGGGTGCCGGCCACCGGACAGCACTACCTCGACCTCGGCTCCGGGGAGCCGGTGCTGTTCCTGCACGGCAACCCGTCATGGAGCTACGCGTGGCGCGAAGTCGTCGACCGGCTCTCCCCGCACGCCCGTTGCCTGGCACCCGACCTGCCCGGCTTCGGCCTGTCCCGGCATCTGCGGCCGCCCTCGGGGGTCCCGGACCCCTACCGCGCCCAACTGGACCACCTGGACCTCCTCCACCAGCACCTGGTGCGCGAGGAGGGACTGCCGGAGCGCGGCTGGACGCTCGTCCTGCACGACTGGGGCGGTCCGCTCGGCATCGCCTGGGCGCTGCGGCACCCGGGGGTCGTGGCCCGGCTGGTCGTCTGCAACACCGTGGCCTTCCCCTGGCCCGGCGACTTCCAACTGCCGTTCTACCTGCGCTGGATCCGCGACCACCCCCTGGTGGCCGACGCCGTGCACCTCACCAACGGCTTCGCGCGCACCGCCGTGCGCGCCGGAGTGCACCACCCGCTGCGTCCGGCCGAGCGCCGCGCCTACCTCCGGCCCTACGCCCGGCGCTCGGAGCGGCGGGCGGTCACCGACGCCGTCCGCGCCATCCCGCGCGACACCGTCGATCCCGTGTGGCGGCTGCTGGAACCCGCCGGTTCCGACGCCGGTCCGACCGCACTGCCCATGCTCATCTGCTGGGGCATGCGCGACCCGGTGTTCACCCCGAGGCTGCTGGAGGAGTGGACCCGGCGCTGTCCCCACGCGACCGTCCACCGGTTCCCCGCGGCCGGGCATTACGTGATGGAGGACGCCTCGGCCGAACTCGGTGACCACATCCGTGACTTCATGCGAGGAACCCGATGACCGCGACCGCCCCGGGCATCGTCGCCCGCCTGGCCGACCGGCCCGACGCGACCGCCCTCGTCCCCTGCCGCGGGGGGACCTCCCGGACCATCAGCCGCGGCCAACTGGTGCGGGGATGCCACAGCACCGCGCAGGCCCTGCACCGGGCCGGGGTCCGGCCCGGCCACAAGGCCGTCGTGATGACCCGCGACGCCTACGACCTCACCGTCGTCGTGTACGCCCTGTGCTCCCTCGGCGCCGTACCCGTCCTGATCGAGCCGCGCGCCGAGGTGCGCCGCTGCCTGCGGGACATCGCTCCGGACGTCTTCATCGGCGAACCGCTGGCCCGGCTCGGACGCCGGGCCCTCGGCTGGGGACGCCCCCACGTCCGCATCTCCCTGTCCACCGGCCGGCCGCTGCTCGCCGCGGGCAGGCACCTGGCGACCCGGACGACGACCGGCGGCGTGCCGGAGCCGCCGCCCCGGGAGCCCGACGGCGACGAACTGGCCGTCATCGCCTTCACGTCCGGCTCCACCGGCCGCCCCAAGGGCGCGGAGTACCGCTACGCCACCCTGGCGGGACAACTCGACGCGCTCACCGCACTGCTGACGCCCCGGCCCGACGACGTACTGCTCGCGGGATTCCTTCCGGTCGCGATGCTCGGCCCGCTCATGGGCCTGACCACCCTCGTCCCCGCCGTGCACCACCTGGCCCCGGCCCGCACGTCGCCGAGGGAACTCGTCGAGCCGATCCTGACCCACGCGGTCACCAAAATCGTCGCCTCGCCCGCCGTGCTCACCCTGATCGCCGGGCACTGCGCCCGGCACGGCATCACCCTGCCCTCGGTCCGGCAGATCCTGTCCTTCGGCGCCCCGCTCCGCCTCCACCTCGCCGAAGCGCTGCGCAAGGCCGTGCCGGACGCCGCCGAGATCCTCAGCGTCTACGGCGCCACCGAGTGCCTGCCCGTCTGCGCGATCGACGACCACGACCTGCGGGCCGCACGCATCGAGCCGCCCGCCGGGCACGCCGGTACGTGTCTGGGCCGCCCGCTGCCCGGCATCCACCCGCGGATCCTGGACGCCGACTCCACCGGACTCGGCGAGATCGCCGTCACCGGCCCCACCGTCAGCCCGGCCTACCACGCGCGTCCCGACGCGAACGCCGCCACGAAGAGCGCCACCGACCGTGGCGTACTGCACCGCACCGGAGACCTGGGCCGGCTCGACGACCAGGGCCGGCTGTGGTTCCTCGGCCGCAGGGCCCATCTGGTCACCGGGACCGGCTTCAGCATGACCACCGAGGACATCGAGATCGTGGCCGACACCGCTGCCGGGGTTCGCCGCACCGCTCTGGTCGGTGTCGACACGGCGGGGGGCCGGCTGCCCGTCCTGTGTGTGGAGCCCATGCCCTCGACGCCCGCCGCCGCGGCCCTGGAAGCCGTACGCACCGCCCTGAGCGGCCATCCGGAGGGCGATCGCGTCGACGTGCTGCTCCCGCACCCCGGCTTTCCCACCGATCCCCGGCACAATTCCAAGATCGACCGCCCGCGGCTGGCGGACTGGGCCGCCAAGCGCCTGCACCGGAGGCCCCGTTGAAGGTACTGGTCACCGGCGGCAGCGGATTCCTCGGGCTGGAGATCTGCCGCCGGCTGACGGCGCGCGGCATCGTCACCTCCTCCCTCTGCCGCCGGCCCAGCGCGGCCCTGGAACAGCTGGGTGTCCGGCAGCACCTGGGTGATCTCGCCGACGCGCACGCCGTCTCCCGCGCGGTCGCCGGATGCGACGCCGTCGTCCACAACGCCGCGCTGGCCGGGGTCAGCGGCCCGCTGCGGCCCTACTGGACCACCAACGTCGTCGGCACCCGCCATGTGATCGAGCAGTGCCGCGCCCACCGGGTGCGCACGCTGGTCCACACCTCGACCGCCAGTGTCGCCTTCAGGCCCGGTGGTCTGGAGGGCGTCGGCGAGGACCTCCCCCGCCCTTCGGGGCACATGGCCGCCTACCCCCGCAGCAAGGCCGCCGCCGAGGCCCTGGTCCTCACCGCCCACGGCCCGGAACTGGCCACCGTCTCACTGCGTCCGCACATCATCTGGGGGCCGGGCGACCCCCACTTCGTCCCGGCCCTCGCGCGCGCCGTACGGGCGGGGCGCCTGTGGATGCCCGGCGACGGCGGCAACCTCGTCGACACCACCCACCTGCGCACCGCCGGCCACGCCCACCTCCTCGCCCTGGACCGCCTGCGCCGCTCGCCCGAGGCCGGCGGGCGCGCCTACTTCATCAGCCAGGGCGACCCGCGTCCGCTGCGCGAGATCATCCACCACTTCCTGCGGGCCGCGGGTATCGACGCCCGCTGGTGCGCCGTACCGCCGTGGCAGGCGAAGGCCGCGGCCGCCGTCAGCGACACGTTCCTGCGCCTGGTCCGCAGCCCGCGCACCCTGGCCCTGAGCCGCCTCCTGGTGGCGGAACTGCTGCAACCGCACTACTTCGACCTGAGCGCGGCACGTCGCGAGCTGTCCTTCGAACCGCCGATCGGATTCGAGGCCGGCCTCGCCGAACTCACCCGGACCGCCCCGTCCGCCTCCGACGACAGCAAGGACACACCGTGCCCGACACCTACGACACCCTCCGTGCCGTCCTGACCGACTCGTTCCAGGTCCCGGAGGACGTCATTCATCCCGAGGCCACGCTGGATCAACTCGGCCTGGAGTCGCTGGCCCTGACCGAGCTGGTGCTCATCCTGCACGAGCGGTTCGCGGTCAGGATCAGCGTCGATCACATCGCTCCGGGCAGTACCGTCGCCGAGGCCGCCGAGCACCTCGACGCCCTGCGCGCGGCCGGCCCCGAGGCGGTGACACCCTCATGACGGCGCCCGTCGCCGTCACCGGCCTCGGTCTGATCACCCCGGCCGGGGAGGACGCCGACGCCACCTGGAGCGCGGTCTGCCACGGCGTGAGCACCGCGGCCCCCGACCCGGCGCTCGCCGGCCTGCCGGTCGACTTCTCCTGCCGTGTCCCGCTCTCCCCCGACGCCCTGGGCCGACGCGTCGGACGTACCGCGTGGCGCATGGCGCGGGACGCGAAACTCGCGGTGCTCGCCGCCCGGGAGGCCGTACGGGACGCCGGCCTCGACCCCAGGTCGTGGAACGGTGCCCGGGTCGCCGTCGTCATCGGCTGCAGCGTCGGGGCGACGGCGGTGTACGAGGAGCAGGCCCGGCGCCTCGACGAGCGGGGCTCCGACATGGTCTCGGCGCTCACCGTCCCCCAGTTCCTCTCGAACATGGCGGTCGGCGAGGTCTCCATCGACCTCGGGGCCCGCGGGCCCGGTCTGGCCCCGGCCACCGCCTGCGCCTCCGGCGCCACCGCCGTCGCCGTGGCCCGCGACCTCCTGGTCTCCGGCCAGTGCGATGTCGCGGTGGCGGGCGGCACGGAAGCGGCGATCAGCCGCCTGGTGACCACCGGCTTCTGGCGCCTGGGCGCCCTGTCCCGGCGCCGCGACGCGGTCACCGAGGCGTCCCGGCCCTTCGCCGCCGACCGCGACGGTTTCGTCATGGGGGAAGGCGCGGGCGTCCTCGTCCTGGAACGCGAGGAGGACGCCGCCGCCCGCGGCGCCCGCTCCCGCGCCCGGCTGATGGGCTGTGGCAGCACCTCGGACGCCCACCATCCCACCGCTCCGGACCCGGGAGCGCGGGGTGCCGAGTCGGCTCTGCGCACCGCGCTGGCACAGGCGGGCCTGGCCGCACACGAGGTCGACCACGTCAACGCGCACGGCACCTCCACCCCCCTCAACGACGCCGGGGAGGCCGCCCTGATCGCCCGCGTGCTGCCGCACCGCCCCAGCGTCACCTCGGCCAAGGGCGTACTCGGCCACGGCCTGGGCGCGGCGGGGGCCGTCGAGGCTGCGCTGACCGTGCTCGCCCTGGAACACCGCACGGTGCCACCGATCGCCAACCTGCGGGCTCCGGCACCAGAGTTCGACATCGACTGCGTCACCAAAGCACCGCGCGGGCAGGACATCCGGGTGGCCGTCAGCCACTCCTTCGGCTTCGGCGGCCACAATGTCGTCCTCGCCCTGGCCAAGGCGTCCTGACCGACTCGGCCGACGCTCTCGGGACGATCTTGCCCATCCCGGGAAGCTCAGACACGCTTCGACAGACCGGACTAGAGTACTCGTTCCCGCCGCTTCCCTCCCCGAGCGGAATCGCGGCCGGGAGTGATGAGGTGCAGTCTCGGACCTGCGAAAGGCGAGGGTTTTCCGTTGGAGGGAGCAAGCGGGCCGCGGCCCACCGCGGTCGTACTCACCGCTTTGCCGGTGGAGTACGAGGCCGTGCGCCGGCACATGGAGGATGTCCGCGAGGTAGAACTGCCGCTGGGCACTCTTCTCAACGTCGGCCGGATACCCGGCCTCAACTGGCGGGTGGCCTTGGCGGAGACGGGGCCCACCAACACCCGTGCGGCCCTCGTCACACAGTCCGCGATCGAGCACCTCGGCGCCGAGGCCGTGCTCTTCGTCGGCGTCGCCGGCGCGCTCAAGGACCATGTCCGCCTCGGTGATGTCGTCGTCGCCAGCAAGGTTCACGGCTATCACGGTGGACGCGAGAGCGTGGACGGGTTCGCCGCCCGTCCCGACACCTGGTCGCCGGAACACGACGTGGATCAGCTGGTGCGCTCCGCCCGTCGCAACGCCCCCTGGGCCTTCCTCGGCCCGGACACCCGGCCCTCCACACCGCCCGGGGTTCACTTCGAGCCGATCGCGTCGGGCGACGTACTGCTCGGCTTCCGCGACTCCGAGACGGCCCAACGGATCCGCCGGCACTACAACGACGCGGTGGCCGTCGACATGGAGAGCCACGGCGTCACCCAGGCGACCAGGATGAACCACGCGGTACGGGCCCTCTCCGTCCGCGGCATCAGCGACTTCGCCGACCCGGACAAATCAGCACGCGACGCCGCCGGCTCCCAGGAGACGGCCGCCCGGCACGCCGCCGCCTTCGCCCTGCGGGTGCTGCGCGACCTGCGCCCGAAACGGCGGGTGACCCAGGAGCCGCGCAGCGCACCCGCCGTGATCGTGGTGTCCGCGCCCGAGCGCTCCTCCCGGCCGGCCGCCTGGGACACCCGGCCCGTCGTCGAGGTCGCCGGACAGCGGTACCTGCTGTACGAAGGCCCCGGTGACCTCCTGCACGAGTCGCGGGACGGCGACGTGCTGCACCGTCAGGCGGTGGCACGTATGGTGCCCGGCGGGGACGGTCGTGGCAGCACCTATGTCTGGCTGCGCCAGGTCGAACGGACGGGGCCGCCTCCCGGCCCGAACACCTTCGACCCACTGGCCGCGCTCGACCAGGAAGCCGAGCTGTGCCGCAGGTTCCGGGGTCCCGCCGTCGTACAGCTGACCCGCGGCGGGAACACCGCCACGCTCGCCCTGGCCTGGCCCGACGACCCGAAGCTCGGCAGCCCCTTGGAAACCGTCCATGAACTGCTGCCCGAGTCGCCGACGCCGACGGACCCGCAGCGCCTGTGGGCCGTTGTGAGAGGGCTCGCCGACGTGGCTCAGACCCTCGCGCGATGGAGCGACGCGGGCTTCTCGCACCGCGCGCTCCGACCGACCGCGATCGTCATGCACCGGCCCCGGATGGTGCTTCGCGACTTCGGTCTGGCCACGGTGCCGCCCCGCCGGGGCGAGAACGCCGGGCCCTACCAGGCACCCGAGCAACGGCACGGCTCCCGGGTCCGCCCCGGGCCCGCCACCGACGTGTATCAGCTGGGCGCGCTGCTCCACCGCGCGCTGACCGGTCGCCTCCCCGACCCCGGGCTGCCCGCCTACCGCGGCTCGGACTCCGTACCGGACGCTCTCGTCCACGCGGTCGCCGGGGCGCTGCGGGAGGATCCGGGAGCCCGCCTCGATGCACGTACGCTCCGCCGTGCTCTGCTCTCCGCCGCCCGCGAGCTGGCGTCCGTCCCGCCGCCCCAGCGCTGAGGAGTGCCCCCGATGTCCGTCACCACCCTCGCTCTGCGCGCTCCGCTGGTGCTCGTCCCCGGTTTCCGTCTCGACGAGCAGCTTCGCGCGAAGGCCGAAACCTGCGCCGGTCTGCCGTCGGACGTGTCGCAGATCATCGACGACCTGAACGGGCTGCGAACCGGCGCGGCCGTGAGCGTCAGTCCGGGCGGCGGCAAGTACAAACCATCACTTCTGGTTCACACCCGCACGTACCGGATACGCCTGGAAGCGACGAACCGGTGGACCGGCTACCTCGTCAAGCACATCGACCCACTGCGCCTCGCCGATCACGCGCGCCTCGCCAAGTGCTGCCTCGTGGTGCGCCCGCCCGCCTGGCACATGGTGTTCGAGCTGAGGGCCGTACCCCCGGGCTCGGACGCCCAGTGGCGGGATTTCGAGGAGGCCTGGGAGCGGCTCGTCCAGGCACGGTCGGACCAGCCGGAAGCCCCTTTTGCCGACAGTGCCCAGTCGGAGTTCCTCCACTCGGTCGACCGGCTCATCGACGCCACCGAGGAGATCACCACTCGGGAGTCGCGCCAGGCCGCGCCCTTCCCGTACCAGAGCTTCACGGCCACGGGCGGCAAGCGCGGCAAGGGCCCGCAGTCCGTCTACGAATTCCGGCTCGTCGGACCGGAGCTGCCACCGTCCGGCGACTTCGTCCGCATCCAGGGCAACACGGAAACCCGGGGCAGAGTGGGGCGGACAGCGGGCCGATGCGTCACCGTCCGCTTCGACCAGCCCGTGTCGTGGGACCAGTTGCCGACGCGCGGCGCTCTGGAACTCGTCCCCAGCAGTGTGGTCTACAACAAGCAGCGACAGGCCGTGGCGAGCCTGCGCGCACGCGAATCGAAGAACCCCGGGCTCCTCCCCGCCATGGTCCAGCACCGGGTGCGCCCGATCCCCGCGACCGACGCGCGACCGGACCAGGACCTCGACCCCGAGCAGCTCCAGGCGTTCCGCAAGGCGTTGACCACCAAAGACCTGCTGGTGGTGCTCGGACCGCCGGGCACGGGCAAGACCCGGACCATCACGGAGATCGCGCACACCGCCGCGACCACGTCCGCCGCGGACAGCGGCCGGGTACTGGTCACCTCCCACACCAACCGCGCGGTGGACAACGTACTGGCCCGGCTCCCGCAGGATCTCGTGGTGATCCGGGTCGGGGACGAGAGCAAGGTCCACGCGGACGTCAAACCGTTGCTCCTGGAGGAACAGTCGGAAAGCCTCTCCGCGGAGATCCGGCACGCCATGGCCCAGCGTGCGCAGGCCTACCAGGAGGCAGCAGCCGTAGAACCGTGGACGGCCGAACTCGCCACGCGCGTTGAGGAGGTCGACACCCTCGCCGAAGAGGCGCGGGCCGCGGAACTGCGCGTGAGCGAGGCGGTCCAGGCGGCGGCCGCACCGGCGCGGGCGCGGTTGGCGGCGCTCCGGTCCGAGGAGGAGGAGCTGCGCTCGGACCGCGAGGAACGAACCGAGCGTGCCGAGTGGCTTCGGGCGAGGGTCGACTTCGAACGGCGGCGTTCCAACGCCCTGTTCACCGGTTGGCTGCACCGCTTTCGGGCTCGCCGCCGGGAAGTGCAGCTCGCCGCCGAGACGGCTGGGATCGCGGACCTGGACGCGTCCGTCCACAGCGTCCTGCGGCGGACCGAAACGGCGAGCGCCGAGGCGGAACGCGCGGTCCGTGAGGACCCCGCCGTCATCGCGGCCCGAACCGCACTCCAGGCGGCCGAGGACCACTTCGCCAAGAGCGTGCGGTCCGCCTACGAGGCGGCCGACACGGCAGTTCACGCGCTGCGCGCGGTCGTGCCGGAGGCGGCGCGGCCCGAGTGCCCGCCGGATCCTGCCGAGGGGGCGACCGCGCTGCGTGCCCTGCACCGGCAGTTGGAGGACTGGATCCCGGTCCTCGCACGACGCCGGGAACTGACCGACCAGTGGCGGGCCGAAGTCGGCCGGGATTCGGGGCAGCTGGTGCCCGAACTCGTGCGCTACGCCCATGTGGTCGGCGCCACCTGCATCGGCGCCGCGTCACGCGCGGAACTGTCCGGTGTGGACTTCGACTTGGGAATCATCGACGAGGCGGGGCAGATCGGAGTCGCGGACACTCTGGTACCGCTGACCCGGGTCCGCCGTGGTGTGCTGGTCGGGGACGACCGGCAACTGCCGCCTTTCCGCGATGCCGACGTGGCCGAGTGGGCCCAGGGCATCGGTGATCCCGAGCTGGTCCGGTTGATGTCACAGAGCGCCCTGGAGCGCTTGCGTGCCGGACTGCCCTCTTCACACGTCGTGCAGCTGACCCGCCAGCGTCGTATGCCCGCCGAGATCGCCGACTTCATCTCGGCCGCCTTCTACCGGGGGAAACTGCGCACGGAGAAGGACCACCGTCACCGCGATCCCCTGTTCGCCAGCCCGATGGCCTTCGTCGACACCGGCGCGCTGCCCGACCGCGTACGTCATGAGTCGGGGCGGGGCCGCGCCGAAGGCCGTGGCCACAAGGGCCCCTTCAACGTCTGCGAAGCGCGTCTCCTGGCGCGGCTCGCCGCCTTCTATCACCGCCGCGGCGCCGAGTGGACGGTGATCGTCCCCTACCTCGCCCAACGGCTGGAGGTCGTGCGCCAACTCACTCCGCTGATCGGCGATTCCCAGCTCGCGGACGCCTCGGTCGGCAGCGTCGACTCCTACCAGGGCGGGGAGTGCGATGTCGTCCTGTACGGCTTCACGCGCAGCAATCCGGAGGGAAGGATCGGCTTCCTCAAGGAGCTGCGCCGCGCCAACGTCGCCTTCACCCGGGCCAAGAGCCAGCTCGTGCTGACCGGCGATCTGAGCACGTTGACGCGTGCGGACGATCCGGGCTTTCGAACTCTCGTCGGTGATCTGCATCAGCATCTGCGCGAACGCGGCGATCTGCGGGACTACCGGGAGGTCATGGCCGCCCTCGACGAAACAGTCCCGGATCTGCGGGATGCCGCGGGCCCGGCTCGGGGAGGGAGCCGGTCATGACGACCGCACGTCGGCTGATGAACTTCCCCGAGGAGCGAGTTCTGGAGGACGCCGCCTTCGGCCAGGGCATCGTGCCGACCCGGCTCTACGCTCTGCTGCTGCCGGTGTGGAAGGTGGAGATCCGCGCCGACATCACCGAGGGCGAGGCCTTTTCCCTGATCGACCGCTTCCTGGAGCGCGGACTGCGCCGCGGTTCCCTGAACACCGTGGACGAACTCGCGGCGTTCTTCGCCCTGGACCGCGCCCTGGTCGCGCAGGCCGTGCGTTTCCTGACCGCGATCGGCCATGTGCGGGAGGGGACCGGAGGCCTGCTGAGCCTGACGCCGCTGGGGCAACGCTCCGTGGACGACGACATCCGCTATGTGGTCACCCGCCAGGACCGTCGCCATCTGTACTTCGAGGCGCTGAGCTGCGGCCCGCTGGCCCGGTCCCACTACGACGAGGAGGTCGTGACGCTTCTGTCCGCCGAAGAGATGAGCCGGGTGCAGCGCAGTACGCAGTACCCGCGCTTCACGCCGGTCGGTGCGGCGTCCGGCTTCGACCGCTCGGCTCTCGACCGCCTCAAGCGCCGCAAGGACCGGGCCTTGTTCAACCTGCCCGTCGCCCTGGACTCCGTGGAGTGCCTGGACGAGACGCTCGTCTTCCTGCCCGTCCACCTGGTACGTGGCCGGGAGGGTCTCCTGGTCTACGGCCAGGCCGAGGCGGGGACAGCACATGACCCGCGGCTCAGCGCGCTCTGTGCCGACACGCCGGAGCTGATCAGCGCGCTCGACAACGAGGAGCTGGACCAGGAGGCGGACGAGCGCCTCCTGCGGTCCGCCCGGAAGTGGCTCGGTGAGCAGGGCCTCGACGCGGTTGCCCCGGAGCAGGACGACGACGGCACCTGGTCGGTCTCGCTGCCTTCCGCCGCCTTCGGCGACAAGGGCATCCCGTTCTCCCGCGTCGGAAGCTATCGCATGGCGGGCAGCCGCTTCTTCCGCGTCTGGTGCCCGCAGGAGACACCGCGCAAGCGCAGCCTTCTCGACCGGCTGGACCAGAGGATGGGCTCGCGCCGGCAGGTCACCCGGCAGGAAGCGGAAGAACTCATCACCCGCCTGGCCCGCCAACTACGCTTGGAAGTACCCAGCTTGGCCCGTGTCCGCAGCGGAGCGGAGAAGACCGGCCTCAGCGGTCTGGAAGCCCAACTGGCTCGTCTGGAGAATGAACACCTGTGATGGACATCGGCCAACTCCTCCTCGCCGAGTACGACCAGATCAAGCAGGAGCAGCGGGCGAGGATCGGCTTCCGCGACAATCTCATCTACGCCACCATCGGTGTCATGGCGGCGGTCGTCGGCTCCACGCTCGCTCGGGACGGCCACCTCGAAACGCTGTTGCTGCTTCCCCCGCTGTCCGTGGTCCTGGGATGGACATACCTGGCCAACGACGAGAAGATCTCCGCCGTCGGTCGGTACATACGCGACGACCTGGCCCCTCGGCTCAAGGAGTTGACGTTCGGTCCAGGCCGATGTCTTCGGCTGGGAGTCCGCACATCGCCGCGACGCGCACCGCCGCTCCCGGAAGCGGTTCCAGCTCGCCGTGGACCTGATGACGTTCTGCGGGGCGCCGCTCGCGGCCCTGGCCGTCTACTGGCTGTTCGGCCCGACGCCCTGGCCACTGCTGGTGATCTCGCTGGCCGAGACGGCCATGGTCGTCTGCTTGACGGTCCAGGTAGTCCGCTACGCCGAACTCGGAAGCTGACCGGGAAAGCGGCCGTCCCGGCGTCGATCCCGTTCAGCCCAGGAAGCTCAACCGCACCTGCCGCTCCGGGTTGTCGACGTTCGTGTCCACCAGGCACACCGACTGCCAGGTTCCCAGCGCCAGGCGGCCGTCGATCACGGGCAGGGTCGCGTGTGGTGGTACGAGGGCGGGCAGGACGTGGTCACGGCCGTGGCCGGGGCTGCCGTGGCGGTGCTGCCAGCGGTCGTCGGCGGGGAGCAGGCTGTGCAGGGTGGCCAGCAGGTCGTCGTCGCTGCCTGCGCCGGTCTCGATGATCGCGATCCCGGCGGTGGCGTGCGGGACGAAGACGTTGAGGAGGCCGTCGCGGCCGGCCGCCGCCTCGCGCAGGAAGGACTCGCAGTCACCGGTGATGTCGGCGACCCGCTCCGCCGGGCCGGTGGCGAGGTTCAGGACTCGGGTGGTGAAGGCATCTGGCATGCCCCATCCTGGCGTACCCGACGGGCCGCAGGTGGGAGCGTCGGGGCGGTGATCGCCCCGAAAGGGAGGGAAGACCGAGGGCCCCGGCATCGTTGGTGGCAATGTGAACAGCACACGCGAGGTCGAGGTCGTCGTCATCGGTGCCGGTCAGGCGGGACTCGCCGCTGCCTACCACCTGCGGCGCACCGGGTTCGAGCCGGAGCGCGACTTCGTGGTGCTCGACCACTCCCCCGGGCCCGGCGGTGCCTGGCAGTTCCGCTGGCCGTCGCTGACGTACGGCAAGGTGCACGGGATGCACTCGCTGCCGGGGATGGAGCTGACCGGCGCGGATCCGGCGCGGCCCTCCGCCGAGGTGGTCGGCGAGTACTTCGCGGCGTACGAGCGGACCTTCGACCTGCGGGTACGGCGGCCCGTACGACGTCCGTGCGGTGCGCGAGGGGACGGGCGGGCGGCTGCTCCTCGAGATGCCGGACGGGTCCTGGTCGACGCGCGCGCTGATCAACGCCACCGGCACCTGGGACCGGCCCTTCTGGCCGCGCTACCCGGGACAGGAGACCTTCCGGGGACGCCAGTTGCACACCGCGAGGTACGCCGGTCCCGAGGAGTTCGCCGGACAGCGCGTGGTCGTGGTGGGCGGGGGCGCCTCGGGGACGCAGCACCTGCTGGAGATCGCCCCGTACGCCGCGTCCACCACATGGGTGACCAGGCGGCCTCCCGTCTTCCGCGAGGGACCGTTCGACGAGGACGCGGGCCGGGCCGCGGTGGCGCTCGTGGAGGAGCGGGTGCGGCAGGGGCTGCCGCCGAAGAGCGTGGTGTCGGTGACCGGGCTGCCCCTGACCGACGCGATCAGGGCGGGGCTGGAATCCGGTGTGCTGGACCGCCGTCCCGTGTTCGACCGGATCACGCCCGAGGGCGTCGAGTGGAGTGACGGGCGTCGGGTGGCCGCCGATGTCATCCTGTGGGCGACCGGGTTCCGGGCGGCCATCGACCATCTGCGGCCCTTGCGGCTGCGGGAGCCGGGCGGGGGCATCCGTGTCGAGGGGACGCGCGCGGTCGCCGACCCGCGGATCCATCTGGTCGGCTACGGGCCGTCGGCCAGCACCATCGGCGCCAACCGGGCAGGACGCGCGGCCGTACGGGACATCAGGCGGCTGCTGGCCGGACAGGTGCCGGTCGCCGCGTGACGCCCCGCCCGGTCACTTGGCCGCCTGCGCCTCCTTGGCGGCGCTCTCCCGGGTGCGGTTGAACTCGGCGACGTTGCGCTGGTGTTCGGCGTAGTCGGCGGTGAAGCGGGTGTCGCCCGGTTTGACCGTGACGAAGTACAGCCAGTCACCGGGGGTCGGATTGATCGCGGCGGTCATCGCCTCGTCGCCCGGGTTGTCGATGGGGGTGGGCGGCAGGCCCATGCGCTGGTACGAGTTGTAGGGGCTGTCGACCTTGGTGTCCTTGGTGGTGGTGTCCAGGGTGGCGCGGCCCAGGGCGTAGTTGATGGTGGAGTCCATCTGCAACGGCATCCCGCGTTCCAGCCGGTTGAAGACCACCCGGGCCACCTTGCCCATGTCCTCCTTGGTGGCGGCCTCCGCCTGCACGATGCTGGCGATGGTGACCGCCTGGTAGACGTTCAGCGCGTTGCGCTGGGCGCCCGCGGCGACCGGTGCGCCGGTGAACTTCTTGTTCGCCGTGTCGACCATGGCCGCAAGCAGCTTCTCCGGGGTCGGGTCCTCGCCGAGCGGATAGGTCGCCGGGAAGAGATAGCCCTCCGGGTTGCCCTCCGCGTCGTTCGGCAGCTTGAGGTTGGCCTTGTCCAGGGACTTCTTGGTGGTGCCCGAGGGCAGGGCGAGGGTCTTGTCGACGGCCTCGTAGACCTGGCTCGCGCGCCATCCCTCCGGGATCACCAGGGACGTGGGGCGGGACTCGTCCTCGTCGTCCGTCATCAGCAGCGGCACCGCCACGGCGGTCCCGGCCACGACGGCGCCGGTCACGATCAGGGCGATACGGCCCCGGCGCGTCAGTCGGATCGTTCTCCTGGTGCCTCTCGCGCTCCGCGGCGGAGTGTTCGTCTGCATGCGGGCACGGTAACCCTCATTCGCATACAAACCCGGCATATCTTCATCTTGTCGGCTCCAGTCGGGCGTCCCTGCGGACCAGCGCGGCGTACCGCCCGTCCTGAGCCAGCAGCTCCTCGTGCGTGCCCTGTTCGGCCAGGGACCCGGAGGCGAGGACCACGATCCGGTCGGCGTCGCGCACGGTGGACAGGCGGTGCGCGATGGTGAGCGTGGTGCGGTTGGCGGACAGCGCGTCGATGGCGTCCTGCACGGCGGCCTCGGTGCGGGTGTCGAGGGCGCTGGTGGCCTCGTCGAGGACCAGGACGGGCGGGTCGCGCAGGATGGTGCGGGCGATGGCCAGGCGCTGCTTCTCGCCGCCGGAGAACCGGTGGCCGCGCTCGCCGACCACCGTGTCGTAGCCGTCGGGCAGGGCGGCGATGTGGTCGTGGATCTGGGCCGCCCGCGCCGCCGCCTCCAGCTCCGCGTCGGTGGCGTCCGGCTTGGCGAAGCGCAGGTTCTCGGCGACCGAGGCGTGGAAGAGGTACGTCTCCTGCGAGACGACGCCGACCGCGCGGGCGAGGGTGTCGAAGTCGAGGTCGCGCACGTCGACGCCGTCGAGGGTGACCCGGCCGCCCGTCACGTCGTACAGGCGCGGCACGAGGTGGCCGAGCGTGGACTTGCCCGCGCCGGTCGGGCCGACCACCGCGAGGCTGCTGCCCGCCGGGACCGTGATGTCGATGCCTTCGAGGACCGGGCCGCCCTTGCCGTCGTAGCGGAACTCGACGTTCTCGAAGCGGACCTCGCCCTTGATGTGGTCGAGGTGGACCGGCTCGTCCCGTTCGGTGATGTCGATCGGCAGGTCGAGGTACTCGAAGATGCGCTGGAAGAGGGCGAGTGAGGTCTGGATCTGGACGCCGGTCTGCAACAGGCTCACGGTCGGGCGGAACAGGCCCTGCTGGAGCGAGACGAAGGCGACGATCGTGCCGAGGGAGACGCCGGGGCCGCCGAGTTGCAGGGCGATGCCGGCGGTCCAGTAGATGAAGGCCGGCATGGCGGCCATGACGACGGTGATGACGGCCATCCGCCAGCGTCCGGCCATGTTCGACCTCACTTCGAGGTCGACCAGGCTCTCGGACTCGTCCGCGAAGGCGCGGGTGAGCGAGTCGGAGCGGCCCATGGTGCGGCCGAGCAGGATGCCGCTGACGGAGAGCGACTCGGTGACCGTGGCGGCCATCACCGCCATCTGCTTCTGGCGCCGGGTGGTGATCTTCCGGCGTTCCCGGCCGACGCGGCGGCTGATCCAGACGAACACCGGAAGCAGGAGCAGCGAGACGACGGTCAGTCGCCAGTCGAGGACGACCATGGCGACGATCGTGGCCACCACGCTGGTGAGGTTGGAGACCAGGGAGGTCGCCGTGGAGGTGACGGTGGCCTGCATGCCGCCGATGTCGTTGGCGATGCGGGACTGGACCTCGCCGGTGCGGGTGCGGGTGAAGAAGGCGAGGGACATCTGCTGCAACCGGCCGTAGACGGCGGTGCGCAGGTCGTGCATGACGCGCTGGCCGACGGTCGTGGAGATCAGCGTCTGCAGCACCCCGAAGACGCTGGTGAGAAGGGCCCCGAGGATCATCCCGAGGGCGAGCAGGCTGAGCAGGCCGGTGCGCCCCTCGGGGATCGCGACGTCGAGGATCTCCCTCAGCAGGAAGGGCGTGGCGACCGACACCAGCGACGCGGCGCCGACCAGCAGTCCGACGACGGCGAGGCGGCCTCGGTAGGGGTGGAACAGCTTCAGGATGCGGCGCACCTGCCGGGGCTGTTCCCTGGCGTCGGCGGGTGCGGTCCAGGCGGATTCGCGATCGGGGTGCATGGGCTCCTTCGGAGGAGGGCGGGGGGGACTTCGCAGACCTTGCGGACTTGCGGATCGTAGCTCATTGTTACCTATACTCACAATGAATGCCATCCTGATATTGTGCCCGTATGACCGCCCCCGATCCCGACGGCCTGCTCGCCGAGCAGTTGCTGCGGCTCACCCGCCGGGTGTACCGCATCCAGAAGCGCCACCTCGAGCACCGCGCCCTCGGCATCACACCGGCCCAGTCCCGGCTGCTGCGCAGCCTGGCGCACTACGGCTCACCGCCCCGCATGGCCGATCTGGCCGAACGCCTGGAAGTCGTGCCCCGGGCCGTGACGACCCTGGTCGACGGGCTGGAGACGGCCGGGAAGGTACGCCGTGTCCCGGATCCGGCCAACCGCCGGGTCATCCGCATCGAGGTCACCGACGACGGGCGCGCGGCCCTGCGGGAGCTGCGCGCCGCCCGCCGGTCGGCCGCGGAGGAGATCCTGGCCCCGCTGACGGACGGACAGCGCGCGGTGCTCGGCGACCTCCTGGACACACTGATCGACGGGCCCGGCAGCGGCGGGGGCCACGGCAACGCAGGAGGCCACGGCGGCGGGGGGAGCCACGGCGAGGCCCGGGGCTGAGGCCCTCTCAAGTCCTCCGGCCTGTCGGCCCTTTTGCTCCGGTCCGGCTCTGTCAATTGCGTCGGTTCCGCCGGTGGTGTCAGGCCTTGAGGTCCGCCTTGTCGCCCATCACCACCACGGGGTGCCGGTCGGGGTCCAGCGTGCGCAGCAGATACTCCATCGCCGGCTTGGGCAGGCTGACGCAGGCCGACGTGCCGCTGCCGTGGTCCAGGTGCAGCCAGATCCCGCCGCCCTTGGACGCGCCCTGCGGGCGGGTCGGGTCGTTCGGTGAGGTGCCCTTGACCCGGTTGTAGTCGATGGCGATGACGTAGTCGAAGTCGTGCCAGTGCGTCTTGGACCACCACCGCGGCGCCGCGAACGCGGCCGACCGGGTGTACGGAAGCCCCGTGCCGGGGGCCGGATCCGGGTCCGGCAGCACACCGCCCGCGTCGCTGAGCGTGAACACTCCGACAGGGCTGCGGTTGTCGTCCTCGTGGTGGTCGGTCGTCCAGCCCTTCTTGCCGTTGTGCGCCGCCCAACCGCGCTCGCGGTGCCAGGCGGAGCCCCGCTTCGTGTAGAGCACGACCGTGGAGTCGGCCGAGTCCTTGCCCTCTCCGTACACCGCGACGACCTGCCCGGAGTCGGCGGGGATGCGCCCCTGCAGGCGGTCGCCGACGCCGGGGATCCGCGTCGGACCGGCCGAGGCAGTACTGCGGCCCGCCCCGTCGGCGGGTCCGCTCGCCCCGGCGTGCGCACCGTCCCCGGACCGGCCGCCGCACGCGGACAGCGTCAGCAGAGTTCCAAGGGCCGCCATCGCGACCGCCGTACGCCGTGCACCACCGGTTCCCATCCGTCCATGGTCGCACCCGCGGCGGGGATGCCCGCGGGGACCGCGACGGGGACAGCCGGATTCGTCCCTCCCCGCGGAAAACCGCTTGATTTTCAGCATGCGGCGACGCGAACCTTTCACGGTTTGCAGCCTCTTGATGCCGTGTTGCGACGGCACCCCCTGACACGAGCCACTGGGATGTCATGCAGATCCAAGACCTTCCGTTTCCCGACCCGGGCGTGCCGGACGCGCGCTCGGGTCCCCGATTCCTGTGGTGGCTGTTCCGCAACCAGTCGGGCGGGCAACTCAGGGCCCTGGCCTGGGGCCTGCTGCACTTCACCTCCGTCTCCGCCCTGCCGTTCTGCGTCGGCCTCGCCGTCCAGGCCGTCGTCGACCGCTCCGGCACCCGGCTCGCCCTCGCGGGCGCCGTCATGGTGCTGTGCTGCGCGGGCAACGCGATCGGCGACACCTTCCTGCACCGCGCCGCCATCACCAACTGGATCACCGCCGCGGCCCGCGTCCAGCAACTCCTCGCCCGCAAGACCGCGCTGCTGGGTTCGGCACTGACCCGGCGCGTCGCGGCCGGCGAGGTCGTGGCCGTCTCCACCGGTGACGTCGAGAAGATCGGCTGGTTCGTGGAGGCCGTCTCCCGCTTCACCGCGGCGGCGCTGACCGTCGTGCTGGTCTGCGTGGCCCTGGTCGTCTACGAGCCGGCGCTCGGCCTCGTCGTGATCGTGGGCCTGCCGGTGCTCGCGCTCGCGGTACTGCCCCTCCTGCCCCGGGCCACCCGGCGGGCCGACGCCCAGCGCGAGAAGGCCGGCCGTGCCACCGAACTCGCCTCGGACACCGTCGCCGGACTGCGCGTGCTGCGCGGCATCGGCGGCGAGGAACTCTTCCTCGACCGCTACCGCCGCGCCTCCCAGGAGGTGCGCCACGCGGCCGTGCGCAGCGCCCGCATGTGGTCCCTGATCTCCGCGATCCAGGTGCTGCTGCCGGGTCTGCTGCTGATCGCGGTGGTCTGGCACGGCGTCCACCTGGCCCGCGAGGGCCGCATCGGCGTCGGCGAACTCGTCACCGTCTACAGCTCCGTCATGATCCTCACCTACCCGCTGCGGCACTTCGAGGAGATCGCCATGGCGTACTCCTTCTCCCGGCCCTCGGCCAAGCGGGCCGCGCGGGTGCTGGCACTGGAACGGGCCACGGACACCGCCGGATCGCGCGCCGCCGAGGTCCCGTCCGGGGACCTGTACGACCCGACCACCGGGCTTCTCGCGCCGAGGGGCCGGTTCACCGCCGTGGTGTGCGGTGACCCGGACGCGGCCGGGCGCCTGGCGGAACGGCTCGGCGGGCACCCCTCGAAGGAGGGCGCGTCGGCCCTGCTGGGCGGCGTACCGCTCGACGAACTGCCCCTGAACTCCGCGCGCACCGCCGTCCTCGTCCAGGACAAGGACCCGGTCCTGCTCTCGGGCACCCTCCATGAGCTGCTCGACGTGCCCGCCTCCGGCGCCGTCGACTCCGGCGAAGCCCTGGCCGCCGCCCAGTGCGGTGATGTGCTGGCCGCGCTCGCGCAGGGCTCGCTCGGCGCCGACGACCCGATGGACGCCCGCATCACCGAGCGGGGCCGCTCGCTGTCGGGCGGCCAGCGCCAGCGGCTCGCGCTGGCCCGGTCCCTGATCACGGACCCGGAGGCGCTCGTTCTGGACGAACCGACCTCCGCCGTGGACTCGCACACCGAGGCCCGGATCGCGGAGAGCGTACGGACCCTGCGCGCGGGGCGCACCACAGTGGTGTTCACCTCTTCGCCGCTGCTGCTGGCCCGCGCGGACCGGATCGTGTTCCTGCACGAGGGCACGGTCGCCGCGGTCGGCGACCACCGGGAGCTGCTGCACACCGAGCCCCGGTACCGGGCGGTGGTGACCCGCGAGACGGACGAGGAGACCACCGCGCATCCCGGCCCGGCCCCTGCCGGGAGCGAGCCGGCGAAGACCCTGGACCACGGCCTCCTCGGCGACGACGAGGTACTGCACCGCCTGGAAGAGATCGAGGAGACGGCATGATCGGCGTCGCGCCACCGTCGTACGACCCGGCCGCTCCCACGACGGCGAGCACCCTGCCCGTCGGCGCGCCCGCGACCGTGCGCGCGTACGCGGGCGAACTGCTGCGCCGGCACCGCCGTGCGTTCCTCTTCCTCGTCATCGTCAACACCGTCGCCGTGATCGCCTCCATGGCGGGCCCCTACCTGCTGGGCGGGCTCGTGGAACGGGTGTCCGACGATGCCCGCGAACTGCATCTCGGCCTCACGGCCACGCTGTTCGTGGTCGCGCTCGCCGTGCAGGCGGTGTTCGTGCGGGAGGTGCGGCTGCGCGGGGCCGTGCTCGGCGAACGGATGCTGGCCGACCTGCGCGAGGACTTCCTCGTGCGGTCGGTCGGACTGCCGCCCGGCGTGCTGGAACGAGCCGGAACGGGTGATCTGCTCTCCCGGATCACGACGGACATCGACCGGCTCGCCAACGCCATGCGCGAGGCCGTGCCCCAGTTGGCGATCGGTGCCGTGTGGGTGGTGCTGCTGCTCGGCGGGCTCGTGGTCACGGCGCCGCCGTTGGCACCGGCGGTGCTGATCGCGGTGCCGCTGCTGGTGGTGGGCTGCCGCTGGTACTTCCGGCGGGCACCCGCCGCCTACCGCTCGGAGGCCGCCGGATACGCCGCGGTGGCCGCCGCGCTCGCCGAAACCGTGGACGCCGGGCGCACCGTCGAGTCCCACCGCCTGGACGCCCGCCGCATCGAGCTGTCGGAACGCCGGATCAGGGAGTGGACGGCCTGGGAGCGCTACACGCTCTGGCTGCGGTCGGTGCTCTTCCCCGTCATCAGCGTCACCCATGTGACCGTACTCGCCTCCGTTCTGATGATCGGCGGTGTGTTCGTACTGCACGGCTGGATCGGGGTCGGCCAGCTGACCACGGCCGCCTTGATCGCGCAGATGCTGGTCGACCCGGTGGGCATCATCCTGCGCTGGTACGACGAGTTGCAGGTGGCCCAGGTCTCCCTGGCCCGGCTGGTGGGTGTGCGGGACATCGAGCCGGAGGCGGGTGACCCTGCGATGGCACCCGCCGGACGGCACGTGCACGCGGACGGGGTGCACTTCGGCTACCTCGAAGGGGTGGACGTCCTGCGCAAGGTGTCGCTGGAGGTCGCCCCCGGCACGAGGCTCGCCCTGGTCGGTCCCTCCGGCGCCGGCAAGTCCACGCTGGGCAGGCTGCTGGCCGGTATCTACGGTCCCCGCGAGGGCACGATCACTCTCGGCGGCGCGGAACTGTCCCGGATGTCCGCGGAGCGGGTCCGCTCGCACGTCGCCCTCGTCAACCAGGAGCACCACGTCTTCGTGGGCTCCCTGCGCGACAACCTCCGGCTCGCCCGTGCCGGCGCCACCGACGCCGAGCTGTGGGCGGCGCTGGGCGCGGTCGACGCGGACGACTGGTCCCGCGGACTCGACGAGGGCCTGGACACCGAGGTCGGCTCGGGCGGCCACGCGCTCACTCCGGCGCAGGCCCAGCAGATCGCGCTGGCCCGCCTGGTGCTGGCCGACCCGCACATCCTGGTGCTGGACGAGGCGACGTCCCTGCTCGACCCGCGTGCCGCACGCCATCTCGAACGGTCCCTGGCCCGCGTCCTGGACGGCCGCACGGTGGTCGCGATCGCCCACCGTCTGCACACCGCCCACGACGCGGATGTCATCGCCGTCGTCGAGAACGGCCGCATCAGCGAGCTGGGCAGCCACGACGAACTGGTCACGGCGGACGGCGCCTACGCGGCACTGTGGCGCTCGTGGCACGGGTGAAGCCACGCGCTGCCGACGCACGGGCCCTGCGGACCTTTCGAGCGCTTCGAGCGCTTCGAGCGCTGCGGGTGCTGCGGGTGCTGCGGGCACCGGGGCGGCCTGACGGGTCCGGTGCCCGCTGTCGGCGGGCTCGGGCGGGCAGGTGCCCGGCGCGGGCGGCGGCTGCCGGGGGTCGGACCGGCGCTGCTGCCCACGCGGGGCGCGCTCGGGAAGCGTGAACCGGGCTCGCGTGGCCCTCGGGCGACGGGGGCCGGGCGGTGGGGCGAGGGCCGGCGGGGCCGGACCCCTGGGCGAACAGGCTCGCTGTGCGTCGCGCGCGGGTCCGGTCCGTGGCGAGCCGGGTTCGGGGGCGGTGGGACGCGGCTCCGGGCTCGGGCCGACCGCGCCGGGGCACGGCCGGGCGCGAGTCCGCGGGCCGGCGGTGCGGGGTGCGCCGGGTGGGGCGGAGAGGGTGGGTACTCGTGCGGCGTCCGTGCCGTTGCGGGGTGCCGAGCGGGAGTGGAAGGCTGGGGGGAGGCACCGGCTCGAGGTGAGCCCGGGAACCGTGTGGTTCCGCGACGGGTGAGGCCTGTGCCCCGTGCGGCGGCGGCTCGCCGCAGTGCACGGTGAGAAGGGGCAGGTCCCCGCCACCTGGAGGTACCCGTGAACAGCGCCGACGGATGGGGCGACGACGTTTACCAGCCCGACGGCTCCGAGCAGAGGGAGGACACCGGACTGCTCGACGGTGAGGACACCCTCGAGTACGACGGTGTCGACGATCCCCTGGACCGGGGCTGGTCCCCGCCGGAGCGTCCCTGGGCGGTGGAGCACACCGGTGTGACGGCCGCCGAAGGTCACCGGGGCGAGACGCTGGAGCAGCGGCTCGCCGAGGAGCGGCCCGATGTGCTCGCACCCGACGGCGACGGACTGGGCGACTCCGAGGGCACCGACGGGGAGCTGGTCGACAACGAGGTCGGCGCGGATCGTTCCGGCCGGCTGGTGGCACCCGACGAGGGGGCGCACGAGGACGAGGAGTCGGCCCTGGTCGCCATGGACGTGGGCATCGACGGTGCGGCCGCGTCCGCGGAGGAGGCCGCGATGCATGTCGTCGACGAGGACTCCCTGCCCCGCTGACGCCACCGGCGGCGGCCTTCCCGCGTCGTCGCCCCGATGATCCGCGCCGTACGAGGAGCAGCCATGCAGCAGGACAAGCATCCCGACTACCGGCCCGTCGTCTTCCGTGACCGCAGCGCCGGATACGCCTTCCTCACCCGGTCCACCGCGACCAGTGACCGGACCATCACGTGGGACGACGGCGAGACCTACCCGGTGGTGGACGTGGAGATCTCCTCGGAGAGCCACCCCTTCTACACGGGCAAGGCGCGGACGGTGGACTCGGAGGGGCGGGTCGCCCGCTTCGAGCGGCGCTACGGCGGGGGCGAGGGACAGGGCACCGACCGGTCCGGCTGAGCGGACCGCGCCGACGGGATCACCCGGGCTCCCCCCGTCCCTGAAGCCATCCCGTCCCGTCGAGCCTCTGAAGCGGCTGAGGCCCCTGACGCCCCCGAGGGGCCTCAGATGAAGTTGAGAGCCGCCGCGCAGCCCACTCCCCCGAGCAGCATGAACGCCGGCATCAGCACCTTCAGCTCCACCCAGCTGCCCGCCCGGAACCGCATGGCCTTCGGCGGTCCGATGGGATACCAGCGCTTGCGGCCCACCGGTATCGGCCAGAGTATGGGGCAGCCCGAGACGGTCAGCGCGTCCCCGATGTCGTGCACCAGCGCGCCGAGCACAATCGGCAGGCCCAGCCACAGGTACTCCTGGCCCGGCGCGGTGAACAGCCAGTCCGCGCCGCCGTCCGGCTTGTCCAGGATCCCGGCGAGGATCCACGCGCTGGTCCCGGCCAGCAACCAGACCAGCACATCGCTGCTGGAGCCGCGGGTCGCCCGCCAGAGCAGACCCTCGATGGCCAGCACCATGTGCACGAAGAGGATCGCCAGGACCGCCCATCGGCCGCCCGTGATCGCCAGGGCCGACGTACCCCCGCCGATGAGGACCGCCCACAGCCAGGTGTGCGTCAGCGTGCGGTGCCCGCCGGAGCGGCGCGGGTCGCCCTTCATCCTCGTGGCCTTGTAGACGGCGTACGACAGCTTGTCGACGATCTCGCACAGCCACCGCGAAACCGGTCCGAAGGCCCGGGAGATGGTGGCCGCCTTGTGGTCGAGATCCGGAGCGAGCGCCGCACCGGCGCAGATCAGAGCCCCGGCGAGCAGCACCGGCCAGGGCATCGGATGTCCCCCGGCGGCGGTCGCCGCTCCGACGCCGAGCCACGCCGCGGCGCCCGACAGTGAGTGCGCTGGTCCCATCATCGCCCTTGCCCGCCCCATTCCTCGTGTGCCGCTGTGCAGTTGTCGGCGTCCACAGTTGCCTCGTCGGCGACCCAGCGTAGCGTTCGTGATCTTCACGCCGACAGCCGATTCCCCCATCGCGACCCGGGCCGGGCAAGATGGGGGCGTGACCCTCATCGATCAGCTGCCGCGGACCGCCGACCCCGATGCCCTGTACGAAACCTTCGAGGCGTGGGCCCAGGAGCGCGGTCTCACGCTCTACCCCCATCAGGAGGAGGCGCTGATCGAGGTGGTCTCCGGCGCGAACGTGATCGTGTCGACGCCCACCGGCTCCGGCAAGAGCATGATCGCGGCGGGCGCGCACTTCGCCGCGCTGGCCCGGGACGAGGTCACCTTCTACACGGCCCCGATCAAGGCGCTGGTGTCGGAGAAGTTCTTCGAGCTGTGCAAGATCTTCGGTACCGAGAACGTCGGCATGCTGACCGGTGACGCCTCGGTGAACTCCGACGCCCCCGTCATCTGCTGCACCGCCGAGGTTCTGGCGTCGATCGCGCTGCGCGACGGCAAGCACGCGGACATCGGCCAGGTCGTCATGGACGAGTTCCACTTCTACGCGGAACCGGACCGCGGCTGGGCCTGGCAGATTCCTCTGCTGGAACTGCCGCAGGCCCAGTTCGTCCTGATGTCGGCGACGCTGGGTGACGTCTCCTTCTTCGAGAAGGATCTCGCGCGCCGCACCGGCCGTCCCACGGCGGTGGTCCGCTCGGCCACCCGCCCCGTGCCGCTCTCCTACGAGTACCGCTACACGCCGCTCACCGAGACGCTCACCGATCTGCTGGCGGCCCGGCAGGCCCCCGTCTACATCGTGCACTTCACCCAGGCGCAGGCCGTGGAACGGGCGCAGGCGCTGATGAGCATCAACATGTGCACCCGTGAGGAGAAGGACCGGATCGCCGAGCTGATCGGCAACTTCCGCTTCACCACGAAGTTCGGCCGCAATCTGTCCCGCTACGTCCGGCACGGCATCGGTGTCCACCACGCGGGCATGCTGCCCAAGTACCGGCGGCTGGTGGAGAAACTCGCTCAGGCCGGTCTGCTGAAGGTCATCTGCGGCACGGACACACTCGGCGTGGGCGTCAACGTCCCCATTCGCACGGTGCTGTTCACGGCCCTGACCAAGTACGACGGCAACCGGGTGCGCACGCTGCGGGCGCGGGAGTTCCATCAGATCGCCGGCCGGGCGGGGCGCGCGGGGTTCGACACGGAGGGCTTCGTCGTCGCCCAGGCGCCCGAGCACGTCATCGAGAACGAGAAGGCGCTCGCCAAGGCGGGAGACGACCCGAAGAAGCGGCGGAAGGTCGTCCGCAAGAAGGCCCCCGAGGGCTTCGTGGCCTGGTCGGAGAGCACGTTCGAGAAACTCATCGGCTCCGAGCCGGAACCGCTGACGTCCCGCTTCCGGGTCACCCACACCATGCTCCTGTCGGTGATCGCCCGGCCGGGCGACGCCTTCGCGGCGATGCGGCACCTGCTGGAGGACAACCATGAGCCGCGCAGGCAGCAGCTCAGGCACATCCGGCGGGCGATCGCCATCTACCGCTCGCTGCTGGACGGCGGCATCGTCGAGAAGCTCGACCAGCCGGACGCCGAGGGGCGCGTCGTCCGCCTCACGGTGGACCTCCAGCAGGACTTCGCGCTGAATCAGCCGCTGTCCACGTTCGCCCTGGCGGCCTTCGAGCTGCTCGACCCGGAATCGCCGTCGTACGCGCTGGACATGGTGTCGGTCGTGGAGTCCACACTGGACGACCCCCGGCAGATCCTCGCCGCCCAGCAGAACAAGGCACGCGGTGAGGCCGTGGCCGCGATGAAGGCGGACGGCGTCGAGTACGAGGAGCGCATGGAGCGCCTCCAGGACATCACGTACCCGAAGCCCCTGGAGGAGTTGCTCTTCCACGCCTACGACACGTACCGCAGGAGCCACCCCTGGGTCGGCGACCATCCGCTGTCGCCCAAGTCGGTCATCCGAGACATGTACGAGCGGGCGCTGACCTTCACGGAGCTGGTCTCCCACTACGAGCTGGCCCGCACCGAGGGCATCGTGCTGCGTTACCTGGCGAGCGCCTACAAGGCCCTGGACCACACCGTCCCGGACGACCTGAAGTCCGAGGACCTCCAGGACCTGATCGAGTGGCTCGGCGAGACGGTGCGCCAGGTCGACTCGAGCCTGCTGGACGAGTGGGAGCAGCTCGCCAACCCGGAGGTCATGACGGCCGAGGAGGCGCAGGAGAAGGCCGACCAGGTGCGGCCGGTCACCGCCAACGCGCGTGCGTTCCGTGTCCTGGTCCGCAACGCCATGTTCCGCCGGGTCGAACTCGCCGCCCTCGACCAGGTCGAGGCGCTGGGCGAGATGGACGCCGGCGCCGGCTGGGACGCGGACGCGTGGGGCGAGGCCATGGACAAGTACTGGGACGAGTACGACGACCTCGGCACCGGTCCGGATGCCCGCGGCCCCAAACTGCTGGTCATCACGGAGGAGCCGCAGAACGCCCTGTGGCGCGTGCGGCAGATCTTCGACGACCCGAACGACGACCACGACTGGGGCATCAGCGCGGAGGTCGACCTCACGGCCTCCGACGCGGAGGGCCGGGCGGTCGTCCGCGTCACCGATGTTGGCCAGCTGTGAGTACAGGAGAAACCCACCGATGACGAATCCGGCCGAGAGCCTCGTCGCCCTGCTCGACCTGGAGCAGATCGAGGTCAACATCTTCCGGGGCCGCAGCCCCGACGAGTCGCTGCAACGGGTCTTCGGCGGCCAGGTGGCCGGCCAGGCTCTGGTCGCCGCGGGCCGCACCACGGACGGCGACCGCCCGGTGCACTCGCTGCACGCGTACTTCCTGCGCCCCGGCCGCCCAGGCGTGCCGATCGTGTACCAGGTGGAACGGGACCGGGACGGGCGGTCGTTCACGACTCGCCGGGTCACCGCGGTGCAGCAGGGCCGCACGATCTTCACTCTCACCGCCTCCTTTCACAAGCCTGAGCAGGGGAGTTTCGAGCACCAGTTGCCGCCGGCCCGCAAGGTCCCGGCCCCCGAGTCCCTGCCGACGGTCGCCGAGGAGGTGCGGGAGCATCTGGGCGCGCTTCCGGAGCAGTTCGAACGGATGGCGCGCCGCCAGCCCTTCGACATCCGCTATGTGGACCGGCTGCGCTGGAGCGCCGAGGAGGTCGAGGGCGCCGAGCCCCGCAGCGCGGTGTGGATGCGCGCGGTCGGGCCGCTCGGTGACGACCCGCTCGTGCACACCTGCGCCCTGACCTACGCCAGCGACATGACGCTTCTGGACGCCGTGCGCATTCCGGTGGAGCCTCTGTGGGGCCCGAGGGGATTTGACATGGCGTCGCTGGATCACGCCATGTGGTTCCACCGGCCGTTCCGCGCGGACGAGTGGTTCCTGTACGACCAGGAGTCGCCGATCGCGACCGGCGGGCGGGGCCTGGCCCGGGGGCGGATCTACGACACGGAGGGGCGGATGCTGGTGTCCGTCGTCCAGGAGGGGCTGTTCCGGGCTCTGTAGGTCACGATCGTCTGCGCCGCAGCCGGCCCAGCAGTCCGCGCAGCCTTCCGGGTCCCCCCGGCTCCTCCCGCTTCCCCTCGGGCCTCGGTGCCGGACCTGGCGGGGTCGGCACCAGGCGCAGGCCCGGGTGCCCGGCACGCCGGTGCTCGTGTGTCGGCGGGGCCTTCGGCGCCGTGCGGTGCTCGTGTGCCCTCGGGGCCGGGCGTGGTGCCGGTCGGTGCCGCCGAGCGGCTGCCAACTCGTCCGCCAGGTCCGTCCTGAGCCAGTCGATCTCGTCCGGGTCGGCCGCCGTCGTGATCTGCTCGACCAGTTGTGCGCCCGGCGAGCCGGGTGAGCCGTGGGTCCGCGGCGCCGGGCGGAACCGGTTCAGGCGGGAACGTTCGTACGGGTCCCTGACGACCTCGGAGACGTTGACCGGGTCCAGCAGCGACGCCACGGCCGCGGCGCGGGCCCACGGGTCCTCGGCCTGGCGGAGCAGAAATCCCAGGTGCCTGCCGCGCCAGTTGCGGGGCCGCAGGTCCAGGCCGTCCGCCAACTGGTCCCGCAGGTTCTCGGGGGTGCGGCCCTTCAGGAGCCCGGTGTTCCGCTCGTCGGCGGCGAACCGGCGCAGTTCGTCGGCCAGATACAGCCAGACGACGGCACGGTAGCGGTTGAGATAGAAGCGCACGGGAACCAGCAGCCCCAGCCGTGCCAGGCGGGTGAACCGGGCCCTGGTGACTTCCATGAGGGCCGAGCCCTCCGTGGTCCCGACGGCCCGGACGCTCTCGCGCAGCGCCTCGGGGAACCCCTGTCCCGTCCGGATCCGCTCGATCTCGTCGGGGGCGACCCGTCGGCCGCCTCCTCCTTCGTCGGGAACGGTGCGGACCCGGCCGAGGTGGACAGCCAGGTCGAACTCACTGCGCTTGAGGCAGAGTTCGCGTGCCGCACGGCCGGGTGCGAGAGGGGCGCCGCAGGTGGCGGCGGTCTCGTCGGCGGTGGCCGTGCTCTCGTGTGTGACGGTGTTGCCGGACATCTTCGGTCTCCCCCGTGGAGTGTGCGGCCGGCGCCGTCCGCGCCCGCCTGACACAAAACCGTAGCCACCGGCGCGATGTGTGCGGCGGGCCTGTGGACAACTCCGCGGCCGGCCGCACGGGAGCGATGAATGCCCAGGTCAGGGCTCTTCATTTGGTAATATTCGGCCCGGCTGCCGTGCGTCGATGTGAAGGTGTTCCCCGACCCGGTTCACCAGTAGTGTCATCTCGTAGGCGATCTGTCCGATGTCGGTCTCCGCTCCGCTGAGCACGCACAGGCAGCTGCCCGCGCCCGCTGCGGTGACGAACAGAACGGCGTCGTCGAACTCGATCATCGTCTGCCGTACCTGGCCGGCGCCGAAGTGGCGGCCCGATCCCTTGGCCAGGCTGTGCAGTCCGGACGAGACGGCGGCGAGGTGCTCGGCGTCCTCGCGTCGCAGGCCCGTACTCGCTCCGGTCACCAGCCCGTCGTTGGACAGCACCAACGCGTGCCGGACGTGTTCGACGCGCTCGGTCAGGTCGTCCAGCAGCCACCCAAGTCCTTGGTTCTGCGCCATGATCCGGTCTCCCCGTGTAGTCCCCGTACGCATTGCCTCCCCCTGGTCGGGGGATCTGTCCGCCAGCCTTCACCACGCCCGTGCTCCGGGCAAGGAGGATGGTGGCCATGGCAGAGAAGATGACCGATGAGGAATGGCGGGCTTTCGTCTCGGACGGCACCCGCACCGGAAAAGTCTCGACCGTCCGGGCGGACGGCAGTCCACATGTGGCGCCGATCTGGTTCCTGCTGGACGGGGACGACGTGGTGTTCAACACCGGCAAGGACACCGTGAAGGGGCGCAACCTGGCCCGTGACGGCCGGATCGCCCTGTGCGTGGACGACGACCGCCCGCCGTTCGACTTCGTCGTACTGCAGGGGCGGGCCCGGATCTCCGAGGACCTCGCCGAAATCCGGCACTGGGCCACCCGCATCGCGGCGCGGTACATGGGCGAGGAACGCGCCGAGGAGTTCGGGGCCCGCAACGGTGTTCCGGGCGAACTCCTCGTCCGCGTCACCGTGGAGAAGGTCATGGCTGTGAAGGCCCTGGCGCGCTGACCCGCTCGGGTAGGGAGGTCGGTCCGGTCAGCGCACGGATTCCAGCAGCCGGGCGGCGTGCATCCGCCCGGCGTATTCGACGAGCCGGACCAGCACCTCCTTCCCGGAGTCACGCTCCCGGGCGTCGCACGGCACCACGGGCGTTCCCGGGTCGAGGTCGAGGGCACGCAGGATGTCCTGGTCGGCGTGGTGGCATGCTCCCGTGAAGCGGTTGACGGCCACCACGAAAGGGATGTGCCGGTGTTCGAAGTAGTCCACCGCCGCGAAGCAGTCCTCCAGACGCCGGGTGTCCGCGAGGACGACGGCGCCGAGTGCGCCCTGTGACAGTTCGTCCCACAGGAACCAGAAACGGTCCTGCCCCGGTGTGCCGAAGAGGTACAGGGAGAGGCCGGACCGGAGGGTGATGCGGCCGAAGTCCATGGCCACGGTCGTGGTGACCTTGCGGTCGACACCGTCGGCGCCGTCGATGTCGACCGCCGGGCGGCCGGCCCCACGAAGCGGCTCCTCCGTGTGCAGCGGCCTGATCTCGCTGACCGCGCCCACCAGGGTGGTCTTGCCCACGCCGAACCCTCCGGCGACCAGGATCTTCAACGTCAGCGCGGTCGTGTCACCGGCTGCGGCGTCGGAGTGTTCGGAGAGCATCGATCACTTCTCTCGGTCCGGGTGGTCGTGAAGTCATGTGCCGGTCACGGTCTTTCGTCCTTCTCCACGGTCCGCGTGCGGCGGGCGCGCGCGGTCCGGCCCGGTCCAGGTGTCCCATGCCCGGGACGCTAGTCCCGGCAGGGGCGCGCATCGGGGGCGCACTTCGAAAGGTGTTGCTATCTGATGGGGAGAGACGCTGGAACGACCGCGTCACGCTCGAACGTGTGCGCTGCGGCACCTTCCGTGTCCTTGGGGGATCATGCGGGGCATGAGCGACGACCACGCGCACATCCAGGAGTTCTTCGGCGCCCGCGCCGCCGACTGGGACAGCCGGTTCCCCGACGACGGACCCGCCTTTGCGACCGCGGTCGCCGGGATGGGACTGCGCGAGGGGGATCGCGTGCTCGACGCGGGCTGCGGCACCGGCCGCGCCCTGCCCCCGTTGCGGGCGGCCGTGGGACCGTCGGGGCTGGTCGTCGGGGCCGACCTGACACCGGCCATGCTCCGGGCCGCCGCACGGGCGAGGAGGGACCGTGACGGGCGGTTGCTGCTGACCGACGTTGCCGCGCTGCCGCTGCGGTCGCGGTCACTCGACGCCGTGTTCGCGGCGGGCCTGATCGCGCACCTTCCCGATCCCGCGGGAAATCTGCGCGAGTTGGCTCGCGTCGTGCGTCCCGGCGGTGTGCTGGCGCTGTTCCATCCGATCGGGAGGGCGGCGCTCGCGGCCCGCCAGGGACGCCGGATCACACCGGAGGACCTGCGTGCCGAACCCAATCTCCGGCCGCTGCTGACCGGTTCCGGTTGGCGCATGACGTTGTACGTCGACGAGGACGCCCGCTTCCTGGCCCTGGCCGTCCGCCAGGGCTGATCTCTCGGCCCCGTCCCCCGGCCACCGCCGCGAACGCTTCGGGAGGTCCGAGCACGACGTTGTGTCCGGTACCCCGGGGCGCTCACCACTCGACGGCCGAGGTGTCGATGTGGCGTACCGGACAGCCCCGCACGCCGGGAACCGGATGGGTCCCCAGCTCCGCCAGCCGGTAGCCGTTCGGATAGCCCTTGATCTCCCAGTTCTGCCGGGCGTGGTGCGGGGCGCGCCTGGGCGGCAGCAGACGGACCGCGCGCCCGCGCAGCCGCACCGCACGGCGCACGACCGCACGCGTGGCAGGCTTCGGCGGGGCGTACCGGAAGGCTCGCAGGAGGGGCTCGTCCAGCAGGGCGAGCGTCCCGGCGCGCAGGAGGGGTGCGAGAGGGCGCGGATACCAGGAGGCCATGAGGTCGAGCGTGGCGTCGGAGACACGGCGCGCGCCCTCGTCCCAGGCGAAGTGGGCCTCCTCGTAGGCGTCGAGGCAGGCTTCGAACTCCTCGTAGGAACCGGGGATGTCCTGGATGCCCATGTGCCGTCCCAGCGTCTGGTAGTGGACGGCGGAGGCGATGGTCTCGTGGCGTGACAGCCTGCGCCACGCGTAGGCGTCGATCCAGCGTTTGGGGACCACCACGAACGTGGACAGGACGTAGCGCAGGTCGTCGTTGCCGATGTCGTAGCCGCGGTGCATCCGGTTGATGCGCCGGATGGCCGTGCGACCCTGCTCGCTGCCGAAACCGTGCTCCACGACGGCGTCGAGCAGCAGCGCCGTGTCGTCGTACCGCTTCTGCGGCCGGCCCGTGAATTCCGCCGTCTCGGCCAGCAGCCGCCCGATGCTCGGCACGGCGTAGGTGCGGTAGAGCGCCAGCTCCAGTGCGCGGGTGAAGTCCCAGGGGAACTCGTAGGCCGAGGCAAGCCGATAGATCTCCGTGGCGTCCTCGTACGGGTCCATCCGCCGGATCTGTGCCAGCCGTTCGAAGCGCTTCACCGTGGCTGTCCCCCTTCTGCCGCCGAAGCTTCAACTCTACTTTGAGTAGCAGGATATGCACGATCAGCGATCGTGATCGGCAGGGGAGGGCGATCCGCTTGTTCGGCAGGATTCGCGAGGCTTGGAACAGATCTCGTGCCACCCGGCGCGCAGAGGCGAAGACGGCGGGAGGGGGGCCGCGCTCGCGCAATCTGTTCGAGGCCGCCGCCGCTTACGTCTCGGCGTGTGCGGACGGCGACCAGGAACGGATCGACGAGGCGGCGGACCGGGTGTCGCCGGAGGCTCTGTCGTTCGGGGTGAACGAGTTGGCGTGCCGGGCCGTGATCGCTCTGGCCAGGGAACGGGACGAGTCGCCGCGGGACGTGGCCCGAGCGCTCCTGGGACTGCCCGCGGCCTGACCCGTCCGTCCTGGCCCGCGTGGTCGATTCGCCCTCGTCCAGCCGGAAAGCCGCAGCTCGGGTGCGTCTGGGAGTCGTGACAAGGGCTTCCCGGGCACACTAGGGTGCGCGCCATTGGACCAACCGATGGGGAGGCTGGGATGGCCGGGACGGACGAGGACGCCGTCGCCGCCGAGGACGACGCGCTCTACGTGCTGACGGCGGTGCTGCTGACGCCGGCGAAGTTTCCGAGCGTGCTGGGTGACGACTACCCGGAGGCGTGCGCCGCGCTCGGCCTCGCACCCCTGGCCGACGGCTACGGCCTGGTGCTCGGCCAGGACGGTGACGGCGCCCGGTGGACCGTCGCCATCGACGATGTCTCGCTGGTCGCCGTCGCGGTGGCGTCCTGGGACTGCGGCATGGAGTACGAACTGTCGCCGGACGAACGTACCGTCGTCGCCGCGCTGCCCGGATGGCCCCTCGCGGTCGCGGTGGCGGCCCCCGGCCTGCCCGCGCCCCACGACCCCGGACCCGAGTCCACCGACCTGCCCCCGCTGCGCCCGCCGGACACGGCGGTGTGGGGACCCGCGCAACGGCGTCTGGGGGCGGACGAGATCGCCCTTCAGTGGGCGCAGTGGCGGGAGCAGATCGACGACGCGGACTTCCCGACGGGCGGCGACGCCGGTTCGGCCGGCGACACGCCGGGCCACAGCGCGGAAGGGAACACGGGCATCGACGGGCCCAAGCGGACCGGCGCCGCGCACGATGCCGGGGCCACGGGCGGACCCCGCGCCGGGTCTTCCGGGACCAGCGCCACGTCTGCCGGGCACGGCGGTGTCCGGCGGGTACTCGCGGAGGCCCGTGCCTACGTCGACACGCCCCCGCCGCTCGGCCGGGTCCGGTCGTCGTTCGCGCCGGGGGACGCGCGGACGCTGCGAGCCGACGGCCCCGGTTGGTCACTGGTCGCCAGAACCGACGACATCGCCTTCATCCTGCTCGACGAGGAACCCGGTGAGGTCCTGCCGGTGGGCCGGGGACCGGCACTGCCCGGACTCCTGGAGGCGCTCGACAAAATGGCGGTGCGACCGAGCTGACCCAAGAGCACCAGGGCCCCACCGCCGGGAGCCGAGGAGTCCTCGCGCCGCCCGGCCGCCTTCGATCTCCAGGCCCGGCCCCCGTCACACGTCAGCCCCTCAGCGGCCTATCTCCTTGCGCGTGACACGGCGCAGCCTGCGCCGCTGCGCGGGGTCCAGGGCGAGGTAAGCGGCGGCAGGGACTCCCAGCACTATCAGCAGGGCGGCCCACCAGGGCAGCCAGATCAGCAGGATGAGCCCGACCGCCACTCCCCCTGCTGCGACCTTGGCATTCTTCGACATGGTGTCGCCTCCTTCGCGGCCACTGCCGCTCTCTGTCCTGAAAACGGGCCGTTGCTCCCGGCAGTTCCGCACCGCGACCCTGAGACATCCCTGAGACCGGACCCTTACACGCCCCTGAGAGCTTGTCGGCGACTCCGTCCGGAGAGGTCACCTCCTCATCTGCATAGTGGCCCATGTCATGCCCTGCCCACACCCCACCGGCTCGGAAATCGTGTACGGTCAGCGCCTGCTGCCCTGGCTAGTCAATTTTGAGGAATACGCCATCGCTTCGCAGACCACTCCTCCGGAAGCACCCGCTGCAATCTCCGAACTCGCCGACTGCTGTGCCGTTTTCCTGCCCGGTGATCCCGGCCGCACCGGCACAGTCGCGTTCTGGCGATCCGACGGCGCCCCGGCCGGGACTGCTCCGGCGCACGCCACCGGGACCGTGGAAAACCTGACGGTCGTACTGCCGGACGATGACGGCGTCGGTGCGGTGAGCGTGCCCGCGTTGCTGCTGCCGGTGCGGGCCGCCCTGCCGGTTCTCACGCGCGCGCGTGCCGGTGCGGACGGCCACCGGGCGACGGTGTTCTGGGGCGCGGTCGCCGTCGAGGCCCTGCACCTCGTGGCGCGCGGGCTCCTGCTGCCGGGCCTGTCCGCGGCCGACCACGACGCCTGGCGCATCGGGCCGCTGGGCGCGGAGGAGACCGAGCGGGTCCGCCATCTCGCCGCGGCCATGCCGCCCGAGGCCCACGCTGTCCCGGTCGACGACGCCGAACCCCTGCGGTTGCCCGACCCGGAACGGCTGGTGCGTGCCTTCCTGGACGCCGTCGCCGACACGCTGCCCCGCTCCCCCGCCGCCCGGTTCGTGACGGCCGGGCCCGCCTACGCCTCGCGGGAGCCTCGGCGGATGCCCGAGTTGCGCGAGTGGGCCGCCGACGTCGCCGCGGGCCACGACATGGGCGTACGGCTGTCACTGCGCGTCGAGGTGCGGGGCCTGTCCGGCGAGCCTCACCCGGACTCCCGGCCGACGTTCCGGGCGGTGCTCCAGGTGCACAGCGTGAGCGACCCGGCACTCGTCGCGGACACCGCCGAGGTGTGGGCGGGCACCGTGGGCGACGCGTTCGGCACACGCGCGCGGGTGGACGCCCTGCTCGCCCTGCGCCGTGCGGCGCGGGCCTGGCCCGCGCTCATGCCGCTGTTGTCGGCGGCCGTGCCGGACGCCGTCGAACTAGCCGACGAGGAGGTCGCCGAGCTTCTCGGAGCGGGCTCCCGGGTACTCGCCGGCGCGGGAGTCGACGTGCACTGGCCGAGGGAGCTGACCCGCGACCTGACCGCCCGCGCGGAGGTCGGGCCTCCCGACGACGAGCCGGCACCCCGCGCGGCGTCGTCGCAGGCCGGTCCGTCCTTCCTGTCCGCCGACGCGCTCCTCGCGTTCAACTGGACGTTCACCCTGGGCGGCCAGGGGCTCACGCGCGAGGAACTGGACCTGCTCGCCGAGGCCGACCGGCCGGTCGTACGCCTGCGCGACCAGTGGGTGCTCGTCGACCCGGACGAGGCCCATCGCGCCCGCGCCCGCAAGGACCGCAAGGTCACACCGGTCGACGCGCTCGCGGCGGCTCTGACGGGCTCGGCGGAGGTCGACGGGCGCCGCGTGGAGGTGCATCCGACGGGATGGCTTGCGGCCTTGCGGGAGCGACTCGCCGACCCCGAGTCGCAGGATGCCGTGGCCCAGCCCGCCGCCCTGGACGCCACGCTGCGCGACTACCAGCGACGGGGTCTCAACTGGCTCGTTCACATGACGTCGTCGGGTCTGGGCTGCTGCCTCGCCGACGACATGGGCCTGGGCAAGACCATCACGCTGATCGCCCTGCATCTGCACCGGCAGACCGACGCGTCCGCCGCCGGGCCCACTCTGGTGGTCTGCCCGACCTCCCTCATGGGCAACTGGCAACGGGAGATCGAACGGTTCGCGCCGGGCACGCCCGTACGCCGGTTCCACGGCACCCGACGCGACCTGGACGGCCTCGCGGACGGCGGGTTCGTGCTGACCACCTACGGCACCATGCGCCTGGACACCGACCGGCTCTCGGCCGTGCCGTGGGGCATGGTCGTGGCCGACGAGGCGCAACATGTGAAGAACCCGTATTCGGAGACCGCGCGGCAACTGCGCTCCATCGGCGCACGCGCGCGCGTGGCGCTCACCGGCACCCCGGTGGAGAACAACCTCTCGGAGCTGTGGGCCATCCTCGACTGGGCCACCCCGGGTCTGCTGGGCCGGCTCGGCGCCTTCCGCCGGAACTACGCGCAGGCCGTCGAGGGCGGCCAGGACCCCGCGGCGGCGGAGCGGCTGGCGCGGCTCGTACGGCCCTTCCTGCTCCGACGCCGCAAATCGGATCCCGGGATCGCGCCGGAGCTGCCGCCGAAGACCGAGACCGACCACCCCGTGTCGCTGACCGCGGAACAGGCGGGTCTGTACGAGGCGGTGGTGCGCGAGGCGCTCGCGGAGATCGCCGGGGCCGACAGCATGGCCCGACGCGGCATGATCGTGAAACTGCTGACGAGCCTCAAGCAGATCTGCAACCACCCGGCGCAGTTCCTCAAGGAGGACCGGCCGCGGATCACCGGCCGCTCGGGAAAGCTGGAGCTGCTGGACGAACTGCTCGACACGATCCTCGCCGAGGGGACGAGTGTGCTGGTCTTCACGCAGTACGTGCAGATGGCCCGCCTCCTCGAACAGCACCTGGCCGCCCGCGGGGTGGCGTCATTGTTCCTGCACGGCGGCACGTCCGTCACGGCACGCGAGTCGCTGGTGCGACGGTTCCAGGAGGGCGAGGTCCCGGTCTTCCTGCTGTCGTTGAAGGCGGCGGGCACCGGACTGAACCTCACGCGCGCGGAGCACGTCGTGCACTACGACCGCTGGTGGAATCCCGCCGTCGAGGCACAGGCCACCGACCGCGCCCACCGCATCGGCCAGACCCGCCCCGTTCAGGTGCACCGGCTGATCGCCGAAGGGACCGTCGAGGACCGCATCGCCGCCCTGCTGAGCCGCAAACGGGAACTGGCCGACGCGGTGCTGGGAACGGGCGAGGCCGCCCTGACGGAGCTGACGGACGCGGAACTGGCCGACCTGGTCGAGCTGCGAGGGGGCGGGCGATGACCCGGTACGAGGACGACGCGCAACGGACGTTCGCGGCACTGCCGCCCGCACACGGCCAGGGCTTCGCCCGGACCTGGTGGGGCCGCGCCTGGCTCAAGGCTCTGGAGGACACGGCAATGGACGGGGCGCAGGTGAAGGCGGGCCGTCGGCTCGCTCGCGCGGGAGCGGTCGGCGCGGTGTCGGTACGGCCGGGGCGCATCACGGCGGTCGTCCAGGACCGGGACCGCACGGCGCATCGGGCCGATGTCCTGCTGGAGCAGCTGTCGGACACGCAATGGGACCGCTTTGTCGACATGACGATCGAGAGGTCGGGGCATGTCGCGGCGCTCCTGGACCGCGACATGCCGCCACACCTCGTGGAGGACGCGGCGAGCGCCGGCATCGACCTGCTGCCGGGCCTGGGCGATTTGGAGGCGGAGTGCGACTGCGGCGCCTGGGACCACTGCGGGCACACCGCCGCACTCTGCTACCAGGTGGCCCGGCTGCTGGACCAGGACCCCTTCGTCCTGCTGCTGATGCGGGGACGTTCGGAGAACGCCGTACTCGACGACCTCCAGACGCACGGCGCCACGCCCGCCGAGGGGGCCGTTGCCCGGTCGGAGGGCGTGGACGCGGCCGAGGCCTATGCGGCGGGGCTCGTGCTGCCTGCGCTGCCCCCGCTGCCCGTCCTCGGTGAGGGGCCGGGCGTACCGCCGTCGCTGGACACCGAGACGGCCGCTCCGTCCGGTGTCGACCCGTCCGCGCTGGCCTTCCTGGCCTCCCGGACCGCGGCGCAGGCACACCGCCTGCTCGCCGAGTCCCTGCGCGGCGGGCACGGTCGGCAGGCGGTGAGTGCGCAACCGGCCGCGTCGCGGGACGCGGTGCGTCTGGCCGCGGGCGATCCCGGACCGGACGTGCTGCACCGGCTCGGTGAAGGTTCGGGGCGCTCCCAGGAGGCGCTGGCCGTCGCCGTACGCGCGTGGCGGCTCGGTGGCGGGGTCGCGCTTTCCGTGCTCGAGGAGGAGTGGACGGTGACGGGCGACACGCTCGCACGCGCGCGTGCGGCCCTGGAGTCGGCCTGGGACGACGGCGAGCGGCCGTCCCTGCGGGCGCGGGCCAACCGGTGGACCGTCGTCGGCGCGCCGCACCAGCTCCGCCTGGACCGGGAGGGCCGTTGGTGGCCGTACCGCAAGGAACGCGGCCGCTGGGTCCCCGCCGGCGGCGCGGCCCAGGATCCGGCGACGGCCCTGGCCTCGGCGGAACTCGCGGCAGGGGACGGACTCTGACGCCCGGTCACGGCGACCGCGACACGGGGCGCCGTGACCGGGCGGGTGAAACAGGGTTCACAGCCAAGGCTCGGCAGTCGGAGGCCGCGACGCCGGGAGCATGGTGGCGTACGTGCGAGTACACCTTCGATGAGACTCCGGCGGCCGGACGGACTCCGCCCCGTCCGTGAACCGGAGGGGGCGGAGCCTTCGCGCGGAGGAGGAACCGCTCAGCGCGCGCCGAGAAGGTGGTCCATGGCGAGCTGGTCGAGGTGCTCGAAGGCCATTCCGCGCGCGGCGGCCGCGTCCACGTCGAAGGTGTCGTAGGCGGTCGTGTCGGCCAGCAGGGCCGCGAGACCGTCCTCGGCCGTCGGACGGGCCAGCTCGTCCAGCCGGGCCGCGGCCAGGGCCTCCTGAACCTGCGGATCGGCGCGGAAGGACACCGCCCGGTCCTTGAGGATCAGGTAGTTGCGCATGCAGCCGGCCGCCGACGCCCACACGCCGTCGAGGTCCTCGGTCCGCGGCGGCTTGAAGTCGAAGTGCCGCGGACCCGCGTACCCGGCCCGCTCCAGCAGGTCGACGAGCCAGAACGCGGCCCGCAGGTCGCCCGCGCCGAACCGCAGGTCCTGGTCGTACTTGATGCCCGACTGGCCGTTGAGGTCGATGTGGAACAGCTTGCCCGCCCACAGTGCCTGCGCGATCCCGTGCGGGAAGTTCAGCCCCGCCATCTGCTCGTGCCCGACCTCCGGATTCACGCCGTACAGCTCCGGCCGCTCGAGCCGCTCGATGAACGCGAGCGCGTGCCCCACCGTCGGCAGCAGGATGTCACCGCGCGGCTCGTTCGGCTTCGGCTCGATCGCGAACTTGAGGTCGTAGCCCTGCTCGGTGACGTACTCACCGAGCAGGTCGAAGGCCTCCTTCATCCGGTCCAGGGCGTCGCGCACGTCCTTCGCCGCACCGGACTCCGCGCCCTCGCGACCGCCCCAGGCAACGTACACGCTCGCGCCCAGCTCGGCCGCGAGGTCGATGTTGCGGATCGTCTTGCGCAGCGCGTACCGGCGCACGTCCCGGTCGTTCGCGGTGAAGGCGCCGTCCTTGAACACCGGATGCGTGAACAGGTTCGTCGTGGCCATCGGCACCTTCATGCCGGTCGCGTCCAACGCCTGCCGGAACCGCTTGATGTGTGCCTCCCGCTCCGTGTCGCCGGAGCCGAAGGGGATCAGGTCGTCGTCGTGGAACGTGACGCCGTACGCGCCCAGCTCGGCCAGACGCCGCACCGACTCCGCCGGTTCCAGCGCCCGCCGGGTGGCGTCACCGAACGGGTCACGGCCCTGCCAGCCGACCGTCCACAAACCGAACGTGAACCTGTCCTCGGGAGTGGGCTGGTAGTTCATTCCGCGGCTCCTCACTCGCTGCCGATCACTCGCTGCCGACTATTTCGTCATGGCACTTTACAAATTAGTATGCACACACGGCCTTGGGAAGGGACAAGATGTCCCCGAAGGAGTGACATCCGGGTCAGCCGGACCCGAGGAACCACTGCGCCCCGGGCAGGTCCGGGTCAACCCGGGTCAGCCGCACAAGACCAGCCAGTCCAGTCAGATCCCGCAGAGCCGCGGAAGAGGGAGAAGCCCGATGTCAGCAGCCGAGGGTCCGCTCGTCGTCGGCGTGGACACGTCCACCCAGTCCACCAAGGCACTGGTCGTCGACGCGGCCACCGGCCGGGTCGTCGCGAGCGGCCAGGCCTCCCACACCGTGTCCTCCGGGGCCGGCCGCGAGAGCGATCCGCGCCAGTGGTGGGACGCGTTGTGCGAGGCCCTGAGCCAGTGCGGTGACGCCGCCCGCGAGGCCGCGGCGGTGTCGATCGGCGGGCAGCAGCACGGCCTTGTCACCCTGGACGCCCAGGGCGAACCGGTGCGCCCGGCCCTGTTGTGGAACGACGTGCGCTCGGCCCCGCAGGCCCGCCGCCTGATCGAGGAGCTGGGCGGGCCCAAGAGCTGGGCGGAGCGCACCGGCAGCGTGCCGAGCGCCTCCTTCACGGTCACCAAGTGGGCCTGGCTGACCGAGCACGAGCCGGACGCGGCCCGAGCGGCCAAGGCCGTACGCCTCCCCCACGACTACCTCACCGAGCGGCTCACCGGCGAGGGGACCACCGACCGCGGCGACGCCTCGGGCACCGGCTGGTGGGCATCCGGCACGGAGGCGTACGGCGAGGAGATCCTCGCGCGCGTGGGGCTCGATCCGGCGTTGCTGCCCCGGGTGGTCCGCCCCGGCGAGGTGGCCGGCACTGTGCGCGAGGGCCACGGCCTGCCGTTCTCCACGGGCACCCTGGTCGCCGCCGGCACCGGCGACAACGCCGCCGCCGCGTTGGGGCTCGGACTGCGTCCCGGCGTGCCGGTGATGAGCCTCGGCACGTCCGGCACCGTGTACGCCGTGTCGCGGCACCGGACCGCCGACCCGACCGGCACCGTGTCCGGCTTCGCCGACGCACGGGGCGACTGGCTGCCGCTGGCCTGCACCCTGAACTGCACCCTCGCCGTCGACCGCGTCGCGGCCCTGCTCGGCCTGGACCGGGAAGCCGTCGAACCCGGCACGGACGTCACGCTGCTGCCCTTCCTGGACGGCGAACGCACCCCGAACCTGCCGCACTCCTCCGGCCTCCTGTACGGGCTGCGTCACGACACGACCGGCGGCCAACTGCTCCAGGCCGCGTACGACGGCGCCGTTCACTCGTTGCTCGGCGCGCTCGACCTGGTTCTCGACGCCGACGCGGATCCGTCCGCGCCGCTGCTGCTGATCGGCGGCGGCGCGCGCGGGACCGCCTGGCAGGAGACGGTACGGCGGCTGTCGGGACGTGCTGTCCAGATCCCCGAGGCGAGGGAACTGGTGGCGCTCGGCGCCGCGGCGCAGGCAGCCGGCCTGCTGACCGGCGAGGACGCGGCCGCGGTCGCCCGGCGTTGGGACACGGCCGCCGGCCCGGTGCTCGACGCCGTGGAACGGGACGACGCGACGCTGGCCAGGATCTCCGGGATACTCTCCGACGCGGCACCGCTGCTTGAGGGGAACACGGACTCCCGCTGAGGGCGCACCCGCGCGGGCGACGCCCCCGGTCGAGGCGTCGTTCGGGGGCCGTCCGCCGTGGATGTCGCCGTCGGGGCCGGCCGAAGAACTGACCGAGGAAACCGACCAGGGACTGACGGAGGCATGACCGCACCACCGCACGAAGCCCACCCGGCCCGCCCCGGGCGCGCGCTGCCGGACACCCAGCAGGGCATGCGCCGCCGCAATCTCGCCCGGGTGATGCACACCGTCAGCGCCGAGGGCCCCCTGTCCCGGGCCGCCGTCGCCTCACGGATCGGGCTGACGCGCGCGGCGGTGTCGACCCTCGTGGACGAACTCATCCGCTCGGGCCTGCTGGAGGAACTGGGACCCGAGCGTCCCGGCCGGGTGGGACGCCCCGGCTCGGCCCTCGCCGTCAGCGCGCGGGGCCCGGCCGGCATCGGGGCGGAGGTCGGCGTCGACCACCTCGCGGTCTGCGCGGTCGACCTGCGTGGCCGGGTGCGGTCGCGTGCCGTGCGGTACGGCAGCAACCGGGGCCGCTCGCTGGAGCCGGTGATCGGGCAGCTCACCGGGCTGGTGCGGCAGGTCGTCGCGGTGGCGGAGACCGAGGGGCTGTGGCCGGCCGGGCTCGCGGTGGCCGTGCCGGGTCTCGTGGCACGGGACGGCCGGACCGTCGTGCGCGCCCCGAACCTGGACTGGCACGACGCGGACCTCGGCACGCTGTTGCCCGCCGACCTCCCGCTGACCGTGGACAACGAGGCCAACTTCGGCGCTCTGGCCGAACTGTGGCTCGGCGACGGCACCCCCCGGGACTTCCTGCACGTCTCGGCCGAGATCGGCATCGGTGCCGCCGTGGTCTTCGACGGACGGCTGCTGCGCGGCACCCGTGGATTCGCGGGCGAGCTGGGTCATGTGCCGGTCCGTCCCGAGGGGCCGGAGTGCGCCTGCGGCGGGCGCGGGTGCCTGGAGCAGTACGCCGGTGAGAAGGCGGTGCTGCGCGCGGCGGGCATGGAGCCTGGCGAAGATCATGTCGGGCTGCTCGCGGGGCGTGCCGCGGAGGGTGACGAGGACGTACGGCGTGCCCTGCGCGAGGCGGGCGTCGCGCTCGGCATCGCGCTGACCGGCGCGGTCAATCTGCTGGACCCGGAGAGTGTGGTGCTGGGCGGCGCGCTGGCCGGGCTCGCGCCCTGGCTGCTGCCGTCGCTGCGGGACGAGATGTCCCGGCGCACTGCCGGTCCGGCCTGCCCGGTCGCCGTGTCGGAGCTGGGCCCCGAGGGTCCACTGCTCGGCGCCGCGCACTCGGTGGTGCGGGCGGTCCTGGACGATCCCGCGGTGGTGGCCGAGCGGGCCTGAGCCCGATCCGCCGTCCACGACTGCCACGGCTGCGGGGCCCGGACCGGTCCGTGACCGTGCCGCAGGGGAGCGGGTGACTGTCCCAGAACGGCCCTCCGCCCCGTCGCCCGGCCGCCGTCGCAGAAGAGCCTTCACCCCGTCAGCCGGTGCCGACGGCGGCGGAGTCGACCCGAACCGGGAGGTCCGAACCGGGAGGTCCGAACCGGGCAGCGGTCCGAACCGGGCAGCGGTCCGAGGCCCTTTCCCGCACCCCATTTCACTCGATCGAGTGAGCGCAATGTCCACAAGGCGGTGGCTGTCCACGGAACGGCGCGGCGCTCTTCTGCGCAACCCCCGCTCCCCGTACGGTGATTCACGCGGACGCACCTCGCACAGAGACCGGCAAACGTCCGCGCCAGCGTTCCCCTTCTCAGCCATGTCGAACGGCTGATCCCCCCACCGGGCCCGTGGGCCCGTCGACGAAAGGGCAGTACCCATGGAAAGGGAAAGGACAGCACCGGCCCCCACAAGGCGGCGACTCCTCCAGGGCGCCGCGCTCGCCACCGTCCCGTACGCCCTGCTCTCCGGCACGCGGGCCGCGGCCGCACCGCGGGCCGTGGACTACCCCTCCGCGGAGTGGCAGCCCGCGAACGCGTCCAACTACAGCCAGTCGAGCCGCCCCTCGGCCTATCCCCTCGACTACGTGGTCATCCACGTCACGCAGGAGACGTACGCCGACACCCTCTCCATCTTCCGCGACCCCGAGAAGCAGGTGTCCGCGCACTACCTCGTCCGGTCCTCCGACGGGCACGTGGCGCAGTGCGTCCGCGAGACGGACATCGCCTGGCACGCGGGCAACTGGGACTACAACACGCGCAGTATCGGCATCGAGCACGAGGGCTGGGTGGACCGGCCCGAGTACTTCACCGACGCCCTGTACGAGCAGTCGGCCCGGCTCACCGCGGCGGTCTGCACCGCCTACGGCATCCCCAAGGACCGCACGCACATCATCGCGCACCACGAGGTGCCCGGCAGCGACCACACGGACCCGGGGCCCTTCTGGGACTGGACCCGCTACATCAGACTGGTCAACTTCGCCTGACGCCGGCGGTCCGCCATGTCTCGGTGATCCGCACGGTCGAAGAGGTTGTCCGCGCGTATCCGCGGAGTGACGATGTCCCCAATCGCATCACCGTCCGGGGAGGCCGAGATGACTGATTCATGGCTGGCTCTGGAAGCGGGTGCCGACCCCGTCGAACGCGCTCGGGCGCTGCGGCGCGCACACGAGACGTTCACCGAGGCGGGGACGGTGCCGCAGCCCGTGCGTGCCGTGGTGGCGGAGTCGTGGCGGCGGTCGGTCCGGGCGGGTGTGGGCCCGGACGGCACCGCGAGCGTGGAGCTCATGGACGGTGACCTCGGCGCCTATCGGGCCGAACACCCGTTGTCGCGGGTGATGCCGCTGATCCGGGAGCTGCTGGGGACCTTCGCCTCCGACGGTGAGCATCTGCTCGCGGTGTGCGACGCGTACGGCAGACTGCTGTGGGTCGAGGGGCATCCGACCACCCGGCGCCGGGCGGGACGGATGAACTTCGTGCCGGGCGCCCGGTGGGCGGAGTCCGCGGTCGGGACGAACGCGCCGGGCACGGCGGTGGCCGTCGGCCGGCCCGTCCAGGTCTTCGCGGCCGAGCACTTCATACGACGGGTCCAGCCGTGGACGTGCGCGGCGGCTCCGGTACACGATCCACGCACCGGGCGGGTACTGGGCGCAGTGGACATCACCGGCGGGGACGGCCTGGCGCATCCGCACAGTCTGGGTTTCGTCCAGGCGGTCGCGCGTGCCGCCGAGTCGCAGCTGGCGCTGCTCACCCCGGAACGGCCCGGGGCGGAGGCGGCCGAGCTGACCGCGCTGGGCCGTGACGAGGCCCTGTTGAGCGCGGAGGGCCGCAGAGTCCGGCTGAGCCGGCGGCACAGCGAGATCGTGGTGCTGCTGGCGCACCATCCGGAGGGCCTCACCGGAGACGAGTTGCTGTGCGCGCTGTACGAGGACGAGACGGTGCCGCCGGTGACACTGCGTGCCGAACTGGCCCGGCTGCGCGGCATCCTGGGGTCCGGACGGCTGGCGTCCCGGCCGTACCGGCTCGCGATGCCCGTCGAGTCCGACGCCGCCGTCGTCGAACGTCGTCTGCGGGCCGGTGCGGTCTCGGCGGCCGCGACGGCGTACTCCGGTCCGTTGCTGCCCGGCTCCCAGGCGCCGGCGGTGGTACGGCTGAGGCGCCGGCTCGCCGACGGCCTGCGGGCCGCTCTGATCGCCTGTCGGGATCCCGACCTGCTGGCGGACTGGGCGCACGCACCGTGGGGCGGGGACGACCTCGATGTCTGGCGCGCGCTCGCCGCGGTCCGGCCCACGGCGGCGACCCGTTCCCGGCTCGCGGCGCTGGAGGAGGAACTGGCGGTGCCGAACGCGTGGTGACCGGCTGACCGGCTGCCTTGGACAGTGCTGCGGCCCGCTCGTGGTCGCCGCTCGCGCGAAGGTCCCCGCACCACCCCTCCGACATCTCACCGCAACGTCCCTGCAACGTCCCGCTCCCTAGCCTCGCGCGCAGCGCTGTCCAACGGCGGGCGGCGTTCGATGAGGAAGGCAGACAGGATGACCCGTTACGCGGCGCCCGGCACCGAGGGCGCGATCGTCTCCTACGAGTCGCGCTACGACCACTTCATCGGCGGCGAGTACGTGCCGCCGTCCCGCGGGCAGTACTTCGAGAACCCGTCCCCGGTGAACGGCCTGCCGTTCACGGAGGTGGCGCGCGGTACGGCGGAGGACGTGGAGCGGGCGCTCGACGCCGCGCACGAGGCCGCTCCGGGCTGGGGCCGCACATCGGTGACCGAGCGTTCCGACATCCTGCTGAAGATCGCCGACCGCATGGAGGCGAACCTGGAACGCCTCGCGGTCGCCGAGAGCTGGGAGAACGGCAAGCCGGTGCGCGAGACTCTGGCCGCCGACATCCCGCTGGCCATCGACCACTTCCGCTACTTCGCGGGGGCGATCCGCGCCCAGGAGGGCTCCCTCGGCGAGGTCGACGACGACACCGTGGCGTACCACTTCCACGAGCCGCTGGGCGTGGTCGCGCAGATCATCCCCTGGAACTTCCCGATCCTGATGGCCACCTGGAAGCTCGCCCCCGCACTCGCCGCCGGCAACGCGGTGGTCCTGAAGCCCGCCGAGCAGACCCCGGCCTCGATCCACTACTGGCTGAGCCTGGTCGCGGACCTGCTGCCCCCCGGTGTCCTGAACATCGTCAACGGCTTCGGCGTGGAGGCGGGCAAACCGCTCGCGTCCAGCCCGCGGGTGGCGAAGGTGGCGTTCACCGGGGAGACCACCACCGGGCGGCTGATCATGCAGTACGCCTCGGAGAACATCAAGCCCGTCACGCTGGAACTCGGCGGCAAGTCACCGAACATCTTCTTCGACAACGTCTGGGCCCGGGACGACGACTTCCGCGACAAGGCGCTCGAAGGCTTCACGATGTTCGCGCTCAATCAGGGCGAGGTGTGCACCTGCCCGTCCCGGGCGCTCGTCCAGCGCGGCAGCTACGCCGAGTTCATGGAGGCCGCCGTGGCCCGCACCGAGCTGATCAAGCCGGGCCATCCCCTGGACACCGACACGATGATCGGCGCGCAGTCGTCCAACGACCAGTTGGAGAAGATCCTCTCCTACCTGGACATCGGCCGGCAGGAGGGCGCCAAGGTACTCACCGGCGGTGAACGCATCGAGCACGAAGGTGAGTTGAAGGGCGGATACTACGTCCAGCCGACGATCTTCGAGGGCCACAACCGTATGCGGATCTTCCAGGAGGAGATCTTCGGCCCGGTCGTGGCCGTGACACCCTTCGACGACTTCGACGACGCGATCAAGACCGCGAACGACACCCTCTACGGCCTCGGCGCGGGGGTGTGGACCCGCGACATGAACACGGCCTACCGCGCGGGCCGCGCGATCCAGGCGGGCCGCGTGTGGACAAACTGCTACCACATGTACCCGGCCCATTCCGCCTTCGGCGGCTACAAGCAGTCGGGCATCGGCCGGGAGAACCACAAGATGATGCTGGATCACTATCAGCAGACCAAGAATCTTCTGGTGTCGTACTCCCCGAAGAAGCTGGGCTTCTTCTAGAGACCCCAAAAAGGGCGCCTGACCAGGCAAGTTGCCTGGTCAGGCGCCCTTGCCGCACTCACCCTGAGTCGCGAAGCGAATTTCTACCTCACTCCCGATTCGTCCCACCTGTCTCCCGCCTCTGGCCAGCTGCTCCGGGGGACCCCACTGACGAATCGCGGTCAGCTCTCCGGGTTTGTCATCGATGAGTCTTCATCCCAGGTTGGCGAGTCGGCTGTGTGCCCGGGGTCAGAGCCGGTCAGCTCGTACGGCTCACCAAGAGGGTATGAACCAGTCTCTTTCCGCACCATCGCGCGAATGGTGATGCGCTCTCCAGGAAAGAGCGCGAGGAGTGCGACCTGAGAAGTGATTGGCTTATGGATCCGGCCGAACCCAGGGTCAGCTTCTGGTGAGGTTTTCTCGATGTCCAGATGGCTGGCATCCTTGTCCACGAGCAATTCATGGAAGCGCAGCAGTTCATATCCGTCGTCGGCCTGATGTCGGCCGGTGAGCAGTTGTGTCTCGGATTCGCCGAACAGCGCCGGCGACCTGCCGTTAAGAAGTCCTGCGATTTCCCGGGGGTTGGCCGGATCGATTCCCATGAACGTCACCGGAGAGGTGTTCCGTTGCTGTCCAGGATCCGTCGTCCAGTCGGATCGAGAAGTAGAGTTCCTCGGCGAAGCAGCCGTCCTTGCGCCGGTGAGTGAGCCTCTTTCATCCTCCGTATCCGCAGATCAGAGGGTGTGGACGGCGGCGACGATGCGTCCGATGCGGTTGGTCGAGCATCGGGCTCGACGAAGGAGGCGCCACGTTTTCAGCTGTGCGAAGGCGCGTTCGCCCGGGGCGCGTAGTCGGGCGTGGTCCCGGTGGTACTGCTGGTAGTGATCGGGCAGTTCGTGGTGGTGGTAGTAGGGGGTGCGGACGGTAGCGCCGGTGCCCTGGTAGGCACGGTCGGCCAGGACGGGGATCTCCCGCGTGTGGCAGTTCTCGATCACTCCGTGAGCGCGGGGGGCGGTCAGGTCGTGGGTACGTCCGGGCAGGGCCCGCGAGAACCACAGGGGTGTGCCGTCGGGTGCGGCGACGACCTGCACGTTCATGCCGTGCTTCTTGTGCTTTTGGGAGTAGTACGGCTCGTCCGCCGCGACCCGGTCGGTGGGGATCAGGGTGCCGTCCAGGATCACGGAGTCGTCCTCGCCGCGGCCGGTCAGGGCCTCGCGCAGGCCGGGCGCCCAGGCGGCGAGGACGTCGGCCGTCTCGTCCACGTACCGCCAGGCCGTCACTTCGGAGACGCCGAACCCTGCGCCGAGCCGGGCGAGCGTCTCGTTCTTGCGCAGGTGGGCAAGGGCGAGCTGTGCCTGACGGAAGCAGCTCAACCTGCGCCGGCGAGCGTGGCGTTCACACCTTCGGGCGTAGATGAGCCATGAGACATGCTCGACCAGCTCGTGCGGGACATCGAGCGTGGAAGGATACGGAACCAACGAAGCCCCCCGGCCGTCGGCGTGTTGAGTGAGATCACCACACCAACGACGAGGGGCTTCGCCACGTCACCGCCCCTGACCAGCCTGGTTCACCCGACAGCACAGGATGAAAGAGATTCACTCAGTGGTCGGGGCCGAGGTGTTCCAGGAGGCGTGCGGCGGCGTGTTCGCCTGAGCGGAGGGCGCCGTAGGTGCTGGAGGGGCCGAAGTAGTCGCCTGCGAACTGGATGCGGGGGTTGGCGGAGCGGCGGCGGGCGTTGAAGGCGCGCAGGGCGGCGTAGCCGCCGGGTGGGCGGACGACCAGGGCGGGGTCGCGGCGGTTGACGTAGGTGGTCAGGACGGTGTCCTGGATACCGGGCAGGACGGCTGCGGTGGTGGTCAGGACACGGGTGGCGATGGCGTCGTCGTCCTGGTCCCACCACTTTTCGGTGAAGGCCTTGCGGGGATAGACGGTGATCAAGCCTTGGCCGCCGTCGACGCGGCCGGGGATCTTGTTGTGGTGCAGCTCGATGCCGGCGATCTCCGGGTGGGCCACGCGGGACATGAAGATGTTCGGGGACGCCTCCCGCGGTGGGAGCGAGAGGCCGAAGGAGATTCCGAGGCCGCGGGAGTAGGGAACGGAGCGCAGATAGTCGGCGTCCTCCTTGCCCAGCTGAGGCAGTACGCCGGGCACGTGCGGTGCTGGAAGCGCGACGACAGCGGCGTGCGCGTGCTCGTCGGGCTGAGGCGTGCCGTCCCGGGACCAGGAGAGGGTGACGCCCTGGTCGGTGGTGCGTACGGCAGTGACGGTGGCGTTGAGAGTCACGGGCAGCCGGTCGGCGAGGGTCTGGGTGAGTATGCCCACGCCCTGGGGGGTGTTGAAGTGCGGGACAAGGAACTTGGCGCCGTAGAAGAGCATGTCTGCCGCGGTGAGTTCGGCCGGGTCGCCCAGGACGATGCCTCCGCCGAAGAGCGGTTCGCACAGGTGGTCGTGGATCTCGCGGGTGAGGTGGCGTCGCGCGTACTGGGTGGCGCTGAGGCGGTCCAGGTGGCTGTTCTGGTCCATGGTGTCCCAGTCCAGGCGTCTGCGGTGGCGTACGAGGTCGGGCAGGACTCGGGCCAGAGCGAGCTTGGAGCGCAGGCCGACCAAGGGGGTGCGCAGGAGGTCGAGAGGCGAGTCGGCGCGCATGTGGTGGACGTGGCCGTCGCGCAGGAAGCCGCACACGGAGCTGGAGGGGCCGAACTGGTGGCTGAGGCCCAGTTCCGAGATCAAGCCGCGCATGCCGGTGTAGTTGGTGGCCAGGATGCTTGCGCCCAGCTCGATGCGGAAGCCGTCCTGGGTGATGGTGCGCATGCGCCCGCCGGCCTGCGGTTCGCGTTCCAGGACGCGTACCGCGAGGCCGGCCTTCTGGAGGCGCCAGGCCGCGGTGAGTCCGGCGATGCCGGCGCCGACGACGACGATGGTGGGCTGGGATGGCATGGGGTGCCGGCTCCTTCAGGGAGGGCTGGAGAGCAGGTGGTGGAGGTAGGGCTCGATCGCCGCGGCGCTGCCGTCGACCCAGCCCGCGATCGCGCGGGCCAGGCGCCGCTGGGGTGGGGTGAGGGCGGGGTCGGCGAGCAGGCGGGCGTGGTCGGTGTCGAAGCGGTGCTTGTGGCCGGCGTGGAGGACCACGGTGGCCCGATAGGCGTCGGGCAGGGGCAGACCGTACTCGTGGGCGAGGACGGTGACGACGTTGACGGGGTCGCCCTGTTGGTGTTCGACGGCGTGGCCGAGGAGGTCGTTGGCCAGCCCTCCGATGAGGAAGGCCAGCTCTGCGAGTCCGGCCAGGGAGTCGGGCAGTTGTTCGCCAGGGGGCGGCATCCCGGGGGCCAGGCGGTGGAGGTACAGGGGGTGGCCCCCGGCGGTGTGGGTGCGCTCGCGCAGGTAGGCGTCCAGTGCGGGGGGAGACCCTGTGGTCCGCCAGGGCGCTTCGCGCGTGCAGCCGTCCAGGTAGCGGCGCAGTCCTTCGGCGAGCTGCGGCAGCAGTTCCCGTCCGCCGGCTTCCACGATGCCCGAGCGGACGGCCGCCAGAGAGGTCAGGTGGACACAGGAGGGCGCGTCGCGCCGCGTACGCCCGGACAGGAGGAGGCCCGGCGGGTCCGCTGCCAGGTGTGCTGTGAGCCGGTCGGAGTGTTCGGCGACCGTGTCGTCGAAGTGGAACACCCAGCACAGGTAGCGCGCGGTGAGCCGGGCCACGGCGGTGGGGGCCTGGGGCATGCAGCAGCCGACAAGGTGGCCGATGCACCGGCGTTCCAGTGCGCGCCGTCCGTTTTCCTCCGTGTACAGGCCGGTGCGGGCCGCCCAGGTACGGAACGTCGGCCTCCAGTTCCCGGGCCGCGGGGTGCCGGGCGACGGGCGGGGACAACCTGAGCAGATGACGGTGCGCGTAGGAGGCGAGAGCGGACGTGGTGGTCTCCCGTGGGCCGCTCACGCGCCGAACCTCCGGTCGCGGGCGGCGAAGGAGGCGAGCGCGGCGTGGAACGACTCCCTGGTGAAGTCCGGCCACAGCTCCTCGCTGAAGTACAGCTCGGCCGGGGCGCTTTGCCACAGCAGGAATCCGGACAGCCGCCGCTCGCCGGACGCGCGCAGGATCAGGTCGCAGTCGGGCTGTCCCCACCGCCCCAACTGCCTGTCGACCGCTTCACGGTTCAGGGCCCCGGTGCCGCCCTCGGCCAGCACGGCGTGCACCGCTGCCAGGATCTCCTCGCGCCCGTCGTAGGCCACCGCCAGGTTGACCCGCAGACCGTCCGGCTCGTCGGACCCGTCCGGGGACTGGCGGGTCCGGGCCGACAGCGAGGCCAGCCCAAGGGCGTCGAGGTGCTCCGGGGAGCCCAGTACGTTCAGCCGCCGACCGGCGCGGGCGGTGAGCGCGTGCGTGAGTTCGGTGATGGCGTCGAGCATGACCGGCAGTTCGGGCCGCTTTGCGGCGTTGTCCAGTGACAGGGCCCACACGGTCGCCGTCTCCACCCCCGCCCGCTCGCACCATTCCAGCACCTCGACCGTTCTGGCCGCACCACGCCGGTAGCCCTCCAGCACGGGAACCCCGTGAAGGCGGGCCCACCGCCGGTTGCCGTCCGGGACGATGCCCACATGCCGGGGAACGGGCCCGCTCACCGGGTGCCCGCCAGCCGCTCACCGGCTCTTGCCCCGGCGGCTGCCGTACGGCCCGCCAGCTGCCCGAGGGCGAGCAGAGCGAAGATCTCCGCCAGAACGGGGACGGTGAACACGAACGGCCTCGGGCCGATCGAGTCCGGACGCACCCCGCGCAGGCCGCCGTCGCCCTGGGCGGCGGCCAGGAACGACGCCGCGGCGACGGCGGGCGCCGGATCGGCCTGCCCGCACACGGCGATCAGCCCGTAGGCCGAGCTGATGATGTCGCTGGGGTCACCCGCCTGCTGTCCCCAGCCCCCGTCGCCGTTCTGCTGGGAGACCACCAGGTGTCCGCTCCGCTCCACCATGCGCCGTACCAGCGGAGACCGCGCGCATCCGGGGCGGGCGGCGGCCAGCAGCACACGGAAGACAGTGTGCAGCCTGCTGCTGCTCCAGTCCGGTGGGAACGATCCGTCGGGCCGCTGCTGCCCAGTCAGGTAGCGCAGGCCCTTGGTGATCAGGGCGCCGTGCTCCGCCCGGCGCACGGTGAGGGCGTCCACCACCGCCGCGGTCATACAGGCTTCGGACGGCGCCCCCGCCGCATAGGTGGGAAAGCCTCCGTCCGGCCCGGCCACCGAGGCCACGGAGCGCAGCCCGCGGGATATCTCCTCCCGGTGCCGCGCGCTGTCGACCAGGTGCAGGCACTGCACGGCGACCGAGGTGTCGTCCACATCCGTCTGCAGGGATGCATCGGTGTAGGACCAGCCGCCCCCGGGCTGCTGACGCCTCACCAGGTGACCGGCCAGCCGGTCCAGTACCTCCTGCGGAGCTTTCGCGGCCGCCAGCGCCACCCCGGCGGTCGCGGTGCACCAGGTGTCGGTGTCCGACACGAAGGGCAGCCCGCCGTCGGCCCGCTGATGAGCGAGCGCCCGGCGTACTCCGTCCGCGACGACCACCGAGGTCCCGGGAAGCCGGGACAGGGCGTGCAGCACCGACAGATGGATGAGGACGTTGCCCTCCCAGACATCCGGTCGGTACTGGGTGTCCAGCAGGAGCCGCACGTCCTCGTCGCCGACCCGGTCGAGGCGCCCCGTCGCGCAGGCCAGGAGCGTCTTCGTCGCCGTGACCTGGACGGCGGCCCAACTGTGCAGGCCCTTCAGCTCGAACGCCGCCTCCTCCCACTCGGGCGAGAACCTTTCGTCGACCATGGTCGCCAGCGCATGGACCAACGCGCGCTTGCGGACCGCCGTGAAGTCCGGGGCGGTCCCCGTCACCTCGCCGACCGACAGATCGTCCGCCGCGATCCTCCGCTGTTCCAGAGCCGCAGCGGCCAGGACCCGCTCCAGGCCCGTGACCGGAGCCCCCTTGCGGAGAAAGCGGCGCAGCGCATCCGCCGCTCGGGCGTCATGGCCGGTGCGTTCGAGCAGCCGCAGCGCCAGAACCGATTCCAGGACACGGCTGCGGCAGCCGTCGCGGACCGCACCGTCCGCCCCCACCTTCGCGGCCAGCGAGAGCATCAGCCATGTGTGTGCCTCCGCGACCTGCGCCGGAAACAATTCCTGCGGCCAGCGGTCGGCCCCGGGCATCATCCACGGTCGCACCGACAAGCCCCCCTCTCCGTAGTGACAGGGAGAACGCTGCCCAACGGGATGACCACAGGTGGAACGAGCGGAATTCTCTCCCGCGAAACCACCCGGCCGGGTGAAAGCGCGAGCCCGGCGGAAGGCACCGGACCTCGGCGCCTTGGCGGGCTTCCTCAACCGGTTGAACGGTGTGGTGCCGTCGCCGCTCCACCGCCACGTCGCCAGCGCCCGCGCCCGCGCCCGCGCCCGCGCACCGAGGGCGAAGCGATCGTCTTCGTCACGCTCGACATCGGCGAGAGCGTCTACGTCGGTGATCGTGTCGTCGCCCGCGCCCTGCCGGTCGGACTCCCCCTCGAAGGCGGGCGCAGAATGGCCCATGAAGTCCGGAGCCAATTGGCCCCGGGACGCGGGCCAATGGCCACCTACGCTGCACGCATGACCAACACCCGAGTCGACTTCCACTTCGATCCCGCCTGCCCCTTCGCCTGGATCACCTCGCGGTGGCTTCTCGAAGTGGAGCCGCTGCGCGATCTCGACGTCCGCTTCCACGTCATGAGCCTTTACCTGCACAACGAGGGAAACGACCTGCCCGCCTGGTACCGCGACCTGGTCGACCGCTCCCTCGGCCTGGTCCGCGTCGCCGTTGCCGCGGCGGAACACCGCTCCCCCGACGTGTTGCGCGACCTCTACACCGCCCTCGGTACGCGCATCCACACCCGCGGCGAGAAGGACTTCACCGCCGTCGCCGCCGACGCCCTGGCGGAACTCGGGCTCCCCGCGGCCCTGGCCGACGCGGCCGGCACGACGGCGCACGACGACGCCCTGCGCCGCAGCCACGACGCGGGCAAGGACCCGGCGTCGGACGCGTACGTCGGCACCCCCACCCTGCGCATCGACGGCACCGCCTTCTTCGGGCCGGTGCTCAACAGCATCCCCCGGGGCGAGGAAGCGGCCCACCTCTTCGACGCCGTACGCACGCTCGCCAAGCACCCGGACTTCTTCGAACTCAAGCGGGAACGGACCGGAAGCCTGCGCTTCGACTGACCGCCGGAAACCGGTCATGCCCGTGCACACCATGGACAGCCGCCGTCTGCCTCGCTACGTTCACAGGCGATTGACAACGATGTCGACGCCCGAGCGTGGCGGCTGCGGGAAACGGAGATCGTCGATGGTGACACGGAGAGGTCTGCTGCGGACGGGCGGCGCGGTTCTCGCGGCGGGCGGGCTCGGACTCGTACCGCCGCCCCGGGCCGAGGCCGCCCCGGCGCCCCGTCTGCTTCCGTCCTTCGGTCGCCCCACCCGACTCGACGTGGCCGATGTCAGCGGCCTCGACGGCTACGACCAACTGCTCCTCACGACCCTCCAGGGCGTCGTCAACCGCCGTGACCCACGCCTCTACTTCAGCTTCGACACCGGGGACACCGACCTGCGCTGGCTGTCCGGCACCGGCGCGAGCGTCACCACTCACGACCACGCCCTCGACCTGGTGAGCCGGTATCGCCACGAAGTGCGCGGCGCCGTGCTGATCGACCGGGAGGTGCCCGACTCGGTCAATGTCGCGACCACCCTGGCCGGGCTGACCGACGCGGTGGCGGCCACCGCGGAGCAGGCGGACCGTCACGGCCTGCGCACCGTCACCGACCTGCGCGGCCGCTTCGACCCCGACGACGTGCCCGCCACCTACCGCCGGCAACTCCAGCACCTCTTCCCGCGCTGCGCCCACACGCTGGTGGCCGGGCTGCCGCCGACCCGCACCGTGCGCGCCGCGGGGGTGAAGTGGCGGGAGATCGCGAGGGAGACGGAGCGTGTGCGCGACGGTTCCAACCGCCGGACACGCGCTCTGGACCTGAGCCCGGAGCTGAGCGACGGCGACACCGTGTATCTGCGGTTCCAGGACTCCTTCGGCGACGACGGCTGGGGTGCGTCCGTGGGCTCCGTCGCCCTGGACGCCGACGGAGTGCGGATCGCCCGTTTCACCCCGGGCACCGAGGCCGAGAGGCCCTACCTCTTCGACGGCCTCAACTCCTCCGTCGGCGGCGACGCCAACCGGTTCAGCGACGGCAGCGGCGGCTACTTCATCTACCGCTTCAGCGTCCCCGAGGGTACGAGGCGGCTGGTCGCCGAGGTCGACGTGTGGAACCAGTTCCTCGTCACCGCGACCACCACGGTCCCGACCCGCGTCGAACCGTTCCCCAACTTCCGTGACTACGCGGTCGCGAGCAGGGCCATGGTCCTGTGGCTGCCGCCCACGGGCGAGACCGGTGACCTGCTCGACGAGGTACTGAGCCGACTCGCGCCGACCACGCCCTACACCGGCTGGTTCCCCAACGACGTGGCCGGTGAATGGGGCGGCGTCGACCGCGCCTCGCGGCACGGCGTCGAGGTCGTCGCCACGGACTTCTACATGAACGCGACGGTCCACGCGGGCGTCCCCGCGCGCGTCTCCGGCCGGGTCCGCACGCGGCCGAGGGCGAGGCTCCGCAACCGCGTCTACGTCACGTTCACCGTCGGCGAGGGCGACAACGCGCAGTACTGCCAGCGCCGTATGCGGGACATCTGGGAGGACCCGGCGCGTGGCACCGTGCCCGTCAACTGGACCGTCAGCCCTCTGCTCGCCGACCTCGGCCCCGCGCTGCTCGCCCACTACCAGCGCACCGCCACCGACAACGATCTCCTCATCTGCGGCCCGTCCGGCGCCGGTTACACGTATCCCACCTCGTGGCCCGAGGAACACCTGGCCGCCTACACCGAACTGACCGGCCGTTACCTGCGCCGCACGGGCATGGACCTCGTGTACGCCTACAACCCGCGCAACGCGGCGGACGACGGCTGGATCCCCTTTGACGAACGCGTCGTCGCCTCGTACGCCCGCGACACGCCCCTGCGCGGCATCATCCAGTCCTGGGAGACCGGCGATCTCCAGACCCGGGCCGGCGGAATCCCGGTGATCGGCAACTTCTATCCGCAGGGCAAGGGCGCGGAGTTCCGGGACGCGCTGCTGAAGCACGCCGAGGGCCGGGACCCGTCCGGGCCCCTGTTCGTCGCCGCGGCCGTCAACGCCTGGAGCTGGACACCGAGCGACATCGCGACCGTCGCGGCGCTCCTGGACGACCCGTTCGAGGTGGTGCGGGGTGACGCGTTCTTCGAGTTGCTGAACGGGAGTCGGAGGCGCGGTTAGCGCGGGTCACTGCCCAGGAGCCGCCACGCCCGCACAACCCCCGGGCCCCGCCTCGCTCTCGCCTCCCCGGCGCTACCCCGCCAACTCGTCCTCCAGCCACGTACGACCCCGCGTGCGGGCGCTCAGTCTGACGTCGCCCAGGGGGACGGCGAGGCGTTCCGCCTCCGCGCGTACCGCCGCCTCGGCGTCCGTGCCGACGTCCTCCAGGAAACGGCACACGATCTCGCCGCTGCTGTCCTGGGCCCAGCCGCCGACGATGCGGCCGTCCCACCACAGTGAGGGGCCGATGTTCCCGGCCCGGTCGAAGAGGCGCGGGGCGTGGGCGCCGAGGAACCAGTCGCGTTCGTGCCAGCCCATGGGGGTGGAGTCGAGTGCCGGCAGGAGCGCGGCCCACGGCTCCGGCGGCTCGGTCTCCTCCAGGTCGTCGGGCAGGAGCAGGCCCGTCGTGCCACCGCCGAGATCGACCTCGACCGGCTTGAGCGCCGTCAACACGCGCTTGACCTGCGTCTTGGTCCACCCCGCCCACCAGCGCAGGTCGTCAGCCGTGGCCGGACCGTAGGCGCGCAGCCAGCGCCGGGCCAGTTCCTCCTCCGCCTCGCGGGTGTCCAACTCGGCGAGGCCGCCGGGTGACCAGTCGGTCAGCGGTGCCCAGCGGTACTGGTGCGAGGTCCAGGAGCCGCGCGGCCGGCCGCGTACCACGCGTCCCTCGGCGGCGAGCAGAAGCAGCAGTCTGCTCGCGACCTTCTGCGTGCCCTCGTAACTCTTGCCCACCGCGAGGACGACCGTCGTACTGAGGCGGGGGTCGTCGCCGGCGAGTTCGGCGGCCGTCGCGTCGCCGCGCGCGGCGAGCGCGCGTACGGCGATGTCCTCCGTCTCGGCGAGCCATGCGCGTACGCCCGCCTCGTCGTCCGCGACCTTGGACGCGGCCAGGTAACCGAGGAGCTTGCGGCGTTCGCGCGCGGCCACCGCCTGCGAGCAGGCGGCCTGCATCACCGGGGCCACGTCGAGGGTGGTCACGAAGACGGTACGGCGCATGCCGAGCAGCCGGATGAGGGTGCGGTCCTCGTACAGGGCGCGTTCCACGTCCGGCACCGAACCGCCGTTCGTCCGCGCCCAGATGGAGAGGTACACGGAGGACGGGTCGGTACTGTGCAGCGCGACGAGGTCGCCCGCCACCTCGACCGGGTCCTTCGCACGGGCGGCGACCGCCAGCCGGTGCCGCACTCCCAGCCGGGCCCGTCGTTCCGCCGCGTCGATACGCCGCATGTCCGTCACTCCCTTGTGCCGCGACCGGTCCCGCTTGCCCACGAGAGGGAGAGTGTACGGGCGAACTGGTCCGTAAGGATCAACTCGGGCGCTGACACGGTGTGTTGGCGGGGCTCGCGATCACTGCCGGCACGGGTGGCCGACCGGTCTCTTCGGCTCTGCGGCGACACCCGTCCAGGGGGGCATGGGCGGACCGATCCGGTGCCACGGGTCTGGTCCTGCTCACCGATCGGTCGATGGATGACACGGCGCCACATCACGGAGTTGAATCGCGAAGAGTTCTTCGCGAAGAACTCTCCGCGGACTATCGTATGCCGCGTGGCTGATGCAGTGGAGGAGCCGGACGGCCCGGACGGTGAAGAAGACTCGGTTGTCCTGGATGCCAAGGGGTTGCGTGCCCTGGCGCACCCGGTGCGCGTGCAGTTGGTCGGGTTGCTGCGGAAGTACGGGCCGTCGACGGCCACCCGCCTCGCGGAGCGGCTGGGTGTGAACTCCGGTACGTCCAGCTACCACCTCCGGCAGCTCGGCGCGGCCGGTTTCGTCGAGGAGGACACCGAGCGCGGCAACGCGCGAGAGCGCTGGTGGCGTTCGGTGCACCGGACTACCTGGTTCAACGATCCGGAGCTGGCTGAGCGGGAGCCCGCGGCCGCATTGGCCTACCAGCAGTCTGTCGCCGCCATCTACACCCTGCGCACACGGCAGACCCTCAACGATCTCCAGACGATGCCCCGCGTATGGCGGAACACCTTCGACATGAGCGACTGGGCCCTGCGGCTCACCCCCGAGGAAGCCGCCGCCCTGCACCGGGAGTTGACGGACGTCATCGCACGCTACCGGCGAGACGCGCCGGAGACGGCGGCCGCCGCCCCCGACGGAGCCGAACGGGTCGCCGTGATTGCGAAGATCCTGCCCGAACCGGATCCGCCTGCCGCGTCCTCGCTCCCCTCCCGCCCTCGGAAAGAAGAGGGCGGCCCGACGCCATGACCGACGACGCGGCCGACGGCATACCCGACAAGAGGTACTTACGGCCGCTGGTCGGCGTGCTGGCGGCCATGGCCGTGTCGCTGACCGGCACTCGGATCTCCGTCGTGGCACTGCCCTGGTTCGTCCTCGTCACCACAGGCAGCGCTGCCCAGACCGGACTGGTCGCCTTCTGCGAGATGGCTCCCTACGTGGTGGTGAAGGCGCTCACCGGACCGCTGGTGGACCGGACCGGACCGCGGGCCGTCTCCTGGACCACGGATCTGGCCAGCGCGATCGCCGCCGCCGCGGTTCCCCTGCTCCACACCCTGGATCTGCTCTCCTTTCCCCTTCTCCTGGTCCTGGTCGCGCTGATCGGCGCGGCCCGGGGACCCGGTGACCTGGCCAAGGAGGTGATGGTCCCGGAGGCCGCCGAGCGCGGCCGGGTGCCACTGGAGCGGGCCACCGGTCTGTCCGGCGTGATCGAGCGGCTCGCCTCCACCGTCGGCCTGGCGGCCGGTGGGTCCCTGGTGGCGCTGCTCGGTCCCCTGACCGGACTCGCCGTCAACGCGGGCTGCTTCGCGCTCGGGTCGGTGATCATCAAACTCGCGCTGCCTCGCGGCACGGTGCACGCGGCCGAGGACCACTCCTCGTCGGCCGGGGAGACGGGGCCGGGCTACTGGCGGCGGTTCGGCGAGGGCTTCACCTTCCTGCGTGGCGAGCCGTTGCTGCTCGCGGTCATCGTCATGGTCGGCATCACGAACCTGCTGGACGCGGCGTTCGTCTCGGTGCTCGTACCTGTCTGGGCCCGGGAGTCGGGCAACGGGCCGGCCGTTATCGGGCTGATGGGCGGCGTCATGGGGGCCGCGGCGGCAGGCGGGAGCCTGATCGCCGCGGTTGTCGCACACCGGCTGCAGCGGCGGGTGGTGGTTCTCGCCGGGTTCCTGCTGGCCGGGGCACCGAGGTTTCTGATCCTCGCCTTCGATGCCCCGTTGGGGCTGGTGCCGGCCGTCTTCGCGGTCAGTGGGTTCGGTGCCGGTTTCGTCAACCCAGTACTGGGGGCCGTCCTCGTCGAGCGGGTGCCGCGCCGGATGCTGGGCCGGGTCAACGCGCTCGGTGACTCGCTGGCCTGGGCCGGTATCCCTCTCGGCGGACTGCTCGCCGGGGCGGCGGTGACCGCTGTCGGACTCGTGCCGGTGCTGCTCGCCTGCGGCGCCGCGTACTTCCTCACCACCAGTCTGGCCGGACTGCGGCCGGAATGGCGCGAGATCGACCGTACGCGTGGGCGGGGCGTCCTGAAGCCGCATTCCAAGGAAGCCGTCTCACAAGGCAGTGCGGACGTGCCGACATGACGTTGCGCAGACACGGAGCGGGCGTCTCCTGCTCGTCGTGCCGGTTCGAGGCGGTCTCCCCTGGGCGGCCCCGCTCGGCGCGTTCGTCCGGTCGCGTCGCGGCCCGCCACATGATGCCGGAACCCGCGATCGCGATCGGCTACGCGGACACCGTCACCACCTGCTTGCCCACGGCTCCGCCGCGCTGGAAGGCCTCGTGTGCCGTGGCGATGTCCTTGAGGGGGTATACGTGGTCGACCATCGGGCGCAGTGCTCCGGACGTGACGTGGTGGGCCACGTCGTGCAGCAGGGCCGTGTCGGGGTTGGCGCTGAAGGTTCGGATGCGGCGGGGGCCGTGCACGCTCGATGCGGCGATCGCGGTCAGGGCCGACGCGGACAGGGCGACGGTGACCATCCGGCCGCCCTTGGCCAACCGGCTTCGGTAGCAGTTGAGTTCCGTACCGACGGTGTCGACGATGACGTCGAAGGGGCCGATCCGGTCCGAGGTGGTGGAGCCGTAGTCGAGGACCCGGTCGGCGCCGAGGTCGGTGAGGAGTTCGGTGTGGCGTTCGCGGGCCAGTGCGGTCACTCGGCCGCCCAGCGCGCGGGCCAGCTGTACCGCGGCGGTGCCGACCCCGCCGGCCGCGCCCCGGACCAGGACCCGTTCCCCGTGCGCGAGGCCCGCGCTGTCGCGCAGCGCGGTCAGTGCCGTGGCTCCCGCGACGACCAGGGACGCCGCTTCGACCGGCGACACGCCTTCAGGCGCATGGGCGACACGGTCCGCGGGCACCGCCACGAACTCGGCCGCCCCCGCGGTGATGTGCCGCTGCCGGGGATGCACCATGCCCCACACCCGTTCCCCGACCCGGAAATCCTCGACGCCCACGCCCGTCGCGGCGACGGTGCCCGCGAAGTCCAGCCCCGTACCGATGGGGAACTTGCGTCCCGACACCATCTTCAGCCCTCCGGCGCGGAGGATCACGTCGTGCCCGTTGACGCTGGACGCCTCGACCGACACCAGGACCTCGCCGGCGGCGGGTTGCGGACGTTCGACCTCGTTGATCCGCAGTACGTCCGCCGCGCCGTAGCTCGTGATCTGAACGGCCTTCATGTCGCTGTCCTTCCGTGACCCCGCTGTGTGGTTGGTCCGATGCTGGACCCTTCGGCGGCCATCACGCTCGTTCCGCTTGTCCTGGGTCCGGCAGACCCACCCTCGCCCCGCGCGCCCACGGCATACTGAGCCCGTGACCGACGCCCCCTTCACCATGAGCAGCGACCCCCGGCGCGAACTGGCCGAGTTCCTGCGCACCCGCCGAACCCGTCTGCGTCCACAGGACGTTCGGCCTGGAACCGGGCCCGAGGCGACGCGTCGCCGGGCTGCGCCGGGAGGAGTTGGCGCTGCTGGCGGGGGTGAGTTCGGACTACTACCAGCGCATGGAGCAGGGGCGCGAACGTCAGGCCCTCCGAACAGGTCCTGGACGCGCTCGCGCGTGCCCTCAACTTCTCCGCCGAGGAGGCCCGGCACCTGCACAGCCTCGCCGCCGCCGCGCGTACCCCGGCCCGCGGCCCGCGGCCGTACGTCCCGGAGGAGGTGCCGGACACGACACTGCGCCTGCTGCGCACCATGACCTCGCCCGCTCTGGTCGTCGGCCGTTTCCTGGACGTGCTGGCCTGGAGCCCCCTCGCCGGGGCCCTGCTGGGCGAGTTCACCGACCGGCCCCGGTCGCAGCGCAATCTGCTGTCGCTGTTCCTGCATCCCGAGGCCGACCAGGTGTGCCCGGAACGGGCTGCCACCGTCGCCGAGTTGATCGGGATGCTGCGGACCCAGGTCGCCGCCGATCCCGGGAACCCGCGCGCCGTCGAATTGGTGGGTGAACTCGCCGTGCAGAGCGACGAGTTCGCGGCCCTGTGGGCCCGCCACGACGTGGAAGAACCCATCCGCGGCCAGATGCGCGTCAACCATCCCCTGGTCGGCGAACTCAGCCTGGACTGGGACGCCTACCCGATACCGGGCAGCCCCGGACCGGTGCTCATCGTCTGCACCGCCGCCGAGAACAGCCCCGACGCCGAACGGCTCCAACTGCTCGCCGGACTGCTGTCCCCCGGCCCGCGGGCACGCCCGGGAGGCGCGGATCGCTGACCCGGCTGCCGCGGTTCCCGGTCGCTGACGGTTTCGTGCTGGTGAGCGTACTGACGGGGTGCTCGGGACGGGCCGGTCAAGCGAGTTGGCGTCTGCGGCCCAGCCAGGTCTGGGTGACGACGACGAGGGCCAGGAAGGCGCCGCTGACGACCTGCTGGTAGGAGGAGTCCAGCGAGCCGATCTGGTTGATGACGTTCTGGATCACCTTCAGCAGGAGGACGCCGACCAACGAGCCGCTGACGTAGCCGAGTCCGCCGGTGAGCAGGGTGCCGCCGATGACCACGGCGGAGATCGCCTCCAGTTCCATGCCGTTGCCGAGGATGGTCACGCCGGAGGCGAGCCAGGCCGCGTTGAGCGCGCCGGCGAGACCGGCGAGCAGGCCGGACAGGGTGTAGACGAGGATCTTGGTACGGGCCACGGGGGCGCCCATCAGGGCCGCCGCGTCCTCGTTGCCGCCGACCGCGTACACGTGCTGCCCGAACCGCGTGCGGCGCAGCACCACGGCTCCCGCGACGAACAGCGCCAGGGTGATCCACACCGGGTTGCCGATGCCCAGGGTGGTGCCCTGGCCGAGTTCGGCGAGGAACGAGCCCTTGCCGATCAGGTACGTCTCGGCGCCCTCGTCGGTCAGGGCGAGCATCAGGCCGCGGGCGCCCAGCATGGCGGCCAGGGTGACGATGAAGGGCGCGAGCCGGGAGCGGGCGACGAGCAGGCCGTTGACGACGCCGATCAGTCCGCAGACGGCGAGGGGCAGCAGCAGTGCCACGAGTGTGCCGTGGCGTGACCCCCAGGCCGCCAGGACGCCGCCGAGCGCGAAGAGGGAGCCGACGGAGAGGTCGATGCCGCCGGTGATGATGACGAAGGTCATGCCGAGCGCGACGATCGCGAGGAACGCCGAACCGGTCGCCATGTTCGAGATGTTGTCGCCGGTCGCGAAGGAGTCGAAGCTGAACGAGGCGATGGCCGAGACGATCACCAGCACGGCCAGTGCGCCGTGCTGCTGGACCAGTGCGCTCAGCCGCTCGGAGCGGGCGGAGCCCACCGGTCTCGTGTCGCCCGTCGGTTCGCCGCTCGCGGTGGTCACGGGTGCGTCCGTCTTCGTGGTGGTCATCGCTTCCCCCGTCCCCGCGCCGCGTAGACCGCGCACACGATCACTATGGCCTGGGCGATCTGGGTCCACGAGGGCGGCAGATCGTGCTTGATGAGGGTGGCGGTGAGCAGTTGGATGAGGACCGCGCCCGCCACGGTGCCGGCGATGTTCACCCGGCCTCCGGTCAGCGGCGTGCCACCGACGACGACGGCGGTGATGGCGGACAGTTCCATCAGGTTGCCCAGCGATGTCGGGTCGCTGGCCTGGAGCCGGGCGGTGGCCAGCACGCCCGCCACCGCGGCGAGCAGCGCACAGGCGATGTACACGATGATCAGCACGCGCCGCACCGGAAGCCCGGCGAGCTGAGCGGCGGGGCGGCTGTCGCCGATGGCGAGGAGCCGGCGTCCGAAGGTGGTGCGCCGGACGACGAAGGCGACCAGCAGCGCGAGGGCGGCGGCGATCAGCATGAGGTAGGGAACGCCGAGGACGGCACCGGACCCGAGGTCGGCCAGCGCAGGGTTGTGCAGGTCCTCCAACTGCGGCAGGAGCACCAGGGCGATGCCGCGGCCGCCGACCATGAGGGCCAGGGTGGCGACGATGGGCTGGACCCCGATGAAGGCGACCAGCGCCCCGTTGGCGAAGCCCACGCCGGCGGCGAACAGGGCGACCATCAGCAGGGCCGGCAGCAGGCCGTAGCCGAGGTAGAGCGCGGTCACCGAGGCCGAGAGCGCCATCACGGCGCCGACCGAGAGGTCGACGCCCTCGGTGCCGATGACCAGGGCCATGCCGAGCGCGACGATCATCACCGGGGCGACCTGGACGGCCTGGGTGCGGAAGTTCTCGGCGGACAGGAAGTGCGGCGTGATGGCGATGTTGACGACCAGGAGCAGGGCGACGCCCGCGTAGACGCCGTAGGTCTGCATCCATTGCAGGACGCGGGCCCTGTCCGGCGGGGCGGTTCGCAGGGTGGCTTCAGCCATCGGTGGCCACCTCCTCATGCGCGCCGCCCACCGCACCGTTCGCGGGGTCGCCCGCCGAGTCGCCCGCCGGGTCACCGCCCGCGATCGTGCGCATCAGCCTGTCCTCGGTGACATCGTCGCCGGTCAACTCCCCGACGACCGCACCGTCCTTCAGTACGACCACGCGGTCGGACCCTTCGATCAGTTCCTCCAGGTCGGAGGAGATGAGCAGGACGCCCAGGCCGTCCGCGGCGAGTTCGTCCACGAGCCTTTGGACCTCGGCCTTGGCTCCGACGTCGATGCCGCGGGTGGGCTCGTCCAGGAGCAGCACCTTGGGGTTCATGGCGAGCCAGCGGGCGAGGAGCACCTTCTGCTGGTTGCCGCCGGAGAGTTCGCCGACCTTCTGCCGCGGCGAGGACGCCTTGATGCGCAGCCGCTCCATGAAGGTCTCCACGATGCTGTCGACGCGAGCCTCGGAGACCAGGCCGAAGCGGGAGAGCCGGGGCAGGGCGGCCAGCGCGATGTTCTCGCGGACCGAGAGGCCGGGGACGATGCCCTCGCTCTTGCGGTCCTCGGGCAGCAGGCTGACGCCGGCCCGGATGGCGCCGGGCGTGGAACCGCCGCGCAGCGGGGCCCCGGCCACCACGACACGGCCCGAACGCAGCGGCAGCGCACCGGAGATGGCCTTCACCGTCTCGGTGCGTCCCGAGCCGAGCAGCCCGCCGAGCCCGACGACCTCGCCCGGCCGGACGCTGACGGACACCCCGTGGAGCTTGTGGGGCACGGTGAGGCCCGTGGCCTCCAGCACCGGCCGTGCGCCGGCGGCGTGGTGGTCGCCGGTGAACTTCGTCAGCCCCTCCGCGCGGACCTCGCCCAGTTCCCGGCCGAGCATCGTGGAGACCAGGTCCAGCCGGCCGAGGTCGGCCAGCCGGCCGTGGTGCACGCGGCGTCCGTCCCGCAGCACGGTGACCGTCTCGCACACGGCGTACAGCTCGTCCAGCCGGTGGCTGACGTAGACGACGGCGATGCCCGCCTCGCGCAGGCTGCGGATCACCGAGAACAGGGTTTCCACCTCCCGCGGTTCGAGGGAGGAGGTGGGTTCGTCCATGACCACGACGCGGGCGTCCGTCGCGACGGCGCGGGCGAGGGCCACCATCTGCTGGGCGCCGACGCCGAGGGTGCGCAACGGCTGCCGGAACGTCGACCCGGACGCCGTAGGTCCGCAGTGCCTCTTCGGCCTCCCGGTTCATGCGGCCGGAGTCCAGCAGGCCGAGGCGGTTGCGGGGTTCCCTGCCGAGGAAGAGGTTGCGGGCCACGCTCAACAGCGGGATGAGGTTGACCTCTTGGTAGATGGTGGAGATGCCGGCCTTCTGGGCCTCCAGCGGGGTGCCGAAAGAGACCTTCCGTCCCTGGAAGACGATGTCTCCGGCGTCCGGCCGGTACACGCCGGTCAGCACCTTGATGAGCGTGGACTTGCCGGCGCCGTTCTCGCCGATGAGGGCGTGCACCTCACCGGGGTGCAGGGTGAGGTCCACACCGTCCAGGGCCCGGACACCGGGGAAGGTCTTGCTGAGCCCGCGGACGGCGAGGACCTCGGCGGGGGGTGCCACCTGTGCCTCCAGAAAGGGGATGAGTGACGGAGCGGGGGAGGGCCCGCTCACTGCCGGGCCCTCCTGGAGGGTCAGGTCCTCCCGGACGGTCAGAAGGCCTTGTCGATGTCCTGCTTGGCGTTGTCGGCGTTGTAGGCGCCGTCCTGGATGATGACGTCCTGGGGCACGTCCTCGCCCTTGGTGAAGGAGTCCAGCGTCTGGAAGGCCAGCGGGCCGAAGCGCGGGTTGGACTCGATCACGCCGCTGATCCAGCCGTCCACGACGCCCTGGACGGCATTGCGGGTGCCGTCCACCGTGACGATCTTGACGTCGCCCGCCTTTTTGCCCGCGCCCTTGAGAGCGGTGACCGCGCCGAGGCCCATCTCGTCGTTCTCGGCGTAGACGCCCTTGATACCGGGCTTGGACTGGATCAGCTGCTCGGTGACCTGCTGTCCCTTCTCGCGGGAGAAGTCGCCGGTCTGCTCGAAGACGACCTTCAGGTCCGGGGCCTTCTCGGCGATCCGCTCCTTGAAGCCCTTGGTGCGCTCGGTGGTGACGTTGTTGCCGGCGGATCCGAGCAGGATGGCGACCTCGCCCTTGCCGCCCGTCGCCTCGATCATCTGGTCGGCGGCGCGCCGGCCCTGCTCGACGAAGTCCGAGGCGATGAAGGAGACGTAGTCCTTGCAGGCCTCGGCGTTGATCTTGCGGTCGATGGTGATGATCGGCACCTTCTTGGCGGCGGCGGCCTGCAACACCGGGTCCCAGCCGTCGGAGTTGAGCGGCGCGATCACCAACAGGTCGGCGCCCTTGGCCAGGAGGTTCTGCACGTCGCTGATCTGCTTGGAGAACTGCGACTGGGCGTTGGCCGTCAGCAGCTTCACGCCCCGCTTCCCGGCCTCGTCCTTGATGGACCGGGTCTCCGCGATGCGGAAGGGGTTGGCCTCCTTCTCCGACTGGGAGAACCCGACGGTGGCGTTCTTCAGGTCGATCTTCCGCGCGCCGTACGCGTCGATGCCGCAGGCCTTGCTGCCGGGCTTCGGGGTGACGACCTTCTGCTCGGTGTCGGCGGCGGACTTGGAGGACTGCTGCTTGTCCGAGGCGTCGTCCTCCGACTTGGTGCAGGCGGTCGCGGTCAGCGCCACGGCGGCGGCCAGAGCCACGACCACGGGACGGGCGAGGAGGTGACGGTGAGTGGTGCGCTGCATGGTGACCCCGATCCTGGCGACGCTGGAAGGGAACTGGGGAGCGGGAACGCGAGCGGACGTGGTGCTTCTCCCCCGGCGGCGAACGTTGTCAGGTCCGCCGCAAGGAGGTTTTACATCGTTGAAAGGAGGCTGTAAACCCCCCGCGCGCGACATGCGATCGGGCAGCGAGCACCGGGAGCACGGTGCGACCGGCCGGACGGCCCCGGCTTCGCCACAGCGGCGACGCGTGCGGCGCCCGCCGCGAACCGCCCGCTGCGCAGGCCCTTTTCGCCCCGCCGGTGGCCTCGCGGTGTGCTGCCACGCTCTCGCCGGTCAGCCGTTCGTGGCCTGCTTCGCCGTGCGGCGCCCCAGTGTGCTCTCCCTTTCGACCAGACGGTAGTCCGCCCGGACACGCCGGGGTTCGGGGGCGTTGCCGCCGAGCCTGGCGAGTACCGACTCCACGGCGAGCCGGCCGATGGCCTCCTTGTCCGGGGAGACGGAGGTGAGGGTCACCGCGCCGAAACGCCCCTCGATGACATCGTCGAAGCCGACCACCGCGATGTCCTCGGGCACCCGGAGCCCGCGCTCGGACAGCACCCGCATGGCGCCGATGGCCATCGGGTCGTTGTAGGCGAACACCGCGTCGGGGCGCCTGCCCGCGTCGAGGATGCGGGTCATGGCCGCCGCGCCGTCCGCGTGCCCCCAGCCGTCGGTGGCGGCGACGAGCCCGTCGTCGGCGGGCAGTCCGGCGGCGGTCAGCTCCTCGCGCCAGCCGCGCACGCGCAGTTGGGCGGGCTCGCTGCGGCCGCGCCGGGCTCCGATGAACGCCACCTCCCGGCGCCCGAGTCCGACCAGATGCCGGACGGCGGCGCGGGCGGCGGCGACATTGTCGATGGCGATGTGGTCGTACGGCAGGTCGTAGTCCCGTTCACCGAGCAGCACCAACGGCACGTTCTCCGTGCGGTCTTGCAGGTCCTCGGTCTGCAACTCGATGGGGCTGAGGATCAGTCCGTCGATGACCCGCGCCCGGAAGCCCTGACTGACCAGGATCTCCTGTTCGCGTCGTCCGCCGGTGTGGTCGAGCAGCACGATGTAGTCGTGCCGCGCCGCCGCGTCGATGACGGCGGCGGCCAGTTCCGCGAAGTAGGGGTTGCCCAGCTCGGGCAGGGCGAGCGCGATCATGCCCGTACGTCCCGCGCGCAGGTGACGGGCGGTCAGATTGGGCCGGTAGCCGAGTTCGTCGATGGAGCGCTGGACCCGTTCCCGCATGGCGGGGGTGACGTGCTGGTAGTTGTTCACCACGTTGGAGACGGTCTTGATGGAGACCCCCGCGTGCGCGGCGACGTCCTTGAGGCTGACCCGCACGTCATTCCTTTCCGGAGCGGCCCGGCTCGGGTGATCGGTGCGGTTCGGTGCCGCCACCATGCGCCGAGCCAGCCTGCCGATTTTACAACGTTATACATCCGGGCCGCCATGCTGACAAGGCGACGGACGGACGCCTCCGGCACCGCTTGGCCGACGTTCGTACGGCCGAACGGAAGGCCAGGTCCGAGGGTGCGCGGCCGCGGGTACGGTGTCCGCCGCCGACCGGCCCGGGGGTGCCGGGCGGGCTCGGTCGAGCCACTGCTTCCGGCGGGCACGGGGCGCCGCGGCCGACGGCGGACAACCGCCGCGGACCGCCCGCTCCGTGCGGGATCACCGGCGCATGGTACGACGCCTTCGCCGAACACCGCCCCGGCGGCCGGCGTCATGGCGCCCCCGGCTCACACCTGTTCGGGCACGATCACGACCGGACAGGCGGCCCGGTGCAGGACGGTGTGGGCGATCCGGCCGAACCCGGGCTCCAGTCCGCCGTGCCGGCGCCGGCCGATCACCAGCAGGTCGGCGTCCGCCGACGCGTCCGACAGCACCCTGCGGGCGGGGCCTTCGACCGTGCGCCTGCTCACGTCCACTCCGAGGGGCACGTCCCCCAGAGCGGCCTCCAGCTCCTTGGCGGCGCTCTCCTCGTACGAGCGGACGGGCTCCGCGGACAGCGGCGGCCGGTCGGCGCTCTCGTGAGCGGGCCGGCGCCAGGCCCGTACGGCCACCAGCGGGACGCCGCGCAGCCTGGCCTCGGTGAAGGCGAACCGCAGGGCGCACGAGGACGCCTCGCCGATCCCGACGACGATACGGCCGTACCGTCCGCCCTCGGCCCAGTTGTCGTGGTTGCCGCGGGTCACGGTCACCGGGCAGTCGGCGGCGCCCGCCACGCTCAGGCCGACGGAGCCGAGCAGTGGGTCGGCGAGTCCGCCGCGGCCCCGGGGGCCCACGACGATCATGGACGCGTTGCGTCCCGCCCGTATCAGGGCGTACTCCGCCTCCTCGGGCACCACCTCGGTGGTCACCGCCACGTCCGGGTGCCGGCGGTGGACGCGCCGGACGGCGGCCCGGGTGATCTCCTCGGCGCCGACGTGGGCGGAGTCTCTGCCGAGTTCGCGGGCGAGGGACGTGCCTTCGTACCGCTCCCACAGCGACCCGAACACCACGCGCAGGGGCACCGCGTGCTGGGCCGCCTCGTCCGCGGCCCAGTCGACGGCGCGCATGCCGGACGCGGACCCGTCGACCCCGACCACCAGGGGCAGATACATGGTGTGGTTCTCCTCTGGACCCGGACGCGTCAGGCGTGTGCGACGACGGCGACGGGTGCGGTGGCGTGGTGCAGTACCGCGTGCGTGATCGCGCCGATGTGCGCGCCCAGCGGGTTGCGGCGGATGCGCCGGCCGACGACGACCAGGGAGGCGTCACCGGCGACATCGACCAGATGGTGGGCCGGGCTGCCGGGGCGGGAGACCTCCTCGACCTCGACGTCCGGGTACTTCTCCCGCCAGGGCCGCAGGATCCGGGTGAGGTCGGCCGCCTTCTCGCGGGCCATCCGTTCGTCGGGAGCGGCACCCGCGGCCAGCACGTACGCGTAGTAGGGCGGCAGTTGCCAGCCGCTGACCACGTGCAGCGCGGTCCCGCGGCGCTGCGCCTCCTCGAAGGCGAAGGCGAGCACGCCGTCGATCGGGTTGTCGGTGTCCGTGCCGACGACGACGGGCTTGAAGGCGGTGGCCGCGGACGGGACGCCCGCGGGATCCATGGCATGTTCGTCGGCCGCCTGCTCCCCCGCGCGCACGACCACCACGGGAGTCGTCGTCCTGGCGATGACCGACTGTCCGACGGATCCGACGAGGAAGCCGCCGAGACCGCTCAGGCCGCGGGAGCCGAGGACGAGAAGTTCCGCGCCGTCGGCGACCTCGGCCAGGATCTTGGCCGGGGTGCCGGATCGCTGCTCGTTGGTCACCTCGACATCGGGGTGCCGCAGCCGGAGGCCTTCGGCGACCTCCCGCGGGACGCGCTCGGTCCAGTTCTGCTGGGTGTCGGCGCCGAGCAGCGGGGCCTGGGCCATGGGGGCCGGCACCGGCTCCCACACCTGGACCAGTCGTACCGGCAGCCCACGCAACCCGGCCTCGCGGGCCGCCCATTCGCCGGCGGTTCGGCTCTCGGGCGAGCCGTCGATGCCGACCGTGATCGTGCGGGCCATGCTGCCCACCTCCTGTGTCGGTCCTCTACGTTCAGCGTCTGTGTCAACACGTTTCCCGGAACAGGGGCCACTGGTCCCTGATCGGGACCACTGGTCCCTGTTCGGGGCCGGGGGTCCCGTCGCCGGACGGGTGGGGCGGGGCGTTGCCGTCCGCGCCGTCAGCCCTCCCGGTGGTCCCGCAGGATCCGCCGGATCTCGGCCAGGGCCTCCTTGTCGGGGCCCCGGCCGCTGGACGCCATGGCGTCCAGGCGTTCGGCGATGCGGAAGTCGTAGGCGCGTTCCTCGTCCTCGCCCGGTACGCCGGAGTACGTCTCCTTCGCCGTGAAGCCGACGAAGACGTTGACGGCCTTGGCGATGATCCAGGTCAGGACGAAGGAGAACGCGGAGACGGCGAGGATGGCGACGATCTGTTTCCACAGCAGGGAGCCGCCGCCACCGTAGAAGAGGCCCTTCTTGCCGCTGATGTTCGACGTGGCGAACAGACCGACCATGATCAGTCCGACGAGGCCGCCCGCGCCGTGGACGCCGACGACATCGAGGGTGTCGTCGACGTTCAGGCGGTACTTGAGGGTGACGGCGAACGCGCAGACGCCGCCTGCGACCAGCCCGGTCACCAGGGCGCCGGTGGGGTCGATCTCGCCGCACGCGGGGGTGATGGCCACCATGCCGGCCACGGCCGAGGAACCGACGCCCATCATGGTGACCCGCCGCGTCCGCCAGTACTCCATCAGCGGCCAGGTGACCATGGCGCCGGCCGCGCCGAGCTGGGTGTTGATGAAGGCGGTGGCGGCGGTGCCGCTGTCGCGGACGGCCGACCCGGCGTTGAAGGCGAGCCAGCCGAACCAGAGCAGCGCCACACCGATCATGACCAGCGGGATGTTGTTGGGCCTCGCCTCCTTGCGCCGGAAGTCCGCCGGGCCCCTGATGACCAGGGCCGCGGCCAGCCCGGCGATGCCCGAGTTGAGTTCCACCGGCAGGCCGCCGGCGAAGTCCAGCGCGCCCAGGTGCTTCGAGATCCAGCCGTTCTCCGTGTCGAAGACCCAGTGTGCGATCGGCACGTACACGATGAGCAGCCACAGCGCCGAGAAGACCAGCCAGCCCCGCATCGTGGTCCGGCCCGCGATGGACCCGCTGATGAGCGCCACCGTGATGATGGCGAAGCCCATCTGGAAGGTGGCGTACACGTAGGTGGGAATCGAGCCCGTGAGGGTGTTCGGCTCGATGCCGCGCAGGAAGGCGTGGTCGAGGCTGCCGATGACGCCCGCGCCGCCGGCGTCGGGGCCGAAGGCGAGGGAGTACCCGACGATGTACCAGAGGATGGACACGAAGCAGAGCGAGGCGAAGCTCATCTTGAGCATCACCAGGATGTGCTTCGTGCGGACCATGCCGCCGTAGAAGAAGGCGAGGGCCGGGGTCATCAGCAGCACCATGGCCGCCGCGGCCAGCATCCAGGCGGTGTCGCCGGAGTCATAGGCGGGCGGCATGGGGGCGGGTGCGGTGATCACGGGTACGGTCTCCTGGTCGCGTCGGCAGGCCTACTACGGTTTGCGCAGGTCGGGGGCTGGGTGACCGGTGAGCAGCCGTCGTACGGCGTCCCACGCGGCGCGCAGGGCCTCGGTGACACGGGGTTCTTCGGCGCCGAGAATCCGCACCCAGGCACCGCAGTCGTCCGGCAGCACACTCGCCCCGTGCAGCACGCCCCGTTCCGCCAGGCAGTGGTGCAGGGCGTCGGCGATCTCCGCGGCCGGACGCCGGGCGCTCACCACGAACAGCGAGGCGACGTGGTCGTGTCCGGCGAAGACGCCCGGCCCGGTCACCCCGCCCCGCGTCTTCGGCCGGAGCCGGAGGGTGTCCACGGCCAGCAGGCTCCCGTCGGGTCTGCGGATCTCCAGGTCGCTGCCGAGGACGGTGTAGGCGTGCCGCTCCCCCCGGGCGATCCGCCCCGCCGTGACCGTCTCCCCGTACACCACCGTGGCTCCCTCGTCGACGGTCAGCACGGTGCCCTGGTGGAAGCGCGCGCCCTCGAAGGGGATGAGCGGGTCGGGCAGGTACTCGACGTAGGCGCCGTCGGCCGCGGCAAGGTGGACCCGCTGCGTCGCGTAGTCCTGCTCCATCCGGTAGACCTTGGTGGCCGCCTGGGTGGTGAACAGGGCCTCGGTGCGCGGGCCGCAGCGCAGGTCGATGCGGTAGCGGTCGGCCTGTGCGACGCCGCCGCCCGTGGCCATCACGTACGTGCACGCCATGCCGGGCAGGGAAGGGTCGACGTAGAGCGGCCGCATGATCTCCAGGGGCGACTTCTGGTAGCGCTCGACCAGTTCCGTCCGGTCCCCGCGGCGCGCGAATCCGAGGTCGAGGATGCCGACCTTGGCCGGCGAGCCGGGCCCGAGGGTGTCGGGCGTCGCCGAGAACGCCGCCAGTTCCGGTGGGAGGCGGACGGGTTCGAAGTACTCCGGCGCGAGCCGGTCGCGGGTGGCCGGCACCTCAGATCAGAACCTTGCGCCGGGACTCCAGGAAGGACACGACCTCGTCGACGCCCTTGCCGGTCAGGCAGTCGGTCAGCACCACCGGGCCGTCGCCGCGCACGCGGTGGGCGTCGGACTCCATCACGTCGATGTCGGTGCGCACGTACCGGGCGATGTCGATCTTGTTGATGACCAGCAGGTCGGAGTCGGTGATGCCGGGCCCCCGCTTGCGCGGCATCTTCTCGCCCTCGGCGGTGTCCAGCACGAAGACGAACAGGTCGACCAGGGCCGGGCTGAAGGTGAGGGTCAGGTTGTCGCCGCCGCTCTCGTAGAGGAGCACGTCCACGTCGGGGAAGCGTTCGAGCATCTCGGCGCCCGCGGCCAGGTTCATCGTGGGGTCGTCGCGCACGGCGGTGTGCGGGCAGGCGCCGGTCTCCACTCCCACGACGCGGTCGCCCTCCAGCACCCCGTCGAGTGTGCGGCGGACGTGCTGGGCGTCCTCCTGGGTGTAGATGTCGTTGGTGATCACCGCGGGGCGGCGGCCCTGCTCGATCAGGACCGGAACCAGGGCCTCGATGAGGGCGGTCTTCCCCGATCCGACGGGGCCGCCGATTCCGACGCGCAGAACGTTGTCTCGCATGGTCTTCCTCTCGGGTGCCGGCCACCGCGGGCCGGCGGTGGTCAGGTGGCGAACAGACGGGCCTCGGCCCGCTCGTGCCGGGCCGACACGACATCCGCGGCGAACGTGGTGGCGCCGAGGTCGCCGAAGTCCCGGGCCAGTGCCTCTCGCACGGTCTCCTCGATCACCGGGGCCGCCTGCCGCAACAGGCCTTGTGCCTGGCGGTGGTCGGTCAGCCTGAGCCGCAGCGCCGCGCCGGCGAAGCTCGCGCAGAACGCGAACAGGTCGGCCGCGACCGCCTGTCGCACGGGCACCCCGGTCGCCGCGTACACGACCCCGGCGGCGACGGCCTGGGTGCCGGGCGCCCGGCGGGCCGTCACCGTCCGGTGGTACGGGTCGATGCCGGCCGCGCCGAAGACCTCGGCGGCGAGATCCAGCAGTTGCCGCCCGGTACGGACGGCGGCCTGCCGCATCTCGCGGTTGAGCTTCGTGGCGTACAGCCGCCGGTCCGTCGCGGCCACGCTCTCCCAGTCCCCCGCCGCCGCGGCCCGGTGGGCGAGAGCCAGCGCGGTGGCGTCGGACGGGCCGACGCCGTGCCTGAGCAGGTCGTGGAGCAGCGCGGGGAGGGAGTCGCGGTCGACGGCTCCCTCCTGTACGAAGCCCTCCAGGCCGTGGGACAGGGTGTAGAAGCCGCTGGGGAACGCCGAGTCGGTCAGCTGGAGGCTGACGAGGAGGTGTCCCAGGTCGGTGGCCGGTGCCGCGGCGCCCCCGGAGGGCAGGTCCGGCTCGGTGCTCTCGTCGCGGTACATGCGGCTCAGGCCAGGAAGTACAGCTGGTTGAGGGGCAGTTTCCGGGCCGGCTTGATGGTCACGACCTCACCGTCCACGGTGACCTTGTACGTCTCCGGGTCGACCTCGATCCGGGGCACCAGGTCGTTGCGGACCATGTGCTGCTTGCCGATGGTGCGGGTCTTGCGCACCGGCAGCACCTTCCGCTCCAGTCCGAGCCTCTCCGGTACCCCGGCGGCGATGCCGGCCTGCGACATGAAGGTGACGTGCGTCGACTGCATGGCGCGGCCGTACTGGCCGAACGACGGCCGGTAGTAGACGGGTTGCGGGGTGGGCAGCGAGGCGTTGGGGTCGCCCATCTGCGTCCAGGAGATGACGCCGCCCTTGATGACCATCTTCGGCTTGGCCCCGAAGGAGTGCATGGGCCACAGGGCGATGTCGGCGAGCTTGCCCGCCTCGATCGAGCCGACGTAGTCCGAGACGCCGCTGGCGATGGCGGGGTTGATGGTCACCTTGGCGAGGTAGCGCAGGACGCGCTGGTTGTCGTTGCGCGCGGAGTCCTCGGGCAGCGGGCCGAAGGCCTCCTTGCAGACGTGCGCGATCTGGAAGGCGCGGGTGACGGACTCGCCGATGCGGCCCATGGCCTGGGAGTCGGACGAGATCATGCTGATGATGCCCCGGTCGTGCAGGACCGTCTCGGCCGCGATGGTCTCCGCGCGCACCCGGCTGTCGGCGAACGCCACGTCCTCGGGGATGTCGTGGCTGAGGTGGTGGCAGACCATCACCATGTCCAGCAACTCGTCCACGGAGTTCTTGGTGTACGGCAGCGTCGGGTTGGTGGAGGAGGGCAGCACGTTGGGCTCGCCGGTGACCCGCAGGATGTCGGGGGCGTGGCCGCCGCCCGCGCCCTCGCTGTGGAAGGTGTGGATGGTGCGGCCGTCGATCGCGGAACGGGTGTCCTCGAAGAAGCCGCCCTCGTTGAGGGTGTCGGTGTGGATCGCGATCTGGATGTCGTGGCGGTCGGCGACGGCCAGCGAGTTGTCGATGACGGCGGGGGTGGAGCCCCAGTCCTCGTGGACCTTGAGGGCGGCGGCGCCCGCCTCGATCTGCTCGTCCAGCGCGCCGGGCAGGCTGCCGTTGCCCTTGCCCATGACGCCGAGGTTGACCGGCAGGTCCTCGGCGGCCTGGAGGATGCGGGCGAGGTTGAAGGGGCCGGGGGTGCAGGTGGTGCCGTTGGTGCCGTCCGTCGGCCCGGTGCCACCGCCGAACAGCGTGGTGATGCCGTTGCTGAGGGCCTGTTCGCACTGCTGGGGGGAGATGAGGTGCACGTGCGCGTCCATGGCGCCTGCGGTCGCGATCAGGTGTTCGCCCGCGATGACCTCCGTGCCGGTGCCGACGACGAGCCGGGGGTCGACGGCGTCCTGGGTCTGCGGGTTGCCCGCCTTGCCGATACCGGCGATGAAGCCGTCCTTGACGCCGATGTCGCACTTGACCACGCCGACCACCGGGTCCAGGACCACGACGTTGGTGATCACGAGGTCCAGAGCGCCCTGGGCGGCGGTGGCCTGCGGGTCGGAGGCCATGCCGTCGCGCATGGTCTTGCCGCCGCCGTAGACCACCTCGTCGCCGTACGAACCCTCGCGGAAGTCCTTCTCGACCTCGATGACCAGGTTGGTGTCGGCGAGCCGGATCCGGTCGCCCACCGTGGGGCCGAACAGGCTCGCGTACTGCTCGCGGGAGAGGGTGGGCATGTCAGTTGGATCCCTTCTGCTTGGCCTTCTTGGTCTTCCTGGCCCCGTCCTTGCCGCTCCCGCCGCCGGTCGCCCGCTCCCCGTCCCGGGCCGCGCCGCGGAATCCGCGTTGCAGGGCGCGGGCGACGGCCTCGACGCGGGCGGGGTGCGACTTGACGCTGCCGTTGAGCAGGCCGCTGAAGCCGGTGAGGCGCCCGGTGCCCGCGTACGCGCACAGCTCGACCTCCTTGGTGCCGCCGGGTTCGAACCGGACGGAGGTGCCGGCGGCGATGTTGAGGTGCATGCCGAGCGTGACGTTGCGGTCGAACTCCAGGGCCGAGTTCGTCTCGAAGAAGTGGTAGTCCGAACCGACCTGGATCGCCCGGTCACCGGTGTTGCGGACCGTGACCTCGACGGTGCGCCGGCCGGCGTTGATCTCGATGGGGCCGTCGCCGTACTGGTAGCGCGGGGGAAGTTTCATCGAAGGCTCCTGCTGGATGAGGGGAGGTACGGATCCGCGACCCCGTGCGCACCCGCTCCGTCACGACGGTGCGGGCCCGGGGCGTTGTCGCGGGGGACGTGGGGCGAGCCGGGGCCCGGTTCGTGCGCGGGGGCCCTCGGGTCGTGGGCGGGTACGCCGGGACCGTGGTCGTGACCGTCCTGGGCGTGGGCGTGGGCACCTGATCCGAGGTCATGGACGTGACCGTCCGAGCCGCGGTCGGGTGAGTGACCGTCCGGGCCCCCGCTGTGGGCGTGAACGCCCGGTCGGGGGCCGTGAGTGCGGCCGGCCCGCCCGGGGGCGGCGTCACCGCCCGGCCCGTGGTCGGAGGCATGGCCGCCCGGCCCGTGGCCGTGAGCGTCACCGTCCGGCCCGTGGCCGTGGGCATCGCCGCCCCGCCCATGACCGTGGGTGTGGCCGCCGGGTCCGTGGTCGTGGGTGTGGCCGCCCGGTCCGTGGCTGTGGGCGTGGCCGTGGCTTTCGGCCGCCGAGAGGGCTCGGGAGAAGCCGTCGTCGCCCAGGCGGTCGTGGCGCTCCCACGCCTCACGCACGCGCGCGTCCAGCACGCCCCTCATGGCAGGCGCCGGCAGCAACGGCCCGCCCGGCTCGCAGTGTTCGGAGTCCGGGACCGGCGGCGTCACCCAGGCGGCCGGGAGCAGGACGACGCGTTCCTCGCCGAGGGCGCGGCAGCGGCGTACGCCTTCGGCCGGGTCGGGATCGCCGTCGATCAGGGCGACCTCGACCGTCCGGTGCCGGCCGTACTGGCGTACGAGACGGGCGATCCGGAAGAGGTCCGCGTCGACGAACGGATCGCCGGACGGGGCGGTGATCAGCAGCGCTCTGTCGTCGGGCACCCGGGTGGCCGCCGCGCGGAGCCACCCGATCAGGTGATCCGCGGTGCCGAAGGGTGCGGCCAGCACGGTGCCGGCGCGCTCCTCGGCGGAGAGGGCCAGCAGGGTGCGGGCGGCGTCGGCGACCAGTTCCGGATCCCGGCCCAGAGTCATCGGCACGACGCACACGGGCTCACCACGACCGCGTAACGCGCTGACGCGGCCCAGCAGTTCGCGTCCGCCGGCCACGCAGGACACCTGGGGTCCCAGCAGGTCGCGTACGGCCCGTCCGGCGTCGCTCTCGTGACCGCCGACGGCCACCACGGTGCTCGGTGGCACGGTCAGCCGCCGACCGGGTCGTGGCAGGAGACGAGCTTGTTGCCGTCGTCGAAGGTCGCCTCGACCTGGAGCAACGGCAGCATCTCCCGCACGCCGGGCATGGTGTTGTCCTCTCGGATCACCTGCCGGCCCAACTCCATGCAGTCCGCGACGCTCTTCCCGTCCCGGGCCGCCTCGAGGATGGCCTCCGTGATGAGTGCCACCGACTCGCTGTAGTTGAGTTTCAGTCCGCGCTCACGCCGTTTTCGGGCCAGGTCGGCGACGACGTACACGAGCAGCTTGTCGATCTCGCGGGGGGCCAGGTTCATGGGGGAACGCCTTCCTCGGTAAACGTGTTCGCGCTCGGCACACGGGGGCGGGCCGGGGACTCAGGAGTCGTCACGCAGGGTGATGCGTGGCAGGAGTGGCACGGCCGCCAGCAGTGCCCAGGTGGTGATGTTGAACGGCCAGGTGAAGGTGTGGCTGCCGAAGACCTTGAAGAGCACCGACAGCGAGGCCGTCAAGGCGGTGCAGGCGGCGGCGGCCAGCACCGTGTAGCCGTAGTTCCACGCGGTGGGGCGCAGCAGGACAACGCCGAAAGCGAGGCTCGTCAGGACGGCGTTGTAGCCGTAGATGCCCTCGCCGATCAGGGCCGCCGGGGCGCCGAGCGCCCATGCGGTGAGGAGACCGACGACGCTGCCCACCACGGCGAACAGGCCCACCCTCCAGCCGGCCAGGAAGAGGCCGACCAGCATGATCAGGCCCACATACCAGGTCTGGACCAGGAAGATCTGGGACACGTTCGAGAAGAAGCCGTGCCACAGGTCGGTCCAGCTGACGACGGGGCTGGTCGGGGTGGCGGGAGTGACCGCCGACGGCGGTGTTCCGTGCCAGACGCGCTCGAACGACGGGGCGCCCAGGACCATCACGAGGGCGACGAGGCAGAACGGTCCGGTGAACGCCTGCAGTCCGAAGGAGCCGAGCAGGTTGTTGAGCGTGGCCGTGACCAGGGTGCACATCACGGCGGCGCCGACGGCCAGCACGTAGGTCGAAGGGTGATGGCCGAGATACACCACCATCGCGATCGCGGCGAGCACACCGCAGTAGGTCATCAGGCCCTGGACCACGGAGTCGTGCGAGACGGCGAGGAGCCGGGCAGTGAGCGTGGAGACGACCGCGCCGATGGTGGCGAAGAGGCCGATCTGCCAGCCCTCCACCCACAGGGCGATGAGGATGACCAGCGAAGTCCACACGCTCGCCTGGAGGTCCACCTGCCCCACCCCGCGCAGCGCGCCGAGCGCGGTCCCCTTCAGCGAACCCGGCGATGGCGAGGGATCTGCCGTGAGGAATCGTGAAGCCACACGTACTCCTTGCGAAAGAGGCCGCCGGTGAGCCGATCGAGTAGGAGGGGAAGGTGGCCGCCACCGCTCGCAGCAGAGCGACCGCGCGCCACCTAGGTGACGATATGCACCTTATTGGCGATACGCACCTCCACCCTCACCCGATCACCCGGCTGTCGGCCGGGTGATCGGATCCAAAGCAGCCCGGGACACGCGCCCTCTGATACGGGTGATGCCGGGATTGACCCTCGACCTGGTCAAGGGATCAGAGTTCCGGACGTGGAGAGCGAGATGCGCAGCATTGGGGAGATGGCCCGCGACAGCGGACTGGGGGTGAGCGCCCTGCGGTTCTACGACCGTGCCGGTGTGCTGGTCCCCGCCCGGGTGGATCCGGTCAGCGGCTACCGCTGGTACGCCCCCGAGCAGCTGGACGAGGCCAGGCTGCTGGCCCGGCTGCGGCGGGCGGGCATGCCGCTGGCGGACATCCGGCTGGTGCTGGCCGGCTGGTCCGGCGCGGACACGGACCTGGTGCGAGGGCTTCTCCAGGCGCACCTGCGCCGCCTCGAACTGGCGCTGACCGATGCCCGCGGCGAGTTCTCCGCACTCCGAGCCCTACTCGATCACAGGGAGAATCCCATGACCGTCTCACCGCCCACCACAACCGCCCGGCTGTCCGTCTCCGCGCCCGAACTGGCCGCCGCGCTGGACGGGGTGCGTTTCGCCGCCGGTACCGACCCCGAACTGCCGATGCTCGGCGGGATCCTGTTCGACCTGGAGGACGACGCGCTCCACGTCGTGGCCACCGACCGGTACCGGATGGCCCTCGCCCGTGTGGACACCGCGGGCCACGGCGGGCCACGCGTCCAGGTGACCGTGCCCGTTCCGCTCGCCGACGCGATGCGTGCGCTGCTGAGCGGCGCGGAGCCGGTACGACTCGCCGTCGACGGTGACCGCGTGACACTGGAGGCCGACGACCGCCAGGCCGCCGGGCGGCGCCTCGCGTACGACTTCCCCGACTACCGCCGGCTCGTCCGCCTGCCGTCCGGGCGGCGGGCCCTCGTCGATGTGCCCGCCTTCCGGAAGGCGTTGGAGAACGGTCCCGTCCGCACGGGCGAGGTGCGTGAGCGGGACGGGGGCGCGCGCGACCTCAGTGTGCTCCGGGTCGTGGACGACGCCACGGTGGCCGTCTGCGAGGACGGTGACGACGACCGGGACAACGTGGCGGTCGACCGCGGGTTCCTGCTGGACGCGCTCGCCGCCGCTGACCGGGACCGGCTGGTCCTGGAGTTCGACGCCCCCACGGCACCGCTCGCGATCCGGCGGACGGACGACGAGACGGCGTTCTCCCTGCTGATGCCCGTCCGCCTGGACGACTGACGGCACCGTCCCGGACCCCGTCCGTCCCCGGTCCCCGCGGCATTGTCAGTGGGCTGGCCTAGAGTCTCCAGCACTTGATCGCTGCGGGTGCGGGGAGGCACGCATGGGGTGGGTGACGGCAGGGGACTACGAGGTCGCCCTGGACGACGGGAAGGTGGTCTGCCGCAACGCGGCAGGGCGGCGGCTGAAGTCGGTGCCGGCCAAACTCGCGGACGATCCCGCGATGGTCTCGCTGCGGCAGCTCGTCGAGTGGCTGGAGCGGCACGAACGCCAGTGCCTGACCGACGTGGAGCGGTGGATGGTGCGGTCGCTGCCCGTCCCTCTCGCCGTTCTCACCCGGGTGTGGCCCGACCCGGCGTGGCGGTCCGCCCTGCGCGACCTCGTGGTCACCGGCGCCGACGGCGAGGTCGCGGGCTTCCTGCGGGACGCCGATCCCGAGCGCGGCCTCGGCCTCGTCGACCTCGACGGGGACACGGTGCGCATCGCCCCCGACCTCGTCCGTCTTCCGCACCCCGTGCTCCTCGGCGACCTGGAGGAGCTGCGGGAGTTCGCCGTCGAACTCGGCGTCGAGCAGCGGGCCCAGCAGCTCTTCCGCGAGGTGTGGCACCGGCCCGCCGCGCTCGACGCCGGGGCCACCTCGGTCGAGGAGTACGCGGGCGGCGCGTTCAAGGAACTGCGCTTCCTGCACGGGCGGGTCACCCAGCTCGGCCACCGCGTGCGCGGCGGGCACGCCGTCTGCTCCGTGTGGGAGGGCGGGCGCGGTGTGGAGGCCCGCGTCTGGGTCGGCGACTACGACGGCTACGAGGAGACGGAGACCGGTCCGCTGATGTGGACCGACGCCGCCGGACAGGTGCTGAAGCTGGGCCGGGTCGGGCCGGTGGCCTGGTCGGAGGGCATGCGCATGGCTGCCGCGCTGTACGCGGGACGCGACATCGAGGACGAGGAGCGGGCCGCGTGAACACCGTGCACACCACCATCGCGGACGAGGGCGCGGGCGCCACGCGCGAGGTCGCCGCACACGACGACACCACTGCCGCCGCCCTGCTCGAAGCCGGCGCCCTGCTGCCCCCGGGCAGCACCGGCCGGGAGGACGCCGACCTCCTCACCGTCCGCACCTACCGCCATGCCGCGCTGGGTGAGCGCAGCGTCGTCCGGCTCGTGCCGGGCACCCTCGGGGAGGCGGAGGACCTCGCCCTGGACTTCCTCGGACTCGTGCGGGACGCGGAGACTCCCGAGGTCGGGCAGATCAGGCGGGAGACCCTCGGCTTTCCCGCCTGGGCGCTGGTCAACGACCCGGCCAACGGGCATCACGCGCTGGCCCTGGTCAAGGACGTCGAGCGGCTCGCGCGACAGGCCAAGTCCCGCCCCGGCAACGCCAAGGAGGGCTTCGAGAAGCTCGGCGAACGGCTCGGCCGCGCCGTCCCGCACTTCCTGCCCACCTTCTACGAGCAGGCCGCCCGGATCTTCCTCCAGTACGACAACATCACCTACGCCGCCACCTTCTTCGGCAAGGCCCGCGATGCCGAGCGGGTGCACGCCCTCGCCGTCGACGAGGAGCGGCAGCGTGCCGTCTTCCTGGAGTTCGCCTTCGCCGGGGCGCTGACGGTCAAGGCGCTCAAGCAGCATGTGAAGGATCTCGCGGGCCGGCTGGACGCCACCGAGGCGTGGGAGCAGTTCCGGCGGCTGGCGGTGGAGCGCTGCGCGGCCGGTATGCCGCCGTACTCGTCGCTGCCGCAGGACGCGCGCGGGCTGATCAGGGCGGCCGGCCTGCCCAAGGTGCGGACGGAGTGCGACCTCGTCGCCGACCTGGTCGCCTCGCCCGCAGCCGTACGGGCGCCCGCCTCCTTCTGGAGCGCCTACCGGACCGTGCTGCCCGTCCTCGCCGACCGGCGGCCGGCCGTTCGGACCCGGCTGCTGGAGATCATGCCGACCGGGCTGGACCGCGGTGTCGAGAGCGACGAGTTCTGGCTGGCGCTGCTGGCCGAGTGCGGCGCCGACCGGCTGCTGACCGGCGAGGCCGACGGGAGCGGCCCGGCCGGCGGGACGGCCGAGGGTGCCGACGCGGCTGACGGGGCGGACGGGCCCGACGCCGCCAACGAGGTCGACGCGGCGGACTGGCTCAGCCGTTGGGCCGCCCACCGCAAGCGCGGGGCCGCGGTGTGCGACTCGTCCCCGGCCACCCTGGACCTCGTCGCCCGTATGGCACCCCGGCTGCGTGCCGACGGACGGGCCGTCGAGCTGTTCACCGGCCGCCGGCACACGGGTGCCGACATCTCCCTGCTGGACCTCTGCGCGGCAAAGAACATTCCCCTCACCCTGCCCGACCCCGGCACGGAAGTGGACCTCGGGCTTGAGCGCTGGGCACGCGACACCGACCCGGGGCGGCGTGATCTGGCCGCCGTCGCGGCGGATCCGCGACTGCGCCCCCTGCTGCTGCGGGCCGTGGGTGCCGTGGGCCGGGGCCGGCAGCCCGACAGGGTGCTGGAGCACCTCGCCGACCATCCCGTGCTCGCCGGCGTCCTGCGCGAGTGGCTGGACGGCGCCGTCGGGGAACTCGTCGAGGCCGCCGGTATGCCCGGAGCCAACGAGGCACTGAGCCGGCTGGGCCCCTACCGGGCCGTGGCTCCCCGGGTCAACCCCGAAGCGGTCGCCCGCGCGGCCGGATGGGAGACGGCTCCGCTGCTCGGGCGCACACTGCGGGCCGGCATCCTCGACGAACTGGGCTGGCCGGCCCTCGACGAGGCCATGCGACTGCTCGATGCCCAGAGCCGGAACCCCAAGGACGGCAACCACCCTCTGATCGTGAACGAGGCCTGGCCCTGCCTGGTCCTGAGCCGCGGGCACAAGGCGGTCGTCGTCGGCCCGGACGGGATCCTCCTCGACCACGACCTGCGGCTCCCGGCCGATCTGTCCCACTGGCAGCGCCCGCAGTTCCGCTACACCGACGGAGAACTGCTGGTCGTGTGGTGGCAGAACGGCAAGCAGCGCGGCTACTGGTCCACCCGGCCCTCCGAGGTGGTCACGCTCACCGGCGAGCAGATCTCCCACTGGGCGCGCGGCGCCGACTCGGTCGCACCCTCCGTCCCCCTGCCCGGCGGCGGCCGGGCGAGCGGCGGTCGCACCCTGCACGCGGGCGACACCGTCCTGCCCGCGTGCCGTCCCGTCCTCGGCGACGGCACGCTGTACTGGCGCCAGGGCAGGCAGGGACGGCAGCAGGTGTGGCTGGAGTACGACCCGGCGACCGGCTCGCACGGGCGCGCGTCCCTGCCCGCCTTCCTGCGGTCCGGCATCGTCGAAGGCGCGACGCTGTTGCAGGACCAGTGCGAGGTGCTGCCCGTGCAACCCGGTCTCGGGCGGAGCCCGTTCGGCACCGACGGCGGCGTGCTCGGCCGCTGGGTGCGCGCCGAGGACGAGGGCGACGAGATGCGTACGACCACGGGTACGCCCGACGGCCGCACCGTCACGCTGCGCACGTCCCGGCACGACGAGCGGGTCGTCCCGCTCGGTGCGCTGCGGCTGCCCGGTGGTGCCGCGCCCGTCGTCGCCCGGACCCGGCGCCGGGTCGCCCTGTTCTCGCAGGACGACAACACCGACACCGGTGTACTCGGCCGGGTGACGCCGAACAACAAGGGCGGGGAGTACGCCGCGGGCACCCCGCTCGTACCGCCGGTCGCCTTCTGGCATGCGCTGCGTCCCCGTGACGAGCGGGGGTCGGCCGTGCTGCGCGCCGTCACCGACGAGCAGGTGGCCGAGTTGCTGCGCGAGGCGGCGCGGGCGCTGGCCGAACGACGGGCGCGGGTGACCGCCGCCGGCGCCGACGGGACGACCGACGGCACCGCAGGGGGCGCTTCCGGCACTGTGCCCGCCGGCTCCGGCGGAGCGGGCGACGACGGCAGGCCCGCGGTGCCGTCCACCGACGAAGTCGTGCGGAGGGCCGTGTCCCGCTCTCTCCCGGGGCTCACCGACAAGCGGCTCCTCGCCGGTGTGACGGCCCTGGTGCACACGACCCTCTGGATCGCCGACACGGCCACGCGGTTCGTGACGCCGCCCGTCCAGCGGCCGAAGGCGGAACGCAAGCGTGTCGAGGGCATGTTCGCGGACTACCGCCCCGAGCACGGTGACGACCGCACCCTGCGTACGGCCGTCGCCGGCCTGGCCCCCCTGCGGGGAGCGTGGGGCAGCGACGGCCAGTGGAGCGTGCTCCGGCAGATCCGGGCCGTGAACCACGTGCTCTCGGGAAAGCCCGCCGACGGCAGGCGGCTGCCCGACCGCGTACGCCTGGCCACCCTCGGCGGCGGCTGGCACGGCGAGGAGTACACCGTCCCCCGCGTCGGCATGCTCTGGCCGTCCCTCCTGTCCGTGCTGCGACCGCTCGCCTACCGGGCCGCCGCGCCGACCGCGCCGGAGGCCGAACGGGAGGCGCTGCTTCTCCTGTTCGAAGCGCTCGCCGAGGGGCCGCTCGCCGACCCCGGGCGCGGCCTGCGGGAGATCGTCCTGAGCGAGCCGCACGACAAGCGGGACCGGGAGGCACGCGCGGGCCAGGTGCTGCGACGGGGCGGCCGCACGGTGGTCGTCCTCGGCTGCCGGGACATCGACTACGGCCGCGACCGCGTCAACTGGCTCGCCCTCGACCACGATCCGACCGGCGTCTTCGGCGCCGTCGCCCACTTCACCCTGGAGAAGGAGACCCGGCATGTCCCGGCACTCCCGGCCGGGGCACTGACCGCCGTGGCCCGGCTGACACGGGACAAGGGGGCCGCGCCCTGGCAGCCCGAGGCGCCCGCCGCACTCACCGCGGCGACCCACGGAGGTCTGGGGCCGCTTCAGGCCACGCTGCTCCTCGCCGGGCAGCCGGAGAGACTCGACGCCGGCGCGCTCGCCACGATCGGCCTGAAGCCACGTCAGCTGGAGACGGGCAACGACATGCTGGGCTCGCTCCCCGGCGGGGACCGGGCGGCGCTCGTCGGCGCCCTGCTGCCCGACGACCCCGCCGGGTTGTGGACGTTCGGGGCCCGACACGCAGGCGGCGGGACGGCTGTGGGCCGCGCGCCTCGGCTCCGTCGTCCGTGTGCCGGAGGACCTGGCCCCCGCCCTCGACGGCCTGCCGGCCGGGTCGGCCCAGGCCGTCCTCAACCCGGCACACACCGCCTGGCTCAGCCGCACCACCGTCCAGCGCCCCGACAAGGACGGCCTGCTGGTCGCGCAGGATCCCCACGCGGTGCCCAGCGGCCAGGCCCTGACGGGCGCGGTCCGCGCCCTCACCTCGCTCGCCTACGCCCTGCCCTACGGCCACCCGTTGCGCGCGGCCCTGCCGGAGGGCCTGGCCGCACTGCGCCGCCGCCTCACCGACCCGGGACTGCTGCTCGACCTGGACATCGGGTGGACGGAGAAGGGCGGCAACACCGCCGCCGAGATCCGCAAGGCGTACGGGCTCCCCGCCGCCGGGGGCGCCGACGCGGACGGCACGACACGGGTCGGTCAGGCACTCGTCCTGCGTCCCTGGTACGGCGACCAGGAGACCGTGCTGGTGCGCCCGGCCGGCCTCACCGGACCGGACGACACCGTGTTCGGGCTGCTGACAGGACTCGTGGGTGCCGCACGCGACGCCGGTCCGGAGGCCCTTCGGACCGTCCTGGGCGACGGACTCGACCGGGCCCTCGCCGCCGGGCTGGATCCCGAGGGACCCACCGGACCTGCGCAGGACCCCACGGTCAGTGTTCCGGCACTCGTCACCGAGGTCGCGGCGGCCCACGGCCTGGGCGAGGACGCGGCGGCGCTCTATCTGCAACTGCTCGCCCTGCCCGACCCGACGGACCGCAACTGCGCCCGCTGGACCGGCTGGCGGCCCGCCCGGCTGAAGAAGGCCCGGACGGAGCTGGTCGCCTCGAAGCTGGTCGTCGAGGCCAAGCGGTCCCGCGCCGGCCGCTCCCTCTTCCTGCCCTGCGGCTGGCACGACTTCAACTCGCCCGCCCTGCCGGTGGAGACGTGGAAGGAGGGCCTCTATCCGGTGCGCGACGGGCTCCGTGCCGTTCCGCTGCTCCCGGTGCCCGAGCTGTTCGCCCGTGCCTGGGACCGGGTGCGCGCCGGGGACGCCCCCGCCTACGAGGAACTCACCACGCGCGCCACGCGGAAGGGCCGCCGCCGGTGACCCGGCGCACCGCACATCGCAGTGACCACTGTCCGAGCCCACCGGAAGAACCGCCGATGACCACCGCCCTCTCCCCCGACACCGCCCGCCAGATCGTGCCGCCCGAGGACCGGTACGCCACCGAACTGGCCTTCCTCGCCGCCTACGACGACGGGCCGCGCCCGCCCGCCTGGCGGCTCACGCCCCGGGCCGTCGTCACGTTCGTCATGGGCAGCGACGGCCGGGCCCTGCGGCTGCCGGAGGACGCCGAGGCGCCCGAGGGCGTGCCGCGCCGACTGGTGGTGGAGGGCAAGTTCGTCGGCGACCGGGCGCTGGTCGAGCGGTGCGTCGTCACGCTCGCCGGGGAGCGCGGCCTGCTGCTCGTCGGCGAGCCCGGTACCGCCAAGTCCATGCTGTCCGAGTTGCTGTCGGCGGCCGTGTGCGGCACCAGCGGCCTCGTCGTGCAGGGCACGGCGGGCACGACCGAGGACCAGCTGAAGTACGGCTGGAACTACGCGCTGCTGCTGGCCCAGGGCCCCAGCCGGACGGCGCTCGTGCCCTCTCCGGTCCTGACCGCGATGACCCGCGGCGGTATCGCCCGCGTCGAGGAGGTGACCCGCTGTCTGCCGGAGGTGCAGGACGCCCTGGTCTCGCTGCTCTCCGAACGGCGCATCGCGGTCCCCGAACTCTCGGGCACCGACGACGCCCTGGCGCACGCCGCGCCCGGTTTCAACCTCATCGCCACCGCCAACCTGCGCGACAGGGGCGTCTCCGAGATGTCCGCCGCCCTCAAACGGCGCTTCAACTTCGAGACGGTCGGACCGATTCCGGACCTCGACGCCGAAACGGCCCTGGTCCGCAGTCAGGCGCGGGCCTCCGTCGAGCGGGCCGGCGCGCCGTTCCGGGTCGACGAGGCCGTGCTGGAGGCGCTCGTCGTCGCGTTCCGCGACCTGCGCGAGGGGCGTTCGGCGGAGGGCTGGGAGGTGGAGCGGCCGTCCACCGTCATGAGTACCGCGGAAGCCGTGTCCGTCGCGGGCGCGCTCGGGCTGGCCGCTGCGTACTTCCCCGGCGACCGCGACGTGCTGGGGCTGCTCCCCGGTCACCTCCTCGGCGTGGTCCGCAAGGACGACCCGGCGGACGCGGCGCGGCTGCGCGGCTACTGGGACGGGCCGGTCCGGCGCCGTGCCGAGCAGGGTTCGGCCACCTGGCGCACCCTGTGGGACCTGCGTACGGTCCTGGAGGACTGACTCCCGTGTCCCTCTCTCCGCCCTCCTCGTCCCCGCTCTCCTCGCCCCCGCTCTCCTCGCCCGTTCCGCCGTCGTTGTCTCCCGACGAGGCGGTGGCCGCGCTCACCGATCCCGCGGCGCCCTGTCTCATCGGGGTACGGCATCACGCACCGTCCCTGGCCGCGGCCGTGCCGGCGCTGCTGGACGAGGCCGCTCCGGATGTCCTGCTGGTCGAGCTTCCCGCCGAGATGCAGGAGTGGCTGCCCTGGCTGGGCCACGAGGAGACGCGGGCGCCGGTCGCCCTGGCCGCCGCCTCGGCACAGGAGGGCGGGGGGCCGGCGTTCTACCCGTTCGCCGACTTCTCCCCGGAACTCGCCGCCGTGCGCTGGGCCGCCCGGCGCGGCGTGCCGGTCGTCGCCTGCGACCTGCCGCTGGCCGACCGGGCGTGGCGCGAGGGGCGGCTGCCCGCCACTCGCGCCACATCCCCCGCCGCCCCTTCCTCCGCCGCTGTGCCCTCGGATTCGGCCGCGGAGTCCGACCGGTCGGGGCTCGCCGCCGCGCTCCGGGCGCGGCTCACCGGACGGCCCGGTGAGGACCTGTGGGACCGTCTCGTCGAGGCCACCGCGCCGGGGTCTCCACCGGAGGCGCTGCGCCGTGCCGCGCTCCTGACCGGGTGGGCGCTGCGCGAGGAGGCCGTCGCGTCGGGGGGTGTACCCGAGCTGGATCTGCGGCGTGAGGGGTGGATGCGCTCCCGCCTGGCCGCCGCCACCGCGGACGGGGCGCGGGCCGCCGTGGTCGTGGGCGCCTTCCACGCCCCGGCGCTGGTGTCCCGGGCCGCCGCCGACGCAGCCGGGCGGGACCGTCCCGGCCGGCGCGCCGACTCCCTCGAAGACGGGCCGGACCCCACCGCCCGTCCCGGCACCGGCGCCGGGTGGACCACGTCCCTCATCCCGTACACGTACGCGCTCCTTGACGAGCGGTCCGGGTATCCCGCGGGCATCCGGGATCCCGAGTGGCAGCATCTCGTCCTGCGGGCGGGGGGTGATCCGGGCGCGTTGGAGGAGGCGCTGACGCGCACCGCCGTACGGGTGTGCGCGGAACTGCGCGGCCTCGGCCATCCGTCGGGGCCCGCCGACGCGCGTGAGATCACACGGCTGGCCTCGGACCTGGCGCGGCTGCGGGGGCTGCCCGCGGCGGGCCGGGGGGAGCTGGTCGAGGCGGTGCAGACGGTGCTCGCGCAGGGCGAGCCGTACGGCAGGGGGCGGGCCGTCGCGCGGGCGATGGAGCGGGTCCTCGTCGGGACACGCGGTGGCCGTCCCGCCCCGGGCGCACCGCGCAGCGGCCTCGCCCCGGCGGTCGAGTCCGAACTGTCCGCACTGGGACTGCCCGGACCGGTTGGCAATGGACCGGATCGCAGTGGGCCGGATCGCAGTGGGCCGGATCGCAGTGGGCAGGATCGCAGTGGGCAGGATCGCAGTGGGCAGGGTGCCGGTGGGACCGGGGGCAACGGGTCCGGTGGTACGGGGCCGGGGGCCACGCCGCCGGGTGCGTCCGCCAGGGAGCTGCGGCTGGACCCGCTGCGGTCCGACCTCGACCGCGCACGCGACCTGCTGCTGCGCCGTCTGACGGTGTGCGGTGTGCCGTACGCGCAGGCGCGGGGCGTCGTCGGTGCGGGCGGTGCCGAGACGTTGACGACGCGGTGGGAGGTGCGCTGGACGCCGGCCACCGAGGCCATGCTGTCGGTCGTCGGCGTGCACGGTGTCACCCCCGCCCAGGCGGCCGAGGGGGTCCTGCGCGAGCAGTGGCGGGCCGAGCGGGACGAGGGCGGGCCCACGGCGGCGCAGACCCTGGAAGGGCTCCGGCAGGCGGCCGAGTGCGGCCTGCCGGAGCTGACGGACGCACGGCTCGCGGAGACCGCCGACGTACTGCCCGGTGCCGCGACACTGTCCGAACTCCTCGGCGGTCTCGGCCTGTTGGACCGGTTGCGGGCGGGGCACGTCGCGGGGCTCGGCGCCGACGGGGACCGCGCGGTCCGGGCCACCGCCGTGGCCGAACTCCTCACCTCCGCGGCGGTTCGCCAGGTGGACGGCCTCACCGGTGCCGAGGACCCGGCGGACGCGCACGCCCTGCTGGAACTCGCCCGACGGGCGGACGTGTTCGGCGGCGTCCGCCTGACCGACGCCCTGGCCCGGCTGGCGCACGAGGGATCTCCCCTGATGCGCGGCGCCGCCGGAGCGGTCCGGGTGCTCCTCGGGCACGAGGACCCGGCCGAACTCGGCGGTCGCGTCGCGTCCTGGGTCGACGCGGCGGCGGACCGCGCGTCCCGTTCCGCGCTCACCGCCCGGCTGACGGGGCTGCTGACGGCCGCCGGGCCGCTGCTGGAGTCGGCGGCCCCGGCGTTGGAGCCGCTCCTCGACCGGGTCGGCGAGTTGTCCGACCGGGACTTCCTGGACCGGCTGCCCGCCCTGCGCGGCGGCTTCGACACACTCAGCCCGGCCGCCCGCGAACGCCTCCTCGCCACCGTCGAGGAACGCCTGGACATCGCCCGGCTCTCCCGGCTCTCCCGGCTCTCCGACACGGGCGGGTTGGACCCCGCGGCCCTCGCTCTGTGGACCCGCGCGGACCTCGCGGCACGGACCACTCTCGACGGGCTCGGGTTGCTTCCCTCGGCCCCGCCGCCGCCCCCACGCCCTGCTCCGGGACCGGGACGGGGAGTGGAACCGACCCCGGCCTGCGAGGCGGGCGCCCTCGCCGCCGCGGATCACCATCTCGCCCCCGCCGACCGCTGGCGGCTCGTGCTCGGCCGCCGTACCGACCGGCTGTCAAGGCCGGCGACCGCGGCGGCCACCGCGCTGGACGAGTTGTACGGCAGCGGCCGGGGCGAGGGCAGCCGGGGTGATCTGACCGGGCCCGGCGGCAGCGACGGCGGTGGCCGGGAGGCTTCGTATCCGAGTGTGCGGGAGTGGTCCGAGGAGCTGGGGGCGCTGTTCGGGCCGGGCATCCGCGAGGAGGTCCTGGCGGCAGCGGCGGCGTCGGGACGGGCGGACGTTCCTGGCCGAACTCGATCCGGACAGCGTGCGCCCCTCCGTCGACCTGCTGCGCACCGTGCTGCGGCACGCGGGAGGCCTGCCCGAAGCACGCCTGGCCGCGCTCCGGCCTCTGGTACGGCGCCTGGTAGAGGCACTGACCCGGCAACTGGCCACGCGGCTGCGCCCCGCGCTGCACGGCACCGTGCTGCCGCGCCCCAGCCGCCGTCCCGGCGGTGGTCTCGACCTGCCCCGCACCCTGCGGGCCAATCTGGCCTCCGCGCACCGCGCTCCGGACGGCACGGTCCGGGTCCTCCCGGAGCACCCCGTCTTCCGTACCCGGGCCAAGAGGTCCGCCGACTGGCGGCTGATCCTGGTGACCGACGTGTCGGGGTCCATGGAGGCGTCCACGGTCTGGGCCGCCCTCACCGCCTCGGTACTGGCCGGAGTGCCCGCGCTGTCGACGCACTTCCTGGCCTTCTCCACGGAGGTCATCGACCTCACCGACCACGTCGACGACCCGCTCTCGCTGCTGCTGGAGGTCAGCGTGGGCGGCGGCACCCACATCGCCGCGGGGCTGCGGCACGCCCGCGAGCTGGTCACCGTGCCGTCCCGCACGCTCGTGGTGGTCGTCAGCGACTTCGAGGAGGGCCGTCCGCTGGGCGGGCTGCTCGCCGAGGTCCGTGCCCTCGTCGGGGCCGGCTGCCATGTCCTCGGCTGCGCGAGCCTCGACGACACGGGCCGTCCCCGGTACTCCACCGGGGTGGCGGGTCAGCTCGTCGCCGCGGGCATGCCGGTCGCGGCGCTCAGTCCGCTCGAACTCGCCCGCTGGGTAGGGGAGAAGATCGTATGAACCCGCACCTTCCGCCGGTCGCCCCCTCGGTGACCGCTCAGCTCGTCGAGGCGCTGACGCCCCGGTTGCGCAAACGGCTGGATGCGGGTGTCACCAAGGTGGCGGGGCGTCCGGCGGTCCGCGAGGGCGACGTGGTGCGCATCGCCGTCGACGACGAGACCGACCTCGAACTGCACGCTCCCGACGGGGTGGTGACCAGTGCCGAGGCGATCCGCTGCGGCTGCCTGCTCGCGCCCGACTGCCTCCACCGGGCCGCCGCGGCATCGGCCGCCCCGGTCGCCGACCCCACAGAACCGACGCTCGCGGAACCGACGTTCACAGAACAGACGCTCACGGAACCGCCGGCCACGCAGCCGTCACGCACAAAGCCCTCACCTCCGGAACCGTCACACACGGAGCCGTCACACACGGAACCACCCGCCACCCAGCCACCGACCACACAGCCACCGACCACACAGCCACGGACCACAGAGCCACGGATCACGGCCCCCGCACCGACGGGACAGCCGCCCGCCCCACCACCCGCAGCCGCCACCCCCGGCCAACGCGCCGCAGCCGCCGCCCTGCGCGGCACGGCGGCCGCCGTGCTGGAGGCCGGGACCGACGGTGCCGGCGCCGTGCTCCAGGCGGAGTTGCTGCGCGCCGCGCACACCGCGCGGCTCGCGGGGCTCCCCCGGGCGGCGAGCCGCGCGGTCTCCGTGGTCACGGCGTTGCGCGCGGCCCGTGCCGCCGACCCCGCCTACCGCCTCGCCGACCTCACCGCCGCCCTGCGCGAGGTCCTGGTCCTCGCGCACCGCCTCCCCGACGCCACCGGGCCGGAACTCGCCGACCTGCGCGGCAGCGTGCGGCAGCCGTACGCCCCGGACGGGTCGCTGCGCCTGTACGGGCTCTTCGCCGAGTCCGTTCTCACGGCGACCGGGTACGCGGGTGCCGTCACCTGGACCGCGGACTCCAGGGGCCGGCTGTACACGGTCTCGGACGTGACTCCGGGCGGCGCCGGCCGAGCCACGGCGGCGGCGGACCGTGCCGTGCGCCTCGGCGACACGGCCCTGACGCACCGTGAACTCTCCCGCGCCGGGCTCGCCGTGTCCGGCGCGACCGTCTCCCCGACGGGCCGCCTGGGCGCGGGGGCAGGCGTACGGGCCGTGCGCGCGTCCGGCGCCGCCTGGCGGGCCGAGCCTCTGGAGCGGCTGTGGGCGGTGCCGGTGGCCGAGCAGATCGCCCGCGCCCTGGCCACCGACCGGGACCCGAGGAGCGGCCAGGACCTGCTGTTCCTCGATGTCACGCTCGTCGGCACGGTCCGGGAGGCGGCGGGCGACTGCCTGCTGGCCGACTGCGGCGGCCTGCCCCTCCGGCTCGCCGCAGCCCACGACGACCCCGCGCTGCCCCACCGTGAGAACCTCCGGCTCCTCGCGTCCGTGCCGGGCACCCGGCTGCGTGTCGTCGCCCGGCTCACTCCGGCCCCGCTCCCACGCGCCCTGCTGCTGGCCGTGAGCCGTCCCACCGACCCGGGCGCCCGCGTCGATCTCGGACTCGACCGGCTCCGTCGCGCCGACCTGCCCGCCGCTTCGACGCCCACGGCCGCACACACGCCCACGGCCGCACCGGCCCCGCCCGTCGTCGACGAGGCCCCCGTCCATCTGCTGCGGCGCCGGGTCCACCAGGCGGCCTCCGGAGGGCGCCGGGTGCTCGCCTTCCCCGGGAGCAGGGACTCGGAGGCCGCCCGGTTGCGCCGGCACGGCCTCGGTACCGCCGGTGAGCTGCTCACCGAGCTGCACGCCACCGCCGCGGAGCGCGCACGCGACCCCTTCGGCCGGCTGCTCCCGGCCGACACCGCCCGTTTCGCCCGCGCCTGGCTCGGCGCCGCCGTCTACACGGAGGAAGTCGACCGCGCCCTGTGCGCCGCCGCGTGGGGCGCCGACCTCACCGGCCTCGCGCGCCCCGCCGGTCCGGCGAACGGCGGGGCACGGGCCGATCGGCCGACGTGACCCGCACGATCGGCCCGCTGAGCGGGGCGGGCCGCCGTAGTATCGGATGATCTCCGGGGGAAGGCGGGCGGACATGGGCAGGCAGCGTCCCGGCACGCCGACGCTGGAGGAGGTGGCCGCCCTCGCCGGTGTGGGGCGGGGCACCGTCTCAAGGGTCGTCAACAACGCGGCCGGTGTGCGTGATTCGACGCGCCGCGCCGTGCAGCGGGCCATCGCCGAGCTGGGGTACGTCCCGAATCTCGCGGCCCGTTCGCTGGCGGGGCACCGTGCGGACGCGGTCGCCCTGGTGATGACGGAGACGGACTGGCGGCTGTTCGGGGAGCCGTTCTTCACCGAGATCGTCCACGCCGTCGGCGACGCCCTCACGGACACCCCGGTGCAACTGCTGCTCACCCTGGTCCGGACGGACACCGAGCGGCGGCGGTTCGTGGAGTACGCGCGCGGCGGCCGGGTCGACGGCGTGCTGCTGATGTCCGTGCACGCCGAGGACCCGCTGCCGGACATGCTCGCCAAGGCGGGGCTGCCCACCGTCATGCTGGGGCGGCGTTCCGGCGACGAGCGCGTCACCTACGTCGACGCCGACAACACCGGCGGCGCGCGGGGTGCGGTCACCCACCTGCTGGACAGCGGCCGGACGGCCATCGGGACCATCAGCGGGCCGCTCGACATGTACGTCGCCCAGTGCCGGCTGCGCGGATACCGGGAGGCCCTGGAGCTGGCGGGCGTGCCGGCCGACTCCTCGCTGGTCGTCGAGGGCGCCGACTTCACGGAGGAGAGCGGGCGCCGGGCGATGACGGACCTGATCGCCCGGCACCCGGAACTCGACGCGGTCTTCGCCGCCTCGGACACCATGGCCGCCGGGGCGCTCCACGCGTTGCGCACCGCGGGCCGGCGGGTGCCGCGGGACGTGGCGGTGATCGGCTTCGACGGCTTCCAGCCGACCCGGCCCACGGATCCTCCGCTGACGACGGTCCGGCAGCCGTTGGAGGAGATCGGCCGCGCGATGGTACGGCTGCTGCTTGAGGAGATGGAGGACTCCCCCGTGGCCTGGCGGCACGTCATCCTCCGAACGGAGCTGGTGCTCCGGGAGTCCGCCTGATCGCAGGGCCGGTCGGGAGCGCTCCCGGCGACGCGCCCTTCACCTGGGGCTTCGAGATTTCCTCGACGACTTCGACGCGCACCGTCTTGTCAGGAACATGAACCGCTCCTAAAGTCCCCAGTCAACCGGTAAGTGGGAGCGCTCCCATCAGTGGGGAGTTGGGAGCGCTCCCGCCCCGGCCCCTCCCCCTCCCCCACTCACCCGGAGAGGCCCCCATGCGAACGTTACGGCCCCAAGTCCGAGCCGGGCGCGGCCTCCTGAGCGCCCTGGTCGCGACCCTCGCGGTGCTCGCGTCGCTCATGACCGCGGCGGCGCCGGCCCAGGCGGACACCACGATCTGCGAACCTTTCGGGACGACCACGATCCAGGGCCGGTACGTCGTCCAGAACAACCGCTGGGGTTCCGGCGCCACCCAGTGCGTCGTCGCCACCGACACCGGTTTCCAGGTCGGCCGGGCCGACGGCTCGGCGCCGACCGACGGGGCGCCGAAGTCGTATCCGTCGGTCTTCAACGGCTGCCACTACACGACCTGTTCGCCGGGCACAGCCCTCCCCGCCCGGCTCGACACCGTCGCCGAGGCGCCCTCCGGCATCTCGTACGGCTTCGTCGACGACGCCGTCTACAACGCCTCGTACGACATCTGGCTGGACCCCGCTCCCCGGACCGACGGAGTGAACCGGACCGAGATCATGATCTGGTTCCACCGGGTGGGCCCGATCCAGCCCATCGGCTCCCCCGTCGGCACGGCCGCCGTGGGCGGGCGGAGCTGGGAGGTGTGGAGCGGCGGCAACGGCTCCAACGACGTGCTGTCCTTCGTGGCCCCCTCGGCGATCGGCGGCTGGAGCTTCGACGTGATGGACTTCGTCCGGGCGGCCGTCGCGCGCGGACTCGCCGCGGACGACTGGTATCTGACGAGCATTCAGGCCGGCTTCGAGCCCTGGCACAACGGCGCCGGACTGGCCGTGAACTCCTTCTTCTCCACCGTCGAGACCGGCGCCGCCCGCACCGCGGCGTAGGCGGGGCGGCCGGGCGCGGCCCAACACCCCCTCGCCCGTCCGGTCGAAGCGCCTTCCCCCGGACGGGCGGGGGTTCCATCACACGCCCCACCCGGCCACCGGCCGCCCGTCCCCACCCGCACCCGCTCATTCCCACTGCCATTGCGATTGTCATGAACTGATCATCAGTGAACGGAAGACCCGGCCCCGGAAAACAGGAGACCCCCTATGGCTCGACGCAGCAGATTCCTCTCCCTGGCGGCGGTACTGGCAACCCTGCTGAGCGCGCTCGGCGTGACCTTCCTGCTCGGGCAGGGACGGGCCGAGGCACACGGCGTGGCGATGATGCCCGGCTCCCGCACCTACCTCTGCCAACTGGACGCCAGGACCGGCACCGGCGCCCTCGACCCGACCAACCCGGCCTGTCGCGGCGCCCTCGACCAGAGCGGTGCGACGGCGCTGTACAACTGGTTCGCCGTGCTCGACTCCAACGCCGGGGGCCGCGGCCCCGGTTATGTGCCGGACGGCACTCTGTGCAGTGCCGGCGACCGTTCCCCGTACGACTTCTCCGGCTACAACGCCGCCCGCGCGGACTGGCCGCGCACGCATCTGACGTCCGGGGCAACGATCCAGGTGAACTACAGCAACTGGGCGGCCCACCCGGGTGACTTCCGGGTCTATCTGACCAAGCCCAACTGGTCGCCCACGTCCGAGCTGGGCTGGGACGACCTGGAACTCATCCAGACGGTGACCGACCCGGCCCAGCAGGGCTCGCCGGGCACCGACTCGGGCCACTACTACTGGGACCTGGCGCTGCCCCCGGGCCGCTCGGGTGACGCGCTGATCTTCATGCAGTGGGTGCGTTCGGACAGTCAGGAGAACTTCTTCTCCTGCTCCGACGTGGTCTTCGACGGCGGCAACGGCGAGGTCACCGGCATCCGCGGCTCCGGCGGCACCCCGGCTCCGGACCCGACGCCGACCCCGACCACGCCGCCGCCCGAGCACTCCGGCTCCTGCATGGCCGTCTACTCCGTGGATAGTTCCTGGAGCGGGGGCTTCCAGGGCTCCGTGGAGGTCATGAACCACGGCACGGAGCCGCTGAACGGCTGGGCCGTGCAGTGGCAGCCGGGCAACGGGACCACGCTCGGCGGCGTGTGGAACGGTTCGCTGTCCGGCGGCACCGACGGCACGGTCACGGTCCGGAACGTGGACCACAACCGCGTCGTCCCACCGGACGGCAGCGTGACCTTCGGCTTCACGGCCACCTCCACGGGCAACGACTTCCCCGTGGGCACGATCGGCTGCGTGGCGCCCTGACACTTCGGGGACGGGGCCGGCGGTGCCCGCCGAGGGGCACCGCCGACCTCACATGCCGGTTACGAATCGCTCAACCACTGGTTGCCGCGAGGTGTTCGGGCGACGATGGGGCCATGACTCTGGCCCAGCGCGCCTTTGAGCGGCTGCAAGCCTGGCCCGACCTCTTCGCGGGTACGGCCAGTTGTGGAACCGGACGGGCGCTGCACTCCGTTGGTGACGAGATCGTCCACTTCCACTCGGACCGGGATGTCGACCTCCACCTCACCCACCGGGCCATCCAGCGCTTCCAGTACGACCTCGGCGGCTCCAGCGCCATCCACATGCTTCCCGACTCCCGATGGGTGACCGTGCACCTGGACTGCGACGCGGACGTCGACCTGCTGCTGAGCCTGGTGAGCATCGCACTCAAAGCCCATCAGACCCGGGCCCTGACGGACCTGCCCTCGGGCTGCAACTTCCACCGGGTCACGGTGCTTCCGCGATCCGCGGCCGGCGAGATCTGAGACCCGCCGACCCTCGCAACCCTCTCGCAACCTTCGCCGTGCTGGCATGCGGGGCATGCCTGACACCTACGAGGAGACCCCCCGCGTCGAACTCACCGCCGACGCCGCCGTACTGCTGAGGCGGCTCCGCGAGGCGCACGGCCCGCTGATGTTCCACCAGTCCGGCGGCTGCTGCGACGGCAGCGCCCCCATGTGCTACCCGGCCGGCGAGTTCCGCACCGGCGCCGCGGACGTGCTGCTCGGCGAGCTGGTCGTCGAGGGCGTCGCGGAGCCGGTGGAGTTCTGGATGTCACGGAGCCAGTACGCGGCGTGGAGCCACACGAGGTTGACGGTGGACGTCGTCGCGGGGCGGGGCAGCGGCTTCTCGCTGGAGGCACCCGAGGGGGTGCGCTTCCTCATTCGCTCCCGTCTCGTCGACGCGTAGCCCCCTCGCCCCCGCGGCCCTCACCGACTACGGCCTGAGACCGCTCACGATCTCCGCCGTCGCGGTCAGACCACTGTTGATGGTGGGGGCGATGCTCGTGCTTGCCAGATAGAAGCCGAGCAACAGGCACACCAGTGCGTGCGAGATCTTCAGCCCGCCGTTGCGCAGAAAGATCACCGCCAGAACCAGCAGCAACAGCACCACAGAGATGGAAACGGCCATCGTCAACCTCCTCCGCCACGTGCACTTCGCGGCGTTCGGCCGCAAGTGTGGCGTAGCGGAGGGTTCGTCCGGGCGGCTGACCTGTCCTCCGAACGAGTGGTGTTCCGATCGTGCCTACGCGCCCCGGTGGGCGTCGAGGAACGATTCGAGTCCGGCGAGGTCATCGGTGTTGAGGTGATCGACGCCGGCGGCGAGCAGTTCGCTCCACACCGCGTCCCGTGCGGGGCCCGCCACGTCGGGCGTGTCCCAGAAGCGCACCCGCTGCCCGCGGGCGTGCGCCGCGCCGACGACGTCCGCCAGCCTGCGCCGCTCGGCCGCCGGGAAGGCGCCCACGCCCCGCCAGGCGAAGTTGAGCGTCCAGTTGTCGCTGATGAGCGGGACGAAGGAGGCCGGTGCGGTGCTGCCGAGGTCGGTGAGGCGGCCGTCGTAGAAGGCCCGCCGGGTGCGCTGGGCCTCCATCGGCGCACGGGCCGCCCGGTCGCCGGAGATCACCGCGGTGACCGCGCCGGGGAGTACCCGTCCGTGCGAGCAGGTGGTGAACAGGTGCCGGTAGCCGCTCAGACGGCGGTCGAGTTCGGCGTACGTCGACGCTCCCTCGGTCTTGATGTCGATCAGCAGTTGCAGGGCGCGGCGGTCCTGCCGGTAGACCCGGCCGTGGCCGGCGCGGACGCGGGCGGCGAGGGGGTCGAGGTAGAGGGCCTCCAGGGTGCGGGACGGGTCGAGGTCCGCGGGGTCGTGGGCGACGAGGAGTTCGCCGTCGACCAGGTAGATGTCGGCCTCGACACTGCCGAAGCGGTGGTCGAGGGCGTCGAGGAGGGGACGGGGGTGCTCGTAGTCGTTGTGGGCGTGGGCGTGCCACAGGGGACGCGGCCCGTGCCCGCCCTCGCTCGCCCGCGCGATGCCTGCGGGCAGGGCGACCGCGCCCGCGAGGGCGGCGCCGAGGGTGGTGAGGGCTCTGCGTCGGGTGGTGAGGGCCATGCTCTGCCTCCCTGGAAGTGCCGTACGGGACGCCTGTGAGTATGGGGTCCCGGCGCCGCCAATGAGCAGAGCCCTGCGGGGAGTTGGCCGGACCGCCGCCGGTCGTTCATGTCGGCGGCCGTTCGGCCGGGCGAGACACGCGGAAGTGCCCGCCCCCGAGAGGGCGGGCACTTCTCCTGTCGTGCCGGACCGGGATCGTACGGGTGTCAGGGGGCCCGCAGATCGACCAGTTCGGCCAGCGCCGCACGGTGGGTGCCCGCGGTTCCGTAGGCGATCGAGTCGGCCTTGGCCCGCTTCAGGTGCAGGTGGACCGGGTGCTCCCACGTCATGCCGATGCCGCCGTGCAGTTGCAGCGCCTCCTCGGCGGCGCGGACGGCGACGGGTGCCGCGTAGGCCTGGGCCACGGCGACGGCCATGTCGGTGTCCTGGCCGCTCGCCAGCGCGTCGGCGGCGTTGCGGGCGGCGGCGCGCAGGCCGGCGACCTCCAGCCACAGCCGGGCGAGCCGGTGCTTGAGCGCCTGGAATCCGCCGACCTGCCGGTTGAACTGCCTGCGTTCCTTGAGGTAACCGACGGTCTCGGTCAGCAGCCGGTCGGCGAGGCCCAGTTGCTCGGACGCGAGCAGCCCGGCACCGGCCCGCAGGGCACGCCGTACGGCGGGTTCGGCGTCGCCGAGCAGGCGCCCGGACACGCCGTCGAGGGTCACCCGGGCCGGCGGCCGGGTCGCGTCCAGGGCGATCTGCGGGGTGACGGTCGCGTCGGCGGCGCGGACGGCGTACAGTCCCCCGTCGTCCGCGGGCACCAGCAGTACGCCGGCCACCGCCGCGTCGGCGATGCCGGTCAACTCGCCGTGCAAGCGGCCCCCTTCGAGTCGTGCGTGCGCGACGGTGCCGCCCGGCGCGACGTGCAGTGCGACGGCGAGCGCGGCGATGGTGGCCGCGGAGGCCAGTTCGGTGAGCAGTTCGCCGGCCTCGCAGGCCAGCAGCGCCTCGGTGGCGACGACGGCGCTCGTGAGGTAGGGCAGCGGTGCCACCGAGCGCCCCAACTCTTCCAGGACCACGGCGGTTTCCCGGTGGGTGGCGCCCTGTCCGCCCAGTTTCTCGGGGATCAGCAGGCCCGCGAGGCCCATCGAGTCGGAGAGCGCCTTCCACAGGGACAGGTCGTGCACGGCGTCCGACTCGGTGCGGGCGATGACGTCCGCCGGGTCGCAGTGGTCGGTGAGCAGGTCCCGGACGGCGGCGCGGAGTGCCTCTTCCTCCTCCGAGTAGAGCAGAGCGGGTTCCGGCTGTGCGCTCATCGGGCGAGGTCCTTCCATGCGACGTCCTTGTCGGTGCGCGGTTCGGCCGGCAGGCCGAGGACGCGCTCGGCGACGATGTTCAGCAGCACCTCGCTGGTCCCGCCCTCGATGCTGTTGCCCTTGGAGCGCAGGTAGCGGTATCCGGCGTCGCGGCCGGTGAAGTCGACAAGCTCAGGGCGGCGCATGGTCCAGTCGTCGTACAACAGGCCCTCCTCACCGAGGAGTTCGACCTCCAGGCCGCTGATCTCCTGGTTGAGACGGGCGAAGTTCAGCTTCATGCCGGCGCCCTCGGGACCGGGCTGGCCGGCCGCCAGTTGCTGGCGCAGGCGTACGCCGGTGAGGCGGGCGACCTCGGCCTCGACCCACAGGCCGAGCAGCCGTTGGTGCAGGTCGTGGGTGCGCAGTGCGGGGCGTTCCCGCCAGGTCGCGGCGGCCTTGCCGATCATGCCGCCCTCACGGGGGATCGAGCTGCCGCCGATGGCGACGCGCTCGTTGTTCAGCGTGGTCTGCGCGACCCGCCAGCCGTCGCCGACCTCGCCGAGGCGCCGGGAGTCGGGGACGCGGACATCGGTGAGGAACACCTCGTTGAACTCGGCCTCGCCGGTGATCTGGCGCAGCGGCCGGACCTCGACGCCGGGGTCGGTCATGTCGCACACGAAGTAGGTGATGCCGCGGTGCTTGGGCACGTCCGGGTCGGTGCGGGCGATGAGGATGGCCCAGCGGGCGAGGTGTGCGCTGGACGTCCACACCTTCTGCCCGTTGACGACCCAGTCCTCGCCCTCCCGGACCGCCCGGGTGCCGAGCGCGGCGAGGTCGGATCCGGCGCCCGGCTCGCTGAACAGCTGGCACCAGACCTCCTCGCCGGTCCACAGCGGGCGCAGCAGACGGCGCCTCTGCTCGTCCGTGCCGTACTGGAGGATCGTCGGCGCGGCCATCCCGAGGCCGATGCCGATCCGGCGGGGGTCGTTGTCGGGGGCGCCCGCGGCCTCCAACTCGGCGTCGACGACGGACTGGAGGGAGCGGGGGGCGCCGAGACCGCCGAGGCCCTCCGGGTAGTGCACCCAGGCGAGTCCGGCGTCGAAGCGGGCCCGCAGGAAGTCCAGGCGGTCCGTGTCGGCCGGTGGCTGCGCGGCCAGCAACTCCTGGGTGCGGCGGCGCAGTTCGGCTGCGTCGGTCATACGGTGGCTCCCTTCTCCGGGACGACGGCGACGCGGCCGGTCGTCGTGCCGTCCGCGACGCGTTGTACGGCGTCCGCGGCATCGCCGAGCGGCACCCGCTCGCTCACCAGTGGCTTGATCGCGCCCCGGGCGGCCAGCTCGGTGAGCTGTGCGTGGCAGTGCCGGACCAGCTCGGGGTTCTTGGTGTTGTACGCGCCCCAGTGCAGGCCGAGGATCGCGTAGTTCTTCACCAGGGCGTGGTTCAGCGCGGCGGTGGGGATCGTGCCGCTCGCGAAGCCGACGACGACGATCCGGCCCTCGAAGGCGACGACCTTGGTGGACTGGGTGTAGGCCCGGCCGCCCACGGGGTCGTAGATCACGTCGGCGCCCCGGCCGCCGGTGGCCTCCTTCACGGCGGCCACGACATCCTCGCTGTGCCGGTCGACGACCACGTCGCAGCCCAGTTCACGGGCGACGGCCGCCTTCTCCGGGCCGCCGGCGACGCCGATCACGGTGGCTCCCGCGGCCTTGCCGAGCTGCACGGCCGCGCTGCCGACCCCGCCGGCGGCGGCGTGGACGAGCAGGGTCTCGCCGGCCTCCAGCCGGGCCCGGCGGTGCAGGCCGAACCAGCCGGTCTGGTAGCCGACGTGCAGGGCGGCCGCCTCGGCGTCGTCCAGGCTGTCCGGCGCGGGCAGCAGCGCGCGGGCGTCCGCGACGGCGTACTCGGCGAATCCGCCGTGCGGGAGGGCGGGGTTGGCGAGGACGCGGCGGCCGTCCTCGGTCTCGCCGCAGACCTCCACGCCGGGCGTGAACGGCAGCGGCGGCCTGACCTGGTACTGGCCCCGGCAGAGCAGGGCGTCCGGGAAGTTGATGTTCGCGGCGCGGACCCTCAGCAGGACCTGGCCCTCGCCGGGCGTCGGGGGCGCCACGTCCACGAGGCGCATCACCTCGCCCGGCTCGCCGTTCTCGTGCACCTGCCATGCCTGCATGCGGGGCCTCCACCGACTGCGTCGTCCGACCGGGTCTCCCGCATACTAAGCGGTCGCTTGCCCATCGGGGAACAGGTCGCGAAAGCCGTACGGTCACGGCCGACCGTACGACGCCGACCGGGCGGCGGTCACGACCCGGCGGCGGGCCTGGCCCGTACGTGCATCCGCTCCCCCTGCGGGCCGAAGAGGCTGAGGAACTCGACCGGACCCTCCCCCGTCGACCCGAACCAGTGCGGCACCCGGGTGTCGAACTCGGCCGCCTCGCCCGCCGTCAGCACCACGTCGTGGTCGCCGAGTACGAGTCGCAGGCGCCCGGAGAGGACGTAGAGCCACTCGTATCCCTCGTGGGTGCGCGGGTCCGGCTCCTCCTTGCGCCGGGGCTCCAGCACCTTGAACGCCTGGAGTCCGCCCGGCCGGTGGGTGAGCGGCCAGTGGGTGCGGCCGTGGCGCACGACCGGCTTGGCGCGCACCCGGGGGTCGCCGACCGGCGGGGCGCCGACCAGTTCGTCCAGCGGCACCCGATGGGCCTGGGCGATCGGCAGCAGCAGTTCGAGGCTCGGCCTGCGCAGGCCCGACTCCAGCCGCGACAGGGTGCTCACGGAGATGCCGGTCGCCTCGGACAGGGCGGCCAGCGTCACCTCCCGTTCCTTGCGGATCCGGCGGAGCTTCGGTCCGACTCCGGCGAGGACATCGTCTGCGGTCGTCATGCACTTATTGCAGAACCGGCAAATGAGTTTGTCAATCCATGGTGTCCGAGCGACCTTGTGCGTGGAGGTGGTCGCAGTGACCCTGAACGAGAACGTGCCGGACCCGAAGGACGTGAAGGCTCCCGGGGACCGGTCCGGGACGTACGACGTGGTGGTCGTCGGCGGTGGCGCGGCGGGGCTGTCCGCGGCGCTCGTCCTGGGCCGGGCGCGGCTGCGCACCCTGATCGTCGACGCCGGTGAGCCGCGCAACGCGCCCTCGGACCACATGCAGGGCTATCTGACCCGGGACGGCATGTCCCCCGCCGAGTTCCTGGCGCTCGGCCGTCAGGAGGTCGCGCGGTACGGGGTGGAACTCGTCCGCGACCGGGCGGTGGACGTGTCCCGGGGCGCGGACATCGCCGTGGAGCTGGCCGGCGGGCGCACCGTCCGCGCCCGGCGGCTGATCGTCGCCACCGGGCTCAAGGACGAGCTGCCCCAGGTGCCGGGCGTGGCCGAGCGGTTCGGCCGGGACGTGCTGCACTGCCCGTTCTGCCACGGCTGGGAGGTGCGCGACGAGCGCTTCGGCGTCCTCGCCACCGGCCCGCTCGCCGTGCACCAGGCGCTGATGGTGTCCGGCTGGTCGAAGGACGTGATCCTCTTCCTGCACACGGTCGCCGAGGCCGAACTGTCCGACGACGACCTGCGCCGGCTCGCCGCGGCCGGGGTCGAGGTGGTGCCCGGCGAGGTGGCCGGGCTGCGGGTCGAGGACGACCGGCTCACCGGGGTCCGGCTGGCGGACGGGACGGCGCACGACCGCTCGGTGGTGTTCGTCGGCCCGACGGCCGTACCGCAGACCGGCCTGCTGGAACGGCTGGGCGCCGAGCTGGAGGAGACTCCGTTCGGCGCCTACCCCGTGGTCGACCCGACGGGCCGGACCACGGTGCCCGGCGTATGGACCGCCGGCAACGCGATGGGCTTCGCCGAACAGGTCGTCCACGCGGCGAGCGGCGGCTACCGCGCGGCCTCGGCGATCGTCGGCGACCTGCTCATCTCGGACCTGGACGCCGCCGCACCGCGGTAACCCCCGCCCGCGCCACCGGCCCGTCCCCGTCCCGGTCGGGCCGGCCGACTCCCGGTGGTTCTCCGTCCGGGCCGTGCGGGCTCCCGGCGGCGGGGTGGTGGAGGGCGCGCGGGTGTGGTCCCGCCCTGTCCGGTGCACCATGACTGCATGCTGCTTGCCCGGTTGGCCCAGGTGTCCCGGGAGGTCGCCGCCACCTCGGCGCGGTCCCGGAAGACCGCCCTGCTCGCGGAGCTGTTCCGGGAGGCGGAGCCGGAGGACGTGCCGGTCGTCATCCCGTATCTGGCGGGACGGCTCCCCCAGGGCCGGATCGGCGTCGGCTGGAAGGCGCTGAGCCACCGGGTCGCGCCGGCCGCCGGGCCGACCCTGACCGTGCGCGACGTGGATGCCCGCCTCACCCGGCTCGGCGCGGTGTCCGGCCCCGGTTCCCAGGCCGAACGGACGCGGCTGGTCGGCGAGCTGATGGGCGCGGCCACCGAGGACGAGCAGCGCTTCCTGATCGGGCTGCTCACCGGGGAGGTCCGGCAGGGCGCCCTGGACGCGGCCGCGGTCGAGGGGCTGGCCGCGGCGACGGACGCGCCCCCGGCGGACGTACGCCGGGCGGTGATGCTCGCGGGGTCGCTCCAGACGGTGGCCGAGGCCCTGCTGGCGGACGGCCCCGGCGCCCTCGACCGGTTCCGGCTCACCGTCGGACGCCCCGTCCTGCCGATGCTGGCGCACAGCGCGTCCTCGGTCGCCGAGGCGGTCGGCAGGCTGGGCGCCGCGGCCGTCGAGGAGAAGCTGGACGGCATCCGCGTCCAGGTGCACCGCGACGGCGCCGCCGTACGGCTCTACACCCGCACCCTGGACGACATCACCGACCGGCTCCCCGAGGTCACCGCGGCGGCCCTCGCGCTGCCCGGCGAGCGCTTCGTCCTGGACGGCGAGGCTATCTCCCTGGACGCGGGCGGGCGTCCCCGCTCCTTCCAGGAGACCGCCGGGCGGGTCGGCTCCCGCACGGACGTGGCCACGGCCGCGCGGGCGGTCCCGGTGTCCGTGGTGTTCTTCGACGCGCTGTCCGTCGACGGCCACGACCTGCTCGACCTGCCGCTGGCCGCGCGGCACGCGGAGCTGGCCCGGCTGGTCCCCGAGCCCCTGCGGGTGCGTCGCGCGCTGGTGGAGGGGACCGGGCAGGCGCCGGCCGCCGAGGACTTCCTCGCCCGGACGCTGGAGCGCGGCCACGAGGGCGTCGTCGTCAAGGGACTCGACGCCCCCTACAGCGCGGGCCGCCGCGGCGCGTCCTGGCTGAAGGTCAAGCCCGTCCACACGCTCGACCTGGTCGTACTGGCCGCCGAGTGGGGCCACGGCCGCCGCACCGGCAGGCTCTCCAACCTCCACCTGGGCGCCCGCACCGCCGACGGCTCCTACGCCATGCTCGGCAAGACCTTCAAGGGCATGACCGACGCGCTGCTGGCCTGGCAGACCGAGCGCCTGGGGCGGCTGGCCGTCGAGGAGCACCCCTGGGGCGTGACCGTGCGCCCCGAACTCGTCGTCGAGATCGCCTACGACGGACTCCAGCGGTCCACCCGCTACCCGGCCGGCGTCACCCTCCGCTTCGCCCGCGTGGTCCGCTACCGCGAGGACAAGCGCCCCGAGGACGCGGACACCGTGGCCACGCTGCTCGCCGCACACCCCGGAGTGGCCCCGTGAAGCGCAGCGCGGGCCTGCTGCTGTACCGGCACGACCCGGTCCGGGGTCTGCTGGTCCTCCTCGGCCACATGGGCGGCCCCGCCTTCGCGCGTCGCGGCGCCGGGGCGTGGACCGTTCCCAAGGGCGAGTACGAACCCGAGGAACCGGCCTGGGACGCTGCCCGGCGCGAGTTCCGGGAGGAGCTGGGGCTGCCGCCGCCCGACGGCGCGGCCCTGCCGCTCGGCGAGGTGCGCCAGGCGGGCGGGAAGCTCGTCACGGTCTGGGCCGTCGAGGCCGACCTCGATCCGGAGACGGTCGTCCCCGGCACCTTCCGCATGGAGTGGCCGCCGAGGTCGGGGCGCGTGGCGGAGTTCCCCGAGCTGGACCGGGTGGCGTGGTTCACGGTGGCCGGGGCGCGCGAGGTGATCGTGAAGGCGCAGGCCGCGTTTCTCGACCGGCTGGCTGAGCACTCGCACTGACGACGAGAAGCAGACGAGAGAAGTGACGCGCTCCGACAGGACCTGTCCGCGTTGCGGCACCCCGTGCCGCACGCCAGGGTCGAAGCACGATTGCGCACCAGGGAGGTCGGCCATGCCCATCGCGACGGTGAACCCGGCGAACGGCGAGACGCTCAGGACGTACGAGGCCATGGGCGAGGAGGAGATCGAACGCCGGCTCCAGCTCGCGGAGGCCACCTTCCGCACCTACCGGACGACGCCGTTCGGCGAGCGGGCCCGGCTCCTGCACCGTGCCGCCGACCTCCTGGAGGCGGACCGCGACGGGATCGGCAGGGTCGTCACCACCGAGATGGGCAAGCCGGTCGGGCAGGCCCGCGCGGAGGCCGCCAAGTGCGCCAGGGCGATGCGCTGGTACGCCGACCACGCCGCCGACCTGCTCGCCGACGAGGAGCCCGCCGAGGCCGATGTGAAGGACTCCGGCGCCTCCCGGGCCCTGGTCCGCTACCGGCCGCTCGGCCCGGTGCTCGCGGTGATGCCGTGGAACTTCCCGCTCTGGCAGGTGATCCGGTTCGCGGCGCCCGCGCTGATGGCGGGCAACGTCGGCCTGCTCAAGCACGCCTCGAACGTGCCGCAGACGGCGCTGTACCTGGAGGACCTGTTCCATCGGGCCGGTTTCCCCGAGGGCTGCTTCCAGACCCTCCTGATCGGTTCGGCCGCCGTCGACGACATCCTGCGCGACGAGCGGGTGCGGGCCGCGACCCTCACCGGCAGCGAGCCGGCCGGCCGCGCGGTCGCCTCCACCGCCGGGGAGATGATCAAGAAGACGGTGCTGGAGCTGGGCGGCAGCGACCCGTTCGTCGTGATGCCGTCCGCCGATGTCGACCGGGCCGCCGAGGTCGCGGTGGGCGCGCGCACCCAGAACGCCGGGCAGTCCTGCATCGCCGCCAAGCGGTTCATCGTGCACGCGGACGTGTACGACACCTTCGTGGAGCGCTTCACCGCCGGTATGAAGGCCCTGAAGGTCGGCGACCCGATGGACGAGGAGACCGAGGTCGGCCCGCTCTCCAGCGAGCAGGGCCGCGACGACCTGGCGGGGCTGGTGGACGACGCGGTGCGCGGCGGCGCCACCGTGCTGTGCGGCGGTGAACGCCCCGACGGACCCGGCTGGTACTACCCGCCGACCGTGCTGGCCAACGTCACCCGCGAGATGCGCATCCACCGAGAGGAGGCCTTCGGCCCGGTCGCCACGCTGTACCGCGTGACGGACCTGGACGAGGCGGTGCTGATCGCCAACGACACGGACTTCGGGCTCAGTTCAAACGTGTGGACGCGCGACGACACGGAGGTGGACCGTTTCGTACGGGACCTGGAGGCGGGCGGCGTCTACGTCAACGGAATGACGGCGTCCCATCCGGCGTTCCCCTTCGGCGGGGTCAAGCGGTCGGGGTACGGGCGTGAGCTGTCCGGGCACGGAATCCGCGAGTTCTGCAACATCACCACCGTATGGCACGGAGCGTGAGCCTTCCGCGACTACGATCCCCTCTGTGAACCGCGAAGTGACTTTGCCTCTGATCGTCGACGACCGCGGCACCCTCCAGGTCGCCGCGTCCGACGTGAGCAAGCTGCTGCGCACGGTGGGCGGGCGATGGCTGCGGCTCGTGGAGAGCGGCGAGGAGGACCTGGACGAGGACACGGTGGCGGCCCTCACCATCGAGCTGGCCAAGCTGGCCGACCGGATCGACGTGGCCTGCATCGCCCACAGCAGCGGCCAGTCCTCCTGACGCCTCCCCCGCCCCTCGCCCGCGCGGCCCGGCCCCCGAGACGGAGCAGCCCGGCGAGAGAACGCCGTCCCGGTGAGTGATCGTGGGTGAGCACCCCGAAGACGTGCACCACTTTCCGGCCCGGGGGCGAGAACCTTCCGCGAGGCGAGAGCAGGCACGGTCCATGGCGACTTCGCGCAGCCCCTCGGTGCCCGTGCCGGAGCACAACTGCCGTCGGCCCTCCGGCTGTTGGAGAACTCCGGTGCAGCCGGGTCACGCTCACCGAGTACAGCGGCCTCGGACCGCGCAGCGCGAGACAACGAAGTGATGAGGCGGACATGAGCGAAGAGACGATCTCCCCGGCGCCGCCGCCCGTGCGGGACTGGCCGGTCGTCGACCTGCCCGGTACCGACTTCGACCCGGTGCTGGCCGAGTTGATGCGCGAGGGCCCGGTCACCCGCGTCTCGCTGCCCAACGGCGAGGGCTGGGCCTGGCTGGTGACCCGACACGACGACGTCCGGACGGTCACCGACGACCCCCGGTTCGGCCGTGCGGCGGTCATCGACCGGCAGATCACCCGGCTCGCCCCGCACTTCGTCCCGGCGCGCGGAGCGGTCGGCTTCCTGGACCCGCCCGACCACACCCGGCTGCGCCGCTCGGTGGCCGCCGCCTTCACGGCGCGGGGCGTGGAGCGGGTGCGGGAGCGGTCCCGCGGGATGCTCGACCGACTGGTCGACGCCATGCTGGAGGCCGGACCGCCCGCCGACCTCACCGAGGCCGTGCTGAGACCCTTCCCCATCGCGGTGATCTGCGAGCTGATGGGAGTGCCGGCCGCCGACCGGCACGCCATGCACACCTGGACCCGGCTGATCCTGTCCTCGTCGCACGGCGCCGAGGTCGGCGAGCGGGCCGAGCACGAGATGAACGCCTACTTCGCCGATCTCGTCGCACTCCGCTCGGACAGCGCCGATCAGGACGTGGCCTCGCTGCTGGGCGCCGCCGTGGGCCGGGACGAGATCGCGCTGGAGGAGGCCGTGGGGCTCGCCGTGCTGCTGCAGATCGGCGGCGAGGCGGTCACCAACAACAGCGGGCAGATGTTCCACCTGCTGCTGACCCGCCCCGAACTCGCCGAACGCCTGCGCGCCGAACCGGAGATCCGCCCCCGGGCCGTCGACGAGCTGCTGCGCTGGATTCCCCATCGCAACGCCGTCGGGCTGTCCCGGATCGCCCTGGAGGACGTGGAGGTCAAGGGGGTGCGGATCCGGGAGGGCGACGCGGTCTACGTGTCGTACCTGGCGGCGAACCGCGACCCGGAGGTCTTCGCCGACCCGGACGCGATCGACTTCGACCGGAGCCCCAACCCGCACGTGTCCTTCGGCTCCGGACCGCACTACTGCCCCGGCGGGATGCTGGCCCGGCTGGAGTCGGAGCTGCTCGTCGACACCGTCCTGGACCGGGTGCCGGGTCTGAGGCTCGCGGTGCCGGCCGAGGAGGTGCCCTTCAAGAAGGGCGCGCTGATCCGCGGGCCCGAGGCCCTGCCGGTGACCTGGTGAGCGGGCTCGTGGCGGCGGAGACCGGTTCGCACTCGCGCATGGCCTCGTGGTCCCGGACCACGAGGCCGTCGAGGCGCTGCGGGCGAAGTACGGCAGCGAGCGGCTGACGCCGCCCAGGCATCGTCAGCGGATCGGCATCCCGGCCAGCGTCCGGGCGATCACCAGCCGCTGGATCTCGCTCGTCCCCTCGAAGATGGTGTAGATCGCGGAGTCGCGGTGCATGCGCTCCACCGGGTACTCCCGGGTGTAGCCGTTGCCGCCCAGGATCTGGATCGCCTGGGCGGTCACCTTCTTCGCCGTCTCGCTCGCGAACAGCTTGGACATCGAGCCCTCGGCCGCCGTGAACGGCTTGCCGTTGATCGCCATCCAGGAGGCGCGCCACACCAGCAGCCGTGCCGCGTCGATCGACGTCCGCATGTCCGCGAGCTGGAAGGCCACCCCCTGGTTGTCGATGATCGGGCGGCCGAACTGCTCGCGCGTCTGCGCGTATTCGAGGGCGACCTCGTAGGCGGCCCGTGCGGTGCCCACGGCCATGGCGCCGACCGCGGGGCGGGACGCCTCGAAGGTGGCCATCGCGGCGTTCTTCACGCGCTCGCCGCCCTTCCCCGCCTTCTCCCGGGCACGGGCCAGGCGGGCGTCCAGCTTCTCCTTGCCGCCGAGCAGACAGGAGCCGGGGACGCGCACACGGTCCAGGACGACCTCGGCGGTGTGCGAGGCGCGGATGCCGTGCTTCTTGAACTTCTGGCCCTGGGACAGGCCGGGGGTGTCCGGCGGGACGATGAAGGAGGCGTGGCCCTTGGAGCCCAGCTCCGGGTCGACGGCCGCGACCACCACGTGGACGTTGGCGATGCCGCCGTTGGTGGCCCAGGTCTTGGTGCCGTCCAGCACCCACTCGTCCTTGGCCTCGTCGTACACCGCGCGGGTGCGCATGGAGGCCACGTCGGAACCGGCGTCCGGCTCGGAGGAGCAGAACGCGGCGACCTTGACGTCGTCGGCGTCGCCGTACATCTGGGGGATCCAGGTGCCGATCTGCTCCTCGGTGCCGTTGGCGAGGACACCGACGGCGGCGAGACCGGTGCCGACGATCGACAGGGCGATGCCCGCGTCGCCCCAGAACAGCTCCTCCATCGCCATGGGGATGCCGAGGCCGGTGGAGTCGAAGTACTGCTGTGCGTAGAAGTCCAGGGAGTAGATGCCGACCTTGGCGGCCTCCTGGATGACCGGCCAGGGGGTCTCCTCACGCTCGTCCCATTCGGCGGCCGCGGGGCGGATGACGTCGGCCGCGAAGCCGTGCAGCCAGTCCCGGACCTCCTTCTGTTCGTCGTTGAGTTCCATGGTGAACCCGGCCATGTCCCCTCCAGTGACGCACATGGTGTTACTTACGGTAACGCGAGTCTGTTACCGGTGGGTAGTGAAAGTCAACTCCCGAGGCCCCCTCGCCCTCCCGTTCGATGCCGGGTGCCCGGCGAGTGTTACTTTGCGCAGGCGTCACCGAACCAGCACGGGTGGGGAGAGCACATGGACACCACGCAGCGGACCGACCAGCAGCGGTCCGCCGACCGCCGGCGCGAACTGCTCGAGGCCGCCGACCGGGTGGTGCTGCGCGAGGGCCCGCATGCCTCGATGAACGCCATCGCCGCCGAGGCCGGTATCACCAAGCCGATCCTCTACCGTCACTTCGGCGACAAGAGCGGACTCTACGCCGCGCTCGCCAGACGGCACACGGATGCCCTCCTCGCCTCGCTGCGGGCCGCCCTGGACGCCCCGGCGGAGCGGCGGCAACGCGTCGAGGCCACCCTGGACACCTATCTCGCGGCCATCGAGGCACGCCCGCAGGTGTACCGCTTCCTGATGCATCCGGCGGAGGGCAGCGCCACCCCTGTCGACCAGGCCGACCAGGCCGACCAGGGCTTCGACGTCGGCAAGCACTCGGCGCCGCTGCTGCGCCGCATGGGCGAGGAGCTGGCCCAGGTCATCGAGGAGCGCCTCGACGTCGGGCCGGGCACCCAGCAGCTCGCCCGGGTCTGGGGACACGGCATCGTCGGCATGATGCACGCCGCCGGCGACTGGTGGCTCGGGGAGCGCCCCTGCCCCCGGGAGGATTTGGTCCGCACCCTGGCCGACCTGCTGTGGGGCCGCCTCGCCGAGGCCGGCGACAAGGCGGGCGGCCCGGGGTTCTGACGCTCCCCTGCCGGGCGCCGCTCAGCGGGACCAGGACGCCCGTGCCGCCCGGCGCATCAGCCTGCGGTGGCGCCGGCCCGTCAGGCGATCGGCGTACACCCGCCCCTCCAGATGGTCGCACTCGTGCTGGAGACACCGCGCGAAGAATCCCGTCCCGCGCACGGTGACCGGCTCCCCGGTCACCGTGCGGCCCGTCACGACCGCCTCGTCGTGGCGTTCGGTCCCGGCCTCCAGGCCCGGCAGCGAAAGACAGCCCTCCGGCCCGCGCACCACCACCCCGCCCGTCCCGACGAGCCGCGGGTTCACCACATGGCCGAGGTGGCGCTCGTCCTCGTCGTCCGGGCAGTCGTACACGAAGACCCGCACCGCCTCGCCGATCTGGTTCGCGGCCAGGCCCACACCCTGGGCGGCGTACATGGTCGCGAACAAGTCCTCCACAAGGGAGGCCAGTTGCGGGCCGAAGTCCGTGACCTCCTCGCAGGGCGCGTGCAGGACGGGGTCGCCGAGGAGGCCGAGGGGACGGACGCGCCCGTGGGCGCCCGGGATGGAGCCGTGTCGCATGGCGGCCAGAGTAAGGTCCCTGTGTCCCCCGGCGGCCCGCGCCCACCGCCAAAACCCCGTGGCCGGTGCCGCGATTCGGGAGTGCGAACGGATCTCGATAGGCTGAGCCCCACACCACGTGGCCGGCAGGCTTCAGGCGCGGCGCGTACGCAAGGAGGATCGAGGACTGATGGCAGGCAACTCGGACCCGCTCTCGCCGCGGGCCAAGATCGCCGTGACCGCGGGCAAGGCGGTCGCGGCGGCATCGCGCGCCGCGGGGCGCGGCAGCGGTTCGGTGATCGGCGGCCGGGTGGCGCTGAGACTCGACCCCGACCTCCTCGCCCGGCTCGCCCAGAACCTGGACGTGACCCTGGTCTCGGCGACGAACGGCAAGACCACCACCACCCGGCTGATCGCCGAGGCGCTCGGCGCCGCCGGACCGGTCGTGTCCAACGCGCTCGGTGCCAACATGCCGGCCGGCATCACCTCGGCGCTCGCGGGCGGCTCGGAGGCCCGCTACGGCGTCATCGAGGTCGACGAGAAGTACCTGGCCGGCGTCGCCCGGGACACCGACCCGAAGTGCATCGCCCTGCTCAACCTCTCCCGCGACCAGCTCGACCGCGCCGCCGAGACCCGGATGCTCGCCGAGAACTGGCGTGAGGGCCTGGCCGGTTCGAAGGCCGTGATCGTCGCCAACGCCGACGACCCGCTCGTGGTGTGGGCCGCCTCCTCCTCCCCCAACGTGATCTGGGTCGCCGCCGGGCAGATGTGGAAGGACGACGCCTGGTCCTGCCCGTCCTGCGGCGGTGTGATGCAGCGTCCGGGCGACGACTGGTTCTGCGGCGAGTGCGGCTTCCGGCGCCCCACGCCCAGCTGGGCGCTGTCCGGCGACCACGTCCTCGACCCGCACGGCTCCGCCTGGCCGATCCACCTCCAGCTGCCGGGCCGCGCCAACAAGGCCAACGCCGCCTCCTCGGCTGCCGTCGCCGCCGTCTTCGGGGTGCCGCCGCAGGTCGCCCTGGAGCGCATGTACCAGGTGCAGGCGGTCGCCGGACGCTACGACGTGGTGCAGTTCCAGGGCCGCGACCTGCGGCTGCTGCTCGCCAAGAACCCGGCGGGCTGGCTGGAGACCTTCTCCCTGATCGACCCGCCGCCGGCCCCGGTGATCCTCTCGGTGAACGCGCGCGGCGCCGACGGCACCGACACCTCCTGGCTGTGGGACGTGGACTACACCCGGCTCACCGGCCACCCGATCTGCGTGGTCGGCGACCGCAAGCTGGACCTCGCGGTGCGTCTGGAGGTCGCGAACCAGCAGTTCCAGGTGTGCGAGGACCTCGACCAGGCGGTGCAGCTGTGCCCGCCCGGACGCGTCGAGGTCATCGCGAACTACACCGCATTCCAGGACCTGCGCCGCCGCGTCGGCAACTGACCGCGAGACTTCAGGGGACTTTCGTGAGCGACAACCAACTGCGCATCGTCTGGATCTACCCGGACCTGCTCAGCACCTACGGCGACCAGGGCAACGCCCTCGTCGTGGAGCGGCGGGCCAGGCAGCGCGGCCTCGACGTGGCGCGGCTCGACGTGCGCAGCGACCAGCCGATCCCGACCTCCGGCGACATCTACCTGATCGGCGGCGGCGAGGACCGCCCGCAGCGGCTCGCGGCCGAGCGGCTGCGCCGCGACGGCGGTCTGCACCGGGCGGTGGAGAACGGCGCGATCGTCTTCTCCGTCTGCGCCGGCTACCAGATCCTCGGCCACGAGTTCATCAACGACCTCGGCCAGCGCGAGCCGGGCCTCGGCCTGCTCGACGTGGTCTCCACCCGCGGCGAGGGCGCGCGGTGCGTGGGCGACGTACTCGGCGACATCGACCCGCGCCTTGGCCTGCCCCCGCTGACCGGCTTCGAGAACCACCAGGGCGTCACCCGCCTCGGCCCCGGCTCCCGACCGCTCGCCCAGGTCCGCTTCGGCAACGGCAACGGCACGGGCGACGGTACGGAGGGGGCGTACAACGACACGGTCTTCGGTACGTACATGCACGGTCCCGTGCTGGCCCGCAACCCGCTGATCGCGGACCTGCTGCTCAAGCTGGCCCTCGACGTGAACGCGCTGCCGCCCACCGACGACCGCTGGTACGAGGCGCTGCGCAACGAGCGCATCGCGGCGGCCCAGCAGCCCGCCTGACCCGTGCGGACGGCCCGTCTGACGGCCCGTCCGCACAGGTGAGCGGGCCCGTCCAGCAGGCGGACGCACGGTTCGGTCCCGCCGCCCGATGCCGCTAGGGTGGCGGGAATCGAGCCGGACAGCGCGGTCCGGCCCCCGAGCCATTCGAGAAGGTATTCCGGGCTATGCGCATTGGTGTCCTCACCTCCGGCGGTGACTGCCCCGGCCTGAACGCCGTCATACGGTCCGTCGCGCATCGTGCCGTGGTCGACCACGGCGACGAGGTCATCGGCTTCCGGGACGGCTGGAAGGGCCTCCTGGAGTGCGACTACGTCAAGCTCGACCTCGACGCGGTCAGTGGCATCCTGGCCCGCGGCGGCACCATACTCGGCTCCTCCCGGGTGCGCCCCGAGCATCTGCGGGACGGCGTGGAGCGCGCCAGGGGGCATGTCGCGGAACTCGGCCTCGACGCGATCATCCCGATCGGCGGCGAGGGCACGCTGAAGGCGGCCCGGCTGCTGTCCGACAACGGACTGCCGATCGTGGGCGTGCCCAAGACCATCGACAACGACATAGCGGTCACCGACGTCACCTTCGGCTTCGACACGGCCGTCACCGTCGCCACCGAGGCACTGGACCGGCTGAAGACCACCGCCGAGTCGCACCAGCGGGTGCTGATCGTGGAGGTCATGGGCCGGCACACCGGCTGGATCGCGCTGCACTCGGGCATGGCGGCCGGCGCCCACGCCGTCGTCGTACCGGAGCGGCCCTTCGACATCGACGAGTTGGCCGCGAAGGTCGGCGAGCGTTTCTCGGCGGGCAAGCGGTTCGCGATCGTGGTGGCCGCGGAGGGCGCCAAGCCGAAGCCCGGCACCATGGACTACGACGAGGGCGGCAAGGACGTCTACGGCCACGAGCGCTTCGCCGGCATCGCCCGCCAGCTCTCGATCGAGCTGGAGGAGCGGCTCGGCAAGGAGGCCCGGCCGGTGATACTCGGACACGTCCAGCGCGGCGGCACACCGACGGCGTACGACCGGGTGCTGGCCACCCGGTTCGGCTGGCACGCCGTGGAGGCGGTGCACCGCGGGGAGTTCGGGATGATGACGGCGCTGCGCGGCACCGACATCGAGATGGTGTCGCTGGCCGAGGCCGTGGAGACGCTGAAGACGGTGCCGGACTCGCGGTACGCGGAAGCGGAGTGCGTTCTCTGAGGGTCCGCGGGCCACGCACGACGACAGGCCGCCCCCGGTCGCAGCCGCGGCCGGGGGCGGTTCTACTCTGGTGCGGACAGACAGCGCTCAACCCCCACGAAACAGGAGCCGGCGGATGGATCACAGCGGGCACGGCATGCCGACGGATCTGCCGCCGTTCACGCTGGAGCGGGGTCTCGCCTGGTCGGCCGACTCCTTCTTCCTCATCGCCTGCCTCCTGGCCCTGGCCCTGTACGGCTGGGGCGTGGTCCGTCTGGTGCGGCGCGGCGACAGGTGGCAGGTGGGCCGGACCGTGTCCTTCGTCGCCGGTGTGCTGAGCGTCGGGCTGATGATGTGCACCGCGCTCAACGACTACGGCATGGTCATGTTCAGCGTGCACATGGTCCAGCACATGGTGATCAGCATGGTCACGCCGATCCTGCTGCTGCTCGGCGCCCCGATCACGCTGGCCCTGCGGGCGCTGCCGCCCGCGGGCCGTGGCCGCAAGGGGCCCCGCGAGCTGCTGCTGATGCTGCTGCACAGCCACTACATGCGGATCATCACGCATCCCGCGTTCACCATCCCGATGTTCATCGCGAGCCTGTACGCGCTGTACTTCACCCCCCTCTTCGACTTCCTGATGGGCTCCCAGGTCGGGCACGTCGCGATGATGGTGCACTTCCTCGCCGTCGGGGTGGTGTTCTTCTGGCCGATCATGGGCGTGGACCCGGGCCCGCACCGGCCCGGCTACCTGATGCGCATGCTGGAGCTGTTCGCGGGCATGCCCTTCCACGCGTTCTTCGGGATCGCGCTGATGATGGCGTCCTCGCCGATGGTCGAGACGTTCAAGAACCCGCCGGCCTCCCTGGGCATCGACGCGCTCACCGACCAGAACGCGGCAGGCGGCATCGCCTGGGCCTTCAGCGAGGTCCCGTCCGTGCTTGTGCTGCTGGCGCTGCTGTTCCAGTGGTACGCCTCGGAGGAGCGCCAGGCCAGGCGCTCCGACCGGGCCGCCGACCGCGACGGCGACAAGGAACTCGAGGCGTACAACGCCTATCTGGCCTCGCTGAACACACACGGCGGCTGAGCACGCGGTTTCACCCGACTGGCCCCCGGCGTCCCGCGCGCCGGGGCGCCCTCCCCCGGCGCGGTCCCGGACGGCCCCGGTGCCCGGAAATCCGGCCCACATCTCGCCGTACGCACCGTGCGAGGCAGAACCAGGGCACCATGGAGGGGAACGGACCAGAGGAGGGTGTCGCGATGCCCGGTTCCACGGACAGTTCGACGAAGACGATGGGGGCGCTCACCATCGGCGGCCTGGTCGCGGTGACGGCCTACACGGTGGCGCTCGGCAGCAACGGCTGGCTGTGGTTCGGCTGGGTGGTGCTGGGGCTGATCACCCTGGGACTGGTGGCCACCCGCAGCGCGTGAGCCCCGCGGGGGGCGCCCGACGACTCACTCGCGGCCGAGCCGGCCCGCCGAGTGCACGCCCGGCTGGTACTTCGGCAGCCGGACCGTGATCTTCATGCCCGCGCCGACGGCGGTCTCGATGACGAGGCCGTGGTCGTCTCCGTAGACCTGGCGGAGGCGGTCGTCGACGTTGGACAGCCCGATGCCGCCCGACGGGCTGACCTCGCGCGCGAGGATGCGGCGCAGCAGCGCGGGGTCCATTCCGGCGCCGTCGTCCTCGATGACGACCAGCGCCTCGGCGCCCGCGTCCTGCGCGGTGATCTGGATGCGGCACCGGTCGGCCTTGCCCTCCAGGCCGTGCTTGACCGCGTTCTCGACGAGCGGCTGCAGGCAGAGGAAGGGCAGGGCGACCGGCAGCACCTCGGGGGCGACCTGGAGGGTGACGGCGAGGCGGTCCCCGAAGCGGGCCCGTACCAGCGCCAGGTAGTGGTCGATGGCGTGCAGCTCGTCGGCGAGGGTGGTGAAGTCCCCGTGCCTGCGGAACGAGTAGCGGGTGAAGTCGGCGAACTCCAGGAGCAGCTCGCGGGCGCGCTCGGGGTCGGTGCGCACGAAGGACGCGATCACCGCGAGCGAGTTGAAGATGAAGTGCGGGGAGATCTGGGCCCGCAGTGCCTTGATCTCGGCCTCGATGAGCCGGGTGCGGGACTGGTCGAGGTCGGCCAGCTCCAGCTGGACGGAGACCCAGCGGGCGACCTCGCCGGCCGCCCGGACCAGGACGGCCGACTCGCGGGGCGCGCAGGCGACGAGGGCGCCGTGCACCCGGTCGTCGACGGTGAGCGGGGCGACGACCGCCCAGCGCACCGCGCAGTCGGGGGTGTCGCAGGTGAGCGGGAAGGCCTCGCCGCGGCCGGACTCCAGCGGTCCCGCGAGGCGTTCCATGATCTCGGCGCGGTGGTGGGCGCCGGCGCCGTCCCAGACCAGGACCTCCTTCAGGTCGGTCAGGCACAGCGCGTCCGTGCCCAGCAGGGAGCGCAGCTTGCGGGCCGACTTGCCGGCGGTCTCCTCGGTGAGCCCCGCCCGCAGCGGGGGCGTGGCCAGGGAGGCGGTGTGCAGGGTCTGGAAGGTGGCGTGCTCGACCGGGGTGCCCAGGCCGCCGAGGTGCTGCGGGCGGGCGGTGCGCCGCCCCAGCCAGAAGCCGGCGGCCAGCAGGGGGAGGACGGCGACGACCAGGCCGGCCAGGAAACCGCCCATGGAGCCGCTCACGGGGTGGCCTCCTCGCGCGGGCCGCCCGCCTGCGCACGGGGCTGCGGTGGACGGGGCTCCTGGGAAGGGCCCGTGCGCAGGTCGTCCGCGCGCAGCTCCTCGGTGCCGAGTTCTTCCGGCAGATGGAAGCGGGCCAGGATCGCCGCCGTCCCGGCCGGCACCCGCCCCGGGGTGGCCAGGGAGACCAGCACCATGGTGAGGAAGCCCAGCGGCACCGACCACAGGGCGGGCCAGGCCAGCAGCGCGTGCAGCGCGCCGCCGCCGCCCGGGAAGCCGGCCATGGTGGCGGCCACGGCGAGCAGGGCGGAGCCGCCGCCCACCAGCATCCCGGCCGCCGCTCCCGGCGGGGTGAGCCGCCGCCACCAGATGCCGAGGACCAGCAGCGGGCAGAAGGAGGACGCGGACACGGCGAAGGCGAGGCCGACCGCGTCGGCCACGGGCAGCCCGCCGACCAGCGCGCTCGCCGCCAGCGGCACGGCCATGGCCAGGAGGGTGCCGAGCCGGAAGTGCGGGACCGCGCGGGACGGCAGCACGTCCTGGGTGAGGACGCCCGCGACGGCCATGGTCAGCCCCGACGCGGTGGACAGGAACGCGGCGAAGGCGCCGCCTGCGACCAGCGCGCCGAGCAGGTCGCCGCCCACTCCCCCGATCATCCGGTCCGGCAGCAGCAGTACGGCGGCGTCGGCGTCGCCGGTGAGGGTCAGCTCCGGGGCGTAGAGGCGGCCGAGGGCGCCGTAGACGGGCGGCAGCAGGTAGAAGGCGCCGATCAGGCCGAGGACGGCGACGGTGGTGCGGCGGGCGGCGACGCCGTGCGGGCTGGTGTAGAAGCGCACCACGACGTGCGGCAGGCCCATGGTGCCCAGGAAGGTGGCGAGGATCAGGCCGTACGTGGCGTACAGCGGGCGTTCCGTGCGGCTCTCGGCCCGGGAGGGCGACAGGGCGTCGTCGGCGCCCTGTCCGGCGGAGGGGACCGGGGTGTTCTCGGCGAAGGTGAGGCGGGTGCCGGCCTCGACGCGATGGGTGCCGGTGGGCAGGCCGACCCGGGTGCCGTCGTGGGCGCGGCCGTCCACGGTGCCGTCGACGGTGACCGCCAGCGGCCGGTCGAGCTTGAGGGTGAGGGTGTCCTCGATCCGGACGGAGCGCTGCTCGCGGAAGGTGGCGGGTTCCTCGAAGGGGCGGCCGGGTGCTCCGTCGCGCTGCCAGGCGAGGACCAGGAAGAGGGCGGGGACGAGCAGGGCGGTGAGCTTCAGCCAGTACTGGAAGGCCTGGACGAAGGTGATGCTGCGCATGCCGCCGGCGGCGACTATGGCGGCGACGACGACGGCGACGATCACGCCGCCCAGCCAGTCGGGCGCCCCGCTCAGCACGGTCAGGGTGAGTCCGGCGCCCTGCAACTGGGGCAGCAGGTAGAGCCAGCCGACGCCGACCACGAAGGCGCCCGCCAGCCGCCGTACCGCCGGGGAGGTGAGCCGGGCCTCGGCGAAGTCGGGCAGCGTGTAGGCGCCGGAGCGGCGCAGCGGGGCGGCGACGAAGAGCAGCAGGACCAGATAGCCGGCGGTGTAGCCGACCGGGTACCAGAGCATGTCGGGGCCCTGGACGAGGACCAGTCCCGCGATGCCGAGGAAGGACGCGGCGGAGAGGTACTCGCCGCTGATGGCGGCGGCGTTGAGGCGGGGGCCGACGGTGCGGGAGGCGACGTAGAAGTCGGAGGTGGTGCGGGAGATGCGCAGGCCGAAGGCGCCGACGAGGACGGTGGCGACGGCGACGAGGGCGACGGCGGGTATGGCGTAGCTGGAGTTCATCGCGCCTCGTCACCCGGCGGCGTCGGTATGGGCGGTCTCATCGGTCCTCGACGAGGCGCACGAAGTCGCGTTCGTTGCGCTCGGCGCGGCGCACGTACCAGCGGGCGAGCAGGACCAGCGGGGCGTACAGGCCGAAGCCGAGGACGGCCCATTCCAGACGGCGGGCGTCGGGCATCGCCGCGAACAGCAGCGGCAGCGGCGCGACGAGGAGCCCGAGGACCGCGAAGGCGGTGAGTCCGGCGCGCAGTTGACTGCGCATCAGGGAGCGCACGTAGGTGTGCCCGAGGGTGGTCTGCTCGTCGATCTCGGTGCGCGGGCGGTAGTAGCCGGAGGCCCGCCGGGTGCGTCTGGGCGGGCCGGTGACGGTGACGCGGCGTTCGGTGGGGTCCTGGGGCATGGTCACGGCCTCCGCATGAGCAGGTCCCGCAGTTCGCGGGAGTGGCGCCGGCTGACCTGGAGTTCCTCGGTGCCGACCAGGACGCTGACGGTGCCCGCGTCCAGGCGCAGTTCGCCGATGTGGTGCAGGGCGACGAGGTGGCGGCGGTGGATGCGGACGAAGCCGCGGGCGCGCCAGCGCTCCTCCAGGGTGGACAGCGGGATGCGGACGAGGTGACTGCCCTTGTCGGTGTGCAGCCGGGCGTAGTCGCCCTGGGCCTCGACATGGGTGATGTCGTCGACGGGCACGAACCGGGTGACGCCGCCGAGTTCCACGGTGACGTGGTCGGGGTCGGGTTCGTGCACGGGGACGCGCGGGGCGGGGGCCGCGGTGCCCAGGCGTTCGACGGCGCGGCGGACCGCCTCGGCGAGCCGTTCCCTGCGGACGGGTTTGAGCACGTAGTCGACGGCCTTGAGGTCGAAGGCCTGGACGGCGAAGTCCTCGTGCGCGGTGACGAACACGACCAGCGGCGGGCGGGCGAACCCGGTCAGCAGCCGGGCGAGGTCCAGCCCGTCGAGGCCGGGCATCTGGATGTCGAGGAAGACGACATCGATGGCGTCCGGCCCGTCGGGGCCCGATTCCAGGGCCCGGTTGATGCGGCGCAGCGCCTCGGTCGCGTCGCTCGCGCCCTCCGCCGTTCCGATGCGGGGATCCGCGTTGAGCAGGTACACGAGTTCCTCGAGCGTGGGGCCTTCGTCGTCGACAGCCAGGGCGCGCAGCATGAAGGTGGAGTGTAGGAGCAATCCGTACGCCTGCACACGTCCCCGACATGGACGTATCCGCTGGATACAGTGCCGGCATGAACAGCAGGCCCGCCGCCTTCGACGAACTCGACCGGAAGATCGTGACCGCCCTGATGGCGAACGCCAGGACGTCCTTCGCCGAGATCGGCGCGGAGGTCGGGCTGTCCTCGACGGCGGTCAAGCGCCGGGTGGACCGGCTGCGCGAGACCGGGGTGATCACCGGGTTCACGGCGACGGTGCGGCCCTCCGCGCTGGGCTGGCGCACCGAGGCGTACGTGGAGGTGTACTGCGAGGGGGCGGCTCCGCCGAGGCGGCTGGCGGAGGTCGCGCGCGGCTATCCGGAGATCACGGCGGCGATGACGGTGACCGGCGGGGCGGACGCGCTGCTGCATGTGCGGGCGCGGGACGTGGAGCACTTCGAGGAGGTGCTTGAGCGGATCCGGGCCGAGCCGTTCATCCGGAAGACGATCAGTGTGATGGTGCTGTCCCATCTGATCCAGGACGCCCCGGAGGCCGGTGCGAGCCATCCGGCGCCCGAGGGGACCGCTCCGGACGCAACGGATGTGCGCTGACCAGCCCCAAGACGCAGCATTCGTGCGTACACACGCAGCTTTGATCACTTGTCGTTCGTCGGCTTCCCTTTCTACGGTGGTGTCATCCCTCAGTCACGACCCGTTAGGAAGCGGAGGAACCCCTCTGTGTCCGACTCTCGTGTACCGCGCCGACGGCGCTTTCTCGTCTGCGAACCCAGACACTTCGCCGTGCAGTACGCCATCAACCCGTGGATGAGCCCCGACCGGCCCGTCGACGTCATCCGCGCCCTCGACCAGTGGCAGGCACTGGTCAACGTCTACCGCGCCCACGGCCACACCGTCGATGCCGTGGGGCCGGTGCCGGGTCTGCCCGACATGGTCTTCGCGGCGAACTGCGCGGTCGTCGTCCAGGGGCGGGTCTTCGGCTCCCTCTTCCACGCGCCCGAGCGCCGTCCCGAGTCCGTGCCCTTCGAGGCGTGGTTCAAGGCGGAGGGCTTCGAGGTGCACCATCCCGAGACGGTCTGCGAGGGCGAGGGCGACCTGGTCCCGGCCGGCCGCTGGATCCTGGCCGGCACCGGTTTCCGCACCAGCCGTGAGGCGCACCGCGAGGTCCAGGAGCACTTCGGCGTGCCGGTGATCTCGCTGACGCTGGTCGATCCGTACTTCTACCACCTGGACACGGCGCTGTTCGTCCTCGACGACGGGACGGACAAGGCCGGTGGGATCAGCGGGAGCGGTGGGAACATCGCCTACTACCCCGGGGCCTTCTCCCCCGGCAGCCGTGAGGTGCTGGAGCGGCTCTATCCGGACGCGGTGATCGCCACCCGTGAGGACGCCATGGCGTTCGGGCTCAACTCCGTCTCCGACGGGCGGCACGTGTTCATCTCGCCCGGGGCCCGGGGACTCGCCGACCGGCTGGCCGGCCTCGGCTATGTGCCCGTACCGGTCGACCTGTCCGAGTTCCACAAGGCCGGCGGCGGCATCAAGTGCTGCACCCAGGAGATCCGGGAGACCCGCTCATGACCGCACCCGCCCGCACCCGCGGCTCCCAGGAGCTGATCCGCGCGGAGGAGCCCGTCCTCGCGCACAACTACCACCCGCTGCCCGTGGTCGTGGCCCGCGCGCAGGGCGCGTGGGTGGAGGACGTGGAGGGCCGCCGCTATCTGGACATGCTGGCCGGCTACTCGGCGCTCAACTTCGGCCACCGCCACCCGGCCCTGATCGAGGCCGCCCACCGCCAGCTGGACCGGCTGACGCTCACCTCGCGCGCCTTCCACAACGACCGGCTCGCGGGGTTCGCCGAGCGGCTGGCCGCGCTGACCGGCACGGACATGGTGCTGCCGATGAACACCGGCGCCGAGGCGGTGGAGAGCGGCATCAAGGTGGCCCGCAAGTGGGCCTACGACGTGAAGGGCGTCCCGGCCGACCGGGCGACGATCGTGGTTGCGGCGGACAACTTCCACGGCCGTACGACGACGATCGTGAGCTTCTCCACCGACGAGACGGCCCGCGCCGGCTTCGGGCCCTTCACCCCGGGCTTCCGGATCGTGCCGTACAACGACCTGGCGGCCATGGAGGCGGCGGTCGACGAGACGACGGCGGCCGTGCTGATCGAGCCGATCCAGGGCGAGGCGGGCGTCCTGATCCCGGACGACGGCTATCTGGCCGGGGTGCGGGAGCTGACCCGCCGCGCGGGCTGCCTGTTCGTCGCGGACGAGATCCAGTCGGGGCTGGGCCGTACCGGGCACACGCTGGCCGTGGAGCACGAGTCGGTCGTCCCCGACGTGGTGCTGCTCGGCAAGGCGCTGGGCGGTGGCATCGTGCCGGTGTCGGCGGTGGTGGGCAGCCGTGAGGTGCTCGGCGTGCTGCACCCGGGCGAGCACGGTTCGACGTTCGGCGGCAACCCGCTGGCGGCCGCGGTCGGCACGGCGGTGGTGGAGCTGCTGGAGACGGGCGAGTTCCAGCGCCGGGCGGCCGGACTGGGCGAGGTGCTGCGCGAGGGTCTGACCGCCCTGGTGGGCAGGGGCGTCGTCGGCTTCCGCGCGCGGGGGCTGTGGGCGGGCGTCGACATCGACCCGGCGCTGGGCACCGGCCGCGAGATCAGCGAGCGGCTGATGCGCGAGGGCGTCCTCGTCAAGGACACCCACGGTTCCACGATCCGCCTGGCCCCGCCGCTGACCGTCACCGCCGAGGAGCTGGAGGGCGCGCTCGGGACGCTGGAGAAGGTCCTGACCGTCTGAGCGCCCGTGTCAGGGAGCGGCCCGGCCCCGGTCGAGCCGCTCCAGGTGCGCCAGGTTGTCCCGGTCCTCGGCGCCGTTGCCTGCCTCCCCGGCGAACCAGGCGCCGAGGATCTCCCGCAGCAGCGGCCCCGAGGTCAGCCGCAGGCCGCCCGCGAGCACATTGGCGTCGTTCCAGCGGCGGGCCCCGTCCGCCGCGCGGGCGTCGGCGCACAGGGCCGCCCGTACGCCCGGCACCTTGTTGGCGGCGATCGACGCGCCCGTGCCGGTCCAGCAGCACACCACCGCCTGGTCGGCGCTGCCGTCGGCGACATCGCGGGCCGCCCGCTCCGAGCACACCGCCCACCGCGGGTCCGCGCCGGGGCTCAGGGCGCCGTGCGTGCTGACCTCGTGGCCGCGCCCGCGCAGCTCTTCGACGAGGAGGCGGGCCACGGGTTCGTCCATGTCGGAGGAGACGGAAATCCGCATGCGGGAAGCGTACTCGCGCGGGCGGCTCACCTCATCGGCTCAACCGCATGACCGGAATCCGGACCGCACCCAGCATGATCGGGGGAACGGTACGACCCGAGAAACGCACGACCGAGCAGCGCTCCGCCCGGGTGGCTGCCCGTGGAAAGGGAGTCCGCCACGTCCCGCACCGAGAACGGCCAAGAACCCGACGCGTCGGCGATCCGCCGCCACCCGGCCCTGTTCCGGGCCATCAGGCGTCGGCAGAACCCGCGGCTGCGCCGGTCGGACATCACCATCACGGACGAGGCCGCGGTCCGGAGAGCGGTGAAGGCGGCCTCGCTCGGCAATGCCATGGAGTGGTTCGACTTCGGGATCTACGCCTACCTGGCGGGGACGATCGGCCGGGTGTTCTTCCCGTCCGGGAGCGAGACCGCGCAGTTGCTGTCCTCGTTCGCCACGTTCGCCGTGGCCTTCCTGGTGCGCCCGATCGGCGGCATGGTCTTCGGTCCGATGGGGGACAGGATCGGCCGCAAGAAGGTGCTCGCGCTGACGATGATCCTCATGGCGATCGGTACCGGCGCCATCGGGCTCATCCCCAGCTACGACTCGATCGGCTTCTGGTCGCCGCTCCTGCTGATCATGTTCCGGCTGCTCCAGGGCTTCTCCACCGGCGGCGAGTACGGCGGCGCCTCCACCTTCATCGCCGAGTACGCGCCGGACAAGCGGCGCGGCTTCTTCGGCAGCTTCCTGGAGCTGGGCACGCTGGCCGGGTACACCGGCGCCGCCACTCTCGTCACCGCCCTGACCACCGTGCTGGGCAGTGCCGGCATGGACTCCTGGGGCTGGCGCGTCCCCTTCCTGGCCGCGGCTCCGCTCGGCATGATCGGCGTCTACCTGCGGCTGCGGCTCGACGACACGCCCGCGTACCTGAAGCTCGGGGACTCCACCGTGCACATCTCGGAGGCCGCGACCGCGGTGGAGACCACCACCCGGGGCAGCCTCGCCACGATGTTCCGCAGCCACTGGCGGCCCCTGGTGCTGTGCATCGCGCTCGTGGGCGCCTACAACATCATCGACTACATGCTGCTGTCGTACATGCCGACCTATCTGTCGGACGAGCTGGACTACAGCGAGAGCCACGGGCTGATGATCCTGGTGGCGACCATGATCCTGCTGATGCTGATCATCAATCAGGTGGGCCGGCTGTCCGACCACTTCGGCCGCAGGCCCGTCCTGATGACCGGCATGGTCAGCTTCTTCGTCCTGGCCGCGCCGGCCTTCCTGCTGGTCCAGGAGGGAGGCCTGCTCGCCGTCTCGGCCGGAATGCTGATCCTCGGCCTGTCCCTGGTCTGTCTGCTCGGCACGATGTCGGCGGCGCTCCCGGCGATGTTCCCGACCAACGTCCGCTACGGGTCCCTCTCGGTCGGCTACAACCTGTCGGCGTCCCTGTTCGGCGGTACGACGCCACTGGTCATCACCGCCCTGATCAGTGTGACCGGCTCCGACATGATGCCCGCCTACTACGCGATGGCCGCCGCCCTCGTCGGTGTCGTGGCCGTGGCCTGCATGCAGGAAACCGCCCGGAAGCCGCTCGCGGGCTCCCCGCCCTCGGTGCAGACCGAGAGGGAGGCCGCGGAGATGGTCGAGTCGCGGGCCCCGACGCCGAGGTTCTGACGGCGCCGCGGCCGACGCACCGGGCCGGCCCGGCCGGTTCCGGACAGGCCCGGCCCGCACCTACACTGGCACACCGGCGCAAGCCGGTTGACCAGTGAGAACAGCGGCGAACGAGCCGTCCCGCCGGGGTGAGGAGCGACGCCTTGTTCTACTACGTCCTCAAGTACGTGCTCTTGGGCCCGCTGCTGCGGCTCGTCTTCCGCCCCCGGATCGAGGGGCTGGACCATGTGCCGGCGTCCGGGGCCGCCATCGTCGCGGGCAACCACCTATCCTTCGCGGACCACTTCCTGATGCCCACGGTGCTCCGGCGCCGCATCACCTTCCTCGCCAAGGCCGAGTACTTCACCGGACCCGGTCTCAAGGGCCGGCTGACCGCGTTCTTCTTCCGCAGCGCCGGGCAGATCCCCGTCGACCGCTCCGGCAAGGAGGCGGGCCGGGCGGCGATCCGCGAGGGACTCGGCGTGCTGGGCAGGGGCGAGCTGCTCGGCATCTATCCGGAGGGCACCCGCTCGCACGACGGGCGGCTCTACAAGGGCAAGGTCGGCGTCGCGGTGATGGCGCTCGGGGCCGGGGTGCCGGTGGTGCCCTGCGCGATGATCGGCACCTTCGAGGCGCAGCCGCCGGGCCGGAAGATCCCGAAGGTGCACCCCGTGGTGATCCGCTTCGGCGCGCCCCTGGACTTCTCCCGCTACGCCGGGCTGGAGCGCGAGAAGGCCGTGCTGCGCGCCGTCACCGACGAGATCATGTACGCGATCCTCACCCTGTCCGAGCAGGAGTACGTCGACCGGTACGCGGCCGACGTGAAGGCCGAGGAGGCGGCGAGGGCGGCGAAGGGCCGCAGGCTCCCCCGGCTGCCGCACCGGTAGGGGGGCGTCCTCTGCCGTCGGCAGAAAGGTGTGGCCGGGCGTCCGGGCGCCCGCCTACGGTCGCCGTATGACACGTGCTGTGGTGATCGGAGCGACGGGACAGATCGGGCGGGCGGCCGTGGGGGCGCTGGCCCGGGACGGCTGGGAGGTGACGGCCCTCTCGCGCAACGGCGGCCGGGACGAGACCTGGCCCGGGGACGTGCGGGTGGCGCGGGCCGACCGGGAGGACGACGCGGCGCTGTCGGCGGCGGTCGGCGAGGGCTGTGACCTCGTGGTGGACATGGTGGCCTACGGGGAGGGCCACGCACGGCAGTTGGTCTCGCTCGCCGGGCGGGTGGGCGCGGCGGTGGTGATCTCCAGCGTGTCGGTCTACGAGGACGACCGGGGCCGCAACTTCGACACGCAGACCGAGCCCGACGGCTTCCCCCGGTACCCGGTGCCGGTCACCGAGTCGCAGCGCACCGTCCGGCCCGGCGACACCTCGTACAGCACCCGCAAGGCGGCACTGGAGCGCGAACTGCTCGCCGCGGGCGACCGGTTGCCCGTCACCCTGCTGCGCGCGGGCGCCATCCACGGTCCGTACTGCCGAACCCCGCGGGAGCTGTACATCGTCAAGCGCAACCTCGACGGCAGACGGCGGCGGGTGCTCGCGTACGGCGGTGCGAGCCGCTTCCACCCGGCGAGCGTGCGCAACATCGCCGAGCTGGTCCGGCTGGCCGCCCGGCGGCCGGGCACGCGTGTTCTGAACGCCGTGGATCCGCAGGCCCCGACGGTCGCGGAGATCGCGGCGGCGATCGACGCGGTGATGGGCGTGACGGTCCGGGACGTGCTGGTGGACGGTCCCTCGCCGGGGGACGGCGTGGGTGACACCCCGTGGTCGGTGCCCGCGCCGGTGGTGTGCGACATGAGCGCGGCGCAGGGGCAGTTGGGCTATCGCCCGGTGGCCGGATACGCCGAGACCCTGCCGGACACGGTCGCCTTCATCGAGGAGCGGCTGGCCGGCCGGGACTGGCGGGAGGCCTACCCGAAGATGTTCCAGGCGTACGGCGACCTCTTCGACTACGCGGCGGAGGACGCCTGGGCGGCGGAGAGATGACGGGGGCGGCGCCCGGTTCACCTCTCCGCCGTGCGCCTTACGGCGTGGGCGTGGCGTGCGGGGCGCAGGTCACGTCCCGGGCGTCCACCCGGCCGGTCAGCAGGTAGGTGTCCACCCGGTCGTTGACGCACGGGTTGACCAGCCCGGTGACGCCGTGCGAACCGGCGTCCCGCTCGGTGATCAGGCGCGATCCCCTGAGCCGCTGGTGCAGTTCGACGGCGCCGGCGTACGGGGTGGCCGCGTCCCGTTCGGACTGGACGATCAGCACCGGCGGAAGTCCCCTGCCGGTCTTCACGTCCACCGGGGTGCGCTGCTTGGCAGGCCAGGTGGCGCACGGCAGGTTCATCCAGGTGTTGGCCCAGGTCATGAACGGGTGGTCGCGGTGCAGCCGGATGCTGTCGCGGTCCCAGGTGCGCCAGTCGGTGGGCCACTTGGCGTCGGTGCACTCGACGGCCGTGTAGACGGCGTTGCCGTTCTCCTCGGCGGCGTTGCCCGCGGTGTCGGACAGGTCCGGGGAGGCCGCTTCGACGAGCGCCCGGGTGTCACCGGCGACGTACTCGCTGAAGATGGTCGCGGTCGGCACCCACGCGGAGTCGTAGTACGGGGCGCTCTGGAAGAAGGAGATCAGCTCGGCCGGGCCGACGACCCCGCCGAGCGGTGCCTTCTTCGCGGTGGCGCGCAGCTTGAGCCACTGCTCCTGGACCTTGGCGCGGGTGTCGCCGAGGTGGAAGGTCGCGTCGTTCTTCGCGACCCAGTCCTGCCAGTCCCGCCAGCGCTGCTCGAAGGCGATGTCCTGGCCCAGGTTGGCCTGGTACCAGATCTTGTCGCGGGAGGGGTTGACGACGCTGTCGACGACCATGCGGCGCACGTGGTCGGGGAAGAGGGTGCCGTAGACCGCGCCGAGGTAGGTGCCGTAGGAGACGCCGAGGTAGTTGAGCTTCTGCTCGCCGAGTGCGGCGCGGATGACGTTGAGGTCGCGCGCGGTGTTCGGCGTGGTCATGTGCGGGAGCATCTCGCCGCTGCGCTCCCGGCAGCCCTCGGCGTACTCGCGGGCGAGCTTGCGCTGGGCGCGCTTGTCGGCCTCGGAGTCGGGCACGGGGTCGGCCTTGGGCGCCTTGACGAACTCCTGGGGGTCGGCGCAGGAGATCGGGGCGGAGTTGCCGACGCCGCGCGGGTCGAAGCCGACGAAGTCGTACGCCTTGGCGGTGTTGGCCCACAGGGCGTTGTTTCCGGTCACGCGGGTGGGGAAGCGCAGGCCGGAGCCGCCCGGTCCGCCGGGGTTGTAGACGAGGGCGCCCTGGCGCTCGGACTTGGTGCCGGTGGCGGCGACGCGGTCGACGGCGAGCCTGATCTGCTTGCCGTACGGCTTGGCGTAGTCGAGCGGCACCGTGACGTAGCCGCACTGGATCGGCTTCGGCAGGTTCCAGTCGGCGGGGCAGTCCTGCCAGTCGACGCCGGCCCTCGCGGCGCGGGCGGCGGCGACGGCGGCGCCGTGGGCCTCGCGGTCGTGGCCGTACGCGTGAGCGGTGGCCGGTGCGGCGCCGGCGGCGGGCGCCGAGACGGTGCCGGCCACCAGCATGGCGGTGACCAGCGCCCCGGCCGAGCCGAACACCGTCGTCCTGCGCCGCAGTCTGCTCTTCCTCAAGGGGCCTCCCCCGTACGTGTTCGCGACAAGTACGGGGATCCTCTCGGCTGTGGGTTTCCTGAGAACAGGGCCAGTACTACTTCTTTGCCAACCCGATAAACGGAGAGGGGCGTTCGATCGGCGGGAACCCGGCCCCGGGGGACGGCCGTTGCCCGGATGCCGAAACGGACCAAAAGGCGTACCCCCTTTCGGTGTAGGAACACCTCCGATTCACGACCCGTCGAGGTTGCGCGATCCGCGCACCCCAGGAGCCGAACGAACCGCTTAACCGCTGGTCCGGGGGTCGCCGGCGTCCTCGACGGCGGTTCGAACGCGGGGGCGTCCACCCGAACGGCTGAGTGGTGAGTAACAACACAAAGGCCACGTTCCGTTGGGAATTTCCCATTCGGCGAGACAAGATCCGTGACTGACGACAAGCCCCCGCCACAGCGGCGGGGCGGTCCGGGCGGACGCCGAGTCCTGCCGCCGTCCGGACGCCGGGTCGACAGGAAGTGGATCGGCAGGAGTGGAGGACCCGAGCACGACGGGTCGCCGGAACGGTCATCTCCGCGAGAGAGGCACCGGGCCGCGCAGCCCTTGGGGTGAAGCCGCACTCGTGCGGCCGGGCAACTTCGCCAGCCCGAATCCGACAGGTCATCCTTCACAGGCGGCTGACGAAGGGTTGCGCATGTCCGCGCTCAATCGTGTCCCGTCCCTGATGGCTCGTGCCGGTACGGCCTCGGCCCTCACCCTCGCCGCGGTGGGCGGCTCCGTCGTGGTTCCCGGTCTCGCCTCCGAGGCGACCGCGGCGACCCATGCGACGAAGGCCCTCAAGATCGCGGCCTCCAAGAAGGGCGCCCCGTACGCGTGGGGCGCCACCGGACCGGGCAGGTTCGACTGCTCCGGGTTGACGCTCTACTCGTTCAAGAAGGCCGGCAAGCAACTGCCGCGCACCGCGGCCCAGCAGTACAACAAGACCCGCCACATCTCCGCCGGCAGCCGCAAGGCCGGGGACCTGGTGTTCTTCCACTCGGGCAGGAGTGTCTACCACGTCGGCATCTACGCCGGTCAGGGCAAGATCTGGCACGCCCCGAAGACCGGGGACGTGGTCCGGCTGCAGAAGATCTGGACGAGGAGCGTCTTGTACGGCCGGGTCAAGTAGCCCGCCCGCGGGGGTGAGGGCGTCCCGACGCGCCGTCACCCCTCGGTGCGGCACGCACGAAGGGTGCGGCCGGTGGCTCACCGGCCGGGCTCCTGACCCCCTTGCCCCACCGCCTGCCCCGCTCCCCGGCCCACGGCGGTGGCCGGCTCGGGGGGTGCCGGCCGGCCCGGCGGCGTCCAGGGCAGCTCGACGGAGATGGTCTTGCCGCCCTCGCGGGTGGGCCGGACTCGCAGCCTGCCGCCGCACTCCGCCGTCAGCCAGCGGATGATCACCATGCCCCGGCCGTTGTCCTGCTGGACGGCGGCCGGCAGGCGTTTGGGGAAGCGCGGATGGCTGTCGGTGACGCCGATGCGCAGTCGTTCGTCACGTTCGAGGACGAGGTCCACCGTGAAGGTGGGTGACTGTCCGAACGTGTGTTGGACGGCGTTGGTCGTCAGCTCGGAGACGATGAGCCGCACGGTTTCGGACACGTCGGTGTCCGCCGGCAGGCCCCACTCCACCAGTGTGCCGACCACGTAGGTACGCGCGGCGGCCACCGAAGCGGGATCGCTCGGCAGAGTGACGGATGCTTCCAGATGGTCTGCCATGGCGAGGTCGTCCCTTTCTCACGGGACCGCAGTCCGACACGGAGCGGATGGTTCGAGTACGGTCCCGGACTGGTGCTTCGCCGCCAGAGTGCCATCACCGGACCGTGAAGGGCGGCGATCCACCAAGATATGCATATATCTGTCGCTCGAAGCGGTGAACTCTGCGACGGCAGAGCGTATTTGGGCGGCTCATAAGGAGTAAGGGAGTGGCCCATGCAGCACGGCCCCGTGGTGCGCCGTCGGAAGCTGGGTGCGGAACTGCGCGCCCTGCGCACGTCCGCGGGCATCACCAGCGGTGAGGCGGCGCGGCTGGTGGGCTGGCACCAGTCGAAGGTCAGCCGGATCGAGACCGGGACGAGCGGCGCGAAACCGGACGACGTGCGGTCACTGCTCGACGCCTACGGCGTGGCCGACGAGCAGTTGCGGGAACTGCTGGTGATGCTGGCGGGCTCCGACGACCCGGGGGGCCGCAACCACTGGTGGCACGCCTATCGCGGGGTGCTGCCGCCGACGTACCGCGACTTCATCAGCCTGGAGTCCCAGGCGAGCGCGATGCGCACCCTCGAGACGACGGTCGTCCCCGGCCTTCTCCAGACACCGGAGTACGCCCGCGCGGTGACGCGGGCCGCGGTGGACGGGCTGCCGGAGGAACGGCTGGACACGCTGGTGGAGGTCCGGCTGGCCCGGCAGGACGTGCTGCGGGCAGACTCGCCGCTGAAGCTGAGCGCGGTCCTGGACGAGTCGGTGCTGCGCCGGGAGGTGGGCGGGCCCGGGGTCATGGCCCGTCAGCTGGGACGACTGGCCGAGGCCGCGCGGCTGCCCCACGTCCGGCTGCAGATCCTGCCGTTTGCCGCCGGGGCGCACATCGGTGTCACCGGCCCTTTCGTAATCTTCTCCTTCTTGAGCACTTCTGACTTGGACGTGGTGGTTCTCGACCACCTGACGAGTAGCTTGCACCTCGAACGGAAAGAAGACCTAGAGGCCTATACCGAGGCCTTCAACACCCTTCTGATCCATGCCCTTTCGCCCGAGGACTCGTTGGACTTCATTGCCGCGACCGCGGCAGGCGCGTAAGGAGGCACCATGTCAGGCACCGTGTCCACACGTCCCCCGAACATCCGGTCCGGCACCGATCTGCCCGGTGTGCGATGGCGGCGCAGCAGCTACAGCACCGGGGCGAACAACTGCGTGGAGACGGCGCGGCCGGCGGCCGGCCCCTGGGCCGGACTGCTCGCCGTGCGCGACTCCAAGGACCCGGCCGGACCCGCCCTGCTCTTCTCCCCCGGGAGTTGGGCGTCGTTCACCGCCACGATCCACCGGGACTGACCCCGGCGGGTCGCCGGGCGACGCACGACCGTGTCCCGCCGACTCATGGTCGCGTTTCGCCGATCACCCGCACAGCACGTTCGATCTGTTCCCCGGAGAGGTCCGCGCGAGCGGTCAGCCTGAGCCGTGAGATGCCGTCGGGCACGGAGGGAGGGCGGAAGCAGCCCACGGACAGGCCGGCCGCACTGCAGTCGGCCGCCCACCGTACGGCCCCCTCCGGGGAGGGGGCGCGCACCGAGACGACGGCGGCGTCCGGAGATACCGCCTCCAGGCCCGCAGCGGTCAGGCGCGCGTGCAGTTCGGCGGCGACGGCACGGGCCCGCGCCGCACGCTCCGGCTCACGGCGCAGCAGGGTGAGCGCCGCCAGGGCCGCGCCCGCCGCCGAGGGGGCGAGCCCGGTGTCGAAGATGAACGTCCGGGCCGCGTTGACCAGGTGGTCGATCACCCGGGCGGGGCCGAGCACGGCGCCGCCCTGACTGCCGAGCGACTTGGACAGCGTGACCGTCGCGACGACCTCCTCGCGGCCCGCCAGTCCCGCCGCGTGCGGGGCGCCCCGGCCGCCGTCGCCGAGGACACCGAGGCCGTGGGCGTCGTCGACGACCAGTCCCGCGCCGTGCTCCCGGCACACCTCGGCGAGTGCGGCCAGCGGCGCGGCGTCGCCGTCGACCGAGAAGACCGTGTCGGACACGGCGAGCGCGGGGCCCTCGTGCGTCGCCAGGGCCTTGCGCACGGCCTGCGGATCGGCGTGCGCCGCCACCTGGGTCGTGCCGCGGGCGAGCCGGCAGCCGTCGATCAGCGAGGCGTGGTTGCCCGCGTCCGAGACGACGAGGCAGCCGTGCGGCGCCAGCGTGGCGACCGCGGCGAGGTTGGCGGCGTAGCCGGAGGAGAGGACGAGCGCGGCCTCGAAACCGCAGAAGTCGGCCAGTTCGCCTTCCAGTTCGGTGTGCAGTTCGGTCGTGCCGGTCACGAGCCGGGAGCCGGTCGCGCCGCCGCCCCAGGTCCGGGCGGCCCGCACCGCGCCCTCGGTGACCTCCGGATGCCGGGCCAGACCGAGATAGTCGTTGCTCGCAAGGTCAAGCAGTGGCGAATCGGCCGGACGGGGCGTCAGCGTCCGGACGAGTCCGGCCCGGCGGCGCGCTCGCGCCCGCTCGTCGATCCAGCCGAACGCCATGGGCCACTCCTCGGGAGCTTTGTAGGCAGTGAACAGACATTAGCGGCCCGGCGCCCCCCGCGAGGTGTGGCGATACCCACACGGCGATCTGTCAGTGTTGTGCGAAGTCTCCTTGGCCCCGCGCGGGCCCGTAGGACAGGATCGGCTCCCATGGACCTGCTGAACACGCTGGTGGACAAAGGGCTTCGGCGCGAGGTGCCGACCCGCGAGGAGGCCCTTGCCGTCCTCGCCACTTCCGACGACGACCTGCTCGATGTGGTGGCCGCGGCCGGCAAGGTGCGCCGTCACTGGTTCGGCCGGCGGGTGAAACTCAACTACCTCGTCAACCTGAAGTCGGGCCTGTGCCCCGAGGACTGCTCCTACTGCTCGCAGCGGCTCGGCTCCAGGGCCGAGATCCTCAAGTACACCTGGCTGAAGCCCGACCAGGCCGCCGAGGCCGCCGCCGCGGGGGTGTCCGGGGGCGCCAAGCGGGTCTGCCTGGTGGCCAGCGGGCGCGGTCCGACCGACCGGGACGTGGACCGGGTCTCGGACACCATCAGGGCCATCAAGGAGCAGGACGGGTCCGTCGAGGTGTGCGCCTGCCTGGGCCTGCTCTCCGACGGCCAGGCGGAGCGGCTGCGCGAGGCGGGCGCCGACGCCTACAACCACAACCTCAACACGTCCGAGGCGACGTACGCGGACATCACGACCACGCACACGTACGCCGACCGGGTGGACACGGTGCGCAAGGCGCACGCGGCCGGTCTGTCCGCCTGCTCGGGTCTCATCGCGGGCATGGGCGAGAGCGACGAGGACCTGGTCAACGTCGTCCTCGCGCTGCGCGCGCTGGACCCGGACTCGGTGCCCGTCAACTTCCTGATCCCGATGGAGGGCACGCCGCTGGCCGGGGAGTGGCACCTCACCCCGCAGCGGTGCCTGCGCATCCTGGCGATGACGCGGTTCGTCTGCCCGGACGTGGAGGTGCGCATCGCCGGCGGGCGCGAGGTCCATCTGCGCACGATGCAGCCGCTCGCCCTGCACCTGGCCAACTCCGTCTTCCTCGGCGACTACCTCACGAGCGAGGGCCAGGCGGGCCGGGCCGACCTGGAGATGATCGCGGACGCCGGGTTCGAGGTGGAGGGCGCCGACCGGGTCACCCTGCCGGAGCACCGGGCCGCGGCAGGCGGCTGCGGTTCGCACGAGGGCGGCGGGGTGTGCGGCTCGGGCCCGGCCGAACCGGGCCACGGGTGCGCGTCGGAGGCGGCGGGCCACGGCGCCGCCGCGGCCCCGGGGCCGGTGACGGCCGCCGGTGAGCCCCGTACCGACCTGGTGGCCGTACGCCGCCGCGGTGCCGGCACGGACCTCGCGCCCAATGCCTGAGCCCGCGCCTGCCGTGGCCGAGCTGCTGGAGCTGGACCGGCGGCACGTCTGGCATCCCTACGGCCCGATGCCCGGCCGGCAGGACCCGCTCGTCGTGGAGTCGGCGAGCGGGGTGCGGCTGCGCCCGGCAGACGGCTCGGGGGAACTGGTCGACGGGATGTCGTCCTGGTGGTCGGCGATCCACGGCTACAACCACCCGGTGCTCAACGAGGCCGCGCGGGAGCAGTTGGGCCGGATGAGCCATGTGATGTTCGGCGGGCTCACCCACGAGCCCGCCGTGCGACTGGCGAAGCTCCTTGTCGACATGTCACCCGAGGGCCTGGAGCACGTGTTCCTCGCCGACTCCGGTTCGGTGTCGGTCGAGGTCGCCGTCAAGATGTGCCTGCAGTACTGGCGCTCGCTGGGGCGTCCCGGCAAGCGGCGGCTGCTGACCTGGCGCGGCGGCTACCACGGTGACACCTGGCAGCCCATGTCGGTGTGCGACCCCGAGGGCGGGATGCACGAGCTGTGGACGGGCGTCCTGCCGCGCCAGGTCTTCGCGGACGCGCCGCCTACGGAGTACGAGGAGGCGTACGCGGACCGGCTGCGGTCGCTGATCGAGCGGCACGCCGACGAGCTGGCGGCGGTGATCGTCGAACCGGTGGTGCAGGGCGCGGGCGGGATGCGGTTCCACTCCCCCGGGTATCTGCGGGTGCTGCGCGAGGCGTGCGACGCGCACGACGTGCTGCTGGTGTTCGACGAGATCGCGACCGGGTTCGGGCGCACCGGCGCGCTGTTCGCGGCGGAGCACGCGGCGGTGACGCCTGATGTGATGTGCGTGGGCAAGGCGCTGACCGGCGGCTATCTGACGATGGCGGCCACGCTGTGCACGTCGCGGGTGGCCGAGGGCATCTCGCGCGGAGAGGTGCCGGTGCTCGCGCACGGGCCGACGTTCATGGGCAATCCGCTGGCGGCGGCCGTGGCGTGCGCGTCGATCGGGCTGCTGCTCGGACAGGACTGGCTCGCGGAGGTCAAACGGATCGAGGCGGGTCTGCGCGAGGGGCTCGCGCCCGCCGCCGGGCTGCCGGGTGTGAGCGACGTACGCGTGCTCGGCGCGATCGGGGTGGTGCAGCTCGACCACGCCGTCGACCTGCGGGCGGCGACACGGGCGGCGGTGCGCGAGGGCGTCTGGCTGCGGCCGTTCCGCGACCTGGTCTACACCATGCCGCCGTACGTCACGGGCGACGCGGACGTGGCACGGATCGCCCGCGCGGTGTGCGCGGCGGCGCGGGAGGGGTGACATGCCGGTACTGGTGATCACGGGCACGGGCACGGAGGTCGGCAAGACGGTCGTGACCGCCGCCGTCGCCGCGACGGCGCTGGCGCGCGGGCGGTCGGTGGCCGTGCTGAAGGCCGCGCAGACGGGCGTCGGGCCGGCCGGTGCCGGGGACGCCCGGGAGGTGGCGCGCCTCGCCGGCGCGGTGACGGCGGCCGAGGTCGCCCGCTTCCCCGAGCCGTTGGCACCGGGCACCGCCGCGCGCCGGGCCGGCCGGGCGCCGGTGCGCCCGCGGGAGGTGGCGCAGGCCGCGGAGAAGCTGGCCACCGAGCACGACCTGGTGCTTGTCGAGGGGGCGGGCGGACTGCTCGTACGCTTCGACGCGGCCGGCGGGACACTGGCGGACGTCGCCGGGCTGCTGGGCGCGCCGGTGCTGCTGGTGGCGTCGGCGGGGCTTGGCACACTGAACACCACGGAGCTGACGGCGCGTGAGCTGCGCGCCCGGGGGCTTGAGCTGCCGGGAGTGGTCATCGGCAGTTGGCCAGGCGCCCCCGACCTCGCCGCACGCTGCAACCTCGCGGACCTGCCGGACGTGTCCGGCGCCCCTCTCCTCGGCGCCGTCCCCGCCGGAGCGGCCGCCCTCCCCCCGGCCGCCTTCCGCTCCACGGCACCGCACTGGCTGGCGCCCCGGCTGGAGGGCACGTGGAACGCGGACGCGTTCCGGGCCCGGGAGGCCCTCTGAGCAACCGGCCGGGCCGCCGCCGGGCGGCTCGGCCGGCGGGGACGAGAACCCGTTCGCCGGACGGACCGGCGGTCTGCTTACCTCAGCACATGATCGATCTCCAGATCCGCCGCGCCGCCCACTCGGACATCGACACCGTGCTGGACTTCTGGCGCGAGGCCGCAGAGGGTACGAGTATCAGCGACGACCACGACGGAGTGGCCCGGCTCCTCGCACGAGACCCCGGCGCCCTGCTCCTCGCCGAACGCGACGGCCTCCTGGCCGGAACCGTCATAGCCGGCTTCGACGGATGGCGATGCTCCGCCTACCGGCTGGCCGTCCACCCCGACCACCGCCGGCAGGGCGTCGCCACCGCCCTGCTGGCAGCCGCCGAACGGCGCTTCGCCGCCCTGGGCGGACGACGGGTCGACGCGATGGTGCTGCGGCGCAACGAGCGGGCCCAGCATGCCTGGCGGGCCGCCGGGTACGAGCCGCAGGAGCAGTGGCGACGCTGGGTGAAGCCCCTCACCGACTGAAAGGTTGAGCACCGGCGCATGAGCGAGTCCCCCGGCGCACGACATCGCGCGCACCTCCCCGCCCTGGCTGATCATGGATCCGAGGTGACCCGATGACCGAAGTGCTCCTGCTGCTGGTGGCGATCCTGCTCTCGCTCGCGTGCGGCGCCTTCGTCGCTGCCGAGTTCTCGCTGACCACCGTCGAGCGCGGCGAACTGGAGCGGGCGGCGGCGCGCGGCGAGCGAGGCGCGGCCGGCGCCCTGAAGGGCGTACGGAACCTGACCTTCCAGCTGTCCGGGGCGCAGCTCGGCATCACGGTCACCAATCTGGTGGTCGGCATGCTCGCGGAGCCGTCGGTCGCCGCGCTGATCGGAGGGCCGCTGAGGGCCGTGGGGGTGCCGCGTTCGGCGGCCTCCTCGGTGGCGCTGGTGCTGGGCACGGCCCTGTCGACGGTCTTCCTGATGATCGTCGGCGAGCTGGTGCCGAAGAACTGGGCCATCTCCTCGCCGCTGGCCGTGGCCAAACGGGTGGGCGGTCCGCAGCGCTGGTTCAGCGCGGCCTTCCGGCCCTTCATCGCCCATCTGAACAACACGGCCAACCGGATCGTGCGCCGCTTCGGCGTGGAGCCCGCCGAGGAGCTGGCGTCCGCGCGCGGGCCGCAGGAGCTGGCGGCGCTGGCCCGGCACTCGGCCAAGGAGGGCGCGCTTGAGGCCGACACCGCCGAGTTGTTCGTACGGACCCTGAACCTCGCCGACCTGACGGCCGAGAACGTGATGACCCCGCGCGTCCGGGTCGTCGCCCTGGAGTCCGGGGCGACGTGCGAGGACGTGGCGAACGCGACGCGGGCGACCGGGCTGTCCCGGTTCCCCGTCTACCAGGACACGCTCGACGCCGTGGTGGGCACGGCACATGTCAAGGATGTCCTCGCGGTGCCCGCCGAGCGGCGGTCCGGCATGCCGGTGGCCGAGCTGATGCGCGAGCCGCTGCTCGTCCCGGAGTCACTGACCGTGGACCGCCTCCTCGACCGGCTCTCCGGGCGGCGCACGATGGCCGTCGTCATCGACGAGTACGGCGGGACGGCGGGCGTGGCCACGCTGGAGGACATCGTCGAGGAGGTCGTCGGCGAGGTGCGGGACGAGCACGATCCGCACGAGACCCCCGAGCTGGACCCGGCCGGCACCGACGAACAGGGCCACGCCCTGTACTGGGCCGACGGCTCGGCACGCGTGGCCCGGCTCGCGCGGCTGGGCCTTCGGGTGCCGGAGGGGCCGTACGAGACGGTCGCCGGGCTGGTGGCGGCCGAACTGGGGCGCATCCCCGGCGTCGGCGACAGTCTGGAGGTGGCCGGCTGGCGGCTGGACGTCGTGGACGCCAGGGGGCACAGGGCCGCCCGGGTGCTGCTGCACGCGCCGGCCGACGACGCGCACGCCGCCGACGCCGACGCCGACGAGGACGAGGACGAGGACGAGGACGAGGACGACGAAAGGGACGACGAAGGGGAGGCCGGCCGGTGATCGCCGTACAACTGCTGATCGGTCTGGCGACGCTCGTCGTCAACGCGTTCTTCGTGGGCGCCGAGTTCGCGCTGATCTCGGTGCGCCGCAGCCAGGTGGAGCCGCACGCGGAGGCGGGCGACCGCCGGGCGAAGCGTGTGCTGTGGGGTCTTGAGCACGTGTCGGCGCTGCTGGCCGCGGCGCAGCTCGGCATCACCCTGTGCACGCTGGTCCTCGGCATCGTCGCGGAGCCGGCGATCGCGCACCTGCTGGAGCCGCTGTTCGACGCGGTGGGTGTGCCCTCGGGTGCGGGGCACGCGGTGTCCTTCGTGATCGCGCTGGCGCTGGCGACGTATCTGCACATGCTGCTCGGCGAGATGGTGCCGAAGAACGTCGCGCTGGCCGAGCCGGTGCGCAGCGTGCTGTTGCTCGGGCCACCGCTGGTGACGCTGTCGCGGGCGCTGCGTCCGGTGATCTTCACGGTCAACACCATCGCGAACGCGCTGCTCAAGCTGCTCAGGGTCGAGGCGAAGAACGAGGTCACGGCCACCTTCACGGACGCGGAGCTGGCCGAGATCGTCAAGGACGCGGGCGAGGCCGGACTGATCGACGACCGGGCCCAGGAGCGGCTGCACGACGCCCTGGAGCTGGGCCGGCGGCCGGTGCGGGACGTGGTGCTGCCGCTGGAACGCGTCGTGCAGGCGCACGTGGGCATCACTCCGGAGGAGTTGGAGCGGCTGTCGGCGCAGTCCGGGTACTCCCGCTTCCCCGTGGTGGACGACGGGCGGCGGATCGTCGGCTACCTGCATGTGAAGGACGCCCTGGACGCCTCGCCGCGGAACCAGCCGTTCCTGCCGCGCGACATGCGGCCCATCGCCCGGGTGCGGGAGAGCACCCCGCTGGACGACGTACTCACGGCGATGCGCCGCAGCCGCACCCACCTGGCGGCCGTACTCGGCTCCGACGGGCGGCTGGCGGGTCTGGTGACCATGGAGGACGTCCTGCGGGAACTGTTCGGGCAGCAGGCGTGAGGACGGCACCGGAGGCGTGAGGGCAGCGGGCGAGCCTGGGTGGTAGTGGGGTCGGACGTGCGCCGGTGACGGACGTGGGCCCTGTGACGGACGTGACGGCGCTGACGAGCGCGGCAAGCGGCGGCCGAGCGGCGGGAGTGACGCGGGCGGCGACTGAGCGGCCGGGGGCGCGGACGGCGGCCGAGCGAGCGGCAGCGTGGCAGGCGGCGGGCGGGTGGTCGAGCGGCAGCGGGTGACCGGCGGACGGCAGGGCGTGGGCGGCGGGGGACCGACCGGTGGGCGGGCAGGCAGGCTTGGCGGAGGGGGACCGACCGGCGGGTATGTGTAGGGGCTACCATTTCTGTCGCCATGCAGACGAACCCCACCCACACCAGCCTCGTCGCCGTCGGCGACTCCTTCACCGAGGGCATGTCGGACCTGTTGCCCGACGGCTCCTACCGGGGCTGGGCCGACCTCCTCGCCGCGCGGATGGCCGCCCGCTCCCCCGGCTTCCGGTACGCGAACCTCGCGGTGCGCGGCAAGCTGATCGGACAGATCGTCGACGAGCAGGTCGATGTGGCGGCGGCCATGGGAGCCGACGTGATCACCCTGGTCGGCGGGCTCAACGACACCCTGCGCCCCAAGTGCGACATGGCCCGGGTACGGGACCTGCTGACGCAGGCCGTGGAACGGCTCGCCCCGCACTGCGAGCAGCTCGTGCTGATGCGCAGCCCGGGTCGCCAGGGCCCGGTACTGGAGCGCTTCCGGCCCCGGATGGAGGCCCTGTTCGCCATCATCGACGACCTCTCCGAGCAACATGGCGCCGTGGTCGTCGACCTGTACTCGGCCGAGTCGCTGGCCGACCCGCGCATGTGGGACATGGACCGGCTGCACCTGACGGCCGACGGGCACCGAAGGGTCGCGGAGGCGGTGTGGCAGGCGCTCGGCCACGAGCCCGAGGACCCGCAGTGGCACGCGCCGATCCCGCCGACGCCGCCACCGGGCTGGGTCACCCGCCGGACCGAGGATCTCCGGTTCGCCCGGCAGCATCTGCTGCCCTGGATAGGCCGCAGGCTGACGGGCCGCTCGTCCGGCGACGGCCTGCCCCCCAAGCGCCCGGAACTGGTGCCGTACGAGGGCCTGACGCCGTGATTCCCCAGGTCACGCGGCCTTCGTAGGTTCCGACGAAGAACCCCGTGGCACCGGCCTGCACGAACCGCCAGTAGAATCCGGTCACGTGACTTCCGCTCCCGCCAAGCCCCGTATCCCGAACGTCCTCGCCGGACGCTACGCCTCCGTCGAGCTGGCCACCCTGTGGTCGCCCGAGCAGAAGGTGAAGCTGGAGCGGCAGCTCTGGCTCGCCGTGCTGCGGGCCCAGAAGGACCTGGGCATCGAGGTGCCCGACGCCGCGATCGCCGACTACGAGCGCGTCCTCGACCGGATCGACCTGGCCTCGATCGCCGAGCGCGAGAAGGTCACGCGGCACGATGTGAAGGCGCGGATCGAGGAGTTCAACGACCTCGCCGGGCACGAGCACGTGCACAAGGGCATGACCTCGCGCGACCTGACGGAGAACGTCGAGCAGTTGCAGATCCGGCTCTCCCTGGAGCTGGTCCGCGACCGTTCGGTGGCCGTCCTGGCCCGGCTGGGCAAGCTGGCCGGCGAGTACGGCGAGCTGGTCATGGCGGGCCGCTCCCACAACGTCGCCGCGCAGGCCACCACCCTGGGCAAGCGGTTCGCCACCGCCGCCGACGAGCTGCTGGTCGCGTACGGCCGGGTGGAGGAGCTGCTCGGCCGCTACCCGCTGCGCGGCATCAAGGGCCCGGTCGGCACCGCCCAGGACATGCTGGACCTGCTCGGCGGGGACGCCGGCGGGCTCGCGGAGCTGGAGCAGCGGATCGCCGGGCACCTCGGCTTCTCGCAGGCGTTCACCTCGGTCGGCCAGGTCTACCCGCGCTCGCTGGACTACGAGGTCGTCACCGCGCTGGTGCAGCTCGCTGCGGCGCCGTCCTCGCTGGCGAAGACGATCCGGCTGATGGCCGGGCACGAGCTGGTCACGGAGGGCTTCAAGCCCGGCCAGGTCGGCTCCTCCGCGATGCCGCACAAGATGAACACCCGCTCCTGCGAGCGCGTCAACGGCCTGATGGTGATCCTGCGCGGCTACGCCTCGATGACCGGCGAGCTGGCGGGCGACCAGTGGAACGAGGGCAACGTCTCCTGCTCGGTGGTGCGCCGGGTGGCTCTCCCCGACGCTTTCTTCGCGCTGGACGGGCTGCTGGAGACCTTCCTGACCGTGCTCGACGAGTTCGGCGCCTTCCCGGCCGTCGTGGCCCGGGAGCTGGACCGCTACCTGCCGTTCCTCGCCACCACCAAGGTGCTGATGGGCGCGGTGCGGGCCGGGGTGGGCCGCGAGGTCGCGCACGAGGCCATCAAGGAGAACGCCGTCGCCTCCGCACTGGCGATGCGCGAGCAGGGCGCCGAGCGCAACGAACTCCTCGACAAGCTCGCCGCCGACGAGCGCGTCCCGCTCGACCGTGCCGCGCTTGAGGCCCTGATGGCCGACAAGCTCTCCTTCACGGGCGCCGCCGCCGCTCAGGTCGGTGCCGTCGTCGGCCGGATCGAGGAGATCGTCAAGCAGCACCCGGCAGCCGCGGGCTACACCCCCGGAGCGATCCTCTGACACCCTTCACCCGGGCCGAGCTGCAGACCGCCCGCGACCGTCTCGTGCCGGACGTCGTCGCGGACGGCCTCCATGTGCTGTTCTGCGGAATCAACCCCGGCCTGATGACGGCGGCGACGGGCCACCACTTCGCCCGTCCGGGCAACCGCTTCTGGCCGGTGCTGCTTCTCTGCACTTCACCCGGACGAGTGACGACCTAGTTCCCGAAGGGGTCGGGCCCTTCCCAGTCTCGCTCCTCTGCCTGGCCCCAGCCGGCCGGAGAGGCCGCGCGATGGTCAAGCCTGCGCTGGAGCACAGCGTCTGCCTTGGCTGCCTGCATTGCGGATTCGATCACGAACAGGCGGGCGAACTGATAGTCCTCGTGGGTAAGCAACTTGTGCCCTTCTTCCACGAAGAATCTGGCGTTTCCACCCATGTAGCGCCCGACCTGAGGCGTCAGGACATCAAATCGCGCATACCGGGTGTAGTCGATCCCAAGCGCAGTTACTCGCATTGCCCGCTGCATCTCCTTAGTCGTCTTTGTGACACTCGACAACTGCTTTGAGATGTCCTTGATATGACTCAAGAGATCAGTCAGGCGTAGCTTCTTGGCCTCTCTGTCCCCACCGATCCTGCGACTCTCGTCACGGTAGTCTTTGACATCACCGAACCGGAACGGTGGCCTGTAGGCCGACCGCCGAGTCTCGGTGTAGTGCTCGATGAGCTCCGTGAACGCAATCGAAAGCGCCGCCATCGTCTGCGGCAAATCTCCTTTATCTGCACAGGACTGCGCGAATTGCAGGAATTTCACGGTCTGGGGCCGCGACACGAGGTCAATCATGTCGATCTGTGTGAACGCGCCCCCAAAGATCATTGGGGTGGCGTCGGTGAAGAAGGTCAGCACGTCCGCGCGAACCTGGTCAATGTCCGTCGGGGATGGAACGGCACCATGGTGCTTGAGGTTGACCCGGAGCTTATTCATCCGCTCCATGGCTTTCTTGCTCGGCAGTTGCGAGTTGGGCGGCAAGCCAGCCGCGAGCTTCTCCCAGTACTGAGAGAAGTTGATCTGCGTAGGAAGGCCGACCTGGAGGTGCTCCCCCGCAAGAACAAGGAACAGTTCGACTGCGTCATGAAAGGACAGCACAGCGGTTGCTGCGAGGGGCTGAGGCTGCCGAGACTGCGTCACGCCCTGCTCGTGGAGGAAGCGGATGAAGGCCAGCCGCTGCACGGTCTGGGGTGTTAGCGGGTTAGTTGGGGTGGTCATCACGCCTCCGGAGGTCGTGGATCGGGCAAGCCGAGATCGACAGGGCCGCGGCGAGTGAGCCGCAGGGCCTCGTCGCGCTTGGCGCGAAGAAAGGTCAGCGTCAGGTCGATGCCGTCGATCTCACCGAGCCACTTCTCGGCCTCCGCCCGCCTTCGCCTGACCTGAAGATCTTCCTCCAATTCATCCAGACGCGTGAGCATTTTCGGGTTGACCTGGAGCATCGGGCAGCGGATGCAGGCGTGTTCGTGTTGGCACGGGGTGCCGTAAGGGCGTGCGCAGGAGCCTAAGGGTTGTCCCGTAAATGATCTCGGACGGGCCGATGACCTGGCCGTTTGCCCGTCACCCAGCGACGATCAGGTTGTGTAGGCGGGCGATGCCGAGCATGGCGTGGTGGACGCCGTCGCCTTTCAGGCGGCAGTCGCGGAGGATCTTCCAGGTCTTCATGCGGGCGAAGGCGTGCTCGACTCGGGCGCGGACTTTTCGGTGGGAGGCGTTGTGTTCCTCCTTCCAGGCCGGGAGGTTTGCCTGGCCGGGTTGGCGGCGGTGTGGGATGACCAGGCCGGTGCCGCGGTAGCCGCCGTCGGCGATGACGGTGGTGCGGCCGACGGCGGCTTTCGCGCCCGAGATCTCCCATGCCTTGCAGTCGTTGCGGTTGCCGGGCAGTGGCCGGCCGACGGCGACGACGAGCCGGGTGTCGGCGTCGATAACGACCTGGTGGTTGGTGGAGTACCGGTAGTTCTTCGACTGCTCGGCAACCTGGTGGTCGCGGGTGGGGACCAGGGTGCCGTCCACGATGAGCACGGTGTCCTTGCGGAACCGCTTGCGCTGCTGGAGCGCGAGCGCCGGGCCCAGGTGGTCGATGATGCGGTCCGCAGCCGACTTCGACACCCCGAACAGCGGAGCCAGTTGGCGCATGGTGAGGTTCGTTCGCCAGTACGCGGCGACCAGCAGGACCCGGTCCTCCAGCGGCAGGCTCCAGGGTCGGCCCTTGCGCACCGGGTCTGCACCCTCCCGGCGCAGGGCTGTGATCAGCTTGCCGAACTGACGCGAGCTCAGCCCGGTGAACGGGACTATCCAGGAGGGCTCCGACGCCGTGATCACACCAGACACGACAAGATCATCTCACCCGTGGCCAGCGGTTACGGGACAACCCTTAACCACGACTACTGGTTGTTCGACAGCAGTAAGCTGGTCCGGATGCACTTCGATGATGCTGACCGTTTCCTTGGTGGCGAGCTGATCGAAGATCCGGCCGTGATCGTGGAGCACAACTACTGGCGTGACGCCGCCTGGCACCACGCCAGACGACGGGATGACTTTGCCTCCGAACAACACAACCGGCGCGACTAACGTCCACGAGGCACGTAACGCGCTGGGCAAGCGACTCCGTGAACTGCGGCAACAAGCCGGTCTGACCGGCAAGCAGCTCGCGGAGTCGTTGGCATGGCCACCATCCAAGGTGTCGAAGCTGGAGAACGGCCGACAGACACCGACCGATGAAGACATCACCGGCTGGACGCAAGCGACCGACAGCGTGGGCGAAGCTGAGGCGCTTCTTGCTTCGCTGCACACCCTCGAAGTCCAGCATGCCGAGTGGCAGCGACAGTTTAAGACGGGTCTCAGTACTCATCAGAACGAGATTGCCGATCTGGACGCTCGCACCAAGTTGTTCCGCGTCTTTGAAGCCACCGTTATCCCGGGCCTGTTGCAAACGGCTGAGTATGCGCGAGCACGGCTTGTCCAGGGCATCACGATGTTCCAGGCACCCAACGACATCAACGAAGCCGTGCGGGCACGTGCCCAGCGCCAAGAAATCCTGTACCGGCCGGATAAGCGATTCCACTTCGTTCTTACCGAAGCAGCGCTGCACTTTCGGCTGGCATCACCAGAAATCACGCTCGGACAGCTAGACCGACTTGTCTCTCTGTCGGCCCTGCCCAACGTACGGCTCGGCATCATCGCGTTCGAGACGCAGTACGTCGTTGCCCCGTGGCATGGCTTCTGGATTCTGGACAACGACCGCGTGATGGTCGAGACGTACTCAGCAGAGCTGAACCTCGCCCAGCCCCAAGAGATCGAGCTGTACGGCGGTGTCTTCGACCAGCTCGCCGCCGTTGCCAGCTACGGCCGCGCCGCGCGAGCGATCATCACGCGCGTCATTGACGATCTTGTGCCGAACTCCCCCGAAGATGGCTCGTGATTTCTGCGCCCTTCGCTCGTTCGTGGAGTTGCTAGAAATACCAAGAAACTTTCTATGCGCACCTCTCTCGCGCCCCTACGCTCCCTGAAAGACGGTCAACCGTCTTTACCCCTTCGGGATTTGGGAGAGCTAGGTGTCCACCTTCGTACCACTGCTCACCAGAGAGCAGATCGACCGACTTCCTGAGCGCGCCCGCGACGTGGTCGAGTACCGAAAGAGCGGCCTCAGCCTGAACCACATCCAGGGGTGTCCGCTGGACTGCGCCTACTGCATCCGGCACACCTACGGCCTGTGGGATCAGCGGCAACCGCGTGCCCTCATGAGCGACACCCAGGCCGTCGAAGAACTGGTCAATCACCGGTACTTCCAGCCGCACGTGACGCCGGTTCAGGTCTTCAACCGGGCCACAGACCCGTTCCTCCCCAACGTCCGGCCACACACCTTCGCGGTGCTAGAAGACCTCGACAAGCGCGAGCTGCGCAACCACGTGTTGGTCATCACCCGGCACGCCATGAAGGCCGACGATGTCGAGCGACTCAACCAGCTCCGGCACGTCAAGGTGACGCTGCTGTTCACGTACTCGGGGATCGATAACAAGGACATCGAGCCGTACCCGTCCAGCGTGGCAGCCCAGTCGCTCAAGCTCATGAGTGAACCGCTCGACCGCAGCTATCGGACGGTTCTGTACTGGCGACCGCTGGTGCCAGGTCTCAACGACTCACCGGAACATCTCGACCGGGCGTACGAGCTGAGTTATCACGCTGACGCCACGGTTTTCACCGGCCTGTTCTACCGGGGTCAGATCGCCGACTACTACAAGGCGAACAACCTGCCCGAGCCGTACGACGAAACCGCCCGGCGCAAGATCGTGCCGGAGACGCTGGAAAAGCGTGTCCTCTCAACGTTCGCCGGCTGCGAGTCGTTGTTCCGCAAGACCTCGTGCGCCGTGTCGTTCGCCCATGGCGAGGCCGACTACAACGGCCACTACGGCATCCGTGAACTGTGCGACATCTGCCCGCTCGCACAGCTCAGCCTCTGCAAGGGCGCCCACCGCGTGCCAAGTGCGCAGAAGATACGGGAAGTCGCTTCCGGCTTGTCTGACGCCAGCGGCTTGGTGGTCGTGGACATCACGGAGCGGGCGGCTGTCGTCGCCGGACTCGCCGAGGAACAGCCGCGCTACTACCTCCAACACGCCCTCGGTTTCCAGGTGCACGATGTTCGCCATCCCCACCACGACCGGCGGCATGGTCGGGCGGATATCGGATGGAAGGAACCGAAGCAAGATGACTGACTGGACGAACCTGAACTACGTCGTCGTGGACGTGGAGGGCAACGGACAGCAGCCGCCGGACCTGGTGGAGTTGGCCGTAGTGCCGATCGTCGGTGGGGTTATTGGGGAACCGGTGAGCTGGTTGGTTCGACCGGATCAGCCGATCACGCCCATGGCCCGACGGATTCACGGCATCACCAACGAGGCCGTCGCCGACGCGCCGTTGTTCGAGGACATCAAGGTTGACGTACTGCTGGCCTTGTCCCACCCGGCGCTGGTGGCTCACAACGCCCACGTGGACGTTGGCGTGCTTCGACGCAAGCTCACGGGGTGGGAGTGCCCGGAAGTCTTCGACACGCTCAAGCTGGCCCGCCGTTTCGTGCCCGACCAGATGAGTCACCGACTGGGGTCGCTGGTCGAGGCGTTCAAGCTCTCTGAGGGGCTGTCGCCAGAACTGAGGCCTCACCGCGCCACGTACGACGCGCTTGTCACGGCACGGTTGTTCCAGATGCTCGCGACGACCAACAGCATTCCGCGGTCGCTGGATGACCTACGTGACCAACCGCCAGGGGGTGGCAGGGATGAAGCTGCGACCCTTTTCTAGCCAAGAGCGAGGCATGTTCGTCACGGTTGACGGCCCCAGCGGTGCCGGGAAGTCCACGATCGTTCGCCACCTGGCGCACATGCTCGTAGCCGAAGGTGAGAACGTCCATGTGACGGCCGAGCCGTCGAAGGGACCGATAGGCGATCTCTGCCGTCAGTTGACGGAGACGGTCACCGGTCACGCCCTCGCGTGTCTGTACGCGGCCGACCGGTACCACCACGTCGAGACGGAAGTACGGCCGCACCTTGAGGATGGCCGGACGGTCATCAGCGATCGGTACATCCCCTCTGGTCTGGTGATGCAGCGCTTCGACGGTGTTGATCCGTCATTCCTCTGGCAACTCAACGCCGAAGCTGACCGCCCCGATCTGGCGGTGATCCTCGAAGCCGACCCCGAGGTGATCTCAGAGCGGCTAACGGAGCGTGGACCACATAACCGCTTCCAGCTCTCGCCAGGCAGCAGTCACGCAGAGGTTCACTTCTACCGGCAAGCGACCGAGCGTTTGATCCAGGCCGGTTTCGATGTCCTGCGCGTTGACTGCAACCAGCGACCACCCGAGCAGGCGGCCAAGGTCATTCGAGATCGACTGACGACCTTCTTCGCCGCCCCTCGTGTGTGACTCACGCGTCGTGGTTCTCTCCGCTGAGCGAACCAGTTGGTGGCTCAGCACCCCATGAAAGCAGCAGGGCTGGCGGCGTTGGCTCCGCGTCCGTCGCCAGCCCTTGCACCCCGTTCCTGCGGAGCGCAGAGCGATGAAGCCTCCGATCTACAGCTACGTCCGGGCACTTCCTGATCTGGATGACCAAGCCACCAAAGAACTGCTTCAGCAAGACACCGGCGGTGGGTGTGGATCGCCGCTCCTCCGGAGAAGGAAGTCTCGTCATGGTCGCTGACCATCAAGGACGGCGGGCCGATGTGACCGCCAAAGACACCGTGAACCCAATCCCGCTGCTCGTTGCAACGCTCCCATTGACCGCCATCCCTGCGGCTGTTGCGTACTCACGCATGTTCGTCCGTCACATGCTGACGCGATGGCAGCTCGAAGAGCACGCCGACACAACGACGCTCATCATGAGCGAACTCGTCACCAACGCCGTCAGGGTCAGCGGGATCACCGACCTCAAGCCCAAGCCGTGCCAGATCAAGCCTGAGCACGTCGTCGGGATACAGCTCCGTGCCATCGGTGCCAGCCTCTACGCCGAGGTCTGGGACAGAGCAGAAGCGGCTCCCGTACAGAAGAACCCAACTCTTGAAGAGACAAGTGGGCGCGGCCTGCTCCTCGTTGATGTGCTGGCGAAGCAGTGGAACGTCTACCGTTCACCGGTCGGCGGGAAGGTCGTCTGGGCTGAGCTGCCCATCGGTGCGCCCGTGGAGTCGTCCTCCTTCAACCAACTACACCCCCCGATCGTCCTACCAACCGGCATCCGGGCATCACCGGGACCGGTTGAAGACCAGGCGCGTACTGCGCTGTTCGACCACCTGTTGGAGACGACGATTTCGGCGATGGTCGCGTCGCGGGGGAACGATGCAATCTAAGGACCGTGGCCGGCTGCGGGTTGGTCGGCTCGATCAAGAGCGAGTTGGTGCCTGATGAAGCCGCAACAGATATGGGGACTGTTCGACTGGTACCAAGGAACCTGCTTCCGCTGCGAAGCGCTCGGTGTTCCAGTGGCTCACGTCGGGGACATGGTCGTCCGAGACGCAGAACTGCCGCTGTTCGCGTGCCATCGCTGCATCTTCCGCATGCAGCAGTCTCACTGGTTCAGGACGACCACGCGAGCGTGGCCACTCCACCGGTTGCAGCTTCCTGGGCCGACGGAGCCACACGCTTCACGTCCTCAACTTGAGTGCTGGCTTCGGTATGGCAGGTGGCGAGAGGGGAGGCATCGGTCTAGCGCGTGATCCGCGGAAGCTTGGTCGGGCTGACCTACGGGCAGTGGTTCGGCGCGCGGTAGAGGGGGGGGAGCAAGTGACAACTCCAGAGAACAAAGAACGCCCCGTGACGATGGTCGCGGGGCGTACTTTGTTGGCGCGTACCGGATCGGGTGCCGCTTCATCGACTTCGCACCTCTGTTCGATTGTGTCAGGTGCTGTCGTATTACCCGTCAGTTCACCTGCGCAGCCAGGGAGTTGTGTGTCAAGGTGCCAAGGCTTCCTTATGTGACACATGGTACAGAAGGAGGCTTTTTTTTAGAATAGTAGACATGGAATATATGAGGAACTATTTATGAGTGACGAGAAAAAAGAGCCGGGGATGTACTTGCGGAGTCTCCGTCTCAAGAACTTCCGATCCTGTTATGACGCGGAAGTCGAGTTTCAACCAGGAATCACCCTTCTCGTCGGCGAGAACAACTCTGGAAAATCCAATGTGATCGAAGCACTGCGACTTGCAACCGCGCCTCTAAACCGTCGGGCGACAAGGTACTTTGATGAGTCCGACCTATCTCACGGTCGGGAAGGTCAAGAAGCCGAACTCCACGCATCCTATGACGGTCTGACGAAAACTCAGCGCGCGCACTACATCGCAGCCTTGGACGTTGACACCAACCCGTTGTCGATGTAGTCGCGTGTGAGAACGGCATCCCGTGAGGAAATAAGCGGGTGCACTGTCCGCAACTGCCGATCGATGCCAGGTGCCCGCTCTTCATCCGTATCAGAGATGCGAATAAGGGCCGACCCTCACAGGCGAATTTGGTTCTGAATTAATCTTGCTCACAAGATCAATTTTATTACAAATGGGTAGTTATTGAAATGTTCAAAGGGCTGAACGCGCACTGGACGGCGTCGGCGATGGCCGAGGAGTATGCGCGGCTGCGGCTCGCCGCGCACGCATAACCGGGGTCACGGCGGAGCCTCCCGCGTGACCACGGCCAGCAGTTGCACCTCGTCCGTCTCGTCCCGGTCGGCGACGGCCACCGCGAGCCAGCGGCCGGTGTCCCCCGCCTCCCAGAGGTGGGCCACGCGCGCGCGGGCGCTGAGGTCGGCCCACGGCGCGGGTATGTCCTCCGCCTCGGTCCGCAGCAGGACCGTCTGCAGATTCCAGGGGTCCGTCTCCCCCCAGCGCGCGGCGAGGCGTTCGCAGAGGGCGTCCCGGTCACTCTCGTACTGGTCGACGGTCCGCGCCCGCTCCGTCCCGTCGGCGTCGCGCAGGCCGTGGCTGCTCTCCAGCACCGCCACGAAGTGACCGGGAGCCGCCGCGTCCGCCGGGAAGGGCCGGAGGCACAGCTCGTCGATGAGGGAGATGTGCCGCGCGATGTTCATGCCCTCCAGTAAACCGGCCCCCACCGACAATTGGCGGGCCGTCAGCCGGCCGTCTGCGTCACGCGTCGCGGCGGCACAGCCGCCAGGCACCGGCGAGGACGGCGGCCGTCGCCCACAGCGCGGTCACCGCGAGCCCGGTCCAGGGGCCCAGTGTGCCGTCGTACGTCCGGTGCAGGACGATCTGCCCGGCCCTGTCCGGCAGGAGGTCGACGGCGCCGCCGGCCGCGTCCCCGATGACGAAGGAGACGATGAGGATGAACGGGATCAGGATGGCCAGGGCGGCCGTGCCACTGCGAAGCAGCGCGGTGAGTCCGGCCGCGAGCAGGGCCATCAGCGTCAGATAGATCCCGCACCCCACGACCCCGCGCGCCTGCTCGGCGAGGGTGAGTCCGTCCACCGCCGGGGAGCCGGTCACCGCGCGGTCGACGAGGAGGGCGGCGAGCGCGGTGACCGTGCCCACCACCAGGACCGGTACGGCGACGACCGTCAGCTTCGCCGCGAACCAGCGTCCGCGCCGCGGAACGGCCGCCAGGGAGACCCGGATCGCGTTGCCCCGGTACTCGGACGACACGGCCGTGGTCCCGAAGGCGATGGCGGCGATCTGGCCGATCAGGACGCCGAACAGGGCGGTGAACAGCGGGTCGGAGTCCGGCTCCGGGGCACCGGAACCGGCCAACGCGGAGAAGGCCGTGACGAGCGCGAACAGGGCCGGCAGCGTCCAGCACAGCGAGCGCAGGGTGCGGACCTTGAGCGCCTCCGAGCGGATTACGGGCGCGAGGGACATGGTCAGGCCTCCTGGGGCTGTGCGGTGAACTCGCTCTCGGCGGCGGTCAGGTCGAGGTAGGCCTGTTCCAGGGTGCCCTCGTGCGAGGACAGTTCGAGGATCGGCACCCCCGCACCGGACAGGACACGCCCGATGTCGTCCACGCGCGCGTGGTGCACGCTCCAGTGGCCGTCGTCGTCCTCCACGGCGTCGTGGCCGTGCCGGGCCAGGGCGGCCTTCAGGGCGGTGGCGTCCGACGTGCGGACACGCACCCGGGGCCGCACGCGCGCGTCGATGAACTCCCGCATCGGGGTGTCGGCGAGCAGGCGGCCCCGGCCGAGGACGACCAGGTGGTCGGCGTAGGACGCGGTCTCGTTCATCAGATGGCTGGAGACCAGCACCGTGCGCCCCTCGGCGGCGAGCCGGCGCAGCAGTCCGCGGATCCAGATGATGCCCTCGGGGTCCAGCCCGTTGGAGGGCTCGTCCAGCATCACCGCCTCCGGGTCGCCCAGCAGGGCGGCGGCGATGCCCAGACGTTGCCGCATGCCCAGGGAGTACGTCCGCACCCGGCGGCGGCCGACCGACGCGATGCCCGTCTCCTCCAGCACCTCGTCGACCCGGCGCGGCGGAACGCGGTTGCTCGCGGCCAGGACGCGCAGATGGTCCCGGGCGGTGCGCGAGCCGTGCGGGGCGTGCGCGTCGAGCAGCGCTCCGACGTGCCGCAGCGGTTCGTCGAGGGCGGTGTAGGGCCGGCCGCCGACGGTCGCCGTCCCGGACGTCGGCCGGTCGAGGCCCAGGACGAGCCGCATGGTGGTGGACTTCCCGGCGCCGTTCGGGCCGAGGAAGCCGGTGACACGGCCGGGGCGCACGGTCACGGTGAGGTCCGCGACGGCTCGTCGGGTGCCGTACTCCTTGGTGAGGTTGCGGAGGTCGATGCTGGTCATGACGGCAGCGTCGCCGAACGTACCGCGCCGTGTCCTCCCCCGCCGGTGGGTCGTGCCTCCCCCGTGCGGGGGAGCCCCGCTGTCGGTGCCGGATGACACGATGCCGGGATGGTTCGCCTGCTGCGCCCGCTGGTACGCGGGAGGACGTACACGCGGTTGCTGCACCTGTGGGTGCCGATGGCGGCCCTCAGCATGTGGATGTGGGTCGAACCGGGGCTGCCCTGGGCGCCGTTGATCATGCTGGTCCCCTTGGGTCTGATTCCGGCGGTGCGCGTGGGCGAGGGGGTGCAGGCGCGGCTGCTGCTGACGCCGGACGAGGCGGAGCCCGGCTTCTCCGCGCGGCCCGCAACGGCCTGGCGGGACCGGTGGCGGACCGTGCTGTGGCTGGAAGCGCGGACGCTGCTGGGCGGGGTGACCGCGTACGCCACGATCTGGCTGCCGATCCTGTCGTACGCCCTGGCCTCGCGCGTCGTGGGGCACGCGAGCGAGGACCTGCCCGCGCCGGCGGGGACGCCGTGCTGGGCGTACGGCGTGTTGGCACCGGTACCGCTGGTCGCGCTGTACGCGCTGGTGGTCGGCCTGGGCGAGCTGGTCACCGTCGTCGCGCGGCAGTTGCTCGGCCCCTCGGCCGCCGAGCGCCTCGCGGCCCTGGAGGAGCGCACCGGGCAACTCCTCGAACGCACCCGTATCGCGCGCGAGCTGCACGACTCCATCGGTCACGCCCTCACGGTGGCCGTCGTCCAGGCGGGGGCCGCCCGCGCGGCGAACAGCCCCGAGTTCACCGACCGGGCCCTGACGGCGATCGAGGAGACGGGCAGAGCGGCCCTGACGGACCTCGAACGGGTGCTCGGCGTGCTGCGGGAGACGGAACGGCCCGTGAGCACCGGACCTGACCTCACGGACGCCGATCGGCTGCTGGAGGCGGCCCGCGCCTCCGGGGCCGAGGTCGAAGCCGAGTTCACGGGACCGCTGGAGACGCTGCCGGGCCCGGTCTCGCGTGAGGGCTACCGCATCCTCCAGGAGGCGCTGACCAATGTGCTGCGGCACGCGGGGGCGGTACCGGCCCTGGTCCGCGTCGGGGTCGCGGACGGCGCGCTCACCCTCGTTGTGCGCAATCCGCTGCCGGACGACGCGGCAGCGCCCGGCCGCGGCAGCGGACTGCGCGGCATACGCGAGCGTGCCGCGCTGCTGGGCGGGCGGGCGGACACGGGGCCGGACGGCGCCGGGCACTGGCGGGTGCGCGTCGAACTGCCGCTGCGCTGATCTACGCTGGGCGGATGCCGGTCAGCGTGCTCCTCGTGGACGACGAACCCCTGGTGCGCGCCGGTCTGCGCGCCGTGCTGGAGGCGCAGCCGGACATCGAGGTGGTCGGGGAGGCCGCGGACGGGGCGGCGGTCATCCCGCTGGTGCGCCAGGTGCGGCCGGACGTGGTCGCCATGGACGTCCGGATGCCGCTGCTGGACGGCATCGAGGCCACCCGCGCGCTGCTGCGGACGGTGGCCGACCCGCCGAAGATCCTGGTCGTGACCACCTTCGAGAACGACGAGTACGTGTACGAGGCGCTGCGCGCGGGCGCCGACGGTTTCCTGCTCAAGCGGGCCCGGCCGGCTGAGATCGTGCACGCGGTGCGGCTGATCGCCGCGGGCGAGTCCCTGCTGTTCCCCGCCTCGGTGCGGCGGCTGGCCGCCCGGTACGGCGACGACGGCGGGAACCGCGCGGCCCGCGCCGAGTTGGAGCGGGCGCGGCTGACCGAGCGGGAGGGCGAGGTGCTGCGGCTGATGGCGCGCGGCCTGTCGAACGCGGAGATCGCCGCCCGGCTGGTGGTCGGCACGGAGACGGTGAAGTCGCATGTGAGCGCGGTGCTGGCGAAGCTGGGGGCCCGGGACCGCACCCAGGCGGTGATCACGGCGTACGAGTCGGGGTTCGTGGCGCCCGGTTGAGGTGCTCGCGCTCGCCGTGAACGTGCGGTCCGGAACTCGCCGGGGCGGACCGGTCCGAGTACCATCCGGCCAACACGCGCACGAGCTGGGAGGACGGACCTTGGCAGGCCTGACCGGCGGGGACCCGTCGCTGCTGCGGAGAATCAACTCCGCCGTGGTGCTCCACGCGTTGCGCACCACGGACTGCGCGACGCTGACCGAGATCACCCGGGTGACGGGGCTGTCCAGGCCGACCGTCGAGGGCGTCGTCGAAGGGCTGATCGAGGGCGGTCTCGTCGTCGAGACGGCGGCCGACGGGAGCGCCGCCCGGCGCCAGGGCCGGCCCGCGCGGCGGTTCCGGTTCCGGGCGGAGGCCGGGCACCTGCTGGGCCTGGAGATCGGGCCCCACCGTGTCGCCGTGCTCCTGTCCGACCTGGACGGCCGGGTGATCGGCGCCCAGGCCAAGGATGTCGGCGAGACGGCCCCGGCCGACGAGCGGCTGGAGCGGCTGCGCACCGCCGTCGCCGAACTGCTGCGCCGGGCCGGTGTCGCGCGCGGCTCGCTGCGGGCGGTGGGGGCGGCCACGCCCGGGATCGTCGAGGCGGACGGCACGGTCCGGCTGGGCACCGCGCTGCCCGGGTGGACGGGACTGAGCCTGGGCGAGCGGCTCAGCCGGTCCTTCAAGTGCCCCGTGCTGGTCGAGAACGACGCGAACGCGGCGGCCGTCGCAGAGCACTGGAAGGGTGCCGCGACCGGGTCCGACGATGTCGTGTTCGTGCTGGCCGGGCTGAGTCCGGGGGCGGGGGCGCTGATCGGCGGGCGGCTGCACCGCGGGTACGGAGGGGCGGCCGGGGAGATCGGCGCGCTGCATCTGCTGGGCCGGGACGTGACGCCCGAGACGCTGCTGTCCACCACCGGCCAGCCGTTGCACCCGCTGGACGAGCAGGCGGTCGCGAAGGTCTTCGCCGAGGCCCGCGAGGGCGATCAGCGGGCCACCGCGGCCGTCGAGCGTTTCATCCAGCGGCTGGTGCACGACGTGGCGGCGCTGGTGCTCGCCCTGGATCCGGAGCTGGTCGTCATCGGCGGCTGGGCGGCCGGGCTGGACGGCGTACTGGAGCCGTTGCGCCGGGAGCTGGCCCGCTACTGTCTGCGCCCGCCCCGGGTGACCCTGTCGCTGCTCGGCGAGGCCGCCGTGGCGACGGGTGCGCTGCGGCTGGCCCTCGACCATGTGGAGGAGGAGCTGTTCGCCGTCGAGGGGGCGACGGCGCGCCGCTGACCCGGCGGGGGCGGGTGCGGGTGGCGTCGTCGCCGGTGGCGCGGGCCGGTCAGGAGGCCTGGGCCGGCGGACCGTGGTGTATCTCCACGTCGCCGGAGTCCCCGAACGTCAGCCGGCAGGTGTCCGCGCGGTAGGTGGCCACGGCGAGCGCGGCGGTGCGGCCCTCGGCGAGGTAGCGGGTGGTGACCACGAGGACGGGCGCGCCCGGGAGCCGGTCCAGCTCCTTCGCGTCGTCGGCGCCTGCCGATCCCAGCTCCACGGCGCTCTCCTGCCGCTCCAGTTCCCCGCGCTGCAGTTCGCGCAGCACGGCACGCGCGCGTGCGGCGCCGGAGGGCGCGTCGATGGCGGTGAGGTCGGGCACCGAGGACGGCGGGACGTACAGCAGCTCCGCGGCGACGGGCTGGCCGTGGGTCACCCGGGAGCGGCGGACGGTGTGGACGGGCTCGTCGCGGCCGGTCCCCAGGGCGTCGGCGACGGACGCGGGCGGGGCCGCCAGGACGCAGTCGGCGGGCTGCCAGGCGTCGCCGGCCGTGCCGGGCCAGTCGTGCCGCCGGGTGCCGACGGCCACGCCGACGCGCGGCGGGGCGACGGTCGTACCGACGCCGCGGCGGCGCTGGAGCCTGCCTTCCAGTTCGAGCTGTTCCAGGGCCTGGCGGAGCGTCGCGCGGGCGACGCCGAAGCGGGCGGCCAGGTCACGCTCGTTGGGCAGGATCTCGCCCACCGAGAACTCCGAGTCCAGGGCCTCGCTGAGCACGGTCCTGAGATGCAGGTACTTCGGTTCCGGCACCGATTCCAACTGCGTGGTCCCCACCCTGTCCTCCGCAATCGCCGTGGTCCGGCGGCTTTTTGGCGCCCTTGTTTATTAAAGGTTGTTGCAGTTGTCTGCGACGATAAAACGGCCCGTTCCCTTGGTCAAGACCAATCCCGCGACGGACGGTCCCGGCCCCTGTCGCGGGACGGCACGCGGCTAGGCATGGGCGGCCAGGAGGCGCAGCTTGTCGGGGTTGCGGATGATGTACACCGCCTGGACGCGTCCGTCGGCCACGTCGAGCTGGAAGACGGAGTCGGGCCGGCCGGCCGACAGGGCCAGCAGGGCCGGACCGCCGTTGATCTCCAGGAAGCGGTGGGAGAAGTCCGGGATGCCCTTGCGCGCGACGCCTTGCAGGAAGCGGGCCACCTTGTCGGCGCTCTCCAGCACGCGCAGCGGGGCCTTGGACTTGCCGCCGCTGTCGCCCACCAGGCGCACGTCCGGCGCGAGCAGTTCCATCAGCCCGGCCAGGTCACCGCCGGTCGCGGCGGCGAGGAACCGTTCGGTGAGGTCACGGCGCCGGACCGGGTCAACGTCATAGCGGGGCCGTCGCTCCTCGACGTGTTTGCGGGCGCGTCCGGCGAGTTGGCGTACCGCCGCCTCCCCGCGCTCCAGCATGGCGGCGATCTCGGCGTACGGGTAGCCGAACGCCTCCCTGAGCACGAACACCGCCCGCTCCAGCGGTGACAGCGACTCCAGGACGACGAGGACGGCGAGGGACACGGAGTCGGCGAGGACGGCCCGCTCGGCGGTGTCCGGCGCGGTGTCCCCGAAGTCGGTGACGTAGGGCTCGGGCAGCCACGGGCCGACGTAGGTCTCGCCCCGCGACTTGATCTGGCGCAGCCGGTCGACGGCGAGGCGGGTGGTGACGCGCACCAGGTAACCGCGGGGTTCGCGCACGGCGGACCGGTCGGCGGCGGACCAGCGCAGCCACGCCTCCTGGACCACGTCCTCCGCGTCGGCCAGGCGGCCCAGCATGCGGTAGGCGACCCCCAGGAGAACGGGGCGGTGCTCTTCGAAGACATCGGTCGCGGTTTCGGTGGTCACCGTTCCATCCCAGCGGACGGGTCCGGCGGTGTCCAGGCGGATTCGTCCGCGCCCGGCGTCGGCTGCGGACGGGCCGCAACGGGGTCTACCCGTCGGCAACACTTGCTGACAGGCTGTCTGCGCGACCGCCGTCATCGTTCGCGCGTTCCCGACCGCGTGTTTCCGGAGGAGCCACATGTCCGCGACGCTCTCCGGCCCTGGAACTCGGCCGAGTGAAGCTGGTGCGCCCGGAGTCTGCCGCTCCCCCTGGTCGAGCGGCTGCCCAGCACGGGGCCGGACGGAACGTGCGGTTCACCGACGACCTCCCCGGCGCCCCCGTCACCGTGGCGTGGGCAACCGGGACCGGCTGCTCCCGTCCCGGCAGGGCGTACGCGCCAAGCACCCCATCCCGCGCGCCCGCCTGGTGCGGTCGGGTCCCGGACGGTCAGGGAACCGGACGCGGGCGATCGGACGCGGGACACCGGCGGGCCCCTCCCCTGCCCGTCCGGACGCAGGCGGTCGGGCGTAGCCGCACCGGCAGGCCCCTGGCGCCCCCGGGTGAGGCGTCCGCACGGCTGTTCACGCGGAGTTTCCGTGGTCGCCGCGCCGTGCCAGTAGGTCTGGCTGCGCACCGGCCGGACCACCGGCCGGGTCCCGTCCCCGGAGGCGCATCCATGTCACACCGTCCGTTGCCCGGTCGCCGCAGCGTGCTGCGCGGCTCACTCGCCGCCTCGGCGGCCCTGACCCTGCCCACCGCCCTCGGGGCGGCACCGGCGTTCGCGCGTTCCGGGCGGCCGGGGGCGGGCTGGGGTGTGCAGGCGGGAGACGTGACCTCCGACTCCGGTCTGGTGTGGGTGCGCTCCGACCGGCCGGCCCGGATGATCGTCGAGACCTCCGCGACGGAGTCGTTCCGCAACCCGCGCAGATGGCACGGCCCGCTGCTCGGCGCGGACACGGACTTCACCGGCACGACCGGGCTCAACGGCCTGCCGCCGGGCGAGCAGATCCACTACCGCGTGCTGCTCGCCGACCCGGACGACCCGCGCCGCACCGGCGAGCCGGTCCCCGGCACCTTCCGCACGGTGCCGGTCCGCCGGCGCGCGGGCGTGCGCTTCGTGTGGTCCGGCGACCTGGCGGGGCAGGGCTGGGGCATCAACCCCGACCTCGGCGGCTACCGGATCTACGACGCCATGGGCGCCCTGGACCCGGACTTCTTCCTGTGCAGCGGCGACAACATCTACGCCGACGGCCCCATCGAGGAGACGGCCGCGCTGCCCGACGGCGGCATCTGGCGGAACGTCACCACCGCGGAGAAGTCCAAGGTCGCCGAGACCCTCGCCGAGTTCCGCGGCAACTTCCGCTACAACCTGCTCGACGAGAACCTGCGGCGCTTCAACTCCCGGGTTCCCTCGATCATCCAGTGGGACGACCACGAGGTGCGCAACAACTGGTACCCGGGCCAGGTGATCGCGGACACGGACGACCGCTACACGGAGAAGAGTGTGGACGTACTGGCCGCTCGGGCCCGGCGCGCGTTCGGCGAGTACTTCCCGGTCTCCACCCTGCGCCCCGGCACACGGGAGGGACGCGTGCAGCGGGTGCTCCGTCAGGGGCCCCTGCTGGACGTGTTCGTGCTGGACATGCGCACGTACCGCAACGCCAACTCCCCCGACGACCAGAGCGTGGACCCGCAGGGCATCCTGGGCCGCGAGCAGTTGGAGTGGCTCAAGCGGGAGTTGGCGAGGTCGCGTGCGGTGTGGAAGGTGATCGCGGCCGACCTGCCGATCGGGCTGATCGTGCCCGACGCCACCGAGGGCGGGGCCAACATCGAGGCGGTGGCGCAGGGCGACCCCGGCGCGCCGCTGGGACGCGAGTTGCAGATCGCCGAACTGCTGCGCTTCGTCAAGCACCGGCGGATCACCGGCACGGTGTGGCTGACCGCCGACGTGCACCACACCTCGGCCCAGCACTACCAGCCCTCGCGCGCGGCGTTCACCGACTTCGAGCCGTTCTGGGAGTTCGTGTCCGGGCCGCTCAACGCGGGCGCGTTCCCGGCGAGCGACCTGGACGGCACCTTCGGCCCGGAGCGGGTGTTCGTGAAGGCGCCGACCGCGTCGAACGTCTCGCCCGCCGAGGGCTACCAGTTCTTCGGCGAGGTCGACATCGACGGCGACAGCGCCGAGATGACGGTGCGGCTGCGCGAGCAGGACGGCACCGTGCTGTTCACAAAGGTGCTGCGTCCGGGCCGGGTCGGCCAGTAGTCCGTCCATTAGCCTGTCCGGTGTGCCGCGCATCGGCGTCATCCCCCGGTGCGCGGCCGGGGATCGCCGACTCCCCCGCGCGGCGGCACCGTTTTTGCTGGTCAGGCCGATTGCCAGTGGCCGGTTTCACGGTTTGCCCGTGACGCGGTCCGGGCAGGCCGTGATCCGTCGCCGAAAGATCAGCAAATGTCCCGGAAGGCATCTTTACCCATCGGTCACAGGGCGTTCGTGATCACGCAACACCATTCCTTCACAGTGGCTTCATGAGTCGAGACCTGTCTGATGTGACGGCCGCCGTGACCCGCGTCGTCGAACACGGCCCGGCGGTGCCCGCCATGCTGCTCGCGTCGGTGGCCACCCTGATCGCCACGGCGGGCTTCCACACCCGGTGGTCACGGCGCCACGGACAGGCACCGCCGGCGGGCGATACCGGCGCCCGGCCCTCCGCGGACGAGCGGCGTGCCGGGGCGTCCGACCGGGGCGGGGCGGTGTCGGACGCGGACGCCGAGGCCGTGTCCCGGGCGGGTGCCGGAGCCGACGCCGAGGAGAGCGCGCTGTGGCGGATGCGGACGACGGTGCGGGACGCGCCGGGGTCGCTGGCCGTCCTGTGCGCGGCCCTCGCCGACCGGCGGATCGACATCCTGAGCCTGCAGACGCACCCGCTGGCCGAGGGCACGGTGGACGAGTTCCTGCTCCGCGCCCCTGGCGGGCTGACCGGGTCCGAACTGACCGACGTGGTGACGGCGGCGGGCGGCACCCACACCTGGACCGAGCGGGCGGACGCCCACGACCTGGTGGACGCGCCGACCCGGGTACTGGCGCTGGCGGTCCGTACGGCCCTGGACGCGGCGGAACTGCCCCTGGCGCTCCGCCAGTTGCTCGGCCGGTGCACCATTCGCTCACTGCCCGCGGCCGTCGGGGGACGTACGGCGGACGAGGTGCCGCCGGAAGGGACCTTCGAGGACACCGTGCTGCGGCTGCGCGCCCCGGAGGGCGGGGTGATCACTGTGGAGCGGCCGTATCTGCCGTTCACCCCGGCCGAGTTCGCCCGCGCGCGGGCGCTGGTCGAGCTGGACGCCCGGCTCGGTCCGCGTGTCCCGCACGGCCGGGACGTGCTGACGCTCCAGGAGGGGAGCGACATCATGGTCCGCCGGGCCGACACCCGTGACGTTCCGGCGGCGAAGGCGATGCACGAGCGGTGCTCGGACGAGACGCTCGGGATGCGCTACCACGGCCCGGTCAGGGACGCCGGCCGGTATCTGAACCACCTGCTCAGCCCCCGCTTCGGCCGTACCCTCGCCGTGCAGACGGCCTCGGGGCGGATCGTCGGGCTCGGTCATCTGCTGTGGGACGGGGACGAGACGGAGGTCGCGCTGCTCGTCGAGGACGGGTGGCAGCGCCGGGGCATCGGCGGCGAACTCCTCGGACGGCTCGTGGCGATGGCGGTGGAGGCCGGCTGCGAGAGCGTGTACGCCGTGACGCAGGCGTCCAACACCGGCATGGTCGCCGCGATGCGCGGCCTGGGCCTGCCCCTCGACTACCAGATCGAGGAGGGGACCCTGGTCATCACGGCCCGCCTGGACGCCGGGGCCCGTTCCGGGGCACGGCTGCCGCACGGGGAGCGGATCGGCAAGGAGTGAGAGCGCGGGGCGCCGTCGCGTCTCACTCGGTCCGCGACAGCGCCCGCGGCGACGGGACGGCCTCGGCGGTCCCCTCCTCCAGGGCCCGGTCGAGGTCGGCCCACAGGTCGTCGGCGTCCTCCAGGCGCTTCTGTCGGTGCAGGTGCGCCCGCACCGGCGGGAGCTGGTCGGCCCGTTCGTGGAACGGATCCGGGCGCTGCCCGAGTCACGCACCGTCGTCCATCTCACCGGGCCCGACGACTATCTCGTCCATGTCGCGGTGGCGGACATGGCGGACCTCCAGCGGCTGGTCCTCGACGAGTTCACGTCCCGGCGGGAGGTGGCCCGCGTCGAGACACGGCTGATCTTCCAGCAGTGGGAGTGCGGTCCCCTGCTGCCACCGGCCGTGCGCGCGGCCCCGCCCCCGGCCACGCCCTGAGCGAAATCCGGCCGGACGCGCCGTCGGGCCGGATCCGCCCGGCTGACGCGGCACCGGTATCCGTATGAGGATGTCCGCATGTCAGAGACCAAGAGCCTGCTGCCCCGCGAGGTCGCCGACGCCTACGTCGACGATCTCATCGCCCTCGACCCGGTCACCGGTACCTTTCTCGGCGTCGCCGAGAGTTCCGGCCGCCTGCCCGACTTCTCGCCCGCGGGGCAGGAGGCCCTCGCCGAGCTGGCGCGGGCCACCCTGGCCCGGCTGGCCGAGGCGGAGCGCCGGCCCGGCGGGGACAGCGACGTGGAGCGGCGCTGCGCCCGGCTGCTGCGCGAACGCCTCACCGCCGAACTCGCGGTGCACGAGGCGGACGAGGGCTTGCGTTCGGTCGGCAACATGGGCACCGCCCCCCATTCGGTGCGGGAGGTCTTCACGGTCACGCCGACGCGGACGGACGAGGACTGGGCCCGGATCGCCGAGCGGCTGCGCGCGGTGCCGGGGGCGCTCGCGGGTTACCGCGAGTCCCTGGCCCTGGGTCTTGACCGCAAGCTGTACGCGGCTCCGCGTCCGACCGCCACCTTCGTCGAACAGCTCGGTGAGTGGGCGGACACGGGCGAGGGACGCGGCTGGTTCGAGGACTTCGCCGCCGACGGCCCCGAGGGGCTGCGCCCGGAGCTGGAGGAGGCGGCCCGCGCGGCGACCGCCTCCGTGGTGGAACTGCGGGACTGGATGCGCGACGTGTACGCCCCGGCGATCGAGGGCGCGCCGAACACGGTGGGCCGGGAGCGCTACGCCCGCTGGTCGCGCTATTACAACGGCACGGACCTGGACCTGGACGAGGCGTACGCGTACGGGTGGGCCGAGTACCACCGGCTGCTCGCCGAGATGAGGCAGGAGGCGGAGAAGGTCCTGCCGGGCGCCGAGACCCCCTGGGTGGCGCTGGCCCACCTCGACGAGCACGGCAAGCACATCGAGGGGGTCGACGAGGTCCGCGACTGGCTGCAGGGCCTGATGGACCAGGCGATCGAGCAGTTGGACGGCACGCACTTCGAACTCGCCGAGCGGGTGCGGAGGGTGGAGTCGCGCATCGCCCCGCCCGGCAGCGCGGCGGCGCCCTACTACACGTCGCCGTCGGAGGACTTCTCCCGTCCCGGCCGCACCTGGCTGCCGACGATGGGCCAGACCAGTTTCCCGGTCTACGACCTGGTCTCGACCTGGTACCACGAGGGCGTCCCGGGCCACCACCTCCAGCTCGCCCAGTGGGCGCACGTCGCGGAGAGCCTCTCCCGCTACCAGGCCTCCGTCGGCATGGTCAGCGCCAACGCCGAGGGCTGGGCGCTGTACGCGGAGCGGCTGATGGACGAGCTGGGCTTCCTCACGGACGCGGAGCAGCGGCTCGGCTATCTGGACGCGCAGATGATGCGGGCCGCCCGGGTCGTCGTGGACATCGGCATGCACCTGGAGCTGGAGATCCCGGCGGACTCCCCGTTCCATCCGGGCGAGCGGTGGACGCCGGAGCTGGCGCAGGAGTTCTTCGGCGCGCACAGCAGCCGTCCGGCGGACTTCGTGGAGAGCGAGCTGACCCGGTATCTGACGATCCCGGGCCAGGCGATCGGCTACAAGCTCGGTGAGCGGGCGTGGCTGCTGGGCCGGGAGAAGGCCCGGGAGCGGCACGGCGACGCCTTCGACCTGAAGGCCTGGCACATGGCCGCGCTCTCCCAGGGCTCACTGGGCCTGGACGACCTGGTGGACGAGCTGTCCCGGCTCTGATCCCGGCTCACCTGCGGAAACCACCCTCCGAGTCGATCACCTGACCGGTGACCCGGCCCGCCTCGTCCGTGGCGGGCCACGCGATGAGGCGGGCCGGGGTCGACCGTGTTCACGGTGGTCGCGTGCTCGGCGAGGGTGGTCGACAGGGAGCGTGTGAGGGAGTCCGGGGCGCCCTTCCGCAGGGCGTAGGCGTACGCCTGGCAGCAGCACCGAGCGGGTGTCGGCCTTCCAGTGCGCGTCAAGCATGGCGGCGTCGTGCGGGACGTGGTGGTGCAGGTGGACGACGCTCGCCCCGTACGCGGCGAGCCTGCGGTCGGGCGGCGCCGCGCATGCCGTTTTCGCGGCGGTCAGCCGTCCGCGAGGCGTCGTAGTTGTACGACGTTCAGCCAGGTCTCGGGTCCGGGGCGCACCTCGGCCGCGCGGACCGCGTACCGGCCGGGGTCCAGGGCGACCCGCACGTGGTCGGCGCGGTCCGAGTCGGTGCCGGGCCAGGCCGCGTCGAACAGGAGCACAGGGCCGGGGACGCGCCAGGACACCTCGGGCTCCCACTCGGCGGTGTCGAGAGCGGCGGAGACGCCGGACAGTGCCTCGTCCTCGGAGTCCGCGGCGCACCAGCGGACGAAGGCGGTGTGCTCGGGCAGATAGGCGGTGGAGGCGGGTTCGTCGCCGAGCACCAGGGCCGTGGAGTCGCCGACCGGGAGGAGTCCGACGTAGCCGTCGACCTCGCAGGCGCGGTCGTAGTCGGAGGCCGTCTCCTCGCCGTCGGCGCCGGTCCAGAACGGCAGGACCGTCTCCGGGACCGCTATGAGCGGACCGCCGCCCGACTCCACCCACTCCACCGCGCCCGGCTCCGCGTATCGCACCATGCGGCAGAACCTACACGCACGCCGACGGCGGTCGTCGGCCGCGTCCGGGGGACGGGGGCCGCCTTCGACCACCGGTCCGCCGCGGCTCCCGGGGCCCCTCAGCCGGCGGCCCGCTGCCGCAGCACCGACCCCGACCGCCCCTTGACGACCTCGAGTTGGGCGTGGATCCGCCGCCGCAGGTCGGCGACATGGCTGACGATGCCCACGCTGCGGTCGCGTTCGCGCAGTGTGTCGAGGACGTTGAGTACCTCGTCGAGGGTCTGTTCGTCGAGGCTGCCGAAGCCCTCGTCGATGAAGAGGGTGTCCAGGCGGACGCCGCCGGCCTCGTCGGTGACGACATCGGCGAGGCCGAGCGCGAGGGCGAGGGAGGCGAAGAACGTCTCGCCGCCGGACAGCGTGGCCGTGTCGCGCTCGCGGCCGGTCCAGGCGTCCACGACGTGCAGGCCGAGGCCGCTGCGACCGCGCCCGGTGCGGTCGTCGGAGTGGACGAGGGTGTAGCGGCCGGAGGACATGCGCCGCAGCCGCGCGGTCGCCGCGGCGGCGACCTGTTCGAGGCGGGCCGCCAGGACGTACGACTCCAGGCGCATCCGGCGTTCGTTGTCCGCCGAGGTGCCCGCGGCGAGCGAGGCGAGGCGGGCGACGCGCCCGTGTTCCTCGCGCAGCGGGGCGAGCCGGCGTACCGAGGCGGCGGCGTGCGCGGACAGCCGGTCCAGTTCGGCGCAGCGCCGGGCGGCGGCGTCGCGTGCCGAGGATGCCTCGCGCAGGCGCCGGCCCGCGTCGGCGGCGGCCCGTTCCGCCGCGGCGAGGTCGGCGGGTGGCCGCCGGGCCGCGGCCGCGGTGTCGGCCTCGGCGAGCACCGCGCGGACGGCGGCCTCCTCGGACTGCCGGGCGTCGAGCCGTCGTTGCAGCTCGCGGTGGGCGGTGTCGTCGAGGAGGGCGGCGGCCGCGTCCTGCGGGGTGTCGAAGCCGGCGCGGAAGGCGGCGTCGGCGAGGCGGGCGTCGGCGTCCTTGAGCCGCTGGGCCGTGTCCTCGGCGATCCGGGCGGTGTCGGCGGCCCGGGTGAGCAGCTCGGCCCGGCGCTCCAGTTGTCCGGCCCGCTCGGCCACGCTCTCGGCGGTACCCCGGGCCCGCGTCAACTCGTCCTCCAGTGCGGCCCGTTCGCTCTCCAGCCGGTCGCGGGCCGCGATCCGGGAGGCGGTCCGGACGGCGGCCTGCTGCCGGTCGGCGACGCGCTGTTCGTGCTCGCGCTCCGCCCGGCGCAGCTCCTCCTGCGCGGGTTGCAGCCCGGAGGCGAGTGCCCGCGCACGCGCGTACCGGCGCTCCAGGTCCTCCGTCTCTTCGGCCAGCCGGGCGGTGGGCGTGTCCCCGGCCTCCGCGGTGGCGGCGGCGAGGGCCTCCCGTACGGACCCGAGGCGGCGTTCGGCCCGTGCCCGCCGCTCGTCGGCGTCCTGGTAGTCGGCGAGGGCCTGCTCCTCGGCCTCCCGGTCGACGTGCCCGGCGATCCTGCGCGCGGGGGCGGGGTGTTCGGTGGCGCCGCAGACGGCGCACGGTGTGCCGTCGGTGAGTTGGGCGGCGAGTTCGGCGGCGATGCCCTTCAGCCGCTGTTCCTTGAGGTCGAGCCAGTGGGCGTGGGCTTCGACGGCGCGTTCGGCCGAGTCGAGTGCCTCCCGCCGCGCCTGCTCGGCCTCGCCGGTGTGCCGGTCCCGTTGCCGGGCCGCGGTCAGCCGCCGCTGTGCGGGGTCGCGCTGTACGGCGAGTTGTTCGGCGCGGGTCGCGGCCTCCTGCGCCGAGTCGACGCGGGTCCGCAGTGCGGTGCGGGTGGCCTCCCAGTCGGCGAGCCAGGTCTCCGCCTCGTGCCGGACCTCCTCGTCGGCGCTCTCCTGGCGGTCCAGTCCGTCCCGCTCCTCCAGCAGTTCGTCGAGGCGCTGTTCGGCCCGCCGGGCCGAGTCGAGCCCGCCCAGTTCCTCGGCGGCCCGGCGCGCGGCGGCGGCCAGTCCGGCGGCACCCGCACCGGCGTGGGTCTGCGGCAGCGGGGCACGCGCGCGTGCCTCCGAGGCGGCCGCCCGCCGGTGTTCGGCCTCGGCGGCGTCCCGCAGCTCCAGTGCGGGCGCCACCGCTTCGGCCTTGCGGGCCCGCTCCATGCGCTCCTGTGCGGCGCGGTGGGCTTCGGCCCGCTCCGCGAGGCGCGCGGCCCGCTCCCGGGCCTCGGCGAACCGCCGTTGCAGCCGCTCCAGTTCCCGGGCGTCGGCCAGTGCGCGTTCGGCGGCTGCCTGGGCGGACTCGGTGGCGGTGAGCCGGCAGTCGGCGATGTCCAGCAGTTCGCGGGCCGTACCGCGGGCGACGGCGGCGGCGGCGAGGACGGCCTCGGCCAGGCCCGGTTCGCCCGGCGCCGGCCGGGGCAGTTCCATGGCGTCGCCCGCGGCCTGCTGCATCCGGTGGGCGTCGGCCAGCAGGGCGGCGTCGCCCTCGCGCACCTGGGCGTCGGTCGTGCGGCGCCGGTCGGCGAGGAGTTTCTCGACCTCGGCGAACCGCCGGGTGTCGAAGAGCCGCCCGAGCAGCTTGCCCCGCGCCTCCGCGTCGGCGCGCAGGAAGCGCGCGAAGTCGCCCTGGGGAAGGAGCACGACCTGGCAGAACTGCTCGCGGCTCATGCCGAGCAGTTGGGTGATCTCCTCGCCGATCTCCTGGTGGGAGCGGCTGAGGTCCTTCCAGGCGCCGGTCGTCGCGTCGTACTCGCGCAGCCAGGTCTGGGCCTTGTCGACGGTCGTGCCCCTGCCGCGCAACTTCGGCCGTTCCCGGGGCGGCTGCCGGGTGATCTCCAACCGGCGCTCGGCCACGGTGAGTTCGAGGCGCACCTCGGTACGGGTGCCGACGGCCGCGTGGTCGCTGCGCAGCGTCATGCCCTGCCCGCTCTGCCGGGCGCCCGGGACCGAGCCGTACAGCGCGTAGCAGACGGCGTCGAGGACGGAGGTCTTGCCGGCGCCGGTGGGCCCGTGCAGCAGGAACAGTCCGGCGGCCGACAGGTCGTCGAAGTCGACGCTCTGCGTGGCCCCGAAGGGCCCGAAGGCGGTGATGTCCAGTCGGTGCAGTCTCACCGGGCCGCCTCCCGTACGGTCTCGTCCGCGCGCACCGCGTCGAAGGCGTCCCGCAGGACGCTCTGTTCGTGACCGTCGGGCCCGGCGCCGCGCACATGCGCCACGAAGTCCTCCGCGATCTGCTGGTCGCTGCGGCCGGCCAGGCGCCTGGCGTAGGACACGCCCGGTTCGTCCGGGGCCCGTTCGGGGTCGAAGACGAGGCTGAGCGTGTGCGGGAAGCGTTCGGTGAGCCGGGCCATGGGCTCGGCCGGGCGGACCGGGTCGGTGAGGGTCGCCTCGACCCAGGCCTCCTCGTGCCGGGTCAGTGCGGGGTCGGCGAGCAGGTCGTCGAGGGTGCCGCGCAGCCGGGCCAGGGGGCGCGGCACCGGGCAGTCGACGCGCTCGGCGGTGACCGAGCCGTCGGCGTCGAGGTCGACGAGCCACATGCTCTTGCGGTGCGCCGCCTCCGAGAAGGAGTACGGCAGCGGGGAGCCGGAGTAGCGGACGCGTTCGGTGAGGGTCTGGCTGCCGTGCAGGTGTCCGAGCGCCACGTAGTCGACGCCGTCGAAGACACCGCGGGGCACGGCGGCGACCCCGCCGACGGTGATGTCGCGCTCGCTGTCGCTCTGCTCGCCGCCGGTGACGAAGGCGTGCGCGAGGACGACGGAGCGGGTGCCGCGCACGCGTGCGGCGAGGTCGGTCCTGACCCGGTCCATGGCGGCGGCGAGCACGGCCTCGTGGCCCGCCCGCTCCACGCCGAACTCGGTCTTCACCAGGGCCGGTTCGAGATACGGCAGCCCGTAGAAGGCCACGTCGCCGTGGGTGTCCGCCAGCATCACCGGGGTCCCGCAGCCCGCGGGGTCGGTGCGCAGGTGGATGCCCGCGCGGTCGATGAGCGCGGCGCCCACGCCGAGGCGGCGGGCCGAGTCGTGGTTGCCGGAGATCATCACCGTGGGCACGCCGAGGTCGGCGAGCCGGCGCAGGGCGTCGTCGAACAGCTCGACGGCGGCGAGCGGCGGCACCGCCCGGTCGTACACGTCTCCCGACACGACCACGGCGTCGACATCGTGCTCGCGCACGGTCGCGACGAGGTGGCCGATGAACCCGGCCTGGGCGCCGAGCATGTTCACCCGGTGGAACGCCCGGCCCAGATGCCAGTCGGAAGTGTGCAGCAGTCGCATGGTCCCCGAGACTAACGGGAGGGTCCGACAGCCCGGGTGGTTACTCCCGTTTCGCCCCTCGCATCCGCCCCGCGAACGCCCGTTACCGCCGTGTTGTCCGTCTTGTCACGCGTCCCCGTACGCCTCTCCGCCGAGTTCGAATCCGGCCGACCCGGCGGTGGCGTCCGCGAGCCAGGAGCGGAAGGTGTCCACGTCCGCCTCCGGCAGGCCGATCTCGATGGTGACGGCCTCGGCGTACCGCACGTCGCGCACCGTGCGCCCGCTCGTGCGCAGGTCGTTCTGGAGCCTGCCGGCCCGCTGGTGGTCGACGGTCACCGTGGCGAGGCGGAACCGGCGGCGGGTGAGCGTGCCGAGGTCGTCCAGGGCCTCGCCGACGGCGCCGCCGTAGGCGCGGATCAGGCCGCCCGCGCCGAGCTTGACGCCGCCGTAGTAGCGGGTGACGACGGCGACGACGTACCGCATGTCGCGGCGCAGCAGCATCTGGAGCATGGGGACGCCCGCGGTGCCGCCGGGTTCGCCGTCGTCACTGGCCTTCTGGACGGCGGCGTCGGCTCCGACGACGTACGCCCAGCAGTTGTGGGTGGCGTCCGCGTGCTCCTTGCGTACGCGCGCGACGAAGGCCTGGGCCTCCTGTTCGGTGGCGGCCGGGGCGAGGGCGCACAGGAAGCGGGAACGGTTGATCTCGGTTTCGTGCACACCCGCGCGGGCGACCGTGCGGTACTCGTCCTGCATCCGGCCAGCCTATGCGCAGTCGGCGCCGCCCTCGGGGCGGGCCGGCCTCGCGTACGGCGGGACGACGACCGGGGGCGCGGTGTGCCGGGCCCGGGGCGCGCGATCACACCGGGGCGCCGAGGTCCCGGGTGAGATGGAGGCCGAGGAACCGGTCGGCGTGGGCGTAGGTCTCGAAGCGTGCGCCGTCCGCAAGGCCGGGATCGGTCTCCACCCGGCGCAGGACGCGCAGTACGCCGGGGGCGTCCAGGTCGTCCTCCCAGGCGGCCCGCAGCCGGTCGCGCACCTCGCCGGGTACCGGACGCGACGGCTGCCGCGCCCAGCCGGCGACCGCGCGGCGCCAGCGCGCGAGGGTGTCCCGCGCGTCGTCCAGCGCGGTCGCGTCGAGTTCCACGCGCGCGTGGTGGTGCCGTTCCAGCAGGGTGAGGCGCAGGGCGTCGGGGTCGGCGGGGTCCTGGCCGGCCGGGGTCACGGGGGCCACGGCGACCGTTGGCCCGTCCGGGGCGGCCCCGCCCTCGGACACGACGTGGACGGTGTGGCCGGTGCCAGGTCCCGAGCCGGCGACTCCGCCGTCCTCGAAGGGCCGGATGCCGAGGGCGTCCGCCTCCTCCCGCAGCCGGGCCGTTTCCCGCGGGCCGCTCAGCAGCGCCCACGCGGGTGTGCCGTCCAGTTCCAGGGCGCGGACCAGGAGGTCGGCGACGAGCAGCACGCGCAGCGCGGTGGTGTCGTGCCCCGGCGGGTGCGCCTCGACGCGGGTCGGGGCCCGCCGGGCGGGGGCGGCGGGGGTGGTCTCTCCGGTCCGGGCGTCGATGATGTGCAGCACGGGGTGAGCGTAGGCGGGGTGGCGCGGCGGCGCACGGGGGACGCGCTCACCGCACTCCCCCGCCCGCCGGGGAATCCCGGCACGCCGCCGTCCGTTGTTCCCACCGAAGGGCGCGACACGCAGGGTCGTCCCACGAGGGCCACGAGTGCGAGGAGGCCGCCGGTGTACGGCGACGACGCAACCGTCCGCAAGATCCTCACCGAGCTGGGCGACACCTGGGCCGTGGTGGGCCTGTCCTCCAACCGGCAGCGCGCGGCGTACGGCGTCGCCGAAGTGCTGCGGCGGTTCGGCAAGCGCGTCGTGCCCGTGCATCCCAAGGCGGAGACGGTGCACGGCGAGCAGGGGTACGCCTCCCTCGCGGACATCCCCTTCGACGTGGATGTCGTCGATGTCTTCGTCAACAGTGACCTGGCCGGAGCGGTCGCCGACGAGGCGGTCGCGAAGGGTGCCGGGGCGGTGTGGTTCCAGCTGGGCGTCGTCGACGGGGCGGCCTACGGACGGACCCGGGCCGCGGGCCTGGAGATGGTGATGGACCGCTGCCCGGCGATCGAGATCCCACGCCTCGGCTGACCCGGCACCGCACCACCGGCCACCGGCCGCTCCCGTCCGCGGACCGCAGGCCGTGGGTACCGACATAATGTGCGCGTGACCGTACCCTCCCCCCGCCCCAACTCGGTTTCCACGCAACGCTTTTCGGTGGTGATCGTGGGTGCGGGTCCGGCCGGGCTCACCGTCGGCGGCATTCTGCGCGCCGCGGGCGTGGACTGCCTGGTCCTGGAGACCGAGACACGTGGCGTGGTCGAGCGGCGGCCCCGCGCCGGGGTCATCGAGGAGTGGGCCGTACGCGGGCTGGAACGGCGCGGCCTTGCGCGGAATCTGCTGGAGCGGGCGCAGACGCACACCGAGTGCGAGTTCCGGTTCGCCGGGGAGCGGTATCGCCTCGACTACACCGAGTTGACGGGCTGTCACCACTTCGTCTATCCACAGCAGTTGTTGGTGAGCGACCTCATCCGGGAGTACGCGGACGCACGGGGCGGGGAGATCAGGTTCGGCGTGCGGGAGGTCCGCCTGCACGGGCTGGAGTCCGGCCGCCCGGCGGTGTCGTACTTGTGCCCCGACTCCGGTGAACGCCGCGTCGTGGAGGCCGGCTTCATCGCCGGCTGCGACGGTGCGCGCGGGGTGACGCGGGCGGCGCTGCCCCCGGGGCGGGTCCGCGTCGCACGCCACGACCACGGCGTGGGCTGGCTGGCGCTGCTCGCCGAGGCACCGCCGTCCTCGGACTGCGTCGTGTTCGGCATGCATCCGCGCGGATTCGCCGGCCACATGACGCGCGGCCCCGAGGTGACCCGCTACTACCTCCAGTGTCCGCCGGGCGACGACCCGGGGAACTGGCCGCACGAGCGGGTCTGGGCCGAGCTGCGGGAACGGCTGGGCGCGGCCGGCGCGCCGCCGCTCAGGGAGGGGCGGCTGATCGAGCGGCGCGTCCTGGACATGCACGGCTACGTCGTCGAGCCCATGGCCTTCGGGCGGCTCTTCCTGGCCGGGGACGCGGCGCATCTGACCGCGCCCATCGCCGCCAAGGGGCTGAACCTCGCCCTGCACGACGCCTTCCTCCTCGGTGACGGGCTGGTCGCGCACCTCGGCAGGGGCGACGACACCGGGCTGTCCGGCTACTCGGCCACGTGTCTCGCGCGGGCCTGGGACTACCAGGAGTTCTCCCAGTGGCTCGCGGAGGTGTACCACGGCACGGCCTCGGGCGACCCGTACCGCGCGGGCGCCGCGCTGGCCCGGCTGCGCCGCCTGTTCGTCTCGCCGGTCGCCGCCGCGGACTTCGCCGAGCGGTACCTCGGTGTGCCACCCCCCGGCTGAGGGGCTTTCGTTCAGTCGTGCAGCGGACGGTCGCCGAGCCGGTGGTCGGCCACGTTCAGCGCCTCGTCGACCAGGCGGCGCAGGTGTCCGTCGCGCAGCGCGTACACGACCCGGCGGCCCTCCTTGCGGGTGCTCACCAGGCCCGCGAGCCGCAGCCGGGCCAGATGCTGACTGACCGCGGGCCGGGCCGCCCCGCACGCCTCGGTGAGGGTGGTGACGTCCGCCTCGCTGCCGGTCAGGGCGTGCAGCAGGGTCAGGCGGGTGCGGTCGCCGAGCAGGGCGAGGACTTCGGCGGCGAGCGCGAACTGCTCCTCGCCGGGTGTGCGCGGGTGCGCATCGTCCGCAGGTGACAGGTGCATGCGTGCGCTCATACGCACATAATGGCGTCGTGGGCGCCGGACGTCCACCCACCGCACCGGAACACCGGAAGGGGCACCCCGTGAGCGACCCGCACCGGCACCACCACGACGGCCACACCCACGACGACCGCCACACGCACGGCGGCGGCCACGCCCACAGCCACCGGCCCTCCCGCAGCAGGTGGCAGCGCCTCGCGCACCGGTTCGCGCCGCACTCCCACGAGAGTGCCGACAAGCTGGACCCGGCCCTGGAGTCCTCGGCCCGCGGGCTGCGCGCGCTGTGGGTGTCGCTGGCGGTGCTCGGCGCGACGGCGGTGGCGCAGGCGGTCGTGGTGGTGGCCTCCGGTTCGGTCGCCCTGCTCGGCGACACGGTGCACAACACGGCGGACGCGCTGACCGCCGTGCCGCTGGGCATCGCCTTCGTCCTCGGCCGCCGCGCGGCGACCCGGCGCTTCACGTACGGCTTCGGGCGGGCGGAGGATCTGGCCGGCGTCGTGATCGTCCTGACGATCGCCGCGTCCGCGGTCCTCGCGGCGTGGACGGCGGTGGACCGGCTGCTGGACCCGCGCACGGTGGCACACGTCCCGGCGGTCGCGGTGGCCGCCCTGGTCGGCTTCGCGGGCAACGAGTGGGTGGCCCGGTACCGGATCCGGGTGGGCCGGGAGATCGGATCGGCCGCGCTGGTCGCCGACGGGCTGCACGCAAGGACCGACGGCTACACCTCGCTTGCCGTGCTCCTGAGCGCGGGCGGCGCGGCACTCGGCTGGCAACTCGCCGACCCGCTCGTGGGGTTGGCGATCACAGCCGCCATCGTGCTGGTCCTGCGCGACGCGGCGCGCGAGGTGTTCCGGCGCCTGATGGACGCCGTCGACCCGGCGCTGGTGGACCGGGCCGAGCGGGTCCTGCGCGAGGTGCCCGGCGTGCGCGGGGTGGGTGAGCTGCGGCTGCGCTGGATCGGGCACCGGCTGCGCGCCGAGGTCGCCCTGGTCGTGGACGGCGAGGCGACCGTGCGCGAGGCCCACGGCATCGCCGTGGAGGCCGAGCACGCCCTGCTGCACGCGGTGCCGCGGCTCACCGCCGCCCTGGTCCACGCCGACCCGGCGCCGGTGCCCGGTGCGGCCGACCCGCATCTCCCGCTCGCCCACCACACCACCGCCTGAGCGGTCAGGCGACGCCCAGCCCCTCCAGGACCACGGCACCGGGCAGGTCCGCGAAGGCCTTGCCCGGCACCAGCAGCTTGCCGCGCCGGCGCCCGCTGCCGACGAGGACGTACGGCAGCTCGACGACGGCCGAGTCCACGAGTACGGGCCAGTCGGCGGGCAGGCCGACGGGGGTGATGCCGCCGTACTCCATGCCGGTCTCGCCGGTCGCCGTGTCCATCGGCGCGAACGACGCCTTGCGCGCACCGAGATGACGGCGTACGACACCGTTGACGTTCGACCCGGGTGGTGGAGAGCACCACGCAGGCGGCGAGTGTCGCGCCACCGCCCCGCTTGCCGGTGACCACCACGCAGTTCGCCGACTGTTCGAGCAGTTCGGGGCCGTAGTGCTCGACGAAGGTGGCCGTGTCGGCCCACTCCGGCGCGGTGTCGACGTAGACGATCTGGTCGGCGGGTACGCTGCCGCGCCAGTCGCGCAGGGCGTCGGCGACCGGGCCGGCCAGTTCGTCCAGGCAGTCCGGGGCCGCCGTGGCGCTGTCGAAGTTCCCGATGGGTGCGTGCATGGCGGCACGCTAGCAACAGCGGCCGGCACCGCGACCGGCCGTCTCGACGGACGGGCGGCACCCTCGGGCCGGCCTAGTCCTGCCGGACGTCCCTGACGAACGCGATCCCGTCGCTGTCGGCCAGGTGGGCCGGTTCGAGTGGGGCGTAGCCGAACCAGGTGGACGCGCGGGGGACGCACGGCGTCCCGTCGAGGGCGGCGGCCAGCCGGGGTGCGTCGACGATGTGGCGCTCCCCCGGCAGTGCGTACAGGAGTCCTTCGACGGTGTCCGGCGGCGGGGTGTCCACGCCCCGGTGGCGGATCGTGCCGAGGGCCGTGGCCAGGAAGCCGTACCGCGCGCCCAGCCGGGCGGTGACGAGTGCGCCGGTGCTCCACCACTCAAGCGGCCGGCCGCTCATCCGCATCGTGCTCCTGTTCCGTTGGAGATGACTGTTGTGGGCGTGGACCAGTGCCGGGCCCCGCTCGGCGAGGGCGAGGAGGTTGTCGGCCATCATCCGGGCCCGCAGACGGACCAGCCACGTCATCCGGCCCGGTGAGGTGTCGGCCGTCCAGAAGTGGTAGCGCAGCAGACCGGTGGCGGTGCGCCCGTACAGGCGGGCCCGGTCCCAGTCCTCCCGCGGGCCGGCCGCGGACAGCTGCGGCGACTCGGCGTCCAGGAGTGTCACCAGGTCGTCGGCGAGCAGCCGCAGCTCCCCGGCCTCCGCCGATCGTCCGACGGACCGGGCCGGGTCCGTCATCGCGGCGGGGTCGGTCCACCGCTCGTCCGCGCCGAGCAGGTGGTCGAGGGTGTCCGCGGTGCAGGGGAGCAGGTCCGCGTCCACCCGCGCCGAGAGGTGGCCGTGGAGCGCGGTGAGGGCCTGCCGGGGGCTCGCGGCGCCGGTCATCTCCAGCGGGCCGTCGAAACCGGCGAAGCGCAGCCGCTCGGACGCGGGGCGGCCGTCGTTGTACGCCCGCATCCAGCGCACGAGTTCGCGGTTGGCCTCGCACGCGTTGAACCAGGTGTGGCTGAAGCCGCGCTCCATGACCTCGTCGAGCGTGCCGGTGCCCGAGGTGACGTGGTCGTCCACGGCCAGGCCCATCAGGCAGTCGCTCTCGATCGCGATCGTCCGGTAGCCCTCCTGCTCGACGAGCTGCCGGAAGAGTTCGTTGCGCAGGCTCAGCAGAGTGTCCTCGCCGTGGGTGGGCTCGCCCAGGGCGAGCAGTCCCGGCCGGGCCGGAAACAGTCTCATGACGGCGGCGGCGTCCACGGCACGGGCGGTGTCCTGAATATCAGCGGTGGCCATGGATTCAACGGTATCGTTGAACTTTCGGTTGAGACTTCTCAAGACTTTCGCATGTAATGGGCGGGACCATGGCGACAAACCTTCAAACCGGTGGGCGGCTCAGGCCGATCGATCTGGCGCGGGAGCACCGGCTGTCCACCCAGGCCGTCAGGAACTACGAGGAGGCCGGCATCCTCGCGGCCGCCGGTCGCACGCCCCATGGCTACCGCACCTACACACCGCTGCACGCCCAGGCCCTGCGCGCGTTCCTCGCCCTGGTGCCCGGCCACGGCCACCGGACGGCGACGTCGATCATGTGTGCCGTGAACGAGGGAGCGGTCGACGAGGCGTTCCGTCTCATCGACGGGAGTCACGCCCAGCTCCTCGACGACCGGCGGACCCTCCAGGCCGTGGAAGGCGCCCTGCGCGACCTGGAGCCCGGCACGGCGGCCGGGCCGGGCGCGGGGTCCGGTCCCGCCGACCGGTTCATCGGGCCGCTGGCCAGGGAGTTGGGCATCCGGCCCGCGACACTGCGCAAGTGGGAGCGCGCGGGGCTGGTACGCCCGCGCCGTGACCCGCACACCGGGTACCGCGTCTACGACGAGGCCGACACGCGGGACGCCCGGCTGGCGCACCAGCTCAGGCGGGGCGGCTACCTCCTGGAACAGATCGCCCCGCTGATCGCCCAGGTTCGGTCGGCGGGCGGGCTGGAGCCGCTGGAGGCCGCCCTGCGCGACTGGCACGGCAGGCTGTCCACCCGCGCGCGGGCGATGCTGGCCGGGGCCGCCGAACTGGACGCGTACCTCCGCCGACGCGGATGAGCCGCCGGCCGGGGAGGACGGTCCTGGACGGGGAAAGGCTCAGCTCTCGGCCGCCGGCTCGGTCAGCGCGGCCACCGCCTCGTCGTCCAGTTCGGCCAGCTCGCGCAGCTGTCCCGGCGTGACCCCGTCCGGTATCGGCACCGGGGCCGGGGTCCGCAGCGGCGGCTGCCAGCCGTCGGCGGGCGTCCAGCGGCGTACGACGCGGGCGGGCGCACCGGCCACCACGGCGTGGTCGGGGACCGTGCCCCGGACCACGGCGCCGGCGGCCACCACCACGTTCCGCCCGATTCGCGCGCCGGGCAGGATCACCGCCCCGGTGCCGATCCAGCAGCCCGAGCCGATCTCGACCGGGTCCATCCGCGGCCACTGCTTGCCGATGGGCTGGTGCGGATCGTCGTAGGAGTGGTTGGTGGAGGTGATGTAGACGTACGGGCCGAAGTAGCAGTCGCTGCCGATGGTGACGGTGGTGTCGGCGATGACATGGCTGCCGCGGCCGAGGACGACCCCGTCGCCGACGCGCAGGATGGGGTCGGGGCCGAGGTCGAGGTCGGGCATGAGCCCGGCGGTCAGGGTGACCTGCTCGCCGATGATGCAGTGCGCGCCGACGTGGATCCAGGGTTCGCCGAAGACCGTGCCGAGCGGGAAGGCGAGCCGGGTCCCCGTGCCCAGCGCGCCGAAGCGGAAGCGGCCGGGATGTGCGGCGGTGACCGAGCCGGTGCGCCGCACCCAGGCCCAGCCCGCGTGGACGGCCCGCTGCGCGAGGCGGTTCCACCAGGACGAGAACGTGTTCTTGCGCTTCGGCACCCGCTCACGGTAGTCGGCGTGCGGTACGGCCATGGCCGCGCAGTGCTGTGATCTTCACCCCACCGGGTGGCGTACGGTGCCGTACATCACCCGAGCAGGAGGCGATGATGACGCAGAAGGCGCTGATCACGGGCATCGACGGCAAGGAACCGAAGGTGGCGGGGGCGGCCTTCGTGGCGCCGACCTCCTCGGTCGTCGGCGATGTGACGCTGCACGAGGGAGCGAGCGTCTGGTACGGAGCGGTGCTGCGCGGCGACGTCGAGCGGATCTCCGTCGGCGCGGACAGCAACGTCCAGGACAACTGCACGCTCCACGCCGACCCCGGCTTCCCCGTCACCGTCGGCGAGCGGGTCTCCGTCGGGCACAACGCCGTGGTGCACGGCGCCACCGTCGAGGACGACTGTCTGATCGGCATGGGCGCCACCGTCCTCAACGGCGCGGTGATCGGCGCCGGTTCGCTGGTGGCGGCGCAGGCCCTGGTCCCGCAGGGGATGCGGGTGCCGCCGGGCTCGCTGGTCGCGGGGGTGCCGGCGAAGGTGAGGCGGGAGCTGACGGAGGAGGAGCGGCAGGGGGTCACGCTGAACGGGACGATGTACGCGAAGCTGGCCGCGCGGCACCGGGGAGCGGTGGAGGAGGCCCGGTAGGGGCGTGCGCGGCCGGTCGTCCGTGGGCGCCCGCGCGGTCCCCGCGGCCCTGACGGGGCGCTTCACTCCCCGGCGGTCACCGGCTGGGCCTCCGCCTCCGCCGGCTGCGCCTTGCCCGCCTTGCGCTTGACGACCAGCATCGACCCGATGCCGATGGCGACGGCCACCACCAGGCCCAGCCACGAGAAGCGCTTCAGCCAGGACTCGGCGACGACACCGACGTAGTAGATGACCGCGGTGGTGCCGCCGGCCCAGAGGATGCCGCCGAGGATGTTGGCGATCAGGAACTTCCAGTACGGCATCCGCAGCACACCGGCCAGCGGGCCCGCGAAGATGCGCAGCAGGGCGACGAAGCGGCCGAAGAACACGGCCCACATGCCCCACTTCTGGAAGGACCGCTCGGCGGTGGCGATGTGCCCCTCGCTGAAGTGCTTGGGGAACTTCCCGCCCAGCCAGGCCAGCAGGGGCCGGCCGCCCTTGCGGCCGATGGCGTATCCGATGGAGTCGCCGATCACCGCGCCCGCGCTGGCGCAGGCGCCGAGGACCAGCGGATCGATCCCGCCGTGCTGCGACGACAGCAGGGCCGCCGAGACCAGGATGATCTCGCCGGGCAGCGGGATGCCCAGACTCTCCAGACCGATGACGAGTCCGACCACGGCGTAGACGGCCGCCGCGGGCACCGTGTCGAGCCACTCCTGGACGTGCAACGCCCCACCCTCCGCTTCGCGCATCTGCCGCCGGGCGGGTGGGCCTCGCCGCCGCTTCCCGGGTCGCCTCGATCGAGGCGACCCGGGAAGCCTACCGGGTCTCGGGGCGTCGCCTGCCGGGGCACGGGATGCGCACGAGGCGTCAGTTGTTGGGACGCAGGGTCCACACGACGGTCATCTCACCGGTGACCGCGCCGTCCTCGCGCTGGATGGCGACGGTCACCGGGAACTCGGGACGGCTGCCCGTGTCCAGTTCCGCGACCACCTCGGCCGCCGGGCGGCCGAGTGTGGCGGTCGCGGTGACCGGACCGAGGGCGACCTTCTTGAAGGCGATCTCCGCGGTGACCGGCAGCGGCACCGCGCGGGAGAGCTGGTCGCCGAAGGCGGCCAGCACGATGGCGCCGCTGGCCGACTCGCCCAGCGTGAACATGGCTCCGGCGTGCGGACCGCCGACGTGGTTGCGGTACTCGCTCTGGTCCGGGAGGGCCAGTACGGCCTTCTCCGGAGTGGTCTCCAGGTACTCGAGGTTCAGGGTCCTGACCATCGGCACCGTGGCGGCGAGCAACTCGCCGATCGACATCTGGTCTGCGCTCATGACGGCAGGTTACCCATGAGTAGCATCGGAGGGCCAGATGCGCGGACCGGACATTCTTGATGATCGTCGTATGCTTGCCGCCCATGTGGCCAGGAGAGCAGTCACCCACCGGCGGACCGAACCCGCAGCGACCCGACCCCTACCAGGGGCCCGGTCACCAGCAGCAGCCGTACCCGGGGCAGGGGTACCAGCCGTACCCGGGGCAGCAGCCCGCCCCCTGGAACGCCCCGACGGTCACCGCCCCCGGTCCGCCCGGCCGGGGTCCGGGTGGCCGCACGAAGGTGGTGGCGATCGTCGCCGCCGCGGCCGTCGTGGTGGCCGCCGCCGTGACCGGCGCCGTGCTCCTGGGCGGTGACAAGGACGACGGCGCCGGGCCCGGCCCCACCGCGTCCCCGTCCTCTGCCTCTGCTTCTGCCTCCGCCCCCGACAATCCGCGCAACGGGGACGCCGCCGCCGAGCCGACCGTCGCGGGCTGGACCGTCGTCGCCAACTCCGATTACGGCATCGCCTTCGACGTACCGGCCTCCTGGGTGCTGCGGTCCCGCGACTGGGTCGGCTACGTCACCGAGGACGACGACCCCGACGAGAAGCCGCTGGTCGCCATGAAGGGCCCGGCCGTCCTTGAGGAGAAGTGGTGCGGGTCGGACGGCGACCGTGACGGCTCGGTCGACTACGTGCCGCTGGCCAGCGCGGGCACCCGCGGCAACAGCGGTGCGCGGAGCACCGAGGAGATCGCCCGCGAGGACTCCTCGGCCTGGGTCTACGGCGCCTTCACCCAGCCGGACCGGGACAAGGTCTCGACGGGACGGGTGACCTCCTTCACCACCGCCTCCGGCGTCAAGGGCACGGTCGCCACCTCCCGGTCGTCCGGGGTCGAGAAGCGGGACAAGTGCGACGTGGACGGCAAGGCGACGACGTTCGCCTTCGAGTCCGCCGACGGCGACCTCGTCTCCTGGTCGTTCGTCGGCGTCGCGGGCGTCGCCGACGAGGTGCCGGACGCCACCGTGCGGGAGATCCTCGCCACCGTCAGGGAGTACACGCCCTCGGACTCCTGAACACCGGGGCCGTCTCCGCGGCACGCTTTCCCCACTTCGGTACGTCCCTGACAAGGGCCGGTGACCGAATCGTGTCCTGCGCGGCACTAGGGTGACTGCCCATGTGGCCAGGACAGCAGCCGCCCGGGGGCGAGCAGAACCCGCAGAACAATCCGTACCAGCAGCCGGGGTACCAACAGCCCAATCCCTACCAGCAGCCCGGCTACCAGCAGCAGCCCGGCGCGTACGGCCAGCAGCAGTGGGGCGCTCCGCAGCCCGCCGGGGCCCCGCAGCCGCCGCCGGGCGGTGGCGGCGGCGGCAACCGGACGAAGCTGGTCGCGATCGTCGCGGCGCTCGCCGTGGTGGTGGCCGCCGGTGTCACCGGGTTCCTGGTCCTGGGCGGTGACAAGGACGACCAGGCGGACAACGGCAAGGACAGGAAGCCGTCGGCGAGCGCGCCCGCGGAGAAGTCCGACGCCCCGTCCGCCGACCCGAGCGCGTCCGCCTCCGAGGACAACCCTCGCGGTGGTGACGACGCGAAGGCGACCGTCGACGGCTGGAAGGTCGTCGCCAACCCGCGCTTCGGCACCATGTTCGACGTGCCCGCCGAGTGGGAGATCGACAGCACCGACACCAGCGTCGGCTTCGAGTGGGAGGAGGACGGAAAGACCGAGCGCACCAGCGTCACCGCCCCGGCCTACCTGAAGTCCGAGTGGTGCACGGCCGACGAGAACAAGGACGGCCGCAAGGAGAGCACCGCTCTCGCCACCGCCGGTACCCGCGGTGAGAGCGGCGCCAAGAACACGGACATGGCGGCCGAGACGCGAGTGCCGTGGTGGATCTACGGCGGTTACACCGAGCCGGACAAGAAGAGCGTGAAGTACGGCAAGCCGAAGCCCTACACCACGGCGTCCGGCATCAAGGGCAGCGTCATCACCGCCTACTCGGAGGGCGCTCCGCGCAAGGGCAAGTGCGACACCGAGGGCAAGGCGATCACCTTCGCGTTCCAGAACGGCGCCGGCGACTTCGTCACCTGGAACCTGTACGGCCCCAAGGGTGTCACCGACGAGATCCCGGAGGCCACGGTCCAGAAGATCCTGAGCACCGTGCGCCTGACCGAGGAAGCGCCGACCGAGTCGTAGGACGCGGTACGGCGGGCGCCGCTCAGCCGATGCCGAACGCCCCCGCGGGCGGCTCGGGCGACGGCACGGCGTCCGCGTCCCGCACCGGGCGCCCGTCGCCGATGAACTTGCGCAGGGCGGGCCCGTGTTCGACCCTGGCCGGGAAGGCGTCGGCGGCGGTGCGCCGGGCCAGTGCCCCGGTGTCGAGGGGCCGGTGCGCGGCGACGAGGACCGCGTTGCCGAAGCGGCGTCCGCGCAGCATCCCCGGTTCGGCGATCAGCGCCAGCTCCTCGAAGACGGTGGCGAACCCGGCCAGTTGGCCGCGCAGGAAGTGGAAGGGCGCCGTGTCGGCCAGGTTGGCCGTGTACACCCCGTCGGCCCGCAGAACCCGGGCCGCCTCGCGGACGTAGTCGACGGAGGTCAGATGCGCGGGCACCCGTGAGCCGCCGAAGACGTTGGCGACCAGGATGTCCGCCGAGTCCGCGGGGGCGGCCTCCAGCCAGGCGCGGGCATCCGCACCGTGCACGGTGACGCCGGCGCCGTCCGCGAGCGGCAGGTGCTCGGCGACCAGGTCCAGCAGACCCCGGTCGGCCTCCACGACATCCTGCCGCGAGCCGGGCCGGGTCGCGGCCAGGTACCGGGGCAGGGTGAACGCGCCGCCGCCGAGGTGCAGCACGTCCAGCGCGCGTCCCGGCTCGGCGACCGTGTCCAGGACGTGGCCGAGCCGGCGCGTGTACTCGAACTCCAGGTGCTCCGGCTCGTCCAGGTCGACGTAGGACTGCGGTGCGCCGTCCACGGTGAGCAGCCAGGCCCGCCGCCGGTCGACGTCGGGCATGAGCTTGGCGGTGCCGTGGTCGGTGACGCGGCTGACGGGTATGGCTTCGTTCACCGCTCCATTGTGCGGCCGGGGCGGCGCCGCGAGGGACGCGGGGAACCGCGCGACCGGCCGCCACGGCCCCGCGGTCCCCCACTCACGGCCGGGCGCGCTTCACCCGACCGCGGTCACCGTCCCCGCCCCCACCGTCCTGCCGCCCTCGCGGACGGCGAATCCGAGCCCTGTCTCCAGCGGCACGTCCCGTCCCAGCTCCACCGTCATCGTGACCGTGTCGCCGGGCCGGGCGACGGCCGTCTCGCCGAGGTCGACGTCCCCCACCACGTCCGCGGTCCGGATGTAGAACTGCGGCCGGTAACCGGTGGCGACCGGGGTGGAGCGCCCGCCCTCGCGCGCCGACAGCACATAGACCCGGGCCGTGAAGCGCCGCGCGGGCACGACACTGCCGGGTGCGGCGACCACGTGCCCCCGGCGCACCGTGTCACGGGCGACACCGCGCAGCAGCAGCGCCACATTGTCTCCGGCCTGCGCCTCCTGCATCGGCTTGCCGAAGGTCTCCAGGCCGGTGACCACGGTCTCGGCCGCCGCGCCGAGCACCTCGACCCGGTCCCCGACGCGGACGGTGCCGCGCTCGACCGCTCCGGTGACGACGGTGCCGCGGCCGGTGATGGTGAGCACGTTCTCCACCGGCAGCAGGAACGGCGCGTCCAGATACCGCTCGGGCATGGGCACATACGTGTCCACGGCGTCGAGCAGCGCCTCCACGGACGCCGTCCACCGAGGGTCGCCCTCCAGGGCCTTCAGCCCCGAGACCCGTACGACGGGCACCGCGTCGCCGCCGTAGCCGTGCGCGGTGAGCAGCTCGCGGACCTCCAGTTCCACGAGGTCGGTCAGCTCCTCGTCCCCGGCGTCGGCCTTGTTGAGCGCGACCACGATGTGGTCGACGCCCACCTGCCGGGCGAGCAGGACGTGTTCGGCGGTCTGCGGCATGATCCCGTCCAGCGCGGAGACGACGAGGATCGCGCCGTCGAGCTGGGCGGCGCCGGTGACCATGTTCTTCACGTAGTCGGCGTGACCCGGCATGTCCACGTGCGCGTAGTGCCGGGTGTCGGTCTCGTACTCGACGTGCGCGATGTTGATGGTGATGCCGCGCGCCGCCTCCTCGGGGGCGCGGTCGATGCGGTCGAACGGCACGAACGTGCCGCCGCCGCGCTCGGCGAGGACCTTGGTGATGGCGGCGGTCAGGGTGGTCTTGCCGTGGTCGACATGGCCCATCGTGCCGATGTTCAGGTGTGGTTTGGTGCGGACGTACGCCGTCTTGGACATGGCGCTACCTCGAAGCCTCGTGGCGGTGATGGGGACCCCGGTGACCCGCCGACCCTCCCCTGCGGGGTCCGCCGGACGATCCGGGGAGGGTCAGCTTCGGGCGCCGTCGGCTGCGGCCGTGAAGAAGGGAACGGCAGCCTTCGGGGCATCCGCGACCGCGGATGCTGCGAGGTGGAAGGCGTACCGGAACATGACGCCGATCATCGCCGACGCCCTGTCCCACGTCGAATGGTTTTCGACGGCACGGGAGTTCGGGGGTCTTCCGGATCCGCCCGCCCCGCGGGGGCCCGTGGACGCCGCGCGGCACGGCAGGAATTCGCCCGGCTGTGACGTTCGTGAGACGCACCATACGGCGATCACACACATGGGTCGGTTAGTGTCACCGGATGCTCGATGCCACCAACCGCTCTGGGGGCACTGCCACGGTCTCTCCCCGGACCACCGCGACGCGGCTCGCCGCCGCCACCTCCGTCGGGCCGGTCGTACCGGCCGGCCTCGCCGCCCGCGTGACGAGAGCGCTGCTCTCTCCGTGGTCCCGGCTCTCCCTGCTGATCGCCCTGCTGGCCTCGGCCGCGACGGCGGTCGTGCTGTTCCAGCCGCAGCACATGCTGACCCACGGCTGGCCACCGCAGCTCGGCGGCGCCGCGGCGGCCGTCGCCTACGCGGTCGCGTACGGGCTGTGCACCGTCGCCTTCGTGCCGCGCCCGCTGCTGAACCTCGCCGCGGGCGCCCTGTTCGGATCGCAGCTGGGCCTCGCCTCGGCGCTGGCCGGGACGGTGCTCGGCGCCGGGATCGCCTTCTGCCTCGGCCGCGTGCTGGGCCAGGAGGCGCTGCGCCCGCTGCTGCGGGGCAGGTGGCTGCGGGCCGCGGACGGGCAGCTCAGCCGGCACGGCTTCCGCTCGATGCTGGCCGCGCGCCTGTTCCCCGGGGTGCCGTTCGCCGCCGCCAACTACTGCGCGGCCGTCTCCCGCATGGGCCTGGTGCCCTTCCTGCTGGCGACCGGGCTCGGGTCGATCCCCAACACCGCCGCCTACGTCGTCGCCGGCGCTCGGGCCTCGACGCCGACATCGCCGGCCTTCCTGATCGCGCTGGCCTGCATCGCCCTGCCGGGGCTGGCGGGCGCGGTGGTGGCCTGGCGCAAGCGGCACCGGCTGCGCGGACAGTGACCGGGCGTCATACCGGGGCCCTCCACCCCTGTCGACTCGATTTCACCCGGGGGCGCTACGCTGCCCCTCGGCACGCCAGGTCCTGATCATCGCGCACCGCGTACGGCGGTCCGGCGTGTCCTTCGCCCGTTTCTCGATCGGCACTTGGACTTCGTAACTTCATGTCTTGGTTTGAATCCCTCATCCTCGGACTCGTCCAGGGGCTGACCGAGTTCCTCCCCGTGTCCTCCAGCGCGCACCTGCGCCTGACCGCCGCGTTCTCGGGCTGGCACGACCCGGGAGCCGCCTTCACCGCGATCACGCAGATCGGCACCGAGGCGGCCGTCCTCATCTACTTCCGCAAGGACATCGGGCGGATCATCTCGGCGTGGACCCGCTCGCTCACGAGCAAGTCGATGCGCCACAATCCCGACGCGCGCATGGGCTGGCTGGTGATCGTCGGCTCGATCCCGATCGGCGTGCTCGGCCTCACGCTGAAGGACGAGATCGAGGGGCCGTTCCGGGACCTGCGGGTCACCGCGACCATGCTGATCGTCGTCGGCATCGTCATCGGCGTCGCGGACCGGATGGCCGCGCGGGACGAGAGGGGCGGCCGGCACCGCGCACCCCAGCAGCGCAAGGAGCTGGAGAACCTGGGTGTCCGGGACGGCCTGATCTACGGCCTCTGCCAGGCCATGGCCCTCATCCCCGGCGTCTCCCGCTCCGGCGCGACCATCAGCGGCGGCCTCTTCATGGGCTACCGGCGCGAGGCCGCCGCCCGGTACTCGTTCCTGCTCGCCGTCCCTGCGGTGCTCGCCTCCGGGGTGTTCGAACTCAAGGACGCGATGGAGAGCGACCATGTCGCCTGGGGGCCGACGCTCTTCGCGACGGTCATCGCCTTCGGCTCCGGATACGCGGTCATCGCCTGGTTCATGAAGTTCATCTCGACGAAGAGCTTCATGCCGTTCGTCTGGTACCGCATCGCGCTCGGCATCGTCATCATCGCCCTGGTCGCGACGGGCGCGCTCAGCCCGCACGCCGCGGAGTCGGCGGGCTGACCGCACCCGCCCGGGTAGCCGTCCGGTAGCGCACTGTCAGTGCTTGCCCCTAGGCTTGTCCGCATGTCCCCCGATTACGTGACTCCTGGTTCCGCGCGTTCCGCCGCGGAGCTGAACGATCAGATCCGTGCGCTGTGGCGGCGCGCGGGCGGGTGCCTGACGGCACAGGAGCGTGTGGAGTACGAGTTGCTGGTGGTCGAGTGGGCGACCGCGATCCGCGGCGAGGTCATCGAGGCCGCCTGACCCGCCGGCGCCGCCCGCCCCGGGTCAGCGCCCGCCCGCCACCCGAAGCACGGTCCCCGTCGTGTACGACGCGTCGGGCGACATCAGCCAGGAGATCGCCGCGGCGATCTCCTCCGCCCGGCCCGCACGCCCCAGGGGCACGGCCGGCCCCATCCGAAGCGCCCGGCCGGGATCGCCCATCGCCGCGTGCATCCCGGTGTCGACGACGCCGGGCGCGACGGCGTTGACGCGGACGCCGTCCGGGCCGAGTTCCTTGGCCAGGCCCAGCGTCAGCGCGTCGACACCCGCCTTGGTCGCCGCGTAGTGGACGTACTCCCCCGGGCTGCCGAGGGTCGCGGCGCCCGACGACACGTTCACGATCACGCCGTTGCCCCGCGCCGTCATGAGCCGCGCGGCGCGCCGGGCGCACAGCAGCACGCCCAGCAGATTGACGTCGAGGACCCGGCGCAGGTGCGCGGTGTCGGTGTCGGCGAGCCGTCCCAGCGGCCCGGTCACGGCCGCGTTGTTCACCAGGCCCGTCACCGGCCCGAGCCGCTCCTGCGCCACGTCGAAGAGCCGCTCCACGTCGGCCTCGGCCGCCGTGTCCGCCCGCACCGCGAGCGCCCGGCCGCCCGCCTCCCGTACGCCCGCCGCGACCGTCTCGGCCGCCGTCGCGTCGTGCGCGTAGCCCACGACGAGATCGTGCCCGTCCGCCGCGAGACGCAGACAGGTCGCCGCGCCGATTCCCCGGCTGCCACCGGTGACCACCGTGATGGGCCGCGCCATGAATACCTCCAATTTGATCGATCATCGATCATCCTAGGCGGGATGGTGGGGGCCGACCAGGCTCCGTGGGACATCCGGCGCCTTCTCCGCCGTCGGCGTCCGGTGTGATCAACTGAACTCGCCCTCGTCGCGAGCGCACAGGACATGGATCACGGGGTAGGGAGGCGCCCATGAAGACGCTCGGCCACTGGCTCGCCTCCCCGTGGCGCCGCTCGGGCGCCGCCGTACTCGCCGGCGCGCTGCCCGTGTTCGCCTTCCCGGGGCCCGCCCTGTGGTGGTGGGCCTGGATCGCACTGGTCCCGTGGATCCTGCTGGCCCGTACCGCGCCGGGCGGGAAGCGGGCGGCGTACGACGGGTGGTGCGGCGGGTTCGGGTTCGTCCTGGTCATGCACCACTGGCTGCTGCCGAACCTGCATGTGTTCACGTTCGTCATCGCCGCGCTGCTGGGCGCGCTGTGGGCGCCGTGGGGCTGGCTGGTGCGGCGGCTGCTGGGCGGGGCGCCCTCGGCCCGCGGGGTCGCGACGGCGCTCGTGGTGCTGCCCTCGGGCTGGCTGGCCGCGGAGCTGGTCCGTTCCTGGCAGGGGCTCGGCGGTCCCTGGGGGATGCTCGGCGCCAGTCAGTGGCAGGTGGCCCCCGCGCTGCGGCTCGCCTCGGTGGGCGGGGTGTGGCTGCTCAGCTTCCTGGTGGTGGCGGTCAATGTCGCCGTCGCCGTTCTCGTCGCCGTGCGCCGGGCCCGGTTGCCCGCCCTGGCCGGGCTCGCCGCCGTCGTCGCCGCCGCCTGCGCGGCCTGGGTCTGGTCCCCGCGCCCCGACACCGAGGGGCACGTCGCGATCGCCGTGGTGCAGCCCGGCGTGGTCGCCGGGGCGGGCAGCGCCGACCGGCGCTTCGACCGGGAGGAACGGCTGACCCGCCGGCTCGCCGGCCGCGACCTCGACCTGGTCGTCTGGGGCGAGAGCAGCGTCGGCTTCGACCTGGCCGACCGGCCCGACCTGGCCCGGCGGCTCGCCGCGCTGTCGCGGGAGACCGGCGCGGACATCCTGGTCAACGTGGACGCCCGGCGCTCCGACAGGCCCGGCATCCACAAGAGTTCGGTGCTCGTCGGTCCCGGGGGCCCGACCGGCGACCGGTACGACAAGATGCGGCTCGTTCCCTTCGGCGAGTATGTGCCGGCCCGCTCCCTGCTCGGCTGGGCCACCTCGGTCGGCAAGGCGGCGGGCGAGGACCGCAGGCGGGGCACCGAGCAGGTGGTGATGGAGGTCGGGGACGGGCTGCGGATCGGGCCGATGGTGTGCTTCGAGAGCGCGTTTCCCGACATGAGCCGCCAACTGGCCGCCGACGGCGCCGAGCTGCTGCTCGCCCAGTCGTCGACGTCGACCTTCCAGCACACCTGGGCGCCAGAGCAGCACGCCTCGCTCGCCGCGCTGCGCGCCGCCGAGACCGGCCGCCCGATGGTGCACGCGACCCTGACCGGCGTCTCCGCGGTCTACGACGCGAGCGGCGCGCGGATCGGCTCCCGGCTCGGCACCGACGCGAGCGCCTCACGGGTGTACGAGGTCCCGCTCGCGCACGGCAGCACACCCTACGTCCGCCTCGGCGACTGGACGGTGCACGCGGCGCTGCTGATCCTGGCGGCGTGGGCCGCGACCGAGGGCGTACGGGCGGTGCAGCTCAGGCGGCACCCTCGTACACCGCGCGTACCACCCGCTCGCACAGCTCATGGGTCTCCAGCGCGTCCCGGGCGCTGAGTACCGTGCCCGCGCGCACGGCGTCGAGGAAGGTGAGCACCGCCTGTTCGATGCCGCGCTGCCGGGCCACCGGCACCCAGTCGCCGCGCCGGCGCACCGTCGGCTGGCCCTTGTGGTCGATCACCTCGGCGAGGTTGACGACCTGGCGCTTGCTGTCCTGGCCGGAGACCTCCAGGATCTCCTCCGCCGAGCCGTTGCGCCGGTTCATGACGCCGAGCGCGGTGAAGCCGTCCCCGGCGAGCTGGAGCACGACGTGGTGGAGCAGGCCGTTCTCGACCCGGGCGCGCACGGTCACGTCGTCGACCGGTCCCGGCACCAGGAACCGCAGCGTGTCGACGACGTGGATGAAGTCGTCGAGGATCATCGTGCGCGGATCCTCGGGCAGGCCCGTGCGGTTCTTCTGCATGAGGATCAGCTCGCGCGGGTGCTCGGCGCACTGCGAGTACCCGGGGGCGTGGCGCCGGTTGAAGCCGACGGCCAGGCCGGTCCCGCGCCGCTCGGCGAGGTTCACCAGGCGTTCGGAGTCGGCGAGTTCGTAGGCGAGCGGCTTGTCGACGTAGGTGGGGACGCCGGCTTCCAGCAGCCTGGTCACGATCTGCGGGTGCGCGGCCGTCGGGGCGTGCACGAAGGCGGCGTCGAGGCCCTGGGCGAGGAGCGAGCCGAGGTCGCTGTGGCGCTGCCCGCCCGGAAGGCGCAGGCCGTCGGCGACCCGGGCGAGCGTCGCCGGGGTGCGGGTCTCCAGGTGCAGTTCGACCCCGGGCAGGGCGGAGAGCACCGGCAGATAGGCCTTCCGCGCGATGTCGCCGAGTCCGATGCAGCCGACCTTCACGGGGTGTACTCCTTTGACGTTCGCCGACCAGGGTCCGCCCGGAAGCATACGGGGGCCGCGGCGCCGGGCCTGCGGGAAGTGCGGGCGGACGGCGGGAGATGCCGGACGGGTGAAAACCCGTGGTGGAGCGGGCCCGCGTGGGTGAGGATGCCGACATGACGACCGAGCGCCGCGAACCCGCCCATGACGCCGACGAACGCACCATGCTGGAGGGCTGGGTGGACTATCACCGGCAGACCCTCGCGTGGAAGTGCGCGGGCCTCACCGAAGAGCAGCTGAGGACGGCCGCCGTGCCACCGTCGCCGTTGTCCCTGATGGGGCTGGTGCGGCACATGGCCGAGGTGGAGCGGAGCTGGTACCGCCGGGTGCTGGCCGGGGAGGACGCGGGCCCGATCTACTACACCGACGAGGACCCGGACGGCGACTTCCGTGCGACCGGGGAGGACAGCTGGGAAGAGGCCCTCGCCACCTGGCACGCCGAGATCGAGGCGGCCCGGCGCAATGCGGCCGGCGTCGGCCTCGACGAGCCGACCCGCGGAAAGCACCTGCGCACCGGTGAAGGGTCCACCCTGCGCTGGATCCACACCCACATGATCGAGGAGTACGCGCGTCACAACGGACACGCCGACCTGATCCGCGAACGCCTCGACGGCGCCACCGGAGAATGACGTCACCTTCGGCGACGCGGGAGCCTCCGTACGGGGCAGGAGATCACCCGTGCGGGGCAACCTCCGCTTGTCCGGGCATGGTGAAGGAGGCCCGACCCAGCAAAGTGGCCCGGGTGCATCGAACGACGACCACCGCAACGCTTCTGGCAATCGTGGCGCTCTCGGCCCTGACCGGATGTACGACCGTCCAGGGTCCGCCCGCGGCCGACCCGTCGGCGGCCGGCGCCCACTCGTCCGCGCCGCGTCCGGAGGGCCCGGCCCAGCCGCGGGTCGCGCAGGCCCCGGCCCGTGAGGCGCTGGAGCTGATCGGCCCCTCCCCCACCGCGGGCCCGGCATCCGGCGAACCACGCGGAGTGAAGCCCGGGAGCACGCCCGAGGGACAACCACCGGCCGCCGGTGTCCACCCCGGGCAGCCCGCGCCCGCCCTGCCCGGGACGTCCGAGCGGACTCGGGGGCCGGGGCAGCCTCCCCCAGGGTCCCCGACCTTCCCCGGCCGTCCGGCGAGGACGCCGGCAAGAACGCGGACGTGTGCTCACTGGGCAAGCGGTACGGCGGCTGGCGGCCGGGCAGCCCCGAGGCCCGCATCTGCGAGCAGGCGTACGGCGACTGAGCCCCGCTCCGGGCCGCGTGAAGGGGCCGGGCCTACGGCCGCTGCCGCGGTGGCCTGCGCCATCCGTCGGGCCGGTCGGGCCCGTCCTTGGTGCGGCCGGCGTCGGCCAGGCGTCGCTCCAGCCGGTCGATCGCCGCGCGCACGCCCTCTCCGTAGCGGCCGGGGGCGAGCGACTCGGCCGCGCCCCGGGCACGCCGCAGGTGGAGGCGGGCGGCCTCGTGGTGGCCGAGGCGGTCGTAGTCCACGGCCAGGTTCAGATGGAGCGAGGGGGAGAGGGCGCGCGCGGCGGACGCGCCTGCGTGCGGCTCGGCGGGGCGGTCCTCGATGAGTTCCTCGGCGGCCGACAACGCCCGTAGGTCCCAGGCCAGTTCGTCTCCCGGATCGTCCTGGGTGTCGGCCAGGTAGTGGGCCAGTGTGCAGCGGTGCAGGGGATCCCCGTGCTCGCCGATCTCCGCCCACAGGGCGAGGAAACGGTGCCGGGCCTCCTCGCGGTCACCCGCGTGATGCAGCATGACGACCTGCCCGATCCGCGTCAGCACGGCATCCGGCGCCGCCTGCTCCTGTCCCTTGGCCACCGCGTCCTCCGTGCCCTCGTCGGCTGTCCCGACGACGCTAACCGCAGGCATCCGCATTCCCCGTCAGGCGGCACCGCGACGCGCGCGGGCCGGGCGATGGCTGACCGGCCCGCACGCCCGGTCAGCCCAGGTTCGGGATGGTCCAGTCGATCGGCTCGTGACCCTGGCGCGCGACCGCCTCGTTGATCTGCGTGAACGGCCGGGACCCGAAGAACTTCTTCGCCGACAGCGGCGAGGGGTGCGCGCCCTTGACCACCACGTGCCGTGTCTCGTCGATCAGCGGCAGCTTCTTCTGCGCGTAGTTGCCCCACAGCACGAACACCGCCGGGTCGGGCCGGCGGGCCACCGCGCGGATCACCGCGTCGGTGAACAGCTCCCAGCCGCGGGACTTGTGCGAATTCGCCTCACCGGCCCGGACCGTGAGCACCGCGTTGAGCAACAGGACGCCCTGCTCGGCCCAGGGCATCAGATAGCCGTTGTCCGGGATCGGGGTGCCCAGCTCCGCGTGCATCTCCTTGTAGATGTTCCGCAGGGAGGGCGGGACCTTCACACCCGGCCGGACCGAGAAGCACAGCCCGTGCCCCTGCCCCTCGCCGTGGTACGGGTCCTGCCCGAGGACCAGCACCTTCACCCGGTCGTACGGCGTGGCATCGAGCGCGGCGAAGACCTCCTCGCGCGGGGGATAGACAGGGCCCTGCGCCCGCTCCTCCTCGACGAACTCCATCAGCTCCTTGAAATAGGGCTCCTGCAGTTCGCCCCCCAGCACCTCGTGCCAGGACTCGGGCAGCATGGCGATGTCGGTCACGTCGACTTCCTTACACTGTGCGGTCGCTTCCGGTGCTGAAGAACCTACCGGCGACCACTGACAATCGACGCGCCTACCAACTGGTCTTGCGGCGGAGCTGCCACATCATCATGATCGTCGAGGGGTCCATGGCCTGCTCCGCACCCGAGATGTCCGTGTGGGCGGCCACGTACTGCTTGCCCTGCCACAGCGGCAGCAGCCGTGCGTCGTCCACCAGGATCTGCTGCGCCCGCTCGAACTCCTCCTCCACCTTGCCGCGGTCGCTCTCCCGGCGCGAGCGCGGCAGCAGATCGCCGGTGATCTCCGGGGCCGGGTAGGGGGTGCCGAGCGCGTTCTGCTCGCCCACGAAGGGGGCGATGAAGTTCTCCGCGTCCGGGAAGTCGGGCGACCAGCCGCGTCCGAAGACCGGGTACTCGCCCTTCTGGTAGCCCGTGACGTACGTCTTCCAGGGGCGGCTCTTCAGGGTGACCGTGAACAGGCCCGAGGCGTCGAGCTGGCGCTTGATCTCGTCGAACTCCCGCGCCGTCTCGGAGCCGTAGCGGTCGGTCGTGTACCAGAGGGTGAGCGGGACGGGGGTGGCGATGCCGGCGTCGGTGAGCATCCCGCGGGCCTTGGCGATGCTGGGGTCGCCGTAGTTGTCGAAGAAGCCCGTGGTGTGACCGGTCAGGCCCTTGGGGACCATCGAGTACAGGGGGTCGACGGTGTCCCGGTAGATCCTGTGGGCGATCACGGCCCGGTCGAGCACCTGGGCGACGGCCCGGCGTACTTCCCTGCGGCCCGCCCATCTGTCCCGGGGATTGAAGACGAGGTAGCTGATCTCCGTACCACTGCCCTCGACCAGTTGCAGGTGGGTGTCCTTGCCGTCCTTGCCGCCGGCCTTGCCTGCCCCGCTCTGCAGCGTGATGACGTTGTCGGCCGCGAGGCCTCGGTAGGTGACCTGGATCCCGCCGTCGCGCAGCGACTTCACCATGCCGGCGGAGTCCTTGAAGTAGCGGATGGTCACCGCGTTGTTGCGGCGGTCGGCGAGGCCCTTGTAGCGGTCGTTGCGGACCAGGTCGGCCCGCTCGCCGTCCTCGTACGACCGGAGCGTGTACGGGCCGGAGCCCACGGCCCTGCCGTCCTCGCGCAGGGCGTCCTTCGGGTAGCCGCCGGGGTCGACGATCGACATCGCGGGTGTGGCGAGCACGAACGGGAAGGTGGCGTCGGGCTTGTTGAGGTGGAAGACGACCTCGCGCCCGCTGGGCGCCTGGACCCGTTCGAGGCTGCCCAGCAGGCCGGCGGGACCGCCGTTGACGTTGATGTCCTTGATCCGGTCGATCGAGTACTTGACCGCTCGGGCGTCCAGCCGGCGCCCGTTGGAGAAGGTCAGGCCCTCGCGCAGCTCGCAGCGGTACACCTGGTTCGAGGAGTCGGTGAACGCGCACGTCTCGGCGGCGTCGGGCTGAGGCGTGGTCGCACCGTTGGGGTAACCGAGCAGCGTCTGGTAGACGTTGCGGAACAGCTCCCAGGAGCCGTCCCAGGAGGCCGCCGGGTCCAGCGTGCTGGGAGCGCTGGTCGTTCCCACGGCGATCGGCCCCTCGTCCTTGGAGCCGTCGGGCGACAGAACGCCGCATCCGGCGACCAGCGACGACATGGACACGATGGCCGCCACCCGCCGCAGGCCTCGGTTCCCGTTTAACACACGCACGCTCCTCGATCCGCCGTCCCGGGATCGGCAGACCATACCGCAGCGCCACGCCACCTGAACCCCCCTTCTGAGCAGGGGTTTTGATCATTTCAGGATGACTACGTTGTCATCTTCGCGGTGCTCCCGGAGCACGGACACGGGCGCCGTTCTCGTCGACGGCGCCCGTGTCCGGGATCTGTTCTCAGGGTCGGTGGTGGCCGGATTCAGGCCACGCCGGCGTTGAGGAAGATGCCGCCGTCGACCACGAGCGTCTGACCGGTGACCCAGTCGGACTGCTCCGAGGTGAGGAACGCGGCGGCACCGCCGATGTCGGAGGGCACGCCGAGGCGGCCCAGCGGATAGCCCGCGGCGGCCTCCTCCTCGCGCCCCTCGTACAGGGCGGCGGCGAACTTGGTCTTCACGACGGCCGGGGCGATCGCGTTGACCCGCACCCCGGGCGCGAACTCGTGCGCGAGCTGCGCGGTGAGGTTGATCAGCGCGGCCTTGCTGACGCCGTACGCGGCGATGAAGGGCGAGGGGGACAGGCCCGCCACGGAGGCAATGTTGACGATCGCGCCGCCGTTGTCCTTCTGCCAGGCGTGCCAGGTGCGCTGGGCGAAGCCGAGCGCCGAGATCACGTTGGTCTCGAAGACCTTCCGCGCCACGTTCAGGTCGAGGTCGGCGATCGGCCCGAACACCGGGTTGGTACCGGCGTTGTTGACCAGGAAGTCGACGCGGCCGAAGGCCTCCATCACCCGCTCGACGGCGACGGCCTGGTGGGTTTCGTCGTGCGCCTTGCCCGCGACGCCGATGACCCGGTCGGGGCCGAGCCTTTCGACGGCCTCCTTCAGGGCGTCCTCGTTGCGGCCGGTGATGCAGACCCGGTCGCCGCGCGCGACGAGCGCCTCGGCGACTCCGTAGCCGATGCCGCGGCTGGCGCCCGTGACGAGCGCGACCTTGCCGGAGAGTTCAGTCATGTCCGCGTTCCCTAGTCGAGCGGTCCGCCGGCCACGTACAGCACCTGGCCGGATACGAAGCCGGCCGCCTCGCCGGTGAAGAAGGCGATGGCGTTGGCGATGTCGTCGGGCTCGCCGACGCGCGCGACCGGGATCTGGGTGGCGGCGGCCGCCTTGAAGTCGTCGAAGCCCATGCCGACGCGGTCGGCGGTGGCCTTGGTCATCTCGGTGGCGATGAAGCCGGGGGCGACGGCGTTGGCGGTGACGCCGAACTTGCCCAGTTCCTTGGCGAGGGTCTTGGTGAAGCCCTGCAGACCGGCCTTGGCGGCGGAGTAGTTGACCTGCCCGCGGTTGCCGAGCGCGGAGGAGGAGGACAGATTGACGATCCGTCCGAAGCCGGCGTCCACCATGTGCTTCTGACAGGCCTTCGACATCAGGAAGGCGCCGCGCAGATGCACGTTCATGACGGTGTCCCAGTCGGAGACGCTCATCTTGAACAGCAGGTTGTCGCGCAGCACGCCCGCGTTGTTGACCAGGATCGTCGGCGCGCCCAGCTCCTCGGTGATCCGCGCGACGGCCGCCTCGACCTGCGCCTCGTCGGAGACGTTGCAGCCGACCGCGAGCGCCCTGCCGCCGGCCGCGGTGATCTTCTCCACGGTGTCCTTGCAGGCGGCCTCGTCGAGGTCGATGACGGCGACGGCGCGGCCCTCGGCGGCCAGTCGTACGGCGGTGGCGGCACCGATGCCGCGCGCGGCTCCGGTGACGACGGCGACCCGCTGCTCAGTGGTGGACATTCCTGCTTCTCCTCGTCCTGGGGATGCGGCCCGTGCGGAGCGTGCACTCGAAAGTGAGCGACCGCTTAGTACCTTCCGCAGACGTGACGCTAGAAGCCCTGGCACCCGGTGTCAACGGGACACCGGGCCGGTGTGATCCATTACCCGGGTTCCCCGCCGCGGCGCCGCGGCGGGGAACCCGATCGGCCCAACGCCGCGGGCCGTCGCGCCGCGCTCCCGGCCCTGTCGTCGGATTCCCGTCCCTCGCCCGGCGGGCGGGCCCGGCGGCGTCCGGTGCGGGCGCTCGCGGGGCGCCGGAGCACTCTCGTGGCGGGAGCCGGTGGGTGGGCGAGGTGTCTCCCCGGACAGGCGGGAATGTGCCGACAGGGCCTAGCGTCGAAGCGCGAGCCATTCGTGGCCGGAGAGGAGGCGTCCATGCGCCGTCGTACCGGTGCCGCGGGCATAGCCGTCGCGATCGCCGCGATCGTGCCGCTGACCGGCCCCGCACACGCCAAGGACCTGGACTGCCGGGACCTCACCCACCGGGAAGGCGCCCAGGCCGTGTCCCACAGCGATCCGCGCGGGCCCGGCCGGCTCGGCGGGGACCGGGGGACGGACGACGGCCCGCCCCCCGTGGCGCTGCCACGGCGGGCCCAGCTCCCGACGATCTCCGCGACCTCCCGGCCGCTGCCCACCCCCACCGCGCCGGCCCCGGCGCCCGCCACTCCCGCCCCGGTCACCGCCGCACCGACACTCGGCACGCGGGGCGGACTGGGCGGCACCTCGGACACCGGACCGAGCGGCCGCGACCTGGCCATCGGGCTGGGCTGCGTGACCGGCGCGGCGTTCGCCGCGGGTTACGTCGTACGACGCCGCCGCTCCTGAAGCGGACCGGCACCGCCCCTACCGCACCAGCAGGTCGAGGAGGCGTTCCGTCTCGGTCGCCGGGTCGGTCGTGAGGCCGGTGTGGACCGGGCCCGGCTGTACGACGGTCGAGCGGGGGGCGATCAGCCAGCGGAAGCGGCGGCCGGGGTCGTCGTGGGCCGCCTGGCCCGCCGCGTCCCCACCGGCGCACACACCCTCGACGGCACGCAGCGCGGCCCGCACGCCGGGCAGGTCCACGTGCGGGTCGAGGGCCAGCAGTCTGCCCTCGTCGAGGTGGGTGCGGGCACCGACGTAGGACTTGGCGCGGCAGTACACGAGCACCCCGGCGTTGACGCACTCCCCGCGCTCGACGCGGGGCACGACGCGCACCAGCGCGTACTCGAAGACGTGACGGTCGCTCACCGCTCCCCCTTCACACGTTCGTGGATCGTCGCGGCCCGCGCGAGCAGCGGCCGGGCATAGGCGCGCCGCAGGTCGTCGGGTGCGTCGAAGCCGGGTTCGTCGAGCAGCCAGGTCTCCGGGATCTCGGCGGTGACCTCGGCGAGGAGTTCCTCGGTGACCAGGGGCGCGAGCGCGGCGGCGGCCGAGGCGATGTCCGGCGCGAAGCGGGCGAGGGCGTGGTCGGCGGCGGCGTAGGGGCGGGCGGCCGAGGCCTCGGCGCCGGGCCAGTTGTGGTGCCAGATCATGGTCGCGCCGTGGTCGATGAGCCATGTCTCGCCACGCCACCGCAGTAGGTTGGGGTTGCGCCACGACCGGTCGACGTTGTTCACCAGCGCGTCGAACCAGACGATCCGCCCGGCCTCCTCGGGGCTCACCTCGAAGGCCAGCGGGTCGAAGCCCAGCGCGCCGGAGAGGAAGTCCATGCCGAGGTTCGTGCCGCCGCTCGACTTGAGCAGTTCCTGCACCTGCTGGTCGGGTTCGCCGAGCCCGAGGACCGGATCGAGGTCCACCGTCACCAGCCGCGGCACCCGGAAGCCCAGCCGGCGGGCGAGTTCACCGCAGACCACCTCGGCGACGAGCGTCTTGCGGCCCTGTCCCGCGCCGGTGAACTTCAGGACGTACGTCCCGAGGTCGTCGGCCTCGATCAGTCCCGGCAGCGAGCCGCCCTCGCGCAACGGGGTGATGTAGCAGGTCGCGCTGACGTCCTTGAGCATCGCCCCAGGTTACCGGCGTGGTGAGGGTGGGCGGTGCCCGGCCGACAGCGAATCGACAGCCGTGTTTTACGCCCGCCCGACCGCCGACGGGGAAGCATCTCGGCACGGTCTGAACAGCACGTACCACGGGGCCGTACCTCTCGGCAGATCATCATCGCGTCCACCCCGGAAGGGAACCCCAGCATGACCAGCGCATCGTTTCACCCCGCGACCGGACCGGCCCGTCGTACCGTCGTGGCGGCGGCCGGAGCGGCGGGGCTCACCGTCGTGCTGGCCGCGTGCTCGAACTCGGACGACGACGCGTCCGGCGACGCCGGCACCGCCCCCGCGTCCCCCGCGTCCCCCTCGTCCGACGGGGAAGGCGACGGCGGTACGGGAAGCGGCGAGGACACCGGGGCCGCGCTCGCGGCGACCGCCGACATCCCCGAGGGCGGCGGGACGGTCTTCGCCGACCAGAAGGTGGTGGTCACCCAGCCCGAGGCGGGCGAGTTCAAGGCGTTCTCCGCCACCTGCACCCACCAGGGCTGCGCGGTGAAGAGCGTGACCGACGGGGTCATCAACTGCCCCTGTCACAACAGCAACTTCTCGATCACCGACGGCAGTGTGCAGAGCGGTCCGGCCCTCAAACCGCTGCCCGCCGTGGAGATCACGGTCAGCGGAGACTCGATCCAGCTGGTCGGATGACCGTGGCCGTCACTCAGCGCCGGGGCCGGAAGATCATGATGACGCCCGGTGAACTGGACACGTTCCTCAGCACCCAGCGCACCTGCCGGGTGGCGACCGTCTCGGCCGCCGGCGCACCGCATGTGAGCACACTCTGGTTCGTCTGGGACGGTTCCTCGATGTGGCTGTACTCGGTCGTGCGCAGCCGTCGCTGGACGGATCTGCGACACGATGCGCGGGTGGCGATCGTGGTCGACACCGGCGAGGAGTACGACGAGTTGCGGGGCGCGGAGCTGTCCGGCCGGGTGGAGTTCGTGGGCGAGGCGCCCCGCACCGGCGAGCTGTGCGCCGAACTCGACTTCCCGGAGACGCTGTTCGCCCGCAAGAACTTCGGCATGGAGGAGATGCCGCACGACGGCCGGCACGCCTGGCTGCGGCTGACACCGGAGAAGGTCGTCTCCTGGGACTTCCGCAAACTGGCGTCGCGCTAGCCGGCTCACCCCGGCTGCCCCACCTCCCGCGCCGCCGCCCGCAGCGCCCCGACCGCCGCCCGGATCGACGGGCGGCGGTCGGCGTCCGCGCGCCAGACGACGTACACGTGCCGGCGCACCCGCTGCTTCAGCGGCACGGCGACGACTCCGGCGGGCATCGGATGGCGGCCGAGCAGCGGGGCGATGCACACGCCGAGCCCGGCGGCGGCCAGGCCGAGCTGGGTGTGGGTCTCGGCGGCGCGGTGGCCGATGATCGGCTCGATGCCCTTGGAACGCAGGGTGAACATCAGCCACTCGTGGCAGAACTCGCCCTCGCCCCACGTGATCCACTCGTCCTCGGCGAACTCGGTGAGGTCCACCTCGTCCCGGCCCGCGAGCCGGTGGCCGACCGGCATCGCCACATCGGCGGGATCGTCCAGGAGCGGTGCCTTGACGAGGCCGTCGGGCAGCGGCATCGGCTTGTTGTACCAGTCGAGCACGACGGCCAGGTCGCCCTCGCCGCGCACCACGCCGCTGATGCCGCGTTCCGGCTCCAGCTCGCAGGAGCGGACGCGCAGCGCGGGGTGTTCGGCGCGCAGGGCGGCCAGCGCGGTGGGGAACAGCCCCCGGGCGGCCGTCGGGAACGCCGACAGCCTCAGCTCGCCCGCCACCTGCCCGCGCTGCGCCTCCAGGTCGGCCTGGGCCAGCTCGACCTGGGAGAGGATGCGGGCCGCGTGCTCGGCGAGCAGCCGGCCCGCGTCCGTGAGCCGTACGCCCCGGCCGTTCTTGGCGAGCAGTTGCCGGCCGGTCTCGCGCTCCAGTTTGGCCATCTGCTGGGAGACGGCCGAGGTGGTGATGTGCAGGCCGACGGCGGCGCCGCTGACCGATCCGTGCCGGGCGAGGGCGTCGAGGGTACGCAGGCGCTCCAGATTCAACATGTAAGCGATGCTACGAGATACCGAGTGCGAATTCTCGATTGTGCTACGAGGACGGCTGCACCATCGTTGCCCGCATGAGCAGCAGTGTCACGTCCGCCCCCGCACCCCGCCGCGTCTTCGACTGGCGCCTGCGCTTCGGGCTCCTCTCCCTGGTCTGGGGTTTCAGCTTCCTCTTCATGAAAGTGGGCACCGAGAGCTTCGCCCCCTTCCAGGTCACGCTCGGGCGGCTGGTGTTCGGCACGGCGGTGGTGCCGTGGCGATGATGGTGAAGCGGGAGCGGCTGCCGCGCGGGGCGCGGACGTGGGTACATCTGACGGTCGCCGGGCTGCTGCTCAACGCGCTGCCGTTCTCCCTGTTCGCCTACTCGGAGCTGACGATCCCGTCGTCCCTGGCGGGCATCTGCAACGCGACCTCGCCACTGTGGGGCATGGCCCTGTCGCTGGTCGCCCTCTCCGAGGACCGGCCGACACGGCGCCGGGTGGCGGGCCTCGGCATCGGCTTCCTTGGGGTCCTGACGGTGCTGGGCGTCTGGCAGGGCTTCAACGGCCTGGACGTCACGGGCACGGCGCTGGCCCTGCTGGCCTCGCTCAGCTATCCGGTCGGCTGGATCCACGTCCGCCGCACTCTGGCCGGCTCCAGCCACTCCGCCCTCTCCCTGACCGGCGCCCAGCTGGGTCTGGCCACGCTGCAACTGGCCGTCGTGACACCTCTGTTCACCTCGATGCCGAGCAGCTTCCCGGTGCTCCCCCTGCTGGCGATCGCGGCCCTGGGCGTCCTCGGTACCGGGCTCGCCTTCCTGGTCCAGTACAACCTGGTCTCCGAGATCGGCCCGACGACGGCCCAGATGGTCACCTACTTCGTCCCGGTCGTCGCCACGGCCGCGGGAGTCGCCCTCCTCGGCGAGTCGCTGTCCTGGTCGACGCCGGTCGGCGCGGTGATCGTCCTGGCCGGCGCGGCACTGACCCGGTCAGGCCCCCGGACCGTCCCGGACGGCGCCGTACGGGAGCCGGGGCACCGGACCCGGGTGCGGCAGGAGGCGGGGGCGAGGAGCTAGGACGGTTCCCGACCCGCGGCCCGGCCGGGCGGCGGGTGCGAGCGCGCGCCCGCTCGGCGTGCGCCCCGCCGGCCCGCACCGGAAAGCGGTGACGTGGCCGGCAAAGGGGACGCCGACGACCCACCGCCTCAGACGTGACTCCGCGGCGGCCCCGCCCCCGGCCCCACCGCCGCCGCGACCGCCGCCGCCAGGTGGCCGGTCTCGTCCGCCGTCAGTGTCGACACGGTGATCCGGATGCCGGGCGGAGCGCTCACCCGGAAGCGGGCGCCGGGGGCCACCGCCCAGCCGGCGTGCAGCAGCCGGGCGACGGCACCGGTCTCGTCGGGCACCGGAACCCACACGTTCAGGCCGCTGAGTCCGCGCGCGGTGATCCCGCGTTCCGCGAGGGCGCCGAGGAGCGCGTCCCGGCGCCGGCCGTACGCCGCCGCCACCGCGTGCGTGTCCACCGCGCCGTCCGCCCACAGCCGGACCACGGCCCGCTGGGTGACGCGGCTGACCCAGCCGGGGCCCAGCCGCTGCCGCCCGCGCACCCGGTCCAGCGTGATGGTGTCCCCGGTGAGGACGGCCAGGCGCAGGTCGGGGCCGTGGGCCTTGGCGACCGAGCGGACGAAGGCCCAGCTGTGCGTCGTACCGGCGAGGGGGTGGAGCGGCAGGTCCACGATGCGGTGGCCGTGGTCGTCCTCGATCAGCAGCGTCTGCGGAAATTCCCGCAGCACGGAGCGGAGAGCACGCGCGCGCGTGGCGCTCACCGCGGCGCCGGTCGGGTTCTGCGCGCGGTCCGTGACGACCAGGGCGCGGGCACCGGCCGCGAGCACCCGGCGCACGTCGTCGGGCAGCGGTCCCTCGTCGTCGACGCCGACGGCGACCGTGCGCAGGCCGAGCGCCGGAACGAGGTCGAGGAGGCTGCCCCAGCCCGGGTCCTCGACGGCGACGGCGTCGCCCGGTCTGAGGTGGGCCGCGAGCACCCGTTCCATGGCGTCGAGCGAGCCGGACGTGACGGCCACGGGCCCGTCCGGCACCCCGTCCGCGTCCAGTTCGCCCCGGGCGAGGCGCGCGAGTTCCGGCTCCACGGGCGCGTGCCCGTACAACACCGGCTCCCGGTCGCCCTGTTCGGCCGCCGCGGCGAACACCGGGCCCAGCGCGGGCAGCAGGGCCGGGTCCGGATTGCCGTCGGACAGGTCGCGCACGCCGAGCGGCACCTCGACGCGGATGAACTCGCGCCCGGTGGTGGCCGGTTTCGCGCGCACCCGGCTGCCGCGGCGTCCGGCGGTCTCGATGACCCCGCGCTCCCGCAGGGTGCGGTAGGCGGCGGCGACGGTGTTCGGGTTCACCCCGAGCCGCTGCGCCAGCTCCCGCATCGGCGGCAACGGCTGTCCCGGCTCCAGCTCTCCCGAGCCCACCGCACGCTCGACGCTCGCGGAAATCTCCGCTGCTCCCCGCCCTGTGATCCGATACTCTCCTAGCACAAAGCCAATTATGCACTAGCGCAATGGAGGGCACCATGCCGGGGACCCCACGGACGCCGTCGCGGGCCGCGACCGCCTATCCGCCCACCGACCGCACCGTCCCCACCCGCTCCCCCGACCGGGCCTCGTACGACAAGGAGCTGGTGCACTCGATACTCGACGAGGGCTGCGTCTGCCATCTCGGCTTCGTCCGCGACGGCGCCCCGGTGGTACTGCCGACGCTCTACGGCCGGGTCGGCGAGCGGCTCTACGTGCACGGCTCGACGGGCTCGCGCCCGCTGCGGATGACCGGCGCGGCCGACCCGGGGCTGCCGGTGTGCCTGACGGTGACGCTCGTGGACGCGCTGGTGCTGGCCCGCTCCGCCTTCCACCACTCGCTCAACTACCGCTCGGTGGTGGTGCACGGCACCGCGTACGAGGTGACGGACCCGCGGGAGCGGCGCACGGCCCTGGACGCCCTGGTCGACCACGTCGTCCCCGCCGCTCCCACGACTGCCGGCCGGCCAACCGCAAGGAACTGGCCGCCACCGCCGTGATCCGCCTCGACCTGGACGAGGTCTCCGCCAAGCTCCGCACCGGCGGCGTGAACGACGAGCCGGAGGACCTCGCCCTCCCCCACTGGGCCGGCCTCGTCCCCCTGCGCAAGGGGTACGAGGCCCCGGTCGCCGCCCCGGACCTGGACTCCGGCACCGGTCTTCCCGACTACCTCGCGGCCCTGTGATGCTGATCCACCCCTGGGACGCGCCCCGGGACGACACCGAGTGGCGGCGTTGGCTCGCCGGGCACGACTTCGGCCAGCTCGCCGTCAACGGCCCGCCCGGCGAGCCGCCCCACGTCCAGCCCCTCCACTTCGCCTACGACGCCGGCCGCGGCGAGTACGGCGAGGCGGTCACGCACCTGGCGCGGCCCAACCCGCTGTGGCCCGCCCTGGAGGCGGACCCCGTGGTCCTGCTGAGCGTGGTCGACGACTACGTCTACGTCCCCGGCCCCTGGCAGGCCGCCCCGGACGACCCGCCCGAGCACGGCGTGCCGACCAGCCTCTACGCGGCCGTCCAGCTCCGCTGCCGGGCCCGTGTCGTGGACGACCCGGCCGAGAAGGCCGCCCTGCTCAACCGCCAGGTCGGCCACTTCCAGCCGGAGGGCGGCTCCGCGCGGGCCGGGGCCGGCCAGGCGCCGTACGGCAGGCTGCTGTCCGGCATCCGCGGGCTGCGCCTTGAGGTGACCGGCGTACGGGCGAAGTTCAAGTACGCGGGCAAACGCCCCGGTGAGGTCCGGGAGCGGATCGCGGCCGGGCTGGCCGAGCGGGGCGGTCCGCGCGACGCCGCGGCGCGGGAGCATCTGTCGCGCCGCGGTGGGGCCTGAGCGAGGACACCCCGGGCCGGGCAGGGGCCCCTCCCCACGAGAGGCCCCGGCCGTCACACCGGCAGCGGTCGTGTCCGCGCCGCCCGGGTCTCCGCCAGCGCGAGCCCCGCGACCGAGCCGAGCATCAGCAGCGTGCCGGCCAGGGTCGCCGCCGTGAGGTGCTCCCCGAGCAGCAGGACGGCGAGTGCCGCCGCGCCGACCGGCTCCAGGAGCATGATCACCGAGACGGTGGCGGACCGGACGACGGCCGCGCCGGCGAAGTAGAGCCCGTAGGCGAGGGCGGTGGGGACCGCAGCGACATACGCCAGGAGCCACAGGAGCCGGAGCGGTTCGGCGGTGCGCGGCACCAGTCCCTCGGCCAGGGCGAGCGGCAGCAGGCACAGGCTGGTGACGGCGAACGCCCCGACGGACGTACCGGCGGCGTCCACCCCGCCGTCGCGTCCCCACCAGCGGGTGAGCAGCGTCATCAGCGAGTACCCGGCCGCCGACAGCAGCGCGAGGAGCACGCCCGCCGGGCGGACGGTCGTACTCCCTCCGCCCAGGACGAGCACCGCGAGCCCGGCGAGCGCCCCGGCCACGGCCGCCGCCCCGCCCCTGCCGAGGCGCTCCCCGAGGGCGAGGCGCGCGCCGAGCGCGATCAGCACCGGACCGGCGCCGAGGGTGACGACGGTGGCCACGGCGAGCCCGGTGGACCGCACCGCGGCGAAGTAGGCGGTCTGGAACACCGCGAGGCCGAGGCCGGTGACGAGCGCACGCCGTGCCCTGCCGGCGAACGGCGCACGCACGGCCCCGGGCACGCGCGGGCGCAGCGGTCGGACGGCGAGCAGCAGGACAAGGCCGGCCGCGCAGCGCCAGAACGACAGCGCGAGGGGGCCGATGTCGCTGGCCCGGTAGACCAGCGAGGCGGCGGCACCGGCGGTGCCCCAGGCGAGGCCGGCGACGGTCAGACAGAGGAGGCCACGCCCGACGGGCAGGCCGGAGACGGCATTCGACACGAGTTCTCTCCGCAGACGCGCACGAAGCGCGGAAGGTCGGAGCGGCCCCGGAACGGCCGGGGGCGCGGGGACTGCTTCTGCGGGCAGCACCGTCCGGCCCGGCGACGGCGCGCCGGGCTCGCCACAGGGCCCGCCTTCAGGCGGCCGGGGGCGGAAGGACGAGTGTGTCGGAATGCATGATCGGCACCCTAGGTCGCCGTTCCCCGGCCGGACAACTCCCTTTCGGGCCTCCCGCTCGCCACCGGGTCCGCGGCACCCTTCGCGGGCGTCGAGGACTGCGCGATGAAGGCGCCGGCCAGGACGACGACGCCGCCGACGATCTGCGGGGCGGAGAGGTGCTCGCCGAGCAGCACCCATGCCAGGACGGTCGCGATGACCGCTTCGAGGCACGCCACGACGCCCGCGACCTGGGGCGACAGACGGCGCACGGCGACCACGCCGGTGACGTAGGCGAGCACCGTGGCGATGAGCACGATCCAGGCGAGCAGCAGGGCGGCGGCGACCGGAGTGCCGTCCATGGGCGCGGTGCGGGCGAGGACGGACCAGTCCATCGACCAGGGGCGGGCGACGACGGTCAGCACGGCGGCCCCGACGACGAGGCCGTAGGCGATGACGCCGAGCGGGTCGGGTGCCTCCTGCCCGGCGTCGCCGCCCTGGTCGGACAGGACGAAGTAGCCGACCTGGCAGCAGGCGGCACCGAGGGCGAGCAGCAGTCCGAGGGCGTCGAAGCCGAGCCCGGACCAGACCTCCACCACGCAGGCGAGTCCGCCGACGGCGAGGACCACGCCGAGCGCCGCGGCCCGCGTCACCGGCCGCCGTTGCACGAACCGCACCCAGCCGAGGACCAGGGCGGGCGCCAGGTACTCGACGAGCAGCGCGACGCCGACGGGGATGCGGGAGATCGCGGCGAAGTAGCAGGCCTGCACACCGGCCACGGCGAGCAGTCCGAACCCGGCGAGCAGCCCCGGGCGGCGGCGCACGAGCGCGCGGTGGCGCACGGCGAGCGGCAGCATCACCAGGGCCGCGCCTGCCACGCGCAGCCAGACCACGTGCAGCGGGTCGAGTCCCGCCTCGATCAACGGCTTGGCCGCGACCCCGGAGCCTCCGAAGGCGACCGCTGAGACGAGTGCCAGGCCGAGTCCGGCGCCCTTGCCGCGACCGCCGCGAGTGCTGTCAGTCGTATGCACCGGCACATGATGACAGGGCACGACATGACCGTCACCCCCAATGGCACCTGTCTCACCGGCTGGACGTTCCGGGGCACCGCCGTCCCGCCGTTCGGTTCAGGGCGTCGGCTCGAAGTGGCTCTCCACCCGGGCGAGCACGGCGCGCGGCTCGACGGCGGCGCGGGCGAGAACCTCGACGGCCCGCGCCTGCGGGTGCGCGACCAGGGCGGCGAGCAGGTCGGCCCCGCAGGCCTGTGCGGCCCCGCGCCGCGCGGCGCGTGCGCAGGCGTCCTCCACGACGGAGGCGGCCAGCGGCGAGAAACCCGCGGCATCGCTCACGGCGGGTACGGACCCGGAGTCCTCGACAGTGCCCTGCCAGCGCAGGCCGTAGCCGATGCTGCGCTGCACTAGATAGCCGAGCAGCCGGGCGATCCGGGGCCCCTCCCCGAGAAGGGCGCGGGCCTCGGCGTCGCACTCCAGGAGGGAGTGCAGCAGATGGGCGGTGTCGATCTGCCGGTCCCCGTCCCGTACCGCCCTGCGGCGGGCGCCGGAGACCGCCGCTGCCAGTTCGGCGCTGAACCGGGCATCGAGGTCGACGCCGTCCGGGCGCCGGGCGTCCTGCTCGCCGGCCGACTGCCGGGGGATACGGGGTTGCACATCTCCCAGCTCATCAGTCCCACGCGACCGGGTCATCCCCGAAGGGGAGCATTTCGCCATCCCACGGCGAGTGGAGCCGCCCGGCCGGAATCTCCTCCTTGCGGATGAGATCAAGCCGTTTCGCCCTGGCGGAGGCGCGCCGCCTTGCCGCGGGGACGCGAGAGTGCCCCGCGGAGCGATCCGCGGGGCACTCGTCACATGGGTGGTACGCCGTCAGTCCTCGTCGGCGAGGATCAGGTACAGCTTCTTGCGGGCGTCGCCGATGACGGTGAGCGCCTTCTCCCGCTGTTCCTTGCTGCCGGTCTTCCAGACCTGGCCGAACGCCTCCATCAGGCCGAACCCGGCCTGCCGGATGTCGTTCAGAGCCTCCCAGTCGACGCCTCGCGAGGCCTCTTCCCAGGGTGCTTCCGGGCCTTCCTCGGCCGCGGTGCGGCCCGCCTCGGTGAGCGCGAAGAGCTTCTTGCCGCCCTCGCTCTCACTGGCGATCAGGCCCTCGTCCTCCAGCAGTTGGAGGGTGGGGTACACCGAACCGGGGCTGGGCTTCCACGCCCCGCCGCTGCGCTCGGCGATCTCCTGGATCATCTCGTAGCCGTGCATCGGCCGGTCCTTGAGCAGGGCCAGGATCGACGCCCGTACGTCGCCGCGCCGCGCCCTTCCCCTGGGTCCGCCGCGCCCTCGGCCGCCCCAGGGCCCTCCGTGACCGAATCCCGGCCCGAAGGGACCACCGGGACCGCCGGGACCACCCGGCCCGAAGGACCCGAAGGCCGCACGCCGACCATCGAACCCGCCACGCCCGAAGGGGCCGCCGCCGCTCTCTCCGCGGCCGTTTCCACCATGTCCACGCTCGTATCCGTGGGTACGCATCGCAATCACTCCATTCAGTCGTTGATCTGTCGCGATGCCTCAACGATATATCGGAAAGTATCGGCTGGCAAGTCCTTGGGGAGGACGGCTGTGACCTGCGGACCGGTACTGCAACGCTCGGTCCCGGTGCGCCGACCTCACGCCCGCTTACCACTTCCGTGCCGAGGCCGACTCGTGGGGGCTCCACGACATGCTCGGCAACGTCTGGGGCTGGTGCTGGGACGTCTACGGCGCCGAGGTCCACGGCGCCTGCCGAGTGCTCCGCGGCGGTGGTCGGTTCGATGAGCACTGGAGTTGCCGGGCCTCCCCGCGGGGTCGGTCTGGCGATAGCGTGATCCTCATGACGGCTGAAGACGAGGCGCTGTCCGGCGGCATGGCGAACGCGGAGGCGGTCTTCCGCCGGGGGGAGTTGGTGGAGCGACCGGCACCGCGCAACGCACGCGCCCTGCATGCCTACCTCCTCGCACTGAAGGAGCACGGCTTCGACGCGGCACCGGCCCCTGTCGATGTCACCGCGGAGGGCCGTGAGCAACTGACTTTCATCCCTGGAGACGTGGCTCTGCCGCCGTTCCCGGACTGGGCGATGACGAGTTCCGCCCTTGCATCGGTGGGGAGCCTGCTGCAGCGTCTGCATGAGACCAGCGCGGCCGTCGCAGTGGACACCCGTGCCGAGTGGCCCCCGGACCTCGCCGACCCGGAAGGGGGAACGATGTTGTGCCACAACGATGTGTGCCCGGAGAACGTCGTCTTCCGCGACGGTCGTGCCGCGGCCCTGATCGATTTCGACTTGGCGGCCCCGGGCCGTGCCCTCTGGGACATCGCCATGACCGCCCGCTATTGGGTGCCCATGCTTGATCCCGAGTCCGCGGCCGCTCTCTGTCCCAACGGGCTGGACGCGACCGCACGGCTGCGGATTCTTGCCGACAGCTACGGCCTCCCGGCGGGGGACCGCGCCGAGTTGCCCGGCGTCGTCGAGCAGGCCACGGAGACCTGCCGAGCCTTCGTCGCCCGCCGCGTGGCGAACGGAGACCCCGTCTATCTCCAGGCGTGGGCCGAGCGTGGTGGATGGGAACGCTGGGACCGCATGCAGACCTGGCTGGTGGACCACCGCCAGACGTTCACAGCTGCCCTGCTGAACTGACCGAGGACGGACTCACAAAGCATCGCCTTGCGTTGGCGGTATGCCTTCCGACGACCGGCCGCGTCCTTCGGGCAGGGAGGCCGGGGATGCACCGTCGTCCCGTCGTACGGACCCGTCCAATGCTCAGGCGACAGGAATCAAGGAGCGGATCAGGTCACCCGCGGTGACGTACTTCTCGCCCTCGCGATTGTGGACGTGGGGTTCTCCGAGGGTGAAACCGCCCGCGGTGTCGAGTTCGGTCATGTCCTGGTCGGTGAGGGCGAGATCGAGGGATCGCAGGTTGCTGGAGAGCGCCTGTGCGGTGGGTGCGGAGGTGATGGGGACCAGCGCGGTGGGCGAGCGGTGGGCGCGGTGGAGGACCCATGCGAGTCCGACCTGGGCGGGGGTGGCGCCGTGCCGTTCGGCGACCTTGGCGACCGCGTCGCGCACGGCGAAGTCGGCCGGGGTGGGCCGGTTGTTGGCGGACCAGTGCAGCAGGCGGGCCTCGTTGCCACCGGTGCCGGGGTGGGTGCCGGTGATGAAGCCGCTGGAGAGGGGCGACCAGGCGCCGAAGCCGATGCCGAGGGCTTCGGCCATGGGGATGATCTCGCGCTCGGCTCCACGCTCGGCGACCCCGTACTCGGAGGTGATCGCCGCGATGGGTGCCCAGCCGTGCTGCTCCGCGATCGCCTGCCCGCGCGAGACGCGCCAGGCGGGGAAGTTGCCCAGGCCCCCGTAGCGGATCTTGCCCACCCGTACGAGGTCGTCAAGACCGCGCAGGATCTCCTCCATGGGAGTGACGGCGTCGTGGGCGTGGAGCCAGTAGAGATCGACGTACTCGGTCTTCAGCCGCCGCAGGGTGCCGTCGATGGCGGCCATCATCGCCTTGCGGCTGTTGCCGACCCGGGCGTGGCCCTCGGTGCGGGTGGAGCCGACGGAGTACTTGGAGGCGATGACGAAGTCCTCACGGTCCCTGCCGATCAGTTCACCCACGAGCCGTTCGGACTCGCCGCCCTGGTAGCCCTCGGCGGTGTCGATGAAGTTGCCGCCGGCCTGGACATAGGTCTCGAACACGGCGCGGGCGTCGCTTCCCTCGCCGGGGCGGCTCAGCCCGCTGATGCCCTCGTGGGTGCCCAGCAGGCCGGTGCCCAGGGCGAGTTCGGAGACGCGAAGGCCGTTGTTGCGGCCGAAAGTGCGGTATTTCACGGGGTCTTCTCCTGTACGGGAAAGGTCGTGCCGTTTCCGTTGGTCGCGACGATCGCGCCTGTGCCGCGTTGCCGCATGCCGGGCGGGACGCCGCAGATGCCGCGGCCCCCCTGGCGTGCCGCGACGACCGTGCCGACACCGCGCGCCGCTCCGCCGACCGGCGCGATGCGGCTCTCGATGCGCCCGGTCACGCCACACCCGTCGAGGTGTAGAGCACTTCGGCCGCTCGCCGGGTGCGGTAAAGATCCAGGTAGGTTTCGGAGATCGCCTCAGGTGTGCTGGCCGGTCCTTCCTGGCCAATCCATGTCGCGATCGCGACATGCGCGGCGTACACGCCGGAGTCGCGCAGAGCCGCGTTCAGGTTCAGCACCCAGTTGCGCAGCGCACCCGAAGCGGCGGCGATGTTCGCGAACGGCGGGTGGATCACCGGTCCCGATGAAGCGCCGGTGCTGACGAGGATCGTGCCGCTGCCCCGGGCGAGCATGTCGGGCAACACCTGCTGCACGGCCGTCACGCCACCGAACAGATACACATCCAGCTCGGGAAGCAGCGCTTCCACGCTCAGGTCGGTGGCACCGACCGCCGACGGGCTGCTGGGAGCCGGGGAGTACTCCAGGACCTCGATCGGACCGAGGCGGCCCTTGATCGCATCGAACGCCTTCACCAGGGCGTCCTGGTCCGTGACGTCCGCCACGAACCCGTGCGCCTGGAGCCCTTCGTGGGACAGCTCGCTCTCCAGCCTCTCCAGCGTCTGCCGGGTGCGGCCGACCAGAGCGATGTCGAAGCCCTCGGCACCGAAGCGCCGGGCTATCGCCTTGCCCAGCCCCGGACCGGCTCCCACGATCACAGCCGTACTCATAGCATCTCCTCAGTAGTCGATACACCTACATCGTGTAGGACTCTAAACGATACAGGATGCTATTTTATTCGTATGGCCGATGAATCGCTGATCGACGAGCACCGCTCACGCCCCGGACTCATGCTCGCGCTGCTCGGCGCCGAGGCCATGCGGCGACTGCGCGAGGCCCACAACGATCACGACCTCAGCCCGCGTCAGTTCGAACTCCTCGGCCTGCTCCACGACCGAGGCACCCTCGCCCAGGGTGAACTCGGCCGCCTCATGGGCATCGCGCCCAGCGTCCTGGTCACCCTGCTCAACCCGCTCGAAGCCGCTCACCTGGTGCAACGCCGACGCGACCCGGCCGACCGGCGCCGCCACGTCGTGGTCCTCACCGACACCGGACGCGACCGCTTCGACCAGGCATCCGACGCCCAGTACGCGGCCGAGGACGCACTCTTCGCCGCCTTGACCCCCGCTCAACGCGAACTGCTGAGGGACCTGCTCACCCGCATCCGCGACGACGTCACCGGGCACCACGATCACTGCGCCACCCCGGCCTCGCTCGAACGGCACCCTCCGGCCGGAACCGACGACTGAGGCCGACCGTGCGCCGAGCAGGAGCGCGTCCGGACAGAGTTCGGTGAGATCGGTCAAGGTTCAGTACGACAGGACAACGGCGCGATCCCGGCGGCGTCCGCACACCCCCGGGCGGGCGGCGACTTGACGACAGGGCCTAGCGTCGGGGCATGCGCATCCGAATCGTCGACGCCTTCACCGACCGGCCCTTCGCCGGCAACCCGGCCGGAGTCCTGCTCCTCGACGCCTTCCCGGACGACGACCGGCTTCAGCGGGTCGCCCTGGAGGTCAATCACGCCGAGACCGCGTTCGCCCACCGGCTGCCCGCGGGCGGCGAGGCCGACTGGGCGCTGCGCTGGTTCACGCCGGTCACCGAGGTCGCGATGTGCGGCCACGCGACGCTGGCCACGGCCCACGTGCTGCGCGGCACCGGCGCTCACGAGGGCCCGGTGCGGTTCGCCACCCGCAGTGGCGTGCTGGTCGCGACACCCGGTGCGGACGGCTCGATCACCATGGACTTCCCGACCGCGCCCCTCACCCCGGTCCAGGCCCCGGCAGGCGTCGCCGAGGCCCTGGGCGCCGAGCCCCGCAGCGTCCTCGACACCGGGCCGGGCATCGGGGACCTGCTGGTCGAGGTCGCCGACGAGGCGACCGTCCGCGGGCTGACCCCGGACCACAAGGCGCTGGGCGCCTGCTCCGGGCGCGGCGTCATCGCCACCGCCCGCGCGGCGGACCCCGCACAGGGCTACGACTACGTCTCCCGCTGCTTCTTCCCGAACGTCGGCATCGACGAGGACCCGGTCACCGGCAGCGCCCACACGGCCCTCGCGCCCTTCTGGTCCCAGCGCCTCGGCCGCCCCGACCTCACCGGGCTCCAGGCCTCGCCCCGTTCCGGCAAGGTCCGCACCGGGCTGCGCGGCGAGCGCACGCTGCTGGGCGGGCACGCGGTGACGGTGATCGAGGGCGAGCTGCTGGCCTGATCCGGGGCAGGCAGGCGTGGGAGCGCCTGCCGTGTCCCCCGCACGCTCACGCCGTCGGCAGCCAGTCCACCTTCCCGGCCAGCAGCGCGTACCCGACGAAGGCCCCGATGTCGAGCAGCGAGTGCGCCACCACCAGCGGACCCACGCGCCCCCACCGGCGGTACAGGTACACGAACACGACGCCCATCACCGTGTTGCCGATGAAGCCGCCGATGCCCTGGTAGAGGTGGTACGACCCGCGCAGCACCGAACTGGCCGCGAGCGACGCGCCCGCGCCCCAGCCGAGCTGGTCGAGCCTGCGCAGCAGGTAGGCGACGACGACGACCTCTTCCAGGACGGAGTTCTGCACCGCCGAGAGGATCAGGACGGGGTACTTCCACCACACGCCCGGCAGTGCCTCGGGCACCACGGTGAGGTTGAAGCCGAGGCCACGGGCGGCCAGGTAGAAGGCGATACCGGTGCTGCCGATGACGGCGGCGACGGCCGCCCCGCGGCCCAGGTCCGGCCACGGGCGGGTCCGGTCGAAGCCGAGGGTGCGCAGGCTCCGCCCCTCACGCAGCAGGAAGTGCGCGACGAGGGCGACCGGGACGAGGGCCGTGGTGATCCCGAAGAGCTGCCAGGCCAGGTCGAGCCAGGGCCGGCCGGGCGCCGCGGAGGAGTTGAGGGTGGCCGCCTGGTCCTTGAGCCCGCCCGGCCGGGTGACGGAGCCGACGAAGCTGATGAGGGCGGACACGCCGCTCGCGCCCAGCGACAGTGCCAGGACGAGCAGCGTCTCGTCCCGCAGGATCCGCCGCGACGGCCGTTCCCCGGCAGACTGCTCGCCGAGTTGCTTCTGAGGGAACGCATCGTCCACCGAGCCCGCCTCCGCCATGCACACCTGCCTCCAGCTGGAACGTCACAGCTTGCCCGATCAGTATGAGGCGCCGCGCGGCGGGGCGGCCCAGTCGGCACGACGGGGCAGGCGGGCGCGCTCCAGCCCGTCACCACGGGAGCGGAGCAGCCCCAGCCCATCGGGCCGGAAAGCGCACCGGCCCGACACGACGGCGCACACCAGCCCGTCGCACCGGAAGCGCGCCAACCCATCCCAGGCGTGCCGGCCCGTCCCGGCTGGCGCACACCAGCGCGTCACGAGAACCGGCCCCGAGCGTCGCGAAGAGCCCCGCCCGGCCCGTCGCGACAGGCACGAGCCCGTCGTCGGCCACCGCAGGCCCGAGCCGGTCGCCCACCGCAGCCCCGAGCCACCCGTCACAGCGGGCGCTAGCCCAGCGGTACCGGCTCCGGCAGGCCCACCGGCCAAAGGTGCACGGGATCACCCGCGCGCATCAGCTCGACGTACCGGCGGGTCGTGGCGGCCAGCGCGGAGTCCCGGGACAGACCCGCCTCCAGTGCCCGGTGGAAGGTGGCCGCCTGCCAGGACGCGCCGTTGACCCGGCGTCGGCACCGCTCGTCGATCACTCCGAGGTACAGGTCCCGGTCGGCGGGTTCCACCCCCCACGCGTCCAGCCCGGCCTCGGCCAGCGGCAGCAGTTCGTCGCGTACGAGGACGGCGGCGTCGACCTCCGTGGTGCCGCCCAGCCGGCCGTGCCGGGGCCATTCGAAGCGGGCGTCGATGCCATGGCGGCACGCGGCCTCGAAGTTGGCGGCGGCCGCCTCGAACGGCAGCCGGGTCCACACCGGCCGGGGCTCGTCGGCGAGCGCGCGCACGACGCCGTAGTAGAAGGCCGCGTTGGCGATGACATCGGTGACGGTGGGGCCGGCGGGCAGGACGCGGTTCTCGACGCGCAGGTGCGGGACACCGTCGGCGATGTCGTAGACGGGGCGGTTCCAGCGGTACACGGTGCCGTTGTGCAGGACGAGTTCGGAGAGCGAGGGCACCCCGCCCGCGTCCAGGACCTCCAGCGGGTCCTCGTCGTCGCAGATCGGGAGCAGCGCCGGGAAGTAGCGCCGGTTCTCCTCGAACAGGTCGTACGCCGAGGTCACCCAGCGCTCGCCGAACCAGGTGCGCGGTCGGACGCCCTGGGCCTGGAGTTCGGGCGGGCGCGTGTCGGTGGACTGCTGGAACAACGGGGGCCGCGACTCGCGCCACAGCTCCCGGCCGAACAGGAAGGGCGCGTTGGCGCCGACGGCGATCTGCGCGGCGGTGACCGCCTGGGCCGCGTTCCACACGTCGGCGAAGCGGTCCGGGGTGACCTGGAGGTGCAACTGCACCGAGGTGCAGGCCGCTTCGGGGGCGATGGACTTGGAGGTGCAGGTCAGACGCTCGACGCCCTCGATGTCAAGGGTGAAGTCCTCGCCGCGCGCGGCCACGATCTGGTCGTTGAGCAGGGCGTAGCGGTCGACGGCGGAGAGGTTGGAGGAGACCAGGTCGTCGCGGTCCAGGGTCGGCAGAATACCGATCATCGCGATTCCCGCGTCGACCTCACCCGCCTTGCGGTCGGCGTAGGCCAGCGAGGTGCGGATCTCCTCGGCGAGCCGGTCGAAAACCCGGCCGCCCAGCCGATGGGGAGCAATGTTGACTTCCAGGTTGAACATGGCGAGTTCTGTTTGGAAGTCACGGCTGGCGATGCGTTCGAGGACTTGCGCATTCAACATTTTCGGCATGCCGTCGGTACCGACGAGATTGAGTTCGATCTCCAGGCCCATCAGGTTCTTCGGGCGGTCGAACCGCTTCTCCGCCAGAAGCCGCTCCAGGCCCGTCAGGCACCGCCGGAGCTTCTCGCGGTAGCGCTGGCGATCGGACAGGTCGAACTGACCCGCCACGACCTTCTCCCCCATGGAAGCGTCCCTTCTCGGAGCGGTCGGTCGAAGATCCGGCCGCCGGTGGCCGGTCAGGTGGGATGATGCCCAGCCCAAGCGATCGATAACGTCCCCGCACCGGCCCGGTACCCGCTACGCTGTGCCGGTGTGACCGGCGGCACATTCACCGGGCATGACACATCGAGCAGTTTCCGGATGCGGAAACTCGTGAAAAACACCGACGCCAATTGGCCGACCGCTTGGTGAACATTCCCCGAGGTCATCGTCGTGCGCCCGGTCCGAAATCCGGAGGATTCCCGCATATCGACGGCCGAATGCACCCTGGTACTCGTTGCCGGAATCGGCTAGCGGAAACACAGTCTGAACACATGTCGTATAAACTCCGCGGACAAGGCAGTAGGCCAGGCGCCCACGGTCGAAGGATCCTGCCGTCGAGTTGACGCGCGGCAGGCCTCACCCACTTCTCGTTTCCCGGGCCCCGGCCTCCCCAGCCCCGTGAGCTGACAGCGTCGTCCGCCCCGCCCCGCCCTCGCGCCACCGTGCCTTCGAATGAGAGGCGACCCATCATGCCCCTGCGTGTCCCCCCGGCTCCCGCGCCCGCCCTGCGTTCCGTCCTCACCGCCCTCTCCTCGCCCACCGCGGTCCGCGAGGCCCGGACCCCCGCCCTGCTCGGCGCCAAGGGTCCCGTCACCGCCGAACTGCCGCTGCCCGTGCACGTACTGGACCGGATCACCGCGGAGGGGGTGACGGCGACGCGGCTGGCCGGGTGGCGCTTCCTCATCCGCTCCGGCGACCGGTCCGTGGCGGCGGCCGACACCATGCTGACCCCCGACGGCTGGGCGTTCTCGCACTTCTTCGAGGGCCCCTACGTCACCTCGACCGAACACGCGCTGCGCCAGGCCGAGTCGGTGTCCCAGTCCTACCAGCCGCGGCTGCTGTCGGTCCCCGGGCTGTACATGCTCACGCTGTGGCTGCACGGCGACTGCGCGGCGGACGCAGCGACCGGCCACCCGGCCGCCACCGACCTGCTGATACCGCTGGCACCGGCGCCCCCCGGCATCGCGGCCCACCGGCCGCACCGGGTCGCCGAACTGCTGCCGGTCCTCACCCACCGGGCGACGCCGGCCCGGCTGCTGGGTTCGCCCGCCTGACCCGTCCGACTCGCCCACCCACGCGGACTAGCCCTATCCGGCCATGCCGAACCATCCGAAGTGACAGTGCAGTTGGGCTGAACCGTCCGCGTGGGTGACGCGTCCTCAACAGGTGAGAAGCGGTGCTGCCAAATACCTGCGGATCGAGAGCCGTAGGGCAACACTGGGTTCGGACCGACTCAGACAACGGGGGCGGCCATGAACGAGGCTTCACGCCACGGGACAGACCGGACAGCGAACTCACCCATCACCACGGACCGAGAGACCCGACTCATGTGTCAGCATCAGCCACCGTGCCCCTCAGCCGACTCCGCCGACCGGGAATCCGCCCGCCTCGTGGCGCACCACCCGGAGCAGGGATGGAGCCTGCTGTGCAACGGCGTCGTCCTCTTCGAGGACACCGGTGAGCTACTGCCGGACGGCCAGGCCATCGCCCCGCACCGCCCCGTCGGCGCGGGCCTGATGACCGCCGCCTGAGCACGAGCCGGACGGCGCGACACCGCTCCGTCCGGCGCACCGAGGGGCCGGCCCGCGGCCACCACCGCGCACCGGCCCCGAAGCGTGTCCGGGGCCGGCGACGCGATGCCGGACTCGGCACGGTGACGCGGACTCCCCCACAACCTCCCATACGCGGCACAACCCCCTCGCGGGGCTACGGTGCCCTCATGAGCCTGAGCATCCGCAACCAGCTCCCCGGTACCGTCACCGCCGTCACCCCGGGCGAGGCCATGGCGACGGTCGGCGTCCGCCTGTCCGGCGGCCAGGACTTCACCGCGGCGATCACCCGGGACGCCGCCGAGGATCTCGCCCTCACCTCCGGGACCGCCGTCCGGGCCCTGGTGAAGGCGACGGAGGTCGCCCTCGGCACCGGGCCCGTGGAGGGCCTGTCCATCCGCAACCGGCTGCCGGGTACGGTCACCGCCGTCACCACCGGCGCCGCGATGGCCGCCGTCCAGGTCGCCGTCGAGGGCGCCGCCCTGACCGCCGTCATCACCAAGGACGCCGCCGACGACCTGGGGCTGGCCGTCGGCATCCCCGTCGTCGCGCTGATCAAGTCGACGGAGGTCTCCATCGCGACCGCGTGAGACGACCGCGTGACACGCGAGAGGCTCAGTCCTCGTACGCGTCCAGCGGCGGGCAGGAGCAGACGAGGTTCCGGTCGCCGTAGGCCTGGTCGATGCGGCGCACCGGCGGCCAGTACTTGTCGGCGGCGGACACACCGGCCGGGAAGACGGCCTCCTCGCGCGTGTACGCGTGGTCCCACTCGCCGCCCAGGGCGCCGGCGGTGTGCGGGGCGCCCCGCAGCGGGTTGTCGTCGGCGGGCCAGACGCCGGAGCCGACCTTCTCGATTTCCGCGCGGATGGCGATCATCGCCTCGCAGAACCGGTCGAGCTCGGCCAGGTCCTCGGACTCGGTCGGCTCGATCATCAGCGTGCCGGCCACCGGGAACGACATCGTCGGCGCGTGGAAGCCGTAGTCGATCAGGCGCTTGGCGACATCGTCGACGCTGACGCCGGTCGCCCTGGTCAGCGGGCGCAGGTCGATGATGCACTCGTGCGCGACAAGACCGCCCGGACCGGTGTACAGCACCGGGTAGTGCGGCTCCAGCCGCTTGGCGATGTAGTTGGCGGACAGCACGGCGACCTGCGTGGCGCGCTTGAGCCCCTCGCCGCCCATCAGCCGGACGTACGACCAGGAGATCGGCAGGATGCCCGCCGAGCCCCACGGCGCCGCCGAGACCGGACCGACACCCGTCTGCGGACCGGCCGCGGCCTGCAAGGGGTGGTTCGGCAGGTACGGCGCCAGATGCGACCGTACGGCCACGGGGCCGACGCCGGGACCGCCGCCGCCGTGCGGGATGCAGAAGGTCTTGTGCAGGTTCAGGTGCGAGACGTCGCCGCCGAAGTGGCCCGGCTTGGCGAGGCCGACCAGGGCGTTGAGGTTGGCACCGTCCACGTAGACCTGTCCGCCGGCGTCGTGCACCCGGGCGCAGATGTCGGCGACGTGCTCCTCGAAGACGCCGTGCGTGGAGGGGTAGGTGATCATCAGCACGGCCAGTTCCTCGCGGTGCTGCTCGATCCTGGCGCGCAGATCCTCGACGTCGATCTCGCCGTCCTCGGCGGTCTTGACGACGACCACCTTCATGCCGGCCAGCACGGCGCTGGCGGCGTTGGTGCCGTGCGCGGAGGACGGGATGAGGCACACGGTGCGCTGCTCGTCGCCGTTGGCCCGGTGGTAGCCGCGTACGGCGAGCAGGCCCGCGAACTCGCCCTGCGAGCCGGCGTTCGGCTGGAGCGACACCTTGTCGTACCCGGTGACCTCGGCGAGCCGCTCCTCCAGCTCACGGATGAGCGTCAGGTAGCCCTGCGCCTGCTCGGCGGGCGCGAAGGGGTGCAGCGCACCGAACTCGGGCCAGGTGACCGGCTCCATCTCGGTGGTCGCGTTGAGCTTCATGGTGCAGGAGCCCAGCGGGATCATGCCCCGGTCCAGCGCGTAGTCCCGGTCGGAGAGACGGCGCAGATAGCGCAGCATCGCGGTCTCGGAGCGGTACTGCCGGAAGACGGGGTGGGTCAGGAAGTCGTCGGTGCGCAGCAGCGCCTCGGGCAGCGTCTCCTCGGTCCCCGCGTCCAGGGACTCGATGTCGGCCTCGACGCCGAAGGCGTGCCACACGCCGCCGAGCTGGGCGCGCGTGGTGGTCTCGTCGCAGGCGAACGAGACGTGGTCGGCGTCGACGAGCCGTACGTTGACGCCGTTCTCGCGGGCGGCGCGGACGACCTCGGCGGCCCGGCCCGGCACCCGCGCGGTGACCGTGTCGAAGTAGGCGCCGTGGACGATCTCGACGCCGCCGGCCGCGAGGCCCGCCGCGGCGAGGGAGGCGTACCGGTGGGCGCGCCGCGCGATGGCCCGCAGCCCCTCCGGTCCGTGGTACACGGCGTACATGCCGGCCATGACGGCGAGCAGCACCTGCGCGGTGCAGATGTTGCTGGTGGCCTTCTCGCGGCGGATGTGCTGCTCGCGGGTCTGCAGGGCGAGGCGGTAGGCCTTGTTGCCGTCGGCGTCCACGGACACACCCACCAGGCGGCCGGGCAGGCTGCGCGCGAACTTCTCGCGCACCGCCATGTAGCCGGCGTGCGGCCCGCCGAAGCCCATGGGCACGCCGAAGCGCTGGGTCGTGCCGATGGCGATGTCCGCGCCCAGTTCGCCGGGCGAGGTGAGCAGGGTGAGGGCGAGCAGGTCGGCGGCGACGGTGACGAGCGCGCCGAGTTCGTGCGCCCGGTCGACGACCGGCTTGATGTCGCGTACGGCACCGGAGGCGCCGGGGTACTGGATCAGGACGCCGTTGATCTCCCGTTCGGCGACCTCGGCCGGGATGCCCTCGCTCAGGTCGGCGACGACGACCTCGACGCCGGTCGGCTCGGCGCGGGTCCGGATCACGGCGACGGTCTGCGGCAGGGCGTCCGCGTCGACCAGGAACAGGCCCTTCTTGTTCCCGCCCATGCGGCGGGAGAGCGCCATCGCCTCGGCGGCGGCGGTGCCCTCGTCGAGCAGCGAGGCGCCGGAGGTCGGCAGGCCGGTGAGGTCGGCGACCATGGTCTGGAAGTTCAGCAGGGCCTCCAGGCGGCCCTGGGAGATCTCCGGCTGGTACGGCGTGTAGGCGGTGTACCAGGCGGGGTTCTCCATGACGTTGCGCAGGATGACCGACGGGGTGAACGTGCCGTAGTAGCCGAGGCCGATCATGGAGTCGAGGACCTGGTTGCGGTCGGCCAGTGAGCGCAGCTCGGCCAGCACCTCGGCCTCGGAGCGGGCGCCCGGCAGGTCGAGCGCCTCGGTGTTCTTGATCACGTCCGGCACCGCGGCGGCCGTCAGCTCGTCGAGCGAACCGTATCCGACCTGCGCGAGCATCTTGGCCCTGGCCTCCTGGTCGGGGCCGATGTGGCGCTGCTCGAACGGCGCTGCCTGTTCGAGTTCGGAGAGCGGAATGCGATGGGCGGTCATTGCGGAGGCCTCCTGGTCTGACGACCTTCGAGGGGCACCACGGCGCGGGTACCCGGACGGCCTCCCCCTCTGTCATCTCAACCTGAGAGCTTCACCGGGCGGCCCGAGGGCGCTCCCGGCTTTCACCGTCGGTGAGGGCGGAAGCCGTCGACACCCGCCCTGCTTTCCAGAGTGACCTCGTCCGCGCGGTACGTGAGCCTGAGAGATTCCGGGGAGGATTTGCTCCTTCGGCGCCTCCGACGGTGTTCGGAGGACTCTCCCGCGCGGGGTCAGCAGCCGTCTGCCAGCCTACCAGCGAGGCCGCCGCACGGGCCTTCGAGTGGCCAACCGCCCCCATGTGCTCTTTTGTAGTACTTACGGATGATTCAGTGGCTGGTGTGCGACCCCAGTGCGACCAAGTGGAGGGCCCCGTGCGTACTGACATCGACCCGCGGAACCTGATCGGCCGCAAGGCCTTCGACCGTGACGGCACCAGGATCGGCACCGTCGACGAGGTCTATCTCGACGACGCCACCGGCGTCCCCGAGTGGGCGGCGATACGCACCGGTCTGTTCAGCAGGGACGCCTTCGTGCCCCTGGAGCCCAGCGAGCTGGTCGAGGGCACCCTGCGCGTGCCCTTCGACCGGTCCCTGATCAAGGAGGCGCCCGACTTCGGCGTCGGCCGCCACCTCTCGCCGGAGCAGGAACTCCAGCTCTATCACCACTACGGCCTCGACGTGGCCGCGCCCGATCCGCTCCCCGACCACGACTTCGGCAAGCTCGCGGGCACGGGCAACGAGGAGAACTGACACCCCGTCCGCACGACACACGCCCGCCGGGTCCTGGGGGGTGTCGTGCGGATCAAGCCGCGGACACGGGGCCCGGCACGCACGTCCGCGGCGTTGTCGTCACTCGCCGACGCTCCGCGTCGACTCCCTCCTCCGCCTCGCGGCCGCACGCACCGGACCCCGCTCACCGGCACCGAGGAGCACCGCCGATCTCCCACGGCCTGATCCACACGACGCCCCCTAGCCTGGCGCCGGTCTCACGGGCCCCCTCGGACCGGTCCGCGCGCCGGCGTCCGACACGCCGGTCCCGCCGGCATCCGCGTCCGCGACCAGGCCTGCCCGTCCCCCTCGCCGGGTCTTCGCCCCACGGGCCGGACCAGCGGCAGCGGATCGGCCGGCGTCAGCTCCCGGGCGTCCACCGGAAAGGTGCGCACCCGGCCGACCGCCGAGTACGGCGTCTCGAACCGCACGGTGACCCGCCCGAGCCCGCTGCCCTGCACCCACCCGTGCCCGTACTGCGTGTGCCGCACGTCGTGCCCCGCGGGCCACCGGCGCTCGGCGGGGGCCGCAGGCTGCTCGGCCGCCACGGGCTCGGCATCGGGCTCCTCGGCGAGTTCCTCGGCCCGGTCCCCCGCCGCCTGCGCGAACAGGTCCTCCTGCGTGTAGTCGGCGAGCCCGCTGACGCCGACCCCGAGCAGCCGCACGCCGCCGGTGGTGTCCACCGAGTCCAGCAGCCGGGCGGCGGCCTCCCGCACCACCGCCGGGTCGTCCGTGGGCCCGCGCAGGGTCTCGGAGCGCGTCAGCGTGGAGAAGTCGTATCTGCGCACCTTGAGGACGATGGTCCGCCCGGACAGACCGGACCCGCGCAGCCGCCGCACGCACCGGTCGGCCAGCCGCCCCACCTCCACGCCGACCCGCACCCGGTCGTGGATGTCCACGTCGTAGGTGTCCTCGACCGACACCGACTTGGTCTCCCGCTCGGACACCACGGGCCGCTCGTCGAGCGCCAGCGCCATGGCGTACAGGGCGTGGCCGTGCGCCTTGCCCACCATCCGAACCAGCTCGTCCTCGCCCGCCTCGGCGAGTTCGCCGACCGTGGTGATCCCGGCCCGCCGCAGATGGTCGCCCGTCGCCGGTCCCACCCCGGGCAGCGTCCGCACGGACATCGGCTCCAGCATGGCCCGCTCCGTCCCCGGCGGGATCAGCACCAGCCCGTCGGGCTTGGCCTCCTCGGAGGCGATCTTGGCCAGCATCTTGGAGGCGGCGAGCCCCACGGATCCGGTGAGTCCGGTGACGGCGCGGATGTCCGCGCGCAGCTTCGCCCCGGTCAGCCGTGCCGACTCCGCGTCCCGGGCCGCTCCGCCGGCCTCCAGATCCACGAAGGCCTCGTCCAGGCTCAGCGGCTCCACCAGCGGCGACAGCTCCCGCAGCAGCCGCATCACCTGCTCGCTGATCGACCGGTAGAGCTGGAAGCGCGGAACGAGATACGCGGCGTTGGGCGCCAGCCGCCGGGCCTGGCCCATGGGCATCGCCGAATGGACGCCGAAGACCCGCGCCTCGTACGAGGCGGTGGCGACCACGCCGCGCGGTCCGAGGCCACCCACGACGACCGCCTTCCCGCGCAGGCTCGGCTTGGACGCCTGCTCCACCGAGGCGAAGAAGGCATCCATGTCGAGATGCAGGATCGTGGGCGCGGTTCTCACATCTCCGATGCTGCCCTACGCCACTGACAATGCGCCCGTGTGCGGCGGCGGGTCAGACCGCCCGGTTGCGCCGCCGGGCCAGCTCGTCCGCCGGATTGTGCCCGACCAGGGTCTCCCCCGTGTCGATCCGCTCCCCGTGCAGCTGGGACAGCGCGCTCTCGACGTCCCGCCACACCACGCCCACGGCGATCCCGAAGATGCCCTGGCCGCCCTGGAGCAGGGCGTGCACCTCGTCGGGCGACGTGCACTCGTAGACCGTGGCGCCGTCGCTCATCAGCGTCATCCGCTCCAGGTCCCGGAAGCCGCGCTCCCCGAGGTGCTGGACGGTGGTGCGGATGTTCTGCAGGGACACGCCGGTGTCGAGGAAACGCTTCACGATCTTCAGCACGACCACGTCGCGGAAGCTGTACAGGCGCTGTGTCCCGGATCCGTGCGCGGGCCGCACGCTGGGCTCGACGAGGCCGGTTCGGGCCCAGTAGTCGAGCTGCCGGTAGGTGATACCGGCGGCTGCGCAGGCCGTCGGCCCGCGGTAGCCGATCTGCTCGGACGCCATGGGCGTCGCCCCTTTGCTGCTCGGCACGGCAGCCGACCGCTGCGCAGCGGGATCGGCCGCGCCACCGTGCTGGGGATACGCCCCGCTCGCGCGGAGCCGAGAGCTGGGGGGAGGGTACGGACCGCTCACCCCGAGACTGCGCCCGGGGCCACCCCCAGCCGTACCGTCGCCGCTCGTTCTCACGCCGACCTCCGTCCTTGACCTGCCTCCTCGAAGGTAGGCAGTCACCAAGGGTGCGTCAACGATCGCCACACTCGGCACGCCGAGTGATAATCACCCTACGAGTGGTTTCGCGTGCCCTCACACGGGGAAAGGCTAGCCGAATGTGCCAAAACGGACCCCGTGGCACCTCGGCCCCGCGCCCTCACTGATTGCTGCTCCCGAAGTCCTCCGGCGAGATCTGGTCGAGGAACTCGCGGAACTTCTCCACCTCGTCCTCCTGCTCGTCCGGGATGGCGATGCCGGCGTCGTCGAGCACCGTGTCGCTGCCGTAGATCGGCGTCCCGGTGCGCAGGGCCAGCGCTATGGCGTCGGACGGCCTGGCGCTCACCTCGACACCGCTCGCGAATACCAGCTCGGCGTAGAAGACCCCGTCACGCAGGTCCGTGATGCGCACTTCCGTGAGTTCCTGGCCGACGGCTTCCAGCACGTCCTTGAACAGGTCGTGGGTCAGCGGCCGTGCGGGGGCCATGCCCTGCTGGGCGAAGGCGATCGCCGTCGCCTCCCCAGGCCCGATCCAGATGGGAAGGTAACGGTCGCCCCCGACCTCGCGCAGCAGAACGATCGGTTGGTTGGAGGGCATCTCGACCCGGACACCTACGACATCGAGCTCGTTCACACAGCAACCCTAGGCCGTGCCCGGGACGTTTGGGTAGTCGGGCCGGGATCGGGTGGGCGATACGGGTCCTCGGACCCGCCCGTCTCAGGGCAGCCGCACACCGAGGGCGGTCTGCACCAGCGCCGCGTGCAGTTTCACCGCCAGCCCGGCCAGCTCCTTGGTGCGGTCTTCCGCATGTGCCCTGGTCTGAGGGTTGCGATGCCGCTTCAGCGGGGCCACCACCTGCTCCACGAGCCCGGCCTCGCGGTCGGCGGCCGCCTTCATCACCCGCAGATGCCGCGGCTCGATCCCGGACCGCCCCAGCTGGACCACCAGCGACGCCACGGTGACCGCCTCGGCGTCGTACGCCCCGTCGGGCAGCGGGGCGAGGAGGCCGTACGACTCCCACTCCTTCAGCTCCTGGTCGCCGACACCGGCCGCGGCGAGCAGCTCGTCCCGCCCGATCCGGGCGACCGTCGGCGCCTCGGCGGGCTCCGGTACGGCCTCCCCGTCCCGCTGCCTGCCCAGGGTCGGCAGCGGCGCGGCCTCGCCGCGCTCCATGGCGTCCAGGTGCTCCCGGATCACCTTCAGCGGCAGATAGTGGTCCCGCTGCATGCGCAGCACCCGGCCGAGGCGCTCCACATCGTGGGGCCCGAACTTGCGGTACCCGGCCGGGGTCCGGCGTGGCTCGACGAGCCCCTCCGACTCCAGGAAACGGATCTTGGAGATGGTGATGTCGGGGAACTCGTCACGCAGCGCGTTCAGCACCGCACCGATGCTCATCAGCCCGCTGTCCGCGGCGGTGGTGCCGGGCGTGGCACCACCGCTCGGTGATTGCAGCATGGACCTTCCCTGAGGGTTGCCCGGACGGGCGCCCGGGGTCGGGTCAGTAACCCCGCTGGCTCGCGTAGAACACCAGCCGGTACTTGCCGATCTGCACCTCGTCACCGTTCGACACGGCGACCTGGTCGATGCGCTCACGGTTGACGTACGTGCCGTTCAGGCTGCCGACGTCGGCGACCGTGAACGAACCGTCGGGACCGCGGCGGAACTCGACGTGCCGGCGCGAGACCGTCACGTCGTCCAGGAAGATGTCGCTCTGCGGATGCCGTCCGGCGGTGGTCAGCTCGCCGTCCAGCAGGAAGCGGCTGCCCGAGTTCGGACCGCGGCGCACGACCAGGAGCGCGGAACCCGGCGGCAGCGCGTCGACGGCCGCCTGCGCCTCGGGGGAGAGCGCGGGCATCGCCGTCTGGCCCGTGACCTCGGAGTCGTACGCCTCCAGGCCGGAGATGGAGATCGTGGAGGTCGTCTCGGACGCACGCTCCGGAACCGCCCCGGCCCGCAGCGGCGCGCCGCAGTTGGAGCAGAAGCGGCTGTTCTCCGCGTTGCGGTTACCGCACCTCGTACACACCAGGGCCGACATGGACGGATCCTCCTGCCGCGGCTGCGCCCCAGGGGCGTTCGACGCGTACGAATCGGGGCTGAACCCTCCACCCGTAGCTGAGGTTGACGGTTGTCCGAAACCTATGCCGCCGGACTGCGCAGGGTCAACAGACGGCGCGCCCTGACCACCGGAAATGTCACCGGCCGAGCCGGCCACCTGGTCCCGGAACATCGGGCGTGGGCCCTCCGCGTCGGGCTGTGCGCGATGGCGAGCGGTCGCGTTGTCGCTGCCCTCTCGCGCGCTCTTGCCGAACAACTTCGCAAACAACTTCACGGGCGATTCCCCTTGACCGAAACAGACCCGCCCGTGGGGCAGGACGAACCCTGACTGAACGTACTGGCCGACCCGGACATCTTCACAACGTCCGCCTCCACCAGACAGTTTCCACCACGCACCACCCAATCGGTGCGCCGACCCCCCGCAACCTCATGCCCTCGCCGGACGACCCCCATGCACCGCCGCTTCACTGCGAGGACGACCGAGCGTAGTCAGGCCGCTTCACCGCTCGCAAGGCGTCCACGACGATCTTGCTCGACCGCTCAACAGTAACGGTGGCCTGTTCCTTTTCCAGAGTCTGCACAACGCCTCCAGGAATGTTGAGAGCCGGTTCGAGGTCCTGCGGCTTGCCGATGACCTGGAAACGATAGGGCGCGTTGATCTTGTTCCCGTCGACGCTCACGGACTTGTCGGCGTCCGTGAGGTAGGTGCCGGCGACGACCCGCACCCCGTTCACCTGGATCGCCTCCGCGCCCGCAGCTCGCAGCTCCTGGATCGCGTCGAGCAGCATGTCCGCCTCGACCGTCCCCTTCGTGTCCTCGACCGTCACCGTGATGCCGGGCCCCTGCGCGGCCACGGTGCCCGCGAGAATACCGAGTTGCCGCTCCTTCTCCAGCGTCTGCTTGCGGGCCTCCTCGGCCTGGTCGGAGCTGTTCTCCAGCTCGTCCCGCTGCCTCTCCAGGCCCTGCTTCTCGTCCTCAAGACGCTGAGTGCGGTCGTCCAGTTCATCGAGGATACGGACCAGATCCTCCTGCCGGGCGCCGCGCAGCGCGCTGTCGCTGTCGCTGTTCGACGCCACCTGGACCGCGAGGCCGAATCCGAGGCCGAACAGGAGCAGGGCGACGATGAGTTGGGCCCGGGTGAGACGGGGCGGCCACAGCCCTTTGAGCAGCCGTTGCCTGCCGGTCGACGCGGACGGCGCCGCCTGCTTCCCGTCGGTGGCCCCCCCTGTCGGCGTGTCGTCCGCGGCAGCGTCCGCGGCCGGGGGCTCCGGCGGCGGCACCTCGGCGGGCAACTCCTTGCGCAGCCTGTTCGCGGGCTGTTCGTCGTGGTCGTTCATCCGCCTCACGCCCGGAAGACGTGGCGTCGGATGGCCGCCGCGTTGGAGAAGATCCGGATGCCGAGCACGACCACGACGCCGGTGGACAGCTGGGCCCCGACGCCCAACTTGTCGCCCAGGAACACGATCAGCGCGGCCACGACCACGTTCGACAGGAACGACACCACGAAGACCTTGTCGTCGAAGATGCCGTCGAGCATGGCCCGCAGACCACCGAAGACGGCGTCGAGCGCCGCCACGACGGCGATCGGCAGATACGGCTCCACGGCCGCCGGCACCTCGGGCCGGACCAACAGGCCGGCCACGACTCCCACGACGAGGCCCAGTACGGCGATCACGATGTGCCCTTCTCGGTTATCGGTTGTGCTGTTCGTACGATCACACTCGGTGCGGCCGGCAGCCGTAGGTCGTCCGCGACGGAGATCGCCGTCCGGATGCCATAGCTCTCCTGGAGGGCATGCAGATACAGCCCGTCGGCGCTGTCCTGGAAGGCGCTGCTCAGCCGCTCGCCGTCGCCCACCGCGAGCACCGTGTACGGCGGCACCAGCGGCCTGTTGTCGACCAGTATCGCGTCACCGGCGGCCCTGATCGCCGACAGCGCCGTCAGGCGCTGCCCGTTGATGGAGACCGCCTCCGCCCCCGACGCCCACAGCCCGTTGACCACGCGCTGCATGTCGCGGTCCCGGAGCCGGCCGGTGTCCGAGAAGCCGGAGGTGCCGCGCGGCTGCCCGCCACCGCCCGTGCTCGCGTCCTTGGCATCGTTCACCACGAGCTTCACACCCGGGCCGTGCACCTCGACCGCACCCGACAGGACGCCCACCAGGTCGGACCGGTCGCTGTCGCCGCTCTTCTCGAGCGCCTCGCGCTGCCGGGCGCTCACGTCGTCGCGCAGCTCGTCGACGCTCTTCTCCAGCTTGTCGGCCGCCGAGGTCTCCCCCTCGATGCGGTCGATGAGTTCTTCGCGCTCCTTGGCTATGGCGGGAGCCGCGACCCGCGCCTGGGCCGCGCCGACCGTCACGACCAGGGCGGCCAGTACCAGGCCCGCCGCCAGTCCGAGCTTGGCCCGCAGGGTCCTCGGCATGCCGCCGACGCCCTCGGCCCTCTTCCGCGCGGCCGCCTCCGCGTATCCGTCGTCGAGGCTGTGGTCCATCACATTGGTGATCAATGACATGGACGCGTCGGGGCGCGGGGGCCGCGTGAATGTGCTCCGAACGGGGGGTTGCTGCGGCATGCCGCACATCGTCGCACGCCGCCGCCACTACCTCCGAACGGGCCCACCGGCGTGCCGGACAGGCCCCCTTGGGGACACTTGTCCGGCACGCACGCGTGCGGTGTGTTTTACCGGCCGGCGCTGTCCACCACCGAGGACCACTCGTCCAGGAGTGCCTGCGCGGAGGCGTCGTCGGGACCCTCGGCCCACAGATGGGTGACCGCCTCGGCCGGGTCGGGCAGCACCATCACCCAGCGCCCGTCGGTCTCGACCACGCGCACCCCGTCCGTGGTGTCCACGAAGCGTTCCCCGGCCGCCTCGACGACCCGCCGCATCACCAGGCCCTTGACGGCCCACGGAGTGGCCAGATCACGCTTGAGGACATGCGCCCGCGGGATGCGCGCGTCGATCTGGCTCAGCGTGAGCTGTGTCCGCGCGACCAGCCCGATGAGCCGCACGAACGCGGCCGTACCGTCGTAGACACTGCTGAACTCGGGAACGATGAAGCCACCCTTGCCGTCACCGCCGAAGATCGTCCCTTCCTCGCCCCCGACCCGCGTCAGGTCGTCGGGAGAGGTGGTCGTCCACTCGACCTGCGTGCCGTGGTACGCCGCGACCTGCTCGGCGATCCTGGTGGTCGTCACCGGCAGCGCCACCCGGCCGCTGCGCCGCTCGGCGGCGATCAGGTCGAGCAGCACCAGCAGCGCGCGGTCGTCCTCGATGATGCGGCCCTTCTCGTCGACGAGCGAGAGCCGCTCCCCGACCGGGTCGAACCGCACGCCGAACGCGGCCCGCGAGGACGCCACGATCTCTCCGAGACGCACCAGCCCCGAGCGTCGCATGTCGGCCGACTCGGTCGGCCTGGACTCGTCGAGACCGGGGTTGATGGTCAGCGAGTCGACGCCCAGCTTCCCGAGCAGGCTGGGCAGGACCAGTCCGGCACTGCCGTTGGAGGCATCGACGACCACCTTGAGCCCGGACTCCGCGATCCCCGTGGTGTCGACGTTCCGCAGCAGGGACCCGGTGTAGGAGTCGAACACGCTGGACGGGAAGTGCAGGTCCCCGATCTCGCCGGGGAAGGCCCGCCGGTACTCCTGCCGCGCGAACACCCGGTCCAGCTTCCGCTGGCTCCCCTGCGACAGATCGGCGCCCTGTCCGTCGAAGAACATGATGTCCACGGAGTCCGGCACCCCGGGTGTGGTCCGGATCATGATCCCGCCGGCACTTCCGCGCGCGGTCTGCTGCCGCGCCACGGGCAGTGGCACGTTCTCCAGGTCGCGTACGTCGATGGCGCTGGCCTGGAGGGCGGAGATCACCGCCCGCTTCAGTGCCCGCGCTCCGCGGGAGTGATCGCGGGCCGTGGTGACGGTGGAGCCCTTCTTCAGGGTCGTGGCGTAGGCACCGGCCAGCCGCACGGCCAGTTCCGGCGTGATCTCCACGTTGAGGATGCCGGAGACCCCGCGGGCACCGAAGAGATGGGCCTGGCCCCGGGACTCCCAGATGACCGAGGTGTTGACGAAGGCGCCGGCCTCGATGGTCTTGAACGGGTAGACCCGCACATTCCCCTGGATGATCGATTCTTCACCGACCAGGCACTCGTCGCCGATGACCGCGCCGTCCTCGATCCGCGCGGCGCGCATGATGTCGGTGTTCTTGCCCACGACACAGCCCCGCAGGTTGCTGTGCGGACCCACGTACACGTTGTCGTGCACGACGGCTCTGTGGAGGAAGGCCCCGCTCTTGACGACGACGTTGGAGCCGACGACCGTGTGTTCCCGGATCTCGACATCGGCCTCGACCTTGGCGTAGTCGCCGATGTAGAGGGGCCCCCGGAGCACGGCGTCGGGGTGTACCTCGGCGCCCTCGGCCACCCACACGCCGGGAGAGATCTCGAAGCCGTCGATGTCGACGTTGACCTTGCGTTCCAGGACGTCGGCCTGCGCCTTCACATAGCTCTCGTGGGTGCCGACATCCTCCCAGTAGCCCTCGGCGATGTAGCCGTAGACGGGCTTGCCCTCCTTCATCAGCTGAGGGAAGACATCACCGGACCAGTCGACGGACACATCGGCCTCGACGTAGTCGAAGACCTCCGGCTCCATGACGTAGATACCGGTGTTCACCGTGTCCGAGAAGACCTGCCCCCAGGTCGGCTTCTCCAGGAAGCGCTCGACCTTGCCCTCATCGTCGACGATGGTGATGCCGAATTCCAGCGGGTTGGGCACGCGTGTCAGACACACGGTGACGAGCGCGCCCTTTTCCTTGTGGAAGCTGATCAGGTCGGTGAGGTCGAAGTCGGTCAGGGCGTCACCGGAAATGACGAGGAAGGCATCGTCCTTCAACGCCTCCTCGGCGTTCTTGACGCTTCCGGCGGTACCGAGTGGCTTCTCCTCATTGGCATAGGTGAGCTCCATCCCGAGCTCCTCGCCGTCACCGAAGTAGTTCTTGACCAACGAGGCCAGGAACTGGACGGTGACGACGGTCTCGTTGAGCCCATGCCTTTTGAGCAGCCGCAGAACGTGCTCCATGATCGGCCGGTTGGCCACCGGCAGGAGCGGCTTGGGCATGCTCGAGGTCATGGGACGAAGGCGTGTGCCTTCGCCTCCAGCCATCACGACGGCCTTCATGTCGGAAGCGTCCTCCTCTGAGAGACGACGGTTTGGCCGACTTCACCCGTCCAGGATCCCGCACTTTTCCAGCGCGGGCCATCCGGCCACTGGGGGCCGCACAATCAGCGAGTTCAATCGGCTGTGGAGTCCGCACGGACCAGGCGGCGGACCTGTACCACGTAGAGAACACCTGCCCACCAGTACAGGGTTGTACCCCAACCGGCGAAAGCCCATCCGAAAACAGCAGCGAGTGACGCGATCCATCCACTTCCGTCACTGAGCAGCAGCAGCGGGAAGGCATACATGAGGTTGAACGTGGCGGCCTTGCCCAGGAAGTTCACCTGCGGCGGCGGATAGCCGTGGCGCCGGAGGACGACCACCATCACCAGCAGGACCGCTTCCCTGGCGACTAGTACAAGGGTCAACCAGAGCGGGAGGATCTCGCGCCAGGTGAGGCCGACCAGCGTCGACAGAATGTAGAGCCGGTCGGCCGCGGGGTCCAGGAGCCGGCCGAGGTTGCTGATCTGGTTCCAGCGCCGGGCGAGCTTCCCGTCCAGGTAGTCGCTGACTCCGCTGAGAGCCAGCACCAACAGCGCCCAGCCGTCGCTCTGCGGACCGCCGAACTCGGGCCGGAGGATCAGCCACAGGAAGACTGGCACGCCGGCGAGGCGCGCCATGCTGAGAATGTTCGGAATGGTGAAGACCCGGTCGGTCTGCACGCGGGTCTCCTGGACCTCCACGCGGGGGCCTCCTGGTGGAAACGAGCCAATGATGCTCCCCGACCCTACCTCAACGCAAAAAAGCTCCGGCTCTCGGGCTGTATGCCCAAGAGCCGGAGCTCCAAAGGGAGTTCGGCGGCGTCCTACTCTCCCACAGGGTCCCCCCTGCAGTACCATCGGCGCTGTAAGGCTTAGCTTCCGGGTTCGAAATGTAACCGGGCGTTTCCCCTACGCCATGACCACCGAAACACTATGAAACAGACAACCAACCGGTGACCAACACAGTCAGATTGTTCGTGGTTTCAGAACCAACACAGTGGACGCGAGCAACTGAGGACAAGCCCTCGGCCTATTAGTACCGGTCACCTCCACACCTCACGGTGCTTCCAGATCCGGCCTATCAACCCAGTCGTCTACTGGGAGCCTTACCCCATCAAGTGGGTGGGAGCCCTCATCTCGAAGCAGGCTTCCCGCTTAGATGCTTTCAGCGGTTATCCCTCCCGAACGTAGCCAACCAGCCATGCCCTTGGCAGGACAACTGGCACACCAGAGGTTCGTCCGTCCCGGTCCTCTCGTACTAGGGACAGCCCTTCTCAAGACTCCTACGCGCACAGCGGATAGGGACCGAACTGTCTCACGACGTTCTAAACCCAGCTCGCGTACCGCTTTAATGGGCGAACAGCCCAACCCTTGGGACCGACTCCAGCCCCAGGATGCGACGAGCCGACATCGAGGTGCCAAACCATCCCGTCGATATGGACTCTTGGGGAAGATCAGCCTGTTATCCCCGGGGTACCTTTTATCCGTTGAGCGACGGCGCTTCCACAAGCCACCGCCGGATCACTAGTCCCGACTTTCGTCCCTGCTCGACCCGTCGGTCTCACAGTCAAGCTCCCTTGTGCACTTACACTCAACACCTGATTACCAACCAGGCTGAGGGAACCTTTGGGCGCCTCCGTTACTCTTTAGGAGGCAACCGCCCCAGTTAAACTACCCATCAGACACTGTCCCTGATCCGGATCACGGACCCAGGTTAGACATCCAGCACGACCAGACTGGTATTTCAACGACGACTCCCCCTGAACTGGCGTCCAAAGTTCACAGTCTCCCAGCTATCCTACACAAGCCGAACCGAACACCAATATCAAACTGTAGTAAAGGTCCCGGGGTCTTTCCGTCCTGCTGCGCGAAACGAGCATCTTTACTCGTAGTGCAATTTCACCGGGCCTATGGTTGAGACAGTCGAGAAGTCGTTACGCCATTCGTGCAGGTCGGAACTTACCCGACAAGGAATTTCGCTACCTTAGGATGGTTATAGTTACCACCGCCGTTTACTGGCGCTTAAGTTCTCAGCTTCGCCACACCGAAATATGACTAACCGGTCCCCTTAACGTTCCAGCACCGGGCAGGCGTCAGTCCGTATACATCGCCTTACGGCTTCGCACGGACCTGTGTTTTTAGTAAACAGTCGCTTCTCGCTGGTCTCTGCGGCCACCCCCAGCTCAGACCGTAAAGATCATCACCAGGTGTGGCCCCCCTTCTCCCGAAGTTACGGGGGCATTTTGCCGAGTTCCTTAACCATAGTTCACCCGAACGCCTCGGTATTCTCTACCTGACCACCTGAGTCGGTTTAGGGTACGGGCCGCCATAAAACTCGCTAGAGGCTTTTCTCGACAGCATAGGATCATCCACTTCACCACAATCGGCTCGGCATCAGGTCTCACCCACATGCCACCCGGATTTACCTGGATGACGGGCTACACCCTTACCCCGGGACAACCACCGCCCGGGATGGACTACCTTCCTGCGTCACCCCATCACTCACCTACTAACCGCTCGGTTCAGCGGCTCCACCACTCCCCTCAACTCCGAAGAGATCAGGGCGGCTTCACGGCCTTAGCATCACGATGCTCGATGTTTGACGCTCTACAGCGGGTACCGGAATATCAACCGGTTATCCATCGACTACGCCTGTCGGCCTCGCCTTAGGTCCCGACTTACCCTGGGCAGATCAGCTTGACCCAGGAACCCTTAGTCAATCGGCGCAAACGTTTCTCACGTTTGTATCGCTACTCATGCCTGCATTCTCACTCGTGAACCGTCCACAACTCGCTTCCACGGCTGCTTCACCCGGCACACGACGCTCCCCTACCCATCCATACAGGCGTTGGCCCTATAGTATGAATGACACGACTTCGGCGGTACGCTTGAGCCCCGCTACATTGTCGGCGCGGAATCACTAGACCAGTGAGCTATTACGCACTCTTTCAAGGATGGCTGCTTCTAAGCCAACCTCCTGGTTGTCTGTGCGACTCCACATCCTTTCCCACTTAGCGTACGCTTAGGGGCCTTAGTCGATGCTCTGGGCTGTTTCCCTCTCGACCATGGAGCTTATCCCCCACAGTCTCACTGCCGCGCTCTCACTTACCGGCATTCGGAGTTTGGCTAAGGTCAGTAACCCGGTAGGGCCCATCGCCTATCCAGTGCTCTACCTCCGGCAAGAAACACACGACGCTGCACCTAAATGCATTTCGGGGAGAACCAGCTATCACGGAGTTTGATTGGCCTTTCACCCCTAACCACAGGTCATCCCCCAGGTTTTCAACCCTGGTGGGTTCGGTCCTCCACGACCTCTTACAGCCGCTTCAACCTGCCCATGGCTAGATCACTCCGCTTCGGGTCTTGAGCGTGCTACTCAAACGCCCTCTTAGGACTCGCTTTCGCTACGGCTACCCCACCCGGGTTAACCTCGCAACACACCGCAAACTCGCAGGCTCATTCTTCAAAAGGCACGCAGTCACGAGACACCAAGCAAGCTTGACGTCCGACGCTCCCACGGCTTGTAGGCACACGGTTTCAGGTACTATTTCACTCCGCTCCCGCGGTACTTTTCACCATTCCCTCACGGTACTATCCGCTATCGGTCACCAGGGAATATTTAGGCTTAACGGGTGGTCCCGCCAGATTCACACGGGATTTCTCGGGCCCCGTGCTACTTGGGTGTCTCTCAAACGAGCCGCTCATGTTTCGACTACGGGGGTCTTACCCTCTACGCCGGACCTTTCGCATGTCCTTCGCCTACATCAACGGTTTCTGACTCGTCTCACGGCCGGCAGACCGTAAAAGAGAGATCCCACAACCCCGCACACGCAACCCCTGCCGGGTCTCACACGCATACGGTTTGGCCTCATCCGGTTTCGCTCGCCACTACTCCCGGAATCACGGTTGTTTTCTCTTCCTGCGGGTACTGAGATGTTTCACTTCCCCGCGTTCCCTCCACACTGCCTATGTGTTCAGCAGCGGGTGACAGCCCATGACGACTGCCGGGTTTCCCCATTCGGACACCCCCGGATCAAAGCCTGGTTGACGACTCCCCGGGGCCTATCGTGGCCTCCCACGTCCTTCATCGGTTCCTGGTGCCAAGGCATCCACCGTGCGCCCTTAAAAACTTGGCCACAGATGCTCGCGTCCACTGTGCAGTTCTCAAACAACGACCAACCACCCATCACCCTGCCACTCACGGCAAGTTCACTGGGGCCGGCAACTGAGGCAGCCTCACGGCCATACCCTCAGACACCCAACAGCGTGCCCGACACCGGCCGTCCTCCAGAGTCACGTTCCACGCCGAAGCAGTACTAGTGATCCTTCAAACCGACCGTGCCGAATAGTCAACGTTCCACCCATGAGCAACCGTGCAAGACATGCGCTTGCAGTCGGCCATGTGCTCCTTAGAAAGGAGGTGATCCAGCCGCACCTTCCGGTACGGCTACCTTGTTACGACTTCGTCCCAATCGCCAGTCCCACCTTCGACAGCTCCCTCCCACAAGGGGTTGGGCCACCGGCTTCGGGTGTTACCGACTTTCGTGACGTGACGGGCGGTGTGTACAAGGCCCGGGAACGTATTCACCGCAGCAATGCTGATCTGCGATTACTAGCGACTCCGACTTCATGGGGTCGAGTTGCAGACCCCAATCCGAACTGAGACCGGCTTTTTGAGATTCGCTCCACCTCACGGTATCGCAGCTCATTGTACCGGCCATTGTAGCACGTGTGCAGCCCAAGACATAAGGGGCATGATGACTTAACGTCGTCCCCACCTTCCTCCGAGTTGACCCCGGCGGTCTCCCGTGAGTCCCCAACACCCCGAAGGGCTTGCTGGCAACACGGGACAAGGGTTGCGCTCGTTGCGGGACTTAACCCAACATCTCACGACACGAGCTGACGACAGCCATGCACCACCTGTACACCGACCACAAGGGGGCGACCATCTCTGGCCGTTTCCGGTGTATGTCAAGCCTTGGTAAGGTTCTTCGCGTTGCGTCGAATTAAGCCACATGCTCCGCCGCTTGTGCGGGCCCCCGTCAATTCCTTTGAGTTTTAGCCTTGCGGCCGTACTCCCCAGGCGGGGCACTTAATGCGTTAGCTGCGGCACGGACAACGTGGAATGTTGCCCACACCTAGTGCCCACCGTTTACGGCGTGGACTACCAGGGTATCTAATCCTGTTCGCTCCCCACGCTTTCGCTCCTCAGCGTCAGTATCGGCCCAGAGATCCGCCTTCGCCACCGGTGTTCCTCCTGATATCTGCGCATTTCACCGCTACACCAGGAATTCCGATCTCCCCTACCGAACTCTAGCCTGCCCGTATCGACTGCAGACCCGGGGTTAAGCCCCGGGCTTTCACAACCGACGCGACAAGCCGCCTACGAGCTCTTTACGCCCAATAATTCCGGACAACGCTTGCGCCCTACGTATTACCGCGGCTGCTGGCACGTAGTTAGCCGGCGCTTCTTCTGCAGGTACCGTCACTTTCGCTTCTTCCCTGCTGAAAGAGGTTTACAACCCGAAGGCCGTCATCCCTCACGCGGCGTCGCTGCATCAGGCTTCCGCCCATTGTGCAATATTCCCCACTGCTGCCTCCCGTAGGAGTCTGGGCCGTGTCTCAGTCCCAGTGTGGCCGGTCGCCCTCTCAGGCCGGCTACCCGTCGTCGCCTTGGTGAGCCATTACCTCACCAACAAGCTGATAGGCCGCGGGCTCATCCTGCACCGCCGGAGCTTTCGACCCCCACAGATGCCCGTGGAGGTCAGTATCCGGTATTAGACCCCGTTTCCAGGGCTTGTCCCAGAGTGCAGGGCAGATTGCCCACGTGTTACTCACCCGTTCGCCACTAATCCCCACCGAAGTGGTTCATCGTTCGACTTGCATGTGTTAAGCACGCCGCCAGCGTTCGTCCTGAGCCAGGATCAAACTCTCCGTGAATGCTTTCCAACATCACGGGAGCGGAACCGTCGGAGGAATAATCCGACCGTTCACAGCGTCCTCGCTGTTGTATTTCAAAGGAACCTCAACCCGATCGGATCAACCGATACAGGTCGGGGTATCAACATATCTGGCGTTGACTTTTGGCACGCTGTTGAGTTCTCAAGGAACGGACGCTTCCTTTGTACTCACCCGAGAAAATCTCTCAGGCTTTCCTCCGGGCGCTTCCCTTCGGTCTTGCGTTTCCAACACTAGCAGGCTTTCCCGGTGCTTCTGACCACCATCCTGCGGGCATGCAGAAGGGGATCCAGCGTTAGGATCTGACGAGTTGGATACTGCCGGGGCGAGAACGTCTTGCTTCGCATCGCTCAACCTCAGACAGGACTAGCGACTCTACACGGGGCCGCGGAACGGGTGCAAATCCATGGGGACTGTGGTCTAGACCTCTAATCGGAACACTCATGCGGAACCGGTACTTCCTATGACATACGCTGCTGCCCAGTGTGCCGTCCGGGACAGGCAGCGACGGCTCGTACAGATCTCCGCCCTGGGAGGCTTCCCATGACCACCGTCTCGTCCCCGCTCGCAGGACGCGTTATCGGACTGGCCGCAGTGCCCGATCCCGTCTTCTCCGGGGCCATGGTCGGCCCGGGTACTGCCATCGACCCCGTGCGCGAGGCCTCCGAGGCGGTCGCTCCTGTTGACGGCGTCGTCGTCTCCCTGCACCCGCACGCGTTCGTCGTCGTCGACGACAGCGGGCACGGTGTGCTCACCCATCTCGGCATCGACACCGTGCAGCTCAACGGTGAGGGCTTCGAGCTTCTGGTGAACAAGGGTGACACCGTCGTGCGCGGCCAGGGCGTGGTGCGTTGGGACCCGGTCGCCGTGGAGGCCGCCGGCAAGTCGGCGATCTGCCCGGTCGTGGCTCTGGAGGCGACGGCCGAGGCCCTCACCGACCTCCGTGAGGACGGCGACGTGAAGACCGGCGAGAGTCTCTTTCACTGGAAGTGACATCGAAGCCGTCGTATGACGGCTGGTAGGACAACCAACGCGGCGGCGGGGCCCGCCGCTCTATCGGGACGGGTGAGATGGAGACAACGCTGCGAGGCGTCGGGGTGAGCCACGGTGTGGCGATCGGCGAGGTTCGGCACATGGGTACGGCGGTGCTGGAACCGCCGGCCAAGCAGATCCAGGCCGAGGACGCGGAGCGTGAGCAGGGGCGTGCCCGCAAGGCCGTGGAGGCTGTGGCCGCCGATCTGACGGCGCGTGGCAACCTGGCGGGAGGCGAGGCCCAGGCGGTGCTCGAGGCGCAGGCCATGATGGCCCAGGACCCCGAGCTGATGGCGGACGTGGAGCGGCGGATCACCGCCGGGAGCACGGCCGAGCGCGCGGTGTACGACGCCTTCGCCGCGTATCGCGAGCTGTTGGCGGGTGCCGGTGAGTACCTGGCCGGCCGTGTGGCGGACCTCGACGACGTGCGGAATCGTATCGTCGCCCGGCTGCTCGGGGTGCCGATGCCGGGTGTTCCGGACAGTGACGAGCCCTATGTGCTGCTCGCGCGGGATCTGGCGCCGGCCGACACCGCGCTGCTGGACCCGGCGCTGGTCCTCGGATTCGTCACCGAGGAGGGCGGGCCGACCAGTCACAGCGCGATCCTCGCGCGGGCGCTCGGTGTGCCGGCCGTGGTGGCGCTGCCGGGGGCTACGGAGCTTGCCGAGGGCACGGTCGTCGCCGTCGACGGCGCCACCGGTGAGATCTTCGTGAATCCCGGCGAGGAGACCACGGCCCGGCTGTCGGCCGAGGCCGCCGGGCGCGAGGCGGCGCTGGCCGCGTCGTCGGGGCCGGGTGCGACCTCGGACGGTCACAAGGTGCCGCTGCTCGCGAACATCGGTGGTCCGGCCGACGTGCCCGCCGCGGTCGAGGCCGGGGCCGAGGGTGTCGGTCTGTTCCGGACCGAGTTCCTCTTCCTCGACGACAGCAAGAACGCACCGTCGCAGGAGAAGCAGGTCGCCGCTTACCGACAGGTGCTCGAGGCCTTCCCGGAGGGCCGGGTCGTCGTGCGGGTGCTGGACGCCGGCGCGGACAAGCCGCTGGACTTCCTCACCCCGGGCGACGAGCCGAACCCGGCGCTCGGGGTGCGCGGTCTGCGGACGCTGCTGGACCACCCGGACGTGCTGCGTACCCAGCTCACGGCGCTCGCGAAGGCTGCCGAGGGGACGTCGGTCCACCTTGAGGTCATGGCGCCGATGGTGGCGGACCGGGCGGACGCCAAGGCGTTCGCGGACGCGTGCCGCGAGGCGGGGCTGCGGGCGAAGTTCGGCGCGATGGTGGAGATCCCGTCCGCCGCTCTGCGGGCGCGCTCGGTACTGCAGGAGGTCGAGTTCCTGTCGCTGGGGACGAACGACCTCGCGCAGTACGCCTTCGCCGCCGACCGTCAGGTGGGCGCGGTGTCCCGGTGGCAGGACCCGTGGCAGCCGGCGCTGCTCGACCTGGTCGCGCTGGCCGCCGAGGCGGCGAAGGCCGAGGGCAAGAGCTGCGGTGTCTGTGGTGAGGCCGCGTCGGATCCGCTGCTGGCGTGTGTGCTGACCGGTCTGGGTGTCACCTCCCTGTCCATGGGCGCGGCGTCGCTGCCCTATGTGCGGGCGACGCTGGCGAAGTTCACGCTGGCGCAGTGCGAGCGCGCCGCGGTGGCCGCGCGGGCGGCGGACAGTGCCGAGGAGGCGCGGACCGCCGCTCGGTCGGTGCTGTCGGGCGCGTAGCGGCCGGGCGGGATTCGTGCGGGGCGTTCCACCTTGGGGTGGGGCGCCCCGCACGTGTTCAGTGGTGGTGTCCCGGTGGCAGGTCGTCGGCTCCGAGGTCGGGTGGTGCGCAGTAGTCGACGTTGGACTCCGGGGAGATGAGATCGCCGGACTCGGCGTCGGTGCAGTAGGCGTCGAAGACCTCACCGGCGGTGAGGGGTTCGAGGCCGTATCCGCGCAGGCGCCAGCCGTGGATGCGGTCGGGGCCGCTCGTCGGGCTGACGCGCATGACGAGTCCGCCGGGGCTGTGGGTGGCCAGGCCGAGGGCGAGGACGCTGGTGAACTCCAGGGCCTCCGCCTCGTCGACGTGCGGGGTGCCGTCGGTCTGCTCGTCGGCGTGGAGGACGGAGACGAGGGTCTCCGGGGAGCCCGAGACGCTGCATACCAGGTGCCGGTTGCCGGGTGGGGCCGTTTCGAGGACGCGGAACAGGAGGCGCGAGGCGCGGGTGAAGGCGGCTCGGCCGAGGTCCTCGCCGCAGGTGGCGCAGTTGCCGAGGCGGGCGAGCAGGTTGGCCGTGTACTCCCAGGTGGCCTGGCGGACGGCTTCGTCGACGAGGGCCGGGAGGAGGTCGGCGAGGGGCTGGCCCTCGTACGGCACGGTGGGGCCGTTGGCGGCGAGTTCGGCGGTGAACCGGGTGCGGCTGGCGGGGGTGTCGGGTTCGAGGCCCGCCGCCGAGCAGAAGCCGGCGTACTCCTCGGGGTCGAAGAGGGCGACCGTGGTGTGGGTGCCCTGTGCCGCGCGTGCCCTGAGCAGGGCCTCCACCTGGCGGAGGTAGGAGGCGTGGTCGTGGAAGGTGAAGCTGCGGTAGCGCCGCATGGCGCGGAAGTCGTGTTCGTCGGTGAGCAGTCCGATGGTGCCGGCGATTTCGCGGTGCAGGACGCGTCGCGTGGTCTGGTCGGTGTGCGCCATGTTTCCCCCTGAGCACGGTCGATCAATGCTCACTCACAGTAATCGGCGGCACTGACAACGGCGTCGGGCGGACGCGCGGAGCCGGCCGCGTTCGGGGCGGCCGGCTCGTGGAGGTCCTGGTCAGGTGCGTTCGCGGGCGAGGTCCTCGTAGAAGTGGAGCAGGTCGAGGTTGTCGATGGAGCCGGGGTTGACGGCCTTCTCCAGCGGGGTGCCCTGGAGGAGGCGCTTGACCGGGACCTCGATGCGCTTGCCGGTCAGGGTGTGGGGGATGCCGGGTACCGCGATGACCTCGTCGGGGACGTGGCGCGGGGAGAGCTGGGCGCGGATGGTCTGCTTGATGCGGGTCAGCAGGGCCTCGTCGAGGGCGGCTCCGGGGGCCAGGTGCACGAACAGGGGCATCCAGTAGCCGCCGTCGGGCTGTTCGACGCCGATGACGAGGGATTCCCTGATCTCGGGGAGTCGCTCGACGGCCTCGTAGATGTCGGCCGAGCCCATGCGGACGCCCTGCCGGTTGAGGGTGGAGTCGGAGCGGCCGTGGATGACGACGGATCCGCGGGAGGTGAGGGTGATCCAGTCGCCGTGCCGCCAGACGCCGGGGTAGGTGTCGAAGTAGCTGTCGTGGTAGCGGCTGCCGTCGGGGTCGTTCCAGAAGCGGATCGGCATCGAGGGCATGGGGTTGGCGACGACCAGCTCGCCGACCTCGTCGGTCAGGGGTTCGCCCGCGGGATCCCAGGACTGGAGGTCGGTGCCCAGGCCGGGGGCCTGGAGTTCGCCGATGTACACCGGGAGGGTGGGGACGGCGCCCGCGAAGCAGGAGCACACGTCGGTGCCGCCGCTGACGGAGGCGATCCACAGGTCCGAACCGCTCTGTGCGAACTCGTCGTGCAGCCAGCGGAAGCCGTCGGGCGGGAGCGGGGAGCCGGTGGTGGCGACGCACTCGATCCTGGAGAGGTCGAGGTCGCGAGCGGGGTGCACGCCGGCCTTGCGGCAGGCCATGACGTAGGCGGCGGAGGTGCCGAAGAGGGTGGCGCCGGTGCGTTCGGCGACGCGCCACTGGGCGTCCGTGGCGGGGAAGCCGGGGCTGCCGTCGTAGAGGACGATCGTGGTGCCGGTGAGCAGGCCGGAGACGAGGAAGTTCCACATCATCCAGCCGGTCGACGTGTACCAGAAGAAGCGGTCTCCGGGGCCGAGGTCGCAGTGCAGGCCGAGCTGTTTGAGGTGCTCGACCAGGATGCCGCCCTGGGACTGGACGATGGCCTTGGGCAGGCCGGTGGTGCCGGAGGAGTAGAGCACCCAAAGGGGGTGGTCGAAGGGCACCTGCTCGTAGACGGGCTCCGTGTCCGCGGCTGTCAGGCTCTCCCATTCCAGCGCGCCCTCGGGGGCGCCGGTGCCGAGGAGCGGGACGTGGATCACGGCGCGCAGGGTGGGCAGTTCGCGGCGCAGTTCGGCGACGGTGTCGCGGCGGTCGTGTTCCTTGCCGCCGTAGCGGTAGCCGTCGACGGCGAACAGGACGACGGGTTCGACCTGCTGGAAGCGGTCCAGGACGCTGCGGGCGCCGAAGTCGGGGGCGCAGGAGGTCCAGACGCCGCCCACGGCGGCGGTGGCGAGGAGGGCGACCACGGCCTGCGGGATGTTTGGGAGGTAGCCGCTGACGCGGTCGCCTGGGCGTACGCCGAGGGCGCGCAGTTCGGCGGCGAGCGAGCCGACCTGCCCGCGCAGCTCGGCCCAGGTGACGGGGGTCGGTTCATGGGTCTCGTCGGCGTACAGGACGGCCGGTTCGTCCGCGCGGGTGGCCGCCGCGCGCAGCGCGTGTTCGGCGTAGTTCAGCGTGGCGCCGGGGAACCACTGGGCGCCGGGCATCGAGCGGTCGCCCAGTACGCGCGCGTAGGGGGTCGAGAAGTGGACGTTCGAACCATTCCGTGACGGCTTTCCAGAAGGTTTCCGGCTCGTCGACGGACCAGCGGTGCAGGGCGGCGTATCCGCCTTCGGCGGGGGCGGCGTGGTGTTCTGCCGCCCAGGTCTGGAATGCGGTGATCCGTGCCTGGGCGATGCGCTGCGCATCTGGCTGCCAGAGCGGCTGGGGGTTCACGGTCGACATGGGGCGGCTCCCGGACTGTGCGCGTGGTGTGCGTCCCGCGCACACGGGCTGGGGTGTGCGCATGGGGCGGCTGACACGGACGATGCCATGTGATCGACTTCCGCACCAGGGCGTACCTCACATGATCGGGGTCATGAAGATGTGGTCGGGTCATGGGTGAACGGCAGTTGAACGACGCCCGCGGGTGACGCGGTCGATGGCAGGGTGAGCAGCATGGACGGTCGTGACCTGGTGCGTTCGATGAAGGCGTTCGGTTCCGCGGGGGCCGCGCAGGGGTTGCGTACGGTACGGGCGGCGTGGCGCAGGCGGCGTGCGGACGCCGCGGGGCTGCCGTCGCGGGGTGCGGAGCGGGCCCGGGTGCCGGGGCCGATGCGGGAGGTGGAGCCGGGGCCCGGGGGCGGTGTCCTGCGGTTCGGCCGCTCGGAGCTGCGCGTTCTCGTCGCCGTGAACGGGGCCGTGTTCTGGGGCTGGGACGGGGCCGGTCCGGAGCCGTCGTACGCGTTGGCGGGTCGTTGCCCGGAGCCGGATCCGCGGGCGGTGCTGGAGCCGGACAAGGACGGCGGCTGGCGGGTGGTGGCCGAGCGGGCGACGGTGGCCGTGTCCCGGCGCGGCGCGATCGAGGTCCGTACGCCCGGGGGTGTGGTGCTGCGCCATGAGCTGCCGCCCCGTTGGTGGGAGCCGGTCGGTGGCGGGCCGGCCCGCTGGACGCAGCGGTCGCACGTGGCGGCCGACGCCCGGTTCTTCGGGCTCGGTGGGCGATCCGCGGGTCCCCGGTTGCGCGAGGGCACGTACCGGCTGTGGAACACGGCTCCCGGCCGGCCCTTCGCGCCGGGGGCGGATCCGTTGTCGGTGACGATGCCGGTGCAGATGGTGGTGGCCGACGCGGGGACGCATCTGGTGTTCCACGACAGTTCGTGGGACGGCACGGTGGCGTTGCGGGAGGGCGAGGAGGGGGCGGGGTCCGGGCATGACCGGCCGGGTCGGAGTGTGCTGCGGATGGACGGCGGTCCGCTGCGGTGCTGGGTGATGGTGGGCACCCCCGCGCGCGTGCTGCTCGCCTGGGCCTCGCTCACCGGGGCGCCCGCGCTGCCGCCCTCGTGGGCGCTGGGGCACCATCACGGGCAGTGGGGCTTCGGCGACGAGCAGGACGTACGCGAGGTCGTCGCCGGCTACCAGGAGCGTGATCTGCCGCTGGACGCGGTGCATCTGGGCATCGGGCACGTCGACGCCCGGCGGGCGTTCACCGTGGACGAGGAGCGGTTCCCCAAGCTGCCGGTGCTCGCGGAGGAGCTGCGGCGGGACGGGGTCCGGCTGGTGTCGGTCGTCGATCCGGCGGTCGCGGCCGTGCCCGGCAGCGCCGTGTACGAGAGCGGGGCGGCCGTGGACGCGTTCGTGCGGGACGCCTCCGGGCCGGTGGTCCGGGGTGTGGCGCGGCCCGGGGAGGCGGTCTTCCCGGACTTCACGCACGCGCGTGTGCGTGCGTGGTGGGGCGGGCTCTACGAGGAACGGCTCGGGCAGGGGTTCGCCGGTTTCTGGCACGACCTGGACGAGCCCACGTCGTACGCCGCCTTCGGGGAGTCGACGCTGCCCCGGTCGGCCCGGCACTGTCTGGAGGGCGGGGGCGGCGATCACAGGGAGGCGCACAATGTGTACGCGCTGTGCATGGCTCGGGCCGGGTACGAGGGGCTGCGGTCCCTGACGCCCGATGAGCGGCCGTTCCTGCTCTCGCGTTCGGGGTGGGCCGGTATGCAGCGGTACGGCGGCGCGTGGTCCGGGGACGTGGCCACGGGGTGGCCGGGGCTGCGGGCCTCGCTGGCGCTGGTGATGGGGCTCGGGTTGTGCGGGGTGCCGTATTCGGGGCCGGACGTGGGCGGGTTCGACGGGCGTCCGTCGGCCGAGTTGTATCTGCGGTGGTTCCAGCTCGCCGCCTATCTGCCGCTGTTCCGTACCCACGGAGGGCCGCGCGCGGGGCGCCGGGAGCCGTGGGAGTTCGGGGCCGAGGTCCTTGAGCACGCGCGCGTGGCGCTCGTCGAGCGGCGTCGGCTGTCGCCGTACTTCGTGACGCTGGCGCATCTGGCCCGGCGCACGGGGGCGCCGTATGTGCGTCCGCTGTGGTGGGCGGCCCCGGAGGAGCGGGCGTTGCGGGACTGCGAGGACGCCTTCTTGCTGGGCGACAGTCTGCTGGTGGCTCCGGTGCTCGTTCCGGGTGCGGACCGGCGTGCGGTGCGGCTGCCGCGGGGGCGCTGGTACGACGTGGTGACGGAGCGGGCGTACGAGGGGCCGGGGCAGGTTCTCGTCGACGCTCCCGCGGCGCGGATTCCGGTGTTCGCGCGCGCGGGAGCCGTTGTTCCGGTGCGCGGGGAGGACGGCGCGCCGGAACTGGAGGTGTGGGCGCCCGCGCGGGGGCGGACCGGGGGCGGGCTGGTCGTGCCGGACGGGGGCGACGGCTGGGCGGAGCCGGAGATCGAGCGGTACGTGTCCCGTTGGGAGGGTCTGCGGGTGGTCGTGGAGCGCGAGGGCGAGGACGGCGTGCGCGAGCCGTCCTGCCCGGTGCGCGTGCGCGGGCTCGTGCCGCGGCAGGCTCAGATGTAGCGGCCCTCGAAGAAGGCCCGTACGGCCCGGGTGTGGAGGGGGAAGGCGAGTTCGTCGGCCCTGCGCAGGAGCTGGCGGTCCTCGGTCTCGTCGGTGGCGGCGTACGGCGGGAGGCCCTCGGCCGGCCGCTCGGGGAGGAGCCCGAAGAGCAGCAGGTGGCCTTCGGGCGAACTCATGGCGTCGGCGAGGCGTACGTCGCGGCTCGCCGCGTCGATGCCCGTCTCCTCCTGGAGTTCGCGCACGACGGCCTGCCGCCAGTCCTCCCGGTCGTCGATGAAGCCGCCGGGCAGGGCGACTCCCCCGCGCGCGGGTGCCACGGTGCGGGTGATGACGACCAGGGAGGTGCCCTGGCCGTCGTACACGGGCTGGAGGGCGACCGCGACCGGCAGCGGGTTGCGGTAGGCCACGGTGCCGCACGCGGGGCAGGTGCGGGGCCAGCCGGAGACGCCCTCTCCGTAGGGCGATCCGCAGCTCGAACAGTGGGAGCCCGGCGCGGAGTTGGGAACGGAGGTTTGAGTTTCGGACACGCGGCGGACTGTATCCGATCGCGGAGGGGGCGGCTTTGGCAGGCGGCTCAGTGACGGCCGGCGAGCGACTTCGCGGAGACCGGGAAGTCGAAGTAGGTGTCCGGGTGGGGCTCGGGCTTGTACGTGAAGTGCCACCACTCCTCGGGGAGGTTGTCCAGGCCGAACGTCCTCCAGGGTGTTCTTGAGCAGCGCCCGGTTGGCGCGCTGGACGCCCTGGACGCGGGGGTCGAGGGTGTGCGAGAGGGTGTCGAAGCAGTCGAAACCGGTGCCCATGTCGACGGAGTTGTCGGGGAAGCGCTCGCTCCGCGGCACGAAGCAGGCCACCAGGGGCTGTCCGGGTCGGTAGGGCCGGGTGGGCTTCGCCGGCAGCTTCACGATCGTGAGGTCCACGGTGGAGCCGCGGCTGTGGCCCGACCTCTCCGCGATGTAACCGTCGGCGAACAGACGGGTCTTGTCGACGTCCGGGTAGAACTCGGCCTTCATCGCCTGGTCGTCGAGGTCTTCGGCCCAGCGCACGAAGTGGTCGACGGCGCGCTGCGGCCGGTAGCAGTCGTACACCTTGAGGGAGTAGCCCTGGCGCAGCAGCCGGGTCTGGGCCCGGTGGAGGGCTTCGGCCGCGGGGCGGGTGAGGATGCACAGGGGCTGCCGGTAGCCGTCGACGGGCTCGCCGACGAAGTTGTGCGGGGTGACGTAGCGCATCTCCTCGATGATCGTCGGATCGACGCCTCTGAGGGCCACGAAGTCCCCGGGGGCCTTCGGTTCGGGCCGGGCCTGTGCGGTGGCGGGGACGGTGGTGACGGCGAGCAGGGCGGCGCAGGCGGTGACCAGACCGCGGAGCGCGGTGGAGAGTCGTGTCATGTTCCCTGCGTCTATCAGTCCCGGGTTCCCCGGGGGAAGTGGGCCCGGCCGGCCGGGTGGTCGCGGGGTGACCGCCGGGCCCGGGGCGGCGACCCGGGCTCCGTTGGCCGGGTCCTCATGTCGGCACGGCCCGTCGGCGGTCGGCCGCCTGGGTCATCGCGTGCTGGACGACGCCGATGAGGACCTCCTTGACGGACTCGCGCTCCCGGGCGTCGCACATCACCAGGGGCACGTCGGCGTCGAGGTCGAGGGCCTGGCGGACGGTGTCGGCGGGGTAGCAGGCAGCGCCCTCGAAGCGGTTGACACCGACCACGAAGGGGATGGAGCGGCGTTCGAAGTAGTCGACGGCGGCGAAGCAGTCCTCCAGGCGGCGGGTGTCGGCCAGGACGACGGCACCCAGGGCGCCCTCGGAGAGTTCGTCCCACATGAACCAGAACCGTTCCTGGCCGGGCGTGCCGAAGAGGTACAGCACCAGGTCCTCGCGGAGCGTGATCCGTCCGAAGTCCATGGCGACCGTGGTGGTGTGCTTGCCCTCCACACCGCTGAGGTCGTCGACGGGCCGCCCGGCCTCGGTGAGCAGTTCCTCGGTGCGCAGCGGCTTGATCTCGCTGACCGCGCCGACGAGGGTGGTCTTGCCGACGCCGAAGCCGCCGGCCACCAGGATCTTGAGCGTGACGGGCTCGACCGGCGGCTTGCCGCGCTGAGAACGCCCGAAGATCATCGATCTCTTCTCCTTAACGTGCCGCATGCCGTGCGACTTGCCGTGCCGCTTCTTGTGCCGCTTCTTGTGCCGCTTCTTGTGCCGGCAGACCGGTTCACAGTGCCCTCAGCCCGCTGATCACGTCGCGCAGTATGTTCTCGTCCGGCAGTTCGGCCGGGGGCACGGGCCGGTTCACATGGACGAGTTCGATGTCCACGAGGTCGCCCACCAGGACCCGTACGACCCCGACGGGCAGGTCGAGTTCGGCGGCGAGTTCGGCCACCGTCTGCGGGGTGTCCCGGCACAGTCCGACGATGTCCACGTGCTCCGGCGAGAGGGTGACATCCGCCTCCGGGTCGTCCGCGTGGGGTTCCGTGACGACGACCGCGATCAGGTCGAGGCGGTGCTGGGCCGCGCTGGTCGTGCGGCCGCGCGTCATGGCGTACGGACGGACGACGGGACCGGCCTCGTCGTCGAACCAGTGGTTTCTTCCCTGACCGTCTGCGCTCATGTCATCCCACTTACCCACCCGAGGGCAGCTCGGTGCGCGGGACGGTGGCCAGGTGGACGCCGACCCGCTTGACGAGGAGGGTCATCTCGTAGGCGACCTGGCCGACGTCCGAGTCCGCGTCCGACAGGACGGCGAGGCAACTGCCGTCGCCGGCGGCGGTCACGAACAGGAAGGCGTCCTCGAGTTCGACGACCGTCTGCCGGACGCCGCCCGCCTCGAAGTGGCGGCCCACACCCTTGGCGAGGCTGTGGAAACCGGATGCCACGGCGGCCAGGTGCTCGCTGTCCTCTCTGGTGAGGTCCTGGGACGCTCCGGTGGCCAGGCCGTCGCCCGACAGGACGACGGCCTTGCGGATGCTCGCCACACGGTCCACCAGGTCGTCGAGGAGCCAGTTCAGCTCTCCGGACTTGGTCGCGTTGTGGCCGGTCGCCTTCGGTGCGGTCATCGACCGTCCCCCTTCGTTCCTTGTGGTGCTGGTGGTGCTTGTGGTGCTGTGCCGCCGGGGGCGTCGTCCCCGGCGGCGCTCTCCTCGCGACCGCGTTGCCAGCCGCGTTGGAGGGAGGCCATACGGCTGCGTACTTCCTCGGCGTCGCGCTCGGCGGGGTCGGAGCGGCCCCCGGCGGACGGCGAGGGGCCCTGCCTGAGCTGGGGGGCCAGGTTGGCCTGCCGTACGCGCCGGGGCAGCGCGCCGGGCTCCGTGGGCTCGGCGTCGGCGTCCGCGTTCCCGCCGTCGTCGCGACCTGCGGCGGGGCTGCCGGCGCCCTCGTCCGCACGGTCGCGTGCAGGGCCGTCGGGGCGGTCGCCTCGACGGCGGCGGGTGGGCAGGACGGGCGGTTCGCCGGGTCGTGCCTGTGGTGCGGAGGGGTTCTCCGTGCGGTCCGTGTCCGCCGGAGGCGTCTCGTCCGCGCTGTTGCGGGCAGCGGCCCGTTCGGGCACCGGGCGCCCGTGCGAACTGACCAGCTTGGGGGTCCGGCGGCGGGGCAGCGCGGCCGGCGTGCCCGCCTCGTCCTTCCCCCGGGGCGACTCGTGGTCGGGCTCGGGCTCGCGGCGCCGCCGTTCGCCGCGGCGGCCCACCCGGTCGTCGTCCGCCGCGACGAGCGAGCGGCGCGGGCGGAACAGGCCGCCTCGTTCGCCCTCGCGGTCGTCGACGGCGTCCAGGTCGACGGGCGCCTCCAGTTCGACCGGGCCGTCCAGCAGCGGGGCCGGCCGCTCCGGGAGCCGGGCGGGCACCTGGGAGAGGGCGGACCGACGGCTCTCCTCCCGCTCCTTCTCCTTGAGCTGCTGGGGCCGGTCGAGGCGGAAGCCGACGCCGTTGGTGTCCGGGGCGTCGTCCGTGAGCAGGGCGTCGGGCACGAAGACGACGGCGGTGGTGCCGCCGTAGGGGGAGGGCTGAAGCGACACCCGGACGTTCTGCCGCTGGGCGAGCCGGCTGACCACGAACAGGCCGAGCCGGTCGGTGTCGGACAGCTCGAACTCGGGTGTCTCGGCGAGCCGGAGGTTGGCGTCGAGGAGGGATTCGGCGGACATGCCCAGGCCCCGGTCGTGGATCTCCAGGGTGAAGCCGTTGGCGACGCGCTCGCCCAGGACCTGCACCGCGGTGTGCGGCGGCGAGAAGACCGTGGCGTTCTCCAGGAGTTCGGCCACGAGGTGGGTGAGGTCGGCGACGGCCGGTCCGGTCACGGCGACACGCGGCAGCCTGCGCACCTCGATGCGCTCGTAGTCCTCCACCTCGGCGACGGCGGCACGCACCACATCCATGAGCTGCACGGGCTTGCGCCACTGCCGGGAGGGGGCGGCGCCGGAGAGGATGACCAGGCCCTCGGCGTGCCGGCGCATACGGGTCGTCAGGTGGTCGAGACGGAACAGGTCGGCGAGTTCCTCGGTGTCCTCGGTCCTGCGCTCCATGGTGTCGAGCAGGGTGAGCTGCTTGTGCAGCAGCACCTGGCTGCGGCGCGCGAGGTTGACGAAGACCTCGGAGACACCCGCGCGGAGTTCGGCCTGTTTGACGGCGGCCTCCACGGCGGCCCGCTGGAGGGTGTTGAGGGCCTGGCCGACCTCGCCGATCTCGTTCTTGTCGTACTCCAGGCGCGGCACCTCGGTCTCAACGTCCACCTCTTCGCCGGCCGAGAGGCGGCGCATCACGCTGGGCAGCCGGACGCCGGACGCCTCGTGGGCCTCAAGGCGCAACTGCTTGAGGTCGCGGATGAGGGAACGGCCCACGCGTACGGACAGGAAGACGGAGTACAGCAGGGCGATCAGCCCGAGCGCGCCGGCGACGACGACCTTGGCGATGACGTTCGTGGCGACCGGGTCCACCCGGTCCTGGTAGCTGTCGGCCGCCTGGTCGTCGAGGTCGCCGAGTTCCTGGAGGACGCTGCCGGCGGCGGTGTCCCAGCTCTTGGCGGTGACGCCGCGGGGCAGGTCGGACTCGGCGGCGACCGCCGCTTCCTCGGCGGTCCGCAGGGGTGCGGAGGAGGCGTTCTTCCAGAAGCGCTCATAGCGGCCGCGTTCGGCGGAGGGCAGCAGCGGCAGGTTGATGTCGTACATCATGGTGCGCTGCGCCACGAGGTCGGAGACGTCCCGGATCTCGCCGCGGGTGAGCCGGCCGGTGATCAGGGCGGAGCCGAGCTGGGCGTCCTCGCGGGAGAGCAGTTCGCGGGCGCGGGAGATGTTGACGAGGGCGCGGTACTGCTTGTCCAGGCCCACGTCGTCGACGACGTGGAGGTTGGCGAGCAGATCGTGGCAGGGGTCGACCAGGCGGTTGTAGAGGCCGAGCGCCTGCGCGCGGTCGACGGTGCCGTCCTCGACGCTGCGCCGCAGGGAGTCGATGCCGTCCAGGGCGTCCAGTACGGCGGTGAGGCGCACTTCCCCGGCCTGGCCCAGTGCGTCGCGCACGTCGCCGTTCGCGGCGTTGCGGCGGATCTCGGCGACGGCGTCGTCGGTGGCGGTACGGCTGCGCTGCAGGGCCGCGAGGCCGTCGGAGGCGCGCGGGTCGGCGAGGTGGACGAGGGTCTGGCGGCGTTCCTGCTGGAGGACGCGGACGGCGTCCTCGACCGGGTAGCCGATCTCCTCGACGACGGTCGAGACGCTGAACAGCCGTGCCGCCTCACGTCCCGTCAGTACCGTGGCAAAGGCCCAGATCGCGGTGAAGGACACCAGCGGCACGAGAAGCAGCGCCACGATCTTCCGGCGGATCGACTTCCCGCGAAAGCGCATGGCCTCCCCCAGCTCGACCCCCACCGGCAGGGGGCGCACATGTACGTCAACAAACGGCGCGAGCCTACTACCGACCCACAGGTAACTCGAAGACCCGTCCGGAGGCCGAACCTCCGCACAGGAGGCCGACTATGGTGAGTTGTCCGGTGATTGCGGGAGATTGCCTCCCGGGATCCGGGGACGGGCGCGGGAGGGTGATCTTCGGGCCCGTCGGGCGGGTTGGCCGAAATTCTTCGACTGCGTGCGTTTTCGGGAATCTTGGGAACCCGTAATGCGTCTTTCACTACGGGAGATCGAGGCGGAATCGGCCACAGGAGCCGCATCCCGCCTCCGGGTGGCGTAAAGCGGAGCAAGCCGGGCAACCAGAGGGGAGCCGTGTCGTGGGACACGGTCGAGCTGTCTGCCGGCGGTGGGGAGTGACATGTTGATGGGCACGGCGGAGCGGCACAGGGCGCCCGAGGACGCAGGGACGGCCGGGTCGTCCGCGCGATCGGTCCCGGAGGTACCGGTTCGCGACATTCCGACGGGCGGGCGGGACGCGTCGGCACGGGAGCGGCCGGAGGCGCGGGAGCAGCCGCCGGGCTACCGGCCGTTGTGGACGGAGGAGCCCGCGCGGCGGCGCCGGCTGCCGGATCCGGTGCGTACGGCGGCCGTGCGCGCGGTCCTGGTCGTCGCCGTGACGCTGATATTGGCGGTGGTGGCCTTCCTGTCCACGCTGGCGGAGTCCTGGCTTGCGTTCCCGATGGTGCTCGCCAGCGTGGCGGGCACGGTGGTGGCCACCTGGGGCGTGCTGGACGTTTGGGTGACGCGGCAGGTCTGGAACCAGCGGCACGGGGTGGTGTCGGTGCCGAGCAGTACCGCGCGGGCCATGCGGCGCGAGCGTCGTGCGGCCAGGCGGCAGGCCCGGTCCGCCGAGCGCGGTCGGGCACGGATACGCCGGCGGGGCGGCGCGGGGCAGCTGTCCCACCCCTGATGTCCCACCCCTGAGCGAGCGGGCACCGGCGGGGGCCGTGCCTCACCGCGCGCTCGCCCGCACGGCCGGCTCGGCCGGTGGCCGCGTTTCCCGGGCCTCGCGGGCGAGTTCGCGCCGGGCCCGCATGAAGGATCGGGGCCGGTCCACGGCGAGCACCGCGGTCGTACGGCCGTCCCGTTCGTACCGGGCGATCAGGCCGCCCTCAGCCGGAGCCCCGTCGACGACCCCGCCCTCGGTGACGCGGACGGTGTCGCCCTCGCGGCGCCGGCCGGCGAACTGAAGGCGGGCGCCGTACTGGTCCGACCAGAAGTACGGCACCGACCGCGCGCTCAGCGCCGTGTGCCCGGCGAGCAGGTTGGCCACGGCGGCCCGCGGCTGCCGTGTGGCGGAGGTCCAGTGCTCCGCGCGTGTGCCGCCGACGCGGGCCACGTCGCCGACGGCGACCACCTGCGGCAGGGAGGTCACGCAGCCGTCGTCGCACAGGACGCCGTCGTTCAGGACCAGGGACGAGCCCGCCAGCCAGGCGGTGTTGGGTGTGGCACCGATGCCGACGATCACCACGTCGGCGGGCAGGGTCCGGCCGTCGGTGAGCACCACCGCGGTGACGGCGGACGTGCCGCGCAGCGCGGCCACGGACGCGCCGGTGACCAGGCCGACGCCGCCCCGGTGGTGCAGCGTGGCGCACACGGCGGCCAGCTCGGCGCCGAGTTGGGGCACGAGCGGGAGCGCGGCGGCCTCGACGACGGTGACGGCGTGGCCGAGGGCGGCGCACGAGGAGGCGGTCTCCGCTCCGATGAAGCCGCCGCCGACCACGACCACCCGGCGTGGGCCGCGGGTGAGTTCACCGCGCAGGGCGCGGGCGTCGTCCAGGGTGCGCAGGGTGTGGACGCCGGCCAGGCGGTCGCCGCCCAGACGCCTGGCCGAGGCGCCGGTGGCGACGACGACTCCGTCGGTGGACACGGTGCGGCCGTCGTCGAGCAGCACGCTGCGGCCACGCGCGTCCAGGCCACGGGCGCGGACGCCGAGCAGCCATTCGGCGTCCAGTTCCGCGGTCTCCTCGGCGTCGGTGAGCGCAAGTCGGTCCTCGTCGGCCGGTCCGGTGAGGAAGCCCTTGGACAGGGGCGGCCGGTCGTAGGGGCGGTGGGGTTCGTCGCCGACGATCACCAGCCGGCCGTCGAACCCCTGGGCCCGCAGTTCCCGGGCGGCGTACAGGCCGGACAGCGAGGCGCCGACGACAGTCACGGTCCTCATGCGGCGTTTCCCTCCTCCGCGGTGAGATGGACGTGGACGAGGCCGTCGTCGACGGTGACCCGGTGGGTGCGCACGGGCCTGCGGGCCGGGAGACAGGTGGGCAGGCCGGTGCGGAGGTCGAACGAGGCGGCGTGCAGCGGGCATTCGATCAGGCATCCCTCCAGCCAGCCCGCGGAGAGGGAGGCGTCCTGGTGGCTGCATGTGTCGTCGATGGCGTAGAGAGCGCCGTCGTCGGTGTGGAAGACGGCGATCGGCGGGCTGGTCCCGACGCGGGCGGACTCGCCCCTGGGGAGGTCTTCGATGCGGCAGACGGGAATCATGGGCTCCCCTCTCGGTCCGGAACCCCGCGGCGGGGCGGCGTGCCCCTCCGGGCGGGTGGGCCCGGCACGGGACGCGCGCACCCTTCCGGGATCCGGACGCTTCGGTAACATGATGTTTCACATGGCGCACTGGAGAGCGCTATGCGCAACAGAATCCGGGGCGGGTGCCCACGGCGTCAAGGGGTTCCCGCAGACGCGGCCCGAACGGGGCCGCCAGGTGGTGAGACTTGAGCCATGACCCGCACACAGAAGCAGCCCGACCATGGTGAGGACCACGTGGAGAACAGGCAGGGCGGCCGAGGCGCCGCGAACTCCGTGCAGTCGGTGGACCGCGCCGTGAGCGTGCTGGAGATCCTCGCCCGGCACGGGGAGGCGGGCGTCACCGAGATCGCCGACGAGCTGGAGGTGCACAAGTCCACCGCGTTCCGCCTGCTCGGCGTGTTGGAGAACCGCGGTCTGGTGGCACAGGAGAAGGAGCGCGGCAAGTACTACCTGGGTGCCGGCGTACTGCGCCTCGCGGGGGCGGCGGCAGTGCGGCTGGACATCTCACAGGAGGGCGTGCCCGTCTGCCGCGAACTCGCCGACGAACTCGGCGAGACGGCGAACATCGCCGTGCTGGACGACGACGCGGCGGTCAACGTCATGCAGGCCCGCGGCACCGCCTCCGTGACCGCGCAGAACTGGCTCGGCCGGCGCACTCCGCTGCACGCCACCGCCAGCGGCAAGGTGCTGCTCGCCCATCTGCCGCCCACCTTGCGCGAGGGTCTGCTGGCCCGCCCGCTGCACCGGTTCACCGAGCACACCGTCACCGGCGCGGCGGTGCTGCGCGGCGAGTTGGAGGCCGTGGCCGGGCAGGGCTACGCGATCACGCGGGAGGAGCTGGAGATCGGACTGGCCGCGGTGGCGGCGCCGGTGCGTTCCCACGAAGGCAAGGTGATCGCCTCGCTCAGCGTCTCGGGGCCGGTGTACCGGCTGACGCCGGACCGGCTCACGGATCTGGCCAAGCGCACCCTGGCGGCGGGCGTCGAGCTGTCGCGCCGCATGGGCTGCGGCGACTGACGCGGCGCGGGCGGGGCGGCGTACGCCGCACGGCGCGGGACCGGGACTCCGGCCGGGGTCCAGCGGTCCCGCGCCGTCGTGTGTCCGGCTGATTTCGGCCTTCGCGTTCCTTTTGCCAAGGGTTAACCCGTACCTCTTGACGGCCACTTGTCGGCGTTCCCACTATGTTCCTCATCGCGCAACCCATCGTGCAATGCGCAACAGCAGAGGAGCTTGTCGTGCCACACGAGGTCCGTGCCGTAGTCGCTGTGAAGAGGGGCGCACCCGTCGAGGTGCAGACGATCGTCGTCCCGGACCCGGGGCCCGGCGAGGTGCTCGTCGCGGTACAGGCCTGCGGGGTCTGCCACACGGATCTGCACTACCGGGAGGGCGCGATCACGGACGGCTTCCCGTTCCTGCTCGGCCATGAGGCGGCCGGCACGATCGAGACGGTCGGCGAGGGCGTCAGCGGCCTCGCACCGGGCGACTACGTGGTCCTGGCCTGGCGGGCGCCCTGCGGGGGCTGCCGTTCCTGCCGCCGCGGCCGCCCCTGGTACTGCTTCGAATCCCGCACCGCGGCCCGGCCGATGACCCTGCTGGACGGCACCCCGCTGACCGGCGCGCTCGGCATCGGCGCCTTCGCCGAGAAGACGCTGGTCGCGGCCGGCCAGGCGGTACGGGTCGACCCGGCCGCCCGGCCCGAGGCGGCCGGCCTGATCGGCTGCGGGGTGATGGCCGGTTACGGCGCCGCCGTCAACACCGGCAACGTCGGCCGCGGCGACTCCGTCGCGGTGATCGGCTGCGGGGGCGTCGGCGACGCGGCGATCGCGGGCGCCGCCCTGAACGGCGCAATGAAGATCATCGCGATCGACGTCGACGGCGGGAAACTGGACCGCGCGGAGCGGTTCGGTGCCACACACACCGTCGACTCGCGGGGCACGGACCCGGTCGAGGCGGTGCGCGCCCTCACCGACGGCCACGGCGTGGACATCGCGATCGACGCCGTGGGCAGCGCGGAGACGTTCCGCCAGGCGTTCTACATGCGCGACCACGCGGGCGTGCTGGTCCAGGTCGGGGTGCCCACCCCGCGGGCGACGGTCGAACTGCCGCTCCTCGACGTGTTCTCGCGCGGCGGCGCGGTCAAGTCGTCCTGGTACGGCGACTGTCTGCCGAGCCGCGACTTCCCGTTCCTGATCGACCAGTATCTGTACGGGCTGCTGGACCTGGGCGCCTTCGTCTCCGAGACGACGACGCTCGACCGGGTGGAGGAGGCGTTCGCCAAGATGCGCCGCGGCGAGGTGCTGCGCTCGGTGGTGGTCCTGTGAGCGCCCCGGACTCCCACGCCTCCCCCCGTGTCGTCGTCATCGGGGCCGGCATCGTCGGCTGCTCGCTCGCCGACGAGCTGACCGCGCGCGGCTGGCGCAACGTCACCGTCCTCGACCAGGGCCCGCTGCCCGCCCCCGGCGGCTCCACCTCGCACGCGCCCGGCCTCGTCTTCCGGACCAGCCCCTCCCGCACCCTCACGGCCTTCGCCCGGTACACCGTCGAGAAGTTCACCTCCCTGAAGTCGTCCGGCGTGCCGTGTTTCCAGCAGGTCGGCGGCCTGGAGCTGGCCACCACCCCCGAACGCCTCGCCGACCTGCGCCGCAGGGCAGGACACGCCGCCGTCTGGGGCGTGGCCGGGGAGATCGTCGACGCCGCGCGCTGCAAGGAACTCTGGCCGCTCCTCGACGAGTCGGTGGTGCTCGGCGGCTTCCACACCCCCGGGGACGGTCTGGCCCGCGCCCTGCACGCCTCCCGCGCCCAACTGGACCGCGCCACCGCACGGGGCGCCCGCTTCCTCGGCCGGCACACGGTCACCGGCATCGAGCGGCGGGACGGCAGGGTCACCGCGGTCGTCACGGACCGCGGCACCTTCCCCGCCGACCACGTCGTCTCCGCGGCCGGTTTCTGGGGGCCGGTCGTCGGCCGCATGGCCGGCGTCGACGTCCCGCTGCAACCGCTGGCCCACCAGTACGCGAGGACCGGGCCGCTGCCCGAGCTGAGCGGCGCCACGGCGGAGGCGTCGAGGCCGATCCTGCGCTTCCAGGACCGCGACCTGTACTTCCGCGAGCACACCGACCGCCTCGGCATCGGCTCCTACGCCCACCGTCCGCTGCCCGTCGACCCGTTCACCGTCCCCGCCTACGACGAGGCGCTCGCCCGGAACATGGCCATGCCCTCGTCGTACCCCTTCACCCCGGACGACTGGGCGCCCAGCTGGCAGGAGTGCCGCCGGCTCATGCCCGGCCTGCACGCGGCCGGGATCGAGTCGGGGTTCAACGGCGTCTTCTCCTTCACCCCGGACGGCATGCCGGTCCTCGGCGAGTCCCGCACCCTGCGGGGCTTCTGGCTGGCGGAGGCGGTCTGGGTCACGCACTCCGCCGGTGTCGCCAGGGCCGTCGCCGAGTGGATGGTCGACGGGCGGCCCTCGCTCGACGTACACGAGTGCGACCTCACGCGGTTCGAGGAGGCGCAGCGGTCACCGGCATATGTGCGGGAACGCGGTGCGCGGCAGTTCGTCGAGGTGTACGACGTGCTGCACCCGCTCCAGCCGATGGACCGGCCGCGCCCGCTCAGGGTCAGCCCGTTCCACACCCGGCAGCGGGCACTCGGCGCCCACTTCCTGGAGGGCGGCGGCTGGGAGCGCCCGCACTGGTACGAGGCGAACGCCCCGCTTGCCGAAGGGCTGCGCCTGCCCGGCCGCGACGCCTGGTCGGCCCGCCACTGGTCGCCGATCGCGGCGGCGGAGGCACGGGCCACCCGCGAGAGGGTCGCCCTCTACGACATGACCCCGCTGCGCCGCCTGGAGGTCACCGGCGCCGGGGCCCTCGCCTTCCTGGACCGCATGACCAGCAACAACCTCCGCAAGAAGCCCGGCGCGGTCACCTACACCCTCCTCCTCGACGAGACCGGCGGCATCCGCTCCGACCTCACCGTCGCCCGTCTCGCCCCCGACCGCTTCCAGGTCGGCGCCAACTCGCCCGCCGACCTCGACCACCTGCTGCGCCACGCCCCGGACGGCGTCCACGTCAGGGACATCACCTCCGGCACCTGCTGCGTCGGCGTCTGGGGCCCGCTCGCCCGCGACCTCGTCCAGCCGCTGACCCCGGACGACTTCTCGCACGAGGCGTTCGGCTACTTCCGCGCCAGGCAGACCTACCTCGGCCATGTCCCGGTCACGGCCCTGCGGCTGAGCTACGTCGGTGAACTCGGCTGGGAGCTGTACACCACCGCCGATCTGGGACTGCGGCTCTGGGACACGCTCTGGGAGGCCGGCCGCGACCTCGGGGTGGTCGCGGCCGGGCGTTCGGCCCTCGACTCCCTGCGCCTGGAGAAGGGGTACCGGGCCTGGGGCACCGACATGACCGTCGAGCACCGTCCCCAGGAGGCGGGGGTCGGCTTCGCGGTCCGCATGGACAAGGCGGACTTCGTCGGCCGGGCCGCGCTGGAGCACGCGGGCGAGCCGGTCCGGCGCCTGACGCCGCTCCTCCTCGACGACCCCGCCGCGGTGGTCATGGGCAAGGAACCGGTCCATGTCGACGGCGCGCCCGCCGGTTACGTGACCAGCGCCTCGTACGGCTACACGCTCGGCCGCTGCGTCGCGTACGCCTGGCTGCCGGCCGGCCTGGCCACCGGTACCGGCGTGCACGTGGAGTACTTCGGCGAGAAGATGCCCGCCACGGTCGCCGACGAGCCCCTGTTCGATCCGAAGATGACCCGCATCCGCCGCTAGGGGGTGTCGTTCGGATCATGCCGGTGAGCACCGCCGATCTCCCACGACCTGATCGAACCGACATCCCCCAGGAGGTCCCTGTTGTCCCCCACGTACGACGTGATCGTCATCGGTCTGGGCGGCATGGGCAGCGCCGCCGCCCATCACCTGTCCGCCCGGGGCGCCCGCGTGCTCGGCCTGGAGAAGTTCGGCCCGGTGCACAACCGGGGCTCCAGCCACGGCGGTTCCCGCATCACCCGGCAGTCGTACTTCGAGGACCCGGCGTACGTGCCGCTGCTCCTGCGCGCCTACGAGCTGTACGAGGACCTGGAGCGGGCCACCGGCCGGGAGATCGCCCTCCTGTGCGGCGGGGTGATGGTCGGCCGCCCCGACTCGTGGACCGTCTCCGGCTCACTGCGCTCGGCGCGCGAGTGGGACCTGCCGCACGAGATGCTGGACGCCCGGGAGATCCGCCGCCGCTTCCCGACGCTCACGCCCGAGGACGACGAGGTCGCGCTCCACGAGGCCAGGGCCGGGCTCCTGCGCCCCGAGAACACCGTCGCCGCCCATCTCCAGCTCGCCACCCGGCAGGGCGCCGACCTGCACTTCGACGAGCCGATGACGCGCTGGGAGCCGTACCGGGACGGCGTGCGGGTGCACACCGCCGAGAACACCTACACCGCCTCCCAGCTGGTGCTCTGCCCGGGTGCGTGGGCACCGCGGCTGCTCGCCGACCTCGGGGTGCCGTTCACGGTCGAGCGGCAGGTCATGTACTGGTTCCGGCCGAGGGGCGGGGTCCGGCCCTTCCTCCCCGCGCACCAGCCGATCTACATCTGGGAGGACACGGCCGGCGTCCAGGTCTACGGCTTCCCGGCCATCGACGGCCCCGACGGCGGTGCCAAGGTCGCCTTCTTCCGCAAGGGCCGGGCCACCACTCCCGAGACCATCGACCGGACCGTGCACGACCACGAGATCCAGGCCATGGCGGATCACATGTCCGGCCGTGTCCCCGCTCTGCCCGGGACCTTTCTGAAGGCCGTGACCTGCATGTACACCACCACGCCCGATGAGCACTTCGTCATCGCCCGGCATCCCGCGCACCCCGGATCGGTCACGGTGGCCTGCGGTTTCTCCGGGCACGGGTTCAAGTTCGTGCCCGTCGTCGGGGAGATCCTCGCCGACTTGGCGCTGACCGGCGCGACCGCGCACCCCATCGCCCTCTTCGACCCTGCCCGCCCGACCGCCGCGCCCGCCGGAGGAGCACGCACATGACGACGACTCCCCCCTCCCCCAGCCTCATCGCGACCCTGCCGGGCCACTACTACACCGATCCGGAGATCTTCCGCGAGGAGCAGCGGCACGTCTTCGAGTCGATGTGGTTCTGCGCCGTGCGCGGCGCGGACCTGGAGCGGCCCGGGGCCTTCCGCACCGTGCAGGTGGGCCGCGAGAGCGTCGTCGTCACCCGCACCCGCGCGGGCGACCTGCGTGCCTTCCTCAACATCTGCCGGCACCGCGGGGCCCGGCTGTGCCTGGCGGAGTCCGGCGAGGTGCGCCGCACCCTCCAGTGCCCCTACCACGCGTGGACGTACGGCCTCGACGGCAGGCTGGTGGCCGCGCCCCATCTGACGAGCATGCCGGACATCGACCGTTCCGCGTACGGCCTGGTCGCGGTCGCCCTGCGCGAGTGGCTCGGCTACGCCTGGGTGTGCCTGGCCGACGAGCCGCCCTCCTTCGAGGAGACGGTGCGCGGCGCGGCCGTCGAACGGCTCGGCGATCCGGCCGCGATCGAGCAGTACGGGACCGAAAAGCTGGCCCTCGGCCGGCGCGTCAGGTACGACGTGCGGGCCAACTGGAAGCTCATCGTCGAGAACTTCATGGAGTGCTACCACTGCGCGACCATCCACCCCGAACTCACCGAGGTGCTACCGGAGTTCGCCGACGGCTACGCGGCGCAGTACTACGTGGGCCACGGCGCCGGGTTCGGGGACGGGGTGCGGGGCTTCACCGTGGACGGCAGCGAGGGCTTCGGCAGGCTGCCCGAGGTGTCGCCGGAGCAGGACCGCCGCTACTACGCCATCACCGTGAAGCCGACGGTCTTCGTCAACCTCGTCCCGGACCATGTGATCCTGCACCGCATGTTCCCGCTCGCCGAGGACCGCACGGTCGTCGAGTGCGACTGGCTGTACGCGCCCGAGGTCGTGGCGTCGGGGGCCGACCTGTCGAAGTCGGTCGAGCTGTTCCACCGGGTCAACTCGCAGGACTTCGATGCCTGCGAGCGGACCCAGCCGGCCATGGCGTCCCGGGCCTACCGCGCGGGCGGGGTGCTGGTGCCGACCGAGCACCACATCGGGATCTTCCACGAGTGGCTGCTGGAGCGGCTAGGCGGGTGACTGGGCGGGGCGTTTGTACATCCGGGTCGCCGTGATCTCGCTGTGCACCGCCTCGCCCTCCCCCTCGGCGGCCGGTGTCGGCTGCGGGAGCCCCGGCCGCAGATGCTCCTCCACGCTGATGTACTTCAGGCCCGCCCTGAGATCGGCGTCATTGCGCAGCCGGATGACCAGCGGGAACTCCGCGAGCGCGGTCGTGTCGAACAGACCGGTGGTGTAAAGGAGCTGCACGCCGAGCGCGTCGGAGACGGCCCGCTGGAGTTCCAGCAGGTAGGTGGCGTTGGCGCGGCCGATGGGATTGTCGAGGAACAGGGTGCCCGCGTGGCGGTGCCGGTCGCGGCCCCGGTCGTTGCCGCGCAGGGCGGCCATCGTGCAGTACAGGGCGATGGCCGCGGTGAGCAACTGGCCGCCGGAGAAGACGTCGCCCATCTGCCCGACAGGGACGCGCTCGGCGCGCAGCACGGCGTCGGGCTTGAGGATCTCCACGGCGACGCCCTTGGGCGCGAGGGCGGCGGCGACACCGCGCAGCAGCAGGGACATGCCGTCGCGGCGCAGGTCGGAGTTCTTCTTCACGGCCGCGCGGGTGGCCTCGTCGACGACTTCGCCGAGCCGTTCGGTGAGGGTGGCCTGGTCGGGTTCCTCGAAGCGGATGCGCAGGAACTCCTGCCCGGACCACTCGCCGAGGCCTTCCGGCAGCCGGGAGAGCCGCTGGGCGGAGCGGAGGGTGGCGAGGGCCGACTCGACCAGGCCGCGCAGCCGGTCCACGATCGAGTCGCGGTTGCGCTCCAGTTGCGCGAGTTCGTCGGTGAGGACGCGGAGCCGGGGCGCGAAGGCGTCCGCCCACTTGGCCGCGTGCTCGGGCAGCGCGGCGGCGGGCAGTTCGCGGATCTGCTGGCGCGCGGGGGTGCGGACCTGCTCGTAGCGGGTGGAGTTGGCGTGCCGGACGAGGATGTCGCTCGCCTCGCGCACGGCGGTCTCGGCGGCGGACAGGTCGGCGGCGCAGCCGCGCAGGGAGCGGCGGGCCTCGGCGGCGGCCCTGCGGGCCTCCTCCACCGAACCCGGGTAGGGCTCGTGCTCCTCCGGCTCCTCCTCCACGGCCTGCTCGCGCAGCAGGTCGCGGAGCATGGCGGCGATCTCGTCGAAGCCGCCTGCCGCGTCCTCGGCGGCGCGGTGCGCGTCGAGCAGTTCGCCGTGGGCGTCGCGGGCCCGGGTGAGTTCCCCGGTGCGGGAGGCGAGTTCGGCGGTGGCCGTGCGCAGCAGGGTCTGGGCGTGTTCGGCGTCGCGCGGGTGGAGTTCCGCGGGGAGTTCGGTGTGGGCGTCGCTGTCCTCGGGCGCGTGCCGTTCGGCCTCGCCGCGCAGCCGGCCGAGTTGTTCGCTCGCGCTCGACATCCGGGTCTCCAGGAGCTGCACCAGCTCCTCGGCGCGGGCCGCGGCGGCCTGCCGGGAGGGTCCGTCCGAGCCGTCGGGCGACTCCAGCAGTTGCCCGGCCCGGGTGCGGACCTTGTTGCTCAGCCGGTCCAGCTCCGCGCGTCCCGCGCTCTCGTCGCTCTCCGCTCGGGCCTGCTCGGCGCGCAGGTCGGCGCCGACGCCGACCTTCTCGTAGAGCTGGGAGGCGGCGCGGTAGGCCTCGCGCAGGGCGGGCAGGGACGGCTGCGGAGTGCCGGTGCCGTCCTCGGGTACGTCGTCGGGGGCGCCCGCGATCTCGGAGCGTTCGGCGCGCAGTGCCCGTGCGGTGCGGCGGGCGTCGTCGGCGGCGCGCTGGGCGGCGCGCCGGTCCTCGTCGGCGGCGCGGGCCCGGTCCAGGCAGGACTGGGCGCGGGCCTCGGACTCGGCGGCCTCGTCGGCGAGTTCCCGGAGCCTGGCCTGCCAGCCGGCCCGCTCGCGCAGCCGGAAGGCGAGTCCGGCGAGGGCGTCGGCGGCGCGCCGGGCCTTCTGCGCGGCCTCCTGCCGCTCGTCCCGGACACCCACGGCCTCGGCGGCGCTCTCGTCGGCCTCGGCCCGCACGGTGCGCGCCTCGGTCAGCTCGGCCTCGGTCTCCGCGGCGAAGGCGCGTGCCTCCTCGGCGGCGGCCGCCAGTTCGGTGAGGCTTCCGGCGGGGCAGCCGGTGCGCCAGGAGGCGAGCCGGGCCGCCAGTTCCCGGTCCTTGCCGAGGCGGGCGGCGAGGGCGCGGATCTCCTCGTCCCGCTCCGTCGCCCGCGCGCGCAGCGCGTGCCGCTCCTCGTCGGCGGCGTGCTCGTCGTGCATGGCGGGGTTCGGCGGTACGAGGAAGACGTCCCCGGTGCCGGAGCCGGGCGCCGGGGTGGGGGCGAGCAGGGCGGCGGCGGTGCCCACGGCCACGGCGGAGCGCGGCAGCAGGGCGGCGTCGCCGAGGGCGTCGCGTGCGCGGGTGTGCGAGTCGGGGTCGGTGATGATCACGCCGTCGACCAGTTCGGGCCGGGCGGCCAGCACGCGCGCGTGGTCGGCGGGGTCGACGGCCTGCGCGAGGTAGCGCCAGCCGGGCAGGGCGGGGATGCCGTGCTCGCCGAGGAACTCCACGGTGGCCAGCACGTCCGGGCCCGGCGGCAGCAGTCCGCCGTCGCCGAGGGCGCCGAGGATGCGGGAGTCGTCGGCGGCGGCGGTGCGCAGTTCGAACAGCTGGCGTTCGGCGCAGGAGACGGTGTCGTCGAGCAGTTCGCGCAGTTCGTCGGCGAAGCGGTCGAGTTCCTCGGATGTCAGGGCCCCTTCCGGCGCCCGGGGAGCGGTGGTGCGGCCGTCGCGTTCCGTGTCCCGGCGGGGCTGGGGGATGCCCGGCCGGGTCCCGGTGGCCAGGCCGAGCAGGTCGGCGAGCCGTTCCTCGGCGGCCAGGGCCTCGGCGGTGCGGCGCTCGGCCTCGTGGGCGCGTTCGGCCGCGGTGGCCGCGTCGGCGGCGCGGGCCGCCGTCAGTTCGGCGCGGCTCTCCGCGGCGGCGGCCTCGCGCGCGTGCTCGGTGGCCCGGCGTGCCGCCTCGCGGGCGGTGTCCCAGGCCGCGACGGTCGTCTTCTCGGCGTCGCTGGCCGCGAGGGCGGCGCGGGCGGGATCGGCGTCGGGCGCGCTGTCGTCGAGCCAGCCGGCGCGGACCGCCTCGGCGGTCTCCTGCTCGACCTCGGTGAGGCGCTGGCGCAGGTGTCCGGCCTCGCTGCGGGCCCGCTGCGCCTCGGTGGCGGCGGTGGTGGCGTCCCGGTGGGCGGTGTCGCTGACCTCCTGGAGGGCGGCGGACCGCTCCTCCCCCTCGTTGGCGTGGTGCTCGGCCTTCCCGGCCGCCGCGTGCAGGGCGCGGACGAGTTCGACGGCGGCCCTGGCGCGGGCGGCGAGTGCGGGGGCCGCGTCCCGCTCGGCCTCCTGGATGGCGGCGGACACGCGGGCGACGCGGTCGGCGGCGGCGCGGTGGCGCAGGACGGCCTCGGCGGCCTGCCAGGCGGAGTGCAGGGTGCGCGCGTCGGCGAGTTCACGCTTTTGCGCGGCGGCCGACTTCTCGGCGGCGGTCAGGGCGAGCGAGGCGTGCCGGTAGGCCAGTTCGGCGGCGATGAGGGCGCTGCGGTCCCGGGCCGACTCGGCGTGCGTGACGGCGTACGCCGCGGCGGTGACCCGCTGGGCGAGATCGCCGGCCCGCAGCCGCTCCCGGGCGCCGCGGGCGGAGAGCCTGCGGGCCAGGGTCCTGGTGCGGCGTTCGGCTGCGGTGTGGACGTCCCGGGCGCGGGTGCGGGCCTCGGCGGCCTCGACGATCCGGCCGAGGAGGTCGACGGAGCCGGCGGTGAAGTCGCGTTCGGCGATCAGCTCGGCGCGCCGGCCCAGCTTGTTGCCGAAGCCGCCGACCAGGTCGGCGAGTCCGTCGGTGTCGCGGGTGTCGGTGACGGCGCGCAGCAGCAGGTCGGTGAAGTCGGAGTCCTTCTTGACCGCGAAGAGGCCGGCGGCCTCGCCCTCGTCGGCGTTCATCTCGCGCTGGTAGCGGAAGAGTTCGGGGTCGAGGCCGAGGTCCGTGAGGTGCTCGACCCAGCGGTCGTGGATCTCCTCCCAGTGCACCTCCAGGTGCGGGTAGGCCTTCCCGGCCTCGGTGATCGCGTCCCGGAAGCCCTTCATGGTGCGCCGCCGGCCCCGGGCGCCGGAGACGCCCTCGACGGGCGGGCGGACGGCGGTGGCCTCGGCGACGGGCAGGTTGTCCAGGGTCAGTCCGGGGCCGGGTCGGAAGGAGTACCAGGCCTCGGCGAACTTGCGCGGGTCGTTGGAGACCTGGCGCCCGCGCCACTCGCTGGCCTTGCCGACGACGACGCACTCGCCGGTCTGCACATGCTGCCACTCCAGCGCCACGTGTCCGCAGTCGTCGGCGAGCAGGAACTTGCGCAGCACGCCGGAGCTGGCGCCGCCCAGGGTGTTGCGGTGGCCGGGCAGCATCACCGAGAAGATCAGCTTGAGCAGGACGGACTTGCCGCCGCCGTTCTCCAGGAAGAGCACGCCGGCGGGGGCGGGCCGGCGCGGCGGTCCGACGGGCTCCTCCTCGAAGAACTCCGCCTGCGTGGGCGCGGGGTCGGGCACGGGCTCGCCCACACCGCGCAGGTCAAGCACGGTGTCGGCGTAGCGCGCACCGGCGGGTCCGATGGAGTAGAGGCGGACCCGGGACAGCTCGTACATGGCGGACTCTCGTAAGTCTTCGTGAAGTCGGGGGCGTGGTGCGGGGCGTGGTGGCGTGGTGCGGTGGCGTGGATCAGGACGAGTGGAACGGGAGTCCGGCGTCGGCGACCAGTTCCAGGTCGTCCGTCTCCTCGGCGGGCAGCAGTGTCGCGGTGCCGTCGGTCACCGGGACGACGCCCAGTTCCAGCAGCTCGGCCATGGCGGCGCTGCCCGCCATGTCGCGGACCTGGAGCTGGTAGCGCGCGGTCGTGCGGTAGGTGCCGCCGCTGTCGTCGCCGGTGCGCTGGAGGAAGCCGGACTCGGTGAGGAAGGCGGCGGCCTTGCCGACGATGCCGGTGGTGGAGCCGGGGAGTCTGCGCGCGTCCTTGGTGGCACCGGTCGAGCTGCGCCGGGCCCAGATCCGCCAGGCGGCCTCCAGGCCGGGGGCGTCGGTGGCCGGATCGGTGTTCTCGCCGCGCTGGTCCGCGCGCTCCTCCAGCCTGCGGCAGGCCTGGCGGACGAAGGCGTCCACGCCGTTGACCGTGACGCGGCCGATGTAGCCGTCGTCGGCGAGGTCCTCGGGGCGCGGGTAGGCCATGGCGGCGACGGCGAGGTGGGCGAGGCCGTGCAGGAAGCGGTCGCCTGAGTCGGTGGCGGCGCGCCGCGCGTAGTCGCCCATGCGGACGGCGAACACGGAGTCCTCGGCGGCGGTCACGGCCATTCCCGCGCGCGCGGACACCTCCAGCACGATCAGTCCGAGGCCGGCCGCCACTGCGTCGGCGAGCCGTGCGAAGGGCGGGTCCTCGCGGTACCGGCGCAGCAGGTCGGCGTACTCCTGGTCGCGGGCGGGCGGCAGCTTGGGCTGGAGGCCGAAGGCGACGAGCCGCGCCGCGTCGGCGGCGTCGGCGGGCGTGACGGCGGCGGTGGCCGGCGCGGCACCCGCCTCCGGTTCGCTCCGGTCGACGTGCTCGGTCACGGTCGGTACTCCTCGCTGTGCTGGTGCTGGTGCTGGTGCTGGTGCCGGTGGTCTCGTCCGCGGTGCCGGTGCTGTCGGGTCCTCATGCCGCCTCCGTCCGGTCCGCGGCCATCCCCGCCGCGTCCAGCAGCGCCGTGCCGACGACGAGGTCGGCGCCGCCGAACTCGGGGTCGTCCAGCTCGGTGCCGTCGTCCACGGCGAACAGCAGCTTCGGCTCGCCCTGCCGGTAGGCGGTGCCGACCGGCGGGCTGGCCGCGTGGACGGCCAGCAGGGCGACGAGGTAGGGCAGTTCGGCGTCCCGGGCGCGGGCGTCGGCCAGCAGTCCCGAAAGCCGGCGCGGGGCGTCGTGCGGCAGGTCGAGCAGCTCCATGGCCGCGGCGAGCTGCTCCTCGCTGAAGCGGCTGTCGTCCGGGGTGGCGATCAGGTCGGGCTCCGGCATCTCGGCGCCCAGGTGCTCCCGTTCCACGGGCGGGGTCAGGAGGATGTCGACGAGGTCGCCGACCCGGACCGAGACCGGCGTGCGCAGACCGGTGCCGCGCGCGAAGAAGGCGTCGGTGACGCGGAGCGCCCCCTCCAGGGGCAACGGCAGGACGGGGGCGACGAGATGGCCGTACAGGTCCAGGCCCGAGGTCGTCAGGGGCGTGCCGAAGGCCTGCCGGTCCTGCTCGGCGCGGAAGAGCGGGCCGGCCTCCAGGAGGCGGGACTGGAGCTGGGTGTGGCGGCGGATGCAGTCCTTGACGATGTCGACCAGCTCGGCCGTGCGGCGCTTGTGCTCGGGGTCCTCGGACTCGTCGCGGGCCCTGCGGATGTTGGTCAGGATCGCGTTCTCGTGGCGATACCGGTCGGCGACGTGGTCAAGGGCCTCGGCGATCATGTCGGGGACGGCGCTGAGCCAGTCCACCGCGCGGACGTTGCGCCGGGTGGCGTCCAGGGCCCTGCGCAGGGTCTCGGAGTACTGCACGGTCCGGTACCTGGCCTGTTCGGCGGCGAGTTGGGCGTCGGCGAGGCGGCCGCGGCTGATCAGCACCTCCAGCTTGACCTCGGCGGCGATCTGGGCGCTGGTGACATCGGTGTCCAGGGCTCCGACGAGGACGTTGACCGCCTCGTCCGTGGTGCGCAGATAGACGGTGCCGCCGGGCCCGGGGACCTCTTCGAGCAGCTTGAAGTCGTAGTCGCGCCGCACATAGGCGCCGTCCGGCCCGAACGTGCCGTACACCGCGCGGAAGCCGCGGTCCACGCTGCCGACGTTGATCAGATTCTCCAGGACCCAGCGGGCCACCCGCTCGTGCTCGGCGGCGGGCCGTGCCGGGGCCTGGGCGGCGACGCGCGAGATCAGCCTGGCCACTATCTGGTCGTGGTCGGCGCCCGTGTCGAAGTCCATGTTCAGCGTGACGAGGTCGATGGCGGCGAGGGCGATTTCCGCCATGCCGTACACCGAGTACTCACCGGCGAGGTTGGCCTTGCGCGCGTCGAGGTCGTGCAGCGGGGCGGTGCAGGCGAGCGCGCGCAGGCGCCGCGCCAGTCCCTCGTCGGCGGCCGGTCCCTGGGCGGGGCGCGGCCCCGCGCTGAGCTGGGGCGGAACGCTGTCCGTCGATGCAGGCGAAGTCACGGTGCACAGACTAGGTCCTCGGTCCGACAACGACCCAAACGACGCAGATGCGCCCCGACGCGGCAGGCGTCGCCGGGGTTCACCCGTCGTCGCCGACCCGCCGCAGGTAGACCTCGACGACGCGCCGCAGCGAGTTCTCCAGGTAGACCGCGAGCAGCCGCTCGGCCTTCTCCCGGCCGCCGCTCTCCAGGGTTTCCAGGATCTCCGCGTTCCGCGCGATGTAGGGCTCGTGCAGGCGCCGCGGGTCGTCCACGACGTGGAAGGCGAGGCGCAGTTCGGCGAAGACGCTGCGCATCAGCTCGTCCGTGCGTTCGCTGCCGGCGAGGGCCACCAGTTCCCGGTGGAAGTGGATGTTGGCCGTACCGACCGCTTTCCAGTCACCCTCGCGGGCCGCCAGCCGCCCCTCCTCGACGGCCCCGGCGACCGCGTCCAGGCCGTACGGCGGCTCTCCGAGACCTCTGACGACGGCGCACTCGACGAGGGCGCGGGTGCGGTAGATGTCCTCCACGTCCTCGACGGTCAGGACCCGGACGAAGACGCCCCGGTTCAGCTCGTGGACGAGCAGGCGTTCGTGGGTGAGCAGCCGGAACGACTCGCGCAGCGTGTTGCGGGAGACGCCGAGCGCGCCGCCGATGCTGTCCTCCGACAGGCGGGTCCCGGGCGGGAAGTAGCCTTCGGCGATCCGACTTCTGAGGATGTCCGAGACCCGCTCGGCGGTGCTGGTCCGCCCGAGCAGGGCGCGATCGTCGGCCAGTCCCGTCAGCTGCTCTGCCATGCCCGGAATTCAACCGCAGACACCAGAACGAAACAACATGGGTATTGAGGGATCGTTGAACGATCCCCTACCGTGCCTTCAGTGCCGCCGGCGCCCCCACCGCCCACCGCGCCGCCGCCGCACCGAACGGCTCACTCTCGTCCAGCACCCTCCGTCCTCCCACTGCGAGGTGCCCATGAGTTCGTCCCCTCCACCGCAGGCCCTGCCCACCGACATTCCTCCCGGCACCGGCGAACGCGCCTGGGACGACGGCCCGTTCGGCTGACTGCGCGCCCTCGGCCCGCGGGGCCGCCGCGCCTTCGGGGGTGCGTTCGGCGGCTACGCGCTCGACTCGTACGACTACTTCACGCTGCCGCTGACCATGGTCGCGCTGGCCGCCTACTTCGGCCTGGACAGCGGCCAGACCGGCCTGCTCACCACGGTCACGCTGGTCGTCTCGGCGGTCGGCGGGGCCCTCGCGGGTGTCCTCGCAGACCGCGTCGGGCGGGTCAGGGCGCTGCTGCTCACCGTGATCACCTACGCCGTGTTCACGGTGGCCTGCGGCTTCGCGCCCAACTCCGGGCTCCGCCGGCACGGGACGCGTGGGGGCCGCCGCGTCGTGCGCGGCGAGGAACGCGCCGACGGCCACGTCCCAGCCGAAGCACTCCGCACGCGCGCGTGCCGTCTCCCGCCGGTCCGCCTCCCGGCGCGCGAGGAGCAGTTCCACGGCGTCCGCGAAGGCCTCGCCGTGGTCGGCGGCGACGGCCCCGGCGGAGCCGATCACCTCCGGCAGCGCCGACGACGCGCTCGCCACCACGGGCGTGCCGCACGCCATCGCCTCCAGCGCGGCCAGCCCGAAGGTCTCGGCCGGTCCGGGCGCCAGGCACACGTCGGCGGACGCCTGGAGCGCGCCGAGCAGCCCGCGGTCGGTGACGTGGCCGAGGAAGGTCACCGGCAGCCCCCGCTCCCCCGCCCGCTGTTCGAGCCGCGCACGCAACGGCCCCTGACCGGCCACCACCAGCACCGCCCGCCGCCCGCGCCGCCGCAGCGCAGCCAGCGCGTCGAGCGCCGTACCGGGCCGCTTCTCCACGGACAGCCGGGAGCACGTCACCAGCAGCGTCTCGTCCACGCGCGCGTACCGGGCGCGCAGTCCCGGATCGCGCAGCGCCGGGTGCCGCCCGGTCAGGTCGACGCCCAGGGGCGCCCGTACGACGTTGCGCGCCCCGACGCGGACGAACTCCCGCTCGGCGTACTCCGTGGTGCACACCACGCGCGCCTAGGTGTGTGCCGTACGGATGTTGAGGGCGTCGGCGGTGCGCCTGGCCGTCCGCTCGGGCAGCCCCCAGGTGCGCAGCACACCGTCGGTGCTCTCGTGGGAGACCATGACCGCGGGGACCCTGGCCCGCCTGGCCCATGTGCCGGTCCAGCGCAGCGTGGTGCGGTCGGACACCTCCAGGCGGTCGGGTGCCAGTTCCTCCAGCAGCGCGGCCACGCGCCGTCTGTCGGTCAGGACGCGGTATCCGCCGGTGCCCGGCAGCAGGGGCCCCGCCAGGGTGATCACCCGGCCCTGTTCGGTCTCCCGGTCGTCGGGGTGGGCGCCGGGGACGACGAGGACGGGGTCGTGTCCGGCCGCGCGGAAGCCCTTGCCCAGCTCGCGCAGCGCGGTGCGCAGTCCGCCGGACGAGGGCGCGACGAAGTTGGCGAGGCGGACGATCCGCAGCGCGCTCATGCCGCCAGCACCGCCTTCCGGGAGGCGAGCACGTCCGTGTAGTGCCCGATCAGCCGGTCGCCGACGGCCGCCCAGGTGCGCCCCTCGACGGTCGCCCGCCCCGCCGCCCCGTACGCGGCCCTCAGCACGGGGTCGGCGGACAGGGACCACACGGCGTCCCGCACGGCGGCGGCGTCGTGCGGCGGGACGAGCAGCCCGGTGCGGCCGGGGGCGACGAGGTCCAGCGGACCGCCCGCGGCGGGCGCGACGACCGGTACGCCGCTCGCCATGGCCTCCTGCACGGTCTGGCAGAACGTCTCGAAGGGGCCGGTGTGCACGAAGACGTCCAGTGAGGCGAAGACCCGGGCGAGGTCGTCGCCGGTGCGGCGGCCGAGGAAGACCGCGCCGGGCAGCGCCTGTTCGAGGCCGGTCCGGCTGGGCCCGTCTCCGACGACCACGACGCGTACGCCGTCCAGGGCGCAGGCGTCGGACAGCAGCTCCACCCGCTTCTCGGGGGCGAGGCGACCGACGTAGCCGACGATCAGCTCGCCGCCCGGGGCGAGTTCGCGGCGCAGTTCCTCGTCACGCCGGTCGGGCCGGAAGCGGACGGTGTCCACGCCGCGCGGCCACAGGCCGACCCGGGGCACGCCGTGGGCCTTGAGGTCGCGCAGGGCGGCGCCGGAGGGGGCGAGGGTGAGGTCGGCGGCGGCGTGCACGGAGCGGATGCGCCGCCAGGCGGTGGCCTCGCCCGCCCCCATGTATGTACGGGCGTATCCGGCGAGGTCGGTCTGGTAGACGGCCACGGCGGGGACGCCGAGCCGGGCGGCGGCGGCCATGCCCCGCACGCCGAGGACGAAGGGGCTCGCCAGGTGGACGATGTCGGCTCGGTGCCCGGCGATCGCGGCGGCCACGCGGCGGCTGGGCAGGGCGACGCGGACCTGGGGGTAGCCGGGAAGTGGGAGGGAGGGGACGTGGACGAGGGGGCACGGGGCGGACGTGTCCGCCTCGTCGCCGGTGACGGTGGCGGTGGCGGTGGCCGGGGCGACGACGACGCAGTCGTGGCCGCGGTGGACGAGGTGCCGGGCGGTCTGGAGCGCGCAGTGGGCCACGCCGTTCACATCGGGGGGAAAGGATTCGGTCACGATGACGACACGCATACCGGTGTTGTCGCCGCGCCGGACGTGCTCGCTTCAACGTCGATCTTTCCGGCCGGGGAACGTCCCATGAGCGTTGCCCCGCCCGCCCGCGCGGGCCCCGCCACGGCCATGTCGGCCTGCCCCGCGGGTCATCCGCCGTTCACACGCAGGGCCTGCCGGGCACGGCGCACACCCACCGGAAACCCTTGTCCCAGCCGGCCCGTTCGAGCCGGCGCCGACCGCTCACACGGCGGGCGCGTCCGGTCCGAAGCGGCTGCGTACGGCCGTCTGGACCTCGTCCTCCTCGGCCGGATCGGCGGCGAGCCTGCGCAGCCGTTCGACGACGCGGTTGTCGCCGGTCTCGGCGTGGCGGGCGGCCAGTTCGCGGGTGGTCTCCTCGCAGTCCCACAGGCACTCGACGGCGAAGCCCGCGGCGAAGGAGGGATCGGTGGCGGCCAGCGCGCGGGCGGCCCGGCCGCGCAGGTGGGAGGAGGCGGTCTCGCGGTAGATGTGGCGCAGTACGGGGGCGGCGCAGGCGATGCCGAGCCGTCCGGTGCCGTCGACGAGGGTCCACAGGGTCGGCGCGTCGGGGCCCTCGCAGCGTACGGCCTCCCGCACCGCGGCGAGGACGAGGTCGCGGTCCTGCGCCGCGCCCCGGCAGGCGAGCACCCGTCCGGCGGCGGCGCCCAGGGCGTCGGGCCGGTGCACCCAGCCGCGCGCCCGGTCGACGGCGGCGAGGCCGCGCATGCGTTCGTAGGCGGCGACGGCGGCCTCCACGACCGGGGCCGGGCCGCCGGAGACGGCGGCCTCGATCAGGTCGAGGGCGTCCGGGTCGTCGCCGTCGGCGAGATAGCGCAGGGCGGTGCAGCGGGCGCCCTCGGTGCCGGACCGCGCGGCCTCGACGATCTCGGGGCGGTCCCCGGGGCCGGCGACGGCCGTGAGGCAGCGGGCGGCCGGCACATGGAGCGCGGCGCCGCGCCCGACGCCCTGCTCGGCCCACTCGAACACGGCCCGCACGCTCCAGCCGGGCCGGGGTCCGGTGGGGTTCATCTGCCGCTGCCAGCGGTCGAAGCACCCCGCCTCCTGGGCGGCACGCACGCGCGTGGCGATCGATTCGCGGGGGTCGTCGGCCCACAGGCGCCAGGGCCGGGGTTCGAAGGCGTCCCGCACGGCGACGGCAAGCTCCGCCTCGCCCTCGGGGTCGTGCGGGAAGCGCGCCAGGACGGGCGCGGCGAGGGCGCGCAGACCGGCGTCGTCGTCGCGCAGCGCCAGCTCGTCCAGGGCCCACTCCCAGTTGACGCCGTGGGCGGCGTAGCGGCGCAGCAGTTCGAGCGCGTCCAGCCTGCCGTAGGAGGCGAGGTGGCCGAGGACCGCGAGGGCCAGCCCGGTGCGCGACTCGTCGCCGTCGAGCACGTCCTCGGGGTCGAAGAGGTGCGCGGCGATCGCGTCCAGCTCCCCGTTCAGGTCGAGATAGAGGCGGGCGTAGTAGAGGGAGCGGTTCTCCACCTGCCAGTCGTGGCGGGGATCGTGCAGCACACAGTGGTTCAGTGCCGCGAGCGCTTCGGCCCGCGGAGCGGTGAGCGCGTGCAGCGTGCCGTCACCGCGACCCCGCTGGAGCAGGCCGAGCAGCGTACCGCTGGGCGCTATGACCGGATCGAACATGGGAAACAGCCTCACATCAAGCGTCGACGCAACCGGGGAACACGCGTTACCTGGCTGTGCGCCAACACGTCGGAGCGCCCGCCGTCTCTTGCTTGCTGAAGACCATGTCTCTCTGCCTCTCGTCGATGGCCCTGCGGGCCGTGTTCACGGCCCGCGCGGTGCGGCGACATCTGCCCGGCCATCGTGTCCGTGAATCACGTCGTCATGATGACCCGGCGGTCACATCTGCCGCGACCGAAATATCGGCGGCCCGGTACCGCCTCCCCCGTTTTTTGTGTTTTGCCTGGTCAGAAAGTGTGGAGCAGACCCGTCGGTGCCCCGGGCCCGCGTCCGGTCACTGGGCGGCGAACAGCTCCAAAAGCTCCGTGCGGGCGAACATCCGCGCGGTGTCGACGGCCGACGGGGTACCGGCGGCGGGATCCGCGCCGGCCTCCAGAAGCGCCTTGGTCACTTCCGTCTCACCCTTGAAGGCGGCCCCGGCGAGCGGGGTCTGGCCCCGGTCGTTGACGCGGTCGGCGTCGGCGCCGCGCGCCAGCAGCGCGCGCACCGCGTCGGCGTGGCCGTGGTAGGCGGCGAGCATGACGAGGCAGTCACCGCGGTCGTTGGTGAGGTTGGCCGGGACGCCGGCGTCCACGTACGCCACCAGCTCCTCGGTCCGCCCCTGCCGGGCCAGATCGAAGATCTTGGTCGCCAGCTCCACGACCTCGGGGTCGGGGGCTTCACTCATCGGCCGGACCACCTCTCACTACGAACGTTTCGAGCGTCTCGGGGCATCGCCGAGACCTCGGACGTTGGGGACTACGTGTGCGCACGGCCGCGAGCGGTGCGGCCGTGCGAGTGAATCGCCAGGGTACTGGCTCGCGCCGCCCCTGGGCCGACGCGCCCGGGGCAAAGATCGGCACGGACACCGCGGGACGCAACAGGGCTGCTCAACCGGCCCACCGGCCACCCGAGCAAGTGGGTCAATTCCCCAGAATTTCCACCATTTGCACCTTTTATCGTATGGATACATCCTGTGATCCTGGAAGTACTCATGGTGACTGTCCCCGCAAACCAGGAGAACTCACATGATCCTCTCGATCTCAGGCGTGGTCCTGCTCGGCATCGTCGTCTTCATCTTCTTCCGCAAGGACGGCCTCAAGGCCTCGCACGCGCTGGTCGCGGTCCTGTTCGGGTTCTATCTCGCGAGTACGGCCATTGCCCCGAGCATCAAGGCGGGCGGCGAGAGCCTGGCGGGCCTCCTCGGCGGAATCACGTTCTGACGGTCCCCCTTCCCGCCCGACATCCGCACCCACGCACTTCCAGGAGGCAGCAGTGGCCCGGCGGCCCCTCCCCCGCATTCTGAGCAACGGCGGCGCGCAGCTCGCCCGGAGCCGGGAGCTGGCCCGGACGGCGGCCGACGGCGCCACCAACGTCCTCCAGCCGCTGATCACGATCGCCCGCGGTCTGCGCCGACTGGCCGCGGCGGCGCGGCGCAGATGGACCCAGACGCCCAAGGACCGGCGCGGCGCGCTGCTGTTCCTGGTGGCCTCGGTGGTCCTGGTCGTGGCCCTCGTGCCGTACGGCCCGCTGCTCGCCGTCGTCGTGCTGATGGCGGCGGCGGCCTGGCAGGGCAGGGACCGCACCCCGTCGGCGCCCGAGGGCCCCGACGACTCCCAGGCCAGGCGCCTCCAGTCGCTCTACGAGGCGCTGGTCCCGTACTTCTCGCTCGCCGAGGATCCCGACCCCCTGTACGCCCACGGGGGCGCGTGGGAGAAGGCGTTCCCGGTGTACGAGTTCGACGACGACGGCCGCTTCTTCCACCTGGTGATCCGCTACCCGGCGTATTTCACCGACGGGGAGCCCGAGGCCAGGGCCAGGATCGAGCACCTGCTCACCGCGAAGTCGGGGCGGAGCCGGGAGTACCACTTCACCTGGGACGAGGAGGCCAACCACCTCTGCGTCGACGTGCTCGCGGCGCTGCCCACCGACATCGCCGCCCAGCGCTTCGTCACGGCGCCCGGCGAGACCGTCCTGGGCTTCACCGACCCGACCCGGGTCCGGCGCACCCTCCCGCTCACCCACGGTGCGCAGCGGCGGGACGTGCCGCCGGTGGTCTGGCGCACCGGCATCCGCTCGACCGAGCCGCATCTGCTGGTCCTGGGGCAGCCCGGCACCGGCACGTCGACCCTGCTGCGCTCGATCGCCCTCCAGGTGCTGAACCACGGCGATCTGCTGATCGTCGACGGCGGCGGCACCGGCGATTACGCCTGCCTGGTGGGCCGGGACGGCGTCCTGGCCGTCGAGTGCGGCCTCACCGGGGCGCTGACCAGCCTGGAGTGGGCCGCCGCCGAGACGGAACGCCGTCTGATCGCCGTCAACCGGGCCCGTCAGGACGGCCGGCCCGCGCCCGAGGACACCCGTCGGCCGCTGTGGGTCTTCCTGGACCGTCCCGGCGCGTTCACGCACCTCGCCGCAGCGGAGGGCCGCAGGGACCCGCAGACCCTGCTCCAGGTCCCGCTGCGGCACGGCCGCGCCGCGAACGTGACGGTGGTCGTCGCCGACCAGCTGGACGCCCTGGACGGCCTGGGCGACGCCGTACGGCAGCACACGCGCGCGCGTGTTGTCCTCGGCCCGGCCACGGTGGACGAGCTGACGGCCGTGCTGGGCGCTCCCCCGCACACCACGCCCGTCGACCAGGTGCCGCCCGGCCGGGGATACGCCCGCCTGGGCGCCGGTCCGGTGCACCGCCTCCAGGTCCCCGCCACGCCGGACCCCTACGACGACGCGACGAGCGACGCCCACCGGCGTGCGGTGCTCGAACTGCTCCCACCGCGCACGACGCCGGCCGACGGGGAACGGGCACCGGTTCCCCCGGAGGCGCAGGCGGAGGAGGAGCCGGAGGCCGTCTCGATCGAGAAGAAGACCGAGAAGAAGACCGAGAAGAAGGCCCAGGAGAGGACCGAGGAGGAGACGGGGGAGCCGGAGGAGACCCGGGAGTTCGGGCAGAACGAGAAGAACGGCGTCCCCGCGGCGGCCGGGCCCGGACCTGACGAGGCCACGGCGCAGGCCGAGCCGGTGCCGGTCGCGATGGAGGCGGCGGCCGAGTCGGTCCCGACCGGGCCGGTGCCGGCGAAGGCGGTCGCGGCGGAGACCTCCTGACCCCGGGGCCGGGGCGGCACGCCCCACCGTTCCGCCCCGGGCCGCGAGGCGCCCCGCCCTCCGGCTACGCCACGAACGTCCGCGGCGCCTCGCCGCCCCCGACGCCTCCCTTCTCCACCAGCCGGGCAGCCGCGGCCAGTCGTACGGCCGCCTCCTCGGCCACCGCGCCGCTGACGGTGAACGGCAGCCGGACATAGCCCTCGAAGGCGCCGTCCACCCCGAACCGCGGCCCGGACGGGACCCGTACCCCCACCCGCTCCCCCGCCTCGGCGAGCCGCGAGCCCGACAGGCCCCCGGTCCGCACCCACAGGGTGAGCCCGCCCCGCGGAACCTCGAACTCCCAGTCCGGCAGCTCCCGCCGTACCGCGGTCACCAGCGCGTCCCGGTTCTCCCGGGCCTGCTCGCGCCGCACCTGGACGGCCTGCCGCCAGCCGCCGGTGCTGAACAGCCAGTTCACGGCGAGCTGCTCCAGCACGGGCGTGCCCAGGTCGGCGTACGCGCGCGCGGCGACCAGGCTGCGGATCACGTCGGGCGCGGCGCGGACCCAGCCGATGCGCATCCCGGCCCAGAAGGCCTTGCTCGCGGAGCCGACGGTGACGACCGTGGAGCCGGCCGGGTCGAAGGCGCACACGGGACGCGGCATCTCCACCTCGTCCTCCAGCCACAGTTCGCTCATCGTCTCGTCGGCCACGAGCACCGTGCCCGCCGACCGGGCCGCGTCCACCAGCCGCCGCCGCTGGTCCTCGTCGGCGAGCGCGCCGGTGGGGTTGTGGAAGTCGGCGACGACGTAGGCGATGCGCGGTGCGGCATCGCGCAGTACCTGGCGCCAGCGGTCCACGTCCCAGCCGGTGAGTCCCTCGGCCATCGCGACGGGGACCAGCCGGGCACCGGCCTCCCGCATCAGCTGGAGGATGTTGGCGTACGAGGGCGACTCCACGGCGATGCGCTCGCCGCGCCCGCCGAACAGGTGGCAGATGGCGTCGATCGCGCCCATCGCGCCCGTGGTCACCATGACCTGCTCGGGCATGGTCGGGATCCCGCGCGCGGTATAGCGCTCGGCGATCATCGCGCGCAGCGCGGGCAGTCCGGCCGGGTAGTCGCCGTGGGTGTGCGCGTAGGGGGGCAGTTCCTCCAGGGCGCCCTGGACGGCCCGGGTCAGCCAGGGCTCGGGCGCGGGAAGGGCCGCGCAGCCCAGGTCGATCATCGAGCCCAGCGCCTCGGGCGGCAGCGGCTCCAGGCCGCGGGCCGGCAAGGGGTTCCCGGCCGGTACGGCGGTCCAGCTGCCCGCGCCGCGCCGTGACTCCAGGAAGCCTTCGGCGCGCAGAGCCTCGTAGGCGGCGGCGACGGTGGTGCGGCTGACGGTCAGGGCGAGGGCCAGTTCGCGTTCGGCGGGCAGCCGGGCCGCGACCGGCACGCGCCCTTCGAGCACCAGGAGCCGGACGCCGTCGGCGAGCGCACGGTAGGCGGGCGGACGGCGGGTCCCGGGCCCGGCCGGGCGGTCCTGCTGGGAGCCGAGCAGCCGGGCGAGTTGGCCCGCTCCCACGGCCGAGGTCCACTGCGCCATAAAAATCAGTCCACCTTCCCCGAATTGGCCATGGTTGGCCATGCTTCTCAAGCCACAGGGTGTCATGTGGCAGGCCACTACCACCACAGAGGGGGACCATCTTGTCCACGCGATCGGGGCAGCGGCATCTCGTACGGCGACTGGCACAGCTCTACGGCGGCCTCGTGCTGTACGGCGCGAGTTCGGCGCTGCTGGTCAGGTCGGGGCTCGGCCTTGAGCCGTGGAACGTGCTGCACCAGGGCCTCGCGGCGCACACCGGTCTGTCGATGGGCGTGGTGCTGACCGCCGTGGGCGCGGCGGTACTGCTGCTGTGGATCCCGCTGCGCCAGCGACCGGGCCTCGGCACGGTCTCCAACGTGCTGGTGATCGGGGCCGCGATGGACGTGGCCCTGTCCCTGGTCCCCGAAGCCCAGGGCCCGGGGCCGCGCATCGCCGTGCTGGTGGCGGGGATCGTCCTCAACGGGGCGGCGACCGGACTGTACATCGCGGCCCGGTTCGGTCCCGGCCCGCGCGACGGCCTGATGACCGGGCTGAACCAGCGCACGGGGCTGTCCGTGCGCCTGGTGCGCACGGCCGTCGAGATCACCGTCGTGGCGACCGGCTTCGCCCTCGGCGGCACCGTCGGTGTCGGAACCCTGCTGTACGCCCTGTCGATCGGTCCGCTCGCCCAGGTGTTCCTGCGCCTGTTCGCCGTTCCCCCGGCACCCGGCGGCAGCACGGTGGTTGCCGCCGGTCGGCCTCGGCGCGCGATACTGCGTCGGTGACCACCCCGATACGCCATCCCTACCTGGACCATCCCGGTCCGATCGCCTTCGCCCACCGGGGCGGCGCGGCGGACGGCCTGGAGAACACGCTGCGCCAGTTCCGGCGCGCGGTCGAGGCGGGCTACCGGTACATCGAGACCGATGTGCACGCCACGCGGGACGGGAAGCTCGTCGCCTTCCACGACCCGACCCTGGACCGGGTGACCGACGGGGCCGGGCGGATCGCCGACCTGCCGTGGGAGGACGTGCGCCACGCGCGCGTGGCGGGCGCCGAACCGGTCCCGCTCTTCGAGGAACTCCTGGAGGCCTTCCCCGGGGTGCGCTGGAACATCGACGTGAAGGCGGAGCCCGCGCTGCTGCCGCTGCTGGACCTGATCGAGCGGACCGACGCCTGGGACCGGATCTGCGTCGGCTCCTTCTCCGAGGCCCGCGTGGTCCGCGCCCAGCGGCTGGCGGGCCCGCGCCTGGCCACCTCGTACGGCACCCGCGGCGTCCTCGGTCTGCGGCTGCGCTCCTGGGGCGTGCCGGCCGCGGTGCGCCGCTCGGCGGTGGCGGCACAGGTGCCCGAGGCGCAGTCGGGCGTCCCGGTGGTGGACCGCCGCTTCGTGCGCGCCGCCCACGCGCGCGGGCTCCAGGTGCACGTCTGGACGGTGAACGATCCCGGCCGCATGCACCGGCTCCTGGACCTGGGAGTGGATGGCATCATGACCGATCACATCGACACACTGCGCAAGGTCATGGAGGACCGCGGCGTCTGGGTCTGAGACCGTCCGAGACTCGGACCGTCCGGGACCGCGGCCGGGCCCGCCGGGGCGTCGCGCGCTCACGGGGAGGCGAGGGCACGGGTGGGCACCGAAACCCTGCGGACGGACGCGGCCGACGGGGCCGACGACCGGCGGCGAGAACAGCGCGGCTGGTACTACTACGACTGGGCGTGCTCGGTCTACTCGACGAGCGTGGTCACCGTGTTCCTGGGGCCCTATCTGACGTCGGTGGCCAAGGCGGCGGCGGACGCGGACGGCTACGTCCACCCCTTGGGCATACCGGTGCGCGCCGGCTCGTTCTTCGCGTACTCGGTGTCCCTGTCGGTGATCCTCGCGGTGCTGGTGATGCCCCTGGTGGGGGCCGCCGCCGACCGCTCGGGCCGCAAGAAGCCGCTGCTGGCCGCCGCGGCGTACACCGGGGCCGCGGCCACGACCGCCATGTTCTTCCTCGACGGCGACCGCTATCTGCTGGGCGGCCTGCTCCTGGTCGTCGCCAATGCCGCGCAGTCCGTGGCGATGATGCTGTACAACTCCTACCTGCCCCAGATCGCCCCGCCCGAGGAACGCGACGCGGTCTCCTCGCGCGGCTGGGCCTTCGGATACGCGGCCGGGGCCCTGGTGCTGATCGCGAATCTGGTCCTCTACACGGCCCACGACTCCTTCGGGCTGACCGAGAGCGCCGCGGTCCGCGTGTGCCTCGCGTCGGCGGGGCTGTGGTGGGGCGCCTTCGCGCTCATCCCGCTGCGCCGGCTGCGCGACCGCCGCGTCCCCGCGCGGGAGGCGGCCCTACCCGGGTTCCGGCAGCTCGCGGTGACCGTCCGCGACATGCGCCGCCGTCCGCTGACCCTGGCCTTCCTGCTGGCGTACCTGGTCTACAACGACGGCATCCAGACGGTGATCTCCCAGGCCTCGGTCTACGGATCCGAGGAACTGGGCCTCGGACAGTCCACGCTCATCGTGGCCGTACTGCTGGTCCAGGTGCTGGCGGTGGCGGGCGCGCTGGCGCTGGGCCGGCTGGCCAGGACGTACGGGGCGAAGCGCACGATCCTCGGGTCGCTGGTCGCCTGGACGCTGACGCTCGCGGCCGGGTACTTCCTGCCGGCCGGGGCGCCGGTGTGGTTCTTCGTGCTGGCCTCCGGGATCGGCCTCGTGCTGGGCGGCAGCCAGGCGCTGTCCCGCTCCCTGTTCTCGCACCTGGTCCCGCGGGGCAAGGAGGCGGAGTACTTCTCGGCGTACGAGATGAGCGACCGCGGGATGAGCTGGCTCGGGCCGCTGCTGTTCGGGCTCACCTACCAGCTGACCGGGAGCTACCGGGACGCGATCATCTCGCTGGTGGCCTTCTTCGTCATCGGTTTCGGGCTGCTCGCGCGGGTCCCGGTGGGGCGTGCGATCCGCGACGCGGGCAACCCGGTGCCCGAAAGGATTTAGCACTCGGCGCGAAAGGGCTGTAGTGTACGCGTTTGGCCTGCCAGGCGTACCGTTACTGCGCGTCAAAGGCGCCGAAACGCTTTGTCACATCCGTCAGTGGAGGTGACAAACCGGACGTCGGCGGGTACTGCACTGGTTGCAAGGCTGCGGCTGCGACGGCGACGCAGGGCCCGGATCGGGAGTCGGAACGGGAATCTTTACCGCCGCCCGGACGTTGACCGGATGACGACGACAGCGACACCTGTCCTGTGGGCGACAAGCCCGGGAGGCACGATTCATGAGTGAGCGAGCTCTTCGCGGCACGCGCCTCGTGGTGACCAGCTACGAGACGGACCGCGGCATCGACCTGGCCCCGCGCCAGGCCGTGGAGTACGCATGCGAGAAGGGGCATCGGTTCGAAATGCCCTTCTCGGTCGAGGCGGAGATCCCGCCGGAGTGGGAGTGCAAGGTCTGTGGAGCCCAGGCACTCCTGGTGGACGGCGACGGCCCCGAGGAAAAGAAGGCCAAGCCCGCGCGTACACACTGGGACATGCTGATGGAACGGCGCACCCGCGAGGAACTCGAAGAGGTCCTTGAGGAGCGGCTGGCCGTTCTGCGCTCCGGCGCGATGAACATCGCGGTACATCCGCGAGACAGCCGCAAGAGTGCGTAGCGGGAAACCGTAGGCAGCACAACCGAACACCGCGGGTGCCGTACGTGAGCTTCACGTACGGCACCCGCGGTTTTGGGGTGTCCGTGCCCGCTTCCGGGTCAGCGGGTCAGCGGAGGGCGGGGGTCCTGCGGGGCGTCGTCCGGGTCGTCGCGTATGACCTCGCCCTGGACGACCTTGCCGTCCGGGCGGTGCATGCGGGCCTGGCGGAAGGCGTCGCCCAGGGTGCCCGGACCGGCCTCGCCGAGCTTGCGCCGCACCGTCCGCTCCGCGTAGCGGCTCACGGCCTTCTGCACCGGGGGCAGCAGCATGAGCAGGCCCAGCGCGTCGGAGATCAGGCCGGGGAGGATCAGCAGCAGCCCGCCCAGCATCATCAGGCCGTTGCCCTCGCTGTTGGCGCGGGTCTCGGGCTCGCCGCCGGACTGCTGCTGTTGCAGGGTCTCCGTGAGATTGCGGAAGGCCCGGCGGCCCGCCCGCTTGATCACCAGGGAGCCGAGGACCACGCCCGCGACCAGCAGCAGGAAGACCACGAGGCCGCTGGAGGCCCCCGCGACCACGGTCAGCAGCCAGATCTCCAGTACGAGCCACGCGGCGAAGCCCAGCGGCAGGAAGGTGCGCAGCCGGGAGCGCGGAGGCCGGGCGGGGGGCCTGGGGGTCTGAGCGCCAGTCGTCATACTCCCAGTGTGCCTGGCTCCGGCTCAGCGCGGCATAAGGGGATGATCAGGCGTTCCTGTCCGACGCCTGTGTCGACTTGTCGCCCGTCGCGGCCGGCTCGCCGACCGGCGAGTCGGGCGTGCCGCCGCTCGGCTCACCGGGCGTCCTGTCGGGCTGCCGGTCGCGGCCCAGGACCTTGCCGACCCGCTCCCCCACCCCCCACGTGGTGACCCGCCAGAGCGCCTCCACGAGGATGTCGCGGCTCATCTTGGAGTCGCCGAGTTCGCGCTCGACGAACGTGATCGGCACCTCGACGACGTGGTACCCGGCCTTGATCGCCCGGCGGGCGAGGTCCACCTGGAAGCAGTAGCCCTGGGAGGAGACCTCGTCCAGGCCGAGCCCCTCCAGGGTCTCGCGGCGGAAGGCGCGGTAGCCGCCGGTGACGTCGCGCAGCGGCAGGTCCAGCGCCAGCCGCGAGTACATGCTGCCGCCCCGGGAGATGAACTCGCGGGACTTGGGCCAGTTGACCACCCGGCCGCCGGGCACCCACCGGGAGCCGAGCACCAGGTCGGCACCCTTGAGGGCGGTGAGCAGGCGGGGCAGTTCCTCGGGCTGGTGGGAGCCGTCGGCGTCCATCTCGATCAGCACGCCGTAACCGTGCTCCAGGCCCCAGCGGAAGCCCGCGAGATAGGCGGCGCCGAGGCCCTCCTTGCCCTTGCGGTGCATGACCTGGACGTGGTCGTCCCCGACGGCCAGTTCGTCGGCGATCTTGCCGGTGCCGTCGGGGCTGTTGTCGTCGGCCACGAGAACGTGCGCCTCGGGGACCGCCTCGCGCACGCGCTCGACGATCGCCTTGACGTTCTCCGCCTCGTTGTAGGTCGGGATGATCACCAGGGCCGTGCCCAGGGGGCCGAACCGCCTCCCGCGCTCCGCTGCCGCGGGCGTCCCGTCGCCGTCGTTCACCACTGCCCCTTCGTGTCCGTACACAGGGCACCACCATAATGGCCGCGGCCTGCGGCGACATGACGGGACGTGCGGGCGGTGGGGTCGTTTCCCCGGGGCCGGGGCAGGGATGGCCGATTAAGGCCGTTCGTACGGCGGATGGGGGCCCGGCGCCCTTCGGGCCGACCTGGGACCCGCTGGCTGCGGATCGACCGAAAGCCGTTGTCTACTGAGCGTCCGGGCCCCACCCGGGTCACACCTCCCGACCGGCCGGAACGTTCCCTCGTCGCGGTGCGAGCGCTGAGCCTGGCTCCCAGTGGCGCTGCCCCGGTGCGGGGCAGCGTCCCTGACTCAGCGGCGCCGCGACACGTGCGCGGAAGATTCCCCGGTCGGGCGTCCGGTGGTGGACTCGGCCGAACCTACCGGCCCCCCGCAGTCGCCTGTCAACAGCCGTTCGACCTGCGGCTTTCTCCTCAATGCCCAGGTCAGCGCGGAGGACGCGCAGGTCGTGGCCGGGCGAAGATCATCGCCCCGTCGGCCGTCGAGATCACTCGCCCGGCCGTACGAAGACCGTGCGGCCGCCCACCACGGTGCGCAGACAGACGGGCAGGTCCCGGCCCGGAGTCAGATCGGGCAGGCCGGGGGTGCCGGAGCGGGGGTCGGTCGACCAGCGGGCCACCCGGTCGTCGGGGGCCTGGACCACGAGTTCGCCGGTGCGCCACACGGCGTAGTCCGCGGGCGCGCCCGGCACCAGGACGCCCGCGTCGTCGCGTCCGACCGCCCGCCAGCCGCCGCGCGTGTGCGCGGTGAACGCCGCCCGCACGGAGACGCGGTGCTCCGGCGTGCGGTGGAAGGCCGCGGCGCGGACGGTGCCCCAGGGGTCGAGGGGCGTGACCGGGCTGTCGGAGCCGAAGGCGAGCGGGACACCGGCGCGCAGCAGGGCCGCGAAGGGATTGAGGGTGCGGGCCCGCTCGACGCCGAGCCGCCGCGCGTACATGCCGTCCGTACCGCCCCAGAGCGCGTCGAAGGCCGGCTGGACGGAGGCGGTCAGGCCCAGTTCGGCGAAGGCCGCCACGGTCTCGGGGGTGAGCATCTCGGCGTGCTCGACGCGGTGCCGGGCGGCGCGGAGGCGGGCGGGGCCGAGCTTGTCGGCGGCGGCGCGCACGCCCTCCACGACGGTGGTCACGGCGGCGTCTCCGATGGCGTGGAAGCCCGCCTGGAGACCGGCCTCGGTGCAGGCGACGACGTGCGCGGCGACGGCGGCGGCGTCCAGGTGGGCGGTGCCGGTGTGGCCGGCGTCGGCGTAGGGCCGGTGCAGGCAGGCGGTGTGCGAGCCGAGGGCGCCGTCGGCGAAGAGGTCGCCGGCGGCTCCGGCCGCGCCCAGTTCCCGGGCCTTGTCGACGTTCTGCTCGGCCCAGTAGCCGATCACCCGGGGCCCGTGCCCCCCGGCCGCCAGGCGCAGCAGGCCGGTGAAGTCGTCCTCGGAGGAGATCTCCGGGCCTGCGCATTCGTGAACGGTTCCGATGCCGAGCGAGGCGGCGTGCGCGAGGGCGGCGCGCTGGGCCTCGGTGCGCTGGGCGGGGGTGACGGCCGCGAGGGCGGTGGCGCGTACGGCGTGGTGGGCGTCGCCGGTGAGCGGGCCGTCCTCGCGGGCGGTGTCACCGGGCACCAGGTCGAGCAGGGCGGTGGTGACGACGGCCGAGTGGACGTCGATACGGCTGAGGTAGAGGGGCCGTCCGCCGGTGGCCTCGTCCAGTTCGGCGCGGGTCGGCGGCAGGCCGTCGGGCCAGCGGGAGGCGTCCCAGCCGTGGCCGAGGAGGACGCGGTCGTGCGGGCGGGCCGCGGCGAAGTCCCGTACGAGGGCGAGGGCGCGCTCGCGCGTGGGGGCGTCGGACAGGTCCAGGCCGGTGCGGGCGAGGCCCGTGGCCGTGGTGTGCACATGTGCGTCGGTGAACGCCGGGGTGACCAGCGCGCCGTCCAGGTCGATCACCTCGTCCACCCCGTCCGTGAACGCGTCCGCGGCGCCCTCGGAGCCGACCCAGGCGACCTGGCCGCGTTCGACGACCATGGCCGTCGCGAAGGGGTCGGCGGGACTGTGGACCTCGCCGCGGCGCAGCAGGACGGTCGTGGACGGGGTGGTGGACTCGCTCATGGACACCAGTCTCGCCCCTCGCGGGGACCGCCCGGCGCCCGGGGCGGGCCTTTCGCGGGGCGGGGCGGGCCGTTCGGGGCGCCGGGCCCGGGGCCGCCGGTCAGATCCGCGGCGGCCGGGCCTCGTACGGCGTGGACAGCACCACGGTGGTCCGGGTCGACACCCCGGCGAGGGAGCGCACCCGGGCGAGCAGTTCCTCCAGCTCGTGCGGGGTGGACACGCGCACCTTGAGGATGTAGTTCTCGTCGCCCGCCACGCTGTGGCAGGCCTCGATCTCGGGGACGCCGGCCAGGCGGTCCGCGATGTCGTCGGGGGCGCTGGGGTCGAACGGTTTCACCGAGATGAAGGCGGTCATCGGCAGCCCGACGGCTTCCGGGTCGACGACCGCGGCGTAACCGCGGATGACGCCCCGCTGTTCCAGCCGCCGCACCCGCTGGTGCACGGCCGACGTGGACAGGCCCGTGGCCTTGCCCAGGTCTGTGTAGCTCATTCGCCCGTCCTTGACGAGCAGCTGCACGATCTGTCGGTCCAGCTCCTCCATGACGCAAGAACCTACAGTGCGGCTGAACTCCTCGGATACCTGAGCGGTCCAGGTCATGCCCGGTTCGTGATGTGACGGTGGGTCGGTCCGGGGCAGGGCGGGGACAAACCCGTCGCACGGGGCATCCGCGCACGGCATGTGACGAAGACCACACTCTTCGAACAGTCTCCGTGATGCTCTCGTGATTACCCCGGAGGGGGGACGGGAAGTGCTTGCTGTGGTCGAGGCCGCAGTGCCTTCACGGCCCAGCCCGAGGGGGAGAATCCCATGCAGAGTCTTAAGCGCCCTGGTCGTACCGCACCCAGGCGGCAGCAGCAGATCGTCGAGCCCGTACCGGAGGGCGTCGAACCCGACGCCTTCGACGACGAGGAACTCGACGCCTACGACACCTTCGAGATGTACCGGGTGATCTGCCCGGACTGCGCGCAGCCCATCGCACTGCTGGCGGACGAGGAGGTCCTGCCGGAGCACGCGCTGTGCGCCTCGCCGTGGAACCCGTTCGGGCTCACGGTCTGCGCCGGCACCGGCCGCCGGGCCACCGAGGCCCGCTCCGCGGACGAGTCGTCCAAGCCCCACGAGCAGGACACCGCCCTGCTGTTGACGCTCCCGGGGAGCCTCGACTGGCGGACCCAGCCCTTCTCCCACGTCGGCGGTCCGGGCTCGCGCCCGATGCGGATGCCGACGATGCGGCACGAAGCGGCCTGAGACACCCGGGCGCCCCCCTTCCGGGGCGTCACCCGATCGCCCCACCCCCGGCTCCCGCAGTCCCGTCCGTGCCACGACACGCAGGAGGCCGTGGCACGGGCCGGTACATGCCGCCCCGTGCGGGCCGGGATGCCGGACCGGGTGCGGCAACGGCGGACCGGCGGTGGATGCCCACGAACTGACGCCCGATTGGGCGGGCCGGTGACCTGTCCGCCCTCTGCCGCGTTGCCCTGGTATGACCACCACGTACTCGGCGGCCGGGAGTCGGCGCCGCGTGTTCGTCCCGGTGCCCGCGGGGCCGGTTCCACCGGCCCCGCAGATCCCCGACCCGCCGATCTACCGTGAGCTGATGCGGACCTGGGCCGACCGCGGCCGCACCCTGCCCGGCCGCCACGACCCGGAGTGGGTCAGGCTCGCGGAACCCCCGCGCGACCTCGAGGACTTCTTCACCACCGGTGACTTCCGCGTCTCCGGTGACTTCACCGTTCCTCGGGACCCGCGAGGTGACGGGCGATGACCATCCGCTGGATCTGATTGGTGCCCTCGACGATCTGCAGCACCTTGGCCTCGCGCATGTACCGCTCGGCCGGGAAGTCCGCGGTGTAGCCGTAGCCGCCGAGGATCTGCACGGCGTCGGTGGTGACCCGCATGGCCGTGTCGGTGCAGTGCAGCTTGGCCATGGCGGCCTGCTTGGCGAACGGCAGCCCGGCGTCGCGCAACCGCGCTGCCGTCAGATACAGCGCGCGGCCGGCCTCGATCTGGGTGGCCATGTCGGCGAGCATGAAGCGCAGCCCCTGGAAGTCGGAGATCGGCTTGCCGAACTGCCGCCGCTCGGTGGCGTAGGACAACGCCTCGTCCAGCGCCGCCTGGGCCACGCCGATCGCGCAGGCCGCGATGCCGAGCCGCCCGGACTCCAGCGCGGACAGGGCGATCGCGAAGCCCTGGCCCTCGTCGCCGAGGCGGCGGGCGTCGGGGACCCGCACGCCGTCGAAGTGGACCTGCGCGGTGGGCGAGCCCTTCAGGCCCATCTTCTTCTCCGGCACCGCGGCGCTCACCCCCTCGGCGTCGCCGGGCACCAGGAAGGCGGTGATCCCGCGCGGCCCCTCCTCCCCCGTGCGCGCCATGACGGTGTAGAAGTCGGCGATGCCGCCGTGGGTGATCCACGCCTTGGTGCCGGTGATCACCCAGTCGTCGCCCTCCCGCACGGCCTTGGTGCGCAGCGAGGCGGCGTCCGAGCCGGAGGCGGGTTCGGAGAGGCAGTAGGCGCCGAGCAGACCGTCGCCGAGCATCGCGGGCAGGTGTTCGAGCTGCTGCTCCTTGGTGCCGTGGGCGGCGAGCGCGTAGGAGGCGAGGGTGTGCACGCTGACGCCGAGGCCGACGGTGAGCCGGGCCGCGGCCAGTTCCTCCAGCACTTGCAGATAGACCTCGTACGGCTGCTCGCCGCCGCCGAACTGGGCGTCGTAGGGCAGGCCGAGCAGTCCGGACGCGGAGAGCAGGGCGAAGACCTCGCGCGGGAAGCGTCCGGCGTCCTCCTCCTCGGCCGCGTTCGGGGCGATCTCACGCTGCGCGATGTCGCGGACGAGCGAGATCAGCTCCCGGGCCTCGTCCGTGGGCAGTTGCCGGTCCACCGGCTGCGGGGCGCGGTCGGGCATGGCGACGCTCTCCTCCCTGTCGGGCACATCGGCGGACGCGAGCCTTGGGTGGAGGCGGTTCCGCCGGGTCGTTCGGGCCTGGTCGATGCTCGCACTCCCGGGTCGCGGAAGCGGCTGACCAGCGGCTGTGCGCTGTGAGTATGCCCGATCGGAGGCATGGAGTCACCAGTTAACGAGCGCTTACTTCGGGGAAGGGCCACGACCGGTGCCGGCGGACCGGATTCCGATGCCCGGGGGCCGAAAATGGTCCGAACCATTGACCTCACTGGTCTAGTCCTCCTACGGTGACGGACCGAACGCCTCACCGCGTTCATGCCAATCGGCGCGCGTTCCCTCTTCCCCCCACGAGGAGACACCCGATGCACGTCCCGCACCTCTCCCGTGTCCGCCCCGTGCGGGCACTCCTCGCCGCACTGTGTTCCGCCGCCCTCGGCGCGGGACTGCTGGCCGGCGCCGGCCCGGCCACGGCCGCGCCCGAGGCGCCCCCCGCTTCGGCCGCGGCCGGCTCCAAGGTCGTCGGTTACTTCACCGAATGGGGCACCTACGACCGCCAGTACTACGTCAAGAACATCGAGACCTCCGGTTCCGGCGCCGAACTCACCCACATCAACTACGCGTTCGGCAACGTCACCGGCGGCAGGTGCGCGATGGGCGACGCCTACGCGGCGACCGACCGCGCGTACACCGAGGCCGAGTCCGTCGACGGGGTCGCCGACACCTGGGACCAGCCGCTGCGCGGCAACTTCAACCAGCTGCTGAAGCTGAAGCAGAAGCACCCCGACCTCAAGATCCTTTGGTCCTTCGGCGGCTGGACCTGGTCCGGCGGCTTCACGGAGGCCGCACAGGACCCGGAGGCGTTCGCCCAGTCCTGCTACGACCTGGTCGAGAACTCGCAGTGGGCCGATGTCTTCGACGGCATCGACATCGACTGGGAGTACCCGGGCGCCTGCGGCCTGAGCTGCGACACCAGCGACCCGGACGCGTTCCCGAAGCTGATGAGCGCCCTGCGCGCCAAGTTCGGCTCCGAGAACCTGGTCACCGCGGCGATCCCGGCCGACGCGACGGCGGGCGGCAAGATCGACGCCGCCGACTACGCGGGCGCCGCCGAGTACGTCGACTGGTACAACCCGATGACGTACGACTTCTTCGGCGCCTGGGACACCACAGGACCGACCGCGCCGCACTCGCCGCTGACCTCCTACTCCGGTATCCCGTTGGAGGGTTACGACACGTCGGCGACGATCGCGAAGCTCAAGGGCCTCGGCGTCCCGTCCTCGAAGCTGCTGCTCGGCATCGGCTTCTACGGCCGCGGCTGGACCGGCGTCACCCAGTCGGAGCCCGGCGGCAGCGCGACCGGCCCGGCGAAGGGCACGTACGAGGACGGCATCGAGGACTACAAGGTGCTGAAGGGCAGTTGCCCGGCGACCGGCACGGTGGCGGGCACCGCGTACGCCAAGTGCGGGAGCGACTGGTGGAGTTACGACACTCCGCAGACCATCGCGACCAAGATGGCCTACAAGGACGAGCAGGGTCTGGGGGGCACGTTCCTCTGGGAGCTGAGTGGCGACACCGCGGACGGTGAGCTGATCCGGGCGATCGACTGACCCGATGCACGCGGGGACGTGGGGCGGAGGCCGACCGGGCCTCCGCCCCCTCGTCCTCCTCGTCCTGCGCCGTCGTGTCTTTCCTCGTCAGGTGTCCCGGCGGGCGGGGGCCGGGGCCGGGTAGGCGGGGTCCAGCTCCTCGATGGCGCGCAGGGTACCGCCGAGCGACCTCACCAGCAGGTCGCGCATGGTCTCGCGGGGCAGTGCGGGGCGGCCGATCCAGTCCAGGGTGGCGCCCTCGACGCTGCACACCCAGGCGAGCAGGCCCATGCGGGCCAGCGGTCCGATCTCTGAACGGCCGTACGCCCCTTCGGCGATGGTGGCGACGATGGCCTCGCGCACCCCGTCCCGGATGGCGTGCACCTCCGCGTCGAAGCCGACCCCGCCGCTGACGATCGTGCGGTAGGCGGCCTGGTTGTGCTCGGCGTAGCGCAGATAGCCGTCGATGGTGCGGTGGACGCGGTCCACCTGCGGCAGTTCGGTGCCGCGTGCGGCGGTGGTGACGAGATCGGCGACGGAGTCCTGGATGATCGCCAGGTAGTAGCCCCGTTTTGACTGGAAGTAGTAGTAGATCAGCCCCTTGGCGACATGCGCCTGGCGGGCGATGTCGTCCATCGAGAGCGCGTCGTACGACGTGTCGGCGAACAACCTCCGCCCGATGGCGATGAGTTCGGCGCGGCGTGCGAGCGAGCGCTCGGTGCCGCGCGCCCGGGGACGGGCGTCGGCACGCTGTTGACTGATATTCAATTTCGACCCTGGTCTCCTACGGGCAGCGGGACATCCGCAGTATGGCAGGTCGAAACGTGGGACAGGTCACTCGCGGATCACGTCATAGAAGACCCAGCTGCACCACGAGCATCGCGACCACCACGACGAGGGTCCAGCCCATGACGTGTTCGAGGATCTTCGGGCCGTCGTCCTTGGGTCCGCCGGTGCGGGCACGGGCTGCGGCGGCGGTGTGTGCGGTCATGGCATCTCGCTGATCTCGACGTTGGGCGGACTCCCCCGGCTCCCCTCCCGGTAACCCTGTCCACCTTGCCACCGTGAGCGGCTTTCGCGGCCGAGATGTCGGTCACAGCGGACGGCCCCCGGCGGTGCGCGGTGCGCGTCGCCGGGGGCCGTCGTCGTGGTGCGGGTCAGCGCACGCCCACCGCCGCGAGGGCCTTGCGCTGGCGGGGGTTCGGGTGGGCCGGGAAGTACAGGTAGCAGACGCCGCCGGTGCCGGAGGCGACCTTGCCCTCGGCGTTGTACCGCTTCGTCCTGAGCCAGATGTTCTCCCACTCGCGCCGCTGGTAGACGCGGCGCACGGCCTCGTTGTCGTCGGAGGCGGGGTCGTTGGCGATCACGTCGCCGTCGGCGGTGAAGCCGATCACGGTCATCAGGTGGCCCGAGGTGCCGTATCCCGCGCCCGTCAGCTCCTCCTTCAGGAAGGACTGGGACGTGATGGCCGGGATGCCCGCCGCGATCAGTGTCTCCAGGTCGGTGAGCGAACCGAGGCGGGTGACCACGCCCTGGAGGTCCTTGAAGGTGGCCGCGTAGGCGGCGTTGAAGGGCCAGTTGCCGCAGCCGTCGTACTGGTGGTCGTACGTGTACCTGGCGGCGTGGCAGACCTGTGGGTCGGCGTAGGAGGGGTCGACCCAGGCGAGCTGGTCCTCGGTGAGGCGACCGCCCCAGTACTCGACGATCATCTGCGAGGAGGTGGGGCTGCACCAGGCCTCGCCGCCGTTGTCGTACTCGGGGTACTGGCCCTTGTGGATCTCCTGCGAGTAGCGCGGGACACGCAGCTCCTGGGCGAGGCCCGGGGTGGAGGCCGGCACGGTGAAGCGGTCGGGGACGTCGGAGCCCATCGCGCCCAGCCGCCAGACGGTGGGTGTGGCCCTCGTGCCGGGGCGGCGGTGGAGGGTGAGCCTGAGCCGGCAGGAGGCGAGGCGCAGGCCCGTGGACGCGTCGTCGATGGCGAGGGTGTCCGTCCAGACGCTGCTCGTGCCGTCGCGCTGGCCGTCGACCGAGGTCCGCCTGATGTCCTGGTCGCCGTCGCCGGACGCCCAGCGGCCCATCACGTACCACGGTGTGTCCGTGCCGTCGGAGTAGGTGGCCTTGAGTTCGACCTGGATCCAGGTGCCGCTCGGGGTGTGCGCGTTCCAGGAGGCGATGATCTCCGTCGAGGGTACGGCGAGCCGGTGGACGGGCGAGGTCCAGGTCGCGTACTCCCAGGTGGCGGTGGTGTCGGTGTGCGGGTCGGTGTAGTCGGTGGTGCCCGCCGGGGCGCCGATCACCACACCGGGCCGGGTGCCCGCGACGGGGCGGGCCCCTCGGGCGCTGCCGCGCCGCCAGTCGCTGAACGTGGTCCAGGCGCAGTAGTCGGCCTGCCGGGCGGGGGCTCGGTCGGGGGCTCGGTCGGGATCCGCAGTGCCACCGCCGGCGCTCGGGTCCGGCGCGGCTTTGGCGGTGGCCGAGACCGCGCCGGCCGCCACGGCGGCGGTGACGGCCGCGGCCAGGACGGTTCTGCGGGACGGCTGTTCAGCTCTGCTCATGGGCGGAAGACCCCCAGGTGTCCGAGTCGGGCGGCTCCTTGCACGGTCGTGCGCCAACTATGGCCGCCGACGCCCGCTCCTGCCAGCACTTTCTGCCTGCGCCACGCCATGAATATTGGTGTGGACCAGTGGCGTGCGGGGTGGGTGGGGTTAGGCTTCGCGGGATCGGTGTTCTTCTCTTCGTTTGTCCAGGATGCGTCATCCACGACCTCGCAGCCCGGTTCCGCCGGCTTCCCCCTTCGTGCGGGCCCGTGCGCCTGGTCGGTGTGGACGGGCCCGCCGGTTCCGGGAAGTCCACGTTCGCCGGGCGGCTGGCGGCCCGGCTGGGCGGCGTGCCGGTGCTGCACCTCGACGACATCGCCAGTCACGGCGAACTCTTCGGCTGGACCGGCCGGCTGCTCACCCAGGTGATCGAGCCTCTGCGGCGCGGCGAGACGGCGCATTACGCCCCCTACGACTGGCGGGCCCGGCGTTTCGGAGCGCCGCGCCCGCTGCCGGCCGCGCCGGTGGTCCTGGTCGAGGGCGTCGGGGCCGGCCGGGCGGCACTGCGCCCGCACCTGGCCCGGCTGCTGTGGATGGAGCTGCCCCGCGAGGAGGCGTGGGCACGCGGCCGGGCGCGCGACGGAGCGGAGCAGCGGACGTTCTGGGACGGATGGATCCCGGCCGAGCGCCTGCACTTCGCCGACGACCCCTCGCGCCCCCACGCGCACCTTCTGGTGCGGGAGAGCGGGCCGGGTTACGAGGTGCTGCCGGGACCCGCGGGAACCGACTCCGAGTGCCGCTTTCTCACCCAGGGTGACTGACCTTCCGCAATGTGCTGAACTTGTGAAGATCGCGATCCGGCAACCGGGCAGCCGGCCCCAACTGCGCTTGACCCAGGGGCCGTACAGGTCTTACGTTCTGAATGTGCGGCCGTTCGAGGTCGCCGGCAGACGCGAAGCCCCCGGTTGTTCCCCCGTGATCGGGGGCTTCGTTCTGCCCTGAGCGCGTTTCCCGGCCGCCCGGCGGCGCCAACCGATCACGCTCGGTCACCGCCCCGTCGCGCGCCCCGCCCGCTCCCACCTCGTCGAACGACCCTCCCGGCACTCTTCGGAGGAAAGACCACCGCGGGTACGATGCCATCGGTGCGACCACGGGCGGTTGCCGCGCGCACCTGGCAACTCCGGTCCTCGGCACAGCCGTTGGCCGAGGCGGCCGACGGGCAGCGGCTCGGCGGCATACCGACGGGGGCACGGCAGGTGGGGGACGGGATGGACTTCGGCACGCAGGGCCCGCAGGCCCCGGCCGACCTCGCCTGGCTGCGCGGCGTGGACGCCTACACCATGGGGGCCTACCCACAGGCGGAGGAGGAGTTCCGCACCGCGGTGCGCGTGGATCCCGGGATGGCCGACGGCTGGCTGGGACTGCACGCGCTGCGCGTCGACACCACGAACGCGCTGCTGAAGATGTTCCGGCACCGCGAGCGCTTCGGCGAGCAGCGCTCCCGCCATCGCAGGACGCTCAACTCCTGGTACTGGCTGGGCTGGTGGGTGCAGCCCGTGCTGGAGAATCCCCGGGACCTGCTGCTGGCGCACGCCTCCCACTGGCTGGACGGCCGCCATGTCCCGGAGCTGGACCGGGCCCTGGCCGGGCTGCCGCCCGTGGACACCGACCCCCAGGTCCGCTTCCTGCACGCCTGCCGCGCCTACCTCGTCAAGGACTGGGAGCAGCTCGTCCGGCACACCGACCCGCTGCTCGGCGACCCCCTGCTGGGCATCGAGGCCGGTCTGTTCAGCGGCATGGCCCGGGTCCGCCTGGAGATGTACGGGCAGGCCGAGCCGCTGCTCTCGGCGGCCCTCATGCGCTGCCGCAGCGAGCAGCCGCAGCGCAAGGAGCTGCGCTACTGGCTGGCGCGGGCCCACGAGGGGACGGGCCGCAGCGCCGCGGCGCTCCCCCTGTACCGGGCCGTGCACCGTGTCGATCCCGCGTTCATGGACACCTCGGCCCGGCTGGCGGCGATCGCCGAGAGCGACGGCTACGACGACTCCACCGACCTCGCGGGACTCGCGCAGTCCGGACTGGGACCGGACGGCCTGGACGGGCTCGACCCGCTCTTCGGCACCGAGGAGCACGACCTCAAGCTCTCCGCGCCCGGTCCCCCGCCGGCCGCCCCGCTGCCCTCGCTGAGCGGATCGTCGGTGCGCGAGAGGACCAACGGACCGGACCCGACCCTGCCGACCGGACCCACCGACCCCGCGTTACTGGAGGAGGCGCTCGCCGAGCTGGAGCGCATGGTGGGGCTGGAGCCGGTGAAGCGGCAGGTCAAGGCCCTGTCGGCGCAGCTGAACATGGCGCGGCTGCGGGCCGGGCAGGGCCTCCCGGTGCAGCCGCCCAAACGTCACTTCGTCTTCTCCGGCCCCTCCGGCACCGGCAAGACCACCGTGGCGCGCATCCTGGGCCGGGTCTTCTACGCCCTCGGCCTGCTCGGCGGCGACCACCTCGTGGAGGCGCAGCGGGCCGACCTGGTCGGCGAGTACCTCGGCCAGACCGCCGTGAAGGCGAACGAGCTGATCGACTCGGCGCTCGGCGGCGTCCTCTTCGTCGACGAGGCGTACTCCCTGTCCAACACCGGTTACAACAAGGGCGACGCGTACGGCGACGAGGCGCTCCAGGTGCTGCTGAAGCGGGCCGAGGACAACCGCGACCACCTGGTGGTGATCCTGGCCGGCTATCCGGAGGGCATGGACCGGCTGCTGGGCGCCAACCCCGGGCTGTCCTCCCGCTTCACCACCCGCGTCGACTTCCCGTCGTACCGGCCGCTGGAACTCACCTCGATCGGTGAGGTCCTGGCGGCCGAGAACGGCGACGTGTGGGACGAGGAGGCGCTCGACGAGCTGCGGTCGATCGCCGGGCACGTGGTGGACCAGGGGTGGATCGACGAGTTGGGCAACGGGCGGTTCCTGCGGACGCTGTACGAGAAGAGCTGTGCGTACCGGGATCTGCGGTTGTCGGTGTATCCGGGGGTGCTGACCCGGGACGACCTGGCGACGTTGCGGCTGCCGGACCTGATGCAGGCGTACGGCGAGGTCCTGTCGGGCCGCGGGCCGCAGGATCCTCCGGGCCTGTGAGGGCCCGGCACCGCCCGCGGCCGGGATCACGTCGCCAGGGTCACCTCCCGGTGGGCCGGGTCCCTGACCTCGCCGACCAGTAGTTCCAGCACGTCCTCCAGGGCGACCAGGCCCAGTACCTTCCCGGACGCGTCCGTGACCTGGGCCAGGTGGGTCGCGGCCCGGCGCATCACCGTGAGGGCGTCGTCCAGGGGCAGTTCGGGGCGCAGCGTCGTCATCGGGCGCCACAGGTGCTGCGGGACGGCCCGGTCGGACTCCTCCAGGTCGAGGACGTCCTTGACGTGGAGGTAGCCCATGAAGGCGCCCTGCCCGGCCGCGACCGGGAAGCGCGAGTACCCGGTGCGGGCGGTGAGGGCGACGATCTCCCCCGGTGTGACCGAGGGGCTGACCGTCACGAGGCAGTCGCGCCCGAGGAGCACGTCCGTCACCGGGCGGGAGCCCAGTTCCAGGGCGTCCTCCAGGCGTTCCTGCTCCTCCGGGTCGAGGAGGCCGGCCTGACCGGCGTCCTCCACCAGCCGGTTGAGCTGTTCACTGGTGAAGACGGCCTCGACCTCGTCCTTCGGCTCGACGTGGAACAGCCGGAGGATGCCCTGCGCGCAGGCGCCGAGTGCGGCGGTGATCGGCCTGCACAGGCGGGCGAAGGCGACCAGCCCGGGGCTGAGCCACAGCGCGGCCTTCTCGGGCGCGGCCATGGCGAGGTTCTTCGGGACCATCTCGCCGATGACGAGGTGGCAGAAGACCACGGCGGCCAGCGCGATCACATAGCCGAGCGGGTGGATGACGCCGTGCGGCAGCCGGACCCACTCGAAGACCGGCTCCAGGAGGTGGGCGACGGTCGGCTCGGCGACCGCGCCGAGCGTCAGCGAGCAGACGGTGATGCCGAACTGGGCGGCGGCCATCATCTGCGGCAGCCGCTCCAGGCCGTACAGCACCTGGCGGGCGCGGGCGGTGCCGAGCGGCTCGACCTGGCTGCGGCGCACGGAGACGAGTGCGAACTCGGCGCCGACGAAGAAGCCGTTGGCGAGCACGAGCAGCGCGGCGAACAGGAGTTGCAGGACACTCATCGGGCGGCCTCCAGCACGGAGACCGGCGCCGTCCGCACCAGTCGTATCCGTTCGGCGCGGTAGTGGCCGACCTGGCGCACGGAGAGCCGCCAGCCGGGCAGCTCCGCCCGGTCGCCGACGGCCGGGATGCGGCCGAGCAGGTCGGCGACCAGTCCGGCCACGGTCTCGTACGGTCCCTCGGGCGCCTGGAGGCCGATGCGCCGCAGGGCGTCGACCCGGCAACTGCCCTCGACGTCCCAGGCGGGGCGGCCCTCCTCGGGCGGGGCGGGGGCGAGTTCGGGCACGTCCAGGCCGTCGTGTTCGTCGCGGACCTCGCCGACGATCTCCTCGACGATGTCCTCCAGGGTGACGACGCCGGCCGTGCCGCCGTACTCGTCGACGACGACCGCGATGGGCTGCTCGCTGCGCAGGCGGGTGAGCAGCGGTCGTACGGGCAGGGTCTCGGGGACGAGCAGCGCGGGGCGGGCGATCCGGCCGACGGGGGTGCGCAGCCGGTCGTTCGCGGGGACCGCGAGGGCGTCCTTGAGGTGGACCATGCCGACGATCTCGTCGATCTTCTCCCGGTAGACGGGGAAGCGGGACAGACCGGTGGCGCGGGTCAGGTTGACCACGTCCTCGGCGGTGGCCGAGGAGTGCAGGGCGCTGACCTTCACGCGCGGGGTCATGACGTGCTGCGTGGTCAGTTCGCCCAGCGACAGGGTCCGTACGAAGAGGTCGGCGGTGTCCTGTTCCAGGGCGCCGGCGCGGGCGGAGTGCCGGGCCAGGGAGACCAGTTCGCCGGGGGTGCGGGCGGAGGCCAGTTCTTCGGCGGGTTCGATGCCCAGTGCCCGCACCAGGCGGTTGGCCACGGCGTTCAGCGCGGCGATCACCGGGTGGAACAGCCGGGCGAAGGCGTGCTGCGGGCCCGCGACGAAGCGCGCGACCTGGAGGGGCTTGGACACCGCCCAGTTCTTGGGCACCAGTTCGCCGATCACCATCTGCACCGCCGAGGCCAGCAGCATGCCGACGACGACGGACACACCGGAAACGGCTCCGTCGGGAACGCCGACCGCCGCGAACGGGCCGTCCAGGAGCTGGGCGAGCGCCGGTTCGGCGAGCATGCCGACGACGAGGGAGGTGATGGTGATGCCCAGCTGGGTGCCGGAGAGCTGGAAGGACAGCTCCTTGAGGGACTCGACGACGCGCCGGGCGCGCCGGTCGCCGTCGGCGGCGGCCTGCTCGGCGTCCTGTCGTTCGACGGTCACCAGGCCGAACTCGGCCGCGACGAAGAAGCCGTTGGCGAGGATCAGCAGGAGCGCGGCTGCCAGGAGCAGCAGGGGGATGGTCATGATGCCGCCGCCTGTGGGGTGTCACAGCAAGGGGCGGCGCAGGTACTGCAGGACGATCCGTCCATCGCCGGAGGGAGTCACTCCTCGGGTAGCAGGAAGCCCCGCGCACCGGGCGGAGCGACAGGGCGCGGACGCGAGGGCCGCGTCAGCGTTCCCAGATTAATCACGAAAAGGGTGCCCGCGGCAGGGGCGATGGCCCCGTGCCGTCCCCGGCAGGTCCCGGAGACGGACATCGGGGCGCTTTCGGTCAGGGGCGCGAGACCTCGGGGCCCGCGCCGGAGCGGGCCTCGACGAGGGCACGCAGGACGCGCGCGTCGGCGATGGCGTGCTGCCTGGCGATGCCCGGCTGGATGCCGAGCGCGGGCAGGCTGGTGCCGTCGCTGAGGTCGAGGAACACCCAGGGGTCGCCGTGGCGGAGGTTGACCCGGAGGATCTCGGGCCAGGCCAGGTGCCGACGGGTGGTGAGGTTGACGACGGTGACGCCCGTCTCGTCGGCGACGACCCGGGGCCGGGCCAGCAGGAGGAGCACGCCGGCCAGGGCGAGGGCGGTGGCCACGAAGCTGAGGCGTTCCCCGGTGCCGAGGCCGCTCAGCAGCATCCCGACCGCCGTGATGGTCACGAAGGTGACGACGGCGAGGCCGGTCAGGACGGCCCGGGTGCGGCCGGGCCGGAGGGTGACGGGCAGGGCGGGCGGGTCCGGCGTGGTCTCTGGCATGGCGTCGCTCCGGGTGGTGCTCACAGACGGCAGGCGTGGATGGCCGTGGTCAGGATGGCCCGAGCGCCGATGTCGTACAGGTCGTCCATGATCCGCTGGGCCTCCTTGGCCGGGACCATCGCGCGGACGGCGACCCAGCCCTCGTTGTGCAGCGGGGAGACGGTCGGCGACTCCAGGCCGGGGGTGAGCGCCACGGCCTTCTCCAACTGCTCGACACGGCAGTCGTAGTCCATCATCACGTAGGTGCGGGCCACCAGGACGCCCTGGAGGCGGCGCAGGAACTGCTGGACCTTGGGCTCGGTGGTCGCGTCGGGCTCCGCGCCGGAGCGGCGGATCACGATGGCCTCGGACTTCGTGATGGGCTCGCCGAAGACCTCCAGGCCCGCGTTGCGCAGGGAGGTCCCGGTCTCGACGATGTCCGCGATGACCTCGGCGACGCCGAGTTCGATGGCGGTCTCGACGGCGCCGTCGAGGTGTACGACGGAGGCGTCGACGCCCTGGTCGGCCAGGTGTCCGGCGACGATGCCCTCGTAGGAGGTGGCGACCGTCCTGCCCTTGAGGTCCTCGACGCCCCGCGCGGTGCCCGGCTTGGCGGCGAAGCGGAAGGTGGAGCGGGCGAAGCCGAGCGGGAGGATCTCCTCGGCGTCGGCGCCGGAGTCGATCAGCAGGTCGCGGCCGGTGATGCCGATGTCGAGCCTGCCGGAGGAGACGTAGATCGCGATGTCGCGGGGGCGCAGGTAGAAGAACTCGACCTCGTTCGCCGGGTCGACGATCCGCAGTTCCTTGGCCTCGCGGCGCTGCTGGTAGCCGGCCTCATGCAGCATCTCCCCCGCGGGGCCTGACAGGGAACCCTTGTTGGGGACGGCGATGCGCAGCATGAGGTCGGCTTCCTTTGCGTGAAGGGGTGCGTGAAGGGGGGTGAGGGGAAAGCTGGGCTCTGTACGAGCCGTTCTCTACAGGTGGGCGTAGACGTTGTCCAGGGAGATGCCGCGGGCGACCATCATCACCTGGACGTGGTAGAGCAGCTGCGAGATCTCCTCGGCGGCGGCGTCCTTGCCCTCGTGCTCCGCGGCCATCCAGACCTCCGCGGCCTCCTCGACGACCTTCTTGCCGATGGCATGGACGCCCTTGTCGACCAGTTCGGCGGTGCGGGAGGTGGCGGGATCGCCGTTGGCGGCCTTGTGCTGGAGCTCGGTGAACAGCTCCTCGAACGTCTTCTTGGACATGGTGGGCCCCACTTTACGCGTGTGCCGGGCGGGCTAGCGCCACGGTTCGGATACTGAGCGAAGCGTGGCCGCGGTGGCGACGGCCGCGGTCACCGCCTCGTGCCCCTTGTCCTCGCGGGAGCCCTCCAGTCCGGCCCGGTCGAGGGCCTGTTCCTCGGTGTCGCAGGTGAGGACGCCGAAGCCGATGGGGACGCCGGTCTCGACGGAGACCTGGGTGAGGCCCTGGGTGACGCCCTGGCACACGTAGTCGAAGTGGGGGGTGCCGCCGCGGATGACGACGCCGAGGGCGACGATCGCGTCGTAGCCGCGGCCCGCGAGGGCCTTGGCGACCACCGGCAGCTCGAAGCTGCCGGGGACCCGGAGCAGGGTCGGCTCGTCGATGCCCAGTTCACGCAGGGCGCGCAGGGCGCCGTCCACCAGTGCGTCCATCACCTTGTCGTGCCACTGCGCCGCGACGACGGCGACCCTGAGATCGCCCACATTGCGTACGGACAGTTCCGGTGCGCCCTTGCCGCTCACGTCTCTCCTCGAATCCCTTGCCCGCTGGGCTTGCTGTACTTGCCGGCCTACTGGTTGCCGCAGGTGGACACGGGGGTCGTGTCCAGCCAGGGCAGGTCGTGTCCCATCCGGTCCCGCTTGGTGCGCAGGTAGCGGAGGTTGTGCTCGCCGGCCTGGACGGGCATCGGCTCGCGGCCAATGACCTCGATGCCGTGCCGGACGAGCGCGTCGCTCTTGTCGGGGTTGTTGGTCATGAGGCGTACGGTCCGCACGCCGAGGTCGGTGAGGATCTGGGCGCCGGCGCCGTAGTCGCGGGCGTCGGCGGGCAGGCCGAGTTCCAGGTTGGCGTCGAGGGTGTCCCGGCCCCGCTCCTGGAGTTCGTAGGCGCGCAGCTTGGACATCAGGCCGATGCCGCGTCCCTCGTGGCCGCGCAGGTAGACCACGACTCCCCTGCCCTCGGCCTGGACGCGGTCGAGGGAGGCGTCCAGTTGCGGCCCGCAGTCGCAGCGCTGGGAGCCGAAGACGTCGCCGGTGAGGCACTCGGAGTGGACGCGCACCAGGACGTTGGTGCCGTCGCCGATGTCGCCGTGCACGAGGGCGACGTGCTCGACGCCGTCGGCGGTGGAGCGGTAGCCGTACGCCGTGAACTCGCCGTGCCGGGTGGGCAGCCGGACCACGGCCTCGCGGCGGACGGTGGGCTCCTCGGCGCGGCGGTGGGCGACGAGGTCCTCGATGGAGATGATCGTCAGGCCGTGCTTGCGGGCGAACGGGATCAGCTCGGGCAGCCGCAGCATGCGGCCGTCCTCGCCGGCGATCTCGACGATGGCGCCGGCCGGGCGCAGGCCGGCGAGGCGGGCCAGGTCCACGGCGGCCTCGGTGTGGCCGTCGCGCACGAGCACGCCGCCGGGGCGGGCGCGCAGCGGGAAGACGTGGCCGGGGCGGACCAGGTCGGTGGGTTCGGCGGTGCCGCCCGCCAGGAGCCGCAGGGTGGTGGCGCGGTCGGCGGCCGAGATGCCGGTGCTCACGCCGTGGGCGGCGGTGGCGTCCACGGAGACGGTGAAGGCGGTCTTCATCGACTCGGTGTTGTCGTCGACCATCTGCGGGAGCCGGAGCCGGTCCAGTTCGTCGCCCTCCATGGGGGCGCAGATCAGACCGCGGCACTCGCTCATCATGAAGGCGACGATCTCCTCGGTCGCCTTCTCGGCGGCGATGACGAGATCGCCCTCGTTCTCGCGGTTCTCGTCGTCGACGACCACGACCGGGCGGCCGGCGGCGATGTCGGCGACGGCCTGTTCGACGGGGTCGAGGGTGAGGTCGTCGATGCCGTCGGAGCTGTAGAGGATGGGTGCCGTGCTCATGCGGGCGCTCCTTCCAGGACGGGCCGCGTCGCCTCGCGGGAGCGCAGCCACCAGTCGCGCAGGCCCCACAGGACGAGCGCGCCGTAGAGGACGTAGACGAAACCGGAGAAGGCGAAGCCGTTGGCGAAGTTCAGCGGGACGCCGACCAGGTCGACCAGCAGCCAGGCGAACCAGAACTCGACCATGCCGCGCGCCTGGGCGTACATGGCGACGACGGTGCCGACGAAGATGTACGCGTCCGGCCAGGGGTCCCAGGACAGGGTGGGGAAGGCGGTGAACAGGCCGCCGACCGCGAGGGTGCCGAGGGCGGCGGCGCCGAGCAGGACGCCGCGTTCGCGCCAGGTGGCGAACCGGACGGCGATGGTGCCGTCCTGGGTCTGCCGCCGCCCGCGGTTCCACTGCCAAAAGCCCCAGGCGGCGACCACCATGACGACGATCTGCTTGCCGGCGCTGCCGGAGAGGTGGGCGGTGGAGAAGGCGGCGAAGAGGACCAGCCCGGAGACAAACTGGACGGGCCAGGTCCAGATCGAGCGGCGCCAGCCGAGTGCGAGGCCGAGCAGGCCGATCACGTTGCCGGTCATGTCCGACCACTTGATGTGCTGGTCGAAGAGCGTGAACGCCTCGGAGTTGAGCCAGTTCACCTGCTGCCCCCCTGGACGGTGAGGAGCCGCTCGACGTACTTGGCGATGATGTCCACCTCGAGGTTGACCGGGTCGCCGGGCTGTTTGAGGCCGAGGGTGGTCAGGGCGAGGGTGGTGGGGATGAGGCTGACGGTGAAGAAGTCGGGGCCGGCGTCGACGACGGTGAGGCTGATGCCGTCGACGGTGACGGAGCCCTTCTCCACGACGTAGCGGGCGAGTTCGGCGGGCAGGGAGATCCTGACGAGTTCCCAGTGCTCGGAGGGCTCGCGCTCCAGGATCTCGCCGGTGCCGTCGACGTGCCCCTGCACGATGTGGCCGCCGAGGCGGGCGCCGACTGCGGTGGGGCGTTCCAGGTTGACGCGGGAGCCGACGGTGAGGGCGCCCAGGCTGGAGCGGTTGAGGGTCTCGGCCATCACGTCGGCGGTGAACTCGTCTCCCTCGTGGTCGACGACGGTGAGGCAGACGCCGTTGACGGCGATGGAGTCGCCGTGCCGTGCCCCTTCGGTGACCGCGGGGCCGCGCAGGCGGAAGCGACAGGCGTCGTCGAGGGTCTCGACAGCGGTGACCTCGCCCAGCTCTTCGACGATTCCGGTGAACACTTCCCGGGTCCTCCTGCCTCTTCGGGCACGGACTCCGGGGCTGTCGAGAGCGACAGAACTCACGGACGAGGCTCCGGGGGGCGACGCCGGACGGGCCCTGCCCGCGAGGGGCGAGCCCAGAAATCGGCGGCGCGCACCTGTGCTCGCCCGCCGCGCACTGCCTCCCATCCGGACTTTAACCGTCGGTCCAGGAATTTCACCTGGTCAACCGGCCGCTGGAAGCGACCGGGTCGCGGACTGTAACCGCCGGTTCGGACTTTCACCGACCCCGGAGTGCGCTGCTTCTGGTACAGGGCCAGTGTGCCACGCCTGCTCGGCACTCATAGGGGCAGCGGGTGTGGGGTGGATCACAGAGCGCCCCGGCGAATCCGGCCGCCACCGGACGGGGTTCCAACTCGTGGGCCCGTCACGGCTCTTGAGGTTGGTTCATACCTATTGACTTAATGGTCTAGTCCTCTTTAGGGTCTGCGCAACTTCCGTGGAGAGATGCCCCGCGGCGAGACCGGCCCGGCGGCGGTGACGACGGCCCTTGCCCGCCGCCGGGCCACCCCATCGCGCCCACCCGTGGTCGGGGCTGCCCTCCGCGGAGCCGCGCCCGGCCCGCGGACCCGGTCGGATGCCGCCGCGGGCTACCGCTCCGGTGGTCCGAACAGGTCGTCCTGGGCGCGGTCGCGGGCGGTCAGAAGCGCGCCGCGGAGCACGGCGCCGCCGCCCAGTGCGCTGGGCCGCACCTCGGTGGCGAGCGGCGACATCCGGGTGAGGCGGTGCTGGACGCGGGTGGCGAGGGCGTCGGCGCCGGCCCGGCCGATCTCGCCGGCCAGCACCAGGCAACCGGGGTCGAGGACGGAGACGACGGCGGCGGCGCCCAGGACGACCCGGTCGGCCAGCGCGTCCAGGAAGCCCTCGGCGGCCGGGTCTCCCCCGGGGGCCGACCGGCGTACCGCCTCCAGGACCAGCCGGGCCGCGTGCGGTCCGGGGCCGCCGGGGGGCGCCGTCAGCCCGTGCTGCGCCGCGAGGGCGGTCACCGCCGCCGCCCCGGCCACGGAGTGGAAGCCGCCGTCGCAGTCGGTGGCGGACGGCAGCCCCGAGGTGCCCGGCACCGGCATGAAGCCGATCTCGCCCGCACCGCCGGACACGCCCCTGCGCAGCGTGCCGTCGAGGACGACGGCGGCGCCGATGCCGAGGCCGAGCCACAGCAGGACGAACGTGTCCCGGTCCCGGGCCACCCCGTCGCGCTGCTCGGCCAGCGCGGCGAGGTTCGTCTCGTTCTCGACGCCGATGCGCGCCTCGGGGAACTTCTCCCGCAACGCGGCCATCAGCCGGCGGTGCCACTCGGGCAGGCCGGAGGAGTCGCGGAGTTCGCCGCCGGCCGGGTCGATCAGGCCGGGCGCGCCGATGCCGACGGTGTGCAGCCGGTCGGCGCCGGCCTCCTTCGCCGCCCGCTCGACCAGGCTCACCGCCTGCTCCACCGCGGGACCGGTGCCGGTGTCGTCGCCGATCGGCACGGACCCCTCGGCGAGCACCCGGCCGAGCAGGTCGGACACCAGCACGGCGACGCCCTCGGTGCGCACGTCGAGGGCGGCGAGATGGGCGCGGCCCGCGACGATGCCGTACAGCTTGGCGTTCGGGCCGCGGCGCTGCTCGCCCGACTCCCCCACGACCTCGACCAGACCGGAGGCGGTGAGGCGTTCGACGAGGTCGGCCACGGTGGGCCGGGACAGGCCGGTCAGTTGTTTCAACCGTCCTGCCGTCAACGGGCCCTCCCGCTGGAGCAGATGGAGGGCGAGCCGGTCGTTGATGGCCCGGACTGTGCTCGGGGATGCGGGCATGCCGGGATCCTTCCAGATCGGCGGCGCGGGGGCCCGCGCCGATAATCGCCTATCTATCAGGCAGGGTTCCTGATAGTTTACGCGACGCAATGGCGTCGAGCGGGGCGGCGGACCCGACGGGGGGTTTCGAAATGAGCACAGTGGTGTACGGACAACGCGAGGTGCGGCGCGCCCGGTACGCCGTGGCGGCCGTGTTCGCCGTGCACGGCGCCGTCACCGGCTCGTTCGCGACCCGCGTGCCGTGGATCCAGGACCACGCCGCGGTGAGCGCGGGCCAGTTGGGACTGGCGCTCGCGTTCCCGGCGCTCGGCGCGTCGCTCGCCATGCCGCTGGCCGGCAGCGTCAGCCACCGTTTCGGCGCCCGCACCGCCCTGCGCGGTCTGCTGGCCCTGTGGACGCTGGCGCTGGTGCTGCCCTCCCTCGCGCCGAACCTGCTCACCCTGTGCCTCGCCCTGTTCGCCTTCGGTGCCACCGCGGGCATGTCGGACGTGGCGATGAACGCGCTCGGCGTCGAGGTCGAGAACCGTCTCGACCGTTCGATCATGTCCGGCCTGCACGGGCTGTGGAGCGTGGGCGCCCTGATCGGCTCGGCGGCCGGCACGCTCGCCGCCCACCTGGGCACGGACGCCCGGCTGCACCACGCCCTGGCCGCCGCGGTGCTGACCCTGGCGGGCCTGGTCGCCTGCACCTGGGTGCTGGACCTCCAGCCCGCCGAGGACGAGGATCCGCCGCCGCGGTTCGCACTGCCGCCGAGGTCGGCGCTGCTGATCGGCGCGGTCGGGTTCTGCGCGGTGTTCGCGGAGGGCGCGAGCCTGGACTGGTCGGCGGTCTATCTGCGCGGCGAGCTGGAGACCTCGGCCGGTCTGGCGGCGGCGTGCACGACGGGATTCACGCTCACCATGGCGGTGGCCAGGCTCGTCGGCGACAAGGTGGTGGACCGCTTCGGCGCGGTACGCACGGTGCGGGTGAGCGGTGTGCTGGCCACCCTCGGCGGTCTGCTCGTCGTCGTCGCGGACCGTCCGGCGGCGGCAATGGCGGGCTTCGCGCTGATGGGCCTCGGGATCGCCGTGGTCGTCCCGCTGTGCTTCGCCGCCGCCGGCCGCGCCGGCTCCAACCCCAGCCTGGCCATCGCGGGCGTCGCCACCATCACCTACACCTCCGGTCTGATCGCGCCGAGCGCGATCGGCGGTCTGGCCGAGGCGACCAGCCTGGTGGTGTCGTTCGCTCTGGTGACCGTGCTGGCGTCCTGCCTGGTGGTGTTCGCGAGGGTGCTGCGCGCCGGTGACCGGAACCGCCCGAGGATCAGTGCGTCGAACGCGGAAGTGCCCGACCGCCAGTCCTGAAGGCGTCGGTCCACGACGCCGGGCGCGGCACTCCCGCCGGGCCGCGCCCCCGGCGGCGGCCGGGAACGCACTGGTCAGCGGGGGGGGGTGCGCGTCGGAGGACCGTCCGGTACCCCCGACAATGGTCCGGACAGTCCTCACGTACAGAGAGAGCGAAACCTCACCATGGACCTCGGCGTGCGCTGGAAGCTGCATGACGCTCATTCAAAAGCACACCGCGTGTGACGTGCAGGTATGCGCGCCCTGAACGTGCAGCGGCCCCGGTCCGTCTTTTGCGGAGACGAGAGACCGGGGCCGCGGCTGTCACCTCCCCCTGTGTGGGGCACGGGATCGGTGACGGCGGTACCGCACCCGTGCCGAGGGGAGCGGGATCCATTCTCCCCCTGACTCAGGGTCAATGAGTGCAGAGGGCATATTCGTCACGCGAAGCGCAGCGTATCGGCCGCCGTATCCGCGACGTCAGCGAGCAGCACGGCCTCACCCAAGAGCGCGTGTTTCTCTCCGTGCCGATGAACCGGGCCCACTATCAGGACGTTGAGGCCGGCCGGCGAACCCCACCTTGCGGACCGTGCGGCGTATCGCCTGCGCGATCGGCGTGCCTGTGGAAGAACTCGTGCGCATCACGTCGTGAGGACGCCCGGCGGGGATCGACGGGGGGAACGCTCACACCCGCCGGGCGCCCGTCTCATGGGTGCACCGCGAGTTCGTCGTCGAGGCTCACGAACGTGCACGCGTACAGCGACCGCACGAGCTGCGCCGCGACCACGTACGACAGTAGCGGCGACTCGAAGGTGATCGGCCCCTTCTCTGCGACGATCGGCCCGAGCCGGCTCGGCGTGTACCGGTTGCCGTACACCGCGCACACCTCGGACGCCTTCACCCGCACGGCGACGCTGCCCGCCCACAGGTGCGGGCACTGCTGCCGCGCGGCCCGGACACAGCGCAGGCACGTCGGCGGATGCGTCGTCAGCAGGTCCTCGGGCCACGTCGGGTAGTCGGCCCGGTCGTCTTCGAGCAGCCACAGCACGCCCCGGTCGTCCTGGTCGGCCGGCTCGCCGCACACCTGGCACAGCAGCTCCGCCATGGCGCGCCGCTGCCGTCCGCCGTGCACCTTGCCGTACAGCGGTTTCCCGGAGCCCGAGCGGTCGACGGTTCGCTTCCACAGCACCCCGCGGTCGTCTCGGTCGTCGGGCTGCTCGCCGGCGTAGCGGACCCCGCCGAACAGGCGCAGCGCGACGAGCGGCTCGGGCATGATCTCCCCCGACCACTGGGCGATGAACGGGACCGTTCGCGGCCGTTCGCGGCATGCCTTGTGGGTGTGCGTGGCCGGCAGGGCGCGCCCCTGCAGATCGCGGCGCGCGTGCCGCCTGAACGGCTGCCCGTCCTCGATCGGCAGATCGCAGATCGTGCAGTTCACCGCGCGGCACCCCCCGCTGCCGCGTTGCGCAGCTCGCACACCCGGCGGGCGAGTTCACCGACGTGGATCGCACCGGCGAGCGGCGCTGCCCCGATCTGATACTTCAGCGCGTCCTCGGCGTGGTCGGCTGCCTGAATGAGGGCGTACCACTCGCGGGAGCGCAGCGGCGCGGCATCGGCCTGCCGCTGCACGACCGGCACGAGCCGCTCGATCTCGGTGCGCAGCGCCTGGTCGAGTTCCTCAAGCCGGGCCATGGGCGGCAGGATGCCGGTCGCGCTGAGCGCTTCGGCGATCAGTCTGGTGACCTCGTCGGCGTCGACGGACTGTTGCGTTGTGCTCACCGCGCGGCCTCCGTCGCCCTGGCCGGCTGCGCGGGCACGAGCGCGGCGCGCAGGTGTGCGAACAAGGCTTCGGCCTCGGCGCGGGACATGACGAGCGGGGCGTCGCTCCGGTGCTCGTCGAGGTCGTAGAGGGCGACGGGCACGCGGATCTCGCCGGTTGTGGCATCGCGGGTGGGCGGCTCGTCGCGGCGCAGCGACGCGTGTAAGCGGGCAAGGCTGCACATGGGGACCCCCGGGCGGTAGTCGGTGGAGGGTCACCGTAGAGCCACTACCGACCGGTAACGGGGACAGTCTGTCCCCCTGTCCCAGCCTGTCCCCCTTGCTCAACTCCTCAACTCGCCGTCGGCACACCGATCGCCTCAGCGAGCCGGCTCGCCTCGGGCCGCATCGCCCGCGGTGCGTGCCGCCAGAGGTCGGCGGCAACCGAGCGGGCCGACGGGGTGTACGCGACGGTCTCGGCGCCGATCTCGTACGCCATCTGCATCGTCTTGAGTGCGGCTGTGCGCTCGCCGCGCTGCAGGTGCCCGCGGGCAACCTCGACCCACAGCCGGGCGCGGCGCTCTATCGACGGCATGGCATCGGGGTCGATGTCGTCGGCGAGGCCGATCGCTCGAGCGCTCTTGCGGAGATCGCAGGCCACGCTCACGGCGTGGAAATCGACGTTGGCGCGGCCGAACACGGTCGACGGGTGCACGTAGGTTGCGGGCAGGGACTTTGCGACGTGGTCGCCCTTGTCCCAGTACCGCCACGCCGTCCCGTCGTGCCCCTCACGGGCCTCGGTCACCGCGGCGTGCAGCTGCAGCGCGCCGTAGATGCCCCGCCAGTCGTCGGGGGCGTCGTCGAGGTGGGGGCGGATCAGTTCGGCGGCCTCGACAACGACGCGCAGCGCCTCGTCGGGATACGCCGTCTCCCGCAGGATGTTGCCCAAATTCCAGGCGGCGGCAGCTATCGCGGCCGGCTGGTCGGCGTCCTGCGCGGCGGTGAGCGCCCGGTCGGCCACCACCCACGCGAGTTCGGCGGGGGCGACGTAGGCGGTGGCCTGGCCGGTGAGCCGGTATACGTCGGACAGGGCGACCAGGGCGGCCCGCCGCTCGGCTCCGTCGAGGGCGCGGACCGCTGCTTCGGCGTCGCGGATCAGGTCGGGCAGCAGTGCGCCGACCTCGGTGCGGTTGTGCTCGGAGGTGTGCCACAGGCGCCAAGACTGGTCGACGCGCCCCTGCAACACGGCCGGGTCGGTGTAGCGGGCAGTCGGCGGAGCGATGGACATGGGCCGGTTCATGACGGCGGCCCAAACGTCGGGCAGTACGGGGTGTGCGAGCCGGCCGGACGGTACGGGCTGCGAGGGGCCGCTGCTGCCGGCGATCGCGGACAGGTCGGAGAGCTGCAGGGCAGCGCCGAGCCGCATCAGCATGTCGTGGGAGCGCAGCTCACGCTCGCCTGACTCGATCTTCTTGAGCCAGTCGGGGCCGCGGCCACACATCTGCGCGAGGGCGGCGCGGGTGAGCCCGCGGGACTCGCGGAGCATCCGGATTCGCTCGCCGCTGCTGAGTTCGTCGGACGTGTCCATGGCGCTCCGTTCGGGTGAGGGGTGCCTATCGCCAGAGTATGGCGGGCGTCAACGCCTGCCCCCGGGAACGGCGAAAGCGCCCCTGCCCGGCCAGTGGCCAGACAGGGGCGTGATGTTCATACGATGCGGCGGCGTTCGGCGGGCAGCGCGAGCGGGCCCGCCGACAGGCCCGGGTCGGGCTGTTCGGGCTGCGGTGCGCCGGTGCGGCGGCAGACGAGCGCGTCGGGATCGTCGGGCGGCGCCTGCAAGCTGTACCCGTCCGGGCACGTCTGCCCGTCGCGACCGTCCTTGCCGTCGGCCCCGTCCTTCCCCGCCGGGCCCGCTGGCCCGGCCGGCCCCTGCGGCCCCTGCGGCCCCTGCAGACCGATCGGACCGGGCGGACCGGGCGGACCGGGCGGACCGGTGACCGTCGCCCCCGGCTCGCCCGGCGCACCCTCGTCGCCGCCCTCGCCCGCCGGACCGGGCGGGCCAGGTGACGGCGACGGGGCGTCCTCTCCCGGCTCCCCCTTCGGCCCGCGCGGACCGGCCGGGCCCGGGATCGGCACCGGCACCGGCACCGGCACCTCGGCACGGTCGGGCAAGTCCTCGACCGCACTCGCCGGGTCCGGTGCCGCCGGCGTCTTCCCCTCGGATTGCACCTGCTGCCGCAGCACCTGCACATCACGCGCGAGGGTCGACACGGCGTCGCCGCGTTTGTTCGCCTCGGTAGCGAGAGCTTCCGCGCGGCCCGCTTCGGCGGCATCACGGTCATCCTCTACGGCATGATCGGCCTGCTCGGCGCCCAGATCTGGATCAACGCCAAGGTGGACCTGCGCAATCCGCTCAACCTGGTGCCGGCCGCCGCGGGCATCATCATCGGCGTCGGCAACGTCAGCATGGAGTTCACCGACACCTTCTCCCTCAGCGGCATCGCGCTCGGCACCGTGGTCGTCATCACCGGCTACCACGCGCTGCGCGCCTTCGCCCCGGCCCACCTCAAGACGCGGCAGCCGCTGCTGGACGAGGGGACGTCCTCGTACGACACGAAGGGCGGGGGCGGCGGGGGGACTCAGCGCGCCAGGTCGTAGGCGTACGACGGTGTGAAGGTGCCCGGCGCCCCCTTGCAGCCGTCCGACTCCCCCGGCAGCTTCACCCACAGGTAGGCGTCGATGCGCCCCATGCCGGTGCTCAGGGTCGGCGCGCGGCCGAGCTTGCGGCCGTCCGGGTCGCACCACTCGCCGTCGGGCGGGGCTCCGTTGCCGTTGCGGCTGGTGTCGATGACGGCGCCCAGGCCCGCCGGGCCGCCGAGGGCGTCGAGGACCGCGCGGACGTAGGCGACCTCGTCGGCGGTGGTGTGGAAGTTGGAGACGTTGCTGAAGACGCCGTCGGAGGAGTCGGCCGAGCCGGCGCCGGCCTGCTTCAGCCAGCCCGCCTGCTTGGCGGGCGCGTGCCAGCCGGAGTGGCCCGCGTCGAAGTAGACCCGGGCCAGGGGGTTCGCCGCCTTCATCACCCGGCCGGCGCGGGCCAGGGAGGCGAAGCGGTCGGCGCGCTCACCGGCGGACAGGCACTCGGACTGGGCGACCGAGTCGGGCTCCAGGACGACGATGACATCGCCTGAGCCGAGCCCGGCGGCGAACCGGTCGATCCAGCTGTCGTAGGCGTCGAGGTCGGGCGCCCCGCCCTCGGAGTGGCCGCCGCAGTCGCGGCCGGGTATCGCGTACGGCACGACGACCGGCACCCGCCCCTCGGCGGCGCCGCCCGAGGTGACGGCGCGGACCCGGGAGGTGATGTTGTCCGGCGTGTAGTCGGCGAACCACACGGCGGCCGGGTGGCCGGCTATGCGGGACGCGATGACATCCTGGCGCGGGTCGTCCGGATGGGCCCGGACCCAGTCGAGGACCTGGGACTCGGAGTACCGGAAGAGCCGGGTGGAGGCCGCGGTGGTGACGGGCTTCTTCCGCTCGGACGTGTGCTCCGGCGAAGGCGCCGGATCTCTCCTCGTCGCCGAGGGAGAGGGCGGGGCGGAGACCGGGGGCGGCGCCGACGGGGACGGGGACGGCACGAGGTGCAGCGGGTCCGGCCGCGGCGACCACGTCACCTCCGGCCGCGCCTCGTCCACACCGCTCCCGTCGTCGCCGAGGGCGCTCAGCATGCCGGTCACGGTGCCCACCGCGACCACGACGGACGCCGCCACGACCATCGCGCCGCGGCGGGCGGCGCGCCTGCGCTCGGCCCTGCGAGCGGCCAGACGCCGGGCACGAAGACCTGACACGTACGGTTCCCCCTCCCCCGCACGGCGGGCGCGTTCCCCCGTTTCGGGGAAGCGTCGGCCCACCGGCACTGCCGTCAGCCTAAAGCTGCGACCCTGCCGCCATGGCCCACTGCGAACAAGTCCCGACGGCCGTCCGGACGGTGGACACGGTCCTGACCCGGATGCGCGCCCTCGACACGGCGCTGCCCGCCCGGGACGGGGTGGCGGTCTTCAACCGCGTCTGCCTGGCCCTCGCGGAGGCGGCCGCCGGGCAGGTCGACGGCGGCCGGAGCACGGCGGCCGGGGCCGCGATCGCGCTGGACGTGCGGCTCGCGCGGCGGTATCTGGCCGCCGTGGAGGCGGAGGAGGAGGGCAGCCGGCCACCGGCCTGCTGGCGGCCGCTGTTCCAGTTCCGCCGCCATCCCGGCGTACGGCCGCTGCAGTTCGCGCTGGCGGGCGTCCATGCGCATGTCGGCCACGATCTCGCGCTGGCCGTGGTGGACAGCTGTCGTACCCTCGGCTGCGAACCCGTCGACCTGGAGGACGAGTTCGACCGGGTGGCCGACCTCCTCGGATCGCTGGAGGAGCGGGTCCGCGACGAGCTGACGCCGGGGCCCGACCTCCTTCGCATCGCCGACCCGCTGACCCATCTGCTCGGCGCCTGGAGCCTGGAGCGCGCCCGCGACGCCGCCTGGGCAGCGGCCCGCGCGCTGTGGGCGTTGCGCCGAGTGCCCGATGTCGCCGGGGAGTTCACCGAGCGGCTGGACTCGGCGGTGGGCTTCGCGGGCCGGCTGCTGCTCATCCCGCTGCCGGACTGATCCGGCCGGTTTCCTCGACGTGCGCGCCCCGAACTCCCGCGGGACAGCTGTACGTTACAAGCTTGGGCAACATCGCACCCCGACTGCGAAGGAGCACCCGGACATGGCGACCAGGCTCGGACTCGGCCTCCCCCAGATGCGGCAGTACGACCTCGGCAAGGATGTCCCCGACGTGGCCCGCGCGGCGGAGCGGACGGGCTACGAGAGCCTGTGGGTCTTCGAGCGGGCCCTGTTCCCCGAACCCGCCACCCAGGGGCTCTACGGCATCGAGGGCCTGCCCTGGCCCGACGCCTACCGGAGCGTGGCGGAGCCGCTGGTCACCCTCACCCTCGCCGCCGCGGCCACCGAACGGGCCCGGCTGGGCACGAGCGTGCTGGTCGCCCCGCTGCACGTCCCGTTCCAACTGGCCAAGGCGCTGGCCTCGCTGGACGCGGCGAGCGGCGGCCGGGTGCTGGCGGGCTTCGGCACCGGCTGGTCCACCGACGAGTACGCGGCGGCGTCCGTACGGCCGTTCGCCGAGCGCGGCCCGGCCCTGGACGAGCTGATCGAGGTGTGCCGCGCGGTCTGGGGACCGGACCCGGTGGTGTACGAGGGGCGAACCACGAAGATCGCGTCCGCGGTCGTCGGGCCCAAGCCCGCCCGGCCGATCCCGATCCTGCTGGCGGCGAGCAGCGGCAGGGCCCGGCGCCGGCTGGTCGACCACGCCGACGGCTGGCTGCCGACGGGCGTCGGCGCCGAGGCCGTGGCCGAGCAGTGGCGGCAACTGCGGGAGCTGGCCGCCGAACGCGGCCGTACGGAACCGATCCGCACGGTGCTGCGGGCCAACGTCCGCCTGCACGCGACGCCCCGGGCCGCCGCCGGCCGGCAGCCCTTCCAGGGCGACGTTGACCAGATCGTGGAGGATCTCGCCGCGCACGCCGGGATCGGCCTGGAGGAGATCCTCCTCGACCTCCAGAGCACGGCGCGGGACGCCGAGGAGCTGAAGGATGTCGCCGCCGAGGTGTACGAGAAGGCACGGGCGGCCGGGGTCTGAGACCTCCCGGACCCTGTGGCCTCCCAGTCCTTTGGCCCTCTGCTCCTCTCAGTCCTCCGGGAGTTCGACCGGCGCGATCTCGTCGTACACGTCACCGGGACCGGGGTTGGCCGCGTCACTCTCGCCGCCGAGGTGGTGCATGACGCCCCAGACGGCGTTCAGCGCGGTCTGGACGGCGCCCTCGGCCCAGCCGGCCGTCCAGGAGATGTCGTCGCCGGCGAGGAAGATGCCCCGCCTGTCCTCGGGCAGCCCGTCCTGCACGAAGTGCGTGAACAGGCGCCGCTGGTAGCGGTAGTGGCCGGGCAGGTTGGCCTTGAACGCCCCCATGAAGCAGGGCTCGTTCTCCCAGGAGACCGTCACCGGGCTGCCGATGACGTGCTTCCTGATGTCGACATCCGGGTAGATCTCGCCGAGCGACTTCAGCATGACCTCCATCCGCTCGTTGGCGGTGAGCGGCAGCCACTTCAGACTGTCGTCGCACCAGGTGTAGGAGAGGCAGATGACGGCGGGCCGGTCGGGGCCGTCGTCCAGGAGGTAGGTGCCGCGGGTCATGCGGTCGGTGAGCGTCATCGACATGACGTCACGGCCGGTCGGGTTCCCCCTGTCGTCGACGGCCCTGTCCAGCCAGAAGGGCCGGTCGACGGGCACGAAGAGCTTGCTGGACTCCATGTAGTGGGTCCGCTCGATGGCGGTCCAGTGGTCGATCGGGAAGAGCGACTCGTCGCAGGCGATCTTGGAGAGCAGCATCCAGGACTGGGCGGTGAAGACCGCCGCCCGGTAGGTGCGGATGTCGCCGTCGGCGTCGGTGACCGTGATCCGGTTGCCGGCGGTGCGGTTCAGCCGGGTCACGGCCGGGCGGGGTTCGCCGGCCGTGTGCAGGCACTTCAGCGAGGTGCCGTGGGGCCAGTGGACGATCTTCTGCGGCTCGCGCTCCCACAGCCTGAGCGGCAGTTGCTGGGAGCCGCCGACGATGCCGCGGTGGTGGTCGTCGGCCTCGGTGTAGACGACGCGGAGGATCTCCAGGACGGAGTTGGGGAAGTCGGTGTCCCAGCCGCCCGTGCCGAAGCCGACCTGGCCGAAGATCTCGCGGTGCCGGAAGGACTTGAAGGCCTCGGAGTCGCAGAGGAAGCCGTAGAAGGTCTGGTTGTCGAGCTTCTCGACCAGTCTCGCCCAGATTTCGCGGATGCGCGGGATGTCGCGCTCGCGCAGGGCGCGGTTCATGCCGGAGAAGTCGGCGCCCTCTTCGAGGCACCTGGCCCAGGCGTCGGCGACGTCCCGGTAGACCCGCGGCAGGTCGTCGAGCGTCTCGGCGTAGTGCGACTCGCCCTTGAGGTCGACGACGGTCGAAGGGGTGGCCTCGGAGAGGGGGTTGGGGAAGGGCCGGGTCTCCAGTCCCACCAGGTCGATGTAGTGCTGGAGGGCGGTGGAGGAGGGCGGGAAGCGCATCGCGCCCATCTCGGCCCGCAGCGAGGGGTCGCAGCCGTCGAAGCCCACGGTCCGCAGGCGCCCGCCGATCTGGTCGGCCTCGTAGACGACGGGCTTGAGGCCCATCTTCATCAGTTCGTAGGCGGCCACGATGCCGGACAGGCCGCCGCCGATGACCGCGACCTCGGTGCCGTGCTCCGTCGCGGGTACCTGGCCGAGCCCCGCCGGGTGGGCGAGGAAGTCGTCGTACGCGTACGGGAAGTCCGGCCCGGACATGGTGATCGGCGGCTGCCGCTCGTCTGCGTGCTCGATCGCGTTGGGCACCGTGGACGTCATGGGGTACGGACTCCTTGCACAGGTGGAACGGGGTGTGGGGCTCAGGCGAGGGAGCCGTAGAGGTGGGGCCGGCGGTCCCGCAGATACGGGTTCGCCTCGCGGGAGGCGGCGAGGAGCGCCGGGTCGACCTCGCCGAACACCAGCTCCTCGGCGCGCCCGGCCCTGGCGCGGGCGGTCCCGTCGGGCCCGGCGAGGGTGGAGAGGCCGACGAACTCGAACTCGCCCTCGCGGCCGACGCGGTTGACGTACGCGACGTACATCTGGTTCTCGAAGGCCCGCACCGGCACCAGGGAGGTGGCGACGAACTGGAACGGGTGCGGCTGCGCGGTCGGGACGAGCAGCAGGTCGGTGCCGGCCAGGGCGTGGGCGCGGACGTTCTCCGGGAACTCCACGTCGTAGCAGATCATCAGGCCGACGGTGATCCCGTCCAGCTCGGCCTGCACGACCGGGAGGTCGCCCGGTGTGAAGTGGGCGCGCTCGAACCGGCCGAAGAGGTGGGTCTTGCGGTAGCCGGCGAGGCGGCTGCCGTCGGCGGAGACCAGCTGGACGGAGTTGAAGACGCGCTCGCCGTCCCGCTCCGGGTATCCGTAGGCGACCGCGAGACCGTGGCGTGCGGCGATCTCCGCGACGGCGTCGGCGAAGGCGCCGTCGGCCCGTTCGGCGAGGACGCCGATGTCGTCGCCGATCGCGTACCCGGTCAGGAACAGCTCCGGGGTGACCAGGAGCCCGGCGCCCGCCCCGGCGGCGCGGCCCGCGGCCTCGTCGAGGACCGCGAGGTTCCCGGCGACGGATCCGGGGCGGCCGGAGTTCTGGAGCAGGGCGGTGCGCATGCGTGTTCCTGACCGGTGGGAGGGGGTGCGGGCGGGGCCAGAGAGACGCTACGGCCGGCGGACTCGACCGGACAAGAAGGACCTGTTGCGCACCGGTGGGCGAATCGTTGCGTCCGCCGGAGGCGTCCCGGCGATTCGTTGCGCGCGGACGCGAAGGACGCGGGGTTACCCGGGGGAGCCCGAGGAGAAGCGTCGCAGCAGCGGTGAGAGCACCAGCACGGACTTGGTCCGCTCCACGAACGGCTCCCCGGCGATCCGCTCCAGGACCCGTTCGAAGTGCCGCATGTCGGCGGCGAAGACCTGGGCGAGCGCGTCCGCCTCCCCGGTGACGGTGGAGGCGGCCACCACCTCCTGGTAGCGCTCGAGGCCCCGTTGGATGGTCTCGGGCGAGGTGTTGCGGCGGCAGTGGATCTCGACGAAGCCCTCGGTCTGCCAGCCGAGTGCGGCGGGGTCGACCCGGACCGTGAATCCGGTGATGGCTCCGGTGGCGCGCAGCCGGTCCACGCGCCGTTTCACGGCGGGCGCGGAGAGGCCGACCGACTGCCCGATGTCCGCGTAGGAGCGGCGGGCGTCCTCGGCGAGGGCGTGCACGATGCGTTCGTCGAGATCGTTCAGCACTGCGGGCGGTTCACTTCACTTCTGAGGCGTCTGGACTGCTGTGGCGTCCGGCGCGGCGGCCGGGGCGGCGGTGGCCGCACACGAAGTAGAACACGGGCCCGGCCGGTCGGCCGTCCTGGCCGGCGTCCCGGTCAGTGGCCGTCCGGCTCGCCCGCGACGGCCCGTGCCTCGGCCGCGTCCGCGGCGTCGAACCCGATCTCTCCGGGCCTGCCCCGGGCTGCCTCCTGGCCCTCGATCCAGCGCAGGTGGGCCTCCCAGGCGGCCTGCTTGCTGGTGCCGAGCGCGGCCCCGATCTGCGACCAGGAGGCGCCGGCCTCCCGGGCCGCCCGGACGGTCAGCTGGCGCCCGTAGGCGGCCTTGCGGGCCACCACCTCGCTCAGGGCGAGCAGTTCGAGGAGCTGGGTGCGGTCGAGGGCCTCCGCGTCGCCGCCGTCCCCGGCCAGGGACTCGCGGACCCGCAGCTCGTCGAGGCGGGCGACGGCGGTCAGCAGGGTGTGCTGGGGCTCGATGCTCTGCGGTGTGGTCACACGCCCAGCCTCGCGTCAGGACTGCTTGACGTCAAGCAGTCCTGACGGCGTCGAACCGGGCGGTCAGCTCCAGCTGGCGTGCAGCGGCTGGCCCTCGGCGTAGCCGGCGGCGCTCTGGATGCCGACGACGGCCTTCTCGGCGAACTCCTCCAGGGAGGCGGCACCGGCGTAGGTGCACGAGGAGCGGAGGCCGGCGATGATCGAGTCAATCAGGTCCTCGACGCCGGGGCGGGCCGGGTCGAGGAACATCCGGGAGGTGGAGATGCCCTCCTCGAACAGCGCCTTGCGGGCCCGGTCGTACGCCGACTCCTCCGAGGTGCGGTTGCGCACCGCGCGTGCGGAGGCCATGCCGAACGACTCCTTGTAGGGGCGGCCGTTGGCGTCGTGCTGGAGGTCGCCCGGGGACTCGTAGGTGCCCGCGAACCAGGAGCCGACCATGACGTTGGACGCGCCGGCCGCGAGGGCCATCGCCACGTCGCGCGGGTGGCGGACGCCGCCGTCGGCCCATACGTGCTTGCCGTACTTCCTCGCCTCGGCGGCGCACTCCAGGACGGCGGAGAACTGCGGCCTGCCGACGCCGGTCATCATGCGGGTGGTGCACATGGCGCCCGGTCCGACACCGACCTTGACGATGTCGGCGCCCGCCTCGATCAGGTGGCGCACGCCCTCGGCGGAGACGACGTTGCCCGCGACGACCGGGACCTGCGGGCCGAGGTCGCGCACCAGCCTGACGGCGCTGATCATCGACTCCTGGTGGCCGTGCGCGGTGTCGATGACGAGGGTGTCCACGCCCGCGTCCAGCAACTGCTTCGCCTTGCCCGCCACGTCGCCGTTGATCCCGACGGCGGCGGCGACGCGGAGCCTGCCCCTCGCGTCGGTGGCGGGGGTGTACAGCGTGGCACGCAGGGCGCCCTTGCGGGTGAGGATGCCGGCCAGCCGGCCGTCTTTGTCCACGGCGGGCGCATAGCGGCGGTTGGTGGTGTCGAGGGTGTTGAAGGCCTCGCGCGGGTCCATGTCCGCGTCGATGAGGACCAGGTCCTTGGACATGACCTCTTCGAGCTGGGTGAAGCGGTCCACACCGGTCAGGTCGGCGTCGGTGACCACGCCCACGGGCTTGTCGTCCCCGTCGACGACGACCCCGGCGTTGTGCGCGCGTTTGGGCAGCAGGGACAGGGCGTCGGCGACGGTCTGGTGCGGGGCCAGCACGATCGGGGTGTCCAGGACGTGGTGACGGCTCTTCACCCAGGCGACGACGCCGGTGACGACCTCGATCGGGATGTCCTGCGGGATGACCACGAGGCCGCCCCGCCGGGCCACCGTCTCGGCCATGCGGCGGCCCGCGATGGCGGTCATATTGGCGACGACGAGCGGAATGGTGGTGCCCGTGCCGTCCGGGGCTCCGAGGTCCACGCCCTGCCGGGAGCCGACGGCGGAACGGCTCGGCACCATGAACACGTCGTCGTACGTCAGGTCGTACGAGGGCTGGATGTCATTCAGGAAACGCACGTGCTGCACATCCCAGTCGATCAGAAGTGGCCCCCTGACAGGTCAGCCAGGGGGAAAGAGCACGTACTTCATTGTCCCACGGCCGGGGCGCCACAACCCCGGGGCGGATCATCCAGGACGGCCTGCACCCTCCTTGGAGGAATCTCCAGGGCCGAGGGCGACGAAGAGCCCCGGGCCGCGGTCCGTCGCCTCGGCGAAGATCTCCTCGGCGACGGCCCACTCGTCCGGCCGCTCCCGCGCGTAGGCGCCCCAGCCCCGCACGAGGAGCAGCAGGCCCCGGTCCGCCGCGCCCTCGGGCCAGACGGAGGGGTCGGCGAGGGAGTCGGCGAGCGCGTCCCAGTTCCGGCCGAACCAGTCCGGCAGTGCCAGGTCCCGGGCGCAGCGGTCCATCAGGCCCGCCTTGTCCGTGACCCCGTCGAGATCCAGCGTGACCACGAGCCGCCCCGCGGAGTCCTCGGTCATGTCGCGCCCTTCCCTTGGTCCGTCCGTTCCGATCACGGTGGTGACGACCCGTCAGATTCCGTCGGGGTCCGTCCGGTTGAGTGTCGACTTCGGAGCCGGGCCGGCGGTCATCAGGTAGTCCGCGGCCGACGTGTCCGTCACCAGGCTGGTGACGAGACCGGAGCGCAGCACCGCGTCGATGGCCGCCGCCTTGCGCTGTCCGCCGGCGATCGCCACGACCTCCGGGATGCGGCGGAGCTGGTCGGCCTTGACCGTGATGCACCGCTCCCCCAGGTCCCGCCCGACCCGGCGCCCCTCGGCGTCGAAGAGGTGCGCGGACATCTCGGCGGCGACCCCGAGCGAGGCGTAGTGCGCGCGCTCCTCGTCGCTGAGCATGTCGTGCACCGTCGAGATGCCCGGCTCCCAGGAGCCGATGGAGACGCAGGCGACCGTGACCTTGTCGAAGTACTCGAAGGCCCGAGCGATCCCGGTCTGGTGGCGCAGCGCCTCGGCGGTCGCCGCGTCCGGCAGGAGCATCGGCGCGTAGATGGGGTGCGCGTCACCGCCGGAGACCTGTGCCGCGCGGCGCACGGCCTCCACCGAGCCGCGCTCGGCGGTCCCGGCGTCGTACACACCGGTCAGCTGCACCACCGTGCACGGCGGCAGCCGGTCGAGCGCCGCCGCCATGTGGATGGTGGACCGGCCCCAGGCCAGGCCCAGCACATCGCCCTCGTTGAGCAGCTCGCCGAGCAGGTCGGCGGCCACCTCCCCCAGATTCTCGGGGTCGGGTGTCTCCTCGGCGTCGGCCGGGGACTCCACCACGACGGCGTGTCTGAGGCCGTAGCGGGCCCGCAGGGCGTCCGAGCGCTCGGCGTCCAACTCGGCGGGCACCCGGATCTCGATTCGTACAAGGTCCCGCTCAAGGGCGGTCTCGAGGACCCTGGCCACCTTGAAGCGGCTGACGCCGAACTCCTCCGCAATCTGGATCTTGGACTTGCCCTCGAGATAGAAGCGGCGGGCCATGGCCGCCGCCTGGACCAGCTCAGCGGGTCCCATCCGCATGGCTGAACGGCCCGCCGACATACCCGACACGGCGTTCTCCTCACTGCTGTTCACACTCTGGATTCGCCGTTCATCCTTGCAGATTCGGCGCGCTTGATCAGCCCTGATGGGAGCCGTTCACGTTCTGGTACCTCAGTGGTCGCACGCCCAGGACGCCTTGGCGGTCGCCGCGTCGGCCTGGTTGCGCAATGCACGTACCGCCTCGGCCGGGTCCAGGGCCCCGTACACGGCGGAGCCCGCGACGAAGACGTCGGCGCCCGCGTCGGCGCAGCGCTCGATCGTCGACGCCGACACCCCGCCGTCGACCTGGAGCCACAGCTCCAGACCGTGCTTCTTGATCAGCTCACGGGTGCGCCGGATCTTCGGAAGCATGATGTCCAGGAAGGCCTGCCCGCCGAAGCCCGGTTCAACCGTCATGATCAGCAGCATGTCGAGTTCGGGGAGCAGGTCCTCGTACGGCTCGACCGGCGTCGCGGGCTTCAGCGCCATGGACGCGCGGGCGCCCTTGGCCCGGATCTCCCTGGCCAGCCGCACCGGTGCGGCGGCGGCCTCGACGTGGAAGGTGACGGAAGCGGCGCCCGCCTCCACGTACCGGGGCGCCCAGCGGTCGGGGGCCTCGATCATCAGGTGGCAGTCCAGCGGGGTGTCCGTCGCCCTGGCCAGCGACTCCACGACCGGTACACCGAGCGTGAGGTTCGGGACGAAGTGGTTGTCCATGACATCGACGTGGAGCCAGTCGGCTCCCTCGACCGCCTCGGCCTCGTCCGCGAGGCGGGCGAAGTCGGCGGACAGGATGCTGGGGTTGATCTGCGCGGCCATGCTCCCAAGACTGCCATGCCCTCCGGGGGTGGGCGGGCACGGGGCCTGGGTGGACGGGGTCGTTCTTCGGGCGCGGGCCGTGCGTGGTCGCCCCCGCGGTTCCCCGCACCCCTTCGGGGCGCTCCCGGGCAGCGGTGGCACCGTCACCCGGTCCGGCGTACGAGCGCCAGGTACATCGCGTCGGTGCCGTGCAGATGCGGCCACAGCTGTACGTCGGGACCCTCGCCCAGGTCCGGCACGCCGGGGAGCAGCGGGCGGGCGTCGAGCAGCTCGGTGCCGGGGCGCTGCTTGAGGACGTCGGTGACGACCGCGCGGGTCTCGGCGAGGTGGGGCGAGCAGGTGGCGTAGGCGACGACGCCGCCGACCCGTACCGCGTCCAGGGCGCCGAGCAGCAGCCCGCGCTGGAGCGGGGCGAATCCGTCCAGGTCCTCGGGGCGGCGCCGCCAGCGCGCCTCGGGGCGGCGGCGCAGGGCTCCCAGGCCCGTGCACGGTACGTCGACGAGGACGCGGTCGAAGCTGCCGGGCCGCCACGCGGGGCGGGTCCCGTCGGCGGCGATCACCTGGTACGGCCCCGGATTCCCGGCCAGCGCCCTGGCCACGAGCCCGGCCCGGTGCGGCTGCTTCTCGGAGGCGAGCAGGAAGGCACCGCGCTCGGCGGCCAGCGCGGCGAGGAGCGCGGCCTTGCCGCCCGGCCCCGCGCAGCCGTCCAGCCAGCGCCGGTCCGGTCCCTCCAGCGGCGCGTTGGCGAGGGCGAGCGCGACGAGCTGACTGCCCTCGTCCTGCACGCCGGCGCGGCCCTCGCGCACGGCCTCGACGGCCCCGGGCTCCCCGCCCTCGCTCAGTCGCACGGCGTACGGCGACCAGCTCCCCGGCACGGCGGCCTCCTCGCCGAGCAGCTCCTCGCGGGTCGCCCTGCCGGGGCGGGCGACCAGCGTGACCTCGGGCCGTTCGTTGTCCGCGGCCAGCAGCTCCTCGATGCCGGCCCGGCCGCCGCCGAGCGAGTCCCACAGCGCGGAGACGACCCAGCGCGGGTGCGAGTGCACGACGGCGAGGTGGTCCTCGGGGTCCTCGTCGTAGGGCGGGGCGACCCGCTCCAGCCATCCGTCGAGGTCGTCCCGCGCCACCTTGCGCAGCACGGCGTTGACGAACTTGGCCCGCCCGTCGCCCAGCACGACCCGTGCCAGCTCCACGGAGGCGGACACGGCGGCATGGCTCGGGATCCGCGTCCCGAGCAGCTGGTGCACGCCCAGGCTGAGCACGTCGAGCACGGGCGGGTCGACCTCCCGCAGCGGCCGGTCGACGCAGTCGGCGATGATCGCGTCGTACGTCCCCTGCCGGCGCAGCGTCCCGTACACCAGCTCGGTGGCGAGAGCCGCGTCCCTGGCGTCGAAGTCGTCCCGCTCCCTCGCCCTGCGCAGCAGCGGCGGCAGCACGAGGTTGGCGTACGCGTCCCGCTCGTCCACGGCCCTGAGCGCCTCGAAGGCGAGGATGCGGACGGGGTCCTTCTGGGGTCTGCGGTACGGCTTGCCGGGTTTGCGGGGACGACGAGGCTGCTCGCTCACGAAAAAGGTGCTCCGGGTGTGGGGTGAAGTGCGTCCACCAGCGTACGCCGGGCCGGTGAGCGGCTGCGCGGAGGTCAGTCCCCGAGCAGCTCGCCCTCGGTGATCCGGGCCCCGCGCGCCCAGTCCGCGGCCCGCATCGGCCTCTTGCCCTGGGCCTGCACCCACAGCAGCTCGACGGCGTGGGATCCGGTGCCGACGTACACGTCGTTCTTGCCGGCGGCGAGCCGCCCCGGGGCGAGGTCCGTGCGGCCGGGCGCGGGGAGGGCCTGCACGAGCTTGAGCCGCTCGCCCCGGAAGGTGGTCCAGGCGCCGGGGGCCGGGGTGCAGCCGCGCACCACCCGGTCCACGCGCAGCGCCGGGGCGGCCCAGTCGACCCGGGCGTCCTCGACGGTGATCTTCGGGGCGAGGCTGACGCCCTCCTCCGGCTGCGGTACGGCCTTGACGGCGGCGTCCTCGATGCCGTCCATGGTGGCGGCGAGCAGCCCGGCGCCGGCGAAGGCCAGCCGGGTCAGCAGGTCGCCGCTGGTGTCGGTGGGGCGGATGGTCTCGGTGACCGTCCCGTAGACGGGGCCGGAGTCGAGGCCCTCCTCGATCAGGAAGGTGGAGGCGCCGGTGATCTCGTCGCCCGCCATGATCGCGTGCTGCACGGGAGCGGCCCCGCGCCAGGCGGGCAGCAGCGAGAAGTGCAGGTTGACCCAGCCGCGGGCGGGCACGTCGAGGGCGACGCGGGGCAGCAGGGCGCCGTAGGCGACGACGGGGCAGCAGTCGGGCGCGATCTCGCGCAGCCGCTCCAGGAACCCGGCATCGCGCGGCTTCGCGGGCTTGAGTACCTCGATGCCCGCCTCCTCGGCCCGCTCGGCCACGGGAGAGGCGACCAGCCGGCGCCCGCGCCCGGCCGGAGCGTCGGGCCGCGTGACGACGGCGGCCACCTCGTGGCGCCCGGAGGCGATCAGGGCGTCCAGGGCGGGGACGGCGACCTCGGGGGTGCCGGCGAAGACGAGCTTCATGGGTGGGACGGGCCTCTCGGGCGGGGACGGATGCGGGCGACGCACCAGTCTAAGAGCCGGGAGGCGACGCGGAGCCGCCGAGGCGCGGCACCCCCACACGAGAGCCCGGCTTCCCGGCCGACCGCAAACGGGGGGGTGCGCGGGTGGAAAACCCGAGGCCGAAGGCCGAAGGAGCACCAACCGAGCCGAGGGGCGCACGCATATGCCCCCGCGCCCCCTGCCCGTGACCAGCGGAGCGCCCACGCGTTGGTCAAGAAAGAGTTGACCACACCGGGCCGCCCGTGCGGCCCGATTCCTTTCAACGCCGGTTCGAGAGGCTTGTTCATGGCCGACCACGCAACCCACGACGCCCAGGCTCGGGCCAGCCTGCACTTGCTGGTGCGGGACATCGAGCGGGTCCGCCGGCAGGTGGACGCACTGCGCACCCTCACCGCCCAGCTGGGCAATGTCTACCGTCCGCGCCGCTCCGGCCCCTCCACGGGCTTCGTCGTCTACGGACGCGCCCCCGCCCCGACCGTCCGTCTCGCCCAGGAGCTGCGGGACAGTGTCGAGACCCTGGTCACGGCCGCCGTGGACTTCGACCGTTCGCTCGGCTTCTCGTGGGACGCGGTGGGCTCCGCGCTCGGCGTCACCAAGCAGGCCGTGCACCGTCGCTACGGCACCCGCCGCGCCGCGGCCCAGCAGGCGTCCGCCGCCGAGAACCCCGAGCACGCGCCGGAGCCCGGGAACACCCGCGCGGTCAACGTGGGCCCCGGCCTGCCCACCGTCCCCGCCGTCCCGACCGTCCCCGCCGCCCGTTCCATGCCGACCCAGCCGACGGCGGGCAGTCCGGCCCTGCGCGAAGAGGTCCGGCCCACCGCCTTCCCCGGCCCGCGCAACGGCTGATCCCCACCCGGCCGCGACCAGCCACGGCCCACCGGCCGGCTGCCCTCCCGCCCCGCCCGGACGGGCAGCCGGCCCCCGTGTGCACGCCGTGCGCGGCCGTCACCCGATGTCGGGCGGGTCGATCCGCACCCACACCACTGTCTCGCTCCCCCGCGCCATCCGTGCCGCCTGAGCGACCTTCAGCGCACCGGCCAGCGCCGCCCCGCGTCCCGGTGGCACCCGGACCAGGGCCCGCTCCCAGCGCTCCCCCGGCGGCGGCGCTCCCGCCCGCCGCGGCCGCCCCGCCGCCGTGACCGGCAACGGAACCGGGCCGAGCACCTCCGCCTCGCGCGGCAGCTCGACGGCACGCAGGAAGTCGGCCACCGCCTCCGCGGGCCCCGCCACCGCCGCCATCCGCGACACCGGGGGAAAGCCCAGCTCGGCCCGCTCGGCCAGCTCCCGCACCGCGTGCCCGACGGGGTCCCAGCGCACCAGCGCCTGCACCGGCCGCAGGGTCGGCTCGGCGACCGCGACGACGGTGCCCCCGGCGCCCTGCGGTCGCACCAGGGCGGCGGCGGCCAGCCAGCGCCGCAGCGCGTCCTCGCCGGCGCGCAGGTCGGGCCGGCCGAGCATCGCCCAGCCGTCGAGCAGCAGGGCCGCCGCATACCCGCCCTCGGCGACGGGTTCGGCGCCCGGCGTGCTCACGACCAGGGCCGGCGTCTGGGACACGGTGTCCAGCACATGCTCGCGCCCCGAGGTGCGCACCGGCACGGCCGGGAAGGCCCGCCCCAGCTCCTCCGCGGTGCGCCGTGCCCCCACGACCTGCGCGCGCAGCCGGAAGGCTCCGCACTCCGGACAGTGCCAGGCGCCCTCCTCCCGCCCGCACCAGCCGCACCGCAGCGCGGAGCCGGACTCCCGTCCCTCCAGCGGTCCCGAGCAGTGCCGGCACCGCGCGGGCGTCCGGCACGCCGCGCACGCCATCCGCGGGACGTAGCCCCGCCGGGGCACCTGCACCAGCACCGGTCCGTGCCGCAGGCCGTCCCTGACGACCTGCCAGGCGAGGGTCGGCAGCCGTGCGGCGCGGGCGGCCTCGTCCCGGGCCAGGTCCCCGTCCCCCACCGTCCGCACCAGCGGGGCGGCGGCGCGCACCTGCTCCCGGGCGGCGACCAGCGGCCGGGCCCAGCCGGTCTCCACGAGCTGCGCGGCCTCCACGGTGCAGCTCCAGCCGCCGAGCAGGAAGGCGCATTTGTCCTGGGCGGCGCGCAGCAGCAGCACTTCGCGCGCGTGCGGCTGCGGGGCGTGCGGTTCGCCGTGGCTGTCGTCGCCGTCGTCCCAGAGGGCGACGAGACCGAGGTCCCGCACCGGCGCGAACATGGCCGCGCGGGTTCCGACGACGGCCCTTACGGACCCGCGGCGCACCGCGAGCCACCGCGCGTACCGCTTCTCGGGTCCGGCGTCGGCGGTGAGCACCGCGTGCCGGCCCTCGCCGAGCAGGGCGGTCAGCGCGGCGTCGACGCGGGCGACGGCCCGTCCGTCCGGCAGGACGACGAGCGCGCCCCGGCCGGAGGCCAGCGTCGCCGCGACGGCCCGCGCCAGCTCCTCGCTCCACCGCGGGCCGGACAGCGCGTTCCACACCGCCCGCGGTGCGTCCCCGCGGGCGAGGGCGGCCACGAACGCGGCCCCCTGCTCGTACCGCTCCCAGGAGCCCGGCCCCGGTTCCGGCGGCGGGGGCAGCGGTTCGGGCGAGGCCCGCTTCTCGGCGCGCGCGTTGCGCGGCGGCACGGCGAGCTGGAGTACGTCGGCGAGGCTGCCCGCGTACCGGTCGGCGACGGCACGGACGAGTCCCAGCAGTTCCTCGTCGAGGATCCGCTCGGGGGAGACGACCTGGGCCAGCGCGGCCAGGGGCCCGGAGTAGTCGGACTCGGCGAGCCGCTCGACGAGGAACCCGTCGATGAGCCCCCCGCCCTCGCGCCGCCCGTCCCGCACCCGGTGCCGTCCGGCCCCGAAGCGCACCCGCACCCGCACACCGGGCTGGGCGTCGGCGTCGAGTTCCTCGGGCACGGCGTAGTCGAAGTACCGGTCGAGGTGGAGTACGCCCTTGTCGACGAGGACCCGGGCGACCGGCAGCTCCCCGGCGAGTGCGGCGCCGCGCCAGGTCCGCGGTTTGGCCCGCGGCGTGCTCGCCCTGCGCACGCTCTCCCGGATGAGCGCGAGCTGCTCGGGCCGCGCCTCCTGAGCGCCGCCGTCCGCCGGTCCGTCCTCGCTGCTCACGCCTGCATTCTTGCAAAGACCACTGACAGCCGGAGGCGCCCGAGTCCGCCTCGCTCCTCGGCGGCGACGCCGACGGGCCGCTCAGCCGTTGGTCAGGACGATCTTCCCGGCCGCGCGATCGGTCTCGCCGAGGTGGTGTGCCCGCGCGACCCGGTCGAGCGGGAAGGCGCGCACCCGGGGCAGTGCGAGGCGGCCGGTCTCGATCAGCTCGCCGAGTTCGTCGAGTACGTAGAGGGCTCGGCCGTCGTCTCCGCGGCTGAACGTCACCCGGTGCTCCCGGGCGCCCGCGAAGTCGGCGAGGGTGACGACGTGTTCGGGGCCGCCGGCGAGGCCGACGAGGTCGGGCAGCACCCCGCTGCCGGCCACGTCGAGCGCCCGGTCGACCCCGTCGGGAGCCAGCGCGCGGACCTCCTCCACCAGGTTCTCGCCGTAGGCGACGGGCTCGGCTCCGAGCGTTCGCAGATACGCGTGCCTGGCCGGGCCCGCGGTGCCGATCACCCGCGCACCGCGGGCCACCGCGAGCTGGACCGCGGCGCTGCCGACGTTTCCTGATGCGCCGTTGACCAGGAGCAGGCTGCCGTCGGCCACGCCGAGCCGGTCGAGCCCGCGCGCGGCCGTCTCGACCGCGGCCGGCAGCGCGGCGGCCTCGGCGAAGCCGACGGACGCGGGCAGCGGCGCCCAGAAGGACAGCACCGCCAGCTCGGCCTGGGTGCCGCTCTGCTCCGACAGGCCGACCACCCGATCGCCGACGGCCACGGCCGTGACGCCCTCGCCGACCTCGTCCACGACGCCCGCCGCCTCGTACCCGAGGGTCTGCGGCAGTTCCTCGTCCATCAGGCCGGCGCGCTTCTTCCAGTCACTGGCGTTGACGCCGGCGGCGCGTACCGCGATCCGGATCCGGCCGGGGCCCGGGTGCGGGTCGGGAAGGTCCACGATCTCGAGAACCTCGGGGCCTCCGAACCGGCTGAACCGGACTGACTTCACGACGGACTCCGATCTGAACAGCGGGAACACACCGCGCCCGTGCCACCGGGGCGACACCGGCGCGAAGGCCGCGGGCAACGCCGCAAGCGCCCGGCACGGCAGGCGGTACGCACCCGCGGGATGCGCGAGGCCCGGTGTCCGCACCGGGGACACCGGGCCTCGCGACGTGCCGTCGGGCTCGGGCGCGGCGATCCGGACGTTACAGCCCGGCCGCCTTGCGCAGCGCCTCCACGCGGTCGGTGTTCTCCCAGGTGAAGTCCGCCAGCTCACGGCCGAAGTGGCCGTAGGCGGCGGTCTGGGCGTAGATCGGACGCAGCAGGTCGAGGTCGCGGATGATGGCGGCCGGGCGGAGGTCGAAGACCTCGTCGATCGCCCTCTCGATCTTCTCGGCGTCGATCTTGGCGGTGCCGAAGGTCTCCACGAACAGGCCGACGGGCTCGGCCTTGCCGATGGCGTAGGCGACCTGGACCTCGCAGCGGGCGGCGAGGCCCGCGGCAACGACGTTCTTCGCAACCCAGCGCATCGCGTACGCGGCGGAGCGGTCCACCTTCGACGGGTCCTTGCCGGAGAAGGCGCCGCCGCCGTGCCGGGCCATGCCGCCGTAGGTGTCGATGATGATCTTGCGGCCGGTCAGTCCGGCGTCGCCCATCGGGCCGCCGATCTCGAAGCGGCCGGTCGGGTTGACCAGGAGGCGGTAGTTCTCCGTGTCGAGCTTGATGCCGTCGTCGAGGAGCGCCTTCAGCTCCGGCTCCACGACGAATTCCTTGATGTCGGGGGCCAGCAGCGACTCCAGGTCGATGTCGCTGGCGTGCTGGGAGGAGACGACGACCGTGTCGAGGCGGACGGCCTTGTCGCCGTCGTACTCGATGGTGACCTGTGTCTTGCCGTCGGGGCGCAGGTAGGGGATGGTGCCGTTCTTGCGGACCTCGGACAGGCGCTTGGACAGGCGGTGCGCCAGGAAGACCGGCAGCGGCATCAGCGTCGGCGTCTCGTCGGAGGCGTAGCCGAACATGAGGCCCTGGTCGCCGGCGCCCTGCCGGTCCAGCTCGTCCTCGTCACCCTCCACGCGGTTCTCGTACGCCGTGTCGACGCCCTGGGCGATGTCCGGGGACTGGGCGCCGATCGAGACCGAGACACCGCAGGAGGCGCCGTCGAAGCCCTTCTTGGAGGAGTCGTAGCCGATGTCCAGGATCTTGCCGCGGACGAGCGTGGCGATGTCCGCGTAGGCCTTGGTCGTGACCTCCCCGGCCACGTGCACCAGGCCGGTGGTGATCAGGGTTTCGACGGCGACCCGAGAGGTCGGGTCCTCGCGCAGAAGCGCGTCGAGAATCGTGTCGCTGATCTGATCAGCGATCTTGTCGGGGTGACCCTCGGTCACGGACTCCGAGGTGAACAGGCGACGGGACACAACGCTCCCTGGGGTTGCAGCGGCTGCTGGCTGATCATTGGTGGACGGCGCGGGGAGCTGCACCCGGCAACGTCCGAGAACAGTTTATCGGTCGCACTCTGCCGCGGGCCCACCTGTCTCAGCTCTCGGGAGGGCTGTGACCTGCGGCACGGGCATTCTGCCCAGAACGAGGGGCCCTTGGCCAGGGTCGCCACGCTCGAATACGCGTGTGGGCGGGGCCCGCGGGGTGAATGAGCCATTCAGCCGAGCCGCTCGGCCACGAGGTCCCAGACCGTCTCGGCCAGCGCCTCCTTCGGGCCGTGCGCCACCGGCGTCTCGCTGCCGTCGGCGCCGAGGACCACCGCCTCGTTCTCCTCGGAGCCGAAGGTCTTGCGCTCCCCCACCTCGTTCACCACGAGGAGGTCGCAGCCCTTGCGCTTCAGCTTGGCCCGGCCGTTGGCGAGGACGTCCTCGGTCTCGGCGGCGAAGCCGACGACCACCTGTCCGGGTCGGGCCCGCTCCCCGGAGACCTCCGCGAGGATGTCCGGGTTGCGCACCAGGGCGATCGGCGCCGGCTCCCGGCCCTCCTTCTTCTTGATCTTCCCGGTGGCGTACTCCGCGGGGCGGAAGTCCGCGACCGCCGCGGCCATGACGACGGCGTCGGCGTCCGCCGCGGCCCGCACCACCGCCTCGCGCAGCTCCACGGCCGTGCCGACCGGCACCACGTCCACGCCGGCCGGGTCCGGCAGCGACGCGTTCGCCGCGACCAGCGTGACCCGGGCGCCGCGCGCTGCGGCGGTGCGGGCCAGGGCGTAGCCCTGCTTGCCGGAGGAGCGGTTGCCGAGGAAGCGGACCGGGTCGAGGGGCTCCCGGGTGCCGCCGGCGCTGACGACGACATGCCGTCCGGCGAGGTCCGGCTCCCGCACGCCGCGGGCGAGCACCCGGCGGCAGACCGCGAAGATCTCGCCCGGGTCGGGCAGCCGGCCCTTGCCGGTGTCGACGCCGGTGAGGCGGCCGACGGCCGGTTCGACGACGACCGCGCCGCGGCGGCGCAGCGTCGCCACATTCTCCTGGGTGGCCGGGTGCTCCCACATCTCGGTGTGCATGGCGGGGGCGAAGACGACCGGACAGCGGGCCGTGAGCAGTGTGTTGGTGAGCAGGTCGTCGGCGAGGCCGTGGGCGGCCCTGGCGAGCGTGTCGGCGGTGGCCGGGGCGACGACGACCAGGTCGGCGTGCTGGCCGATGCGTACGTGCGGGACCTGGTGGACGTCGTCCCACACCTCGGTCGACACGGGGTGGCCGGACAGGGCGGACCAGGTGGCGGCGCCGACGAAGTGCAGCGCGGAGGCGGTGGGGACGACCCGGACCTCGTGCCCGGACTCGGTGAATCTGCGCAGCAGCTCACAGGCCTTGTACGCGGCGATGCCGCCGCTGACCCCCAGGACGACCTTGGGCTTGTCCACCGTCTCTCCCCGACCTCGACGAACGTACGCCCGAACGGAAGTGCGTACGTCCCCCATCACACACCACAGGCCCGGCAGTCGCGCTGCCGGGCCTGTGGAAAAGTCAGCTTCAGGCTGAAAATACTATCGCCGATACCGCAGATGCTTCCGGCGTTACTGCGCCGGGCCCTCGATGGCCTCGGAGGTCAGCAGCCCCGCGTTGATCTCGCGCAGGGCGATCGAGAGCGGCTTCTCGTGGACGTGGGTGTCGACGAGCGGACCGACGTATTCGAGGAGGCCCTCGCCGAGCTGCGAGTAGTACGCGTTGATCTGGCGGGCCCGCTTGGCCGCGTAGATCACGAGGCTGTACTTCGAGTCCGTGGCCTCGAGCAGCTCGTCGATCGGCGGGTTGATGATGCCCTCGGGCGCGGAGATGGAAGAGGACACGCTCTACCTTCCGATGGATGGGAAAGATTCAGTCAGTGTGACCAGTAACGATCACACGACGTTCGTCAAGGCTAGCAGCTCGCGCGCCACGTCCTCGACGGAGGTGTTCACCAGGGTCTGGTCGAACTCCGGCTCGGCCGCCAGCTCGCCCCTGGCCGCGTCCAGGCGGCGCTCGATCACCTCCGGCGGCTCGGTGCCCCGGCCGGTGAGCCGGCGCACCAGTTCCTCCCAGGAGGGCGGGGCCAGGAACACCAGCAGGGCGTCGGGCATCGACGTGCGGACCTGCCGGGCGCCCTGGAGGTCGATCTCCAGGAGCACCGGCTCACCGGCCTCCAGGCGCTCCAGCACGGCCGCGCGCGGTGTGCCGTAGCGATGACCGGCGAACTCGGCCCACTCCAGCAGTTCGCCGTTGGCGATCAGCTTGTCCATCTCCTCGTCGGAGACGAAGAAGTAGTGGACTCCGTGCCGCTCGCCGGGGCGGGGCCTGCGGGTCGTCGCCGAGACCGACAGCCAGACCTCGGGATGCTCCTTGCGCATATGGGCGACGACCGTGCTCTTGCCGACCCCCGAAGGGCCGGAGAGCACGGTCAGCCGCGGACGTGCGTCCGGGGGTACGGGGGACGTCCCCCGGGGTGTTGCAGCCATGCGGCGATTATTCCAGCAATCCCGGAGTGGTCCGGACTCAGCTGCCGGTGCTGCCGAACTCGCGTTCCAGGGACGCGATCTGGTTGGAACCGAGCCCACGCACGCGGCGGCTCTCGGAGATGCCCAGCCGCTCCATGATCTGCTTGGCGCGGACTTTGCCCACGCCGGGCAGGGACTCGAGCAGGGCGGAGACCTTCATCTTGCCGATGACGTCGTTCTCCTGGCCCTGCTTGATGACCTCGTGGAGGGAGGCGCCGGAGTGCTTGAGTCGATTCTTCACCTCGGCCCGCTCCCGGCGAGCCGCGGCGGCCTTTTCGAGCGCGGCTGCGCGCTGTTCAGGGGTAAGGGGCGGAAGAGCCACGCCTACGTCACCTCGGATGTCGAACTGTCGGATACGGACCGGTGAGGAACCTAGTCGCCCCACACCTGGGGAGCCACGAGCAACACGCTTGCCCGTTCTCCCCACTGCGCTGAGGGGCGTGGGAGGTGCCCCCACTCGACGGAGACTAGCGGTCATGTCCGCCAGAGTCAGCGAGAACAGCGGAAAAGTCCTGGTCAGCCTCCATCAGGCCGGACATTTGGGACAAACTGCATCGGATTTGAGGATGTATCCGGGCTCCGAGGGCCTAGCCCGGCGCCACCGCGGTCCGGACCTCGTCGGCGAAGCGCTCCGCGGCCGTGCGCAGCGCGACCGGGTCGGGACCGTGCCGAAGCACGCCCCGGCCGACGTTCGCGACCACGTCGCGCAGCGCCGGCCCGAACACCCGCGGCAGGTCCGCCGGGGCGGCCCCCTGGGCGCCGATGCCGGGCGCCAGCAGCGGGCCGTTGATGTCCAGGTCGTACGACGACAGGTCGCCGAGGGTCGCGCCGACCACCGCGCCGAAGGAACCGAGGGGCTCCTCCCCCGCGTTCTCGGCGGCCAGATGCGCCAGCATCGTCGCCCCGACGCCCCGCCCGTCGGGACGGACCGCGTGCTGGACCTCGGCGCCCTCCGGGTTGGAGGTCAGCGCCAGCACGAACAGGCCCGAGCCGCTCTCGCGCGCCAGGTCGACGGCCGGCTTCAGGGAGCCGTAGCCGAGGTACGGGGAGACCGTCAGCGCGTCCGAGAACAGCGGGGCGTCCTCGCGCAGGAACGCCTCGGCGTACGCCGCCATGGTCGAGCCGATGTCGCCGCGCTTGGCGTCCATGACGACCAGCGCCCCGGCCGCCCGCGCCTCGCGCACCGACTTCTCCAGGACCGCGATCCCGCGCGAACCGAAGCGCTCGAAGAAGGCACTCTGCGGCTTGAGGACGGCGACCCGGTCGGCCACCGCCTCGACGACGGTGCGGCTGAAGCGCTCCAGCCCCGCCACGTCGTCGTTCAGACCCCACTCGGTGAGCAGGGAGGCGTGCGGGTCGATGCCGACGCACAGCGGGCCGCGTTCGTCCATCGCGCGGCGCAGGCGTGCGCCGAAGGGCTCGGTCGTACCGGTCACCGGGGCTTCCTCACATCGGCGCCGACCGCGTCGGCGAGGGTGGCGTGCGGGCTCTGCCGCAGGCGCGCGGCGAGCCCCTTGTGGATGGCGCGGCCCCAGAAGGGCCCCTCGTAGACGAACGCGCTGTAGCCCTGGACCAGCGTGGCCCCGGCCAGGATGCGCTGCCAGGCGTCCTCGGCGGTCTCGACGCCGCCGACGCCCACCAGGGTGATCCGGTCGCCCACGCGCGCGTAGAGGCGGCGCAGCACCTCCAGGGAGCGCCCCTTGAGGGGCGCGCCGGACAGCCCGCCGGTCTCCTGGACTAGGTCGGGCGAGGACCTCAGTCCGAGTCCCTCGCGCGCGACGGTGGTGTTGGTGGCGATGATCCCGTCCAGGCCCAGCTCCACGGCCAGGTCGGCGACCGCGTCGACGTCCTCGTCGGCGAGGTCGGGCGCGATCTTGACCAGGAGGGGCACGCGCCGTGCGGTCACCGCGCGGTCGGCGGCCTCGCGGACCGCGGTGAGCAGCGGACGCAGGTGGTCCACCGCCTGGAGGTCGCGCAGGCCGGGCGTGTTCGGGGAGGAGACGTTCACGACCAGGTAGTCGGCGTGCGGGGCCAGCCGCTCGGCGGACTTCACGTAGTCGTCCACGGCCTCCTGCTCCGGGACGGCCTTGGTCTTGCCGATGTTGACGCCGACGACGGTCCGGAAGACGGCCGTGCGCGCGGCCAGCCGGGCGGCGACGGCCAGCGAGCCGTCGTTGTTGAAGCCCATGCGGTTGATCAGCGCCCGGTCGGCCGCCAGCCGGAACAGCCGCTTCCTGGGGTTGCCCGGCTGCGGCTCCCCCGTCACGGTGCCGATCTCCACGTGGTCGAAGCCGAGCATCGCCATGCCGTCGACGGCGACGGCGTTCTTGTCGAAGCCGGCGGCGAGTCCGAAGGGCCCGTGCATGCGCAGGCCGAGGGCCTCGGTGCGCAGCTCCTCGTGGCGGGGCGCGAGCACGGCGGCGGCGAAGGTGCGCAGCACGGGGACGCGGGCGGCGAGACGGATCCACCGGAAGGCGAGGCGGTGGGCGCGCTCCGGGTCCATACGGGAGAAGACGAGCTTGAAGAAGGTCTTGTACATGTGTCCTCGTGAAACCTCTGTGGCGCTCTGGGGGCTCATCACTGTGGGGGGCTCATGAAGAGGGGGACACCGTTTCCGGTGTCCCCCTCGGGGCCGCTAGTCGCGGGCCGCGGTCAGGAACTCGGCGTGTTCCTGGAGCGAGCGCACTCCCACGTCGCCGTGGTTGAGGGCGTCGATGCCCTGGACCGCCGCGGCGAGCGCCTGGACCGTCGTCAGGCACGGCACGGAGCGCGCCACGGCCGCCGTGCGGATGTCGTAGCCGTCGAGGCGGCCCCCGGTGCCGTACGGGGTGTTGACGATGAGGTCGACCTCGCCGTCGTGGATGAGCTGGACGACGGTCTTCTCGCCGTTCGGCCCGGTGCCCTCGGACTGCTTGCGCACGACGGTGGCGTTGATGCCGTTGCGCTTGAGGACCTCGGCGGTGCCGGAGGTGGCGAGCAGTTCGAAGCCGTGGGCGACCAGCTCGCGGGCCGGGAAGATCATCGAGCGTTTGTCCCGGTTGGCGACCGAGATGAACGCCCGCCCCCTGGTCGGCAGCGGGCCGTAGGCAGCCGCCTGCGACTTGGCGTACGCCGTGCCGAAGACGGAGTCGATGCCCATGACCTCGCCGGTGGAGCGCATCTCCGGGCCGAGGACGGTGTCGACGCCGCGGCCGTGGATGTCACGGAAGCGGGACCACGGCATCACGGCCTCCTTGACGGAGATCGGCGCGTCCAGCGGCAGTTCGCCGCCGTCGCCGGTGGCCGGGAGCAGGCCCTCGGCGCGCAGTTCGGCGATGGTGGCGCCGAGCGAGATGCGGGCGGCGGCCTTGGCCAGCGGGACCGCGGTCGCCTTGGAGGTGAAGGGGACCGTGCGCGAGGCGCGCGGGTTGGCCTCCAGGACGTAGAGGATGTCACCGGCCAGCGCGAACTGGATGTTGATCAGGCCGCGCACCCCGACGCCCTTGGCGATGCCCTCGGTGGAGGCGCGCAGCCGCTTGATGTCGAAGCCGCCGAGCGTGATCGGGGGCAGGGCGCACGCCGAGTCGCCGGAGTGGATGCCGGCCTCCTCGATGTGCTCCATGACGCCGCCGAGGTACAGCTCCTCGCCGTCGTACAGGGCGTCGACGTCGATCTCGATCGCGTCGTCGAGGAACCGGTCGACGAGGACCGGGCGGGACGGGCCGATCTCGGTCGACTCGGCGATGTAGGACTCCAGGCGGGTCTCGTCGTAGACGATCTCCATGCCGCGTCCGCCGAGGACGTAGGAGGGCCGCACGAGGACCGGGTAGCCGATCTCGTCCGCGATGGCCTTGGCCTCGGTGAAGGTGGTGGCGGTGCCGTGCTTGGGGGCGGGCAGCCCGGCCTCGGCGAGCACGCGTCCGAAGGCGCCGCGGTCCTCGGCGGCGTGGATGGCCTCGGGCGGGGTGCCGACGACGGGCACGCCGTTGTCCTTGAGCGCCTGCGAAAGGCCCAGCGGGGTCTGGCCGCCGAGCTGGACGATCACGCCCGCGACCGGGCCGGCCTGCTGCTCCGCGTGGACGATCTCCAGGAACGTCCTCCAGGGTGAGCGGCTCGAAGTACAGCCGGTCGGAGGTGTCGTAGTCGGTGGAGACGGTCTCGGGGTTGCAGTTGACCATCACGGTCTCGTACCCGGCGTCGCCGAGCGCGAAGGAGGCGTGGACGCAGGAGTAGTCGAACTCGATGCCCTGGCCGATGCGGTTCGGACCGGAGCCCAGGATGATCACCGCGGGCTTCTCGCGGGGCGCGACCTCGCTCTCCTCGTCGTAGGAGGAGTAGAAGTACGGCGTCCTCGCGGCGAACTCGGCGGCGCAGGTGTCGACCGTCTTGTAGACCGGGCGGATGCCGAGCGCGTGCCGGACCTCGCGGACGACATCCTCGCGCAGGCCGCGGATCTCGCCGATCTGCTGGTCGGAGAAGCCGTGCCGCTTGGCCTCGGCGAGCAGGCCGGCGGTCAGCTCGGGCGCGGCGGCGAGGTCGTCGGCGGTCTCCTTGATCAGGAAGAGCTGGTCGACGAACCAGGGGTCGATCTTCGTGTGCTCGAAGACCTCCTCGGGCGTGGCGCCCGCGCGGATGGCCTGCATGACGGCGTTGATACGGCCGTCGGTCGGCCGGACGGCCCCGCGCAGCAGCTCGGTCCGGTCGCCGGGGTCACCGACGAACGTGAACTGGCTGCCCTTCTTCTCCAGCGAGCGCAGCGCCTTCTGGAAGGCCTCGGTGAAGTTGCGGCCGATGGCCATGGCCTCGCCGACCGACTTCATGGTGGTGGTCAGCGTGGAGTCGGCGCTCGGGAACTTCTCGAAGGCGAACCGCGGGGCCTTGACCACCACGTAGTCGAGGGTGGGCTCGAAGGAAGCCGGGGTCTCCTGGGTGATGTCGTTGGGGATCTCGTCGAGCGTGTAGCCGACGGCGAGCTTCGCGGCGATCTTGGCGATCGGGAAGCCGGTCGCCTTGGAGGCGAGGGCGGAGGAGCGCGACACGCGCGGGTTCATCTCGATGACGATCACGCGGCCGTCCACGGGGTCCACCGCGAACTGGATGTTGCAGCCGCCGGTGTCGACGCCGACCTCGCGGATGATCGCGATGCCGATGTCGCGCAGGGTCTGGTACTCGCGGTCGGTCAGCGTCATCGCGGGCGCGACGGTGATCGAGTCGCCGGTGTGGACGCCCATGGGGTCGAAGTTCTCGATGGAGCAGACGACCACGACGTTGTCGTTCTTGTCGCGCATCAGCTCCAGCTCGTACTCCTTCCAGCCGAGGATGGACTCCTCCAGGAGCACCTCGGTGGTCGGCGAGAGGGTGAGGCCCTGTCCGGCGATGCGGCGCAGCTCGTCCTCGTCGTGGGCGAAGCCGGAGCCGGCGCCGCCCATGGTGAAGGAGGGGCGGACGACGACCGGGTAGCCGCCGAGCGTGTCGACGCCGGCCAGGACGTCGTCCATGGAGTGGCAGATGACCGAGCGGGCGGACTCGCCGTGCCCGGTCTTCTTGCGGACCTCCTCGACAACGTCCTTGAACAGGTCGCGGTCCTCGCCCTTGTTGATGGCCTCGACATTGGCGCCGATCAGCTCGACGCCGTACTTCTCCAGGACGCCGTTGTCGTGCAGCGAGATGGCGGTGTTGAGGGCCGTCTGGCCGCCCAGGGTGGGCAGCAGCGTGTCGGGCCGCTCCTTGGCGATGATCTTCTCGACGAACTCGGGGGTGATCGGCTCGACGTAGGTGGCGTCGGCGATCTCCGGGTCGGTCATGATCGTCGCGGGGTTGGAGTTCACCAGGACGACGCGCAGGCCCTCGGCCTTGAGCACGCGGCACGCCTGGGTGCCGGAGTAGTCGAACTCGGCGGCCTGGCCGATGACGATCGGGCCGGAGCCGATGACCAGGACGGACTGGATATCGGTGCGCTTAGGCACGCTGGCCCTCCATCGGGACTGTGCTCATCAAAGAGGTGAAGCGGTCGAACAGGTAGGCGGCGTCGTGCGGGCCGGCCGCCGCCTCGGGGTGGTACTGGACGCTGAAGGCCGGCCTGTCGAGCAGCCGCAGGCCCTCCACCACGTTGTCGTTGAGGCAGACGTGGGAGACCTCGGCGCGGCCGTAGGGGGTGTCGGAGACCCGGTCGAGGGGGGCGTCGACGGCGAATCCGTGGTTGTGCGCGGTGACCTCGACCTTGCCGGTCGTACGGTCCTGCACGGGCTGGTTGATGCCACGGTGGCCGTACTTCAGCTTGTAGGTGCCGAAGCCGAGCGCCCGGCCCAGGATCTGGTTGCCGAAGCAGATGCCGAACAGCGGGGTGCCGCGCTCCAGGACCGCCCGCATCAGGGCGATCGGGTGGTCGGCGGTGGAGGGGTCGCCGGGGCCGTTGGAGAAGAACACACCGTCCGGCTCGACGGCGTAGATGTCCTCGACGGTGGCCGTGGCGGGCAGGACGTGCACCTCGATGCCGCGCTCGGCCATGCGGTGCGGGGTCATGCCCTTGATGCCGAGGTCGACGGCGGCGACCGTGAACTTCTTCGCGCCGACCGCCGGGACGACGTACGCCTCGGTGGTGGCGACCTCGGCGAAGAGGTCGGCGCCGGACATCTCGGGGGCCTGCCGGACCCGGGCGAGCATGGCGGCGTCGTCGGTGACCGCGTCGCCGGAGAAGACGCCGACGCGCATGGCGCCGCGCTCGCGCAGATGCCGGGTGAGGGCGCGGGTGTCGATGCCGGAGATCCCGACGACGCCCTGGCTCGCCAGCTCCTGGTCCAGGGAGCGCGTCGAGCGCCAGTTGGAGGGCACGCGCGCGGGGTCGCGCACGACGTAGCCGGACACCCAGATCTTCCTGGACTCCATGTCCTCGTCGTTGACGCCGGTGTTCCCGACGTGCGGGGCGGTCATGACGACGACCTGGCGGTGGTACGACGGGTCGGTGAGGGTCTCCTGGTAGCCGGTCATGCCGGTGGAGAAGACGGCTTCGCCGAAGGTGGCCCCCACGGCCCCGTAGGCGCGGCCGCGGAAGATCCGGCCGTCCTCCAGGACGAGTACGGCGGAAGACGCCTCTTTCCTCTTCGAGGCGGTCCCCGGCTTGGAGGTCGTCATCGTGCGCCTTCCGTTTCCGTCTTGTTGATCATGTCGTTCAGGGTCTCGACCCATTCGTTGTGCTCGGCCGCGTGGTCGGAGCGGAAGCCGGAGTCGATCAGGCGGTCGCCGTGCGCCCAGGTCACGACGAGCAGTCCGCCCTCGGTGAGCACCTTGCCCGCGATGCCCTTGTCGAGGCGGGCCTCGCGCAGCGCGGCGACGGGGACGAAGAAGTCGGCCGCGCCGGGGCGTACAACGTCGAGTCCCGCGTCCGTCAGGGTCAGCTCCACCCGGCTGCGGGTGCCCAGGCCGTGCGCCACGATGCGGTCCAGCCACTGCCCGGCGGTGGTGGAGCCGTGGTAGCGGCCGCTCAGTACGAGTTTCGCCGGGCCGGGGTCGTCCGGTGCGCGGGGCGGCTCGGGCAGGTCGCCCTGGAGGGTGGCGCGCCACTTCCAGCCCTCGCGCATCAGCCAGTAGACGAGCGCGACGAACAGGCCGAGCCCGACGACCCAGCCGGCGCGGGCGGCCCAGTCGGTCACTTCCGCCGATTCCTTCTCGGCGGCCAGCAGGATTACAGGTGTCACGTGAGCTTCCCGTCGACGAGCGTGGCCTTGCCCCGCAGCCACGTGTGCGTCACACGGCCCGGCAGCTCACGACCCTCGTAGGGGGTGTTGCGACTGCGCGAGGCGAAGCCCGCGGGGTCCACCCGGCCACGGTATGCCGTGTCGACGAGGGTGAGGTTGGCGGGCTCACCAGCCGAGACGGGACGGCCGTGTCCGGCGGCCTGTCCGATCAGCGCGGGCCTGGCGGACATCCGGTCGGCGACGCCGGCCCAGTCCAGCAGGCCCGTGTCCACCATGGTCTCCTGCACCACCGACAGCGCGGTCTCCAGGCCGACCATGCCCATGGCGGCGGCGGCCCACTCGCAGTCCTTGTCCTCGTGGGGGTGCGGGGCGTGGTCGGTGGCGACGATGTCGATCGTGCCGTCGGCGAGGGCCTCCCGCAGGGCCATGACGTCGCGCTCGGTGCGCAGTGGCGGGTTGACCTTGTAGACCGGGTTGTACGAGCGCACCTGCTCGTCGGTGAGCAGCAGGTGGTGCGGGGTGACCTCGGCGGTGACGTCGATGCCGCGGGACTTGGCCCAGCGGACGATCTCGACGGACCCGGCGGTCGACAGGTGGCAGATGTGGACGCGGGAGCCGACGTGCTCGGCGAGCAGCACGTCCCGGGCGATGACCGACTCCTCGGCGACGGCCGGCCAGCCGCCGAGGCCCAGCTCGGCGGAGACGACGCCCTCGTTCATCTGGGCGCCCTCGGTGAGCCGGGGCTCCTGGGCGTGCTGGGCGACGACGCCGTTGAAGGCCTTCACGTACTCCAGGGCGCGGCGCATGATCACGGCGTCGTGGACGCACTTGCCGTCGTCGGAGAAGACGGTGACGCCCGCCGCGGACTCGTGCATGGCGCCCAGCTCGGCGAGCTTGGCGCCCTCCAGGCCGACGGTGACGGCGCCGATGGGCTGCACGTCGCAGTAGCCGGACTCCTGGCCGAGCCGCCAGACCTGCTCGACGACGCCGGCGGTGTCGGCGACCGGGAAGGTGTTGGCCATGGCGAAGACGCTGGTGTAGCCGCCGCTCGCCGCCGCGCGGGTGCCGGTCAGGACGGTCTCGGAGTCCTCGCGGCCGGGTTCGCGCAGGTGGGTGTGGAGGTCGACGAGGCCGGGCAGCAGCACCTTGCCTTCGGCCTCGACGACCTCGGCGCCCTCGGCGGACAGGGCGCTGCCCACCTCGGCGACGGTGCCGCCGTCGATCAGCACGTCCTGCGGCCGGCCGCCGAGCACCTTCGCACCGCGGATCAGGGTCTTGCTCATCTTCTACTTCTCCTCCGTGGCGCGGGCGTGGGTGAGGGCGGGTTCGTTGCCGCCGAGCAGCAGGTAGAGGACGGCCATGCGGATGGAGACGCCGTTGGTGACCTGCTCGACGGCGGTGCAGCGGTCGGAGTCGGCGACCTCGGCGGTGATCTCCATGCCGCGGACCATGGGCCCCGGGTGCATCACGATGGCGTGGTCGGGCATCTTCGCCATGCGGTCGCCGTCGAGGCCGTAGCGGCGGGAGTACTCGCGCTCGGTCGGGAAGAAGGCGGCGTTCATCCGCTCGCGCTGGACGCGCAGCAGCATCACCGCGTCGGACTTGGGGAGCGCCGAGTCGAGGTCGTAGGAGACCTCGCAGGGCCAGGTCTCGACGCCGACCGGGAGCAGGGTGGGCGGGGCGACGAGGGTGACCTCGGCGCCGAGGGTGTGCAGCAGGTCGACGTTGGAGCGGGCGACGCGGCTGTGCAGGATGTCGCCGACGAGCGTGATCCGGCGGCCGTCCAGGTCCTTGCCGAGCCCGGTGTCGCGGCCGACCAGGCGGCGGCGCATGGTGAAGGCGTCCAGGAGGGCCTGGGTGGGGTGCTGGTGGGTGCCGTCCCCCGCGTTGACGACGGCGGCGTCGATCCAGCCGGAGGTGGCCAGCCGGTACGGGGCGCCGGAGGCGCCGTGCCGGATGACGACGGCGTCGACGCCCATGGCTTCCAGGGTCTGGGCGGTGTCCTTGAGGGACTCGCCCTTGGAGACGCTGGAGCCCTTGGCGGTGAAGTTGATGACGTCCGCGGACAGGCGCTTCTCGGCGGCCTCGAAGGAGATCCGGGTCCGGGTGGAGTCCTCGAAGAAGAGGTTGACGACGGTACGGCCGCGCAGGGTCGGCAGTTTCTTGATCGGCCGGTCGGCGACCCGGGCCATCTCCTCGGCGGTGTCGAGGATCAGGACGGCGTCGTCGCGGGTGAGGTCGGCGGCCGAGATGAGATGACGCTGCATCTGTCAGGCTCCGTAGGGCGATTCATGCGGAAGAGCGGGATAATCCGGGCGGCCGGGCGCGCGAGGGCACGCCGAGCGGGCGCACGGCACGGGTGGGCGCGTGCGTGAGGTGCTAGGGGTGGGCGCCCGGGGTGGCCGGCTTGGCACCGAGCAGCACGGTGTCGCGACCGTCCTCCTCGGCGAGCAGGACCTTGACCGTCTCCCGCAGCGACGTCGGGAGGTTCTTGCCGACGTAGTCGGCGCGGATGGGCAGTTCGCGGTGGCCGCGGTCGACGAGTACCGCGAGCTGCACCGCGCGCGGGCGGCCGATGTCGTTCAGCGCGTCCAGGGCGGCGCGGATGGTGCGGCCGGAGAAGAGCACGTCGTCGACGAGGACGACCAGGCGGCCGTCGATGCCGTCACCGGGGATCTCGGTGCGGGCCAGGGCGCGCGGCGGGTGCATGCGCAGGTCGTCGCGGTACATGGTGATGTCGAGCGAGCCGACCGGGATCTTGCGCTCGGTGATCTGCTCCAGCTTGTCGGCGAGCCGCCGGGCGAGGAAGACGCCCCGGGTCGGGATGCCGAGGAGCACCACGTCGTCGGCGCCCTTGGCGCGTTCGACGATCTCGTGGGCGATGCGGGTCAGGACCCGCGCGATGTCGGGCCCTTCCAGAACGGGCCGTGCGTCGGGGGTCGGGTCGTGCGGGGCGCTCTGCCGGGTGCCCTGCCGTGTCTCCCGCTGGTTTTCCTGCTGCTTGTCCATAAGAAACGGACCTCCTTCTCCGCCTCACGGGACGGACGTTAAAGGACGTCGGATGTGCGTCGTCCACGGTATCAGCCGCACAGAACCGCTCCGGCGGCCCCCCGCACACGCCCCTGTCACCCTTGTGCCGCACGCACGTCACCCACTTGGAGCAATGGGCCGCGGATATCACGGAAGCGTCGGTGCGGACCATTCGGCTTGACGCAGGAGAGTAACGCTGCGTAACCTCACAGTGAGTCACCAGCCGCGCGGCACGCAACACAGCAGGCCGCGTCGACACCTTGTCCGGGGAGCCATATGTCCAGCGAATACGCCAAACAGCTCGGGGCCAAGCTCCGGGCCATCCGCACCCAGCAGGGCCTTTCCCTCCATGGTGTCGAGGAGAAGTCCCAGGGCCGCTGGAAGGCCGTCGTGGTCGGTTCGTACGAGCGCGGCGACCGTGCCGTGACCGTGCAGCGCCTCGCCGAGCTGGCGGACTTCTACGGCGTTCCGGTGCAGGAGCTGCTGCCGGGCACCACCCCGGGCGGAGCCGCCGAGCCGCCGCCGAAGCTGGTCCTGGACCTGGAGCGGCTGGCCACGGTGCCGGCCGAGAAGGCGGGCCCGCTCCAGCGCTACGCTGCCACGATCCAGTCGCAGCGCGGTGACTACAACGGCAAGGTGCTCTCGATCCGCCAGGACGACCTGCGCACGCTCGCCGTCATCTACGACCAGTCGCCCTCGGTCCTCACCGAGCAGCTGATCAGCTGGGGCGTCCTGGACGCGGACGCGCGCCGCGCGGTGGCGTCCCACGAGGAACTCTGAGCCCCGGCACCCCCAGCAGAAACGTGCCGCCCGGGGAACCCCCGGGAAGGCGCTCAGGAGTGGCACGGAGCATGCCGAAGGGCCCGCGGCGAGCAGTCGCCGCGGGCCCTTCGGCATGTCTGTCTCCGTCAGGCCTCTTCACGGCGCAGCGAGGGCTTCAGGTCCTTCAGCCGGCCGAGCAGTCCGTTGACGAACGCGGGCGAGTCGTCCGTGGAGAACTCCTTCGCCAGCTGCACCATCTCGTCCAGCACGACGGCGTCCGGGGTCGCGTCGGCCCAGATCAGCTCGTACGCGCCCAGGCGCAGGATGTTGCGGTCGACGACCGGCATGCGGTCGAGCGTCCAGCCGACGGAGTACTGGGCGATCAGCTCGTCGATGCGCTTGGCGTGCGCCGCGTAGCCCTCGACCAGCTCCATCGTGTACTCGCTCACCGGCGGCTGCCGGGTGTCGGACCGGGAGTGCCGGACCCAGTCGGCAAGCACCGTCAGGACGTTGGCGCCGCGCTGATCGCCCTCGAAGAGGATCTGGAAGGCGCGCTTGCGGGCCGTGTTGCGAGCAGCCACGGTTAGCTGTTCACCCGGCCGAGGTAGTCGCTGGAGCGGGTGTCGACCTTGATCTTCTCACCGGTGGTGATGAAGAGCGGGACGTTGATCTGGTGACCGGTCTCCAGCGTGGCGGGCTTGGTGCCGCCGGTGGAGCGGTCGCCCTGGACGCCCGGCTCGGTCTCCTGGATGGTCAGCTCGACGGCGGCGGGCAGCTCGACGAACAGCACCTCGCCCTCGTGCTGCGCGACGGTGGCCTCGAAGCCCTCGACGAGGAAGTTCGCGGCGTCGCCGACGACCTTGCGCTCGATGTGGAGCTGGTCGTAGGTCTCCATGTCCATGAAGACGAAGTAGTCGCCGTCCATGTACGAGAACTGCATGTCACGCTTGTCGACAGTGGCCGTCTCGACCTTGACGCCGGCGTTGAAGGTCTTGTCGACGACCTTGCCGGAAAGCACGTTCTTGAGCTTGGTGCGCACGAAGGCCGGGCCCTTGCCGGGCTTGACGTGCTGGAACTCGACGACGGACCAGAGCTGGCCGCCTTCGAGCTTGAGCACCAGGCCGTTCTTGAGGTCGTTCGTGGAAGCCACGGTTGCGGAATCTCCTGGACTGGACTGACGTGGACGACCCCGGGGCGTGCGCACGGCTCGGCTAGAGCGCGAGCAGCTCCTTGGTCGTGATGGTGAGTAGCTCGGGTCCGCCGTCCGCCTCGGGGCGCACGACGAGCGTGTCATCGATCCGGACCCCGCCCCGGCCCGGGAGGTGGACCCCCGGTTCGACGGTGACCGGCACACAAGCGTCCAGTTTACCCATGGCCGCGGGGGCCAACTGCGGGTCCTCGTCGTTTTCCAGTCCGACACCGTGACCGGTGAGCGCCGGAAGGTTCTCCGCGTACCCGGCGCTGTCCAGTGCCTGGCGGGTGGCGCGGTCCACATCGCGGCAGGCCGCGCCGGGTACGAGAGCCTCCCGGCCGGCCCGCTGGGCGGAGAAGACGAGGTCGTACAGCTCGACCTGCCAGTCGGCCGGCGAAGTGCCGATGACGAACGTACGGCCGATCTCGCAGCGGTAGCCGCGGTACGTCGCGCCCAGGCAGACGGAGAGGAAGTCGCCCTCCTCCACGCGCCGGTCGGTGGGCCGGTGGCCGCGGCGCCCCGAGTTCGGGCCCGTGCCGACGGAGGTGGCGAAGGCGGGGCCGTCGGCTCCGTGGTCGACCAGGCGGCGCTCCAGTTCCAGGGCGAGGTGCCGCTCGGTGCGGCCGACCAGGATGGACTCCAGGAGTTCGCCGAGCGCCTGGTCGGCGATCTCGGCGCCGATGCGCAGACAGGAGATCTCCTCCTCGTCCTTGACCACCCGGAACTGCTCGACCGCCTGGCCGAGGTCGGTCAGCCGCAGCCGGGGCGCCACCGAGCGCATGGCGCGGTGCCGGACCACGGTGAGGTGGTGGTCCTCCGTGGCGAGGGACTCGGCGCCCTGGGCCGCGGCGAGGCCGGTGGCCACGACGGCGGGGTCGCCGCCTGGTCCGGGCAGCGCGCGCACCGGCAGGGACTCGTCGGGTGCGGCCTCCGTGGGGCGCTCGCCCGGCGGCTCGGAGCAGACCAGCAGGTCCCCCGTCCTGCCGAGCAGCAGTACGGCGCCGTGCGGGGCCGCGCCCGCGAGATAGCGCACGTTGGCGGGCCGGGAGACGAGCGCCGCCGCGCTGCCGCCCGCGTTGCAGCGTTCTCGTAGGCGCGTCCGGCGGGCCGCGTACACCTCTGACATGAGCCGAGCGTATGAGCTGCGCCGCGGGTGCGCCGCTCGGGAGGGCCGAGTGGGCGGGGCCGGCGGATGCCGGGTGTGCGGCGGAGCCGCGGACCGACGGGGCCCCGCGCCCCTGCCTACCAGTTCGGGGGGCTCGCCATGGAACGGGCCAGGACCTCGTTGAGGAGCTGGGCCGTTTCCGGTACGCCGAGTTGGGAGTTGTCGATGATCGGGAGGCCCGAGCCGTACCAGCCGGCCATGCGGCCGTGGATGCGGGCGACCTCCTCGTCGGTGAGGCGCCGGTTGCCGCTGCGTTCGGCGTTGCGCTCCAGGACGATGTCGAGGCCGGGCAACAGGACGACCGGGAGCAGGCCGGGACCGACGTGCCGCTTCCAGCCGCCGAGGCCGACGACCGGGCGGTCCGGGAAGACGGCGTCGTCGAGTATGCAGGAGATGCCGTTGGCCAGGAAGTTGCGCGCGGAGAAGCCGCAGGTGCGGCGGGCCAGGCGGTACTGCGCCTCCGAGTGTTCGTTCCACCCGGTCTGGGGGTCGGCGAAGCCGGAGCGGACCCATTCGCGGACGTTGTCGAGGCTGATGTGCGCGGTGGGGACCCGGCGGTGGTCGGCCCAGTACTTGGCGACGCTGGTCTTTCCGGCGCCCGCGGGGCCGATGAGCAGCACCGCCAGGGTGGTCGTGGTGGGGTCGGGCGCGGCGGCGCTGGCCGGGGGCACGCTGGGCATGGCCACGGGGCCGCCGGGCGGCAGCGGCACCTGGCCGGTGGTCTCCGGGGCGGGCGGACCCGGGACCGGCCGGTGCGGGGCCGGGGCCTGCTGCGGGGCCACGGGGTGCGGGGCCCGTACGGGGTAGCCCGGGGCCGGAGGCGGTGGCACGGGGCCTGACCCCTGGTGCGGACCCGGGTGGTGTGCGGCCGGGGACCAGCCGACGGCCGGTCCGTGCCCCGGCTGATGGGGCGGCGGCAGCGGAGAACCCACTGCGTGCTGCATCCGGTGCCACTCCGTCTCGTACAGGCGATGGGCGCTGACGGCGGGACGGGTGTCCGCCCGCTTTCCCCCCACAGACTAAAGGGCGTCGGGGGACCCCCACCCGAACGGTACCGCCCCCGGCCGTCCTTTGGTGAACGGTCGGGGGCGGCACCGGGTGCCCGTCGCGCACGGCGAATCGGGCGGAAGTCGCACCGGGGTACTACTCGCCCACCTCGCCGTAGGCGGCGAGGAGCACGGCCGGGTCGGGGCCCTCCAGCACGGTGGGCCTGGCGAGGCCGTCCAGGACGATGAAGCGCAGCAGGTCGCCGCGGGACTTCTTGTCGACCTTCATGTTCTCGACCAGCTTGGGCCACTGGTCGTGCCGGTAGTGCAGCGGCAGCCCGACGGCTTCGAGGATGCTGCGGTGGCGGTCGGCGGTGGCCTCGTCCAGGCGGCCGGCCAGGCGGCCCAGTTCGGCGGCGAAGTGCATGCCGACGGAGACCGCGGCGCCGTGGCGCCACTTGTAGCGCTCGTTCTTCTCGATGGCGTGGCCGAGGGTGTGCCCGTAGTTGAGGATCTCCCGCAGGCCCTCCTCCTTCAGGTCGGAGGAGACGACCTTGGCCTTGACCTCGATGGAGCGCGTGATCAGCTCGGCGGTGTGCGGTCCGGCCGGGGTGCGCGCGGCCTCGGGGTCGGACTCGATCAGGTCGAGGATGGCGGGGTCGGCGATGAAGCCGGCCTTGATGACCTCGGCCAGTCCGGAGACGTAGTCGTTGACCGGGAGGGAGTCCAGGGCGGCCAGGTCGCACAGAACGCCGGCGGGCGGGTGGAAGGAGCCGACGAGGTTCTTGCCCTCGGCAGTGTTGATGCCGGTCTTGCCGCCGACGGCCGCGTCCACCATGGCCAGCACGGTGGTGGGCACCGCGATCCAGCGCACCCCGCGCAGCCAGGTCGCGGCCACGAAGCCGGCCAGGTCGGTGCTGGCACCGCCGCCGACCCCGACGATGACATCGGTGCGGGTGAACCCGGACTGGCCCAGCGCCTTCCAGCAGTACGCGGCCACCTCGGCGGTCTTGGCCTCCTCCGCGTTGGGCACCTGGACGGCGATCGCCTCGTAGCCCTGCCCGGCGAGGTCGGCGCGCAGCGCGTCGCCGGTCTCGGCGAGCGCCTCGGGGTGGATCACCGCGACCCGCTTGGCCCTGGCGCCGATCAGATTGCCCAGCTCGCCGAGGAGTTGCCGGCCCACCAGGACCTCGTAGGGCTCGGACCCCGCGGTGCCGCCGACCTGGATCCGGGTGACTGCCTCGCTCATGCTTCCTTCAACTCCAGTGCGTCCAGGACGGCTTGGGTGACTTCTTCGGGCGTACGGCCGTCGGTGGCGACGACGACCGTGGCGACCTCCTCGTACAGGTGGCGGCGGGCCTCCATCAGCTCGCGCCACTGCTTGCGCGGGTTGACCGCCAGCAGTGGACGCGCCGTGTTCAGGCCGGTGCGCCTGACCGCCTCCTCGACGTCCATGGAGAGGTAGACGACCCGCTGCCCGGCGAGCAGGCCGCGGGTGTCCGCGTCCAGGATCGCGCCGCCGCCGAGGGCGAGTACGCCGTCGTGCTCGGCGAGGGCCTGTCGCACGGCCTGCTTCTCCAGCGCCCGGAAGGCCGATTCGCCCTCGTCGACGAAGATGTCGGCGATGGCGCGTCCGTGTCCGGCGACGATGTCCTCGTCCGTGTCCCGGTGGCCGACGCCGAGCCGCTCGGACAGCAGTTGTCCGACGGTGGACTTGCCGGCGCCCATCGGGCCGACGAGGACGATCAGCGGGGCCGCGGTCACCGGATGGCCAGGTGGTCGAGGTAGGAGGTGACGTTGCGGCGGGTCTCGGCCACGCTGTCGCCGCCGAACTTCTCCGCGACGGCGTCCGCGAGCACGAGGGCCACCATGGCCTCGGCGACGATTCCGGCGGCCGGGACGGCGGACACGTCGGAGCGCTGGTGGTGAGCCTGGGTGGCCTCGCCGGTGGCCACGTCCACGGTCCGCAGGGCGCGCGGCACGGTCGCGATCGGCTTCATGGCCGCGCGCACCCGCAGCAGCTCGCCGGTGGTGAGGCCGCCCTCGGTGCCGCCGGAGCGGCCGGAGACGCGGCGGATGCCGTCGGACGTGCTCACGATCTCGTCGTGCGCCCGGGAGCCGGGCACGCGGGCCAGTTCGAAGCCGTCGCCGATCTCGACGCCCTTGATCGCCTGGATGCCCATGAGCGCGCCGGCGAGCCGCGCGTCGAGCTTGCGGTCCCAGTGGACGTGCGAGCCGAGGCCCACCGGCACGCCGTAGGCGAGGATCTCGACGACGCCGCCGAGGGTGTCGCCGTCCTTGTGGGCCTGGTCGATCTCGGCCACCATCGCCTTCGACGCGTCGGCGTCCAGGCAGCGCACGGGGTCGGCGTCCAGCTTCTCGACATCGGCCGGCGTCGGGTACACGCCGTGGGGCGCCTTCGCGGCGGCCAGCTCGACGACATGGCTGACGATCTCGACGCCGGTGGTCTCCTTCAGGTACGACCGGGCCACGGCGCCCAGCGCCACGCGGGCCGCCGTCTCCCGCGCGGAGGCCCGCTCCAGGATCGGCCGGGCCTCGTCGAAGCCGTACTTCTGCATGCCCGCGAGGTCCGCGTGACCGGGCCGCGGCCGGGTCAGCGGGGCGTTGCGCGCGAGACCGGCCAGCACCTCCGGGTCCACCGGGTCGGCGGCCATGACCTGCTCCCACTTCGGCCACTCGGTGTTGCCGACCATGACGGCGACCGGGGATCCCAGGGTCAGACCGTGCCGGACGCCGCCGAGGAAGGTGACCTCGTCGCGCTCGAACTTCATCCGCGCACCGCGACCGTAGCCGAGCCGCCGCCTCGCCAGATGGTCCGCCACCATGTCCGTGGTGATCGGCACGCCGGCGGGCAGACCCTCCAGCGTCGCGACCAGTGCGGGGCCGTGGGACTCCCCCGCGGTCAGCCAGCGCAACCTGCTCAACGGTGCTCCTCAGTGCTCGCGCCCCGGTATGTCCGCGCACGCGTCTGCTGTGCGTACGGCGACGGCCCGACCGGGTGCGCGGCCCCGGTCCGCCGCCTTCGATCCTCCCACGTCCGGCCGCCGGACCCGGTCGCCGGTCCACTTGACGGACGGGGGCAGGGGCCTAACGGTCCGCGAGGGCGCGCTCTCCCGCTTGGCGCATGGCGGCGAGCGGGGCCGGGGAGCGGCCCGTCATCCGCTCCACCTGGAGCACCGCCTGGTGCAGCAGCAGGTCGAGGCCGCTGACGACGGCACCGCCGTGGGCCGACCAGCGGGCCGCGAGCGTGGTGGGCCAGGGGTCGTAGAGCACGTCGAAGAGGGTGGTCGGCGTCTCGGGGACGGCTGCGGCGAGGGCATCGGTGGTACCGGCGGGGGTGGTGGCCACGACCAGCGGGAAGCGCAGGGCCGCCGCGGCGTCCGCCCAGTCCGCGATCCGCACGTCGGCGTCCAGGCGTTCGGCCCAGCCCCGCATCTCGGCGGCGCGTGCCTCGCTGCGCACGTGGACGACGATCTCACCGGTGCAGATCCGGGCCAGCGCGGCCAGCGCGGAGGAGGCGGTGGCACCGGCGCCGAGGACCGCCGCCGTCTCGACCTTCTCGATGCCGTGCTCGCGCAGGGCGGCGACCATGCCGGGGATGTCGGTGTTGTCCCCGGTCTTGCGGCCGTCCTCGGTGAAGACCACGGTGTTCACCGCGTCCACGGCCTCGGCGGTCTCGCTGATCCCGTCGAGCAGCGGGATGACCGCCCGCTTGAGCGGCATGGTCAGCGACAGCCCCGCCCACTCGGGGCCCAGCTTCTCGACGAAGCCCGGCAAGGCCGCCTCGTCGACGTCGAAGCGGTCGTACGTCCAGTCCGCAAGACCCAGCTCGGCGTAGGCCGTGCGGTGCAGCACCGGGGAGAGGGAGTGGGCGATCGGCGAGCCGAGAACGGCGGCTCGCCGACGCTCAGTTGCCGGAGCTGGCATCGAACTTTTCCTTCAGCTTCAGGAACTCGTCGTGCGTCTTGGCGAACTCGGTCTTGCTCAGCCCGTCGGTGGCCACGAAGTAGATCCAGCCGTCCTTCGTGGGGTTCAGCGCCGCTTGCAGGGCCTCTTCGCCGGGGTTGCCGATGGGGCCGGGCGGCAGGCCCCGGTTGGTGTAGGTGTTGTACGGGTCCATGTTGCTGTTGATCTCGGACTCGCTGATGTTGATGTTGCTCTGGCCCTTGAGGTAGTTGAAGGTCGAGTCGAACTGGAGCTTCTGGTTCGTCTCGGTGTTGGTGGTCTTGAGCCGGTTGTAGATGACCTCGGACATCTTGCGGAAGTCGTCGTGCGTCTTGCCCTCCGCCTGGAGCAGGCTCGCCACGGTGAGCAGCTCCCACGGCCCTTCGAGGCCGAGGCCCTTCGCCTTCTCCTGGAGTCCGACCTTCTCGTAGCGCTCATTGGCACGTGCCACCATCTGTTTCAGCACGTCCTCGGGCTTTTGGCCCTTGGCCGCCGAGTAGCTGGAGGGGAAGAGGAAGCCTTCCAGGGGGTCCTTCACGTTCTTGTGGTTCAGCGCCCAGTCGGGCAGCCCGAGGCTCTTCCACTCGCTCTTGGCCACCTTGGCCGTGGTGCCCTCGGCCACCTCCAGGCGCTTGTCGATGAGGGTGTAGACATCGGCGTTGCGCTTGCCCTCGGCGATGATCAGGTTGCTGCGGCTCTTGGGGCTGAGCAGGAGTTCGACCGCGCTCTTGGCCGACATCTCCTTCTGCAGCGTGTAGACGCCGTCCTGGATGCTCTTGCCCCCGGGGTTGCCCTGCTGGGCGGCGATGAAGGCGTCGACGCTCTTGACCACGCCCTGCCGCTTGAGTTCCTGGCCGATCGTCGAGCCGCCCGCGCCCTTGGGGATGGTGACGGTGACCGCCTCGCCGTTGCCACCGCCCGCGTAGTCCGGGGCCGAGCCGAAACGATCCTGGTAGAACTGATAGCCGAAATAGGTGACTCCCGCGACACCGCCGCCCAGCACCACGCAGACCACCAGGCAGGCGCATCCGCTGCGGCGCTTCTTGGGCTTGCCGCCCCGGCCCCTGCGGTCGTCGCGGCCGTCGTCCGGCGTGTCGTCCTCGTCGGCGGAGTCCCCGCCCGCGAAGAAGGCGTGCTCGCCCTCGTCCGGGCCGGGATCCCAGTCGGTGCGCTGCGGCTCGGGCTCGGCGCGCCGACGGGCCGGCGGTTCCGGCGGCGGGTACGCCTGCGGGGTGCCGTAGTGGTCGGGCTGTTCCGCGCCGTAGGAGGCGTCCTGCTGCCCGTAGGGGTCCGACGGATCACCGGGGTACTGCGCGTGGGGATGCGCGCCGCTCCCCCAGCCGCCGTCGTCCGGGCCCTGCTGGGGCTGCCCCTGGGGCGCGTACTCCTGGCTGTACTGCCTGCTGTACAGCTGCTGGTCGTACTGCTGCGGGTGGTACTCCTGCTGGTTGTACTGGTGGTCGTACGACTGCCCGTCGTACGACTGCTGCTGACCGTACTGCTGCTGGGGGTACTGCTGACCGTACTCGTCGTACTGCGGCTCGGGGAGCTGCCTGCCGTACTGGTCGTACTGCGGCTGCCCGCCGTACGCGGACTGACCGCCGTCGCCCCAGTCTCCGTACTGCTGCTGCGCCTGCTGCTCCGGATACTGCTGTGGCTGGCCGCCGTAGGGGGACTGCTGACCCGCATGGGCCTGCTGTCCGCCCCATCCGCCGTCCCCGTACAACGGGTCCTCGGGATGCCACGGTTCGGAGCCTGGGCCCCGGCCATACTCGGTCATCGATCCCCTAGAGCCGCGAGGCGACGGCGAGCGCGGCCTGTGCTGGGGGGCCTGCTCTCGTTCCGCCTCTTGCTGTGCGGTGGCTGTTCGAATGCCTCCGCATCGCGCGGAACGTTACCGTACCGCGATCAGATGACCACTTCGACGCCCTCACCGGGTGCTTTGCCTGACACCCGTTCGGATTCCAGCGCCTGCTGGAGGATGATCACAGCGGCGGCCTGGTCGATGACGGACCGCCCCTTCTTGGACTTCACGCCCGAGGCGCGCAGTCCCTGACTGGCGGTCACCGTCGTCATCCGCTCGTCGACGAGCCTGACCGGGACCGGCGCGATGCCGCGGGCCAGCTCCTGTGTGAACCGCCTGACCTTGGCCGCGGCCGGACCCTCGCCGCCCTTGAGGGAACGGGGGAGGCCGACGACGACCTCGATGGGCTCGTACTCCTCGACCAACTGCCGCAGCCTGCGGTGCGCCGCGGGGACATCGCGCCCGGGGACGGTCTCCACCGGCGTGGCGAGGATCCCGTCGGGGTCGCACGAGGCGACCCCGATACGGGCGTCCCCCACGTCGATCGCCAGGCGGCGGCCGCGGCGCATCGCCGGGCCGTCCGCCTGGTCGTGCTCCGGACCGTTCACTTGGCGGTGTCCGCCACGAGCCGCTCCACGGCGTCGGCGGCGTCGCCGATGGCGGCGGCGTTCTGCCCGCCGCCCTGGGCCACGTCCGGCTTGCCGCCACCGCCGCCGCCGAGCGTCTTGGCGGCGGCGCGGACCAGGTCACCGGCCTTGAGACCGCGCTCGCGGGCGGCCTCGTTGGTGGCGATGACCGTCAGGGGCTTGCCGCCCACCGCGGTGAACAGGGCGACCACCGCGGCCCGGCCGCCCCGGATGCGGCCGCGCACGTCGAGGACCAGCTTGCGCAGGTCGTCGGCGGTGGTGCCGTCCGGTACCCGGCCGGTCACCAGGGCCACGCCACGCACGTCCTTGGCGGAGTCGGCGAGCGAGCCCGCGGCCTGGAGGACCTTCTCGGCGCGGAACTTCTCGATCTCCTTCTCGGCGTCCTTCAGCTTGCCGAGCATGGCGGCGATCTTCTCCGGGAGTTCCTCCGGGCGGCCCTTGACCAGCTCCTGGAGCTGGGCGACGACCGTGTGCTCCCGGGCGAGGAAGTTGTAGGCGTCCACGCCGACCAGGGCCTCGATACGGCGCACGCCGGAGCCGATCGACGACTCGCCGAGCAGCTTGACCAGGCCCAGCTGGGCGGTGTTGTGCACATGGGTGCCGCCGCACAGCTCCTTGGAGAAGTCGCCGATGGTCACCACGCGCACGCGCTCGCCGTACTTCTCGCCGAACTCGGCGATGGCGCCCTGCTTCTTGGCCTCCTCGATGCCCATGACGTTGGCCCGCACGTCCAGGTCCCGGGCGAGCACCTCGTTGATCTTCTGCTCGACATCGGTCATCACGGCCGTCGGGACGGCGGACGGCGAGCCGAAGTCGAAGCGGAAGCGGCCGGGCTGGTTCTCGGAGCCGGCCTGGGCGGCCGTCGGGCCGAGGGCGTTGCGCAGGGCCTGGTGGGTGAGGTGGGTGGCCGAGTGGGCGCGGGCGATGGCCTTGCGGCGGCGGTCGTCGATGGAGGCCTGGGCCCTGGCACCGACGGTGACCTCGCCGACCTGGACGACGCCCTTGTGGACATACACCCCCGGCACCGGCTTCTGGCAGTCGCGGACCTCGACGACGGCACCGGAGTCGGTCCTGATCCGGCCGGTGTCGCCGATCTGGCCGCCGCCCTCGGCGTAGAAGGGCGTGCGGTCGAGGACGATCTCGACCTCGTCGCCCTCGGTGGCGGCCGGGGAGGAGACACCGTCGACGAGGATGCCGACGACGGTGGACTCGCCCTCGGTGTCGGTGTAACCGATGAAGTCGGTGGCACCGGCGCGGTCGGCGATCTCGCGGTAGGCGCCGAGGTCGGCGTGGCCGGTCTTCTTGGACCGGGCGTCGGCCTTGGCGCGCTCGCGCTGCTCCTTCATCAGGCGGCGGAACCCGTCCTCGTCCACGGACAGGCCCTGCTCGGCGGCCATCTCCAGGGTGAGGTCGATCGGGAAGCCCCAGGTGTCGTGGAGCAGGAAGGCCTTCTCGCCGTCGAGGACGGTGCCGCCGGCGGCCTTGGTGTCGCCGACGGCGGTGTCGAGGATGTTGGTGCCGGCCTTCAGCGTCTTGAGGAAGGCGTTCTCCTCGGCGACGGCGACCTTCTCGATGCGCTCGCGGTCGGTGATCAGCTCGGGGTACTGCTGCCCCATCGTCCCGATCACCACGTCGATCAGGTCCTTGACGACCGGACCCGTGGCGCCGAGCAGCCGCATGTTACGGATGGCGCGGCGCATGATGCGGCGCAGGACGTAGCCGCGGCCCTCGTTTCCGGGGGTGACGCCGTCGCCGATGAGCATCACCGAGGTGCGCATGTGGTCGGTGACCACGCGCAGGGACACGTCCGAGGCCTGGGCGTCGCCGTAGGCCACGCCGGTCAGGTCGGTGGCCTTCTCGATGACGGCCATCGAGGTGTCGATCTCGTACATGTTCTGCACGCCCTGCAGAATCATGGCGAGCCGCTCCAGGCCGAGCCCGGTGTCGATGTTCTGGCTCGGCAGGTCCCCGAGGATCTCGAAGTCCTCCTTGCCGGTGCCCTCGCCGCGCTCGTACTGCATGAAGACGAGGTTCCAGATCTCCACGTACCGCTCGTCGTTGACGGCGGGGCCGCCCTCGGCGCCGAACGCGGGGCCGCGGTCGTAGTTGATCTCGGAACAGGGGCCGCAGGGTCCGGGGACGCCCATGGACCAGTAGTTGTCCTTCTTGCCGAGGCGCTGGATGCGCTCGGAGGGGACGCCCACGACCTCGCGCCAGATGCGCTCGGCCTCGTCGTCCTCCAGGTACACGGTGATCCACAGGCGCTCGGGGTCGAGGCCGTAACCGCCCTTGTCCTGGGGGCTGGTGAGCAGCTCCCAGGCGTACTTGATGGCGCCTTCCTTGAAGTAGTCGCCGAAGGAGAAGTTGCCGCACATCTGGAAGAACGTGCCGTGGCGGGTGGTCTTGCCGACCTCTTCGATGTCGGGCGTGCGCACGCACTTCTGCACGCTCGTGGCGCGGTCGAAGGGGGGCTTGACCTCACCCAGGAAGTAGGGCTTGAAGGGCACCATGCCGGCCGGGACCAGGAGCAGAGTCGGGTCGTCCGCGATGAGCGACGCCGAAGGGACGACGGTGTGACCGCGCTCCTCGAAGAAGCTCAACCAGCGGCGACGAATCTCGGCCGACTCCATCAGTGGTCCTCATTCCGGTTGTACGAGTGCGTCGTCCTGTCGTCGACGACGTACTTGGGGCTGTTGCGGTTCTCGATGGCGGGGTAGCGCCGGGGCGCGGCGAGTTCCCGGCCGACCGGGGCGTTCAGGCCGAGCGCGTCGTCCAGTTCGGCCTCCCGCCTGGCCATGTTGTCGCGGACGTTGAGGGCGAAGCCCACCGCGCGGTCCCTGAGCCGGGCGCCCGCGTCGAGCGCCTTGTTCGCCGCGGTCGCGGCGAGGCTCTCGGGGGTCAACTGCCTGAGCTTCCGGTTCACCTTGGTGGTGGCCCAGACGCCGGCGGCCACGCCGGTGCCGAACCAGAACGTACGGCGGAACATCGCTGGATCAGTCCTTCTTCCGCTTCGTCCGTCGCGCCGCCGGGACCGCACGGCCCACGATCACGGTGCGCCGCGTCTCCTCGACCGGGCCGGCCGGCGCGTCCTCCTTGCGGGCGCCGAGTGCCCGGCGCACGCCGTACCCGAACGCCGCGACCTTGACCAGGGGGCCGCCGAAGGTGGAGGCCACGGTGGTGGACAGCGCGGAGGCGTTCGACGTGACCTCCTGGACGTCGGAGGCGATCGCGTCGACCCGGTCGATCTGGGTCTGCGCGGAACGCACCGCCGAGGAGGCATCGGCCAGCAGCGGGACGGCCTGGTCGGTCACGTCCGCCACGAGCTTGGTGGTCGCCCTGAGCGTCTGGGCCAGCCTCGCCAGTGCGACGGCGAGGAAGGAGACCAGGATCGCCCAGAAGACGGCCACCAGGATCCCGGCCACCTCGCCACCGGACACTGTGTGCACCCGCTCCCTCAAAGACGTGCCTGAACATCGGGAAAGTCGTGCGCCGAGCCTATCGCGCCGGGCACGGGGCTCCGTACCGGATTACCGTCCGCGCGCGGCGCACCGCGGTGGAGTTGCGGGAAGCGATTGTACGGAGTGAATACGGTTCAGTACGCTCCGTGTCTCATGCGAGACCATCGGCGCGACGGCGTCCCGCACGGCAATCTACCGCTGGAACTCGACACCTTCGTGGGGAGAGCGGCGGAACTGGCGGAACTGGCACGGGCGCTGGGCTCCGCGCGGCTGGTGACCGTCACCGGGACCGCAGGGGTCGGGAAGTCCCGGCTGGCGGCGCGGGCGGCCGCCCGGTGCGCGCCCCGGGACGGGGTGTGGCGGGTGGAGCTGGCGCCGGTGCGCGACGAGGAGTTCGTGGACTACGCGATCGTGGAGGCGCTGGGCCTGACCGACCACACCACCCGGCTTCCGCGCGAGACGCTGCTCGCGCACCTCGCCGGGCGGGACCTGCTGCTGGTCCTGGACGGGGTCGAGCATCTGGTGGACGCCTGTGCCGCGTTGGTGAGCGACCTGCTGGGCCGCGCCCCGGGGCTGCGCGTCCTGGCGGTGGGGCGCAGGCCGCTGGGCGTGGCCGGCGAGCGGCTGGTCCCGCTGGCGCCGCTGGGCCCGGAGGAGGCGGTGGAGCTGCTGACGGTGCGGGCGGGGCAGCGGCACGTGACGTACGGGTACGACGCCGACCTGGACGAGGACCACGGGGAGGTGCGCGAGCTGTGCCGGCGGCTGGACGGCATCCCGCTGGCGATCGAGCTGGCGGCGGGACGGCTGGGCGCGCTGTCGCCGGCGCAGGTGCTGCAACGGCTGGACGACCGCTTCCGGTTGCTGACCGGCGGGGACCGCACCGCGCTGCCCAGGCACCGGGCGCTGCGTACGGCGATCGGCTGGAGCCACGAGCTGTGCACACCGGCGGAGCGGCTGCTGTGGGCGCGGCTTTCGGTGTTCGCGGGGCCGTTCGACCTGGAGGCCGCCGAGTACGTGTGCAGCGGTCACGGGCTGCCCGCCGAGGAGGTGCTCGACGTGCTCTGCGCGCTGCTCGCCCAGTCGGTGCTGGCCCGTGCGGAGACCCCGGCGGGGGTGCGCTACCGGATGCTGGACACGGTGCGGGCGTACGGCGCCGGCTGGCTGGAGGCGACGGGCGACGCGACGCGGCTGCGGCGGCGGCACCGGGACTGGTACGTGGGCCTGGCGACCTGGTGCGAGCTGGAGTGGTTCTCACCGCGCCAGGGTGAGGTCGCCGCTCGGGTGGACGCGGAGCTGCCCAATCTGCGCGGCGCCCTGGAGTACTGCCTGACCGAGCCGGACGAGGCTCACCTGGGCCAGTATCTGGCGGGCGCCCTGTGGTTCCACTGGGTCGGCTGCGGGCGGCTGTCGGAGGGGCGGCGCTGGCTGGAGCAGGCGGTGCGGCTCGACCCGGAGCGGACGGCGGGCGAGCAGTCCCGGCTGAAGGCGCTGTGGGTGCTCGCCCACGTGGCGATCCTCCAGGGCGACACGGTGCCCGCGCTGGCGGTGCTCCAGGAGTGCCGGGAGGAGGCCGAGCGCTCGGCGAACCCCACGGCGGTGGCGTACGCGGAGCACCGCACCGGCTGTCTGGCACTGGTCACGGACGACATGCCGCGCGCGGAGACGCTGCTGCGCTCCGCGCTGCACCGCTACCGGGAGATCGGCGAGCTGAACAGCAATGTGCTGATGGGCCAGGTGGAGCTGGCGATGGCACGGGCGTTCCAGGGCGATCTGCCGGACGCGGTGCGGCTGTGCGAGGAGGTGCGTCAGGTGTGCGAGGACCACGGCGAGCGCTGGGCCAAGGGCTACGCCCTGTATGTGCTGGCCTACGCGGCCTGGAGCGAGGGCGACCCGGTGCGCGCCCGTGAGCTGCTGGCCGAGTGCCTGGGCGGCGCCCACCGCTTCCGGGACCAGTTGGGCTCGGTGCTCGCGGTGGAGCTGCTGGCCCTGGTCACGGTGGCGGAGGGGGAGGCGGCGGAGGCCGCGGTGCTCCAGGGCGCGGCGGGGCGGATGTGGCCGTCGGTGGGGCTGCCGCTGTTCGGGTCGGCGCACTACAACGCGCCGCACGAGCTGTGCGAGGCGACGGCCCGGGAGCAGTTGGGCGACGAGCGGTACGAGGAGTGCGTGCGGCACGGGGCGCGGCTCGGCCGCCGGGAGGCGGTGTCGCGGGCGCTGCGCCGGCCCGGGGTGGTGGCCTCGCTGCCGGCGCCGCGTGAGCCGGGGCGGCGGGCCCCGGCGGGGGCGCGCACGGCGAAGCCCGCCGCCTCGCCCAACCGCAAGGGCGGGGAGACGGCGGGCTGAGTACCGCGGGGGTACTGCGCCGGGGCTGGGATCAGCGGGCGTAGTACTCGACGACGAGCTGCTCGTCGCAGATCACCGGGATCTCCTTGCGGTTCGGCTCGCGGTCCAGGCGGAACGCCAGGGCCTTGAGGTTCACCTGGAGGTAGCGCGGGGTCTCGCCGTCGGGGGCGAAGCCGCCCTCGCGGGCGATGGTGAAGAGCGTCTTCTCCTTGGAGCGCTCGCGCACCTGCACCACGTCGTCCGGGCGGACCCGGAAGGACGGCTTGTCGACCTTCTGGCCGTTGACCTGGATGTGGCCGTGGACGACCATCTGGCGGGCCTGGTAGATCGTGCGGGCGATGCCCGACCGCAGGACCAGCGCGTCGAGACGGCGCTCAAGCTCGATGACCAGGGCCTCGCCGGTCTTCATGTTGGTCTTGGAGGCACGCTCGTAGGCGCGGACGAGCTGGCGCTCGCTGAGGTCGTACTGCGCGCGCAGACGCTGCTTCTCGAGCAGACGGACCTTGTAGTCCGAGTTCTGCTTGCGGCCGCGGCCGTGCTCGCCCGGCGGGTAGGGGCGGGCCTCGAAGTACTTGACGGCCTTCGGGGTCAGCGCGATACCGAGGGCACGCGACTTCTTGACCTTGGGGCGGGGCTGGTTCGCCACTGTCTGTGTCTCTTTCCTGGAATCCGGCTTGTCAGGGTTGAGGGAGGTCGCATCCGCAGCCGGGGAAACCCGTCCGGTCCGCGCGGGACCTGGCGGGCAGCCGCTCCCCTGGTCTGGGCACATACGTGCAGCACGCGAGTGGCCCACCGACCGTGCCCGGAGTACCCGGGTGGTGGTGGGCTGCCCGCGACACCTATCGACGGTGCGCGACGCTCCTGGAACCCGCTGGGGGTTCCGGCTGGTTGTCCCGTTCTGACTGCACGGGACTCAGCACTTCGGGCGATTCTACAGGCTGCTCAGGACCGCTTGCGACCGAGGTGCCCGCGGGTCCACTCGACGGCGTCCGCGTATCTGGCCTCGGCGCCGTGCCGGGTCGGCGTGTAGTACGTCCGCTCCTTCAGCTCGTCCGGGGCGTACTGCTGGGCGGCGATGCCCTCGGGCAGGTCGTGCGGGTACACGTAGCCCTGCCCGTGCCCGAGCTTGCCCGCGCCCTTGTAGTGGCTGTCGCGCAGGTGCGCGGGGACGGGTCCGGCGTGGCCCTTGCGCACGTCGTCCAGGGCGGCGCCGATGGCGGTGGTCGCGGCGTTGGACTTCGGGGCCAGGGCCAGCGCGATGGTGGCGTGGCTGAGGGTGAGGGCGGCCTCGGGGAAGCCGATCATGGCGACGGCCTGGGCGGCGGCGACGGCGATCGGCAGGGCGTTCGGGTCGGCCAGGCCGATGTCCTCGCTGGCGGAGATCATCAGGCGGCGCGCGATGAACCGGGGGTCCTCGCCGGCCTCGATCATCCGGGCCAGGTAGTGCAGGGCGGCGTCCACGTCGGAGCCGCGGATGGACTTGATCAGGGCGCTGGCGACGTCGTAGTGCTGGTCGCCGTCGCGGTCGTACTTCACCGCGGCCCGGTCGACCGTCTCCTCCAGCGTGGTCAGGGCGATCTCCGTCTCGCCCTTGTCCAGCGCGGCCCCGGCGGCGGCCTCCAGGGCGGTCAGGGCGCGGCGGGCGTCGCCGCCCGCGATGCGCAGCAGGTGCTCCTCGGTGTCCTCGGGGAGCCCGACGGCCTCGCCCAGGCCGCGTTCGTCGGTCAGGGCGCGGCGGAGCAGGGCCCGGAGGTCGTCGTCGGTGAGGGGTTCGAGGGTGAGCAGGAGGGAGCGGGAGAGCAGCGGGGAGATCACCGAGAAGTACGGATTCTCGGTGGTGGCGGCGATCAGGGTGACCCAGCGGTTCTCGACGGCCGGGAGCAGGGAGTCCTGCTGGGCCTTGCTGAAGCGGTGGATCTCGTCGAGGAAGAGGACGGTCTCCCTGCCGTACCCGCCGACCGCGCGGCGGGCGCCGTCGATGACCGCGCGGACCTCCTTGACGCCCGCGGTGATCGCCGACAGCTCGACGAAGCGCTTGTTGGTGGCCTTGGAGACGACATACGCCAGGGTGGTCTTGCCGGTGCCCGGCGGGCCCCAGAGGATGACCGAGGAGGGCCCCGCGGGGCCGGAGGCGCCCTCGCCGACCAGTCGGCGCAGCGGTGATCCGGGCTTGAGCAGGTGCTGCTGGCCGACGACCTCGTCGAGGGTGCGCGGGCGCATCCGCACGGCGAGGGGGCTGCCGGTCGGGTCCTTCTCCTGGCGTTCTTCGGCTGCGGCGGTGAACAGGTCGGGCTCCACGCTCTGAACCCTAAATCACCGCACTGACAACGCGACGGGCACCGCCGCCCGGGACCGTCGGGCGGCCCCCCGGCCGGTCCGTCCTCCAGTCCGTCGGCCGGCCCCTCAGCCGGTCCAGAAGTCCCACCAGCGCGTGAGGATCATCATGCCGATGATGCCGACGTGCAGCACCGGCAGGACCCAGGTGAACTCGCCGAAGAAGCCCTTGAGCCAGTTCGGCGCGGGCAGGAAGCCCTTGCGGACGTTGAAGGACGTCACGTACCAGAACATCACGATCGTGGCGACCCAGGCCAGGCAGCACCACAGGCACAGCGCGTTGATCCGGTACAGGGACTGGAACTGCAGCCACGACACGAAGCCGACGCCGAACAGGCAGCCGGCGTTGAAGGTGAGCCAGTACCAGCGGGGGAAGCGGCTCCCGGCGAGCAGGCTCATGCCGACGCAGATGACGATGCCGTAGGCGACCAGGCCGAGCATCGGGTTGGGGAAGCCGAAGACGGAGGCCTGGTCGCTCTCCATGACGTTGCCGCAGGAGACGACGGGGTTGAGGCTGCAACCGGGCGTGAACGTGGTGCCGGCGAGCCTGGCCTCCAGCAGCTTCTGCTTGTCGATCGTGATGATCCACGCGGCGAGCAGACCGGCCGCGCCGGTGATCAGCAGCAGCAGCGCGAGGGCCCGGCCGGCGCCCTCGGTGCGCGGTGCTCCGGCGGTGCGTTCCGACGCGGTCTCTGCCACGGTGGAGGCGTCCTTCACTGTCGTCTTGCTCATCACGCCGATTCCGTCACTTGAGAGTCGGGGCTGCTTCGGGCAGGGCCATTGTGCCGCACCCCCCTGTGCGGCGGGCGTCCGATGGTCATAAGAACGGACCGGTGTTCGCTCTCAAGCGGTGTGTTCCGGCCAATGCGCGTTCCCCGGGGGCACACGCGGACGAACACGCGCGCCCCCGCGGGCGACGAGGCGTACCGGCCAGCTAGCCGAGCCTCGACTCCAGCTCCGCCACGATCTCGTTGACGCCGATGGCCGTCTGTTCTCCGGACTCCATGTCCTTGAGCTGGACGACGCCTTCGGCCAGGTCGCGTTCGCCCAGGACCAGGGCGTAGCGGGCGCCCGAGCGGTTGGCCGCCTTCATCGCGGCCTTCAGGCTCTTGCCGCCGTAGGAGAAGTCGGCGGCGACGCCGTTCTTGCGCAGCTCGGTGACCTTGGCGAACAGGATCCGGCGGGCCTCCTCGCCGAGGGGGATCGCGAAGACGGAGGTGGCGGACGGGATGTCCAGTTCGATGCCCTCCGCCTCCAGGGCGAGGACGGTGCGGTCGACGCCGAGGGCCCAGCCCACGGACGGCAGGGAGGGGCCGCCGATCATCTCGGACAGTCCGTCGTAACGGCCGCCGCCGCCCACCGCGGACTGGGAGCCGAGGCCGTCGTGGACGAACTCGAACGTCGTGCGGGTGTAGTAGTCCAGGCCGCGCACCAGCTTCGGGTCGTCCTCGAAGACGACGCCCGCCGCCGTGATCAGCTCGCGCACCTCCTCGTGGTACGCCTTGCAGGCGTCGCACAGGTAGTCGCGCAGCAGCGGGGCGTCGGTCAGCTGCTTGCGCACGTCCGGGCGCTTGTCGTCCAGGACACGCAGCGGGTTGATCTCGGCGCGGCGCAGCGTCTCCTCGTCCAGGTCGAGGCCGCGCAGGAAGTCCTGGAGGGCGGCCCGGTAGACGGGACGGCACTCCTTGTCGCCCAGAGAGTTGAGCAGGATGCGGAAGTCCCGCAGGCCGAGCGCGCGGTACGACTGGTCGGCCAGGATGATCAGTTCGGCGTCGAGGGCCGGGTCCTCGGTGCCGATCGCCTCGGCGCCGACCTGGGAGAAGTGGCGGTAACGGCCCTTCTGGGGGCGCTCGTAGCGGTACTGCGAGCCGGAGTACCAGACCTTCACCGGCAGGTTGCCCGCCTTGTGCAGGTTGGCCTCCAGGACCGCGCGCAGTACGGGGGCGGTGGTCTCCGGGCGCAGGGCGAGCCGGTCGCCGCCCTTGGTCTCGAAGACGTACATCTCCTTGGTCACGATGTCGGTCGACTCGCCGACCCCGCGGGCGAACAGCTCGACGTTCTCGAAGCCGGGGGTCTCGATGTAGCCGTAGCCGGAGTTGCGCAGCGGGGCCGCGATGGCCTCGCGGACGGCCAGGTACTTGGCGGAGTCGGGCGGCAGCAGGTCGTACGTGCCCCTGGGGGCCTTGAAGGTGCTCACGGAAGGTCTCTCGTCACATTCCTCGTCGGGGAGCCTCGGCGGCGCCGTGCTCCTGACGGCCCGCCGCCACCTGCCGCAGATACGGGTTGGTGGCGCGCTCCTGGCCGATGGTCGTGTAGTCGTTGTGGCCCGGCAGCACCACGGTCGCGTCGTCGAGCGGGAGGACCACGCGGGCCAGGGACTCGAACATGTCGTCCATGGAGCCGCCGGGCAGGTCGGTGCGTCCGACGGAGCCGGCGAACAGCAGGTCGCCCGAGAAGAGGATCGGCGGGACGTCCGCCGCCTCGGGCAGGCCGAAGGTCACCGACCCCTTCGTATGGCCCGGCGCGTGCGCGACCGTCAGTTCCAGCCCCGCCAGCTCAAGACCGGCGCCGTCGGCCAGCTCCTTGACGTCGTCCGGCTCGCCGACGGTCAGCTCGCCCATGAGCGGCATGCCGATGGCGCGGCCGAGCCCCTTCTCCGGGTCGCTCATCATGAAGCGGTCCGCGGGGTGGATCCAGGCGGGCACGCCGTGCGCGCCGCACACCGGGACGACCGAGGCGACGTGGTCGATGTGGCCGTGGGTGAGGATGACGGCGACGGGCCTGAGCCGATGCTTCGCGATCGCTTCCTCGACTCCGGGGGCCGCCTGATGGCCCGGGTCGATGATCACGCACTCCTCACCGGCGGCGGGGGCGACGAGATAACAGTTCGTCCCCCAGGCCCCGGCGGGGAACCCGGCAATGAGCACGATCGTCCTTCGTTTGTGTCGGTACGTGAGGGCTTGCGGACGGGCCGCGCCCATGGTCAGAGCCTACCGGCGGTGCCGATTCCTCAGCGAACCCATATACGGTACGGGGCTACACGCCCACGGTCGGCTCATCGCATCCACGCGTACCGGTCGGCACACGAAGACGCATGAGGAGAGAACCCGGTGGTCAGCCAGGAGCAGCGGCGGCGTCAGCTCGCCCGGGAGAAGTTCTTGCGGCAGCAGCAGCGACGCACCTCCGCGCGACGCAAGGCGCGTATGCGCAACGCCGCGATCGCGTCGGTGCTCGGCGTGATTCTGATCGGCAGTGTCGCGCTGTACACGACCGGCGTGGTGCTGGGGGACGACGACAGCAAGACGAACGCGAGCGCGGAGGTCACGCCGAGCGCCTCGGCGAGCAGCGAGGCCCCGGATCCGTGCGACAAGCCCGCCGCGGGCAAGGTCGAGACGCAGTCCTGGAAGAAGGAACCTGCGATGACCGTCGACAAGTCGGCGAAGTACACGATGAAGCTGGCGACGACCTGCGGCGACATAGACGTGGCCCTGAAGGCGTCGGCGGCACCGCACACCGTCAACTCCTTCGACTTCCTCGCGGGCAAGGGCTTCTTCGACCACACGCCGTGCCACCGGCTCACCACCAACGGGATCTACGTGCTCCAGTGCGGCGACCCGACGGGCCAGGGCAACGGCGGTCCCGGCTACACCATCCCGGACGAGAACCTGAAGGACAAAAGCCTCAAGGAGAACACGTACCCGGCGGGCACGGTGGCGATGGCGAACACCGGGGAACCGGGTTCCGGGGGCAGCCAGTTCTTCCTCGTGTACCAGGACAGCCCGCTGCCGCCCAGCTACACGCCGTTCGGCACCGTCTCGGACGAGGGGATGACCGTCCTCAAGAAGATCGCCGCCGCCGGGGAGAGCACCGGAGCGGGCGACGGAGCACCCAACGCGACGGTCGTGATCGACAAGGCCACCGTCACGAAATCCTGACCCTCATCAGCGAAACTTCGGTCGTGCGGGATGCGGACAGGCCCCCCGCCGGTCGCCTATGTTGGCCGTGACGAAACTGTGGACGATGCCCGGGGGGCAGTGAGCCCTCCGCAGGCATCATGTGGAGGAGGCGCTGTGAGCAGCGACCCGTGGGGCCGCGTCGACGAGACGGGGACCGTGTACGTGCGTACGGCCGACGGCGAGCAGGTCGTCGGTTCCTGGCAGGCGGGCTCCCCCGAGGAGGCACTGGCCTACTTCGAACGCAAGTACGAAGGCCTGGTTGTGGAGATCGGCCTCCTCGAGAAGCGGGTGAAGACCACCGACCTGTCGGCGAAGGACGCCCTGGCCGCCGTCGAGCACCTGCGGGAGCAGGTCGAGGCGCACCACGCGGTCGGCGACCTGGACGCGCTGCGGGCCCGGCTGGACAAGCTCGTCGCGCTCGTGGAGACACGGCGCGAGGAGCGCAAGGCCCAGCGCGCGAAGCAGTCCGACGAGGCGCGCGGCGCCAAGGAGGCGCTGGTCGCCGAGGCCGAGGAGCTGGCGCAGTCCGACCAGTGGCGGGCCGCGGGCGAGCGGCTGCGGGCCCTGGTGGACACCTGGAAGGGGCTGCCGCGGCTGGACCGCAAGTCCGACGACGAGCTGTGGCACCGCTTCTCGCACGCGCGCTCGGCGTTCTCCAAGCGCCGCAAGCAGCACTTCGCGCAGCTCGACGCGCAGCGCGAGGAGGCCCGGCGGACCAAGGAACGGCTGGTCGCCGAGGCCGAGGCGCTGTCGAACTCGACGGACTGGGGTCCGACGGCCGCGCGCTACCGCGACCTGATGACCGAGTGGAAGGCCGCCGGCCGCGCCCAGCGCGAGCACGAGGACGAGCTGTGGAACCGCTTCCGCGGCGCCCAGGACGTGTTCTTCGCCGCCCGCAGCTCGGTCTTCGCCGAGCGGGACGCCGAGCAGGCGGAGAACCTCAAGCTCAAGGAGGAGCTGGCCGTGGAGGCCGAGCGGCTCCTGCCGGTCACCGACCTCAAGGCGGCCCGCGCCGCCTTCCGCTCGGTCAACGAGCGGTGGGAGGCCGTCGGCCATGTGCCGCGCGACGCCCGGCCGAAGGTCGAGGGCCGGATGCACGCCGTCGAGCGGGCGCTCCAGGAGGCCGAGGAGACCGAGTGGCGCCGGACCAACCCGGAGGCACGCGCGCGTGCCGAGGGCCTGACCGGCCAGCTCCAGGCCGCCGTGGACAAGCTGCGCTCCCAGATCGAGCAGGCGCGCGCGCAGGGCAACAGCGCCAGGGCCGACAAGCTGGAGCGTGAGCTGGAGGGCCGGCAGGCGCTCCTCGACCAGGCGTTGAAGGGCCTGCACGAGTTCGGCGGCTGACGCTCGTGTGATCTCCCGCGAAGGGGGGCTCCCGTACGGTGCGTGCGGGAGCCCCCCTCGTATGCGCCTGTGCGGGCGGCTACGAGGGTCTGCGCGCCGACGTGACCCGGTACACGTCGTAGACGCCCTCCACGCCGCGTACGGCCTTCAGGACGTGCCCGAGGTGTTTCGGGTCGCCCATCTCGAAGGTGAAGCGCGAGGTGGCGACCCGGTCGCGGGAGGTCTGGACGGCCGCGGACAGGATGTTGACGTGCTGGTCGGACAGCACGCGTGTGACGTCCGACAGCAGCCGGGAGCGGTCCAGGGCCTCGACCTGGATGGCGACCAGGAAGACGGAGGACTGGGTGGGCGCCCACTCGACCTCGAGGATGCGCTCGGGTTCGCGGGACAGCGAGTCCACGTTCACACAGTCGCTGCGGTGAACCGAAACGCCGCTGCCGCGGGTGACGAAGCCGATGATGGGGTCGCCCGGGACCGGCGTACAGCAGCGGGCCAGTTTGACCCACACGTCCTCGACGCCCTTGACGACGACGCCCGGGTCGGCGTTGGCCCGGCGTTTGCGGCCGCGACCGCGCGAGGGGGGTACCGACTCGTCGATCTCCTCGGTCGCGGCCTCCTCGCCGCCGAGCGCCTGGACCAGCTTCTGCACGATGTTCTGCGCGGAGACATGGCCCTCGCCGATCGCCGCGTACAGCGCGGAGATGTCGGAGTAGCGCATCTCGTGGGCCAGGGTGACCAGGGAGTCGCCGGTCAGGATGCGCTGGATCGGGAGGTTCTGCTTGCGCATGGCGCGGACGATGGCGTCCTTGCCCTGCTCGATCGCCTCGTCGCGCCGCTCCTTGGAGAACCAGGCGCGGATCTTGTTGCGGGCGCGCGGCGACTTCACGAAGCCGAGCCAGTCGCGGGAGGGGCCCGCGCCGGACGCCTTGGAGGTGAAGACCTCCACCAGGTCGCCGTTGTCCAGGGTGGACTCCAGCGGGACCAGGCGCCCGTTGACCCGTGCTCCTATGGTGCGGTGGCCGACCTCGGTGTGGACGGCGTAGGCGAAGTCCACGGGGGTGGCCCCGGCCGGCAGCGCTATGACATCGCCCTTGGGGGTGAAGACGAAGACCTCGTTGCGGGAGAGGTCGAAGCGCAGGGACTCCAGGAACTCGCCGGGGTCCTCGGTCTCCTTCTGCCAGTCGAGCAGCTGGCGCAGCCAGGCCATGTCGTTGAGGTGGTCGTCCTTGCCCTTGCCGGACGACTTGGGGGCGTCACTGCGGACCTTGGAGGCGCCGGCGACGGCCTCCTGCTTGTACTTCCAGTGCGCGGCGATGCCGTACTCGGCGCGGCGGTGCATGTCGAAGGTGCGGATCTGCAGCTCGACCGGCTTGCCGCCCGGCCCGATGACCGTCGTGTGCAGCGACTGGTACATGTTGAACTTGGGCATCGCGATGTAGTCCTTGAACCGCCCCGGAACCGGGTTCCAGCGGGCGTGGACCGTGCCGAGCGCTGCGTAGCAGTCGCGGACGGTGTCCACCAGGACGCGGATGCCGACCAGGTCGTAGATCTCCGCGAAGTCGCGGCCGCGGACGATCATCTTCTGGTAGACGCTGTAGTAGTGCTTGGGCCGGCCGGTGACGGTCGCCTTGATGCGGGCGGCGCGCAGGTCCTGCTGGACCTCGTCGGTGACGACGGCGAGGTACTCGTCTCGCTTGGGGGCGCGCTCGGCGACCAGGCGGACGATCTCGTCGTACATCTTGGGGTAGAGGATCGCGAAGGCGAGGTCCTCCAGCTCCCACTTGATGGTGTTCATGCCCAGCCGGTGGGCGAGCGGCGCGTAGATCTCCAGGGTCTCGCGCGCCTTCTTCTCCTGCTTCTCGCGCTTGAGGTAGCGCATGGTGCGCATGTTGTGCAGGCGGTCGGCGAGTTTGATGACGAGAACGCGCGGGTCCTTCGCCATGGCGACGACCATCTTGCGCACGGTCTCGGCCTGCGCCGCCTCGCCGAACTTGACCTTGTCCAGCTTGGTGACGCCGTCGACGAGCAGGGTGACCACGTCGCCGAAGTCGCGGCGCAGGTCCTCCAGGCCGTACTCGGTGTCCTCGACGGTGTCGTGCAGCAGTCCGGCCATCAGCGTGGCCGGGTCCATGCCCAGCTCGGCGAGGATGGTGGTGACCGCGAGCGGGTGCGTGATGTACGGGTCGCCGCTCTTGCGCTTCTGGCCGCGGTGCCAGCGCTCGGCGACCTGGTAGGCGCGTTCGATCTGGCGCAGGGTCGCCGTCTCGATCTTGGGGTCGTTGCCGCGCACTATCCGCAGCAGCGGCTCCAGGACCGGGTTGTACGGGTTGGCGCGCTGCACGCCGAGGCGGGCCAGGCGGGCGCGGACGCGGTTGGAGGAGCCGGAGCGGGCGGGCTGCCCGTTGGGGGCGCGGACCACGGAGGCGTTCCGGTCGCGCTCGGGCGGGATCGGCTTGGGACGCGGCTGCTGGTCGGCCGGCTTGCCGGCGGGGGTGGCCGGGGCGTGCTGGATCGGCCCGCGCGTGTCGTTCTTGGCCTGGGGCTCGCTGGGCGCGGGCTTCGCCGCGGACGCCGAGGCGGACTCGGGTTTTGCGGCGGTCAGTGGTTGGGCCTCGTCTGGCAAGAGGACTCCTCGTGCACGATCCGGGTCCCCCGGTCAGGCTCCGGAAACCCCATGGTAGCGATCCTGGGGCCCAGGATCGCCTTCAGGCCGCTGTGAGGGCCGTCATCGGGAGAAACGCCTGAGACGGGCGCCGGATTCCTCCGGGCCCGCCTCCGCTCGCCTCCGCCGTACGACGGGAGCCGTCAGACCTTGAGCAGCGCCTCCAGCGGCGCACCGGCCAGGGCCGGCTCCAGACGGGCCCGGCCGCCGAGGAAGGCCAGCTCCATCAGGACGGCAACCCCGCAGACCTCGGCGCCGGCCCGGCGGATCAGCTCCACCGAGGCCCCGGCGGTGCCGCCGGTGGCGAGGACGTCGTCGACGACCAGCACCCGGTCGCCCGCGGCCAGGTCCTCGGCGTGCACCTCGATCTCGGCCGAGCCGTACTCCAGGTCGTAGGCCTGGCCGAGGGTGGCTCCGGGGAGCTTGCCCGCCTTGCGCACGGGGATGAAGCCGAGCCCCGCCCGCAGGGCCACCGGGGCGCCGAGGATGAAGCCGCGGGCCTCAAGACCGACGACCTTGGTGGCGCCGGTGCGCCCGGCGACCTCGGCGAGCGCGTCGGTCAGGGCGGTGAACGCCACCGGGTCGGCCAGGAGCGGGGTGATGTCCTTGAACACCACGCCCGGCTCCGGGTAGTCGGCCACGTCCCGGATGTGGCTGAGCAGCAGCTCCGTGAGGTCGGTCGTCCTGGTCATCGGCGCTTCCCCGAGGGTCGGCCGCGGCCCCTGCCGCGGGACGCGGGCTGGTTGCGGGGCCCGACGACCGCGGGAGCCGCGTCGTCGGGCTCGTCGGCGTCGTCGTCATCGGCGTACCGTCCCTCGTCGAGGGCGGACTCGGCCGGCTCGCCCTTGGCCGCCGCCTGGGCGCGCTTGGCGAGGACGCGCTTCTTGAGGGCCTTCATCTGCGGCTCCGCCTCCTTGAGGTCGGCGACCAGCGGCGTGGCGATGAAGATCGACGAGTACGCGCCCGCGGCGAGGCCGACGAACAGCGACAGCGAGATGTCGTTGAGCATGCCGGCGCCGAGGACACCGCCGCCGATGAACAGCAGACCGCCCACCGGCAGCAGCGCGACCACCGTGGTGTTGATGGAGCGGACCAGGGTGCTGTTGATCGACCGGTTGGCGACCTCCGCGTAGGTCCAGCGGGTCTGCTTGGTGATGTCCCTGGTCTGCTCCTTGAGGCTGTCGAAGACGACGACCGTGTCGTAGAGCGAGTAACCGAGGATCGTCAGCAGACCGATCACCGTGCCCGGTGTCACCTCGAAGCCGACGAGGGCGTAGATGCCCACGGTGATGGTGATGTCGTGGATCAGCGCGACGAACGCGGCGACCGCCATGCGCCACTCGAACGCGATCGCCAGGTAGATCACCACCAGGACCATGAAGATCCCGAGGCCCTGCCATGCCTTGTTGGCGATCTGGTCGCCCCAGCTGGGGCCGACCAGGTCGGCGTTGATCGACTCCGCGGAGACGTTCAGGTCCTTGGAGAGCTGTTCCTTGATGTCGTCGGACTGGCCGGTGTCGGTGCCGGCGATCTGGATGCGGAGGCTGCCGTCGCCGAGCTTCTGGACGATGGCGTCGTGGCCGGAGGCGTCCTCCGCGTAGGTCTCGGCCTGGGACACCGACACGGTCATGTTCTTCGGCGTGGTGAAGACCGCGCCGCCCTGGAACTCGATGCCCATGTGCAGACCGCGCACCGCCAGGCCGACGATGGCCGTGATGGTGATGAGGATCGAGATGCCGTACCAGAGCTTGCGGTTCTTGACGAAGTCGTAGCCGACCTCGCCGTGGTGCAGTCGGGCGCCGAGCGTGCCGAGCTTCGACATCTCTCACGCCTCCTTCGGGTCGACAGGGCCGGCGGGACGGGAGGGACGCCGGGTGCGGCGCAGTGGCGGCTTGGCGCCGAGGGCCTTCGGATCGAGGCCGGACCACTTGTGACCGCTCGCGAAGAACTTCCGCCGGGCCATCAGCGTCAGCAGCGGCTTGGTGAAGAGGAACACCACCACCACGTCGAGCAGGGTCGTCAGACCCAGGGTGAACGCGAAGCCCTGCACCTTGCCGACGGTGACGATGAAGAGCACCGCGGCGGCCAGGAAGGACACGAAGTCGGAGACCAGGATGGTGCGCCGGGCGCGCGGCCAGGCCCGCTCGACGGCGGGACGCAGCGTACGGCCCTCGCGGATCTCGTCGCGGACGCGTTCGAAGTACACGATGAACGAGTCCGCCGTGATGCCGATGGCGACGATGGCTCCGCACACGGCCGGCAGGTTCAGCGCGAAGCCGATGGTCGGGCCGAGCAGCGACATGATCACGAACGTGAGACCCGCGGAGACCCCGAGCGAGGCGATGGCGATGAACGACAGGCCGCGGTAGTAGGCCAGCAGATACAGGATGACCAGGGCGAGGCCGATCGCGCCGGCGATCAGACCGGCCTTGAGCTGCTCACCGCCGAGTGCGGCGGTGACGGTGGTGACGCTGTCCTCCTTGAAGGTCAGCGGCAGCGCGCCGTAGGACAGCATGTTGGCGAGGCCCTGGGCCTCCTCCTGGTCGAAGCTGCCGGAGATCTCCGCGTTGCCGCCGGTGAGCGCCTGGCTGACGTACGGGTCGGAGACGACCTCGTTGTCCAGGACGATGGCGAACTGGTTCTGCGGGGACTGGTTCTGCGCCAGCTTGCCGGTGATGCTCGCGAACTTCTTGGCGCCCTTGTCCGTGAAGTCCATCGTCACGGTCCAGCCGGCGGCCGTCTGCGTGTTGTAGATGGCCTGGGCCTTGTCGACGTCGGTGCCGTCGACCTCGGCGGGGCCGAGGACGTACTTCTGCCACTGGCCCTGCGAGTTCTGGCCGCAGGCCACCATCGAGTCGCCGGGCCTGGAGCCGTCGCCGGCCTTGGCGCGGGCCGCCTTGTCGGTGCAGTCCAGGGCCGCGTACTGGGCCTGGAGCTTGGCGTCGTCGTCGCCGGAGGCGCTGGCGCTCGGGGACGGGGAGGCGCCGTCGGAGGCCGACGCGGACGGGCTGGGGTCGGCCTTGAGGGCGTCGCTCGCGGCGCGGCCCTGCGTGGTGGCGCTCGCCGAGGCGGAGTCGGACGGCGAGGAGGTCGCCTCGTCCTTGTCGGTGGCCTTGTCGCCGGCGTCGTCCGTGGCGTTGCCGGTGGCGCTCGGCGAGGGGCTCTCGGTCGCCGCGGCGCCGGAGAGTTCGGTGGCGAGGACCGGCCGGAAGTAGAGCTTGGCGGTGGTGCCGACCTGCTGCCGGGCTTCCGCCGAGTTCGTTCCCTTGGGGATGTTGACGATGATGTTCCGGTCGCCCTGGGTCTGCACCTCGGCCTCGGAGACACCCAGACCATTGACACGGCGGTTCATGATCTCGACCGCGGTGTCCATGTTGGTCTTGTTGATCGCCGACTCCTGGCCCGCCTCCGGCACCGCGCGGAGCGTGATGCTCGTGCCGCCGGCCAGGTCGATTCCGAGACGCGGAGTCGTGTGTCCGGAGGCGAACATGCCTCCGGTGAGCGCCGCGATGGCGATCACCATCAGGGCCAGCGAGCGTCCGGGCTTGCTCTGGGCGCTCGCCTTCTTTCCCTTTTTAGGGGCTGCCACCTTTTCGTACTCCCTCTCGGGCCGCGTCGCGCCGGGTCGGCGTGCCGACGGCCATCACATGGTGGAGCGATCCGTGCGAGCCACGCGTCGCGCGGGGTGCGCGGGAACGGTCCGCACACCCCGGGGCACGGCTACTTCGCCTCGGAACCGCCGTCGGACTTCTTCGCCTGCTCGTCCTTCTTCGCCTCGGCGGGCGCGGCGTCGACCGTCGGCTCGTCGGCCGGCTCGTCGTCCACGTCCTTCTTGCCGAGGTCGACGGACTTGTCGTCGGAGGCGGCGGAGGAGTCGTCGGCGGGGGCGTCGGTCTCGGTGAGGGAGGAGGCGTCGTCCGGGACGATGTCGGCGTCGGACTTCAGGTCGTGCTCGACGCCGTGGACGATGCGGTTGTACTCGTCGTCGGTGAGGACGGCACCGATGGAGTTCTTGGCGAAGAGCAGCTCGACGCCGGGACCGGCGTCGAGGAGGACCGTGTCCTCGTTGACCTCCTTGACCGTGGCGTACATGCCCCCGATGGTGCGGACACCGGAACCGGGCTGCATCTGGTTCCGCATGTCGGCGGCCTGCTGCTGCTTCTTCTTCGCCGACCGGGTCATCAGGAACATGGCCCCGATGAGCACGATGAACGGGAGGAGGGTCACGAGACTCACGGGTCGGTACTTCCTTCACACGACCGCGATGGTGAGCGGCCTGATGGTTGGGGGTGTGTACGCCGCCGACAAGGGCGGCACCGGCGGAGTCTAAGCGAGTCCGCGCGCATGGAACAACGCTCAGCATCGCACCGGGGTTCCTGCTCCGGCGAATGTGCCCGTCGTGACGGGGTCGTCACGCCCCGAACAAGTCCTGTTGTCCGTTTCCGGACCCCTGCGAACGCGGCGGGGTGAGGCCGAGATGCGCCCATGCGGCCGGGGTCGCCACCCGTCCGCGGGGGGTGCGGGCGAGCAGGCCTTCCCGTACGAGGAAGGGTTCGGCGACCTCCTCCACTGTCTCACGCTCCTCCCCCACGGCGACGGCGAGCGTGGACAGGCCGACCGGTCCGCCGCCGAACAGCTTGAGCAGGGCCTCCAGCACGCCCCGGTCCAGCCGGTCGAGTCCGCGGGCGTCGACCTCGTAGACCGCGAGGGCGGCGCCGGCGATCTCCCGGGTGATCAGGCCGTCGGCCTTGACCTGGGCGTAGTCGCGGACCCGGCGCAGCAGGCGGTTGGCGATGCGGGGGGTGCCGCGGGAACGGCCGGCGATCTCGGCGGCGCCCGCGGTGTCGATCTCCACGTCGAGCAGGCCCGCCGAGCGGTGGATGACGCGTTCCAGTTCGGCCGGTCCGTAGAACTCCATGTGGGCGGTGAAGCCGAAGCGGTCGCGCAGCGGGGGCGGCAGCAGCCCCGCGCGCGTGGTGGCGCCGACCAGGGTGAACGGGGGCAGCTCCAGGGGGATGGCGGTGGCGCCCGGTCCCTTGCCGACGATGACGTCGACGCGGAAGTCCTCCATCGCCATGTAGAGCATCTCCTCGGCGGGCCGCGACATGCGGTGGATCTCGTCGAGGAAGAGGACCTCGCCCTCCTGGAGCGAGGAGAGGATCGCGGCGAGGTCGCCGGCGTGCTGGATGGCGGGGCCGGAGGTGATGCGGATGGGGGCTTCCATCTCGGCCGCGATGATCATCGACAGGGTGGTCTTGCCGAGGCCCGGGGCGCCGGAGAGCAGCACGTGGTCGGCGGTGGCCCCGCGCGCGCGTGCGGCGCGCAGCACGAGGTCGAGCTGTTCGCGGACCTTCTCCTGGCCGATGAACTCGCCCAGGTCCTTGGGGCGCAGGGCGGCCTCCACGGCCTGGTCCTCGCCGTCGGCGACAGCGCCCACCAGCCGCTCGGCGGCGTCCTCTGCGTCGGTCGTGTCGTCCCAGTTCATGGTGTGCCTCGGGGGTCGGGGGTGGCGCGGCTCAGCGGGTGCGGTTCAGGGTCTGCAGGGCCGCCTTCAGCAGCGGACCGATCTGCGGCGTGCCGCCGGCGGCCTCCGCCTGGGGGGCCACGGCGGTGACGGCCTCGTCGGCCTCGCGGGTGGCGTACCCGAGGCCGATGAGGGCCGCGTGCAACTGGTCGCGCCAGCCGGTGCTCACCGGCGTTCCGACGGCGGGGGCGCCGATCGGCTCGCCGAGCCGGTCCCTCAGTTCCAGGAGCAGCTTCTGGGCGCCCTTCCTGCCGATGCCGGGAACGGCGGTGAGCGCCTTCTCGTCGCCGGTGGAGACCGCTCTGCGCAGGGCGTCGGGGCGGTGCACGGCGAGCATCGCCTGGGCCAGCCGGGGGCCGACGCCGCTGGCGGTCTGGAGCAGTTGGAAGACCTGGCGCTCGTCGTCGTCGGCGAAGCCGTACAGCGTGAGCGAGTCCTCCCGCACGACGAGCGAGGTCGCCAGCCTCGCGGGCTTGCCGACCCGAAGGGTGGAGAGCGTGTCGGGCGTGCACTGCACGGCCATGCCGACGCCACCGACCTCGACCACCGCGGAGTCGGGAGCGAGAGCGGCGACGGTACCGCTGACGAAGGCGATCATGCCGTGGGGCCTTTCGTTGCGTGCGGGGTCCGCGGGGCTTGCGGGGCCTGCGTCGTCCGCTGGGGCTGCGGAGCCTGAGAGGCCTGAGAGGCCTGAGAGGTCCGCTGAGGTTGCTGGGGCTGCGAGGGCTGTCCGGCTTGTGAAGCCTGCGGGGCCCGCTGAGTCTGCCCGGCTCGCGGGGTCTGTGGGGCCCGCTGAGCCTGCGGGACCCGCGGCGTCCGCCCGGCCTGCTGGGGCTGTGGGGTCTGCGAGGCCTGTGGCGGCTGCGGGGCCTGCCGGGGCTGCCGGGTTTGTGCGGCTTGCGGGGGCTGCGGGGTCCGCCGGGCTTGCGGGGGGCGGGAAGCCTTTGTCGTGTGTTGGGCTACTGCCTGCTGGAGTCGGTTCTGCGCGGGGGCGCGCCAGATGTGGCAGATGGCGAGGGCCAGGGCGTCGGCGGCGTCGGCCGGTTTGGGAGGTGCGGTGAGCCGCAGGAGCCGGGTGACCATGGCGCCGACCTGTGCCTTGTCGGCGCGTCCGCTGCCGGTGACCGCGGCCTTGACCTCGCTCGGGGTGTGCAGGGCGACGGGGATGCCCCGGCGGGAGGCGCACAGGATCGCCACGGCGCTGGCCTGGGCGGTGCCCATGACCGTACGGACGTTGTGCTGGCTGAAGACGCGCTCCACCGCCACGAACTCCGGCCGGTGTTCGTCCAGCCACTCCTCGATGCCCTGCTCGACGGCGACCAGGCGCCGGCCGAGGTCGGCGTCCGCGGACGTGCGCACGACACCGACGCCGAGCATGGTCAGCGGCCGGCCCGCGACGCCCTCCACGACACCGATCCCGCAGCGGGTCAGCCCCGGGTCCACCCCCAGTACGCGCACGCGCCGACCCCTCCTCGCGGATCCGTTTGATCGATGGTCGCGGCCCATGGGCGGTGATCATTTGACATGCGCCAGGCTATCGGGTGCCGCTGACAGCGCGTCGGGCCGACGAGGTGTGTCCCCCGTCGGCCCGTTGAGCAGGGGACGCGCTACGCGTCGACCTTCTCCATGATCTCGTCGCTCACGTCGAAGTTGGCGAAGACGTTCTGCACGTCGTCGCTGTCCTCAAGGGCGTCGATGAGCCTGAAGATCTTCCGGGCGCCCTCCTCGTCCAGCTCGACCTGCATGGTCGGGACGAAGTTGGCGTCGGCGGACTCGTAGTCGATGCCGGCGTCCTGGAGGGCGGTGCGGACCGCGACCAGGTCGGTGGCCTCGCTGAGCACCTCGAAGGACTCACCGAGGTCGTTGACCTCCTCGGCGCCCGCGTCCAGGACGGCGGCGAGCACGTCGTCCTCGCCCAGCTCGCCCTTGGGGACGATCACGACGCCCTTGCGGTTGAACAGGTACGACACCGAGCCGGGGTCGGCCATGGAGCCGCCGTTGCGGGTCATGGCGACGCGGACGTCGGAGGCGGCGCGGTTGCGGTTGTCGGTGAGGCACTCGATGAGCACCGCGACACCGTTCGGACCGTAGCCCTCGTACATGATCGTCTCGTAGTCGGCGCCGCCGGCCTCCAGGCCACCGCCGCGCTTGACCGCGGAGTCAATGTTCTTGTTCGGGACCGACTGCTTCTTCGCCTTCTGGATGGCGTCGTACAGCGTCGGGTTGCCCTCGATGTCGACACCGCCCATCCGGGCCGCGACCTCGATGTTCTTGATCAGCTTCGCGAAGAGCTTGCCGCGCTTGGCATCGATGACGGCCTTCTTGTGCTTCGTCGTGGCCCATTTAGAGTGGCCGGACATCTGCCTGTCTCCTTCGCGTAACCCGTCTTTGAACGAACGCAGGAATCCTACAAGGACTCCGCCGCCGGTTTCGCGCGCACCATGTCCGCGAAGAGGCGGTGCACACGGTGGTCGCCGGTCAGTTCCGGGTGGAACGACGTGGCCAGCGCGTTGCCCTGGCGGACCGCGACGATGTGGCCGTCGTGCTCGGCGAGCACCTCGGCCGCGGCGCCGACGGACTCCACCCAGGGGGCGCGGATGAAGACGCCGTCCACAGGATCGCCGGGAACGCCCCTGATGTCGACGGCCGCCTCGAAGGACTCGTTCTGCCGGCCGAAGGCGTTGCGGCGCACGATCATGTCGATGCCGCCCACCGTCTCCTGCCCGGAGCGCGGATCGAGGATCTTGTCGGCCAGCATGATCAGGCCGGCGCAGGTGCCGTAGACGGGCAGGCCTTCGCGTACGAGCGCGCGCAGGGGCTCCATGACTCCGAAGAGCACGGCCAGCTTGGAGATGGTGGTGGACTCGCCGCCGGGCAGGACCAGGCCGTCCACCTCGGCGAGTTCTTCGGGGCGCCTGACCGGCCTGGCCACGGCGTCGGCCGCGGCCAGGGCGACGAGGTGCTCCCGTACGTCGCCCTGGAGGGCCAGGACGCCGATGACGGGGGTGTCGCTCATGGGTCGGTGCCTCACCAGCCGCGGTTGGCGTAGCGCTCGGTCTCGGGGAGGGTGTCGCAGTTGATGCCGACCATGGCCTCGCCGAGGTTGCGGGACGCGTCCGCGATGATCTTGGGGTCGTCGTAGAAGGTGGTCGCCTTCACGATGGCGGCGGCGCGCTTGGCCGGGTCGCCGGACTTGAAGATGCCGGAGCCGACAAAGACGCCCTCGGCGCCGAGCTGGCGCATGAGCGCGGCGTCGGCCGGGGTGGCGACGCCGCCGGCGGAGAAGAGCACCACGGGGAGCCTGCCCAGCTCGGCGACCTCGCGGACCAGCTCGTAGGGGGCGCGCAGGTCCTTGGCGGCGGCGTACAGCTCGTTGTTGTCGTAGCCGCGCAGCCGGGCGATCTCGTTCTTGATCCGGCGCAGGTGGCGTACGGCCTCGACGACGTTTCCGGTGCCGGCCTCGCCCTTGGAGCGGATCATCGCGGCGCCCTCGGCGATGCGGCGCAGGGCCTCGCCGAGGTTGGTGGCACCGCATACGAAGGGGGTGGTGAAGGCGAACTTGTCGCTGTGGTTGACCTCGTCGGCCGGGGTGAGCACCTCGGACTCGTCGATGTAGTCCACGCCGAGCGACTGCAGGACCTGGGCCTCCACGAAGTGGCCGATGCGGGACTTGGCCATCACGGGGATGGAGACCGCGCCGATGATGCCCTCGATCATGTCCGGGTCGGACATACGGGCCACGCCGCCGTCCTTGCGGATGTCGGCCGGGACCCGCTCAAGGGCCATGACGGCGACCGCGCCCGCGTCCTCGGCGATCTTCGCCTGCTCCGGTGTGACGACGTCCATGATCACGCCACCCTTGAGCTGCTCGGCCATGCCGCGCTTCACGCGGGCGGTGCCGGTCTCGGGGGCCTGGTTCTCGGAGAGCGTGCTGGACACGGATACCTCGCTGAAGGAAGGGGATCTCTGCAACTCCGAGAAAACGCGACCGGACCAGGCCACAGCAAGGGCCAATGAACAGCCGGTGGATCCTTTTGCCCCGGGCCGGGACCGGGCGAGACCGTGGCCGGGCTGGGACGGGGCCGGACCGTGGCAAGGCAGGGCTGGGTGCGGACCAGGCGGGGCCAGGCCAGCCGGGAAGGGCCGGGCCGAGCCGGGCTGGGGCGGACCGAGTAGGACGGGTGGGACAGACCGGGCGGGACCGGACCGGGAAGGACGGGACCGGACCCGAAGGGACGGGCAGACCGGGCTGGGCTGGGCCGGACCGGCGGGACCGACCCGGGTGAACCAGGCGAGGCCGAGCACTGCGGGACCGGCGGACCGTGGCCGGGCGGTAGGGCACACCCGACCGGACCGGACGGATCAGTTGGACCCGATGGCGCCGGGTGGCGCCGGGTGGCGCCGGGTGGCGCCGGACACACCAGGCAGAACCGAACGGCCGGACAGCCGGACAGCCGGACAGCCGGACAGACCAGGCGACGCCAGAACAGGCGGACCGGGCGAGGCCGGACCGGACCAGAGCCAGGCAAGGCCCCCGGCGTCGGCTCCGGAGGCGGCGTTCCGTGGGTCGGTGGGGCTACGTCGCCCGGTCCACCAGCGCCGTCGGCGGCTCGTCGTCCATCTCGAAGGCCGGGGGGAAGGGCGCGTGCCCGGCGAGGCGGAACCAGCGGACCTTGCGGTGCTGGCGCAGTCTGCGGGCGGCACCCACCGCATCGTTGTGGAAGCGCCGGGCCATCGGGACCCGCCGCACGGCCCCGGCCAGCTCGTGGGCCGTCTCCTCTCCCCCGGGCGCCTCGCGCAGGACGTCCACCTGCTGCGGTTCGGCGAACACGGCCCGAAGGGCCTGGCTCAGCTCGCTCTCGGCGACCTCGCGCTGCTCCTCCTCGGCCTGCCGGGCGGCGTGCGCGGCCTCGTACAGCACGATGGAGGCGGCCGGGTCGAGCACGCCGGAGGTGGCGAGTTCCTGGGCCACGGACGCCCGGCGCAACAACTGCGCGTCGAGGGCGGCACGGGCGGCGTCGATCCGGGCGTGCAGCCGGTCCAGCCGCCCCGCCGTCCAGCTGAGGTAGAGGCCGACGGCGACGAGGACGAGAACGACCAGGATCCAGATGAGGGTTGCGGTCACAGGCCGCAACCCTAGTCACCCCCGGCGGGAGCGAGAATCCCGATGCCCGTCTTCGGCGCCCGGCGCTCAGTCCCGCGCCAGGCCGAGCCTCGCCCGCAGGCCCGTCGCCCGGTCGTCGGCGGCCACCGCCGCCGCGCCCGCCGTGACCGTCTCGTAGACGGACAGGATGTCGGCGCCGACCGTGGACCAGTCGAAGCGCCGTACGTGCGCGCTGCCGCGCTCGCGCAGGGCGGCCCGGCGTTCGGGGTCCGCGAGCAGCCGCACCGCCGCGTCGGCCAGTGCGTCGGCGTCCTCGTTGGGGAAGAGTTCGCCCGCCGCTCCCTGGTCGAGGACCTGGGCGAAGGCGTCCAGGTCGGAGGCGAGCACGGGGGCGCCTGCCGACATCGCCTCCACGAGGATGATCCCGAAGCTCTCGCCGCCGGTGTTGGGAGCGACGTACAGGTCGACGCTGCGCAGGAAGCGGGCCTTGTCCTCGTCGCTGACCATGCCGAGGAACTCCACCCGGGAGCGCAGCTCGGCCGGCAGGGAGGCCACCGCCTCCTTCTCGTCGCCGCGCCCGGCGACCAGCAGCCGGGTCCGCGGGCGGGCGGCGAGGATCTTCGGCAGGGCCCGCATCAGCACCGGCAGGCCCTTGCGGGGCTCGTCGATGCGCCCCATGAAGCCGATCGTGTCGCCCTGCCAGTCGGGGTTCGGCTCGGCCTTCGCGAAGAAGTCGACGTCGACGCCGTTGGGGATGACGACCGCGTCGCCGCCGAGGTGCTCGACGAGGGTGCGCCGGGCGTACTCGCTCACCGCGATCCGGGCGCTGATCTTCTCCAGGGCGGCCTGGAGGATCGAGTACGCGGCGATCATCGCGCGGGAGCGCGGGTTGGACGTGTGGAAGGTGGCCACGATCGGGCCCTGCGCCGCCCAGCAGGTGAGCAGGCCGAGCGAGGGCGAGGTCGGCTCGTGGATGTGGATGACGTCGAAGGCGCCGTCGTGCAGCCAGCGCCGTACCCGGGCCGCCGACAGGAAGCCGAAGTTCAGCCGGGCCACCGAGCCGTTGTAGGGCACCGGCACCGCGCGGCCGGCCGAGACGACGTAGGGGGGCAGGGGGGTGTCGTCGTCGGCGGGGGCGAGGACGGACACCTCGTGGCCGAGCCGGATGAAGTACTCCGCCAGGTCCCGGATGTGGAACTGGACGCCGCCCGGAACGTCCCAGGAGTACGGGCAGACGATGCCGATTCTCACGAGGTGCCCTGCCCGTCGGCCGCCGCGGGTGCCTTGGCGGGATCGAGGTCCTTCAGCCACAAGCGCTGGAGCATGTGCCAGTCCTCCGGGTGGTCGGTGATACCCGTGGCGAAGGCGTCGGCCAGCGCCTGTGTCATGACAAACGTCTTCTCGGCCCGGCCGCCTGACTCGGGGACCTCGACCGGCGGGTGCACCCGGCCCCGCATGACGGGCGAGTCGTCGTACCAGAGCGTCACCGGCAGCAGCAGCGCGCCGGTCTGCTGCGCGAGCAGGGCGGGCCCGGCCGGCATGCGGGCCGTCTCGCCGAAGAAGCCGACCTCCACGCCGGAGGCGGACAGGTCCCGGTCGGCGACCAGGCAGACCAGGCCGCCGTCGCGCAGCCGCCGGGCCAGCGTGCCGAAGGCCGTGCCGCCGCTGTGCGGCAGGACCTCCATGCCGAGGCCCTCGCGGTAGGCGACGAAGCGGTCGTAGAGGGTCTCCGGCTTGAGGCGCTCGGCGACCGTGGTGAAGGGGATGCCCAGGGTGGTGGTGACCCAGGCGCCGGCGAGGTCCCAGTTGGCGAGGTGGGGCAGGGCGAGGACGACGCCCCTGCCCGCGTCCAGGCCGTCGGTGAGATGGTGCAGGTCCTTGGGGGTGAAGCCGGTCCTGATCCGCTCGGGACTCCACGCCGGGAGCCGGAAGGACTCCATCCAGTAGCGCAGATACGAGCGCATGCCCGCGCGCGCGAGGGCGGCCAGCCGCTCCGGGCCCGCGTCGGGCAGCACGCGCGCGTAGTTGGCCTCCAGGCGCCGCACCCCCGTGCCGCGCCGCCGCCAGGCGAGGTCCGCGACGGTGCGGCCGAGCCGTACGGCGACGGGCTCGGGGAGCTTCTTCACGGTGGTCCAGCCGGCGCCGTACAGGCCGTCGGTCAGCCGGTCCCGAGCGCTCACTTCGCCGCCTCGGTGCCCTGGCTCTCCTGTCCGGCGGCGTCCGCCTCGGCGGCCTCCCGGCGGACCGTGACGACGCGCTGGACCAGCGTGACGAGGCTGCCCACGGCGACGATCCACAGGGCGACCGGCAGAAGGTACTGGATGCCGGGCACGCCGAACTTGTGCAGTCCCGCGAGACCGGTCGCGACCAGCGAGATGACGAGCCGCTCGGCCCGCTCGACCAGTCCGTTGACGGCGACCGGCAGGCCGATCGCCTCGCCGCGCGCCTTGGTGTACGACACCACCTGGCCGCTGGCCAGGCAGAAGATCGCCACGGCGCACAGCAGGGTGTTGTCGCCGCGTCCCGCGTACCAGAGGGCTAGGCCGCCGAAGACGGCGCCGTCGGCGACCCGGTCCAGGGTGGAGTCCAGGAACGCGCCCCAGCGGCTGGAGCGGCCGAGCTGGCGGGCCATGTTGCCGTCGACCAGGTCGGAGAAGACGAAGAGCGTGATCACTACCGTGCCCCAGAAGAACTCACCCATGGGGTAGAAGACCAGCGCACCCGCGACCACCCCGGCGGTGCCCAGGAGCGTGACCGTGTCCGGGCTGACGCCCCGGCGGATGAGAAACGCGGCGAACGGTGTGAGGACACGCGTAAAAAATGCACGCGCGTACTTGTTCAGCATGGCCTTCCCGACGGTCGGTGTGGCCGCGGCCCTTGCTGGCCACCGGCTGGCCCATCGTAGTCACGCGCGCGCGTGGGCGACGGCCGGGCACCAGGACTGCCTGCCGGGCGGCCGGTGGGCGGCGGGATCGGGGCCTTCGTATGGACGCGGCGTGACGGGAGTGGAAAGCTCGAAGCTCCGCGGGCGTCGCCGGAGCCGCCAGTGCACGCGGTCCCGCGTGTCCGCGCCCACAGTGACCTCACCGTGCACGGGAGGCAAGGACATGGGCGACAAGGCACACACCCGACCCGGAGCCGCCGGAAGGGCATCGGCGGCCGACCACCCCGCGTCCGTACGGAATGTGGTGCTGGTCGGCCACTCCGGAGCGGGCAAGACGACTCTGGTGGAGGCTCTCGCGCTGACGGCGGGGGCGGTGAACCGGGCGGGCCGCGTGGAGGACGGCGGCTGCGTCTCGGACTACGACGAGATGGAGCATCGCAGGCAGCGCTCCGTACAGCTGTCCCTGGTGCCGGTCGAATGGGACGGCATCAAGATCAACCTCTTGGACACTCCCGGGTACGCCGACTTCGTCGGTGAGCTGAGGGCCGGTCTGCGCGCGGCGGACGCGGCCCTCTTCGTCGTCTCGGCCTCCGACGGGGTGGACGGCCCGACCCGCGTGCTGTGGGAGGAGTGCGCCGCCGTCGGCATGCCGCGCGCCATCGTGATCACGCATCTGGAGGCGGCCCGCGCGGACTTCGAGGAGATGACGCGGATCTGCGCGGAGGCGTTCGGCGGGGACGATCCCGACGCCGTACTGCCGCTCTACCTGCCGCTGTACGGGCCGCGGGCACCCGACGGGCGCGCGCCCGTGACGGGGCTCGTCGGACTGCTGTCGCAGAAGTTGTTCGACTACTCCTCGGGCGGGCGCGAGGAGTCGGAGCCGGGCGAGCGGCAGCTGCCGCTGATCGACGAGGCCCGCGGCATGCTGATCGAGGGAATCATCTCGGAGAGCGAGGACGAGGCCCTCATGGAGCGCTATCTCGGCGGCGAGCGGGTCGACGCCAAGACGCTCACGGAGGACCTGGAGCGGGCCGTGGCGCGCGGGGTGTTCTTCCCGGTCCTGGCGGCCGCGCCCGCCGCCGACGGCGGGCGGCAGGGGCTCGGCACGGTCGAGCTGCTGGAGCTGATCACACGCGGGTTCCCGACCCCGCTGGAGCGCGAGGCACCCCGGGTCACCACCCCGGAGGGCGGCGCGCGCGAGCTGCGGATGTGCGATCCCGAGGAGTCGCTGGTCGCGGAGGTCGTGAAAACGTCCTCGGACCCCTACGTCGGCCGGATCTCGCTGGTGCGCGTCTTCTCCGGCACCCTGCGCGCCGACCGGACGGTGCACGTCTGCGGGCACGGGCTGGCCGACCGCGGCCACGAGGACCACGATGTCGACGAGCGGATCGGCGCCCTGTCGACGCCCTTCGGCAAGCAGCAGCGGCCGGTCTCGCACGTGATCGCGGGCGACCTGGGCTGTGTGGCCAAGCTGAACCGCGCGGAGACGGGGGACACGCTCTCGGCCAAGGAGGACCCGCTCCTGATGGCCCCCTGGGAGATGCCCGACCCGCTGCTGCCGCTCGCCATCGAGGCGCACGCCAAGCCGGACGAGGACAGGCTCTCCCAGGGGCTCGCGCGGCTGGTCGCCGAGGACCCGACGATGCGCCTGGAGCACAATCAGGACACCCACCAGGTGGTCCTGTGGTGCCTGGGCGAGGCGCACGCCGACGTGGCCCTGGAGCGGCTGCGCGGCCGCTACGGCGTCCAGGTCAACGTCGTACCCCACCGGGTCTCGCTGCGGGAGACGTTCGGGGGCAGGGCGGCCGGCCGCGGGCGGCACGTGAAGCAGTCCGGCGGGCACGGTCAGTACGCCATCTGCGAGGTCGAGGTGGAGCCGCTGCCGGGCGGTTCGGGCATCGAGTTCGTGGACAGGGTGGTCGGCGGCGCGGTGCCCCGGCAGTTCATCCCGTCGGTCGAGAAGGGAGTGCGGGCGCAGGCCGCGAAGGGCGTCGCCGCGGGCCATCCGCTGACCGACGTGCGGGTCACGCTGCTCGACGGCAGGGCGCACTCGGTGGACTCCTCCGACGCCGCCTTCCAGACGGCCGGTGCCCTGGCCCTGCGGGAGGCCGCCGCCGACGCCCGGATCCAGCTGCTGGAGCCGGTGGCCGAGGTGAGCGTGCTGGCCGGCGACGACTACGTGGGCGCGGTGATGAGCGACCTGTCGGCACGGCGCGGCAAGGTGCTCGGCACCGAGCGGACCAGCGGCGGGCTGACCCTGGTCCGGGCCGAGGTGCCCGAGATCGAGATCGGCCGCTACGCGGTGGACCTGCGGTCCCTGTCGCACGGCACCGCGCGCTTCGAGCGCCGGTACGCGCGGCACGAACCGATGCCGGCGCAGGTCGCGGAACGGCTGCGCGAGGAGGCGCGGGCGGTGTCGTGAGGGCGCGTGGCCGACCGGCGCGGGACCGCCCGCACCGTCCGCGCCCTCGGCGTACGACGGCGCCTTCGCGTGGGCAACCCGCGCGCTCGGGGGCGCCTTTGGCCGTCCGGTGACGCGCACCGGTGGCGACGGATACGCTGATGACCAGATCAACAGGTGTGCGGGGCAGGGAAGTCGGGAAGGCCGCAGGAGCGACAGTGGTGGCGATCGGGGGCGGGAATGACCGTTGACGGCGGTTACGCGGACTTCTTCGGACCGCAGGTGCCGCGTACGGACGACGGGGGCCAGACGCCGACCTTCGCGCTGGCCTCGGCCGCCTACCGGGACAATCCGATGGAGGAGATCAAGAAGGCCGACAACGAGTGGCACCGAACGTCCGTCAACGAGGGCCGGTCCTGGGCCACCATCTTCCGTCCCAACCTCGGTGAGGCCTTCTCCCGCGCGGTGATCGACCGGCTGCTGGGCAACGGCCGCGCGCCCGTCATCCAGTCCTTCGGGGCCGAGCCGCAGGTGGTCGTCGAGCACTGCCTGGCGGCGAACGGCATACGCAAGGACCGGGACAACCGGCTGGCGATGGTGACGCTCCTGTGCGGGGTGATCTTCCTGCCGGGCCTGCTGATCTGGCTGCTCGGGGTGCAGATCCGCACCACCGTGGCCAAGTCGGAGAACAAGCGGGCCGGGGCGCTGGGCACCGCGGTGCTCGTGGCGATCGCCGCGCTGGCCGCGCTGTTCCTGATCAAGATGCCCTTCTCCGGCTTCTGGGCCTGGTACGCGCGTGCCGCGGTCGTGATGCCCGTGGTCGGCTGGTTCTGGGCCAAGCGGATCTGCGAGGGCACCGCAAGGGATCTGCGGGAGCGCTGGGACGCTCTTCTGTCGGGCAGCGGCGTGGGCGCCAAGGTCCCCGAGACGGTGCCCAGCAACCCGAACGAGACCGCGGCCGAGCAGTTGCGCCAGTCCCTGGCCAAGCTCGGTGCCGAGCAGCAGTCCAACTCCGTCTTCTACGCCGGCCCCAAGGGCATACTCGGCATGGGCACGCGCTGGGGCAGCTGGCAGTTGGCCGAGGATCTGGTGCCGGCCGACCCGTCCCGGGAGATCCACCCCTTCCGCAGCTGGGACGTCATCCGGTCCATCCACGACCAGCTGCGCATGCTGGAGCGCGGCCCGCTGAACACCGGCGGTTTCCCGAAGGCGTCCATCCGGCACTGGGTCGTCACGCCCGTCGGGGAGAACGCCAAGGCGGTGTCCCGTCCGGGGGGCACGGACGTCGAGGCGTACCAGGTCAAGCCGCACGCCATACAGGAGATCTGCAACAAGCAGCAGTTCGGGGCGGGCGACCGTCACTACCTGGGCGTCCAGTGGACGCTGTGGGACGGCCAACTCGTCATCACCATGCTGATCACGGTGACCGTGCTGCACGAGACGCTGCGCATCGAGGTCACCGGTCACGCCCTGGGGCCGGTGAACCCCCTGTTCACCACGAAGCCGTCGGCTCCGTCGAAGCAGGTCACCAAGTCGTTCAAGCCCTGGGAGAAGCGCACGGTCATGCTGCCCCTGGTCAGCGGGCGCGAGGTGGTGCGGATCGCGGTCCGCGCCCCGCTCACCTGGTATCCGCCGCTGCTGAACTGGCTCGGCGGCACGATCGGGCTGCCGGAGCCCTTCGGGCTGCGGCACGCGTGGGCGGACCAGCCGTGGCGGCACCGGTTCATGGCCGACGACGCGCTGCGGGCGGCGGCGCCGGTGCTGCGGGTGGTGCACTCGGCGGCGATCAAGGTGCTGGACGAGAACGGGGTGAACACGGAGAAGTTCGGGGCGCGGTCGGCGTTCCTCAGCGGGGCCGTGCAGGATCCGACGCCCGGGAAGGCCGATCTCTACAACGCGTAGGCCGGACGCCGGCCGGGGATCAGATCAGCTCGTCGGCCACGCCTCCGCCAGCATCTTGCGGGTGTCCCCGAGGAGTTGCGGCAGCACCCTCGTGTGGCCGACCACCGGCATGAAGTTCGTGTCGCCGCCCCAGCGGGGCACGATGTGCTGGTGGAGATGGGCGGCGATGCCCGCGCCGGCCACCGAGCCCTGGTTCATGCCGATGTTGAAGCCCTGGGCGCCGGACGCGGCGCGCAGGGCCGTCATCGCCTCCTTGGCCAGCTCCGCCAGCTCCGCGGTCTCCACGTCGGTCAGCTCGGTGTAGTCGGCGACGTGGCGGTACGGCACGGTCATCAGGTGGCCGCCGTTGTACGGGTAGAGGTTGAGCACCGCGTACACGTGCTCACCGCGCCGGACGATCAGACCGTCCTCGTCGGACTTGGCCGGGATCGAGCAGAAGGGGCAGCCGTCGTCGGCGCCTGGGCCGCTCGGCTTGTTCTCCCCCTGGATGTAGGCCATCCGGTGGGGCGTCCACAAGCGCTGGAACGCGTCCTGCGTCCCCACTCCCAGCTGCTGTTCCGGCTCACTCGTCATGCGTGCAGCATATGGCGTAACGGGCGGGTACAGGCAAAGGCCCCCGGGGATCTCCCCGAGGGCCCCGTGAACCCCGCGATCAGACCTGCGACCGCTCCTCGACCACCTTCGCGATCTTCGCGATGGCCTCGTCGACGGGGATGCCGTTCTCCTGGGAGCCGTCGCGGTAGCGGAAGGAGACGGCGCCGTTGGCCATGTCCTCGTCACCCGCGATGACCATGAAGGGCACCTTCTGCTTCTGGGCGTTCCTGATCTTCTTCTGCATACGGTCCGACGAGGAGTCGACCTCGACGCGCAGCTCCCGCTTGCGGGCCGCCGCGGCGAACTCCTCCAGGTACTCCACGTGCGCGTCGCCGATCGGGATGCCGACCGCCTGCACGGGTGCCAGCCAGGCCGGGAAGGCGCCCGCGTAGTGCTCCAGGAGCACCGCGAAGAAGCGCTCGATGGAGCCGAACAGCGCCCGGTGGATCATGACCGGGCGCTGCTTGGCGCCGTCCGCGCCGGTGTACTCCAGGTCGAAGCGCTCCGGCAGGTTGAAGTCGAGCTGGACGGTGGACATCTGCCAGGTGCGGCCGATGGCGTCCTTGGCCTGGACGGAGATCTTCGGTCCGTAGAAGGCGGCGCCGCCCGGGTCCGGGACCAGGGGCAGGCCCTGCTTCTCAGCGACCTGGCGCAGCGTCTCGGTGGCCTCTTCCCAGGCCTCGTCGGAGCCGACGAACTTCTCCGGGTCCTTGGTGGACAGCTCCAGGTAGAAGTCGGTCAGGCCGTAGTCGCGCAGCAGGTTCAGGACGAAGGTGAGCGTCTTGTCCAGTTCCTCCGCCATCTGCTCGCGGGTGCAGTAGATGTGCGCGTCGTCCTGGGTGAAGCCGCGGGCCCGGGTCAGGCCGTGCACGACGCCCGACTTCTCGTACCGGTACACGGTGCCGAACTCGAACAGGCGCAGCGGCAGCTCACGGTAGGAGCGGCCGCGCGCGTCGAAGATCAGGTTGTGCATCGGGCAGTTCATCGGCTTGAGGTAGTAGTCCACGCCGTCGTCGAGCTGCATGGGCGGGTACATGCCGTCGGCGTACCAGTCCAGGTGGCCCGAGGTCTCGAAGAGCTTCCCCTTCGTCGCGTGCGGGGTGTAGACGAACTCGTACCCCTCCTCCTCGTGGCGGCGGCGCGAGTAGTCCTCCATGACCCGGCGGATGATGCCGCCCTTGGGGTGGAAGACGGCGAGGCCGGAGCCGATCTGCTCCGGGATGGAGAACAGGTCCAGCTCGTTGCCGAGCTTGCGGTGGTCGCGCTTCTCGGCCTCGGCGAGGAACTCCAGGTGCGCCTTCAGCTCGTCCTTGGTCGGCCAGGCGGTGCCGTAGATGCGCTGGAGCATCGGGTTCTTCTCGCTGCCGCGCCAGTAGGCGGCGGCGTTGCGCATCAGCTTGAAGGCCGGGATGTTCCGGGTGGTGGGCAGGTGGGGGCCGCGGCAGAGGTCCTTCCAGCACAGCTCGCCGGTCTTGGCGTCCAGGTTGTCGTAGATCGTCAGCTCACCGGCCCCGACCTCGACGTCCGCGCCGTCGTCGGCGCCGTCCTGGACAGCGGCGGAGCCCTTGAGGCCGATCAGCTCCAGCTTGTACGGCTCGTCGGCGAGTTCCTCGCGGGCGGCCTCGTCGGTGACCACGCGGCGGGAGAACCGCTGCCCCCGCTTCTGGATCTCCTGCATCTTCTTCTCGATGGCCTTGAGGTCATCGGGGTGGAAGGGCTTCTCGACGTTGAAGTCGTAGTAGAAGCCGTCCTTGACCGGCGGGCCGATGCCCAGCTTGGCCTCGGGGAACAGCTCCTGCACGGCCTGCGCCAGGACGTGCGCGGTGGAGTGGCGCAGGATGTTCAGGCCGTCCTCGGAGGAGATCTCGACGCCCTCGACGGTCTCGCCGTCCCTGACCTCGTAGGAGAGGTCCTTGAGCGCACCGGACACACGGGCGGCGACGATCGAGCGTTCGCCGGCGAAGAGCGCCGCGGCCGTAGTGCCCGTCGTCACCACGCGTTCTTCCCGCTCGGAATCGCGTTGGATGATCACACGGACGTTCTGACACCGGTCTCTCCTGACTGAAGGTGGGGCTGCGGCGCCATACCGGAGCGCACGCATGGGAGCGATCGTACCGACCCGGACCCGCCCACCGCGAAACCAGTCCCCGCGTCCGTCCCGGGCCGACGGCACCGGTGACCGGGCCGGACGAGGTCACCGGCGGGGCCGCGGCGGGGCGCGGCCGGCCGGACCCGGGGGTTCGCCGGCCGACTGCGGCGCCAACGTCCGGCGCCCTTGCGGCGTACGGCGCGAACAGCCCGGGTATCACCGAACCGGGGCAGCGGACGGTACGTCAGCTGCCGTGGCGTGACGAGGAGTTGAGTGCCCTATGACGAGCTGGTTCGAGGGGCCGCTGGCCGCCTTCGACACGGAGACGACGGGTGTGGACGTCGAGACCGACCGGATCGTGTCGGCGGCTCTCGTCGTCCAGGACGCGCCGGGGCTCAGGCCTCGCGTGACGCGGTGGCTGGTGAACCCGGGTGTGCCGGTGCCGCGGGCGGCGACGGCGCTGCACGGGCTGACCCAGGAGCATCTGCAGCGCCTCGGCCGCTGGCCGGCGCCGGTGATGTACGAGGTGGCCGAGGCGTTGACGGAGCAGGCCCGTGCCGGGCGTCCGCTCGTGGTGATGGACGCGCCGTTCGACCTGACGCTGCTGGACCGCGAGCTGCGCAGGCACCGCGCGTCCTCCCTCGGCCGCTGGCTGGAGCGGACGTCGCTGCACGTCCTGGACCCGCGCGTGCTGGACGGGCACCTGGACCGGTACCGCAAGGGCCACCGCGCCCTCACCGACCTGTGCGCTCACTACGGGGTCGAGCCGGAGGGCGCGCACGGCGCGGCGGCCGACGCGCAGGCCGCGCTGGAGGTGGTACGGGCACTGGGCCGCCGCTTCCCGAGCCGCCTGGAGCGCCTCTCCCCCGCCGGGTTGCACACACTCCAGGCGGTGTGGCACGCGGGGCAGGCCCGGGGACCGCAGCCCTGGTTCGCGCTGAGCAGCACCGAGGAGCCGGCGAACCCCGCCTGGCCACTGCGACCGGCCCTGCCGACAGCGGTATGACCACACGAAGAAGCCGGCCCGCGATACTACGGACCGGCCTTTCTTGGGTGGGCGATACTGGGTTCGAACCAGTGACCTCTTCGGTGTGAACGAAGCGCTCTTCCGCTGAGCTAATCGCCCGGGAACGCACTGAACCATACAGGCCCTCGCGCCCTTCCATCAAACCGTTTGCAGGTGCGCGGTCAGCCCGCGTCGGCCCGCTCGCATCATCAGCCGGTGGTTGGCCCGGAACAGGGGGCGACCCGGTACGGCGAGGCGGCGCAGCAGCGGCTTGTGGACGACGACCTCCTGGTCGTAGCGGGCGAGGGCGCCGGATCCGCGCGGGGTGACGGTCCAGCGTGCCCAGCCCTCCAGGTCTCCGCTCATGGTGGCCTCCAGCACCCCGGCCGCCGGGTCGCGCCGGCCCTCGCGCAGGGTCGCGGTCAGCTCGTACGGGAGGAGGGAGCGGAACCGGAGGAGGCCGCTGGTGTCGTCGAGCCGGGTGACCTCGCGCACCTGGGGCCACCAGCGGGGGTAGTCCTCGATCCGTTCCAGCAGGCGGTAGACGTTGGGGGCGGGCGCGGGCAGGGCCCACAGGCTGCGGAAGCGGTAATGGTTCCAGTCCACCCGTGCAGTGTGCCCGCGCCCGCGCACCTCACCTGCGGGCTACGGCATCCGGTCCCCCAGGAGTGCGAGGTTCTCGATGGCGGCGAGGCCGTAGAGCGCGGTGTCGTTGGTGGCCACCCAGCTCGCCTCGCTGCCCGGCACCAGCGTGACGGGGCCGGTCAGCTTCTCGGTCTTCCAGGGCGAGGACTCCTGGTAGCCGTCGGAGTCGTAGAACTTCTGCCACGCGCGCGTGGCGAGCTGCTGGTCCCCGGTCCGTACGGCCGCGTACGCGTCGAGGCGCGAGTGGCCCTGGAAGAGGATCAGGCTGCCGAAGTCGGAGCCGTAGCGCGCGGCCTGTTCCGTCCTGCTCGCGTTGAAGTAGCGGCAGTAGTCGTAGTACGCCTCCTCGAACTCCGGCATCTCGACGAGGTCGATGAGTTCGGCGCACAGTTCGTTCAGGCCGAAGACGGCCGACAGGTGGGAGACCTCGACCTTCGGGGTGTCGGCGACGGCGAACCTCCCGGTGTCCAGGTCGTACAGGCCGCTGCCCTGGACGAACCCGTTGGGCTGGGCGGCGATGGTCTCCATGGTGGACAGGACGCGGGCCCTGGCCTTCTCCCACTGGGGGCCCTTGCGCTCCCACTCGGTCAGCCAGGCCGAGACCAGGCCGCTCCAGTCGGTGCCGAAGCCGATCGACAGGGCGTGCCGGTCGGGGGTGTACGGCTCGGTGCGGATCTTGCGGAGCGGGTCGAGGGCGAGGAAGGTCTCGTCGGAGTCGACGTTGGCCCGCATGAGGTCGCCGACGCGTTCGTCCGCGGTGAGGAAGTAGTAGAAGCGCCGGTAGGTGGTGTTGGCGATGCGCTGCTGCTTGGCGCTGTCGGCGTAGTGCTGTACGCCGTGCCGGGTGCCGAGGCCGGCCCATTCGCCCAGGTGGTAGACGTTGACCTCGCCGGTGTGCCGGGTCATGGCCTCGGCGAAGCGGAAGATGTCGGCGCGGCCGGAGCGCAGATAGGCGTACCAGAGCCACAGGTCCGGGGAGAGTTCGGAGTTGTCCCAGGCGTAGCCGCCGATGTCGTACCGCCACGTGTGCCGGGCGGTGTCGTAGGTGTGCATGATGTCGCCGTAGTCCCAGAAGCCGTACCAACGGCGGCTCTCCACCTGGTCCTTGTAGTAGGTGAAGAGGAAGTCGAGGTGGTCCTCGATCCTGGCCTTGGCGGGGGTGGAGCGGTCGGGCTCGGAGTAGAGGCCGGGGCCGAAGACCTTGGCCCTGATGAGCTGGCGGGGCGGGGCGGCCAGTTGCGGCAGGACGTGTACCGCCTCGACCTGTTCGGCGAGCCGCTCGGCGCTCGGGGTGGCGGCGTTGGCCCAGAACAGCAGCTCGGAGGTGCGGGCGATGCCGTAGGGGGTGCCGAACCCGGGCTCGTGGTCCTCGTAGGTGATCTCAAGGCCTTCGAGCTGCTCGGCGTAGCTGTCCTGGCCCATGCCGTCGTGGTAGAAGCGCAGGTCCATGGGCTGGGCCTCGGGTGACCAGAGCCAGAGGGTGACCTCGGCCTCGTCGGTGTGGGCGTCGCGGATGTCGAGCTGGGCGGGGAACTTCTCCCAGAAGTCGCGCAGGCCGAAGGAGAGTCCGCCGCTCGCCCCGCCGACGTAGCCGAAGCCGGAGGCGCGCCGGCCACCGCCGGCGCCGATCCAGCCGTGGCCCTTCTTGGTGCGCTTGCGCAGGGTGAAGCCGTCGGCGGAGAGCTGGGAGAGGGTGTAGTCGCCCCACTCGGGGATGTACGGCAGCCGGGTGGTGACCCGCTGGTCCCAGGTGGACGGGTCGGGCAGCCTCTCCCCGGCGAACTGTGCCTCCTGTACGGCCGCGCCGGGGTCGCGGCGCAGTCCGGTGATGCCCTTGACGGCCTCGCGCAGCAGGCCGGTCCCCTCGCCGCCGATGCGGATGTGGCGGTCGTAGGACTCGTCGCGCATCGGCACGGTGAAGCGGATGCCGAGGCCCCGCACGAAGTCGCCGCTCGCCCTGCCGGGCTCCTGCTCTCCGTCGAACGTGACGGTGTGGACCAGGCGGAAGGAGTCGGCGCCCGCGTAGAAGTAGAGGCGGATGGAGAAGGGCAGCCGGCCGCGGGCTCCCCTGCGGTGCGTGCCGTCGATGCGGACGACGGCGCGGACCGGGCCCTCCTGCTCGACCTCGGCCCCGGAGACCGTGCCGTCGAAGCGCTCGTACCTGACGGTGCCCTCGTCGCCGTCCTCGATCCCGGGCTGGCGCAGCAGGACGAGGCGGCCGTTTTTCGCGATCTCGGTGGAGCCTCTGGTGACCGACTTGACCAGTGCGGCGCCGGACGTGCCGACGCTGGCGGTGATGACGCCGGTCGATATGTCGATGGTGCCGCCGCGCCGGTCGACGGTGACCTTCTTCTCGGGTGCGGCGGGGGTGCCGGCGGTCAGGGTGAGCCCGGCGCCGCCCGCTCCGACGGCGTGCGCGGTCCACTTCAGGGAACCGTCCGGCCAGTACGCGAGGGGCCAGGACTGCACGGGTACGGCGGTGCCGTCGGCGTCCGTGACGGCGAACGACTGGTCCTCCCGGTAGGCGCCCCTCGGCCAGGGGACGCCGACGGTGGAGCCGGGGGCGGCGCCCAGGCCGCCGTCCTCCAGCCAGGCCAGGGGGACGGGATCGGCGCCGCCGCCCTCGCCGACGGGGGCGGCCTGAGCGCTCTTCGCGCCCAGCGCCCAGCCGAACTGCACAGCGGCTCCGGCAACGGCGGCCGCCCTGAGCAGGGACCTGCGGGGGATGGAGGACATGGCTCTTCCTTTCCTTGCGGGTGTGCGAGAGGGGTCAAGGACCTGACTGAATGGAACGCGGCGCCTGTCACGCTCATGACAGCCAGAACGCCGCCGTGACGCAGCACACCGCCCTGGCACAGCGCACCCCCTGATTCAGCGCACCGCAGGTGCCCGCACCGCACGTCGGCGGCGCCGATCGCGCTCCTCCACCGCGACGGCCGCCGCCGCGACGGCGCCCAGGGTCGCGACCGCCAGTGGTGCGCTGAACCAGGCGGAGCAGACCACCACGGCCAGCCCGCCGACGATCAGGAAGGAGCCGGCCGGGTCGAGCACGGTACGGCGGCCGGCCCCGGTGAGCAGCAACCGCCAGGAGGCGCCGGGGCGCCAGGAGGCCGCCGCGCGCAGCCCGGCCACGGCGGCGCCGATCAGGGCGGACACCCCGACGGCGCCCACGAACGGACCGCCCGGCAGACCGTCGCGTACGGCCCGCACGTCCACCCACACCACGGCGAGCGCGGCCCACCCGGCGAGCCCGACGAGCCACCCGCGCCGCACCGCCGCCCGGAAGTCGGCCGTGAACTCCCGCCAGCCGCCGCGCTCGTGGGCGAGCCGGCGCCCGAGATGCCGCGTGCCGGCGGCGAACGCGGCGGGGTAGGTGACCAGCGGCAGCGAGGCCACCGCGATCCACACGCCCGTGAGCAGGCACTCGGCGAACAGGGCGAACCCCTCCGCGAACCGTGACTCCCCGTGCCGCGTACCGGCCTTGGCGCGTGCCTCGGTCATGATCGGTTCACCTCAGCCCTTCAGTCCCGATGTCGCCATGCCGTCGATCAGATAGCGCTGGAAGGCCAGGAAGAAGGCGAGGACGGGCAGCAGGGCGACGAGCGACATGGCGATCATGCCGCCGTAGTTCGCCAGCCCTTCCTGGTCCACGAACATCTTCAGGCCGAGGGAGACGGTGTACTTGCCGGGCTCGTTGAGGTAGATCAGCGGGCCCATGAAGTCGTTCCAGGAGTTGATGAAGGTGAAGATGGCGCTGGTGATCAGGGCCGGCCGGCACAGCGGGAGCACGATCGACCAGTAGATGCGCAAGTGCCCGCAGCCGTCGAGGCGGGCCGCCTCGTCCAGCTCCCGGGGCAGGTTCCGCATGAACTGCACCATCAGGAAGACGAAGAACGCCTCCGTGGCCAGGTACTTCCCCAGCAGCAGCGGGGTGTACGTGTTGATCATGTCCAGGTTGCGGAACAGCACGTACTGCGGGATCAGCAGCACGTGATACGGCAACAGCAGCGTGCCGATCATCAGCGTGAACAGCAGATTGCGGCCCACGAACCCGATCCTCGCGAAGGCGTAGGCGGTCAGCGAGCAGGACACCACGATCCCGATCACGGAACCGACCGCGAGGAAGAGCGAGTTGACGAAGAACGTGGAGATCTGGATGTCCGCGATGCCGTCGGCGAGGCTCGTGTAGTTGGAGACGATCGGGTCGCCCGGGAACAGGTCAAGGCTGCCGACGATGTCCTCACTCCTCTTGAAGGAGCCGCCGATCACCCAGAGCACCGGGTAGAGGATCACCGCGAGGATCGCCAGCGACCCGAGATGCCAGGCGAGCGACCCGGGCAGCCCGCGCCGGCGCGCCGCCGCCCTCGGGGACGGGGCCGGCGTGACATCGGTGGCCTGCGCGCTCATCGGCCGCCCCCCTCGTAGTGCACCCAGCGCCGCTGGGACCAGAACAGCACCGCGGTGACCAGGGCGACCGCGATCAACAGCATCCACGCCATGGCGGAGGCCAGTCCCATCCGGCTGTTCTCGAAGCCCTGGACGTACAGATAACAGGTGTAGACCATCGTGCCGTCCGCGGGCCCGCAGGCGTTGCCTCCGGCGCCGCCGCCCACGATGTAGGCCGAGCTGAAGATCTGGAAGGAGTGGATGGTCTCCAGCAGGACGTTGAAGAACAGGACCGGGGAGATCATCGGCAGGGTGATGTTCCAGAACTGCCGCAGCCTGCCCGCCCCGTCGACGTCGGCCGCCTCGTACAGTTCGCGCGGCACCTGTTTGAGGCCGGCCAGGAAGATGACCATGGGGGCGCCGAACTGCCAGACGGTGAGCGCCACCAGGCTGTAGATGATCAGGTCCGGGTCGCCGGTCCAGCCGCCGGCACCGATCCCGAAGAACCGCTGCGTACGGTCCACGACCGCGTCGTCCGAGAAGATCGCCTTCCACACGATGGCAACGGACACACTGGCGCCGATCAGGGAGGGCGCGTAGAAGGCGGCCCGGTAGAAGGCCTGTCCGCGCCGCTTCTGCGCCAGCAGCAGGGCGACGCCGAGCGCCGCGATCAGCTTGATCGGCGTGCCGACGACGACGTACCACAGCGTCACCCGCACGGAGTGGCGCCAGCGCGGGTCGCCGAACATCTCGGAGAAGTTGTCCAGGCCGATCCACCTGGGCGCGTCGAAGAGGTTGTAGTCGGTGAACGCGAAGTAGAGCGAGGCGGCCATCGGCCCCGCCGTCAGCAGCAGGAAACCGGCGATCCAGGGGGACATGAAGAGGTAGCCGGCCAGGTTCTCCCGGCGGCCCCGCCGCTTCGGCCCGGCGGGGCGCGGGGACTTCTGCGGACCGTGCCGCGCCTCGGAGTGCCGGGTCAGGTCCTCCATCGCAGGGGCGTGTGTCACGGCGGTTCCCATCAGCCGGCGAGAGCCGTCTTCGACTCGGAGAAGAACTGCTTGACGGCGTCCGCGACGGACCGCGAGCCGAGCGCCATCTCCTCGGCGATGCGCAGGAACGCGGCCTCGCAGATGTCGGCGCCGTTCGGGTGCGGGGTGATGGTCTCCAGGACGCCGGACCCGACGAGCGACTCCTCGTAGGCGGCGATGGCCTTGTTGACCGGGTCGTCCGGCCGGTACGCGTCGAACTGGGCCTGGGTGGTGGGGACACCGCGGTCGTAGCCCATGATCTTGGCGACTTCGGGGTCGTGGACCATGAAGTCGATGAACTGGGCGACTTCCCTCGGGTGTTGGGTGCGCTTGTAGGCGCTGAGCATCAGCGAGCCGAGGTACTGGCCGGTCCGCTTGCCGTCCGTGGTGGGGATCGGCGCGAGTCCGTACTCGCTCTTGCCCTCGGAGGTGTAGCGGACGGTGAAGTTGTCCCAGGTGAACTCGCTGCCGGCGAGTTCCGCGGAGAGCGCCGACTTGGGCTTGATCTGGGCGACCTTCTTGGGGTCGGCGAACAGGCCGGACTTCACGCCCTTCTCCGCCTTCGTCCACCACGCGGTGAGGTCCGCCTCGGTGAAGCCGAGTCCGTCCTCGGTGAAGAAGGCCTTGCCGTTCTGCCGCAGGTACAGGTCGTAGAGGTACATGACGCCGTACATGCCGCTGTCCCCGGCCCGGCCCGTCCTGTCGCGGATCCTCGCCATCGCCTCGTCGAGGTCGTCCCACGTCCAGCCCTGCTCGGGCCTGACGCCGGCCCGGGTGTAGACGGGCTTGTCGATGACCAGGGACATCGAGTTCGAACCGACGGGCACGCCGAGGAGTTTGCCGTCGATCTCGCCGAACTTCTCCAGGCCCGCGCGGAAGCCGTCCATGGAGAGATTTCCGGCCTTCACCTGCTCGCCGAGATCGAGCAGAACATTCTTCGCGTCGTATTTGCGGAGAAAGCCGATGGCATTCTGAAAAACGTTCCGGCGGATTGCCTCCGGAGGCCTGGGTGTTGAACTTCTTCCAGAAGTCGGTATACGGCTGGAAGTCGGTCTTGACCCTGATCTTCGGATACTTCTCCTCGAAGAGTGCGATGGTCTTGTTGATGCGTTGGGCCCGGTCCTCGGCACCCCACCAGGAGTAACGGATCGTCACCGTGCCGTCCCCCGAACCGCTGCCGCCGCCGCACGCGGTGGCCGTGCTCCCCAGGCCCGCGACGGCCAGCGAGGCCCCCGCCGCCTTGAGGACGGACCGCCTCCCGGCCTGTCTCCGCCCATTCCCGCCCTGCTGCACAAAGCCTCCCCGCGACGTTGCTTCCGCCCCATGAATCGTTTCAAGTAAGCGCTTGCTGGCACAAGGTACGGAGGGCCCGGGAGCGCGTCAATGATTCGGACAGGAATTGCTGGGCAGCGGGCACGGGCGACGGCGACGGCCACCCCTGACACCTCGTCGGGAGCGCCGGAGAACACCCAGGTCCGTGCGGCGTGACCGGCGGACCGAACACCGGAGGGCCCGCCGGGAGGCCCGCCCCGGAAGGTCACGGTTGAGTGAAGGGGGCCTCGGCCGGCGGAACGACCGCGCGCCCGCCCGGCGCTCCGACGACGACAAGACGGCCCGGCTCACGAGGGTGAGCCGGGCCGCCTGCTGATCCGGTGGGCGATACTGGGTTCGAACCAGTGACCTCTTCGGTGTGAACGAAGCGCTCTCCCACTGAGCTAATCGCCCGGACGCAGGGAGAACATTACCCCATGTCAGAGGCGCCCGTGACCAGCGGGGGCCGGGGCGGGGCACCGGCGCCGCACCCCCTGCGGGGGATCACTGGTCCTCGACCTTCCAGGGCATCTGAAGGCCGAACTTCCACAGGTAGACCCCGGCCAGCACCGCCATGATCACCAGACCGATCGCGGTCAGGGTGATGTTCCGGCGCCGCACCCTGGGATCGAGGGCGCGCTGTGCCGCCTCGGTGACCTTGCGCTTGGTCCAGCGCAGCACCAGCTGGGCCCAGACGAACTCGGTCGCCCAGATCGCCATGCCGCCGAAGATCACGACCCAGCCCGGTCCGGGGAGCGGCAGCATGATGATGCCGGCCACCACGACCGCGAGGCCGACCACGAAGACGCCGACCTGCCAGCTCAGGTGCAGAGCACGGCGCGCCCTGACGAATTCGGGCGCCCGCGAACCGAGCGCCCGCCCGGCCTCGGCGCCGTCCGTCCCCGTACGGTCTGCCGCCACGGCCGCCTCGCCGGCCTTGTTACTCCCCGTGTTCATACAGCCGAACACTACCGGAGCGAAACCTGTCACCGGAATGGGCGTACGACCCGAACGATCTCTCGGCCGGAAGAGTTACGTAAACACACGCAAAACCCTCAGAGGGGTTTACAACGGCACCGTAGGTGGCATGTCGATTTCGCCGACGTGCGAATCCCCGAGCGCACACTGAGCGAAAGGCCCTGGCGCTTATGAACACCACGGTCAGCTGCGAGCTGCACCTGCGCCTCGTTGTGTCGAGCGAGTCCTCCCTGCCTGTCCCCGCAGGCCTGCGGTACGACACGGCCGATCCCTACGCCGTGCACGCCACCTTCCACACCGGAGCCGAGGAAACCGTCGAGTGGGTGTTCGCCCGCGACCTCCTCGCCGAAGGTCTCCACCGTCCCACCGGGACCGGCGACGTCCGTGTCTGGCCGTCCCGCAGTCATGGCCAGGGCGTCGTGTGCATCGCCCTGAGCAGTCCGGAGGGCGAGGCACTGCTCGAGGCCCCGGCGCGGGCTCTGGAGTCCTTCCTGAAGCGCACAGACGCCGCCGTGCCTCCCGGCACGGAACACCGGCACTTCGACCTCGATCAGGAGCTCTCGCACATCCTGGCGGAAAGCTAGGGCGGGGCTCCCACGTGAAGCCGCCCGTCGCCGTCGACTCGGGGTGACGGCACGGGCCCGGACAACCGCATACGGCACACACGGCGTCGTCGCCGCGGATCTCCGCGGGGGCGGCGCCGACCCGTGTGCGGCGCCGGGGAACCAGGACCCGCCGAACCGCGTTGTACGGACATCCGACGGCCGGGGCCGGGAGGCGGAGCCGGATCGGCCGCCGCGGGAGCCACTACCATCGGCCAGCATCGGCGGGCGCCCGCCCGACCCCAGGCCAGGGAGCGAAATGTGCTGATCACCCACGACACCCGGTGCGCACTCGACACCGTGGTGGATCTGGTGAACACCGTGCCGGAGGACGAGTCGGCGCCGGACGGGCTGCCGGACCTCGCGGCCCTCCAGGAATTCGTGGGAACGCACGAGATCAGCGATGTCGGCGTGCTCTCGGAGTTCGATCTCTCGGCGGTGCGCAGGATCCGCGGGCGGTTCGCGGCGGTCTTCGCGGCCCCCGACGGCCGGGCCGCGGCGAGAGTGATCAACGACCTGGTCGCCGCCGCCGGCACCACACCCCGGCTCACCGACCACGACGGCTACGACTGGCACATCCACTACTTCGCGCCCGGTGCCTCCGTCGCCGACCATCTGGCCGCGGACTGCGGGATGGCTCTGGCGTTCTTCGTGGTCGCCGGGGAGCAGGAGCGGCTGCGGCGGTGCGAGGCCCCCGACTGCCGGCGCGCCTTCGTCGATCTCTCCAGGAACCGCTCGCGGCGCTACTGCGACAGCCGCACGTGCGGGAACCGCCTGCACGTGGCCGCCTACCGGGCGCGGCGCAAAGAGGCGGCGGGCTGACACCGTCCGTGCGGTCCGCACGCGGGTCGAGGCAGGGGCGACGCGGTCCCCGGCGGGTGGCGCCGGGGAACGCGGGTACGGCTCACAGCAACAGCAGATCGTGCAACGCAGCCATGAGCAGCAGACACCCGATCACCGCAAGGAAGATCATGAGCGGTGGCTGGGAAAGGGCGAAGAGGCAGCCGCGCGGTTCGTCCTGCGTCCGTGCGGTTTCGCTCTGTCTCGTGTCCAGCTGGGGATCCAGCTGAGTGGTGTCCTGCATCTCGCCGCGATAATGACGCAGCGAGCAGGGGCTACGCGATCACCACGCCCGTAAAGACCAGGTGTTCGTTGAATGTCGCAATGTCCGGTCGGATCTTGATCATTCGGGAGCACCCGCTGTCGACCTCGGATCGGTGGGTCGTTTCAGGCCACCGGGGCGGCGGTCATATCCCGTGCTTCTTCAGGATGGCCTCGATGTCGCTGAAGTCGTCCTCGCCGCCGCGGGACGCGTTCGCCGGCCGGGACGCGGGCTTGGCGGCCGGGCGGGAGCCGGAGCCGAGGGAGGGCGCGGAGGCCGCCGGGGCCACCGCGTCACGCTGTGCCGCGGCCTCGGCCTCCTTGCGTTCCTTGCGGGTGCCGCCACGGCGGCGCTCCACACTGCGCGTCGTCGTGAAGAGCACCCAGGCCAGGCCCAGCACTCCGAAGCCCGCCCAGGCCACCGGGCTGAAGGCCGTGCCGGCCAGCCATTCCACGACCCCGGTCATCACCAGGCCGATCGGGACGAGCGAGTAGGCGGCGATCCGGGCTGCGGTGAGAAAGCGCCTGCGATACGCGGTGACCGCCGCGATGCCCAGGCCCGCAGCGGACACCGCGGAGCAGACGGTCTCGGCAATCATCCGGTCCTCCAGGGTGGCTGCGTCGGGCATGAGTACTTCGTCCCTTCCATCCTGCACCGTCCGCCCCCTGTGAGGCCATGCTCCGGCCGCCAGATCAGGGAGATCTCGGGGTCGGCTCCTCCCCAGGTCCCGGAGACAGAACCGGAGACAGGTCCCGGAGGCGGAGCACGACCGCGGTCGGGACGCGGTCGCGTGGCCTGGGAGAATGGGGGCATGACCGACTCCTCCCCCGCCCGCCCCGCCGCGCCCGTCCTGGACATCTGGTGCGAGCTGCAGTGCCCGGACTGCCACACCGCCCTGGACGACCTCCGTGCCCTGCGCGCCCGCTACGGCGACCGCCTGGAGCTGCGGCTGCGGCACTTCCCCCTGGAGAAGCACAAGCACTCCTTCGCCGCCGCGCAGGCCGCCGAGGAGGCCGTCGTCCAGGGGCGCGGGTGGCCGTACGCCGAGGCCGTGCTGGGCCGGATCGCGGAGCTGGACCGCAAGGGCGAGCCCTTCCTGGTGGAGGTGGCCCGGGAGCTGGGACTGGACGCGGAAGAGTTCGACACGGCGCTCATCGACGGCCGGCACATCCTGATCGTCGACGCCGACCAGGCCGAGGGCAAGGCGATCGGTGTGACCGGCACCCCCACGTACGTGATCGGGGGCGAGCGTCTCGACGGCGGCAAGAGCCAGGAGGGGCTGCGCGAGCGCGTCGAGGAGATCGCGGACCGGCTGCTGGCCGGTGAGCGGGACGGGGCCGCGGGCTGATCCGCCGGGGCGGGGCGGCCGTCCCGCCCCGCTACAGCAACGGTTTGTAGAAGGCGCACCGCGTGGTCCCGTAGCCGAGCGACTCGTAGAGCCGCTCGGCCACGGTGTTGCCCGCGAAGACGTTGAGGCCGATCAGCGGCCGGCCGGCGGCGATCGCCTGGGCCTCGGCCAGCAGCATCAGCGTACGGCCGTGTCCCCGCCCCCGGTGGGCGGCGTCGGCCTCGACGTTCGAAGACGAAGGCCCGGTCCTCGCGCAGCGCCAGCCACAGAACGCCGACCCTTGTCCCCTCCTGCTCCAACACGCTGAACAGCATGTTCTCTGTGTCCAGCCCTTGCGGCAGGAGTGACTCGTGGTCGTCGCGGGCCTTCGCGTGCGCCTCGGCCTCGGGCACCCCGCGCTCGATCCAGGTATCGGCGTAGCGCTCCGACTCGTAGGCCTGCCAGGCGTGGAACTCGTCCGGCGTCATGGGGCGGGCGCGGCTGCCCGCGGGCAGGGCGGGCGGGGTGTCGCCCAGCGGCTTGGTCATGCGGCGGTTGCGCAGGACGTAGCCGAGCGCCTGCGCGAGCCGGGGGCCGGCCTCGGCGCCGGCCTCGAGATTCACCTCGATCCGCCGGCAGCCCCAGCCCCGCGCGACCTCCTCGGCGGCGAGGGCGGCCACCGTGCCCCGGCCGCGCCGGCGGTCCGGTTCGTCGATGCGCAGCCCGTGGATCACGGCCACCGAGTCGCCGAAGGCGTGCGAGGTGCCGAGGTGTACCGCACCGACGGGACGGCTGTTCACGCACACCTGGTAGCGGCGTGAGCGGGTCCCGTCGGCGGCGCGCTGGAGCGGCTCGGTCGGCCGCAGGGTCGTGGTCATCACGGCAGTTCTACCCACCCGGGACCCGGACGGCAGCCGAATATCCGCGGTCACGGATCCAGGTCGTCCCCCGAGCGCTCCTCGAAGACCCGCACGGCCTTGGCGGTCACCGGTCCGGGTGCGCCCGGCAGCTCGCGGTCGTCGACGCGGTGCACGGCCTGCACGTCCCGCAGCGTGGAGGTCAGGAAGACCTCGTCGGCGCGCTCCAGGACGTCCAGCGGGAGGTCGGTCTCGCCGGCCCCGGTCCACTCGACGGCGAGCGCGCGGGTGATCCCGGCGAGGCAGCCGGAGGCGACCGGCGGGGTGTGGATCTCGCCGTCGAGGACGACGAAGACGTTCGACCCGGTGCCCTCGCACAGCTGCCCCACCGTGTTGGCGAACAGCGCCTCCGAGGCGCCCCGGTCGTGGGCGCGGGCGAGGGCGACGACGTTCTCGGCGTAGGAGGTGGTCTTCAGGCCGGTGAGCGCGCCGCGCTCGTTGCGGGTCCAGGGCACCGTGATCACGGCCGTGGAGTCGGGGCGGCGGTCGGTCTCGCCGAGGGCGACGACGAGGGTCGGGCCGTGCTCGCCGCGGTCGGAGCCGAGGGGGCCGCGGCCGCCGGTGTAGGTGATGCGCAGCCGGCCGAGCGGCATCGGGTCGGCCTCCAGGACGGCGGCGCAGGCGCGGCGGACCTCGTCGAGGTCGGGGTCGGGCAGGCCCAGGCCGCGGGCCGAGCGGGTCAGCCGGTCCAGGTGCCGGGTCAGCGCGAACGTCCTGCCGTTCACCGCCTTCACCGTCTCGAAGATGCCGTCGCCCACGGTCAGGCCGTGGTCGAGAACGGAGACACGGGCGGACTCGAGGTCCTGCAGCCCGCCGTCGAGCCAGATCTTCACGTCGGTAGCGCCTCTCCAGTTCCGTTCACCTCGTACACCCCCGACGCTACCGCGAGCAGCCGGGACGCCTTCAGCTCGGTCTCCCGCCACTCCCCCTCCGGGTCGGACCCCCAGGTGATGCCGGCACCGGTGCCGAAGCGCAGCAGCCCCTCGGTCCGGTCGAGCCAGAAGGTGCGGATGCCGACGGCCAGCTCGCCGGTGCCGCGGTCGGCGTCGACCCAGCCGACGCCCCCGCAGTACGGGCCCCGGGGCGCGGTCTCCAGTGCGTCGATGATCCGCAGGGCGCTGTGCTTGGGCGCGCCGGTGACGGATCCGGGCGGGAAGGCCGCGGCGAGCAGCTCCGGCCAGCCGGCGTCGGCGCGCAGCTCGCCGCGCACGGTGGACACCAGGTGGACGAGGCCCGGGTGCTTCTCGACGGCGCACAGGTCGGGCACCGTGACGCTGCCGGCGGCGCAGACCCTCCCGATGTCGTTGCGGACCAGGTCGACGATCATCACGTTCTCGGCGTGGTCCTTCTCCAGCAGGTCGGCCTCGGTGCGGCCGGTGCCCTTGATCGGCCCGGACTCGACGACGCGGCCGGCGCGGCGCAGGAACAGCTCGGGGGACGCGGTGGCGATCTCGACGCCGTGGCCGGGGAGCCGGATCGTTCCGGCGTACGGCGCCGGGTTGCCGCGGGCCAGCAGGGCGGTGAGGGCGTCCACGTCGGCGCCGGGGGCGACCGGTGCCGAGAGCACCCGGCAGAGGTTGGCCTGGTAGACCTCGCCGGCCGCGATGTGCTCGCGTATGCGCCGCACCGCCGCCGTGTACGCGGCGTGGTCGAGGCTGGACGTCCAGTCCTCGGCGGCCGGTCCCCGCCAGCGGCCCGGCCTGGGCGCCGGTACCGGCTCGGTGCGGATGTCCGCGAAGCGTGCGCAGGTCAGACCGCCCTCGAAGTCCGCGCAGACGGCCCAGAAACCCTCGGATTCCAGGGCGGCGGGATCGCTCGTGACGTCCAGGAGACGGGTGGCGAGCCGGTCGCCGAAGCGGGCGAGGGGAGGCGGGGCGGGCACGTGGCCGAGTCTAGGCCGGTGTCCCCGAGCCGACCCGAACGTGTCCCTCCGGGGGTCTTGACCAGGTGCGCGAGCAAGCACACCGCAGCACGCTGCACAAACGCGTTTTTGTACTGGCTGCGGAATCCGCTAGAGTTCATCACGTCGCCGGGTCGCGCAAGCGGGCCGTACCGGCAGGCGGACGTAGCTCAGTTGGTAGAGCGCAACCTTGCCATGGTTGAGGTCGCGAGTTCGAACCTCGTCGTCCGCTCGCAGGAACAGGGGGCCTCCCGGGTCTTCTGGACTCCTGGTGGAGTGGCCGAGAGGCGAGGCAACGGCCTGCAAAGCCGTCTACACGGGTTCAAATCCCGTCTCCACCTCCAAGGACGATTAGCTCAGCGGGAGAGCGCTTCCCTGACACGGAAGAGGTCACTGGTTCAATCCCAGTATCGTCCACTGATCCGCAAGGATCACCGATCCGTATGGATCCCCGCGCGATTAGCTCAGCGGGAGAGCGCTTCCCTGACACGGAAGAGGTCACTGGTTCAATCCCAGTATCGCGCACGCCGCACCGTCCCGGACGATTAGCTCAGCGGGAGAGCGCTTCCCTGACACGGAAGAGGTCACTGGTTCAATCCCAGTATCGTCCACACCACCGAAGCCCCCCGGCCGTCTCCACGGCCGGGGGGCTTCGTCGTCTGCCCGGTCAGCTGGAGAAGAGCATGCGTCCGAAGCCCTTCTGACGGCGGTGGTGACCGTAGTGCCCGTGACCGCCGTGCGGGACGCCCCAGGCCGGAGCCGGGGCGGCCGGCGGGGGCGGCGGGGCGGGCTGGGACCACTGGGCCTCCAGACGGGTCAGCGACTCCAGCTCGCCGTAGTCGAGGAAGATGCCGCGGCAGCCGCTGCACTGCTCGATCTGAACGCCGTTGCGGTTGTAGGTGTGCATCGGTGCGTGACACTTGGGGCACTGCATGCTCGGCTCAACTCCTCGCCGGTCGGTCCTGCTTCGCGTATCGCCGGGACAGACTCTGTCCGGCCGCGGGGCGGTTGCACTCTACTTCGCGGAACTTCGGCTCAACTGCCTGGGCCGGAAGGGTGGATGGCGGCCATGCGCGCGCAGGCGTCGACCACCGACCGGTCCAGCTCGTCCAGGGGCCGGCCCGCCGCGACGGCCTTGGTGACGGTCCGGGCGGCGGTCTGCGCGGTGAGGGCGCGGGCCGGAACGTCCAGGGCGGGCCAGGGGTCGCCGGCGCAGGGGACGGCCGGGCCGCCGCGGGCGCGGTAGGCGGTCAGGAAGCGGTGCCACTCCTCGGGCGCGAGGAGTCCGCAGGCGTACCAGGACGCCGGGCGGGCCAGGTCCCAGGCCTGGACGCCGGTGCCGAGGTCGTCGACGTCTATCAGCAGCCAGGGGCCCTCGGGGACCGGGTGGCGTACGAGCTGGCCGAGGTGGACGTCGCCGTGGCAGAGGCCGGTCGGGCCGGGCATGGGGGCCTCGCCGCGGGCCCAGTCGGGCAGGGCGGCCCAGGCCCGCAGTACGGGGGCGGTGGCGGGGTGGTGCGGGGCGGTGGCCCGGAGGCGGGCGACGGCCTCGGCGGCCTTCGCCGGCCCGCGCATGGCGGGCAGGGCCGCGGGCACCGGTGTGCGGTGGAGGCGGGCGAGGAGGGTGGCCGCCGCCTCCCAGGGCGCGGCGTCCGGTTCCCGCGGGTCCACGGGGGTGCCGTACGGCCAGTAGGTGACGAGCCGCCCGTGCAGCGGGACGGGCGTCGGGCGGAGCGGGGCCAGGAGGATGCCGGGGAGCCGGTCGGCGAGGGCGACGCGGAGGGCCAGCTCGGCGGGGTCGCAGTCCGCCGCGTGGGCCTTGGCGACCGTGCCGGAGTGCCGGACGACGGTGGCGTCGGGGCGGTCGGCGAGGGTGGCCGCGGCGCAGGGGCAGGCCGGGGTGCGGGCGTGGGCCGTTTCCCTGACGCGGGCCTCTAGGGCGGGGAGGAGGGCGTCCGTTGTCACGTCGGTGAGAGTACGCAGGCCCCGCCGGCGGCGTGCCGTGGCACCGGGGGCAAGAGCAATGCCGGCGCAGCTCCCCAGCTGCGCCGGCATTTTGCCGTCCGCCGCACCCCCGTCCCCACGGGGTTTCATGGATGGATGTCCCCGCCCGGACCGCTCTTCCGGGCCTGGGGTCGCCGCTCAGCGCCCCAGCACCACACCCACGGACGACGCCTGTGTGGCCACTGTCTCCCACCCGTCGAAGACGAGGAGGAGCAGGACCGCCAGGGGCAGGGCCATGAGGGTCGCGACCGCGGGGTGGCAACGTCCCCGACGGCGGTTCTCCCGTGTGCGGAGCAGCGTCCGCGGTGCCGTCCGGGCCATGGTCCCTCTCCTGACCGATTCCGTTGTCCTTGCCTGCGGCGGGCGTCCGACCTCGGGGGACGAGTGCCGTACCCGCTGCTTGACCTCAAATCTATGGGTCCGGCACCCGGTGGACGTCATGCCCTCGTACCGATTGCCGGGCCTCCCGGAGGATGAGCCACGACCCGGGGTGTACTCCCCTGGGTGGAGACCGTGCCCCGGCGCTCGGGGTCTTCCCGGAGGGGGCGTCCGCCGTGCCCCGGTATCTCCGGGGTGTCCGGTGACATCACTCACTTCGAGCGCCCCCCGCGCACCCCTGTCTCCCCCGGTGCACCGCCCCGCCCGCCGGCACGCCGTCGCCGCGGGGCGGCTCCCCGGTGGCCCGCGCCGTCTCCGCCCGGTCGCTCTCCCCCGTCCCAATCGCCGTCGTCCGGCAGGCGGTTGGGATCACCGGCGGTCCGTGACCGGTCCGTTCACACGTTCCCTGACCGCCCCTCAACTGTCCGGTGCGGCACCGACAATCCGTCGTCCCGGGAGGGCGCGGCCTCTGCGCGCGGGCGGCCGTGGAAACGTAAGCTGTGGCTCGTCACAGGGACCGGGCAGCGGGGATGAACATGGCGATGATGCGCCTGAGGCGCGAGGACCCGCGCGTCGTCGGCTCGTTCAGGCTTCACAGGCGGCTCGGCGCGGGTGGGATGGGCGTGGTCTACCTGGGCTCCGACAAGAAGGGGCAGCGGGTCGCGCTGAAGGTCATCCGGCCGGACCTGGCCGAGGACCAGGAGTTCCGGTCCCGGTTCGCGCGCGAGGTGTCGGCGGCCCGGCGCATCCGCGGCGGCTGCACCGCGCGGCTGGTCGCCGCGGACCTGGACGCCGACCGCCCCTGGTTCGCCACGCAGTACGTGCCCGGACCCTCCCTGCACGACAAGGTCGCCGACGGCGGCCCGCTCGGGGCGGCGGACGTCGCCTCCGTGGGCGCCGCCCTGTCCGAGGGACTGGTCGCCGTGCACGAGGCCGGGGTGGTGCACCGGGATCTGAAGCCGTCCAACATCCTGCTGTCCCCGAAGGGGCCGCGGATCATCGACTTCGGCATCGCCTGGGCCACGGGCGCCTCCACGCTCACCCACGTCGGCACGGCGGTCGGATCCCCCGGGTTCCTCGCGCCGGAGCAGGTGCGCGGGGCCGCGGTCACACCGGCGACGGACGTGTTCTCGCTCGGTGCCACGCTGGCGTACGCGTCGATGGGCGACTCGCCCTTCGGACACGGCAGTTCCGAGGTGATGCTCTACCGGGTGGTGCACGAGGAGGCCCAGTTGCACGGGGTCCCCGACGCCCTGGCCCCGCTGGTGCGGGCGTGCCTGGCCAAGGACCCCGAGGAGCGGCCCAGCACCCTGCAACTGTCGCTGCGGCTCAAGGAGATCGCCGCCCGTGAGGCCCAGGGCCTGGCCGACGTACGGCCGCCCGCGCCGCGCGGCGGAGAGGCGGACCAGGCCACGGGCCGGCTCGCCGACACCTACCCGGAGCGCGCCCAGCGGCGTCCGCAGGGCCGGTCCGCCCCCCAGGGCACGCCGGCGCCGCGCGGCACGTCGGGGTCCCGGGGGTCGTCGTCGCGCGGTGCCGCCCCGTCGCGCGGGGGTGCGCCCTCGCGCGGGGGCTCGCGCAACGGCGGTACGGGCGCACGGTCCGGGTCCCGGCCCACGCCCGCCCTCCGCGAGGGCACCGGCCGCAACACCTCCCGCAACGACAGCGGCGGCCGCCCCGCACCGCGCAGTGGCTCGGGCCGGCCGCCCCCGAGGACCACGGGGACCGGCTGGCGGCGGCCCGCCAATCCGAGGCTGCTGCGACAGCGCCTGTTCGTGTTCGTGGTGGTGACGCTGCTGGTCGCCCTGGGCATCGCCGCCGCACAGGGCTGCCAGGGCCCGTCCCGCGGCCTCGGCGACGACCACCGGGGCGGCGTGCGGGCGCAGCAGGAGCAGACGGAGGCACGGGGCGGGGCTCCGGGTCCGGGCCAGTGGGTGGATGGGCCGCGGGCGTAGGGCCGTGGGTCGCCGGCCGTCGTGGGCATGCGCGGCAGGCGGTCGGGGCGTGCGGGTCGGCGGCAGGTGGTTGGGCCGTGGAACCGGACCGCCGGGTGCCGGGTGCCGGGCCGAGGATGTCGGACCGCGAGCGGTGCCAGGCCGTGGAGGCGAGCCGGGGGTTCGGGGGCCGTCCCGGTGCGCGGCCCGGGTGGCGGGGCCGGGGGTGTTGGACCGGGTGCCGCCAGGCCGTGGGGCTGGGCCAGGTGCTCGGGTACCCGTCCGAGCCCAGTCCCGGACGACGGAGCAGGCCTGCCATGTCGGACCGCGCACCCACAAACCGAACAGGCCAGCCAGGTGTTCGAGCGCCATTCCGCTCCCCAGCCCGAGTGGCAGAGCTGGGGAAGCCGGACCGGGAGCCGCCAGACCGTAGGGGCAAGCCGGGCGCTCTCAGGCACCCGTGCGAGCCCCGGCCGGACGACGGGCCCGGCCACGGATGTCGGACCGTGCGCCGCCAAACCGTACGGACGGGCCAGGTGTTCGAGGGCCGGCCCGGGGAGGGCTATGTCGTGGGGCGGCCCGCCGTTGTCGCGTAGAAGGTGACCGCTGCCGCCGCGCCGACGTTCAGGGAGTCGACGCCGTGGGACATGGGGATGCGGACCCACTCGTCGGATGCCGCGAGGGCGCGCCGGGACAGGCCGTCGCCCTCGGCGCCCAGCATCAGGGCCACCCGGTCCATGCGGTGCGGGGCGACCTCGTCCAGGGGCTTGGCGCGTTCGTCGGGGGTGAGGGCGAGGAGGGAGAAGCCCGCTTCGCGCACCGTCTCCAGTCCGGCCGGCCAGGTGTCGAGGCGGGCGTAGGGCACGGAGAAGACCGCGCCCATGGAAACCTTCACGCTGCGCCGGTACAGGGGGTCCGCGCAGTCCGGGGAGAGCAGGACCGCGTCCATGCCGAGGGCCGCGGCGGAACGGAAGATCGCACCCATGTTGGTGTGGTCGTTGACCGACTCCATGACGACGACGCGGCGGGCGGTCCGCAGCGGCTCGGCCGCCGTGGGCAGCGGCTTGCGCCGCATCGAGGCCAGCGCGCCGCGGTGCACGTGGTAGCCGGTGACGCGTTCGGCGAGCGCCGGGTCGACGACGTACACCGGGGCGGGGGCCTCGTCGATGATGTCGCGCATGGTGTCGACCCACTTGGCGGACAGCAGCATCGAGCGCATCCCGTAGCCCGCCTCGCCGGCCCGTCGGATGACCTTCTCGCCCTCGGCGATGAACAGGCCTTCGGCGGGTTCGCGTCTGCGGCGCAGCTCGACGTCGGTCAGGCCGGTGTAGTCGTGCAGGCGCGGGTCGTCCGGGTTCTCGACGGTGATGAGGTCGCCCATGTCACACCGTCCCGTGCGGGCCGACGGCGACGACCTCGCCGATGACGATGACGGCCGGCGGCCTGACCTCCTGCGCGACGACCGCCTCGGCGACCGTGGCGAGGGTGGCGTCCACCCGGCGCTGGGCGGCCGTCGTGCCCTCCTGGACCAGGGCGACCGGGGTGTCGGGGGACCTGCCGTGCGCGACGAGGGTCTCGGCGATCCGGCCGATCTTGTCGACGCCCATCAGGACCACCAGCGTGCCGGTGAGCCGGGCAAGGGACGGCCAGTCGACAAGGGAGCGTTCGTCGTCGGGGGCGACATGCCCGCTGACCACGGTGAACTCATGGGCGACGCCCCGATGGGTGACCGGGATGCCGGCCGCGCCCGGGACCGAGACGGCGCTGGAGATGCCGGGCACGACGGTGCACGGGATGCCCGCCTCGGCCAGCGCCCGCGCCTCCTCCATGCCCCGGCCGAAGACGAACGGGTCGCCGCCCTTCAGCCGTACGACCGACTTGCCCTGCCTGGCGTGTTCGATCAGCGCGTTGTTGATGGCCTCCTGGGCCATGAAACGGCCGTACGGGATCTTCGCCGCGTCGATGACCTCGACGTGCGGCGGCAGTTCGGCGAGCAGGTCGCGCGGGCCGAGCCGGTCGGCGATGACGACATCGGCCTCGGCGAGCAGGCGGCGGCCTCGGACGGTGATCAGGTCCGGGTCGCCGGGGCCGCCGCCGACCAGGGCGACTCCGCTGCTGCGGGTGCGGTGGTGCGGGGCGACGAGGGTCCCGTCGCGCAGCCCCTCCACGACCGCGTCGCGGATGGCGGCGGTGTGGCGGGGGTCGCGGCCGCGCGCCTCGGTGGTGAGCACGGCGACGGTGACGCCCTCGCTGTGGCCGGTCGCGGGGGTCCAGGCCGTGGCCCGGTCGGCGTCGTCGGAGCGCACGCACCACACGCGGTGCCGCTCGGCCTCGGCGGAGGCCGCGGTGTTGGCCCCGGAGTCGCTGGTGGCGATCAGGGCGTACCAGGCCTGCGCGAGGTCGCCCTCCGCATAGGGGCGCTTCTCCCAGGCGATCTCCCCCGCGTCCGCCATGGCCTCGACCGAGGGCGTCGCCTCGGGGGAGACGAGGCGGATGTCCGCGCCGGCCGCGATGAGGGCGGGCAGACGGCGCTGGGCGACCTGACCGCCGCCGAGGACGACCACGCGCCGGCCGGCGAGACGCAGGCCTACGGGGTAGGCGGGATGTTCGGCCATGAGGGTGGGCTCTCCTGGTCCTGGCGGTGCGGGGGGCGCTGCGGTTCTGGAGCGGCCCTGACATGCGGATACGCGGGGATTACGTGCGGATTCTAGGAGATGGGCCCAGGCGGCACGAGGTCGGTACGGCGTACGGCGGGGCAGGAGCGACGCGGTGTCGCTCCCGCCCCGCCGCCGGGGCTACTTCTCGGTGACGCCGGCCGAGTCGAACGTCGCCACCTCGTGCATCGCGCGCGCGGTGCTCTGCACCATCGGCAGCGCGAGCAGCGCGCCGGTGCCCTCGCCGAGCCGGAGGTCGAGGTCGACCAGCGGGCGCAGGCCCAGCTTGTTGAGCGCGGCGACGTGGCCGGGCTCGGCGCTGCGGTGGCCGGCGATGCAGGCCGCGAGGACCTCGGGGGCGATGGCCCGTGCCACCAGGGCGGCGGCGCCGGCGCTGACGCCGTCCAGGATCACCGGCGTGCGCAGGGAGGCGCCGCCGAGCAGCAGGCCGACCATGGCCGCGTGCTCGAAGCCGCCGACCGCGGCGAGGACGCCGATCGGGTCGGCCGGGTCGGGCTGGTGCACCTCGATGGCACGGCGCACGACCTCGGTCTTGCGGACCAGGGTCTCGTCGTTGATGCCGGTGCCCCTGCCGGTGACCTCGGCCGGGTCGGCGCCGGTGAACACGGAGATGAGCGCGGCGGACGCGGTGGTGTTCGCGATGCCCATCTCGCCGGTGAGCAGCGCCTTGTTGCCCGCCGCCACCAGGTCGCGGGCGGTCTCGATGCCGACCTCGATGGCCTGCTTGGCCTCCTCGCGGGTCATCGCGGGGCCGGTGGTCATGTCGGAGGTGCCCGCGCGGACCTTGCGGGGCAGCAGGCCGGGCGTGGCGGGCAGGTCGGTGGCGACCCCGACGTCCACGACGCAGACCTCGGCGCCGACCTGGGTGGCGAAGGCGTTGCAGACGGCGCCCCCGCCGAGGAAGTTGGCCACCATCTGGGCGGTGACCTCCTGCGGCCAGGGGGTGACGCCCTGGGCGTGCACACCGTGGTCGCCGGCGAAGACCGCGACGGCGGCGGGCTCCGGGATGGGCGGCGGGCACTGCCGGGAGAGTCCGGACAGCTGGGCGGAGATGATCTCCAGCATGCCGAGCGCGCCGGCCGGCTTGGTCATGCGCTTCTGCCGCTCCCATGCCTCGCCGAGCGCCTTGGCGTCCAGCGGGCGGATCTGCGCGACGGTCTCGGCCAGCAGGTCGTGCGGCGCCTCGCCGGGCAGGGCGCGACGGCCGTACGTCTCCTCGTGCACGACCCAGGACAGCGGGCGGCGCTTGGACCAGCCGGCCTGCATCAGCTCGGGCTCGTCCGGGAACTCGTCGACGTATCCGACGCACAGGTAGGCGACGACGTCCAGGTGTTCGGGCAGGCCGAGGGCGCGGACCATCTCGCGCTCGTCGAAGAAGCTGACCCAGCCGACGCCGAGGCCCTCGGCGCGGGCGGCGAGCCAGAGGTTCTCGACGGCGAGCGCGGAGGAGTACGGCGCCATCTGGGGCTGGGTGTGCCGGCCCAGGGTGTGCCGTCCGCCGCGGGTCGGGTCGGCGGTGACGACGATGTTGACCGGGGTGTCGAGAATGGCCTCGATCTTCAGTTCCTTGAACTGCTTGGCCCGGCCCTTGGGGAGCGACTTCGCGTACGCGTCGCGCTGACGCATCGCCAGTTCGTGCATGGCGCGGCGGGTGTCGGCGGAGCGGATGACGACGAAGTCCCAGGGCTGCGAGTGGCCGACGGAGGGCGCGGTGTGCGCGGCCTCCAGGACCCGGAGCAGCACCTCGTGCGGGATGGGGTCGCTGCGGAAGCCGTTGCGGATGTCACGGCGTTCGCGCATGACCTTCAGGACGGCCTCGCGTTCGGCTTCGTCGTAGGCGGGGGCCGCCGGGCCGGTGGGCCGCGGTGCCTGTGCGACCGCGGCCGTGCCCGTGCCCGTGTCGTGCGGGTCTTCCTGATGGGCGGCGTGGGTCCCGCCGGCCGTGTGGTCGTCCTGGTCGGCGGCGCGGGTGTCCAGGTCGTCGGCGTTCTGGGCGAGTTCGGGGTCGGCGCCGCGCGGGGCGGGGACCGCCGTGCCGGCGGCCTCCGGCGGGAGGAGGACGGACTCGGGCGGTGTCGGGGCGAGGTGCGGGGCGGTGGGCACCTGAGCGCCGTCGACCGGTACGAAGCTGCCCACGGACGGGAGTTGGGGGCCGGCGGCGGCCGGGTCGGTCTGCACGGGCTCGGGCAGGTGGTCGGCCACGGCCACTTCCTGCGGTACGTCGGTGTCCATGAGGGACTGCGGGCCCTGGGCGGGCTGCGGGGCGTCCGGGAACGCGGCGTGTCCGGCGACGGGCTGGACTTCGGCGGCCGGCCGCGGAGCGACACCCTGCGGGTCGGCGTGCGCGGCCGGCTGGAGGGCGGGGGCCGGCGGGGCGGGCTCGGCGTCCCACTGGGGTGCGGCCGTCTGCGGGGCCTGTGCCGCCGGCCGCGGTACGGCGGTCTGCGCGGCGGGCTCGGCATCCGGCTCGGGTGCGGTCGCCCCCGCGGCGGAGTGGGCGTCCGGCTGCGATGCCACGGCCCGCGGGGCGGAGTGGGCGTCCGGCCGAGGGTGCGCCAACGGCTGGGACGGTGCGGGCTCGTCCGGTACCGGTACGGGCTGCCCGGCGGCTGCCGGTGCCTCGGGGAACGACTCGGGGCCGGCGGCCTCGGGGGTCGCCGCGTCGGGGCCGACCGCCTCCGGGGCAGCGGGAGCCGCCGCCTCGGGTGCCTGGCCGATCGCGGGCACGTCCGGTACCGGGGCGTCCTGCGGCGCGGGGGCCTCGGCCGGGTCCGTCGCCTGGACGGGCTCGGGCGTGGGCGCCCCGGCGGCTCCGGTCGCCCGGAGTTCTTCCGGTGCTTCCGGTGCTTGCTGTCCCTCCGGGCCGGGCTGCGCCGGGACTTCGTCGGCCGGCGGTACCGGCTCGGCCGCGGGCTCCGGGGTCACCGCCCCGGAGTTCGCCGTGGCTTCCCCGGCGGTCGCGGCACCGACGACCGCGCCGGACACGGCGGCCTGCGCCGCGTCGGGCTCGGTGCCGAGGGCCGAGTGAGGCACGGCGACCTGTTCCTCGCCGGCCTCCGGCGCGGACACGGTACCGGCGGCCTGCTCGGCGCCGGCCTCCGCCGCGGGAGCGGTGCCGACGGCCGGAGCGGGCAAGGAACCGACGACAGACTCGGGCTCCGCGGCCTGCTCCGCGCCGGCCTCCGGGGCGGGCGCCTGCTGGGCGTCCTGCGCCTCGTCCCGGACCTCGTCCTGCCCCGGCTCGACGGCGGCCGGTGTCCCGGGACCCGGGACGGGCCCGGCATTCGGTACGGCGTCGGCGCCGCCCGTCGCGTCCTCGGCGACGGCGTCCGCGGCCGGAATCCCGGCCTCGCCCGGTTCCTCGGCCACCCCGCCCGTCGCCGCCACGGCCTCCGTCGCCACGCGGGTCACAAGGGCCTGGGCGGCGCCCACGGGTTCGGGGCTCTCCGCCGGAACCGGAACAACCGTTTCCGCATGCCCCGCCCCGGCGCCCGACTCGGCCTGCGGGGCGTGCGGTGCTGCCTGAACCACCCGGGGCGTCGCGCCCTGCGGCGGCGCCGCGGCGGTCTGCGGGACGTCGAGGTACTCCGGACCGGTGGTCGGCGGGCCGACCTGGCGCACCGGTACGTCGGCGGGGCCGCGGTCGGCGAGGGAGCGGACCGGGCTCGCGGAGGTGTCGGGGATGGGCGGACCGAGGTGCAGGGGCCTGCGCGGCGCGACCGGGGCCGCCACGGGCTCCGGCGCGGGGTCGGGCAGCCGGACGCCGCCGAGGTCGACCGAACCGCTGTCGCGGCCCGACATCTCGTGCGGACCCGGCTGATGCACGGTCTCCACGACCGGCTCGGGCGCGGGCGGCGCGACCTCGTTGCCCCAGGCACTCTGGGCTCCCGGCAGCAACAACAGGTCCTCGTCCTCGGCTGTGGTCTCGGAGAGGTAGGTGTACGCGCCGGGTGCGGGGACTCCCGGCTGCTCCACCATGCCTGCGTTCTCCGGCAGCCCCTCGCCCGGGATCTGGCCGGTGTCGGTCATGCGTAACCCCTCGCCCATCGGTTAGTGCTTCTACGACCAGCTCACCCGGGACGGCGCACCGACCGCCCGTAGTGAAGAACGAGCGTGCGTGCCCAGCGGCACGAACGACCCGCGGGAAAAGACGACAAAGCCATTGAGTGGCATTGTCGCGGTCGTTCCCCCGTCACGACAGCTCGATCCGCGACGGCCCGCTGTGGACTGCGCCACGTTGCGCGCCCCCCGGTACTGCCGTACCACACCCGTCCCATATCGGGCGGGTTTTTATGGACATTGACCGACGAACCGCCGGTTGTCCGAGTGCGGTACAACAATCCGCCAGCTTACCTCGCGCGATATGACAACCCGATCACGGGGCGCGCTCGGGAAGTACCCCGCTGAGCAGGAACGCCACGCTCCGCTCCGTCTCCGTCCAGGCGCGGGTGTCGAGTCCCACGGACTGCAGAAGGGCGCACTCGACCCGGTAGCCGTGCTCCGTCAGGTTCCTGCCGACGAGTTCGGCCCCGTCGCGGGTCGCGGCGTGCGCGACGATGCGCTCGGGCCGTCGGTCGGCGACCGCGGAGACCACCTCCGCTCCCCCGCCGCCGACGCGGACGACGTCCGGTTCCGGCAGGTCCTCCAGGATGTGCGGGGCGGTGCCGCGCACGGTCTGGAGCTGGACGCCGAACTGCCGTGCGGTGGCCTCGGTGCGGGCGCAGGCGTCCGGGTCGCGGTCGACCGCGATGACGGCGGCGCCGGCGCGGGCGGCCTCGGTGGCCAGGGCGCCGCTGCCGCAGCCGATGTCCCACACGAGGTCGCCGAGGCGCGGTCCGAGACGGGCGAGTTGGGCGGTGCGGAGCAGGCCGGTCTCGCCCTCGCCCAGCTCACCGCCGTACGCCTCGGCGGGCAGCGCCCAGCCGCGCGGTCCGGTGGCGGGGTCGCGGCCGGCGATCCAGCCGGCGCCGTCGGGCACGGTGCCGTGGCCGACGCTCCCGCCGGCCACGATGACGACGTTCGGGTCGCGCCAGGTGTGGTCGGCGGCCTTGTCGGAGGTGACGACGGTGACCCGTTCGCGTGCGGTGCCCAGTTCCTCGCAGATGACGAAGGTGCGGTGCACGCCCTCCATCAGCAGGCCCAGTTCGGCGGGGCCGGCCCCTGGTGAGGTGAGTACCGCGACCTTGGTACGGGCCCGGCACACGTTCACCGCGCGGCGCAGGGTGCGGGGGTGGGCGACGACCACGTCGGCGTCGTCCCAGGGCATGCCGGCGCGGGCGAAGGCGGCGGCCACGGAGGAGACCGCGGGGACGACCTCCACCTCCAGGCCGAACTCGGGGTCCCGCAGGGTGCGTACGACCCCGAAGAAGCCGGGGTCGCCGTCGGCCAGGACGACCGTCGTGCCGCGGTGGGCGGCGATGCGGCGGGCGACGAGGGCGACGCTGCCGAGCCGGATGCGTTCGGCGGTGGACGGTACCTCGGGAAGTGCCAGGTGGTGGGGGGCGCCTGCCACCAGTGTGGCGGCGCCCAGCGCGGAGCGCGCCGCCGCGGTCAGCGGCGAGCCGTCCCAGCCGATCACCGTGACCCGGTCGGCCATCGTCGTAAGTCTCCAGGGTTTTCGCAGGTCGTGGTCGCGGAAGCGTGCGCGGGCGCGTCCTGTGAGGCTACCCGGTGCGGGCCTCGGCGCGGGGCGCCGGCGTCATCGGCCCCCGGATGTCAGTTCCAGTCGGTGAAGGTGGTGAAACCGCCGTTGTCGGTCAGTTGACCGGCCGCGCCCTCCAGGTCCTCCGGCAGCAGGCTCCACACGATGAAGTCGGTGCGTACGTCCGTCCAGACGCCGTCCTCGGTGCGCACGCGCGCTATACAGGCGTTGCGCAGGACGCCCTCGCTGATACAGCCGATCTTCTGGGCGACCTGCTGGGAGGCGGTGTTGTCGGCCGCGGTGCGCAGCTCGACGCGTTCGAACTTCTGGTCGCCGAAGAGCCATTGGGCGGTGGCGAGCGCGGCCTCGCAGGCGTATCCCTCTCCCCGGGCCCAGGGGGCGATGATGTACGAGAGTTCGGTGGACCGTACGTGCCAGTTGGTCTTGGTCAGCTGGATGACGCCGACCAGCCGCTGGGTGAGGAACTCGGTGACGGCGAGGTCGATGCCGTGGCCGGAGGTGCGCTCGGCGGGGGCGTACTCGCCGATCCAGGTACCGGCGTTCTCCTCGGTGAAGGGCTGCGGGACATGGGTCCAGGCGGCGATCTGCTCGTCGTTCATCATCGCGGCCAGCGCGGGCACGTCGTCCTCGTCGAGGGGGCGCAGCACCAACCGCTCCGTGCTGATGGAGATGTTGGGGAAGGTGCTCGTCATGCGCCGCTCCGTAACCTGGGTAACCGTCAGGGCCTGCTCGAACTGCCCAGCATGCAGCATGAAAGCACTCAACCACACAACCGGGTCCGCCCCGTAAGCACGGAGCGGACCCGGTGGGTGACGCGGAGTTGGCCTCTGCGGAGACTCAGAACGAGGGCAGGACGGCGCCGTCGTACTTGTCCTCGATGAACTTCTTCACCTCGGGCGAGTTGAGGAGCTTGGCGAGCTTCTTCACGCGCGGGTCGTCCTCCTGGCCCTCCTTGACGGCGAGAAGGTTGCTGTTCGGGTTGTTCTCGGCGCTCTCCAGGACGAGGGCGTCCTGAGCCGGCTTCAGGTCGGCCTCAAGGGCGTAGTTGCCGTTGACGACGGCCGCGTCCACGTCGTCGAGGGAGCGCGGGGTCTGGGCCGCCTCCAGCTCCTTGAACTTGAGGTTCTTCGGGTTCTCGGTGATGTCCGAGGGGGTCGCCGTGGTGCCGACGCCGTCCTTGAGGGTGATGATCCCGTTGGCCGCGAGCAGTTGCAGGGCGCGGCCCTCGTTGACGGTGTCGTTGGGGACGGCGACGGTCGCACCGCTCTTCAGGTCGTCGGACTTCTTCACCTTGTGGGAGTAGAGGCCCAGCGGCTCCAGGTGCACGTCGACGACGGACACTATGTGGGTGCCGTTCTTCTTGTTGAAGTCGTCGAGGTACGGCTGGGTCTGGAAGTAGTTGGCGCCCACGGAGCCGTCCTCCGTCGCCGTGTTCGGCGTGACGTAGTCGGTGAACTCCTTGACCTGGAGGTCGAGGTCCGCGTCCTTCGCCAGGTTGTCCCTGACGTAGTTCAGGATCTCGGCGTGCGGGGTGGGGCTCGCGGCGACGATCAGCGGGCCGGAGGTGTCGGAGGCGGAGTCCTTGTCCGAGCCGCAGGCGGAGAGTCCGAGGGTGAGGGCTCCGGCGGCGAGGACGGCAGTGGTGATCTTGGCGGTGTTACGCACGAAAAGTGCCTTTCCTGATGAGGTGGTGCGACCCCGCTTCGGGTGGTGCGGGGAGTCCTGGAGGGTGCGGGCAGTCCTGGGCGGGTCCTACGCGCCTGGGCGGGTCCTACGCGACCTTGCTGATGCCGGCCGCGGCGGGCTCCTTGGCCCTGAGCAGCCGGAGCCGGGGCGCGGCGCCCCCGCGTCCGCCGCGGCGGTGCAGGGTGCGGGCCGCGTAGTCGCCGGCGAACTGGATGATCGAGATGGCGACGGCGAGGAGCGCGACGGTGATCCACATCAGGCCGGTCTCGAAGCGCTGGTAGCCGTAGCGCACGGCGAGGTCGCCGAGTCCGCCGCCGCCGACGGTGCCCGCCATGGCCGAGTAGCCGATGAGGGCGATGACCGTGGTCGTGGTGGAGGCGATCAGGGACGGGAGCGCCTCGGGGACCAGGACCTTGCGGACGATGGTCCAGGTGCTGCCGCCCATGGACTGGACGGCCTCGACGAGCCCCGCGTCGACCTCGCGCACGGCGGTCTCGACCAGCCGCGCGAAGAAGGGGATGCCGCCGATGGCAAGGGGCACGATGGCGGCCTCGCTGCCGATGGTGGTACCGGTGACCCAGCGGGTGAAGCTCATCAGCGCGACCATGAGGATGATGAACGGCATCGAGCGGCCTATGTTCACGACCTGGCCGACGACCTTGTTGACCAGGACGTTCTGCAGCAGGCCGCCCCAGTCGGACAGGACGAGGAGCACACCGAGCGGTAGTCCGGCCACCACGGCGATCACGGTGGACCAGCCGACCATGATCAGGGTTTCCCAGGAGGCCTGCTCCAGGAGTGGCCGCATCTCGGACCAGGTCACTTGGCACCTTCCTTGACCAGCGGGGACCGGTCCTCGTTCACCACGTCGATGTGCAGGCCCTGTTCGCGCAGGAAGCCGACGGGCACGACGTTGTCCTCGTAGCGGCCCGGCAGTTCGATGCGCATCCGGCCGACCTGGAGGCCGCCGACGGTGTCGATGGCGGCGCCCAGGATCGAGATGTCGATGTTGTAGGTGCGCGACAGCCGGGAGATGACGGGCCGGGTGGCGGCCTCGCCCTGGAAGGTGATGTCGATGACGGTGCGGTCGTCCGCCGACGCGTCACCGCCGACCGGGAAGAGCGCTGCGGCCAGCTCGGATCCCGGGGTGGCCAGCAGCTCGCCGACGGTGCCGGACTCGACGATGCGGCCCTGGTCCATGAGGGCGGCCGAGTCGCAGACGGTCTTGACGACGTCCATCTCGTGGGTGATGAGCAGGACGGTGAGCCCGAGCTGCCGGTTCAGGTCGCGCAGCAGATGGAGGATGGAGCGGGTGGTCTCCGGGTCGAGGGCGCTGGTGGCCTCGTCGGAGAGCAGGACCTTGGGGTCGCCGGCCAGGGCGCGGGCGATGCCGACGCGCTGCTTCTGGCCGCCGGAGAGCTGGGCGGGGTAGGCCTTGGCCTTGTCGGAGAGACCGACGAGGTCGAGCAGTTCGAGGGCCTTGCGGGAGCGCTCCTTGCCGGACCTGCCGAGGATCTCCAGCGGGAGTTCGACGTTGTCCTGCACAGTGCGGGTGGAGAGCAGGTTGAAGTGCTGGAAGACCATGCCGATGCGGCTGCGTGCCCGCCGCAGCTCCCGGCCGGCGCGGGGGCCGCGGCCGGCCAGCGCGGTGAGGTCCTGGCCGGCGACGGTGACCGTGCCGGAGGTGGGACGCTCCAGGAGGTTGACGCAGCGGATGAGCGAGGACTTCCCGGCGCCGGACTGGCCGATGACGCCGTACACCTCGCCCTCGCGGACATGCAGGTCGACGCCGTCCAGGGCGGTGACCTCGCGGCCGCGTGAGCGATAGACCTTCGTGAGGCCCGATGTGGTGATCACGTGGGTTTCCGTCACTGTCGAGTGCGCGGCGCGGTGGTGTGCGCCGGGCACGGGGGCGTTGTTCTTCGGGGTCCTGTGGTCCTTTGGAACGCGGCACGGTTCTCGCGGTGGCGATGCGCGGCGGCGGTGGGAACCGGGGAGAATCGTGTGCGCGGGGCGTGACTCCGCCGGGCGTGCGACGCGTCGGCGGACTGAGCGGGCGCTCGCTTCGGGGCGCGAGGCTCAGGTGGTGCAGGGGCCCTCTAGGAGGCGCACATTCGACACATACAACGAGCACCGGGCGTCGTCGTCGCCTCGGTCGCAAGGGTGCGTTCGCTCGTCGTGCTCATGCGGTCAGTAAAGCAGAAGTACGGTCCTGACCGGAGACGGCTGTCCATATGCTGGACGGTGGTGGACGGCTGCCGTGCGCGAGGGCCCTCCGGTCAGCCCCGGACGGAGATCTCGATCCCCCCGTCGGTGGCCCGTGCGGACAGGGCCGACAGGTCGGTGACCACCAGATCGGCGTCGAGTTCGTCGGCCCGGTGGGTTGTGGCCAACGCCACGGTGGTCATGCCGGCGGCGCGGCCCGACTGGAGTCCGGCGGGGGCGTCCTCGAAGACGACGCAGGCGGCCGGGTCGACGCCCAGGGCGCGGGCGCCCAGCAGGTAGGGCTCGGGGTCGGGCTTGCCGCGCGTGATGTCGTCGGCGGCGACGAGGGTCTTGGGGAGGATGCCGACGGCGCCGAGCCGGGCCTCGGCCAGCCGCCGGGTCGCGGAGGTGACGACGGCCCAGCGGCCGGCGGGCAGCGGTTCGAGGAACTCCCAGGTGCCGGGCAGCAGGTGCACGCCCCCGGCCGGTACGTCCTCGACCTCCAACTGCTCGATCCGTGCGACGGCCCGGGGCACCACGTCCGCGGGCAGCAGGTCGGCGGCTATCTCCGCGGCCGGCCGCCCGTGCAGCTCGACCCGGGCGAACTCCTCGGCCGTGATCCCGTACTCACCGGCCCACCGCGTCCAGCAGCGGCGCACGGAGTCGAGGGAGGAGACGAGGGTTCCGTCGTTGTCGAACAGCAGGGCTTGTGCGTGGATCCTCATGCCCTCGACCCTACGGCGCCCCCGGCCCCGCCGGTCGGGGCCGGGGGCGGCGAGGCTTTTGGGGCGTAATAGGGTCGCTGCCATGCTTGACGTTCCTGACGCTGGTGACCGGCGTCGCCGCGCTGCTGCTCGCCGCCTGGTGCGGCTGGGCCGCGTACCGTGACCAGCCGACGAAGGACTGGCACTTCATCGCCATGGCGGTGGTCTCGGTGCTGGCGCTGGTCCAACTGGTGGTCGGGGTCGTGCAGCTGGCGCGGGGCGAGAAGCCGGAGCAGGGCACGGTCATTTTCGTGGCGTATCTGCTGGGCGCCTTCGCGTGTGTGCCGGCGGCGGGGTTCATGTCGCTGGCCGAGCGCACCCGCTGGGGCTCGGTGACGGTGGCCGCAGGCGGGATCGTCCTCGCCGTCCTGGAGGTGCGGCTCTATGACATCTGGGGAGGCTGAGATGGTGGTCGCGCAGGAGAAGCCGGCCCGCAAGCGGCTGATCGGCGGGCCGGGGATCCTGCTGGTGTGGCTGTACGGCGTGATGGTCGTCGGCGCCGTGTCGCGGTCCGCGTACCAGATCGCGACCGAGTTCGACCGGGCGCCGCTCCCCTACACGCTGTCGGCCGTCGCCGGCGTCGTCTACGGCTTCATCACCTACACCCTGGTGCGCGGTGGCGAGACGGCCCGCAGGGCGGCGCTGGTGTGCTGCGCCGCCGAGCTGGTGGGCGTCCTGACGGTCGGCACCTGGACGCTGGTGGAGCCGTCCGCCTTCCCCGACGCGACCGTGTGGTCGGACTACGGAATGGGCTATCTCTTCATTCCGGTGCTGCTGCCGCTTTCGGCCCTGTACTGGCTGCGCCGGGCGCGCACCGCGTAGCGGCCCGCGCGGCCCGGCGTGCGCTCAGGCCGTGGCCGCGTAGTCCCCGGCCGGCTTCTCCAGGACGATCATGGGTACGCCGTCCGCGCCCTGCGCGGTCCCGACCGTCTCGTAGCCGACCCGCCGGTACAGCCGCAGATTGCTCTCGCTGCGGTGCCCGGTGTGGAGCCGGAAGCGCTTGGCGCCCCGCTGGTCCGCGAGGGCCGACTCGGCGGCCCGCAGCAGCCGGGCGCCGATGCCGTGCCCCTGGAGCCGGGGATGGACGCACAGCTTGCCGATGGAGGCGGCGCCGTCCTCGGTCACCCGCCCGCGCACCGAGCCGACGACCTCCTCGCCGAGCCGTGCCACGTAGACGCAGTCGGCGACGACCTCCTCGCGCACGGAGTCGAGGGGCTGGACGAGCGGGTCGATGCGGTAGTTGCCGTACAGGGCCGCCTCGCTCTGGAAGCAGAGGTACTGCAGCCGGAAGATCTGTTCGGCGTCCTGCTCGGTCGCCGCCGAGATGGTCACGCTCATGCCCATGTGCGCATGCCTCCCGCTCACCTGATCAGCTATGGTCCCCCACTCCTATCCCCGTCCTCAGCGGGCCGCAACCTCCGGCGTCAGCAATCGGCGCAGACATCCCAGACATCGGGAACGTTCCGGGCCAAGACTGCCCTGTGAGATACCCAACTCCCCGGCGATTTCCCGGTATGTGAGGTCCCTCGGCGACAGCAGGGCCTCCAGCAGCCGGGGGCAGCGGCCGGGCAGCCGGCGCACCGCGTCGCGCAGGGCGCGGTGCCGTGCCGCGGTGAGCGCGAGCTGCTCGGGTTCGTGCTCGGCGGCTCCGGCGGGTTCGCCCTCGTACGGCCGTTCGTCGCGCCGCGTACGGCGGGTGCGGCGGGCCTCGGAGCGGACCGCGCCGCGCAGCCAGCGGTGCGGGTCGGCAGGCGGGCCGTCGGTCTCCAGGCGCTCCAGGAGGCGCAGCCAGACCGCCTGTTCGAGGTCGCCGGGTTCGACTCCGGACGCATGTGCCTCGGCCGACGCTTCGGCGCTGAGCAGGGGGCGCAGGGAGTCGAGCAGGTCGTGCGTCACATGCGGGGCGACGCGGCCGCCCGGACGGCTGGTTGCCCGGACGGCCGAAGGTCACCCCAACCGGGGGCGGTCGCTCAGTTGTTGACGAAGTCCTCGCGGGCCAGCACGCCCGTGTCCGGGTTGTCGGTGAAGACGCCGTCGATGCCGGTGGCGAAGTACGTCCTGAACGCGCCGAAGGCGTCGCCGTAGGCGTCGGGGCCGCTGCCCTTGGCGAAGTCCGCGGGCAGGAAGGGGTTCTCGTTGCGCATGGTGTAGGGGTGCAGGATCAGGCCCGCGCGGTGCGCGTCGCGGACGAGTGTCGTCGGCTCGGTGAGCCGGCCGGCCGGGTCCCGGGGGATGATCAGGTCCAGGGTCGGGCCGATGCCCTGCGCGTAGGAGGCGATCTCCTTCAGGCCCTTCGGTGTGATGAGGTCGGCCGTGGTGCGCGGGTCGCCGGCCTCGACGAAGTCCCAGGGGCGGGTGTCGGCGTCGGACAGCAGGACGGCGAGGGGGTTGCCGACGAGCCCGCTCATCCGCCGGACACTGGTGGGCTCGAAGGACTGGATGATGACGGGCGAGTCCTTCTTGTCCTTGCCGTACTTGCGCAGCAGCCGCGCGAGGCGCTCCTCGGTGCCGAGGCCCAGCTTGCGGAAGTGGGCGGGGTGCTTGAGTTCGGGGTAGATCCAGACCTGCCTGCCGCGCCTGCGGGTCTGCTCGTTCTGCCAGCGCAGCACCTCCTCGAAGGTGGGGATCTCCCAGCGGCCGTCGTAGAGGGTGTTGTGCGGCCGGTTGGCCGGGATGCGTTCGGTCGCCCTGAGCGTCTTCAGCTCGGCGAGCGTGAAGTCCTCGGTGAACCAGCCGGTGGTGGAGACGCCGTCGAGGAGCTTGGTGCGCTTGCGGTCGGCGAACTCGGGGTGGTCGGCGACGTCGGTGGTGCCGCCGATCTCCGGCTCGTGCCGGCAGACGAGGTGGCCGTCCCGGGTCGGGACCAGATCGCCGGCCTCGACGATGTCGGCGCCCATGTCGAGGGCCAGCTCGTAGGAGCCGAAGGTGTGCTCGGGGCGGTAGCCGCTGGCGCCGCGGTGGCCGATGACGGTCGGCACGGGCAGGCTCTTGACGCCGCCGCCGTGTCCGCCGCCGTGCCGGGCGTCGGCGGCTCTCGCCGTGCCGGACAGGCCGAGCACGGCCCCACCCGCGCCGAGCACCGCCGCACCGAGAAGCGCCCGCCGTCCGGTTGCGCCGCCCGTCCGCTCGTCCGACTCCTGCGTTCCCATGGTGCCCTCCTGCCGTTGACCGTCAGTGCGGGCCGATCGTAGGGGCGCGTACATGACGAACGGGAGACCGCGACCGGAACACGCGGGTGCGTGGGAATGTCGCGTGCGCGTGTTGTCGGGAAGGGGGGAAATCGGTGGGCAGGTATGAAGGGGCCGACGGGGACCAGGGAGCCGGATGTCTGACGTGGCGTCGGCTTGGCGGGGGCGGGGCGGGGTACCCGGTCAGTGGCCGCGGTCGCCGGGGCGGCGCCGGCTCCCGCGCGCGTGACCTGCCTCGCGTTCCCGTGGCCGTTACGGCCGTGCAACACCCCCGCACCACAGGTGAACACGCGTCAACAGTGCGTAAGACCCAGGTGACCCGACGTGCGCAACCCCCTGGATCGCGAGTAATGTCCTCACCTGCACAGACTCATACCGCATCCCCGACACCGGAGGACCCGTTGTCCCGCTTCGCGTTCATCAAGGCAGTGCTCGGCCCGATCATGCGCCTGATGTTCCGCCCACGGGTGGAGGGCGTGGAGAACATCCCCGGCGACGGTCCGGTGATCCTGGCCGGCAACCACCTGACCTTCATCGACTCGGTGATCATGCCCCTGAACTGCGACCGGCAGGTCTTCTTCATCGGCAAGGACGAGTACGTCACCGGCAAGGGCTTCAAGGGCCGGCTGATGGCCTGGTTCTTCACCGGCGTCGGCATGATCCCGGTCGACCGGGACGGCGGCCGGGGCGGGGTCGCGGCGCTGATGACCGGCCGCCGCGTGCTGGAGGAGGGCAAGGTCTTCGGCATCTACCCGGAGGGCACCCGCTCCCCCGACGGCCGCCTCTACCGGGGCCGTACCGGCATCGCGCGCCTCACCCTGATGACCGGCGCCCCCGTCGTCCCGTTCGCCGTGATCGGCACCGACAAGCTCCAGCCGGGCGGCACGGGTCTGCCCCGGCCGGGCAAGGTCACCGTCCGCTTCGGCGAGGCGATGGAGTTCTCCCGCTACGAGGGCATGGACCGCGACCGCTATGTCCTGCGGGCCGTGACCGACTCCGTGATGACCGAGGTCATGCGGCTGTCCGGCCAGGAGTACGTGGACATGTACGCGAGCAAGGCCAAGGCGGCCTGAGAGCGGGGCTCCTCGGGGTCGGGGCGGCGCGGGGCCGCGGAACGCACGGACGGCGGACGCCTCGTCACGGATGCTCGACCCCGTCCTCCAGGCGCCGGCCCCGCAGCAGGAACCAGGACGCCGCGGCGGCGGCCAGGAGGAAGCCGGCGCCGACGCCCGCCGCGAGGGTCAGGCCGTCGACGAAGGCCTGCCGGGCGGCGTCCAGCAGGGCCCCCGCCGTCCGGGCGGGCAGGCCGGCGGCGGCCTCCACCGCGCCGCCCAGTGACTCGTGGGCCGCGGCGGGGGTGCCCGCGGGCCCGCTGAAGTCGCGGTAGACGCCGGTCACGATGGAGCCGAGTACGGCGATGCCGAGGGCGGCGCCCAGTTCGTACGCCGTCTCGGAGACCGCGGAGGCGGCGCCCGCCTGCTCCCCGGGCACGCTGGAGAGGATCACGTCGGCGGTGACGGTGAACGCGAACCCGGCGCCGACGCCGACCACCAGCAGGGCCGCGCCGAGCAGCGGATAGCCGGTGTTCTGGCCGAGGACGGTCAGCGCGCCGAGCGCGAGACCGACGGCGGCGAGTCCGCCCGAGACCACGGCACGCACCGAGAAGCGCCGGGCCACCCGGCCGGCGACCAGTCCGGCCGCCACCGCGCCGACGGCGGCGGGCAGTTCGGCCAGGCCCGCTTCGAAGGGCCCCCGGCCCTGGACGAGTTGCAGGTACTGGGAGAGGAAGAACACCAGCCCGGACAGGCCCAGGATGGTCAGCAGGTCGGCCAGGACCGCGCCGCTGAAACCGCGGTTGCGGAACAGCCGCATGTCGAGCAGCGGGACCGGCATCGCCAGTTGGCGGCGGACGAACGCGCAGAGCGCGGCGGCGCCCAGCAGACCGGCGCCGAGCGCGGACCACGCGAATCCGTGTGCGGCGGCCTCCTTGACGGCGTACACGACGCCGACCATGCCGACCAGGGAGAGGGTGACGCTGCGCAGGTCCCAGGGGCCCGGGGCGGGATTGCGGGACTCGGGCAGCAGCTTGACGCCGACGAGGACCAGGACGGCCATCACGGGCAGGTTGATCAGGAAGACCGAGCCCCACCAGAAGTGCTCCAGCAGGAACCCGCCGACGACCGGGCCGACCGCCGCGCCGGCCGAGGCAGCGGCGCCCCAGATGCCGACGGCCAGGCTGCGTTCGCGCGGGTCGTGGAAGAGGTTGCGGATCAGGGCGAGGGTGGCGGGCATCAGGGTGGCGCCCGCGACGCCGAGGAGCGCCCGAGCCACGATCATCAACTCGGGCGTGTGCGCGTAGGCGTTGAGGACGGAGATCGCGCCGAACGCGGTGGCGCCGAGGAGCAGGATCCGCTTGCGGCCGATGCGGTCGCCGAGGCTGCCCATGGAGACGAGCAGACCGGCGATGACGAAGGAGTAGATGTCGCCGATCCAGAGCAACTGGGTGCCGGAGGGGGCGAGATCCTCACTGATGTAGGGGGTCGCGAGACCGAGCACGGTCGCGTCGACGGCCACCAGCAGCACGGCGAGCACGAGGACGGACAGCGCGAGCCAGCGGCCGGGGCGCCTCACCTCCTCGACGGGGCGGGCCGGCCGCAGGGCAGAGGTCATGGTTCGTCTCTCCGGAGCGCACCGCCGAGCAGCAGCTCGACGATCATGTGGGTCAGGTCGTTGCGGGCCACGCGGCCCTCGGCCACCGCCCAGGCGCCGGAGGCCAGCAGGCCGTAGAGCGCCTCGGTGAGCCAGGCCGGGGTGAGGTCGATGCGGAACTCTCCGCTGTCCTGGCCACGGCGGAAGAGCGCGGCCACCCGGGCGTCGAGGCGGGCCCAGCCCTCGTTCTGCGCCTCGCCCTCGAACAGCTGGTTCTCGGTGTAGAGGAAGGCGAGCAGACCGGCGGCGGGCTCGATCTCGCGGACCAGCCGGCGCACCGCGTCGGCCGCCGGCCCGTCGTCGAGGCGGGCCGCGTCCAGGGCGGCCTCGCACTCGGCGATGCCGAGGGACTCCAGCGCCCGGACCAGGGCGTCGCGCCCGGCGAAGTGCCTGTGCAGCGTGGCCCGGCTCAGTCCGGCGGCCCTGGCGACCTCGTCCATGGTCGCCGTGGCTCTGCGGGTGAGCAGGGCGGCGGCACTGCGCAGTACGTGGTCGCGATCTACAGCCATGAGACGACCATAACCCACATGAGACACCAATGTCTCACCCCGGACATGTGTGACTCACCTCTCGGGGCGGGTCACGGATTACGGGGGAGGGACTCAGTGCCAGGGAAGCTGCCCGCGCCGCTCCCAGTAGGCGGCCGGGTCCTCGGCGAGGCCACCGAGGCGGGCCACCTGCTCGTCGTCGAGGTCGACGGCGGCGGCGTGCAGGTTGGAGCCGAGCTGGTTCACGGTCACGGCGCCCGAGAGGACGACACCGGCCCAGGGCTGCCGCAGCACCAGCGCGAGGGCGACCGCGTCGCAGCCCAGGGCGGTCTCCCGCGCGACGGCCTTCAGCACGGCGGGCGCGTGGGGCTCGGCGAGGCGGCCGTTGGCCATGCCCTCCTTGACGATCACGGTGAGCCCGGCCTCGTGCGCCTCGGCCAGCGCCGGTCCTGCCGAGGTCTCCAGCGCGTTGTACGTCGACTGCACGGTACGGAAGAGGGGCTCGCCGTCGACGGTCACGGCGAGCGCGGCGCGAATGGCGTCGGCCTGGGCGGGGCCGCTGGTGGAGAAGCCGACACTCCTGCCGCGCGCGGCCGACTCGGCCAGCTTCGCGTGCAGCTCCTTGTCGGTGAGGGCCGGACTGTCGGGGGTGAGCGAGTGGATCTGGTAGAGGTCCAGGCGGTCGCCGAGCAGGGCGTCGGTCTCGGCGCGCTGGCGTTCGTACGTGGCCGGGCCGTGGTCCTTGACCTCGTGCTGCTCGGCGTCGGTCGACCAGCCGGCCGTGTAGGTGTAGCCCCACTTGCTGCCGACCACCACGTCGTCGGCGTCCGGGCGGTCCCGGAGCCACTCGGCGAGGAACTCCTCGGAGCGCCCGTAGGAGCGGGCCACGTCGAAGTACCGGACACCCTGCGCGTAGGCCGCGTCGAGGAGGTCGTGGGTGCGGGTGCGCAGCGCCTCGACGCCGCGGTCCTCCCCGAGGTCCCTGTCCCGGCCGAGGTTGATGTAGCCGGGGCGCCCGACGGCGGCGAGACCGAGGCCGAGGTGGCAGGTCGGGGTCGTTGCTGTGGCCAGTCGGGCGAAGGGCATCGCGGGCTCCGTTCGGTCGGCTCCGGTGGGGCTCGCGACCAACGTAACCCGCGAGGCCCCGCGGCTCGCCCCGGGACCCGGATCCGGGTCAGCCCCGCTTCCCGGCCGCCCACTCGTGCTGGGCCGCCACGTCCGCCTTCACCTCGGCGAGCTGGACGGCGACCGCGGCGGGCGCCGTACCGCCCCGGCCGTCGCGGGAGGCGAGGGCGCCGGGGACGTTGAGGACGGTGCGCACCTCGGGGGTGAGGTGGGCGGAGATCTTCGCGAACTGCTCGTCGGTCAGCTCGTCCAGCTCCTTGCCGTCGGCCTCGGCCACCTTCACGCACTCACCGGCCACCTCGTGCGCGACACGGAACGGCACGCCCTGCCTGACCAGCCACTCGGCGATGTCGGTGGCGAGGGAGAACCCGGCCGGGGCCAGCTCCTCCATCCGCTCGCGGTGCACGGTGAGGGTGGCCATCATGCCGGTGAAGGCGGGGAGCAGGATCTCCAGCTGGTCGATGGAGTCGAAGACCGGCTCCTTGTCCTCCTGGAGGTCGCGGTTGTAGGCGAGCGGGAGGGCCTTGAGAGTGGCCATCAGCCCGGTGAGGTTGCCGATGAGGCGGCCGGACTTGCCGCGGGCCAGCTCGGCGATGTCGGGGTTCTTCTTCTGCGGCATGATCGAGGAGCCGGTGGAGAAGGCGTCGTGCAGGGTCACGAAGGAGAACTCCTTCGTGTTCCAGATGATGATCTCCTCGGCGATCCGGGAGACGTTGACGCCGATCATCGCGGTGATGAAGGCGAACTCGGCGACGAAGTCGCGGGAGGCCGTGCCGTCGATGGAGTTGGCCGCGCTGCCGTGCTCGAACCCGAGGTCGCGGGCGACCGCCTCCGGGTCCAGGCCGAGGCTGCTGCCCGCGAGCGCTCCCGAGCCGTACGGCGAGACGGCCGTGCGCTCGTCCCACTGGCGCAGCCGCTCCGCGTCCCGGGACAGGGCCTGGACATGGGCGAGGACATGGTGGGCGAAGAGCACCGGCTGGGCGTGCTGGAGGTGGGTGCGGCCGGGCATCGCCACGCCGGGGTGGGCCTCGGCGAGGCCGATCAGCGCGTCCTGGAGGTCGGCGACCAGGGCGCCGACGGTGCGGGCGTGGTCGCGCAGGTACATCCGGAAGAGGGTGGCCACCTGGTCGTTGCGGGAGCGGCCGGCGCGCAGCTTGCCGCCGAGGTCGGGGCCGAGCCGTTCCAGCAGGCCGCGCTCCAGGGCGGTGTGGACGTCCTCGTCGGCGATGGTGCCGGTGAAGGAGCCGTCGGCGACATCCGCCTCCAGCCGGTCGAGGCCGGCGATCATCCGGGCCAGCTCGTCCTCGGTGAGCAGCCCCGCCGCGTGCAGCACGCGCGCGTGGGCGCGCGATCCGGCGATGTCGTAGGGCGCGAGGCGCCAGTCGAAGTGGACGGACGCGGACAGCTTCGCCAGGGCCTCGGCGGGACCGTCGGCGAAACGGCCGCCCCAGAGCCGGACGTCACCGCTGTTGCTGCTCACTTGACTCGCTCCTCATCAGGGACGTTGCTATGCATGAGTATGCAGAGTAATGCATGACTCGTCAATCTCGCCGGATCTTCTCCGGACAGACGCGGGAGCGCGCCCCATAATCGTTGGACATGGGAAAGACTTATGAGCGCATCGACGGCAGACTCCGCGCCTTCATCGAGGCACAGCCCCTGTTCTTCACCGCCACCGCTCCGCTGGCCGGCGACGGCACGGTCAACCTGTCCCCCAAGGGTCTCACCGGCAGCTTCGCGGTGCTCGACGAACTCACCGTGGCCTACCTCGACTTCGCCGGCTCCAACGCCGAGACCATCGCCCATCTGCGGGAGAACGGGCGGATCACCCTGATGTGGTGCGCCTTCCAGGGCCCGCCGACCATCGTCCGGGTGCACGGCCGCGGCGAGCCGGTCTTCCGCGACGACCCGCGCTTCCCGGACCTGCTCACCCGCTTCCCGGACATCGACGCCCACGACCACGGGCTGCGCGCCATCATCGTCGTGGCCGCCGAACTCATCCGCGACGCCTGCGGATTCGCCGTCCCGCTCATGACGTACGAGAGCGACCGGGACGTGCACGGCAAGCGGTTCGCCCGCGAGGACGATGCCTCGCTGAGCGCGTACTTCACCAAGAAGGAGCACGTGGCCACGAGCCTGGACGGCCTTCCCGGGCTGCCGTTGCCGCTCCCCCCGTCTGGCGTCTGAGGCATGCGCCCCGGTGTCGTCGCCGTCCTCGTCTCCGCGTCCCTCCTCGCGCTCGGTGCCGCGCCCGCCGGCGGGCCACCGCCCCGGCCACTGCCCGCCCGGATGGCGGACACCGGCGGCGGCAGCCAGCTGATCACCGCGGTCGCGCCGGACACCGGCTCGACGACAGGCACCGTCACCTGGTGGGACCGCGGGCGCGGCAGCGGCGGCCGATGGGTGAGGGCCGGTTCCGCGCGCGCCCGCTTCGGCGCCGGCGGGCTGACCGACGGGGCGGCCCGCGAACAGGGCACCAGCACCACCCCGACCGGCCTGTACGACCTGCCGTACGCCTTCGGCATCCGGGTGGCGCCGCACGGCACGGCCTACCCCTACCGCCCGGTGCGCCAGGACTCCTGGTGGTGCCAGGACAACGCCTCCCGCTCCTACAACCGCTGGAGCGAACCACTGCCCGCCGACTGCCGCGCCGCCGAGGCCGAGCATCTGGTCACCTACACCGCGCAGTACGCGCACGCCCTGGTCGTCGGCTTCAACTACCGGCGTCCGGTGCGCGGACGCGGCGCGGGCATCTTCCTGCATGTCAACGGGAGCGGGGCGACCGCCGGTTGCGTGTCGGTGCCGGCGGAGGCGATGCGCCGGATCCTGCGCTGGGCCGAGCCGCGGAAGCGGCCGCACATCGCGATCGGCACCGCGGACGGGGCGACGGCCGTCACCCGCTACTGAACGCGGGCAGGAGTACCGGCACCGGCTGAACGCTCGGACGGCGCGGCGCGTATCTGTGGGTCAAGGGTCAAGTCCCCACGGAGGAACCGTGACCACCACGCTCGCCGGCGGCCGTGCCGCCCGCCGTCAGACGATGCGGCGCATCCGTCCGCGCCGCTCCCCCGCCGTCCCCCTACTGCTCGCCGTATGGGCGGGCGCGGCGGGCGTGTTGTGGCTGTGGTGGCGCAACACGCCCGCCATTTCCGACGACACCGGCAAGATCATCAACGCCGGCCGGATCACCGGTCTGCTCGCCGGGTACCTGATGGCCCTGGTGGTGCTCCAGATGGCCCGGGTACCGGCGCTGGAGCGGCGGGTCGGCTCGGACCGGGTCGCCCGCTGGCACGCCATGACCGGCCGCTACACGCTCTGCCTGGTCCTCGCCCATGTCTTCCTGATCATGTGGGGCTACGCCGCGCAGGCCGGCAAGGGCCTCGGCGACATCGTCGCGCAGACCGTCGACTCCGTGAACCAGTTGCCGGACATGGGCAAGGCCGCCATCGGCACCGGACTGCTGGTGCTGATCGGGCTGCTCTCCATCGGCCCGGTCCGCCGCCGGATCCCGTACGACGCCTGGTACCACGTGCATCTGCTCACCTACGCGGCGGTGTTCCTGACCTTCTGGCACCAGTTGACCACCGGCAACGACTTCGCCGTCGAACCGGTCGCCAAGACCGTCTGGTACGTGCTGTACGGGACGGTGACCGCGCTCGTGCTCTGGTACCGCGTGCTGACCCCGCTCCGCCTGAACCTGCGGCACCGGATGCGGGTCGAGGCGGTGATCGAGGAGGCTCCTGGGATCGTGTCGGTGCTGATCGGCGGGCGCCGGCTGCACCGGATGGGCGCGGAGGCCGGGCAGTTCTTCCGCTGGCGGTTCCTGGCCCCCGGCATGCGGTTCAGCTCGCACCCGTACTCGCTGTCGGCGGCGCCCCGGCCGGACATGCTGCGCATCACGGTGAAGGCGATCGGCGACCACAGCACCCGGCTGCGGGAGCTGACGCCCGGCACCCGGGTGTGGGCGGAGGGCCCGTACGGCGCCCTGACCGCCCAGCGCCGCAGCCGCGGCAAGGTGCTGCTGGTGGCGGGCGGGGTGGGCATCACTCCGATGCGGGCGCTGTTCGAGACGCTGCCCGGCGCGGCCGGCGACATCACTCTGCTCTACCGGGCCAACAGCACGCAGGAGCTGGCGCTGTGGGACGAACTCGCCGGGATCGCCGACGAGCGCGGGGCCCGGCTGATGTACGCGGTCAACAGCCCGGAGGGCGAGCGCCCCGACATCTCCGCGGAGAGCCTGACCCGCAAGATTCCGGACGTTGAGCGCCACGACGTCTTCCTGTGCGGACCGCCCGGTTTCGCCCAGTCGGTGTACGAGGCACTGCGCGGTGCGGGGGTCCCCGCCCGCCGTATCCACCACGAGTCGTTCGAGATGTGAGCGACGGACATCAGGAGTCCAGGACAGATGAGGAAAAGCCACCCCGTACGACGTGCCGTGATCGCCGGCGCCGCGACCGTGTCCGGGATCGTGCTGCTGCTGTCGCTGAAACCGGCGTCCGACCCGGGCTCCGCCTCTGCGGCGGGCGGCGCCGCTCCGCCCGTGGCCGCCCAGTCGCCGCAGGGCGGCCGGGGGGCCGGGGACGGCACGGTCACGGGTGACGCGGCCACGACCCAGTACGGGCCCGTACAGGTCCGGCTCACGGTGAGCGGCGGGAAGATCACCGATGCCGAGGCCGTGCAGGCACCCAAGGGCGGGCAGAGCGACCAGATCACCGCCGACGCCGTACCCAAACTCAACAAGGCCGCCATCACCGCCGGCACCGCCGACATCGACGCCGTCTCCGGCGCCACCTACACCAGCGCCGGATACCAGAAGTCCCTCCAATCGGCCCTGGACAAACTGGCCGCCTCCGCCGAACAGGAAGCGGGCGGCGGCGGCCAAGGCGCACAGGTCCTCACCGGTGACGCCGCCCAGACCCAGTACGGGCCCGTACAGGTCCGGGTCACCGTCAGCGGCGGGAAGATCACCGACGCCCAGGCCGTGCAGGCACCCAAGGGCGGGCAGAGCGACCAGATCACCGCCGACGCCGTACCCAAACTCAACAAGGCCGCCATCACCGCCGGCACCGCCGACATCGACGCCGTCTCCGGCGCCACCTACACCAGCGCCGGATACCAGAAGTCCCTCCAATCGGCCCTGGACAAACTGGCCGCCGCCCCCGCCGAACAGGGCTCGGACGACGCCGGCCAGGAAGCGGGCGGCGGCAACCAGGGCACACAGGTCCTCACCGGTGACGCCGCCCAGACCCAGTACGGGGCCGTACAGGTCCGGGTCACCGTCAGCGGCGGCAGGATCACCGACGTCGAGGCGCTCCAGGCGCCCAAGGGCGGCCGGAGCGACCAGGTCACCGCCGACGCCATGCCCAAACTCAACAAGGCCGCCATCACCGCCGGCACCGCCGACATCGACGCCGTCTCCGGCGCCACCTACACCAGCGCCGGATACAAGCAGTCGTTGCAGTCGGCCCTGGACCGGGCCGGTGGCTGACACCGTGGCCGAGTCCGCACAGGCTCCCGCCGCGGTGCGTCGGGTGGAGGAGACGATGGGGACCGTCTTCTCCTTCGACGTCCGCGGCGGGGAATCCACGGCGGTGCGGACTGCGCTGGACGAGGCCGTCGCCGCGCTGCGCCGTGCCGACGAGGTGTTCAGCACCTACCGGGAGGACAGCCAGGTCTCCCGGCTGGCGCGCGGTGAACTGACCGTCGAGGCGTGCGGACCCGAGGTCGCCGAGGTGCTGGAGCTGGCGGCCGAGGCGGAGCGGGTCAGCGACGGCTGGTTCAGCACGCGCTACGAGGGCCGGCTCGATCCGACCGGGATCGTCAAGGGCTGGGCCGTGGAGCGCGCCGCCCGGCGGATCGCGGCGGCGGGCGCGAGCGGGGTCAGCGTCAACGGCGGCGGGGACGTGCAGTTGCTCGGGACACCGGGGGCACGGCGGCCCTGGCGGGTCGGGGTGTCGGACCCGCTGCGTCCGGGCGGGCTCGCGGCGGTCGTCTCGGCGGCGGGCGCGGACGAACTGGCCGTGGCGACATCCGGTTCCGCCGAGCGCGGCGCCCATGTCGTCGACCCCCGCACCGGCCGCTCGGCGGTGACCGACCTGCTCTCGGTGACCGTGGTGGCCCCCCGACTGACCTGGGCGGACTGCTGGGCCACGGCGGCCTTCGCGATGGGGGCGCGGGAGGGACTGCGCTGGCTGGAGTCCCTCGACGGGGTGGAGGCGCTGCTGATCACCGCGGGGGACGAGGTGCGGTGCACGGGCGGTCTGGCGGGGTGGCTGGGGTAACCGTGCGGTGGCCGAGGTACCGGCGTTTTGACTCGCCGCGTCCTCGGCCGGCCGACCAGCGCGCCGCCCCTCTCCCCCTCCTCAGTTGCCGTTCTGAGTCAACCGCAGCAGATGGTCCGCCAGCGCCTGCCCACCCATCGGCTCCCTGCTGATCAGCATCAGCGTGTCGTCGCCCGCGATCGTCCCGAGGATGTCGTGCAGCTCCGCCTGGTCGATCGCCGAGGCGAGGAACTGCGCCGCCCCCGGAGGGGTCCGCAAAACCACGAGGTTCGCGGACGCCTCCGCCGAGATCAGCAGCTCCGCGGAGAGCCGCCGCATCCGCTCCTCCTTCGCCGACTCCCCGAGCGGGGCCCGCGGGGTACGGAAGCCGCCCTCGCTGGGCACCGCGTAGATGAGGTCGCCCTCGGCGTTGCGGATCTTCACCGCGTTCAGCTCGTCGAGATCCCGGGAGAGCGTCGCCTGGGTGACGGTCAGCCCGTCGTCGGCGAGCAGCCTCGCCAACTGGCTCTGCGAGCGCACCGGCTGCCGGTTGAGGATGTCCACGATCCGGCGGTGGCGTGCGGTGCGGGTCTGCGGCAGGGCGGGCCCCGCCGTCTGCTCGTGCTCCTGCGCGTGGCTCATCGTCGTCTCATTCTCCGGATCGTCCGTCCCCGTGGGCCGTGTCGGCGGCCTGGTCAAGGATGCCGGGCAGCGCCCCGAGGAACGCGTCCACCTCGTCGTCGCCGAGGTTCAGGGCGGGCATCAGGCGTACGACATCGGGCGCGGGCGCGTTCACCAGGATTCCGGCGTCCTGAGCCGCCTGCTGCACCTGGGGCGCGAACGGCTCGGTGAGCACGATACCCAGGAGCAGTCCCGCGCCCCGGACGTGACCGGCCAACGGGTGCCCGAGAGCCTCGATCCCACCGCGGATCCGCTCGCTCTGCCGCTTGACGTTGTCGAGCAGTCCCTCGTCGGCGATGGTGTCGAGGACGGCGAGTCCGGCGGCGCAGGCGACCGGGTTGCCGCCGAAGGTCGTGCCGTGCTGGCCGGGCCCGAGGAGTTCGGCGGCGCGGCCGAAGGCGACCGTCGCGCCCAGCGGCAGTCCGCCGCCGAGGCCCTTGGCGAGGGTGACCACGTCCGGCAGGACGCCCTCGTGGGCCTGGTACTCGAACCAGTGCCCGGTCCGGCCGACCCCGGTCTGGACCTCGTCGAGGACCAGCAGCGCCCCGGTGGCGGCGGTGATGGCGCGAGCCGCCTTCAGATAGCCGGGGGGCGGGACGACGACGCCGCTCTCGCCCTGGATCGGCTCGATGACGACGAGGGCGGTGTCCTCGGTGACGGCCGCGGCCAGCGCCTGCGGATCGCCGTACGGCACATGGGTGACGTCGCCGGGCAGCGGCAGGAACGGCTCCTGCTTGGCGGGCTGGCCGGTGAGTGCCAGGGCGCCCATGGTGCGGCCGTGGAAGCCGCCCCGGGTGGCGACCATGTGCGGTCGCCCGGTGCGCCGGCCGATCTTGAAGGCGCCCTCGTTGGCCTCCGCGCCCGAGTTGCAGAAGAAGACCTTGCCGTCCCGGCCGAAGCGCTGGAGCAGCCGTTCGGCGAGGGCGACGGGGGGCTCGGCGATGAAGAGGTTGGAGACATGTCCGAGGGAGGCGATCTGCCGGCTCACCGCCTCCACCACCGCCGGGTGGGCGTGGCCCAGGGCGTTGACCGCGATGCCGCCGACGAGGTCGAGGTACTCCTTGCCGTCGGCGTCCCAGAGCCGGCTGCCCTCACCGCGCACCAGCGGCAGGCGCGGCGTGCCGTAGTTGTTCATGAGCGTGCCCTGCCACCGCTCGGTCAGCTCCGCGTTGGTCACGGCTCCCGCTGTGTTGCTCACGGCTCCCCCTGTTCGTCCGGCACGACCATCGTGCCGATGCCCTCGTCGGTGAAGATCTCCAGCAGGATCGAGTGCTGGACCCGGCCGTCGATGACGCGGGCGGTGGTGACGCCGCCCCGTACGGCGTGCAGGCAGCCCTCCATCTTGGGCACCATGCCCGAGGACAGGTCGGGCAGCAGTTTCTCCAGCTGGGTCGCGGTGAGGCGGCTGATCACCTCGTCGGAGTTCGGCCAGTCCTCGTAGAGGCCCTCCACGTCGGTGAGGACCATGAGAGTCTCGGCGCCGAGCGCCGCAGCGAGTGCCGCAGCCGCCGTATCAGCATTGACGTTGTAGACATGGTGATCGTCCTGGGAGCGGGCGATCGACGAGACGACCGGGATGCGGCCGTCGGCGAGCAGCGCCTCGATGGCGCCGGTGTCGATCTCGGTGATCTCGCCAACCCGCCCGATGTCGACGAACTCGCCGTCGATCTCGGGCTGGTGCTTGGTGGCGGTGAGGGTGTGCGCGTCCTCGCCGGTGAGGCCGACGGCGAGCGGTCCGTGCCGGTTGAGCAGCCCGACCAGTTCGCGCTGGACCTGCCCGGCCAGCACCATCCGTACGACGTCCATGGCGTCCTCGGTGGTGACCCGCAGGCCGGCCTTGAACTCGCTGACGATGCCGTGCCGGTCAAGGGCGGCGCTGATCTGGGGGCCGCCGCCGTGCACGACGACGGGCCTGAGACCGGCGTGGCGCAGGAAGACGACGTCCTGGGCGAAGGCGGCCTTGAGGTCCTCGTCCACCATGGCGTTGCCGCCGAACTTGATGACAACCGTCTTGCCGTGGTGCCGGGTCAGCCAGGGCAGCGCCTCGATGAGGATCTGGGCCTTGGGGAGCGCGGTGTGCTTCCGCGTGGGTCCGTCGGTCATGAGGAGTAGGCGCTGTTCTCGTGGACGTAGTCGGCGGTGAGGTCGTTGGTCCAGATGGTGGCCGTGGCGTCACCGGCGGCGAGGTCGGCGACGACGTGCACCTCGCGGTAGCGCATGTCGACCAGCTCGCGGTCCTCGCCGACGCCGCCGTTCTTGCAGACCCAGACGCCGTTGATGGCGACGTTCAGCCGGTCCGGTTCGAAGGCGGCGGAGGTGGTGCCGATGGCGGACAGGACGCGGCCCCAGTTGGGGTCCTCGCCGTGGATGGCGCACTTGAGGAGGTTGTTGCGGGCGATGGTGCGGCCCACCTGGACGGCGTCGTCCTCGGTGGCGGCGTTCACGACCTCGACCTTGATGTCCTTGCTGGCGCCCTCGGCGTCCCGGATGAGCTGCCGGCCGAGGTCGTCGCAGACGGTCCGCAGGGCCTCGGCGAAGTCCGCGTACTCCGGGGTGACGCCGGAGGCGCCCGAGGCGAGCAGCAGCACCGTGTCGTTGGTGGACATGCAGCCGTCGGAGTCGACCCGGTCGAAGGTGACCCGGGTGGCGGCGCGCAGGGCGCGGTCGAGGGCCTCGGCGTCCAGGTCGGCGTCGGTGGTGATCACGACGAGCATGGTGGCGAGGCCGGGGGCGAGCATGCCGGCGCCCTTGGCCATGCCGCCGACGGTCCAGCGGTCCTTGGTCACCACGGAGGTCTTGTGCACGGTGTCGGTGGTCTTGATGGCGAGGGCGGCCTTCTCGCCGCCGTGCTCGGAGAGCCGGCCCGCGGCCTTCTCGACCCCCGGGAGCAGCTTGTCCATGGGCAGGAGCAGGCCGATGAGTCCCGTCGAGCAGACGGCGACCTCGCCCGCGCCGATGCCGAGCACCTCGGCGGCCTTCTCGGCGGTGGCGTGGGTGTCCTGGAAGCCCTTGGGACCGGTACAGGCGTTGGCGCCGCCGGAGTTGAGGACGACGGCGGTCAGCTCGCCGCTCTTGAGGACCTGCTCGGACCACAGCACCGGCGCGGCCTTGACGCGGTTGGCGGTGAAGACGCCCGCGGCGGCGCGGCGGGGGCCGGTGTTGACCACGAGGGCCAGGTCGGGGTTGCCGCTCTCCTTGATTCCGGCGGCGACGCCGGCCGCCGTGAATCCCTTCGCTGCCGTCACACTCACGGCGCAACTCCGATCGTCGTCAGTCCGGTGGTCTCGTCGAGACCCAGGGCGATGTTCATGCTCTGGACGGCACCGCCGGCGGTGCCCTTGGTCAGGTTGTCGATGGCGGCGACGGCGATGACGCGGCCCGCGGCGGTGTCGTGGGCGACCTGCACGTGGACGGCGTTGGAGGCGTGGACGGACGCGGTCGCGGGCCACTGGCCCTCGGGGAGCAGGTGCACGAAGGGCTCGTCGGCGAAGGCCTTCTCGTAGGCGGCGCGGACCGACTCGGCGGTGACTCCCGCGCGGGCCCTGGCGCTGCACGTGGCGAGGATGCCGCGGGCCATCGGCGCGAGGGTCGGTGTGAAGGAGACGGTGACCGGCTCGCCGGCGACCGCGCCGAGGTTCTGGATCATCTCGGGGGTGTGCCGGTGGCCGCCGCCGACGCCGTACGGCGACATGGAGCCCATGACCTCGCTGCCCAGCAGGTGCGGCTTGGCGGTCCTGCCCGCGCCGGAGGTGCCGGAGGCGGCGACGATCACGGCCTCGGGCTCGGCGAGGCCCGCGGCGTAGGCCGGGAAGAGGGCCAGCGACACGGCGGTCGGGTAGCAGCCGGGCACCGCGATGCGCCTGGACCCTTCGAGCGAGGCGCGGGCACCCGGCAGTTCGGGCAGGCCGTAGGGCCAGGTGCCGGCGTGCGGGGAGCCGTAGAACGTCTCCCAGTCGGCCGCGTCCTTGAGTCGGAAGTCGGCGCCCATGTCGACGACCAGCACATCCGGCCCGAGCTGCTCGGCGACGGCCGCCGACTGCCCGTGCGGCAGCGCGAGGAAGACCACGTCGTGCCCGGCGAGCACCTCGGGCGCGGTCGGCTCAAGCACCCGGTCGGCCAGCGGCAGCAGCTGCGGCTGGAGCGCGCCGAGGCGCTGACCCGCGTTGGAGTTGCCGGTCAGGGCGCCGATCTCGACCTCGGGGTGGGTCAGGAGCAGACGCAGCAGCTCACCGCCCGCATACCCACTCGCCCCGGCCACCGCCGCACGTACCGCCATGAAAAACCCTCCTCCTGGATGGCATGACTATACGTAAGGTTGCACGTTTATGCAATCCATGGGTCGGGGCGGGCGAGGCCCGTGCCGTGGTCGACAGGCAGGGCTTCACCGCCGTCCGATCCGCAGGAAGGTCACCGAGTTCGGCGGGAAGGTGTACGTGAACGCGTCCGCCACCCCCGTGAAGTTCGACCGCACCGGGGCGACCGGCGTCTCCGTCTCGGTGTTGACGGCGTCGCGGTCGGCGGACAGCGTGGTGACCTGGGCGTTGGGTTCGACCTCGGCGCCCCCGAGGTCGACGGTCGTAGGGGCCGGCGTGTCCTGGGCGTTGACGACCTTGACGATCAGCTCGCCGGTCCGCTCGTCCTCGGTGACGATCTGGCGGAACGGCTCGGCCGGCCTGTCGTCGGTGAAGCCGCCCCACTCCTCTCCGTCGAGGTAGAGGGTGACCTGCCGGCCCCGCACCCGGATGTCGATGCCGTAGGCGCGGCCCGTCTCGATCGACCCGGCCTTCGGCAGGAGCGTCGACTTGCCGCCGTCCGAGGCCTGTTCGACGGCGGACCGGGTGTTGTCCCAGCCGCCCAGGTTCCACCAGTAGTAGTTGCCGGTGTCCTGGACGCCGAAGGCGACGAGGAAGCCCTCCCTGCCGGACTTCTTGGTGGCCCTCACCCGCAGGTCGTAGTCGTGCCAGGCCGGGTCGCCCGCCGTGACCATGGTGTTCTCGGCGGACTCGTCCGTCTGGACGTACGCGCCGTCCCGGACCGTCCAGTCGCCGGCGCCGGTGTGGGTCCACCGCGCCGCGCCGCCGGAGAAGTCGTCGGACAGCAGGGTCCTCCCGTCCGCCGAGGTCACCTCCACGTCGTCGTAGGCCGCACTGGTCGCCCAGGTGGACAGGCCGACGGCGCCGGTGATGGGACCGCTGACGGCGGGCGTGCCGGTCGCCTTCGAGGGCACGACGCGGTCGCCGGTGTTGTTCATGAACAGCTTCTGGAGGGCGGTGACGCCGAGACCGATTCTCCGGCGGGTGCGTGACATGGATCCTCCGCGGCTCTCACCAGATCGTTCGAGATGTCGGACATTGGTCAGCACTTCGAACGGCAAGATAGGGAGGGCGCGTGGGCACGTCAATGGGTCGCGCGGCAACCAGTGGGCCGGAGCGGGAAAGCGAGTGGAAATGGGCGAGTCGTGGCCGGTGCCGGACGTGCTGGCGTATCTCGCGGGCCGGTGGCGCACCGAGCGGTCGGTGCGGGATCTGGCGAGCGGCGCGGAGGGCCGCTTCGAGGGGACCACGGTGTTCGAGGCGCTCGCCGGCGGCGGACTGCTGAGCCGGGAGTCCGGCGCCTTCACCTGGCAGGGTGTGGCCCGCCCCGCCGAGCGGACGCTGCGCTACGCGCCGGGGGCCGTGCCGGGCACCGCCGATGTGCGCTTCGCGGACGGCCGGCCCTTCCACGGCCTTGATCTGACCTCCGGGCGCCATGTGGCCGACCATCCGTGCGCCGCCGACCTCTACCGCGGCGAGTTCACCGTCCGGGACGAGAACCGCTGGCGGACCGTGTGGCGTGTGGGCGGTCCGGCCAAGGACCTGCTGCTCACAACGGATTACCGCCGCGAAACGCCGGATTGGGTGAGCCCCGGGCCGGCGTCCCCTCGAAGCGAAGGCTCCAGCGGCCCGCGTGACCGGTGACCGTGGTCGCCGACAGCGGGCGTACGTCCAGGTTCCAGTAGGTCGCGGGCGGTGCCTTCAGCGCGTAGACCAGTGCGGCCCGGATCACGGAGGGTTCGGCCACGGCGACGATGCGGTCGCCGTCGTCGCCCGGACGGGTGTCGAGCCAGCCGCCGACGCGGGTGATGAAGTCCAGCAGTGACTCCCCGCCGTGCGGGGCCGAGCGCGGATCGGCGAACCAGGCGTCCACGGCGGTCGGCTCGCGGGCCATGGCCTCGCCCAGGGTCAGCCCGCGCCAGCGGCCCATGTCGCATTCTCTCAGGGCGAGTTGCATCAGCGCCGCGTAACCGAGGGCGTCCGCGGTGGCCCGGCTGCGGGGGGTCGGCGAGCAGTAGCGCAGTTCGGCCGCGGCGAGCGGCAGCAGCTCCCCCGCGACGCGCAGCACCTCGTCCCAGCCGCCCTGGTCCAGCGGCCGGTCGTCCTCGAAGCGCTCCGCGAGCAGCGGTGAGCTGCGCGCAGCCGCGACGAACGTGAGCCGAAGCGCCATGCGGTGATGGTGCTGCGCAAAAGTGGGCAGGTCAAGGGGCGTTAGCTGTGGGTTATCCACAGTACGCCCCGGTTCACTCGGCGAGGGCGGGCGGCAGCCACCGGCCCGATCGGTCCGGCGCCGTCGGACCTAGGCCGCCGTGGACACCCGTGCGCGCGTCCCTTCGGGCGGGACGCCGCCGTCCGCGTCAGCCGCCCCACACCTCGGCGCAGGCCGTGCGCAGACGCCGTACCCCTTGCGCGATCTCCCCGACGCCCGCGACCGCCGCGAAGCTCAGCCGGAGGTGGGCGGCGGGGGGTTCGGCGCTGAAGTACGGGCGGCCCGGCGTGATCGCGACGCCGGCCCGCAGGGCGGCCGCGGTGAGGGCGGCCTCGTCGGTGCCCTCGGGCAGGCGCGGCCACAGGTGGTAGCCGCCGGACGGGACGTGCGGCAGCGACACCTCGGGCAGATGCAGGCCGAGCGCGGACGTCATCGCATCCCGGCGGGCCTTCAGCTCCGCCGAGATCACGCGCAGATGGCGCGGCCAGGCGGGCGAACCGACGAGTTCCAGCGCCGCCTCCTGGAGGGGCCTGGGCACGAAGAAGGTGTCGACGACCTGGATGGCCCGCAGCCGCTCCAGCACCGGTCCGCGCGCGGCCAGGGCGCTGACCCGGAAGCTGGGCGAGGTCGCCTTGGTCAGCGAGCAGACGTGGACGACCACGCCGTCCGGGTCGTCGGCGGCGAGCGGGGCCGGCAGCGGGCCCGCGTCCTCGTGCACGAGCCGCCTGACGAAGTCGTCCTCGACGACGAAGGCGCCGGCCGCGCGGGCGATGCGCAGCACCTCGCCGCGCCGCTCGGGGGCGAGCACGGCGCCGGTCGGGTTCTGGAACAGCGGCTGGCAGACGAAGACGCGGGCGCCGGTGGCCCGGAAGGCGTCGGCGAGCAGGGCCGGCCGCACGCCGTCGGCGTCCACCGGGACCGGAACCGGGCGCAGTCCGGCCGCGCGCGCGATGGCCAGCATGCCGGGGTAGGTCGGGGACTCGACCAGCACGGGGGTGCCGGGCGGGGCGAGGGCGCGCAGGGCGGTGGTCAGCGCGGACTGGCCGCCCGCGGTGACCAGTACCTCGGCGGCGCTGACACCTCCCCCGGGCCCGCCGATGCTGCGCGCGAACCACTCCCGCAGCTCGGGCAGCCCCTCCATGGGCGGCCTCCCCCACGCGCCGGGCCGCCGCCCCGCCCGGGAGAGGGCCGCCGCCATCGCCCGCTCCGGCTGCAACGACGGGTGCAGATAGCCGCCGTTGAACTCCACGACACCGGGCGGCGGGGCGGCCAGCGAGACCAGTACCCCGGAGGCGTCCACCGAGCGCGGTACGAGGTCGGCGGCGCCGTCGGCGCTGAGCGCGACCTCCTGCCAGGAGGTGTCCCCGGCGGGCGCGGCCGAGGGGCGCGGCCGGGCACGGAAGGCACCGGCGCCGGGACGGGTGACCACCAGTCCCTCGGCGGCCAGTTGCGCCAGGGCCCGGGAGACGGTCACCGGGCTCACCCGGAATCGGTCGACGAGGGCCCGGCTGGATGGGAGCTTTCCGCCGGGAGAGTAGCGGTCCAGCTCCCGTCGCAGCTCGTTCGCCAGGTCAGCAACGCTGCTACGCTCGTGCATGAGAGCACAGAGTAGCGCTACCGATCCGTCCGCGATAGCAGTCAACAGCGCAGGCGCGGCCCACGGGAGTACGGCCCCCGGCACCCTTCAGGCCGCGCTCGGTGTCGTCGCCTTCTCCCTCACCTTCCCGGCCACCGCCTGGGGGCTGGAGGGCTTCGGCCTCTGGTCCCTGATCGCGGTGCGCAGCATCCTCGCCGCGGTGATCGCCGGCGGCTGCCTGCTGGCGCTGAGGGTGCCGCCGCCGGAGCGCCGGCACTGGTCCGGGCTGGCGGTGGTGGGCGCGGGAGTGGTCCTCGGCTTCCCCCTCCTGACCACTCTCGCCCTGCGCACCTCGACCACCGCGCACGCCGCCGTCGTGGTCGGCCTGCTTCCGCTGACCACCGCGCTGCTGTCCGCCCTGCGCGTCGGCACCCGCCCCTCGCGCACCTTCTGGATCGCCGCCCTCGCGGGTGCGGCGGCCGTGCTCGCCTTCACGGTGCAGCAGAGCGGCGGCGCCCTGACCGCTGCGGACGTTTATCTCTTCGGGGCGCTGCTGGTGTGCGCGGCCGGCTACACGGAGGGCGGGCGGCTGGCCCGGGTGATGCCGGGCTGGCAGGTCATCGGCTGGGCGCTGGCGCTGTGCCTGCCGCTGACGGTGCCGCTGGCCGCCGTGGCCCTGTCGTTCGAGCCGGTGCGCATGACGGCGCACAGTGTGACCGGGCTGCTGTGGGTGGCGGCGGGTTCGCAGTTCCTCGGCCTGGTCCTCTGGTACCGGGGCATGGCGGCCATCGGCATCCCGAAGGCCAGCCAGTTGCAGCTGGCCCAGCCGCTGCTCACACTGGTGTGGTCGGTACTTCTCCTGGGCGAGCACCTGACGGTGGCCGCTCCGCTGACGGCCGCGGCGGTACTGGTGTGCATCGCGGTCACCCAGCGGGCCCGGGGCTGAGCCGAACACAAGTGAGCCCGCACACAAGTGAGCCCGCACACAGGTGAGGAGGCCTCACACATGCGCGCAACCAAGGGCGACCGACTGGTCAGGCACGGCCGGGTGGTCGGTGAGCACGACCAGGTCGCGGAGATCGTCGAAGTGATGGGCGAGAAGGGCTCTCCCCCGTACCGGGTCCGGTTCGAGGACGGGCACGAGAGCGTGTGCTCGCCCGGACCCGATTCCGAGATCCGGCAGAAGAAGACCCGGCGGTAGCTCAGCGCGGGGCGGCGGCCGGCCGCGCGTAGTGGTCGGTGGCCACCCGCGCCATCGCTCCCGACCGGTCCTGGGCCACGTCCTTCGCGGAGAAGAAGACGTGTCCGCGCACCTCGGGGTGGTCCCGGGCCAGCGCGAGGTGGCGGGAGAGTTCGCCCCGGTCCTGCCAGGCGGCGGGCTGCGCCGGGTCCCCGGACTTGTACAGCGCCTCCCCCACGTACAGCTGCGTCCGGCTGCCGCGCGCCACCTCGGCCCACCAGGGGAGCAGCTTCGCGTAGTCGGCCTCGTCCAGGCCGATGTTCCAGTAGAGCTGCGGCACGATGTAGTCGAGCCAGCCCTCGCGCACCCACTTGCGGGTGTCCGCGTGCAGGTCGTCGTAGGTCTGCACGCCCGCCCGGGTGTCCGAGCCGAGCGCGTCGGTGGCCGCGTTGCGCCACACGCCGAAGGGGCTGACGCCGAAGCGGGCGGCCGGCCGGACCTTTTTGACGCGGGCCGCCGTCTCGCGCACCAGCCGGTCGATGTTGTCCCGCCGCCAGGCGGCCCGGGTGGCGAAGCCGCCGCCGTACGCGCGGTAGGTCCCGGCGTCGTCGAAGCTCCGGCCGGCCACCGGGTAGGGGTAGAAGTAGTCGTCGAAGTGGACGCCGTCCACGGCGTACTTCTTGACCGCGTCCATCATCGCGTCCTGCACGAAGGCCCTGACCTCGGGAAGCCCGGGGTTGTAGTAGAGCTTTCCGGCGTACGGCACCACCCACCCGGGGTGCTTGCGCGCGGGGTGGGAGGGCACCAGGTGGCTCGGGTCGTCGTGCACGGCGACGCGGTACGGGTTGAACCAGGCGTGCAGTTCCAGGCCGCGGGCGTGTGCCTCCTTCACGGCCGTGCCCAGCGGGTCCCAGCCCGGGTCCCGGCCCTGGCTGCCGGACAGGTACTGCGACCACGGTTCGTACGCCGAGGGCCACAGCGCGTCGGCCGTCGGGCGGACCTGGAGGAACACCGTGTTGAGGTGGTGCCGTACCGCCGTGTCGAGGTACCCGATCAGCTCGGCGCGCTGCTCGAAGGCGCGCAGCCCCGCGCGGCTGGGCCAGTCGCGGCCCGCCACCGTGGCCAGCCACATGCCCCGCATCCCGGTGTCGGCGCGGTGCGCGGGCGCGTCCGACGGGACCGGTGCCGCCGACGCGCGGGGGATCGTCGTCAACGCCGACAACGCCGCCACCGCGAAGGCACGGCGCGAGACACCACCCATGGGAAGACCTCCTGAACGCTGCGGATCCGCTCGGTCACGGATCGTGTACGGCCCTTCAGGATGCCCGACCCGGGGGACGGATCCGTGGCCATTCGGGGGTAACGTGCTCGATCGGAGCAGGCACCGGGGACCCCGGCCCGCCTGCTGCCACAGCCGTGGATCAGCGAAGGGGACGATGTGACCGGAATCTCGGGAGATATCGCACGCGTCGGCGTGGTGGGCTGCGGTCAGATGGGGGCGGGCATCGCCGAGGTGTGCGCCCGCTCCGGTCTGGAGGTGATGGTCGCCGAGACCACCGGCGAGGCTCTGGAGATCGGCCGCACCCGCTTGTACAACTCGCTCGCCAAGGCCGCCGAACGCGGCAAGATCACCGAGGAGGAGCGGGACGCGACACAGGCGCGGCTGCGCTTCACCACCGACCTCGGCGAGTTCGCCGACCGTGATCTGGTGATCGAGGCCGTCGTCGAGAACGAACAGGTCAAGACCGAGATCTTCCAGGTGCTCGACCAGGTGGTGACCCGCCCGGACGCGATCCTGGCCTCCAACACCTCCTCGATCCCGCTGGTGAAGCTGGCGGTCGCCACCTCGCGGCCCGACCACGTCATCGGCATCCACTTCTTCAACCCGGCCCCGGTGCAGAAGCTGGTCGAGCTGATCCCGGCGCTCACCACCTCCGAGGGCACGCTCAGCCGGGCGCAGGTGTTCACCGAGAAGGTGCTCGGCAAGCACGCCATCCGCGCCCAGGACCGCTCCGGCTTCGTGGTGAACGCGCTGCTGATCCCGTACCTGCTCTCCGCGATCCGGATGTTCGAGTCGGGCATCGCCAGCCGCGAGGACATCGACAACGGCATGGAGCTGGGCTGCGCCCACCCGATGGGCCCGCTGAAGCTGGCCGATCTGATCGGCCTGGACACGGTCGCCTCGGTGGCGTATTCGATGTACGAGGAGTACAAGGAGCCGCTGTACGCCGCTCCCCCGCTGCTCCAGCGCATGGTCGACGCGGGCCGGCTGGGCCGCAAGAGCGGCTCGGGGTTCTACACCTACGGCTGATCACACAGAGCGACGGCTACGGGCCCGGCACCTGATGAGGTGCCGGGCCCGCGGCGTTCACACGGAGTGTGCGCATCGGGCCCGCATATGCCCCGCGCACACTCTCCCGGGCGCCCACCTGGCGGAGTTGACTAGCCATGCACATGCAAGGGATGTGAGACGACTACGGAAAGGAGCGGTTCGTGACCGCCGATCCCGAGCATTCCGTCGCCCAGGGAGAACTCGCGGAGTTACGACGCCGACTGGACGTGGCCTACGCCCGCGTCGAGGGCGGACTGGCCCTGCTCTCCCACCGCACCGAGGAGACCGCCAAGGAACTGGCGGAACTGAGCACACGGCTGACCGCCCTGGAACACGCCCGCTGGCCGCTTCCCTCCATCGCGGTCGTCGCGGCCGTGGGCGCCCTGGCCGTGGCGGTCTGGCAGGCCTTCGGGCACTAGGCTCCGCCACCGAGGCCGGGCGGAGCGTCCTGCCCGAGCCGGAGGTGGTGGAGCAGCAGTAACGCGGCCGCCATGTTGGCGGCCGGGACCTCGCCCCGGGCGACCAGGTCGGGAACCAGCTTGAGAGGGACCCACTCCCGGCGGTCCGACTCGAAGTCGTCCACGGGGTGCCCGACATACGCCCCCTCGCCGGCCCAGTAGATGTGGTGCCGGGCGTCGGTGAGTCCGTTGGACGGCTCCACGCTCATGAGGTGGTGCAGCGGTCCCGGCCGCCAGCCGGTCTCCTCCTCCAGTTCCCGGGCCGCCGCCACCGCCACGTCCTCGCCGTCCTCGACGACGCCGGCCGCGAGTTCCCAGCCCCAGCTGTCGGTGATGAACCGGTGCCGCCACAGCAGGAGGACCTCGTTGGCCTCGTTCACGACCGTGGCCACGGCCACGGGGCGCATCCGTATGAGGAAGTGGTCCAGATGCCGGCCGTCCGGCAACTCCACATCGGCGAGATTGACGCTGAACCAGCGATTTGAGTACACGTTCTGTTCGTTCAGTTTCGTCCACTGCACGGTTCTGCCACCTTTCCTTGGGTAGGTGGCAATATCGCAGCAGGAACGCCCCGGCAGCAGGCGCACGACGCCCGCTCACGGCGCGGCGACGGGCGCGGCGACGGGCGCGGCGGGGACACCGCCCCGGACGCCAGGGCCTACAGCGGTACGCGCAGTGCCCCGTCGATGAGTTCGGCGGCCTCGGCCGTGCCCGCGTGGCCACTGCGCACCAGGTGCTCGCGGACCGCGCGGAGCCTGTCGCGCAGCCGCTGCGACTCCATCCCACGGGCCTGCTCGGCCATCTGCACGGCGCTGGCCGCCGCCTTGTCGGCGTTGCCCCGGCGCAGTTCGATCGTGCTGAGCATGGCCAGGCGGTGCACCCGGCCCCGGTCGTGCGCCGGGTTGTCGACGGCCGCCGCGGCGTGCTCCCCCGCCGCCGCGAGTTCACCCAGGCTGAGCAGGGCCTCGGCGACCTGCACATTGACCAGGCCGGGCTGGACATAGCCGGTCTCGTCGGGTTCGTGTCCGCGCCGGATGCGTTCGGCGGCCTGCTCGGCCCGCCGGATGCAGGACAGGGCGCTGGTCCCGTCGCCGAGGTGCGCGTACGCCTTCGCCTGCATCGCGTACAGGTCGGAGGCGAGCGCCGGGGTGATGTGCCGGCCGGCGGCGCGCAGGGCGGCCTCGGCGAAGGCGACGGCCTGCCGGTTCTCCCGCATGAACAGCGCCTGGTTGACCAGCAGAGCGATGACGTAGGCGCCGAGTCCCCGGTCCTCGCTGGCCTTCGCGAGCCTGAGCGCCTGGTGGAAGTAGCGCTGCGCGAGGCCGTGCGCGTCGGAGTCGTACGCGCAGATGCCGGCCACCGCGACCAGACCGCCGGTGGCCCGGTGCAGTTGGCGGCCGGTGGCGTCCGTGTAGCCGCCGCGCAGCAGCGGGGCGGCCTCGGAGTTGAGGAAGCCGACGATGCGGGCGCGGGTCGCCATGCCGCCGGTCTTGCGGTACATCTGCTCGTAGTGGGCGCGCGCGCTGCGCAGCATCTCCAGGTCGGCCGCGGTGACCCGGTGCCGGCCGCCGCGGGAGACGTCCACGTCCCCGGGCGGGTTCTCCCACTCCCACACCGGCATCACGGCGGGCGTGCCGGTGAGCGCGGGGGCGCCGAGGACGTGCGGGCGGCGCTGCTGGTCGGAGCGCCACAGGGCGGTGGCCCGCTCCACGAACCCGCAGAGCGAGCCGGTGTGCGCTGCGGCCGGCTCACCGGGCACGCCGAGGCCGATGTCGTCCAGGGTGACGGGGCGGTGCAGCCGGGTCGCGAGGACCTCGCAGATCAGGTCGGGCACCTGGCCGCGCGGGCGCTGCCCCTTCAACCACCGTGCGACGGCGGTGTGTTCGTATCTCAGTGCGAGTCCACGGGTCCGGCCCGCCTGGTTGACGTGCGCGGCCAGTCCCGCGTGCGAGATCCCGGCCTCGTCCAGGATCGCGTCGAGCAGGGTGTTGGGCTGCATGGGTGCCCCCGGTGGCTCGGTGCCGACAGCGTAGTGCGTCTGCCTTCGCACGGGGTGTGAACGGAGTACGTGCATCCGCACCGTGCGCGCACTGTCGCGGAGAGTTCCGGGCCGGTTGACTGAAATGCCTCGAAAGAGGCCGGCCGGGCCGCCGGCTCCCCCCTCGTACAGTGCGGCGGCCCGCGTTCACGCCGTCCGCCCGGCTGCCTGCCCGACGCTCCGCGGCAGGGCGGACGGCGCCGCCGGGTGCGCTGTGACTGGTCGCGCGGTTGCCCGCGCCCCCGAAAGGGGCGCGGGCAACCGCGCGAGCGACGCGCCCCCTGGGGCGGACCGCTAACCGCGCAGCACCGCTCCCACCCGGTCGCCCGCGAGGGCGACCGCGGCGTCGCGGGCGGCGGACGCCTCGTCGACCGTCAGCGTCCGGTCCCCCGCGCGAAAGCGCAGCGCGTACGCCAGCGACTTGCGCCCGTCGCCCAGTTGCTCCGCGTTGTCGTAGACGTCGAACAGCCGGATGGACTCCAGCAGTTCGCCCGCGCCCTCGCGCAGCGCCGCCTCGACCTCGCTCGCCGGGACGAACTCGTCGACCACCAGGGCGACATCCTGCGTGGCGACGGGAAACGTGGAGATGCCCGGCGCCTGGGGCGTGTCGTCGCCGGCCCGCTCCACCGCGTCGAGGTCCAGTTCCATCGCACAGGTGCGTGCGGGCAGACCGAGCGCCTTGAGCACCCGCGGGTGCAGCTCACCGGCGTGCCCGACGACCCGCTCGGTACCGTCGGTGGTGACCGCCAGCTCGGCGCAGCGCCCGGGGTGCCAGGGCCCGTACTGGCCCTTGCGGACGATCAGCCCGGCTCCGGCCTCCCGCGCGACGAGGCGGCCCGCCTCGACCGCGTCGGCCCAGTCGGCCGGACGGCCCCTGCCCCACCAGCCGGCCTGTTCCCGGGCGCCGGCCAGGACGACGGCGACGTGCCGCGGCTGGTCGGGCAGCGCGGCGTCCAGCGCGGCGAGGTCGTCCTCGCCGGGGCGCCGGTCGACGGGCAGGTTCACGGCGACCCGCCGCTCCTCGCGCGGGTGGAAGACCAGGCCGGTCTCGAAGAGGGCCAGGTCGTGCGAGCCCCGGCCGTCGTTGCGGCGCAGCGCGCCGAGCAGGCCCGGCAGCAGCGAGGTCCGCAGCGCGGGCTCCTCGTCGCTGAGCGGGTTGACCAGCTTGACGACACGGCGGACCGGGTCGTCGGCGTCGAAGCCGAGCCGGTCGAAGACCTGCTCGCTGACGAACGGGTAGTTCGGCGCCTCGACGTAACCGGCGCCTGCCAGTGCCCGGCCGACCCGGCGGTGCAGCCGCTGCCGGGGGGTCAGGCCGCGGCCCGCGGGCGGCCTGGGCAGGGTGGCGGGCAGGTTCTCGTAGCCCTCCAGGCGGATGACCTCTTCGGCCAGGTCGTTCGGGTCGGTGAGGTCGGGCCGCCAGGACGGCACGGTGACGATCAGCTCGTCCTGTCCGTACACGTCGCAGCCCACCTCCTGGAGGCGGCGTACGACGCTCTCGCGGCCGTAGACCACGCCCGCGACCTTGTCCGGGTGGTCGGCCGGGAGGCTGATGGTGTGCGGCGCGGACGGGGCGCTGATCTCGGTGACGCCGGCCTCGGCGGTGCCGCCCGCGAGCAGCACGAGCAGGTCGACGGTGCGCTGCGCGGCAGCGGCGGCGGCCTGCGGGTCGACGCCGCGCTCGAAGCGCCGGGACGCCTCGGAGGACAGCTTGTGCCGGCGGGCGGTGCGCGCGATGGACACCTGGTCGAAGTGCGCGGCCTCGATCACCACGTCACTCGTCGCGTTCTCGGCGTCGCCGTGGTCCGCGATCTCCGTGTTGGCGCCGCCCATGACACCGGCGAGACCGATCGGGCCGCGGTCGTCGGTGATGACCAGGTCCTCGGGGGACAGCGTGCGCTTCACCCCGTCGAGGGTGGTGAGCTTCTCGCCCGGCTCGGCCCGGCGCACGCCGATGGTGCCCCGGACCAGTGCGCGGTCGTAGGCGTGCAGCGGCTGGCCCAGCTCCATCATCACGTAGTTGGTGACGTTGACGGCGAGCGAGATCGGGCGCATGCCGACCTTCTGCAGCCTTCGCCGGAGCCAGATCGGGGAGCGTGCCTCGGCGCCGAGGCCGGTCACGGTGCGGGCGGTGAAGCGGTCGCAACCCGCGGGGTCGGCGATCTTCACCGGGTAGCCGTAGGCGTTGGGGCCGGGCACGTCGAGCAGCGCCGGGTCGCGCAGCGGCAGGCCGTAGGCGATGGCGGTCTCGCGGGCGACACCGCGGATGGACAGGCAGTCGCCGCGGTTGGCGGTGACGGCGATGTCCAGGACCTCGTCGACCAGCTCCAGCAGCTCGACGGCGTCCTTGCCGACCTCGGTCTCCGGCGGCAGCACGATGATGCCGTGGGTGCCGTCGTCGCCCATGCCCAGCTCGTCGCTGGAGCAGATCATGCCGTGGGACGTTTTGCCGTAGGTCTTGCGGGCGGAGATCGAGAAGCCGCCCGGCAGGGTGGCGCCGGGCAGGACCACGACGACCTTGTCGCCGACGGCGAAGTTCCGCGCGCCGCAGACGATCTCCTGCGGCTCACCGGTGCCGTTGGCCTGCCCCACGTTCACCGTGCAGAAGCGGATCGGCTTCTTGAAGCCCTCCAGCTCCTCGATGGTCAGCACCTGGCCGACGACGAGGGGCCCCTTGAGGTCGGCGCCCAGGTGCTCGACGGTCTCGACCTCGAGGCCGGCCGAAATCAGCTTGGCCTGCACGTCGCGGCCGGTCTCGGTGGCCGGCAGGTCGACGTACTCCCGCAGCCAGGAAAGCGGGACCCGCATCAGATCTCCATCCCGAACGGCCGGGTGAACCGGACGTCACCCTCGACCATGTCTCGCATGTCCTCGACGTTGTGGCGGAACATCAGCATCCGCTCGATGCCGAACCCGAAGGCGAAGCCGCTGTACTTCTCCGGGTCGACGCCGCAGGCGGTGAGCACCCGCGGGTTGACCATGCCGCAGCCGCCCAGCTCGATCCAGCCCTCGTTCGAGCAGGTGCGGCAGGGCCGGTCGGGGTTGCCGACGGACGCGCCCCTGCAGACGTAGCAGAGCATGTCCATCTCGGCGGACGGCTCGGTGAAGGGGAAGAAGTTCGGCCGCAGCCGGGTCTTCATCTCCGCGCCGAACAGCGACTGGACCATGTGGTCCAGGGTGCCCTTGAGGTCCGCCATGGTCAGGCCCTCGTCGATGGCGAGCAGCTCGACCTGGTGGAAGACGGGGGTGTGCGTGGCGTCCAGCTCGTCGGTGCGGTACACGCGGCCGGGGCAGATCACGTAGACCGGCAGCTCGCGGCCGAGCGCGGAGCGGATCTGCACGGGCGAGGTGTGGGTGCGCAGCACGACGCCGGACTCGGTGCCGCCGTCCGGCCCCGCGACGAAGAACGTGTCGGCCTCGCCGCGGGCCGGGTGGTCCGGGCCGATGTTGAGGGCGTCGAAGTTGAACCACTCGGCCTCCGCCTCGGGGCCCTCGGCGACCTCGTAGCCCATGGCCACGAAGACGTCCTCGATGCGCTCCGAGAGCGTGGTGAGCGGATGGCGGGCGCCGGCCGGTACCCGGTCGTAGGGCAGCGTGACGTCCACGGCCTCCTCGACCAGGACGCGGGCGTCCCGCTCGGCCTCCAGCTGCTCCTGGCGGGCGGCCAGCGCCTTGTTCACGGCGCCCCGGGCCATGCCGACGCGCTTGCCGGCCTCGGCCTTGGCCTGCGGGGGCAGGGCGCCGATCTCGCGGTTGGCCAGCGCCAGCGGGGAGGCACCGCCGGTGTGGGCGACCTTGGCCTCCTGGAGGGCGTCGAGGGAGTCCGCGGCGGCGAAGGCGGCGAGCGCCTCGTCCCGCATGCGCTCGATCTCTTCCGGTTTCAACGCCTCGACCTCGACAGGGTCGTACGACTTATTCGGTGCCGACATCTCTTCCCGTGCTTCCGATTGGCTGGCTGATGGTCCCCGTCACCGGCTCGTGGACGAAGCCTCTGCGGACGAGGCGTCCGCGTGCGGGCGTCTTCGTCTGCGGGACACAAAGGTGCCAAAGGCCGAGTCTAACGGGGTGGAGGAAGGCGAATGCGCCCGTGGGGTCGTCGGCCGTCTCAGCTGAGGTACGCCGGTGCCGCCACGGGCAGCGTAAATCGGAACTCGGCGCCGCCGCCGGGGGCGCGGCCGACGGTGATGGTGCCGCCGTGGGCCTCGACGATGCCCTTGACGATGTAGAGCCCGAGGCCGGTGCCGCCGCGCTTGCTGCCCCGCCAGAAGCGGGTGAAGACGCGGTTCATGGACTCCTCCGGGATGCCGGCCCCTTCGTCGCTCACCGTGACCGACGTGCCGGCCTCCTCCCCTTCCCGGGGGGACGCCGTGGGCGTGATGTCGATGGTGACGGTTCCCTCGCCGTGTCGCACGGCATTTTCCAGCAGGTTGCTCAGTACCTGGTCGATCTTGTCGGGGTCGGCCCACAGATCGGGCAGCGGCTGGGCGAGGCGGAGCAGGAAGCGGTCGGCCTCCAGGCCCGCGGCGACGTACGCCTGGATGTGCCGGCCGACGGCGGCGCCGATGTCGACGGGCTGGCGGCGGACCTCGAGGCGGCCCGAGTCGATCCGCGAGATGTCGAGGAGTTCGGCGATGAGCCGGGTGACCCGGTCGGCGTCGGCGTCGACGGTCTCCAGCATCAGCCGCTTCTGGTCGTCGGTGAACCTCTCCCACTTGGCCAGCAGCGTGGCCGTGAAGCCCTTGACGGAGGTGAGCGGTGAGCGCAGTTCGTGGGCGACGGTGGCGATCAGCTCGGCGTGGCTGCGCTCGGTGCGGCGGCGGGCCTCGGTGTCGCGCAGGCCGACGACGACGCGGTGGACGGGGCCGGTGGGCTCGGTGCGGACGTAGCGGGCGGAGACGAGGACCTCCCTGCCGCCGGGCAGGAGGAGGTTGCGCTCGGGCTGGCGGACCCGGATGGCGAGTCCGCCGTAGGGGTCGGTCAGCTGCCACCAGCGCCGGCCCTCGATGTCCTCCAGCGGGAGCGCCTGCTCCAGGCGCCGTCCGAGGGCAGCGGCGGCGGGGACGGCGGTGATCCGGGCGGCGGCCGCGTTGAAGCAGACGACGCGGCCGTGCTCGTCCGCGACGACCAGGCCGTCGGGCAGGTCGTCGGGGTCGACGCCGAGGTCGGAGAGATCGCCGGGCGGGCGGGGCGCGGGCGGTCGCGGCGCCTCCCGTGCTCCCGGTGCGCTGCTCGTGCCGACGCTCATCCCCGTACCCCACCTCTCAGCCGCGCGGGGGCCTTGAGCCGGTCACCCTACTAGGCCTTGGTGACGGAGCGGCACCCTCCGGCGGCGCGCTGTGCACGCGCCGACGCGTAGAGACATACGGCGGCGGCGGTCGCGAGGTTCAGACTCTCGGCCTTCCCGTGGATCGGAACCCGCAGCACGGCGTCGGCGAGCGCCCTGGTCTCCTCCGGCAGGCCCCAGGCCTCGTTGCCGAACACCCAGGCAGTGGGCCCGCCCATGGTGCCCGCGTCCAGTTCGGCGTCGAGGTCGTGCTCGCCCGCTCCGTCGGCGGCCAGCACGCGGACGCCGGCCTCCCGCAGCCCGGTGACGGCCCGTTCGACGGGGACGCCGACGGCGACCGGCAGATGGAAGAGGGAACCGACGGAGGCGCGTACGGCCTTGGGGTTGTACAGGTCGACGGAGGCGTCGGTGAGGACGACGGCCTCGGCGCCCGCGGCGTCGGCGCAGCGCAGTACGGTGCCGGCGTTGCCGGGGTCGCGGACGTGGGCGAGGACGGCGACGAGTTTGGGGCGGGCGGCGAGGATCTCGTCGAAGGGGGTGTCCAGGAACCGGCACACCCCGACCAGGCCCTGCGGGGTGACGGTGGTGGAGATGTCCTCGATCACCTGCTCGGCGGCGAGGTGGACCCGGGCGCCGGCCTCCCGGGCGGCGCCGACGATGTCGGCGTACCGCTCGGCGGCCTCGACGGTGACGAACAGCTCGACCAGCAGGTCCGCGCCCACCGCGGCCTCCCGCACCGCCTGCGGCCCCTCGGCCAGGAACAACCGCTCCTTCCCCCGGAAGTTCCGCTTCCCCAGCCGCCGCGCGGCGGCGACCCGGGAGGACCGGGGGGAGATCAGCTCGGGGCTGACGGGACGCACTCTTACTCACCTTCGCTCTTGGATCGACGCCGACCGCGACACGCCCCGAAGGGGCGCGGGGAACTGCGCGACAAGCCACGACGCACCCGCAGCCGAAGAACCGAGGTCCAGGCGGCAACAACAGGACCCGCAGGCATCAAAACCTGCGGGTCCGGTCACGTCGGCTCAGGGCCGGCGCGGCGTCACGCGGCCTTCGGCGCGTTCACGTCACTCGGCAGCGCCTTCTGGGCGACCTCGACGAGCGCGGCGAACGCGTTCGGGTCGTTGACGGCCAGCTCGGCGAGGATCTTGCGGTCGACCTCGACGCTGGCGGCCTTCAGACCCTGGATGAAGCGGTTGTACGTGATGCCGTTGGCGCGGGCGGCGGCGTTGATGCGCTGGATCCACAGCTGGCGGAAGTCACCCTTGCGCTTCTTGCGGTCGTTGTAGTTGTAGACCAGCGAGTGGGTGACCTGCTCCTTGGCCTTGCGGTACAGGCGCGAACGCTGACCGCGGTAGCCGGAGGCCTGCTCGAGGATCGCCCGGCGCTTCTTGTGGGCGTTGACTGCCCGCTTGACGCGTGCCACTTGTTGACTCCTTGTAGCGGGGCCGCGGTGGTCCTCACGCGGCCCGGTATCGAATGGGTCCCGGTCCTGTCGTACGGCGCTCAGTGGCGCCCGTACGTCACTTGCCGAGAAGCTTCTTGATCTTCTTGGCGTCGCCCGGGGCCATCTCGGCGTTGCCGGTGAGGCGGCGCGTCAGGCGCGACGACTTGTGCTCGAGCAGGTGGCGCTTGCCGGCGCGCTCACGGAGCACCTTGCCGGAACCGGTGACCTTGAAGCGCTTGCTGGCACCGCTGTGCGACTTGTTCTTCGGCATGGCGCCGTTCTCTCCTCGTCGATGGCGCTCCGGTGCCCGGTCGTGAGAACCGGGCACGGTGGAGCGTCGCTTGTATCGGTTACGTCCTGGGGACTGGCGTCCCCCGCAGTCACGCCTCGGCGGAAGCCTCGGCCGGAGCTTCGGCCGAGGCCTCGGCGTTCACGGCGTCGTCGTCCGCGGCGTTCTGCGAGCGGCCCGGGTTGGCCTTCGCTTCGGCCTTGCGGGCTTCCTGCGCCTGGCGAGCCTCGGCCATCGCCTCGGTCTTCTTCTTGTGCGGACCGAGGACCATGATCATGTTTCGGCCGTCCTGCTTCGGGTTCGACTCCACGAACCCGAGGTCGGCGACATCCTCCGCGAGACGCTGGAGCAGTCGGTAGCCCAGCTCGGGGCGGGACTGCTCGCGGCCACGGAACATGATCGTGATCTTGACCTTGTCGCCCTGCTTGAGGAACCGGACGACGTGACCCTTCTTGGTGTCATAGTCGTGCGGGTCGATCTTCGGCCGGAGCTTCATCTCCTTGATGACCGTGTGCGCCTGGTTCTTGCGCGCCTCACGGGCCTTCATGGCCGACTCGTACTTGAACTTCCCGTAGTCCATGAGCTTGCACACGGGCGGACGGGCGTTCGCCGCGACCTCGACGAGGTCGAGGTCGTACTCCTGCGCAAGCTCCAGGGCCTTGGCAAGCGGGACAATCCCGACCTGCTCGCCACTGGGACCGACAAGTCGCACCTCGGGAACGCGAATCCGGTCGTTGATGCGGGGCTCGGCGCTGATGGATCCTCCTCGGTAGCACCACGCGACGGTCTGGCGGACAGCCGCGTAACATCTGGGTTCGACGGACCTAACCGCACCGGGACAAGAAAAATGCCCCGGCCGATCACAGGCGGGGCTCCTCGAACTGCTACCGGAGCACCGCCGCGACAGTCGCGGGGCGCGATTTCGGGCTGGTCACCGCCGCTGGGACGGGACCGCCTGACCGGTGACCCGCCGCCCGGAGGACGGCCAGGTGGGAGTTCGAAGCCTCCACTTGTGGGCCGGATCCGCTGCCATGAGGCGTGCGTGTCCGACCGGTCGTAACACAAGGTTAGCAGCTCGGCGGGGGAAGGGCTAACCGAGACCGGGTGGGGCCGTGCCGCCCGGTGCCCCTATCGTGTGCGGCATGAGTGAGACCCCTCCTGAGACGCCCGACTTCGACGCCATGGCCCGCGACATCGCCGAGGTTCCCGCGGTCGAGGTGATCGTGACGGTCGCCGTCAATCTGATGAGCGCCGCCGCCGTGAAGCTGGGCCTGACCGAGGAGGGCGAGGAGCACAAGGACCTGGACGAGGCCCGCAAGCTGGTGCACGCGCTGGCCGGTCTGCTGGACGCGACCGCGACCGAGATCAGCTCGTTCCACGCGGCGCCGCTGCGGGACGGTCTGAAGTCGCTCCAGCTGGCCTTCCGCGAGGCCTCCCTGGTCCCGGACGAGCCGGGCCGGGGTCCGGGCGAGAAGTACACCGGCGCGATCTACGGCTGAGCCGCCGCCGCGACGTACAGGGGCTCGCCCGACGGCGCCGCCCCGGCCGGCAGCAGTGCCAGGTCGAGGCCGCGCACCAGGCGGGCCCTCAGTGTCTCGTCGGCGGCAAGGCGCTCGGCGACGGCGCGGGCGGCCTCCCCCGGCCGTGCCCCGGGGTCCAGGACCAGCGCCAGGGTGCCGTCGGCCTGCCCGGGGCCCAGATGGGCGCGGAGCACGGCGGGCTCGGCGGCCAGCGCGGCACGTACCGCCCCGGTGACGGCCGGGTCGGCGAGCGGGTCGGTCGTCGTACGGCCCTCGGCCAGCGCCAGCAGCACCGGCCCGGTCAGCTCGAACGGCACCGGTCCCGCCATGTCCAGTACGACCGTGTCCGCCTTCTCGTGCGCGGCGGCCCGCAACGCCTGGTGCACGGGTACGGCGACGGGGCGGGCTCCCGGATCCCAGCGGGCGAGCGAGTCCGTGGACGTGAAGGCGGGCAGCGCGGTGCGGTCGCCGGCCTTCAGCGTGGGTACGGCCATGTCGCTGGTCTTCTCACGGCGCAGCCCGTTGTCGTCCTCCGTCACCTCGCCGAGGACGGCCACGACGGGGACGAGCAGCCGGGCGCCGCTGAGCGCCTCCAGTACGGGTGCCAGGGCGGTGCGGTCCTCGGCCCAGGCGGCGAGCGCGGCGCTCAGCCGGGGATCGGCGGAGCCGTCGTCGTCGGAGAAGGGGGAGTCGGGGATGTTCTTGTTCGCCACGGTCGACGAGCCTATCGGGGGGCGGCCGGCGGTCCTCACCGGCCTCTCACGGAGATCTGACCCAGATTTAACGTCCGCCCAATGGATCGCACAGCCGCCGCCTGAATCATCGCGGGCATGGATCCCTCCAGAACCCGGCGAGCCCGCCGAGCGCGAAGGGCGCGGGGAGCCCACGGGGCCGGGCGGCACCGGCGCGCACCGGTGAGTGTCGCGCTGGTCGCGTTCGTCGTCGTGGCCGGTACGGCCACCGGTGGCGCGTACTGGCAGGTGCACGCGCGGCCCGGCGCCGTATCCGTATCGTCGTCGGCCTCGGCAACCGCGGGCGGGGAGGCATCGGTGAAGACCGTCGAGCCGGCCGTGGACCGGGACGCGCTGCTGGCCGAGGCCATGGCCTCGGTGACCGTGCCGGAGGGTGCCGAGGTGTCGGCGGCGGTGCTCGACCCGGACTCCGGCGACAGCGCGTCGTACGGCTCCGGCGCCTTCGACACGGCGAGCATCGTCAAGGTCGACATCCTGGCGGCGCTGCTGCTCCAGACGCAGGACGCGGGGCGTTCGCCGACCGCCGAGGAGAAGGCGTACGCCGTCGCCATGATCGAGGACAGTGACAACGACTCGGCGTCGGCGCTGTGGCGGGCGATCGGCACGGCGGACGGGCTCGACGCCGCCAACGAGCGCCTCGGGCTCACCCGGACCAAGGGCGGCGACGGGGCGCTGTGGGGGCTGACGCAGACCACGGCCGCCGACCAGATCGCGCTGCTGCGGCAGGTGTTCGTGGCGGACGGCTCCGCGCTGAGCGAGGCCTCGCGGGCGTATGTGAGCGGGCTGATGGGGCGGATAGCCGACGGTCAGCGGTGGGGTGTGTCGGCGGCGGCCGACGGCGCGGACGGCTCGGCGTGGGCGCTGAAGAACGGCTGGCTGCGGCGCAGTACCAGCGGGCTGTGGGTGGTCAACAGCATCGGGCGGGTCACGTCGGACGGCCACGACTACCTGGTGGCGGTGGTGTCGCGGGGCAGCGCGACCGAGGCGGAGGGGATCACGCTGACCGAGGCGGCGGCGCGGGCGGCGGTGTCCGTGTTCGCCGACGGGGCCGGGGCCGGGCAGGGTCAGAAGTCGTCGTAGCGTTCGCGCCGGCCCCGCCACAGGACCACGGCGGCGACCACCAGGACGCCGCCCGCGCCGCCGGCCAGCGGGGCCGCCCAGGCGGAGGTGCCGCCGTCGGAGTCGGGGTCACGCGGGCCCGAGCCGAAGTACTCGTCGCCGTACGCCGCCGCCTTCAGGCCCTGCGGCTTCAGCCGCCCGGCGGCCTCGATGGCGGCGGCGGGGTCGACGAAGCCGAAGCCGCGGGAGTCGTCGCGGCCCCCGGTGGGGGCGTTGCGGGCGGTGTCCTCCAGCAGGGACTTGACCTGGGCCGGGGTGAGGCCGGGGTGGGCCGCCTTCACCAGGGCGGCGGCACCGGAGACGAAGGCGGAGGCGGCGCTGGTGCCCCAGCCCTCGTAGTAGCGGTGGTCGGGGTCGGCGATGATCACGTCGACGCCGGGTGCGCTGACCGTGGCGTACCAGCGGCGGGTGGAGAACGAGGCGCGGGTGCCGTAGCGGTCGACGGCGGTCGCGGCGATGACGCCCGGGTAGGCGGCCGGGTAGGAGACGTGGTCGCCCTTCTCGCCGCCGTTGCCGGCCGAGGCGACGACGATCACGCCCTTCTTCAGGGCGTACTGGATGGCCTCGTCCTCGGCGGGCTCCGGGTGGGCGGAGGCGGAGTCGTCGCCGAGGGAGAGGTTGATGATGTCCGCGCCGTGGTCGGCGGCCCAGCGGATGCCCTCGGCGAGGGCGTTGCCGCGGGTCTTGCGGGCCTTGGCGCGGGCGGGGTCGCCGTCCTCCAGGATCACGCGCAGGGGAAGGATCTTCGACTCCGGGGCGATGCCCATGACGCCGTCGGAGTTGCCGTCGCCGTGGCCGTGCCCGGCGATGATCCCGGCCATGGCGGTGCCGTGCCGGGCCCAGGCGCGGTCGCCCTCGCTCGCGCCGAAGCCGACCAGGTCCTTGCCGGTGAGGACGTTGCCGGTCAGGTCGGGGTGGTCGGCCTCGACGCCGGTGTCCAGGACGGCGACGGTGACGCCCGCGCCCTTGGTGGTGCGCCAGGCGTCCTCGGTGTGCATGGCGTCCAGGGCCCACTGCTGGGCGCGGATGCCGTCGGCGTGGGCGGCGGGCGCGGGGACGAGGACGAGGGCGGCGGCGAGGAACAGGCTCAGCGCGCGGCCCGTCCGGCGGATCCCGGGGGCGCTCACGACGGGCGCTCCGTGGCCGGGCCGACGTTCTTGCGCAGGGCACGTTCGACGCGGTCGGCGAGGCCCTGCGCCTCGTGGCCGAGGCCGGCCTGGGCGGGGGCCGACGTGGCGCCGGACTCGGTGGCCTCCTGGGCGGGCTCGGGTTCGTCGACGGTGCGGCCGTCGGACCAGCCGGAGACCGCGTAGACGACGACGGGGGCGTCGGTGAGGACGGAGACGGTCCACGAGGCCCGCTGCGGCGCGCCGAAGCCGGCGGCGACGGTGTCCTTGGCGGCGTACGGCAGCGGCATGAGGTCGTCGCGGCGGGCCAGGCCCTCCTTCTCGAACCGGGTCGCCAGCGAGGTCATGGCGGCGGCGTCGGCCTTGGTGAAGAGCAGGCCGACGGTGGTGACGTGGCTCTGGGTGGCGTCGGTGTAGGTGGCGCGCAGCAGGCGCCGGCAGCCGAGGGGGTCGAGCACCTGGGCCAGCAGCCGGTCGAGGGCGCCCGCGCAGTCGCCGTCCGGGGCGACTGCGACGCGGGTCCAGACGCGGTCGGCGCCGCCGGGGCCCGCGCCCTGCCCCTGCACGGTGGGCGGGAACAGCTGGTCGACCGGCACGCTGTGCCACAGGTCCCCGGCCTCGCTGAACGCGCTGCGCGTGCCGCTGTCCGCGGAGTCTCCGGCGAGCCAACTGCCGGTGACGGCACCGGTGATGAGTCCCGTCCCGAGCACGAGACAGGCGGCCGCGGCGACGGCCTGGGACCGCAGCCGCCCGCCGAGCGGCCGTGGCCGGGCGCGCTCGTCGTAGCCCTCCGGCTCCCCGAACGACACCCGGGGCCGCCCGTCGCCGGGGGGCGTCGGTGCGCTCCAGGAGAACGTGGGGTCGGGCCCGGTGGCGGAGACACCCACGGACTCGTCCGCCGGCCCGGGTCTCCACTCGGACTTCCGCTCCGGCTGTGCCGGGACCGGCCGCAGACGCCTGGTCGTCTCGGACGGACTCTCCACGGGGGCACCGCCCCGCTGGAACAGCGCCTGCGGCTCACCGCCGCCTCCCGCCGCCTCACCCGTACGGCGTGCCCCGGCCGTCTCCGCCCGACCGACGACCGGCGGGACATCGGGGAATCGGGTGGAGGCACGCGGGGGCTGATCGTCGGGGAACCGACCGGGCCCACGCGAGGGCGGACCATCGGGCAGCCGGCTGGAGGCCCGCGGGGGCGGGGCGTCGGAGAGAGAGGAGGAGGCACGCGGGGCCGGATCGTCGGGGAGACGACTGGAGGCCCGCGGGGGCGGGTCGTCCGGGAATGCGGCAGAGCCGCGCGGGGACGGGCCGTCGGGAAGACGACTGGACGCCCGCGGCGGCGGCTCGGCCGAGAAAGAAGCAGAGCCGCGCGAGGGCAACTCACCGGAGAAAGAAGCAGAGCCGCGCGAGGGCAACTCACCGGAGAAAGAAGCGGAGCCGCGCGGGGACGCGCCGTCGGGGAGACGACTGGACGCCCGCGGCGGCGGGTCGTCCGGGAAAGAAGCGGAGGCACGCGGGGACGGGTCGTCCGGGAAAGAGGCAGAGGCAGGCCGCGGCGGATCGTCGGAGGACCCGCCGGGCGTACGGGGCGGCGGGGCGTCCGGGAACGGGACGGCGGTACTCGGGGGCGAGGGCGTGGGGTCGGTGCCGAGGGAGCGGCCGAGTCGGAAGCGCGGGTAGGTGGGCCGGGTGTTCCCGGAGGCGCCGTCTCCCGGCGCCGTCCGGTCGTCCGACGGGCCCTCGGGCCGCGCGGAGCCGGGCCGGTACGCGCGCCCGCCGCCCGTCTCCGGCCGTCGGTACGCGGCGTCGTCGCTTCCCCGGGCCGAGGTGTCCGCGCTGTTCCGGTACGGAGCCCGCGCCGGCCGTCCGGCGTCGGCGGCCGGCGTATTCGACGAGCGCCGGCCGTCCTCGCCCGCGCCGCCCGCGGCGGGCCCCTGGGCGGGACGCGGCGGAACGCCGGGGCGGGGCGGCGCGGTGGGCCGGGGCGGGGCGCTCGAACGCGGGGCGGCGCTGGGGCGGGGCGGTGTCCCGGGGGGCGGCGGTGTCTGCGGCCTGGGCGCGGCGGGACCGGGACGGGGTGAGGTACCGGCACGCGGCGGCGCCTGCGGATCGGAGGCGGCGGCGTCGGGGCGCGGTGGGGCCTCCGGGGCCGGCGGGGCGGTGGGGCGGGGCGGGGTGTTGGGGGGAAGGGGGGCGCGGCGCGCTTCCGTGCTCATGCACCCCCCGTTTCCTCGGGTCCGGGCCGCTTCTCCGGCGCGGGCCGGTGATGTGGTCTCCTGCCCCGGCCCGGCGCGGATCGATCCGTCCCGGGCACGCATACCCGCACGGGAGGACCGCCATCCCGGCGCGGGCCCCCGAGGCCCTGCCGCCGGAGTCGTCCCGCCGTGCGTGCGCGTCACTCTACGGCGTGACCCCGCCCGGCGGGGAACCAGTGCGCAGGCCCGTGGCATTGGCCCGGAACGTCCCCCTACCCTGCGGTAATCCTGTCTGGCAGGCTGCGACCATGACTGCGCGCGCCACCGACCGGGCCCGATACGACCGGGCCACCGCCCATCTGGACGCCCCCGTGGCGATCGTGGACCTGGATGCCTTCGACAGCAACGCGGACGACCTGGTCCGCCGGGCCGGCGGCAAGCCGATCCGGGTCGCCAGCAAGTCCGTACGCTGCCGTGCGCTGCTGGAACGGGTTCTGGCAAGGGACGGTTTCGCGGGCGTCATGTCGTTCACGCTGGCCGAGTCCCTGTGGCTGGCCCGCTCCGGTTTCGAGGACGTGCTCCTCGCCTATCCGTCGGTGGACCGCGCCGGGTACGCCGAGCTGACCGCCGATCCCAAGCTCGCCTCCGCCGTGACCGTGATGATCGACGACCCGGCGCAGCTGAACCTCATCGACGCGGCCCGCGACGGCGGACGGGAAGTCGTGCGGGTCTGCCTGGAGTTGGACACCTCGCTGAAGCTGCTCGGCGGGCGGGTGCGGGTCGGCGCGCTCCGCTCCCCGCTGTACTCCCCCGCCCAGCTCGCCGACCTGGCGCGGACGGTGGAGCGCCGGCCGGGGTTCGAGGTCGTCGGCGTCATGGCGTACGAGGGCCATGTCGCCGGGGTCGGCGACGCGGTGGCCGGCCGGCCGCTGCGGTCGCGGGCGGTGCGGCTGATGCAGGCCGCCGCCCGGCGGGAACTCACCGAGCGGCGTGCCGCCGTGGTGCGGGCGGTCCGGGCCGTGGTGCCCGGCCTGGAGTTCGTCAACGGCGGCGGCACGGGCAGCGTGCAGCACACCGCCGCCGAGGACGCGGTCACGGAGATCGCCGCCGGGTCGGGGCTGTACGTACCGCGTCTCTTCGACAACTACACGTCGTTCAGCGGGCGTCCGGCGGCGCTGTTCGCGCAGCCCGTCGTGCGGCGGCCGGCAGTGGGGGTCGTGACCGTGCTCGGCGGCGGATACCCGGCCTCCGGTGCGGCCGGCGCCGACCGGCTGCCGGTGCCGTACCTGCCCGAGGGGCTGCGCTACGACCCCCAGGAGGGGCCGGGCGAGGTGCAGACGCCGCTGCTCGGTTCCCCCGCCGACGACCTCCTCATCGGCGACAAGGTGTGGTTCCGGCACGCCAAGGCCGGTGAGCTGTGCGAGCGGTTCGACACGCTGCACCTGGTGGAGGGGGACGCGGTGACGCAGACGGTTCCGACGTACCGGGGCGAGGGGCACACCTTCCTGTAGCCCGGCGGCCGGCCCTCCATGGCCCGGACCGGTCAGCTCGACGGGCCGATGCCGCTGCCCACGCCGCCGGCGGTGTCCGCGTCGCCGGCGGGCCGGATGCCCTTGGTGATCCGGTCCATGTCGGCGAGCGGCGGTCCGTCCTCGCCGGCGTCGAACACGTAGCGGACCAGGATCGGGGACTCGGTGCCGACGGTGGAGGGGAACACCAGCGACTGCACATAACCGCCGGGGCCCTTGGCCGTCGTCACCCGCCAGCGCACGTAGTACCCGGCGCGTCCGGCGACCGCGACCGGCCCGGACGCCACCTCCTGGTGGGACTCGATGCCGCCGAAGGGCTTGTTGCCGATCAGGTCCTCCTCGTAGGCGTCGTCGGCCGCGTCCTCGATGTCCTGCGTGGCGAGGACTTTCGGGGAGGACTCGGCGTTCGCCGTGACGGTGCGGGAGATGACGAGGCCGTGCCGGCACCGGCCGCTGTCGCCGGGGCAGTCGTAGGTGCCGTCCGTGGTCATCATGACGTTGTGCTCGGTGACGTACTTCGGCAGGACCCAACCGTCCGGCATCGGGAAGGTGATGCCGTTGAGCTGGTCCTCGACCACGGCCGGGTCGTCGGCGGACGGCTCGGTGGGGGTGGGCGAGGGCGACGGCGGCTCGCTCACCGGCGCGGGGTCGGTGGGGGTCGCCGTGACCGGCGGGGTCCGCGCCTGCGGTCCGCCGTCGTCGTCCTCGCGCAGGACGAGTACGCCGGCGACGACCGCCGCGACCAGCACGGCCGCGGCGGCGGTGAGGGCCACGGCCTTCCCGCTCCCGGTACCGCCGCCGCCCGTGGACAACGGCACGGTCGGCGCCCCGCCGGGCGGCGCCTGGGGCACCGGCTGCTGCGGGGGCTGCGCCGGTCCGTACCCGGCGGGCCCGGGGGCGCGCCGGTGTTCCGTCCAGGCCGTGCCGTCCCACCAGCGTTCCTGGTGGGGGGCCGACGGATCGCGGTACCAGCCGGGCGGCGGCGTCATGCTCATTCCGGCACTGTAGGACGCCGCCCGCGGTGATCTACAGCGGAGTGACGTACGCCCCGGAGATCCCGCCGTCCACCAGGAAGTCCGTGGCGTTCACGAAGGAGGAGTCGTCGCTGGCCAGGAACGCGACGGCGGCGGCGATCTCCTCGGCCTCGGCGAACCGCCCGACCGGAATGTGGACGAGGCGGCGCGCGGCCCGCTCCGGATCCTTGGCGAACAGCTCCCGCAGCAGTGGTGTGTTGACCGGGCCGGGGCACAGCGCGTTGACGCGGATGCCCTCCCGTGCGAACTGCACACCCAGTTCCCGGGACATGGCGAGCACGCCGCCCTTGGACGCGGTGTACGAGATCTGCGAGGTGGCCGCGCCCATCCTGGCCACGAAGGACGCGGTGTTGATGACGGACCCCCTGCCCTGGCGCCGCATGTAGGGGATGGCCTCCTTGCAGCACAGGTAGACGGAGGTGAGGTTGACCTCCTGGACCCGCTTCCACGCATCGAGGCCGGTTTCCAGGATGGAGTCGTCGTCGGGCGGCGAGATACCGGCGTTGTTGAACGCGACGTCCACGCTGCCGTAGGTGTCGTACGCCGCCTTGAACAGCGCCTCGACCTGCTCGGGGTCGGTGACGTTGACCTTGACGAAGGTCCCGCCGCTCGCCTCGGCAGCCGCCCTGCCCCGGGTCTCGTCCACGTCGCCGCACACGACGTGCGCGCCCTCGGCGGCGAGCCGGCGGGCTGCGGCGAGGCCGATTCCGCTGCCGGCCCCGGTGACGACGGCGGTACGGCCGACCAGGCGGCGGCAGATGATGTCCTCGGTCATGAGTGGCTAGGCCTCCGTGCTCGACGGGACGTTGCTGATGAAGACGTTCTTGGTCTCGGTGAAGGCGGTCAGCGCGTCCGGGCCGAGTTCGCGTCCGAGGCCGGACTGCTTGAACCCGCCGAACGGCGTCCAGTAGCGGACGCTGGAGTGGGAGTTGACGGACAGGTTCCCGGCCCGGACCGCGCTCGACACCCGCAGGGCGCGGCCGACGTCCCGGGTCCACAGCGAGCCGGACAGGCCGTAGTCGGTGGCGTTGGCCAGGCGGACCGCGTCGGCCTCGTCGTCGAAGGGCAGGACGACGGCGACGGGTCCGAAGACCTCCTCGACGGCCACGCGCGCTTGCGCGTCGACGCCGGTGAGGACGGTGGGCGGGAACCAGAAACCGGGGCCGCCCTCGGGTGCCCCGCCGCGGATGCCTTCGGCGTCGGCGGGGACGTAGGAGCGGACGCGGTCGAGCTGGGCCCGGGAGATCAGCGGGCCCATGTCGGTGTCCGGGTCGGCCGGGTCGCCGACCCGGACGGCTTCGATCGCGGGGGCGAGCAGGGCGAGGAAGCGGTCGTACACCGTGCGCTGGACGAGGACGCGGGTGCGGGCGCAGCAGTCCTGGCCGCAGTTGTCGAGGAAGGACATGGGCGTGGCGGCCGCGGCGGCCTCGATGTCGGCGTCGGCGAAGACGATGTTGGGGCTCTTGCCGCCGAGTTCGAGGGTGACGGGCTTGAGGAGGGCCGCGCCCCTGGCCGCGACCCGCCGGCCCACGGCGGTCGACCCGGTGAAGACGACCTTCGCCACGCCCGGATGCGTGACGAGCGCCTCGCCCGCGACCGGCCCGTGGCCCGGCAGCACCTGGAACAGGCCCTCGGGAAGGCCCGCCTCCAGGGCGAGCCCGGCCAGGCGCAGCGCGGTCAGCGGGGTGGTCTCGGCGGGCTTGAGGAGGACCGCGTTGCCCGCCGCGAGCGCGGGTGCGGTGCCCCAGGCGGCGATGGGCATGGGGAAGTTCCAGGGGGCGATGACGCCGACGACGCCGAGTGGTTCGAGGATCGTCACGTCCAGGCCGCCGGCGACGGGGATCTGCCGCCCGGTGAGCCGCTCCACTCCCCCGGCGGCGTAGTCGAGCAGGTCGCGGACGTTGCCTGCCTCCCAGCGGGCGTTGCCGAGGGTGTGCCCGGCCTCGCGGACCTCCAGACGGGCCAGCTCCTCCAGGTGCTCGTCGACGGCGGCGGCGAAGCGGCGCAGCAGCCGGGCCCGGTCGCCGGGGGCGAGGGCGGCCCAGGCGGTCTGGGCCCGCGCGGCCCGCAGGACGGCGGCGTCCACGTCGGCGGCCGAGGCGGCGGGGACGGTGGCGACGACCTCTTCGCTGGCGGGGTTCAGTACCCGCAGCTCACCAAGGGGTTCGGGCTGCTCGGACACGTGGGGCCTCACATGCGTTCGAAGGAGCGGCGCAGCTCCCAGTCGGTGACCGCGGCGTCGAAGGCGTCCAGTTCGACGCGCGCCATGTTGCGGTAGTGGGCGACGACCTCGTCCCCGAAGGCGGCCCTGGCGACGGGGCTGTTCTCCCACAGCTCGGCGGCCTCGCGCAGGGTGCTGGGGACGTGGGCGAAGTCGGCGGTGTAGGCGTTGCCGGCGCAGGGTTCGGGCAGTTCGAGGCGGTGCTCCACGCCGTGCAGACCGGCCGCGACCATGCCCGCAACCGCGAGGTAGGGGTTGACGTCGCCGCCGGGGAGCCGGTTCTCGAAGCGCAGGGAGCGCCCGTGGCCGACGACGCGCAGGGCGCAGGTGCGGTTGTCGTGTCCCCAGGCGACGGCGGTCGGGGCGAAGGAGCCGGGCTGGAAGCGCTTGTAGGAGTTGATGTGCGGGGCGTAGAGGAGGGAGAAGTCGCGGAGCGCGGCGAGCTGTCCGGCGAGGAAGTGCCGCATGACCTCGGACATCCCGTCCGCCTCTTCGCCGGCCATGGCGTTGTCGCCGTTCTCGTCGGCGAGCGAGAGGTGGATGTGGCAGGAGTTGCCCTCGCGCTCGTTGTACTTGGCCATGAAGGTGAGGGACATGCCCTCCTGGGCGGCGATCTCCTTGGCGCCGGTCTTGTAGACCGCGTGCTGGTCGCAGGTGACCAGGGCCTCGTCGTAGCGGAAGACGATCTCGTGCTGGCCCGGGTTGCACTCGCCCTTGGCGGACTCGACGGTGAGGCCGGCGCCGGCCATCTCGTTGCGGATGCGGCGCAGCAGGGGTTCGATGCGGCCGGTGCCGAGGACCGAGTAGTCGATGTTGTACTGGTTGGCCGGGGTCAGGCCGCGGTAGTCGGCGTCCCAGGCCTGTTCGTAGGTGTCCCGGAAGACGATGAACTCCAGCTCGGTGCCGACCTGCGCGGTGTATCCGTGCCCGGCGAGGCGCTCCAGTTGGCGGCGCAGGATCTGGCGGGGCGCGGCGAGCACCGGTGAGCCGTCCGCCCAGGCGAGGTCGGCGACGGCCATCGCGGTGCCCTCGTTCCACGGCAGGTGGCGCAGGGTGTCCGGGTCGGCGTGCATGGCGAAGTCGCCGTAGCCGCGGTCCCAGGAGGACATCGCGTAGCCGTCGACGGTGTTCATGTCGGCGTCGACGGCGAGGAGGTAGTTGCAGCCCTCGGTGCCGTGCGCCAGGACCTCGTCGAGGAAGAAGCGTGCGGCGAACCGCTTGCCCTGGAGGCGGCCCTGCATGTCGGGGAAGGCGAGGACGACGGTGTCGATGTCACCGGCGGCGACGAGGGCCTGCAACGCCTCGGTCCCGAGCGGGGGTGTGCGGTCTGCCACGGGGAGAGCCTCCTTCTGGCCGGGAGCCATAAGGTATTGCCGAGAACCTTTGCTTGGGAAGGGGGCGCGGCCGCATGCGGGAGGATACCGCCGGGAGTGTGACGGACCGGCTCGCACCGGTGCTGCGGGCGGTGCGGGCCGGAAACGGCTTCGAGGAGGCGCTGGAGCAGATTCTCCAGGTCGTCAGGCTGGGCCTGGTGGCGGGGGGCGAGCGGCTGCCGGCCGAGCGGGAGCTGGCGGAACGGCTCGGGGTCAGCCGGGTGACGCTGCGCGAGGCGCTGAAGGTGCTCCAGGAGCAGGGGCTGCTGGAGGCGCGGCGCGGCCGGTACGGCGGAACCTTCGTGCTGCCCCGCGCGGACGCGGCCGGCGAGGACGAACTGCGGCGGCGGGTGGCCGGGACCGACATCGAGGACGTGCTGCGCTTCCGGGAGGTGCTGGAGGTGGGCGCGGCCGGGCTGTGCGCGACGCACGGGCCGGCGGACGCGCGGGCGGCGCGGCTGCGCGAGGCGCTGGCCGGCACGCGGGACGCGCCGCTCGCGGAGTACCGGCGGCTGGACACGCGGCTGCACCTCACCCTCGCGGAGCTGTGCGGCTCGCCGTCCCTCGCGGCCCAGTACGCGGCCGTCCGGGCCACCGTGAACGACCTGCTGGACTGCATCCCGCTGCTGGTGCGCAACCTGGAGCACTCCCAGCGGCAGCACACCGCGCTCGTGGAGGCCGTGCTCGACGGGGACGCGGAGAGGGCGCGGGAGATCGCGCGGGAACACTGTGCGGGGACGGCGGCGCTGCTGCGCGGGTTCCTCGCGTGAGCGTGTCGCCGTGCCGGCACCGGGCGACAGGAGCGCCAAGGACGGCAAGGACGGAGAGGACATAAAGGTATGAGATCGATCCATTGCGGGGAGGTCGGATGGAGCCGGACGGGCCGCTGATCGGCGTCAGCACGTACCTGGAGTCCGGGGCGCGCTGGGGTGTGTGGGAGCTGGAGGCGGCGCTGCTGCCCGCCGGGTATCCCCGGCTGGTGCAGCGCGCGGGCGGGCTGGCCGCGATGCTGCCGCCGGACGCGCCGGAGCGGGCCGCCGCCACCGTCGCCCGCCTCGACGCCCTGGTGATCGCGGGCGGCCCGGACGTGGAGCCGGTCCGCTACGGCGCGGAAGCCGGCCCGCGCACGGGTCCGCCCGACCGGGCCCGGGACACCTGGGAGCTGGCGCTCGTCGAGGCGGCCCTGGCCGCGCGCGTCCCGCTGCTGGGGATCTGCCGGGGCATGCAGTTGCTCAACGTCGCCCTCGGCGGCACCCTCGTCCAGCACATCGAGGGCCACGCCGAGGTGGTGGGCGTGTTCGGCGGCCACCCGGTCAAGCCGGTGCCGGGGACGCTGTACGCCGCTGTCGTGCCCGAGGAGACGTTCGTGCCGACGTACCACCACCAGGCGGTGGACCGGCTCGGCGCGGGCCTGGTCGCGTCGGCCCACGCGGCGGACGGCACCGTGGAGGCGCTGGAGCTGCCCTCCGGCCCGAGCTGGGTCCTCGGGGTGCAGTGGCACCCCGAGATGGGCGAGGACGTACGGGTGATGCGGGCCCTGGTGGACGCGGCGCGGCGCGCCTGAGCGCGTGCCGCCTCGCGCGGCGCGGTCGGCCGCAGTGCCCGTCCCCGGCGCCGCCCCTACGACCGCGTCAGGGACAGCAGGTGCCGGGCCGGGCCCGTCGGGCGGTGGCCCGTGGGCCATACCGCCCGGAGGTCGCGGGCCAGGGCGACGCCCGTCACGGGCACGCTCACCAGGCGTCGGGTGGTCAGCTCCTCGCCGACGGCGAGTTCGCTGAGGACGGACGGTCCCGCGCCGCTCACGGCCGCCGCCTTCACCGCCGTGGTCGACGACAGCTCGATCAGGGGGCGGGCCAGTCCGCCCAGGGCCGCGTCCAGGACCTGCCGGGTGCCCGAGCCCTTCTCGCGCAGGATGAGCGGGGTCGCCGCGAGTTCCGCCGCCGCGAGCGGGCGCCGGCGCCGGGCCCACGGATGGCCGGGCGCGGTCACGACGATCAGCCGGTCGTGGGCGATGACCGCGGAGTCGAGGCCCGCCGGGACGCCCACCCCCTCCACGAAGCCGAGGTCGGCCGCGCCGGACAGCAGCCGCTCGGCCACCGTCGCCGAGTTCCCGGCGAGCAGCGACACGGCGGTGTCCGGGAGCTGGGTGCGCAGCGCCACCAGCCAGCCCGGCAGCAGATACTCGGCAATGGTCATGCTCGCCGCCACCCGCAGCCGCGAGTCCCGCCGGTCCCGGAGCGCCTGCACGCCCGCGTCGAAGGCCTCGGCGGCCCCCACGATGCGCCGCGCCCAGTCCGTGACCAGCGCACCCGCGTCGGTGAGCCGGGAGCCGCGCGGTGAACGGTCCACCAGGGCGACCCCCAGCTGGCGTTCCATCGAGCGGATGCGGCTGCTGGCGGCCGGCTGGGTGATGCCCAGCTCGCGGGCCGCGCCGCCGAGGCTGCCCAGGCGTGCCACCGCCAGCAGCAGTTCCATGGCCCGCAGGTCCGGCACCCGGTGCGCCAGTGAGCCCGCCACGTGCCGCTCCGCCGCGCCCTGTCCGCTCTCCGTACCACTGCCCATAACCCCAGCTTATGTCCTGTCCGGAAAGGGCCCCTGGTCAGGCGCCTCGCGGTCGGGCGCGCCGTACGCACCCGGTCAGCGGTGCGCCGCCCGCAGCGCCCGGTCCAGTGCCCGGGGTGCCTCGGCCAGCGACGGTCCGTACCAGGTGAGGTACCGCCCGTCGACGAGGGCGCTGGGCACGTCGGGGAAGGCCTCCGGGCCGTCGTCGGCGGTGAAGCGGTACGGCTCGTCGGGCAGGACCACGAGGTCGGGGCGGGCCGCCCGCAGTTCCTCCACCGGGATCTTCGGATAGCGCTCGGCGTGCGAGGCGTACAGGTGGTCGACGCCCAGCCGGGACAGCACGTCGCCGGCGAAGGTGTCGCGGCCCAGCACCATCCACGGCCTGCGCCACACCGGCACCACGGCCGTACGGCGCCGCCGCGGGGACGGCGGCTCCAGGGCCGACCAGGCCGCCTCCGCCTCGTCCAGCCACCGGGGCCGGGACGGCGCGCCGCAGGCGGTCAGCACCCGGTCCAGCTCGGTGAGGGCCTGCGGCACGGTGCGCACCTCGGTCACCAGCACCTCGACGCCCGCCGTGCGCAGGGCGTCCAGGTCGGGGGCGCGGTTCTCCTCCTCGTTGGCGATCACCAGGTCGGGAGCGAGGGAGAGGATCCGGTCGGTCTTCGGGTTCTTGGTGCCGCCCACGCGCACGACGTCGAGGCCTGCCGGGTGGGTGCACCAGTCGGTGGCACCGGCCAGGGCGCCCGGGACCGTACGGGCCACGGCCTCGGTCAGGGACGGCACCAGGGAGACCACCCTCACCGGCGGGGTCCCTCCCGGACCGCCTCGATGTGCTCGGCGACGGCGACCACGATCAGCCGGGTGTCGGGCACCGTGGCCCGCCACCGGTGCCGCACCCCGCCGGTGAGGTACAGCGTGTCGCCGCGCCCCAGCCGGTAGGCGCGGCCCTCCGCCTCGATCTCCACGGCGCCCTCCGTGACGAACATCAACTGGTCGTTTCGGTACTGCAGTTCGCGGCCCGCGTCGTGGTCGCCGGTGAACTCGGAGGCGTGCATCTGGTGGTGTCCGCGCACCAGGGAGCGCACCCTGGGCGACAGCCCTGGGCCGGGGTCCTCGGCCCTGACCACGTCGACGCTGCACGCGGGGTCGGCGGCGGCGAGCAGTTCCACGGCGGTGGTGCGCAGGGCGTCGGCCACCTTCTCCAGGGAACTCTGGCTGGGCCGTGCCCGGTCGTTCTCGATCTGGCTCAGGAAGGGCACGGACAGGCCGCTGCGCTCGGCCACCACGGAGAGGGTGAGTTCGAGGGTCCGGCGCCGTCGCCGTACGGCCGCGCCCACCCGAAGGGGCTGATCCTTGTGGTCGCCCATCGCTCCCGCTCCCTCCTTCGCCCGTCGCCGTACCGCCGCCGCGCCGTCCGCGGGGCGCCGTCCTCCTGATGAGTTCTCTGCACCCTACGCATGTTCGGCAAACCGTTTCATGCGGCCGTCACATCGACGTCACGGTGCGGTGGCCGGGACCTCACAGTTCTCGCCACCGCGGGACCCGTCCGTCCGCGTGTCGGACGCCCTACCGGTTCAAGTCGTCGACGGCTCTCCGTGTTCCCGCCAGCCCTTCATGTCTCACAGAGGCGAGGTTCAGGCGCGGGGTTGTCGCTCCGTGGTTGTCCAAATCCTTACCGTGTCGCAGCCCCGGACGACCCGAGGGGCGGGCCAGGCCGCGCGCTCCGGGGAGGCGCTGCCGGACCCACCCCTCGTCGAGGTGGCCGGTACGGGGCTGCCGTACAAGTGCGGTGCTACTGCTGCGGGGTCATCCGGTCGACCATGTCCGGGTGCTCCTCCAGCCAGGTCGCCACGGCTTCCTTCTCGTGGCCCTGACCGCCCTTGTTGATCTCGGCCTCCAGGCTGCCGAGTTCGTCCTCACTCATATGGAAACCCTTGATCCACTTGGTGAGTTCCGGGTACTGCTCGGGGAACTTCTTGCTGGAGATGGTGCGGATGGTGTTGCCCTCGCCGAAGGCCTTCTTGGGGTCGGCCAGCTTGGTCAGCTCGTAGTCGCTGTACGCCCAGTGCGGCGACCACAGGACGACCGCGACCGGCTGCTTCTTGGCGATCGCGCGCTTGAGTTCGGCCAGCATCGCCGGCGTGGAGCCGTCGACGACCTTGTACTCGCCCTCCAGGCCGTAGCCCGGCATGACCTCGCTCTTCAGCAACTGCATCTCGCCGGTGCCGGGCTCGATGCCGATGATCCTGCCGCCGAAGAGGTTGCCCTTGCCCTTGAGGTCCGCGAGGGACTTGACGTCCTTCACGTACGAGGGGACGGCGATCTCCAGGGAGGTCGGTTCGTACCAGGTGCCCAGGTCGTTGAGGTTGTCCTTGTTCTTGTCCCAGTAGTTCTTCTGGCCGTAGGGCAGCCAGGCGTCGAAGTTGAGGTCGAGGTCGCCGGAGGCCAGGCCGGTGTAGGCCGGACCCACGTCCATCTGCTTCAGGTTCAGCTTGTAGCCGCGCCGTTCCAGGACGTTCTGCCACAGGTAGGTGACGGCGATGTCCTCGTCCCAGGGGAACCAGGCGATGTCCAGCGCGCGCTTGGCCTCGGCCGGGGTGCCGGCGCTCTCCTTGACCGGGGCGAGCTTGTCGACGACCTCCGGGTTGGCCTTGAGCCAGGTGCGGACGGCGTCCTGCTGCTTGCCCTTGCCGGCCTTGTTGATCTCGGCTTCGAGGCTGGTGAGCTGCTTCTCGGTCATCGAGAAGTTCTTGAGCCACTCGGCGACGGTGGGGTTGTCGCCCGTGAAGCCCTTGCGGGACAGCGTGTGCACGCCGTCGCCCTTGCCCCAGGCGCCCTTGGGGTCCTTCAGCTTCTTCAGCTCGTAGTCGTTGTACGCCCAGTGCGGCGACCAGAGCGTGACGACGACCGGTTCCTCGTTCGCGATCTTGCGCTTCAGCTCCGCCAGCATCGCGGGCGTGGAGCTGTCGACGACCTTGTACTCCTTGTCGAGGCCGTACTCCTTGAGGACCTTGCTCTTCAGCAGGCCCATCTCACCGGCGCTGGCCTCGATGCCGGTGATCTTCCCGTCGAACTCGGCGGCCTTGCCCTTGAGGTCGGCCAGGGAGTTGACGTCCTTCATGTACGCGGGGACGGACAGTTCGAGGGAGGTCTCGTCGTACCAGGAGCCGAGGTCCTCGAGCTGCTCGCCGTACTTCTTCCAGTACTGCTCGTGGGTCGTGGGCAGCCAGGAGTCGGTCTGGAAGTCGATGTCGCCCTGCGCGAGGGAGGTGTACAGCGGTCCGGCCTCGAACTGCTTGGCGTCGACCTGGAAGCCGCGCTGTTCGAGGACCTCCTTCCACAGGAAGGTGGAGGCGACGCCCTCGTCCCAGGGGATGTAGCCGATGCTGATCTTCTTGCCCTGGCCGACGTTCTTCGCGTCGGCCGCGGTGTCGGAGGAGCTGTCGCTGCCGCCGAAGAGTCCCATGCCGCCGGCGACGAGGGCGAGGACCAAGACGCCGACCACGGCGATCCTGGGGTTCGGCCGGTAGGTCCAGATCTTGAGACCCTGCACGCTGCGGGCGCGTGCGGCGGCACGCCGGCCGAGCGGCGAGACCTGGGTGCCCAGGGCGCTGGTCATGCGGTCCAGGTAGATCGCGAGGATCACGATGGCGACACCGGACTCGGAGCCGAGGCCGACGTTGAGCTGGCCGATGGCCTCGTTGACGTCGCCGCCGAGGCCGCCGGTGCCGACCATGCCGGCGATCGCGGCCATGGAAAGGCCGAGCATGATGACCTGGTTGACGCCCGCCATCACGGTCGGCAGCGCCAGCGGGAGCTGGACGCGCAGCAGGGTGTTGCGGGGGGTGGTGCCGAAGGCCTCGGCGGCCTCGACCAGTTCCTTGTCGACCTGGCGGATGCCCAGCTCGGTCATGCGCACGCCGGGGGCGAGCGCGAAGATCAGGGTGGCGACGATGCCCGCGGAGGCGCCGGTGCCGAAGAACAGGATCGCCGGGATGAGGTAGATCATCGCGGGCAGCGTCTGCATGAAGTCCAGCACGGGCCGCACGAAGCCGCTGACCCGGTCGGAGCGGGCCGCCCAGATGCCGACGGGCACCGCGACGACCAGCGCGATGATCGTGGCGACGAGCACCAGCGCCAGGGTGACCATCGCGTTCTCCCACAGCTCCATGGAGACGATGAACGCGAATCCCAGGAAGGTGAGAACACCGGCGACCGTGCCGCGCAGCCAGAAGGCGATGATCGCGAAGATGCCGACGAGGAGCAGCGGTTCGGGCGCCTGGAGGACGGCGTTGATGCCGTCGTAGGTGCCGGTGAAGATGGTCTTGAGGAAGTCGAAGAGCCACGCGACGTGGTCGAGCAGCCAGTCGACGGTGTCGTTGACCCAGTCGCCGAGCGGAATCCTAGGCACGGGCCATCACCTTGGGTCCCTTGTCGCGCGGGGAGTCGCAGGTGCCGGGTTCGGCCTGCTCGTCGCCCAGGAAGCCGACGAGGCGGCGGGTCGGGACGACTCCGACGAGTTCGCCGTCGCCGTCGACGACCGCGACGGCGTGCGGCACGCGGGCGCTGATCGCGCACAGTTCGGTGAACGGCGTCTTTGGCGTCGCGGTCTCGCAGGTGCAGTCGGCCTCGTCGCCGCGTACGTCGGTCTCCATGACGGCACCGGCGGTCAGGACGCGGGAGCGGTCGACGTCCTGGGTGAAGGAGGCGACGTAGTCGTTGGCGGGACGTATCAGGATGTCCTGCGCCGTGCCTATCTGCACGATCTCGCCGTCGCGCATCATGGCGATGCGGTCGCCCAGGCGCATGGCCTCGTTGAGGTCGTGGGTGATGAAGACGATGGTCTTCTTCAGGCTCTTCTGCAGTTCGATCAGCTGGTCCTGCATGTCGCGGCGGATCAGCGGGTCGAGGGCGCTGAAGGACTCGTCCATCAGCAGCAGGTCGGCGTTGGTGGCGAGCGCGCGGGCGAGGCCCACGCGCTGCTTCATACCGCCGGACAGCTCGTCGGGCCAGGACTTCTCCCAGCCGGCCAGGCCGCACAGGGCGAGCGCCTCGTCGGCGCGGCGTTCGCGCTCGGCGCGGGGCACGCCCTGCACTTCAAGACCGTAGGCGGCGTTGTCACGGACGCTGCGGTGCGGGAAGAGCGCGAAGTGCTGGAAGACCATGCTGATCTTCTTGGAGCGGACCTCGCGCAGTCCGCGGTCGCCGAGTTTCGTCAGATCCTCGCCACCGAAGCGGACGTGCCCGGCGGTCGGCTCCAGCAGACCGTTGAGCATGCGCAGCAGCGTGGACTTGCCGGATCCGGACAGCCCCATGACCACGAAGATCTCGCCGGGTTCCACGGTGAAGGACGCGTCGATGACGGCGGCCGTGGTGCCGTCGGCACGCAGTTCCTCCCGGTCGGTTCCCTGACGCAGTCGTTCGACTGCCTGGTCCGGTTTCCTGCCGAAGACCTTGTACAGGTTTTCGGCCTCTAGTCTGGCTGACACGCTTACCTCTTGAGTCGGGGGCAGGGACAGGGTGCGAAGCACCTCTAACAGTTGAATGCATCAACCAGCTTCGGCACGGGTGCGCGCCTGCCCCGATCCTTATGAGCCAAACTTTTGTGTGACCCAGTTCACATGGCGTCCCCCGTTCGTTCACCCGGCCTGCGGCATGATTGCGAGGCGTGACCGGACGACTGATGCTTCTCGACACCGCCTCCCTCTACTTCCGCGCCTACTTCGGCGTGCCGGAATCGGTGAAGGCACCCGACGGCAGCCCGGTGAACGCCGTGCGCGGCCTCCTCGACTTCATCGACCGCCTGGTGAAGGACCACCGGCCCGACCATCTGGTCGCCTGCATGGACGCCGACTGGCGCCCGCGGTGGCGGGTGGAGCTGATCCCCTCCTACAAGGCGCACCGCGTCGCCGAGGAGCGGGGGGCGGGCCCGGACGAGGAGGAGGTGCCCGACGCGCTGTCGCCGCAAGTGCCGGTCATCGAGGCCGTCCTCGACGCGCTCGGCATCGCCCGTGTCGGCGTGGCCGGGTACGAGGCGGACGACGTGATCGGCACGTACACCGCGCGGGCCACGGGCCCGGTCGACATCGTCACCGGCGACCGGGACCTCTACCAGCTCGTCGACGACGCCCGCGGTGTGCGCGTGCTCTACCCGGTCAAGGGCGTCGGCACCCTCGACCTCACCGACGAGGCCGCGCTGCGCGAGAAGTACGGCGTCGACGGCCGCGGATACGCCGATCTGGCGCTGCTGCGGGGCGACCCGAGCGACGGCCTGCCCGGCGTGGCCGGCATCGGCGAGAAGACGGCGGCCAAGCTGCTCGCCGAGTTCGGGGACCTGGCCGGGATCCGGGCCGCCGTGGACGACCCCGGGGCGAGGCTCACGCCCTCGCAGCGCAAGCGGCTGACCGAGGCCGCCCCGTATCTCGCCCTCGCCCCGAAGGTCGTCCGGGTCGCCGACGACGTCCCGCTGCCGGACGTCGACACCACGCTGCCGCACGCCCCGCGCGACGCCGCGGCGCTGGACGGACTGGCGACCCGCTGGGGCCTGGGCGGATCACTGCAACGCCTGCTGAGGACGCTCACCGCCTGAGCCGTGCCGCGCGGGGCAAGCAATGCTTGCGCCGCGCATCGGTGCGCCCGCGGGGGGAAGTCGTACGCTGCGCGCGGGGCGTCGTGGAGCTTTTCCCCATGACGCGACAAGTGGGGCGGAGATGCTAACTTAGGTTAACCTAACTCAGGGACCCTCACGCAGGGAGCAGGGAGGCCGTCATGGCAGACCGTCCGGGACGCAAACCACGCAAACCACACACCGCGCGGGTCGTCCGCACCGAGCGGCTGACCCCGCACATGCAGCGCGTGGTGCTCGGCGGCGAGGAACTCTCCGCTCTCTCCGCGGACACCTGCACCGACCACTATGTGAAGCTGCTGTTCGCCCCCGGGAATGTGATCTACCCGGAGCCCTTCGACCTGGAGCGGATCCGCGAGGAGTTCCCCCGTGACCAGTGGCCGGTGACCCGGACGTACACGGTGCGCCACTGGGACGCCGAGGCCCGCGAGATGACGCTGGACTTCGTCATCCACGGCGACGAGGGGCTGGCCGGCCCCTGGGCCAGGCGCGTGCGGCCGGGCGAGGTCGTCCGCTTCATGGGCCCCGGCGGCGCCTACGCGCCCGACACCACCGCCGACTGGCATCTGCTCGCCGGTGACGAGAGCGCGCTGCCGGCGATTGCCCGGTCCCTGGAGGCGCTGCCCAACGGCGCCCGTGCCTTCGCCTTCGTCGAGGTCGACGGGCCCCAGGAGGAGCAGAAGATCGACTCCGACGTGGAGGTCGTCTGGCTGCACCGCGGCGCGCGGCCGGTCGGCCAGGCCCTGGTCGAGGCGGTGCGCGGGCTGGACTTCCCCGAGGGCCGGGTGCACGCGTTCGTGCACGGCGAGGCCGCCTGCGTGAAGGAGCTGCGCAAGTTCCTGCGGGTGGAGCGCGGGCTGCCCCGCGAGGACCTGTCCATCTCCGGCTACTGGCGGCTTGGCCACAACGAGGACGGCTGGCAGGCCTCGAAGCGGGAGTGGAACGCGCGCATCGAGGCCGAGCAGGAGGGCACGCCGGCCGCGTAGCCGCCCCGCCTCCCGCACATCGCAGGCCGCCCACCCCTGCCCGCGGGCACCCGCGGCGACCCGTCCCGCACACCCCGGCCCGCCGGAGGCCGCCGAAGGCGGCGCCCGGCCCGGAGCCGTCTCAGTCGCCCTGTACGCGCGCGTGCAGATGCATGTCGTGCCAGCCGTCGGGATGGAGCAGGGCGCGGCGCTTGGTGCCCTCCAGGGCGAAGCCGGTCTTTCGGGCGACCCGGCAGGAGGCGTCGTTGGCGACGGAGTGCAGGAGTTCCAGGCGCTGGAAGCCGATCTCGTCCAGGGCCCAGTGGGCGAGCGCCCGCGTGGCGCGGGTGGCGACGCCCCGGCCGCGTGCCGCCGCCGTGGTCCAGTAGGCGACCTCGCCCACCCCGTCCCCGAGCCTGACCTCCCGCAGCGCGACCCGGCCGAGCAGCAGGTCCCGCGACGCGTCGGCGACGGCCCACTGGACGCCGCGCTCCTGCTCCCAGGCCCGCTGCCACTCGGTGATCCAGCCGCGCACCTCCTCCTCGGAGTCGGCGGCGCGCGCGTGCCACTGGTGGATCACCGGATCCTGGAAGGCCGCGTGGACGGCGGGAGCGTCCTCGGCGCGCCACGGGCGCAGCAGCAGCCCGTCGCCGGTGGGGATCGTGGGCTGCGGGGCACGGGCCAGGGCGTTCGCGGCGAGGACCGGGCGGGTCAGATAGGGCATGGGCCGCATCCTGCCAACGGAGCGGTCCGGGCGCCCAGCGGTTTTCGGCGCCCTCCACCGCCCGTAGGCTGGCCGCTGATGAGACGCCGTACCCCTCCCCCGCCCTCACCCCTCCCGCAGCGCGACGGCATCGACGCGGTGCGGGTGCGGCTGCCCGCGGGCGGGCCGTGGTCCACAGTGCGCGAACACCTCGCCGAGCGGCTGTCGCGTGCCGGTGCCGGCGTGGTCGACGGCATGTTCGACGCCGGGCTGTTCGTGGGGGCGGACGGACGGGCGGTGCCGGGGGACACGCCGTACGAGCCGGGGATGTTCGTGTGGTTCCACCGCGAGCCGCCCGCCGAGGTGCCGGTGCCCTTCCCGCTGGAGGTCGTCCACCGCGACGAGCACATCGTCGTCGCCGACAAGCCGCACTTCCTGGCCACCACCCCGCGCGGCGGCCATGTCACCCAGACCGCGCTGGCCCGGCTCCGCCGGGAGCTGGGCATCCCGTCGCTCGGCGCCGCGCACCGCCTGGACCGGCTCACCGCCGGACTCGTCCTGTTCACGGTGCGCCCCGAGGAGCGTGGCGCGTACCAGGGCCTGTTCCGCGAGAGGCGGGTCCACAAGGAGTACGAGGCCCTCGCCCCGTACGATCCCGCGCTCGCCCTGCCCCGGACGGTGCGCAGCCGGATCCGCAAGGAGCGCGGCGTGCCGGCCGCCCGCGAGGTCGAGGGCGAGCCGAACGCCGTGAGCCGCGTCGAACTGCTCGGACACCGCCCCCGCCCGCGGACCGCACCGGGACCGCGCGGTGAGCTGGGCCGGTACCGGCTGGTGCCCGGCACCGGCCAGACCCACCAGTTGCGCGTGCACATGAGCGCCCTCGGCGTGCCGGTCCTCGGCGACCCCCTCTACCCCGAGGTGACCTCCCCCGTGCCGGCCGGCGACTTCCGGCGCCCGCTGCAACTGCTGGCGCGGGAGCTGGCGTTCACCGATCCGGTGACGGGACGCGAGCACCGCTTCCGCAGCGGGCGGTCCCTGGCGGCCTGGGCGGCGTACGAGGACTGGGCCGGCGGTCAGTAGCCGCGCCACCAGAGCAGGAAGCGCTGCAGGGTGCCGCTCGGGCGGGGCTGCTCCGGCACCGGCGCCCGCTGCGGCTCCGCGGCCGTCACCGACACGGACTCCGGCGCAGGGGACGACGCGACGGACGGTTGCGCCGGCGGCTCCTGCGGCTTCGGGATGCCGACGCGCCAGGCGGGGCGCGGCGCCGGGGCCGGGGCGTGGCTCGGCTGCTGCCTGATGTCCTGCTGCGCCTTGGGCTCGAACCGCACCGGCAGCTCCACCAGGTGCCGCGACGCGATCGAGGACCGCCACCGCAGCGCGTCCTCGTCGCAGTCGAGCCGGACGTCGGGCAGCCGCATCAGCAGCGCGTCGATGCCCGCGTCCGCGATGGCCCGCCCGATGTCCTGGCCGGGGCACTCGTGCGGGCCGCCGCCGAAGGCGAGGTGGGCGCGGTTGCCCTGCATGCTCGCGTCCAGGTCGGGGCGGATGCGCGGGTCGACGTTGCCCGGTGCGACGCCGAACAGCAGCCCGTCGCCGGCCCGGATGCGCTGACCGCCCAGTTCCGTCTCCTGCTTGGCGAAGTAGGCGAAGACGGTGCTGAACGGCGGCTCGTCCCACAGGGACTGCTCGACCGCCTCGGGCACCGTCATCTGGCCGCCGCTGAGCTGGGCGCGGAAGCCGGGGTCGGTGAGGACCACGCGCAGCACGTTGCCGATGAGGTTGACGGTCGCCTCGTAGGCGGCCAGGAGGACCACCCGCAGATGCTCCCTGACCTCGTCGTCGGTGAGTCCGGCCGGGTGGGTGACGAGGTGGCCGGCGATGTCGTCCTCGGGCTTTTCCCGGCGGGCGGCGGTGAGCCGGCCGAGGGCCTCCATGACGTAGGTGTGGCTGGCGATCGCCGTCTCGGTGCCCTTGAGCGTGTCGCGGGCCGCCTCCACCATCCGGTCGCTGTACTCCTCCGGCGTGCCGAGGAGATGGCACATCACGCCCATCGGGAGGTGCTCGGCGAACTGGCCGACGAGGTCGGCGCGGCCCTCCTCGCAGAACCGGTTGACGATGCGCTGGGTGTAGCGCTTGATGTGCCGGCGCAGTTCGCGGAAGTCGATGTCGGACATGGCGCTGGTGACCGCGCCGCGCAGCCGCTTGTGCTCGTCGCCCTCGGCGTGGGAGCAGACGGGCTGCCAGGCGATGTGCGGCATGAGCGGGTGGTCGGGCTTGACCATGCCCTCGTTGAGCGGCGTCCAGATCCGGCTGTCGCGGCAGAACTGGGCGGGGGTGCTCACCATGTGCAGGTTCTCGGCGTGTCCGAGGACCACCCACACGGGTACGTCGTCGTGGAGCAGCGCCGGTGCCACCGGCCCGTGCCGCTCGCGCAGCTTCTCGTACAGCTGGTCCAGGTCGTCCGCCTCGTGCAGCCGGTGCAGTCCGCCCGGTCCGAGGCCGTGCGCGGGGCAGCCGGGCGGTGGTTCGAGCAGGGGGTCGCCCGTTCCGGTCAGGGAGTGGCGTTCAGGCGTCACAGTGTCGCTCCGCAACAGAGGTGTGGGTCACGTAGGGGGTGGGCCGCTCGGGGTCAGGTGAGCGCGCCCTTCATGGCGAGGGAGTGCAGGAGCCGCATCAGGGTCAGCAGGACGTCCCGGCTGGAGGCACGGCGCCTGACGTCGCAGTCGAGGATGGGGATCTCCTCGGGCAGGTCGAGCGCGGTCCGCAGCTCCGCCAGGGGGTAACGGGGCGCGTCGGGGAAGGTGTTGACGGCGACCACGAACGGCACGCCGCGCTCCTCCAGACGCCCCATGACGTCGAAGCTGACCTCGAGCCGGCGGGTGTCGACGAGTACGACGGCGCCGAGGGCGCCCTCGAACAGGCCGTTCCACAGGAACCAGAAGCGCTCCTGGCCGGGCGTGCCGAAGAGGTAGAGCACCAGTTGGTCGGTGATGCTGATGCGGCCGAAGTCCATGGCCACCGTGGTGGCCGTCTTGGAGGCGGAACCGAAGTTGTCGTCGACCCCGATGCCGGCCTGGGTCATCGTCTCCTCGGTGGTCAGCGGTCTGATCTCACTGACCGAGCCGACCATCGTGGTCTTGCCGACGCCGAAGCCGCCCACGATGACGATCTTCACGGCCGCCTCTGCCGTGTGCGGCAGCCGGTCCTCGGTCCGCGGGCCAGGGATGGTGTCAGAGTTTTTGGAGTCCATGCATCACCGCTTCGAGGAGGTTTCGGTCGGCGACCTTCTGGCGGACGATCGGGGCGCGGGCCTGCACCTGTTCCGTCGCCAGGAGATCGGTGAGCAGCACGGTCACCACGCTGAACGGCAGGCTCAGGTAGGCCGACAGCTCGGCTGCGGACAGGGGTGCGGCGCACAGCCGCAGCAGGGCCGCCTGTTCCGGTGTGGCGGACACCGGGGGGTCGGCGCGGGCCACGATCAGGGTGACCAGGTCGATGTCGGCGCGCTCGCCTCCCCCCTCGCCGCCGATGACGAAGAGCCGCTCGGGGTTGCGGGTCTCGCCCTCCCCCGCGGGTGGGCCGGGCGCGGCGGCCCCGCCCTGCCCCGGAGATCGCCTCTGGCGCTGCGGAGGAGTCATACGGTCTGCCCGTTGCGCCGTGCGGGACTGGTCAGATGCGGGCCGATACGGGCGACCAGGTCGGCCATGCTGAGGCCCATCCGGCCGGGTTCGCAGCGCACGTCGGAGAGCACGGCGAGGTAGGCGTTGGGACCGGCGGCCATCAGGTAGAAGTAGCCGCCGTTCATCTCGATGAGGACCATCTTCATCTCGCCGTCGCTGGTCGGGATCTCCTGGCTGACGGCGCTCGCGAGGCTCTGCAGGCCGGCGCAGGCCGCGGCGACCCGGTCGGCGGCGTCCGGGTCGCCGGAGTACCGGGCGATGCGCAGGCCGTCGGCGGAGAGCACGACGATCATCTCGATGCCCGGGACACCGTCGTAGAGATCCCTGAGCATCCAGTCGAACTTGCCTTGCTGCTCGATCACTTGAGGTTCCCCTCGTCGTCTGCCGGGGCGTTGGCCGGCTCGTTGCTGCTGGACTGCTGGTGGGCCTGGGTGATGCCCGGGTGCTGCTTGAGGCCCTCCCAGAAGGCGCCGATCCAGTGCCCCGGCGGGAGTTCCTCGCTCTTGTCGCGTTCGGGCTCGGGGGCCGCCTGTGCCGGCAGGCCCCTCCGGGCGCGCTCGGCGGCCTCGCGGGCCTCGCGCTCGGCGTCCTCCCGCTCCCAGACGGCCTGTTCGGCAAGGCGCTGGCTGAGCGGCATCCTGACCCGGCTGCGACGCTGCGGGAGGCCGCCCGCCGTCCACTCGGTCACCTCGGGAACGTCGTCCTCCAGGGAGACCGTGGCCGGGATGCGGGGGCTGGTGGGACGGCGCTTCTTGGGCTTGCGCTCGGGCCCGGGAAGGGCGTCGGGGCCGGGGGTGGGGATCGAGGTGGCGCCGATGCCGTGGGCGAGTCCGACGCCGGGCTCGGTGGTCATCATCTTGCTGGGCACGATCAGGATGGCCCGCACTCCGCCGTACGCGGAGGCGCGCAGCGACACGTCCATGTCGAACTGCGTGCACAGCCGGCCGACGACGGACAGGCCGAGGCGCGGGTGGTGGGCGAGGTCCTGTACGTCGGTGCCGCGCTTGGCGTGCTCCAGCAGGCCCTCGATACGGGCGCGGGACTCCTCGCTGAGGCTGACGCCGGCGTCCTCGATCTCGATGCAGACACCGCTCTGCACCTCGGTCGCGGTGACGTGCACCTTGGAGCCGGGCGGCGAGTAGCGGGTGGCGTTGTCGAGGAGTTCGGCGGCGGCGTGGATGACCGGCTCGACCGCGGTGCCCTTGATGTTGACCTTGGCGATGGAGGCCAGGTTGATCCGGCGGTACTCCAGGATCCGGGACATGGCGCCGCGCAGCACGCTGTACAGGGCGACCGGCTGGGGCCACTGGCGTCCGGGCCGGCCGCCGCCGATGACGGAGATCGAGTCGGCGAGGCGGCCGATCAGGGAGGTGCCGTGGTCGATGCGCAGGAGGTCGTCGAAGACCTCGGGGTTGCGCCCGTGGTCCTCCTCCATCTCGCGGAGTTCCTTGTTCTGCTGGTGGACGATCGCCTGGACGCGGCGGGCGATGTCGACGAAGGAGCGCTCGGCGGACTCGCGCATGGAGTCCTGGTGGTCGACGATGCCGCAGACCATGCGGATCAACTGACGCTGCGGCTCGCCGAGTCCGGTGTAGGAGGGGTCCACCTCGCCGAGGCGGTGCATCACTTCCTGGGGGGTGCTCCCCGAGCGCATGAAGTCCAGGATGTTGGGGATGACTTCGCCGCCGAGGCGGACCATCTCCTCGTGGTGGCTCGCGGCGCGGCGTTCCAGGTACTCGCTGTGCCGGGCGTGCTCGGCGCGCAGCGCCCGCAGCGCACGGCCGCGGCGTACCGCCTCGTACGCCATGGCGAGCACCAGCAGGGTGGCGACGGCACCGCACCAGCCGACGGCGAGCCGGGCCGGTTCCGTCACCGCGGCGACGGCGGCCCCGGTGGCCGCGACCATCACGAGGGCCGGCAGCAACAGCGTTCGCGCGTAGGGAACTTCACCGCGACCTGGAGGGGAATCAACACTCACCATGTAGGCCTTCTGAAACGAATCGGCTGGGATGGGGAAGCTTGCAGCTGGGTATGTCGGGGAGTTGTCGGGATTTTCGGCGCATTGGGAACAAGCGCGCGATTACACCTCAACTCGGTGCGCTGCGGGCGAGCTTAGCCCGAGGGGATCATCGCCATGTCATATTCAGCAAGCACCTGAAACGGACACCTGGACTGAAGTAGGGTCGGGCCCATTTGTACGACGAGGAGCCATTCGAACACTTTGCGTAACGAAGAAAAGGCATGCGAACGCGCATGCGAAGGCCCGGCGGGGTACGCCGGGCCTTCGCATGTCTGCTTCCGCGCGGTGGCGGGGGCGGTGGCTACCCCACGGACGAGTAGGCGACCACCCCGCGCAGCAGTCCGTCGACCGCCTTGCGCGCGTTCTTCGGGACCGTCGAGCCCGCAACGGGCGCGGCGGCCGAGATCTGGCCGAGGACGTCGATGACCTGCTTGCACCAGCGCACGAAGTCGCCGGCCGGCATCTCCACCTCGCGCAGCACCTCGTCGAGGCCCTTGCCGGATGCCCACATGTACGCCGCCCAGGCGAAGCCGAGGTCGGGCTCGCGCTGGCCGACGCCCTCGGTCTGGCTGATCCGGAAGTCCTCCTCCAGGGCGTCCAGGCGGCCCCAGATGCGGACCGTCTCGCCGAGCGCGGCCTTGGCCCTGCCCGAGGGGGCCTTCGGCGCCATCGCGTCGTCGGCGGCCCGGGACTCGTAGACCAGCGCCGACACGCAGGCGGCCAGCTCGGCCGGGGACAGGCCCTCCCAGACTCCCTCGCGCAGGCATTCGCTGGCGAGCAGGTCGAGTTCGCCGTAGAGCCGGGCGAGGCGCTTGCCGTGCTCGGTGACCTCGTCGCCGCGCAGGTAGTCCAGCTCCGTCAGCAGCGCGACGATGCGGTCGAAGGTGCGGGCGATGGTGTTCGTCCGGCCCTCGATCCGGCGCTCCAGCTGCGTGGTGTCGCGCATCAGCCGGTGGTAGCGCTCGGCCCAGCGGGCGTGGTCCTCGCGGTCGTCGCAGCCGTGGCAGGGATGGGCCCGCAGGTCCTTGCGCAGCCGGGCGATCTCCCGGTCGTCGGCCGCCTGGGACCGCTTCTTGCGGGCCCGCTCCGGCGGGATGTGCCCGGCCTTGGTGCGCAGCGCGGAGGCGAGGTCCCGGCGGGACTGGGGCGAGCGCGGGTTGAAGGACTTGGGGATCCGCATCCGCTCCAGCGCCTCGACCGGCACCGGGAAGTCCATCGACGCCAGCCGCTTGACCTGCCGCTCGGCGGTCAGCACCAGCGGGCGCGGTCCGTCGTGGTGCTCGAAGCCGCGGTGGCCGTTGGACCGCCCGGCGGGCAGCCCCGGGTCCAGCACCAGGGCGAGGCCGGCGTACTTGCCGGTCGGCACATGGATGACGTCGCCCGGCTTCAGCTTCTCCAGCGCCACGGCGGCCTCGGCACGCCGCTGGTTGGCGCCCTGCCTGGCCAGCTCGTTCTCCCGGTCCTTCAGCTCACGGCGCAGCCGCGCGTACTCCTCGAAGTCGCCGAGGTGGCAGGTCATGGAGGCCTTGTAGCCTTCGAGGCCCTCCTCGTTGCGCTGCACCTGCCGGGAGATCCCGACGACCGACTTGTCCGCCTGGAACTGCGCGAAGGACGTTCTCCAGCAGCTCCCGCGAGCGATGCCGGCCGAACTGCTCGACCAGGTTGACCGCCATGTTGTACGACGGCTTGAAGCTGGAGCGCAGCGGATACGTGCGGGTGCCGGCCAGTCCCGCGAGGTGCTCGGGGCTCATCCCGCGCTGCCACAGCACGACGGCGTGGCCCTCGACGTCGATGCCGCGCCGCCCGGCCCGGCCGGTGAGCTGGGTGTACTCGCCGGGGGTGATGTCGGCGTGCTGCTCGCCGTTCCACTTGACGAGCTTCTCCAGCACGACCGAGCGGGCGGGCATGTTGATGCCGAGGGCCAGGGTCTCGGTCGCGAAGACGGCCTTGACCAGCCCGCGGACGAACAGCTCCTCGACGACCTCCTTGAACGTCGGGAGCATGCCCGCGTGGTGGGCGGCGATGCCCCGCTCCAGGCCCTCCAGCCACTCGTAGTACCCGAGGACGTGCAGGTCCTCGGTCGGGATGGAGGCGGTGCGCTCCTCGACCAGGGCGCGCACTCTCCCCCGCGCCCGCTCGTCGTTGAGCCGCAGGCCGGCGTGGAGGCACTGCTGGACGGCGGCCTCGCAGGCGGCGCGGCTGAAGATGAAGGTGATCGCGGGCAGCAGCCCCTCGGAGTCGAGCCGGTCGATGACCTCGGGGCGGCTCGGCGTCCACACGCGGGAGCGCTGTCTGCGCTCACGCTCCCGGTCGGCCTCCTTCATGGCACGGCCCCGCCTGCGGTCCTGGTAGGACGGGCGGCTCGCCTCCAGCCGGGCCATGCGGGTGAGGTCGGGATTGACGGCCTTCTTGTGGCCCTCGCCCTCCTCGAACAGGTCGTACATCCGGCGCCCGGCCAGCACGTGCTGGAACAGCGGCACGGGCCGGTGCTCGGAGACGATCACCTGGGTGTCGCCGCGCACGGTGTCGAGCCAGTCGCCGAACTCCTCCGCGTTCGACACGGTGGCCGACAGGGAGACCAGGGTCACGGACTCGGGGAGGTGGATGATCACCTCCTCCCACACGGCGCCGCGGAAGCGGTCGGAGAGGTAGTGCACCTCGTCCATGACCACGTGCCCGAGGCCCAGGAGGGTCCGGGAACCGGCATACAGCATGTTCCGCAGGACCTCGGTGGTCATCACGACGACCGGGGCGTCGGAGTTCACGCTGTTGTCGCCGGTGAGCAGGCCGACCCGGTCCGCGCCGTAGCGACGGCACAGGTCGGCGTACTTCTGGTTGGACAGGGCCTTGATGGGCGTGGTGTAGAAGCACTTCTTGCCCTGCTGGAGGGCGAGGTGGACGGCGAACTCGCCGACGATCGTCTTGCCGGAGCCCGTGGGCGCGGCCACCAGCACACCCTTGCCCGCTTCGAGCGCCTGACAGGCCTCGATCTGGAAGGGGTCGAGGCCGAAGTCGTACATCTCGCGGAAGGAGGCGAGCGCGGTGGCCTGCTCGGCAGCACGCCGGCGGGCTGCCGCGTACCGCTCGGCCGGTGAGAGATCCTCTGTCATCGTGCTTTCGAGCGTACCGGGCCGCACTGACAACAGGACGATCATTATCGGATCGGCCCTGTGGGGGTTGCGTGGGGGCGGCGCGGTGTGCCGTCACCGCCCCCGGCCCTCATCAGGTCACGTCGTCGTAGCCGTTGACCCGGTCCCTGGTGGCCTGCTCGGGCAGGGCGCGGGAGGTGGTCACGGCCTCGGCCTCGCCGATGTCCTCGGGGGTGAGGTCCAGCTCGGACGCCTCGTCGTCGTCGGGCTCCAGGGCCCTGCGGCGGGCTTTGCGTCTGTCGTTGACCAGCGCGATGACGACCGCGCCGAAGTACAGGACCCAGATCGGACCGGCCAGCATCATCATGGTCAGCGGGTCCGTGCTCGGCGTGGCGACGGCCGCGAACACGGTGATACCCATGATCATTCCGCGCCACCAGCCGAGCATCCGCTTGCCGGACAGCACGCCGGTGAGGTTGAGCATCACCAGCAGCAGGGGCAGCTCGAAGGAGAGACCGAAGACGATCACCATACGGGTGACGAGGTCGAGCAGGTCGTCCAGCGGCAGCAGGTTGTCGAACGTCGTTCGGGGTGAAGTCGATCAGCACCTTCGCGGAGGTGGGCAGCACCGCGTAGGCGAAGTAGGCGCCGATCAGGAACAGCGGCGCACCGCTTGCGACGAAGGCGTAGGCGTACTTCTTCTCGTTCCTGTGCAGTCCCGGGGCGACGAACGCCCACAGCTGGTAGAGCCAGACCGGCGAGGCCAGCACGATGCCGGCGGTCAGCGACACCTTCAGGGCCAGGGTGAAGGGACCGAGCAGACCGTTGATGGTGATCTGCGCGCACGGCTGCGAGCTGTCCGACTCATTGGCCAGCTCTTCGAACGACTTCGCGCATCCGACCGACTTGAGGATCGGCTCGGTGAGGAGATTGATGATCTCCTGATAGAAGAAGGCGGCGACCACGGTGACGACGACGACGGCCAGCAGGGCCTTCGCGAGCCGGTTGCGTAGCTCACGAAGGTGCTCCCCGAGGGGCATCCGGCCCTCCGGGTCCTTCTCCTTGTTGCGGGCAGGCTTCAGCAACCCACGTTCCCATCTCGTGCGGCGGGCCGGAGGTCACCGGCCCTGCGTCAGCGCTTGGTCGTGTCCGTCGGCTCGGTGACCGGCCGGGAGCTGCTCACGTCGCCGGGGGCGGCCTGGATGGTGCGGTGTGCCGCGCCCTGCTCCGGCTGGGGCGGGTCGGCGGGGGCGGCCTCGTCGGACCTGCCCTCGCTCTTCATGGCCTTGGCCTCGCTCTTGAGGATGCGCGCCGACTTGCCGAGCGACCGCGCCATGTCCGGAAGCTTCTTCGCGCCGAACAGCAGGACGATGACGACGAGGATGAGAATGATCTCGGGAGCGCCGAGCCTTCCGAACATAAGTCTTTACCTTCTCACCGAGGCGGTTGGGTGGGGGTGCTGTCCAACCGGTCGGACACACGTCCGATCGATCGTCTTGTGCAGCGATCGTAACGCTCAGGGGTAAACGGGAGGCAATCCCCCTGCATACTCCCGTCCGCGACCGAGCCTCGTATTCCGGGCCGCGACCAGCAGCGTACCGTCAGGGGCCTGTGAGGTGACAGGGCGAAGTGCCCCAAAACGCAACTCACACGTGTCTGTCGGGCCACCCCCGAAGCCCCGCGGCGGGATCCGTCAGAGCGCGTCCGCGGCACGGGCGGCACTCCCGGCCGCGCGCTCCAGGTCCTCCGCGGCCCGGCCGATCCTGCGGGCCGAGTCCGTCACCTGGAGGCCCAGGCGCCGCGCCTCCACGAACACCTTCACGGCGAACACCGCGAGAACGGCGAGACCCAGAAAACCCACGGCAACCGCGAACATCGGCCAGAACATGACACCGAGCCTAGACGGTGGAGTGCAGCCGCAGGGTCCTGACCCCGCCGCCCGTGAGCAGTTCCACGACCCGCTCCCCGGCCGGCTTGCGGACGACGGTCCCGCAGTCGGGACAGGTGAACGAGTAGAACGTGGTGCGGCTCGTGGCACCGATGGCCAGGCGCAGGGCGCTCGCGGCCAGCTCGAAGCGGCCCCGGCAGTCCGGGCAGCCCGCCTTGAACACGACCGGTGACACGCGTCTCATGCCGGCGAACGCCGACGCCGCCGTCACACCCGGCGCACCTGTCACAACCGGCGTGCCCGTCACACCCGGGCCCAGGGGCTCGCTCACAGTCCTCGCTCCTGCCTGTCGTGCCGCCTCGCGTCCGTCCCGCCGCGCACCTCGTCCGGCTCGGTGCCGCCGTGCGTCTTTGCCGCCTCGATCCCGTCGTACGCGGCCAGCGCCTCGCGGGCCGCGTGCCGGGCGCTGTCGGCGAGCGCGGGCGGGGAGACGATCCGGCCGTCCCGCCCGAGCCGCAGCGCCAGCCGCCGCAGGTGGGCCGGGTCCGGGGTGCGCAGGGTGATGCGCAGCCCGCCGTCGTCCAGTTCCTCCGCGCTGTCGTGCGGGTAGTACTCGGCGACCCAGCGTCCGCCCGGACCGACCTCCACGACGACCTCGGGGTCCTCGGCCGCGGGCTGCACCAGCCCCTCCGACAGGTCCCGCAGCTCGACCTCGGGCGGCGCGGACGGCTCGTCCAGGATGCGGATCTCGGCGACCCGGTCGAGCCGGAAGGTGCGCCGGGCCTCGGAGCGGCGGCACCAGGCCTCCACATATGTGTGCCCCACGCTGACGAGGCGGATGGGGTCGATCTCGCGCTCGGTGAGTTCGTCCCGGGCCGGCGAGTAGTAGCGGATCCACAGCCGGCGGCGCTCGGAGATCGCCCGGTCGACGTCGGCGAAGACACCGCCCTCGGACTCGAAGGTGACCGACAGGCGGGAGCTGGCGCCGGCCGTCTCGCCGGCCGCCGTCTCCACCTTGGCGGTGGCCCGCACCAGCGCCTGCCGGTCGCTCTCGCGCAGGCCGGGCAGGGTCGCCACGGCTCGGGCGGCGACGAGCAGCGCGGTGGCCTCGTCGGCGGCGAGCCGCAGCGGCTCGGCGGCGTCCGCGCCGAGGGCGGCGGGATTGTGCCACCAGATGCGCTCGCCGTCGGTGTCGATGTCGAGCAGATCACCGCCGCGGAAGCTGGTGCCGCACATGGGCAGCACATCGAGGTCGGAGACCAGCTCGTCCTCGGTGATGCCGAAGGCCCGCGCGACATCCTCGACCCGGGCGCCGGGGCGCTCGCGCAGATACGTCACCAGGGACAGCATCCGTCGGGTCTGGTCGATGGCGTTCACTGCCCTGGCCGGTTTGCCTGCCACTGTGTTGTCCGCTCCCCCTCAGCCCTTGGCGACGGCACGCAGCCGGTCCACCACGTCCGCACGCAACTCCGCGGGCTCCAGCACCACCACGTCGGGCCCGAACTCGACCAGCCAGGCGTCCAGGCCGTGCCCGTACGGAATCTCCAACTCGTCCCAGCCGTCGCCGAGTTCCCGCACCCGGGAGGCCCTCGCCCGCAGGGGGTACCCGGCGCCGGTACGCAGCCGGATCAGGGCGGAGCGGTCGGCGGTCTCGCCGGCCCAGCTCGCGACCGTCTCCCGGACGGTGACGACATCGGGCACGGGCGCCGTGAACCGCGCGCCGCGCGAGCGCACCCGGCCCGTGATCCTGGACAGCCTGAAGACCCGCTCGGCGCCGCGGTCGCGGTCGAAGCCGGCCAGGTACCAGTGGCCGCGCCAGCACTCCAGCGCCCAGGGTTCGACGTGCCGGGGCTCGGGCTGGGCGGCGTTGGCCTTGCGGTAGTCGAAGACGACCGGCCGGCGGTCGCGGCAGGCCAGCATCAGCGGCTCGAACGCGGCCTCGTGCACGGGGATGCGCGGCTCCAGCGCGCTGTGCGCCTCGTACGGGTCAACGTCCTCGGGCAGCCCGGCCGCGCGCAGCTTCTGCAGGGCGCCGCTCGCGGCACCGGCGAGCCGGGCCTGCTGCCACACCTTGGCGGCGAGCCCGAGCGCGGCGGCCTCCTCGGCGTCCAGCGTGATGGGCGGCAGGCGGTTGCTGTCGCGGCGGGCCAGATAGCCGAACTCGCCGTCGAGGCTCTCGACGGTCTCGATGACCAGCCCGAGTTCCCGCAGGTCGTCCTTGTCGCGCTCGAACATGCGGTTGAAGGAGTCCTCGGAACCCGCCGTGCCCTGCCCCGGCCGGGAAGCCTCGACGTAGGCCTCGATGGAATCGCGCAGCTCGCGCTTGCTGAGTGGCCGCCGTGTCCCGAGCAGACACAGCGCCAGGTTCATCAGCCGCTCGGCCTTGGCAATGGCCATCGACGCCCTTCTCCCTATGGTGCTTACGACGGATGACCGTACCGCCCCGCGGGGGCGCGGCAAAAGCCGAGGGCCCACGCCCGGACAGGCATGGACCCCAGGTGACCGGCTCCGATCGGACTTCGATCAGACTCCGAGCAGATCGACCACGAAGATCAGCGTCTCGCCGGGCTTGATCGCCGGGGTGGGGCTCTGGTCGCCGTAGGCGAGGTGGGCCGGGACGGTCAGCTGGCGGCGGCCACCGACCTTCATGCCCTGCACGCCCCGGTCCCAGCCGGCGATGACCCGGCCGCCGCCCAGCGGGAAGCGGAACGGCGCGCCGCGGTTCCAGCTGGCGTCGAACTCCTCGCCGGTGCTGAAGGCGACACCCACGTAGTGCACGGTGACGGTCTGGCCGGCCTCGGCCACCGGGCCGTCGCCCTCCCAGATGTCCTTGATCTCGAGGTCCGCCGGGGGCTCGCCGCCCGGGAAGTCGACCTCGGGCTTGTCGATGCTCACGTGTTCAGCTCCTGCTTGTCTGCGGAAAGGCAACGGGCCAAGTCTTACATCCCCGAGGGGTCACATCTTCGCCAGGATGTCGACCGAGAAGACCAGGGTGGAGTCCTTCTCGATGCCGCTGCCCTGCGGCGGGTTGTCGCCGTAGCCCAGGTCGGGCGGGATGACCACGAGGACACGGCTGCCGACCTTCTTGCCGGTCAGCCCCTGCGACCACCCCTTGACGACCTGCTGGAGCGAGAACAACGTCAGCTGCTTCCTGCCGTACGTCGAGTCGAACTCCTTGCCGCCGTCCCACACCACGCCCTTGTACTGCACGAGCACGCTGTCCTCGGCCCCGACCTCGGCGCCGTCACCCTCCAGGATGTAGTCCGCCACGAGCTTCTTCGGCGCGTCGGCCTTGGGCACCTCGATGGAGGGCGCCTTGCCGTCGGTGTTGATGCCCACCTTGGGGAGCCCCGCGTCGTCCTGCGGGACCTCCTTGCCCTTGGCGGAGCTGTTGGCGTTGAAGGTGTCCTGCACGTCGACGACGAACACGAGCGTGTCGGTGCCCTTGATGCCCGCCTCCTCGTTGCCCTGCTCGCCGTAGCCCCAGGTGGGCGGCACGGCGAACTGGACGCGGCTGCCCGCCTTCTTGCCCGTGAGCGCGTACCGCCAGCCCTCGATGATGCTGCCCTGGGCGAGCTGGATGACGAGCGGGGTCTTGCGGTCGTAGGAGTTGTCGAAGACCTTCGCGCTGCTCCAGATCTGGCCCAGGTAGTTGGCCACGACGAAGTCGTTCTCGGCGACGGCCCTGCCGCCGCCGGCGATGGCCGTCTTGACCGCGAGGTCCTTGGAGGGATCGCCGCTGCCCTTGGCGACGGTCGGCTTCTCGTCGAACTTCGTCCCCGCGGTGATCGCCGGCAGCGGACCGTCGACGATCTTCGGCGGCGGGGCGGACGAGGCCGAGGCCTCGGGGCTCGCGGAGTCGTCGGCGACGCTCGAACCGGAGTCGTCGTCGTCTCCGCATGCGGCGAGCGTGACCAGTCCGGCGGGTACGGCGATAAGGAGTGAGCGTCGGCGCACGGTGGGGGCCTCGTATCGGTGTGTCGGTCGGTCCTGCCTGATGGCGTGCGCGCAACTCTACGGCGTGAGAAGGGCACCGCACGGCTAACGTACGGTGCCCGTGTGGCGTTCCGCCCCTTCGCGCGGGAACGCTTGTCTCACCTCGTCCGGGTCACATCCCGGCGATCAGCTTCTCCACCCGGTCGTCCACCGAACGGAACGGGTCCTTGCACAACACCGTGCGCTGGGCCTGGTCGTTGAGCTTGAGGTGGACCCAGTCGACGGTGAAGTCCCGGCGCTGCTCCTGGGCCCGCCGGATGAAGTCGCCGCGCAGCCGGGCCCGAGTGGTCTGCGGCGGTACGGACTTGCCCTCGAAGATCTTCAGGTCGTTGGCGACCCGGGCGGCCTGGCCCTTCTTCTCGAGCAGGTAGTACAGGCCACGACGACGGTGGATGTCGTGGTAGGCGAGGTCTATCTGCGCGACCCGCGGGTGCGACATGGTCATGTTGTGCTTGGCCCGGTACCGCTCGATGAGCTTGTACTTCATGACCCAGTCGATCTCGGTGTCGATGCGGTCGAGGTCCTCGGCCTCGATGGCGTCGAGCGTGCGCCCCCACAGCTCCAGGACCCGCTCCACCGTCCCGGTGCGGATACCGCGGCGCTCGCAGAAGTCCACGGCCTTCTCGAAGTACTCCCGCTGCACCTCGAGGGCGGAGGCCTCCCGGCCGCTGGCCAGGCGCACCTTGCGGCGCCCGGTGATGTCGTGACTGACCTCGCGGATGGCCCGGATCGGGTTCTCCAGGGTGAGGTCGCGCATCACCGTGCCCGCCTCGATCATGCGCAGCACCAGGTCGGTGGCGCCGACCTTGAGCAGCATGGTCGTCTCGGACATGTTGGAGTCGCCCACGATGACGTGCAGGCGCCGGTAGCGCTCGGCGTCGGCGTGCGGCTCGTCGCGGGTGTTGATGATGGGCCGGGACCGGGTGGTCGCGGAGGACACGCCCTCCCAGATGTGCTCGGCGCGCTGACTGACGCAGTACACGGCACCGCGCGGGGTCTGGAGCACCTTGCCGGCGCCGCAGAGCAGCTGCCGGGTCACCAGGAACGGGATGAGAATGTCCGCGAGCCGTGAGAACTCCCCGTGCCGCGCCACCAGATAGTTCTCGTGGCAGCCGTAGGAGTTTCCGGCGGAGTCGGTGTTGTTCTTGAAGAGGTAGACGTTGCCCGCGATTCCCTCCTCGTGCAGGCGTCGTTCGGCGTCCACCAGGAGTCCTTCGAGAATGCGCTCGCCCGCCTTGTCGTGGGTGACGAGTTCGATCACATTGTCACATTCGGGTGTGGCGTATTCCGGATGTGATCCCACGTCGAGATAGAGGCGGGCCCCGTTGCGCAGAAAGACATTGCTGCTGCGGCCCCATGACACGACACGGCGGAAGAGGTACCGCGCCACCTCGTCAGGCGACAGGCGGCGCTGTCCCCTGAACGTGCACGTGACGCCGTACTCGTTCTCCAGCCCGAAAATGCGGCGGTCCATGACTGAACATTACGCCTGATGACCCGAACTGAAACGGGGTTCGACGGCACGGTTTGGATCATTTTCCGGTGAAGCCGCAACGACCGCCTCCCGCGCGGGAGCTGCGAGGACCCGTCCCGTGCACATCAGTACGAGCAGGGACACGGCCCCGGCCGCCCCGGGCACGGCGAAGCCCCACAGCACCCCGCCGTGCTCCACGACGGGCCCCGCGAGGCCCGTGCCCAGCGAGGCGCCCACGGTGAACGTCGTCACGAGCCAGGAGAACGCCTCCGTCACCGTGCCGCGCGGCGCGTGCAGATCGACGAGGACGAACGCGCACGCGATGCACGGCGCGAGGAAGACACCCGCGACCACCGCGAGCAGCACCATGGCCACCGCGCCCGGCATCAGCATCAGCGGCAGGTAACAGACCGCCAGCAGCGCCACCAGCACGCGCAGTCGCCGAGCGGGCTCACCGGCCCACTGCCGCGCCCCGTAGACGCTCCCGCCGATCAGCGCGCCGAGCCCCAGGGCGGCCATCAGCCACCCGTAGACGGCGTCACCGCCGTGCTCATCGGCGTACGGCACGGAGGCGACGGTGATGGACCCGAGCGCCGTCCCGACGAACAGGAACGCGCCCAGCAGCGCCAGCAGCCCCGACGAACGCAGCGCCCCCAGCCAGTGCGCCTCGCGCGGCGCCGACCGCCACGCGCGCGAGGGCGGCGAGACCACGACGGACAGGGCACCGAGCACACCCACCGCGTTCAGCGCGAGCAGCGCGACCAGCGGCGACCACAGGGACACGCACACCGTCACGAGCAGCGGTCCGACGGTGAACATGACCTCCTGCGCCACGGCGTCCATGGCGTAGGCCGTGTGCACCCGCCCCTCCTCGCCGAGCACACTCGGCCACAGCGCCCGCAGCCCGCCCTCCAGCGGCGGTGTGAACAGCCCTCCGGCGCCCACGGCCACGTACGCGAGCACGGCCGTCCCGGTTCCTGCGAAGGCGAACGCGGCCATGGCCAGCCCCGACAGCACGGCCGCCGGCAACTGCACCCGCGGCTGCCCGCGCAGGTCCACGAGCCGCCCCAGCACCGGCTGGCCCACGGCGTTGGCGACGCCGTACACGGCGGCCAGCGCCCCCGCCAGGCTGTACGAGCCGCCCTCGGACCGTACGAACAGCACGATCGCGATCGCCGCGGTGGCGTTGGGCAGCCGCCCCACCAGCGTGCCGGCGAGCAGCCGTACCGCGTGCCGCGCCCGGAGAACCTCCAGATACCCGGCGACCACGACGCACCTCCTTCTGCCACGTGTTACGTATAACTACCGTGGCCATACGTACCATGTCGCCTGTTCACGAGTCCAGACGAAAGCGCAGGCGAACGGTGGCACGAGGCAGCACCCGCCCCACGAGCCGGGACGTCGCCCGCGCCGCCGGCGTGTCCCAGGCAGCGGTGTCCCTGGTCCTCGGCGACAAGTGGCGCGGCCGGGTGTCGGAGTCCACGGCCCAGCGGGTCCGCGAGGCCGCGCACGACCTCGGCTACCGCCCCAACCTGGCCGCGCGCAACCTGCGCCTGGGCCGCACCCGCACGATCCTGCTGGTCGTCCCCGCGCTCACCACGGAGTTCTTCGCGGAGGTGTACACGGGCGCCGCCCGGGTCGCCGCCGAGCACGGCTTCGGGGTGGTCCTCTACCCCTCCCCCGAGGGCGTGGGCCCGGCCCGGGACCCCTTCGCCTCCGCGCAGGCGGCCCTGGACGGCGTGCTCGCCTCCTCCATGGCCGCCGAGGCGCTGACCGCGATCCGGGGCGACCAGCTCCCCCTGGTCATGCTGGACAGCGACCCGGAGGGCAGCCTGGGCGCCGCGACGGTCAATCTGGACATCGCCGACGGCATACGCCAGGTCACGGAACACCTGCTGTCCCTGGGCCACCGCCGCTTTCTCCACCTCGCGGCGGACGTCCCGTCCTGGACCTTCGAGGTGCGCGCCCGCGAACTGGCGACACGGCTGGCCGCCGTCCCCGGCACCGACCTGCGCACGATCCGCGCCCCCATCTCGATCGAGGGCGCCCGCACCGCCGCGGAGGCCGCGCTCACCGCCCCGGGCCCGCGGCCGACGGCACTGGTCTGCGACGACGACAAACTGGCGGCCGGCGCCTACAAGGCGGCCCGCCGGGTGGGCCTGCGCATCCCCGACGACCTCTCGGTCACGGGCCTGGACGACCTGGGCCTGGCCACGGCCATCGACCCCGAACTGACGACCGTCCGCCTGGACGCGGAACTCTTCGGCGAACGCGGCATGCACGCCCTACTGGCAGTCATGGAAGGCCGCCCCGTGGAAGAGGGCGACATCCCGGTGACCCTGATGACCCGAGCCTCCACAGCCCACCCACGCCAAGAACCGAACCGGTAGCCGCGTACGGCGAGGAGGGGGCGGAACGGGGGCGTCCGCCCGCAGCGGTTGGCGCGTCAACACCCCGCACCCTCACAAGTGACCGATTCCCCGCCGTTCCGGGGACGGACACCCCCCGGCACGCCCCCGACCCCCACACAACCGAACGCGCGCCCAAGCCCCCACCGAACCCGAACAGGCCGCCGCAGGCACCCGCCACCCACGACGGCCGCACCCCTACTCCTCGGCATCACCCGAATCGCCACCGGTGTCCGCGTCCGCGTCGTCGAGGGACACATCGCCACCCCCCGCCTCCAACAACCGCGACAACTGCGACCCCACGATCCGCTTGAACTTCCGCTTCTGCGGCCGCGTACGGTCCAGCACGGCGACCTCCAGCCGCTCCGCCGGAATCTCCCGCTCGCTGCCGTTCGTGTCGCGGGACAGCGCCTGCACCGCCAGCTTCAGCGCCTCGGCCAGCGTCATGCCGTCCCGGTGCCGCTGGTCCAGGTACCCGCTGATCTGCTCCGCGTTACCACCGACCGCGACCGAGCCGTGCTCGTCCACGATCGAGCCGTCGTGCGGCAGCCGGTAGATCTGATCGCCGTCGGGACTCTCCCCCACCTCGGCGACGACCAGCTCCACCTCGTACGGCTTCTCGGCCGAGCTGGAGAAGATCGTGCCCAGCGTCTGGGCGTAGACGTTGGCCAGCCCCCGGGCCGTCACGTCGTCCCTGTCGTAGGTGTAGCCACGCAGGTCGGCGTAGCGCACTCCGCCGATCCGCAGGTTCTCGTACTCGTTGTACTTGCCGGCGGCGGCGAAGCCGATCCGGTCGTAGATCTCGCTGAACTTGTGCAGCGCACGGGACGGGTTCTCGCCGACGAACACGATGCCGTCGGCATACTGCAGCACGACCAGGCTGCGGCCACGGGCGATGCCCTTGCGGGCGTACTCCGCCCGGTCGGCCATGGCCTGCTGGGGTGAGACATAGAACGGCGTCGACACCGGTTATCCGTCCCTTTCTGTGGAAGTCACTGGACCACCTGCCCTCAACACAACAAACGCGACCGCGACCGCTACAGCAGCGCGGCCCGAGGCCCGTCGGGCTGCTCCAGCCGCCGCTCCAGGACCGAACGGGCGAGCTGCGAGGACTCGTCCTCGGCCAGTCGGCGGAAGCCGTCCGCGGTGATCACAGTGATGATCGGGTAGATCCGGCGCGCGACATCGGGACCACCGGTCGCCGAGTCGTCGTCCGCCGCGTCGTACAACGCCTGAACCACGAGCGTCGTGGCCTGCTCCTCGGTGAGATCCTCACGGAAGAGCTTCTTCATCGCACCGCGCGCGAAGATCGATCCCGACCCCGTGCTCGCGAAGTGCCGCTCCTCGGACCGCCCGCCCGTCACGTCGTACGAGAAGATGCGGCCCCGGTCGCGGTCCACGTCGTACCCGGCGAAGAGCGGCACCACGGCGAGCCCCTGCATGGCCATGGCCAGGTTGGACCGGATCATGGTGGACAGGCGGTTCGCCTTGCCCTCCAGGGAAAGCTGGGCGCCCTCGACCTTCTCGAAGTGCTCCAGCTCCAGCTGGAACAGCTTCACCATCTCCACGGCCAGACCCGCCGTACCGGCGATGCCCACCGCCGAGTACTCGTCGGCGGGGAACACCTTCTCGATGTCCCGCTGCGCGATCATGTTGCCCATGGTGGCCCGCCGGTCACCGGCGAGGACGACACCGCCGGGGAACGTGACCGCCACGATCGTGGTGCCGTGCGGCGCCTCGACCACGCCCTGCACCGGCGGCAGCTGCCGGTTTCCCGGGAGCAGCTCGGGCTGGTGCTCACCGAGGAAGTCCATGAACGAAGAGGACCCGGGCGTCAGGAAGGCAGCCGGCAGACGCCCGGTGCTACGAGTGTTGGCTTCCACGCGATTCCTTCCACGTATGCGACAGCTGTGTCACGGACCCTACCCGCCCCACGGCGGTGATCCACATACTCGGCGGGAACCACGGGACGAACGCCCCGGCCCCCGTCGCGAGCCGCGCGCGGCACGGTTCCCACCGCACCGCGCGCCGCGCCTCACGCACTGCTCGTCCGTCCCTTCGAGCCCGCGGGCCTTCGAGACGGAGGAGGAGCAGGCCTACTGGCCACCCTTTTGCACGAAGGACCGCACGAAGTCCTCCGCGTTCTCCTCGAGGACGTCGTCGATCTCGTCCAGGACGGAGTCCACGTCGTCGTTGAGCTTCTCCTGACGCTCCTTGAGGTCCTCGGAAGCCTGCGCCTCCTGTGTCTGCTCCTCGGCCTCCTCGGTGGAACGCGTGGCCTTCTGCTGCCCGCCGCCGGTGTCCTTGGTCGCCATAACCCTCACCCCGCTCGGTTCGCCCGACACAGTTGCTCGGTCAAGATCAGACCCTACAAGCCGGGTCCGACATCGGCCCCGCTGTTTGCACAACGTACGGGGGCCATCTCGATGGTTCCCGGACCGGATGACTTTCCACCCTGCCCGGCGGTCTCCTCCCGTGTACCCGCTCGGCGCCGTCACCCGCCGGAAAGGACCTTGACCAGGTCTTCCGCGGTACGGCAGCGGTCCAGAAGCTCCTTGACGTGATTACGCGTTCCGCGAAGCGGTTCCAGGGTTGGGACCCGCTGGAGCGAGTCCCGGCCCGGCAGATCGAAGATCACCGAGTCCCAGGAGGCCGCCGCGACGTTGTCCGCGTACTGCTCCAGACAGCGTCCCCGGAAGTACGCCCGGGTGTCCTCCGGCGGCTTCGTACGGGCCCGCTCGACCTCCGCCTCGTCCAGCAGCCGGTTGATGCGGCCGCGGTCCACGAGACGGTTGTACAGGCCCTTGTCGGGCCGTACGTCGGCGTACTGGAGGTCCACGAGGTGCAGCCGGGCGGCGTCCCAGTCCAGGTCGTCCCGGCGCCGGTAGCCCTCCATGAGTTCCCGCTTGGCGACCCAGTCCAGCTCGCCGGCCAGGCTCATCGGGTCGTTCTCGAGCCGGTTGAGGGTGTCCTCCCAGCGGCCCAGGACGTCCTTGGTCTGGTCGTCGGCGTCCGCCCCGTACCGTTCCTCGACGTATTTGCGCGCCAGCTCGTAGTACTCCATCTGGAGCTGCACCGCAGTCAGTGTCCGGCCGCTGCGCAGAGTGACCAGCTGTTTGAGGGACGGGTCGTGCGACACCTGGTGGAGGGTGCGCACCGGCTGGTCCACGGCCAGGTCCACGGCGATGAACCCGTCCTCGATCATGGACAGGACCAGCGCCGTCGTGCCCAGCTTCAGATAGGTCGAGATCTCCGACAGGTTCGCGTCGCCGATGATCACGTGCAGCCGCCGGTACTTCTCGGCGTCCGCGTGCGGTTCGTCGCGCGTGTTGATGATGGGGCGCTTCAGCGTCGTCTCCAGGCCCACCTCGACCTCGAAGTAGTCCGCGCGCTGACTGAGCTGGAAGCCGTGCTCGTGCCCGTCCTGACCGATGCCGACGCGGCCGGCGCCGGTGAAGACCTGGCGGGAGACGAAGAAGGGCGTCAGGTGGCGCACGATGTCCGAGAAGGCGGTCTCCCGCTTCATCAGGTAGTTCTCGTGCGTGCCGTAGGAGGCGCCCTTGTTGTCGGTGTTGTTCTTGTAGAGATGGATGGGCTGGGCACCGGGCAGCTGGGAGGCCCGCTCGGCGGCCTCGGCCATGATCCGCTCGCCGGCCTTGTCCCACAGCACGGCGTCCCGCGGGTTGGTGACCTCCGGAGCGCTGTACTCGGGGTGGGCGTGGTCGACGTAGAGGCGTGCTCCATTGGTGAGGATCACGTTGGCCAGGCCGATGTCCTCGTCGGTGAGCTGGCTGGAGTCGGCGGCCTCACGGGCGAGGTCGAAGCCTCGCGCGTCCCGCAGCGGGTTCTCCTCCTCGAAGTCCCAGCGGGCCCGGCGGGCCCGGTGCATCGCCGCCGCGTAGGCGTTGACGATCTGGGACGAGGTGAGCATGGCATTGGCGTTCGGGTGGCCGGGGACGGAGATCCCGTACTCCGTCTCGATGCCCATTACTCGCCGTACGGTCATGCGGCCCTCCTTGCCCGGCGGTGCCCTCGGTCGTGGGCTCCGCTCAAGTACCGCTGGCGCTCCGATGCGTGTGCGGTACCCGTCCCCGCACTGCGCGACTCGGCGGTACGGAAGAGCCTAGAACGCCTTTGCGCTGGTGGGGAGATCATTTGCGTCATTGCCTTGCTCCAGCCGGGGCTCCGAAAAACAGTCGGCTGCGGGTACCCCCGTCGAGGGCACCCGCAGCCGCCCCGCCTATTACAGGTACTGACCGGTGTTCGCCACCGTGTCGATGGAGCGTCCGGTGTCCGCGCCCTGCTTTCCGGTGACGAGCGTACGGATGTACACGATCCGCTCGCCCTTCTTTCCGGAGATCCGGGCCCAGTCGTCCGGGTTGGTGGTGTTGGGCAGGTCCTCGTTCTCCTTGAACTCGTCCACGCAGGCCTGGAGGAGATGGGAGACGCGAAGGCCCTTCTGGTCCTTGTCGAGGAAGTCCTTGATCGCCATCTTCTTGGCGCGGCCCACGATGTTCTCGATCATGGCACCGGAATTGAAGTCCTTGAAATAGAGGACTTCCTTGTCGCCATTGGCGTAGGTGACCTCCAGGAAGCGGTTCTCGTCGGATTCGGCGTACATGTGTTCCACCGCCGTCTGGATCATGCTCTGGACGGTGGCCGACTTGTCCTTCTCGTGCTCCGCGAGGTCGTCCGAGTGGAGCGGGAGGCGCTCGGTGAGGTACTTGCCGAAGATGTCCTTGGCCGCCTCGGCGTCCGGACGCTCGATCTTGATCTTCACATCGAGCCGGCCGGGCCGCAGGATGGCGGGGTCGATCATGTCCTCACGGTTGGAGGCACCGATCACCACCACGTTCTGCAGGCCCTCCACACCGTCGATCTCGGCGAGCAGCTGGGGGACGATGGTGTTCTCCACGTCCGAGCTGACACCGGAGCCGCGGGTGCGGAAGAGGGACTCCATCTCGTCGAAGAAGACGATGACGGGAGTGCCCTCGCTGGCCTTCTCACGGGCCCGCTGGAAGACCAGGCGGATCTGCCGCTCGGTCTCGCCGACGTACTTGTTGAGCAGCTCGGGGCCCTTGATGTTGAGGAAGAAGCTCTTGCCCGCGGCCTGGCCGGTCACCTCGGCGACCTTCTTGGCCAGCGAGTTGGCGACGGCCTTGGCGATGAGCGTCTTGCCGCAGCCGGGAGGTCCGTAGAGCAGGACGCCCTTGGGCGGACGCAGCTCGTGCTCCCGGAAGAGGTCGGGGTAGAGATAGGGAAGCTCGACCGCGTCCCGGATGGCCTCGATCTGTCCGCCGAGGCCGCCGATCTGCTCGTAGCCGATGTCGGGGACCTCTTCGAGGACGAGTTCCTCGACCTCGCTCTTGGGCACGACCTCGTACACATAGCCGGAGCGGGGTTCGAGCAGGAGGGCGTCGCCCGGACGGATGGTGAGGCCGCGCAGCGGCTCGGCGAGCCGCACCACCCTCTCCTCGTCCGTGTGTCCGAGCACCAGGGCCCGCTCGCCGTCCTCCAGGATCTCCTTGAGGGTGACGATGTCGCCGACGCTCTCGTACTCCATGGCCTCGACCACGTTGAGGGCTTCGTTGAGCATCAGTTCCTGGCCGCGCCGCAGCTCGTCCAGCTCGACACTCGGGCTGACGTTCACCCGGAGTTTGCGGCCGCCGGTGAAGATGTCGGCGGTGCCGTCCTCATTCGCTTGCAGGAAGACGCCGAAACCGGCCGGCGGCTGGGCCAGACGGTCGACCTCCTCCTTGAGGGCCACGATCTGGTCGCGGGCCTCGCGGAGCGTGCCGGCGAGTCGTTCGTTCTGGGCGGACACGCCGGCCAGATTGGTCTGCAGTTCGACGATCCGCTCTTCGAGAATTCTCGTGTGTCGCGGAGATTCGGCGAGCTTGCGTCGCAGGACGGCGATCTCCTGCTCAAGGTAGGCCACCTGCCCGGCCGGGTCCTCGGACCCGCGTCCCGGGCGGATGCCGCGGTTCATGTCGTCGTCGTGGGCTGCCACGGTCCTCACCTCCTCCAAGGGGAGCTGGACGCTTCCAGACCCTACCTGGGTGGGTGTCGATTGAAACCCCTAGATCACAAAGACTATGGGGGTGTGTCCGATCTTCACCCTTGCGCTCTCCCTCACGCCAGGGGAATACCCACCGAACGTGACGGGAACCCAGCCGGAGGTAGGGTCGAAGTGTTCAACACCCGTCAGAGCTGGCCGGATTCCCGAGCGGCTCGGCGCAGGAAGCGGCAGGAGAGATGAGCGTGCAGCAGGAGGCCGGAGTCGAGGGCGAGGCCCTGGAGGTCTGGATCGACCAGGACCTGTGTACCGGCGACGGCATCTGCGCCCAGTACGCGCCCGAGGTGTTCGAGCTGGACATCGACGGTCTGGCCTACGTCAAGGGCGCCGACGACGAGCTTCTGCAGGCCAGGGGGGCGACAACACCCGTGCCGCTGCCGCTGCTCACGGACGTGGTCGACTCCGCCAAGGAGTGTCCGGGCGAGTGCATCCACGTACGTCGCGTTTCGGACAGGGCCGAGGTCTACGGGCCGGACTCAGAGTAATCAAAATGTGACCTCTTGGTCACGCCGCGTGACCGCTGTCTGTTGTGTCACACCGCCTGCCGCAGGGTGCCGCTCACACGGTGCGTGCCCGGGACGGCGTGTCGCTGACGAAGGACCCGTTCTTCCACTGCCACTTCACGTCGTCCGTGACGTTGGGGCAGCAACTGGGCACGTCGGCCGACGAGTAGCCGAGGAGTGTGGCGAGTACGGCGCCGTCACGCACGGAGAGGTCGGTGACCGTCCTGCGTTCTTGAGGGTCCACGAGGGTGGCCACGACACGGGGCTTGCCGCTGTCCGCGTCCGCCGTGATGACGTACACCCCGTCGGGCGGGGTGCCCATGGGCGCGTCGCAGTGCACGACCGCAACCGTCTCGGGCCGGCCGTCGCCGTCGAGGTCGCCGGAGGCCTTCTTCTGCACCACCGCGTCGACCGGACCGCACTCCAGGGGGAAGGTGACGGCCGCCGGATCGGGCGCCGCGGCGTGCGCCGGGGCGCTCTTCGGTTTGTGGGCGCCGGGCTGCGCCGCCGTCGCGGCGTCGGGCTGCAGGACCGAGGACAGGGCCACCACTCCGGCGAGGGCCGTGGCCGTGGCGACCCAGTGGATCGGGCGGGTGTGCGTGTGCGACAGGTCCGGAACGGCGGGATGCTGCACGAGGAGTGTCTCCTGTGAGGGCTGTGCCGGCGGGGGGAGGGGTGGCCAGCATCGTGCCACACGTCACAGTGAGTGGGAACGGCGGGGTGGTTACTCGCACGGATTTCCGGACCCGCCGCTTCCCTCGACGGGTGCCCGTCAACGCGGGGACGCCGTGGCGAAGTTCCGGAGTGTCCGGGACTTCACCACGGCGTCCATGCGTCGGTCGCGGCACGGGCCGCCTCAGCGGCCGGAGCCGCCGCCTGCGTTGGGGCCGTCGTAGTCCTCGCCGTAGGCGCCCTTGGCGGGGCGGCGGCGCCGCATCGGCGGCTCGACGCCGTCGGCGAGGCGGCGGGCGGTGAGCAGGAAGCCGGTGTGGCCGATCATCCGGTGGTCCGGGCGGACGGCGAGGCCCTCGACGTGCCAGTTGCGGATCATCGTCTCCCAGGAGGTCGGCTCGTTGAAGCAGCCGATCTCACGGATGGACTCGACGGTCCGGGCCAGCTGGGTCGTCGTCGCGACGTAGCAGCACAGGATGCCGCCGGGCACGAGCGCCTTGGAGACGGCGTCCAGGCACTCCCAGGGGGCGAGCATGTCCAGGATGACGCGGTCGACGTCGGCGTCGGACAGGTTGTCCTGGAGGTCGCCGACGGTCAACTGCCAGGCGGGGTGCGGGCCGCCGAAGTAGCGCTCCACGTTCTGCCGGGCGATGTCGGCGAAGTCCTCGCGGCGCTCGTAGGAGTGCAGCATGCCCTGGTCGCCGATGGCGCGCAGCAGGAAGCTGCTGAGTGAGCCGGAGCCCACGCCCGCCTCCACGACGCGTGCGCCGGGGAAGACGTCGGCGAAGGCGAGGATCTGCCCCGCGTCCTTCGGGTAGACGACTGCGGCCCCGCGGGGCATGGACAGGACGTAGTCGGGGAGCAGGGGGCGCAGCGCGAGGTAGGCGACGTTCCCGGTGGTGCGGACGACGCTGCCCTCGGGAGCACCGATCAGTTCGTCGTGGGGGAAGGAACCCTTGTGGGTGTGGAAGTTCTTCCCGGCCTCGAGCGTGAACGTGTAGTGGCGGCCCTTGGGGTCGGTCAGCTGAACCTGGTCCCCGACCTTGAAGGGCCCGCGCCTGCGGGCGGCACCGGTCGGTTCGGACATGTGACCAGCCTACCGGTCCCGACGGGGGCCACCGACCACGCGGGGTACCCGTCAAAGCCCCTGGGAGGGCCGGGCCATGGCCTTGACGAAGGCGCGTTCCACGTCGGCCGCGGAGAGGACGCCGTAGATCTCGCCGGTCTCCTCGACCACCAGATACTCGGTCGCCGGGTTGGTGCGCAGGGCGTCCAGCAGCTCTTCGCCCGACAGCTCGGCCGAGACCCGCATGCCGTCGGTGAGGTCCTGGGCGAGGGTGCTGACGGGCACCCAGGGGCGGCGGTGCTCGGGTACGCCGACGATGGCGGCCTCGCGGACCAGCGAGACGGGCCTGCCGTCCGGGTCGACGACGACCAGGGCGCGGGCCCCGGAGGCGTTGGCGCGGCGCAGCGCCTCGGAGAGCGGGGTGTCGGCCGGGACGGGGACGGCGCGCCGGGTGAGGGCGCGGGCGCGCAGCTCCGGGAGGTGTTCGCGCAGGCGGGCCATGCGCAGGCTGTTTCCGGCGCCGGTCCAGATGATCGCGGCGAGGATCGCGGCCAGCAGGGCGTCCATCACGGTGTCCATGCCGACGTTGTCCACGGCGTCGGAGCCGAGCGCGCCCGACTGGGTGAGCAGCGGCAGTCCGATCAGTACGGAGACGGCGAGGGCCCGGCCGACCCAGGCGGCGGCGACGGTGCCGTGCATCGGCTTGCCGGTGATCTTCCAGACGACGGCGCGGAGCATCCGGCCGCCGTCGAGGGGCAGGCCGGGCAGCAGGTTGAAGGCGGCCACGATGAGGTTGGAGATCATCAGGCCGGCCAGCAGCACGCCGGGGACGGTGCCGGGTTCGACGGCGAGCAGGGCGACGTAGAAGAGGCCGCCGAGGACGAGGGAGAGCAGGGGGCCCACGAAGGCCAGCACGAATTCGCGGCCGGGGGTCTCGGCCTCCTTCTCGATCTCGGAGACGCCGCCGAAGAACTGGAGCTGGATGCGGCGGACCGGGAGCTTGAAGCGGAGGGCGGCGACGGTGTGGGCCAGCTCGTGGACGAAGACGGAGGCGTAGAAGGCGATCGCGAAGAAGAGGGAGACCAGATAGCGGGCGGCGCCCAGCTCGGGCAGCACGCGGTCCAGCTGGCCGCCGAACACCCAGGTGATCAGGATGGCGACCAGGAACCAGCTGGGCGCCACGTACACGGGCACGCCGAAGGGCCTGCCCACCAGCAGCCCGCCCCCGGGCTCCGGCCGACGCCGCGGCGGACGGCCCGGACCGCCGCCGGCCTCCTGGTGGGCGTCGGCACGGGCCCGGTCGGGGTGGGTGTCGGCGCCGCCGTGCGGGTCGGGGTGCGCCGGCTGGTCCGGTTTCGCCAACGGGACCGGTCTCGCCGGCTCCTCCGGGGCTCCCCGCGGGTCCGGAGTGGCATCGTCCGGGCTGTCGCCGGCGCCCGTCTCGTTCCGCGCGGCGGCGGATCCGGCCGGGGTCTCCCCCTGCGGCGTCGGGTCCGGCACCCCACCGCTGCTCCCGGTGCCGGCCCTGCCGGGCTCTTCCCCCGACGCCGGCAGCTCGCTCGTGGACCCAGGTTCAGAGGCGGGCCGGGGTTCGGGCGCGGGTCCGTGCTCGGGCGGGTCGGAATCCGTGGGGTCCGGCCCGACGGCGTCGGTGGCCGCAGGCGTGGACCCTGCCTGGGGCTCGGCCGGCTCGTCGTTGCCGGATCGCGGCTGCCCGCTCCCGCCGCTCACGTCCACGGTTTCCCCTCGTTCGAAGCGTCTCCCGCCTGCCGGACGGGAGGGTCTCGTGTCGATGGTATGCGTCCGTCCCGGCCCGTTCCGCCCCGGCACCCCTGTGCCTCCCTTCCGTCGCACGGGTCACGGCCGCGGACCGGGTCGCTGTCAGTGGCGGGCCGTAAGGTCTGGGGGCATGAAGACGAGCATCGAGGACGCCGCGGCGGACGCCGGCGCACCCGTACCACCGGCCGTGGCGACCGTGGCGGACCGGGCGGGCGCGGTGGTGGGCACGACGGCCGCACGGCCCGCGCCCGTCCGCGTGCCCATGGCGCCCGCCTCGCTCTCGCCCTCCCGGGCCGGCGACTTCATGCAGTGCCCGCTGCTGTACCGGTTCCGGGTCATCGACCGGCTCCCGGAGAAGCCCAGCGAGGCGGCGACCAGGGGCACCCTGGTGCACGCGGTGCTCGAACGGCTCTTCGACGCCCCGGCGGCCGAGCGCACGGCTCCACGGGCGAGGGAGCTGGTCCCGGGCCAGTGGGACCGGCTGCGGGAGAGCAGGCCGGAGGTCGGCGAGCTGTTCGCGGACGACCCGGAGGGCGAGCGGCTGGCGCGGTGGCTCACCGAGGCGGAGCGGCTCGTCGAGCGCTGGTTCACCCTGGAGGACCCGAGCCGGCTGGAGCCCGCCGAGCGTGAGCTGTTCGTGGAGGCCGAGCTGGACTCCGGGCTCCGGCTGCGCGGCATCATCGACCGGGTCGACGTGGCCCCCACCGGTGAGGTGCGGATCGTCGACTACAAGACGGGCAAGGCGCCCCGCCCGCAGTATGCCGAGGGCGCGCTGTTCCAGATGAAGTTCTACGCGCTGGTGGTGTGGCGGCTGAAGAAGATCGTCCCGCGCCGTCTGCAACTCGTCTATCTCGGCAGCGGCGACGTGCTCACGTACGACCCGGTCCTCGCCGACCTGGAGCGGGTCGAGCGCAAGCTGCTGGCGCTGTGGGAGGCGATCCGGCAGGCGACCGAGACCGGCGACTGGCGGCCGCGCCCCACCAAGCTGTGCGGCTGGTGCGACCACCAGGCGCACTGCCCGGAGTTCGGCGGCACTCCCCCGCCCTATCCGCTGCCGGTGAGGGCGGCCGACTCCGGCGCCGCCGAGCAGGGCAGAATGGGACCGGACTAGCGAGAAGGAGACTTACGTGGCCATCCGCGTCCTACTGGTCGACGACCAGCCGCTGCTGCGCACCGGCTTCCGGATGATTCTGGAGGCGGAGCCGGACATCGCGGTCGTCGGCGAGGCCGGAGACGGCCTCCAGGCACTCGACCAGGTGCGGGCGCTCCAGCCCGATGTGGTGCTGATGGACATCCGCATGCCGCGGATGGACGGTGTGGAGGCGACCCGGCAGATCACCGGGCCCGAGCGGGACGGCCCGGCCAAGGTACTGGTGCTGACCACCTTCGACCTCGACGAGTACGTGGTGGAGGCGCTGAAGGCGGGTGCCAGCGGCTTCCTGCTCAAGGACGCCCCGGCCAACGAACTGGTGCAGGCCATCCGCGTGGTGGCGAACGGCGAGGCGATGCTCGCCCCGAGCATCACCCGGCGGCTGCTCGACAAGTACGCCACGCACCTGCCCTCGGGCGAGGAGCCGGTGCCGGACACCCTGCACACGCTGACCGACCGTGAGGTCGAGGTGCTGAAGCTGGTGGCCCGCGGTCTGTCGAACGCGGAGATCGCCGCCGACCTCTTCGTCAGCGAGACCACCGTGAAGACACACGTGGGCCATGTGCTCACCAAGCTGGGCCTGCGCGACCGGGTGCAGGCCGCGGTGTACGCGTACGAGAGCGGTCTGGTCCGTCCCGGCGCGCAGTAGCCGCCCGGCACGGCCCGCCCGCTTCACCGGCGCTCGAGAACCCCGAAGGGCGCCCGCTTCTCGCGGAACTCACGAGAAGCGGGCGCCCTTCGGGGTTTGTGCCGGGCGGGGCGTCAGCCGCTCACACCCCGGCCCAGCTCCCACAGCTGGAGCGTGGAGGAGGAGCTGAGGAGGTAGGCCGTGCCGGTGATGTCGTCCGAGGCGGCCACGTACTGCTTGCCCTGCCACAGCGGGATCAGCGGGACGTCGTCGGCGGTGATGTCCTGGATGTCCCCCAGGGTGTCCACCGCGGAGAGGCGGTCGGCCTCGCTGCGGGACTCGGGGATCAGATCGTTGATGATCTTCGGGTTCAGGTAGGGCGAGTTGAGGGTGTTGCCCTTGTCGAGGAACGGCGCGATGAAGCTGTCCGCGTCCGGGAAGTCGGGGAACCAGCCCATGCCGAAGATGTCGTACTTGAGCTTCCGCTCGGCCGGCCGGAAGACGTCCCAGGGCGTGCCCTTGATCTCGATGTCGAAGAGGCCGCTGCTGTTCAGCTGCCGCTGCAGTTCCTCGAACTCCTGCTTGGTCGCGGCACCGTAGTGGTCCGTGGTGTAGTTCAGGGTCAGCTTCACCGGCGTCTCGATGCCGGCCGACTTCAGCGTCTGCTTCGCCGCGCCGGGGTCCGGGTCGCCGTACTTGTTGAAGAACGAGTTCGAGTGGCCGGTGATGCCGGCCGGGACCATCGAGTACAGCGGCTGAGCCTGCGAACCGTAGGTCTTGGAGACGAGTTCGTCGCGGTTGATGACCTGGGCCATCGCCTGCCGGACGGCCTTGTCCTTCACGCTGGTCGCGTCCACGTTGAAGCCCAGGTACCGGATCTCGAGACCGGCCACCTCGACCAGCTTGACGTTGCCGCCGGAGCTGTTGGAGAGCTTGTTGATCTGCTCCGGCGTCATCGCGCGGGTCATCACGTCGATGTCGCCCTTGTCGAGCGCGGCGCCCATGGAGTCGGCGTCGTCGAAACTCTCCAGCTCCACCTTGTCGTTGTTCACCTTGAGACTCCCCTTGTAGTTGGGGTTCTTGGTGAGCACGACCTTGGAGAGGACGCCGTCCTTGGACTCGCCCTTCATCGTGTAGGGGCCGGATCCGTCCAGGTCGAAGCCGTCGCGGAGCTTGTCCTTCGGGTAGGAGTCCTTGCTCAGGATGCCGGCCACGGGGGTCGACAGCTTGAAGGGGAAGGTCGCGTCGGCGCTGTTGAGGTGGAAGATGACCTCGCGGTCGCCCTGGGTCTCGACCTTGTCCACCGTCGACAGCAGCGCGGACACGCCGCTGTCGGTGTTCAGGGAGATGGCACGCTCGATGGAGTACTTGACGTCCTCCGCGGTGAGGGGGTTGCCGTTCGCGAACTTCATGCCGTCGCGCAGCGTGCAGGCGTACCGCTCGTTGCCCTTGTCGGTGAAGCCGCACTTCTCGGCGGCCTCGGGGACGGGCTCGCCGTCGCCGCGCGGCAGCGTCATCAGCGTCTGCACGGTGTTGCGCATGATGTTCCAGGCACCGATGTCATAGGCCCAGGCCGGGTCGAAGGGCGCCGGAACGTCCTTCGTGATGGTGAACCGGTCCGTGGTGCCGACGACGATCGCGTCCCCGCCGCCACTGCCACCGTCGGACCCGCCACAGGCAGCGAGCACCGGCGCGAGCAGGCCGACGACGGCCGGCAGCACCAAAGTCTTACGGTTCATGCTCGAGTTTCTCCAGAGCTGTCGGTCCGTGTATCCGGCATGCAGGGGGGGTGTCGCGACGGATCACGGGGGTAGTGGCCGATGTTCTCGCGACGAGATTAGTCCGCGCCCGCACGGGGGTCCGCAGTCACCGGAGTTGAGGACTCATCACGGAGTGAAACCGGGTGTGGACGCACCGAAAACCCGACAGTGGAAGGATTAGTGCAGGCTCTCACCAATCAGGACACAAAGACTGCCGGACAACGTTCGCGGGGCGTGAGGCAGCACACCTTTCCCCCTCTGTCGACCCCTGGCAACGTGGGGAACGTCACACATGAGCGGGTGCGGGCAGTACCGGAATTCAGTCATCCGGCGCGGGGGGAATTGCCCCCCGCGCGCCCGCCGGGTTTGTCCCCGCCGCCGCTTCCGGAATTCCCGCCCTAACACCGCCGCACGCTGGGTGAACGCCTAGTGCATTCGTGTCATCAGGCCGCGCAGGAATGTCAGGTCGACCTCTTCCAGCGAGCCGACCACCGTGCGCCGGACGGCCGGGGTGATGGGGGCGACCGAGGGCACCGCCACGACATGGCACCCGGCGGACTCCGCGGCGGCGACCCCGGTCGCGGTGTCCTCGACGACGGCGCACCGCAGCGGGTCGACGTTCGAGCCCTGCCGTGGCGGCCAGATACGGGTCCGGGTGGGGCTTGGTGCGCGGCACCTCGTCGCCCGCGACCGTGAGGGCGAAGTGCTGGGGGCCGAGTGTGGCCAGAACGCGGTCGATGATGCGCCGGTGCGAGGCGGAGACCAGGGCCGTGGGGATCTCGTGCCTGGACAGCTCCGCGAGCAGCCGGGCGGCTCCCGGCATGAGCGGCAGGCCGCGGCCGATGCGCTGCTCGAAGCGGTCGTTGAGCAGCACGCTGAGTTCGGCGAGCGACACGTCGGCGCCGGTGGCCTCGATGAGGAAGCCCGCGCTGCGGGCCATGGGGCCGCCGACCACCACATGGCGCCAGGAGTCGTCGAGGGGGTGGCCGAGGGAGGCGAAGACCTCCTTCTCGACGTCCCACCAGAAGCCCTCCGTGTCCACCAGGGTGCCGTCCATGTCGAGGAGCACGGCCTGGAGGGCGGAGCCCTCGGCCGTACGGGTTCCGAGCGCGGGGACCGTACTGGTCATCCACGTACCTCCTTGAGGGACGATAAGGCCGGCTCCCTCGGAGGGAGCCGGCCTGCAGTGGACCGACCAGTCTACGTCGTGCGGGTCGCGAACGCCTGATGTGGCCAGGGAGGCGGCGGGCGGCCTCAGCGGGCGTTGAAGTACTTGGCCTCGGGGTGGTGGATGACGATGGCGTCGGTGGACTGTTCGGGGTGGAGCTGGAATTCCTCCGACAGGTGGACGCCGATGCGCTCGGGCTCCAGCATGGCGGCGATCTTCGCGCGGTCCTCCAGGTCCGGGCAGGCGCCGTAGCCGAGGGAGAAGCGGGCGCCCCGGTACTTGAGGGCGAACATGTCCTGCATGGCGTCGGGGTCCTCCCCGGCGAAGCCGAGTTCGGAGCGTACGCGCGCGTGCCAGTACTCGGCGAGGGCCTCGGCGAGCTGGACGGACAGTCCGTGCAGTTCGAGGTAGTCGCGGTAGGCGTTGGCCTCGAACATGCGGGCCGTCTCCTCGCCGATGCGGGAGCCGACGGTGACGATCTGGAAGCCGACCACGTCGGTCTCGCCGGACTCCTCCGGGCGGAAGAAGTCGGCCAGGCACAGGCGACGGCCGCGGCGCTGGCGCGGGAAGGTGAACCGGGTGCGTTCGTTGCCGTCGTCGTCGAGGACGATCAGGTCGTCGTCCTTGGACACGCACGGGAAGTAGCCGTAGACGACGGCCGCCTCCAGCAGGTTCTCGGTCTGGAGCCGGTCGAGCAGGCCGCGCAGCCGTGGCCGGCCCTCGGACTCGACCAGTTCCTCGTAGGAGGGTCCGTCGCCGGTGCGGGCCTGCTTCAGGCCCCACTGGCCCTTGAACAGGGCGCCCTCGTCGAGCCAGGACGCGTACTCCTTGAGCTGGATGCCCTTGACGACGCGGGTGCCGCGGAAGGGCGGTACGGGGACGGGGTTGTCGGTGGCGACGTCGGAGCGGACGTGCCCTTCCTCGGGCCGCTCCTCGGCCTCCACGGCGGCGGCCCGCACCCGGCGCTGCCGCAGCTCGGGCAGCTTCGCGCCGGGCACGCCCCGCTTGATGCCGATCAGGGCGTCCATCAGGCGCAGGCCCTCGAAGGCGTCGCGGGCGTAGCGGACCTCGCCGTCGTAGATCTCGTGGAGGTCCTGTTCGACGTAGGCCCTGGTGAGGGCGGCGCCGCCGAGGATGACGGGGTAGTCGGCGGCCAGCTTGCGCTGGTTCAGCTCCTCCAGGTTCTCCTTCATGATCACCGTGGACTTGACCAGGAGTCCGGACATGCCGATGACGTTGGCCCGGTGTTCGTCGGCCGCCTCCAGGATCGCGGAGACCGGCTGCTTGATGCCGAGGTTGACGACGGTGTAGCCGTTGTTGGACAGGATGATGTCGACGAGGTTCTTGCCGATGTCGTGGACGTCGCCGCGGACGGTGGCCAGCACGATGGTGCCCTTGCCCTCGTCGTCGGTCTTCTCCATGTGCGGTTCCAGGTGCGCGACCGCGGTCTTCATGACCTCCGCGGACTGGAGCACGAACGGCAGCTGCATCTGGCCGGATCCGAACAGTTCACCGACGACCTTCATGCCGTCCAGCAGGGTCTCGTTGACGATCTCCAGAGCCGGACGCTCGGTCAGGGCGGCGTCCAGGTCCGCCTCAAGGCCGTTCTTCTCGCCGTCGATGATGCGCCGCTTGAGGCGCTCGTCCAGCGGCAGCGCGGCCAGTTCCTCGGACTTGGAGGCCCGCAGAGACTTCGCGGTGGCGCCCTCGAAGAGGGCCATGAGCTTTTGCAGCGGGTCGTAGCCCTCGCGGCGGCGGTCGTAGATGAGGTCGAGGGCGGTGGTGACCTGCTCCTCGTCGAAACGCGCGATCGGCAGGATCTTGCTCGCGTGCACGATCGCCGAGTCCAGGCCCGCCTTGACGCACTCGTCCAGGAAGACGGAGTTGAGCAGGATACGGGCGGCCGGGTTCAGGCCGAAGGAGATGTTCGACAGGCCGAGGGTGGTCTGCACGTCCGGGTGGCGCCGCTTCAGCTCACGGATGCCCTCGATGGTGGCGATGCCGTCCCCGCGGGACTCCTCCTGGCCGGTGCAGATGGTGAAGGTCAGGCAGTCGACGAGGATGTCCGACTCGTGGACACCCCAGTTGCCGGTGAGGTCCCCGATCAGCCGCTCGGCGATCTCGACCTTCTTCTCGGCGGTGCGGGCCTGGCCCTCCTCGTCGATGGTCAGCGCGATCAGCGCGGCGCCGTGCTCCCGCGCAAGCCCGGTGACCTTCGCGAACCGGGACCCGGGCCCCGCGCCGTCCTCGTAGTTGACCGAGTTGATGACCGCCCGGCCGCCGAGCTTCTCCAGACCCGCGCGCAGCACGTCGACCTCGGTGGAGTCCAGCACGATCGGCAGCGTGGACGCGGTGGCGAAACGCCCGGCCAGCTCCTCCATGTCGGCCACACCGTCGCGGCCCACATAGTCCACGCACAGGTCGAGCATGTGCGCGCCCTCGCGGATCTGGTCGCGGGCCATCTCCACACAGTCGTCCCAGCGGCCCTCCAGCATGGCCTCGCGGAACTTCTTCGAACCGTTGGCATTGGTCCGCTCACCGATGGCCAGATAGGACGTGTCCTGCCGGAAGGGCACGCTCTGGTACAGCGAGGCCGCACCCGGCTCGGGCCGCGGCCGGCGCTCGGCGGGCTCGGCGCCGCGGACCCGCTCGACGACCTGGCGCAGATGCTCGGGAGTGGTGCCGCAGCAGCCGCCCACCAGCGACAGGCCGTACTCGCGGACGAAGGTCTCCTGCGCGTCGGCCAGCTCGGGCGCGCTCAGCGGGTAGTGCGCGCCGTCCTTGCCGAGGACGGGCAGACCCGCGTTGGGCATGCAGGACAGCGGGACGCGGGAGTGACGGGCCAGATAGCGCAGGTGCTCACTCATCTCGGCGGGACCGGTCGCGCAGTTCAGGCCGATCATGTCGATGCCCAGCGGCTCCAGCGCGGTGAGCGCGGCACCGATCTCCGAGCCGAGCAGCATGGTCCCGGTCGTCTCCACCGTGACGGACACGATCACCGGCAGGTCCAGACCCAGGGCGTCCAGGGCGCGCCGGGCGCCGAGCACGGAGGCCTTGGTCTGCAGCAGGTCCTGCGTGGTCTCCACCAGCAGCGCGTCGGCACCGCCCGCGACCAGGCCCTCCGCGTTGCGCTGGTAGGCGTCGCGCAGGGTGGTGTACGGGGCGTGACCGAGGGTGGGCAGCTTGGTGCCGGGCCCGATGGAACCGAGCACCCAGCGCTGCCTGCCGTCGCGGGCGGCGAACTCGTCGGCGACCTCACGGGCGACACGGGCACCGGCCTCGGACAGCTCGTGGACGCGCTCGGGGATGTCGTACTCACCGAGCGCGGAGTGGTTGGCCCCGAAGGTGTTGGTCTCGACGCAGTCCACACCGGCGGCGAAGTACTCCTCGTGCACGGAACGCACGATGTCGGGCCGGGTCAGGTTCAGGACCTCATTGCACCCCTCCAACTGCTGGAAGTCGTCCAGCGAGGGGTTCTGCGCCTGGAGCATGGTGCCCATCGCACCGTCGGCGACCACCACACGGGAGGCGAGCGCCTCGCGCAGGGCGGACACGCGGGTCCGGGTGCCGGCGGTCGGGGTGGACGGCGACGAGGCCATGAAAGGGCTCCCTAGGATGCGACGGCTGTCGGCTTTGCGCTGCCCGGTGCCGTCCGCGAGGGACGTTCCGGGAGGAGAACGCACGCCGCCAGGGTAGCCGGGACCCGGGGCCGGGGGTCGGGGCGTCCACGAGACGGACGAGTATGGCGGGGCGCACGCCCGCCGAAAGAATGAACCGCCGCTCCGGGCGGACCGCCGGTCGCGGGAGGTCCGGGGCGCGGGTGCGCCCGGTTCTTCGGCCGCTTCGGTCGGACGGCGGGCGCACGGGGACATGGCCGGAGTGCGACAGTTGCCCGCCGAGCATTGGCGGGAGGTCGGCATCGACCGGTAGTGTTCGGCATTGCCGAACGGCGTCAGTGGCACCGAGATCGGCAGTCGAAGGGGACGGAGGCAGTACGTCGATGGCACGGAACATCCAGTCGCTCGAACGGGCGGCCGCGATGCTGCGCCTGCTCGCGGGCGGCGAACGGCGGCTCGGCCTGTCGGACATCGCCTCGTCGCTCGGTCTGGCCAAGGGCACCGCGCACGGCATCCTGCGCACCCTCCAGCACGAGGGCTTCGTGGAGCAGGACGAGACCTCCGGGCGCTATCAGCTGGGCGCCGAGCTGCTGCGCCTGGGCACGACGTACCTCGACGTGCACGAGCTGCGGGCGCGCGCCCTGGTGTGGACGGACGACCTGGCCCGCTCCAGCGGCGAGAGCGTCCATCTCGGCGTCCTGCACCAGCGGGGCGTCCTGGTCGTGCACCACGTCTTCCGGCCCGACGACAGCCGGCAGGTCCTGGAGATCGGCGCCATGCAGCCGCTGCACTCCACGGCGCTGGGCAAGGTGCTGTCGGCGTACGACCCGGTCGCGCACAGCGAGGTCCTGGAGAGCGACCGCAAGGCGTACACGGACCGCACCGTCTGCGAGCCGGACAGGTTCGAGCACATCCTGGACATCACGCGCGCGCGTGGTTACGCGGCCGACGTCGAGGAGACCTGGGAGGGCGTCGCCTCCATCGCCGCCCCCATCCACGACCGCAGGCGCATGCCGGTCGGCGCGGTCGGCATCACCGGGGCCGTGGAACGGCTGTGCCGGGAGGGTGAGCTGCGGCCCGAGCTGGTCGCGGCGGTACGGGACTGCGCCCGCGCGGTGTCGCGGGACCTGGGCGCCGGGCGGTTCTGACCGCGCACGGACAGGGAGGCCGGAACGCCGGACGGCGTTCCGGCCTCCGGCGTCTCCCGACGCGCCCGGTCCGGCGAACGCCGATCCATAACCGGCGGCGATCAATAACGATCGTACTTTCGATAACAGGACTCTTGACGCATGCGCGACGCCGAAGCGAGACTCGCGTCCATCGGTCGGCATTGTCGAACACCTACCGGTAATACGCGTTAGAGTGTGACAACGCCAAGGGCCGCCATCGCTCTCACACCGAGGGCGCCTGAACACCCGGAGGGACCCGGGGGTTCGGCTTCCCCTGGACGAAGGACAAAGGAGTCGCGGGTGTCCAGCTCCGACATCTTCATCGGCGAGACCATAGGTACCGCCGTACTCATCCTGCTCGGCGGCGGTGTCTGCGCCGCCGTGACGCTCAAGGCCTCCAAGGCCCGCAACGCCGGCTGGCTCGCCATCGCCTTCGGGTGGGGCTTCGCCGTGCTGACGGGCGCGTACATCTCGGGCCCGCTGTCCGGCGCCCACCTCAACCCGGCCGTGACGCTCGCCCTCGCCATCAAGGACGGCGAATGGAGCAACGTCCCGACGTACTTCGCCGGACAGATGCTCGGCGCGATGATCGGCGCGGCCCTGGTCTGGGTCGCCTACTACGGCCAGTTCCAGGCCCACCTGACCGACCGGGAGATCGTCGGCGGTCCGGGCGCCCAGGACACCGCGGCCAAGTCCGTCGAGGCCCAGGAGAAGGGCGCCGGGCCGGTGCTGGGCATCTTCTCCACCGGACCCGAGGTCCGCAACGCGGTGCAGAACCTCGCGACCGAGGTCATCGGCACCTTCGTCCTGCTGCTCGCCATCCTCACCCAGGGCCTGAACGGCGAGGGCGACGGCCTCGGCGTCCTGGGCTACCTGATCACCGCGTTCGTGGTCGTGGCGATCGGCCTGTCCCTCGGCGGTCCGACCGGCTACGCGATCAACCCCGCCCGCGACCTCGGTCCGCGCATCGTGCACGCCCTGCTGCCCCTGCCCAACAAGGGCGGCTCCGACTGGTCCTACGCCTGGGTCCCGATCGTCGGTCCGCTGATCGGCGGCGCGCTCGCCGCAGGTGTCTACAACGTCGCGTTCGTCTGAGCGGGCATCCGCTCGGCCGTCGTCGAGCCGCAGCACACGCGCCGTACGCACCGGCCACCCCACCACGCAAACCCAGGAGCACACAGTGACCGACGCCCACACCACCGGCCCCTTCATCGCCGCGATCGACCAGGGCACGACCTCCTCGCGCTGCATCGTCTTCGACCGCGACGGACGCATCGTCTCCGTCGACCAGAAGGAGCACGAGCAGATCTTCCCCAAGCCCGGCTGGGTCGAGCACGACGCCACCGAGATCTGGACCAACGTCCAGGAGGTCGTCGCCGGAGCCGTCGAGAAGGCCGGCATCACCCGCGACGACATCAAGGCCATCGGCATCACCAACCAGCGCGAGACCACCCTCGTCTGGGACAGGACCACCGGCGAGCCCGTCCACAACGCCATCGTCTGGCAGGACACCCGCACCGACGCCCTGTGCCGGGAACTCGGCCGCAACGTCGGCCAGGACCGCTTCCGCCGCGAGACCGGCCTCCCCCTCGCCTCCTACTTCGCCGGCCCCAAGGCCCGCTGGCTGCTCGACAACGTCGACGGCCTGCGCGAGCGTGCCGAGACGGGAGACCTGCTCTTCGGCACCATGGACTCCTGGGTCATCTGGAACCTCACCGGCGGCGTCGACGGCGGCAGGCACGTCACCGACGTCACCAACGCCTCCCGCACCCTGCTGATGAACCTGCACACCATGCAGTGGGACGAGAAGATCGCCGAGTCCATCGGCGTGCCGACCCGGATGCTCCCCGAGATCCGCTCCTCCGCCGAGGTCTACGGCGAGATCAGGGGCGGCAGGCTGGGCGAGCTGCTCGGCGGCATCCCGGTCGCCTCCGCGCTCGGCGACCAGCAGGCGGCCCTGTTCGGCCAGACCTGTTTCTCCGAGGGCGAGACCAAGTCGACGTACGGCACCGGCACCTTCATGGTGATGAACACCGGTGACAAGATCATCAACTCCTACTCGGGCCTGCTGACCACGGTCGGCTACAAGATCGGCGACCAGGACACGGTCTACGCCCTGGAGGGCTCGATCGCCGTCACCGGCTCGCTGGTGCAGTGGATGCGCGACCAGATGGGCCTGGTCTCCACCGCCGCCGAGATCGAGACCCTCGCCCTGTCGGTCGAGGACAACGGCGGCGCCTACTTCGTACCGGCCTTCTCCGGCCTGTTCGCCCCGTACTGGCGTTCCGACGCCCGCGGTGTGATCGCCGGCCTCACCCGGTACGTCACCAAGGCGCACCTCGCGCGCGCCGTGCTGGAGGCCACCGCCTGGCAGACCCGCGAGATCGCGGACGCCATGACCAAGGACTCCGGCGTCGAGCTGACCGCCCTCAAGGTCGACGGCGGCATGACCTCGAACAACCTGCTGATGCAGACCCTCGCCGACTTCCTGGACGCCCCCGTGGTACGCCCCATGGTCGCCGAGACCACCTGCCTCGGCGCCGCCTACGCCGCCGGCCTCGCCGTCGACTTCTGGAACAACACCGACGACCTGCGCGCCAACTGGCGCCGGGCCGCCGAGTGGACCCCCCGCATGGACGCGGACACCCGCGACCGTGAGTACAAGAGCTGGCTCAAGGCCGTCGAGCGGACCATGGGCTGGCTCGAGGACGAAAGCTGACGAGGAGTAAGAACCGCCATGGCCACTCAGTCCACCCTGCAGTCCGTGCCTGCCCTGGGTACGCACCCGGCCTCCGGCTCCAACCCGAGCCGGGCCGAGACCCGGGAGCAGCTCTCCAAGGCGTCGTACGACCTTCTCGTGATCGGCGGCGGCATCCTGGGCATCTCCACCGCCTGGCACGCCGCGCAGTCCGGTCTCAGGGTGGCCGTGGTCGACGCCGGCGACTTCGCCGGTGCCACTTCCTCCGCCTCCTCCAAGCTGCTCCACGGCGGACTGCGCTACCTGCAGACCGGCGCGGTGAGGCTGGTGGCGGAGAACCACTTCGAGCGCCGTGCGGTCTCCCGCCAGGTGGCCCCCCACCTGGCGAACCCGCTCACCTTCTACCTCCCCGTGTACAAGGGCGGGCCGCACGGCGCGGCGAAGCTCGGTGCCGGTGTCTTCGCGTACTCGGCGCTGTCCGCCTTCGGCGACGGCGTCGGGCACCTGCTCTCCCCGGCCAAGGCCGCGCAGGACGTGCCGGAGCTGCGCACCGAGAACCTCAAGGCCGTGGCCGTGTACGGCGACGACCAGATGAACGACGCCCGCATGGCGCTGATGACGGTCCGCGCGGCCGTCGAGTCCGGCGCGGTCGTCCTCAACCACGCCGAGGTGACAGGCCTGCGCTTCACCAAGGGCCGGGTGACCGGCGCCGAGCTGAAGGACCGGCTGTCCGGCGACGAGTTCGGGATCGACGCCCGGCTGGTGCTCAACGCCACCGGCCCCTGGGTCGACCACCTGCGCCGGATGGAGGATGCGGGCGCGGCCCCGTCCATCCGTCTGTCGAAGGGCGCCCACCTGGTCCTCAAGCGCACCGCGCCCTGGAAGGCCGCGCTGGCGACCCCCATCGACAAGTACCGCATCACCTTCGCCCTCCCCTGGGAGGACATGCTGCTGCTCGGCACCACCGACGAGGAGTTCGAGGGCGACCCGGCGGATGTCGCGGTCAACGACAGGGACGTGGCCCAGATTCTCGACGAGGCCGCGTTCTCCATCCGCGACCAGCAGCTCGACCGGGATCTGATCACGTACTCCTTCGCGGGTCTGCGCGTGCTGCCGGGCGGCCCCGGCGACACCGCGAAGGCCAAGCGCGAGACGGTCGTCTCCGAGGGCCGGGGCGGCATGCTGTCCGTCGCGGGCGGCAAGTGGACCACCTTCCGGCACATCGGCCGTACGGTCATGAAGAAGCTGGAGACACTGCCGGGCCACCCGCTGGGCGACGACATCGAGCCGATCGGGTCGCTGCCGAAGAAGCTGCCGCTGCCCGGTGTCGCCAATCCGCGTGCGGTCGCCCACCGGCTGCTGGTGGACGCCCCGGCGGCCGGCCCGCGCATGGCGGCGGACACCGCCAGGCATCTGGCCACCCACTACGGCTCGCTGGCCTTCGACATCGTCCGGCTCGCGAACGAGAACCCGGAGCTGTCCGAGCGGATCCACCCGGACGCCCCGGAGATCTGGGCGCAGGTCGTGTGGGCCCGGGACAACGAGTGGGCCGAGACGCCGGACGACGTGCTGCGGCGGCGGACCACGCTGACGATCCGCGGTCTGGCCACGGACGACATCCGCGCCAGGGTGCGGGACATGCTCGACAAGAAGTAGCCACCGGCCCACCCGTCGGTGACAGGGCGGCGGCTCCGCGCGGGCGGAGCCGCCGCCCGGCCCGTGCGTCCGGGCCCGCGCCTGCGTGTCCCGGTCGTGGCGACCCCCATAATGTCGTGAGACATCGGATGTCTCAGCGGCATCCCGGAGACACAGGGAGGTCGGCCGTGGCGGTCACCGACGAGGCGATCGAGAAGATCAAGGGCATGATCGTCTCCGGCGCGCTGCGCCCCGGCGACCGGCTGCCCAAGGAGAGCGAACTCGCCGCCTCTCTCGGGCTCTCCCGCAACTCCCTGCGCGAGGCGGTCCGCGCCCTGTCGCTGATCAGGATCCTGGACGTGCGGCAGGGCGACGGCACGTACGTCACCAGCCTCGACCCGCAACTGCTTCTGGAGGCCCTCAGCTTCGTCGTCGACTTCCACCGGGACGACACGGTGCTGGAGTTCCTGGCGGTGCGCCGCATCCTGGAGCCGGCCGCCACCGCGATGGCGGCCTCCCGGCTCACCGACGCGGAGCTGGACGCGCTGGACGCCCTGCTGGCGGCGCTCGGCACCGAGCCCTCGGTGGAGGAGCTGGTCGCCGGCGATCTGGAGTTCCACCGGGGCATCGTGCGCGGCTGCGGCAACTCGGTGCTCTGCTCGCTCCTGGACGGGCTGTCCGGCCCGACCACCCGGGCCCGGGTCTGGCGCGGGCTCACCCAGGAGGACGCGGTCAGCCGGACCCTGCACGAGCACCGCGCGATCCTCGGCGCGCTGCGCGACCGGGACGCGGAGGCGGCGCGTTCCTGGGCAACGGTGCACATCGCGTCCGTGGAGCAGTGGCTGCGCTCCACCCTGTGACCGGCCGGTCCGGCCGGCGATCCGGGACCGCGCGGCGGGTGTCCGGCCACATGGAACGGGGCAGTGATCCGTTCATCCCCCACGCAAGGGGGCTGCGGGCGGTCCCTCGGCACGCCGTAAGGTTGGGGGGTACGCGAGAGCACGTCGGAAGGAGGCGCTGGGTGATCGAGCTCGAGGGGGTTCCCGAGCTGGTCGACCCGGTCATGGTGGCCGCGTTCGAGGGCTGGAACGATGCCGGCGACGCCGCCTCCACCGCGGTCGCGCATCTCGACAGGGAGTGGAAGGGCGAGGTGTTCGCGGCGCTGGACGCCGAGGACTACTACGACTTCCAGGTCAACCGTCCCACGGTGTTCGTGGAGGACGGCATCCGCAAGATCACCTGGCCGACGACCAGGCTGTCGGTGGTCCGGATCGGCGGCGACAAACCGCGCGACCTCGTGCTCGTCCGGGGCATCGAACCCTCGATGCGCTGGCGCTCGTTCTGCAACGAGCTGCTCGGCTTCGCCCATGAGCTGGGCGTCGAGATGGTGGTCGTCCTGGGCGCCCTGCTGGGCGACACCCCGCACACCCGTCCGGTACCGATCAGCGGCACCACGTCGGACACCGACCTGGCCCGGCGGATGGACCTGGAGGAGACCAAGTACGAGGGGCCCACGGGCATCGTCGGCATCCTCCAGGAGGCATGCACGCACGCGGGTGTCCCGGCCGTGTCGCTGTGGGCCGCGGTGCCGCACTACGTGTCGCAGCCGCCGAACCCGAAGGCGACGCTGGCCCTCCTGAACCGCCTCGAGGACCTGATCGGCGTGCGTGTCCCGCTGGGCGAGCTGCCCGAGGACGCGCGGGCCTGGCAGGTCGGGGTGGACCAGCTGGCCGCCGAGGACAGCGAGGTCGCCGAGTATGTGCAGTCGCTGGAGGAGGCCCGGGACACGGCGGAGCTGCCGGAGGCGTCGGGCGAGGCGATCGCCCGCGAGTTCGAGCGGTATCTGCGCCGCCGGGACGGCTCCGCGCCGGGCGGCCACGCCACGGCGGAAGGCGGCGACAGCACACCCGGGGCGCCGTTCCTGCGGGACAACCCCAGCGGCCGGACCCGGCCGCCGAGGCCCCCGAAGGCGGGCGGGGACGACGAGGATTCGTCGGAGGACTGAGCCGACATGCCTGTGGGGCGCTTCCGGGCCGGAAGCGCCCCACAGGCATGTCCGGAGGGGGCCCGCGGACGCGGTCCGGGCGGGCCCCCTCCTCGTCGCTAGAGCGCCACGCCCAGGAGGGCGTCCGCCGTGCGGGAGACGACGCCGGGGGCGCCGGTGTCCTGGCCGCCGGCGCTGCGCTGGGTCGTCGCCCAGCGGTCGATCGCGTCGAGGGCGGCCGGCGAGTCCAGGTCGTTCGCGAGGGCTCCGCGGATCTCCTCGACGAGCGTCTCGGCGGGCGGGCCGTCGGGGCGGGACACGGCCGCCCGCCAGCGGCCGAGCCGGGCGAGGGCGTCTTGGAGCACCTGGTCGGTCCACTCCCAGTCGGAGCGGTAGTGGTGGGCCAGCAGCGCCAGCCGGATGGCGGCGGGGTCGACGCCCTCGCGGCGCAGTTGCGACACGAAGACCAGGTTGCCCTTGGACTTGGACATCTTCTCGCCGTCGAGACCGACCATGCCGGCGTGCACGTACGCCTTGGCCATGGGGAACTCGCCGGTGAGCACCTGGGCGTGCGAGGCGCCCATCTCGTGGTGCGGGAAGGCGAGGTCCGAGCCGCCGCCCTGGACGTTGAAGCCCATGCCGAGGTGGTCGAGGGCGATGGCCACGCACTCGATGTGCCAGCCGGGGCGCCCGCGGCCGAGCGTGCCGCCGTCCCAGCTGGGCTCGCCCTCGCGGGCGGCCATCCACAGCATCGGATCGAGCGGGTTCTTCTTGCCCGGCCGGTCCGGGTCACCGCCCCGCTCGGCGGAGAGCTGCCGCATGGCCGCCGCGTCGAGGTGGGAGACGCTGCCGAAGTGGGGGTCGGACTCGACGGAGAAGTACACGTCGCCCTCGAGGTCGTAGGCGGCACCGGCGTCACGCAGCCGCTCGACGAGCGGGACGATGCCGGGTATGGCCTCGACGGCGCCTATGTAGTGCCGCGGGGGCAGCATCCGCAGCGCCGTCATGTCCTCGCGGAAGAGCGCGGTCTCCTTCTCGGCGAGGGCGGTCCAGTCGACGCCGTCGCGCACGGCCCGCTCCAGCAGCGGGTCGTCGACATCGGTGACGTTCTGGACGTAGTGAACCTGCCGCTTGGTGTCGAGCCACACACGCTGCACGAGGTCGAACGCGTTGTAGGTCGCCGCGTGCCCCATGTGGGTGGCGTCGTACGGCGTGATGCCGCAGACGTAGATGCGGGCGACGGGACCGGGGTCGAGGGTGACCAGGCCTCCGGTCGCGGTGTCGTGGATCCTCAGGTCGCGACCCTGACCAGGCAGGGCGGGGACCTCGGAAGCGGGCCAGGCATGCATGTCATGAGCCTAACCGGACGGATGATCCGTACACGAACCGGACCGGACCGGATGGCCGGTGAGGCGCTCTTGCGCGACACCGGCCCGTCGTGCCTTGCCCGGACGCCGGCCGGCTAGACCGGCGGCCAGGGGATCGCGGGCCACTCGCCGCTCGGCTCGGGGTGCTTCGCGGAGGCCAGCAGGGCGTCGACCCGCGCGCGCGTGGCGTCGAGTTCGGCGGGGGTGACGAGGGTGCCGAGCCGGCCCGCCAGGGTTCCGCCGTCCTTCAGCGCCTCCTTGAGGACGGCGAGCACCCCCAGGGCCTCCCCGGTGAGCGCCTCGCCCGCCCAGCCCCACAGCAGGGTGCGCAGCTTGTTCTCGGCGTGGAAGGTGACCCCGTGGTCGATGCCGTACAGCCGCTCCCCCCGCGCGGGCAGCAGGTGGCCGCCCTTGCGGTCGGCGTTGTTGATCACCGCGTCCAGTACGGCGAGCCGCCGCAGCCGCTCGTCGTCGGCGTGCACGAGCAGCGCGGTGCGCCCCTCGCCGACCTCGGCGAAGGCGACCGCCTTCCAGCCGGGGCCGGGTTCCTCCTCGTCCACCAGGGCGAGCAGTTCCGTCTCCGGCACCGCCTCGATCCACAGCTGGACCATGCCCTCGCCGTACGGCCCCTCGCGCAGCACGGTGGGCGGTACCAGGCCCCAGCCGGTGGCCTCGGAGACCTCGTAGGCGGCGACCTCGCGCTGGGCGAGGGTGCCGTCGGGAAAGTCCCACAGGGGCCGCTCCCCGGCGACCGGCTTGTAGACGCAGGCCGCCTCGCGTCCCTCGTGCGTCACCGTGCAGTACAGCGCCGCATTGGACGCGTCACGGATGCGTCCGCGCACGGTCAGTTCGCCCAGCGCGAGCAGCTCGGCGGACGCCGCGTCAGTGGTCACGCTCCGCGGCGGTATCCGTTCTGGCGCGGACATACGTGTCCTTCCGGGTCGAGCGGGAGGCTGCACAGCGGGCACGGCGGCCGCCCGGCATTGACGACGTCGAGGGCGCGCTTGGCGAAGGCCCTGGCCTGCGCGCCGGTGAGGCGGACCCGGAGCATCGGCGGGCCGTTCTCCTCGTCCTGGAGCAGCCGTTCCTCGGCCTCGGCCAGGTCCTCCTCGGACTCGGCGTCCAGCTCCACGAGGGCCTGCGCCTCGACGATCATGCGCTGGTCCTCACCGTCCCAGGCCAGCGCCATGGTGCCGACCCTGAACTCCTCCTCGACGGGGGTGTCGAGCGGCGCCGTGTCGGCGGGCTCGGTGGGTGCCACGGCGGGGACGGCGGTGCTGCCGCCGCTGCGCCGTACGACCTCGTCCAGGAGTTCGTCCATGCGCTCCGCGAGCGCGGCGACCTGAGTCTTCTCCAGGGCCACGCTGGTCACCCGGGAGCCGGCGATGGCCTGGAGGAAGAACGTACGGCGTCCGGGCAGTCCGACCGTACCGGCCACGAAACGTTCCGGTTGGTCGTAGAGGAACACCTGACGGGACACGTCCTGTCTCCATGGAAGTCGGGGTGGGCGGAAGATCGGGGGGCTGCTGCGACCGGTTCACCCTACTGCGGCGGACGATCACGGTGCGCCCGCACCACCCCCGACCGCGGCCTCCTCGCCCGGCGAATCCTTCCGCGGGGCCAGGGAGGCGAAGTCACCGGTGTCGCCGAGGCGGACGAGGAACGGGCGCAACCGGGTGTAGCGGATCGCGGTGACGGAACAGGGTTCGACGGAGATCCGCTGGAAGAGGTCGAGGTGAAGGCCGAGCGCCTCCGCGACGAGGGACTTGATGATGTCACCGTGGGAGCACATGAGGTAGACGGCGTCGGCGCCGTGGTCGCGCTCCACGCGCGCGTTCCACTCGCGCACCGCCTCGGCGGCGCGGGTCTGCATGGCGCGCATCGACTCGCCGCCGGGGAAGGCCGCGGCGGAGGGGTGCGCCTGCACCACCTCCATCAGCGGCTCGTCCTTGAGTTCGGCGAGCTTGCGTCCCGACCAGTCGCCGTAGTGGCACTCGCCGATCCGTTCGTCGGTGTGCGCCCGCAGCTCGGGCCGGGCGTCGAGCAGCGGCCGGACCGTCTCCTGGCAGCGCTGCAACGGGCTGGCGACGATCTCGGAGAGTGGCAGGCCGGCGAGCCGCCCGGGGAGCGCGGCGGCCTGTGCGGCGCCGCGTTCGTCGAGGGCGACGCCGGGCGTCCAGCCGGCGAGCACCCCCTCGGTGTTGGCGGTGGAACGTCCGTGCCTGACCAGGATCAGCGTGGGCATGCGGCCAGGGTAGGCGTACGGCGCGGTGCGAGGGCGCCGGGACGAGGGGAGAATGCGTTCGGTGATCGTCGACTGCGCCATCTACCGGGACGGGCACCGCGCGGACGGGCCCGACGACTTCTCCGACGCGCTCGGCGAGGCGCGGGCCGCGGGCGGCTTCGTCTGGATCGGGCTGCACGAGCCGACGGAGATGGAGTTCGACCTGGTCAGCCACGAGTTCGGGCTGCACCCGCTGGCGGTCGAGGACGCCCTGAAGGCGCACCAGCGGCCGAAGCTGGAGGTGTACGAGGACTCGCTCTTCGCCGTCCTCAAACCGGTGGTGTACGAGCCGGAGAGCGACGCGGTCTCCTCCGGCGAACTCATGATCTTCCTGGGCGACGCGTTCGTGGTCGTCGTCCGGCACGGCGAGGGTGCCCCGCTGAAGGCCGTGCGGCGGCGCCTGGAGCACGAGCCCGAACTGCTCGGCAAGGGTCCCACCGCGGTGCTGTACGCGATAGCGGACGCCACCGTCGACCACTACCTGGAGGTGGCGGTCGAGCTGCAGAACGACCTGGAGGAGCTGGAGGCCGAGGTCTTCTCGCCGGGCGGCGGCGGTTCGCGGCACACCGCCTCCCGGATCTACACCTTCAAGCGGCAGATCCTGGAGTTCCGCCGGGCGACCGGGCCGTTGGCACCGCCGCTGGCCCGGCTGTCCGGGACGGGGGTGTTCGGCGGCGGAGTGCCGTTCGTGGACGACCGGGCGCGGCCGTTCTTCCGGGACGTGGGCGACCACCTCACGCGCGTGAACGAGTCGGTGGAGAGCCTGGACCGGCTGGTCTCGGACATCCTGTCGGCGCATCTGGCCCAGACGAGCGTCCGCCAGAACGACGACATGCGGAAGATCTCCGCGTGGGCGGCCATGGCGGCGGTCCCCACGATGCTCGCGGGGATCTACGGCATGAACTTCGAACACATGCCGGAACTGCACTGGGTCTGGAGCTACCCGGCGGTGATCCTGCTGATGGCGGCCCTGGAGGTACTCCTGTACCTGCAGTTCAAGCGCCGGGGGTGGCTGTAGGGGCCAGGGGGCCCGGGGGCCGGGCGGGCAGCGGGCCGGAGGCGAGGGTCGGTTCCGGTTCCGGTTCGGGGTTTGTCAGGCGACCTCGGGGGCCGCGGGGGCGGGGCCGCCGAGTGCGTCGCGGTGGCCGGGGGTCCGCAGCGTCACCATGCGGCGCCAGCCGGCCAGCCGCTCGTAGGCGTACGTCGCGTGGATGCCCGCCGCGAGGATCGCCGACCTGGCGCGCGACCAGCCGAGGAGACGCCCCATGCGGGCCATCACCGCGAGGCTGACGTCCCGGTGGACGCGGATCTCGGCGAGCGCGCACTCGCGCAGCGTGCGCTGGATGTACCGGCCGTGTCCTGCGGCGGCGTAGCGCAGCAGTTCCTCGTGGGAGTAGGCGAGGTGGTTGTCCTCGTCGGCCGAGATCATCCGCACGGCCCGGCCGAGGTCCGGGTGGTCCTCGAAGTGCTTGAGGAGCAGCGCCATCTGCTCGGCCGCGCGCTGCTCGGTGACCCTGCTGTGCGCGAGGTAGGTGATCACGTCCCGCACCGTGAGGGGCTGCTCGGCCTTGAGCTTCTCGTGGGCGAGGCCGATGCCGTGCCTCTCCAGGAGCATGGTGTAGTCGGTCTCGGGCGGTACCTCGACGGGTTCGAGGCCGCGCTTCTTCAACAGCGCGTCGAAGATCCGGCCGTGCTTGTCCTCGTCCGCGCCATGCCGGGTGATCTTGGGGGCGAGGGCGCGCTCGCTCTCCGGCACCAGCGCCGCGATGCGCGCGTTCTCCCAGCCGCCCTGCGACTCGCCACTGGCGGCGACGGAGCAGAAAAGACGGAACGACTCGTCGTTGTCGAGGATCTCCTGGAACAGGCTCTTCGCCGAAAGCATCGGTGGCACCTCTCTGCCGCTGCGGGCTCCGCAGGTTCCGCACACTCCGCAAAGGACGAGTCAAGTGCGGAAGCCGGGGCGCGGCAACAGGTGCGGCGGACAACTCCGCCAAAAGAAGGACGGCCGGGAACACGAGGAGGCGTAACCACACGGGCGTGGGCGCGTTGTTCCCCGTGACGGCCGTGGCGGGGAAGACCCCCGAGCCCCCACCACGGCCGCGGAACTTCTCAGGCTCCTGTCCGAAAGCGCCCGTCGGCCGTCAGGCCAGTCCGGCGCGCTCCAGGGCCTCGCTGCCGGCGCGGAGCGCGGCGAGCCGCTCGTCCAGGGTGAAGCCCGCGGGGGCGAGGGTCAGGGTGGTGACACCGGCCGCGGCGTAGGCCTTCATCCGGTCCGCGATGCGGTCGACGGAACCGAGCAGCGTCGTCCGGTCGATCAGGTCGTGCGGTACGGCGGCGGCGGCGCCCTCCTTGTCGCCGGACAGGTACTTGTCCTGGATCTCGGCGGCCTCCTTCTCGTACCCCATGCGCCGGGCGAGCTGGTTGTAGAAGTTCTGCTTGCGGCTTCCCATGCCGCCGACGTAGAGCGCCGTGTAGGGGCGGAAGGTGTCGGCGAGCTGGGCCACGTCCTTGTCGTCGCCCAGGGCGAGCGGCAGGGTCGGGACGATGTCGAAGCCTTCGAGGGTCTTGCCCGCCTTCTCCCGACCGGCGCGCAGGTACCGGATCGCGGTCTCCTCCAGATGGTCGGCGGACGGGAAGATGAGCAGGGCGCCGTCGGCGATCTCGCCGGTCTGCTCCAGGTTCTTCGGGCCGATCGCGGCGATGTACAGCGGGATGTGCTCGCGCTGCGGGTGCACGGTCAGCTTGATCGGCTTGCCGGGACCGTCCGGCAGCGGGAGCGTCCAGTGCGCTCCCTCGTAGGACAGCCGCTCCCGCGTCATGGCCTTCCGTACGATCTCGACGTACTCGCGGGTGCGGGCGAGCGGCTTGTCGAACTTGACGCCGTACCAGCCCTCGGAGACCTGCGGTCCCGACACGCCGAGGCCGAGGCGGAAGCGGCCCTTGGAGAGTGAGTCCAGGGTGGCGGCCGTCATCGCGGTCATCGCCGGCTGGCGGGCCGGGATCTGGAAGATGGCCGAGCCCACGTCGATGCGTTCGGTATGGGCCGCGACCCAGGTGAGCACGGTGGCCGCGTCGGAGCCGTAGGCCTCGGCGGCCCAGCACACGGCGTATCCCAGCCGGTCGGCCTCCTGGGCGACGGCCAGGTTGTCCGCGTCCATTCCGGCGCCCCAGTAGCCGAGGTTGATCCCGAGCTGCATGGCCGATTCCCCTTACTCATCAGTAACGTGGCTGGTGCCCCGACCTTAGCGTGCCGGATCCGGTTGTCCACAGGCGCCCACAGGGCAAGCCGTGGCCAGTAATGTCGGCGTTCATGGAGCAGAGGCATCTCGGCCATACCGGCCTGCGCGTGTCCCGCATCGGTCTCGGCACCCTGACCTGGGGCCGGGACACGGACGAGCACGACGCCGCGGACCTCTTGAAGACCTTCTGGGAAGCGGGCGGGACCCTCGTCGACACCGCGGACGTGTATGGCGACGGGGAGTCCGAGTACCTGCTCGGGCGCCTCATCGAGGGCCTGGTGCCGCGCCGTGACCTGGTGATCTCGACGAAGGCCGGCAGCGTGCCGGATCCCGACCGCCGCTTCGACGGTTCGCGCGGCCATCTGCTCTCCGCGCTGGACGCCTCGCTCGCCCGTCTCGGCACGGACCACGTCGACGTGTGGCACCTGCACGCCTTCGACCCGCACACGCCGATGGAGGAGACGCTGCACGCCCTCGACGTGGCGGTGAGCAGCGGCCGGGCCCGTTACGCGGGAGTGTCCAACTTCTGCGGCTGGCAGTTGGCCAAGGCGGCGACCTGGCAGCTGGCGGCGCCCGGCGTGCGGAACCGGGTGGCGAGCACACAGATGGAGTACTCGCTGCTCCAGAGGGGCGTCGAGCGCGAGGTGCTGCCGGCCGCCCTGGACCTGGGCATCGGGCTGCTGCCCTCCTCGCCGCTGGGCCGCGGGGTGCTCACGGGCAAGTACCGCAAGGACTCGACGCCGTCGGACTCGCGGGGCGCCTCCGAGCATCTGGCCCCCTTCGTCGCGCCCTACCTCGACGACACGGCCGGGCACATCGTGGACGCGGTGGCGACGGCGGCGGACGGGCTCGCGGTGACGCCGCTCCAGGTGGCCCTGGCCTGGGTGCGCGACCGGCCCGGCGTGGTCGCGCCGATCATCGGCCCGCGCAACGCGCAGCAGCTCACGGCGGCGTTGTCAGTGGAGGCCCTTAGTCTTCCTGACGAGATCTGCCGGGCGCTCGACGACGTGTCGGCGCCCGTGCACCGCTATCCCGATCACGACTGGAGCACGCTGTGAGCACGGAGCCCGAGCCCGCCTCCGAGGACACCACGGACGCCGGACCGGCCGCCCCGTCCCCCGCCACCGAGGCCCCGTCCGACACGCGGGCCCTTGCCACCGAAGCGGCCGGGGAGACCGGAGCCGCCTCGGCGAGTACCCCGCAGTCCGACGACACCCCGGACGAGACGCCCACCGCGCGGCCGGGCGGCGGCGACAGGGCGGGGCAGGCGTCCGAGACGGATACCGAAGCCGTCGCCGCGCAACCGGGCGGTCGCGGTACCGATGGCGACGGAACCACGAAGCAGATCTCCGAAGCCGACACCGGGCCGACCGCCGCACAGCCCGACGGGGACGCGACGGGCCAGGCGTCCGAGGCCGACACCGTGCAGCCCGACGGCAACGCGGCAGGGCAGGTCTCCGAGGCCGAGGCCGAGTTGGCCGCGCAGCGGCTCGTGCGGGAGCGGATCGAGCGGCGGAAGGCCGAGAAGCAGGCGCCGATCGCCGCCGGGGCCAAGCTCAGCGGCACGGCGGCCGATCTGCTGGCCGCCGTACGGGCCGTGGAGAGCGGCGAGAAGCCGGCGGCCGCGGTCTTCGGCGCCCCCGAGCCCGCGCGGCGCTCCCCCGCACCGGAGCCGGTACGACCGCCCCGGCCGGCGCCGGTCGAGTCGGCCGCCGGGCCCGCGGCCCCCGCACCGGAGGCCGTCCAGGACGTGCGGCACGTGCTGGCCGAGGGCGGCGCCCCCGAGGCGCTCGCGCCGCAGGCCACCGAGTTGCTCGGCGAGGGTGCGGCACAGGCGCTGCGCGCGGACCCCTGGCAGTTGCTCCGGGTCGGCGGAGTGCGGCCGGAGCAGGCCGACGGGTTCGCCCGCGCACTGCTCGGCGCGGAGTGCGGTCCGGACGACGAGCGGCGCGGCCGGGCCGTCACCGTGTGGCTGCTGGAGCAGGCGGCCCTGGCCGGGCACACGGCCCTGGAGCTGCCGCGGCTCACGGCCACCCTGGCCCAGCGGGGCGTGCCCGACCCCGACAGCGCCGTACAGAACACGCTAGCCGAGGGCGAGGCACTGGCCTTCCAGGACGCCCTGGAGGAGGAGACCGGCGCCCGCCCGGAGAAGGCGGCGGGCGGCGCGGAGGCGTCCGACGAGGGCGAGGAGCGCCCCGTCCGGGTCCTGATCGGCCTGGAGCGGTACGCACTCGCCGAGGAGAGCCTCGCCGACGGCCTGGCCCGGCTGGCGAACTCGGCGCCGAAGCAGGACGGTTCCGCCGCCGACTGGGAGAGCGCCGCCGCCTCCGCGCGGGGTTCCGCCGCCGAGCTGATCCGCGCCGCCGCGGACCACGGGCTGGTCCTGCACACCGGCGGGGAGGCGTCCCTGGCCGAGCCGGCGGCCCTGCTGCGCGCCGCGCACGCCCTGGGCCTGCGTGCCTGGGGCGCGGCGCACGGTCCGCTCGGCCGCGACCGCTTCACCGCCCTGCTGGGCGACCCACCGCCTGCGGCGCATCCCTCGGGCACCGCCGCAACGGACGTTTCCACCCCGGATGTTCCGGCCGGTCCCGCCGTCGTCACCGTGGCCGGGCTGCTGGCCGGGGCCGAGGGGCCGGGGCGGGACGCCGACGGTGCGCTGGACCTCGATCTGCTCGTCGTACTCGACGCGCCGCAGCTCGATGTCGAGGCGGGCGCCCTGCTGACGGAGTCGCTGCCGGACGGGGCCCGGCTGGTGCTTGCCGGGGACCCGGCGGTGCTGTGGTCCGTGGGCCCCGGACGGATCTTCGCGGATCTGCTGGCGGCGCGGATCTGCCCCCAGATCGCCTCGCGGCGTCCGGACCCGGGCCCGCTCGGCGAACTGGTCTCCGGCATCGGCGTCGGGGAGCTGGGCCAGGTGGAGGCGCCCGGCAAGGAGGTCGTGATCGTGCCGGTGCGGGACCCGGGCGAGGCCGTGCACCGCACCGTCCAGCTCGTCGCGGACTCGGTGCCGCGCGCGATCGGCGTGCCCGCCGAGGAGACGCAGGTGATCACGCCGGGCCACGGCGGCGCCGTGGGCACACGGGCGCTGAACACGGCGCTGAAGGAACGGCTGAACCCGGGCCCCGGCCGCTTCGGCGGCTTCGACCCCGGCGACCGTATCGCCTACTCCCCGACGCCGGGCCGTACGCTGCCGGGCCGGGTGGTGAAGGCCGACGCCGACGGGCTGCACCTGTCGTGCGCGGGCGAGGCCGTGGTCGTACCCAGAAAACGGGTGGAGCGGTCCGTGCGGCACGGGTGGGCGCTGACCGCGCACCAGGCGGTGGGCGGCCGGTGGCCCGCGGTGGTCGTGGTCCTGCCGGGAGACGCCGCGCAGGCCCTCAGCCGACCGTGGATCTACACGGCGTTCGGCCGGGCCGCCCGTCATCTGTCCGTGGTGCACGGAGTGGAGCAGGCACTGCCCCGTGCCGTGGCCGAGGTCCCGGCCAAGCCGCGCACGACCCGGCTGCCGGTGCTGCTCGCGCCGCAGGTCCCGGTGGCCGGCTGAGCCCGAGCGCGGGACGGTCACCCGGCCCGTCCCGCGCCGGCTCCAGGGGTGGAGAGAGGCCCGTGGACGGCCTCTGTCTCCCGGGGGGGCGCCGCGGTCAGGCCGTCAGGCCATGCCGACCGTCCCTCGCGGGCCCGCGCGGCTCGGCGCTCAGCACTCGGCGCTCAGCGATCCGCCCCCAGCCGCTCCGACCCGTCGTCCTCGTCCAGATCCGTGTCGAGAGGGTCCTCCCCCAGCACCCCTGCGCCTACCGGTACGCCCTCGACTGCGCCGAGGTCGCCGTCGTCCTCGTCCTCGTCCTCGTCGAAGCCGTCGTCGAACTCGTCGTCGAAGACGGCGCTGACGTTGAAGCGGCAGACCACCCGTTGCGCGTCGACCTGGTCGAACGGGGCCTCCAGCCACTCTCCCGGGTCGGCGGCCTCGTCCGCGGCCGTCACCCAGAGCGTGGAGTCCCCTTCCTCCAAGCCGAACTCCTTGTGCCGGGAGGCGATCTCGTCCGGCTCGAACTCGCCGAACATGAGGCGGAGCGCCCCGTGCACCGTGCCGGAGGCCTCCGCGCCCGCCCCCTCGTCGTCCGCGGACTCGACCCGCCGGGCCTGGGCCATGAGGCGCTGCGGTTCGGCCACGGCGTAGTCACGGCGGATCAGGACGCTCAGCGCGTTGGGCTCCTCGGGCCCCGTGTACGGCGGCAGCGTGTCGTCCGCGCCGGGAATCTCGAAGGGGGTGACCTCGTCGTACCGGTCGTAGAGCAGTTCGTCGTACGCCTCCGCGGCCGCGGCCAGCTCGTTGAACGCCTCGTAGACGGCCGGGTCGTCCTCCCCCGACCGGCGTTCGACCGCGGCAAGGTGGCGGTCGAGCGCGGTCTTGACCGCCTCGGCGGCGGCGCGTACCTCGGCAGCGGTGGGCTGCGCAGCATCAGACATAGTGCAGACGCTATCCGTACCGGGCCCCAGCCCGCACAATAGATTCGATGCCGGAATACGAATTTGTCGATGTGTACCTACCGCGCGGGGTCACCCGCAAGGAGGCGACACGACTGCTCACGGACCATGCCGAGTACGGACACTGGGAGTTGGACCGTCTGACCCTGCTGCTCGACGGCAGCCGCAAGGTGCGGCTGCGTCGGCGGATCATCCGCCAGGTACGCGCGACCTGGTGAGCCGGTGATCGGCCCCGACCGGCCGCGGGTGACGGAGACGGAACGGGCCCCGCCGACGCGGGGCCCGCTGCGTACCGGTCTGTCCGCGTCACGCCGCGACGCGCGCCTTGCGGTAGAGCACCGTGCCCGCGAGCAGCGCGCCCGCGCCCACCGGCAGAGCGAGGCCCAGCGGCAGCCCGCTGCCGGTCTCGGCGAGCTTCACGTCGGTCCCGGACTCGGCGACGGTCTGGGTCTCCGGCTGGTTGACGTGCGAGGAGCCTCCCGGCTTCTCGGCGGGCGGCTCACCCGGCTTGCCGGGCGGCGTGGAGTGATCCTCGTCACCCCCGCCGCTCTCGTTGGCGCAGTCGTTGCCGGTGGTGGGGTTGAGCAGGCTGATGATGTCGAGGGTGTTGCCGCACACGTTCACCGGCACGTGGATCGGCGCCTGCACGGTGTTGCCGGAGCCGACGCCCGGCGAGTCGGAGGCGTGTCCACCGGCGTGCGCGCCGCCGTGCCCACCGGAGGCGCCGCCGCCCCGGTTGGCGCACGAGTTGCCCATCGCCGGGTTGAGGACGCCGACGGCGTCGATCGTGTTGCCGCAGACGTTCACCGGGACGTGCACCGGCGCCTGCACGGTGTTGCCCGACAGTACGCCGGGCGAACCCGAACTCGAGCCGTGCGCCCCCGAGTCCGCGTGGGCGGTACCGCCCGCGGCGGCGATCACACCGGTGGCCGCCGCCATAGTCATCAGGCCCTTGCGGGTTACCTGTCGCATTTCCTGAATCCCTGCCTTGCCCTAGTGCCGTGGTACCGAGAATGCCGATAATTCCGACGCTGCCGCCACTTCCCCGCCCGGAAGGTCCCTCGAAAGGCCGTCGACCCCGGAGCGCATGGCGTGCACTCCGGGGCCGGCGAACTCAGACCCTCATGGGGTGAGGCACAACGTCAGTTGTTGACGCAGACGTTGCCGAAGGCGGGGTTGAGCAGACCGATCACGGAGATCGTGTTGCCGCAGAGGTTCACCGGGACGTGCACGGGGACCTGAACGACGTTGCCGGAAAGGACGCCGGGCGAGTTCACGGCGGCACCCTGGGCCCCGGAGTCGGCGACGGCCATGCCCGCGCCCGCGAGAACCAGACCACCGGTGGCTGCCGCGGCGGCGACGACCTTCTTGAGCATTATTCCTCCTAGTTGGCAAACGCGATCCCAACTTGCCGATCGCATCACGTGTAACGAGGAGGAAGTAATGAGGCTACGAGCCTATGAGCACATTCACTCTTCCCGGTCGGCTCCCGTACGGGCGGCCGAATTCCGGGCGGGCAGGTCGTCCTGCGGCGGGCGGGTCAGGACGCGTCGATGAAGCGGTCGAGCACCCGCACGCCGAACCGCAGTCCCTCCACCGGCACCCGCTCGTCCACCCCGTGGAACATACCGGCGAAGTCCAGCTCCGGCGGGAGCTTGAGCGGGGCGAAACCGAAGCCCCGGATGCCGAGGTCGTCGAACGACTTGGCGTCCGTCCCGCCGGAGAGCATGTACGGGATCGCCTTCGCGGCCGGGTCCTCCGCCACCAGCGCGGTCTGCATCGCCGCCACGAGCGCTCCGTCGAAGGTGGTCTCGACGGCCTTGTCGGCGTGGATGTCCTCGCGCCGCACCCTCGGACCGAGGAGCCGGTCGAGGTCGGCCAGGAACTCGTCCTCGTGTCCGGGAAGGAAGCGCCCGTCGACGTGCGCGGTGGCCTCGCCGGGGATGACGTTGACCTTGTAACCGGCGCCGAGCTGCGTGGGGTTGGCGGTGTTGCTCAGGGTCGCGCCGATGAACTTGGCGATGCCGCCGAGCCGGGCGAGCGTGCCCTCCATGTCCTCCGGGTCGAGTTCGGTGCCGAGCGCGTCGCCCAGCTCGTCGAGGAAGGCCCGGGTCGTCTTGGTGACACGGACGGGGAACTTGTGCCGCCCGAGGCGGGCCACGGCCTCCGACAGCTCGGTGATGGCGTTGTCGCGGTGGATCATCGAGCCGTGCCCGGCGGTACCGGCCACGGTCAGCTTCATCCAGTGCATGCCCTTCTCGGCGGTCTGGATCAGATAGAGGCGGCGCTGCTCGCTCACGGTGAACGAGAAGCCGCCCACCTCGCTGATCGCCTCGGTGACGCCCTCGAAGAGGTCGGGGTGGTTGTCGACCAGGTGACGGGCGCCGTACGTGCCGCCGGCCTCCTCGTCCGCGAGGAACGCCAGCACGATGTCACGGGGCGGTTTGCGCCCGCTGCGCAGCCGGTCGCGGACGACCGCGAGGGTCATCGCGTCCATGTCCTTCATGTCGACCGCGCCGCGCCCCCACACGCACCCGTCCGCGATCTCGCCGGAGAAGGGGTGGTGGGTCCAGTCGTCCGCGTTGGCCGGGACGACGTCGGTGTGGCCGTGGATGAGCAGCGCGGGCCGGGACCGGTCCTCCCCCTCGATCCGGGCCACCGTGGAGGCGCGTCCGGGGTGCGATTCGAAGATCTTCGGTTCGAGTCCCACCTCGGCGAGCTTCTCGGCGACGTACTCGGCGGCCTTGCGCTCACCGGGCCCCGAGTGGTCGCCGTAGTTGCTGGTGTCGATCCGGATCAGCTCGCGGCAGAGGTCGACGACCTCGTCCTCGCCGGTGACGCTCCTGGCCGTGCCCGAGTCACTCACGTGGTTCCTCCCGCTGTCACTGCTGGTGGGTCCCCCTCATCCTCCCCCGCCGGGCCTCCACGCCCAAGAAGGGGGTGATCGGCCACCCCGGAAAGCCTGGTAATGTTTACGTCGTCGCCGCGGGCAGCGCCCCGCACGACAGACACCTGGTCCGGGTGGCGGAATGGCAGACGCGCTAGCTTGAGGTGCTAGTGCCCTTTATCGGGCGTGGGGGTTCAAGTCCCCCCTCGGACACGCGCACTATTCACCCGTCCCACGGGGATGATGGCCACATCGGCCTCGTGGGCGGCTGGATCGTAGGAAACTTGCAGGTCAAACGCCTTGTAGAGATCCCCTAGGCGGGTTGAATCCGACAGCTTGGCGCCAATATCCCCAAGACTGTTGATCATCTCGCGTATCTCGTCCTCGCTCAGCGTGTCGGCGACCGGGGCACAGTCCAGCTCGGAGCGTGCCGACGCTCGTTCCGCTTGAGCTTGGTTGATCACCTCAACCAGCGCCATCGGATCTATCCCCGCCTCTATGGCCGCCTGATGCCGCCGTAGCCGTTCCTCGGCACTCGCAAGCCTCTTCTTCGCTGCGGCCAGCAAGTCCCGTCCCCCGTCGCGTCCGGCCTCTTGAGTGCCGAGTAGCTCCGCGATCGTGTTGTCTACGTTCTCGGGGGCGAACAGGCGGCCAATCCACTCGTTCACCTCGTCGCGAAGTGGCTCCTCACGCAAGTACACCGTTGGCGGGTGCGATGCCAGCACGGGCGAGTTTGGGGCAAGAGTGCGTGACGGACAGCGGTAATACATCCCATGAGCACGTGGGCTGGCTTCCATCTTTCGCGTGCATACCAAGCAGCGGACACGACCCCGGAATATGTACTCACGCTTGGTTAATCGACCACTGCATTCCTGTTTACGGGCCGCCGCTAGCGCTGGTCCTCGCAGTCGCGACCGGCACAGGGACGGGCATCTACAAGGCCATTGCTAATGGGCAGGAAACCCCCCAAAGTCCGAGCGCAGCCATAGGCAAGGAAATCCGTGTCGAAACGGTTAAGCCCTCCGCTAAGCCCTCCGCGCAAAATTCCCCGCCGCTGCATTGGTCCGGGGTGATTGACGCTCTTGACGATAAACAAGGCATCGACCTAGACAGGGGTGTCACCGCCGACCAGAACGCCCTCGGCGTAGATATCAGTTTCTACGGCCAGACAAGCCACATCGGAGCGATGGCCCAGCCCGTGCAATACACCGTCCTACCAGGCCAGGCCAAAACCGAGCGTCACGAATGCGCACGTGCGGTCAACTGGGCTCGACTGTATAGCGATGTCTACAGCCTGGCCGCAGGCCGTGCCATCTGCGTCAAACCCAGCGAAGGCCGATTCTCAATGCTCATCATCGAAAAACCTGCGACCAATGCCACAGGCGTGATCGGCTTCCGGTACTTCACCTGGAAATGATCCCCCACGCTCCGGCGTGCGGGATCGAGTAGCGGCACGCGGCTGGCCGGTGGGCAACTTGCATACGGTCAAGCCGGGGTGGGAGGCTGCCTGTCCTGTCTTTCTGTGCTGGGAGCGTGGGGCGCACATGCGCGAAGTTGAAGTGAAATTCCGAGTAAGCGACCGTGAGGCGCTGCACGTGGCGCTGAAAGAGCAGGGCATCAAGCTCGGTGAGCCGATCTATCAAGACGACCAGGCATACGCCCCGAATGGGTGGCAGTTCGGAGACAACAAGCTAGGAGTCTCTTTCCTGCGGTTGCGCACGGTCAACGGGCGGCACACGTTCACGCTCAAGCAGCCGACCATTAACGCGCTGAGCTGCCTTGAACACGAATCCGAGGTATCCGACCGGGAGCAGATGCACCAGGCCATCATGCAAATGGGTTTCTACCCCACAGTACGAGTAGCGAAGACTCGACAGACAGCGGAATTCGATGGAATCTCGCTGTGCGTGGATTACCTCGAAGGTGTCGGAACTTTCCTGGAGCTAGAGCGCATGGTGCCCGAGGGCGTGAGCGAAAGCACCGTGCAAGACGAGCTAGCCGCATTCGTCGCCGGTCTCGGAACAACAGCGGAGCGCACCACCGAGTCTTACGATTCGGTGGTGCGCTCCGCGCAAGCTGAGTAATTCAGCAAGCCGATATCCGACCGAGGATTTCCGCGCACAACGTGTCGGTGACAGTGTGCGCGGATTCCTGACGGATGTGGTGGACGAACACGGGCCAACCCGCCGTTTCCAGCGCTTGGGCAACGTGACCGTATAGCTCTATTTCACTTGCGGTGCAGGCCAAACCACCCCGGTGAAAGCGGCTATACAGACCCCGGCGGTTGGCCTGTTCGCGGGCGCGCGTCGGTTCGCCGGTCAGAATTACCGAGAGGCCGGGAGCTTGGGCGTGTTGGTTGAGTTGCCACACGAAATCAGTGGGCACCCCGTCGAGGTTTTGCAAAACCAGCGATGAGGCGACGTAGCGGTCGCAGATCACCACGTGGCCGGCCTCTAGGGCGGGATGGATTTCGTTTACGAGGTGCTGATAGCGATCAGCGGCCACCAAGCACGCCAGAGTAAGCCCTTGGTATTCGTCGGTGCCGAAACGCACCAGATTTCCAAGTGGCGTACTCGTGGGTTCCTTAGTGGCCATGGCCGAATAGCCGTGTTCGGTGAGCCGCTGGGCGATCATCCCAGTAACGGTGCTTTTCCCGATGCCGCTAGGGCCGTCGATGGTGACAAAGAAGCCCGTCATTTCCTGCCGCTCCGCTCGTATTGGGCACGAGAAAGCTTAATGAGTTGCAGCCGGATCAGGGGCACGCTGGCCTCGCCGAATTGGATACCAACGGAGAAGTTGAATTCGTCCCGGCCGCGCATCGCCTCATCAAGACCGCCGCTCGTGAGGTCCACGGCCGAGTAGTCGAGAAGCTGTTCCGGCTTATATTTCCCGGTGGCCATCAGCCGGGACCATTCCGGGGTTCCAGGGTAGGGCCGGAACTCGAACACGCTCGCCCGAAAGCGGCCCGGCATGTTGTCGGTGAGATCCCAAAGTTCTTGCACGAGCCGCACGCTTTGGTACATCTCGGTGCGGGTTTCGGTCGGGAACCCGAGAATGAAATAGCCCTTGACCGAGATGCCACGTTCGGTGAGCCGCTTCACGACTGACTTTGTCATTTCCGGGGTGATGCGTTTGCCCATGTATTTCAATAGGCGTTCGCTGCCGGATTCGATGCCTAGCGCGACCTCGCGGCATCCGTTGGCCACGAGGGTGTCTAGTAGTGCGTCGTCGGCGCGGTGCAGGATGTTGATTCGCCCGGTGGCGTCCCAGACGTAGGAGTTTCCGATGCGCTCGGCGGTAAAAGCGTCCATGCATTGGCGGATGAATCGCTCATAGCCCAGGAACAGGTCGTCGACGAAGCGGAAAGCCGTGACGTTGTAGTCGGAGTTCAGGGCCGCCATTTCGGCCATGATGTTTTCCGGCCTACGTGTGCGAATGGTGATGTCCTTATTCGCACTCACCGCCGCGCCGCAGAAAGAGCAGTCATAAGGGCAACCGCGAGCCCCGACCATATTCGCTTCAAGTCGCCCGTCATTCGCCCGGTAGGGGTCATCGGTGAGAAAGCGGCGATCCACAAAGGGCAGGGCGTTGATGTCCGGCGCCAAATGATGCGCCTTTCCCGCGCGCTTGCCCGTGACGGGCTTACTCGTATCGGGGTCGATCCACATCACGCCGGGCAACTCGGTGCGGCGGTGTTTGTCGTGCAGCAGCTCGACCACGCGTGTTTCGCCCTCGCCCAGCACTAGGGCCTCTAGGCGGTGAAAGCGGGAGTCCGTAATGATTTCGGTGGGCATGGCTTTGGCTTGGTGGCCGCCGACCATCACTGAAGTGCCAGGGTCCAGGCCGGAAGCGATGCGCGCGCTCAACTCGTACGTGGGCGCGAGGAGATTGAAGCCCACCCAGCGGGGCGCGAACGTGTTGATGATGCGTTGGGTTTCCTCGATGCCGAGCCCGATTGCCTCAGCGTCCAACACGCCCACGTTGAAGCCCTGTTGTGCGGCGTAGGTGGCGATATACCCCATGCCCAGCACCGGTAACGTGAAATCGTTGACACGCGGACGCTCCGTGTAGTCACGAAGCGGCGCGTTCACGAACAGGGCGTCAATGGGCCGTGACGTGTCAGCTCCGGCGATGAGCGGCTTAACTTGTTCCTGCATGATGATTCCCCCAGGCAAGGGTGAGTAGTGTCATTACCGACAGGTGAGGACCACACAGCCCCCGCCACGTGTTGCTGAATTCGGTTTCGGTGCTCGGCCACGTCATCGACGGCGCGGCACGTTTAGCCCACGTACGCACGGCCAAGTCCGCGTATGGGTACAAAGCCCAGTCGTTCCAGTAATCGGCGACGGCCGCGCCGGCCGTCCACACACCAATTCCATTGACCTTCGGCAGCGTGGCCACCAATTCGGCCGGGGTCAGGGATTCCCACGCCTTGTGGTGCTTCCAATAAGCCTCGGCCGCTTGGCGCAAAGGGCGGCGCTTGAACGCCATACCGACGCGCACAAAGTCGTCATCGGACAGAGAAAGCGTCCGTGTCGGAGTCGGAAACAGGGCGTACGTGTGTCCGTTGGGCAGAGCGACTTTTTCGCCGTAGGTGTCGCAGAACAGCCGGTAGAGCTTGGTGGCCTGCGGGGCGCGGATGACCTGGCGGACGATCGCCGTACCGATGGCGTCCCACAGCGACGGGTTACGGAAACGCCGCACGGGGGTGATGCCACCGAGGGCGGCAAGCAGCTCGGCAGCACCCCCAGGCGAACCCGCGTCAAGCGCGAACTCTTCGGCCTGCGGGGCCGTAGAGGCGCCGTCGAGGGGGGTAACGGTGAGTTGGGCGCCCAAGGCGCGCACGGCCCACCGTTCGCCGCCCGGCATGGCAAATACGCGGGTGTGCTGGCCGTCGATGGGACGCCATGCGGGGTGTTCGGTCATGGTGAGTTGAGCGCTGGACACAGTGGAACTCCTTACGGATGCGGGGCTGTTGCTGGCGGCAGATCATCGCATGTGGCGCAGCCTTGAGCGGGTGGGAAGACACCGCCGACGCTGGAACTGTCCGCAGCGGCGGCAGTGCCGCTTTTAGAAGCGCGCTTAGAGCGAGATTTCACACCAGACGACTTTCCCGCCAGTCAGAGGCCAATAGCAGCCCCATTCCTTGCAAACGCTCGCAATGATGGATAACCCCCGTCCGCTCTCGGCGTCCCAAGGAACATCGGTAGCGACAACCGGCGGGTTCAGTCGACTGTCAGCCACTTCAATGAGGACGTGAGTTCTCATGTGCCGCAGACTCAGCCGGACAGACTCGGGGGAAGACGAGAGTTCGGGCGCATCCTGAATGTGTTTGATGGCATTGGTGACCAACTCGCTAACGGCCAACTCCACGGCGTCCATGGGGTCGCCCCCGACCGACCAGGCGGCGAGTACATCGCGGGTGTGCCGTCTGGCCCAGGGCGAGGCGCCTGGATGCGCTTGCAGGTTGAGCTGACTCATGTATGGGGGCGGGGGTGGATTGGCCACGCGTGACACCTCCAAGGGGGCGGGGCCGCTCCGCAGTGGCGGGGCGTCGTTAAGCCTGGCCACCGGGCGCCGCGCGGGCCAGGGATGTAAGGGATGACGGGTATGCGTGCGACGTATGAAACCGGGCGGGCGGAGCCGGTAACGTCGGTAGACTCGAACTCCACAGCAGGCAATGAGCCTTGACGGACCTTCCCCCGGAGCAAGCACTATGGGCGTGCCAGCACAGCCGCGTTACTGCGCCAACTGCGCGACGCGTCTTGCGCGGGACAACACCGAGCGTCATTGCGCCGCATGCCGAAAAACGCAGCGCGCTAATCCCATGCGGCCTCCCACTGTGCCGGTGGCGTTTTGGCACACCGACCAAATGCGAGATGCGCTAGATACCTGGCACATGGGCAAAGTGCTCTACGCTTACCGCACCCATCCCCACCACGAGCGCCCACTCCCGCAAGAACTCGTCGCGGGCTGGCTCTACATGACACAAGCTCAGCTAAGCCGCATCGAAAAGGGCCAAGCCCCACAAGACCTCAGCAAGTTGACCCACTGGGCCGAAGTCTTGCGTATTCCGGCCGCACTGTTGTGGTTCAAACTCCCTAGCCAACGCCGCGCCCCCGAGCCTGAACCGCCGTTGAGTCCCGCACTTTCGTTGTGGGACGAACCGCAAGGGGACGCAACGGCTGGTGTGTTGAGTGGTGGGATATCTCCGTTTCCGGGTATGAGTATGCAGCAAAGCGGCGACCGCCTACTAAAGACTTTCCTGCACCTAGATGGAGAACTCGGCGGAGACAGTCTCTATCTGCCGCTCTCCCGATACGTGGCACGCATGGCCATCAACGTGCGAGAAAACCCCGCCGACGGACTTCTAGAGTTCGGTCAGTTGAACCAGATGGCCGGCTGGCTCGCCCTGGATTCCAACAACCACACCGCCGCGAAACGCTATTTGACCGCCGCTATCCAGGTCGGACACGAAGCCGACGACCCCGGACTATCCGCCAGTGCCCTGGCCTACATGAGCTTGCAAGAAACCTACCGGGGCAGACTCGGTCCCGCGCTTTCCCTGGCACAAACCGCCCTCGCCGCAAGTCCCCAGCAGCTCACGCCACTTGCCCGCACGAGTCTAGGAACGCGTCTTGCCCGCGCACATGCCGGACTCGGCAACGACAATGAATGCCTGCGGATTTTGGAGACCGTGCGCGAGGATTTCAGTCAAGCCAGAACCCGTCCCGAACCGTATTATCTGTCCTACGTGGATGATATCGAGGTCGCTGCCCAACAAGGCGCCTGCTATCTCGAATTGGGCATGGCCGATGAGGCAGAGGACGCGCTGACGACTGCTGTCAACCTGATTAAGACCCGCGCCCCGAACCGCATCCGGGATCACGTGCACTACCTGTCTCGCCTCGCGAAATGCTACCTACTCGATGGCGACGTAGAACACGCCTGCCAAACCGGGCGTGATGCTTTGGATCTTGGGCAAGTCATCGGCTCAGCGCGCGTCGCCGAACGGCTCGGAGAATTCAACACCGCTCTAGAGCCTCTGCACCGAATCCCGGCCGTAGGTGAGTTTAAAGAGCTGTTCCGTCTCGCTGCTGCGGGCGAACCTGTCTAAACACGTCCGAGGATCGCGGCGCGCAAAGCATCAAGCTCGGTGAGACTACTTAGAACAAGGTCAGCCCCGGCGGCTTCCAACTCGTCGGCGTTACTGCTTCCGGTGGCAACACCGATCGCGAAAGCACCGGCACCGTGCGCCCCGGTGATGTCATGCGGAGTGTCGCCGATGATGAACGTGCGCTTTCCCGCAAAGCTCGTGCCATATTTCGTTTCGGCTCGTTCGCGGGCAAGCCTAACGAGGTCGGCGCGGTCGTGCCCGTCGTCCCCGTATCCGCCTACCTCAAAGTCAATGCTCGCCGCGAGACCGAACGCCCGAAGTTTGGCGATAGCGATAGGACGAATGTTCCCGGTCACCAACGACTGAACCGCGTGACCGCCGTCAAAGGAGCCGATAGCCTCAGCAGCACCCGGCAACACCCGGCCAAGTTCACGGATGCGGCCTTTTGATTGCTCGGCCGCGACGCCGAGGGCACTATAAAAATTGTCAAACAACACGTCGGGATTACTGACCCCGTTAAGCCGCAAGGTGTCGGTGATAATCGCTCGTTCAGTGCGGCCCGTCATCGGTGGCATTTCGGTGAGAAGCCGCCCAGTCACGGCTTCAAAAGCACGGGCGTAGAAGATCCGGCCAACGCCCCCGGCATCAACAAGGGTGTGGTCCACATCCCAGAGCACCAGGGCGGCACCGTCGTAGCTGCTCTTGCTGCCTGTCGTCATCACCCCGGCATGCTCTCACGGCCCCCGACGCGGGCACAGAGACCGCGAGAGCGGCCCGGCCTGCCCGGCGGGCTGAAGGTTGGGATGGGCACCCAGAGCGGCCCCAGTGGGGAGCCGTGAGCAAGGGGTGGGCTGGCTCGTCGCGGTTGGGGATTCGCGCCGCCGCCCTGGGCACCGGCCATCCGCTACACCGGCCCTCTGGCAGCAGTGATAGGCGGAGGCCACTCCAGAGGCTCCGGATTGGTCAGACAGACCGGACCCCATTGAGAATGTTTCGTAGGGAGATGCCGCCAAACTCCGGGCCTGATCTCCTCAATTCGATTGCGGCACAACAAACATCGGAAAGAACGGAATAAGCGAGGCTCGGAGGGCATCGGCGCGTGTCTGAGACACAGTGTGTACTTGTACTTCTCGGATTCAGGAATGTCACGGAAGAGATGGCAAGTAATACAAGACAGGTCTACTTGCAGGGGCATTGCGTGATTGGGATTGGTCCGGTTCGTCGGTCTCGTGAGTGACGCGGCGTCATGTCCGTTGTGCAGCAAGGGGTCCGGGAGAGCAGAGCAGGCACGGTGCTGGTGATCATGTGGTTGTCGAGACCCATGAGAACCGAGCGAGACCGTGCCTGCCCGAACATCATCGCCCATTCCTTCCACACCGGGGAAACTGGGCTCCCCGACTGCTCCCCTCACCTCAAGCGATGTCGCTGACCTGCGGCGTTTCCTGATCCTGGTCGCCGATCCCCGCGATGCGCGCGGACTGCGGTATCCAGCTCTCACGTTGCTGTGCGCAGCCGTTTCGGCGGTACTGACCGGGGCCCGCTCACTCATCGCGATCAGCGAGTGGATCACAGATGCCCCGCAGCATGTGCTGGGCATCCCCGGCTTCGCTGCCGGTCCACTCACCGGTCTGCGGCCGGTGCCGCACGCCGCAACCGTGCGCCGCCTGCTGCAGCGTGTGGACGGTGACGCGCTGGACGCGGCGATCAGCGCGTATCTGAGGCCAGAACGCCATCCCCGGTCGTGCCGGGAGCGGAGAAAGGGCCAGCGCGACGGGTGACCGCGGTCGACGGCAAGGTGGTCCGCGGATCACGAACCGCAACGGCCGCGGCCATCCAGTTGCCGGCGGCGATGGATCACCACGGCGTGGTCCTGGCCCAGCGGCAGGCCGCCTCCAAAAGCAACGAGATCCCTTCCTTCGCGCCGTTGCTGGACGGTCTTGAGCTGGAGAACACGGTGGTGACCGCCGGCGCCCTGCACACCCAGCACGACCACGGGGCCTGTCTGACCAGTCGCGGCGCGCACTACGTGGCCGTCGTGAAGAAGAACCATCCGGGCCTGTATGCCAAGGTCAGGAAGCTGCCCTGGGGGGACATCCCGCTCGGGCACCGCACCCGCGACAACGCCCACCACCGCGAGGAGATCCGCCGGCTCAAGGTCACCGCGTTCAGCCACCTCGACTACCCCGGCGCCCGCCAGGCGATCCAAGCCGTACGGTGGCGACGCGGCCTGAGCACCGGGAAGCTGACCATCGAGCGCGTCTACCTGATCACCAGCCTGAGCGTCTTCGACGCCACCTACACCGAACTCGCCACCTGGATCAGAGGCCACTGGGGCATCGAGAACCACCTGCACCACGTGCGGGACCGCACGTTCCGCGAGGACGACTCAAAAGTCCGCACCGGCCACCTGCCCCGCGCCACGGCCTCCCTGCGCAGCCTCGCCATCAGCCTCTTCCGCCAGGACGGCCAGACCAACATCGCCGCCGCCCTCCGCCACACCGGCCGCGACTATCACCGGCCCCTACGAGCCCTCGGTCTCACGTGACGAACCCAGACAGATCTCAATCATGCAATGACCCTGGGTGCTCCCCTGCATCGGCGTGGGCAACTGGAGACGTGTGGTTAGTGCGTACGTCCCCCCTCGGACACCAGTCGGGACCCCCGCGAAGCGGGGGTCTTCTGCTTGCCCGGGTGCGGGCCGGGCACAATGGTCGTCATGATCGTGTCTTCCTGCCCGTGCGGGCCGGCCGAGCCGTACGGGAAGTGTTGTGGGCGGCGGCACCTCGGTGTGATGCCCGCGCCGACCGCCGAGGCCCTGATGCGCTCGCGTTACAGCGCCTTCGTACGCCGGGACGCGGCCTATCTGCTGCGCACCTGGCATCCGCGGACGCGGCCGGAGCGCCTTGATCTCGACCCGGGCATGCGGTGGACCGGCCTGGAGATCCTGGACACGAGCGACGGTTCCGCCTTCCACACCACCGGCACCGTGACATTCCGGGCGTCCTACCGCGGTGGCTCGCTGCACGAGCGCAGCCGGTTCGAGCGGGTCGACGGGGCGTGGGTGTACGTGGACGGGGAGTTCCTCGCGTAGGGCCTCCGCCAACTTGAAGTCACAGGTCAAAGGGCTGGTGTGACCGGTATTCGGGGTGCTCCCACCGGTCGGGTGCGCAGGAGGCGGGCGCGGGTGGCGGTGCGGCCGGTGATGATCACGGGGTCGAGTACGTCGTTGTCCATGCCATGGAAGCCGGGGTCCGCCAGCGCCCCGAGGCCGGCGGCGCGCAGGTGGGCCAGGATGTGGTCGTGGCGGGCGGCGGTGACGTCGTGGGTGCGGCCGGGTCGGGCGGCGGGCAGATCGGACGGCCCCTTTCGTCCGACGGCGAGTTCATCCCGCTCGGCCCGTGTCTCCGACAACTGCATGGCCAGGTGCTCTTCGAGTTCGTCCAGTTCCGCGCGCCGCACGGTGATCCGTTCCAGCAGCTCGGGATCCAGCAGGCACAGCCCGTGGTGCAGAAGGCCGAGGAGGGCCGGGATCTGTCCCTGGATGAGCAGCATCCTGGCCAACACGGCGACCGTCAGCTGGTGGCCTGACGGCCCGGCGTCACTTCAGGTGTCGGGTGAAGAACCGGGCCGCGGCATCTCCCGCGAACTGCGGGACGCCGGTGTGCCCTCCCATGTTGGCATGCAGCGTCTTCTCCTTGGAGCCGAAGGCGTCGAACAGGTCGAGGGCCGCCTGCCGGTCGTTGCCTTCGTCGTCCCACTGCAGCAGGACGTGCAGCGGAATGGTGACCTGGCGGGCCTCCTCGAACATGGCGCGAGGGACGAAACTCCCGGCGAACAGAACGGCGGCCGAGATGCGCGGCTCGACCACCGCCAGCCGGGTCCCGATGGAGATCACTCCCCCCGAGTACCCGACCGGGCCGCCGATCTCGGGCAGCGACAGGAGGGCGTCCAGGGCGGCCTGCCACTCCGGGACCGCCTTGTCGACCAGGGGGAGGACGAGGGCGTCGATGATCTCGTCGCTGACCGGCTCGTCGGCCTCCATGGCGCGACGCAGGTCGGCGCGGGCCTGCTCGGCGGCGGGCAGGCGGGGCCGGTCGCCGCTTCCGGGAAGCTCGATGGTGGCCGTGGCGAAGCCGTCCGCCGCGCAGTGCCGGGCTCGGGCCACCAATCGGGGGTACATCTTGCGCAGCCCGAGAGGAGGGGAGCTGAGCAGGATCAGCGGCGCCGGTGCGGATGCGGTTGCGGGCGTCCACAGGATGCCGGGGATCTCGCCCAGGGTGAACCGGCGCTCGAAAACAGCGTCGTCGAGACGCTGTTCAGAAGTGAATTGCATGGTCGTGCCTTTCGGGAGTGCCATTGAACGGCGCTCCCGGACGACCTATCGCCCGACCGTGACCCCGGAGGGAAGCACCCATGTCGATACGTTCACGGGTACCACCTCCTCGCTCTCTCGCACGGCTTCCGGAAACGTAGCAGTGGCTGCCGTGGTTCCGCCAGCAGGTTTCCGCGGAGGCTCCGGCGTCCGCTACGGCGCCAGTATGTCCAGTTCCTGGAGTGCGCCCACCGTGATCTCGCGGGTCAGGCGCTCGGCGCGTTCGGCGTCTCGTGCGCGTACCGCCTCGGCGACCTGGACGTGCAGGGTGACGGCGGCCGGGTCGGGGTCCTCGAACATCACGTCGTGGTGTGTGCGGCCGGCCAGCACCTCGGCGACGACACCGCCGAGGCGGGCGAACATCTCGTTGCCGGAGGCGGTGAGGACGACGCGGTGGAAGGCCACGTCGTGGAAGAGGTACCCGTCGAGCCGGTGGCCGCGCGAGTTGGCGACCATGCCGAGTGCGCACTCGGTCAGCTCGGCGCACTGCTCGGGCGTGGCCAGTCGCGCCGCGAGGCCCGCGGCCACCGGCTCGATCGCCGACCTCAGCACCGTCAACGAGCGTAGCTGGCGCGGGCGTTCGGCGCCGGCCAGCCGCCAGCGGATCACCTGCGGGTCATAGACGTTCCACTCGCACTCGGGTAGAACCGTCACTCCCACCCGACGGCGCGACTCGACGAGATGCATGGACTCCAACACCCGGACCGCCTCGCGCATCACGGAGCGCGACACCTCGAAACGCTGTGCCAGTTCGTCCGTGCGCAGGACGCTGCCCGCGGGGTATTCACCCGCCGTGATCGCGGGGCCGAGGGTGTCCAGTACGCGGCCGTGCAGCCCCCGGTCCAGTGTGCTCATGCACTCAGCGTACGGGGCGCGTCACGGGAACAAAAAGTCAGACTTATGCATCACAGGCTCTTGAATTCGTCGTACCTAATGGGTTTCAGTTGCGTCGACATCACATGTCGACGAAGACAGCAGACAGCGAGAGTGCGATGCAGCAACTGCACACCCCCCACGTCGTCGTGGTCATGGGAGTGGCGGGCACCGGGAAGACCACCGTCGGCCCGCTGCTCGCCGCCCGGCTCGGCGTTCCCTACGCCGAGGGCGACGACTTCCACCCGCCGGCCAACATCGCCAGGATGACGGCCGGGACCCCGCTCACCGACGAGGACCGCCGGCCCTGGCTGGACGCCATCGGCGCTTGGGCCCACGCGCGTGCGGGGCTCGGTGGGGTGGTGAGCAGCTCGGCGCTGAAGCGGTCGTACCGCGACCGGCTGCGGGCCGCCGCTCCCGATGTCGTCTTCGTCCATCTCACGGGCAGCCGTGAGCTGATCGAGGACCGGATGGCGCACCGGCGGGGGCACTTCATGCCGACCGCCCTGCTCGACTCCCAGTTCGCCACGCTCCAGCCGCTCCAGCCGGACGAGGCGGGGATCGCGGTGGACGTTGCCGGTACGCCCGAGGAGATCGCCGAGCGGGCGACAAGCGCCCTCAAGGACCTTCCCGAGCCGGTCCAGTAACCCCCCGCACCCTCCCCCGAATCCCCATCACCGCAAGGGAACCACCGTGACCAGACTCAGCGTCGAGGTGCTGGCAGCGGACACCGTCGAGCCGATCACCTCGGCCGGCCATGCCCAGTTGGGCATCGCCGTGCTCCTCGGTATCGCCGTCATCGTGCTGCTCATCACCAAGTTCAAGCTGCATGCCTTCCTGTCGCTGACCATCGGGTCACTGGCGCTCGGCGCGTTCGCGGGCGCGCCGCTGGACAAGGTCATCACCAGCTTCACCGCCGGACTCGGCTCCACCGTCGCGGGCGTCGGCGTCCTGATCGCCCTCGGTGCGATCCTCGGCAAGATGCTCGCCGACTCCGGCGGCGCCGACCAGATCGTGGACACCATCCTCGCCAAAGCGACCCCCCGGTCGATGCCGTGGATGATGGTGCTGATCGCCTCCGTCATCGGGCTGCCGCTGTTCTTCGAGGTCGGCATCGTCCTGCTGATCCCGGTCGTCCTGATGGTCGCCAAGCGCGGCAACTACTCGCTGATGCGCATCGGCATCCCGGCCCTGGCCGGCCTGTCCGTGATGCACGGCCTGGTCCCGCCGCACCCCGGCCCGCTGGTCGCGGTCGACGCGGTCGGCGCCAACCTCGGTGTGACGCTCGCGCTGGGGGTCCTGATCGCCGTCCCGACGGTGATCGTCGCCGGTCCGCTGTTCTCGAAGTACGCGGCCCGCTGGGTGGATGTTCCCGCGCCCGACCGCATGATCCCGCAGCGCGCCTCCGAAGAGCTGGAGAAGCGCCCCGGGTTCGGCGCCACCCTGACCACGATCCTGCTGCCGGTCGTGCTGATGCTGGCCAAGGCGCTCGTCGACATCACCGTCGACGACCCGGAGAACGCGGTGCAGCGCGCCTTCGACGTGATCGGCAACCCGCTGATCGCGCTGCTCGTCTCCGTGCTCGTCGGCATCTTCACGCTGCTGCGGCCCGCCGGGTTCGGCAAGGACCGCCTCTCCGGCCTGGTCGAGAAGGGGCTCGCGCCCATCGCGGGCATCCTCCTCATCGTCGGCGCGGGCGGCGGCTTCAAGCAGACGCTGATCGACTCCGGCGTGGGCCGGATGATCCTGGAGATCTCCGAGGACTGGTCCATACCCGCGCTGCTGCTGGCCTGGCTGATCGCGGTGGCGATCCGGCTGGCGACCGGTTCGGCGACCGTGGCGACCGTCTCCGCGGCCGGTCTGGTCGCACCGCTCGCGGCCGACATGTCGACGGCGCACGCCGCCCTGCTGGTGCTGGCCATCGGCGCCGGCTCGCTGTTCTTCAGCCATGTCAACGACGCCGGCTTCTGGCTGGTGAAGGAGTACTTCGGCCTGGACGTGGGCCAGACCGTCAAGACCTGGTCCGTCATGGAGACGATCATCTCGGTGGTCGCGGGCGCGCTGGTCCTGCTCCTGTCGCTGGTCATATAGCGGTCGTACGACCGGACATCCGTGGCCGTGCGGACGTACGTCCGCACGGCCACGCGGCCCCGCGCCCCCCGGTCAGGAGGAGGCCGCCTTGTCCAGCTGGAAGGCCTCGTTGCCCTGGCCGATGCGGGCGTGCCGCTCGGGTGCGCGGGCGCGCAGGAACAGCCCCTGGACCACGCCGGCGACCGCGGCGAGGCCGATGATGCCGGGCAGCAGCCGGCTGAGGGCGGATCCGGGGCCGGCGCCGACGAGCACGTCGAAGTCCTTGACCGTGTAGCCGGCGATCACCAGCAGGGCGACACCCGCGACGGCGGAGGTGGCCAGGCGCACGCCCTGGGTGCCGGCGGCGCCGCGGCGGACGAAGAAGGCGACCACGGAGAAGGAGGCGGCGGCCATCAGCACGATGACGCCGAGCGCGCCGACGTTGCCGCCCCAGGTGAACAGGTGCAGCACGGGCTGGGTCGGGTCGCCGGCCGGCTTGTCGTCGGCGATCGCGAAGCCGACGACCACCACCGCGGACACGGCGGTCTGGAGCAGCGAGCCGGTGCCCGGGGCGCCGCTTGAGCCGCTGGTGCGCCCGAAGGCGGCGGGCAGGAGCCCCTCGCGCCCCATGGCGAAGGCGTACCGGGCGACGACGTTGTGGAAGCTGAGCAGGGCGGCGAACATGCCGGTCACGAAGAGCACGTGCAGCACGTCGGTGAAGGTGCCGCCGAGCCGGGACTCGGTGAGGAAGAACAGCAGCCCGGCGCTCTGCTCCTGCGCGGTGCCGACGATCTGGCCGGGCCCGGTGGCCACGGTCAGGGCCCAGCTGCTGAACGCGAAGAAGACGGCGACACCGCCCACCGCGAGGAACATGACCCGCGGCACGAGCACGTGCGGCCGGCTGGTCTCCTCGGCGTACACGGGAGCCTGTTCGAAGCCGAGGAAGGCGGCGATGCAGAAGCACAGCGCGGTCCCGACACCGGCGCCGGTCAGGGTGTCCGGGTTGAAGGCGTGCAGCGACAGGCCCTCCGCGCCCGGGTCGGCGACGGCGGCGATGTCGAACACCACCACGAGGACCACCTCGATGAGCAGCAGGACACCGAGCACGCGCGCGTTGACGTCGATCTTCAGCCAGCCCAGCGTGCCGACCGCGACCACGGCCAGCAGCGCCGGGATCCACCAGGCCACCTCCAGACCGGCGTAGGTCGACAGCAGGCCGGAGACCTCGAAGCCGAAGATGCCGTAGATGCCGACCTGGAGGGAGTTGTACGCGACCAGCGCGACCAGGGCGGCTCCCGCGCCCGCGGTGCCGCCGAGTCCGCGGGAGATGTACGCGTAGAAGGCGCCCGCGTTGTGGACGTGCCGGCTCATCTCGGCGTATCCGACGCTGAAGAGGATCAGCACCACGCCGAGCACCACGAAGAGCAGCGGCTGTCCCACGATGCCCATCACCGCGAAGGTGGTGGGCATGACGCCCGCGACCACCATCAGCGGGGCGGTGGCGGCGAGTACGGACAGCAGCAGGCCGCCCGTGCCCAGCCGGTCGGCGCGCAGTGCCCGCTCCTGGCCCTTGAAGGTGCTGATGTCCCCGCCGTTCGCGGATCTGCTCGTGCTCGAACTGCCCGTGGTCATCGGGGAACTGTCCTTCTTCCGTGTTCGTGGGGTGTCAGGCCGTGCCGAGGGCGCTCGCGCGGGCGGCACGGAAGGCGGAGTACGGGTCGCGGTCCGGGTAGGACCACGGGGCGGGCGTGGCGTGCTCGCCGATGCGGTGGAACAGGGCGGCGGCCTCGGCGCCGCGGCCCTCGCAGTACTTCGCGTGGGCGAGGAAGTTGAGGTCGATCAGCCGGCGCGGATGGCCCTCCTGCTCCCACTCCAGCCACCAGTCGAAGGCGGCCTTCATCACCAGCCGGGCGCGGCGGCCGACCCAGTGGCCGGAAGCGTTGGGGTCGGGGGGCTCGTTGCCGGCGGCGGCCAGCACGCGGTAGCGCTCGGCGTGCGCGACGACCGGGAGGATGGCCAGCGGGGAGTCGGCGGGGGCCTGTTCGGCGGCCCAGTTGGCGAAGTCGTACACCTCGTGCAGCGGGTCGGGGCCGTCGTCGACGCCGCGCTGGGCGAGCCGGGCCACCATCAGGTGATGGGCGTGGTGGTGGTCGGCGTACCGTCCGCGCACCTGCTCGAAGGCCCGTACGACGTCCTCGTCGGTGCCGAGCGAGTGCTCCAGCACGAGGAGTCCGAGCCAGGGTGTGGGGTCGTCGGGGACGAGCGCGACGGCGCCCCGGCAGGCCTCCCGGGCCCGGTCGGGTTTCTCCTTGCCGCGCAGGGCGCGGTGGACCTGGGCGAGGGCAAGCAGGACGGTCGCGTCGGCCGAGTCGGGTTCGGCGAGCAGCCACTCGCGGGCCCAGGGGACGCAGTGGGGCTCCTTGGCCAGTACGGTCATCCGGTGCCCGCGGCGGTCCCAGTCGTCGCCCGTGTGGACCAGCAGGGAGCGGACCGACTGCCATCGGCCCTGGGCCAAGGCGGCGCGTGCCGCGATGAGTTCGGCGTCGTCGAGGGCCTCGTCGAAGGCCTGGGCCGCGCGTTTGCGAGCGCGGCCGAGGGGAGGCGGGGGTGGGGACACCGCGGGAAACTTCCTCACGCGACGCGGTAGGTCGTCGTAGCCGGACTGCCATGAACCGATCACACACAGCAAACCCCCAGCCAAGGCTTGGCGTCAAGGGGAACCGGTCCGCTACCCGCGTCAACTCATGTCATATCAGCGGAACTTGTCACCGGCCCCGGCCTCCCCCCGGCCCCCGGATGCGCCAGTCGCCCGGCGTCCGGCAGCCGTCGGCGCTAGAGTCGGCCCCGACGCCCCCGTGACCCGACTGCCGATCGAGGTACGCAGCGTGTCGGTTCTGGTCCTCGCTCTCGCCGTGAGCGCCGCCTGCTGTCTGGGCTTCGGTTTCGTCCTCCAGCAGAACGCCGCCCAGCACGCTCCGCTGGGCGACTTCCTCTCGCCCCGCCTGCTGCTCGACCTCGTGCGGGTGCCGCGCTGGCTGGCCGGCATGGGACTGATGGTGGCCGGCATGGTGCTGGGCGCGCTCGCGCTGGGCGGTGGCGAACTCACCCTCGTCGAGCCTCTCCTGGCGACGAACCTGCTCTTCGCCCTCGCCCTGTCCCGCGTCCAGACCCGGCAGCCGCTGGGCCGCCAGGGCTGGGCCGGCCTCGCGCTGCTCGCGGGCGGGGTCACCGCGTTCATCGTGGCGGGCGAGCCGCGCGGCGGCAGCGCGCCGACCGATCCGCTGCGGCACTGGCTGATCGTCGGCGTGATGCTGGGCCTGGCCCTGCTGCTCACGGCGTGCGCCGGGCGCTCCCGGCTGACCTGGGGCCCGACCCTGCTGGCCCTGGCCGCCGGTCTGCTGTACGGGGTGCAGGACGCGCTGACCCGGGTGAGCGGCCGGCGCTTCTCTGCGGGCGGCCTGGCGGAGCTGCTGACGGGCTGGCAGCCGTACGCGGTGGCGGTGCTCGGCGTCACCGGGCTGGTCCTGGTCCAGAGCGCCTTCGAGACGGCGCCCCTGCGCAGGTCGCTGCCCGCCCTGACGGCGGCCCAGCCGCTCGCGGGCATCGCCTGCGGGGTCGGTTTCCTCGGCGACCGGCTGCGGACCGACACGGGGGCGCTGGCGTGGGAGGCGGGCGGACTCGCGGCGGTGGTGACGGGCATCGTCCTGCTCGGCCTGCACCCGGCGATGCCGCGCGGCACGGGCGAGACCGGACGGCCGCGGACCCTCCAACGGGGCTGAGCGGAGCGCACCACCGGGACACGCGGCGCCCGGTGGACGCCCCTCGGACCGGCGCCACCCGGACCCGCGCTGCTTGGATGGGCGTATGAGCGCTGCTGACGAGATCCTCGACGTCGTCGACGAGAACGACCGCGTCGTCGGGCATGCCCGGCGGGGTGACGTGTACGCCCAAGGGCTGCGCCACCGCTGTGTGTTCGTGTGGGCCCGGGACCCCGCCGGACGGGTGTTCGTCCACCGCCGCACGGCGACGAAGCTGGTGTTCCCCGGCCTGTACGACATGTTCGTCGGCGGAGTGGTGGGCGCGGGCGAGTCCTACGACGACGCGGCGCTGCGGGAGGCGGAGGAGGAACTCGGGGTGAGCGGACTGCCGCGCCCCCGGCACCTCTTCACGTTCCTGTACGACGACGGCGCCGGGCGGACCTGGTGGTCGTCGGTGTACGAGGTCCGCTGCGCGGGCCCGGTCGCTCCACAGGTGGAGGAGGTGGCCTGGCACGGGTTCCTGCCGGAGGCGGAACTGGAGCGGCGGCTCGACGAGTGGGAGTGGGTGCCCGACGGCCTGGCGGCCTACAAGCGGCTGCGGACCCGGCGGGGGTGACACGGCCCACGGCCGGCCGGGAGCCACCGCCCGATAGGGTCACCAAGTGATCGAATTCGTGCGGAACGCCCGGCTCTGGTTCACGCCCGGGGAGGTCCGGGAGGAGGGCGGCACCCCCGACTACCGGTTCTCGCTGGCGAACGAGCGCACCTTCCTGGCCTGGCTGCGCACCGCGCTGGCGCTGATCGGCGGCGGGTTCGCGGTGGACCAGTTCCTGCCCGACCTGCGCTGGGGCTGGCGGGTGGGGCTCGCGCTCGCGCTGCTCGCCTCCGGCGTGCTGTGCTCGCTGCGCGCCGTGAACCACTGGGTGCGCTGCGAACGGGCCATGCGCCGGGGCGAGGATCTCCCCGTTTCCCGCTTCCCGGCCCTGCTCAGCCTGGTCGTCGCCGTGGTCGCCGTGGCCATGGTCGTCGTGGTCCTCGTCGACTGGGAGGGCTGAGCGTGACCGCCGACGCCGGCACCACGGCCCCGGACCGTGACCCCGGGCTCCAGCCCGAGCGGACCCGGCTCGCCTGGCGCCGCACGACCCTCTCCGGCACCGTCGTCGCCGTACTCGCCGCGAAGACCGTGCTGCACGGCGGCGCGACGACCGCCTCGGTGCTCACGGCCGCCGTGTGCTGCGCCCTCTGGCTGGCCCTCCTCCGCGTCGCCCACGGCCGCATCCGCGACCTCGCCGCCACGAACAGACCCCGCGCCCTCACCCCGCCCCACGCCACGGCGGCGGTCCTGTGCACGGTGGCCCTCGCGGCCTGCGGCGCCTTCCTCGTCCTCTGAGCCCCGGCCCGCGCCTGCGCGGGCCGGGGCGGGAGTCGTCCGTGGTGCCGATCACGTTCCGTTTCCCCACTGGACGACATACCGACCGGTCGGCATCATGAGTCGGGTACTGTTCACCTGCCGCAGGGAGCGATGATGAGCCCCGACCACCCGCCCGGACTCGATCTCGACCGGCTGCGCGGTCTGCTCGACCGCGAGCGGCCGGGTCTGGTGGCCGGCCCGCTGTCCGGCCGGCTGATCGAGGGCGGACGGTCGAACCTCACCTACACGGTCTCGGACGGCACCGCGCGCTGGGTGGTGCGGCGCCCCCCGCTCGGCCATGTCCTCGCCACCGCCCACGACATGAGGCGCGAGCACCGCGTCATCAGCGCCCTGCACCCGACGAACGTACCGGTGCCGCGCACCGTCCTGCTCTGCGAGGACGAGGAGGTCCTCGGGTCGCCCTTCTACGTCATGGAGTTCGTCGAGGGCACCCCGTACCGCACCGCCGACCAGCTCGCCGCGCTCGGCCCCGAACGCACCCGCACCGCCGTGCTCAACCTCGTCGACACGCTCGTGGAGTTGCACTCCGTGGACCCCGCGGACGTGGACCTCGCGGACTTCGGCCGGCCCGAGGGCTTCCTCGACCGCCAGTTGCGCCGCTGGGCCAAGCAGTTGGACGCCTCCCGCGACCGCGACCTGGCCGGCATCGACGAGCTGCACGCCACGCTCGGCCGGGAGCTGCCGCGCTCCCCCGCCCCGGCCGTCGTGCACGGCGACTACCGCCTCGACAACGTCCTGATCGGCGGCGAGGACGACGGGATCCGGGCGGTCCTCGACTGGGAGATGTCCACACTCGGCGACCCGCTGACCGACCTCGGCCTGCTGGTGATGTACAGCATGCCGCTCGGCATGCCCGACTCCCCGGTCTCCACCACCGCCGAGGCCCCCGGCCACCCCTCGCCCTCCGAGCTGGTCGAGCGGTACGCCGCCCGCTCGGGCCGCGACGTGTCCGCCGTCTCCTGGTACACGGCGTTCGCCTGGTTCAAGCTCGCCGTGATCCTGGAGGGCATCCACTACCGCTACACGCTGGGCCAGACGGTCGGCCGCGGCTTCGACCGCATCGGCGACCTCGTCCCCGTCTTCATCGAGCACGGCCTGACCACCCTTCAGGAGGGCTGATCCGCCATGGACTTCGCGTTCGACGCACGCACCGAGGAACTCCGCGCCAGGCTGCTCGCCTTCATGGACGAGTACGTCTACCCGGCCGAGCGGGTGGCCCACGAGCAGCGCGCCCGCCTCGCCTCCGCGTGGGACACGCCCCAGGTCGTGGAGGACCTCAAGGCCGAGGCACGCCGCCAGGGCCTGTGGAACCTCTTCCTGCCCGACGCCGGGTACGGCGCGGGACTCACCAACCTCCAGTACGCGCCACTCGCCGAGATCACCGGCCGCAGCCCGCAGTTGGCGCCGACCGCGACGAACTGCGCGGCGCCCGACACCGGGAACATGGAGGTGCTGGCCCAGTTCGCCGACGAGGCGCAGAAGAAGCAGTGGCTCGAGCCGCTGCTCGCCGGTGAGATCCGCTCGGCGTTCGCGATGACCGAGCCGGACGTGGCCTCCTCGGACGCCACGAACGTCACCACGCGCATCGAGCGCGACGGCGACGAGTACGTCGTCACGGGCCGCAAGTGGTACATCTCGGGGGCGATGAACCCGGACTGCCGGATCTTCATCGTGATGGGCAAGACCGACCCGGAGGGCGCGGACATCCGCCGCCAGCAGTCGATGGTGCTGGTGCCGCGCGACACGCCCGGCGTCACCGTGAACCGGGCGATGCGGGTCTTCGGGTACGAGGACCACGACCACGGCGGCCACGCCGAGGTGACCTTCGACCACGCGCGCGTGCCGGTGTCGAATCTGATCGGCGAGGAGGGCGGCGGCTTCGCCATCGCCCAGGCCCGCCTGGGCCCCGGCCGCATCCACCACTGCATGCGGCTGATCGGCATGGCCGAGCGCGCGATCGAGCTGATGTGCCGCCGCGCGGTCTCCCGCAACGCCTTCGGCAAGGCGCTCGCCCAGCAGGGCGTGGTCCACAACTGGATCGCCGACGCCCGGGTCACCGTCGAGCAGTTGCGGCTCCTGGTGCTGAAGACCGCCTGGCTGATGGACACCGTCGGCAACCGGGGCGCCCACACCGAGATCCAGGCCATCAAGATCGCCACGCCCCGCGCGGTGGTCGGCATCCTCGACCGGGCGATCCAGTTGCACGGCGCGGGCGGCGTGAGCCAGGACTTCCCGCTGGCCGAGCTGTACGCCGGCGCCCGGACGCTGATGATCGCCGACGGCCCGGACGAGGTGCACCAGCGCTCGCTGGCACGCCGGGAGATCAAGAAGTACGCGTAACGGCCGCAGGCGGCGGCCGAAGTGGTGGTGATCCGCGCGGGCCCGGAGGAGAGAGACGAGACGGGGCCGCGCGAAGGCCCCGCCGGCGCTCCGGCGGATCGTCTCGCCGCGGGCCCGCACACCGCCGGCCGGTGCCGAGGAGACGCGACTCGCGGGCGCGGCGGGCGCGGGACCGGTCACCGGCCGGCCGGTGAGCGGCGACGCCACCCGGATCGGACGCCGGTGGATCCGGTCGGGGCCGGGATCGGGGTGGCGTTCGTGCCGCGGCGGGCCGCGGTCGCGTGGTGGTGCCCGCCGGTCACCTCACGGGCGCAGTGCCCGCAGCAGCAGGTCCGCCAGGTGGTCGGCGACCTCCTGGGGGCTGAGCGGGCCGTCGGGGCGGTACCAGGTGGACAGGTGGTGGATGGAGCCGAAGTGGTAGTCCACCACCAGGTCGGCCGGGGTCTCCTTGGTGAAGACGCCGGACCGCTGGCCCTCCTCGACGAGCGCGCGGAAGCGTTCGTGGTAGCGCCGGCGCTCGGCGCGTACCTGCTTGTTCTTCTCCGGGCTCAGCTGGTGCATGGAGCGGAAGAAGATCGACGCGTCGTCGAGGTTGTCGATGGTGGTGACGACGACGTCGGCCGCCGCGTCCCGCACCCGCTTCTCGACCGGGTCGTCCGAGCCCGCGAAGGCGTCCAGGCGTTCCTGCTGGAGGCGCAGCACGCGCGCGTACACCTCGTGCAGGAGGTCGTCCTTGGAGCCGAAGTAGTGGTAGAGCGCCCCCTTGGTGACGCCGGCCGCCTCCACGATCTCCTGCACCGAGGTGCGGTCGTAGCCCCGCTCCGCGAAGAGCCGGGTGGCGGCGGCCAGGAGCCGCTGCGGCACCGGAGTGCCGTCCCCGTCCGTGGTCCTGGGCACTGCCGTCACCTGCCTTTCCGTTTCGCTGTCCGTTCACTGTGCGTCCCGACGCCTGCGGGAGGAACGCGGTCCCGACGGAGGATCTTCCCACTCGCGGCGGAGCCGGTCACCGGGCGGTCGACTCCTCCCACTGCCGCTGGAGCCGGTTCATGCCGTGCAGCCAGCGGTCGGGTCCGGCGGCGCGGGCCCGGTAGTACTCGGCGGCCTCGGGGTGCGGCAGGATCAGGAAGCGGTCCTCCTCGATGCCCTTGAAGAGGGCGTCCGCCACCTCCGGCGGTTCGATCGCGGTGGGCTGGAGCACCAGGTCGCCCGCGCTGCCGGTGGCGGCCAGCATGTCGGTGCGCACGCCCTGCGGGCAGATGGCGTGGACCTTGATCCCGCGGTGGCGGTAGGTCAGGGACAGCCACTCGGCGAAGGCGTAGGCGCCGTGCTTGGTGACGCTGTAGGGCGCGGCGCCGATCATGGTGAGCAGTCCGGCGGCCGAGACGGTGGAGACGAAGCGGCCGGCGCCGCGCTCCAGCCAGTCGGGGATCAGCTCGTGGGCCGCCCGCACATGGGCCATGACATTGACGTCCCAGGCGAGCGCCCAGACGGCCTCGCCCGCCGCCTCCGAACCCCCGGCGCCGACGCCCGCGTTGGCGCAGTACACGTCGACCCGGCCGCCGAGTGCCTCGCGGGCCTCGGCGACGGTCGCGGAGGCGTCGCCGGGGACCGCGACGGCGCCGATCTCGTCGGCGACGGCCTTCGCGCGGCCGGCGTCCAGGTCGTTGACGACGACCCGGGCGCCCTCGGCGGCGAAGCGGCGGGCCAGCGCGGCCCCGATGCCGCCTCCCGCCCCGGTGACGACGACTCCGGCATCCCGCACGGCTTGACTCATCGGTCTCCTTCGACACGGCTCTGGCGCTGCTGGCAGCGCCAGACTAACCAGTCGGTATGTGCGACGGAAGAGGTCAAGCGCGCCTCGCCTCGTTCCGTGCGGCGGGGGACACGGGTTAGCGTGCGTGCGCATGACACCCGCCGCGATCACGGAGGTCACCGCATGACGCTGTCCAGACGGAATCTGCTCGCCTCGACGGCCGCGGTGGCGGCCGGTGCCACGGCCGCCACCGCGGGCCCGGCACGGGCGACGGGCGGGGGCCACGGCGACCGGGAGCCGCGCACCGGCTTCGAGCGCCTCGCCGGCGACGGCTACGCCCTGCTCGACGGGCAGAAGGTCGGCATCGTCACCAACCCGACCGGCATCACCCGGGACGCGCGCCACATCGTCGATGTCATGCACGCCGACGACCGGGTGAACCTGACCGCCGTCTTCGGCCCCGAGCACGGCTTCCGGGGGACCGCTCAGGCGGGCGGCTCCGAGGGCCGTTACGACGACCCCGCGACCGGCCTGCCGGTCTACGACACGTATCTGAAGAGCGGGCAGCCGCTCGCGGACATCTTCACGGCGTCCGGGGTGGACACCGTCGTCTTCGACATCCAGGACGTGGGCGCCCGCTTCTACACCTACATCTGGACGCTGTTCGACTGCATGGAGGCGGCCGTCCCGGCGGGCAAGCGGTTCGTGGTCCTGGACCGGCCGAACCCGGTGACCGGGCGGGCGGCGCTGGGCCCGGTCCTGCACAAGGAGTTCGCGACCTTCGTCGGCCGGCAGCCCGTCGCGCAGGCGCACGGCATGACGGTCGCCGAGCTGGCCCGGCTGTTCAACCGCGAGTTCCTGCCGTCGCCGGTGCCGCTGGAGACGGTGCCGATGACGGGCTGGCGGCGGTCGGACTTCTACGACGCCTCCGGACTGCCCTGGGTGCCGCCCAGCCCGAACATGCCGACGCCCGAGACGGCCCTGGTCTACTCCGGCACGTGTCTGTTCGAGGGCACGAACCTGTCGGAGGGGCGCGGCACCACCCGTCCGTTCGAACTGCTCGGCGCCGAAGGCCTCGACGGGGGCTGGGCCGCCGCCGCGAACGAACTCGGTCTGCCCGGTGTGCGGTTCCGCGAGGCGTACTTCGCCCCGACCTTCTCCAAGTTCGAGGGGAGGACCGTCGGCGGTGTGCAGCTCCACGTGCACGACCGGGCCGCCTTCGACCCGGTGCGCACCGGGATCGCCCTCCTGGTGAGCGCCAAACGGGCCTGGGAGGGCTTCGCCTGGCGCCCTGACGACTGGATCGACAGCCTCACCGGCTCCACGCGGGTGCGCACGATGATCGACGCGGGCGCGGACACCGACGAGGTGGTGGGAGCCTGGCAGGGGGAACTGGCGGCGTTCCGCAGGACGCGCCGCCAGTACCTCCTCTACGGGTGAGCCCCCGGCCGGCCGGTCACCGGTGGGAGGTGAACTCCACGACCTGCTGGTAGGTCGGCCGGTTCTGCCAGCCGATGCCGCCGTGCCTGATGCCGCCCAGGGTGCGGTGGATCACCGAGTCGGCGCACCACTGGTCGCCCGCCGAGCAGTTCTCGTCGCCGGGGTAGACCTGGGCGGCGGTGCGGCCCGCCGCCTCCTTCAGGGTGGCGACCAGGGTGTCCCGGCAGGCGGCGAGGTCGCCGCCGCCGCAGTAGGGGCGGGCCAGCGGGCCCTGGACGGACTCGCCGAGCACCACCCGGATGTCCTTGTCGACATAGCTCCACCAGCCGTACTGGAAGGCGCTGCCGGCGTGTGCGCCGGTCGGGCCGTGGGCGGCGGACGGGGACTCGTCGACGGGCAGGTTGCGGGTGAAGGCGGTGTACAGGTCGCCGCCGAGGCCGGGTTCGAACTCGGCCTTCACCAGCAGCGGCCACCAGGCGTCCAGGGTGCGGATCGCGTCGGCGTGGGCGTACCTCTTCGAGCCTGCCGAGGTCTCCGCGCGCAGGCCGCCCGCCGCGAGCCACGCCCTGAGCCGGTCGGCGGCCGTCCTGGCCCCGGGGTCGGTCACCGGCGCGCTGTCGATCACCTTCAGCAGGCCGGGCAGGACGTCCTCGGCCCGCAGGTCGGCGAGGCCGGCCTCGGCCATGGCCCGCACCAGCGCGGCGCGGGTGACGCCGCCCTCGGCGACCAGTTTCCCGACCCGGTCGTCGAGGAGGTCGCCGCGGTGGACGGAGCCGTTGCCCCAGGAGGCGGCCGGGTAGTCCTTGGCCTGCTTGTTGTTCCAGGAGATGTAGTAGTCCTGGTCGACCGACCGCGGGTGGGCGGAGGCGGGTGTGTACCGGGCGGTGTTGGCGGCCGGGTCCCAGTCCCGCCACTCGTACGCGGGCCGCGCCCAGACCGGGAACTCGGCGTCGACGCCGTCCGCGCGCACCGGGTTGTCGCCGCTGTTGTAGTACGCGGTGTGCTCGGAGTCGGCGTAGAACCAGTTGAAGGTGTAGTTGATGTGCTGGACGGCGCCCTGGAAACGCTCGGGGCCGTCGAGGTAGTCGGGGTCGTTGAGCATCTGGAAGCCGATGATGGAGTCGGCCTCGTGCAGGTAGGAGGAGCGCAGGGTGGTGTAGGCGACCTTCTTGCCGCCGACCGTGGCGCGGTACTCGACCGGGCCGTACTTCGTGCGCCAGACCCGCATCGTGTAGGAGCCCGCCGCGGTGGAGTCGGCGACGGTCGGCTTCCAGGCGTTGCGGCGTTCCACCTGCTCCATCGGTGTGCAGGTGCCGCGGTAGAGGTAGTGGTGGTCGTCCTGGCACAGCTCGACCGCGTAGGTGTCGATGATGTCCTGGCCGGAGGTGGTCGCGCTCCACGCGTAGTCCTGGCCGCGGCCGAGTTCGACGTACATGCTCAGCCCCGCGAAGGAGGCGCCGCGGGCGCTGATGCCGGGGCCCTGGATCTCCTGGAGCATGAGGAGCTGGGGTGCGAAGTAGCCGGTCTGCGGGCCGAAGACGGCGACCGGGTGGCCGCTCGCGGTGTGTTCGCCGCTGACCACGAGCGCGTTGGACATGCCGCGCCTGGCCGAGGCCGCCGCCGTCTTCGCCGCGGCGGCGGAGGCGCCGGTCGCGCTCGCCGGGACGGCGCTGCCCGTACGGTCGTACACCAGCGGTTCCGCCTCGACCGTCCCGGCGTCGGGCAGGGCGCGGCCCTGCGGGTCGTCCGGCGTGGGCAGGTAGGGGAAGCTGCCGGTCCGCTGGGTGAGGACCGCCTCGGGGTCGTTGCGCTGGCGGAAGGACTCCCAGACCTCGGTGCCCTCGGCCACGCCGTACTTCTCCTGGGCGGCCAACAGGGAGAGCGCGTTGTCGACCTCGCCGCCGCCCCCGGCGCCGAAGAGGGAGCCGATGACGGAGGCCAGGGCGATCAGGTCGGCGCGTTTGAAGGGCGCTATGGTGCCCGCGTTGGTGATGGAGTCCTTGTGGCCGGTCAGGACGTACTCGCCGGGGAAGTAGCGGCCCTTGTCGGAGGCGTCGATGTAGGCGTTGACCCCGGCGACGTAGGCGTCCACGTCGGCCAGGGCCAGTTCGCCGCGCTCGCCGGCCTTGGCGGCGGCGCTCTCGATCTGGGCCTCCAGGTCGGCCTCGGTGTACGGGGCGCTGCGCCAGAACTGCTGTTCCAGGCCCTGGTTGGCGGGGTCGCCGCCGGCGAAGGGCGTCAACTGGCCGCGCCCGACGTGCCGGAAGAGGTCCATCAGCCACAGCCGGTCCTGGGCCGCCGCGTAGCCGGCGCCGAACTCGGTGCCGTAGCGGGTGGTGCCGGTGATGTGGGGCACGCCGGTCTTCTTGTCGCGGACGATGCTCACGTCGTCGCGTCCGGCGGGGCGCAGGGTGGAGGCGACCTGGTCGGCCGGGACGCCGAAGGAGGCGTCGTTGAAGAAGGTGTTGATCTTGTCGTTGGTGAGGGCGGAGTAGCCGGTGGCAAGTCCGGCGTAGGGCCCGAGCTGGTCCTCGGCGTGGGCGGGCTGGGTGCCGAAGGCCTGGTTGAGGAGGATCTCGGCGAGGGTGGCGTTGCCGTTCTGGCCCGGCGGCAGGATGTCGGAACACTGCCCGCCGCAGTGGTCGTTGGCCGCCGCCTCGGCGGCCGTGGTCCCGGCGGTGTCCGGCCCGGCGGCCAACGCCGGGGAAAGCGGTGACAAAAGACCGGCAATGAGGGTGCATACGAATGCACTCTTCAGGAACCCGTGGAAGCCGCGGGGAGTTCTCAGTGTGTCGAGGACGTTGCGTGGGGTGCGCCGTGGCATGGCAGCTCCTCCCGACGGGGGTGGGGCGGGACGTTACCGCCGGTATCCCCGAGTTGGAAGATGAACATGCGTCACTTTTTTGGAGTGGGTGGATCGGCTTATGGGGGGCATCGGAAATCGGATGGAGCCGAACCGCCTGTCGATACGTCTACTCGGCGACGTCCGTATGACGACGCCGAAGTGACCGAAGTACAGGTGCAGGTGTGACGGAGGTGCAGGGCTATGGCCGGTTTCCGAAGTCTGGCGAGACAGGTCCGCGATCCACGGTGCGACCTGGCGCTGCGGCGCTATTCGCTGCGCAAGTGCCTTGAGCGTTTCGCCCCTTACGGGCACAGGGCGACCTGGGACCATCTCTGCTCCCGGGCCGGGTTCGGTCCCGAGGACCGCTCCCCCGACCCAGCGCGGCTCGTGGCCGCACTGGAGGAGCTGGAGGAGGCGCGTTCGGTGTGGCTGGCCTACGAGGTCGAGTTCGCCGAGCGGCGCAGGAAGGAGAAGCACGACGGGCTGCGCAGGCCGGGCAGCGTGGACGACTGGCACCGGCTGACCTGGGGCGGTTTCGGCGTCGCCTGGTGCGACGACCCCCGCGTCCACCCCGGCGGGGCGCTGGCGGAGGTGCTGCGCGGTCTGATCTCCGCGCTGGAGCGTGAGCCGGGCTCCGGGTGCCCGGTGTGCCACGGGGACCGCCTCGTGTGGAAGTACGACCTGGATCACGAACCCTCCACGGGCCCCGTCTGCGCGGACTGCGGGATCCTGGTCCCGCGCCCCGTGCTCACCGCCGACGCGCTCACGGACGCCCGGCGGGGGCGGTTGCTGATGTCGGCGTAGCCGGCGGCGGGGGTGCGCAGGGGATGCCGTACCCCCGATGACGGCGGACCGGCGGGCACGGCCGGCGGGACGCCCACCACCGGGTCACCGCGACCGCCGCGTCACGGCCTCGGCGGACAGGACGACCGACCGGGCGGCGCGGCACCGCACTTGACGGGCCGGACCGAAGACGCCGCAGCCGCATGCCCCGGCACCGGGCCACCCGGCCGTCAGCCGCGGCACTCCGTCCCACGGTCGCGCCCGCGGCCCGCACGCCCGCCGGGGGTGGTGGGGTCGCGGCGCTCCACCAGCAGACGGGAGCCGGTGAGGCGCCCGCCGAAGACATCGTCGGGGTTGGACAGGACACAGGTCTCCAGGGACAGACAGCCACAGCCGATGCAGTCGGTGAGGTGGTCGCGCAGCCGGTCGAGCTGCTTGATGCGCTCGTCCAGTTCGGAGCGCCAGGACTCGGAGAGCCGGGCCCAGTCCTCCCGCGTGGGGGTGCGCTCCTCCGGCAGCTCGGAGAGCGCCTCGCGGATCGTGGCGAGCGGGATGCCGACCCGCTGGGCCGCGCGCACGAAGGCCACCCGGCGCAGCGCGTCGCGGCCGAAGCGACGCTGGTTGCCCGCGGTGCGGCGGCTGCTGATCAGGCCCTTGGACTCGTAGAAGTGCAGGGCGGAGACGGCGGCGCCGCTGCGCGCGGCGAGCTGGCCGACCGTGAGTTCGTGAATCTTCTCGGGAATCTGAGGCACCCCTCGAAGCCTACCGACTCGGCCGCCCCGGCCCCGCCCGGTCCGTTGACACGGGCCTCCCGGACGACCATGCTAAGCAGTCGCTTAGGTTCCATCGAGCGGGTCGAGCAGATCGCGCGAGCAGAGAGGCCGGGACATGGCAGAGCCGAGGATCTTCACCTCCCCCGACGAGGTGAAGGCGGCGGTGGGCGAGCAGTTGGGGTACACCGACTGGCTGGAGGTCGACCAGAAGCGCATCGACCTGTTCGCCGAGGCGACCGGCGACCACCAGTGGATCCACGTGGACCCGGAGAAGGCCGCGGCGGGCCCGTTCGGCACCACCATCGCGCACGGCTATCTGACCCTGTCGCTGCTGCCGCTCTTCGGACCGCAGCTGATCAAGGTCGAGGGCGTGAAGATGGGCGTCAACTACGGCACCAACAAGGTCCGTTTCCCCTCCCCCGTGCCGGTCGGCTCGCGGCTGCGCGCCACCGCGACGATCACCGGTGTCGAGGATGTCAAGGGCGGGATCCAGGTGGCCGTCGCCTTCACCGTGGAACGCGAGGGCGGCGACAAGCCGGCGTGCGTCGCCGAGTCGGTCTCGCGCTACTACCTCTGAGCGGCGCCGGAGGGTCCGGCTCCCACCATCCGCAGGACGAGGTCGGCGTAGAGCGCGCCGACCTCGTCGGGCGTCCGGGGACCGTTCACGTTGAACCAGCGGGCGACGTTGATGCAGAGCGAGAGCACCGCGAGCGTCGTGGCCCGCACGTCCGGCACGTCGAACTCGCCCGACGCCACCCCGTCCTCGACGATCCCGCGCACCTCGGCGTCGACCTGCCGGCGCAGCGCGAGGATCTCGTCGCGGGCCTCGGGTCCGAGCGCGTCCAGCTCGTACTGCACCACGCGCGCGGTGGTACGCCGTCCCGCGTGCCAGCGTACGAAGGAACTCACGGCGTCGGCGAGCCGCTCCGCCGCGCTGCCCTCGCCCTCGGCCGCCGTCCGCAGGATGGACAGCGCCCGGTCGTGGCCGATCCGGCTGATGCGGTGGAGCAGCTCTTCCTTGGTCTTGTAGTGGATGTAGAGCGCGGCCGGGCTCATGCCGGCCCGCCCGGCGATGTCGCGGGTCGTGGTCGCGTGGTACCCGCGCTCGGCGAACGCCTCCACGGCGGCGACCAGGAGTCGCCGGGCCGCGTCGGGCGTGACCTCTTCCCACGGCTCGGTGTCGCCGCCCGCCGTCTCGGCCGCCGTACTCATCGCTCGTTCGCCCCTCTCGGTGACAGGAGCACCACCATACCGCCCAGGCTGAGCGGGCGCTTAGGGGCGCCCGGCGGGCGCGTCAGAGCACCTTCTCGAAGGGGTCGTGCTCGGCGAGGAGCTTCTCCAGCCGGGCCTGGTCGACGCGGCTCACGATCTGCCCGGCCTCCTGGCGGTCTCGGATGATCTTCGCCAGCGTGAAGGCCGAGGTGACCAGGTACAGGACGGCGACGGCGAGGAAGGCGCGCACCCATGCGTCGGTCTGGAGGTTGTAGATGCCGACGGCGGTGGCGGTCATGGCGACCGCGAACGAGGCGACGGCCTGGCCGTAGAAGGCCGCCGTGCTCTGCTGCTTGACCGGTGTGTCACTCATGGGGACAAGTCTCGGCGGATGTGGTCCGGGCCACATCCGCCGAGCTACTCAGTTCGGGTACTCAGAAGGCCGAGACCCCGGTCAGCGCACGCCCGATGACCAGCTTCTGGATCTGGCTCGTGCCCTCGTAGAGGGTCATCACGCGGGCGTCGCGCAGCAGCTTGCCCGCCGGGTACTCGTCGATGTAGCCGTAGCCGCCGAAGACCTGCAAGGCGTTGTTGGCGGCGCGGACGGCGGCCTCCGAGGCGAACAGCTTGGCCTTGGAGGACTCGACGGCGAAGGGCTGCCCCCGGTCGATCAGGTCGGCGACCCGCCAGGTCAGCAGCCGGGCGGCGTCCACGTCGAGGGCGATGTCGCTGATCAGCTCCTGCACCAGCTGGTGGTGGGCGATGGTCCTGCCGAACTGCTCGCGCTCGCCCGCGTACCGCACGGCCGCGTCCAGCGCGGCCTGGGCGATGCCGACGCAGCCGGCCGCGACCGACATCCGCCCCTTGGCGAGGGCCGACATGGCGACCGAGAAGCCCTTGCCCTCGGGGGCCAGCATCGCGGAGGCGGGGATGCGGACGTCGTCGAGGACCAGTTCGGCGGTGGCCTGGCCGCGCAGCCCGAGTTTGCCGCGGATGGTGCGGCGGGTGAGGCCGGGGGTGTCGGTGGGGACGAGGAAGGCGGAGACGCCCTTGTGCCCGGGGGCGTCCGTGGAGCGGGCGAAGAGCAGCACGACATCGGCCCAGGTGCCGTTGGTGATGAACGTCTTGGTGCCGTTGACGACATAGCCGTCGCCGTCGCGGACCGCGCGGGTGGAGAGGTTCCCGGCGTCCGATCCCGTGCCGGGCTCGGTGAGGCCGAAGCAGCCGACGTACTCGCCGGAGGTGAGCCCCGGCAGCCAGCGCCGCTTCTGCTCCTCGTCCCCCCAGGCGGCGATGGTCTTGGCGACCAGGCCGAGGGAGACGGACACGATTCCGCGCACGGAGCTGTCGCCGCGCCCCAGTTCCTCCGTCACCAGGCAGTACGCGAGGTGGTCGCCGCCGCAGCCGCCGTGCTCCTCGTCGATCGTGAGCCCGAGGAAGCCGACCTCGCCGAGCTTCTCGACCAGGGAGCGGTCCACCTCCTCGGCGCGGTCCCAGGCGACGACGTGCGGGGCGATCTCGCGCGCCACGAAGTCCCGCGCGAGCCGCCGCACCGCGCTCTGCTCCTCGCTGAGCCCCAGGTCCATGCCGAGTCACCCCACAGAAGTACCGGCCCTGGCGGCCGGACCTTTAAATTAGCACTGCTAGTTTACGGTCGCAGCCCTACTATGTGCGCCATGGCCCGACCGCGCAAGCCCCTGCTCAGCACCGACCGGATCGTCGAGACGGCCCGCGCGCTGGTGGACGCGGAGGGCCTCGCGGCCGTCTCCACCCGCCGGCTCGCCGCGGAGCTGGGCGTGAGCGGGCCCTCGCTCTACAACCACTTCCGCACCAAGGACGAGATCCTGGAGGCCGTCGCCGACTCGGTGAGCGCGCAGGTCGACCTGTCGGTGTTCGAGGACGGCCGCGAGTGGCGGACCGCGCTGCACGACTGGGCCGTCTCCTACCGCGCGGCCCTGCGCGACCACCCCAACATCGTCCCGGTACTGGCCCACGGCCCCGGCCGCCGCCCGGCCGCGCTGCGCCTCGCGGACGCCGTCTACGGCGCGATGGTCGAGGCGGGCTGGCCGCCGGCCCAGGCCACGTCCATCGGCGCGCTGATGCGGTACTTCATCATGGGCTCGGCGCTCGGTTCCTTCGCCGGGGGCTTCGTGGACGACGCCGGCGCCTACGACCCCGCCGACTACCCGCACCTCCAGCAGGCCCATCTCCTGGCCGAACAGCAGGAGAAGATCGACGAGCGGGCCTTCGAGACCGGGCTGACGGCGCTCCTGGACGGGCTGGCGCGGCAGTACGAGCAGGTGGGGCGGGGGGTCTGAGGACACCGGTCGCGCGAGGACACTTCGGCGCCCGCCGAACCGTGCGTACCGCATCCTGGAACGCATGACCGAAAGGGACGCCGAAGCGTACGGGCTCGCGCGGCTGGCCGGGCTGATCGCGGACGAGACGCGCGCCGCCTGCCTGCTGGCACTGCTCGACGGGCGGGCGTGGACCGCCGGCGAGCTGGCCCGGCACGCCGGGGTCGCCGCGTCGACGGTGAGCGAGCATCTGGGCAAGCTCGTCGCGGGCGGACTGCTCGCCGAGGAACGGCAGGGCCGGCACCGGTACGTACGGCTGGCCGACGAGCGGGGCGCGCAGCTGGTGGAGGACCTGGCCTCGCGGGTCGCGCCCGAGGCCGCCGCGCGGCGTCCGCGCACCCTGCGGGCCTCCAGCGCCGGGTCGGCGATGGCCCGGGGGCGCACCTGCTACGACCATCTCGCCGGGCGGCTCGGCATCGCGGTCACCGACGCGCTGACCGGGCGCGGACTGCTGCGCCAGGACACCGGCTTCGCGCTCACCGACGCGGGGCTCGACTGGTTCGACGCCGCCGGGATCGTCCTGGAGCCCAGCGGTCGCCGGCCGCTGGCCCGCGCCTGCCTCGACTGGACCGAGCGCCGCCCCCATCTCGCGGGGGTCGCGGGCGCGGCCCTGTGCCGGCACGCCCTGGAGACGGGCTGGTGCGTGCGGATCGGCTCGGAGCGGGCGGTGAAGGTGACACCGACGGGCGAGGAGGCGCTGTCCGAACTGCTGGGCATCGCCCCGGCGGCACTGCGCTGAGCGCCGGTTCCGTCGTCCGGAACCGCTCGCGGCGGGCGCGGCCACGGTCGCCGTCGTCCCGTGGGCCTCCGCCTTCGTCTCGATCCGCGGTACGCCGCCTCCGGCAGGCACAGCCCACCCCGAAGAGCGGGGAGCCGCCCTCGCCGGACATCGCAAGGCCCGCGGTCACCGCACCGGCGAACGACACCGCCGTCCCCGCCGGCAGTCGCGGTCGCGGGCCGGGAAGCGCGCGGTGGCTACGGAACCGGGCGCGGCGGCTGTGCCGCACGAGTCCGACGCGGGGCGGGCGTGGGTCGGCGACGCGCTCCGGCCGTGGCGCGTGTCGCCCGACCGTCCGGCGGGTCTGTGCCGGGGGCGCTAGAACACCACCAGCGCCCGGCCGCCCTTGCCCGCCAGCATGTTCTCGAAGGCCGTCGGGATGCCGTCCAGGGCGATGCGTTCCGTCACCAGGGCGGCGAGGTCCAGGCGGCCGGCCCGGACGTGTGCGGCGATGACCGGGAGGTCCCGGGCCGGGTCGGCGTTGCCGTAGACGCAGCCGGAGAGGGTGCGGCCCCAGTGGAATATCTCCAGGGCGTTGAAGGTGACCTGCTGGTCCTTGCCGCCGATGCCGACGACCGTGGTGCGTCCGCCGCGCCGGGTGGCGTCCCAGGCGGTGCGGATGGTGGCCGCGCGGCCGACGCACTCGACGGCGGCGTCGACGCCCTGCCCGCCGGTGAGGGCGCGGATCTCGCGGGCGGTGGTGTCGCAGGCGACGAGGTAGTCGGTGGCGCCTGCCGCGCGGGCCAGCCCCTCCTTCTCGGGCGACACGTCGATGGCGACGATCTTCGACGCGCCCGCGATCCGGGCCGACTGGAGCGCGGCCAGGCCCACTCCGCCGACGCCGAACACCGCGACCGTCTCGCCCGGACGCACCTTCGCCGCGTGGTGGACGGCGCCGTAGCCGGTGAGGACGGCGCAGCCGAGCAGGGCGGCGTCGGTGAGCGGGATGCCGTCGGGGGCCGGCAGGACGCAGTCCGCGCCGACCACCGTCTCCTCGGCGAACGCGGCGACGTTCAGACCGGGGTGCAGGTCGGTGCCGTCGTCGGCGCGGCGGGCGTGCAGGTTGGCGGCTCCGGCCAGGGCCCCCGCGCACAGCCAGACCTCGCCGAGCGAGCAGGCGTGGCAGGTGCCGCAGGACGGGGCCCAGTTGAGGACGACGGCATCGCCCGGGGCGACGCGGGTGACGCCCTCGCCGACGGCGAGGACCGTGCCTGCGCCCTCGTGGCCGAGTACGGCGGGGAGCGGCACGCGCATGGTGCCGTTGGACAGGGACAGGTCGGAGTGGCAGACCCCGGCCGCGGCGATCCGCACCCGGACCTGCCCGGGGCCGGGCTCGGGCAGCTCGATCCCGGTGACCTCCAGCGGGGCGCCCACAGCGGGTACGACGGCGGCACGGACAGCGGTTGGGACGGCCATGACGTGGACAACTCCCCTGACGACTAGAACTGGAGGGACTTGGTCTGGAGGTACTCGGCGAGACCGTGCGGGCCCAGTTCGCGGCCCACGCCCGACTGCTTGTAGCCGCCGAAGGGCGCCAGCGGGTTGAAGCGGCCGCCGTTGATGTCGACCTGGCCGGTGTCCATCCGGCGGGCGAAGGCGACCGCCTCGGCCTCGTCGCCGGCCCAGACGGCGCCGGCCAGGCCGTAGACCGTGCCGTTGGCGATCCGCAGGGCGTCCTCCTCGTCCTCGTAGCGCAGGACGGACAGGACGGGGCCGAAGATCTCCTCCTGGGCGACGGTCATGTCCTCCCGCACGTCGGCGAAGACCGTCGGGCTGACGAAATAGCCCTTCTCGCGCGGGGCTTCGGGGCCGCCCTGGACCAGGCGCGCGCCCTCGGCGACACCCTTCTCGATGTATCCGCGCACCCGGTCCCGCTGCCTGGCGTTGACGACCGGGCCGATTCGCTCGCCGTACTTCGCGGCGGCCCGCGCGGCCAGCTCCACGGCCTCGTCGTAGCGCTCGTGGTGGACGAGCATGCGGGTCCACGCGCTGCACGTCTGACCGGAGTTGGACATGACGTTGGCGACGCCGACGTTCACGGCCCTTTCCAGGTCGGCGCTCGGGAGGATGACGTTGGCGGACTTGCCGCCCAGCTCCAGGGCGACCTTCTTGACGGCCGCGCCGGCGACGGCGCCGATCCGCCGGCCGACCGCGGTGGAGCCGGTGAAGGAGACCAGGTCCACGTCCGGGTGCTCGGCGAGGGCCTGCCCGGCGACCGGTCCGAGGCCGGTGACCAGGTTGAAGACGCCCGCGGGGACGCCGGCCCGGTGCACGGCCTCCGCGAAGAGCTGGGCGGTGAGCGGGGTGTCCTCGGCGGGCTTCAGCACGATCGTGCAGCCGGCCGCGAGCGCCGGGGCGACCTTGGCGACGATCTGGTGGAGCGGGTAGTTCCAGGGGGTGATGGCACCGACGACGCCGATCGGCTCGTTGTACACGACGGAGTTGCCGACCTTCTCCTCGAAGGCGAACGTCGCCGCGAGATCGGCGTAGGAGCCCGCGACCGTGATCGGTGCGGCGGCGTGCACGGCCTGCGAGAACTTCAGCGGTGAGCCCAGCTCGGCGGTGACCGTCCGCGCGATCTCGTCCTTGCGGTCCACGAGTACGTCCCGCAGGGCGGCCAGCCGTGCGGCGCGCTCGGCGGGCGGGGTGGCGGCCCAGCCCGGCAGGGCGGCACGGGCGGCCCGTACGGCGGCCTCGACGTCCGGGGCGCCGCCGGCGGGGACTTCGCCGATCACCTGCTCGTCGGCCGGGTTCACGACGTCGATCGTGTCCTGTCCCCCGGCGGGCCGCCAGGCTCCGTCGATGTACATGCCGTCGTGTGCCTTCATCGCGTTCCTCCCGGGCGGGCCTCGTCGTCCGGCCCCAAACTAGCGCCGATAGTTTTACGGCACCAGGGGCTCACCGGACGATGGCGCGGACCCGCTCGGGCGTCCCTCCGCGCTCCGGCGCCTCACTCGCCCAAGGCGCCCCCCGTGCCACTGCCCCTGTTCCGGTCCCCGTTGGACCGCCCGGACACGCGCACGACCTCCCCCGTCAGCAGGGTCGCCTTCGCCACCACCCGGGTCCAGGGCGGGCCGCCCCTGGCCGCCCAGAAGACGCAGACACAGCCGCCCACGACGAGGATCAGGATGCCGAACAGAACAGCCAGGATCATGCCCATCTCCTTGTTCACCGGGCCGAGTCGGCCGACGGGTGCGCCATCCTGTCAGCGCCTCGCAACCCTTGTCACGCGACCGCGTGAGGGTGCGGCCGCGGTGCCCGCACGCACGGTCGCAACCGGGCCGGTCCCGTCAGTCGAGTACGCGCCCCAGATAGGCCCGCAGCAGCTCCCGGGCCTCCTCGATGATCTTCTCGTCCCCGTCCGGCGCGACGCGGAAGGCGAGTTGCACGAGGGCGTCGGCGGTCTCCACGGCGACGAGGAAGGCGCGGCGCAGGTCGTCGTCGGGGCGGCGGCCCAGGTACCCGGAGAGCAGTTCGGTGAGCCGCTCGGCGACCCGGTGGTTCGGGACGGTGCGGCGGTCGCCGACCGGGATCTGGTTGCCGAAGTCGATCAGGGAGAAGCCGGGTGCGGTCCGCTTCATCGCCAGGTACTCGTCGAGCACCGCGTCCAGCGCACCGCGCCAGCCGCCGTCCCCGGCCTCCGTCAGCCGTTCGGTGACGCGTTCCGTGTAGCGCTCCAGGTTGCGCTGGGCCAGCGCGTCGGCCATCTGCCGCTTGTTGCCGAAGAAGCGGTACACCGACCCGATGGGGACGTTCGCCCGCAGCGCCACGGCCCGGGTGCTCAGGGCCTCGTAGCCGACCTCGTCGAGGAGGTCGGCGCAGGCGTCCAGGATCCTGGTCAGCCGTTCGGCGCTGCGGCGCTGCACGGGGACCCGGCGGAACGGAGTCGCGTGGGACACGGCCCTCATGATGCCCTCCCGCCCCGCACGGGTGAACCGCGCCCTCGGGTGCAACGCGGCCGGACGGTGGGTGTGTTCATCGGGGCGCCGTGTGTCCGGGGACCGTTCGGCCCTCGATCCGGGCCGGGTCCGACGCCTGTGCCGGCTTCGCGCCCGAGGCCGTGATGTCCGCCGTGTTCTCGACGGGCTTGCCGTCGACGGCCCAGACGGTGTCGTCGTCGGCGTACAGGCGGACGGTGACCTGGTGCGTGCCGCGCGGTACGAGGTCGGCGGCGAGCCGGTACGCCGGGCCGTGCAGGCGGGTGAGGAGGTCACCGTCGAGGAAGAGGCGGGCGGCGCCCCGGCCGGCCACGGCCTTCGCCTGCGTACCGTCCGGCGAGAACCTGAAGCCGCGGACGGTCAGGCGTACGTCCCAGCTGTCGTCGGCCTCGGGCTGCACCTCGATCCCGACCTCGGGCGCGTGCGCGCCGTCCACCTCCCGGTAGCGGCGGCCCTCCTCGTCGGTGGTGTCGAGCAGCCTGCCCACGGCGACGGCCGACTCCCGGGCCTCCGGTTCGCCCTCGTCACCGGAGCCGCAGCCCACGGATCCGGTCAGCAGCAGGACACAGACCGCGAGCGCGGCGAGCACTCTCCGCGTCCACGACATGACGGGAGACTAGAACACCGGTCCGACACTCCGGATCCCCCGGGGGTCCTGTTCCGGTCATCCTTCCGGCGGACGGCCCGGAAGCGGCTTCCCTGACCAGGGAGAACCGGGCGGGGCGGGGAAACCACCCGTACGACCTCTTGTGCACGGGAAACCGCAATCCTACGGTGCGCCATAGGAATCGGACGGCGAAGGAGCGATCAATGACCGGGGACGCGCGGAAGACCGCGGAGGGACTGGCCCATCTGTCCGGTTTCGGCAACGAGCACAGCTCGCAGGCGGTTCCGGGCGCACTGCCCGAGGGCCGCAACTCCCCGCAGCGCGCCCCCCTCGGGCTGTACGCGGAGCAGCTGAGCGGCACGGCGTTCACGGAGCCGAGGGCGCACAACCGGCGCTCGTGGCTGTACCGGATCCGCCCGTCCGCCGCGCACCCCGAGTTCACCCGCACGGGCAACGGCGCGATCCGCACGGCCCCCTTCACCCAGGCCGTGCCGGACCCGAACCGGCTGCGGTGGAATCCGCTGCCGGAGCCGGAGGCCGGGACGGACTTCCTCGCGGGCCTGTGGACGCTCGGCGGCAACGGCGACGCCACCCAGCGCACCGGCATGGCCGTGCACCTGTACCACGCCACGGCCTCCATGGAGCGCGTCTTCAGCGACGCGGACGGCGAGCTGCTGATCGTCCCGGAGCGCGGCGGGCTGCTGCTGCGCACCGAGTTCGGGCTGCTGCACGCGGAGCCGGGGCACGTCGCGCTGATCCCGCGCGGGGTCCGCTTCCGCGTGGAACTGCTCGACGCCGACGCCCGCGGCTACGTCTGCGAGAACTACGGCGCCCCCTTCCGCCTGCCCGACCTCGGCCCGATCGGCGCCAACGGCCTCGCCAACGCCCGGGACTTCCTGGCCCCGGTCGCCGCCTACGAGGAGGACGAGGGTCCCGTGGAGGTGGTCAACAAGTTCTGCGGCAATCTCTGGACGGCCCGCTACGGCCACTCCCCGCTCGACGTGGTCGCCTGGCACGGCAACCATGTGCCGTACGTCTACGACCTGCGCCGTTTCAACGTGATCGGCACCATCTCCTACGACCATCCGGACCCGTCGATCTTCACGGTGCTCACCTCCCCGTCGGACACCCCCGGGCTCGCGGGCGTGGACTTCGTGGTGTTCGCGCCGCGCTGGCTGGTGGGCGAGGACACCTTCCGGCCGCCCTACTTCCACCGGAATGTGATGAGCGAGTACATGGGCCTGATCGAGGGCGCCTACGACGCCAAGGCGGAGGGCTTCGTGCCGGGCGGCGGCTCGCTGCACAACATGATGTCGGCGCACGGTCCGGACCGGGAGACCTTCGACCGGGCGAGCGCCGCCGAGCTGAAGCCCCAGCGGATCGACGACGGGCTGGCGTTCATGTTCGAGACCCGGTGGCCGGTGACGCTCACGCCCCAGGCGGCCCGCGCCGAACATCTGCAACCGCGCTACGACGACGTTCTGGCAGGGCCTGGAGCGTCACTTCCGCCCCTTGCACTGAGGATTTCCTACCGGTACGGATGGCCCGTGACCTCCTTCGCCCCGGACTCCATCGTCCTGAACCGCAAGCTGCCGCTGTGGTACCAGGTGTCGCAGTCGCTGCGCGCCTCGATACTCGGCCGCTCGCCCCGGGACCCGCTGCGCCTGCCCACCGAGGAGCAGTTGGCCGGCCACTACGGGGTGAGCGTGCTGACCATGCGGCAGGCGCTCAAGGAACTGGAGGACGAAGGGCTGATCACCCGCCACCGCCGGCGCGGCACCTTCATCGAGCCGCACGCCAGGCGGGGAGCGCCGGTGCGGCTGCTGGGGTCGGTGGACGCGATCGTGGCCCAGCAGTCCGGCATGAAGGCCGAACTGCTGGGCCACGGCCCCGGCCCCGTGCCGTCCGGACTCGCCGAGTACTTCCCGGACCTGCCGGAGGTGGCGACGTACCACCGGCTGCGCCACGACGAGAAGACGGGTGAGCCCACCAACCACGCCCGCAACTACGTCCGTCCCGAACTGGCCCTCCGCGTCGACGTGGACGACCTCGCCCGGTGGCCGATGACCAAGGTGCTGCGGGACGTGGTGGGCGTGGACATCAGCCGGATCACGGACACGGTGGAGGCCCGGCTCGCCGACCCGGAGACGGCGCGGCTGCTCGAAGTCCCGCTGCTCAGCCCGATCCTGCACTACACGGGCGTCACCTACGACACCGCGGGCCGGGTGCTGGACGTGGCCGTCATCCACTACCGGGGCGACCGTTTCTCCTTCACGGTCACCCTGGACGCCACGTGAGGCCGAGGCGGCCCGTCGTACGATGCCCAGCGTGACGCGCGACGACGCTCCGCCGCTGGCGGACCTCATGCCGTGGTCCGTCGCACCGCCGCGGCTCGGCCGGGGGTGGCCGACGGCCCCCGACGCGGCGTCCCTGAAGGCCCGCTGGGACGCCCTGATGAAGGCCGAGGGGCCCGACCGCGAAGCCCTGTTCGAGCCGACGCGCTCGCGCACCCCGCACACGGCGGTCGGGCGGCTGCCGGGCGGCGCCGGTGGCACCGAGCGGCTGGCACGCGCCTCGGGGCCGTGCCCGGAGCCGGTCGGGGTGCTGCGGGCGCCGTTCGACGAGCAGTGGTTGATTCCCGACCAGCGGCTGATCGACGCGGCCCGCCCGGAGCTGTGGCGGGTGGCGGACGAGCGGCAGGTGTTCGTGGTGGAGACGCCCGACGCCGCGGGCCCTCCGCTGCTGCTCGCGACCTCGCGGCTGCCGTTGTTCGGTCCCGCCCGGATCCGTCCGCTGCACCGCAGGCCCGGCGGCGCGGAACCCAATCTGGCCCCCGGTCTGCTGGATCATCTGGCCGTCAGGCTCGGCCGGCGCCCCGACCCGCTGGAGGTGCTGGCCTGGGCGGTGGCGGCCGTGCGGCCCGGCTCCGTGGTCCCGTTCACCGCGGATCGCGCGCTGTGGGAGCGCGGGGTCGAGCTGGGCGGCCGTGCCCTGTGGCTGATGCGCCGGGACGGCGAGCGCCCCAGGCTGCCCGGCGGCCGCCGCCCCTACGTCCGCGCCCCGCTGCCTCCGCGCCCGCTGACCCTGCGCTACGACCGGGACGAGGAGGCCCTGTATCTGGACGAGGGCCGGGTCTCCCCCGTGCCGCCCGGCGCCTGGGACTTCGAGGTGGGCGGGGTCCGGGTGCTGGAGCAGTGGTTCGCGGCCCGCACCGCCGAGGGCGAGCCGGGCACGCTGGCGGCGCTCCGGCCGGCCGGCTGGCCGCAGACCTGGACGTTCCGAGCTGCTGGAGCTGATCACGGTTCTCGCCCTGCTCGCCGAGGTCCTGCCGCGGTGCCGGGAGCTGGCGGTGACCGCGGAGATCACGGCGGCGGAGCTGCGCGAGGCGGGCGTGCTGCCGGTGCCCGCGTCGGCCCGCCGGCCGGCCTCCGTCCTGGACGGCCGGGAGGAGGGCCCGGAGGGGCAGTTGGCGCTGCTGTAGGCCCTCGGGAGGCCGCCGCGTCCCGGCCGCACGGCGCCGCGGGACCTCTTCGGCAGGGCGGCCCTACGGACGGGGCCGCCGACGGTGTGTTCCTACCGCCCGGCGTACGCCGGTACGCGCGCGGGGAGCGCCGGACGCGTCGGTGGGTGTCGCCGTCGGGTGGGGTGACGGCGGGACGGGGGGCCTGGGCACAGCACTCACGGGGACGTTCGGGAGAGACGTACAGGAGGGGACACCCGCGCTCGGGAACACACCGGGGCGCCACCGCGTGCCGTGGGGACTACGGACGAGTGCGCGGCGCCTTGCCGGGACGGTGTGACCGCCGGAGCGCGGGCGTCAGTTGCCGCCGAACAGCGAGCGGCGCAGTCGGCGCAGCGGCGCGAACAGCGAGACCCGGCGCACCCTGGCGCCCCTGCTGCTGCGCTTGTGCGCGGGCTCACGCGCGGTCAGCTCGCGCATCAGCGAGGTCGCCTCCACGGTCTCCCGCTGTGGAAGGGCAGGCCCTCCGAGCACCGCGAGATGACGGTCGAGGCGCGAGCTGGTCGCGCTGCTACCGCAAGTGATCGCAGGGACCCTTGCCCTGCTGCGCACCGTTATCTGTTCCATGTCACTCCCCACCCGTACGAGTCCACCCGGCCCCGGGCAGAGTAACCCTATCGCCCCGGTACGGCATGCGTGTATCGCGGGCACAGGATTCACCTTCCCCGTAAGGGGGTTGACGATTACTCTCCGAATCCGACAGATTCCAGGGTGAGTTGGACAACGGGGCTGCTCGTCGGCCGGTCCGAGCCCCCGTCGGGTTCGACGGTCACCGCCAGTGACGTGGCGGTCCGGTCGAGACCGGAGGCGATCAAGGGCGTGTCGCCGTCGAAGAGTCCGAGGGAGCGCGGCCCGGCGCCGGGGCGCACGAGCCACAGTTGGTGCACGCGGTCGCCCGACGGCTCGCCGTACCCGCTCAGGGTGACCACCGCGCGCCCCTCCGACGCGGAGGCCACCACTCCCATCGTGCGTCCCCGCTCGTCCTCGCCGCTGGTCGCGCGGGCGTCCGGAGCCGCGAGAACGTGGGCGATCTCACGCGCCCGGTCCCGCGCGGTGTCCAGCTCGTCCTGCGCCCGGTTCGCCTGGACGGCGAAGAGCGAGGCGACCACGAGCGCGGCGGCGGCCGTCGCCGTGGCGAAGGGCGCGAACAGCGGGCGCGGCCGGGCGGCGCGGGAGCGCTCCGGCGGCTGCCCGCCCCACACGTGCGGCGGCAGCCGGAGCGCGGGCCCGCTTCCGTGCGCGGGCTCCTGCGGGGTGCCGCGTACGGCGGCCAGGACGCGGTCGCGCAGGGCGGCGGGAGCGGGGGCCTCCGTGGACCGGGCCAGCCGGACGGCGTCCTCGTACAGCAGCCGCACCTCCGCGGTGCAGCGCCCGCACCGCTCCAGGTGCCGTTCGAAACGGAGCCGTTCGGCGTCGTCGAGGGCGTCCAGGGCGTAGGGGGCGGCGAGCGAGTGGAGTTCGCCGCGGCGCGGCAGCCGGCCGAAGAGACTCATGCGACACCTCCCAGACACTCGCGCAGGCGGTTGAGTCCGTCTCTCATCCTCGTCTTCACCGTGCCCAGCGGAAGGGCGAGGCGCTCGGCCACCTCCCGGTACGTGTAGCCGTCGTAGTAGGCGAGGGTGACCGACTGGCGCTGGAGGGCGGTCAGCCGGTCCAGGCAGCGGCGCACCGACTCGCGTTCGAGCCCCGCCTCGACCTCCTCGGAGACCTGGTCGAAGGCGGGGTGGTGGGCGCGCCGGGCCTCGCGCTGCTCGCGTTCACCGGCCGCGCGGGCGCTGCGCACCCGGTCGACGGCGCGGCGGTGGGCGACGGTGAGGATCCAGGACAGGGCGCTTCCGCGGCGCGCGTCGAACCGCGCGGCGTTGCGCCAGAGTTCGAGCAGCACCTCCTGGGCCACCTCCTCCGACTGGGCGGGATCGCGCACCACGCGCCGTACGAGTCCGAACACCGGGCCGGAGACCAGCCCGTACAGGTCCTCGAAGGCCTTCTGGTCGCCGTTCGCCACGAGCGTCAGCAGCTCGTCCGCCTCCACCCGGTCCCCCTCTCCGCGGGCCGTGCCCGGCCCGTCGTCGTCGCCCCCGGGGCGCGCGGCGGCACGCCCTTCGCAGGGGGTTACGGATCGGCGGACGAAAAACGCGGGTCGGCGGGGCACGGGTTGTCCGCCGCGGCTGATCCGAGGGTTTCCCCTTCTTCTGGCCTCCTTCTGGCTCTCTCTGTTCTCTTTCTTTTTTCTTCGCGCGGTCGACCAATCCGGCTCCGTGCCCGCTCCGAATGCCGGTGCGTCAGGGAAGTCGGCACATCGGCACAGAGGACGGACGGCATGACAGCAATCTCCGGAAGCGGTGGCACAGGGCGCCGGCGCGTCGCCACGCTGGTCTGCGGCGCGCTGGCCGCGGGAGGACTCACGGCCGCCGGCGTGACCGCGCTGGAACCGGGGGCGGCGTCCGCCTCCAGCCACCGGGAGGCGCCGCTGATATCGGGGACCCCGCAGTACGACAACACGGACCTGTACGCCTTCGTGAGCCCGGACCGGCCGGACACCACGACGCTGATCGCGAACTGGATCCCCTTCGAGGAGCCGGCCGGCGGCCCGAACTTCTTCACGTTCGCCGAGGACGCCCAGTACGACCTGCGCATCGACAACGACGGCGACGCGCACGAGGACCTGGTGTTCCGCTACACCTTCACCACGCACACCAAGAACGACAAGACGTTCCTCTACAACACCGGTCCGGTCACCAGCCTCGACGACCCGGACCTCAACATCACGCAGACCTACGACATCGAGCTGATCAAGCTGCACGGCGGCAAGGAGTCCTCCCGGACCACGATCGCCCACGAGGTCCCGGTGGCACCGTCGAACGTCGGCAGGGCGTCGATGCCGGACTACGGCGCGCTGCGTGACGCGGCGGTCCACCAACTCCCGGACGGGGCACAGACGTTCGCCGGACAGGCCGACGACCCGTTCTTCCTGGACCTGCGCGTCTTCGACCTGCTGTACGGAGGGGACCTGTCCGAGGTCGGCAACGACACCCTCAAGGGGTACAACGTCAACTCGATCGCCCTCCAGGTCCCGACGGACATGATCGTGGAGTCGGCCGAGCAGCCGGTGGTCGGAATCTGGTCGACGACCCGGCGCAAGAACGCCCAGGGTGAGTTCACGCAAGTCTCGCGGCTCGGCAACCCGCTGGTGAACGAGGTCGTCAACCCGCTGAAGGACAAGGACACGTTCAACGCGTCCGCGCCGGCGGACGACGCCCAGTTCCTCCAGAACGTCACCCATCCGGAACTGCCGAAGCTCATCGAGGCGATCTACGAGATCGAGGCGCCCGCCGAGCCGCGCGACGACCTCGTCGACGTGTTCCTCAAGGGCGTTCCGGACCTCAACCAGCCGCCGCACGTCACGCCCTCGGAGCAACTGCGCCTCAACACCTCGGTCGCACCGGCCGCCGAGCCCAAGCGCCTCGGCGTCCTCGACGGCGACAACGCGGGCTTCCCCAACGGGCGCCGGCTGACCGACGACGTGATCGACGCCGCGCTCCAGGTGGTCGAGGGCGAGCTGGTCGGCGCGGAGAACGACCTGGGCGACGCGGTCGACGCCAACGACCAGGAGTTCGGGGCCGCCTTCCCGTACCTGGCGAACCCGACGGAGGGCTCGCGCGGCCCGCTCGCCGACGGCACGGGCGACGGCAACGACGTGCGCAACCAGTTGGGCGACGCGCTGCGCCCGGCCGGCACCGGCGACACAACCCTCATCGCCGCCTCGGCGGGCGCCGGTGCCGTCGGCATCCTGCTGATCGGCGGCGCCCTGGTGTGGTGGCGCCGGGCGCGGGGCCGGGCGTACTGAGCGCCCCACCGACCGGCGCGGTCCGCTTTCTTCCCCTCCCCCACGGCGGGCCGCGCCACCTCCCGTCCCCGGCCCCGGCCTGATTCCCGTAGGTCGCCCGAACCGCATGACATGAACCGCTTGAGGAGAGGCATGGCACCGCGTAGCAACAGCAGCAGCCCGCCGCAGGGCGATACGCCCGGGGCGGCGACGGGCGAGGCCGGCGGCGGCGCCACCGGCAGTGGTGATCCGCGGGTGGCCGCCGTACGGCGGGTCGCGGCGGCGGCCCGCCGGTGGCGGGCGTTGCAGACCCTCGGGTGCGGCCTGCTCCTGGCCGTGGCGGTCAGCGCGGGCGCCGTCGCGGTGAGCGGCGTGCGGGAGGGCGGCGGTGTCCCGGCGGCCGGTGTGCCCGGCGGCGTCCCCGGGGTGCCGAACGGCGCCGGAGCGGACCTGGGCGTACCGGCGCTCCAGGCCCGGCTCCGGGAGCAGCCCCGGGACTTCGGCGGCTGGGCGGCCCTCGGGCTGGCCTACGTCGAACAGGCCCGCACCAGCGGCGACCCCACGCGCTATCCGCCGGCCGAGCGGGCGCTGAAGCGCTCCCTGGACCTCGCACCGGGCAACGACCAGGCCCTCGCCGGCCGCGCCGCCCTCGCCGCCGCCCGGCACGACTTCGCGGACGCGCTGACCTACGCCGACCGCGCCCTGAAGGCGAACCCCTACAACGAGCGCGCCCTGTGCTCCCGGGTCGACGCCCTGGTCGAACTCGGCCGCTACGACGACGCGGCGCGGGCCGCCGACACCGCCGACACCCGGCGGCCGGGCATCCCGGTCTTCACGCGGTACGCGTACGTCCGCGAGCTGCGCGGCGAGGCGGGCACCGCGCGCCGGGTCCTTGAGCAGGCGCTCGCCGGCGCCTCCTCCCCCGCCGACGTGGCGTACGTCGCCACCCAGCTGGGCCGGCTCGCCTGGGAGCAGGGGCAGTATCCGGCCGCCCTGCGCCACTACGCCCGCGCCCTCGCCGCCGACGACACCTATCTGCCCGCGCTGGAGGGGCGCGCGCGGGCCAGGGCGGCGAGCGGTGACCCAGACGGTGCGGTCGGCGACCTGGAGAACGTGGTCGCCCGCGCCCCGCTGCCCGGCCCCCTCGTCGCGCTCGGCGAGCTGTACGAGGCGAGGGGCGAGCGGGCGAGGGCCCGTGAGCAGTACGCCCTCGTCGACGCGTGGACGGCGCTCGCCCGAGCCGGTGGCGTCAACGCCGACCTGGACACCGCCCTGGCCGCCGCCGACCACGGCGACGGGAAGGCGGCGCTGCGCGCGGCCCGCGCCGAGTGGGAGCGCCGCCGCACCGTGCACACCGCGGACGCACTCGGCTGGGCGCTGCACAGGGCCGGCCGTGACGGGGAGGCGCTGCCCTACGCCCGCCGGGCCACGGCCACGGGGTACCGCAACGCCGCCTTCCTCCACCATCTGGGCGTGATCGAGCGGGCCGTGGGCCACCGGAGCGACGCCCGGCGCCATCTGACGGCGGCACTCGACCTCAACCCCGGCTTCTCTCCGCTCGGCGCCCGCGAGGCCCGTGCCGCGCTGAAGGAACTGGAGGCCGGCCGTTGACTCCCCGCCGTCTCCTCGCGCGCGGCGCCGCCGTCCTCGCCGCTGCCTGCGCCCTCGTGCTGCTCTCCCCGGCCGGCGCGAGCGCGCATCCGCTCGGCAACTTCACCGTCAACCGCTACGACGGTCTGATCGCGGCCCCCGGCGAACTGCGCGTCGACCACGTCGAGGACCTCGCCGAGATCCCGGCGACCCAGGCCGGCCCCGACATCGAACGGCTCGGCCTGTCCGAGTGGGCCCGGCGGCGCTGCGAACGGGCGGCGCGGGACAGCCGGCTCACCGTCGACGGCCGTGCCGTCCCCCTCACCGCGGGGCGCGGCCACGCCCGCGTGCGGCCCGGTCAGGCCGGGCTCGACACCCTGCGTCTGGAGTGCCGGCTCACCGCGCCGCTGCCCGGTTCCGGCCCGGCGAGCGTGGGTTTCCGGGCCGCGGGGGACTCGGCCGGGCCCGGCTGGCGGGAGGTCACCGCACGCGGTGACGGTACGACGCTCACCGCCTCGGACGTGCCGACGACCTCGGCCTCGCGTGAACTGACCCGGTATCCCGAGGAGTTGCTCTCCTCCCCGGCGGACACGGCGAGCGCCTCGCTGCGGGTGCGGCCCGGCGGTCCCGCCCTGGACCGGGAGCGGCAGGACGCCCCGGCCGGCTCCGTCCTGCCGCGCGGCGCGGACCGCTGGACCCGCGCCCTCGACTCCCTGGTCGCGCGCCACGACCTCACCCCCGGCTTCGCCGGTCTCGCCCTTCTCGTCGCGGTCGTCCTCGGCGCGGCGCACGCGCTCGCACCGGGCCACGGCAAGACGCTGATGGCCGCGACGGCCGCCGCCCGGGGAGGCAGGGCCCGGCTGAAGGACGTGCTGCCGCTGGCGGCCTCGGTGACGGTCACGCACACCCTGGGCGTGGTCGCCCTCGGCCTGCTGGTCACCGCGGGCTCGGCGGCCGCGCCCTCGGTCGTCGCCTGGCTCGGTGTCGCCAGCGGCGTCCTGGTGACCCTCGCCGGCGCGAGCCTCGTACGCCGCGCGCTCCGCAACCGGGGCCGGGCACACACCCACACCCACGACCACGGCCACTCCCACCCGCACGGCCATGAACACGACCACGGTCACGGCCCGCACACCCACCCCGCCTCCCCCACCCTGCGCGGCACGATCCTGCTCGGCTTCGCCGGCGGGCTCGTGCCCAGTCCGTCCGCCGTGGTGGTGCTCGTCGGCGCGGCGGCCCTCGGCCAGGCCTGGTTCGGGCTGCTCCTCGTGGTCGCGTACGGCGTCGGGCTCGCCCTCACCCTCACCGCCGCCGGTGTCGCGGTCGTCCGGCTCGGGGGCGGCGTGCGCCGTCTGCTGCGGCGGCGTCCCCGGTGGACGTTCCGGCCCGCTGCCCGCCCTGGTGCGGCGGGCCACCCCGCTCGGGTCGGCGTTCGTGGTGGTGGTCCTCGGGGCCGGATTGGTGTTCAGGGGGGCCGCATCCGCACTCGGCTGAGCTACTTTGGGGAGAAATGCGGGCAGGACACGGCCCGTTCCCGGGCACTGTCCGCGCGAGACGCCGAAGGGGGCGCCGGTGTTCGAGGAACCCGGCGGTGAGCGCCTGGTCGCCGGCCGCTACCGTCTGCTGTCCCCGCTCGGCCAGGGCGGCATGGGCACGGTGTGGCGGGCCCGCGACGAGGTGCTGCACCGCGAGGTCGCCGTCAAGGAGGTGCGGGCGCCCGCCGGTCTGCCGGAGTCCGACGTGCGGCGGCTGTACGCCCGGCTGGAACGCGAGGCGTGGGCCGCCGCCCGGGTCGCGCACCGCAACGTGGTCACGGTGTACGACGTGGCCACCGACGAGGGCCGCCCCTGGATCGTGATGGAGCTGGTCCGCGGGGTGTCCCTGGCCGATCTGCTGGACGCCGAGGGTCCGTTGGAGCCGCGCCGCGCCGCGGGCATCGGCGCCGAGGTGCTGGCCGCGCTGCGGGCCGCGCACGCGGCGGGGGTGCTGCACCGGGACGTGAAGCCGGCCAATGTGCTGCTGTCGAACGACGGACGGGTCGTCCTCACCGACTTCGGGATCGCGACGGTCGAGGGCAGTTCGGCGCTCACCATGACCGGCGAGGTGATCGGCTCGCCCGAATTCCTCGCCCCGGAGCGGGCCCTGGGCCGCACGCCAGGTCCCGAGTCCGACCTGTGGTCGCTGGGCGTGCTGCTGTACGCGGCGGTCGAGGGTGTCTCGCCCTTCCGTCAGGACACCCCGCTGAGCACGCTGCGGGCGATCGTCGACGAGGAGTTGCCGCCGCCGCGCCGGGCCGGTGCGCTCGCGCCCGTCGTCGAGGGCCTGCTGCGCAAGGACCCGGCCGAGCGGCTTCCCGCCGAGCGTGCCGAGCGGGAACTGCGGCTCGTGGCCGCCGGGGGCGGCACACCGGGCGCGGAGGGGGCGCCGTCCGGCGCGTACGCCCCGACGGTCGCGCTCCCCCACGGTCCGGCCGCGGCGCCGACGCCCCCGATGCCCGTGCCGGAGGCCTCGGACACCTCCGCGCCCGGCGCGTCCGGGGGCCGGCGCGGGCGGGCGCGTACCGTGCTGGTCGTGGGGCTGGCCGTGCTCGCGCTGGCGCTGGCCGGGCTGACGTACGGGCTGCTGAACCGCTCGGACGGCGGTGGCGGGACGCAGGGTTCGGGCGGCAGCCGGGATCCCGGGGCGGGTTCGGCCGAGTCGAGCGGGACCGAGGGCGGTGCGCAGCCGGCTCCCTCGACCGGGTCCGGCGGCCACGGCACCGGGAGCGGCAGTCCCCCGCCGCAGTCGGTGCGGGTGTCCGTGGTGGGCGCGCACACCGAGTACGCGGGGCCCTGTCCCCCGCCGCACGACCTGGCGCCCGCCTTCACGGCGACGTTCACGGTGGGGCGGCTGCCCGCGGAGGTCGGCTACCGCTGGGTGACCCAGGACGGGTCGGTCTCCGACCCGGGGTGGCGGACGCTGTCCTTCCCGTCGGACGGGGAGCGTTCGCGTCGGGACACCGTGGTGGTGACGGCGAACGAGGACAGCGGTGGCTTCGAGGGCGCCGTCCGTGTGGAGGTGCGGGCTCCGGTGGAGGCCACGTCGAACGCGGTGGCGTTCTCCCTGACTTGCGAGACGGAGACGGAGACGGAGGCCCCGACCGGCGAGGCCTCCCCCTCCTCCTCTTCTCCTTCCGCTTCGGATCAGGCTGCGCCGTTGAGGACCGGCAGATAGCCACCGGACTGGCCGGCCGCCGTGGGGTGGTACGACTCGCCGATGTTCAGCCAGTTCACGCTGTTCAGCCAGGAGTTGCCGGAGCAGATCTCATGGCCGGTGAACGGGGAACGCACGTCGCCGAAGGCGAAGCCGTGGTCGGCGGCGCGCTTGGCGAGGGTGGTGTTGAGCAGATCGGCGGCTTCGTTGACCGCCTTCCGCTTGGTCTCGGAGAGACCGACGCAGGTGGCGCCGAGCCGGTAGAAGCGCGGGTAGCCGATGACGACGACGCGGGCGTTCGGGGCCTTCGCGCGGATCGCCGAGTAGACGCCGTCGAGTTTGCCGGGCAGCGTCGAGTCGACGTAGGCCCTCGCGGTGGCGATCCGCGAGAGGCAGGAGCTGTCGGACTGCAGGACACAGGTCGTCATGACGTTGGCGAAGCCCGCGTCGTTGCCGCCGATGCTGATCGAGACCAGGCCGGTGGAGGAGTTGAGCGGGCCGAGCTGTCCGGCGAGAACATCACCCGTACGGGCGCCGGAGCAGGCGGTGAAGTCGAACGACGAGGGTGAATGGGCGGCGGCCCAGAGGTACGGGTAGGCGTTCGTGCTGCGCTTGCAGTCGCCGCTCGAGCTGATGTAGCCGCCCGCTCCCACCCCGGAGGAGTAGGAGTCGCCGAGCGCCACATAGCCGTCGGCCGCGGCGGGTTGGGCCGCCTGAGCGGTCGCGGCCCCGGTGAGGGCGGCGCCGGCGGCGAGGAGTACGGAACTTAGGAAGCCGACAAGTCGGAAACGTCTCATGGAACCTCCCTTAGCAGGATCTCTGCCACAACCGTGGTAGCACCTACGCGCGTTGACCGGAAGTGTGCATGCCAAAAGAAGAACTGACGATCATTCAAATTCGGACGAAAGTCAGCGGGTGCGCCGGTGCGCCCTTGACGCTCCGTGGCGGGCTGCGCCACATTGAGGCCCGGCATCTTGGGCTTCGGGGGGCAAAGCGGAACGGTCCGGGGGACCCACACCGCGCGAAATCGGCACCCCGAGAAGAACAGATGACGGCAAAACCAACAAAAACGTGAGGCCTGGTTCCAGGTCTTGCCATACGGGTTCAATCGTCAATACCGTCATACATCTCCCGCATCGGTACGTCGGCAAGCGGCTCAGGGGAGGGCTCGATGCCGCGGCGCACCGGGGTGGGACGCGCGGTAGGGGGGTGCCGTGCTCGGTGACCGCATGGGTGACCGGGCCGCGCCGCGCGGTCGGCTGCCGTTTTCTTTCCGGCGCCGACAGGCTTTGCCGACTCACCTGGCACGCACGGAGTCCGCTCCCGGCGCGCCGTGGGTGAGAACCCCCCTTTCGAACCGGATACAGAGCCGGACCGCCCCTGGGGCGGGCGGTCCGCCGGACGAGAGGGACCAGACTCATGCGCTCAGTTCTGCAGCCGGCGTCGGCGGGCGGCAATCCGCCGGCCGGCCCGTCACCCGCCGGTAAGTACCGGCCCGTCTCCTCGCACCTGGCGATCGCACCGCCGGTGAGCGTGGTGATACCCGCCATGAACGAGGCGGAGAACCTTCCCTACGTCTTCAAGACGCTGCCCGACTGGGTCCACGAGGTCGTCCTCGTGGACGGCAACTCCACCGACGAAACCGTGGCGGTCGCCCGGGAGTTGTGGCCGGGCGTCAAGGTCGTCGAACAGCGCGGCAAGGGCAAGGGGGACGCGCTGATCACCGGCTTCGAGGCGTGCACCGGGGACATCGTCGTGATGGTCGACGCCGACGGCTCGGCGGACGGCCAGGAGATCGTGTCGTACGTCTCCGCCCTCGTCTCGGGCGCGGACTTCGCCAAGGGCTCGCGCTTCGCCAACGGCGGCGGCACCGACGACATGACCTTCATCCGCAAGCTCGGCAACCGCGCGCTGTGCGCGGTGGTCAACCGGAAGTTCGGCGCCCGTTACACCGATCTGTGCTACGGCTACAACGCGTTCTGGCGGCACTGCCTGGACAAGATCGACCTCGACTGCACCGGCTTCGAGGTGGAGACCCTGATGAACATCCGGGTCGTCAAGGCCGGTCTGAAGGTGCAGGAGATACCCAGCCACGAGTACCTGCGCATCCACGGCGTCAGCAATCTGCGGGCCGTGCGGGACGGGTTGCGGGTGCTCAGAGTGATCCTCGGCGAGCGTTCCAACCGGCGTGCGCTGCGCAGCAGCCGTACCCACTCGCCGACGCTCGGCCCGGTCGGTTCCGTGGGCGCGGCCCGCTCGGTGGAGTCGGTGGGTTCCGTGCGGGGGAAGGCGTCTTGAGCGGTTCCGCCGCCTCCCCCACGATCTCCGTCGTGATCTGCGTCTACACCGAGGACCGCTGGGAGGACATCCTCGCGGCGGTCTCCTCGGTGCGCACGCAGTCCCGCCCGGCCCGGGAGACACTGCTGGTCGTCGACCACAACGAGGCGCTGCGGGAGCGGCTGTCGAAAACATACGCGGAGAGCGGGGACGTGCGGGTGCTCGCCAACGCGGGCCCCCGCGGCCTGTCGGCCGGCCGCAACACCGGGATCGCCGCATCGCACGGCGAGGTGATCGCCTTCCTCGACGACGACGCCGTGGCCGAGCGCGACTGGCTGCGGCATCTCGCCGAGGGGTACGCCGATCCGGCGGTCGTCGCCGTCGGTGGGCGCACGGTGCCCCTCTGGGCGTCGGGGCGCCGGCCCGACTGGTTCCCGGAGGAGTTCGACTGGGTGGTGGGCTGCACGTACCGCGGTCTGCCGCCCGGCCGGGTCCGGGTGCGCAACGTGCTCGGCGGCAACGCCTCCTTCCGGCGCGCGGCGTTCGACGCGGCGGGCGGCTTCGCCACCGGCATCGGACGCGACGGCGACCGGCGCCCGCTGGGCTGCGAGGAGACCGAGCTGTGCATCCGGCTCTCCCGCGCCCGGCCCGACGCCGTACTGCTGATCGACGACCGGGCGGTGATCCACCACCGGGTGCCCGAAGTACGCGAGCGCTTCGGCTACTTCCGCACCCGCGCCTACGCCGAGGGGCTGTCCAAGGCCCTGGTGGCCCGCAGTGTCGGCGCGGCCAAGGGCCTGGAGTCCGAACGCCGGTACGCCACCCGGGTGCTGCCGGCCGGCGTGGTGCGCGGGCTGCGCGACGCCGTACTGGCCCGGCCGGGCGGCGCGGGGCGGGCGGGCGCGATCGTCGCCGGGGTGCTCACGGCGGCGGGCGGCTATGTGGTGGGGAGCGTACGGGCGCGGCGGGGCGGCACCACGTTCCCGGTGGCGCCGGCCGGGCCGGCCGGAGGGGGCGCGCATGGCTGAGGCCGACGCGCGCGTGCCGATCCTCATGTACCACGCGGTCGCGGCCGAGCCGAAGGACGCCACCCGCGCCCTGTCGGTGACCCCGGAGGCCTTCGCCGAGCAGATGGCGGCCATCGCCGACCGGGGCCGCACCCCGGTCGGCACGGCGGAGCTGGCCGCCGCCTGGCGCGCCGGGCGGCCACTGCCGAGGCGGCCGGTCCTCATCACCTTCGACGACGGCTACGAGGGGGTGCGCCGGCACGCCCTGCCCGCCCTGGCCCGGCACGGTTTCCCGGCCACCCTGTTCGTCTCGACCGGCTGGCTGCGCGGGCCGTACGACACCGGCGGCGCCCCGGACGCCATGCTCGACTGGGACCAGGTCCGCGAACTGGCCGCCGCCGGTGTGGAGATCGGCGGGCACAGCCACACGCATCCGCAGCTCGACCAGCTCGGGGAGGAGCGGCTGCGGTTCGAGCTGATCCACTGCAAGGAGATCATCGCCGACCAACTGGGCGCCGTACCGGCCTCGTTCGCCTACCCCTACGGATACTCCGACCGCCGGGTGCGGCGGGCGGTGCGCGAGACGGGGTACGCGCAGGCCCTCGCCGTCGGCAACGGCCTGGCCCGCCGCGCCCAGGGCCCCTACGCCCTGCGGCGGGTCACGGTGCGGCGCGCCACGGGGCTCGACGAGTTCGCCCGGCTGGTCGAGGGCCGCGCGATCGCCCGCACCTTCGTCCGCGACCGCGCCCTCACCAAGGGGTACGCCGTGCTCCGCAGGGCGCGGCAGGTACGGGGGCGGCTACGGGCGCCGGAGGCCGGCGCCTGAACCGCCGGCCGCCGCCGTCCGCCGCCGTCCGTGCCGGTGTACGCCGCGTGCGCCGCGTGCGCCGCGTGCGCCGCGTGCGCCGGGGAAACCAGGTGCACGCGGCGGCCGGGTGCCGGATCATGGCCGCATGTCCGTGAATCCGCACGAAGCCCTGCCGATCCGGGTCAATATCGACGACAGCGACTCCCCGGCCGATGTCGTGGACGCGCTGTTCCTCGGCCGTTTCGCGACGGGCGAGCAGCCGTTCTCGCACGGGGCGAACATCGACCGCGTGCGTTCCGGCGCGACGCTGCTGCCACCCGGCGCGCGGGTGCTGCGGATCGCCCGCGACGACGACCACAGCGCGACGCTGGCGGAGGGCGAGGGCTGGACGCTGCTGATCTCGCGCTGGAACCGGGGCGCCGACGTCACGGTGACGGCGACCAGCGCCGACCTGGCCGAGAAGGTGCTCGGCGACGCGACCGACGGAGCGGCGGACGAGCCCGAGCCGCAGCCGGAGAACGTGCCGATGGGCTTCTGGTACGTCTCCCCGCGCCGCGGCCCGCACCGCACCACCCGGCAGATCTCCGCGGGCACCTGGGCCGAGGTCCGGGCCAACTACACCGCGCCGGTCGCGGACGCGATGGACGGCCTGATGAAGACGACCCCCGAGGACATCGCGGGCCGGCTGCTGCTTCTGCACGGTCCGCCGGGCACCGGCAAGACCTCCGCGCTGCGCACGCTCGCCCGGTCCTGGCGGGACTGGTGCCAGGTGGACTGCGTCCTCGACCCGGAGCGGCTCTTCTCCGACGTGGGCTATCTGATGGACATCGCCATCGGCGAGGAGGACGCGGCGGGCAAGGGCCGCTGGCGGCTGCTGTTGCTGGAGGACTGCGACGAGCTGATCCGCGGCGAGGCCAAGCACACGGCGGGGCAGGCCCTCTCCCGGCTGCTGAACCTCACGGACGGACTGCTCGGGCAGGGCCGCAACGTGCTGGTCGGCGTCACGACCAACGAGGACCTGGAGCGCCTCCACCCCGCCGTCGTCCGCCCCGGCCGCTGCCTGGCCCGCATCGAGGTCGGCCCGCTGACCCGCCGGGAGGCGGTGGACTGGCTCGGCACCGAGGAGGGCGTGGGCCGCGAGGGCGCCACGCTGGCGGAGCTGTACGCGCTGCGCCGGGGCACCTCGCCGACCGCGCTGCCTGAGCCGCGGGACGGCGCGGAGGCCGGGCTGTATCTGTAGTCCGGTGCTTTGATGGGGGTATGACCCTGTTCGTCGGCACTTCCGGTTGGCAGTACCGGGACTGGCGGGAGGCCCTCTACCCGCCCGGTCTGCCCGTCCGGCTGTGGCTGGAGCGGTATACGGACGCCTTCGCCACGGTCGAGATCAACAACGCGTTCTACCGGCTGCCGGCGCGGGAGACCTTCGAGTCCTGGCGCGAGCGGGTGCCGCCGGACTTCGTGGTCGCGGTCAAGGCGAGCCGCTATCTCACCCATGTCAGACGGCTGCGGGACCCGGCCGAGCCGGTCGACCGCCTGATGACCCACGCGGCCGGCCTGGGCGACCGCCTCGGCCCGGTCCTGCTGCAACTGCCGCCGACGCTGCGCGCCGACGCGGGCCTCCTCGACGCCTGCCTCGCCTGCTTCCCGCCCGGCACGCGGGTCGCGGTCGAACCGAGGCACGAGTCCTGGTGGACGCCCGGGGTGCGGGAGGTTCTCGTGTCCCGGGGCGCGGCCCTGTGCTGGGCGGACGTACGGGCCCGTCCGGCCACCCCGCTGTGGCGCACCGCGGACTGGGGCTACGTCCGCTTCCACGAGGGCCGGGCCGCCCCGTGGCCGCGCTACGGCCGCCGGTCCCTTGCGACATGGGTGCGGCGCATCCGGGACACCTGGCCCCGGCAGGACGTGTACGCGTACTTCAACAACGACCCGAACGCGGCGGCGGTCCACGACGCGCAGGCCTTCGCCGGACTGGCCCGGACCTCGGACCTGACGGTCACCCGGACGCGCGTCGAGGGGCACGGGGCTGAGCCGCCGCGCGGCTCCGCGGCGTGAGCGCGACGCACCCACGCCCGGACGCTCATTTCCCGTAAGCCGCCCGCAGGGCATCCCGCACGGCGCCGAGCGCGTCGGCCTCCGTCACCCCGAGCCGCCGGGCCCGCTCGGCGTAGCCCTGAGCCGCGGAGGCCACCTCCCGCTCCGCCGCGGAGCCCGCGGCGGCGACGAACGTTCCGTTGCGTCCGCGCGTCTCGATCACCCCGTCCCCCTCCAGCGCGCGGTACGCCTTGGCGACGGTGTTCGCGGCGAGCCCCAGGGACTCGGCCAGTCCGCGCACGGTCGGCAGCCGGTAGCCGACCGGCAGCGCCCCCGACCGCGCCTGTTCGGAGATGTGCGCGCGCACCTGCTCGTAGGGCGGGGCGCCGTCGTCGATGTGAATCTTCAAGGTCACTCGGCGATTGTCCCGTATCCCCGGGAAAACAAGAGGCATCCGACCGTCCGCCCGCCGTAGCGTGCGCTCTCATGACCGTTCTTGCGCGCGAGCCGCGCCCCGACGACCCTGATGACGCGGCGGCCGGGGTGGATGTCGTCCTGGTCAAGGCGGGCCGTACCAAGATCCGGTACCCCGGTGAGCTGCTGCACGACGACGGCACCCGCCTCGCCGTGCGCGCCGCGTGGGCCGGTGCCGGCGTCCGCGACTTCGGCTTCGTGCGCTTCGAGGCGGGGGACGTGTTCACCGAGTACTACTGGCGCGACCGCTGGTACTGCGTGAAGGAGGTCGAGACCGCGGCCGGTGTGCTGAAGGGCTGGTACTGCGACATCACCCGCCCCGCCGTCCTGACCGGCGCGGAACTGGTCGTCGAGGATCTCGACCTGGACCTGTGGCGCTCCGCGGACGGCGGGGACGTACGGCGGCTGGACGAGGACGAGTTCGCCGAGAGCGGCCTGTCGGAGCGGGACCCCGGCGCCGCTGCCGCCGCCGTGGCCGCACTGGACGAACTGGAGCGACTGGCCCGCACGGACGCCTTCACCGACCTGCTGACCTGACACCCCGAACCCGCCGCCCCGCCGCGCGGCCCGGCTCACTCGGGCAGTGCGACCACCGCGTACCGCTCGTCCGTCACCTCCCGGCCCCACAGCGCCGGGTCGTCCGACAGCCGCTCCACGCGCACCCGCGCGGCGATCGGGGCGAGGAGGGCGGTGAGGCGGGCGGCGGGTATGCCGGTCGGCGCGGCGGTCCCCCACCGGCCCTCGATCAGGACCAGTCGGCCGCGGGGGCGCAGCAACTCCCGCCAGTGCCGCAGGACCCGGTCGTGGTCGGGCAGCGTCCACAGCACGTGCCGGACCAGAACGACGTTGAAGCGCCGCTCCCCCACGGGCGGTGCCGCCGCGTCACCGATCAGGAACACCGTGTCACGGCCGGCGAGCTTCGCGCGGGCGGCCTCCACCATGGCCGGGGACCGGTCGACACCGGTGACGCGGTGTCCCTGCTCGGCCGCGAGGAGCGACAGACTGCCGGTGCCGCAGCCCAGGTCGAGCACGTCGCCGGGCCGCGCGGGCAGCCAGGCCCGCAGCCGGTCGGCCCAGGCCCGGCGCACCTCGGCGTCGCGCAGACCGTGGTCCGGCTCGTCGTCGAAGGCGGCGGCCGCCGCGTCCCAGTCGACACTCGACGTGGTCCTCCCATCACTGTCTTTGTCCATGCGCCCAGGGTGACAGGCACCACTGACAACGGAGTCGGGACAGGGGAACGTGACAACCGCCACTGACAGGGATGCTTCGATGAGCGAGTCTCGGGGAATGGGTCTACCTCCGTGAGAACGCGGAACCCGGTGGATCCGTAAGGAGGCAGCCATGCGCCGTCTGACCGTGCAGAAGCCCCTGAAGAAGACCGACGCCCGCCGAGTCCGCGAGGAGGTCGACGAGCGCCCCTCGGGCCGCCCGGAGGTCCGCAAGGACATCGCGCGCACGTGGTGGCCGGACAACTGACGGACCGGTCACGTCATGAGACCCGTCAGAGCAGCCCGCTTGCGGGCGGCACCACCACCCCGGTCCGCTCGTGAACGGTATCTACCTCAGCGCAGCCTGAGCACTCCCTTAACGCGGCCATAAGGATCGCCATCCTCCGTCTCCAGCAGGCGATTTCACGGTTTCTCGGGGCTACTTTGCTGATCACCCCCACGGGGTCCGGCCCAAGTCCCCGCGTTCCCAGTGACCGTCTCGAGGAGATCCCCCATGCCCGCACCGTCCGCGTCCCGCAGGGCCGTCGCCGTCGCCGTCGCCGGTCTCGCCCCGCTCGCCCTGACCACGCTGGCCGCCGCCCCCGCGTCGGCGCACGGTTCGATGGGCGACCCGGTCAGCCGGGTGTCGCAGTGCCACGCCGAGGGCCCCGAGAACCCGCGGTCCGACGCGTGCAGGGCGGCGGTCGCGGCCGGCGGCACGCAGGCGCTCTACGACTGGAACGGCATCCGCATCGGTGACGCCGCCGGGAAGCACCAGGAGCTGATCCCGGACGGCAAGCTGTGCAGCGCCAACGACCCGGCCTTCAAGGGCATGGACCTGGCCCGCGCCGACTGGCCCGCGACCGGCGTGAGCAGCGGCTCGTACACCTTCAAGTACCGTGTGACGGCCCCGCACAAGGGGACCTTCCAGGTGTACATCACCAAGCCGGGCTTCGACCCGGCGGGGCCGCTGGGCTGGGGCGACCTGGACCTGTCCGCCCCGGTGGCGACGGCCACCGACCCGGTCGCCTCGGACGGCTTCTACACCTTCTCGGGCACCCTCCCGGAGCGCTCCGGCAAGCACGTGCTGTACGCGGTGTGGCAGCGCTCGGACAGCCCGGAGGCGTTCTACTCCTGCTCCGACGTCTCCTTCGGGGGTGCTGCCGGCGGCGCCGCGGGCGGCGACAGGGCGGGCGGGGAGGCGGCCGGTGGCGCCGCGCCCGCGCCCACGGCCTCCACGCCGTCCGAGGAGCAGATCGCGGCCGCGGCCGGCAAGTCGACGATCGAGCACCACGGCCACGGCGACCAGGACGCCGCGACCACGACCGACCCGAAGGACCCGGCCGCCCAGGACGGGGCGACGGAGGAGACGCCGGCCGGGGCCCCGGCCGGCGACGCGACACCCGCCGCCGGAGAGCCCAACGAGGTCAGGGCGGCCGGCGCCGGCACCGAGAACCTCGCCGAGACCGGCGGGGACGGCAGCACGCCCTACCTCGCCGTCGGCGGCGCCGCGGCCCTGGCACTCGGCGCGGCCGCGCTGTTCGCGTCGGTGCGCCGGCGGGCGCTGACCGGTGGCCGGCACGTCCGCTGACCTCGGACCACGGGGGTGACGCGGGGGCCTGTCCGGCGGCTCAGGCCGGACAGGCCCCCGCCCGGTGCGCGGGTCAGCCGAGGACCGAGGCGCAGGTGGTGGGCTTGGCGTGCGCCGGGTCGAGCGCGTTCGCCACCTCGTGGAAGGCGATCCGGTCGAACAGCCCGATCGCCACATGCTCGGAGAGGTCGAGCGGGCACAGGTCCTGCAACAGGACGTTGCGCACGCCGGACCCGCTCAGGTACTGGCTGCGGTAGGGGGTGACCACCTCGTCGTACTTGGTGGCGAGGACGGTGTAGCGGACGCCGGGCACGGTGTCCCCGCCCGCGTTGAGCTTGGTGAGGACGGCGGAACCGGCCACCTGGTCCGCCAGCGCGGGGGTCGCCTCGGTCAGCAGGTTTCCCACTCCGGGGAAGTACGGCAGCAGTTTGGTGAGGCCGGAGAGCGTGGTGCCGTGGTTGCTGGGCGCGATGCCGACGAGGGCGTTCACCTTGCCCGCCCCGCCGAGGAACTTCAGGTAGTAGCGGGGCATCATGCCGCCCTGCGAGTGGCCGACGATGTCGGTCTCGGCTGCGCCGGTCGCGGTGAGCACCTTGTCGACGTGGGCGGAGAGCTGCTCCGCCGACTTCTCGACCGGGCCGAGGCCGTGGAAGAGCGGGACGCCGGGCAGTTGCCCGTAGTCGAGGGAGAAGACGCAGTAGCCGCGGGCCTTGAGGTAGGGCGCGAGGCCGAGCCAGTTGTCGACGGAGTTCCCGAAGGTGCCGTGGACCAGGACGACGGGGCGGGGATGGGCGGCCGAGGGCTTGCAGGTGTAGTCGTTCCAGCCGGAGCTGGGTCGCGCGTCGGCGGCATGGACGGTGGTGGCGGGGACCAGAGCGACGGCGGCGGCCAGCAGCAGCGCGGTCAGCGGTCTGAGCACTCGTCTCCAGGGCAGCATCGAGTGATCTCCTTGCGGCTCAAGGGAGTTACGACGACAGGACGCCCTGTGATCCGGATCACGGGATGCTGTTCACCCATTAAGTTACGGGCGAGTAGTCCAATCGTGAAGTTACGCGTCGGTAAAAACTCCCGGCGACAACCGACGCCGGTCGCACCGCAGGTGATAAAGGGTCACCAGGCGGACCGCACGGGCCCGTTGGGCGCGACCCGCGACAGGCACTCCCGCCGAGCACGTCGCCGCGGGCCGGCCGACCCGCGGGAGTCTCATGCGGCCAGGGACCCCGGCATCACCGCCCGCGGTCCGAACTTCGCCCGCGCGCGGTCCGCGACCTCCTCGATGCGGCGGACCTTCTCGTCCACGGGGTCGAAGGTGAGCTGATGGGAGGCCTGTTCGGCGGGGGTGAGGCCCTCGGCGCGCAGGGCGAGCGCGCGGACCCGGGCACGCTGGAGGCCGAGCGCCTCGTACATGTCGTATACGGCCCGCGTCAGCGCCGCCGAGTGCGCGGTCGGCTCCTTGAGGGTGCGGCTGCGCACGGTGGCCGACCGGTCGGCGTAGCGGACGGTGAGGGTGAGGGTGCGGCACACCTTGTCCACGGCGCGCAGCCGGGCGCCCAGTTCCCCGGCGGCCGAGAGCAGGGCGCGGCGGTGCCGGCCGGGGTCCAGCTCGTCGCGGGTGAAGGGGCGTTCGGTGGCCAGGGACCGGGAGACGCCGTTGGGGACGACCCGGCCGCGGTCGACGCCGTTCGCCTTCTCGTGCAGTTCGCGGCCGGCCCGCGCGCCGACCAGGCGCTGGAGCGTGGACAGGGGCGCGGCGGCGACCCGGCCGAGGGTGTCGAGGCCGTACTCGCACAGGAGGCGGGCGGTCGCGGTGCCGACGCCGGGCAGCGCGGCGACGGGCTTCCCGGCGAGGAACTCCCGCACCCCGCCCTCGGGTACCGCGCAGGGCAGCCCCGGCCGGGCGTCCCGCAGCGCCATGCGGGCCGGCATCGGGCCGGGACCGGCGCCGATCACGCAGTCGACGCCGTACAGCGCGAGGGCGCGGACGCGGATCACCGAGGCCAGTTCCACGGCGTCGCGCCCGAAGTACCGCTCGGCGCCGCGCAGATCGGCCAGCGCGCCGTCCGGCGGCAACGCCTCGACGACCGGTGTGAACTCCTCCAGCAGGCCGAGCAGCCGAGGCAGGGCCGCCTCGCACGTCGGCGGCGGCTGAAAACGTACGCAGAGAATCGTCATCCCGCACTCCCCGGACTCTGGTGCCACAACTTCCTTCCCACCGCGGGCCCTTCGCCCGCGGGGCGCAGATCGGCCCAGGGGTGCATCTCGTACCCCGTGGACATGCGGATCGTCCGCTGCTCCATCGGGTCCCGGGCCGCGGAGCCGGCCGGCGCGGGCCGCCCGTCCGAACCGGCGAGGCGGCGGCGCGCCGGGCCGCCCCCGGGATCGTCACCCCGGCTTCCGCCCGCCCCGGCCAGCCGGGTCGCGACGCCCTCCAGCCCTTCCTCCCGGCGTACTTCCAACAGGTCGGCGAGGTTCCAGGCGGCGGAGCCCACCACGCTGAGGCTGCGCGGGCCGCGCCGTTGCACCACTCCGCGCACCAGCAGCAGCCAGGAGTGGAAGACGGTGTGGGCGCAGGCGTCGTGGGAGTCGTCGAAGAAGGCGAGGTCGACCAGGCCCGAGCCGTCGTCCAGGGTGGAGAAGATGACCCGGCGGCCGGAGCGGATCGGCGGTGTCTGGGTGGCCGCCTTGGCGCCCGCGACCAGCACCGTCTCCCCGTGCCCGGCCTCGCGCAGCCGCCTGGCCGAGACCACGCCCAGCTCGTTCAGGAAGGCGCGGTGGTCGTCCATCAGGTTGCGCGAGGCGTCCATGGACAGCACGCCCAGTTCGGCGCTGAGCCGCTCCGCCGAGGTGAGGTCGGGCAGTCCGGCCGGGGCGGTCTTCCGCCCGCCGGACAGGGGGAGTTGGCCACCGCGTCCGCCGCGGGCGCCGCGGTGCAGCTCGGTCAGGTGCAGTTGCAGGTCGCGGCGGTTGGCGCCGAACGCGTCCAGCGCGCCGACCTGGGCGAGCCGCCCGGCCAGCGGCCTGCTGGGGCGGGCCCGTTCCCAGAAGTCGAGCAGGGAGGCGTAGGGCTGTCCCCCGGCGATCCGTTCCGCCTCGGCCTCGCTGATGCCGTGCACGTCCGAGAGGGCGAGGCGCAGGCCCCACGCGGCGGGCTTCCGGGACCGCGACCCCCTTGATTCAGACACCAGTTCGATCCTGTGTGCGACCCCCGACCTGTTCACGTCCAGCGGCAGGATCGGCACCCCGCGCCGCCGCGCGTCCGCCAGCAGCAGCCGCTTGGGGTACATGCCGGGGTCGTGGGTGAGCAGGCCGGCGTAGAAGGCGGCCGGGTGGTGCGCCTTCAGCCACGCCGACTGGTACGTCGGCACCGCGAAGGCGACCGCGTGCGCCTTGCAGAAGCCGTAGCTGCCGAAGGCCTCGACGATCCCCCAGGTGCGCTGAATCGTTTCTGCGTCGTATCCGTTCGCCGCCGCGTGCTGGGCGAACCACACCTTGATCCGCCCCTGCGACTCCGGGTCGGACAGCCCGCGCCGCACCCGGTCCGCCTCGCCGCGTCCGCAGCCGGTCATGATGTCCACGATGTCGATGATCTGCTCGTGGAAGACGACGACCCCGTAGGTGTCCTCCAGCGGCCCGGCCAGATCCTCGTGCGGGTGGCGCACCGGCGCCCGCCCGTGCCGGGCCTCGATGAACGGCCGCACCATGTCGGCGGCGACCGGACCGGGCCGGAAGAGCGAGATGTCGACGACGAGGTCGTGGAAGGTGGCCGGCTGGAGCCGGCCGACCAGGTCGCGCTGGCCCGGCGACTCGATCTGGAAGCAGCCCAGCGTCTCGGCGGAGCGGATCATCCGGTACGTCGCCGGGTCGTCCTGCGGTACGGAGTCCAGGTCGACCTCGGTGCCCGTCGCCCGCTTCACCTCGGCGACCGCGTGCGCCATCGCCGACTGCATCCGCACGCCGAGCACGTCCAGCTTGAGCAGCCCGAGGTCCTCGACGTCGTCCTTGTCGAACTGCGCCATCGGGAAGCCCTCCCCGCTGGTCGGCACGACCGGCGTACGGGAGAGCAGGGAGGCGTCCGACAGCAGCACTCCGCACGGGTGCATGGCGACGCCGCGCGGGAGGGCGTCAAGGGCCTCGACCAGCTCCCAGAGCTTCCCGTACCTCCCCCCTCCGTCCCGCCGGGACTCCTCCGCCAGCTCCCGCAGTTCGGGCAGTTCCGCCAGCGCCGCGCGGGCGTCGCGGGCGCGGATGTGCGGGAAGGACTTGGCGACGCGGTCGATCTCGGCCGGGTCCATGGACAGGGCGGCGCCGACATCGCGGACGGCGTGACGCACCCGGTACGTCTCCGGCATGGCGACCGTGGCGACCCGCTCGGTGCCGAAGCGCCCGATGATCGCGCGGTAGACCTCCAGGCGGCGCGCGGACTCCACGTCGATGTCGATGTCGGGCAGCACGACCCGTTCCTTGGACAGGAAGCGCTCCATCAGCAGCCCGTGCGCGACCGGGTCGGCGTGCGCGATGCCGAGGAGGTGGTTGACGAGCGAGCCCGCGCCGGAGCCGCGCGCGGCGACCCGGATGCCCATGTCGCGTACGTCGTCCACGACCTGGGCGACGGTGAGGAAGTACGAGGCGAAACCGTGGTGGGCGATGATGTCCAGCTCGTGGTGCATCCGCTCCCAGTAGTCCCGCGCGCCGGGCGCCCGGTCGTAGCCGCGCAGCACCATCCCCGCCGCCGCCCGGGAGGCGAGCGCGCGCTGGGCCGTGCGGCGGCCGGCGCCGACGAGGTGCGGCTCGGGGAAGTGGACGGCGCCCATGCCGAGGTCGTCCTCGGGGTCGACCAGGCACGCGGCGGCCGTCGACTGCGTCTGCTCCAGCAGGCTGAGGGCGGTCTCGCGCCGGAAGCCCGCGGCCTCGACGATCCGCTCGGCGGCGTGCCGCATGGCGCCCGCGCCCTTGAGCCAGGCCTCGCCGGAGTCCGGTTCCCCCATGGCGCCGATCGGGACCAGCCGGCGGGCGGCGTCCAGGACATCGGCGACCTGGCCCTGGCCGGGGTCGGCGTAGCGTACGGCGTTGCCGAGCACCGGCCGGACGCCCTGCTCGGCGGCGAAGCCGACGGTACGGGCGGCCAGGCGCAGGGAGCCGGGGCCGGTCCCCTCGCGGCCGTGCCAGACGGCCTCCAGGCGCAGGGCGTCGCCGTAGACCTCCCGCCAGGGGGCGAGGAGCCGCACCGCGCGGTCGGGTCGCCCGGCGGCGAGGGCGCGGCCGACGTCGGAATCGGGGCCGAGCAGGACGGTCAGGCCGTCGGCGTGGTTGGCGGCCCAGGGCAGCAGCGGGGTGTCGGGGGCGGTGTGGGCGGCGGTCACCAGCCGGCACAGGTCGGCCCAGCCGCGTGCGCCGTCCCGGGCGAGGAAGGTCACCCGCGGTGCCGACTCGTCGATGAAGGCACCTCCGCGCACGGGGGCGCGGCGCCGGCCCCGGCGTACGGAGGTCCGGGTGCGCTCCGCCTCGGGCCCGGGGGCGGCCACCGCCAGCTCGGCGCCGAACAGCGGACGGACGCCCGCCCTCGCGCAGGCCTTGGCGAAGCGGACCGCGCCCGCGAGGGTGTCGCGGTCGGTGAGGGCGAGGGCGTCCATGCCCCGCTCACCGGCGCGTTCGGCCAGCCGCTCCGGGTGGGAGGCGCCGTATCGGGCGGAGAACCCGGAGGCGGTGTGCAGATGCGTGAAACCCGGCACACGCACCTCCCGATCTCCGAACCCGACGCCTTATCGAACACCTGTTCCCAGCTACCCCACCCCCACCATAGACCAATTCTCGAATGCGTGTGCGACATCCGTTCGGCCCCTCCCCACCTGCGCAAACACCCGGAGACCCGGACCGTGAGGACATGTCACACACCTCGGGCCCCGGCACGCGAAACGGCTCCTTCCTCGGCGACCTGAAGGACGCCGTCACCCCACGGGCCACCCTGCTCGTGCTCGGCGCGGTCGCGCTCCAGTTGCTGTTCATCGCCTCCTACGTGGGGGCGCTGCACCATCCGAGTCCGAAGGACGTGTCCTTCGGCGTGGTCGCGCCCCGGGCAGCCGCCGAGCAGACGGTTGACCGGCTGAAGCGGCTGCCCGACTCGCCGCTGGATCCGCGCACGGTGGCCGACGAGGCGAGCGCCCGGAAGCAGGTCATGGACCGCGAGATCGACGGCGCCCTGATCGTGGACCCCGACGGCGACACGGACACCCTGCTGGTCGCCTCCGGCGGCGGCACCGTCCTCGCCACCACCCTGGAGGGCCTGGTCGCCAAGGTGGAGCAGTCCGAGGGCCGCATGATGCGCGTCGTCGACGTGGCCCCGGCCTCGGCCAAGGACTTCGACGGGCTTTCGTCCTTCTACCTGGTCGTGGGCTGGTGTGTCGGCGGCTATCTGTGCGCCTCGATCCTGGCGATCAGCGCGGGCGCCCGGCCCTCCAAACCGAGCCGTGCGGCGATCCGGCTGATCGTGATGGCGCTGGTCTCGATCATCGGCGGGCTCGGCGGCGCGGTGATCGTCGGGCCGATCCTGGGCGCCCTGCCCGGCAGTGTGGTGGCGCTGTGGGGGCTCGGCGCGCTGATCACCTTCGCGGTGGGCGCGGCCACGCTCGCCCTCCAGGGCGTCTTCGGGATCGTCGGCATCGGGCTGGCGATCCTGCTCGTGGTGGTCGCGGGCAACCCGAGCGCGGGCGGCGCCTTCCCGCTGCCGCTGCTGCCGCCGTTCTGGAAGGAGATCGGCCCGGCGCTGCCACCGGGCGCGGGAACGTGGGCGGCGCGCTCGGTCGCGTACTTCAGGGGCCACGGCGTGACCGACTCGCTGCTGGTGCTGTCGGCGTGGGCGCTCGCCGGGATCGTGGTCGCCATGCTGTCGGCGGAACTGCACCGCAGACGCGCCGACCGGACCCCACCCACCCAGCCGGACTGACCCACCGCGCACGGCCGGCACGAGCCGGCACCACCCGCCCCGGGCGAACCGACCCGTCGTACGCACGCGACACGAGGCGGAGCCGCCGACCCGGGCGGGCCGACCCACCGCACACGGGCACCACGAGGCGGAGCCGCCCGACCCAAGCGGGCCGACCCACCGCCCGCAGGCAACACGAAGACCCGCCCACCCGGGCGAACCAACCCGCCGCACACGCGCGGCACGAGGCGGAGCCGCCCACCCCGGGCGGGCCGACCCACCGCACACAGGCGGCAGCCCACCGCGGGTACGCCGAAGTCCCGCCCCTCGCGCGCGGGACGGGACTTCTGCGTGCGTGCTGTGTGTTCGGTCAGCCGATCTGCGTACCGGTGGCCGACAGGGCCTCCGTCACCGGCTGGAAGAAGGTCTCACCGCCGGAGGTGCAGTTGCCGCTGCCGCCGGAGGTGAGGCCGATGGCCTTGTCGCCCGAGAAGAGCGAGCCGCCGCTGTCGCCGGGCTCGGCGCAGAACGTCGGTCTGGATCAGGCCGTTGACGATCTCGCCGCTGCCGTAGTTCACGGTGGCGTCCAGACCGGTCACCGTCCCGTCGTGCACCTGGGTCGTGGAACCGCTGCGGGTCACCTCCATGCCGACGGTGGCCTCGGCGGCGCCCGAGATGGACTGGGCGGAGCCGTTGTAGAGGTTCACCTCGCTCGGGTGGTCCACGTCGGCGGTGTACTTGACCAGGCCGTAGTCGTTGCCCGGGAAGCTGGACGACTCGTTCTCGCCGATGACGTTCCCGGAGGAGTCCGACCAGGTCGAGATGGCCTCGGTGCAGTGACCGGCGGTGATGAAGTACGGCTCGCCGCCCTTGGTCACGTTGAAGCCGAGCGAGCAGCGCCCGCCGCCGCCGGTGATGGCGTCACCGCCCGCGACGAAGGTCTTGTACTCCCCCTCGGTCCGCTTGAGTTCGGCCTTGGCGCCCAGCCCGTCGACCACCTTGGTCAGCTTGGCCCACTGGGCCCCGGAGACCGTGCGGTCGGCGGTGACGACGACCTTGTTGGTGGTCGGGTCGGTCGCCCAGGAGGTGCCCGGGATGGTGGCGTCCTCGGTGAGGGTGGTGCGCGCGCTCTTCAGGTCGGCGAGGGAGTTCTCGACGATTCTGGCCTTCGCGCCGGCCTCCTCGACGGTCTGCGCGGCGGCCTCGTCGAGCACGTTGACCACGAGGCTCTTGGACTGCGCGTCGTAGTACGTGCCCGCCGCGTCGGCGCCGAGGTCGCCGAGCAGCGTGGAGGCGAGCTTCCCGGCCGCCGTGACCGACAGGGTCTGCGGCGCGCTCTTCGGGGCCTCGCTGGCGTTCGCACTCTGGAAGGTGACTCCCGTGGCGACCAGGGCGGTGATTCCCGTGGCGACCACGGCGACCCGTCGCCTGGATATGCGTCGGTGCTTCAACTCACGTCCTCCTGTGGGGGGTCGGCCCGGAGATTGTGGGGATCTCGCGGGCCGGAAGGCTGGTTGACGAGCACCAACTCTCCCGACTCCACCGGGGGCACACAAGGTCGACTTCAGGACGTGCGCACGACAACTCCAGCGCGATCACAGGTCCTTCACCATTCATGTCCCTTCCAGCAGGATTCGCACAGCCGACGCTCCAGCAAATCCTACGAGCGAGTAACCGAGAGTCGGCCGCACCGGTCCAGTCCTGTCCGAAAACCGTCTCTTGTGTACTGCCGCCAAGTGTGCGTCTACACGCGGTGGTCGCGTCCGGGAGCGCTTCCGGGACACCCGGGCGTGCCCGGCAGACGGACCTGTGCGACCCCCGGGCAAGGGGGAGCCCCCGCACACCGGTTGGTGTACGGGGGCTCGTCGCGCTGCCGACCGCGTCCGGTCGGGGGGACCAGGACGGTTTAGTAGACGCTGACGCCGTAGGCGCTCAGGGCCTCGGTGACCGGCTGGAAGAACGTCGTACCGCCGGAGGAGCAGTTGCCGCTGCCGCCGGAGGTCAGACCGTACGCGATGCCGTTGCTGCCGTAGAGCGGGCCGCCGGAGTCGCCGGGCTCGGCGCAGACCGTGGTCTGGATCAGCCCGGAGACGACGTTGCCGCCGCCGTAGTTGACGGTGGCGTTCAGGGCGGTGACCCGGCCGCTGTGGGTGCCGGTGGTGGAGCCGTCGCGGATGACGGTGGCGCCGACGCTCGGGGTGCCCGCGCCGGTGATGTCCACGCCGCCCGCGGTACCGGGCTTGCTGACGGAGGTGTTGGTGTACCGGACGATGCCGTAGTCGTTGCCCGGGAAGCTGGAGCCGGCGGTCGTGCCCAGGACCGTCGTGTGCCCGGAGTTGGACCACCAGGTGCCCGCGCCGTCGGTGCAGTGACCGGCGGTCAGGAAGTACTCGGCGCCGCTGCTGGAGCGGACGTTGAAGCCGAGGGAGCAGCGCCAGCTACTCGCGTAGATGGCGTCGCCGCCCTCGATGAGCTTGTTGAACGTGCCGGGAGTGCGCTTGATCGTGAGCGCGTCGGCCTTGTCGCCGGCCTGCTCCTTGATCTTCGCGATCTCGGCCTGGGAGACGGTGCTGTCGACGGTGAGAAGCACCCGCCCGGTCGTGCTGTCGACGGCCCAGGCGGTGCCCGGGACATCGGCCTTGAGTACCGCGTTGCCGGCGCTGTTCAGCTCGGCGGCACTGAAGGTGGCCGGGGTGGGGGCCGCGTTCGCGCTGGGGATCGCGATCGCGGCGGCGGCCACGAGGCCGGTGGATACGGCGATCAGCCGAGTCCGTCTCGTGATGCCGCTGCGGGGGGTGGTGCGCTTGATCCTCACTTTTCGTTCCTCCACGGGGGAAGTAGGGGGCCCCTCTGTTCTGTGGGGTTGGGGGCCCGTGAGGCGCAGCCAGGGACGGACCTCCGGGTTCCGGATACGTCGTGCCCCTGACAAGCGCTGAGGTTGGAGTATTCGGCCGAACGACCGGTCGGCGCAAGGGTGCCTTTCGGCCGTCGACCATGGAACCGCTTTCACCAATTCCGCCGGATCTCAACGCACTTCCCGCTCCCCCCGCCTCGATGCGCGGGACACGCGGTTCCGGGATGTTCCCGGGGGCGCCGGTGCGGACGGCCCACGGCGCGCCGCCCTCTTCGGCACTCGCCCGGTGCCGTGCCGCGTGAGGCGCCCCGGTGCCGAGCGGCGCTGATCGCGGGGCGTGGCCGCGATGCCGCGCAACGCCCGCCGGGTCCGCGGGCCGGGTCGAAGCCGCGCACGCCCGAGGGCCCGTCGAGGTGCCGCCCGTCCGCTCCCGGCGGCCGTCGGCGGCACGGAACCGCCGGCTCCCGGGGATGTCCGGAAGTTGCCCCTCCGGATAGTCCCTCAGCCGGTACGTGCCGGTCGGCGCGAGCGGCCCGCGGGGCGCCGGCGAGGTCGCGACGCGGTGCTCGTGCCACCGCTTCCACTCGTCGGACGCGTCCGGCGTGGGCTCAGCCCCTCCACCCCGGTTCGGCCAGACCGAGGTGGGAACGCAGGGTGGTGCCCTCGTACGCGGTACGGAACGCGCCACGCTCCTGGAGCAGCGGGACCACCCGGTCCACGAACTCGTCCAGCCCGCCCGGGGTCAGATGCTGCGGTACGAGGACGAAGCCGTCGGCGGCGTCCCGGGCCACGAACTCCTCCAGTTCGGCGGCGACCTCCTCGGGGGTGCCGACGAAGGACTGCCGGCCGCCCGCCTCGATCACGGTCTGCCGGATGGACAGTCCCCTCTCCTGCGCCAGCGCCCGCCACTTCTCGGCGGTCGCGACGCCGTCGCCGTACCGGGTCCGGCCCTCGCCGGGTCCGGGGCCGGGCACCGGGTCGATCTCGGGCAGCGGCCCGTCGGGGTCGTACGCGGACAGGTCGACGCCCCAGACCCGCTCCAGCGTCAGCAGGGCGGTCTGCGGGGAGACCTGCTGCCACCGGATCTCCTCGGCCCGCTCCCGCGCCTCGGCGGCGGTGTCCCCGAGGACGACGGTGACACCGGGCATGATCTTGAGGTCGTCCGGGCCCCGGCCGTACTTCGCCAGGCGCCGCTTGACGTTGGCGTAGAAGGCGCGGCCCGCCTCCGGGGTGACGTGCCACGTGCCGTGCCCTCCCGGGGGACGGCCCACGGAGGCCCGGCCGGGGACGACCACGTCGGCGCAGGAGGCGGCGAACTCCCGGCCCTCGTCGGAGTCGCCCTCCTGGATCACCACCGGGTGCCCCTGCGGGGAGCGGGGCAGGGTGAACTCGCCCGCGATGTCGAAGTACCGCCCGTGGTGGGCGAAGGGGCGGGGGGTGCCGTCGGGGGTCCAGGAGTCCCACAGCTCGCGTGCGGTGGCGACGAACTCGGCGGCGCGGGGGTACCTCTCGGCCCGGTCCAGGAAGCCCCCGCGCCGGAAGTTCTCGCCGGTGAGGGCGTCGGCGCGGGTCGCCACGTTCCAGGCCGCCCGGCCCCCGCTGAGGTGGTCCAGGGTGGCGAGCCGGCGGGCGGCTTCGAAGGGCTCGTTGAAGGCGGCGTTGACCGTGGCGGCCAGTCCGAGGCGCCCGGTGACGGCGGCGAGCGCGTTCAGCACGGTCAGGGACTCGGGCCGGCCGACCACGTCCAGGTCGTGGACGCGGCCCTTGTGCTCGCGCGGCCGCGGCCCCTCGGCGAGGAAGAAGAAGTCGAACAGGCCGCGCTCGGCGGTGCGCGCGAGGTGCTCGAAGGAGGCGAACTCGATCTGGGAGCGCGACCGCGGGTCGGACCGCACCGTGGTGTTGTCGACGCCGGGGAAGCGCGCGGCGAGGTGCATGCCCTTCGGACGGGTCATGACGCTCCCCCCGCCGTGGCCGCGCCGGCGTACCGGTTGGCGGGCCGGGACAGGCCCAGGTGCTCCCGGAGCGTGCTGCCCGGGTAGAAGGTGCGGAACAGTCCGCGGTGCTGGAGCAGGGACACGGTGCCGTTGACGAGCCGTTCCAGGTCCCGGCGCGGCTCGGCCGGCGTGAGGTGGAAGCCGTCGACGACGCCGTCCCGGTGCCAGACGGCGATCAGCTCCGCCAGGTCGACGGGGCCGCCGCGGTAGAGCGGGCCGCGTGGGGTGGGCCGGGGGCCACCCCCGCCGTGGCCGGGCTCGGCCGCGTACTCGCCGTCCCCGAGGTCGATGTCCAGGGCCGCGAGGACGCGCAGGTCGTCCGGGTCGCGGCCGTGGGCGGCCGCGGCGGCCCGCAGTCCGGCCCGCGCGGCGGCGGCCTGCTCGGGGTGCGCGGTGCGCACGAGGACCACGTCGGCGTGGCGGGCCGCGACCGCGTGGGCGGGCCGGCCGGTGGCGTCGACGACCCGCACGGGGTGGCCCTGCGGGGGCCGCGGCACGGTCGAGGGGCCCCGGACCGAGAAGGCGGAGCCGGTGAAGTCGACGTGATGCAGCTTGTCCCGGTCGATGAAGCGGCCGGTGGACACGTCCCGGATCTCGGCGCCGTCCTCCCAGCTGTCCCACAGCCGCGCCGCCACGTCGGCGACCTCACCGGCCTCCTGCCAGAGCGCGTCGGCGGGGGCCGCGTGGCGGCGCCCGAAGAGGCGGGCCTCGCCCTCGGTGGTGGACACCCCGATCCGCCAGCCGGCCCGGCCGCGGCTGACCCAGTCGAGGGTCGCGACCGCGGCCTGGACATGGAAGGGCTCGGTGTGGGTGGTGGTGACGGTGGGGACCAGGCCGACCCGGCGCGTGGCGGGGGCCACCCGGGACAGCACGGCGAGCGCGTCGGGGCCGGGGCGGGCGAATCCGTCGCCCAGGGTCACGAAGTCGAGCGCGCCGCGTTCGGCGAGCCGGGCGGCCGCCGTGTAGTCGTCGGCGTCGTACACCGACGGCCGGTCGAGGGCGGCGGCCAGGTGCAGCCGCCGCCGGCCGTGGGAGGGGGGCATGCGGGACATCCCTTTCTGCTGCGGACACGGAAGCCGCGGTGGCCGCCGGCACGCAGCCGCGGATTCAGAGGACCTTGGAGAGGAACGCCCGGGTGCGCTCGTGCCGCGGGCGGTCCAGTACGTCGCCGGGCGGGCCCTGTTCGACGATGCGTCCGTCGTCCATGAACACCACCGTGTCGGCGACCTCGCGGGCGAAGCCGATCTCGTGGGTGACGACGATCATGGTGGTGCCCTGCCGGGCGAGGTCCTTGATGACGTTGAGGACCTCGCCGACCAGTTCCGGGTCGAGCGCGGAGGTCGGCTCGTCGAAGAGGAGCAGCCTCGGTTCCAGGGCGAGCGCCCGCGCGATGGCCACCCGCTGCTGCTGGCCGCCGGAGAGCTGGCGGGGATAGGCGTCGGCCTTGTCCGTGAGCCCCACCCTCTCCAGCAGCCGGCGCGCCGCCTCGACGGCCTCGCGGCGCGGGCGTCTCAGGGCGGAGACCGGGGCCTCGGTGATGTTCTCCAGCACGGTCAGGTGCGGGAAGAGATGGAAGTTCTGGAAGACGAAACCGATCCGCGTGCGCTGCTTCAGCACCTCGCGCTCGGGCAGTTCGCGCAGCCGGTCGCCGGTGCGCCGGTAGCCGACGAGGACGCCGTCCACGCTGATCATGCCCCGGTCCACCTTCTCCAGGTGGTTGACGGTGCGCAGCAGCGTCGACTTGCCGGAGCCGGAGGGGCCGAGGACCACGGTCACCTCGCCGCTGCGCACGGTCAGGTCGATGCCCTTGAGCACCTCCAGCGGGCCGAAGCTCTTGTGCACGGCTGTGATCTCGACCATGGCGGTCATCGTGAGGACTCCTCGAACAGGGGGCGGTCCGCCGGGGCGGGGCCGGTGGGCGCCCGCAGGAAGGTCAGCGCGGCCCGCGCGGTGGCGTCGTTCTGCCGGAAGGCGACTCCGCCGGTGCGGGGTCGGGTGAACGCGCCCGAACCGCGCGCGTCGGTGTGCGGTCCGAGCGCGAACCGCCGCGGGTGCGGCCGGCCGTCCCGGTCCAGCACCCGTCCGTCGTCCCGGTCGACGGCGAGCAGTCCGTCGGGGGTCGCGGCGGCCCCGTCGGCGTACAGCGCGCGCAGCAGCGGGTCGCGGGTGCGCTCGACGGTGGGGTGCGGCAGCCGCGCCTCGACCAGCGCTCGGGCCTCGACGACGGCGCCGGGCACGGTCGCGCCGGACGCCCGGAACACCCCGTCCTCCGCGGTGACCGTCATGTCGGCGCCCAGGAAGCGCACCACGCCCGCGCGGGACAGCGCGAGCAGCTGCCGCAGCCGGGGCGCGGGCGGGCCGGAGGCGAGGTAGCTGAAGAAGCCGTGCCACCAGCCGCCGATGTCGCCGAGCCGGACGAGTTGCCCGTAGACGGAGAGCAGGGCGAGGAAGACGGCCAGGTCGGGACTGTGCGCCGGGTCGTGACGGCGCCGCAGGTCGGCCTCGACGTACCGGCGCAGTCCCTCCTGCAACTCGTCGGGCGTGCCGTACCGCACCCCGTCCAGCGGCCGGTCGAGAGCGGCGAGGTCGAGCCGGTCGGCGGGGTCGGGCACGGTGGCGGCGACGAGATCGGCGCGCTCGGCCGGGTCGGCGGCGGCGTACCGCGCCTCGAAGTCGGACCAGGTGCCGGTCAACCGCTCGGGATGGGCGGTGAACAGGCGGTGGTAGTGGGCGAATCCGAGTTCCTTCTCGACCAGCGGCCACACGTCCCGCCGGAACTCGAAGCCCTCCGGCCGGGCGAGCAGCGCGTCGGTCTCGGCCGGCCCGAGGAATCTCGGCAGCGGGGGCCGGTCGCCGGTCCAGTCGTAGCCGATCTTCGCGTGGTACGGCACTCCGCGCCGCGAGCCGACGTACAGCACCGGCTCCCGTCCGGAGGGCAGGTAGGTCTCCGCGTCGTACCGTCCACCCCGGCCCTCGGTCAGCAGCACCATCAGATCGACGAAGGCCAGCCCGAAGCCGCGCACGAGGACCGGCTCGCCGGGGCGCAGCGCGGACAGGTCGCTGTCGGCGGTGAAGTCCGGCGGCAGGTGCACCAGGCCGTGCGTGCGGGCGTACTCCGACAACTCCCGCTGTTCGTCGTCGTGTTCGGCGTCGAGGTGGCCGAGGGCGAGGACGACGAGATCGGCGGGGAGCGGGGCGCTGCGGCCCTCCAGCCAGACCCGCTGCCGTTCCTCGCGCGGGCCGTCCACGCGCACCGCGCGGCGCGCGTGGTGGTACACGACGACGTTCGGGGGCAGGCCGGCCACCGCGCGCTCGTACACCCAGCGCAGATACGCGCCCTGGGTCCGGCGGTCGGCGAAGGTGCTGCCGTCGATCCCCGCCCACTCGTGCAGGGTGGGTCCCGGCCGTACCGGTCCGGCCATCTCCACCGTCTCGTCGGTGAACATGGTGACGTCCTCGGCGTGCGAGTTCATCCACAGCAGCGGCGACTGCTCCGCCCGCCAGATGCGCCCGGCGCCCGGCGGATGCGGGTCGACGAGGTGGATGTCGAGGCCGGAACCGTCGTACAGCTCGGCCGCGTTGGCGGCGATGCGCTCCAGCAGTCCGGCGCCGCGGGGTCCGGCGCCGACGATCACCAGCGCGGGCCGGGTCATCGGCTGCGCTCCGTGCCGCGGGCGTAGCGCTTCTCGACGTAGTACTGGCCGACGCCGAGCAGCGAGGTGACGACGGTGTACCAGACGGTGGCCACCATCAGCAGCGGGATGACCTGGTAGGTGCGGTGGTAGACGAGCTGCACGGAGTAGAGCAGGTCCTGTACGGCGATGACGCTGACGATGGAGGTGCCCTTGAGGGTGCCGATCAGCATGTTCCCGGCCGGCGGCACGATGGAGCGCATGGCCTGCGGGAGCACGATCCGCCGCCAGCGGCGCCACCGGCTCAGCCCGAGCGCCTGCGCGGCCTCGATCTGGCCGCGGTCCACGGAGAGGATGCCGCCGCGCACCACCTCGGCGGCGTACGCGGCCTCGTGCAGGGTCAGGCCGATGACCGCGACGGTGACCGGTCCGAGCAGGTCGACCGTCTTCACCCCGAAGACGTGCGGGTACAGGGCGCCGATGTTGAACCACAGCAGCAGCTGGACCAGGATCGGTATCGACCGGAACAGCCACACGTAGCCCCAGCTCACGGTGCGCAGCACGGGGTTGGCGGAGAGCCGGAACGCGGCGAGCAGCGTGCCCAGCGCGAAGCCGAGGACCATGACGACGGCGGTCAGCCAGAGGGTGAGCCACAGGCCCCGCAGGACGGCGGCGGAGGTGAAGTAGTCGGCGACGACGCCCCATTGGAACGCGTCGTTGCGCAGCACGGAGTTGACGGCGCCGGCGAGCAGGAGGAGGACGGCGACGGCGGCCGTCCACTGGCCGAGGCGGCGTTGCGGGACGATCCGCGGAAGGTCCGCCTGGTCCGGGGTCTCCGGTGCGGCGGCGGACTTGGCGAGGGTGTCGGAGGACATGTGAGGGCTCCGTGACATCGAGTCAGTCGGACACGGTGGGTGGCGCCTTCACACGGCCGAGCCCCTCAGCAGGGCCGTGCGCCGAGAGTACGGCCCTGTTTCGGTCCGTTGTCAACGGCTGTCCACACTGTGAGCCGCATGTCTCAGGCCGTTGACGAGAAACCGGATGCCTGTTCCACTTGGCCCATGCATCCACAGCAGTGGCTGGTCACGCGCTCCCACATCGACTTCGGTCGAGTGTGGTCCTGTTCCTGTTGAGCCGACCTCGCTGCCTGTCCGCCCCGACCGCCTGACCCGGTCGGGGCCTGCCCGGGTTTCGCCTCTCCTCCCGCCTTCACACGCGCCTCCCCCTCGCGCCGCCCCACGCCTTCGCTCTCAGGAGATCACTCACCATGCGTACGCCCACGCGTGCCCGGAAAAGGCTCTTCGCACCTTTCGCTCTGATCACCTCGGCGGCCCTGCTGCTCACCGCGTGCGGCTCCGGCGATCCCGCCGCGGATGTCGCGGGCGCGGCGGGCGACTCCGAGGCGATCCCCACCACGGACGTGGTCTCCGGCGTCCGGGAGAACGCGGCCGCCGCGAAGCTGCTGCCGCCCGGCACCGGGGAGATCAACCTCGCCATCACCGTCAGCGGCACTCCGCCCGGCACCAGCTACCTGGCCGACGGAAAGACGCTGACCGGCCAGGACGTCGACTTCGCGAAGGCCGTGGCCAAGGCGCTCGGGATCAGGCTCAAGACCGAGCGGGCCTCCTTCGAGGCGATCCTGCCGGCCCTGGACAGCGGCAAGTACGACGCGGGCGCCGCCAACTTCGGCGTGACCGAGGAGCGGCGGAAGACCATCGACTTCGTCACCTACATCAACGACGGCCAGGGCTTCGCCGCCCGCGAGGACAGCGGACTGTCCAAGATCACCGATCTCGGGCAGCTGTGCGGGCTGAAGGTGGCGACCAACGCGGGCACCACCTTCGAGGCCACCCTGGAGGAGAACCGTCACCTGTGCACGGACGCCGGCGAGAAGGCGTACACGGTGCAGACCTACAGCGACCAGGGCGCGATGTGGCCCTCGCTCCAGCAGGGCCGCAGCGATGTCGTGATGTCCACCATCAACGGCCTGCGTTACGCGGTCGCCCACCAGCAGGGGGTGAAGTTCCTGAACGAGTTCCACCGCCTGGACGTCGGCTTCGCCCTCAAGAAGGGTTCCAAGCTGGCGCCCGCCCTCCAGGCCGCGGTGAACGGGCTGATCGACGACGGGACCTACGACCGGATCCTGAAGAAGTGGGGCACGACGGACTCGGCGATCGAGAAGTCCGAGATCTCACCCCCGGAACTGAAGGACTGAGGGACTGAGGGACTGAAGGGATGAGGGGGCTGAGGGGGCCGAGGCACTGACGGCCCCTCAGCAGTCGCAGCCGCAATCGCAGCCGTCCGAGCAGCAGTCGCAACAGTCACAGCACTCGCAGCAATCGCAGCAGTCACCGCAGTTGGAGCAGAGCCCCTCCTTGCGCTGCCCGCTCCACGGGTCGTGGTACGAGCCGCAGCACAGCTGGCACGTGCAGGCAAGCCCCACCCACACGGCGCATCCCGCGAGCAGCCCGCGCCGGTTGCGGGGCGGCTCCGGGGGCAGCGGCGCGCCGGGGCCGCCGGGCGGGGCGTACGGGTGGCCGCCGTGGGCGCGGGAGACGGTGCCGAAGGCGCGGTCGACGGAGTTGCCCAGCTCGTGCACGAGCAGCCGGTGCACCAGCCGGCCGTCGCCGAACTCCGCCTCCCGCAGGGCGAGCCGCACCCCGTGCACGGCGTCGTCCGCGAGCCGCCGGGCCTCGGTGAGCGGGGTCCCGGTGGCGGTGAGCGGGTTCCAGGCGCCCGAGGCGGCGTCGGCCTCCCGGTCCTCCACGGCGTCCAGGAGATGGGCGAGCCGGCCGAAGAGGCGGCCCGCCTCGGCGAGCGGCCCGGCGTTGTGCGGCCGGCCGGCGAGGTGGGCGGTGTGCGCGAACGCGGCGGCGGTCGCGGTCTCGGTCGGCTCGGTGACGGCGAGCAGCGGCGTACCGGGCCCGGCGAGCGCCTCGATGCCGCCCTGGCGGTCCACGGCGTCGACCAGTACGGCGGTGTCGAACCCGACGGCACCGCCGCCGCGGGCGCCGGCCGCGTCCCAGCCCGCGGCGACCCTGCGGGCGGCGAGGGCCACCGGGCGGCGGGCCAGCAGCCCGTCCCCGTCGGCGACGTGGTCGCGCACCTTGGCCGAGGCCAGCACCAGGGAGACGGCCGCCGCGAGCCGGGCACCCGCGCCGTGCGCGACGGACGCGGTGCGCATCCCGCGCAGCGGACAGGGCCCCGCGGTGCGCCGCCCGGCACCCGCGGCACCCCGCCCGGCCTGAGCCTCCGTCAAAACCGATATGAGCAGCCCGTCATAGTTCGTCACGATCCGCGCGAACTGTCCGTGGTCCTTGCGCAACGCGAGACACAGCCCGCACAAATGCGCCATCCACTGGCTCGTGAGGCTCTCCCCGAGCCGGTGCCTGCACGGTCTGACGATTCCGAACACGACGTTCCCCCGTGGTTCGTACGACGCTGAGCTGCGGCATCGTATCGCCACCGCGTTCACCCGTACGCACCCTCACTCACCCGTCCGCCGGGAAGAATCATATTTCACTCACAGTCAGCAGCCGTTTGGGAAACGACCCTTGGGACACAAGGACTCTCGACGGATTCGCTGTGCACCAGTACCGTCACAAACCCCCCGCGCGGCGTCTATCCACTTGGCGCAACGTCCGCATCATGGATGACCATAGGGATGCGGAAGCACGAAAGCCCGCTGTGAGAGGAGGCGTCCATGGGATCGGTACGCAAGGCGAGTGCGTGGCTCGGCCTCGTCGACGACAACGACAACGACGACGAGCGCTACTACGACGACGACTACTCCGAGGGCCCCGAGACCGGGGACGCCTGGGTCACGGACCCGCGAGTGAAGGTGGCCTCGGACGTGGCCGAGGAGAAGGGCCGCCGCATCGCGACGGTCACCCCGGACAGCTTCCGGGACGCGCGGTCCATCGGTGAGCTGTTCCGGGACGGCGTCCCGGTCATCGTGAACCTGACTGCCATGGAGGGACCCGACGCCAAGCGCGTGGTCGACTTCGCGGCCGGCCTGATCTTCGGCCTGCGCGGTTCGATCGAGCGGGTGTCCACCCGGGTCTTCCTGCTCAGCCCGGCCGACACCCAGGTCATCAACGGCGAGCCCGCCGCGCACCGTTCCGACGGTTTCTTCAACCAGAGCTGAGGCGGGGCCGCGCACCACGGCCCCGCCCCCGCCGGAGCGCCTCACCGAAAGGCGTCGAGTCCGGTGAGCGCCTTGCCCAGCACCAGCTGGTGCATCTCGACGGTGCCCTCGTAGGTGAGCACCGATTCCAGGTTCGTCGCGTGCCGCATGACGGGGTATTCGAGGGAGATCCCGTTGGCGCCGAGGATCGTGCGGGCCGTACGGCAGATGTCGATGGCCTCGCGTACGTTGTTGAGCTTGCCGAAGCTGACCTGCTCGGGACGCAGGCGGCCGGCGTCCATGCGCCGCCCGAGGTGGTGGGCGAGCAGAATCCCCTTGTGCAGTTCGACCGCCATGTCGGCGAGCTTGGCCTGGGTGAGCTGGAATCCCCCGATGGGCCGCCCGAACTGCTCCCTCGACTTCGCGTACTCCACGGCCGCCTCGAAGGAGCTGCGGGCCGCGCCCATCGAGCCCCAGACGATGCCGTAACGGGCATGGGTGAGACAGCCGAGCGGTCCGCGCAGGCCGGTGACCTCCGGCAGTACGGCGTCGGCCGGCAGCCGTACCCCATCGAGCACCAGCTCGCTGGTGACGCTGGCCCGCAGGGACCACTTGTGCCTGATCTCGGGCGCGGAGAAGCCGGGGCTGTCGGTGGGCACGACGAAGCCGCGGATCCCGTCCTCGGTCTGCGCCCAGACGACGGCGACCGCGGCCACCGAGCCGTTGGTGATCCACATCTTGCGGCCGTCGAGCACCCAGTCGCCGCCGTCGCGCCTGGCGTGGGTGCGCATGTTGGCGGGGTCGGAGCCGTGGTCGGGCTCGGTCAGGCCGAAGCAGCCGATCGCCTCGCCGGCGGCCATGCGCGGCAGCCACTGCCGCTTCTGCTCCTCGCTGCCGAAGCGGTGGATGGCGTACATGGCGAGGGAGCCCTGCACGGAGACCAGGGAGCGGATGCCGGAGTCGGCGGCCTCCAGCTCCAGGCAGGCCAGGCCGTACTGCACGGCGCTCGCGCCTGCGCAGCCGTAGCCCCGGAGCGACATGCCCAGCGCGCCGAGGCCGCCGAGTTCGCGGGCCAGCTCCCGGATGCCGGGCAGTTCGCCCCGCTCGTACCAGTCCGCGATGTACGGCAGTACGCGGTCGGCGGCCCAGTCCCGCACGGTGTCCCGGATCGCCAGGTCCTCCGGGTCCAGGAGGTCGTCGACGCCGAGGGGGTCGGCGGGGTCGAAGGGGGGCGACTTCGGTGACGAGGCCATGGGGCATCCTCCGGGACTATGAAAACTAGCAATGCTAGTTACGACTCTCGCGCCGACGTTACGACGCACCGCATCACACGTCCACCGGGCGTGGGCGGGAGACGGCCGCGGTCACACCGAGACGCGGGACTCCTGCGCGTCCCGGGGCCCCGGCACGGAAACCCCCTCGCACTGCATCATCCGCGGCAGCCGCAACGCCATCACCGCCCCCAGCAACAACAGTCCCGCACTCACCACCAACGTCACATGCAGCCCATGCACGAACGCCTCGGCCGCCGCCCGCCGCAACGCACCCCCCTGCGACCCCCCAAGCTGCGCGGCGACCTCGTACGCCTCCCCCAGCGAACGCCCCGCCGCCACCGACGCCGATGCCGGCACCCCGGGCACACCCCCCGTCACCCCGGGCGCGTACGCCGCGTTCATCACGCTGCCCAGCAGCGCGATCCCGATCCCGGCCCCCAGTTGGTACGAGGTCTCGCCGATCGCCGCCGCCCCGCCCGCCTCGTCCCGCGGCGCCTCGCTCAGCATCGACTCGTACGCCCCGAACAGCGTCGTCTCCAGCCCGAAGCCGAGCAGCAGGAACCCGGAGACCAGCAGCGCGCAGTCGTCGGCGCGGCCCATCGCCGTCAGCAGCAGCACCGCGAAGGCCGTCAGGCAGAATCCGGCGCACACCGTCCGCCGCGGCCCGAACCGCCGCAGCAGCCGCGCTCCGGCGAGCCCCGCCGCCATCGCCGCGAAGGTCAGCGGCAGCAGCCGCAGCCCGGTCTCCAGCGGGGACAGCCCGAGCACCAGTTGCAGATACTGCGCCGCGATCAGTTCCAGACCCACCAGCGCCAGCATCGCCAGCACGATGCACCCCACCGACGTACTGAACGCCGGCCGCCGGAACATCCCCAGGTCCACCAGCGGGTACGTGCGCCGCCGCTGCCGCCGTACGAACGCGACCAGCAGGGCCGCGCCCAGCACCAGCGGCAGCACGGTGAGCGGGCTCAGCACCGGCTCGCCGCCGCCCAGCCGCTTCACGCCGAGGACGACGCCGAACAGCCCGGCCGCCGCCATCAGCGCGCCGACCACGTCCCAGGGCCCGCGGCCGTCGCCCTTCGACTCGGGCAGCAGCAGCCGCCCCACCGGCAGACTGACCAGCATCAGCGGAATGTTGACGAGGAAGACCGAGCCCCACCAGAAGTGCTCGAGCAGCAGACCGCCGAGCAGCGGTCCGAACGCCGCGCCGACCGCGGCCACGGCGCTCCAGACGCCGATGGCCAGCGCCCGCTCCCGCCGGTCGGGGAAGACCTGGCGCAGGATCGACAGCGTCGCCGGCATGATCATCGCGCCGCCGACGCCGAGCAGCGCGCGGGCCATGATCAGCACCTGGGCGTTGTCCGCCAGGGCGGCCAGCGCGGAGGCGACGCCGAAGAGCGCGTAGCCGAGCAGGAGGATCCGTCTGCGGCCCACCCGGTCGCCCAGCGTGCCGAAGAGGATCAGCAGCGAGGCGCAGACGAGCGGATAGACGTTGACGATCCAGAGCAGTTCGATCGCGCCGGGCCGCAGATCCTCGGTGACGGCGGGGACCGCCACGTGGAGCACGGTGGCGTCGACGGCGACGAGCAGCAGGCTGACGCACAGGACGACCAGGACGACCCAGCGGTTGGCACCGGCCCCGGCCGCCCGGCGGCGCAGCGCGGCGGCGGCCGTGGTCGTCCCGGACATGCGCGTACCTCCAAGGTGTTCCCTCGCGTGCGGCGGGCCGCGCGGGGTGGGGACTCCCCTTGCGGCTCGGCCGGAGAGGAGCGGGGTCTCCGGGCCGGGCAACGGAACGCGAGTGACTCGACAGGGTACGCGAGAGCGTGCACGGCACATGTGGTGGGCCCCGCACATCCCGTCCCACCCGTGTGGTGTGCGCCACCGCGCACCCCGGCCACGGGCGGCCCCGCGCGCCGGACCGCTTCCGTCCCGGACGGATAATCGAGCCCGTGACCGATCTTGAAACGCGCACGCCGGGCCGCTCCGCCGCCCTGCGCCGGGCCGCCCCGGCGCTCCTCGGCCACGCGGCCGTACGCGCCCTGGGCCTGCTCGTCCTGGCCCTGTGGAGCCTCGCGCGCGACAAGAGCGCGTACACGCTGCTGACCGCCCGGTGGGACTCCCTCTGGTACGCCCGGGTCGCCGGCCGGGGGTACGGCCACGAGGTGCTCCTGCCGAACGGCGACGTCCACTCCGACCTCGCCTTCTTCCCGCTGCTTGCCTGGCTGGAGCGGCTCGGCGCGGCGGTGGGCCCGCTGTCGTACGCCGACGCCGGGTTCGTCGTCTCGCTGCTGGCCTCCCTCACCGCGGCCTGGGGGATCTTCGCGGTGACGGAGCAGCTGTACGGCCGCCGCGTGGGCGTGTGCGCGGTGCTCCTGTGGGCGGTGCTGCCGGTCGGGATCGTGCAGTCGATGGCGTACAGCGAGTCCCTGTTCACGGCGCTGGCCGCCTGGGCGCTGTACGCGGTGCTGACCGGGCGGTGGGTGACGGCGGGCACGCTGGCCGCGCTGGCCGGGCTGACCCGGCCGGTGGGGCTCGCGGTGGCGGCGGCCGTGTGGGCGGCCGTGATCGTGGCATTCGCGCGAAGCCGGGGCGGGGCCGTGCCGGACGGCGCCCACGGCCCGCCGCGCGCCCCCGGTGAGGGCGCGCGGAGTGTGCTCGGCATGTTCCTCGCGCCCCTGGGCGCCGTCGGCTACGTGCTGTGGGTCGGTCACCGCACCGGCGGGGGCCCGCTCGGCTATCTCAACGTCCAGGCCGGCTGGCGCAACGGCTTCGACGGGGGCGTCGCCTTCGCCCGTTTCGTCGCCGGAAGGTTCACCTCGCTCCCGACGGTCCCGGCGGGCGTCGGGCTGGTCGCCGGGGTCGCGCTGCTGGTCTGGCTGTACGTGGTGTGCGTGCGGCAGCGTCAGCCGCTCGCGCTGCTGGTGTACGCGGGGATCGTGACCGCCCTCGCCCTGTGCACGTCGAGCTACTTCGGCTCGAAGCCGCGGCTGCTGCTGCCCGCCTTCCCGCTGCTGCTCCCCCTCGCCCTGGCCCTGGCCCGGCTGCGGACGCCCAGGTCGGCGCTGGTCGTGGGCGGTGTCGCGGTGGGGTCGGCGCTGTACGGGGCGTTCTGGCTGAACGGCTCGGGACCGCCCTGACCCGCCGGTGCCCGATGACCGTACGGAGAATTCCGCACCAGCTTTCGGTGAACTAATTAATAAGCACGATAAAACCGCGCACCGGACCGATCAAAAGAATTGAAGTCCGCGGCCGGCCGGGATTACGGATTCCCCGAGAATAAACTGCCGTCTGAGAGCAATCCCACATCACATCGTCATCACAAAGCCGTTGATTCGGCGAGGTTCACTCCTCACTCGCTGTAACGTCGATTGGGTGCGTACCGAACGGAAGCCCACCCGTCTGGACCGGGTGTTCGCGAGACTGGACCGGGAGCCGGAACGACCGGCGCTCCTGGACGTGCCGCAGATGAGCCGGCACAGGTTCGCGCTGTTCGCCGGGACTCTCGCGTTCTACACCGCGATCGTGTGGGCCGTGCTGATCACCTCGTGGCTGGTCAGGCTCGACTGGCAGGTCATGTTCTTCCGGCCCTACCAGCAGTGGCCCGAGATCCACGCGTTCGTCGACTACTACGTGGTGCTCGGCCAGCGCGGTCCCACCGCCGTGATGGTCGCGGCCTGGCTCGGCTGGCGCTCCTGGCGGCAGCACACACTGCGGCCCCTGATCGCGCTCGGCGTCTCACTGCTCCTGCTGAACGTGACGGTCGGTGCCGCCAAGTACGGCATGGGCCGGCTCGGGCCGCACTACGCGACCACGATCGGCGCGAACGAGATGGGGCTCGGCGGCGATATATTTCCGAGCGGTCACACCGCGAACGCCGTCGTGACCTGGGGCATCCTCGCCTATCTGGCCTCGACGCCCAGAGCGCGGCGCTGGCTGTCCGCGGTGTCCGCGGTCACCTCGCTCGGCGTGGGCATGTCCACCGTCTACCTCGGTACGCACTGGCTCAGCGATGTACTCCTCGGCTGGGTGGCCGGGCTGCTGATCCTGCTGGCCCTGCCCTGGTTCGAGCCGCTCATCCTGCGCGCGGAGACCGCGATCCTGGGCCTGCGCGACCGCTGGGCCGCCCGCCGCGGTGTCCCGGAGGCGGCGCAGGAGCCGGCCGGACCGCCCGTCGTCCTCGTCCCGCCCGACTCCGGCCGCGAGGAGGCTCCGGCGCGCGAGCCGGTCGCCGCGCCCCGCAACCGGCCCCCCGCGTATCTGGCCCCGGGCCCGCACACGACCCGCTCGGACCGTACGCCGGTGACGCCGGCCGGCAGCCGCAGACCCCCGCACGCCGACCGCCACCCGCGCAACACGGCCCCGGCCGCGCGCCCCCTGTCGGGCGGCTGAGCGGTACCCGCCGCCGCTCCCCGGGCGTCAGCCCTTCCAGGCCCGGGAGACGCGGCCCTCCCGCACTTCGAAGTTGAGCCGGCCCACGCGGTACTCCATGGTGATGATCGTGCCCGGGGCCAGGGACCGCACCGTGGACCAGCCCCGTTCCCGCGCCAGCCGTTCGGCGGCGCCGGAGTCGAGGCCGACGTAGGTGTCCGGACTGTCCTGGGGTTCGGCCGGGGGTGTCGGAATCGGTGCCATGCCGCCACGCTATGCCCTGCTCCGGGACCGGGGAAGACCACCTCGACAACACGGGCCCCGGAGGCACCTACGGTCACACTTCTGTCACAGGATCACCGTCCGTGTTTTGATCGGGCACCCTCACACGGACGGACGGTTTTGTACACCTTTTGCAGTCGAGCGCGGTGAATTCTTGCGCGGCACGACACCCCGTCGAATAAGCGGACGGAAAAGGGCTCCGCAGAGCCCCGGGCATTGCCCGCATTCTCTGCTCGAACATATACGAACGCACTTGCGGACGGCGATGGACCGCCGGCCGGTGTCGGACATCGACACAGGAAACGCAGAACCCGTGCACAGGATCGGCGCACAGGGGCGGCCTCGGCCGTCAGGGCTCCAGCGGGGTGACGGACAGGGACAGGTCGTTGTCCCGGGTGTAGTACGGCGCGGCCTCCACCGAGCCGTGCGGGGTCCGCACCCGCGCGCGTGGATAGGTGAAGACGGGCTTCTTGTCGGCGATGTCGTCCAGCAGCCGCGCGAGCCGCACGACCGGGCCCGGCTCACCGGCGGGCCGCAACCACAGGTCCCACACGCCGGGCGCCAGGGTGTCGTAGGACACGGTGAAGCCGAACTCCGCCCGCTCGGCCACGACGTTCCAGCCGGCGCACACCGCCGTCGCCGGACCGGGAGCGCAGCTCGGCATGGGCGCCGGGGGCGAGCTGGGTGCCGTACACCCGTCCCCGTACGGTCAGCCCGCCGTCCGTGTGGCGCAGCTCCACCGTCTCCGCGTGCGGCGCGCGCAGCCAGCTGCGGACGGTGAGGTTGCCCTGCCGGGTGGCGTACGGGATGCGGACGGCGACATGGCCGAGCAGCCCGCTCGGGGTGCGGTCGGCGAGGGAGCGCAGATCGGTGACGCCGGGCACCAGGCGGCGCGGCTCGCCGTCGGACACGCGCGCGTAGGCGTCCCAGCGGCCCTCGGGCAGGGAGACGCTGCTGGGCAGCGCGGCGCGCAGCCGGCCCTCGGCGGCCGGGGACAGCGGCAGGCCGACCGTGTCGGCGCCGGCGTCGGCATCGGCGTCGGTGGCCCGGCGGCGCAGGACGAGGAGGGCCGCCGGGGTGTCCCCGTGCGCGGCGACGTTGAAGGTCAGACCGCCCGCGGAGTCACCGACGCAGTCGGCGCGCAGCGGGGCGGCCGGCGGGGCCGGCGGCGTCATGCGGTGCGGTTCCTCCCTGGCTCTTCTCGTCGTCCGGTTAGACCCGGAACCACGCTTTCTGGTTGTTCGTGTCCGATTGCGATGTGGTCACGACCGGGCCCGGACACCATTGTCCCCCCGGACATCGGCCACTTCGAGTCACCCGCTTCATTCGCTGATTTCCTGATTTGTCGACCAATCGGCAGGGTGCTCCACGATCCCCGCACCCCGTCAACGGCCTTTTGCCCGACCTGAGTTGATGGTGATCGGGCGATTCCGGCCGCCGGACGGCCGGGCGCGCCGGATGGTTCGATTCCCTTGGCCATGGGGCGTGACTCCCGCCACGGATCGCCCGTTGTCATCTGCATGAGCCGGGGACCCGCCCGGACCACGGCCCGGGAGCCACCCGGTCCGGCCACGCACCGCATCCCGAGGGAGCCACCCGTGCCGCGCATGCTCGACGTCAGCGACGAGGTACGCGCCGAGATCGGCGACGAAGAAGCCGACCGCCTGCTCTCCGGGGAGTCCGCCCCGGGGAGCTACGACTGCACCTCCTGCCGCACCCCGGGGGACTGCGAGCAGGAGCGCACCAGCACCGTTCTCTTCATCGGGGACGAGACCGCCGTCCTCGCCTTCGCCCACGCCGGCTGCCTGCCCTCGCAGGTCGTCAAGGTCACCGAGGAGCAGCTCCAGGGGGCCGTGCGGTCCATCAGCTCCGACCAGGCCCGCCCGCAGCCGGCACCGGCCGCGCCCGAGCGCTCCGCCCCGGAACAGGCCGTGCTCGGCGTGACCAGCGGGCTGATCCTGATCGCCGGGGAACTGCACCCGGCCCTCGTGGTGGAGCCGACCGCCCCCATCGCCCGGCCCGGCACGGCCGGCGCCGGCGACGACTTCCTGCCGCTGCTCATCGAGCAGGGCTTCATCCCGGTCACCGAACTGTCCTCCACGCCGTCCGTGCTGCACGGCTGGTCGGTCCTGCTCGCGATGGGCCAGTTGCACGCCGTGCTCCAGCCGGGGGCCAACGGCGGGCGGCCGGTGGCCTGGTGGCAGGCGCACCAGCCGCTCCAGGTCACCGAGGGCTGGCGCACGGCGGCCAACAAGCACCAGCAGGTGCTGATGTTCGCGGCGCCGGTCGGTTCGATCGGCCGCCAGCCGCGCGAGGACCTGCTGCGGGACGCGCTGGACGCGGCGGCGGCCAACGGCCAACTGGTCGCGGCGGCCCTGCCGCTGGCCGGAACCTGATCCCGTTCGGGCGGGTGCGGGGCGACGGCCGCCGGCTGGGCCGCATCCCTTCTCGCGCGGGGTCGTTTGGACATACGTGTACGCATACGACGCCTTCCACCGCCAGGCCGGCCCCTCGGCCACGCCGATCTACGACGCGCTCTGCGCCGAGTACGTCAGGTCCTTCCGATCGCTGCCGGGCGATCGCAGCGGTGAGGAGGAGCTGGGTTTCACGGCCTTCGGGAGCATCCCGCGCAGCAGAGGGGCGTACAGCGCCTACAGCGCGGGGGCCCAGAGCGCCCGCGTCGGCCAGCAGTCGGTGTGGCAGCGCGTCGGCACGCACCACGTGCCGGCCGCGCTGCCACCGGCCCCGCGCTCGGCGACCTGACAGCCGGCCGAACGAGGAGAAGAAGCGAGAGGGGGCGCTCCCGGCCGGGAGCGCCCCCTCTCGCTTCTTCTCCTCGCGCCGCTACTTCTTCTTCGCGCCGCGCTTCTCGCGCACCCGCACGGAGATGTGGATCGGCGTCCCCTCGAAGCCGAACTCCTCGCGCAGCCGGCGCTCGATGAAGCGCCGGTAGCCCGCCTCGATGAAGCCGGAGGCGAAGAGCACGAACCGCGGGGGCCTGGTGCCCGCCTGCGTGCCGAACAGGATCCGCGGCTGCTTGCCGCCCCGCACCGGGTGCGGATGGGCGGCGACCAGCTCACCGAGGAAGGCGTTCAGCCGGCCCGTCGGCACCCGGGTCTCCCAGCCGGCCAGGGCCGTCTCGATCGCGGGGACCAGCTTCTCCATGTGGCGGCCGGTCTGCGCCGAGACATTGACCCGCGGCGCCCACGCCACCTGGCCCAGCTCGGTCTCGATCTCCCGCTCCAGGTAGTAGCGGCGCTCCTCGTCGAGGGTGTCCCACTTGTTGTAGGCGACGACGATCGCGCGGCCCGCGTCGACGGCCATGGTGACGATCCGCTGGTCCTGGACCGAGATCGACTCGGAGGCGTCGATGAGGACGACGGCGACCTCGGCCTTCTCGACGGCGGCGGCGGTGCGCAGGGACGCGTAGTAGTCGGCGCCCTGCTGGAGGTGGACGCGCTTGCGGATGCCCGCGGTGTCGACGAACTTCCAGGTCACGCCGCCCAGTTCGATCAGCTCGTCGACCGGGTCGCGGGTGGTGCCGGCGAGTTCGTCGACCACGACGCGCTCCTCGCCCGCCACCTTGTTCAGGAGCGAGGACTTGCCGACGTTGGGCCGGCCGATCAGGGCGATGCGGCGCGGGCCGCCGACGGCGGTGCCGAAGGTCTGGGCGGGGGCCTCGGGCAGGGCCTCCAGGACCTGGTCGAGCATGTCGCCGGTGCCGCGGCCGTGCAGCGCGGAGACCGGGTACGGCTCCCCCAGCCCCAGCGCCCACAGGTAGGAGGCGTCCGCCTCGCCGCTCGGGCCGTCCACCTTGTTGGCACACAGCACGACGGGCTTGCCGGCCTTGCGCAGCAGCCGTACGACCGCCTCGTCGGTGTCGGTGGCGCCGACCTTGGCGTCCACGACGAAGACGACCGCGTCGGCGGCCTCGATGGCGTACTCGGCCTGCGCGGCCACGGAGGCGTCGATGCCGAGGACGTCCTGCTCCCAGCCGCCGGTGTCGACGACCTTGAAGCGGCGGCCGGCCCATTCGGCCTCGTAGGTGACGCGGTCGCGGGTGACGCCTGGCTTGTCCTCGACGACGGCCTCCCGGCGGCCGATGATCCGGTTCACCAGGGTCGACTTGCCGACATTGGGGCGCCCGACGACGGCGAGGACGGGCAGCGGGCCGTGCCCGGCCTCCTCGATCGCGCCCTCGACCTCCTCGACGTTGAAGCCCTCCTCGGTGGCCAGCTCCATGAACCGCGCGTACTCGGCGTCGCCGAGCACCCCGTGGTCGTGCTCCTCGCCCGAGCCCTCGGAGTGGATGTGGTCGTTCATGAAGTCCGTACCTCGTTCATCGTGGTGATCGGTGGTGCACCCCTGTGACGGGTGACCACTACTCGGGTGTGACCCGGCGCCCGGTGAGGCGCCTGGCGTTTTCCAGGTGAGCGGTGAGCTGCTTCTGGATGCGTTCGGTGGCCTCGTCCAGGGCCTTGCGGGTGCGCAGTCCGCTGCCGTCGCCCGCCTCGAAGGGGTCGCCGAAGACGACGTCCACCCGCGAGCGCAGGGGAGGCAGCGCCTTTATCAGCCGTCCGGGCCGGTCGGTGCTTCCCAGCACCGCGACCGGCACGATCGGGGCGCCGCTGCGCACCGCGAAGTAGGCGAGCCCGGCGCGCAGCGAGGCGAAGTCGCCCTCGCCCCGGGTGCCCTCCGGGAAGATGCCCAGGACGCCGCCGTTGTCCAACACGCCCAGGGCGCGGGCGATGGCGGTGCGGTCGGTGGAGTGGCGGTCCACCTTCAGCTGGCCGATGCCGGTCAGGAAGCGCCCGAGCGGGCCGACGAACGCCTCCTTCTTGATCAGGAAGTGCGTCGGCCGGGGTGCCACGCCCATGACCATGGGGCCGTCTATGTTGTGCGCGTGGTTGACGGCGTAGATCACCGGGCCGGTCGCGGGGACCCGCCAGCCGCCGAGCACACGCGGCTTCCACAGCCCGTACATCAGACCGACGCCGATGCGCCGTCCGACCTCGGCGCCCTTCTCGGAGGGGACGGGCACGCTGGAGGTTTCGCTCACTTCCCCGCCCGCTTCTCCTCGACGAGGGTGACGACACACTCTATGACCTGCGGGAGGGTGAGGGCGGTGGTGTCCACCTCGACCGCGTCTCCGGCCTTGGCCAGCGGGGAGGTCTTGCGGCTTGAGTCGGCCGCGTCCCGCTTGATCAGGGCCTCGCGGGTGGCGGCGACGTCGACGCCCTTCAGCTCGCCGCTGCGGCGGGCGGCGCGGGCCTCCGCCGAGGCGGTGAGGAAGATCTTCAGGTCGGCGTCCGGGAGCACGGTGGTGCCGATGTCGCGGCCCTCGACGACGATGCCGAGCGGCGCTGCGGCGGCGATGGTGCGCTGCAACTCGGTGATCCGGGCGCGGACCTCCGGTACGGCGCTGACCGCGCTGACCTTGGCGGTGACCTCCGGGGTGCGGATCGGGCCGGCCACGTCCACGCCGTCGACCGTGATGGTGGGGCCCGCCGGGTCGGTGCCGGAGACGATCTCGGGCTTGCCCGCCGCGGCGGCCACGGCGTGCGGGTCGTCCGTGTCGATGCCGTTGGTGACCATCCACCACGTGATCGCCCGGTACTGTGCGCCGGTGTCCAGGTAGCTCAGACCGAGCTGCGCGGCCACGGCCTTCGACGTGCTCGACTTGCCCGTGCCGGAGGGGCCGTCGATGGCGACAATCACGGCCGGAACGGTCGGGGCGGCGCCGTTTTCCACGAGGGGACACCTTCCTGGTGCGGTGCGGTGAGTGGGGTGCGGGACGCGAGCGCGTCCCGCACAAGGTTACTGGGTCCCCCGGGGCCCCCGGACAGGCCCTGTGGCCCCGCGCTCACTGCCGGATCGCCCAGCCCCGCTCCTTGAGCGCCGCCGTGAGCACGGCGGCGGCCCTCGGTTCCACCATGAGCTGCACCAGACCGGCCTGCTGCCCGGTCGCGTGCTCGATCCGTACGTCCTCGACGTTGACGCCGGCCCGTCCCGCGTCCGCGAAGATGCGGGCCAGTTGGCCGGGCTGGTCGTCGATGAGGACGACCACGGTCTCGTAGACCCGCGGGGCCGAGCCGTGCTTGCCGGGGACCCTGACCTGTCCGGCGTTGCCGCGCCGCAGCACCTCGGCGATGCCGGCGCCGCCCTCGCGGCGCTTGTCCTCGTCGCAGGACTGCAGGGCGCGCAGGGCCCGTACCGTCTCCTCCAGGTCGCCGGCCACGTCGGTGAGCAGGTCGGCGACCGGCCCCGGGTTCGCGGAGAGGATGTCGATCCACATCCGGGGGTCGGAGGCGGCGATCCGGGTCACGTCGCGGATGCCCTGCCCGCACAGCCGTACGGCGGCCTCCTCGGCGTGCTCCAGGCGGGCGGCGACCATGCTGGAGACCAGGTGGGGCATGTGGGAGACGAGGGCCACGGCGCGGTCGTGGGCGTCCGCGTCCATCACCACGGGCACCGCGCGGCAGTGCGAGACCAGTTCCAGGGCGAGGTTCAGCACCTCGGTGTCGGTGTCCCGGGTCGGGGTCAGCACCCAGGGCCGGCCCTCGAAGAGGTCGCCGGTGGCCGCCAGCGGGCCGGACTTCTCGCGGCCCGACATGGGGTGCGTGCCGAGGTACGAGGACAGGTCGAGTCCGCGCGCCTCCAGCTCGCGCCGGGGGCCGCCCTTGACGCTGGCCACGTCGATGTACCCGCGGGCGGCGCCGCGGTCCATGGCGGCGGCGAGCACGCCGGCCACCAGGGCGGGCGGGGCGGCGACGATCGCGAGGTCGACGGGCCCGTCCGGTGCCTGGTCGGTGCCGGCGCCGAGCGCGGCGGCCGTGCGGGCCTGCTCGGGGTCGTGGTCGGCGAGGTGGACGGTGACGCCCCGCCCGGTCAGGGCCAGGGCGGCGGAGGTCCCGATGAGGCCGGTGCCGATGACGAGTGCGGTTCTCACTGGGCGATGTCCTTGCGCAGAGCCGCGGCGGCGCCGAGGTAGACGTGGGCGATGTCGGCGCGCGGCCGGTCGGACTCGACGTGGGCGAGGACGCGGACGACGCGGGGCATGGCGCCCTCGACGTCCAGTTCCTGGGCGCAGATCAGCGGGACGTTGGTGATGCCGAGCCCGCGGGCCGCAGCGGCCGGGAAGTCGCTGTGCAGGTCGGGAGTGGCCGTGAACCACAGGCTGATCAGGTCGTCGACCGTCAGTTCGTTGCGCTCCATGACGGCGGTCAGCAGGGCCGCGACCCGCTCGTCCATGTGCCCGGCCTCGTCCCGCTCCAGTTGGACGGCGCCCCGGACCGCTCGTACCGCCACGGCAATGCTCCTTGCTGACGTGCGTTTCGGTTCTGGTCCGTCCAGCCTAGTCAGCCCGCCGCGCACCGGGCCCGGACGCCCGTCTCCTGAGACACCGGGCGGCACCGGACGGGGGTGCCGGTGCGCTCAGGCGTCCCAGAGCGCTCCCAGGGTCACCAGGTCGGACCGGTACTCGACGCGGTCGGCCCACTCGTCCGGCCAGGCGCCGGCGCCCAGGTGCGCGCCGGCGAAGGCGCCCGCGAGGCAGGCGATGGAGTCGGAGTCGCCGCTGGTGCAGGCGGCCCGGCGCAGGGCGGTCAGCGGCTCGTCGACGAAGAGCAGGAAGCAGAGCAGGCCGGCCGCCATGGCCTCCTCGGCGATCCAGCCCTCGCCGACCGCGAGGCACGGGTCGGTCTCCGGGGAGACGGTGCGCACCGCCCGCTGGAGCCGGTCGAGCGCCGCCAGGCACTCGTCCCAGCCGCGGGCGATGAAGTGCTCGGGCGTGGGGTCCTGGGCGCGGCTCCACAGGTCGCCGAGCCAGCGCTCGTGGTAGCGGGCGCGGTTGTCGTAGGCGTAGGAGCGCAGCAGCCCGACGAGTCCGGTCGGCTCGGCGCCCTCCGCGAGCAGCCGTACGGCGTGCGCGGTGAGGTCGGAGGCGGCGAGCGCGGTCGGGTGCCCGTGGGTGAGCGCGGCCTGCAACTGGGCCGCTCCAGCGCGCTGTTCGTCGCTCAGACCGGGGACGAGACCGACCGGCGCGACGCGCATGTTGGCGCCGCAGCCCTTGGAGCGGAGCTGGCTGGCGTCCTGCCAGGCGCGGCCCGGCGTCTCCAGGAGGTCGCAGGCCTTGAGGCAGGTGTTGCCGGGTGCCCGGTTGTTCTCCGGCGACCGGTACCAGTCGACGAACTCCGCGCACACCGGCGGCTCCATGCCGGCGGGCCCGAGCGGTCCGCGGTCCATGGCCGTCCGCAGCCCCTTGCCCAGCGCCAGCGTCATCTGCGTGTCGTCGGTGACGGTCGCGGGCCTGGGCAGCTCCGCCTGCCGCCACGGGCCGCACTTGGCGAGGATCGCGGGTACGTCGTTGAACTCGGTGGGCAGGCCCAGCGCGTCCCCGAGCGCGAGTCCGGTGAGCGCCCCGGTGGCGGCGCGCTTGGTGGCGGTGGTCGTGGTCATGCGGGGCGTCCTTCCCGAGAAGGGGTGCGGAGCAGGGGCGGGTGGAGGGTGGTGGCGGGCCCCGCGCGGTACAGCGCGGCCGGTTTGCCGCGGCCGCCGGTCAGGCGGGCGGCGCCGGGGACGGGTTCGACGAAGCCCGGGGTGGCGAGGACCTTGCGGCGGAAGTTGGGCCGGTCGAGGGTGGTCCCCCACACCGTCTCGTAGACCCGCCGCAGCTCGCCGAGCGTGAACTCGGGCGGGCAGAAGGCGGTGGCCAGGCAGGTGTACTCCAGCTTGGCGCCGACGCGCTCGCGGGCGTCGGCCAGGATCCGGCCGTGGTCGAAGGCGAGGTCGCGGGCCCTGTCGTACGGCGTCCAGCGGGCCTCGGCGGCGTCGGTGCCGGCCTGCGGCTCGGGTGGGCCGGGCAGCAGGGCGGCGAAGGCGACGGAGACGACCCGCATCCGGGGGTCGCGGTCCGGCTCGCTGTAGGTCCGCAGTTGCTCCAGGTGGAGTCCGGTCACGTCCGCCAGGCCGGTCTCCTCGGCCAGCTCGCGCCGGGCGGCCGTCTCGGCCGGCTCGTCCGGCAGCAGAAAGCCGCCGGGCAGCGCCCAGCGGCCGGCGTACGGCTCCTCCCCCCGCTCGACCAGCAGCACGTGCAGCGCGCCCGCGCGCAGCGTGAGGACGGCGAGATCGACGGTGACGGCGAAGGGTTCGAAGGCGTGCTTGTCGTAGCCGTGCACAGCCGGCCACCCCCCTTTTTTAGAGTCACTAGGACTATAAAAGGGGGGTGGCGGTCGGCACAAGCTCTAGAGGTCGACCTCCCCCATCAGCATCCCGACCTCCGTGTTGGACAGCCGGCGCAGCCAGCCCGACTTCTGGTCGCCCAGGGTGATCGGGCCGAAGGCGGTGCGCACCAGCTTGTCGACGGGGAAGCCCGCCTCCGCCAGCATCCGGCGGACGATGTGCTTGCGGCCCTCGTGGAGGGTGACCTCGACCAGGTAGTTCTTGCCGGTCTGCTCGACGACCCGGAAGTGGTCCGCGCGCGCGTACCCGTCCTCCAGCTGGATGCCGTCCTTGAGGCGCTTGCCGAGGTCGCGCGGGATCGGGCCCACGATGTGCGCGAGGTAGGTCTTCTTCACGCCGTACCGCGGGTGGGTCAGGCGGTGCGCCAGCTCGCCGTGGTTGGTGAGCAGGATGACGCCCTCGGTCTCGGTGTCGAGCCGGCCCACGTGGAAGAGGCGGGTCTCACGGTTGGTGACGTAGTCGCCGAGGCACTGGCGGCCCTCCGGGTCCTCCATGGTGGAGACGACACCGGCGGGCTTGTTCAGCGAGAAGAACTGGTACGACTGCGTGGCGACGGTCAGGCCGTCGACCTTGACCTCGTCCTTCTCCGGGTCGACCCGCTTGCCCTGTTCGAGGACGATCTCGCCGTTGACCTCGACGCGCGCCTGCTCGATCAGCTCCTCGCAGGAGCGCCGGGAGCCGTAGCCCGCGCGGGCGAGGACCTTCTGCAGCCGCTCGCCCTCCTGCTCGGCGCCCGGGAAGGTCTTGGGCGGCTTGACGTCCTTCTTGCCGGCGTACCGCTCCCGGTTGCGCTCCTCGGCGCGCGTCTCGTACTCGCGGGACGTGGCCGGGGCCGAGCGCCCCCGCTGCTGGGGCTTCCTCGGACCGCCCTTGGCGCCGCCGCGGGCCGAGCCGCCGCGGCCGGACTTGGGACCCTCCGGGGAGGCGCCGGGACCGACGTCGTAGCGGCGCTCCTCCGGGCGCGGCTTCTTGGGACGGCCGCCCTGCTTGTCGTCGCGGTTGTCACCGGCGCCGCGGTGGTTGCCGCGGCCACCGCCACTCCCGCCGCGGCCGCCGCTGTTGCCACCACGGCTCCCGCCGTTGTTTCCGCTGCTGTTCCTGCCGCTGCTGCTTCGCATCAAAGTTCCGTCTTGTCGTCTGCGTCCTCGGAATCCGGGGCGTCCGGATCGAACGACGGGAACCCTTCCTGCGTCTCGGCCTCGATCGCCGCCGCCTCGGGGAGGAAGGGCGCCAGCTCCGGGAGTTCGTCCAGAGCGCGCAGGCCCATCCGTTCCAGGAAGTAGTTCGTCGTCACGTACAGGATCGCACCTGTTTCGGGTTCCGTGCCCGCCTCCTCCACCAGGCCCCGTTGCAGAAGGGTGCGCATCACGCCGTCGCAGTTCACGCCACGCACCGCGGAGACGCGGCTGCGGCTGACCGGCTGGCGGTAGGCGACGACGGCGAGGGTCTCCAGCGCGGCCTGGGTGAGGCGGGCGTGCTGGCCGTCCAGGACGAAGCCCTCGACGGCCGCGGCGTACTCGGGGCGGGAGTAGAAGCGCCAGCCGCCCGCGACCGGGCGCAGCTCGAAGCCGCGGCCCTGGACGGTGTACTCGTCGGCCAGTTCGCGCAGCGCGTCCGCGATCCGCCGCCGGGGACGGCGCAGTATCTTCGCGAGATGCTCCTCGGTCGCGGGCTCGTCGACGACCATGAGGACGGCCTCGATGGCGGGCTTGAGGTCGAGGTCGGCGACGCCGCCCGGCCCGCCCGCCGCCTCCGGGGTCTCGTCACTCACGCCTTCCGTCCCTCCTCGGCCCGCTCCGGCGGCCGGTCGAACTCGTCGGTCACCACCGGCCCGGTGACCCCGTCCCCGCCGCTCCAGCGCACCAGCAGTTCGCCGAGCGCGGTCGGCTGGTCCAGCTCCACGGCCTTCTCGCGGTACAGCTCCAGCAGGGCCAGGAAGCGGGCCACGACGGTCAGCGTGTCCTCGGTGTCCTGGACCAGCACGCGGAAACTGGTCTCGCCCAGCTCCTTCAGCCGGGCGACCACGATGCCGGTCTGCTCCCGCACGCTGACCAGGGGCGCGTGGATGTGCTCGACGTACACCTGCGGCCTGGGCCTGGGCTGCATCGCCTTCACGGCGAGCCTGGCGAACCCCTCCGGCCCGATGCTGATGACGACCTCGGGCAGCAGCTCGGCGTGGTGGGGCTCCAGGCCGACGGTACGGGGGTAGCGGCGGGCCTCGGCCGCCAGCCGCTCGTTGAAGATCTCCGCGATCTGCTTGTAGGCGCGGTACTGGAGCAGCCGTGCGAAGAGCAGGTCGCGGGCCTCCAGGAGCGCCAGGTCGGCCTCGTCCTCGACCTCGGCGGCGGGCAGCAGCCGGGCCGCCTTCAGATCGAGCAGCGTGGCCGCGACCACCAGGAACTCGGTCGTCTCGTCGAGGTCCCAGTCCGCTCCCCGGGCCCGGATGTGCGCCATGAACTCGTCGGTCACCTGGGACAGCGCGACCTCGGTGACGTCCATCTTGTGCTTGGAGATCAACTGGAGCAGCAGATCGAACGGCCCCTCGAAGTTGTCGAGCCGCACCTTGAAAACCCCGTCCCCGGGCTCCGCGACGCCCTGCCGGGGGGCCTCACCGTCCGCCGGGCCATCCTCCGGCACGGCCGCGGGCGCCCGATCCGGCGGGGCTTCCCGCCCGGCGCCGTCGTGGGTGACCGCGGCTTTGGGCTCCGGGATGTCGTGCGGGGCGGGTGCTCCCGGGCCTCGGCCCAGTGTGCGGCGGCGGGGGGCGTCGTTCGAGGTCATGGCCCCCGCAGGCTACCGCTACCGGCCGCGCAACCGTCGTACGAGGATGCTCGCGTCCCCGCGGGTCTCCAGGTCGGCGAGGACCACGGCGACGGCCTCGCGGACGATGCGGCCGCGGTCCACGGCCAGACCGTGCTCACCCCGGAGTACCAGGCGGGCGTGCTCCAGGTCCATCAGCTCCTCGGCGGAGACGTACACGGTGATCTTCTCGTCGTGGCGCTCACGGCCGCTGGGACGGCGTGCGGCGGCCCGGCCGCGCTTGCGGGGCTGTGCGGCGGCAGAACCTTCCTGCGCGCCCGTGCCCGGTCCGGAGCCCCGCGCGGAGCGCTCCGCGCCCCGGGTGCGCGACTCGCCCGCCGAGCCCGGTTCCGCGTCCGCCGCGGCGTGCTCCGCGCCCTGGCCGTCGCCGCCCTGCGCGGGCACCGACTGCGGCGCGTCCTCGGCGGCGGTCTGGTCGCTCTCCCCCGCCGGCGCCGGCACCCGGGCCTCGCCGTTGGCCGGTCGCCGCGGGGAGGACGCCTGGAGCGCCATACCTCCTGTCGTACGGAAGAGTTCGTCGGCCCCCGGCAGACTCACTCGGCGTGACACCGGGCGAGCACCTCCCTGGCGAGCTGACGGTAGGCGGCGGCACCGACGGAGTTGGAGGCGTAGGTGGTGATCGGCTCGCCGGCGACCGTGGTCTCCGGGAAGCGGACCGTGCGCCCGATGACCGTGTGGTAGACGTGGTCGTCGAACGCCTCGACGACCCGCGCGAGCACCTCGCGGCTGTGCACCGTGCGCGAGTCGTACATCGTGGCGAGGATGCCGTCGAGTTCCAGGTCCGGGTTGAGCCGCTCCTGGACCTTCTCGATCGTCTCGGTCAGCAGCGCGACACCGCGCAGCGCGAAGAACTCGCACTCCAGCGGCACGATCACCTTGTGCGCGGCCGTCAGCGCGTTGACCGTGAGCAGGCCGAGCGAGGGCTGGCAGTCGATGACGATGTAGTCGTAGTCGTCCATCAGCGGCTTGAGCGCCCGCTGGAGCGTGGACTCGCGCGCGACCTCGCTCACCAGCTGCACCTCGGCCGCCGACAGGTCGATGTTGCTGGGCAGCAGGTCCATGTTGGGGACCGCCGTCTTCAGCAGCACCTCGTCGGCCGCCATGCCCCGCTCCATGAGCAGGTTGTAGACGGTGAGGTCGAGTTCCATCGGGTTGACGCCGAGACCGACCGACAGCGCGCCCTGCGGGTCGAAGTCGACGAGCAGCACCCGGCGCCCGTACTCGGCGAGCGCGGCACCCAGGTTGATGGTCGACGTGGTCTTGCCGACGCCGCCCTTCTGGTTGCACATCGCGATGATCTTCGCGGGGCCGTGGTCGGTCAGCGGGCCCGGGATCGGGAAGTACGGCAGCGGGCGTCCGGTCGGGCCGATGCGCTCACGGCGCTGGCGGGCCGCGTCGGGCGCGAGCGTGGCGGCGTACTCGGGATCGGGCTCGTACTCCGCGTCCGGGTCGTAGAAGTGCCCCTCGGGCAGTTCGTCGTAGTCGGCGAAGTGGTTGCGGGGCGCGCCACTTCCGTCGCCGGCCATGGCGTTCACGTGTTGGCCATCCATACTCATGTGTGCTGTCCGAGTTGCCTGCGGACTCTGGTGGGCGGCTGCGAAGGTGCGTACAGCGACGGAGCCGACAGCCTCGAGACGCCCTGGGCCGTGGGCCCGTGCAGGCATTCCTGGTTGACCACCCCCGGGAGTAAATGTCGACTCATTCACAAGTCGTCTTACCTCCTTGGTGACCAGGAAACTTCTAGACAGGTCAGCGTGGCACCATGCCGACGTTCGGCGACTCTATGGCGTGTCGGCCGTCCGCAGCAACACAATCCGCCGGACCCGGCCCGATGTGTCGGCAATGAAACATCCCTCTGTCAAGGGCGTACGACCGTCGCACAGCAGGTTTCACCGGTGCGCGAATCGGTTGAAGGGTTACGTTCGAGGCGAGTTGAGCGAGAATCGCAAAGTGACCATACACACACCCGGCGGGACCTTGTCGGGCAAGGTCCCGCCGGGCGCGTGAGGTTGACGACGACTGTTGACGTATCGCCTTTACGGTTCGGCGACTTGGCCGACTTGCCGACCCGGTCGGGCCAGGTCGGGCTCGGGCGGGCTCGGTCAGGCGAGCAGCGAGGCCGGCTCGACGTGCTCCAGACCGTGTGCCTCGGCCACCTCCTTGTAAACAACCTTGCCGTCGTGGGTGTTGAGACCCCTGGCCAGCGCGGGGTCGCGGCGCAGCGCCTCGGCCCAGCCGCGGTTCGCCAGTTCCACGATGTACGGCAGCGTGGCGTTGGTCAGCGCGTAGGTGGAGGTGTTCGGCACGGCGCCGGGCATGTTGGCGACGCAGTAGAAGACCGAGTCGTGCACCGGGAAGGTCGGCTCGGCGTGCGTGGTCGGGTGGGAGTCCTCGAAGCAGCCGCCCTGGTCGATCGCGATGTCGACAAGAACACTTCCGGGCTTCATCCGGGACACCAGCTCGTTGCCGACCAGCTTCGGGGCCTTGGCGCCGGGGATCAGGACCGCGCCGATCACGAGGTCGGCCTCCAGGCATGCCTTCTCCAGCTCGAAGGCGTTGGAGACGACGGTCTGGATCTTCGTGCCGAAGACCTTGTCGGCCTCCTTGAGCTTGCTGATGTCCTTGTCGAGCAGGGTGACGTGGAAGCCGAGGCCGATGGCGATCTGCGCCGCGTTCCAGCCGGAGACGCCGCCGCCGATGACGACGGCCCGGCCGGCCAGTACGCCGGGGACACCGCCGGGCAGGACACCGCGGCCGCCGTTGGCCGCCATCAGGTGGTAGGCGCCGACCTGGGGGGCGAGCCGGCCGGCGACCTCGGACATCGGGGCCAGCAGCGGCAGCGCGCGGCCGGGCAGCTCGACCGTCTCGTAGGCGATCGCGGTGGTGCCGGCCTCGACGAGCGCGTCGGTGCACTCCTTGGAGGCGGCCAGGTGCAGATAGGTGAAGAGCGTCTGGTCCTTGCGCAGGCGGTGGTACTCCTGCGCGACGGGCTCCTTGACCTTCAGCACCAGGTCGGCCGAGGCCCAGACCTCGTCCGCGGTGTCGAGTATCCGCGCGCCCGCGGCGACGTACTCGGTGTCGGGGATCGAGGAGCCGACGCCCGCGTCGCGCTCGATGACGACCTGGTGGCCGTGGCGCACCAGCTCGTGCACACCGGCGGGGGTGATGGCCACCCGGAACTCGTTGTTCTTGACCTCGCGGGGGATGCCGACCTTCACGTGGATCACGGTCCTTGGCTCAGAGGATGGGCTGGAGCAAGGCATACCCGCTCACGCGAGCACGCCGGGAGAGACCGCAGGAGAAAGTGCGGCAGAGCCAGTTTAATGAAGGCGTTCCCGGTGTCCAGCCTTTCAAAGCTTCAATCTTCAGAGGATGTGCTGCGGATTTCGTAGGCTTCCGCGGACTCTTCCCTCAGCATCCGCTCGGCCACGCCGCGTTGCAGACCGGCCGCGGTGGGATCGCCGAGCCGGTCCAGCGTGTCGGCGAGCCGCAGGTGCAGCGCGGCCTGGAGCCGGACGTCCTCGGCCCGGCGGGCCCAGTCCACGGCCTCCCGGCAGGTGCGCAGCGCCTCTTCGGGGCGTCCCGCGTACTCCTGGACGCGGGCCAGCTCGGACAGCGCCCGCGCGTGCGCGGCCACGTCACCGGCCTTGCGGTACCCGGCGACCGCCGCGCGCCAGCCCCGTACCGCCTCGCCGTAGCGGCCGGCGTAGGTGTGGGCGGTGGCGAGCCGGCCGTAGATCCGGGCGGCGTCACCGCGTTCGTCCCGGGCGAGCCGCTGGGCCAGGGCCCGGCCGAACCAGTCGGCGGCCCGGTCGTAGTCCCCCAGCTCCAGATGGGCGCCGCCCACGGATTCCATCGCGCGGCCGGTCGCGTACGGGTCGTTCGCCTCGCGTCCGGCGTCCAGCGCGGCCCGGTAGCGCACCAGGGCCTCGGCCGTGCGGCCGGTGCGGGCGTCCAGGTCGGCCAGGTTCAGCAGGGCCGCCGCCTTCTCCCGGGGCAGCTCGCGGCGCTCGGCCACGTCGAGGACGAGGCGGTGGACGCCGTACAGGTCGGGGGCCGCCGCCCGGGTGCCGAAGTGGGCCACCATGGCCCGCACCAGCTGGGACATCAGACGGCGGGCGAGGGTGTCGAGTTCTCCGTCGGCGACCGCGAGCCGGGCCGCGGCCAGCAGGGCGGGCCGGCGGGCGCGCAGCCAGTCGGCGGCGGCCCGCGGGCCGGGAAAGCGCAGGGCGGGCGGCATGCCGAGGAGCTTCTCGCGGGCCTGCGGGCTGTCGGTCTCGGTGACCGCGCGGCAGGACTGGAGCAGCCGCACTGTCCGCTCCAGCATGCGGGCGCGGGCGAGCTGCAGTTCGGCGGGCCGGTCGTGGGTCTCGGCGAGCGCCTTCAGCTGGGCGTGCAGGCAGCCGGGGACCTCGTACTCGGGCAGCGGGGAGTCCACCGCGCGCAGCAGGCCGAGGGCGACGAAGTCGTCCAGGGTGGTGCGGGCCCCGGTCACCGAGCAGCCGGCGAGGGCCGAGGCGGTGTGCGGGTCGACCAGTCCTGCGGGGGCGAGGCTGAGCAGTCGCAGTATCCGGGCGGCGGAGCCGGGCAGGGACGCGTAGGCCAGCCGGAAGACGCGGTTGAGCGCGGTGCCCTCGTCGCCCTCGGCGTGCACGTGCCTGGCGAGGTCGGCGACGGCGGCCTGGGGGCGGGCCGCGAGCCAGCCGCCGGCCAGGGTGAGCGCGGCGGGCTGGGCCTGGCAGACCTCGACGAGCTGCTCGGCGGCCAGGGGGTCGACGGTGACGCGGACCGAGCCGGTGTACCGGGACAGCAGCTCCAGGGCCGACTTGGTGTCCAGTCCGCCCAGCGTGCACGGGCGGACATCCGCGATGCCGGTCAGCGGGCCCTCGGCGACGGCCACGACCAGGCAGTCCGGGCTGTCCGGCAGCAGGGCGTCGACCTGCTCGGCGTCGGCGGCGGAGTCGAGCAGGAGCAGCACCCTGCGGTCGGCGAGGGCGGTGCGCAGGGCCTCGGTGAGGTCGTCCTCGTCGGCGCCCGGCGGGGTGGGGAGGTCCAGCTCGGCGAGCAGTTCCCGGGCGAGCCGTTCGACGGGCACGCGCGTGCCGTCCGGTTCGCTCAGCCGGGCCCGCAGCACACCGTCGGGGTAGCCGTCGGCGACCTGGGCGGCCAGTTCCTCGGCGAGCGCGGTGCGGCCGGAGCCGGGGCGGCCGGCGATGAGCAGCACGCGTGCGCGGGGGGCCTTGCGGCCGGAGAGGGTGTCCAGGCCCGCGCGCTCGATGTCGGCGCGCAGCTCCTTCAACTCCCGGGTGCGGCCCAGGAACCGACTCTCCTCAGCAGGGTCGTCCGACAGCCGTACGCCGTCCGTGTCCACCGCCTGATCCGTCACGGGCCACACTCCCGATCCCACCGCACGCCGGCGCCCGCCGGAACCCCGGTTCGGGCGTTTCCCGAGCCTAGTTCACGCTCTGCTACGTTCCCGGCGGAGCGCGGCGGGCGCATCCCTCGATCGGATCAACCGATGGTCATACCGGCATGCTTCCGGGGACCGTTCAGGACGCGAAGGGACGCGCAGGCCACGGCGCCTGGGCGGGGCGCAGGGCGTCGAGGCCCTCGCCGTGCTCCGCCGCGACCAGCGCGAGCACGCCCACGACCAGGCAGTTGTTGTGCAGTTCCCCCGCGAGCACACCCCGGACCAGGTCCGCGACCGGCACCCGGGCCTGCTCCATGTCGGCCTCTTCGTCCTCGACCTCGAAGCGTTCGCCCTCCGCCTCGGACAGATCCCGGGCGAGGAAGATCCGTACGGCCTCGTCGCAGCCGCCGGGGGTGGTGTAGACGTTGGTCAGCACCCGCCAGTCCTCGGCCTTGACGTACGCCTCCTCGTACAGCTCGCGCTGGGCGGCGTGCAGCGGGTTCTCGCCGGGCACGTCGAGCAGTCCCGCCGGGATCTCCCACAGCCTCTCGCGCACCGGGTGCCGGTACTGCCGGATGACCAGGACCCGGCCCTCGCCGTCCAGGGCGAGCACGGCCACCGAGCCGGGGTGGACCTGGTAGTCGCGGCTCACCACGGAGCCGTCGGGCATGACCACGTCGTCCGTGCGGACCGAGGTCTTCTTGCCCCGGAAGGGGGTCGTGGTGCCCCGGACCTCCCACTCCTCGGGAATGTCCTTGATCGTGCTGCCCGTCATGCCGATCTGCCCTTTCAGACGTGCGCGAGAAGCCGGGGCCCGCGACGTTGAATGCGCGCACCCCGGCCACCGTACAACTGGTGTGCTACTTCGATGTCTTCCGCTCGACGGCGGCCTTGACCAGCCCCGCGAAGAGCGGGTGCGGGCGGGTCGGGCGCGAGCGCAGCTCCGGGTGCGCCTGCGTGGCGACCAGGTAGGGGTGGATGTCGCGCGGGTACTCGACGTACTCGACGAGCTTGCCGTCCGGGGAGGTGCCCGAGAAGACGAGGCCGGCCTTCTTCTCCAGCTCCGCGCGGTAGGCGTTGTTCACCTCGTAGCGGTGCCGGTGCCGCTCCTCGACGTACTCCTTGCCGTCGTAGACCTCGCGCACGATGGAGCCCTCGGCCAGCTTCGCCGGGTACATGCCGAGCCGCATCGTGCCGCCCATGTCGCCGTCGCCCGCCACGATGTCCAGCTGCTCGGCCATGGTGGAGATGACCGGGTGGGCGGTGGCGGGGTCGAACTCGGTGGAGTTGGCGTCGGCGACGTCCGCGAGGTTGCGGGCCGCGTCGATCACGATGCACTGCAGGCCGAGACAGAGACCGAGCAGCGGGATCCGCCTCTCGCGGGCGTACTTGATCGCGCCGACCTTGCCGAGCACGCCGCGGTCGCCGAAGCCGCCCGGGATGCAGATCGCGTCGACGTTGGCGAGCTGCGCCTCGGCGCCGGCCGCGGTCTTGCAGTCGTCGGAGGTGACCCACTTGATCTTCACGCGGGCCTTGTTGGCGAAACCGCCCGCGCGCAGCGCCTCGGTGACCGAGAGATAGGCGTCGGGCAGGTCGATGTACTTGCCGACCAGCGCCATGACGATCTCGTGGTCGGGGTTGTGCACGCGGTCGAGCAGGTCGTCCCAGGTCGTCCAGTCCACGTCGCGGAACGGCAGGTCCAGCTTGCGCACGACATAGGCGTCCAGGCCCTCGGTGTGGATGACCTTCGGGATGTCGTAGATCGACCGGGCGTCGGGGCAGGCCACGACGGCGTCCTCGTCGACGTCGCACATCAGGGAGATCTTGCGCTTGATCGCGGTCGGCACCTCGCGGTCGCAGCGCAGCACGATGGCGTCCGGCTGGATACCGATGTTGCGCAGGGCCGCGACGCTGTGCTGGGTCGGCTTGGTCTTCAGCTCGCCCGACGGACCGATGTAGGGCAGGAGGGAGATGTGCACCACGAACACGTTGTCGCGGCCGACCTCGTGCCGGACCTGGCGGACGGTCTCCAGGAACGGCAGCGACTCGATGTCGCCGACCGTGCCGCCGACCTCGGTGATCACGACATCGACCTCGTCCGTCGCCATGCGGCGGATGCGGTGCTTGATCTCGTTGGTGATGTGCGGGATGACCTGGACCGTGTCGCCCAGATACTCGCCGCGCCGCTCCTTGGCGATCACCGTCGAGTAGACCTGGCCCGTGGTGACATTGGCGGAGCCGTCCAGGTCGCGGTCGAGGAAGCGCTCGTAGTGTCCGATGTCGAGGTCGGTCTCCGCGCCGTCGTTCGTGACGAACACCTCACCGTGCTGGAAGGGGTTCATCGTGCCCGGGTCGACGTTCAGGTACGGATCGAGCTTCTGCATCACGACGCGCAGACCCCGGGCCTTGAGCAGCATGCCGAGGCTGGAGGCGGTCAGCCCCTTGCCGAGCGAGGAGGCGACGCCCCCGGTGACGAAGATGTGCTTGGTCGTCGAGGCTGTGCTGTTTCGAAAAACAGAGGGCGGCATGGCCAAGAGGGGGCTCCCGTGGTCGCGGTCTGGGGTGCGGTGCGTTCGTCGTCCGACCCGGTCGTCCCGGGTGTCGTCGGCGGCGCCGTCGCTGCGGTTCCGGGGTTCTTCTCCCACCGGTCCACGGGCTACCAGCGTATCAGCGCCTCGGGGCCGTGGCTTCCGGCCACCCTCCGTGCCCGCCCGGACACGCAGGCGCGCGGCTCACCGCTTCCTCACCCGGCGCTCACCCGTTCGGAGGAATCGGGTTGCCCGGAGCGGCACACAGATCATCTACGTGCGTCGTATCCTGCTCGGACGTTCGCTGCCGAGCCCGCCCGGCGACATGGCACCACCCCTCGCCCCGTCAGCACCGGAACAACGAGAGCTCGTCAGTTCGTTGAGCAACAGATGTCGTTTGCGGCACAGCGTTTGGCTTCAGGGCCGGACGGCTGCTTTGCTTCGTGACTCAACGACGCATGACATATCCCAGAATCTCATCCCTGACCCCACCCTTGACCGCACTAGCGACCGCCCCCATGCGGGGTGACGTGGCCGTTCGACTGGAGTTGCACGTGGCCGGGCGCATCGAAGACTACGCACTCATCGGAGACATGCAGACCGCTGCCCTGGTCTGCCGGGACGGCACAGTCGACTGGCTGTGCCTGCCCCGCTTCGACTCGCATGCCATCTTCGCCGGTCTGCTGGGCACCGGGGAACACGGCTTCTGGCGACTCGGGCCCGCGTGCGCCCCGGGAGCCGAGCCGCCCACCGCCGCCCGGCGGACCTATCGCGGCGACTCGCTGATCCTGGAGTCCGAGTGGGACACCCCACGCGGCACGGTGCGGGTGACCGACTTCATGCCGCCGCGCGACGGCGCGCCGCAGGTGATCCGGATCGTGGAGGGCGTCTCCGGCCGGGTGCCGATGCGCTCGGAGCTGCGGATGCGGTTCAGCTACGGCCGGGTCGTGCCGTGGGTGCACAAGCACGAGGGCCGCACCGTGGCCGTCGCGGGCCCGGACTCCGTGTGGTTCGACACAGAGGCCGAGACCTACGGCAAGGCGCTCACCACGTACGCGGACTTCACGGTCGCTCCGGGTGACCGGATCGCGTTCACCATCTCGTGGGAGTCCTCGCACAAGGGCCCGCCCGCGCTGCCCGAGCCCGAGCAGTCCCTGGAGGCGACCGAGGACTTCTGGCGCGGCTGGGTCGAGCAGTGTACGTACCACGGTCCCTACCGGGAGGCCGTGATCCGTTCCCTGATCACGCTGAAGGCCCTGACGTACGCGCCCACCGGCGGCATCGTGGCCGCGCCCACCACCTCCCTGCCGGAGGAGATCGGCGGGGTGCGCAACTGGGACTACCGCTACACCTGGCTGCGCGACGCGGCGATCACCCTGTCCTCGCTGCTGCGCACCGGCTACCGCGAGGAGGCCCGCGCCTGGCGCGAGTGGCTGCTGCGCGCGGTCGCGGGCGATCCGGAGAACCTGCAGATCATGTACGGCATCGCGGGCGAGCGCGAGCTGGGCGAGGCGGAGCTGGACTGGCTGCCCGGCTACGAGGGCTCCTGGCCGGTCCGGGTGGGCAACGGCGCCGCGCACCAGCTCCAGCTGGACGTCTACGGCGAGGTCACCGAGGCCCTGCACCTGGCCCACATGACGGGCCTGGCCCGCAACGACTACGCCTCGGTGCTCCAGCTCAAGCTGATCCGCTACCTGGAGGAGCACTGGCAGGAGCCGGACGAGGGCATCTGGGAGGTGCGCGGCCCGCGCCGCCACTTCGTGCACTCCAAGGTGATGGCCTGGGTCGCCGTCGACCGCACCATCAAGCTGGTCGAGTCGGGCGACGCCGACGGCCCGCTGGAGCGCTGGATCCAGTTGCGCGACGACATCCACCGGGACGTGTGCGAGAAGGGCTACGACCGGGAACGCAACACCTTCACGCAGTCCTACGGCTCCCAGCAACTGGACGCCTCGCTGCTGCTGATTCCGCAGATGGGCTTTCTGCCGCCGGACGACAAGCGGGTCATCGGCACCATCGAGGCCATCCAGCGGGAGCTGTCCACCTCGGACGGCTTCATCCTGCGCTACCCGACGGACGGCAAGGACGAGGGCGTCGACGGCCTGCCGGGCGACGAGGGCGCCTTCCTCGCCTGCTCGTTCTGGATGGCCGACGACCTGGCGATGATCGGTCGCGTGGACGAGGCCCGCAGGCTCTTCGAGAAGCTGCTGTCCCTGCGCAACGACCTGGGCCTGCTGGCCGAGGAGTGGGACCCCCGTCTCCAGCGCCAGGTCGGCAACTTCCCCCAGGCCTTCAGCCACGTTCCCCTGATCGACACGGCACTGCGCCTGACGGCCAGCGGAGCCTACGGAGGCTGACCCGAGCCACTGCCGGCCCCCGGGGGCCCACCCCTCCGGGGCCGTCGGCGTCCGTCCCTCCGCCGTGGCCGGCATCACAGGGCAACCTCGTCCGGACCGGCTTCGGCGAGCCACCACACGCGGGACGCGCCCCGGCGGCTCACCCCGCCGGGGCCGTCAGCGTGCGCTCGCCGCCCGAGTCCCCCGCCGTGGCCGGCACCAACCCCGGCAGGCCGCCATGCGCGGGACACGGGCCGGACCCCCGGCGGCTCAGCCCGCCCGCGCCGCCAAAGCCGTCAGCGTGTGCTCGCTGCCCGGGTCTCCCGCCGTGGCCGGTGCCAGGGCGATCTCCGGCCCCGGCGTAGGCCGCCATGCGGGCTCGTGCGGTCTCCAGGTCGCCGACCAGGCCCGCCGTGGCCGCCGCCTCCGGGGTCGGCGCCGGTTCGGGCCGGCCCGGCCGCCTCGTCGAAGCCGGCCGCCTCGAACATCTCGCGGTGACCTGGCACCGTGAGACAGCCCACGACGCTGCGCATGGCCTGCGTGAGCGAGGCGGGGTCGGAGTACGGCGTCGGCGGGGTGCGCCCCGCCCGCTCGGACGCCGCGAGCGGCTTGGCGTGCAGGGCGCGGACCTGCTCTCGGGCGGGACCACGTCCAGGACATACGGTCGCCGAAGGCCGCCACGGTGAGCGGGCCGCCCGGCGGCTGCCGGGCGCGACCGGCTCCCCCGGCGCCGCGTGCAGCAGCTCCCGCAGCGCGGCGGCGGTCTCCTCCAGGACGGCCGCCGGCCGCTCGCGGACCCGTCCGTGGACGCCCTCGACCACGCGCCTGCCGGACGTGCCAAGCGCCACCCCGACCGGGCGCCCGGTGACCGCGGCCACCGAGGCGGCGCCCCGCGCGATGCCGTGCGGATCGCGCACCGACACGGGCGACCGGCCCGGCGGTGAGCGCCACCCGCCCGGTGCCGCGCCCGACGGCGGCGGCCGGCACGCACGCGTCCCAGGTCGGTCCCTCCCCCGGCCACACCTCGCGATGGCCCGGCCGGTCGGCCGGCACCGCGACCCGCAAGGGCTCGCCCAGGGAGCTGTCGTCCTCGCGTGCGGCGGCCACCACGGTGATCTCGATGCCCGTCGGCCTGCCCGGACACCGCGACGCCGACCCGGTGACCAGGACCGAGGATGTCCCCGGTGCGGCCACGGCGGGTAGCGTCCGGCTCATGAACAGCGGCAGGGACAGCGGATACGACACCCAGGGCGCCGGAATCACCGTGCGGCGGGCACTGGAGCTGCCCGGCCTGCGCAGCGGACTGCCGGAGACCCTCGCGGGCGCCGACCACCTGCACCGCACCGTGCGCTGGGTGCACGCGGGCGAGGTGCCCAACATCGCCTCGCTCCTCAAGGGCGGCGAGCTGCTGCTGACCACGGGGTACGGTCTCGGCACCCGGCCCGCCGAACAGCGGGCGTTCGTACGCACCCTGGCCGAGCGCGGCATCGCGGCCCTCGTCGTGGAGCTGGGCCCGCGGTTCGCCCGGCTGCCCGCGGCCCTCGTCGACACCGCCCGCGGGGCCGGGCTGCCACTGGTCCAGCTGCACCGCGAGGTGCCGTTCGTGACGGTCACCGAGGAGATCCACACCGAGATCGTCAACGGCCACTACGCGCTGCTCCAGCGGGCCGAGGAGGTGCACCGCCGCTGTACCGAGGCCCTGCTGGGCGGCGGCGGGGTGCCGCAGGTGCTCGGCATCCTGGCGGACTTCGCCGGCAACCCGGTCTTCCTGGAGACGACCGACGGCCGCCTGCTGTACGCCGCCGGCTCAGGTCCCGAGGGCGCCGACCCGCTCCAGGTGTGGGAAGGGCTGCGCGGCCCGCACAAGGACGCGCCGCCCCCGGCCGGCTCGGTGCTGGTGGACGTGCCCGGCGGCGGCCCCGGCCCCGGTGCCGGGTCGGTGCGCGCGCGGCTGGTCCTGCTGCCGGTACGGTCCCCGCTGGCGCCGGTGCACCGGATGGCGGCGGAGCGGGCGGCCGGCATCCTCGCCGTGGTGCTGATGCAGGCGCGGCAGGAGGAGGAGTTGGCGGCGCGCGGACGCGGCGACTTCCTCACCGACCTCGCCGAGGGCCGGATCACGGCGCAGGACGCCCCGGCGCAGGCCCGCGTCCTGGGCTTCAAGCCGGGCGACAGTCCGCTGCTGCCCGTGGTGATGCGGCTCGGCGACGCCCTGTCCCCGGCCGGCGGCGGCTGGGCGGTGCTGGCTCGCGCGGTCGCCGAGGAGCTGGCGTCGGTCGGGGTGCCGGTCCTGCTGGGGGTGCGGCCGGTGGAGGGCCGGGTCCCGCTGCTGGTGGGGCTGCGCTCGGAGTCGGAGCGGGCGGCGGTCGCCGACCGGGTCGCGGCGGCGCTGCGGGCGGGCGCGGAGCGGGCCGGGATGCGGCGGCCCGGGGCGCAGCCGCCCGTCGTGGTCGTCGGGGTGGCCGGCGGCTGGGCGGCGGCGTCGGCGGGGCTGAGGCACGCGGCGGAGACGGCGACCGCGGCCCAGGGCCTCACCGACCGGCCCTGGTACGACGCCCGGCGCCTCGACATCGACCTGCTGCTGTGGCGGCTGCGCGACCACCCGGATCTCGCGGCCTTCGTGGACCGGGCGATCGGTCCGCTCCGCGACCACGACGACCGCTCCAAACCGCCCCTGCTGCCCACCCTCCAGACGTACTTGGCGCACGCCGGCCGCAAGGCGGAGACGGCGCGCGAACTCCATCTGAACCGGCAGACGCTCTACAACCGGCTGGCGCGGATCGGGGAGTTGCTGGGCACGGACCTCGACGACCCGCAGACCGTCCTGGCATTGAGCCTGGCCCTGCGCGCCCGCCGGCACGTGCCCTAGGTCGTGTCTGATAATTGGTCTTGTGGTGGGTCGTGGTGAGCTGACGGATGTGGCGTGGGAGCGGATAGCGCCGCTGTTGCCGGGTGTTGACGGGCGGGGGCGTCCGTGGCGGGATCATCGGCAGGTGATCAACGGGGTGTTGTGGCGGTTGCGGACGGGTGGTCCGTGGCGTGACCTGCCAGAGCGCTTCGGGCCGTGGCAGACGGTCTATGAACGGTTCGCCCGCTGGGAGGCGGATGGGACCTGGGCGCGCCTGCTCGAAGAGGTCCAGGTCCGCGACGACTCGGTCGGGGCCGTGGAATGGACGGTCTCGGTCGACTCCACGATCAGTCGGGCCCACCAGCATGCAGCCGGCGCCCGCAAAAAGGGGCGTCGGCGGGGGACGAACTGGAAGATCCGGAACGCGAGGCGGATCGTCAGGCGCTCGGTCGGTCCCGCGGTGGGCTGACCACCAAGGTTCACCTCGCCTGCGACGGCCGGGGCCTGCCTCTGGCCGTCCTCGTCACACCCGGCAACGTCAACGACTCGACAGCCTTCGAGGCGGTCCTGGACGCGGTGAGAGTGCCCCGGACCGGCGTCGGGCGGCCGCGTCGCAGACCCGACGCGGTCATCGCCGACAAGGCGTATTCGTCACGGGCGATCCGCCGGACGCTGCGTCGCCGGGGCATCCGGGCGGTGATCCCGGAAAGGGCTGACCAGAAGGCCAACCGGATGCGGCGCGGCCGGGCCGGCGGCAGGCCACCGGCCTTCGACCGTGGTCTCTACAAAGCTCGCAACGTCGTCGAACGCTGCTTCAACCGGCTCAAGCAGTTCCGGGCCATCGCGACCCGCTTCGACAAACTCGCCGCCCGCTACCGGGCCGGACTCCACCTCGCAGCACTCATCCTCTGGCTCCGCGAACCGCGCCAAGACCATTTGTCAGACACCCCCTAGGTCCCGGACGGATGCCTAGAGCAACGGCGTGGGCTGCGTCAACTCGTCGTAGACGCTGAGGACCTGGGCGACCGTCTCGTCCTCGGTCGGCCAGGTGGCCGCCTGCCGTACGCCCCTGTCCCGCAACTCGTCCTGCCACGCGGGGTCGTCGAGCAGGCGGACGACGGCGTCGGCGAAGGCGTCCGCGTCACCGGGCGGGACGAGTTCGGCGGCGTCGCCGACGAGTTCGGGGATGCCGCCCGCGTCGCTCGCGACCAGCGGCACGCGCGCGTGCAGTGCCTCCTGGGCGAGGACGGAGCGTCCGGCCTCCCGGCGGCTCGGCAGCAGGGCGAGGTCGGCGGCGGCCAGCAGGTCGGTGACGTTGTCGCGGCTGCCGATGAGCACCACGGGCAGCCTCTCGGCCTCGATCCGGCCCTGCAACTCCCCGCGCAGCGGCCCCTCCCCGGCGACGACGACCAGGGGCACGGGGTCGAGGCGGCGCCAGGCCTGTGCGGCGTCGAGCAGGACGTTGTATCCCCGGTGCCGCTCCAGGGAACCGACGGCGACCAGCAAGGGGCGGTCGACGGCGCCGAGTTCGGCCCGGATCTTGGGGCGCGCCCGGTCGGGGTCGTCGAGTCCGGTGGACCGGCGCGACCGGGCGGGGAGCGCGACAGGGCCGAGCCTGGCGTCCCGCGCGCCCGTCCGCCGCGCGCCGTCGACCAGGTCGGAGGTCGCGCCGAGCACCACGGCGGCGGCCTTCATCACCCGGCGTTCCAGCACCCGCAGCAGTTGGGCGCGGGCTCCTTCGGCGTGCGGCCGGTCGTGCCAGGTGACGACGAGCGGGGTGCGCACGCGCCGCCCGCCGAGGGCAAGCGCCGCACGGAAGGAGGCGTGCAGTCCGTGCGCGTGCACCAGGTCGGCGTCCGCGCACACCGCCCGCAGCGCGGCCACGGAGACGGGATCGCTGCTGCGCGGCACGTGCACGTGGTCGGCGCCCGCGCCCGTGAAGTCGTAGGTGCACTCCGCATCGGAGGGGGCGCACACCGTCACTTTCACGCCCCGTGCGACGAGCCCCGCGGCGAGCGAACGCACGTGCGCGCTGCTGCCGGCGTTGCCTCCGCCCAGCACCTGCACGGTGCGCAGCGGCGACTGGCCGTGCGGTGAGTGGCTGCTCGCGGGGGTCACCTGGCCGGGGCTCCTGGTTCGGCGGGGAAGGTCACGAAGAACGTACAGAACGGAAGGACGGGGCGGGCGCGCCGCACGTCACTCCGTCAAGGATGCCAGGCCGTACGGGTGTTCCGGGAACGACGGCCGCCGCATCCGGTCGACCACCGGGGCAACCTGACGACACCGATTCACTCACACGAGTGAACCGGGTTGTCCGGCCGCCCGCTCACCGCACGCCGCCGCGACCACGAGCGCGACCGCGTGCGCGGCGACCACGGCCCGCCCGTTCCCGGCCACCACCGCGACCCCGAGGGCCGCGCCGAGCGCGTGCGCTCCCGTGTCCCCGAGCATCGTGCGCTCGGCGAGGTCGTCGGGCAGCACGGCCGCCGCGGCGCCCATGGCGACGGCGGACGTGCGCGCCGCGGGCCCACCGCGCAGCAGCCCCGGCACCCCGAGCGCCAGGACGGCGGCGCCGGCCCGGCCGGGCCGTGTGTCCACGAGGTTGACGAAGTGCGCGGCCCCGGCGATGACGACACCGGCCAACAGCCGGTCGAGGGGCCGTTCCTTCATCGCCGCGCCCGCGGCGAGCCCGGCCGCGGAGATGCCGAACAGCTTCACCGCCCCCGAGGTGACCTCGCCGTGCCGCAGCGCCGACAGATGCGCCCGGAATCCGCGCCGGGGGTCCCCCGCGCCCACCACGTCGTCGTAGGCCCCGCAGGCACCGGCGGCCAGCACGGCCAACCCGGCGGCGGGCCGCACCCGCGCCGTCCCGGCCGCCGCCGCCAGGGCGCACGCGGGCCCGGCGTACAGGCCCACGGTCCGTCCGGCGTGGTTGCGCCGCTCCCAGCGTTCCCGGCCGCCCGGTGCCACGGCGCGCAGCGCGCCCAGGCCGGTCCGCGCGAGACCCGCGGCGAGGGCGAGGGAAAGTCCGGTGCGACGACTACGGTTGATCATCCGGACACCCTACGGGCGCACGGGACCGCGCCTCTACGCGTCCTCCCGGGCCGTGGCGAGCAGTTCCTCCGCGTGGGCCCGTGCCGTCTGCGAGTCCTCCTGTCCCGCCAGCATGCGGGACAGCTCCCGGATGCGGTCCTCGCCCTCCAGCACCTTCACACCGGAGCGGGTCACCGAACCGTCGTCCGTCTTCTCCACCAGCAACTGCCGGTCGGCGAACGCGGCCACCTGGGGCAGATGCGTGACCACCACGACCTGCGCGCTCTTCGCGAGGCGCGCGAGACGGCGGCCGATCTCCACCGCCGCCTTGCCGCCGACACCGGCGTCGACCTCGTCGAAGAGATAGGTCGGCACCGGGTCCGTGCCCGCGAACACGACCTCCACGGCCAGCATCACGCGCGACAGCTCACCGCCGGACGCGCCCTTGGCGATCGGCCGCGGCGGTGCCCCGGGATGCGGGGCGAGCAGCAGCTCGACCTCGTCGGTGCCCGACGGCCCGTAGGCGACCGTACGGCCGCCGACCTCCACGCCCTCCGGGTCCTCGCTCTGCCGGATCGCGAACGACACGCGTGCGTGGGGCATGGCGAGCGAGGCCAGCTCGGCGGTCACGGCGGCGGCGAACCGCTCGGCTGCCTCGGTCCGCGCGTCCGTGAGGGCCTGTGCGAGCCCGCCCAGCTCCGCCCGCAGCGCGTCGCGTTCGGCGGTCAGCCCGCCGATCCGCTCGTCGTCGCCGTCCAGCTCGGTCAGCCGCGCGGCGCCCTGCTCGGCCCAGGTCAGCACGGCGGTGACATCCTTGCCGTACTTGCGGGTCAGCGCGGTGAGCGCGGCCCGGCGCTCCTCGACCGCCGCGAGCCGCAGCGGGTCGGCGTCCAGGTCGTCGGCATACCCGGCGAGTTCCCCGGCCACGTCGCGCAGCAGGATGCCGACCTCGCCGATCCGTTCGGCGAGCGCGGCCAGCGCCGGGTCGTGTGAGCGCACGGCGTCCAGGGCCCGCCGCGCTCCCGCGACGAGCGTGGCCGCGTCCACGCCCTCGGGGTCCTCCGGGTTGCCCGCCAGCGCGGCGTGCGCGGCCGTGGCGGCCGACGCGAGCGCCTCGGCGTGGCCCAGCCGCTCCGCCTCCTCGGCCAGCTCCACGTCCTCGCCGGCCCGCGGCTCGACGGCCGCGACCTCGTCGAGGCCGTAGCGCAGCAGGTCGGCCTCCTGGGCGCGCTCACGCGCGCGCGTGGTGATCTCGTCGAGTTCCGTCGCGACGGCCCGCAGCCGCCGGTAGGCCTCGGTGTACTTGGCCAGCGGCGCGGCGACCGCGTCACCGGCGTACCGGTCGAGGGCCTGCCGCTGCCTGGACAGCTTGAGCAGCCCCTGCTGGTCGGTCTGGCCGTGCACGGCCACCAGTTCGTCGGCCAGTTCGGCGAGCATTCCCACGGGCACGGACCGTCCGCCCAGATGTGCCCGCGAGCGCCCCTCGGCGGAGACGGTACGGCTGATCAGCAGCGCCCCGTCGTCCAGCTCGGCCCCGGCCTCCTCGGCCCGGACGGCGGCCGCGGCGTCCCCGGGCACGGCGATCCGCCCCTCGACGACCGCGTTCTTCGCCCCGATCCGCACGAGCGCCGCGTCGGCGCGTCCGCCCAGCAGCAGTCCCAGGCTGGTGACCACCATGGTCTTGCCGGCACCCGTCTCACCGGTGACAGCGGTGAACCCGGGCGACAGCTCGACCACGGCGTCGTCGATGACCCCGAGCGACCGTATCCGCATCTCCTCAAGCACGGACACGACCATACGAGGTTGTGGACGGGGAGCGCACACAGGCCACCCCATCGAGTCGGCTAGTGCGGCGCCCCGCGCCACCCCGACACCGGCAGCGCGAACTTCGCCACCAGCCGGTCCGTGAACGAGGCGTGGTGCAGCCGGGCCAGCCGCACCGGCACGGCCCCCCGTCGCACCTCGACCCGCGCCCCGGGCGGCAGCTCCACCGTCCGGCGCCCGTCGCACCACAGGACCCCCGGAGGCACGTGCGGCAGCACCTCCACCGCGAGCACCGAGTCCGGCGAGGTCACCAGCGGCTTCGCGAACAGCGCGTGCGCGCTGATCGGCACCATCAGCAGCGCCTCCACCTCCGGCCACACCACCGGCCCGCCGGCCGAGAAGGCGTACGCCGTCGACCCGGTCGGCGTCGACAGCACGATGCCGTCGCAGCCGAACCCGGTCACCGGCCGCCCGTCGATCTCCAGCACGACTTCCAGCAGCTTCTCGGCACCGGCCTTCTGCACCGCGGCCTCGTTCAGCGCCCAGTCGGTGTGCACGATGTCGCCGTTGCGGTGCACGACGACGTCGACGGTCATCCGCTCCTCGACCTCGTAGGCCCGGTTCACCACCCGGTCCACGACCTTGTCGAGGTCGTCGCGCTCGGCCTCGGCGAGGAAGCCGACCCGGCCGAGGTTGACGCCGAGCATCGGCACCCCGGAGGCGCGGGCGAACTCGGCGCCGCGCAGCAGTGTGCCGTCACCGCCGAGGACGATGAGCAGCTCGCAGCCGTCGAGGCACTGCGGGGTGGCCTCGCCGACCAGCTCGACCTCGCCCGGCAGCGGCAGATCGCGCGCCTCGGCCTCCAGGACGCGCACGCCGAGCCCGGCGAGCAGCAGCCCCTTGACCACCAGCTCCGCGCTGCGGATCGCAGCGGGGCGCCCGGTGTGGGCGAGCAGGAAAACAGTACGCGCTCGGTTCTGTGTCAACGCGGCCCCTCCGCCACTGCACGGTCAACGTCGGCCGGGTCCAGTTCGTCGGCGCCGGCCCGCAGCCACAGAAAATACTCGACGTTCCCGGAGGGACCGGGCAGCGGACTGGCGGTGACCCCCTTCACCCCGAGTCCCAGTTCCCAGGCCTTGCGGGCGACGCCCCGCACGGCCTCGGCCCGCAGTTGCGCACTGCGGACCACTCCCCCGCTGCCCAGCCGTTCCCTCCCCACCTCGAACTGCGGCTTCACCATCATCACCAGGTCGGCCTCCGGTCGTGTGCACCGCACCAACGCGGGCAGTACCAGTCCGAGTGGGATGAAGGACAGATCCCCCACGACAAGGTCCACGGGCTCCCCACCGATCGCTTCCAGCGTCAACTCGCGTACGTTCGTACGGTCCTTGACGCTGACGCGTTCATCCTGGCGCAGACTCCAGGCGAGTTGTCCGTATCCGACGTCCACGGCGACGACGTGCGCGGCGCCCGCCCGCAGCAGGACATCGGTGAAGCCGCCGGTGGAGGCACCGGCGTCCAGCGCGCGGCGCCCCTCGACGACGAGCCCGTGCGGCACGAACGCCGCGAGCGCGCCGGCGAGCTTGTGGCCACCGCGCGAGACGTAGTCGGGGTCGCCCTCGTCCGCGTTCACCACGATCGCGGCGGCGGTCTCCACCTGGGTGGCGGGCTTGGTCGCGACGGTCTTGCCGACGGTGACCCGCCCGTCGGCGATCAGCCGGCCCGCGTGCTCGCGCGAACGCGCCAGCTTGCGGCGGACCAGCTCCGCGTCGAGACGTCGGCGTGCGACTCCTGCCACGTTCGGTTCAGCTCCTGCGGTCGTACGGCGATGGGGGACCCGCGGGTCCCGGGCGGGCGTCGAGCGCGGTGAGCGCGTCGCGCAGCCTCCGGTGTACATCCTCGTACACCTCGACATGTCCGTCGGTCGCCAGGTGGTCGGCGTCGGACAGCCGCGCCAGCCCGGCGTCCACCTCGGCGTTTCCCGTCGGCGTGCGGGGGGCGTCGAGGGGCGCGGGGGCCGCGGGCTCGTACCCGGGCTCCGACCGCTCCCCGGCCTCCGTCTCCCGGGGCTCAGGCACCGGTACTGCGTCGTTCATGCCCCGACGCTACCGCGTACCCCTGGGGTACGGTCGGTCCCGATGGCGACGACTGAGGAGTGCCGCGCGGCACTCGACAAGCTCTCGGACAACATGCGCGGCGCCGAAGGGGACGTGCGGTCGGCCACCGAGCTGGACCGCTCGGTGAGCTGCCACATCACCGACCTGGACATCACCTTCGCCGGGCGCCTGGCGGACGGCGGTCTCGACGTGCGCCAGACCGTCGAGGGGCCGCCGGGCGAGAAGGCCGACATCCGGCTGGCGATGACCGGCGACGACCTCGTGGCCCTGGTGGCCGGCGAGCTGAACTTCGCCAGGGCCTGGGGCTCGGGCCGGGTGCGGCTGGAAGCGGGCCTGCGCGATCTGTTCCGGCTCAGGAAGCTTCTGTAGCGGCCATCTCCTCGGCCTTCCCGGCGCTCTCGGCGGCCGTCTTGCCGAGCTTGGCGCCGCCCGCGCCCCGTGCCTTGCGCGCGGCCGGCACCACCAGCGGCGTACCGGTCTCGGGGTCGTCGATGACCTGGCAGCGCAGCCCGAAGACCCGCTCGACGAGTTCGGCCGTGACGATGTCCTTGGGCGCGCCCTCGGCGATGACCTCCCCGTCGCGCAGCGCGATGAGGTGAGTGGCGTAGCGGGCGGCGTGGTTGAGGTCGTGCAGGACGGCCACCAGCGTGCGGCCCTGCTCCTCGTGGAGTTCCGCGCACAGGTCGAGGACATCGATCTGGTGCTGGATGTCCAGGTACGTCGTGGGCTCGTCGAGCAGCAGCAGCGGGGTCTGCTGGGCGAGCGCCATGGCGATCCACACGCGCTGGCGCTGGCCGCCGGAGAGTTCGTCGACGTAGCGGTCGGCGAGTTCGGAGATGCCGGTCTGCGCCATGGACTCCTGGACGACCCGCTCGTCCTCGGTCGACCACTGGCGCAGCAGGCCCTGGTGCGGGTAGCGGCCGCGGCCGACGAGGTCGCCGACGGTGATCCCGTCGGGCGCGATGGACGACTGCGGCAGCAGGCCGAGGGTCCGCGCGACCTGCTTGGCGGGCATCGACTGGATGACCGACCCGTCGAGGAGCACCCGGCCCTCACTGGGCTTGAGCATGCGCGAAAGGGCGCGCAGCAGGGTGGACTTGCCGCACGCGTTCGGGCCGACGATCACGGTGAAGGAGTTGTCGGGTATCGCCACCGACAGCTTCTCCGCGATGACCCGCTGGTCGTAGGCGAGGGTGACGTTCTCGGCGGTCAGGCGGTTCACATTGCTCCTTTGGTTGTTCAGCCCGCTGCGGACACCGGCGACGGCGCTCATATCCGGCCCGCCCTGCGCTCGGTGACCAGCAGCCACAGCAGGTAGACGCCGCCGAGTACGCCGGTGACCACACCCACGGGCAACTGGTCGACGCCGAAGGCCCGCTGCGAGATCCAGTCGGCGCTGACCAGCAGGGCGGCGCCCATGCACAGGGACGGCAGCAGGTTGGGTCCGGGCGAACGGGTCAGGCGCCGCGCGAGCTGCGGCGCGGTGAGCGCGACGAAGCCGACCGGCCCCGCGGCGGCGGTGGCGGCGGCGGTCAGCAGCACGGCGGCCACCAGCAGCAGCCCCCGCACCCGCTCGACGCGCACTCCGAGGGCGTACGACACGTCGTCGCCCATCTCCATCATCCGCAGCGCCCGTCCGTTGGCGAGGACGAGCGGGACGAGTACGGCGCACAGCACGAGCAGGGGCCAGACCTGCTCCCAGTCACGGCCGTTGAGGGAACCGGTCATCCACACGACGGCGCGGGAGGCGTCGACGATGTCGGCCCGGGTCATCAGGTAGCCGTTGACCGCCGTGACGATCGCGGACACGCCGATACCGACCAGGACCAGCCGGTAACCGTGCACGCCCCGTTTCCAGGCGAGCAGATAGATGGCGAGGCCGGTCACCAGGCCGCCCACGAGGGCACCGACGGTGACCTGGGCGGCGCTGCCGGAGAACAGGACGATCATGATGAGGGCGCCGGCCGTCGCACCCTGCCCGAGGCCGAGTACGTCCGGACTGCCGAGCGGGTTGCGCGAGATGGCCTGGAACAGCGCGCCGCCCACCCCGAGCGCGGCGCCGACCAGCAGTCCGACCAGGACCCGCGGCAGCCGCAGCTCGTTGACGATGAACTCCTGGCCGGCGTTGCCCTCGCCGACCAGGGCCTTGAGCACGTCGGCGGCCGGTATCTCGAAGTCGCCGGTGCCGATCAGCACGACGCTCGCGGCGAGCGCGACGACCAGCAGCACGGCGACGACGACGGCGGCCCGCACGTCCAGGCGGAACGAGAGCCCTCCCGGGCTTCGCACGACACGGTTGGTCCTCACGGTCTTCACAGCTGGGCCGTCCTGCGCCGTCGTACGAGATGGATGAAGACCGGCCCGCCCAGGACGGCGGTGACGATGCCCACCTGAAGCTCCGAGGGCCGTGCCACGATCCGGCCGAGGACATCGGCGCCGAGCAGCAGCACGGGCGACAGGATCGCGGCGTACGGCAGGATCCAGCGCATGTCGGGCCCGGTGAAGGAGCGGACGATGTGCGGGACCATCAGTCCGACGAACACGATCGGCCCGCAGGCGGCGGTCGCCGCCCCGCAGAGCACGGTCGCGGCGAGCATGGACAGCGCCCGGGTGCGGTTCAGGTTGGCGCCGAGGGCCCTTGCGGTGTCGTCGCCCATCTCCATGGCGTTGAGCGGCCGGGCCAGCGCGAGGGCGAGGGCCGTGCCCGTCACGAAGAAGGGCAGCACCTCCCTGATGGTCCCGCTCGTCGCCGAGGACAGCGAACCGACCGTCCAGAAACGCATCCGGCCCAGCGCCGCGTCATCCATGATCATCACGGCCTGGAGGTAGCCGAAGAGGGCGGCGCTGATCGCGGTGCCGGCCAGTACCAGCCGCACCGGCGTGGCCCCCCGGCTGCCGCCCAGGAACCAGACCAGCGCACCGACGCCCGCCGCGCCCGCGAAGGCGAACCAGACGTATCCGCCCAGCGAGGTGACGCCGAAGAAGGTGATGGCCGTGACGACCGCCGCGGAGGCACCCGCGTTGATGCCGAGCAGTCCGGGATCGGCCAGTGGGTTGCGGGTGAGCGCCTGCAAGACCGCTCCCGCGAGGCCGAGCGCGGCACCGGCCAGCAGGCCGAGCACGGTCCGCGACAGCCGCTCGCCGACCACCACGTCGCCGTACGTGCCCGAGTCGTGGAACAGACCGTGCCAGACCTGGGCCAGGGACAGGTCCTTGGCGCCGATCGCGATACTCGCCGACGCGACGAGCACCAGGACCGCCACGGAGACGGGCAGCCCGGCGGCACGCAGGGCACGGCGCCCGGCGGGCGGCGCGGAGTCACTCTCCACGCGCTGTTCTGAGGGACTGTCGACCAACACGTGGTTAGGCTAGCCTACCCTGCCAACCGATCACGATCCCGAGCACGTCAAGGCCGCTGTTGAGGGCGCCGACGGCGCTTGCTCCCCGTCCCCTTACGGCGGCTCACAGTCCCAGTCGGGCCAGCGCCTTCCCCGAGTCCAGCCCGCACCCCGACTCCCCGCCCGCCGTCCAGGCCGCCGCGCACAGCGCGCGCAGCCCGTCCGGCGCCGCGCCGTCACCCGCCAGCTCCAGCCGTCCCGCACCGGCCGCCGCACGCCAGCCGCCGCAGCGGAACCCGGCGTCCCCGTCCCCGGTGACCTCCGGCTGCCCGGTGAGCAGCCCGCGCAGATCGGCGTCCACATACGTCGGCCGGTGCCGGGGCGGCGCCGCCAGCAACTGCGCCCCGTCGGTCACGCCGGTCAGGACGAGCAGTGAGTCGACCTCGCCGTTGAACGCGCCCTCGATGTCCGTGTCCAGCCGGTCGCCCACCACCAACGGCCGCCGCGCGCCGGTGCGCAGGATCGTCTCCCGGTGCATGGGCGGCAACGGCTTCCCCGCGACCCGCGGATCCGCGCCGGTGGCGATCCGTACGACCTCCACCGCGGCGCCGTTGCCCGGCACGATCCCGCGGGGGCTCGGGATGGTCAGGTCGGTGTTGGAGGCGTACCAGGGCACACCGCGCGCGATGGCATGGCAGGCCTCGGCGAACCGCCCCCACGGCAGCTCGGGACCGCCGTATCCCTGCACCACGGCTGCCGGATCGTCCTCCGCCGACTCCACGGGATCGAGGCCGCGCTCGCGCAGCGCCACCCGCAGGCCCTCGCCGCCGATCACCAGCACCCGCGCGCCCGGCGGCACCTGCTCGGCGATCAGCCTGGCCACCGCCTGCGCCGACGTGATGACATCGGCGGCGCCCGTCGGTATGCCCAGCTCGGTCAGGTGCGCGGCCACCGTGTCGGGGGTGCGCAGCGCGTTGTTCGTGACATACGCCAGGTGCATGCCGCCGGCGCGGGCGGTGGCGAGCGACTCGACCGCGTGGGCGATCGCGTCCCCTCCGGCATACACCACGCCGTCCAGGTCGAGCAGCGCCGTGTCGTACGCCTCGCTCAGGCCCCGCCCACTGCCCTCGGGCCTCGTCCTGACGCTCCGGCTCATTGCACATCGCTCCTCGTTCGACGCCTTTCCCCCGATCATCCCCCATGCCACCGACACACGTACGATGCCCGGATGAAGACTGCAGGTCACCCGGAAGCAACGGCGCCCCGGGGCCTGGAACTCACCCCGTTCCGAGGCCTCCGCTACGACCCCGACCGGGTCGGCAGTCTGGCCGCCGTGACATCCCCGCCCTACGACGTTGTGGTCCGCCCCGACGGCCTGCTCCACCTCGAGTCCGCCGACCCGCACAACATCGTTCGCCTGATCCTGCCCCAGGCCGCGACCCCCGAGGCGCGCAACGACCAGGCCGCCCGCACCCTGCGGCGCTGGCGGGCGGAGGGCGTCCTGACCGCCGACCCCGAACCGGGCCTGTACATCTACGAACAGCGCGACGACGAGGGCATGGTCCAACGCGGCATCATCGGCGCCCTGCGCGTGTCGGACCCCTCGGAGCGGGTGGTCCTGCCGCACGAGGACGTCATGCCGCACGTCGTGAACGACCGCGCGGCACTCATGCGGGCCACCTCGGCGAACCTCGAACCCCTGCTGCTCACCTACCGCGGCGACGACACCACGCGGGCCACGGCCGCCCTCGTGGAGCACACCGCCGAGCAGCCGCCGCTGCTCGCCACGACCACGGAGGACGGCTTCTGCCACCGCCTGTGGTCGGTCACCGACCCCGGGGCCCTGGCCCGCGTCCGGGCCGAGCTGGCACAGCACCAGGCCCTCATCGCCGACGGCCACCACCGCTGGGCGACCTACCGCACGCTCCGCGCGGAACACCCCTCCCCGAGCCCCTGGGACTACGGTCTGGTCCTGCTGGTCGACACGGTCCGCCACCCGCTCCGGGTCCGCGCCATCCACCGCCTGCTGCACGGCCTTCCGGTCGGCGCCGCCGTGGCCGCCCTGGACGGCAACTTCCGCGTCAGCCGCCTGGACACGCCCCTGGCGGAAGCCATGGACGCGCTGGCGAAGGCCTGCGAGGCGGGCAACGCCTTCCTGCTCGCCGGTGACGGCGCCTTTCACCTCGTGGACCGGCCGGACCCCGCGCTGCTGGCCCGCACGGTCCCCACCGACCGTCCGGAAGCCTGGCGCACCCTGGACGCCACGGTCCTGCACGCCGCGCTCCTGGCCCACGTCTGGCACGTCCCGGACGACTCGGCGGCCCACGTCTCGTACATCCACGACACGGCGGCCACCGCCGAGAAGGCGGAGCGCGACGGCGGTACGGCGGTGCTGATGCACCCGGTCCACGAGGAGGTCGTCCGCGAGCTGGCCCGACAGGGCGTCACGATGCCCCGCAAGTCGACCTCCTTCGGCCCCAAGCCGGCCTCGGGCCTGGTGCTGCGCGCGCTCGACCTGTGACCCGGCATGACGAAGGGGCGGGACCGTGTGCCGCGTGTGCCGGTCCCGCCCCTTCGTCGTCAGGTCGTGGACGTCAGTCCTTCTCGCCGGCCTCGGGCTCGGCCTCGGGCTCCTCCTCGGTCTCGCCCTCGTCGAGGGCGTCCACGAACTCCACGCCCTCCAGCTCGGCGAGCCGGTCGGAGGCGTCCGTGCTGCCGTCGCGGTCGGACTCCACCGCCTTGGCGAACCACTCCCGCGCCTCCTGCTCCCGGCCGGCGGCCAGCAGCGCGTCGGCGTAGGCGTAGCGCAGCCGCGCGGTCCAGGGCTGCACGGAGTTGGAGGCCAGCTCGGGGCTCTGAAGCGTCACGATGGCCGCGTCCAACTGCCCCATGTCGCGCCGGGCGCCGGCCGCCACGAGCCGCATCTCGACCTGTCCGGCCTTGTCCAGCTTGTGCACCTCGGGCGCGCCGGCCATGTCCAGCGCCTTCTCGGGCCGGCCGAGCCCGCGCTCGCAGTCGGCCATGACCGGCCACAGCTCCACGGACCCGGTCATCCGCCGGGCGGCCCGGAACTCCGCCAGCGCCTCGGAGTACTTCTGGTTGGCGTACGCGGCGAACCCGCCCGCCTCCCGCACGGCGGCGACCCGGGACGCCAGGCGCAGGGCCACCCTGGAGTAGGCGTACGCCCCCTCCGGGTCCTCGTCGATCAGCCGGGCGACCATCACCAGGTTCCTGGCCACGTCCTCCGCGAGCGTCTTGGGCAGGCTCTGCAACTCCTGCCGTACGTCCTTGTCGATCTCGTCGCCCGTGACCTCCTCGGGGATCGGCAGGCGCTTGATCGGCTCCCGGTCCCGCTCCCGCTCCTCACGGAAACGGCCCCCACCGCCGTGCCGGTCGTCGCGCCCACGGAAGCCACCGGGCCGCCCGCCACGGTCGTCGCGGTTGTCCCGCCGCGGCCCACGCGCGCCACGGTCGTCCCGCCCGCGGAACCCACCACGGTCGCCCCCGCGCTCTCCCCCGCGACTGTCGTCACGACGGTACCCACCGCGATCACCACGGCTGTCGTCCCGCCGGAACCCACCACGGTCGCCACGGTCGTCCCGACGGAACGGGGGACGGTCACCACCACGGTCGTCCCGCCGATCATCGCGACGGTCATCGCGACGGAAGGGCGGACGGTCACCGCCCCGGTTGTCGCGGCGGTCGTCGCGGCGGAACGACGGGCGGTCGCCGCCACGGTCCCCGCGGTCGTCACGCCGGAAAGAGGGGCGGTCGTCCCGTCGATCGTCACGCCGGTCGTCACGCCGGTCATCGCGACGGAAGGGCGGACGGTCACCGCCCCGGTCGTCACGGCGGAAGCCCCGGTCGCCACCACGGTCCCGGTCGTCACGACGCGGCCCACGATCACGGTCGTCCCGACGCCCGTACCCACCACCACGGTTGTCGTCCCGACGGTCGTCCCGACGGAAACCACCACGCTGTCCACCACGGTCATCGCCACGGTTGTCGTCACGCCGGCCGAAGCCACCGCGCTCACCACGGTCGTCACGCCGGAACGGGGGACGGTCACCACCACGGTCGTCGCGACGGTCGTCGCGGCGGAACGACGGGCGGTCGCCGCCACGGTCCCCGCGGTCGTCACGCCGGAAAGAGGGGCGGTCGTCCCGTCGATCGTCACGCCGGTCGTCACGCCGGTCATCGCGACGGTCATCGCGACGGAAGGGCGGACGGTCACCGCCCCGGTCGTCACGGCGGAAGCCCCGGTCGCCACCACGGTCCCGGTCGTCACGACGCGGCCCACGATCACGGTCGTCCCGACGCCCGTACCCACCACCACGGTTGTCATCGCGACGGTCGTCCCGACGGAAACCACCGCGGTCGTTGTCCCGGCGGAAGCCGCCACGGTCCCCGCGCTGGCCACTGCGGTCGCCGCGGTCACCACTGTCCCGTCGCCGCTGGTCGCGCTCCGGTCGGTCGTCGGGAGAGTTGGTGGACATCGGTGACTCCTGTCTTCGGTACTGCAAGTCATTCTCGCGCGGCCGAGTACCCGGTGCGCTCCGGAAAAACGAAAGGACCCCTGGCCCCAGCTGAACGCTGGGACCAGGGGTCCTTTCCAAAGATTGTTCGGCGGCGTCCTACTCTCCCACAGAGTCCCCCCTGCAGTACCATCGGCGCTGTAAGGCTTAGCTTCCGGGTTCGAAATGTAACCGGGCGTTTCCCCTACGCTATGACCACCGAAACCCTAATGGTTTCGAGCGAACAAGCACACTCTTTAATTGTCTGTTCAGCTCGAAAGCCGACAACTGTTCGTTGTCTCAGAACTAACACAGTGGACGCGAGCAACTGAGGACAAGCCCTCGGCCTATTAGTACCGGTCACCTCCACACCTCACGGTGCTTCCAGATCCGGCCTATCAACCCAGTCGTCTACTGGGAGCCTTACCCCATCAAGTGGGTGGGAGCCCTCGTCTCGAAGCAGGCTTCCCGCTTAGATGCTTTCAGCGGTTATCCCTCCCGAACGTAGCCAACCAGCCATGCCCTTGGCAGGACAACTGGCACACCAGAGGTTCGTCCGTCCCGGTCCTCTCGTACTAGGGACAGCCCTTCTCAAGACTCCTACGCGCACAGCGGATAGGGACCGAACTGTCTCACGACGTTCTAAACCCAGCTCGCGTACCGCTTTAATGGGCGAACAGCCCAACCCTTGGGACCGACTCCAGCCCCAGGATGCGACGAGCCGACATCGAGGTGCCAAACCATCCCGTCGATATGGACTCTTGGGGAAGATCAGCCTGTTATCCCCGGGGTACCTTTTATCCGTTGAGCGACGGCGCTTCCACAAGCCACCGCCGGATCACTAGTCCCGACTTTCGTCCCTGCTCGACCCGTCGGTCTCACAGTCAAGCTCCCTTGTGCACTTACACTCAACACCTGATTACCAACCAGGCTGAGGGAACCTTTGGGCGCCTCCGTTACTCTTTAGGAGGCAACCGCCCCAGTTAAACTACCCATCAGACACTGTCCCTGATCCGGATCACGGACCCAGGTTAGACATCCAGCACGACCAGACTGGTATTTCAACGACGACTCCCCCTGAACTGGCGTCCAAAGTTCACAGTCTCCCAGCTATCCTACACAAGCCGAACCGAACACCAATATCAAACTGTAGTAAAGGTCCCGGGGTCTTTCCGTCCTGCTGCGCGAAACGAGCATCTTTACTCGTAGTGCAATTTCACCGGGCCTATGGTTGAGACAGTCGAGAAGTCGTTACGCCATTCGTGCAGGTCGGAACTTACCCGACAAGGAATTTCGCTACCTTAGGATGGTTATAGTTACCACCGCCGTTTACTGGCGCTTAAGTTCTCAGCTTCGCCACACCGAAATATGACTAACCGGTCCCCTTAACGTTCCAGCACCGGGCAGGCGTCAGTCCGTATACATCGCCTTACGGCTTCGCACGGACCTGTGTTTTTAGTAAACAGTCGCTTCTCGCTGGTCTCTGCGGCCACCCCCAGCTCAGACCGTAAAGATCATCACCAGGTGTGGCCCCCCTTCTCCCGAAGTTACGGGGGCATTTTGCCGAGTTCCTTAACCATAGTTCACCCGAACGCCTCGGTATTCTCTACCTGACCACCTGAGTCGGTTTAGGGTACGGGCCGCCATAAAACTCGCTAGAGGCTTTTCTCGACAGCATAGGATCATCCACTTCACCACAATCGGCTCGGCATCAGGTCTCACCCACATGCCACCCGGATTTACCTGGATGACGGGCTACACCCTTACCCCGGGACAACCACCGCCCGGGATGGACTACCTTCCTGCGTCACCCCATCACTCACCTACTAACCGCTCGGTTCAGCGGCTCCACCACTCCCCTTCACCCGAAGGCTCCAGGGCGGCTTCACGGCCTTAGCATCACGATATTCAGTGTTTGACGCTTTACAGCGGGTACCGGAATATCAACCGGTTATCCATCGACTACGCCTGTCGGCCTCGCCTTAGGTCCCGACTTACCCTGGGCAGATCAGCTTGACCCAGGAACCCTTAGTCAATCGGCGCAAACGTTTCTCACGTTTGTATCGCTACTCATGCCTGCATTCTCACTCGTGAACCGTCCACAACTCGCTTCCACGGCTGCTTCACCCGGCACACGACGCTCCCCTACCCATCACAGCACCCGTTGGGGCTACACGCTGCAATGACACGACTTCGGCGGTACGCTTGAGCCCCGCTACATTGTCGGCGCGGAATCACTAGACCAGTGAGCTATTACGCACTCTTTCAAGGATGGCTGCTTCTAAGCCAACCTCCTGGTTGTCTGTGCGACTCCACATCCTTTCCCACTTAGCGTACGCTTAGGGGCCTTAGTCGATGCTCTGGGCTGTTTCCCTCTCGACCATGGAGCTTATCCCCCACAGTCTCACTGCCGCGCTCTCACTTACCGGCATTCGGAGTTTGGCTAAGGTCAGTAACCCGGTAGGGCCCATCGCCTATCCAGTGCTCTACCTCCGGCAAGAAACACACGACGCTGCACCTAAATGCATTTCGGGGAGAACCAGCTATCACGGAGTTTGATTGGCCTTTCACCCCTAACCACAGGTCATCCCCCAGGTTTTCAACCCTGGTGGGTTCGGTCCTCCACGACCTCTTACAGCCGCTTCAACCTGCCCATGGCTAGATCACTCCGCTTCGGGTCTTGAGCGTGCTACTCAAACGCCCTCTTAGGACTCGCTTTCGCTACGGCTACCCCACCCGGGTTAACCTCGCAACACACCGCAAACTCGCAGGCTCATTCTTCAAAAGGCACGCAGTCACGAGACACCAAGCAAGCTTGATGCCCGACGCTCCCACGGCTTGTAGGCACACGGTTTCAGGTACTATTTCACTCCGCTCCCGCGGTACTTTTCACCATTCCCTCACGGTACTATCCGCTATCGGTCACCAGGGAATATTTAGGCTTAACGGGTGGTCCCGCCAGATTCACACGGGATTTCTCGGGCCCCGTGCTACTTGGGTGTCTCTCAAACGAGCCGCTCATGTTTCGACTACGGGGGTCTTACCCTCTACGCCGGACCTTTCGCATGTCCTTCGCCTACATCAACGGTTTCTGACTCGTCTCACGGCCGGCAGACCGTAAAAGAGAGATCCCACAACCCCGCACACGCAACCCCTGCCGGGTCTCACACGCATACGGTTTGGCCTCATCCGGTTTCGCTCGCCACTACTCCCGGAATCACGGTTGTTTTCTCTTCCTGCGGGTACTGAGATGTTTCACTTCCCCGCGTTCCCTCCACACTGCCTATGTGTTCAGCAGCGGGTGACAGCCCATGACGACTGCCGGGTTTCCCCATTCGGACACCCCCGGATCAAAGCCTGGTTGACGACTCCCCGGGGCCTATCGTGGCCTCCCACGTCCTTCATCGGTTCCTGGTGCCAAGGCATCCACCGTGCGCCCTTAAAAACTTGGCCACAGATGCTCGCGTCCACTGTGCAGTTCTCAAACAACGACCAACCACCCATCACCCTGCCACTCACGGCAAGTTCACTGGGGCCGGCAACTGAGGCAGCCTCACGGCCATACCCTCAGGCACCCAACAGCGTGCCCGGCCCAAACCCGTCCGATGATCATGCCTTCCACACTCCGAAGAGCAGTACTGACAGCCACCGGCCCGAGTCCGGACCGAATAGTCAACGTTCCACCCATGAGCAACCGTGCAAGACATACGCTTGCAGTCGGCCATGTGCTCCTTAGAAAGGAGGTGATCCAGCCGCACCTTCCGGTACGGCTACCTTGTTACGACTTCGTCCCAATCGCCAGTCCCACCTTCGACAGCTCCCTCCCACAAGGGGTTGGGCCACCGGCTTCGGGTGTTACCGACTTTCGTGACGTGACGGGCGGTGTGTACAAGGCCCGGGAACGTATTCACCGCAGCAATGCTGATCTGCGATTACTAGCGACTCCGACTTCATGGGGTCGAGTTGCAGACCCCAATCCGAACTGAGACCGGCTTTTTGAGATTCGCTCCACCTCACGGTATCGCAGCTCATTGTACCGGCCATTGTAGCACGTGTGCAGCCCAAGACATAAGGGGCATGATGACTTGACGTTGTCCCCACCTTCCTCCGAGTTGACCCCGGCGGTCTCCCGTGAGTCCCCAACACCCCGAAGGGCTTGCTGGCAACACGGGACAAGGGTTGCGCTCGTTGCGGGACTTAACCCAACATCTCACGACACGAGCTGACGACAGCCATGCACCACCTGTACACCGACCACAAGGGGGCGACCATCTCTGGCCGTTTCCGGTGTATGTCAAGCCTTGGTAAGGTTCTTCGCGTTGCGTCGAATTAAGCCACATGCTCCGCCGCTTGTGCGGGCCCCCGTCAATTCCTTTGAGTTTTAGCCTTGCGGCCGTACTCCCCAGGCGGGGCACTTAATGCGTTAGCTGCGGCACGGACAACGTGGAATGTTGCCCACACCTAGTGCCCACCGTTTACGGCGTGGACTACCAGGGTATCTAATCCTGTTCGCTCCCCACGCTTTCGCTCCTCAGCGTCAGTATCGGCCCAGAGATCCGCCTTCGCCACCGGTGTTCCTCCTGATATCTGCGCATTTCACCGCTACACCAGGAATTCCGATCTCCCCTACCGAACTCTAGCCTGCCCGTATCGACTGCAGACCCGGGGTTAAGCCCCGGGCTTTCACAACCGACGCGACAAGCCGCCTACGAGCTCTTTACGCCCAATAATTCCGGACAACGCTTGCGCCCTACGTATTACCGCGGCTGGCTGGCACGTAGTTAGCCGGCGCTTCTTCTGCAGGTACCGTCACTTTCGCTTCTTCCCTGCTGAAAGAGGTTTACAACCCGAAGGCCGTCATCCCTCACGCGGCGTCGCTGCATCAGGCTTCCGCCCATTGTGCAATATTCCCCACTGCTGCCTCCCGTAGGAGTCTGGGCCGTGTCTCAGTCCCAGTGTGGCCGGTCGCCCTCTCAGGCCGGCTACCCGTCGTCGCCTTGGTGAGCCATTACCTCACCAACAAGCTGATAGGCCGCGGGCTCATCCTGCACCGCCGGAGCTTTCGACCCCCACAGATGCCCGTGGAGGTCAGTATCCGGTATTAGACCCCGTTTCCAGGGCTTGTCCCAGAGTGCAGGGCAGATTGCCCACGTGTTACTCACCCGTTCGCCACTAATCCCCACCGAAGTGGTTCATCGTTCGACTTGCATGTGTTAAGCACGCCGCCAGCGTTCGTCCTGAGCCAGGATCAAACTCTCCGTGAATGCTTTCCAACATCACGGGAGCGGAACAGTCGGAGGAATAATCCGACCGTTCACAGCGTCCTCGCTGTTGTATTTCAAAGGAACCTCAACCCGATCGGATCAACCGATCAGGTCGGGGTATCAACATATCTGGCGTTGACTTTTGGCACGCTGTTGAGTTCTCAAGGAACGGACGCTTCCTTTGTACTCACCCGAGAAACTCTCTCAGGCTTTCCTCCGGGCGCTTCCCTTCGGTCTTGCGTTTCCGACTCTATCAGATCCTTTTCGGCCCGATTCCCGGTCGGCGGGATTTGTCGCAGTCCTTGGGCTTTCGCCCGTCGGCCTTTCGACATTCACTACGTTAGCCGACTTCTCCGTGGCCTCAAAATCGAGTCCCGCGGGTGAATTCCGGCATGCAGACACGCAGAATTCGCCCCCGCCGAGGGGAAATCGTAGGTAGTGGGTTGGCCACTTCCCGTTGCTGGCGATTGCCATACCGGGTCAAGCGGCTCGGGCCACGTTACGCGTTTGCCAAGAGAGAGTCAACTTCGGCGCCGCTTGGGCACATGGGCCCGATACGGGCTGACCGTCGGGTCGTCGGCGATCCAGTAGCGCCAGGGGTGGACTCCGCCCTCGCCGGACACGCCGGTCCGCGGACCGTTGCGTACCTGGTCGCGGGGTACGCGGGCGCCGGTCAGTATGCGCAGGGGGGTGTCCTCGGCCGTGCACGCGTCGGTGCCGTCGAGGGCCCGGTCCACGCCCAGGGCGGTGGCCAGACGGGCCGGGCCTTTGGCCAGTTCCTTGTCATTGCGGGCGGAGAGTCGACGGGTCCGGGCCGGCTCGGCGCCCTCGATGATCTCGCCGGCACGGAGCAGAACGGCGCTCGCCCTGCCCTCGGGCCCGCAGACCAGGTTCATGCAGAACCACATGCCGTAGGTGAAATAGACGTACACATGACCGGGCGGACCGAACATCACGTCGTTGCGGGCGGTGCGACCGCGGTAGGCGTGGGAGCCGGGGTCGTTCTCACCGTCGTAGGCCTCCACCTCCGTCAGGCGGAGGGCGATCGGGCCGTCCGGGCCGTTGCGCACCAGGATGCGGCCCAGCAGGTCGGGGGCCACCTCAAGGACGGGACGGTCGAAGAAGTCCCTGGGCAGCGGCGTACGTTCGAGGCTCGCGATCATGCCGTCCGAGCGTAACGCAGCCGGGTCCGTCCACAGGGTGGCCGAGGTGCTCTGCCTTCCTGGTGCGGGCGCGGAACCGGCCGCGGCCGAATCGCGTTTGTAGGGATCAAGGGTTCGGCAAAGCCTGGAGAGGGAGAGACATGGCGTTCAAGAAGCTGCTCGCGAGCCTGGGGGCCGGCGGGGCTTCGGTCGAGACCGTGCTGAGTGAGGACAACGTCGTTCCGGGCGGCGTCGTCCAGGGCGAGGTGCGCATCCAGGGCGGTTCCGTCGACCAGCAGATCCAGGCGCTTTCGGTCGGGCTGCAGGCCAAGGTCGAGGTGGAGAGCGGGGACCAGGAGTACAAGCAGAACATCGAGTTCACGAAGGTGCGGCTCGGCGGGGAGTTCGACCTCGGAGCCGGTGCGGTGCACGCGGTGCCGTTCGGGCTCGAGATTCCCTGGGAGACGCCGGTCACCATGATCGACGGGCAGGCGCTGCGCGGGATGAACATCGGCGTCACCACGGAGCTGGCCATCGCACGCGCCGTGGACTCCGGTGACCTGGACCCGATCAACGTGCACCCGCTGCCGGCGCAGAAGGCGATCCTGGACGCGTTCATCCAGCTGGGCTTCCGTTTCAAGAGCGCGGACATGGAGCGGGGCCACATCCGGGGCACGCGGCAGAAGCTGCCCTTCTACCAGGAGATCGAGTTCTTCCCCCCGCAGCGGTACCGGGGGCTGAACCAGGTCGAGCTGAGCTTCGTGGCCGACGCGCAGGCCATGGACGTTGTGCTGGAGATGGACAAGAAGTCGGGGCTGTTCAGCGAGGGCAGCGACACGTTCCGCTCCTTCCAGGTGGGGCTGCACGACTACCAGGGGACCGACTGGGCGGCGTACCTCAACCAATGGCTTTCGGAGGTCGGCAGCAGGCGCAATTGGTTCTAGGCTCGGTCGTCTCTGCACCACACGATCAGGAGGTTCCGAGTGACCGAGCCGAAGCGGCGTCCGCTCCCCCACGACTTCCATCCGCCCGTGCCGTCGTTCACGGTCACGAGTGACGACGTCCAGGAGGGGGCGGCGCTCAAGGACGCTCAGGTTTACGCGGCCGGCAACACCTCACCGCAGCTGCGGTGGGAGGGCTTCCCGTCCGGGACCAAGAGCTTCGCCGTGACGTGCTACGACCCGGACGCCCCGACGGGGAGCGGGTTCTGGCACTGGGTGGTGTTCGACATCCCGGCCTCGGTGACCGAGTTGCCGGCGGGCGCGGGCAGTGGCTCGTTCGATGGGCTGCCGGAGGGTGCCGTCCAGGCGCGCAACGACTACGGCAGCAAGGAGTTCGGCGGCGCCGCGCCGCCGGCCGGGGACGGGCCGCACCGGTATGTGTTCACGGTGTACGCCGTGGACCAGGAGAAGCTGGGTCCGGACGCCGCCGCCACGCCCGCCTTCGTGGGCTTCAACCTGCGGTTCCACGCCATCGCGCGTGCCCAGCTGATCGGTGAGTACGAGGTGCCCGCCGAGGGCTGAGTGTGCCGAGCGTTCATGGAACGTTTGCCCGTCCCTGGTCTTGGAATGGATCAGGGGCGGGCATTTTTGTTGCCGAGGAGTGGCGGGGGGAGACGCCCCTCGTGGGAGTGGATATTGCGTTGTCCATCCCGGCGTGCCCGGCCAGAGTTGATCCCAGCCCGCCAGGGGGTGGGCCGGTGCACACGGGAGGTGGGCTGGTATGCGGGACACGCTGGTGCTGAACGCGAGCTTCGAGCCGTTGTCGACGGTGACGTTGAACCGAGCCGTCGTTCTGGTGCTCCAGGACAAGGCCGTCGTCGAGCAGGCCCACCCCTCCCTGCGGATGCGTGGGGCAGCGCTCGACATACCGGCGCCCCGGGTGATCAGGCTCTGCCAGTACGTACGGGTGCCCTTCCGAAGACGCGCTCCGTGGTCGAGGCGGGGTGTGCTGGTCCGGGACCGGCACCGGTGCGCGTACTGCGGCAGGCGGGCGACGACCGTGGACCATGTGGTGCCGCGGTCGCACGGCGGGCAGGACACCTGGCTGAACACGGTGGCCTCGTGCGCGGAGGACAATCACCGCAAGGCGAACCGGACGCCCGAGCAGGCGGGCATGCCGCTGCTGCGGACGCCGTTCGAGCCGACGCCCGCGGACGCGATGCTGCTCGCGCTGGCCCGGGACGACTTCGAGGCGCTGCCGGAGTGGCTGGTGCTGGACGCGGCATGACGGCTGCGCGGCACTCGCCCGGGATCCGGTGGATGCGGCGCCGTCAGTCGATCGACGGCTTCTCCCTGCGTTCCTGGGCCGGGACACCGGCGCCGCCGTTGCCGCTGCCGCCGCCCGAACCGGCGCCCATGCCACCGAAGTTGCCCATGGCACCGGAGAGGCCCTTGAGGGCGTCGCCGATCTCGCTGGGGACGATCCAGAGCTTGTTGGCGTCGCCTTCGGCGATCTTCGGGAGCATCTGGAGGTACTGGTAGGAGAGCAGCTTCTGGTCCGGGTCGCCGGCGTGGATGGCCTCGAAGACCGTGCGGACGGCCTGGGCCTCGCCCTCGGCGCGCAGTGCGGCGGCCTTGGCCTCGCCCTCGGCGCGCAGGATCTGGGACTGCTTCTCGCCCTCGGCGCGCAGGATCTCGGACTGCCGGACACCTTCGGCCTGGAGGATCGCGGCGCGCTTGTCGCGGTCGGCGCGCATCTGCTTCTCCATCGAGTCCTGGATGGAGGTGGGCGGTTCGATGGCCTTCAGCTCCACGCGGTTGACGCGGATGCCCCACTTGCCGGTGGCCTCGTCGAGGACGCCGCGCAGGGCCGCGTTGATCTCCTCGCGGGAGGTCAGGGTCCGTTCCAGGTCCATGCCGCCGATGATGTTGCGCAGCGTGGTGACGGTGAGCTGCTCGATCGCCTGGATGTAGCTGGCGACCTCGTAGGTGGCGGCGCGCGCGTCGGTCACCTGGTAGTAGATGACGGTGTCGATGTTGACGACCAGGTTGTCCTGGGTGATGACCGGCTGCGGCGGGAAGGGCACGACCTGTTCGCGCAGGTCGATGCGGTTGCGGATGGTGTCGATGAAGGGGACCACGATGTTGAGGCCCGCGTTCAGTGTCCGCGTGTAGCGGCCGAAGCGCTCGACGATGGCCGCGCTGGCCTGTGGGATGACCTGGATGGTCTTGATCAGGGCGATGAAGACCAACACCACCAGGATGATCAAGACGATGATGACCGGTTCCATCGCGGTTGTCCGTCCCCTTCTCCGCCTCGGCGCTCGGGCAGATCCTATTGACCCTGACGACTGCTCATCCTACGGCTGTTGAGGATCTTGCTGGTCGAGTCTGACAGACCGTCGCGCAACTCGGGGGGCGTTCGGTCCACTTGTGCACGGCGGGGTCACATGATGATCGCCGTTGCCCCCTCGATCTCCACCACATCCACTTCCTCGCCCGCCTCGTAGGCACGCCCCGCGTCCAGCGCGCGGGCCGACCAGATCTCTCCGGCGAGCTTGATCCGGCCGCCGGAGCCGTCCACCCGCTCCAGGACGACGGCCTGTCTGCCCTTCAGGGCGTCCACTCCCGAGGCCAGTTGGGGCTGTTGGGAGCGGTGCCGGGCGGCGATGGGCCGCACGACGGCGATGAGGGCGACGGAGACGACGACGAAGACCAGTACCTGGACGACGAGGCCCGCGCCGAACCCGGAGGCGACCGCGGCGGCGACCGCGCCGACGGCGAACATCCCGAACTCCGGCATCGCGGTCACGACGAGCGGGATGCCGAGCGCTGCCGCGGCGACGAGCCACCACACCCATGCGTCTATGTCGTTCACACCGTCATGGTAGGTCCGTTGGGCCCGCCGGGGACAGGGCGCACAGGGGGCGGCTCAGGACAGCGGCAGTCCCTGCGCGGTCCAGCGGTCGCCGACCTGCTCGACGACGAGCGGGAGTCCGAAGCAGAGGGACAGGTTGCGGGAGGTGAGTTCGAGTTCCAGCGGACCGGCGGCCAGGACCTGGCCCTGACGGATCATCAGGACGTGGGTGAAGCCGGGGGCGATCTCCTCGACGTGGTGGGTGACCATGATCATCGAGGGGGCGATGGGGTCGCGGGCGAGCCGGCCGAGACGGCGCACGAGGTCCTCGCGGCCGCCGAGGTCGAGGCCGGCGGCCGGCTCGTCCAGGAGCAGCAGTTCGGGGTCGGTCATCAGGGCTCGGGCGATCAGTGTGCGCTTGCGCTCGCCCTCGGAGAGGGTGCCGAACCTGCGGTCCAGGTACTCGGTCATGCCGAGGCGGTCGAGGAAGGCGCGGGCGCGCCGCTCGTCGACCTCCTCGTACTCCTCCTGCCAGCCGGCGGTCATCCCGTAGGCGGCGGTCAGCACGGTCTGCAGTACGGTCTGGCGCTTGGGCAGCTTGTCGGCCATGGCGATGCCCGCGATGCCGATGCGCGGGCGCAGTTCGAAGACGTCGGTGCCGGGCTTGCCGAGCGTCTCGCCGAGGATGGTGGCGGTGCCCTTGCTGGGGTAGAGGTAGCTGGAGGCGACATTGAGGAGGGTGGTCTTGCCGGCGCCGTTGGGGCCGAGGATGACCCAGCGTTCGCCTTCCTTGACCGACCAGGAGACCTGGTCCACGAGAGCCCGGCCCTCACGGATCACGGATACGTCCTGAAGTTCCAGAACATCGCTCATGAGCGCCTTGTCTCCCCTTGCAGTGTGGCCGGTCTCGGCTCTCGCGTACGCCTTGGCTCGGGCCGCCGCGCCGGTGGGCGCAGGCCCTCCTGGAAATCTACGCCACCGGTCGGCGTCACCGTTCCATCGGTCCGGTCCTTAGTCTGGGGGCATGCTCTCGGAACCACGCGCAGGGCGCCTTGCCGCCTGGGGAAATGCCCTTATTGCCGGAATGGTCTCGCCTGATGACGCCGCGGTCGCGATCGTCGGCGGGGATGCGGTGCACCGGGTGGAGGGGCTGCCGGGCGAGGCGGCTCCGGTCGGTCTCACGCTGGCACTGGGCCGGCTGCGGGCGCTCGGGGCGACGGGGTTGCGCGTCGCGCTGCCCGCGCCGGGGCATCCGCTGGGGCTGAGCGGGCCGCCGGACTTCAACGCGCGGGCGCTGGAGGCGCGGGAGGCGGTGATCTGTCATGGTGCGGCGCTCGGTCTGGTGCCGGAGGTGTACGAGGCCGGGCCCGAGGGTGACGTGCGGGTCGAGGTCGGCTGGCGCTGCCTGCCGGTGCGGGAGGCGCCGCCGGCCGATGTGCCCTCGCTCGGGGAGGCCGAGCGGGAGCTGGCGGAGGCGCTGCGGGACGCTACGGAGGTACTGACGCGGCTGGACGTCGCCGGGTCGGGGCCGGTCGCGGAGGCGGCGGTCGCGGCGTACCGGGCGCGGGCGGAGCGCGGGCGGGAGGTGCTGGCGCCGGGGTATCCGCCGCGGGCGGTGCGGGTGCTGGAGCTGGCGCAGCGGGTGGGAGTGCTGGTGGCGCTGGCGTCGGAGAACGGGCCCGGGGGTGCGGTGAGCGCGTCGGAGATGGTGGCGCGCGGGGAGGCCTTGCGGCCGGTGGAGCGGACGGCCCGGCGGGCGCAGGTCGCGGCCTACAACTCGGTTGTGGAGGAGCGGGAGCGGGGCGTGCGGTGAAGTCGCCCGACGGGTGCGGGCGGGGTGCGCGGTGACACCCCCTGACAGGTACGGGCGGGGCATGCGGGACCCCTTGACAGGTGAGGGGGCGTCCGGCTGGCGCGAGGCGGGGTGCGCGGTCCGGCGTTGACGGGGGCCGCGCACCCCGCCCGAGGCCGCCCCTGCGGCACGGCTGCCCGCAGTCGCGCGGGGGCCGGGTGCCGAGGGGCGGCGTTGGGGCTGCGTCAGCGGTTGATGCCCAGGTTGCCGAAGGCCGGGTTCAGCAGCCCGACGACATTGACGCTGTTGCCGACGGCGTTGACCGGGATGTGGATCGGCGCCTGGACGAGGTTGCCGGAGACGACGCCCGGGGAGCCGATGGCCTCACCGTGGGCGTGGGAGCCGTCGGTGGCGGAGGCCATGCCCGCACCGGCGGCGATCAGCCCGCCGGCCACCATCGTCACGGCCGCTGCCTTCTTCAGGTTCTTCACTTACAAGCCCTCCTTGCGATCACCGCGGCAGTCACCGCGGCACGCACTGGAGAACGGCCGGGCGCCTCGAAGGATGCGCCATGTGGGGGACATTCCCACGACGGTATGAATCTCCGACCGGAGGGGAACCCTCCGGGCCGGCGCCGCGTACGCGTCAGTCGGCCACACCGTGGCGTACGGCCCACAGCGCGGCCTGGGTGCGGTCCGCGAGGTCGAGTTTCATCAGGATGTTCGAGACGTGGGTCTTCACGGTCTTCTCCGAGAGCACCAGCGCGCGGGCGATCTCCCGGTTGGAGCGGCCGTCCGCTATCAGGCCCAGCACCTCGCGCTCCCGCTCCGTGAGAAAACCCGCTCTGCCCTGGCCGGGGCCGCTGACCTCCTGGCTCAGCAGGGCGCCCGCGACCTCGGGCTGGAGCAGGATGTGGCCGGCGTGGACGGAGCGGATGGCGCCCGCAAGCGCGTCGGGGTCCACGTCCTTGTAGACATACCCGGCCGCGCCCGCCCGCAGGGCCGGGACCACGGTGCGCTGCTCGGTGAAGCTGGTGACGACCAGCACGCGCGCGTGGTTGTCCAGCTCGCGGAGTCTGCGCAGCGCCTCGACGCCGTCCATGCCCGGCATCTTGACGTCCATGAGGATCACGTCGGGACTCAGCTCCTCGGCGCGTTCGACCCCCTCGGCGCCGTCCGCGGCCTCGCCCACGACCTCGATGTCGTCCTGCACCTCCAGGAAGGTGCGCAGTCCCCGGCGCACCACCTGGTGGTCGTCGACGAGCAGCACCTTGATTGCGTCACCCACCGGGGACCTCCATCTCGATCGTGGTGCCCTCGCCCGGCGCGGACCGCACGGTCAGCGTGCCCCCGGTGCCGCTCGCCCGGTCGCGCATCGAGACCAGGCCCAGATGGCGTCCCGCGCGGCGCACCGTGCCCGGGTCGAAGCCGCCGCCGTCGTCGGTGACCCGCAGGACGACTTCGGTGCCGCGCCGGCGCAGGGTCACGTCGACGTGTCCGGCCCCGGAGTGGCGCAGGGCGTTGTGCAGTGCTTCCTGGGCCACGCGCAGCATCGCCTCCTCACTGGCGGCGGGCAGGGCCTTGACGCCGTGGCAGGTGAAGGTCACGCGTGCGGCGTGGGCGCGGTCGAGGACCTGGATCTGGGTGCGCAGGGTGGCGACGAGGCCGTCCTCCTCCAGAGCGGCGGGGCGCAGCTCGACGACGGCGGCGCGCAGCTCGTCGGCGGCCTCCGCGGCGAGCGTGGCGACCTGGCGCAGCTCACCCTTGGCGCGCGCGGGGTCGCGGTCGACCAGGGCGGTGGCGGCCTGGGCGGTCAGGCGCAGCGAGAACAGTTTCTGGCTGACCGCGTCGTGCAGTTCGTGGGCGAGCCGGGAGCGTTCCTCGGCGATCGTCAGCTCGCGGCTGCGTTCGTACAGGCGCGCGTTGGTGAGGGCGATCGCGGCGTGCTGGGCGAGGATGCCGAGCAGTTCCTCGTCGTCCCGGGTGAAGCCGCAGGTGCCGTCCGGTCGGGCGCAGGGTCCGCCCGCGGGGCGCACCTTGTTGGCGAGGAACAGGGCGCCGATGATCTCGTCGCCGTCGCGGATCGGCAGTCCGAGGAAGTCGACCAGGTCGGGGTGGGCGGACGGCCAGCCGCCGAACCGGGGGTCCTCGCGGACATCGGCGAGACGCTCGGGCGTGGCCTCGTGGAGCATCGCGGCGAGGATGCCGTGCTGGCGGGGCAGGGGGCCGATCGCCTTCCACTGCTCCTCGCTGACGCCGTCGACCACGAACTGGGCGAAGCCGCCGTGGTCGTCGGGGACGCCGAGCGCCGCGTACCGGGCGTCGAGCAGCTCGCGGGCCGAGGCGACGATCGTCTTGAGGAACGTCGCGCACCTCGAGATGCCTGCTCATGGCCAGCAGCGCGGAGCTGACCGCGGCGAGGCCGGACCGTGGGCCGTGACTCATGTCCTCACGGTACCGGCGGGGGCCGACAACGGGATCGGACCTGCGACCGGCCCCGGCCCGGGGCGGTGGGCCTAGGACGGAGGTCCCGCCCGTCGGGCCTAGGGCGAAGGGCCCTGTCCGGTCGGGGCCCGTGCCCGAGGCGGCCGGTGGGGCCCGGTTCCTACGTTGAGGATCACGCCGGCCCGGTCGGTCGGCGGGGACGGTCGGGACGACGGATACGGCGAAGGGGACGTGTGCCATGTCGGTGGCGATCATCACAGGGGCGTCGAGGGGACTGGGCCGGGCGCTCGCCGGGGCCCTGGCGGAGCGGGGCTGGGATCTGGTGCTCGACGCGAGGACTGCGGAGGCGCTCCAGGAGACGGCGACGGCGCTGGAGGCGTACGGCACGCGCGTGACGGCGCTGCCCGGGGATGTCGCTCAGGCCGGGCACCGGGCCGCCCTCGCGGCGGCGGCCCGGCGGCTGGGCGGGGTGGACCTGCTGGTCAGCAATGCGAGCGCGCTGGGCGCCGAGCCGTTGGTGCGGCTGGAGGAGCTGCCGCCGGAGGGGCTGCGACGGGCGCTGGAGGTGAATGTGGTGGCCGCGCTGGGCCTGGTCCAGGACGTGCTGCCGTCGCTGCGGGCGGCCTCGGCGGGCGCGGTGCTGACGGTCAGCTCGGACGCCGCCGCCGAGGCGTACGGGACGTGGGGCGGTTACGGGGCGTCCAAGGCGGCCCTGGACCGGCTGGCGGCGGTGCTGGGTGTCGAGGAGCCGGGGCTGCGGGTCTGGGCGGTGGACCCGGGGGACATGGCCACGGACCTGTACGCGGCGGCCGTACCGGACGACGACGATCCGCGGCCGGATCCGGCGAGCGTCGTTCCGGCGCTTCTGCGGCTGCTGGACGAACGGCCGGCCAGTGGCCGCTACCGGGCCTCCGCGCTGCTGGAGGCGCTGTGACGACGCCGGCGCCGCACGTTCCGCCGGAGCTGTCGGCCCGGGTGCCCGCCGAGCGGCGGGGGCCCGGCCTCGACCGGGACGCCGTACGGCTGCTGGTGTCGCGTGGCGCCGAGGTCTCGCACCACGGGTTCGGGGAGCTGCCGGGGCTGCTGCGGGCCGGTGATCTGCTGGTCGTCAATACGTCGGCCACGTTGGCCGCCGCCGTCGACGGGCGCGTCGGGCACGCGCGCGTGGTGGTGCACTTCTCCACTCGCGGGGACGACGGCCGGTGGGCGGTGGAGCTGCGGGATCCCGACGGGCGGGGCACCACGCGCGCGCGGGCGGGCGGGCCGCGGGGGGCCGGGGTGCGGCTGCGGGGCGGTGCGCGGCTGCTGCTGGAGGAGCCGCTGAGCACGCGTGGGGAGCGGCTGTGGTGGGCGCGGGTGTCGGGGGCGGAGGTGTCCGCGGTGCTGCGGGAGCACGGGCGGCCCATCCGTTACTCGTACACGGAGCGCGATCAGCCGTTGTCCGCGTATCAGACGGTGTTCGCGCTGCCGTCCGCCGACGGGACGGGCAGCGCGGAGATGCCGAGCGCGGCGCGGCCCTTCACGGCGCGGCTGGTGGCGGAGCTGGTGAGCCGGGGGGTGCGGTTCGCGCCGGTGACGCTGCACACGGGGGTGGCTTCGGCCAAGTCGCACGAGCCGCCGTATCCGGAGCGGTTCCGGGTGCCGGAGGCGTCGGCGCGGCTGATCAACGCCGTGCGGGCGGGTGCGGGGCGGGTCGTGGCGGTGGGGACGACCGCGGTGCGGGCGGTGGAGTCGGCGGCCGGTGTCGACGGGGTCGTACGGCCCCGGGCGGGGTGGACGGATCTGGTCGTGACTCCGGAGCGCGGGGTGCGGGTGGTGGACGGCCTGCTGACGGGGCTGCACGAGCCCGAGGCCTCGCATCTGCTGATGCTGGAGGCGGTGGCGGGGCGGGCGGCGATCGGCCGCGGCTACGACGCGGCGGTGCGGGGGCGCTACCTGTGGCACGAGTTCGGGGACGTCCATCTCCTCCTGCCGTGGGAGAGCGACTGAAAACCCCTTACACATCGCATTGCTTCAGCAACCAACGGTGAGAACGGCGGGGGGTCGATGTGAGCCCTCACATAGGGCGCACATCACGTACGAACAGGAGTAGGAGAGCGACTCGTCCCTTTTGAGCGGGACATACGGCCCTGTTTGCCCGGTATCACCCACCCCTGATCCACTACCCCGGATCGTACGTCACGCCTTTGCCACCGAATTTTGCGGCCGCTAAGAATTGCTCTCGTCGCTCAGCGCCGTGGGCATCCCGCCCCGGCGTTTGTGCCGGAAGCACCCCTGTCCCCCACCGGACGAGAGCGACCTCCGCGCTATTCGAAGAGGTCATCCCGCCATGCTGAAGAACATCCTTTCCCGTGGTCGCAGTAGTTCCCTGAACCGCACCCACAAGGTCGCGATCGCCGGTGTCGGCACGCTCGGCGCAGCCGCCGTCGCCCTCACCGCCGTACCGGCCAGCGGTCAGACGACCACGAGCGAGGCCGCTCCGACGGCCAAGGTGGCGTACAGCGCCAAGAAGATCCAGGACGTGCACGCGGGCGTCACCGGCCCGCTCGCCGGCACCGGCCAGAAGGTCGCCTCCATCGAGGCGAAGAAGGAGGCGGCCACCAAGACCGCCACCGAGAAGACCGCCACGAAGAAGGCGGCCGAGAAGGCCGCGCAGAAGCGCTCGGCGAAGGAGAGCACCAGCCGGTCCGCCAAGCGCACCGAGGTCAAGAAGGCCGCGAAGAAGAGCTACTCCAACAACCTCGACGGCTGGATCCGTGAGGCCCGGGACATCCTGAAGAAGCACAAGATCCCCGGCAGCTACGAGGGCATCCACCGCAACATCATCCGCGAGTCCTCCGGCAACCCGAAGGCCATCAACAACTGGGACATCAACGCCATCAACGGCATCCCGTCCAAGGGCCTGCTCCAGGTGATCCCGCCGACGTTCAAGGCCTACCACGTGCCCGGTACGTCCTGGGACATCTACGACCCGGTGGCCAACATCACCGCGGCCTGCAACTACGCCGCGGACAAGTACGGCACGATGGACAACGTCAACAGCGCGTACTGAGGCCGGCGCGGACCTCTTCTCGCCGACCGTCGCAGAGCCGAACGCCGAAGGGCGGCACCTCCGTCAGGAAGGGTGCCGCCCTTCGGGGCGCCGTGGCCGCGGCCTACTTGCGCATGACCTCCGGCTCGTGGCGGCGCAGGAAGCGCGCCACGAAGAAGCCGCAGATCACGCCGAGGACGATCAGCGCGGCCATGTCCAGGCCCCAGGCGCCGACGGTGTGCTCCCACAGCGGGTCGGCCGAGGCGCCCTCCTCGGGCGGGCTGATCCTGTTGAAGTCCAGCGTGGCGCCGGCCGCGGCGACCGCCCAGCGCGAGGGCATCAGGTACGAGAACTGGTTGACGCCGACCGTCTCGTTCAGGGCGAAGAGGCAGCCGGTGAAGACGACCTGGATGATCGCGAACATGACCAGCAGCGGCATGGTCTTCTCGGCGGTCTTCACCAGCGAGGAGATGATCAGGCCGAACATCATCGAGGTGAAGCCCAGCGCCATGATCGGCAGTGACAGCTCGACGAGCGTCAGCCTGCCGAGGACCAGCCCCCGCTCCGGGATCTCCCGGGTGGCGAAGCCGATGACGCCGACCAGCAGGCCTTGCAGCACGGTGATCACACCGAGCACGAAGACCTTGGACATCAGGTACGCGGACCGCGACAGGCCGGTCGCGCGTTCCCGCTCGTAGATGACCCGTTCCTTGATCAGCTCACGGACCGAGTTCGCGGCGCCGGCGAAACAGGCGCCGACCGCGAGGATCAGCAGGACCGTGGTCGCGGTGCCGTTGGGAATGATCCGGCCGGTCTGCGGGTTGACCGGATTGGGCAGCAGGCCCTTGTCGGAGTTGATGAGCAGGCTCACCGCGCCGAGCACGGCCGGCAGGACCACCATCAGGGCGAGGAAGCCCTTGTCGGAGACGATCACCGAGACATAGCGCCGCACCAGCGTGACGAACTGGGACATCCAGCCCTGCGGCTTCGGCGGCTTCATCGCCTGCATCGCCGGTACCTGTACGGACTGCGCCGCGACGGCGTCGATGTCCGCGGCGTACATCTGGTAGTGCTGCGAGCCCTTCCAGCGGCCCGCCCAGTCGTAGTCGCGGTAGTTCTCGAAGGCGGAGAAGACATCGGCCCAGGTGTCGTAGCCGAAGAAGTTCAGCGCCTCCTCCGGCGGGCCGAAGTAGGCCACCGCACCGCCCGGCGCCATCACCAGCAGCTTGTCGCAGGTCGCCAGCTCGGCCACCGAGTGGGTGACGACCAGGACGGTACGGCCGTCGTCGGCGAGGCCGCGCAGCAGTTGCATGACATCGCGGTCCATGCCCGGGTCGAGACCGGAGGTCGGCTCGTCCAGGAATATGAGCGACGGCTTGGTGAGCAGCTCCAGGGCCACGGAGACCCGCTTGCGCTGGCCGCCGGACAGGGACGTGACCTTCTTGTCCTTGTGGATGTCCAGCTTCAGCTCGCGCAGCACCTCGTCTATGCGGGAGTCGCGCTCGGCGGCCGTGGTGTCGGCCGGGAAACGGAGCTTGGCCGCGTACTTGAGGGCCTTCTTGACGGTCAGCTCCTTGTGCAGGATGTCGTCCTGCGGGACCAGACCGATGCGCTGACGCAGCTCGGCGAACTGCTTGTACAGGTTCCGGTTGTCGTAGAGCACCTCGCCCCGGTCGGCGGGCCGGTATCCGGTGAGCGCCTTGAGCAGGGTCGACTTGCCGGAGCCGGACGGGCCGATGACCGCGATCAACGACTTCTCGGGTACGCCGAAGGACACGTCCTTGAGGATCTGCTTGCCGCCGTCGACCGTGACGGTCAGGTGACGGGCGGAGAAGGACACCTCACCGGTGTCGACGAACTCCTCGAGCCGGTCGCCGACGATCCGGAACATCGAGTGGCCGACGCCCACGAGGTCGGTCGGGCCGAGCAGCTGGGAGCCGCCCTTGGCGATCGGCAGGCCGTTGACGTAGGTGCCGTTGTGCGAGCCCAGGTCGCGGATCTCCATGCGCCCGTCGGGCGTCGAGTGGAACTCCGCGTGGTTGCGTGAGACCTGGAGGTCGGAGACGACCAGGTCGTTCTCCAGGGCACGGCCGATGCGCATCACGTGCCCGAGGGAGAACTCGTGGAACGTGGTCGGACTGCGGTCGCCGTAGACCGGCGGCGCCCCCGCCGCGCCACCGGGTCCCTGCTGCTGGGGGAAGTGCGGCGCGGCCTGCTGCGGCTGCTGCCAGCCGGCCTGGTGCTGCGCGTGCCGCTGGGCCTGCTGCTGCGGTTCCTGTGCCGGTGCCTGCTGGGCCCAGCCGGCGCTCGCGCTCTGCGCGGCGTACGGCTGCTGCTGCGGCTGTGCCTGCGGTGTGCCGACGGACGCCTGGGCGCCGGTCAGGTTCACGCGTGGTCCGTCGGTCGCGTTGCCCAGGTTCAGCACCGAGCCGACGCCCAGCTCCACCTGCTGGATCCGCTGCCCGTGCACGAACGTGCCGTTGGTGCTGCCGTGATCCTCCACGACCCAGCTGCGGCCGTTGAAACTGATCGTGGCATGCCGCCAGGACACCCTGGCGTCGTCGAAGACAAGCTCCCCCTGCGGATCGCGTCCGAGCGCGTATGACCGGGACGGATCGAGCGTCCAAGTCCGTCCATTGGATTCCAGTACGAGTTCCGGCACTCCATGCCCCACTGAGTTGTCCCCCGAGTTACCCCCGTCGCTGGGAGTCTAGGGATGTCGAACATCGGGGGGAACTATTTCAGGCTCGCCCCCCTGACCGAAAGCCGGGCCGGTGAAAGCGGTGCGGGCGCCCGCGGCGGGCACACCACCGTCCAGATCACGCCACCGGGGCGCGCGCGTGGTCGCGGGGCCGTCGCCGGGCGGGACGGGCGTACGGGGTGTGTCCGCCAGACGGACCTAGGGGGCGAAAGCCACCGGGTGCCGGATACGGTTGGAACACCATGAGCGCTTCGCAGACCTCTGACGTTCCCACACTTCTCGTCAAGATCTTCGGCAGGGACCGACCGGGCATCACGGCCGGCCTGTTCGACACCCTCGCCGCCTACTCCGTCGACGTGGTCGACATCGAGCAGGTCGTCACCCGTGGCCGGATCGTGCTGTGCGCGCTCGTGACCGAGCCGCCCGGCGGTCTGGCGGGCGACCTGCGGGCGACCGTGCACAGCTGGGCGGAGTCGCTGAAGCTGCAGGCGGAGATCATCTCCGGTATCGGCGACAACCGTCCGCGCGGTCTCGGCCGCTCTCTGGTCACCGTGCTCGGGCACCCGCTCACCGCGGAGGCGACGGCCGCCATAGCGGCCCGGATCACCGAGTCGGGCAGCAACATCGACCGCATCTTCCGGCTGGCCAAGTATCCGGTGACCGCCGTCGAGTTCGCGGTGTCCGGCGTGGGGACCGAGCCGCTGCGCACGGCGCTGGCCACCGAGGCGGCGGCGCTCGGTGTGGACATCGCGGTCGTCGGGGCGGGGCTGCACCGGCGGGCGCAGCGCCTGGTCGTGATGGACGTGGACTCCACGCTCATCCAGGACGAGGTCATCGAGATGTTCGCCGCGCACGCCGGCTGCGAGGACAGGGTCGCCGAGGTGACGGCGTCCGCGATGCGCGGGGAGCTGGACTTCGAGCAGTCGCTGCACGCGCGCGTGGCGCTGCTGGCGGGGCTGGACGCCTCGGTGGTGGAGAAGGTGCGCGGCGAGGTGCGGCTGACGCCGGGTGCCCGCACCCTGATCCGCACGCTGAAGCGGCTCGGCTACCAGGTGGGGGTCGTCTCCGGCGGCTTCACCCAGGTGACCGACGACCTCAAGGAGCGGCTGGGTCTGGACTTCGCCCAGGCCAACACGCTGGAGATCGTCGACGGCAGGCTGACCGGCCGGGTCACCGGGGAGATCGTGGACCGGGCGGGCAAGGCCCGGCTGCTGCGCCGCTTCGCCGCCGAGGCGGGCGTACCGCTGTCGCAGACGGTGGCGATCGGCGACGGCGCCAATGACCTGGACATGCTGAACGCGGCCGGGCTCGGGGTCGCCTTCAACGCCAAGCCGGTGGTGCGCGAGGCGGCGCACACCGCGGTGAACGTGCCCTTCCTCGACACGGTGCTGTATCTGCTGGGCATCACCCGCGACGAGGTCGAGGCCGCGGACACGCTGGACGAGGGGCCCGGCGAGGACCCGGACCGCGTGGGTGCCGGGCCCTGTCGGGCGGGGTCGGATCAGTCGGTCGGCGCCCAGTAGTCGACCAGTGAGGCCACCCCGGGCTCCAGGTCCTTCCAGGAGCCCGGGAAGGTCAGGACGGCGAAGGCGGCGGTCGGGAACCCCCGGCTGTTCATCCGCTCGCGGACCTCGTCGTCGGCCGAGCCCGCCAGGACCTCGGCGAGCCCCTCCATGCCCGGGTTGTGCCCGACCACCAGCACGTTCCGCAGCTTGTCGGGGGTTTCGTTGAGCACGGCGATCAGCTCACCGGGCGAGGCCTCGTAGATCCGCTCCTCGTAGACGGTTTTCGGCCGCTGCGGAAACTCCTGGACGGCGAGCTTCCAGGTCTCGCGGGTCCGGGTCGAGGTGGAGCACAGGGCCTGGTCGACGGGGACGCCGGTGTCCGCCAGCCGGCGACCGGCCTCTGCGGCGTCCTTGCGGCCCCGATCGGCGAGTGGCCGCTCGTGGTCGGTCACCTCGGGCCAGTCGGCTTTCGCATGCCGGAAGAGGACAATCCTGCGGGGTTCTGCGACGCTCATGGCATCCAGCTTCGCATGAAACAGGCCACGGGGCGCAGGGAGTTGACATGCGGATTCATCGCGGGACACGCGTCCGGGGCGAGGGTCCGGCCTCAGCGCGCGGTGAGCCGCTGCACCCGCTCCACGAGGTGGGCCAGCGCGGGCTCGCCCGCGGCCGCGTGGGCGTCCGCGGGATTGAGTATCAGCAGGAGCAGGACGACGAAGGCGAGCACGGGCAGGGCGAGGGCCCACCAGGGCAGCCGGATGTCGACGCCGCCCCTGGTCGCCTGGGGAGGCCGGGTGTGGGTAGGGGCCGACATGAGTGCCTCCGCTGGTCCTTGAGCGTCCCTGGTCCGTGCTCCGCGGCCCGCCTGTCGCGGGCACATCTCGAAACTACGGAATCCGCGGACACCGGCCCATCCGGAGATCCACCCACTCGACCCTGACCCTCGCCCCCTAGGGGACGGTGGGGTTAACCCCACCCGTCGGACGGCGGGGGCGGGGTCACGGGGAGGCGATCGTCGCGATGATGCCGATGATCACGAAGATCGCGAGGAACGAGCCGAAGACGATCAGCATCTTCTTCTGGCCGTGCTGGGGGTTCGGGTCGAGGACTGGCATGCGGCAAGTCTCGCATCCGTGCCACGGGCCGGGCCCGGCGGCCCGCCGACCGGGGTCAGCGGGCCGCCTCCGCCTCCACCGTGCGGTTGCGCCCGGCCAGGACACCCACCCCGATCTGCGGCACCATGAGGGCGCTCATCAGGGCGATCGGCAGGCCCCAGCCGCCGCTGTGCTGGTAGAGCACGCCGACCAGGAGCGGTCCCGGGATGGAGATCAGGTAGCCGGTGCTCTGCGCGAAGGCGGACAGCTGGGCGACGCCCGCGCCCGTCCTGGCCCGCATCCCGACCATGGTCAGCGCGAGCGGGAAGGCGCAGTTGGAGATGCCGAGCAGCAGGGCCCAGGCCCAGGCGCCGGCGGCCGGGGCGAAGTACAGGCCGGCGTACCCGGCGAGCCCGCACAGGCCCAGTACCAGCACGATCGGGCCCTGGTGGGGCAGGCGGGTCGCCACGCGCGGGATGACGAAGGCGAGCGGCACGCCCATCACCATGGTGACGGCGAGCAGCAGCCCGGCGGTGCCGGCCGACACGCCCGCGTCGCGGAAGATCTGCGCCATCCAGCCCATCGTGATGTAGGCGGCGGTGGCCTGGAGGCCGAAGAAGACGGCGAGTGCCCAGGCCGTACGGCTGCGGGTGATCCGCAGCCGGGGCTGCTCGGCGGACTGTGCCGCCGGCCGGCCGGCGGGCGCGGGTTCGGCGCCGGCCGTGCCGTTGGCGGTCGGGGCACTCGGGTCGGGCGACGGTGTGGAGGGCGCCGCCCGGTCCCGTACGAACGGGATCCAGGGCAGGACGGCCGCCGCGGCCGGCAGGGCCCAGACCGCGAGGCCGGGCTGCCAGTCGGCGCCCAGCGCGTTGGTCACGGGCACGGTCGTGGCGGCGGCGACGGAGGTGCCGAAGGCGAGGGCCATCGAGTAGAGGCCGGTCGTGGAGCCGACGCGGTCGGGGAAGTAGCGCTTGACGATGACCGGCATCAGGACGTTGCTGACCGCGATGCCCATGAGCGCGAGGGCGGTGGCGGCCAGGAAGCCGGCCGTGCCGCCGATGTACGGGCGTATCAGCAGGCCGGCGGTGATGGCGGCCATGCCCGCGCAGACCACGGCCCCGGGTCCGAAGCGGCGGGCCAGCCGGGGGGCGGTGACCCCGAAGACGGCGAAGCAGAGCGGGGGCACGGAGGTGAGCAGTCCGGCCACGCTGCCGCTCATGCCGAGCCCGTCGCGGACCTCTTCGAGGAGCGCGCCCAGGCTGGTGATGGCGGGGCGCAGATTGAGCGCGGCCAGGACGATGCCGAGGAGGAGCAGACGGGTCGTCCACGCCGTCCACGCGCGCGTGGAGGACGCCCCGGGGGCCGCGGACCCGGGCCCGCCGGACCGTGTCCTGGCCTCCGCGGGAGTCTGCGCCGGGGTCCCCGCCCGGGTCTGCGTCCCGGTTTCCGCCCGGGTTTCGTCACCAGCCATGAGGCCCATCATAGAATCATGGGATGATTGGTTGTCCACTCGTGCCGTCCACTCATGTACGCGCGCACTCCACTCACGTGCGAAGGTGAGCCATGCCCCTGAGCCATCCCCGTCGTTCGGCGCTGTCCGAGCAGGTCATCGCGGCGCTGCGGCAGCAGATCACCTCGGGTGAGTGGCCGGTCGGCTCCCGCGTCCCGACCGAGCCCGAGCTGGTCGAGCAGCTCGGCGTCGCCCGGAACACGGTCCGTGAGGCGGTCCGCGCGCTGGCCCACAACGGGCTGCTGGACATCCGTCAGGGCTCGGGCACGTACGTCGTGGCGACCAGCGAGCTGGCCGGCGTGATGCAGCGCCGCTTCGCCGACGCCGACACCCGGCACATCGCCGAGCTGCGTTCCGCCCTGGAGTCGGCCGCCGCCCGGCTCGCCGCCGAGCGGCGTACGGAGAAGGACCTCAAGCAGCTCGACGCGCTGCTGGTGCGCCGCGAGGAGGCCTGGGAGTCGGGCGACGCGGAGGCGTTCGTGGCGGTGGACGCGACCTTCCACCTGGCCGTGGTGGCGGCCTCGCACAACGACGTGATGAGCGCGATGTACGCGGATCTGAACGAGGTGATGCGGGACTGGCTGCGCGAGGACGTGGGCGACGAGCTGACGCCGGGGACGCACATGGACCACACCCGGCTGGTCGACGCCATCCGCGCGGGCGACGCCGGGACGGCGGGGGCCGAGGCAGCGGGCTACCCGTTCCTGTGCCGGCCGGGCCGGATCAGTCCGCCCGCCGGTGGCTGACCCACGTCGAGCGGACCTCCTTCCAGCACCGTCCGGCCAGCCGCACGGTCTGCGCGGGCCCGGCCGCCACCGGGGCGCCGTCGGTGTCGAGGTCCCACCAGCGGGCGCACTCGACGTGCAGGCGCACCTGGTCGGTCCCCGGGTACGGGTTGTGGCAGTGGGCGGTCACGTCGGAGGCGTCGATCCGGACCCTGCACTCGGCGCCGAACGGCTCCGGCGCGGCGGCGTCCCCGGCGGCCACGCGCGCGTGGGACACCGCCTCGTACGGCAGGGTCAGCACACAGGCGAGGGCGAGAGCGGCCGGGGCCAGGCGGGCGAGCAGACGCACAGGGAGACCCCCTCGGCCGCGCTGGGGAGGAGAACACGTGGTGAACCGGTACTCAGCGTGCGCCGCGCGCCGCCCCGCCGCCCGGCCGGTTGAGCCGGCCGGGTGACACGGTCCGGCCGGTGACACGCCGAGGGCCCGCGTCCGGGAAGGACGCGGGCCCAGGGGTGACGGCCGTCAGGCGCCGATGGCGTGCAGACCGCCGTCGACATGGACGATCTCGCCCGTGGTCTTCGGGAACCAGTCGCTCAGCAGCGCGACGATGCCGCGGCCGGCCGGGTCCGGGTCCTTCAGGTCCCACTCCAGCGGGGAGCGACTGTCCCACACGGAGGCGAGGTCCTCGAAGCCCGGGATGGACTTGGCGGCCATGGAACCGATGGGGCCCGCCGAGACCAGGTTGCAGCGGATGTTCTGCTTGCCGAGGTCACGGGCCATGTAGCGGCTGGTGGCCTCCAGCGCGGCCTTGGCCGGGCCCATCCAGTCGTACTGCGGCCAGGCGAACTGGGCGTCGAAGGTGAGGCCGACGACCGAGCCGCCGTTCTGCATCAGCGGCAGGCACGCCATGGTCAGCGACTTCAGGGAGTACGCGGAGACGTGCATGGCCGTGGCGACCGACTCGAACGGCGTGTTCAGGAAGTTGCCGCCCATCGCGTCCTGCGGCGCGAAGCCGATCGAGTGGACGACGCCGTCCAGGCCGCCCAGCTCCTCGCCGACGATGTCGGCCAGGCGCCCGAGGTGCTCGTCGTTGGTGACGTCCAGCTCGATGACCTTGGTGGGCTTCGGCAGCTTCTTGGCGACGCGCTCGGTCAGCGTCGGACGCGGGAAGGCGGTCAGGATGATCTCGGCGCCCTGCTCCTGGGCGAGCCGGGCCGCGTGGAAGGCGATGGAGGACTCCAGCAGCACGCCGGTGATCAGGACGCGCTTGCCCTCGAGGATTCCGCTCATGGTGATCAGTGACCCATTCCCAGTCCGCCGTCAACGGGGATGACGGCTCCAGTGATGTACGAGGCGTCGTCCGAGGCGAGGAACCGCACCGTCGCGGCGATCTCCTCGGGCCGCGCGTACCGGGCGAGCGGCACCTGCGCGAGGATCTTCGCCTGCTGGTCCTCGGTGAGTTCCCGGGTCATGTCGGTGTCGACGAAGCCGGGCGCGACGACGTTGAAGGTGATGTCGCGCGAGCCCAGCTCACGGGCGAGGGAGCGCGCGAAGCCGACCAGGGCGGCCTTGGAGGCGGCGTAGTTGGCCTGCCCCGCGGAGCCGAGGAGCCCGACCACCGAGGAGATGAGGACGACGCGGCCCTTCCTGGCCCGCAGCATGGCCCGGTTGGCGCGCTTGACGACGCGGAAGGTGCCGGTGAGGTTGGTGTCGATGACGGACGTGAAGTCCTCCTCCGACATCCGCATCAGGAGCTGGTCCTTGTTGACGCCGGCGTTGGCGATCAGGACCTCGACGGGACCGTGCGCTTCCTCGATCTCCTTGTAGGCCTGCTCCACCTGCTCGTTGTCGGTGATGTCGCACTTGACGGCGAGGACGCCCTCGGGCGGCTCTCCCGAGCGGTACGTGATCGCGACCTTGTCGCCGGCGTCGGCGAACGCGCGGGCGATGGCGAGGCCGATGCCCCGGTTGCCTCCGGTGACGAGAACCGAGCGGCTCAACGGATCACCCTTTCCCTAGCGGTCTGGTATCCGCCCGAACACCCGGTTGACAGGCGGCTATGGCAGGCGGCTTCCTCGAAAACCTATCGGTCCCCGCCCGCCCCCGAAGACTCGGGCACCCACAGTGGCTCACGGGGCTGGCTGTCGGGTCCCTACAGAAGGGCACCGGCGGCGCGCAGCCGCCCCCGGCGGCAAAGATGTGGTCCCGTCCGGGCCGACGCGACATGATGCGGCGCAGCCCCCGGTGTCGCGGCAGACGACCGGTCACGTCGACAGAAAGAGACACAGGTGCCTCACCGCATCGACGAAGCCTTCACGGCACTCCCGCTACGCGCCCTCGCCGACGCCGCGCTCGCCCGCGCGCGTGCGCTCGGCGCCGAGCACGCGGACTTCCGGCTGGAGCGGATCCGCAACGCCTCCTGGCGGCTGCGGGACGCCAAGCCCGCCGGATCCTCCGACACCACCGACCTCGGGTACGCGGTGCGGGTGGTGCACGGCGGTACCTGGGGCTTCGCGTCCGGCGTCGACCTCACCATGGACGCCGCCGCGAAGGTCGCCTCGCAGGCGGTGGCGATGGCGAAGCTGTCGGCCGAGGTGATCAGGGCGGCCGGGTCGGACACGGCGCCCTCCACGCCCGTCGGGCAGTGGGGGAGGGTGGAGCTGGCCGACGAGCCCGTGCACGCCGACCGGACGTGGATCTCGGCGTACGAGATCGACCCCTTCACCGTGCCCGACGCGGAGAAGACCGCACTGCTGGCCGACTGGAGCGCGCGGCTGCTGGCGGCCGACGGGATCGACCACGCCGACGCCTCGCTGCTGACCGTGCACGAGAACAAGTTCTACGCCGACACCGCCGGGACCGTGACCACGCAGCAGCGGGTGCGGCTGCACCCGGTGCTCACGGCCGTGTCGGTGGACGACTCCAGCGGCGAGTTCGACTCCATGCGCACCCTGGCGCCGCCCGCCGGACGCGGCTGGGAGTACCTGACCGGCACCGGCTGGGACTGGGACGCGGAGCTGGCCGAGATCCCGGAGCTGCTCGCCGAGAAGATGCGGGCGCCGAGCGTCGAGGCGGGGCTGTACGACCTGGTCGTCGACCCGTCGAACCTGTGGCTGACCATTCACGAGTCCGTCGGGCACGCGACGGAGCTGGACCGGGCGCTCGGGTACGAGGCCGCCTACGCCGGCACCTCCTTCGCCACCTTCGACCAACTGGGCAGGCTGCGCTACGGCTCGGAGCTGATGAACGTCACCGGCGACCGCACCGCCGAGCACGGCCTGGCGACCATCGGGTACGACGACGAGGGCGTCGAGAGCCAGTCCTGGGACCTGGTGAGGGGCGGCACGCTGGTGGGCTACCAGCTCGACCGGCGGATCGCGAGGCTCACCGGGTTCGAGCGGTCCAACGGGTGCGCCTACGCCGACTCCCCCGCCCATGTGCCCGTGCAGCGCATGGCCAACGTGTCGCTGCGGCCGGATCCCGGCGGGCTGTCCACTGAGGACCTGATCGGGGGTGTGGACCGGGGGATCTACGTCGTCGGTGACCGGTCCTGGTCCATCGACATGCAGCGGTACAACTTCCAGTTCACCGGGCAGCGGTTCTTCCGGATCGAGAACGGGCGGCTCGCGGGGCAGTTGCGGGACGTGGCCTACCAGGCGACGACCACCGACTTCTGGGGGTCCATGGCGGCCGTCGGCGGCCCGCAGACATATGTCCTGGGCGGCGCCTTCAACTGCGGCAAGGCCCAGCCGGGACAGGTCGCGGCCGTCTCGCACGGCTGCCCGTCCGCCCTCTTCAAGGGAGTCAACATCCTCAACACCACCCAGGAGGCGGGCCGATGAGCGCCGGTACGAACAAGCCGCACGAGATCGTCGAGCGGGCGCTGGAGCTGTCCCGGGCGGACGGCTGTGTCGTCATCGCCGACGAGGAGTCCACCGCCAACCTGCGCTGGGCGGGCAACGCCCTCACCACCAACGGCGTCACGCGCGGGCGCACGCTCACCGTCGTCGCCACCGTCGACGGGCGGCGGGGCACGGCGTCCGGGGTGGTGTCGCGCTCGGCGGTGACCGTGGACGAGCTGGCGCCCCTGGTGCGCGCCGCCGAGGCCGCGGCACACGGCGCCGGACCGGCCGAGGACGCGCAGCCGCTGGTCACGGGCGGGCCGGCCTCGCCCGACTTCACCGACGCGCCCGCCGAGACCTCGTCGGCCGTGTTCGCCGACTTCGCGCCGGCCCTCGGGGAGGCGTTCGCACGCGCGCGTGCCGGCGGCCGGGAGCTGTACGGCTTCGCCAACCACGAGATGACGTCGACGTACCTGGGGACGTCCACCGGGCTCAGGCTGCGGCACGACCAGCCCAACGGGACGCTGGAGCTGAACGCCAAGTCGCCCGACCGCACCCGGTCGGCGTGGGCGGGGCGCTCCACGCGGGACTTCAAGGACGTCGACCCGACCGCGCTCGACGCCGAACTGGCCGTACGCCTCGGCTGGGCCGAGCGGCGGGTGGAGCTGCCCGCCGGGCGGTACGAGACGCTGCTGCCGCCGACCGCGGTGGCCGACCTGCTGATCTACCAGTTCTGGTCGGCCTCGGGCCGGGACGCGGTCGAGGGGCGCACGGTGTTCTCCCGGCCGGGCGGCGGCACGCGGGTCGGCGAGCGGCTCGGCGAGCTGCCGCTGACCCTGCGCGGCGATCCGCACGAGCCGGGCCTTGAGTGCGCGCCCTTCGTGGTCGCGCACTCCTCGGGCGGCGACCAGTCGGTGTTCGACAACGGGCTGCCGGTGGCGGCGACCGACTGGATCCGCGCGGGTGAGCTGAACCGGCTGACGACCACCCGGCACAGTGCCGGGCTGACCGGGCTGCCGGTGGCCCCGGCGGTCGGGAACCTGATCCTGGACGGCGGCACGGACCGCTCCTTGGCGGAGATGGTGGCCGGCACGGAGCGCGGGCTCCTGCTGACCTGCCTCTGGTACATCCGCGAGGTCGACCCGGCGACGCTGCTGCTGACCGGGCTGACCCGGGACGGCGTCTATCTCGTCGAGCGGGGCGAGGTCGTCGGCGAGGTGAACAACTTCCGGTTCAACGAGTCGCCGGTGAGTGTGCTGGGCCGGGCCACGGAGGCTGGCCGCACCGAGAAGACGCTGCCCAGGGAGTGGGGGGACTGGTTCACCAGGGCCGCGATGCCGGCGCTGCGGGTCCCCGACTTCAACATGAGTTCTGTCAGTCAGGGCGTATAACCTCGTAGTCGGCCGTCACCCGGCTGCCCGAGGATCACCAGCAGGCATGAGCACGTAGGAGACAAGAGAACCGTGACGGACATCGTCGACGAGCTGAAGTGGCGCGGGCTGTTCGCCCAGTCCACCGACGAGGACGCTTTGCGCAAGGCGCTCGCGGACGGTCCCGTCACCTTCTATTGCGGTTTCGACCCGACCGCGCCCTCCCTGCACGTGGGGCACCTGGTGCAGGTGCTCACCGTGCGCCGGCTCCAGCAGGCCGGGCACCGGCCGCTGGCGCTGGTCGGCGGGGCCACGGGCCAGATCGGCGACCCGCGCCCGACCGCGGAGCGCACGCTGAACTCCCCGGAGACCGTCGCCGGCTGGGTCGAGCGGCTGCGCGGCCAGATCGAGCCGTTCCTGTCCTTCGCGGGCGAGAACGCCGCGGTGCTGGTCAACAACCTCGACTGGACCGCCGGCCTCTCGGCGATCGAGTTCCTGCGGGACATCGGCAAGCACTTCCGCGTCAACAAGATGCTGACCAAGGACTCCGTCGCCCGGCGCCTGGAGTCCTCCGAGGGCATCAGCTACACGGAGTTCAGCTACCAGCTGCTCCAGGCGATGGACTTCCTCCAGCTCTACCGGAGGTACGGCTGCACGATGCAGCAGGGCGGCAGCGACCAGTGGGGCAATCTCACGGCCGGCCTCGACCTGCTGCACCGGCTGGAGCCGGACGCCGATGTGCACGCCTACGCGACGCCGCTGATGACGAAGGCGGACGGCACCAAGTTCGGCAAGACCGAGGGCGGCGCCGTCTGGCTCGACCCGGAGATGACGACGCCGTACGCCTTCTACCAGTTCTGGCTGAATGTGGATGACCGGGACATCTCGACGTACCTGCGCATCCTGTCCTTCCGCTCCCGTGCGGAGCTGGAGGAGCTGGAGGAGCAGACGCGGGAGCGGCCGCAGGTCCGGGCGGCGCAGCGCGCGCTGGCCGAGGAGCTGACCACGCTGGTGCACGGCGCCGACCAGACGGCCGCCGTGATCGCCGCGTCCAGGGCGCTCTTCGGCCAGGGCGAGCTGGCGGAGCTGGACGACCGGACACTGGCGGCGGCCCTCGCCGAGCTGCCGCGCGTCGAGGTCGCCGAACTGGCTCCGGTCGTCGACCTGTTCGCCGAGGTCGGCCTGGTGGCCAGCAAGTCCGCCGCGCGCCGCACGGTGAAGGAGGGCGGCGCCTATGTGAACAACACCAAGGTCGCCGGCGAGGACGCGGTCCCCGCGAAGGAGGATCTGCTGCACGGGCGCTGGCTGGTGCTGCGCCGCGGCAAGAAGAACCTGGCCGCGGTGGAGGTCACCGGCGCCTGAGCGCGCGGGCGAGGGGCGGTTTCCGGTGCCGTGCCGGAGACCGCCCCTCGTCGTACGGTGGGTGCGGTGCCCGTCAGGCCCGTTCGCGCATCTTCCGGTTGCCCCGCACCGCCATGTAGACCGCGTCACCGACGCCGACGATGATGACCGCGGCGACCAGCTGGAACAGGTGGCGCCACCAGTCGATGCCGGACGTCGACTCGACACCGGCCGCCCGTGCGACCGCGTTGCCGACGATCGCGCCGAGCATGCCGAAGATCGTGGTCAGCCACAGAGGGCTGTGCTGCTTCCCGGGAATGATCGCCTTGGCGATCATTCCGAGGACGAATCCGACGATGATCGCCCACAACCAGCCCATGACTGCCTCCTCGTACGGCTCTACGCGAGCATTGCCGCAAGTCTTGGGCCGTACCGCGCACGGCGCACGCCGGGTGCGGCCGAACGGGGCACCGCGCCCGGGTGCCCGCACGCCGGGTGCCCCGGTCTCGTGGGCGGCGCGGGTGCGGCGTACCGTGGGCAGTTGTCCGGGACCGCGGTCCCCGAGCGGCCGCGGACGGGAGCGGGGCGGGGAGGGTCCGATGCGGGCGGATGGTGGAACCAGATGCGGAAGCAGAGCGCCGGTGCCGAGGTGTTCCGGATCACCGGAGCCCGTACGGGACTTCAGGACGACGTACGCGGACGGCAGCGCCGTTACATCATCTCGATGTCGGTCCGCACGGTCGCGGTGATCCTCGCGGCCTGTCTGTGGAACGTGGAGCGGCATGTCGCGATCGTGGCCCTGATCCTCGGCGTGGTCCTGCCGTACGTCGCGGTGGTGATCGCGAACGCCGGGCGCGAGAACGCGCCATCGTTGCCGTCGACGTTCGTGACGGTGCCGATGCGGCCGATGCTGGTGTCACCGCGTGCCGACGACGCTTCCGCATCCTCCGTCCCGGAAGGCACCGGGCCTGATCCGGCGCCGGACGCGGCCGGTGGGTCGCACGGCCGGCCGTGATCGCGGGGCGGTCGGAGCGGGCGTCGATTCCGCGCCAGGCCGAAGAACTGCTCAGATGAATCATGTTGTTCCGGTGCCGGGCGATGGGCGACCCGTGACATACTTCGTACGCGCTCCGCATCCCCCGTCGGAGCGACGGACCGACGCCGGGCAGCTCCCCCCGTGGCTGCCCGGCGTCGCCTTTGTCTGGACCTGTGAGACGAACCTGTGAGTGACGAGACCGCCCCGGAGCCCTCCCCGATCTGCTCCGCCAAGGCCTGCCGCACCGCCGCCGTGTGGGTGCTGGCGTGGAACAACCCGAAGGTCCACACGCCGGAGCGCCGCAAGACGTGGATCGCGTGCGAGGAGCACCGGGAGCATCTGTCGCAGTTCCTCGGGGTGCGGGGCTTCCTGAAGGACGTGGTCCGGCTGTCGGAGTGGGAATCCCCCGAGGGCGGCTAGCCGCCGATCGCCGACATCGGGCGGTCCGGCTGGACGAACGACGGGTCGTCGAGGCCCGCGCCCGCCTTCTTGCCCCACATGGCCAGCCGCCAGATGCGGGCGATCTCCTCGTCGGGCGCCGCGGAGCGCAGGGCGGCGCGCAGGTCGGTCTCCTCGCGGGCGAACAGGCAGGTGCGCACCTGGCCGTCGGCGGTCAGGCGGGTGCGGTCGCAGGCCGAGCAGAACGGGCGGGTGACGGAGGCGATGACGCCGACGCGGTGCGGGCCGCCGTCCACGACCCAGCGCTCCGCGGGAGCCGAGCCGCGCTCCTCGGAGCCCTCGGCGGTCAGCTCGAAGCGGGTGCGCAGGGAGGCCAGGATGTCACCGGCGGTGACCATGCCCTCGCGCTTCCAGCCGTGCTGGGCGTCCAGGGGCATCTGCTCGATGAAACGCAGTTCGTAGCCGTGCTCGACGGCCCAGGCGAGCAGGTCGGGGGCCTCGTCGTCATTGAGTCCCGGCATCAGGACGGCGTTGACCTTGACCGGGGTCAGGCCGGCCTCGCGGGCGGCCGCCAGGCCCTCCAGGACATCCTTGTGGCGGTCTCGGCGGGTGAGGATCTTGAAGACGCCCGGACGCAGGGTGTCCAGCGAGACGTTGACCCGGTCGAGGCCCGCGGCCTTCAGCGCGCTCGCCGTGCGCCGCAGACCGATGCCGTTGGTGGTCAGGGACATCCGGGGGCGCGGGGCGAGGGCGGCGACGCGCTCGACGATGCCGGGCAGACCGGGGCGCAGCAGTGGTTCCCCGCCGGTGAAGCGGACCTCCTCGATGCCGAGGGAGGTGACCGCGACATCGATGAGGCGGACGATCTCGTCGTCCGTGAGCAGGTCGGGCTTGGCCAGCCACTGGAGGCCCTCTTCGGGCATGCAGTAGGTGCAGCGCAGATTGCAGCGGTCGGTGAGCGAGACTCTGAGGTCGGTGGCCACCCGGCCGTAGGTGTCGACGAGCACGTGGGCCTCCTTCCCTCGGCTTCCCTCGGCCCGGATCGGCGGAGCACGTCTCTCCCCCGACTCCTGCGAGCCTACGTGACCGGTCCGACATCGAGCGCGGCCCGATCCCTACGACGTGCGGCACGGCCCCGTCGTAGGGATCTACGACGGGGCCGTGCGCGGGGCGGGATCAGTGGGCGCCGGTGCCGGTCAGGGACCGGACCTCCAGCTCCGCGTACTTGGCCTTGTCGGGCTCCTCCTTGGACAGGACCGTGCCGAGCCAGCCCATGAGGAAGCCGAACGGGATGGAGATGATGCCCGGGTTCTTCAGCGGGAACCAGGCGAAGTCCACGTCGGGGAACATCGCCGTGGGGTCGCCGGAGACGACGGGCGAGAACAGCACCAGGCCGACGGCGACCACCAGACCGCCGTAGATCGACCACAGGGCGCCCTGAGTGGTGAACCGCTTCCAGAACAGGCTGTAGAGGATGGTCGGCAGGTTGGCGGACGCGGCGACCGCGAAGGCGAGGGCGACCAGACCGGCCACGTTCAGGTCGCGGGCGAGGGCGCCGAGGGCGATGGAGACGATGCCGATGAAGACGGTCGCCCAGCGGGCCGCGCGGACCTCCTCCTTGCCGGTCGCCTTCCCCTTGCGGATGACGTTGGCGTAGATGTCGTGCGCGAAGGACGAGGACGAGGCGAGGGTGAGGCCCGCGACCACGGCGAGGATGGTCGCGAAGGCCACCGCCGAGATCGTGGCCAACAGGATGGCGCCCCAGGCCGAGTCGACGCCGCCGATGTGCAGGGCGAGCAGGGGCGCTGCCGTGTTGCCGGACGGATTGGACGCCCTGATCTCGTCCTGGCCGATGAGCGCCGCGGCGCCGAAGCCGAGCGCGATGGTCATCAGGTAGAAGGCGCCGATGATGCCGATCGCCCAGTTCACGGACTTGCGGGCGGCCTTGGCGTTGGGCACCGTGTAGAAGCGGATCAGGATGTGCGGCAGACCGGCGGTGCCGAGCACCAGGGCGATGCCCAGGGAGATGAAGTCCAGCTTGGTGGTGCCGGTGGCGCCGTACTGGAGGCCGGGCTCCAGGAAGGCGGCGCCCTGGCCGCTGTTCTCGGCGGCCTTGCCGAGCAGGTCGGAGATGTTGAAGTTGAACTTCAGCAGGACCAGGAAGGTGATCAGGACGGTGCCGCTGATCAGCAGTACGGCCTTGACCATCTGGACCCAGGTGGTGCCCTTCATGCCGCCGATGGTCACGTAGACGATCATCAGGACGCCGACGAGGGCGACGATGAGGACCTTGCCGGCGTCGGAGGTGATGCCCAGCAGCAGCGAGACGAGGACGCCCGCGCCCGCCATCTGGGCCAGCAGGTAGAAGATCGAGACGACGATCGTCGAGGTGCCTGCGGCGGTGCGCACGGGGCGCTGGCGCATGCGGTACGCCAGCACGTCGCCCATCGTGTAGCGGCCGGAGTTCCTGAGCGGTTCGGCCACCAGGAGCAGGGCGACCAGCCAGGCGACCAGGAAGCCGATGGAGTAGAGGAAGCCGTCGTAGCCGAAGAGGGCGATGGCGCCGGCGATGCCGAGGAAGGAGGCGGCCGACATGTAGTCGCCGGAGACGGCGAGTCCGTTCTGGAAGGCGCTGAACTGGCGTCCGCCCGCGTAGAAGTCGGCGGCGTCCTTGGTCTGGCGGCCCGCCCAGACGGTGATGACGAGCGTCGCGACGACGAAGACCGCGAAGAGCGTGATGATGAGCGGGCGGTGCTCGCTGGCCTCGTTGGCGGCGAGGTCGGCGGCGAGAACGGTCTGTGCGGGGCTCATGCGCCGCCCTCCATCCGGGACTTGATGGCCTCGGCCTTGGGGTCGAGCTGCGCGGCGGCGTGCCGCGAGTACCACCAGGCGATGAGGAATGTGGTGACGAACTGGGCGAGGCCGAAGACGAGGGCGACATTGATGTTGCCGAACAGCTTGGTGCCCATGAAGCCGCCGGCGTAGTTCGACAGCAGCACGTACAGCAGGTACCAGGCCACGAAGGCGATCGTCAGCGGGAACGCGAAGGAGCGGAAGGAGCGGCGCAGTTCGGCGAACTCAGCGCTCTGCTGCACTTCGGAGAACTCCTCGGCGGAGGGAAGTGGGCGTTCCTCTTTCGAGGGGGGCGGTGCGTCGGTGGCCACGGAGTCTCCTCGTACGACGGACATGACGGCTTGGACCTCGGTGTTCTCACAGGGAACTGATCGTGTTCGGGTTCCCTGTCCAACGACACGGCGCCCCGCGGGCACCGGTTCAACACCCGTGGCACTTTCCGAAGTCACCCTCGGTGGGTCATTGCTGGCCAGCGGCTTCGAGGGATAGCTTCACCCTGCACCATCAAGTCATGTACCTGACCGAGCGCCACCTGTGTCTCGGGCCGGTTTCGTTTCCGGATGATGTGGAGACCCCATGAATCATCTGCGTACCCCGCGTTCCAGACGCAGGCTCGCCCTCGCCGTACCCCTCGCGCTGTCGCTCACCGTGTCGCTCGGCTTTCTGCCGGGTGCCGCCTCGGCCGCCCCGCGGGCCGAGACCGCCGCCCAGGCCGCGCGGGCCGACGACGCGCCCGCTCTGGCGTACGTCGTCAACACCCGGACGGACCCGCGCACCGTCGCGTCGGTGAAGCGCGCGACCGCCAGGGCCGGCGGTGACGTGGTCGCCACCTACGAGCGAATAGGCGTGCTCGTCGTCCACTCGGCCGACCCCGGCTTCGCCGCACGGATACGGAAGGCGCCCGGTGTGCAGTCGGCGGGCGCGACCCGCACCGCGCCGCTGACCGCCGCCGGGACGACGGACGAGGGCGCCGCGGAGGTCCTCTCCGCCGATCGGGCCGCGCGGATCGCGAAGGCGTCGAAGGCCGCGGGCGCCGCCGAGCCGCTGGAGGCCGACCAGTGGGACCTGCGCGCGATAGGCGCCGACCGGGCCGCGCGGATCAACCCGGGCAGCTCCCGGGTCACCGTCGCCGTGATCGACACCGGCGTGGACGACACCCACCCCGACCTCGCCCCGAACTTCTCCGCCGCCCAGTCCGCCAACTGCGTGGGCGGCACGGCGGACACCAGCGAGGGCGCCTGGCGGCCGTACACCGCCGGCGACTACCACGGCACCCATGTGGCCGGTGAGATAGCCGCCGCCCGCAACGGCATCGGTGTCGCCGGTGTCGCTCCGGGCGTCAAGGTGTCGAGCATCAAGGTGAGCGACCCGGACAACGGCCTTTTCTATCCCGAGAACGTCGTGTGCGCCTTCGTGTTCGCCGCCGACCACGGCGTCGACATCACCAACAACAGCTACTACGTGGACCCCTGGCTGTACAACTGCGTGGACGACCCCGACCAGCGCGCGATCGTCGACGCGGTCGACCGGGCCCAGCTGTACGCCCAGCGCAAGGGCACCCTGCACGTCGCCTCCGCCGGCAACTCCAACCACGACCTGGCCTCGCACGCGATCACCGACAACTCCAGCCCCAACGACACCACTCCGGTGCCGCGGACCGTCGACCCGCACGAGTGCTACGACATCCCGACCCAACTGCCGGGCGTCGTCACGGTCAGCGCGACGGGCGTGGACAAGGACAAGTCGTACTACTCCTCGTACGGCCGGGGGGTCGTCGACGTCGCCGCGCCGGGCGGTGACGGGCTCTACCAGATCCCGGACACGCCGTCGAGGAACGGCCGCATCCTGTCGACCCTGCCCGGCAACACGTACGGCTATCTGCAAGGCACCTCGATGGCCGCGCCGCACGTCGCGGGCGTCGCCGCGCTGCTCAAGTCGGAGCACCGGCACGCCTCTCCGGCGACGCTGCAGGCGCTGCTGAAGGCCCAGGCGGACAACCCCGGCTGCCCCGCCTACTACGACCAGGACGGCGACGGCACCCAGGACGCCGTCTGCGAGGGCGGCAAGCGGGTCAACGGCTTCTACGGCTCCGGCATCGTCAACGCGCTGCGCGCGGTGAAGTGACCTCCCCCGCACGCGCTTTCCCCGGCGGCCCCCGCAACGTATTCCTCAACGCACCGGTTTCACGAACGAACTGGAGACACCGCACATGACAGTTCCTCACCCGCGTCACCGCCGTGCCCTCGCGATCCCGGTCGGCCTGGCCGTGGCCACGTCGCTGGCGTTCCTGCCGGGCACCCCGGCCGCCGCGGCGGAGGCCGCCCCCTCGGCCGCGGCGGACGCGACCTCGCTCAGCTACGTCGTCAACGTCTCCCCCGGGCACGGCCCTTCGGCGACCGTGCGGCAGGCGATAGCCAAGGCCGGCGGCACGGTCGTGACGTCGTACGACAGCATCGGCGTGGTCGTCGTCCACTCGGCCGACCCCGACTTCGCCAAGACGGTCCGCAAGGTCCGCGGTGTGCAGTCGGCCGGTGCCACCCGCACCGCTCCGCTGCCCTCGGCCGCCACGACCGACACCGGGGCGCCGAAGGTGCTCAGCGGCCAGGAACTCGCCGCCGCCCAGGCCGCCGCGAGCGCCGACGACCAGGACCCGCTGGAGTCCCTCCAGTGGGACCTGCCGGCCATCAAGGCCGACAAGGCGCACAAGAAGTCGCTCGGCAGCAGCAAGGTCACGGTCGCCGTCCTCGACACCGGCGTCGACGACACCCACCCCGACCTCGCCCCGAACTTCGACCGGAACGCCTCCGTCAACTGCGTCGCGGGCAAGCCGGACACCACCGACGGCGCCTGGCGGCCGAGCGCGGCGGAGAGCCCGCACGGCACCCACGTGGCCGGGGAGATAGCCGCCGCCAAGAACGGCGTGGGCATGACCGGCGTGGCGCCCGGTGTGAAGGTGGCCGGCATCAAGGTCGGCAACCCCGACGGCTTCTTCTACGCCGAGGCCGTGGTCTGCGGCTTCGTGTGGGCGGCTGAGCACGGCGTCGACGTGACCAACAACAGCTATTACACCGACCCCTGGTACTTCAACTGCAAGGACGACCCGGACCAGAAGGCGCTCGTGGACGCCGTCTCCCGGGCCACGCGGTACGCCGAGAAGAAGGGCGCGGTCAACGTCGCCGCGGCCGGCAACGAGAACTACGACCTCGCCTCGCACGAGATCAACGACCCGTCCTCCCCCAACGACACCACGCCCGGCGACCGGGTGATCGACCCGTCGAAGTGCCTCGACATCCCGACCCAGCTCCCGGGTGTCGTGACGGTCGCGGCCACCGGTGCCAAGGGCATCAAGTCGTCCTTCTCCAACCACGGCCTGGGCGTCATCGACATCGCCGCGCCCGGCGGCGACTCGACGGCCTACCAGACCCCGGCGCCGCCCGCCACCAGCGGACTGATCCTGGGCACGCTGCCCGGCGGTCAGTGGGGCTACATGGCCGGTACGTCGATGGCGTCGCCGCACGTCGCGGGTGTCGCCGCGCTGATCAAGTCGACCCACCCGCACGCCTCCCCGGCGCTGGTCAAGGCCCTGCTGTACGCCGAGGCCGACGCCACGCCGTGCACCAAGCCGTACGACATCGACGGTGACGGCAAGGTCGACGCGGTCTGCAAGGGCTCGAAGAACCTCAACAGCTTCTACGGCTGGGGCACGGCCGACGCGCTGGACGCGGTGACCCGGTAACCGGTGCTCCGCCGATGACCACCCGCGCGTGAGGCGGGCCGGGCCGCCGCCCGGCCCGCCTCCTGCTGTCCGGCCCGCGGCCCGCGGCCCGATCCGCCGCGGAACTTGCCCGAATCCGGGGGACTTGGTGAAGATCCTGGGGTGACCCCGACACCACCCCCGTCCCGGACCGCCGCCGCCCGACGGCACACGGCACCCCCCGGCACCGGCCGGACCGTGGCCGTACTCGCGCTGGTGACGCTCGGCGCGCTGATACCCGTCCTCGGCCCGTCCCCCGCCCTGCACGGCACCGGGGAGGCCGAGGCACCCGGCACCGGCGGCATCGCCCTGCTGCGCACGGTGCTCTTCGCCGCGCTGAGCGTACCGGCCGGCGAACTCCTCGTGGACCGGCTGGCCCGGTCGCTGCCCGGCGCGCCCGCCGACCGGCCCCGCGGCTGGTCGCCGTACGCGAACGCCGCGGGATTCCTCGCCGCGCTGGGACTGGCGTCGGTCGTGGCCACGGGCAACCTGGTGCCGGCCGGTGTCGCCGACATCGACATCGGCGGCCTCTACGAGTCCCGTGACGGAAAGCTCGCGCTCCTGGAGGTCAACGGATTCCTCGCGGCCGGACTGTGTGCCACCTCACGCCGGCCCGCCCTCCAGGTCTGGCCGCTGGCCGCGGTGGTGGTCGCGGAGGCGCTGCGCGCGCATCCCACCACCGAGCACAGCCCGCTGATCGGCTCCGGTCTGACCCTCGTCCATCTGACCTGCGCCTCGCTGTGGGTGGGCGGCCTGCTGTACGCGCTGCGGGTGCTGCGGCGGTGGCGGGACGCGCCGGCGGGACCGGCCCTGCTGGGGCTCTACGCGCGCGTGGCGGCCGTTCTGCTCGCCGCCCTCACGGCGACCGGGGTGTGCAGTTCGCTGCGCCGGATGCCGCCGGGCACGATCGCGGAGCAGCTGACGGAGACGGCGTACGGGCGGGTCCTGCTCGCCAAGGTGATCCTGGTGGCCGCCGTGGCCGTGCTCGCCCTGTGGGCCAGGATCCGGCTGAGCCGCGCGGCGGACCCGCTGACGGCCTGCTCCCCCGCGCGCGCGGAGGTCGTCGCCCTCGGCGTGGTCGTGGCGGTGTCGGGCCTCCTGACGGCCCTTCCGGTGCCGATCCGGTGGTGAGGCCCGCGCGGGGTGCCGCAACGCTCCGCCGGCGCGGGGAACTTGGGGGCCGAGGCCCCCTGCGGGACCCGAGTGTCGGTCCGGGCCCGTATCCTCTTTGACCATGCTCGAAGACCGCATGACCGCAGCGCCGTCCGCCACGGCGTGGCCGACCGCCTATCCGCAGGGATACGCGGTCGTCGACGTGGAGACCACCGGCCTGGCCCGCGACGACCGCATCATCTCCGCGGCCGTCTACCGGCTGGACGCGCGCGGTGAGGTCGAGGACCACTGGTACACGCTGGTCAATCCGCAACGGGACCCGGGTCCGGTCTGGATACACGGTCTGACGAGCGACGTGCTCCGGGACGCGCCGCTCTTCCCGGACGTTGCCGAGGAGTTCGCGGCCCGGCTCGACGGGCGAGTCCTCGTGGCGCACAACGCGGTCTTCGACTGGCAGATGATCGCCCGCGAGTACGCGCGCGCGACGCGCGAGGCGCCGGTGCGCCAACGGCTGTGCACCATCGCGCTCTCCAAGGCGCTGGAGCTTCCGCTGCCCAACCACAAGCTGGAGTCGCTGGCCGCGCACTTCGGGGTCGTGCAGCGGCGTGCGCACCACGCGCTGGACGACGCGCGCGTGCTGGCGGAGGCGTTCCGGCCGAGTCTGCTCGCCGCGGCGGCGGGGGGTCTGCGGCTGCCGCTGCACGAGTGCAGGCCGCTGACCGAGTGGTCGGACCGGTCCACGCCCAGGATCGGGCAGCAGGCGGGCCACGGCGGCTACCGGCCCGGCAGTTGGCGCCCGTCCCGCAAAAGGCCCGCATGCCCGCATCCCAACCCGGGACGGTACGAAGAGGGCAAACGGCTCAAGCAGGGCATGCGGGTCGCGTTCTCGGGTGACACCTCCGTCGAGCGGGACCTCTTGGAGGACCGCGCGACCGAGGCCGGTCTGCATGTCGCCACCAGCCTGTCCCGGCTGACCAGCCTGCTGGTCACCAACGACCCGGACTCGGGCACGTCGAAGGTGGTCAAGGCCCGCCAGTTCGGCACGCCGGTGGTGGACGAGGCGGCCTTCGGGCAACTGCTCGCGGATGTCGAGCCCGCGGACGGCTGAGCCGCCGGTCCGCCGCGGGGCGAGCCGTACGGACGGGTGATTCCGGGCGGACTCGCCCGGCGCCCGCTCGCCCGCGCCGCGGCGACGGCCCACCCTGTGGCGCATGGCGACATGTGAAGTCTGCGGCAACAACTACGGAATGACCTTCGAGGTCCACGCCCAGGGAGCGGTGCACGTCTTCGACTGCTTCTCCTGCGCGATCCACCGGATGGCGCCCATCTGCGAGCACTGCCGGGTGCAGATCATCGGCCAGGGCGTCGAGGTCGAGGGCCACTGGTACTGCGGCGCCCACTGCGCCCGCGCGGAGGGAAGGGTGGGGGTCGTCGACCAGGTCTAGCCTCGATCTTGCATGAGCCCTCGTTGAACGCTTGAGTTCTAGTGGTCGTTGCAACACCCCAGCTCAGGGGATGCAATGGACTTCGAGATCCGGGAGAACCGGAGGCCCGGAGGCGGGCGAAGGATGACCCGCGAGCGGGCCGCATACTTCCAGCTCATGGAGCAGGGGTACAGCACGCGGGAAGCCGCCCGGATAGTTGGTATCAACCTGCGCACCGGCAAGCGGTGGCGCAACGGCTGGCACTCACCGCCAGGCGGCCGGAAGGCAGTTCCTCCGATCTACCCGGTCCCGGGGCAGGTCCAGGCAGCGGGCTCGGAGGAACTGCCTCCCGCGCCGTCGCGGTATCTCCAGGAGCGCGACCGCATCCACATCGCCGACCGGCTGCGCGAGAAGGCGTCCGTCCGGCAGATCGCCGCCGAGCTGGGCCGCAGCCCCTCCACCATCAGCCGCGAGATACGCCGCAACCGGCGGCCCATGCCCAAGGGCGGCTTCACCTACCAGCCCTTCCACGCCCACCGCCGGGCCGAATGTCGCCGCCCCCGGCCCAAGGTGGGCAAGATCGGCCAGAACCCCGAACTGCGCGACTTCATCCAGGAACATCTGGCGATGCGCTGGAGCCCCGAGCAGATCTGCCACGCTCTGCGGGCACGCTTCCCCGACCGGCCGGAGACGCACGTGACCCACGAGACGATCTACCAGGCGCTCTACGTCCAAGGCCGCGGAGAGCTCCGCCGGGAACTGACCCGCTCGCTACGGACCGGCCGCGCCATGCGCCGCCCGCACCGCCACGCCTACAAGCGCCAGCCGGGCCCCATCAAGAACATGGTCATGATCAGCCAGCGGCCCGCCGAGGCGGCCGACCGAGCCGTCCCGGGCCACTGGGAGGGCGACCTGATCATCGGCAAGAACGGCAAGTCGGCGATCGGCACCCTGGTCGAACGCTCCACCCGCTACCTGATGCTCGTCCACCTGCCCACCGGTCACAGCTCCATGGCCACCCGCAACGCGCTCGCAGCGAGCATCGAGTCCCTCCCGCGCCACCTCTGGCGGTCCCTGACCTGGGATCAGGGCTCCGAGATGACCGCGCACCGGTCCTTCAGCGTCGCCACGGGCATCCCGGTCTTCTTCTGCGATCCGGCCAGTCCCTGGCAGCGCGGCTCCAACGAGAACACGAACGGGCTGCTGCGGCAGTACTTCCCCAAGGGCACCGATCTGGCCGCACACACCGCCCAGGACCTCGCGGCCGTCGCCGCCGAACTGAACAGCCGGCCACGCAAAACGCTCGGCTGGGAAACCCCAGCCGAGCGTCTCGCTAGGCTCCTGGCCACAGCCAGTTGATCACTGTGTTGCAACGACCCCTGGAATTCGCCACGTCGGCGGGGGCTTTTTGCCTGCCGGGGTTCGGGGTGCCAGTCCAGTAGGGCTTGCAGCCGGGTGTGGGCGCTGGTGATCACGTGTGTCCAGGGCCAGTGACGGGCTTGGCCGGTCGGGGCGAGCATCGGCATCCAGGCCAGGAGGCCCAGGGCGAGCTGGACGATCTCCAGCCAGAGCTGGTTGCCCGCGGTGTGGTGCAGGGGGAGGTTGCGCAGGCCGGTGTCGCGGGCATTACGGATGCGATCCTCGGCTCGGGCTGCCGGTGGTGTTGGTCGCGAAGCAGGTCAGGCGCATGCCGTCGGCGTCGGTGAACCGCAGTTGGGCGCCGGTTCAAGAACTCGTGGGTGCCGCCGGCCGAGTCGGTGCGGATCAGGGTCGAGCGGCCCCGCCGGTACTTTTTGGGCATTTGGGCCAGAGTCGGCAGCATCCCGGCCACCGGTTCCCCGGACAGTACCCCGTCGATGTCCACGATCACCTGCCCGTTCGCGCCTGGTCCGGCGGATCGCGGTCAGCGCGCGGGGACCGGCTCCGGCCAGGGTGTCCACCAGCCGCGACACCGTGGGATCGGATGCCACCAGCCCGAACAAGGCCGGTTCAGCCCGCCCCCGATTGGATGAATCTCATGGCCAGGCGTCGACGCAAGGCCCTCGTGGTCTGCGGCGTCTGTCACGAGCGCATCCATACCGGGAAGCCAAACGCAATGTTCACGCAGTAGTCGCTGGAGAGCCGGATGCTCGGAACCGCGCTCGGCCGGCCCTGCCCGCACCCTGCTCGACGAGTGGGCCCGCCGACGGCGCCGCACCAGCAACGAGCAGCGGACCGCGGCGCTGGCAGAGTTCCTCCACACCTACAACCACCACCGCAGCCACACCGCGCTCGCAGGCCGGCCACCCATCACCCGCGTCAACAACCCTCCGGGTCAATACACCTGGGTCGCGTCGTCCGGAACGATCGTCTCAGTGAACCCGATGGCGAACGCCTTGAGCGCGCGGTTGAGTCGCGGGGCGAAGTCGAGCGCGACGTGACCCCATTGCGGCTCCTGTTCGTACAGCGCCGCGAGGGTGGGAGTCGGATGGGCCACCTGCCAGAAGCCGGAGGCCAGCGTGATCGCCACGGCCAGCAGATTGCTGATCTGTTCGAGTGTCATGCTGCTCGCGCGATCCAGCGCGGTGGCGATCTCGTCGTGTGCGGCGAAGGCATTGGTCTTGTACCGGCGGGCCCGTTCGATGTCGACATCGCCTTCGAGCTTCAGCGCAACGTGGGTCAACAGGTCACAGAAGACCGGTAGTGCGACCAAGGTCTTGCTGACGACCGCCGCCGCCTGGGCGGTCCCGAGCCCGGTGCGTTCGGCGACCTCGCCCTTGATCGCGTCCCGCCACTGTCCCCATCCCCGTTCGGCCAGTTCGAGGAGCAGTTCCTCCTTGCCGGCGTAGTAGCGCCGTACGCCGGTGCGGTGTAGGCCGGCGCGCTCGGTGACCGCCGTCAGGGTGACGTACCGGACGCCCCCGAGTTCGAGCGCGAGCGCTTCCGCCGCCTTCAGCAGATCTTCCGAGCGGCGTGTCTTGTCTTCCGCCGACCGAGCCCTCTGGTGCATGCCGGAAGCATAACGCACGCCGAGATGCGCTAACGGCAGCATGGTGGTACGGTCGAGATAACGCATCGCGACGTGCGTTAAATGTGGAAGGGAACCACCGTGAAGGCTGTACAGGCCGGCCAGTTCGGCGCCCCGGGCGTGCTCACCATCACCGACCTGCCGGACCCAACCCCTGGGCCCGGTCAGATCGCGATCGACGTCACCCACGCCGCCGTCGGACTCATCGACGTCCACATCCGGCAGGGCCTGTTCAAGGACGGTCCTGGGCTGCCGCAGCCGCCGTACGTTCCCGGTCTTGAGGTGGCCGGCACCGTGCGCACACTCGGCGAGGGCGTCACCGGCTTCACCGTCGGTGAGAAGGTGGTGTCACTGTCCGCCAACGCGACAGGCGGATACGCGTCGGTGTACGTCAGCGACCAGGCGCGGGTCGTGTCGACGCAGGACTACGACATCGCCCCCGCCCTTGCCGTCGCCGTCGTCCCCAACGCGATCATGGCCCACATCGCGCTCACCCGCGCCATCGGCATGTCTGCGGGGGAAAGCGTCCTCATCCACGGCGCACTGGGCGGGTTGGCCGCTGGTTTCCCCGGCATCGCCCGACAACTCGGCGCATCCCGGGTCGTCGGCACGGTCCGTTCCGAGAGGACGGGCCCGGCGGCCGCCAGCAGGCTGCCCTACGACACCATCGTCGACTCCGCCCAACTGCCCGAGGTGCTCGGCGGTGAGAAGTTCGACGTCATCGTCGACCCCGTCGGCGGGCGCGTCCGTACCCAGAGCCTGGACCTGCTCGCGGCGTCAGGCCGTCTCCTGCTGGTCGGGAATGCCAGCGGCGACTGGGACCACCGCATCGACGGCAACCGTGTATGGCAGGGCAACATCACCGTCGCCGGGTTCAACGCCGGCGGCTACGTGCCGGCCCACCCCGAGGCCGTCCAACCCGCCGCTGACGCCGCGCTGAAAGCGCTCGCGAGCGGACTGGCCGACACCGAGACCGAAGTCCTTCCCTTGGCTGACGCGGCGACCGCGCACGAACGGATCGAGAACCACGCAACCGACGGCCGCATCGTCCTCACCCCATGAGAGGCGCAGCTCCGCCTTCATGATCAAGTGGAACAGCCGGCGCCGCTCCGGCAGAAACACGCGGGTATCGCCGCCTCGCTACGCGGACTTGCGAAACGCCGACGGCGCGAGCGGCCCGTGCTCGGCCCAGTCCTCGACCATGCGCGTGCTCGCCGGTCGGAGACCAGGTCTTGAGCGAGTGCCGAGTGCACGCCGCCGCCGTCGGCGTGCAGGTCGTCGACGGCCCGGTTCAGTTCGTCCACGTGTATTGATCATGAGCGTTGTTGACTGTCATGGGCCTTGATCATGGCGAAGACCTCCGGTCGCCCACGTCGCTCGGTCCGGGGTGCCGCTGCCCCGGCGTGGTGCGCCGTGCGGATTACCGATGGGGTTCCCGGTCGCCGAGCACAGGCAGCAGTTTCAGTTTCTCGTGGCTTTCGGTGCCGGGGGTGGCGGTGTAGACGAGGAGGGCCTGGGCCTGGTCGGCGTCGAAGAGGACCTGGCAGTGGAGTTCAAGGGTGCCCAGGTCGGGGTGTTGGATGCGTTTGGCACCGCCTTCGTGGCCGACGCCAATTTCGTGGCTGCTCCACAGGGCGCCGAACTCGGTGCTCTGTTCCAGCAGGGCGTGCACGATCTGGCCGGCACGGGAGTGGGCACCCTGGCGTGAGTAGGCCGCGCGCAGCCCGGAGGTGAAGATCCGGCTGTGGGTGGCGTGGTCGGGCTCGGGGTAGATCCGCCGTGCGCGGGGATCGGTGAACCAGCGGTGGACCAGGCTGCGGTCCAATCCGGTGTACTCGGTCTCGTTGCCGACCAGGGCCACGGCCAAGCGGGTCTGTACCAGCGTTTCGGCCAGGGACGTGATGACCTGCGCGGGGGTGTCCTGGAGACGGTCCAGGATGCGCATCATGCCGGGTGTGACGTGGTCGGTGCGCGGGCTGCGGCTGGGGGTGTTGTGCCCGGCCATCCGGAAGAGGTGGTCGCGTTCGTCCAGGGACAGGTGCAGGCCGCGGGCGAGCGCGGCGAGCATCGTTCCGGAGGGCAGTGGGCCGCGCTGCTGCTCGATGCGGGCGTAGTAGTCGGCGGACATGCCGCACAGGGCGGCGACCTCCTCGCGGCGCAGGCCCTGGGTGCGGCGTCGGCTGCCGCGCGGCACGCCGACGTCCTCGGGCTGCAGGGCCTCACGCCGGGTGCGCAGGAAGTCGGCGAGTTGGGCGCGGTCCATGAGTGGCTCCCTTCGTGAGGCGGCGCTGTCTTCGGAGGCCGGCGCGGGCACCCGCCCCCGGCCCCCGGCGCCTCATGCGGACGGGAAACGTACGCCGGTCAGTTCCTGGGACAGTTCCCAGATCCGCGTCGCGTCCGCCTGGCTGCGGCCATTCTTGTACAGGGGCTGTTCGGCGGGGGAACCGCTGAGGTGCAGCAGTCCCTTGGGGCCGTAGAGGGCGCCGCCCCGGGCATCGGGGCTGGTCGCGGCGTACAGGGCGGGCAGCGGTCCGGCCTCGGGGCGCTGGACGAGGATGCCGGCGCGGGCGAAGCGGCGGATCATCCTCACTGAGGTGGTGTCCTTGTGCCGGCCCATGCCCGGCTGGGCGGCCAGCAGGTTGGTGGGGGTGACCCCGGGGTGGCAGGCGTTGCTGGTGATTCCCCAGCCGTGCGCGGTGCTGCGGCGGTCGAGTTCCATCGCGAACAGCAGCTGGGCGATCTTGGACTGGCTGTAGGCGCGGCCGCCCTTGTACGTGTTCTGCCACTGAGGGTCGTCCCAGTTGATACCGCCCATGTTCGCCGACACACTCACCTGCGAGGTGATGCGGGCACCGCCCTTGCGCAGCAGCGGCAGCAGGCGGGCGACCAGAGCGAAGTGCGCGAGATGGTTCACGCCGAACTGCAGCTCGAAGCCGTCCTTGGTCTCCTGCCGGCCGGGTGGCTCCATGATCCCGGCGTTGTTGACCAGCAGGTGGATGGGTCGGCCCTCGGTGTTCAGGCCGTCGGCGAGGGCCTCGACCGAATCCAGCGAAGACAGGTCCAGGGTGCGGGTGGAGATGTGCGCGCCGGGGTGCGTGGCCCTTACCTGCTCGGCGGCCTTGTTGCCCTTGGCCGGGTTACGGACGGGCAGGACGACCTCTGCCCCGGCGGCGGCAAGGCGCCCGGCCAGGCCCAGGCCGATGCCGTCGCTTCCTCCGGTGACCACGGCCAGCTTTCCGGTCAGGTCGGGAACGGTGTATTCGGCCTTCGCCATGATGGTTCGTCTCCTTGATACGAGGGCCGCCGTACGGCCCGGAAATGCAGGTGCGGAAGGCGCAGGCGATCGCTTGTTCACCGGTGCCGGCACATGCCGGGCACGCCACTCGGGAGGCGGGCCCGGCGGTGCTGCCGTCCCCTGCAGCAGGGCGCCGCCGGAGGCTTCGATGCGCTGGGCGGTGATCCAGGCCGTTCCCGGAGACAGCAGCGCGGCAATGACGCCGCCGATGCCGTCCGGTTCGCCGACCCGGCCGAGCGCGGCCTGCCGGGACAGGTGGGCGCGGATCTCCTCGTTGTCACGCAGCCCGCCGCCGAAGTCGGTGGCGACCGGGGACGGGGCGGCGGCGCCGGCGTTGTTGACCAGGAAGTCGAAGGTGTCGCGGTCCCGCACGGTGCCCAGCGCTTCCTGGACGGCTTGAGTGCCGCGGCCCGGCCCAGGCCCCGGTTCCCGCCCGTGATCAAAGCAATGGTGTTCTGGCTCATCACGTATCCCTCACTGCGCCGGTGCCCGGACCGCCTCACACGGCCCGCCGACGGAAACCCGCCACCACCAACGATCGGCGACGCCCCGCGCGGGATGAAGGCACAAACGATCCAGGGACAAGTAGTCCCCCACAACTACCTGGCCTTCCTCGCCACGACGACCGCTGATCTGGCGGCGCAAGTCGGTGCGTCGGTCCGTACCGTCCTGCGAGATCTGCAGTGGCTGCAAGAAGCGGGCTTCCCGCTGCTGATCCGACGAGGCCGTTGGGGCGGGGTGACCCTCGACGCGGACACGCGGGTACGCGCCGATACGCTTCCTCACCCGGAGAGTGCTTCCTTCCGCGCAGGACACCCCACCTCGTGAAAGCGCGAGGCCGGCCCCGGGCCGACGGCGAGGCAAGGCCGTACCCGCCGCATCGCACCCCATGCCCCGGTTGTACGGTCATGGGGTGTACCGCTTCCTCCTGTCCCGCCAGTGGGTGATCCTCACGCTGGTCGCCGTGCTGCTCATCCCCACGATGATCCGGCTGGGTTTCTGGCAGCTGCACCGCTACGAGGAGCGCACCGCCCGCAACGATCTGGTCGCGCGGGCGCTGAGGGCCGAGCCGGTGCCGGTGGAGTCGCTGACGGCCCCCGGCAAGGAGATCACCACGCGTGAGCGGTACCGCACGGTGACCGCGAAGGGCCGCTTCGACACCGACCGCGAGGTCGTCGTCCGCCGCCGTACCGACTCCGACGACAACATCGGCTACCACGTGCTGACCCCCTTCGTCCTGGACGACGGCAAGGTCCTGCTGGTCAACCGGGGCTGGATCCCCGCGGACGGCCCGAGCCAGACGGAGTTCCCGAAGGTCCCCGCGCCGCCCCGGGGCGAGGTCACCGTCACCGGGCGGCTGATGCCCGACGAGACGACCGCCGCGAGCGGCATCAAGGACCTCAAGGGCCTGCCGGACCGGCAGATCATGCTCATCAACAGCGAGCAGCAGGCCGCGCGCCTCGACGCCCCGGTGCTCGGCGGATACGCCGTCCTGACGAAGCCGGAGCCGGAGAACAACACCCCGAAGCCGATCGGCGGGCCGGGCGACGAGGACGCCGCGCTCAACTTCGCGTACGCCATCCAGTGGTGGCTGTTCTCCGCCGCCGTACCGGTCGGCTGGTGGTTCCTGGTCCGCCGCGAGAAGCGGGACCGGGAGGCCGCCGGGGACGTGGAACCGGCGCAGGCGCAACCCGCGGCGGTGCAGTCGGCCCGGTGAACACCGCCCTCGCCCTGTCCGGGGGCCAGGGGGCAGGATGGGACCATGGATCTTGGACTGAGGGACCGGGTGTACGTCGTCACGGGGGCCACCCGGGGGCTGGGCAACGCCGCCGCGCGCGAGTTGGTCGCCGACGGGGCGAAGGTGGTCGCCACGGGCCGGGACGAGAAGAGCGCCGCCGAGGCCGCGGCGGCGCTGGGCCCGGACGCCGTCGGGGTGGCAGCCGACAACGCCGACCCCAAGGCCGCCGGGCGGCTGGTCGCGACCGCCCGTGAGCGCTTCGGCCGCTTCGACGGCGTACTGATCAGTGTGGGCGGGCCGCCGGCCGGGTTCGCCGCCGACAACACGGACGAGCAGTGGCAGTCGGCGTTCGAGTCGGTGTTCCTCGGTGCGGTGCGGCTGGCCCGGACGGCGGCGGCCGAGCTGGCGAAGGGCGGGGTCGTCGGCTTCGTGCTGTCGGGCTCGGTGTACGAGCCGATCGCCGGCCTGACCATCTCCAACGGCCTGCGGCCGGGGCTGGCCGGCTTCGCCAAGTCCCTCGCCGACGAACTGGGCCCGCGCGGCATCCGCGTCGTCGGCCTGCTGCCGGGCCGCGTCGACACCGACCGCGTGCGCGAGCTGGACGGCGCGTCCGCCGACCCGGCGGCGACCAGGGCCGCCGCCGAGTCCCGCATCCCGCTGCGCCGCTACGGCGCCCCGGAGGAGTTCGGCCGCGCGGCGGCGTTCCTGCTCTCCCCCGCGGCCTCGTACATCACGGGCGTGATGCTGTCGGTGGACGGCGGGGCACGGCACGGCTTCTAGACGGTCGCCGGCCACGGGTGCCTGCCCGGCGGTCAGCTCACCCGTTCGGCACGGTGTCTGACGGCGTGGAGGTGGACCTCCGCCGGGAGGCTCGTGAGGTTCGCCGAGTCGCGGGCGTGGGTCAGGGCGCGGGTGGTGAGGTCGTGCAGGGCGGTGCCCGGGTCCACGTGGGGGGCCAGGAAGAGCCGGACGCGGGTCGCCGGGGCGGCGCGGCGGCCGGCGAGGCGGACCTTGGCCCGCTCCACCCCGTCCAGCCCCTCCGCCTCCTGGGCGAGGACCGTCTCCAGGGCCCGGCCGCGCAGCACCGCGCCGTCGCCGTCCCCGGTGTCGACGAGGATCTCGGCCGGCCGGCGGCGGCGCACCACCGCGACCAGCCACCACAGGGCGAGCAGCAGCAGGACGGCCAGCGCGGCGATGACCACCGGCCACCACCAGTCGGCGTCCCGCCACCGGGTCCGCTCGGCGTTGCTGAGCAGCACGTCGTGCGGACCCTGGTGGAGCCACCAGGAGGGGGCGCCGGCGCCGAGGCCGACGGCCAGCACGGAGCCGCCGACGGCGAGCAGGACCAGGCCCACGAGGGCGAGCAGTACACGGTCGACGGTCCTGAGCACCGCTGTCATCCCTTTCGTCCGGGCCGCGCCACCCGCACGGACACGGAGGTGGGCCGGGCAAGGCCCAGCCCGCGCACCGCGTCGTCGAGCACGCCGTCCAGCTCGGTCCGTACGTCGTCCAGTTCCCGGAAGTGCGACAGCGCCCGTACGCGCGCCCGGCGTCGGCGCATCCGCACCCGCACCGACTGCACTCCGGTGACCTCCGTGGCCCGGTCGCGCAGCACCGTGGCGGCGGCGTCCCTGCGCAGCCCGGCGCGTACGTCAGGGTGCGTGCGCCGCATGGGCAGCAGCTTGCGCAGGCCGGGGGTGAGGGCCAGCAGGAGCAGCCAGAGCCCGAGGGCGGCGGCGACCGCCGCGCCGGCCAGCACCCATGTGTCGTCGAGGGGCCGGTGGGCGAGCTGCCGGGCCAGTTCACGGCGCCATCCCAGGCCGGTCCGGCCGGCGCGCACCGCGACGATGTCGTAGAGGAAGACGCCCGCGAGGAGCAGGAGCAGCAGGGCGACGATGCCCCCGGGGACGCGGCGCGCGGACCAGAAGCGGCCGGCCGACGCGCTCGCGTCACCCGGCTCGGGCGGCGGTCCGGTGCCTGCGGTCTCCTGCTCCTCGGCGGGCTCCATGACGGGCAGGCGCTGTGTGCTGCCCTCGGTGCCCCGGGGCTCGCTCATCGCGTCCTCCCCTGTTTCGCGCCGTACTCCGCCGCCAGGTGCAGCCGCTCCACCTGGACGGCCACCTCCGGCACCGACATGCCCACCAACGCCCGTACCCGCTGGGCGACCTGGTGACGCACCCGCCCGCAGCGGGCGTCGATGTCGCACGGGTAGCCGAGTTCGAGGTGGACCCGGACGCGGGCGGTGTCGTGCCGGACGACGACGGTGGCGTGCGGGCGTTCGGCGTCCGGGTGGAGCGGGCCGACCGCCTCGCGCGCTGCCTGCGCGGCGACCTTGGCGACGACCCGGTCCGCGATCCGCGTGGCACCGCGGTCACCGGGCGCCACGGCGGTCGGGGGTTCGAGCAGCTCACCGGCCCCACCGCTCACGCCGGTCACCCCCGCCGGTCGTTGCGGGTGCGGAAGAAGTCACCGAGTTCCATGTCCCCCTCCAGAAGGCGGCCGACGACGAACCCGACGGCGCCCAGGGCAGCCACCAGCAGGAAGGCTCCGAATCCGCCGAAGTATCCGGCGAATCCCAGTGCCATGCCGGCGATCATGCCGACCACGGCCATACTCATGGTGCGCTCTCCTCAGTCCGCTTCCGTGTCACTTGATCCGGGGCTCCGGCTCCTCGTCCTCCTCGTCGGGCAGCTTCACGTCGCTGACCGAGATGTTGACCTCGACGACCTCCAGGCCGGTCATGCGCTCCACCGCCGCCACGACGTTCTCCCGCACGTCCCGGGCGACGTCCGCGATGGCCACGCCGTACTCGACGACGATCTCCAGGTCGAGCGCGGTCTGCTGCTCGCCGACCTCGGCCTTCACCCCGCGTGTCACGCCGGACTTGGCACCGCCGCCGCCGGGCACCCGGTCGCGCATCGCGCCGAAGGTGCGTGACATTCCGCTGCCCATGGCGTGCACACCGACCACGTCGCGTGCGGCCATTCCGGTGATCTTCTCCACGACGCCGTCGGCGATGGCGGTGCGCCCGCGGTCGCCGGGGGCTCCCCCGCCGCGCCGGACACCCTGGCCCCGCTGTGCGCCGGTCTCGGATGTTTCCTTCTCCGTCAGTTCACTCATCGCCGCAGTCCCTTCCGGTCCGTCCTTCTTCGACCACCGTAAGCACGGTTGCGCGATTGCGCGCCGTGGATGATGCGGCAGGGTGGAGCCATGACGACGGCGGACCGGTGGACCCGGACGGTGCGGGAGCAGTTGGGGCTCGGCAGGCTGCTGCCGCTGGGCGGTCCGCGGGACGGCGCGTGGATCGCCGAACGCGCGGCGCGGGAGGTGCTGCTGGCCGCGGCCCGGGATGTGGCGGGGGTACGCCCGGGAGGCCTGCGGATCGGGACCGCCGACCCGCAGGACACGCGGGAGCCGGTCGTACCGCCGCCGCCGAGCGCACTGCCGCCGGGACCGCTGCGGGTGACGGCCGACTTCGCTGCGGTCGTCGGCCTCTCGGCGACCGCCGAGCCGCTGCCGGTGACGGCCGCCCGCCTGCGTGCCGCGCTGACGGCGGCGGCGCGGGGCATCGGCCTGACGGTGACCGAGGTGGACCTGCGGGCGACGGCCCTGCTGGACCCGTCCGCCTCGCCCGAGCCTGCTCCCGAGCGCGAGCCGCGGCGTCCCGCCGCCGTCGAGCAGGAGGGCGGGGACGAGGGCCGGGCGGCCGAGGCCGCGTCGGCGGTGGACGGGGTGGCCCGTCTGACGGGCGTACTGGGCCGCCCGGTCCAGGTGACCGAGCCGCCGGCCCGGCAAGAGGCCCTGCCGCGCCGGCACGTCCGGGTGGAACTGGCGGTGGACGCCCGCCGCAACGCCGCGGAGGTGGCCCGGCAGGTCCGGAAAGCGGTGACGGAGGCCCTCCCGGACCACCCGTCGGTGGCGGTACTGGTAACGGCGCTCGACTGAGGCCCCGGCGGGCCGGCGACGGCGACCGACCCGGAGACCGTCGCCCCGGCCCTCGGCCACGGTGGCGGTGGCGGTGCCGGTGGGAGGCCGAGGTCGGGTCGGGTCAGTCGCCGAGGCCTGACAGGTCGCGCAGGCGGCGGGCCTGGGCGGCGCGTTCGGCGGTGCGCTGGGACTCGTAGTCGCGGCTCTGGGCGCCCTGGAGCAGCGCCTTGGTCTCGACGACCGCGTCCCGCGGAGCGGCCAGCACCGCCGACGCCAGGTCGTGTACGGCGCCGTCGAGCTGGTCGGCGGGGACGGCGAGGTTGGCCAGCCCGCTGTTCACGGCCTCATCGGCCAGGACGAAGCGGCCGGTCGCGCAGATCTCCAGCGCGCGGGCGTATCCGACCAGGGAGACCAGGGGGTGTGTGCCGGTCAGGTCGGGCACGAGGCCCAGGCCGGTCTCGCGCATGGCGAACTGCACGTCGTCGGCGACGACCCGCAGGTCGCAGGCGAGGGCCAGCTGGAAGCCCGCCCCGATGGCGTGCCCCTGCACGGCGGCGACCGACAGGATGTCGCTGCGCCGCCACCAGGTGAACGCCTCCTGGTACTCCGCGATGGCCGCGTCCAGCTCGGCGTCACCGCCCCGTGCGAGGTCGGTGAAGGACGGTTCGCCGTCGAAGCCCTCGGGCGTGAACGCCTGCCGGTCGAGCCCGGCGGAGAAGGACTTGCCCTCGGCCCGCAGCACCACGACGCGGACGGAGCCCGGCAGCAGCCGACCGGCCTCGGTGAGCGCCCGCCACAGAGCGGGGCTCTGCGCGTTGCGCTTGGCCGGGTTGGTCAGCGTCACCGTGGCGATCGCGTCGTCGACGGTGAGCCGCACGCCGTCCTTGTCGAGGGCGGGAACGGGGTCGTGGGCGGGCGAAGCCATGAGGAGCCTCCGAGAGGTGCGGTCGTCGTCCCCGCCGTACACCGGCAGAGCTAAGTGACTGCACAGTAACCACCCGGGCGGTCGGACGACCGACCGGGTGGCCACCTTCTCGTTCGGACTTCTCTTCGGAGTCGAGGGGGCCACCCGGGATTCAGGCCGATGCGGCCTTCTTGCCCCGGGTAGCCCCGCCGCGCCCTCGGAGCGTGACGCCCGACTCGCTGAGCATGCGGTGCACAAAGCCATACGAGCGGCCGGTTTCCTCGGCCAACGCCCGGATGCTCGCACCGGCGTCGTACTTCTTCTTCAGGTCTGCCGCGAGCTTGTCGCGCGCGGCGCCGGTCACCCGGCTGCCCTTCTTCAGAGTCTCGGCCACCCGTGCCTCCTCATGGGAAGTGCGCTCTGGTCTCCTCATGATCACCCCTCCAGGCCCTCCTGGCCACCCATTCGGCAAGGTCGATGAGACAAGGTTGTGACGACAGGAGCCAGTCCCCACATGCGGAATATGGAATTCCAGAGAATGGCGCCCGTACACCCGAACGGGTTTTTCCGCGAAGTTCCAGGTCAGAAAGGCGGCACGGCCGGACCCCCGGCACATCGGGGTCCGGCCGTGAAATCGGTGTAGGACACACCTCTTGATGAGGAGATCTCACACAGATGGTGGATCACGGATCGGCCGAATGATCCATAGCCAGTGGATCATCCATTCGATCAGGCGAGGGAGACGAGGTCCTCGTAGTCGGCACCCCACAGGTCCTCGACGCCGTCCGGAAGCAGAATGATCCGTTCCGGCTGGAGCGCGTGGACGGCTCCCTCGTCGTGGGTGACCAGGACGACGGCGCCCTTGTAGGTGCGCAGCGCGCCGAGGATCTCCTGGCGGCTGGCCGGGTCGAGGTTGTTGGTGGGCTCGTCGAGGAGCAGCACGTTCGCCGAGGACACCACGAGGGTGGCCAGCGCGAGGCGGGTCTTCTCGCCGCCGGACAGCACGCCGGCCGGCTTGTCGACGTTGTCGCCGGAGAACAGGAACGAGCCCAGCGTCTTGCGGACCTCGACGAGGTCGAGGTCGGGGTTGGCCGAGCGCATGTTCTCCAGGACGGTGCGCTCGGGGTCGAGGGTCTCGTGCTCCTGCGCGTAGTAGCCGAGCTTGAGACCGTGGCCCTCGACGACCTGGCCGGTGTCGGGCTTCTCGACGCCGCCGAGAAGCCGCAGCAGGGTGGTCTTGCCCGCGCCGTTGAGTCCGAGGATGACGACCCGGGAGCCCTTGTCGATGGCCAGGTCCACGTCGGTGAAGATCTCCAGGGAGCCGTACGACTTGGACAGGCCCTCGGCGGTCAGCGGGGTCTTGCCGCAGGGCGCCGGCTCGGGGAAGCGGAGCTTGGCGACCTTGTCGGACTTCCGCTCGGCCTCGAGACCGGCCAGCAGCTTGTCCGCGCGGCGGGCCATGTTCTGCGCGGCGACGGTCTTGGTGGCCTTGGCGCGCATCTTGTCGGCCTGCGAATGCAGCGCGGAGGCCTTCTTCTCGGCGTTCTGCCGCTCGCGCCTGCGGCGCCTCTCGTCGGCCTCGTGCTGCTGCTGGTAGAGCTTCCAGCCCATGTTGTAGACATCGATCCGGGAGCGGTTGGCGTCCAGGTGGAACACCTTGTTGACGACCGTCTCGACCAGTACGACATCGTGGGAGATCACGACGAAGCCGCCGCGGTAGGTCTTCAGATAGTCGCGCAGCCAGCCGATCGAGTCGGCGTCGAGGTGGTTGGTCGGCTCGTCGAGCAGCAGGGTGTCCGCGTCCGAGAACAGGATCCGGGCCAGCTCGATACGGCGGCGCTGACCGCCGGAGAGCGTGTGCAGGGGCTGGCCGAGCACCCGGTCGGGCAGGTTGAGCGCGGCGGCGATGGTGGCGGCCTCGGCCTCGGCGGCGTATCCGCCCTTGGTGAGGAACTCCGTCTCCTGGCGCTCGTACTGCCGCAGCGCCTTCTCGCGGGTGGCGCCCTGGCCGCCCGCGATGCGCTGTTCGTTCTCGCGCATCTTGCGGATCAGGGTGTCGAGGCCGCGGGCGGAGAGGATGCGGTCGCGGGCGAGCACGTCGAGGTCGCCGGTGCGCGGGTCCTGCGGGAGGTAGCCGACCTCGCCGGAGCGGGTGACCTCGCCGGCGGCGGGCTGGCCCTCGCCGGCGAGAACCTTGGTGAGGGTGGTCTTGCCCGCGCCGTTGCGGCCGACCAGTCCGATGCGGTCGCCCTTGGCGATGCGGAAGGTGGCGCTTTCGACGAGGACACGGGCGCCGGCGCGCAGCTCGATGCCGGAGGCGGAGATCACGGTCAGACTCCTGGGCGGGTGGTTGACGGGAAGGGGGCTGGCGGACGTTCCCGACGTTTAATGCGCGAGGAGAATGGCCATGGGGGCCAGTCTAACGGGGCCGTGCAACCGCTTTTCCCGCTCCGGTGCCCGCGGCCCCCGCTCCGGGCTCCCCCGCCGGCACCGCGGGCGGCCCCGGTCAGCTGCCTCCCGTGTGCACCTGGAAGGCCGCCCTGCGTACGGCCTTGGCCAGCGCGGGGTCGGGGTGCGCGGCGGCGAGGGCGACCAGGACCTGCACGGTACGGGGGTGTCCCACCGCCCGGACCTCGTCCAGCAGGGCCGGGACGGTGGGCTGCACGGCGGACTCCAGGTGCCGGACGAGCAGCGGGGCCTCGCCGTGGTCGGCGACGGCGGCCGCGGTGTCGACCCACAGCCAGGTCGACTCGCGGCGGGTGAGGACCTCGTGCGCGTCCTCGGGGTCGGTCCCGTCGTGCTCGGCCAGCCACAGCAGGGCGTACGGCCGCAGCGTCGGCTCGTCGAGGACGGCGCGCACATCGGGCTCGGCGGGTGCGCCGACGACGCGCAGCGCCTCGAAGGCGAGGCCGCGCAGCAGGGCGTCCTCGCCGCGGGCGGCGCCGAGCAGTTCGGCGACGGCGCTGCCGACGGGTCGGGCGGCGAGCCAGGCGCGGTACTCGGCGCGGGCCGCGTTCGGGCGCAGCCCGCCGCAGCCGCGGAGCATGCCCTCGGCGGACTGCTCGATGTTGCCGGCGGGGCTCTGCGCGGCGACGCAGATCTGCTCCAGCTTGACCCAGACCGCCCAGTTGCCGAGCGGGGTGAGCGTGGCGTGACCGTCTCCGCAGGTGAGCGCGCCGACGGCGGCGAGGGCGTGCAGGGCCCAGTCGAGGAGGGGGGCGAGCGGGGTGTCGGCGGCGAGGTCCGGGGCGGGCTGGGCTCCCGGGGTGCCGGGCTCCAGCCGGGGGCCGTAGGGCACCTCGCAGCGCTCGGTGCGCAGTTCGGTGACGCGCTGCTCCAGCAGGTCCAGGAGCTGGGCCACCGGGACGGGTCCGGCGGACAGCTGGAGAAAGGAGAGCAGCTGGGGCATCGCGGAGACGACCTCGGCGACGGCCGCGGGCTCCTGCCCGGCCGGCTCGGGGTGGGCGAGCGACCAGGCGTCGAAGAGGGCGACCCAGCCGCGCAGTACGGCGCTGTCGTCGCGGTTCCAGGCGCGCAGCCGCCAGCCGGGGCGGGCGGTGTCGCCGTGCACCTCGATCAGTCCGGCGAGGCGGGCGATGTCCCAGTGGGCGCGGACCTCGGCCGTGGTCAGGCCCAGTTCCCGGGCCGCCTGGTCGGCGGTCGCGTCGGAGAGGGTGGCCTTGCCGTCGGCGGTCGCGCTGCCGCGGCCGGGGCCGAGGGCGGTGTCGGCCCAGCGGGCGACGCGGGCCGCGCCGGCGAGACCGGAGCGCGCCATGGTGGCCAGCTCCGACTGGGCCGGTGTGCCTTCCGGGGGGCGCGGTGCGGCGCGGCGCGGACGCCGCTGGTTCATCGTTTGGGGGGCAGCGGCCAGGGGTCGTGGGCGGACGAGTCGAAGCCTGGAGTCGCGCGGGATACGGGACGTCACGGGTGCAGTCTTCCGGTTGACGGTCCGAAAACCCAAACGGAACGCCCCGAGGGCCGTCGGGGACGGCGAACTCGAGGGCTCGGCGTGCTGTCCGGGCATCGGATCGGGCCGGTGGCACGGCGCCGAACGGAACCGGGGCGGCGGGTGGTGGGGCGGTGCGACGGGGTCACACCAGTGGGGTCATGAAGCGCCGCAGGGTCTCCTCGTAGTCCTCGGGGTCGGCGTTCCACATGGCGCCGTGCGGGGCGTCCCGAACGGTGTGGAGGGAGACCAGCCGCGGGTGGGTGTCGGCGAGCCGGCGGCTCGGCCCCCACGGGGCGACCACGTCACCCGGGCCGTGGAAGATCAGGGTGGGGACCGACGGGCGGTGCAGGCCCGCGGTGCCGGCGTCGTGGTCGGCGTGCAGTCCGGCGCGGCCCTGGGCGGCGCGGACGGCGAGCGGCAGGAGCGCGCCCGGTGTGCGGCGGGCGGCGGCCAGGGCGCGCAGGGTGGTCTCCCAGCTGAGCACCGGGGAGTCGAGGACGAGCCCCGCGATGCGCTCGCGTACGCCGGAGAGCGCGGCGGTGCGCAGGGCCATGGTGGCGCCGGTGGACCAGCCGAGCAGGACGACCTGGCGGGCGCCGTGGTCGAGGGCGTACCGGACGGCCGCGTCCACGTCGCGCCACTCGGTCTCGCCGAAGTGGTGCAGACCGTCGGGCGAGGGGGGCGCGCCGGCGTCGCCGCGGTGGGCGAGGGCGAGCACCGGGACGCTGCGGGCGTGCAGGGGGGCCATCAGGTTCAGGGCGTGTTCGCGGGTGGCGGCCAGGCCGTGCACGGCGACGATCCAGGTCGAGCGGGCGCCGGGCACGAACCAGGCCGGCAGGGGGCCGAGTTCGCCGGGAACGGTGACGTTGGTGTACTCCAGGTCGAGGGCGGTGCCCGGGTTCCCGACGTACAGGTTCGGGGTGAACCACGCCCGGTCGCCGGCCTCCAGGGTGCCGTGGGTGACGCCTTCGAGGCGGCGTACGACGGTGTCGGCGCCGTGCTGGGCGCCGGTGAGGACCGGGCCGACGACCGCGTGCGAGCCGTCGCCCGCGAGGCCGTACCGGCCGGGGCGCAGCGCGGCCAGGTCCCGGGTGAGGGTGATCTGGCCGGCCGCGGTGCCGTGCACGGTGAGGCGGGGTTCGGTGGGCAGGGGCCGGCCGGGGGGCGCCTTGAGCGCGGCGTCGCCGGCGATCCGGCCGGCGGCGACGCTCACCGCGCCGGCCGCCAGAGCTGCGGTGACGGCGGCGGCCGCTGCTGTGACTGTGCGCATGGGGCCAGTCTCCCGGTGGAGTCCTCGGGCGGCCAGTGGGCGCGCGACGGGGAGTGACGGCACCCCGCCGGGGGCACCTGTCCGGGCGCGCCCGCGGGTCCGGCAGCCGTGGGGCGGTCTCGCTGCCGGTACCCCCGGACCGGCCCGGCACACGTTCCACCGGCCCTCGGGAACCGCCGGGGGGCGTCACCGCACGGTCGACGCCGGTGACCGGTGCCCGGTCCCGGTCCTCGGCCCCCGGCACCGACGACGCGTCAGGACACCTCCCGTGCGGGCCGGCCCACCGCCGCTCCCCCGGCCCACCCCGCACGCGCCCCCGATCGCGGGTGCCGGCCTCCCGGGCGCCGTGGTCGCGCGGTCCGCGTCCAACCGGCACCGGGCCCCGGCCCTCGCACCGGCCGGGGCTCCGGAACGCCCCCCGTGTGCCGGCCCGTCGCCGCTACACCCCGTCGGTCTCGTCGGAGGGCATGCCGTACCCCCGGAGCCGTTCTGCCGCCTCGGCCAGCTGGGTCTGTGTCAGGAGGGACGGGGAGTAGCCCGGGATCGAGGAGGCGGTCAGCCACAGGCGGCACATCCACTCCAGTTGGGCGGTGCGGTCGTAGGCCTGGTCGAGGGAGGCGCCGTAGGTGATCGTGCCGTGGTTGCGCAGGAGGCAGCCGGTGCGGCCGGCGAGGGCGTCGAGCGCGCCGCGGGCCAGTTCCTCGGTGCCGTAGGCCGCGTACGGGGCGACCCGGACGGGGCCGCCGAGCGCGGCGGTCATGTAGTGGACCGGCGGCAGCTCGGTGACGAGCAGCGAGACCGCCGTCGCGTGCACGGCGTGGGTGTGGACGACGGCGCGGGCGCCGGAGTCGGCGCGGTACACGGCGAGGTGCATGGGCAGTTCGCTGGTGGGGGCCCGCGTGCCGAGCACCTGCCGGCCGTCGAGGTCGACGCCGGTCACGTCGTGCGGGGTCAGCCGGTCGTAGGGCACGCCCGACGGGGTGACCAGGATTCTGTCGCCGACGCGCACCGAGACATTGCCGGAGGTGCCGACCACCAGCCCGTCCGCCACCGTCCGCCGGGCCGTCACGACCAGTTCCTCCCAGGCCCGTTCCTCGTCCGCGCCCACCCGTGCGTCCCGCGATCGCGTCACAGTCACCGCCTCCTCACGGGCGCCGCCGCGCCCCTCGCGTCCCTCGTCCGAACGTCGTCGCGGCGATCCTGCCAGGGACGTCTCCGGAGAGCACCGGACCGGGCACGCACAGGGAATCCACAAGGAGGCCGGGACGCCGGTTCCGGTCACCACGACGCCCTGCCCAGTTCATCTTCCGTTCACCCTGGTTACCTACGTTCGTCCAGCCAATGACCTCGAACGATTGCCTGGGTAAATGGAAAGCTTCTCGCTGATCCTCGCGATTGTGGTAGTGACCGCACTCGCGTTTGATTTCACGAACGGTTTCCACGACACCGCGAACGCGATGGCAACGACCATTTCGACCGGTGCGCTCAAGCCCAAGGTGGCGGTGGCGATGTCCGCCGTCCTCAACCTTGTCGGCGCCTTCCTCTCGGTGGAGGTCGCCAACACGATCTCCAAGGGTCTCGTCGACGAGACCGGCATCCGTCCCGAGGTCATCTTCGCCGCCCTGGTCGGCGCGATCCTCTGGAACCTGATGACCTGGCTGGTCGGGCTCCCGTCCAGCTCCTCGCACGCCCTCATGGGCGGTCTGATCGGTGCCGCCGTCGCCTCCGCGGGCATCGGCGCGGTCCACGGCGACGTGCTCGTCACCAAGGTGCTCCTCCCGGCGCTCGCCGCCCCCGTCGTCGCGGGCGTCGCGGCGCTGCTCGCCTCGCGCCTGACGTACTCCCTGGGCCGCAAGGCCGACGGCAGGGCCGCCGCGAAGGGCTACCGCGCCGGACAGATCGCCTCCGCCGGTCTGGTCTCGCTGGCCCACGGCACCAACGACGCGCAGAAGACGATGGGCATCATCACCCTCGCCCTCATCGCCGGCGGCGCGCTCGCCCCGGCCTCCGACCCGCCCGTGTGGGTCATCCTGTCGGCGGGCCTGGCCATCGCCCTCGGCACCTACCTGGGCGGCTGGCGCATCATCCGCACCATGGGCAAGGGTCTGACCGACCTTCAGCCCCAGCAGGGCTTCGCGGCCCAGACCAGCGCCGCGACGGTCATCCTGGCCTCCTCCCACCTCGGTTTCTCCCTCTCCACCACGCACTCGGTATCCGGCGCGGTGATGGGCGCGGGCCTCGGCCGCAAGGGCGGCGTGGTGCGCTGGTCCACGGCCACCCGGATGTTCGTCGCCTGGGGTCTGACGCTGCCGGCCGCGGCCCTGGTCGCCGCGCTCGCCGAGTGGGTCTGCCGCCTGGGCGACTGGGGCACGGCGCTCGTCGCGGTCTTCCTGGTCGCCGCCGCCGCCGTCATCTGGAAAGTGTCCCGCCGCGAGGTGGTCGACCACACCAACGTCGCCGCCGACGAGCCCGAGCCGGCCGGTGTGGTGACCACGGCGATGGCCGCCGTGTCCCCGCCCCCGGCGGGCGTGACCGAGGACCTGACGGCCACCGTCGCGGCCCCGGCCGCCACACCCGACCCCGCCGCCAAGGCCCCGTCGGCCGCCACCACCGTCTGAGCCCGCGCACCGGGTACGAAGGAAGCGAACCTCCATGAGCATCGACTGGGCAGCCATCGGCTCCGTCTTCGGGGTCAGCCTCGTGGTCACCGTGGCCCTGGTGGGCCTGTTCACCCTCGGCATCGTCGGCCTCTCCCACCAGGAGCGGGCCGCCGCGCGGGGCGGCTCCGCGGGCCTCGCGGTCACCGGCGCGTACGCGTGCTTCGCGGCCTGCGCGGCGGCGGTGGCGTACGGGATCTATCTGATCGTCGCCTGAACACCCCCACGCACCCCGGGGCGGGGCGCGGGACGGACTCCAACCGTTCCGCGCCCCGCCTTCTTCCGTGCCGGCGCGCACCACGCGTGTGTGGGCCTTCGCACACTCCCCCGTCGCAGGTCAACGCCAGGTTGACGGGTGTTCGGGGGCCGTGGTGGACTTCCGGGGCCATCTACGGCGGCAGAAGAGGAAGGCCGGTGCGAATCCGGCGCGGTCCCGCCACTGTGACCGGGGAGCAGATCCCCGGGAGCCAGGAACTCTCGCCGCCGGTCTCGTCGAACCAGGGCGTGGACACCCTGAGTGAGGACACAACGCGATGCTCGGCTGCCGATCGACGTTCCAAGCCAGGTGCTTCCCTGACCGTGTGACCGGCTGAGCCCCGTGCGTGCCGAACGCGTCTTCGCGTACGGCGCCGCCGCCGGCCTCCTCGGCGACCTCCTCCTCGGCGATCCGCGCCGCGGGCACCCGGTCGCCGCGTTCGGCCGTGCCGCCGGTGCCGTGGAGCGGGTGCTGTGGCGGGACCACCGGGGCTGGGGCGCGCTGTACGCCGCCGTGTGCGCCGGTGGCGCCGCCGCCCTGGGCTCGGCCGCCGCGCACGCCGTACGCCGCTCCCCCGTCGCCTCCGTCGCGCTGACCGGCGCGGCCACCTGGGCCGTCGTCGGCGGTACCTCGCTCGCCCGTGAGGCGCGCGCCGTCGGCCGGGCCCTGGAGGCCGGGGACATCGAGGCGGCACGGGCGCGGCTGCCGCACCTGTGCGGGCGGGACCCGCAGGCGCTGGACGCCGACGGGATCGCCCGCGCCGTGGTGGAGTCGGTCGCCGAGAACACCTCCGACGCGGTGGTGGGCGCCCTGGTGTGGGGCGCCGTCGGCGGGGTGCCGGGGCTGCTCGGCTTCCGGGCCGTGAACACGCTGGACGCCATGGTCGGCCACAAGTCGCCCCGGTACCGCCGGTTCGGCTGGGCCGCGGCCCGGCTCGACGACCTCGCGGGCTGGCCGGGCGCCCGTCTGACCGCCGTCCTGACCGTCGTGGCCGGCGGCGGTCCGCGCGGCGCCGTACGGGCCTGGCGCGCGGACGCCTCGCGGCATCCGAGTCCCAACGCCGGGCCCGTGGAGGCCTCGTTCGCGGGCGCCCTCGGCGTACGGCTGGGCGGGACGCTCTCCTACGGCGGACGCGTCGAACACCGGCCGGTCCTCAACGCGGCGGCGGGGCGCGCCGTCACGGCCGCCTCCGGCGACATCGACCGCGCCGTACGACTGTCCCGACGCGTGAGCCGGCTGGCACTGCTCGTGTGCGCGAGCACCCGCCTCCTCGCCCACGGCGCCGCCAGGGCCACCGGTGCTGCCCGGAAGGGGCGTGTGTCGTGAGCGGTGGGCTTCTTGTCGCCGGTACCACCTCCGATGCCGGCAAGAGTGTCGTCACCGCCGGGATCTGTCGCTGGCTGGTGCGCCAGGGGGTGAAGGTCGCGCCCTTCAAGGCGCAGAACATGTCGCTCAACTCCTTCGTGACCCGCGAGGGCGCCGAGATCGGGCGGGCGCAGGCCATGCAGGCGCAGGCGTGCCGTGTGGAGCCGACCGCGCTGATGAACCCGGTGCTGCTGAAGCCCGGCGGCGAGCAGAGCAGCCAGGTCGTGCTGCTCGGCAGGCCGGTGGGGGAGATGAGCGCCCGCGGCTACCACGGCGGGCGCCGGCGGCGGCTGCTCGGCACGGTGCTCGACTGCCTGGCCGAACTGCGGGGCACCCACGACGCGGTGATCTGCGAGGGCGCGGGCAGCCCCGCCGAGATCAACCTGCGCCGGACCGACATCGTGAACATGGGGATCGCCCGGGGCGCCGGGCTCCCCGTCCTGGTCGTCGGCGACATCGACCGCGGAGGCGTCTTCGCGTCCTTCTTCGGCACGGTGGCGCTGCTCGCGCCCGAGGACCAGGCACTGGTCGCCGGGTTCCTCGTCAACAAGTTCCGGGGCGATGTCTCGCTCCTGGCACCCGGCCTCGACATGCTCCAACACCTCACCGGGCGCCGCACATACGGCGTGCTGCCCTTCCGGCACGGGCTCGGCATCGACGAGGAGGACGGGCTGCGGGTGTCGCTGCGCGGGACCGTGCGGGAGTCGGCGGTCGCGCCGCCGGTCGGCGAGGACGTGCTGCGGATCGCGGTCTGCGCGGTCCCGCTGATGTCCAACTTCACGGACGTGGACGCGCTGGCCGCCGAACCGGGCGTCGTGGTGCGGTTCGTGGACCGGCCGGAGGAGCTGGCGGACGCGGACCTCGTGGTCGTGCCCGGCACCCGGGGGACGGTCCGGGCGCTGGAGTGGCTGCGGGAGCGGGGGCTCGCGGACGCGCTCGGCCGCAGGGCCGCCGGGCACGGGCCCGTACTCGGCCTGTGCGGCGGCTTCCAGCTCCTCGGCGAACACATCGAGGACGAGGTCGAGTCGCGCGCCGGGCACGTCGACGGGCTCGGACTGCTGCCCGTACGGGTGCGGTTCGCCCGCGAGAAGACCCTCACCCGGCCGGTGGGCGAGGCCCTCGGCGAGCAGGTCGAGGGATACGAGATCCACCACGGGGTCGCCGAGGTCCTCGGCGGAACACCCTTCCTGGACGGCTGCCGGGTCGGCCAGACCTGGGGCACGCACTGGCACGGTTCGCTGGAGTCGGACGGCTTCCGGCGGGCGTTCCTGCGCGAGGTGGCCGCCGCCGCGGGCCGCCGCTTCGTGCCGGCCCCCGACACCTCGTTCGCCGCGCTGCGCGAGGAGCAGCTCGACCGGCTCGGCGACCTGATCGAACAGCACGCGGACACGGACACGCTGTGGCGCCTCATCGAGTCCGGCGCGCCGCAAGGACTGCCCTTCATCCCACCGGGAGCACCCGCATGAGCACAGTGTTGTTGTTGTCGACCGCCGACACGGACCTGCTGGCGGCCCGTGCGTCGGACGCCGCCTACCGGATCGGCAACCCGACCCGGGTCGATGTCGCCGAGGAGCTGCCGGCGCTGGTCGACGGCGCGGACCTGGCCGTCGTACGCCTGCTCGGCGGCAGGCGCGCCTGGGAGGACGGGCTCGCGGCGCTGAAGGCGTCCGGGATCCCGACCGTGCTGCTGGGCGGCGAGAGCGTGCCGGACGCGGAGCTGATGGCCGAGTCGTCGGTGCCGGCCGGGGTGGTGGCCGAGGCCCTGCGCTACCTGGTCGAGGGCGGCCCGGACAACCTCGCCCAGCTCGCCCGCTTCCTGTCGGACACGGTGCTGCTGACCGGCGAGGGCTTCGACGAGCCGCGCAAGATGCCGGAGTACGGCGTCCACGGCGAGCGCCCGTTCACCGGGGGCCGCCCGACGGTCGGCGTGCTCTTCTACCGTGCCCACCAACTGAGCGGCAACACCGCCTTCGTGGACACGCTGTGCGAGGCGATCGAGGCGCACGGCGCCAACGCCCTGCCCGTGTACTGCGGTTCACTGCGCGGCGCCGACACCGGGCTGTACCAGCTGCTGGGCCGCGCGGACGCCCTGGTCGCCACCGTCCTCGCGGCGGGCGGCACACACGCCTCGCAGGCGTCGGCGGGCGGCGACGAGGAGGCCTGGGACATCGGGGCGCTGGCCGACCTGAACGTCCCGGTGCTGCAAGGGCTCTGCCTGACCTCCTCCCGGGCCGCCTGGGAGGCCTCCGACGCCGCGCTCTCCCCCATGGACGCGGCGATGCAGGTCGCCATCCCGGAGTTCGACGGGCGGCTGGTCACGGTGCCGTTCTCCTTCAAGGAGCAGGGCCCCGACGACGTGCCGGTCTATGCCGCCGACCCCGAGCGGGCCGGACGGGTCGCCGGGATCGCGGTGCGGCACGCGGCCCTGCGGCACAAGCCGAACGCCGACAAGAAGCTCGCGCTGGTCTTCACGGCGTACCCGACCAAGCACTCCCGCGTCGGCAACGCGGTCGGCCTCGACACCCCGGCCTCGGCGGTGCGGGTGCTGGACGCGCTGCGGGACGCGGGGTACGGGGTGAGCGGATATCCGTCCGGCGGCGACGAGTTGATCCACCGGCTGATCGAGGCCGGCGGCCACGACGTGGAGTGGCTGACCGAGGACCAGTTGGCCTCCGCGCCCGCACGGGTGCCGCTGGCCGACTACCGGGCCTGGTTCGAGGAACTGGACCCGCGGCTGCGGGACGGGATGCGGGAGGCGTGGGGCGAACCGCCGGGTTCGCTGTACGTCGACGGGGACGACATCGTGCTGGCGTCGCTGCGGTTCGGGAACGTCGTCGTGATGATCCAGCCGCCGCGCGGTTTCGGCGAGAACCCGATCGCGATCTACCACGACCCGGACATGCCGCCCTCGCACCACTACATGGCGGCCTACCGCTGGCTGGACAACACCTTAGGCGCCGACGCGATCGTGCACATGGGCAAGCACGGCACGATGGAGTGGCTGCCGGGCAAGGGCCTCGGGCTGAGCGCCGGATGCGCGCCGGACGCGGTGCTGGGCGACCTGCCGCTGATCTACCCGTTCATCGTCAACGACCCCGGCGAGGGCACCCAGGCCAAGCGGCGCGGGCACGCCACCGTCGTCGACCACCTGGTGCCGCCGATGGCGCGCGCCGACACCTACGGCGACCTGGCCAAGCTGGAGCAACTGCTCGACGAGTACGCGCTCGTCTGCGACCTGGACCCGACGAAGGCACCGGCGGTGCGGGCGCAGATCTGGACCCTGGTCAAGGCGGCGGAGCTGCACCACGACCTGCGTGTGGACGACCAGCCGGACGACGCCGCGTTCGACGAGTTCGTCATGCACATCGACGGCTATCTGTGCGAGATCAAGGACGTGCAGATCCGCGACGGCCTGCACATCCTGGGCGGCGGCCCGGAGGGCGAGCCCCGCGTCAACCTCGTCCTCGCGGTGCTGCGCGCCTCGCAGGTGTGGGGCGGTCGGGCGAACGCGCTGCCGGGTCTGCGGGCCTCGCTGGCCGAGCACTTCGGGCTGGTGGAGAAGGAGTTGCTGGCCGAGCCGGGCGCCCCGGTGAAGGTGCCGGTGGAGCTGACGGAGCTGGTGGAGGGCCCCGCGCGGTCGGCGGCCGACGCGATCGACCTGCTGGAGCAGTTGTGCCGGCGGTTCGCGCAGGGCATGGAGTCCCGGGACTGGGACGGCACGGCCGTGGCGGGGCTGGTGCGGGAGGTGCTGGGCACCGAACTGCCCGACGCCGTCGCGGTGCTGGAGTTCGCCTGCGCCGAGGTGGTGCCGCGGCTCGCCCGGACCACGGACGAGATCGGGCACATCCTGCGGGCCCTGGACGGCGGTTACGTCCCGGCGGGCCCGTCGGGCTCCCCGACCCGCGGCCTGGTCAACGTGCTGCCGACCGGCCGGAACTTCTACTCCGTCGATCCCAAGGCGATCCCGTCCCGGCTGAGTTGGGAGGTCGGTCAGTCCCTCGCGGACTCGCTGATCCAGCGGTATCTGAGCGACACCGGCGCGTACCCGAAGTCCGTCGGCCTCACGGTGTGGGGCACGTCCGCGATGCGCACCCAGGGCGACGACATCGCCGAGATCCTGGCGCTGCTGGGCTGCCGTCCCGTCTGGGACGACGCCTCGCGCCGGGTGACGGGCTTCGAGATCGTGCCGGTGGCGGAGCTGGGCCGACCGCGCATCGACGTGACGGTGCGCATCTCGGGCTTCTTCCGGGACGCGTTCCCGCACGTGGTGGGGCTCATCGACGACGCGGTGCGGGCGGTGGCCGAGCTGGCCGAGCCGGCCGAGTCCAACTACGTGAAGGCGCACGCCGACGAGGACACCGCCGAGCACGGCGACCGGCGCCGGGCCACGGCCCGTGTCTTCGGCTCCAAGCCGGGCGCGTACGGCGCGGGCCTGCTGCCGCTGATCGACGCCCGCAACTGGCGCAGCGACGCGGATCTCGCCGAGGTGTACGCGGTGTGGGGCGGCTACGCCTACGGGCGCGGGCTCGACGGGCGGGCGGCGCGCGGGGACATGGAGACGGCGTTCCGGCGGATCGCGGTGGCGGCGAAGAACGTCGACACGCGCGAACACGACCTCGTCGACGCCGACGACTACTTCCAGTACCACGGCGGCATGGTCGCGATGGTGCGGCATCTGACGGGCGAGTCCCCCGAGGCCTACGTCGGCGACTCCGCCACGCCGGACCAGGTGAAGACGCGGACGCTGGGCGAGGAGACGCACCGGGTCTTCCGGGCGCGGGTGGTCAACCCGCGCTGGATGAGCGCCATGAGAAGGCACGGCTACAAGGGTGCCTTCGAGATGGCGGCGACCGTGGACTACCTCTTCGGCTACGACGCCACGGCCGGGGTCGTGGACGACTGGATGTACGAGAAGTTGTCCGCCGAGTACGTGTTCTCACCGGAGAACCAGGACTTCATGAAGAAGTCCAACCCGTGGGCGCTCAGGGGCATCACGGAGCGGCTGCTGGAGGCGGCGGACCGCGGGCTGTGGGCGGAGCCGGACCAGGACACCCTGGAGCGGCTGCGCGCCATGTATCTGGAGCTGGAAGGCGACTTGGAGGGCGACGACAAGTGAGTACCCCGTTCCCGTTCACGGCCGTGGTCGGGCAGGACGAGCTGCGGCTGGCCCTGCTCCTGAACGCTGTGAGCCCATCGGTCGGCGGAGTCCTGGTCCGGGGCGAGAAAGGGACTGCGAAGAGCACGGTGGTGAGGGCGCTTTCGGCACTGCTGCCGAAGGTCGCCGTCGTACCGGGGTGCCGCTTCTCCTGCGACCCCGCCTCCCCCGACCCCGCCTGCCCGGACGGGCCGCATGAGAGCGGGGCCCCGGTGGCGCGGCCCGCGCGGATGGTCGAGCTGCCCGTCGGCGCCTCCGAGGACCGGCTCGTCGGCGCCCTCGACATCGAGCGGGCCCTGTCCGAGGGTGTGAAGGCCTTCGAGCCCGGTCTGCTCGCCGACGCGCACCGCGGGATCCTCTACGTCGACGAGGTCAATCTCCTCCACGACCACCTCGTGGACCTCCTGCTGGACGCCGCCGCCATGGGCGCCTCCTACGTCGAGCGCGAGGGGGTGTCGGTGCGGCACGCCTCGAAGTTCCTGCTCGTCGGCACCATGAATCCCGAAGAGGGGGAACTGCGGCCCCAACTCCTCGACCGCTTCGGGCTCACCGTCGAGGTCGCCGCCTCGCGCGAGCCGGACCAGCGCGTGGAGGTCGTGCGGCGCAGGCTGGCCTACGACGACGACCCCGCCGCCTTCGCCGGACACTGGGCCGGCGAGGAGGCCGCCCTGCGGGCGCGGATCGTGGCGGCGCGGGAGCTGCTGCCGTCGGTGCGGCTGGGCGACGGGGCGCTGCGGCAGATCGCGGCCACCTGCGCGGCCTTCGAGGTGGACGGCATGCGGGCCGACATCGTCATGGCGCGGACGGCGACCGCGCTGGCGGCGTGGGCCGGGCGGACCGACGTACTGGCCGAGGACGTACGGCAGGCCGCGCTGCTGGCGCTCCCCCACCGGCGCAGGCGCAACCCCTTCGACGCGCCGGGCCTCGACGAGGACAGGCTCGACGAGACGCTGGAGGAGTTCGGCGGGCAGGACGGCCAGGACAGTCAGGACAGTCAGGACAGTCAGGACAGTCAGGACGGGGACGGGGACGGGGACGGTGACGACGATCCCGACCCGGACGGGCCCGGTGGTCCCGGTGGGCGGCCCGAGCCCGACGACGCCCCACAGGGCGACGGTGACACCGCCGCGCGGCCCGAGGCCGGCGAGGGCGGGGAGCCGCAGGCCTCCGGGGGCGGCTCGGGCGAGCAGTCGCCCGCGCGTGCCGCCGAGCCGTTCCGGACCAGGGTGCTGAGCGTGCCCGGACTGGGCGAGGGTGCCGCCGGGCGGCGTTCGCGGGCGCGGACCGAGCACGGGCGGACCACCGGGGCCCGGCGTCCGCGAGGGGCGCTGACCAAGCTGCACCTCGCGGCGACCGTGCAGGCGGCGGCGCCGCACCAGCGGGCGCGCGGGCGCAGCGGGCGGGGGCTGGTCGTCCGCCGGGACGATCTGCGGCAGGCGACGCGCGAGGGCCGCGAGTCCAACCTCGTGCTGTTCGTCGTGGACGCCTCCGGTTCGATGGCCGCGCGGCAGCGGATGAGTGCCGTGAAGGGCGCCGTGCTGTCGCTGCTGCTCGACGCCTACCAGCGGCGGGACAAGGTGGGGCTGGTGACCTTCCGGGGTTCGGCCGCCGAGGTCGCGCTGCCACCGACCTCGTCGGTGGACGCGGCGGCGGCCCGGCTGGAGTCGCTGCCGACGGGCGGGCGTACGCCGCTGGCGGCCGGGCTGCTCAGAGCACACGAGGTGCTGCGGGTGGAGCGGCTGCGGGATCCGGCGCGGCGGGCGCTGGTGGTCGTGGTGACCGACGGGCGGGCCACCGGCGGCCCCGAGCCGGTGGCCCTCGCCGGACGGGCGGCGCGGCTGTTCGCCGCCGAGGGCGTCGCGTCCGTGGTCGTGGACTGCGAGTCGGGGCCGGTGCGGCTGGGGCTGGCCGGGCAGCTCGCGGGTGAGCTGGGCGGTACCGCGGTGACGCCGGCCGAGCTGCGGGCGGACTCGATCGCGGGTCTGGTGAAGGACGTTCAGGGCAGCAGGAGGGCCGCGTAATGCCGCAGGGGCAGCCGAGTGTCGTACCGGACGACGGGCTGACGACCCGTCAGCGGCGCAATCGTCCGCTGGTCGTCGTGCACACGGGCATCGGCAAGGGCAAGTCGACGGCCGCCTTCGGGCTGGCACTGCGCGCCTGGAACCAGGGCTGGCCGATCGGGGTGTTCCAGTTCGTCAAGTCGGCGAAGTGGAAGGTCGGCGAGGAGAACGCCCTGCGGGTGCTGGGCGCCAGTGGTGAGGGCGGCAGCGTCGACTGGCACAAGATGGGCGAGGGCTGGTCGTGGGTGCAGCGGGACGCCCAGCTGGACAACGAGGAGAAGGCCCGGGAGGGCTGGGAGCAGGTCAAGCGGGACCTGGCCGCCGAGACGTACAGGCTGTACGTGCTGGACGAGTTCGCGTACCCCATGCACTGGGGGTGGGTCGACACCGACGAGGTGGTGTCCGTGCTGCGCGACCGGCCCGGGACCCAGCATGTCGTGATCACGGGGCGGAACGCGCCGGACCAGCTCGTCGGCCTCGCGGACCTGGTCACCGACATGTCCAAGGTCAAGCACCCGATGGACGCCGGGCAGAAGGGCCAGAGGGGCATCGAGTGGTGACTTCCCGGTCCGGGTCCGTGCCCCGGCTGGTGATCGCCGCGCCCTCCTCGGGCAGCGGCAAGACCACCGTCGCCACGGGGCTGATGGCGGCGCTCGCCTCGCGGGGGCTCGCCGTGTCCCCGCACAAGGTCGGGCCCGACTACATCGACCCCGGCTACCACGCGCTCGCCACCGGGCGGACGGGGCGCAACCTCGACGCCTACCTGTGCGGACCCGAGCTGGTCGGGCCGCTGTTCCTGCACGGGGCGCGCGGGTGCGACATCGCCGTGGTCGAGGGCGTGATGGGGCTGTACGACGGGGCCGCCGGGGAGGGTGAGCTGGCGTCCACCGCCCAGGTCGCCAAGCTCCTCGGAGCGCCGGTCGTGCTCGTCGTGGACGTGTCCGCGCAGTCGCGGTCGGTGGCGGCGCTGGTGCACGGGTTCGCGTCCTGGGACCCGGGGGTGCGGGTCGGGGGCGTGATCCTCAACAAGGTGGGGTCGGACCGGCACGAGGCGCTGCTGCGGGAGGCGTTGGAGTCGGCAGGGGTGCCGGTGCTCGGTGTTCTGCGGCGGGCCGCCCGGGTCGAGACGCCGTCGCGGCATCTGGGGCTGGTGCCGGTCGCCGAGCGGGGGTCGCAGGCGGTGGAGGCGGTCGCGGCGATGGCCGCGCAGGTTGCCGACGGGTGTGATCTCGAGGCGCTGGTCGGGCTCGCGCGCGGGGCCGGTGCGCTGGACTGCGCGGCCTGGGATGCGGGCGCCGCCCGGGTTCCCCGTCCCGTCCCGTGCCCGGGGGCCGCACTCCCGGACCCCCCGGTCGGCCTCCGGCCCCGGCCTCGAACACCGGACGGGCCGAAAGAGCGCGTCGCCATCGCCGGCGGAGCCGCGTTCACCTTCTCCTACGCCGAGCACTCCGAGCTGCTCGCCGCCGCCGGGGCGGAGGTCGTCACCTTCGATCCGCTGCGGGACGAGGAGCTGCCCGAGGGGACCCGGGGGCTGGTGATCGGGGGCGGGTTTCCCGAGGTGTACGCCTCCGAGCTGTCGGCCAACGAGCCGCTGCGCAAGGCCGTCGCCGAGCTGGCGCTGAGCGGTGCTCCGGTGGCCGCCGAGTGTGCCGGGCTGCTGTATCTGTGCCGGGAGCTGGACGGGCTGCCCATGTGCGGGGTGCTGGACGCGTCCGCGCGGATGTCGCAGCGGCTGACGCTGGGCTACCGGGACGCCGTGGCCGTGTCGGACAGCGCGCTGGCCGCCGCGGGGACGCGGATGCGGGGCCACGAGTTCCACCGGACGGTGGTGGAGCCCGGGGCCGGGGCGGCACCGGCGTGGGGGATGCGGGCGCCCGAGCGGCGCGTCGAGGGCTTTGCCGAACGCGGTGTGCACGCGAGCTATCTGCACACGCACTGGGCGTCCGAGCCCGGTGTCGCCCGTCGGTTCGTGGAGAGGTGCCGGACGTCATGAGCAGCAGGCTGATCGGAGTGGGCGTCGGGCCCGGGGACCCCGAGCTGGTGACCGTCAAGGGCGTCAACGCGCTGCGGGCCGCCGACGCCGTCGTCGTACCCGTCATGGACACCGGCGAGCGGGGGCGGGCCGAGGCGACCGTGCTGCACTACGTGCCCGCCGAGAAGGTCGTCCGGGTCGTGTTCGCGCTGAACGAGCGCACCGACCGGGCGCGGCGCGAGGCGGCCTGGGACGCGGCCGGGGACCGGGTGGCCGGGCTGCTGCGGGAGTACGGCGCCGTCGCCTTCGCGACCATCGGGGATCCCAACGTGTACTCGACGTTCACCTATCTCGCGCAGACCATCGGCGAACTGGTGCCGGGCACCGTCGTGGAGACCGTGCCGGGCATCACCGCCATGCAGGACCTCGCGGCACGGTCGGGTGCCGTGCTGACGGAGGGCACCGAGCCGCTGACGCTGGTGCCGGTCACCGCGGGGGCCGCCGTGCTCAAGGACGCCCTGGACGGGCCGGGCACGGTCGTCGCCTACAAGTTCGGACGGCGGGCGGCCGAGGTCGCCGAGGCGCTGCGGGAGACCGGGCGGCTGGACGACGCCGTGTGGGGCTCGGCGCTGGGGCTGCCGGAGGAGTCCGTACGGGCGGCGGCGGAGCTGGACGGTACGCCGCTGCCGTATCTGTCGACGCTCATCGCGCCCGCCCGGCGCGCGGGCGGACGGGGCGGGAAACTGTGAGCCGCCCGGCAGGCGGCCGCTCACTCGGCGAGGCCCACCACCAGCCAGATGAACGCCGCGCCGGCGACCGTGCACAGCAGGGTGGAGCGGGCGGGGTGCTCGTGGTGGGCCTCGGGGAGGATCTCGGCGGCGGCGAGGTAGAGCAGTACGCCGCCGAACAGGCCGAGATAGGCGCCGAGCACGCTCTCCGGGATGGAGAAGAGCAGCGTGGAGGCCGCGCCGGCCACCGGGGCCAGGGCGTCGGCGACCAGCATCGCGATCGCCCGGTGGCGGGCGTTCCCGTACAGGCTGGTCAGCGTGTAGGTGTTGAAGCCGTCCGCGAAGTCGTGGGCGATCACCGCCATGGCGACCGCCGCGCCCATGCCGCCGCCGATCTGGAAGGCGGCGCCGATCGCCACGCCGTCCATCGCGCTGTGCCCGACCATCGCGGCCGCGGCCGTCAGGCCGACCTCGGGGAACGCTGTCCGTGCTCGACCGCGCCGTGCGCGGCGCGGCGGGCGGCCAGCAGGTGTTCCCCCAGGTGGGCGAGGAGGAATCCGGCGACGAAGAGCAGCAGTGCCGCGGGCACGCCGAACACCTCGTCGCCCGCCGCGTCCAGCGCCTCCGGGAGCAGGTCGAGGCCGACCACGCCCAGCATCAGACCGCCGGCCAGGCCCAGGACCAGGTGCCGCCGGTCGGTCACGCGCTGTGCCGTCCAGCCACCGACCAGCGTCATCAGGAACGCGCCGAGCGCGACGAAGACCGCCATGGGCCCTTGCTATCCGATCAGGACGCGTTCACGCGCGCACGACAGCAGCAACCGCAGTAAATATGCGTAGGAGAGGACCGATTCCCATGGCTTCCGTGGCTCCCGAGGCTTCCGTGGCCGCCGCCCGCACCGGCCGGGTGACCTTCGTCGGTGCCGGTCCCGGCGCCGCCGACCTGCTGACGTTCCGCGCCGCGCGGGCCATCGCCGAGGCCGACGTGGTGATCTGGGCGGCGAGCCTGGTCCAGGCGGAGGTGCTCCAGCACGCGCGGGAGGGCGCGGAGGTGCTGGACTCGGCGACGATGTCGCTTGAGGACGTTGTCGCCGTCTACCGGCGGGCGCGGGCCGAGGGGCTGCGGGTGGCCCGCATCCACTCCGGCGACCCCGCCCTGTGGGGCGGCACCCAGGAGCAGCTGGACCGGTGCGCGGAGATCGGCATCGCGACCGAGATCGTGCCGGGGGTCTCCGCCTTCTCCGCGGTCGCCGCGCTGGCGCGGCGGGAGCTGACGATCCCGGAGGTGGCGCAGTCCGTGGTCCTCACCCGGCTGGGCGGCGGCAAGACGCCGATGCCGCCCGGGGAGGAGGTCCGCGAGTTCGCCAGGCACGGGACGACCATGGCGATCTTCCTGTCGGCGGCGCGCAGCGGCCAGCTGGTGCGGGAGCTGCTGGAGGGCGGCTATCCGACCGAGACGCCGGTCGTCGTCGCGTACCAGGCCACCTGGCCGGAGGAGCTGGTGGTGCGGTGCACGATCGGCACGCTGGAGGAGACGGTCAAGGAGCACAGGCTCTGGAAGCACACCCTGTTCCTGGTCGGTCCGGCCCTCGACGCGCACGGCACCCGCTCGCACCTGTACCACCCGGGGCACTTCCACGGCTATCGCAGGGCCGACCCCGAGGCGCGCCGGGAGCTGCGCACGCGGGGTGCGAGCACGTGATCACCGTGGTGGGCATGGGGGTGGGGGCGCCGCCCGCCGGGGATGTCGCCGCCGGTGCGGAGCTGGTCGTCGGCGGGCGGCGCCATCTGGACGCCGTGCGACTGCCGGAAGGGGCCGAGCGGGTCGTCCTCGGGGCGTTGGCGCCCGCGCTCGACACGGTCGCGGAGTACGTCGCCGAGGAGCGGCCGGTGGTCGTACTGGCCTCCGGCGACCCGGGGTTCTTCGGGATCGTGCGGGCGCTCGCGGAGCGGTTCGGGCCGCGGCTGCTCGACGTGCGGCCCGGTGTCTCCTCCGTCGCCGCCGCCTTCGCGCGGGTCGGGCTGCCGTGGGACGACGCCGTGGTGGCCAGCGCGCACGGGCGGGAGCTGCGGACGGCGGTGAACCTGTGCCGGTCCCACCCGAAGGTCGCCGTGCTGACGGGCCCCGGGGCGGGCCCCGCGGAACTGGGCGCCGCCCTGCGCACCGACCCGCGCGTACTCGTGGTCGCCCGCGCGCTGGGCTCCGCCGAGGAGCGCGTGGAACGGGTGACCCCCGCGGAGGCCGCCGGGCGTGACTGGGGCCCGGCGGTGAACGTGGTCCTCTGCCTGGCCGGGCCCAGGGCCCTGGGCCCGGCCACCACGATCGCGGGCGCACGGACCGGGACGGACGGGTGGAGCGGCTGGGCGTTGGCGGAAGGGGCGTTCGTTCATCGGGACTCGATGATCACCAAGTTCGAGGTGCGGGCGCTGGCGCTGGCGCGGCTCGGGCCCCGGCCCGGCGACCTGGTGTGGGACGTCGGCGCGGGCTCCGGCTCCGTGGCCGTGGAGTGCGCGCGGCTGGGCGCCGCCGTGACCGCCGTCGAGAAGACGCCGGACGGTGTGGAGCGGATCCGCGCCAACGCCGCCGCGCACAGCGTCGATGTCCGGGTGGTGCACGGGGCGGCGCCCGCGGCGCTGTCCGGCCTGGAGGACCCCGACGCCGTGTTCGTGGGCGGCGGCGGGCGTGAACTGCCGGCCGTTGTCGCGCGGTGCGCGCGGCAAACCCGGCGTGCCGTGGTCGTCGCGCTGGCCGCGCTCGACCGGGTGCCGGAGGTCCGCCGGACGCTGCTCGACGCCGGTCTCGAGTGCGACGGGGTGCTGCTGCAGTCGTCCCGGCTCGCGCCGCTGCCGGGTGACGTGACCCGGCTCGCCGCGGCCAATCCCGTCTTTCTGCTGTGGGGCGTCAGGCCCCGCGGCCGTACCGAAGGAGTGACCCAGTGATCGGCCTCATTTCCGCCACGGCGGCGGGAGCGGCGGCGCGGGACCGGCTGGCGGCGGCGTGGCCGGACCGCACGCGCGTGTACGAGGGTCCCGTCGCGGACGCCGTACGGGCCGCGTTCGCCGAGTGCGAGCGGCTCGTGTGCTTCCTGGCCACGGGGGCCGTGGTCCGGCTCGTGGCGCCGCTGCTGGACGACAAGCGGACCGACCCGGGTGTGGTGTGCGTCGACGAGGGCGGGCGGTTCGCCGTGTCGCTGGTCGGCGGGCACGGCGGCGGCGCCAACGAACTCGCCCGCGCGGTCGGCGAGGTGCTGGGCGCCGAGCCCGTGGTGACGACGGCGACGGACGCGGTCGGGCTGCCCGGCCTGGACACGCTCGGGCTGCCGGTGGAGGGCGATGTCGCCGGGGTGTCGCGGGCCCTGCTGGACGGCGAGCCGGTGGTCCTGCGGGCGGAGGTGGCGTGGCCGCTGCCGCCGCTGCCGGTCACGTCCGAGGCCACCGACGGCACCGACTACGCGTACACGGTCCGGCTGACCGACCGCCTCGTGGCGCCGGCCGGGCGTGAGGCCGTCCTGCGTCCGCCCTCCCTCGTCGTCGGGGTCGGCGCCTCCCGGGGCGCGCCGGTCGAGGAGGTGCTCGGGCTGGTCGAGGAGGCCCTGCGCGACGCCGGGCTGTCGGCGGCGTCGGTCGCCGAACTGGCCACCGTGGACGCCAAGGCGCGGGAGCCCGGGATCGTCGGGGCCGCCGAGCGGCTGGGCGTGCCCCTGGTGACGCACCCCGCGGGCGAGCTGGCGGGCGTCGCGGTGCCCAACCCCTCCGGCGCCCCGCTAGCGGCCGTGGGCACCCCCTCGGTCGCGGAGGCGGCGGCGCTGGTGGGCGGCGGTGAACTCCTCGTGCCCAAGCGCAAGTCGGCGGCGGTTCCGGCGATGGCGACCTGTGCCGTCGTACGGCGGCCCGGCCGCGGGCGGCTCGCGGTGGTGGGGCTCGGGCCGGGCGCCCGGGACCTGCTCACCCCGCGCGCGCTGGCCGAACTGCGGCGGGCCTCGGTGCTCGTGGGCCTCGACCAGTACGTCGACCAGATCCGCGACCTGCTGCGTCCGGGCACCCGCGTCCTGGAGTCGGGGCTCGGCGCGGAGGAGGAGCGGGCCAGGACGGCCGTCGAGGAGGCCCGGCGCGGGCACGCCGTCGCGCTGATCGGCAGCGGGGACGCCGGGGTGTACGCCATGGCCTCGCCCGCGCTTGCCGAGGCGTCCGACGACATCGACGTGGTCGGGGTGCCGGGCGTGACGGCGGCGCTGGCGGCCGGGGCGATCCTGGGCGCGCCGCTGGGTCACGACCACGTGTCGATCAGCCTGTCGGACCTGCACACGCCGTGGGAGGTCATCGAGCGGCGGGTGCGGGCGGCGGCCGAGGCGGACCTCGTGGTGACCTTCTACAACCCGCGCAGCCGGGGCCGGGACTGGCAGCTCCCCAAGGCGCTGGCGATCCTCGCGGAGCACCGGGAGCCTGCGACGCCGGTCGGTGTCGTGCGCAACGCGTCGCGCGCCGACGAGTCGAGCCTGCTGACCTCGCTCGCCGCTCTCGATCCGGCGGCGGTCGACATGATGACGGTCGTGACGGTGGGCAACACCGCGACCCGGGAGACGGCCGGGCGCATGGTGACCCCGCGCGGCTACCGCTGGCAGGAGGAGCCCGAGTGAACCGCGTCGTCCACCCCATCGAGCAGGAGTCCTTCCGGCGGCTGCGCGCCCGTCTCGACACCTCGCACTTCCCGCCGCTGACCCGGGCGGTGGTGGAGCGGGTGGTCCACTCCGCCGCCGACCCGGCGTACGCGTCCGACCTCGTGATGGCCGAGGGCGAGCTGGCGGGGGCGCACACCGCGCTGCACGCCGGGGCGCCCGTGGTCGTGGACGTGGAGATGGTCGCGGCCGGGATCACCCGCCGGGAGACCGTGTGCCGGCTGAGGGACGCCGTCGCGGGCCCCGGGCTGACCCGGTCGGCGCACGCGGTGCGGCTGGCCCACGAGCAGGTCGGGCCGGGCGCGCTGTGGGTGATCGGCTGTGCCCCGACCGCGCTGGAGGAGCTGCTCGCCCTGGACGCCTCGCCCGCGCTCGTCATCGGGCTGCCCGTCGGTTTCGTCGGGGCGGCCGAGTCGAAGGCGGCGCTGCGCGAGAGCGGGCTGCCCGCCGTGAGCAACGTGTCCGAGAAGGGCGGGTCGGCGGTCGCCGCCGCCGCGCTCAACGCCCTGCTGTACCACCCCGCTTCGGCGGAGAAACCCGAGGAGAAGCTGTGACCACCCCGCCCGCCCTGCTCATCGCCGGTCACGGCACCCGGGACGAGGCCGGCGCCGAGGCGTTCCGCGACTTCGTGCGCGAGCTGGGCCGCCGCCATCCCGAACTGCCCGTCGCGGGCGGCTTCATCGAGCTGTCCCCGCCGCCGCTGGGCGACGCGGTCACCGAGCTGGTCGGGCGCGGTGTGCGCCGGTTCGCCGCGGTGCCGCTGATGCTGGTGTCCGCCGGGCACGCCAAGGGCGACATCCCGGCGGCGCTGTCCCGCGAGAGGGAGCGCCACCCCGGCATCTCGTACACGTACGGGCGTCCGCTGGGTCCGCACCCCGCTCTGCTGCGGGTGCTGGAGCGGCGGCTGGCCGAGGCGGTCGACCCCTCGTGGGACCCGAGTGAGGTGACCGTGCTGCTGGTCGGGCGCGGGTCGACGGACCCGGACGCCAACGCCGAGGTGTTCAAGGCGGCGCGGCTGCTGTGGGAGGGGCGGGGGTACGCGGCCGTGGAGACGGCGTTCGTGTCGCTGGCGAAGCCGGACGTGCCGGGCGGCCTGGACCGGTGTGTGCGGCTGGGCGCGCGGCGGGTCGTGGTGCTGCCGTACTTCCTGTTCACCGGCGTCCTCCCGGACCGGGTCGGGCGCCAGAGCGAGGAGTGGGCCGCCGCGCATCCGGAGACCGGGGTGCGGTCGGCGGACGTGATCGGGCCGGAGCCGGAGCTGCTCGACCTGGTGTGGGAGCGCTACGAGGAGGCCGTCCGGGGCGATGTGCGGATGAACTGCGACTCGTGCGTGTACCGGATCGCGATGCCGGGCTTCGAGGGCAAGGTGGGGCTGCCGCAGCAGCCGCACTTCCACCCCGACGACGACGGCGACCACCACGGGCACCCTCACGGGCACGGACACGCGCACTCCCATGCGCACTGAGCCCGGGGCCGGGGGCCACGATCTGCGGCACCACGGGGACGCCGAGGTCCGCGACGAGGGCGCGGCGCTGGTGGACCTGGCGGTGAACGTCCGCGCGGACACCCCGCCGGCCTGGCTGCGCGCGCACCTCGCCGCCTCGCTCGGCTCCCTCGCCGCCTATCCGGACGGGCGGGCCGCGCGGGCGGCGGTGGCGGCCCGGCACGGGCTGCCGGTGGAGCGGGTGCTGCTGACGGCGGGCGCGGCGGAGGCGTTCGTGCTGCTGGCACGGGCGCTGAAGGTGCGCCGGCCCTTCGTGGTGCACCCCCAGTTCACAGAGCCGGAGGCGGCGCTGCGGGACGCGGGGCACACGGTCGACCGGGTGCTGCTGCGGGCGGCGGACGGCTTCCGGCTGGACCCGGCGGCCGTGCCGGAGGACGCCGACCTGGTGGTGGTCGGCAATCCGACCAACCCGACCTCGGTACTGCACCCGGCGGCGGCGCTCACCGAACTGGCCCGTCCCGGGCGGACCCTGGTCGTGGACGAGGCGTTCATGGACGCGGTGCCGGGCGAGCGGGAGGCGCTGGCCGGGCGCACGGACGTACCCGGGCTGGTCGTCCTGCGCAGCCTCACCAAGACGTGGGGCCTCGCGGGGCTGCGCGTCGGGTACGTGCTGGCGGCCCCGGAGACGATCGCGGACCTGGAGCGTGCCCAGCCGCTGTGGCCGGTGTCGACGCCCGCGCTGGCGGCCGCCGAGGCGTGCGTGGCGCCGCGGGCCCTGGCGGAGGCGGCCGGGGCCGCCCGCCGCGTGGCCGCGGACCGGGAGCTGCTCGTCGCAGGCCTGGCGGAGTTCGCCGGCGCCGGGCTGCGGGCCGTCGCCCCCGCCGAGGGCCCCTTCGTGCTCGTCCGCCTCCCCCACGCCGCCGCGGTGCGCCACCGGCTGCGCGGCCTCGGGTACGCGGTGCGGCGCGGGGACACCTTCCCGGGGCTGGACGAGCGGTGGCTGCGGCTGGCGGTACGGGACCGGGCCACGACGGACGGCTTCCTGGACGCGCTGGGCCGGGCGCTCGCGGAACGGGCCTGAGCGGCGTACGGCCCCGGCGGCGAGGGTCCGTCAGGGGGCGGCCGGCGGTGCGAAGAGCGCCTGGAGGGTTTCGGTGGCCAGGTCGCGCAGCCAGGCGTGGGCGCGGTCCTCGTCGTAGCGCCGGTGCCACAGCAGGTACAGCGGTATGGCGGGCATCCGGAACGGCAGGGGCAGGGTGACCAGGCCGAGCCGGTCGCGGGCCGCGCGGGTGACCGCGTCGGGGAGGCTGAGCACCAGGTCGGTCTCGGGGGCGAGTTGCAGTGCGAAGGCCGCGGTGGGCCCGGCGGCGACGACGCGGCGGGCGTGTCCGAGAGCGGCCAGGGCGTCGTCGACCGGGTCGCGCAGCCGGCCGCGCCGCGAGACGGTGAGGTGCTCTGCGGCGGCGTAGCGCTCCAGGGTCAGCGGGCCTTCGGTGAGCGGGTGGCCGGGGCGGACCGCGACGACGAGCTGATCGCGGCCGGCCAGGCGGTGGCGGATGTCCGGGAGGGCCGGCCGGCCGGTGCCGGATTCGAGGTCGACCTCGCCCCGTCGCAGCTCGGGCGTGTCCGTGCCGGACTCGGCCGGCAGGCGCAGCCGCACGCCCGGTGCCTGACGGCGGACGGCGGCGAACAGGTCCGGGCCGCAGGCGGCGGTCAGGGCGTCGTGCCAGCGCACGGTGAACACCCGCTCCAGAGCCGCCAGGTCGAGTTCCCGCTGCGCGGACAGAACTCGGTGGGCCTGCTGCACGAGGGCGTGGACCTCGGCGCGGAGGGCCAGCGCGCGGGGGGTGGGGACCATGCTGCGGCCGGTGCGGACCAGGATCTGGTCACCGGTGGCCTTGCGGATGCGGCCGAGGGAGCGGCTCATGGCCGGTGCGGTGACATGGAGCCGGGCCGCGGCGCCGGCGACGCTCCCCTCTTCGAGCAACGCGTCCAGAGCTGTGAGCAGATTCAGATCCAATTGCATGCGGGTAACTTTACAAGTGAGAAGCATGCACTTGTTGTTAATCGTCGGGCGCCCTAGGTTCGAGGTGCGGGAGCGGGACAACCCCCCGCAGCAGACCGAACCCCCTGGAGTTCCCCATGAGTTCAGCCATGCCTTTCGACGCCGACCCGACGTTCCTGTCCGCCGTGACGGCCGCGGTGCGCGACGCCGGACGGACACTGCTCGACCGCTGCACCCCGGACGCCCGGGGCGTGAGCCTGGACGAGGTCGTCGCCGAGATCCACGCCAACGACGACGCGGTGCTGGAGGTGCTGCGGGAACCGCTGCTGCGGGCCCGGCCCGGAGCGCAGTGGGCCGAGGACGAGCTGGCCGGCGGCGCGCTCCCGCCCGGGGAGTGGTGGGTCGCCGACCCGGCCGAGGGCAACATCAACCATGTGCACGCCATGTCGGAGTGGGCCGTCACCGCCACCCTTGTCAGCGACAACCGGCCGGTGCTCACCGTCGTCCACCTGCCGCTGAGCGGCGACACCTACACGGCCGTCGCGGGCGGCGGTGCCCGCCTCAACGACCGGCCCCTGAAGGTGTCCGCCAAGACCGACCTGGGCGCCGCGCTCGTCGGCACCGGGCAGGCCAAGCCGGGCGAGGCCGAGCACACCTTCCGGCGGATCGGCGAGTCGGTCACCGCGATGCTCTCCGGCGCGCTCGTGGTGCGCGTGTCGGTTCCCGCCACGATGCAGCTCATCCATGTCGCCGCCGGGCGCATGGACGCCTTCTACCAGTTCTCCGACGTCCGCTCCGGCCTGGTGGCCGGCGCCCTGCTGGTCTCCGAGGCCGGGGGCACCGTCACCGACCTGGCCGGCAAGCCCTGGAGCACGGCATCCCGGGACTTCCTGGCCGCCGCCCCCGGCGTCCACGGCGCCGCCCTCGACATCCTGGCGCCGATCGCCTGACCGCGCGGCGCCCCGCCCCGCCCCCCCGTTTCACCGCCCGACACCGCAAGGAGCATCACCTCATGACCAGCATCGGCATCCTGGGGGCCGGACGCGTCGGCGCCGGCCTCGCCCGCAAGCTCGCCGCGGCCGGACACCACGTCGTCCTCGGCCGCCGCAGCCCGCGGGAGCGGACCCCGGTGCCCGCCGAGGACATCGGCCCGCGCGTCTCCTTCGCCGACCAGCGCACCGCCGCCCGCACCGGGGACGTTGTGATCAACGCGACGCCCGGCGCCGGCGCCCTGGAACTCCTGAGCGGCCTGCGCGCCGAACTCACCGGGAAGATCCTCGTCGACGTCTCCAACGCCACCCGCGACATCGACGGGCTGCCCGGCGACCTGTGCTACCCCGGCAGCAGCCTCGCCGAACGGCTTCAGGCCGCCCTGCCGGACACCCGGGTGGTCAAGACCCTCAACACCATGCTGTTCATGGTCATGACCGCCCCGGACATCCTGGCCACCCCGCCGACCGTCTATGTCTCGGGCGACGACGAATCCGCGAAGAGCACCGTCACCGGGCTGCTGCGGGACCTGGGCTGGCAGCCCTCGTGGATCGAGGACCTCGGGGACGTCACCACGGCCCGCGCCACCGAGGCCATGATCCTGGTCGTCCCGCACGTCCTGCGCCGGCACGGCTTCCAGCCCTTCGCCGTCTCCCTCGCCCGCTGAGCCGGCTCCCGCCCGGAGCCGCGGGGCGGGAGCCGGCGCCGGGCGGGAAGGCCGCGGGCGAACCCGCCCGGCCGCTCGTGCCCTGCGGTCAGCCGCTCCTGCGGCGGCTCAGGAACAGGGCTCCGCCGCCCGCCAGGACCAGGGCGACGGCGCCCGCGGCCACGTACGGGGTCGCCGAGCTGCCGCCCGTCTCGGCCAGGTCGGCCTCGGCGCGGGCGCCCTGGGCCTTCACGTCGACCGCCGGTTCGGCGGCGGGCTCGGCGTCCTTCCCGGCCGGCGGCTTCTCGGCCTCGGCCGGCGGCTCGCCGGCCGCCTCGGCAGCGGGTTCCTCGGCCTTGGCCGGGGGCTGTCCGGCCTGGTCCGCCGGGGCCGAGGGCGACTCGCAGGTCGCCTCGGCCAGGGTCACGGTGCCGTCGACCTCGGCCACGTTCAGGTCGAGCGGGTTGACGGACACCTTGAGTTCGAGCGCGGTGGCGGCGGCCGTACGGGAGGTGGTCTGCGTCTTCGACAGGTCGAGCCTGACCTCTCCGACGCCGGGCACCTTCACCTCGGTGGGCCCGCCGGTGGTCAGCGTGACCTTCTTGCCGAGGACCTTCACGGTGCCCAGCAGATTGGCGTCGGCGACCGGCTGCTCGCCGGCCTCGCAGGTGGCCCGGGAGGTGACCTGCTGGACCTCGATCACCGACAGCAGCGGCAGGCCGGGCACGTGGATCCGGGCGCGGACCAGTTCGGTGCGGCCCTCGCTCTTCGCCGCGGTCGTCGTGGCGGCGGCGTCGGCCACGTCGGCGCGCAGGACGCTGAAGGGCCTGCCGCCGTCGACGCCGTCCAGCCGGGCGGTCAGCGCGGTCTTCCGGGCGCTCTCGGGTGCCTGCACCTCGTTGAGGGTGACCGCGAGCGGGACGTTCACGGTCTTGTTGAGCAGGGACACGTCGAGCCCGGTGCGCAGGACGGTGGCGCTCGCGCGGCCGTGGTCGTCGGTCGCGTGGACGGTGCCCGCGCCGGCCAGGGCCGCGGGACCCGCGGCCAGGGCCGTGGCCGCCGCGACGGTCACGAGGCGGCGTGCGGGCATGCGGAAGGTGTTGCCGTTCAAGGTGGTGGGACCCCCAGTAAGACATGCGTGCGGGACACGCATGAGCGACATGCTTGGGACCCGGAAAGAATGTCCCCGCGTCCGGCGAACCGTCAGCGATCTCGGGTCACTTCACCCCTTCGTGGGGTTTCCGCGAGTGTTTTCGAATCCCTCGGCACGGGCGTTCCCCGGCGTCACCCGGGTCGGCTAACCGACGACCCGTCCGTTGAGCACCACCCGGCGCGGAGCGACGAGCACGCGCACGTCCGCGCGCGGGTCCTCGTCGAACACCACCAGGTCGGCAGGCGCGCCCTCGTCCAGGCCCGGTCGGCCGAGCCACCGCCGGGCGGCCCAGGTCGCCGCCGCGAGGGCCTCGGCGGGCGGGATGCCCGCGGTGACCAGCTCGGCGACCTCCGCCCCGACGAGACCGTGGGCGAGGGAGCCGCCCGCGTCGGTGCCGACGAACACCGCGACGCCCGCGTCGTAGGCGTCGCGCACCGTCTCGTGGCGCCGGGCGTGCAGCCGGCGCATATGGGCCGACCAGCGCGGGAACCGGGACTCTCCGCCGTCGGCGAGCGCGGGGAAGGTGGCGATGTTGACGAGCGTGGGCACGATGGCGACGCCCCGTTCGGCGAAGAGCGGGATGGTGTCGTCCGTCAGCCCGGTGGCGTGCTCGACGCAGTCGATGCCGGCCTCGACCAGATCGCGCAGGGAGTCCTCGGCGAAGCAGTGCGCGGTGACGCGGGCGCCCAGCCGGTGCGCCTCGGCGATCGCCGCCCGCACGGCGCCGCGCGGCCAGCAGGCGGACAGGTCGCCGAGGTCGCGGTCGATCCAGTCGCCGACCAGCTTGACCCAGCCGTCGCCGCGCCTGGCCTCCTGGCCGACGTACGCGACGAGGTCCTCGGGCTCGATCTCCCAGGCGTAGTTACGGATGTAGCGGCGGGTGCGGGCGATGTGCCGGCCCGCGCGGATGATCTTCGGGAGGTCCTCGCGGTCGTCGATCCAGCGGGTGTCGGAGGGCGAGCCCGCGTCGCGGATCAGCAGGGTGCCGACCTCCCGGTCGGTGAGCGCCTGCTTCTCGGCGACGTTGTCGGGGACCGCGCCGTGCCGGTCGAGGCCGACGTGGCAGTGCGCGTCGACCAGTCCGGGCAGCGCCCAGCCCTCGACGGTGCGGACGTTGGGGGCGTTCACGGGCCGGTCGTACGAGATCCGGCCGTCGACGACCCACACCTCGTCGCGGACCTCCTGCGGTCCGACGAGCACCCGACCCTTCACGTGCAGCACCGTGTGATCGCTCATGCCCCGCACCCTAAACGGTGACCGGACAGGCGTACGAGGTGGAAGCGAGGATTCCGGGCGTGGGGGTGTCGCAACGGACGGACTCCGGCGCGAGTGCCGGCGAGGGCCGTGGTTACTCTCGACTCCGTACGTTCCGTACGCCGGCCCGTGAGTGAAGAGAGCACCACCGTGACCCATCCCTTCCTGGACCTCGCCCCGCTGAGCGCCGGCCGTTTCGCCGCCGTCGAGGACCGGGTCGCGCGGCTGCTCGGCACCGGGCAGGATGTCGTGATCATGCAGGGTGAGGCCCTGCTGCCGCTGGAGGGCGCGATCCGCGCCGCCGCCGGTCCAGGCACCGTCGCGCTGAACGTCGTCACGGGGCCCTACGGGCAGACGTTCGGGAACTGGCTGCGGGACTGCGGCGCGAGCGTGCACGACATCGCGGTGCCCTTCCACGCGGCCGTCTCCGCCGAGCAGGTCCGTGCGGCCTTCGCCGAGCACCCGGAGATCGACTTCGTGTCCCTGGTGCACGCCGAGGCGGCGACAGGGAACACCAACCCGGTCGCGGAGGTCGGTGAGGTGGTGCGGGCGCACGGCGCGCTGTTCTACCTGGACGCCGTGGCCTCCGTGGGCGCCGAGCCGGTGCTGCCGGACGAGTGGGGCGTGGACCTGTGCGTCATCGGCGCGCAGAAGGCGATGGGCGGTCCGGCCGGTGTGTCCGCGGTGTCGGTGAGCGAGCGGGCGTGGGCGCGGATGGCGGCGAACCCGCGGGCACCGCGCCGCTCGTACCTGTCCCTGCTGGACTGGAAGGAGCGCTGGATCGACGGCGGGCGCAAGGTGCTGCCGCACGCGCCGGCGCAGTTGGAGATGCTCGCGCTGGAGGCGTGCGTGGAGCGCATCGAGGCGGAGGGCGTCGACGCGGTGATGGCGCGGCACGCGGCGGCCGCGGCGGCCACCCGGGCCGGCGCGCCGGCGCTGGGCGGCGGTCTTGAGCCGTACGTGCACGAGGCCCGGGACGCGGCGCCGGTCGCGACGACGCTCAGGACGCCGTCGGACGTGGACGCCGCCGCGCTGGTGGCCCGCGCCCTGGAGTCCGACCCGGCGCTGCCGCTGGCCGCGGGCGGCGGCGCGCTGGCCGCCGAGATGATCCGGGTCAACCACTACGGTCCGAACGCGACCCGCGGGGCCGTGCAGGGGGCCCTGGCGGCACTGGGTGCCGCGCTGGCGGAGAAGGGGCTGAAGGCCGATCTGGAGGCCGCCCGGCGGGCCGTCGAGGAGGCCTGGGAGCGGCCGGCCCGACCAGGCCTTTCGGAAGAGTGAATTCGAAGTAATTCCTGAATCTCACACAAACAGAATTAAGGAATTTCCTTCGGCGCAGCTTCCCGTATTCTTCTGCCCGCTTTCCCGGGACCTAAACACAAAGATTTCACGAACGCCGAGCTTCGCATTTCGGGCACGTCTCGCACGGGTTACATGATTGTGACCCGTTACACATGCTGCCGGTTTTGCGGTGTATGACCCGGACAAACCCAAACATATCGCCGCTCCTTCGCGCGGGGGTACGCGCACGCGTGATAACACATGGGGCGCCCATACGTAACCCTGTCCGGCGATGCAATTTCAATTTTCCCTGGGTAAATTCAATTTGCATGACTGCCGCGCAAGCAGACCTGCAAATCGATCGTCCGAGAGTGGCCGACGGGGCCGCCCTGTGGCGGATAGCGAGGGATTCCGAGGTCCTCGACCTGAACTCGTCCTACAGCTATCTGCTCTGGTGCCGGGACTTCGCCGCCACCTCGGCCGTCGCCCGCGACGAGCGCGGTGGGCCGGTCGGCTTCGTCACCGGTTACGTACGACCCGACCGGCCGGACACCCTGCTCGTGTGGCAGGTGGCGGTGGACGAGGCGTACCGCGGGCGCGGGCTCGCCGCCGCCCTGCTCGACGGGCTGGCCGCCCGCACCGTCGCGGAGCGCGGACTTACCGCCCTGGAGACCACCATCTCACCCGACAACACCGCTTCGCAGCGGCTGTTCACCTCGTTCGCCGAGCGCCACGGCGCCCGGCTGGAGCGCGAGGTGCTGTTCGACGCGAGTCTGTTCCCCGACGGGCCGCACGAGCCCGAGGTCCTGTACCGCATCGGTCCCCTGTCCGCCGCCGGCTGACCGACCGGCCCTCCGGACGCCGGGCACCCCCGACCGTCCGGCCCCCAGACTTCCCGGCCGGGACCGCACCGGTTCCGCCGGATCCGTACGACCTTCCTCTCCCACCCTCACCCAACGAGGAGCGATTCGTCGTGACCATCACCCAGCCCGACCTCAGCGTCTTCGAGACCGTCGAGTCCGAGGTGCGCAGCTACTGCCGCGGCTGGCCCACCATCTTCGACCGTGCGCTCGGCAGCCGCATGTACGACGAGGACGGCCACGAGTACCTCGACTTCTTCGCCGGAGCGGGCTCGCTCAACTACGGGCACAACAACGCCGTCCTGAAACGCGCGCTGATCGACTACCTGGAGCGGGACGGCGTCACGCACGGGCTCGACATGTCGACCACCGCCAAGCGCCGCTTCCTGGAGACCTTCCAGAACATCGTCCTGCGCCCCCGCGACCTGCCGTACAAGGTCATGTTCCCGGGCCCGACGGGCACCAACGCCGTGGAGTCCGCGCTGAAGCTGGCGCGCAAGGTGAAGGGGCGCGAGTCGATCGTGTCGTTCACCAACGCCTTCCACGGCATGTCGCTTGGCTCGCTCGCCGTGACCGGCAACGCCTTCAAGCGGGCCGGCGCCGGCATCCCGCTGGTGCACGGCACGCCCATGCCGTTCGACAACTACTTCGACGGCACCGTCGAGGACTTCCTCTGGTTCGAGCGGCTCCTGGAGGACCAGGGCTCCGGCCTCAACAAGCCGGCCGCCGTGATCGTCGAGACCGTGCAGGGCGAGGGCGGCATCAACGTCGCCCGGCCCGAGTGGCTGCGCGCCCTGTCCGAGCTGTGCGAACGCCAGGACATGCTGCTCATCGTCGACGACATCCAGATGGGCTGCGGCCGTACCGGCGCCTTCTTCTCCTTCGAGGAGGCGGGCATCACGCCGGACATCGTGACCGTCTCCAAGTCGATCAGCGGCTACGGCCTGCCCATGGCGCTGACCCTGTTCAAGCCCGAGCTGGACGTCTGGGAGCCGGGCGAGCACAACGGCACCTTCCGCGGCAACAACCCCGCCTTCGTCACGGCGACCGCCACGCTTGAGGCGTACTGGGCCGACGGGTCGGCGATGGAGAAGCAGACCCGCAAGCGCGGTGAGCAGGTCGAGCAGCACATGATCGCCATCACCGAGGAGAACCTCGCCGACATCAAGGAGTACCGGGGCCGCGGCCTGGTCTGGGGCCTGGAGTTCCACGACAAGGAGCGCGCGGGCAAGGTCGCCAAGCGGGCCTTCGAACTCGGGCTGCTGATCGAGACCTCCGGCCCCGAGAGCGAGGTCGTCAAGCTGCTCCCGGCGCTCACCATCACGCCCGAGGAGCTGGACGAGGGGCTCAAGACCCTCGCTCGGGCCGTCCGCGAGACCGCCTGAGACCACCGTGCTTCCGGTGCCCCGGCCCGCGCGGCCGGGGCACCGGGGAACCCCGCACACCCTTCACCTAGGAGGCATCGCAACACCGTGATCGTCCGTTCGTTCAAGGAGATCGAAGGCACCGACCGGCACGTGAAATCGGCGTCCGGCACCTGGGAGAGCAAGCGCATCGTCCTCGCCAAGGAGAAGGTCGGCTTCTCCGTGCACGAGACGATTCTGTACGCGGGTACGGAGACGTCGATGTGGTACGCGAACCACATCGAGGCTGTCGTCTGCACAAAGGGTGACGCCGAGCTGACCGACCGCGAGACTGGGGAGACGTACCACATCACGCCCGGCACGATGTATCTCCTCAACGGCCACGAGCGGCACACGCTCAAGGTCAAGGAGGACTTCCACTGCATCTGTGTCTTCAACCCGCCCGTGACCGGACGGGAGGATCACGACGAGAACGGCGTCTACCCGCTGCTCACCGAGGAGGTGTGAGTCACCGTGACCACGACCACGAATGTCACCGATCTCTATCCCACCCGCGGCGCCACCGAGGTGGCAACCCCCCGGCAGGATCCGGTCGTCTGGGGCTCCCCGGACGCGCCCGGCCCCGTCCCGGCCGGTGACCTGCGGTCCCTGGAGCGCGACGGATTCCTCGCCGTCGACCAGCTGATCGGCCCCGACGAGGTCGGCGTCTACCAGCGCGAGCTGGAGCGGCTCATCGCCGACCCGGCCATCCGCGCGGACGAGCGCTCGATCGTCGAGCCGCAGTCCAAGGAGATCCGCTCGGTCTTCGAGGTGCACAGGATCAGCGAGGTCTTCGCACAGCTGGTGCGCGACGAGCGCGTGGTCGGGCGGGCCCGGCAGATCCTGGGCTCGGACGTGTACGTCCACCAGTCGCGGATCAACGTCAAGCCGGGCTTCGGGGCCAGCGGCTTCTACTGGCACTCGGACTTCGAGACCTGGCACGCCGAGGACGGTCTGCCGAACATGCGGACGATATCGGTCTCGATCGCGCTCACCGAGAACTACGACACCAACGGCGGTCTCATGATCATGCCGGGGTCGCACAAGACGTTCCTCGGGTGCGCGGGGGCCACACCGAAGGACAACTACAAGAAGTCCCTGCAGATGCAGGACGCGGGGACGCCGTCCGACGAGGCGCTGACCAGGATGGCCTCCGAGTACGGCATCAAGCTGTTCACCGGCAGGGCCGGCTCGGCGACCTGGTTCGACTGCAACTGCATGCACGGTTCGGGCGACAACATCACGCCGTTCCCGCGCAGCAACGTGTTCATCGTCTTCAACAGCGTGGAGAACGCGGCGGTCGACCCGTTCGCGGCACCGATCCGACGACCGGACTTCATCGGCGCACGGGACTTCACTCCGGTGAGGTGACCCACCCGCGCCTCCGGGCAGGGGCCTTCGCACACGCCCCGAAGACCCCTGCCCGCCACCGCCCGGCCGTCAGGCCGTCAGCGCGTTCAGCAAGTGGTCAACGTCTGTCGCGGTGTTGTACACGTGGAAGGCGGCCCGCAGGTTGCCCGCGCGGTCGGAGACCTGGACCCCGGCGCGGCTCAACTCGCCCTGGCGGTGGCCGAGTCCGGGGACGGACACGATCGCGGAGCCCGGTGCGGGCACCGGCTCGTGGCCCAGCGAGCGCACGCCCCGGCGAAACCGGTCGGCGAGGGCAGTGTCGTGGGCGTGCACCGCGTCCACGCCGAGTTCCTCGATCAGGGCCAGGGAGCGCCGGGCGCCCGTGTACGAGAAGAGGGCCGGACTCTCGTCGAACCGCCGCGCGGAGTGCGCGAGTTCCTCCACGGGTCCGTAGCAGCTGTCCCAGGGGTGCTCGCCCGACGCCCACCCGGCGAACAGCGGCCGCAGCCCGGCCGACGCTCCCAGGTCGTCCGGTACGACGAGGAAGCCGACGCCCCGCGGGCACAGCACCCACTTGTAGGCGACGGCGACCACGAAGTCGAAGTCGTCCGCCGCCAGCGGCAGCCACCCGTTGGACTGGGAGGCGTCGATCAGCGTCCGCGCCCCGTGCGCCCGCGCGGCGTCCCGCAGCGCCGCGAGGTCGGCGACGCGCCCGTCGGCTGACTGGACGAAGCTGACCGCGACGAGCGCGGTGTCCGGCCCGACCGACTCGGCGATCCGCTCCAGCGGCACAGCGCGCACCTTCAGGTCGCCGCGCGTGTACAGCGGGTTCACCAGGGAGCTGAAGTCGGCCTCGGCGGTGAGGACTTCGGCCCCCGCGGGCAGCGAGGCGGCGACGAGCCCGCTGAACGTGGCGACGGACGACCCGGTCGCGACCCGGGTGGCCGGCACCCCCAGGAGCCGGGCGAAGGCGGCCCGGACCGCCTCGACATCGGCGAACATGTCGAACGGCTGCCCCTGCGCCGCGGACACCTCCGCGTCATGCATCGCGGCCAGCGTCCGGGCCGGGAGCAGGCCGGTACTGGCGGTGTTCAGGTAGGTGTTCTTCGGGGCGAACTCGGCACGGACGAGATTCTCGAAGCTCTCCATGGCACCACTGTGCGTTCCCCGCAGGTCCCCCGTCCACGGCGTATTTCCGCGCGGCTTCCCCAAGCAGCCCTTATGAACGGCCGCTCACCTGCGGTTTTCAGACCCGGGGCACCGCGCACCCATCGGGACCGCACGCCTGCGCGCCCTCGTTCTCGACCAGCTTCAGCGACGCACGCTCGCCCCACGCCCGGGTCAGCGCCTGGGCGAAGACCTCGGCGGGCTGGGCGCCGGAGACACCGTAGGCCCGGTCGAGCACGAAGAACGGCACCCCGGTGGCCCCGAGCTGCGCGGCCTCGTGCTCGTCGGCGCGCACCTCGTCGGCGTAGGCGGCGGGGTCGGCGAGCACCGCGCGGGTCTCGTCCGGGTCCAGACCGGCCGGGACGGCAAGCTCCACGAGCCGCTCGTCGTCGTTGAAGACGGAGCGCTCCTCGGCGAAGTTTGCCCGGTAGAACGCGTCCAGCAGCGCCTCGTGCCGGCCCCGCGCCTTGGCGAGGTGCAGCAGCCGGTGCATGTCGAAGGTGCTGCCGTGGTCGCGGTCGCGGGTGCGGTAGTCGAGCCCCTCGGCGGCGGCCTGCGCACCGAGGTGGTCCTCACCGGCCCTGGCCTGCGCCTCGCTCATGCCGTACTTGGCGGTGAGCATCGTCAGCACGGGCTGCACGTCGTTTTTGTGCCTTTGTCCAGTTCACGTGAACTATTCGACGTGTACGGGAAGGCGGACGGATGGGAACCTTCGGATGCACCGGCCCGGTCCGGTTTCGTCGCCTACCGATTCCGGCGCAGACTCCCAAGTGGCCGGCCCGCTGATGAGTCCGGCGCACCTCGTTTGCCGGGCCTCGTACGTCTCGACGGCCACCCCCGGAACTGCGGCACGCGATGACCACACCTCAACGTCGAGGTGTGCACACGACCCCCGATGACCGTTCGCGGCCGTCGGGGGTTTCTTGTGTTTCCGGGGCACCTTCGAAATAAAGGCGTGTATCCCGGCCTGCGTGGGGTGTCCGGGTACCGTTCGGCCAGTGATACCAAGGGTTTTCGGCACCTTTGATTCGTAGGCATTTCGGCGTTGAGGAGGCTCCCTAACTCCCGCTCGGGAGTGCCTTCAATCCCTGGTACGCCTCTCGCAGATCTGACGCTTCCGGGAGCTGTCGCCGCTCCACAGCCTTGACGACTTCCAGCGCACGCCAGTGATTCGACGGAACGATGCGGCCGGACAGTATGGCTCGCTGTGCTGCGTTGCACGCCTCGTCTAGCCGGTCACCGCCGAGCAGTGCCAGCGCCAAATCGATGTTCGCGGACGCCGCCCGGCGCGGCCATTTCTCCACATCGTCAGCGGGGGCGAGTCGCGCGATTACCTGTCGCGCGTAGTCCTCGGCTGCGGGATCTCCGACCCATGCCAGCGTCGTTGCTGTGTAGGCCAGCGCTTTACCGGGGTCGTACTGGTAGTGATGCTCGGTGCCCTTACGCGGAACCATCGCGCCCGACATGCGTTGCACCCGTTCAATAGCCGCGTACGTTTCCGGCCCTTCCCCGAGACGGGCCCTTGCGCGTCCCTCTTGCGCTGTCGCCTGGATCGCAGCCGACGTTCCGGCCGGTGCCAACTCCTGTGCAATCTGCGCAAGTTCTAGCGCGCGTACGTATTCGCCATCGGTGAGCACTCGCCAAGCGTCAGTCTCGTAACACCACGCCTCAATTTCGCGGTGGTCTGCGTGCTGCGCAAGGGTGGCCGCTGTCTTCAAACGAGCCGTCGCCGCGTGTTCCTGGTCCAGGTCGATATGCAACGTGGCTCCCAAGAGTTGGAACCATCCGCCGACCACGTAAAGGCGGCGTTGTTCCGCAAGAGTCATCCGCGCATCCATGAGATGTGAGACATAAGCGGAGTGCTTCCTTACTCTTTCGAGCAAGTCTTGCGGCGGTGACACCGGGTATTTCATTGCCAGTTCATCGAATGCGTGTTCTAGACGACTTAGCGTTTCCTTGCCTACATCGCTAGCAGATACACGCCGTGCCAATTCCAGCGCATCGAATTCGTCGTCACTACCTGACGTAGCGTCAGATAGCCAAGCAGTACGCGACTTTGGCGGGGCGTATGCATCCGGGACTAGCAGCGCGTCGAGTTCCGCCGACGTAACCGACAGCACCTTTGCGATCTTCGGACGCTGCCAGGGTTGCGGGTCAGTCTTCCCGCTTTCCCAGCGCTGGACTGTTGAGCGATCGACGCCGACCGCTTCCGCGAATTCCTCTTGGTTGTACCCGCACGCTTTCCGGCGCTCTGCCAACCTCCGCCGCCTGCTGGTCATCGTGGCCGGTCTCCTCTCGGGGATTGCCCGTCTGCCCTGGTCAGCGTATCCAGGAGCAGCCCTTAGACCTCCCCGTGAGGCTTGACCCGGACCCCAAGCCCGTTCCGGGGTGCGCCGGTTGCGACGTGATCGCACACGACCGAGACCGAGCGCGGGCCAACGGGAACGCAAGCGGCGTGAGTGACTGCAACGTGCGGATGCGTCGGCACCTGCGGGCGGACCACTCGTGACACAGGCCCCCGTGAAGCCGCAGAAGCGCCGTACGCGGCCTCTCCCGCCCCCTGAGCTAGTCAGGGCCTCATAGACAGCCCCGGAAGCCCGTACGCGGACTCTCCGGCCGGTTGGTGGGACCAGTACGGCGGCGCGCTGGACGTGACCTCGGGCGTGGTCTACCTCCCCGGCCCGACGCATCCCCCGTCCCCGTTCCACCCTGACGACTGCCCCAACTGCGTGCCATACGAGGAAAGGCCGTGAAGTACGTACGCCGGTTCGGCTGGTCCGTGTTCGTCTTCACGGTCGCCGCGCTGTCCTCGGCAATTCCCACGCTGGCCGCATTAGGCCGCCTTTGAACCCCCGTCCCCCTCGTGCCGCACAGCTCCCCCCGTGCTGATTGCACAGGCGCGAGAGGGGGCGGGTTCCAACTCCCGCTCCCGGTGATTCCTCAATGGACGGTCGAGTCATCGGGGGTGGGTTTCCAAACCCCAGGTGTAAGGAGACGCACGATGAGCACTGCCGGAAACCGTCTCTTATTCACGTGGCTTGAGATCACGGGACTCTGCAATGAGTTCTGTGATCACTGCTACGCGGACAGCGGGCCCAAGGGAACACACGGAACCATGACCGTGCGGGACTGGCTGAACGTGATTGACCAGCTTGCCGACATGGGCACCCTGGACGTTCAGTTCATCGGGGGAGAGCCGACGCTACCCGAGTCTGTCCGCGCTGATCAAGCACGCTCACGGGCGGGGCCTCGGTATCGAGGTGTTCTCGAACATGACCCACATTCGCCCGGAACTGTGGGACGCATTCACGGAGTACGGCGTCAAGCTCGCCACGTCGTACTACTCGGACAGCGCCGAGGAACACGACGCGGTGACGCAACTCCGAGGGGCGCACAAGAAGACTCGCGCCAACGTGCAAAAGGCGCTGTCCCTCGGTATCCCGCTGCGGGGTGGAGTCGTCGCCGTGCGGGACGGACAGCAAGTGCAGGAAGCGGCGCAGGACCTTACGGCGCTCGGTGTCGGCACGGTCGGCGGAGACCGCACCCGCGCATTCGGGAGAGCGAGTCAGGGGGCCGCGCCGACCATCGCTGATCTGTGCGGGCACTGCGCCCACGAGAAATGCGCCATCGGCCCGACCGGTGACGTGTGGCCGTGCGTCCTCGGTCGATTCCTGACCATCGGGAACGTGCTGGAAAGCCGATCTCCGATATCTGGGGCGGCGCGCAGATGACCGACGTTGCGGCCGATATCGCGGCGGTTCACGGCGATGGTGTCCAGTCGTGCACTCCTCCGCAATTCCTGCCCATGTGCGGACCGTGCGGTCCGTGCGTTCCCTCGGTCGGGCACTGTGACCCCAGGGAAGCGGACAGCGCGGCTACGATCGGCGCACCGGCCTAATCCGCTGATCATGAGGGAGCGCACGCATGGACGATCACGGGGACGACTTCGGCCCGTGGGGGTGGGAAGGCGACGGAAACGCCATTCGGCGGACCGAGGATGAATGGCTGACCATCGCTCGGTACGTCCGGCACGCAGCTAACAAGCTCGGGCCGGATCTTCCGCTGTGCCTTCCTGGTGAACCACAGGCATGCGGGCGGACGGCTCAACAGCACGTGATCGCGTGGGCCGCTCACCTCCGGGCGGTTTCCCATCACCTGATCGAACAGGCCACCCCGAGCGAGGCCAGGGGCGCGCATGCCATCGGCCCGCTGTACCAACGTCGTCTCGCGGACTTGCGCGCTCAGACGGCCTCGGTGCGGACCCCTGGCTGACCGGCTGTACCCCCTTTGACGGCCCCGCTTGTGCGCTTTCCCCCGTGGCGCATGGGCGGGGCCTCTCCGTGCATCTATGCAGGTCAGACCGGGTGCGCTAACCTATGGCTCTGTTGGTCCAAGGGCAGGCGATGTCGGTCGTACGGCCGCGGAGGCCCTCTCCGCACGTGCGTGAAACGTTCGGGCGGCTGGCCTCATTCCCCGGGTACGCGAAGGCGCAGGGACAGGTGGTGGTCGCCCTCGGCGGGCGGGTTCCCGGGGTCGGGGTGCCAGCCCCGGCGGGCGTAGAAGGCCTGGGCGCGCCGGTTGTCGACGTGTACGTCGAGGACGGCCTCCCGCATGCCGTCGACCCGCCACTGCTCGACGCAGGCCGTGTGCAGGGCGGTGCCGACACCGGAGCGCCAGTGGTCGGGATCGACGTGGAACTGGAACAGCTTGACCGTGTCCGCCGGGCCGCCCTCCGGGACCCGGAAGGAGGCGACGCCGACGAGGCCGCCCCGCTCCACGGCGCACAGCACGTGCCCTTCGGGGCGCTCGGCGGCGGTGCGCCAGGCGGCGACCGGGTCGAAGCCGTCGTCGGGCGGGCCGTCCGGGTAGTAGGTCGCCCTGGCCCGTGCGTGCAGGGCGGCGACGGTCCGGGCCTCGGCGGGCAGGACGGTACGGATCACCAGGCTTGCGGTCGCAGGTTCGTCGATCATGCAACCCAGGACGCGGGAACCGGCCCCTCCGGTTGCCTCAGCTCCCGTCGCGCAGGTCGGCCGGCCAGTGCGCCCGGAACTCCAGGTGGTCGAAGGTCGCCACGCAGCCCTCCCCCGTGGGCGCCTGGGCCAGGAAGCCGACCAGGGCCGCGCCGGTCTCCTCCTCGCCGCCCAGGGTGAACAGCCGGACGAAGGTCCAGCGCTCACCGTCGGCGCAGGCGTGGAAGGCGAAGGCCCGCCCGCTGCGGCTGACCCTGAGCCAGAAGGAACTCCCCTCCACGGGGAAGGAGTTGCAGTCGTCGGAGTGCCCCCGGGTGACCACCGTGCAGACGGTGGGCGCGCTCGGGGAGTACTCCAGGCACAGCTTGGCCCAGGCCCGCTCCCCCACGTGCACATAGAGGACCCCGGCGTCGAAGGCCGCGCCGAACCCGACGGTGACACGGGCGATCAGCTGGAAGTCCCCCTCGGGCGCCCCCAGCAGCCGCGGCGCGTCGGACACGGACTCCAGCGCCTCGCCGGTCGGCGGCACGAACCGGTCCTGCCGGGCCCCGGCGACGCCGGTGAGCACACCGCCTTCGTAGGTCCAGTGGCCGTCGGGCCCGTAGGGACGCAGGGAGAACGGCAGTTCGGGAAGCTTCATGTCCATCGACCGAGTATGTCAGGGCAGCTCAGGCCTCTCGGGGGCGCGGGGAACCGCGCGACCGGCCACGGCGGCGCCGTGGCCGGTACACCACCGCGCCCCCGCGGCACTACCGCTCAAGCACCCCGTTGAACCGCCGCGGCAGCCCCAGCGGGTTGTCGTCCCGCAGCTCCGGTGGCAGCAGTGCCTCGGGGGTTCCCTGGTAGGCGACCGGTCGCAGCCATCGCTCCACGGCGGTGCCGCCCACCGACGTGGAGGTCGATGTCGTGGCCGGGTACGGCCCCCCGTGGTGCTGGGCCGCGGCGACCGCGACGCCCGTCGGCCAGCCGTTCACCAGCACCCTCCCCGCCAGCGGCGTCAGCTCGGCCAGCAGCTCCGCGCCGCGCCCCTCCCCCGCCGCTTCCGCGGCGGAGAGCTGCACGGTGGCCGTGAGGTTCCCCGGCAGCCGGGACAGCACCTCCCGCACCTCGTCCTGGTCCTGATAGCGGGCCACCACGGTGACCGGCCCGAAGCACTCCTCAAGGAGCAGGTCGTGCTCGCCCTTCGCCGTCAGCCGCCCGGCCGGCACCGTGAGGAACCCGGCGCTGACGGTGTGCTCGCCCCCCGCGCCCGGTGTCACCGGGGAGTCCACGTCGGGCAGCGCGATGCGCTCGGCGACGCCGGCGACGAAGTTGTCCCGCATGCGGTGGTCCAGGAGCACGCCGGCCTCGGTGTCGCTGACCGCGTCCGTGAGGGTCTTGACCAGGCCGTCGCCGGCGGCGCCCGAGGGCACCAGGACCAGGCCCGGCTTCACGCAGAACTGGCCGACGCCCAGGGTCGTCGAACCGGCCAGCCCCGCGCCGATCGCCTCCGCGCGCTCGGCGGCCGCGGCCTCCGTGACGACGACCGGGTTGAGCGAACCCAGCTCGCCGTGGAAGGGGATCGGCACCGGACGCGCCGCGGCGGCGTCGAACAGCGCGCGGCCACCGCGGACGGAACCCGTGAAGCCCGCCGCGGCCACCAGCGGGTGCTCGATCAGTTCGATGCCCGCCTCCAGGCCGTGCACCAGGCCGAGGACGCCGTCCGGGACGCCGTGCCGGGCGGCGGCCCTGCGCAGCACCTTGGCGACCAGCTCGGACAGGGCCGGATGGTCGGGGTGGGCCTTGACGACGACCGGGCAGCCGGCCGCGAGGGCGCTCGCGGTGTCGCCGCCCGGCACGGAGAAGGCGAAGGGGAAGTTGGAGGCCGAGTAGACGGCGACGACGCCGAGGGGGACCTTGTAGCGGCGCAGGTCCGGGATCGGCGGGGTCGCGGTGTCGTCGGGGTGGTTGACGACGACACCGAGGAACTCGCCCTCGTCCACGATGTCGGCGAAGGCGCGCAGTTGGTAGCAGGTGCGGGCGAGTTCACCGGTGAGCCGGACCGGGCCGAGCGCGGTCTCGGCGTCGGCCACCTCGACGAGGGTGCCCTCGGCCGCCTTCAGCTCGTCGGCGGCGGTGCGCAGGAAGGCCGCGCGGACGGTGCGGTCGGCGAGGGCGCCCCGGGCGGCGTGCGCGGCGCGGACGGTGGTGTCCACCTCCTGGGCCGTGGCCTCCACCGCGACCTGCTCCCGCTGCTTCCCGGTACGGGGGTCGACACTCCAGACTGGTGCTGCTGCCACCGCGGGTCCCTTCACATGCTCTGCATCGGACGTGCCGTACATCTGGACTCGTTCGATATACTGAACGCTGTCTCTGATGGTGAATATGCTGTCGAGACTATTTCCCGTCGAACGAAGGGGTCAAGGGCGATGTCGGCTGGCGTGACGGGGGGCGGAGCGCAGGTCAAGTCCGCCGTGCGGACGGTTGAACTGCTCGAATACTTCGCCGGACGCCCCGGCATGCACTCCCTCGCGTCGGTCCAGGAGGCCGTCGGCTACCCCAAGTCCAGCCTCTACATGCTGCTGCGCACGCTGGTGGAGCTGGGCTGGGTGGAGACGGACGCGACCGGCACGCGGTACGGGATCGGCGTACGGGCGCTGCTGGTCGGCACCTCGTACATCGACGGCGACGAGGTGGTCGCGGCGGCGCGGCCGACGCTCGACCGGCTCTCCGACGACACCACGGAGACCATCCACCTCGCCCGGCTGGACGGCACGAACGTCGTGTATCTGGCCACCCGCCAGTCGCAGCACTACCTGCGCCCCTTCACCCGGGTCGGCCGCCGGCTGCCCGCGCACTCGACATCGCTGGGCAAGGCGCTGCTGAGCACGTACAGCGACGAGCAGGTCCGCAAGATGCTGCCCGAAACGCTGCTCGCGCTGACCGAGCACACGATCACCGACCGGGAGAAGCTCATCGAGGAGCTGCGCCAGGTGCGCGAGCGGGGCTTCGCCGTGGACCGCGAGGAGAACACGCTGGGGCTGCGCTGCTTCGGCGTCGCCATCCCCTACCGCACCCCGGCGCGGGACGCGATCAGCTGCTCGGTGCCGGTGGCGCGGCTGACGCCCGCGCACGAGCAGATGGTCAAGGACGCGCTGTTCGACGCGCGCGACCGGCTGACACTGGCCACGCGTAGGCTCTGAGGCATGCACATCGCTCTGCGCGAGGTTCACGACAGCGATCTGCCGGTCTTCTTCCGGCAGATGAACGACCCGGAGGCCCAGCGCATGGCCGCCTTCACCCCCGAGGATCCGGCCGACTGGGACGCGTTCACGGCCCACTGGCGCAGGATCCGGGCCTCGTCCGAACGTCGTGCGGACCATCCTCGGCGACGGTGATGTCGTCGGCAGCGCGGCGGTGTACGGGCAGCCGGGCGAGCGCGAGGTGACGTACTGGGTGGACCGGGCGTACTGGGGCCGGGGCGTGGCCACGACGGCGCTGCGGGCCCTGCTCGCCGAGGTGCCGGACCGCCCGCTGTACGCGCGGGCGGCGGCCGACAACACCGGGTCGCGGCGCGTGCTGGAGAAGTGCGGCTTCGAGACGAGCGCCAGGGCCCGGGGATTCGCCCCGGCCCGGGGCGAGGAGATCGACGAAGTCGTGCTGCATCTCTCCCGAACGGGCGGCCTTTCATGAATGGACGATGAGAAAACGGGGCAGAGGGAACGATTCCCTCCGCCCCGTTCGTCCTTGTCGGCGGGATGAACAAGACGATCAGGCGCGCCTCGGTCCTCACGCTGCTCCTGGTGTTCGCTCTGCTGGTCAGGGCGACCTGGGTGCAGTTCTACGAGGGCCGGGCGCTCGCGGACAGCAAGGACAACCGGCGGGGCGCGATCGAGACGTACGCGGCGCCGCTCGGGAACATCGTCGTGGCCGGCCGTTCGGTCACCGGATCGGCGCCGACGAAGGACGGCGACCTCGCCTACAAGCGCACGTACGAGAACGGCGCGCTGTACGCGGCGGTGACGGGCTACGCCTCGCAGTCGTACGCGCCCACGCAGTTGGAGGGCATCTACCAGGATCTGCTCGACGGCAGCGACCCCCGGTTGAAAACCGTGACGGACACCGTCACCGGCACCCGGGCCGAGCCCGGCAATGTGATCACCACCATCGATCCGGACGTGCAGAAGGCCGGGTCCGAGGCGCTGGGCGAGACCAAGGGCGCCGCCGTGGCGATCGACCCGAGGACGGGCGAGATCCTGTCGGTGGTGTCGACGCCGTCGTACGACCCCTCGTCGCTGACCGACGCCAACACCGCCGCCGCGGCCTGGAAGAAGCTCACCGAGGACCCGGACAAGCCGCTGACCAACCGCGCGCTGCGCCGGCCACTGCCGCCGGGCTCGACGTTCAAGCTGGTCGTGGCGGCCGCCGCGCTGGAAAACGGGCTGTACGGATCGGTGGACGAGAAGACCGACAGCCCGGATCCGTACCGGCTGCCGGACACCACGACGGACCTGGCCAACGAGAACCCGGCCGCCCCCTGCGAGAACGCCACGATCCGCACCGCGCTCCAGTACTCGTGCAACAACGTCTTCGCGAAGATGGCCGTCGACCTCGGTCAGGACGAGCTGCGGGCCATGGCCGAGAAGTTCGGCTTCAACGACGAGACGCAGGACGTGCCGGTACGGGCGTACACCAGCGTGTACCCGAAGGACATGGACCGCTCCTCGACGGCCCTGACGGGCATCGGCCAGTTCGACGTGACGGCGACCCCGCTGCAGATGGCGATGGTGTCGGCGGCCCTCGCGAACGGCGGTGAGCTGGTCTCCCCGCACATGGTTTCCCGGATCACCGACGGCGGCGGCGATGTCCTGGAGGACGACTCCGACGCGGACTCGAAGCGGATCGTCAGCTCCGCCACCGCCGAGCAGTTGCGGTCGGCCATGGAGACCGTCGTCGAGAAGGGCACGGGGTCCAACGCGCGGATCTCCGGCGCGACCGTGGGCGGCAAGACGGGCACGGCCCAGCACGGCGAGAACAACAGCAAGACGCCGTACGCCTGGTTCACCGCGTACGCCAAGTCCGGCTCCTCGGACCGGGAGGTCGCCGTGGCGGTCGTCGTCGAGCAGTCCGACGCGGCCCGCTCCGAGGTCAGCGGCAACGGCCTGGCCGCTCCCGTGGCCAAGGCGATGATGGAGGCGGCGCTGAGGAGCTGACCTTCCCCGGAGGTTCGGTCTGTCATACGGCGTTCGACGCACCGTACCGGTGCGCCGAACGCTGCTACAGTTCCGGATCCCGGCCCGGCGCACGGCTGTTCGACGCCGGGACCGCCGCTGGGAGGAGAGTCCGCCCGTGAGGACAGCCGTCGACGCCGCCGCCTCCGCGGAGTTCCACGCCTTCTTCGAACGCCACTACGCCGAACTCTCGCGCCTGGCACATCTGTTGACCGGCGATCCGGACGCCGCCGACGACCTCGCGGCGGACGCGTTGCTGGCGCTGTGGCACCGCTGGGACCGGGTCCGCGCGGCCGACCACCCGGCCGCGTACGCGCGCGGAGTCGTCGCCAACCTCGCCCGCACCCGGATCCGCAGCGCGGTGCGCGAGCGCCGGCGGGTGGCCCTGTTCTGGTCGCAGCGCGAGGAGCGGACGGAGAACCCGGACATCGCGGGCGCGGTGGATGTGCGGGAGGCGCTGCGCCGGCTGCCGTTTCGCAAGCGGGCGTGCGTGGTGCTGCGGCACGCCTTCGACCTCTCCGAGAAGGACACGGCGCTCGCCCTGGGCATCTCGGTGGGTACGGTGAAGAGCCAAACGTCGAGGGGGATGGCCGAACTGCAGCGGTCGCTCGGCACCCGGGCGGCCGGGAAGCAGGTGCACGCCGCGATCGCGCACAGTGGTGGGGCCGCGGGAGGGAAGCGATGACCGGGCGGCAGGACGTGGACGAGGGGCTGCGCGCCCGGCTGCGCGAGGCGGCCGGGGCGCACGAGCCCGACCGGGCGCGCATCCTGGCCCGGGTCGAGGACGGCATGGCGGGCCGGGACCGCCCCGGCCGCCGGTACGCGGACCGTCGGCCGCCGGGCTGGGTGCGGGTGGCCGGGGCGACGGCCGCGGTGGCGGGCGTCCTGGCGGCCTGCGGCTGGGCGGTCGCGTCGGCGGTGCAGGAGGACGCCCCCGCGCAGCGCTCGGTCGCCGCCTCGCCGGCCCCGGCGCCCGCCCCGTCGGCCGAGGACGGCCCGCTGTGGTCGGACGGCTCGGTGGACCCGCACAGCAACGAGTTCTGGGCGCAGAGCGACATCACTTTGCGGACCGGTGAGCCGCTGACCGCGCTCACCGTCGAACTCAGGGTGGCGCAGACGGGATCGGTCGCCTCCACCGGCGCCTGGCGGTCGCTGCCGGAGGACGACTTCACGTTCGCGGTCGGGGAGCGGGACGGCTTCCTGGTGTACCGGTGGACGCTCAAGCGGGGCCGTACGGTCCCGGCCGGCGAGTGGGTGTTCGCCGGACAGTACGACCACGCACCCGGCGACCGGGACGCGCGCGGCGACCGCTACTTCGTGACGGCCACCGCCGGGTCCGAACGGCTCTCGGCCGAGGGCGACTTCACGGCCGATCAGGCGCGCTGACCACCCGTACGACCCCGCCGGTGAGGGCTACTCGACGAAGTACGTCGGGTTGGGCAGCTTGTACGTCCGGTCGGCGTAGCCGCCCTGGAGGTCGGAGTACTGGTCGCCGAAGTTGCCGACGATGTCGTAGCCGAGGTCCCGCTCGATGTGCCTGCGGGTGGCCGACTTGTACTGCACGGTGGTGCAGGTCCAGGCGCCGGGGGTGGCGCAGTGGGACAGGTAGGACGGCGGATTCGCCTTGTCCTGGAGGAAGATGTGGCCGGTGTCCAGGTTGACGTCGGCGCCGACCTTCTTCAGGTTCTCGACGGCGGCGGCGCGCTGTGCCTCGCTCAGGCCCGAGTTGTAGAAGACCTCGACGCCGCGCTTGTCCGCGTACCGGACGAGGGCGGGGCTGCCGGGGACGGCCGGGCGGTCGGCCTTGTTGACGTAGGCGGCCCAGGTGGCGCTGTCGTAGCCGTAGTTGTTCTTCTTCTCGTAGTCGAGGCTGAGGAGCAGCGTGTCGTCGATGTCGAAGACGACCGCGGGCCTGTCGTGGTTGTGGTGCGCCGCGCGGGCCGCCCGGTCGATCTGCTTCCTGGCGGCGGCGTCGACCCGGGCCAGGTCGTCGGCGTACGGGCTGTCGGGGGAGGCCTGGTAGACACCGTCGGCGTCGAGTGTGGTGCCGTAGTAGGCGTCGATGTCCTTGGCCAGCACGCCGATGTTGTACGGCTCGTGGGTGGAGTTGGCCGTGGACTGGTCGGCGGTGGCGGCGCCGGTGCCGTACAGGACGGCACCGGCGACGGCACAGGCGGTGGTGACGGTCGCGATGCGCAATGGTTTATGCATGACACATGTTTCTACGCGCGTCGCCCGGGTGGGCGCGAGACCCGTGGCCGGTTTCGCACCCTTTTATCTGGCAAAAATCGCGTCAAGCCGCTCCCGTGACCGCCCCGGCGGGCGGGTCAGCGGGGCTGGTCGTACGGCCGCCAGTCGCCGAGGTAGGCCTCCCGGGTGTGCGCCGCGGCCTCGGTGTCGGTAAGCCGGGGCCGGTTCTCCGGGACGGTGACCTCGGCGCCGGGACCGGTGTTGCGGTACTCGCGGAACCGCTGTTGCTGCCAGGGGTGTTCGGCCTGCATGTCGGCGTAGGGCGCCACCGCGTCGATGCCCGCGCCGAGGTGGGTGTCGCGCACGGTGAGCATCGGGCGGGCGGTGGGGTCGGAGCTGGGCACCCAGGGGCGGGCCAGCTTGTACCGGCCGTCGGGGGCCTCGCTGCCGACGCTCCCCCGAGTCACCAGGTAGCCGCGCGGGTTGGCGCCCGCCGTGGACGGCGCGAACACGAAGCCGTAGGGGGCGGAGGCGAGGTCGGTGCGGTCCAGGGTGCGGAACTCGCAGTTCTCGTACACCGCGGTCGCCCGGCCGAAGACGAAGTCAACGTCGCCCTCGACATAGCAGTGGTCGTAGTACTGGCGGGCGAAGAGGCCGAGGTCGCGGGTGTCGGCGTAGAGGGTGTCCTGGTGGCCGAGGAAGCGGCACGCGTGGAAGGCGGAGCGGTCGCCCATGACCTTGACGGCGACGGCCTGGGTGCCGGTCCAGCCGGGGTGGTCGGCGCGCAGCCAGTCGTTGGCGAAGGTGATCCCGCGGGCGGTGAAGCCGTCGGCCCGCACGGTCAAGGTGGCGGAGCCGCTGGTGCCGTGGGTGCCGGAGCCGTCGGGCCTCGGGGTGTCGGCCGCATTGTCGTACACGACGACGACATCGCGCGGGTCCTCGGCGGCGCCGAGCCACGTGGCCTCGGTGCGGTCGGCGTCCACGAGGACCGTCTCGCGGTAGGTGCCGGGGGCGAGGACCAGCGTCCAGCCGCTGTCCCGGGCGGCGGTCACGGCGGCCTGGACGGAGGTGAAGTCGCCGCGGCCGTGCGGGTCGACGTACAGGGTCTGCGGGGTGCGGCGGGCGGCCGGCGAGCCGTACCGGCCGAAGGGACGCGGGCGCGGTGGGGCGCCGGCGACGGCGGGGCCGGCCGCGAGGCCGAGGGCGGCGCCCGCGCCGGCGGTCGTCAGGAGGAATCCCCTGCGGGACAGTCCCCTTCGGGACAATCCCGTGCGGGACGGGGCGGGTCGGTGCATGCGGGTGCTCCTTCGGGCGGGATGCGGGTCCGCGGGGCCGGGGCGGTGTGCTCGCCCCGGCCCTCGGTTCGGGGGCGTCAGCGCAGGCGGCCGGCGCCCGCGCCGTGGTCGACGGCGGCGGGGACCGCGGGCGCGGGCAGGACCGCGGTGCGCAGGGTGGGCCGCCAGCCGGCGCCGGGGCGGAGCGTCTCCTGCGGGAACTCCGCGTTGTGGACGGCGATCAGGTCGACGGTGCGGCCGTTGACGCGGTTGTGCGCGGCGGTGAGCGGCGAGTCGTTCCACCGCTTGAGCACCTTGGCGGCACTGATGCCGTCCGGCAGGGTGAAGGCGTTGTGCTCGGCGACGAGTTGGGACTCCTTGCCGACGCCGAGGCTGTAGCCGTAGCCCTCGTCGGCCACGAAGTGGTTGTTGTAAACGTCGACCTGGCCGAACCGGACGCGGGGCGCGCGCTCGACGAGGCCCTGGAACAGGTTGTGGTGGAAGGTCGCCTTCAGGTGCCCGCGGTCCTCGGCGGCGGTGGACTCGCTGTCGCTGTTGCCGATCAGGATCGTCTTGTCGTGCTCGGTGAACACGTTCCAGGACGCGGTGACGAAGTCGGCGCCGCGCACGATGTCGAGCTGGCCGTCGTGCTGCTGGTACAGCATGCCGAAGTAGGTCGGCGCCGCGCTGTCGGGGTGCTCGCCGTCGGTGAAGGTGTTGTGGTCCAGCCAGACGTGCGTCGACCCGTACACGACGGCACTGTCGTACTCGGAGTTCCAGTTGCCCCGGTCGCCGTCCGTGGGGTCCCACTGCGGGAAGCAGTCCACGGGGCTCTCGAAGGTCAGGTTGCGGACGATGACGTTGTCCACGCCCTTGATCTGCAGGCTGACGCCCTTGAGGCCGGCGTCGGGGCCGACGCCGATGATGGTGGTGTCGGAGGGGACGTTCACCTTGACGGACCGGTCCTGCGCGGCGGCGGAGGCACGGCGCAGGCCCTCGGGGCTGTCGTCGGGCTCGTCGCTCAGGTCCCTCTCCAGGCCCCAGTTCCCTGGGGAGTACTTCTCCAGGTAGGCGTCGAGGTCGTAGCCGGGCGCGGCGAAGGCCTCGCAGCCCTCGGCGGCGGCGTCGACGGTGCCCCTCACCTTGATGATCCTCGGCGCGGTGCCGTCGGCGGCGAGGGCGGCCCTGAACCCGGCCCAGTCGGTGACGGTGTACACGTGCTCCGCGTCGGCGGCGGCGCCGCCGGTGGTGCCGGTGCCCTGGGAGGCCCAGCCGTCGTTCGCGGGCAGCGTCTGCCGGGCGGCGTCACGCCGGAGGTGGTGACCGGGGCGGGCCTCGGCGGTGGCGGCGGTCAGGCTCAGCACCAGGGCGGTGCAGCCGGCCAGCGCGACGACTCTCTTCGTGGCATGCCCATGCCATACAGATGTGTTCATGGTGCGGCTCTCCTTGGTCGGGGTCGTGAGTCGGGGAACGCGAGGTGGGGCGGCGACCAGTAGGGCGACGCGGTGGCCGGCGCGGGCGGGCGGCCGATCCGGGACTCGGGGATCTCCGCGCCCGGCGGGCTGAAAAGGAGGGGCGGGACAGCCGCCGCCTGCGGCTAGCCCATCTGCTCGTTCCACTCGGCCTGGGCCTCGTTCAACTGCTCGGCCATCGTGTCGAGGAACGCCTTCGCGCTCGTCTTCCCGAGCAGCACCTTCTGGAAGTTCGGCTCGTTGTCGGCCTTGGAGATCGTGTTCCAGTCCGGCAGGTAGTACGGCAACTGGACGATGGTCGTGGAGCCGTCGCCGAGCGCCTGGGCCGCCAGCTTCGTGGGCTCGGCCTTCTGGATCCACGCGTCCTTCGCGGCCTCGGTGTTGGACGGCACCTGCCCGGCCGACTCGTTGAACTTCGAGTTCGCCTCGTGCGAGGTGGCGAACTCGATGAACTTCCAGGCCGCCTCCTTGTTCTTGGAACTCCTGAACACACCGAGCCCGTCGACCGGGTTGGACACCTGGACCCGCTTGCCAAAGGCGCCGACCGGCTGCGGGATGCCGCGGAACCTGTCGGCCCCGAGCGCCTTGACGTGGTCCTGGTAGGAGCCCAGGTTGTGGTTGAGCATGCCCATCGTGCCGGAGTCCCACTGGGCGACCATCTTGGCGAAGTCGTTGTTGACGTCGGCGGCCGGCGTGACCTTCTTGTAGAGGGCCGCGTACTTCTCCAGCGCCTCGACGTTCCTCGGGTCGTTGACGGTGGTCTTCTTCTTTCCGGCGTCCCAGAACGAGGTGATGCCGGACTGCCCGTACATCGCGTCGAGCGCCTGGGCGATCGAGCCGGAGCCGCCGCGGATGGTGTAGCCGAACTCGTTCCGGTCCGCCCTGGTCAGCTTCTCGGCGGCCGTGTAGAAGGCGTCCCACGTCGTCGGCGCCTCAAGCCCGGCCTTCTCGAACAGGTCGGTGCGGTAGTAGAGGACGCCGTTGTTGGCGGAGGTCGGCACCGAGTACAGCGTGCCGTCGCCGCCGCCGGCCGCCTTAAGGGACTCGACCATGTCCTTGTTGAGCCTGCCGTCCAGGGAGGAGTCGGCGAGCCGGTCGTCCAGCGGCTCCAGGGCGTTCTGGGCCGAGAACCCGGCGAGCATCGCCGAGCCGACACCGCCGACGTCCGGCAGTCCGCCGCCCTGGATGGCGGTGTCGACCTTGGACTGGTACTCGGTGGCGGCGATCCCGACGTACTCCACGTCGATGTCCGGATTCGCCTTCTCGAAGTCGGCGATGATCTCCTTCCACACGACCGTGCGGATGCCGCCGTTGTTGTCCCAGAAGACGATCTTCCCCTTGCCGCTGCCCTCGGCGCCCTTGTCGCCGCCCGCCCCGCTGCCGTCGTCACCGCAGGCGGTGGCGGTCAGCGCGAGCACGGCCGCGAGGGCGACGGCGGCCGAGGCCCGGCGCCTGCCCGCGCTTGTGCTGCTGAGATTGCTGATCTTCATTGGTCGGCTCTCTTCTGCTGGGTCCAACGGAGCGATGAGACGGAGAAGTGCGGTGGAGCGGTGGAGCGGTGACGTGCCGATCCCGTGGGGGAGGTCAGTGGGTGACGGCCGGTTCGGGCCGGTCGGGGATCACGGGCCCACCGCCCTTCGTACGAGGCCGGCGGCGCCCTCGGCGTCGAGGCGGCCGTCGGCGACGACGGTGACGATCCGGCGGACGAGGGTGTCGCCCGGGGCGAGGGCCACCCGGTCGTCGTGGGCCAGGCAGGAGCCCACGCCCGGGTACTCCTCGGTGCGCACGAACCACGGGTCCCGCCGGGTCCGTTCGGTGGCGCCGGCGAACACCAGCGTCCAGGCGCCGCCGGTCAGGGCGAGCCAGTCGGCGCGGCTGCCGTGGACCTCCCGCTCGCCCGCGCGATCGGCGGTGAAGACCCCGGGCGCCGCGCTCTCCTTGCGGGCGCGCCAGAAGAAGCCGCCGTAGGCCGCGCCGGGGCGCCCGTTGGTGGCGGGGCTGCCGATGGTGAGCGGGGCGGGGGTGACGTTGGTGAGGGAGAAGGTGAAGTCCAGCGCCCAGGCGGTGGCGGTGAGTTCCATGGCCGCGACCGTGCGGCGCTCGCGCAGCAGCTCGGTGCCGGTGGCGACCCAGCGCAGCTCCTCGACGAAGCCGTCGGGGTCGCGGAGCTGGAAGGCGGTGTGCCGCTGGGCGCCGTGGTTGTGCAGCTCGGTCGGCCCCCGGTCGCGCACATGGGTGCGCCCGCCCCAGAAGTTGTGCCCCTCGACGTCGGGAACGGCGACACCGACGCCGAGGTGATGGAGGTGGTCGGCGGGACCGCACTCGGTGACGGCGGTGCCGGCCAGGGTGGTGACGGGGTGCAGGTAGGGGCGCGGGGAGAGCCGGAGCGGCAGCGCGGGCCGGGTCACGTAGCGGGCGACGGGGCGGCCCGCCACCCGCAGTACCGGGGAGTCGTGGCCGGTCATCGTGGACTCACCTCGTTCAGCGGGTGTTCGGTGCGCGGCGCCCAGGGGGCGCCCAGCTCGGAGTAGAGGCGGAGGGTCTCGGCGGCGCCCGCCACGAGCGCCTCGACGCCGGGGACCACGCGGCGGCCCTCGCCGGGGACGCGGTGCCAGGCGGCGTCGGGCAGCCGCTCGGGGTCGGGGGCCCGGCGGACCGCTTCCACCACCCGCATGAAGGCGCCCGTCTCGTCCGGCGGGACCAGCAGGCCGGCGCCGGTGGTGAGGTGCGCGACCAGGTTCTCCAGCAGGTCGGTGCGGCCGTACTCGTACTCCTCGGGGCCGTGGCCGCCGCGCTGGAGCAGGACGCGGTCCTGCTTGTACCAGAAGGTGATGCGGCCGCTGGTGCCGTGCACCAGGACGTACGGTTCCGCGGCCCGCCGCGCGCACAGGGTCGCGGCGACGGTGACACGGGGTCCGCGCGCCGTGGTGATCCGTACGCAGGAGGTGTCGTCGGCCTCGATGTCGTTGGCGTGGCTCAGCTCGGTCTCGACGCCCGTGACGTGCTCGGCGCGGGTGCCGCCGCCGAGCGCGAGGGCGGTGGCGACGGCGTGCGCGAGGGGGTTGGTCAGCGCCCCGTCGATCACGTCGGCGCCGTTCAGCCGCCGCCTGCCCGACCAGGGCGCCCGGCGGAAGTAGGCCTCGTCGCGCACCCAGGCGCCGGCTCCGCCGATGCCGGTCACCTCGCCGATCGCGCCCTCGGCGACCAGCTCGTGGATGGCCGGCACGGCGTGCGAGCCGAGCGACTGGAAGCCGATCTGGCAGGCGACGCCGGCCTCGGCGACCCCGTCGGCCATGCGGCGGAACTCGGCGTACGAGGGTGCCGGGGGCTTCTCGAGCAGCAGGTGCACGCCTTTGCGGGCGGCGGTCAGCGCCAGCTCGGTGTGGGTGGGGATCGGCGTGCAGACGACGGCGACCCGGGCACCGGTGGAGTCGAGCAGGGCGCCGAAGTCGGCGGACTGCTCGGGGAGTCCGCCACCGGCCTCCTCCTCGGTCAGCGGGGTCAGCTCGCAGATGCCGGCGAGCCGGACCAGTCCCGCCCGCTCCAGACGGCGGATGTTGGCGACGTGCCAGCGGCCGTGACCGCGGGCGCCGGCGAGGACGACGGGCAGCGCGCTCATCCCTTCACCGCCCCCGCGCTGAAGCCGGTGATCAGCCACTTCTGGATGAAGGCGAACACGAGCACCACGGGGACGGCCGCGATGATGCCGCCCGCGGCGAGCGCGCCGAGGTCGACGCTGTCCGCGCTCATCAGGGTGTTGAGGCCGACCGGGACGGTCTGCTTGTCCTGGTTGTTGAGGAACATCAGGGCGAACAGGAAGTGGTTCCAGGAGTGCACGAAGGCGAAGGAGCCGACGGCGATCAGTCCCGGCCGCAGCAGCGGCAGCACGACGATCAAAAAGGCCCTGAGCCGGCCGCAGCCGTCGACCCAGGCGGCCTCCTCCAGGGAGGGCGGCACGTTTTTGATGAAGTTGCTGATCAGGATCATCGACAGCGGCAGTTGGAAGACCGTCTCGGCGATGATGACGCTGAACAGCGAGTTGATCATCTGGAGTTTCGCGAAGATCTCGAAGAGCGGGACCAGCAGCAGCGCGCCGGGCACGAACTGGGAGCAGAGCAGGCCGAGCATGAAGGCCCGCTTGATCCTGAAGTCGAACCGGGCGAGGGCGTAGCCGCCGGCCAGGGCGACGAGGGTGGTCATCACCAGGGTCGCGAGGCCGACCAGCACGCTGTTCTGGAAGAAGGTGCCGAAGCTCCGGTCGGTCCACACCTTCTCGAAGTGCTCGGAGGTGACCGGCCAGGGCACGAGCGAGGTCGATCCGGCGGGCCGCAGCGCGAAGAGCAGGATCCAGTAGAACGGGATCAGGGTGAAGACCAGATAGCCGCCGAGCGGCAGATAGATCTGCCGGCGGGGTACCTCGTCCCAGGCCGGGCGCCTCCTGCCGGGCCGCGGCGGTGCGGGGGCGGCCGGCGCGGGGGCGGGCGCGGTCGCGGTGGCTTCCTTGGTGATCACTTGTTCTCGCCTCCGAACTTGCTCAGCCGCAGATAGACGATCGAGCAGAAGAGCAGGATCACGAACGCGACCGTGGTGAGGGCCGACGCGTAGCCGAAGTCGTGGGCGTCGATGCTGGTGTGGGCGATGTAGAGCGGCAGGGTCGTGGTCTCGCCCGCGGGTCCGCCGCCGGTCAGGGTGTAGAGCAGGTCGACGTTGTTGAACTCCCACACCGCGCGCAGCAGCGTGGACAGGATGATGGCGTCCTTCAGGTGCGGCAGCGTGATGTGCCAGAACTGCTTGAGCCGGCTCGCCCCGTCGACCTCGGCGGCCTCGTACAGGTCCTTCGGGACGGACTGGAGGTCGGCAAGGATGAGGATCGCGAAGAAGGGGACGCCGCGCCACAGGTCGGCGACGACCGCCGCGGAGAACACGGTCGAGGTGTCCGACAGCCAGCTGGTGCCGTACTCGCCGATGCCCAGGTCGGCGAGGTAACGGGTGATGCCGGTCTGGGAGTTGTAGAGCAGCACCCAGATGGCGGAGGTCAGCACGCCGGAGACGGCCCACGGGGAGAAGACCAGGGCGCGCCCGACGCCGCGGCCGACGAAGGTCTGGTTGACGATGAGGGCCAGTGCCAGACCGAGGAGGAGTTGCAGCCCGACCTCGACGAAGACCCACTTGGCGCTGAAGACGAGGGTGTCCCGGAACATCGGGTCCTCGGTGAAGATCCTGACGAAGTTGTCGAGGCCCGCGAAGCCGTTCCGCCACGGCTTGGTGGGGTTGTAGTCGCGCAGGCTGTAGTAGAAGACGCTGATGACCGGGTAGGCGATGAAGCCCAGCATCAGCAGGGCGGCCGGTCCGATCAGCAGGTACGGGAGCCTGCGCGGGGTGGCGGAGGCACGGCGCCGCCGGGGTGGCTCGGGCGGTTTCGCCACGGCTGCGGCTCGGGCCATGACAGTTCTCCGTTCTGGTACGTCGTGCGCGGGTCGTGCGGGAAGCGCTTTCTCCACGGGCAGGGGTGTGCGGTCGCCCGCCCCGGAGGGAGGGGGTCAGCCGGCGTACGGGTCCTGCGCCTTGCCCGGACGGGCCAGGAACTCGAAGTCGCAGCCGGTGTCGGCCTGGGTGATCTGTTCGTTGTAGAGGGCGCCGTAGCCGCGCTCGTGGCGGGCGGGCGGCGGCGTCCACGCGGCCCTGCGGCGCTCCAGTTCCGCGTCGTCCACGCACAGCCGCAGGGAGCGCGCCGCCACGTCGAGGGTGATCGAGTCGCCGGTGCGGACCAGCGCGAGCGGTCCGCCGACGTACGACTCGGGCGCCACGTGCAGCACGCACGCGCCGTAGCTCGTGCCGCTCATCCGGGCGTCGGAGATCCGGACCATGTCGCGTACGCCCTGCTTGAGCAGGTGGTCGGGGATGGGCAGCATCCCGTACTCGGGCATGCCCGGACCGCCCTTGGGTCCTGCGCCCCGCAGCACCAGCACGCTGTCGGCGGTGATGTTCAGCGCCGGGTCGTTGATGGTGCGCTGCATCGTCCGGTAGTCGTCGAAGACGACCGCGGGGCCGGTGTGTTCGAGCAGGTGCGGTTCGGCGGCGATGTGCTTGATGACGGCGCCGTCGGGGCAGAGGTTGCCCCGCAGTACGGCGACCCCGCCCTCGTCCGCGACGGGGTTGTCCCGGGGGCGGATCACGTCGTCGTGGTGCACCCGGGCGCCCGCGATCTGCTCGCGCATGGTGTCGTGCGAGACGGTGGGCCGGTCCAGGTGGAGCAGGTCCGGGATGCGGGAGAGGAAGCCGGGCAGGCCGCCGGCGAAGTGGAAGTCCTCCATCAGGTACGTCTGTCCGCCGGGGCGTACGTTGGCCAGCACCGGGACGGTGCGGGCGACGCGGTCGAAGTCGTCGAGGGTGAGGGCGAGACCGGCGCGGCCGGCCATGGCGATCAGGTGGATGACGGCGTTGGTGGAGCCGCCGAGGCCGAGCACCGTGGTGACGGCGTCCTCGAAGGCGTCGGCGGTGAGGATGTCGCTCGGTTTCCGGTCCCGGTGGACCAGTTCCACGACGCGCATGCCCGCCGCGGCGGCCATCCGGTCGTGCCCGGAGTCGACGGCCGGGATGCTGGAGGCGCCCGGGACGGTGATGCCGAGGGCCTCGGCGGCGGCGGTCAGCGTGGAGGCCGTGCCCATCGTCATGCAGTGGCCGGGCGAGCGGGCCAGGCCGCTCTCCAGTTCCTGCATCTCGCAGTCGCCGACGAGGCCGGCCCGCTTGTCGTCCCAGTACTTCCACATGTCGGTGCCGGAGCCGAGGGTCTCGCCCCGCCAGTGGCCGGGGAGCATGGGCCCGGCGGGCACGAAGACCGCGGGCAGGTCCACCGAGGCGGCGCCCATGAGCAGGGCGGGGGTGGACTTGTCGCAGCCGCCCATCAGCACGGCGCCGTCGACCGGGTAGGAGCGCAGCAGTTCCTCGGTCTCCATGGCGAGGAGGTTGCGGTAGAGCATCGGGGTCGGCTTCTGGAAGGTCTCGCTGAGCGTGGCGACCGGGAACTCCAGCGGGAAGCCGCCCGCCTGCCAGACGCCCCGCTTGACCGCCTGGGCGCGCTCGCGCAGGTGGACGTGGCAGGGGTTGATGTCGGACCAGGTGTTGAGGACGGCGATGACCGGCTTGCCGAGGTGCTCCTCGGGCAGGTAGCCGAGCTGGCGGGTGCGGGCGCGGTGGCTGAAGGAGCGCAGCCCTTCCGTGCCGTACCACTGGTGGCTGCGGAGCTGTTCCGGGGACTTCCTGGGGGTCATATCGACCACCCCGCGGCGATGGCGGCGACCTCGGCGCGCTCGGCCTCGGGCAGCGGCTTGCTGGGCGGGCGGACCTCCCTGCGGCACAGGCCGAGCGAGGCGAGGGCCTCCTTGACGACGGTGACGTTGTTGGCGGATCCGTCGGCGGCGCGCAGTTCCTCGAAGCGGCGGATCTGCTCCCAGACCTTCATGGCGCCCGCGTAGTCGCCGGATCGAAGCGCTTCGATCATGTTCAGCGAGACGGCGGGGGCGACGTTCACCAGACCGGAGGTGAAGCCGGTGGCGCCCGCGGAGAAGTAGGAGGGCGCGTACGGCTCGGCCAGGCCCGCGACCCAGACGAACCGGTCGAGGCCGGCGTCGCGGGCGAAGCCGGCGAATCTGGCGGCGTCCGGGACGGCGTACTTCACGCCGATGACGTTGGGGCAGGCGTCGGCGAGTTCGGCGAGGCGGGCGCCGGTGAGCCGGTCGTTGCGGAGGTAGGGCACGACGCCCAGTTCGGGGACGGCCTCGGCGATGGCGCGGTGGTAGTCGACCCAGCCGTCCTGGGAGACGTAGGGGTGGACGGGCTGGTGGACCATCACCATCGGCACGCCCAGGTCGCGGGCGTGCCGCGCGGAGGCGACCGCGGTCGGCACGTCGTGCCCGACGCCGGCCAGGATCGCGGCACGGTCGCCGGCCTCCTCGGCCGTCAGCTCGGTGACGAGGCGGCGCTCCGCCGGGGAGAGGGCGTAGAACTCGCCGGTGTTGCCGTTGGGGGTGAGGGTCGTGATGCCGCCGTCGAGGAGACGACGCAGCAGGGCCCGGTAGCGGGCGGGGTCGACGGAGCCGTCCGCGGCGAACGGGGTCACCGGGATCGCCACCACGTCGGCCAGGGCCGCCCGCTGGGTCTCGAACGTCGCTGTCATGCCTGACCGTCCTCTTCCTGGGCCCGGGTTCCCGTTTCGGGGAAGGCCCGCTCGACGAACGACGCGATGTGCGCGTGGAGGGCGCGGGCCGCGCCGTCCGCGTCGCCGGCCAGGGCGAGGCGCAGGATCTCCTGGTGCTCGCCGGCCTCCCGTTCCCAGGAGGGGTCGGCGGCCCAGGCGACGGCGGAGACGAGGGCGGCCTGGTCGCGGACCTCGTCGAGCATCCGGCCGAGCAGCGGGTTGCCGCACGGCGTGTACAGGGCGCGGTGGAACTCCCGGTTGGCCAGGGACCGTTCGGCCGTGTCCGTGGCCCGGTCGGCGCGGGTCAGCGCGGCGCGGGCGGCGTCCAGGGGGGCCTCGCGGCGGACCGCGCGCCGCAGGGCCTCGGGCTCCAGGAGGAGCCTCACGTCGTAGACCTCGCGCGCCATGTCCGCGTCCACCATGCGCACGGTGACGCCCTTGTACTGGCTCATCACGACCAGTCCGGTTCCGGCCAGCGTCTTGAGCGCCTCGCGCACCGGTGTCTTGGACACCCCGAACTGTGCGGCGAGGTCGGTCTCGACCAGGGCCTGGCCGGGCGTCAGCCGGCCGGTGAGGATGCGGCGTTTGATCTCCTCCAGCACGTACTGCGTGCGGGAGGGGATCGGCGTGGGCACAGAGGTCATGCGCGCCTCTCGGGATATCGCGTATCGCGTCTCATATATGACGTACGGAGTACGACGCGTTGAAGGTAGGAGGGACGCGGGGCCGCGTCAATGCTTCGGACAAAGGGAGTTCGCGGATCCGCGGCTTCCCGGGCCGGTGGCCGGTTCGCTCGGGAGGCGGACCGATGGCGGCGACCGGATCCGCCGGCGGCCGGGAGGTCCGGTAGGGCATCTGCCCGATGCCGGCCGCGGCACCTTAGAACCACGCTGACCGGTCATGACGGCAAGAAAGACAAGGGCGACGAGGGCGACGGGGGCGGCACGCCGGTACGGGGCGGCCTGGCCCGTGGTCCGGGTCCTGGGCGACCGCAATGCGGGCCTGTATCTCGCCGGGGTGGTGGTGTCCGGCTTCGGCACCTCGGCGCTGTGGCTGGTGTCCGGGGTGTGGGTCAAGGACCTCACCGGATCGGACGGGCTCGCGGCGCTGTGCATGCTCGCGATGTGGGCGCCGACGCTGGTGGGCCCGGCGCTGGGCACGCTGGCGGACCGCGTCCGCCGCAAGCCGCTGCTGATCGCCACGAACCTGCTCCTGGCCGGCCTTCTGTGCACCCTCTTCGCCGTGGACGGGCCGGACCGGCTGTGGCTGCTGTTCTTGGTGCTCCTCGGGTACGGCGCGGCGGGTGTCGTCCACGATGCGGCCGAGTCCGCGCTCGTCGCCGCCGCCGTCGGCCCGCCGCTGCTCGGCGACTTCAACGGACTGCGCATGACCGCCACCGAGGGCATGAAGCTCGTGGCGCCGCCGGCGGGGGCGGGCGTCTACGCCGCGTACGGCGGCGCGAGTGTGGCGGCGCTGGACGCGATGACGTTCGTGCTGGCCACGGGGCTGTACGCGGCCGTGCGGGTGCGGGAGGCGCCGCCGGGGCGGCCCGCGGTGAACTGGCGGCGGCAGACGGCCGAGGGTGCCCGGTATCTGTGGGGGCACCCCCGGCTGCGTCCGCTCGTCGTCGCGGGCGGCCTCATGATGCTGTGCGCGGGCGTCTGCGGGGCCACGGTGTACGCCGTCGTCGAGTCCCTGGGTCACTCCCCCGCGTACGCCGGTGCGCTGTACGCCGCGCAGGGCGCGGGCTCGGTGACGGTGGGGCTGCTGGCGGGGCCGCTCATGCGCGGGCTGGGCGAACGGCGGTTCGCGGCGGCCGGGATCGCGCTGCTGGCGGTCGCGGTGGCGGTGCGGGCCGTGCCGTACGACGCGGTGGCGCCGGCGTCCTGGGCGGCGGCCGGGGCGGGGATGCCGGCGGTGCTGATCGCCGCCATGACCGCCGTCCAGCGCGAGACGCCGGGGGCGATGCTGGGCCGGGTCTCCGCGACGGCCAACTCGCTGATCTTCATCCCGAACGTGCTCGGACTGGCCGCGGGCGCGGCCCTGGTGGAACTGACCGACCTGCGCGTCCTACTGCCCACCCTGGGCGCAGCCCTGCTGGCGACGGCCCTGCCCCTGTCCCGCGGCCCACGGCAGCCCGCCCCCGAGACCACCGACTCCACACCGCCGCCCACCACCGACCCCGCGTGAGGCGCCCGCGGCCAACTGCGCGCCAGGACACGACTCGGGCCCCCGCACCCCGCCACGGCTCAGCACCGCCAACCCACCGGCACCGGCAGGCCGCCGCCGACCCCGCGCGAGGCGCACCGCGGCCCACCGGCGCCGGGAAGCGGCCTGGGCCGGTCGTCGGCCGGGATGCCGGGGTCAGCGCGTGAGTGCCGACCGTACTGCCGTCAGGTCTGCGTCCGACGCCAACCCCGCGTGGTACAGGCGCAGTTCCGTCGCGCCCAGGTCGCGGGCGCGTGCCGTGTCCGCGGCCAGTGTGTCCGGTCTGCCGCCCATGCCGGCGACCACGGTGAGGTTGGCGGCGAGGACGGCGCCGGTGCGGCCCTGCTCGGCGAACGGGGTCAGCAGGCCCGCGCCGCCCGTGCAGGGCACGACCACGCCGTCCGCGACGGAGAGGATGTGCGCGGGGTCCACGCCCGCGTTGGCGCCGCAGTGGTAGGACACCGGGTCGGCGTGCAGCAGGACCTGGAAGCCGTCGGGCGCGGCGGCGCGCACGGCTATGACCGCCGCCTCCTGGAGGGTGCGGGCGGTCTCGTCCCGCCATGCGCGGGTGGCGTTCGCCGGTGCCTGTCCGAGCAGCTTCTCGACGCCCGCCCAGCCCCCGCCGGAGGGCGCCTCACCCCGCCACACCGGTGCCAGCGCGGCGCGTACGGCGGCGGCCAGTTCGTCGGCGTCGAGGCCCTGACCGCCGTATCCCGCCCGGCAGTGGGGGCAGAAGCACAGCGACATCAGGTAGTGCCCGGCGTCCCCGAGGCCGACTCCGCCGGTCTTGTCGTGGGCGTGCGGATGGGCGAGTCCGTACCAGCCGAGGGACTCCAGTTCGGTGCCGCGCGCCCCGGGCCGCACCGCCGCCTCGGCGGCCAGGTCGGTGAGGTAGGCGCGCGTGGCGGGCTGCGCGACGCAGGGCGCCCAGGGGTAGCGGTCGCCGTAGGCGTTGACGACCGAGGTGTGCGGGTGCTCGGCGCCGAGGCGGGAGTTGTGGGCGAGGACGACCCAGGTGTGCACCTCCAGGCCCGCGTCCGCGAGGGCGGCGGCGGCCTCGCCCCAGGCGTCGCCCGGCGCCCAGTCGCCGGCCTCGTACGGGCGCAGGTCACGGCCCTCCCAGCGGGCGCCCGGCAGGTAGAGGGCGGCGGCGTGCCCGGCGGTGACGACGCGGTGGCGCGGGTGCCGGGGGGTGAGGGCGCGGGTGGAGTGGTAGGCGGACGCGAGCGTCACCTGCCGCGCGCCGAGGCCGGCGAGGAACGCGGCTGCCTCCGGGTCGCCGTTGACGTCCCACGGGTAGACGAACGCCGACGCCCTCACTTGCCGCCCTCCTCGTCGAGCAGCGCGTAGCCCCGCTCGATCACCTGCGCGAGCTGCTTCACATGCTCCCCGGTCGGCTCCTGGAGCGGCGTCCGCACCTCCCCCACGTCCAGGCCGCGCAGCCGTACGCCCGCCTTGACCAGGGCGACGGCGTATCCGCGGCCCCGGGCGCGCAGTTCGACGAAGGGCCGGTAGAAGCCGTCGAGCAGGCGGTGCGCGGTGGCCTCGTCGCCGGTGCGGAGCGCGCGGTGGAAGGCGAGGGCGATCTCGGGGGCGAAGCAGAAGACGGCGGACGAGTACAGGGTGACGCCGAGGGCGCGGTAGGCGAGCTGGGTCTGCTCGGCGGTCGGCAGCCCGTTGAAGTACAGGAAGTCCTCGCCGGGCAGCCCGGTGCGGACCGCGCTGATGACGCGCTGCATGAGGTCGAGGTCGCCGAGCCCGTCCTTGAGGCCGGCGATCCCGTCCGTGCGGGCCAGCTCGACGACGCTCCCCGGGGTGAACACGGCGTTGTCGCGCTGGTAGACGATCACGGGCAGGGAGGTCGCGGCGGCCACCTCGCGGTAGTGCCGCACCAGTCCCTCCTGTCCGGCGAGCACCAGGTAGGGCGGCATGACGAGCAGCCCGTCGGCCCCGGCCTCCTCGGCGAGCCGGGCGTAGCGCACGGCGAGCGCGGTGCCGTAGCCGGCGCCGGCCAGCACGGGCACCCGCCCCGCGGTCTCCTCCACGGCCACCCGGACGCAGGCCGCGAACTCCTCGGGCGTGAGGGCGTGGAACTCACCGGTGCCGCAGCAGGCGAACACGGCGGCGGCCCCGGCCCCGGCCCCGTGGCGCACATGCGTGCGGTAGACATCGAGGTCGAGGTCGCCGCCGGGACCGTACGCCGTGACGGGGAAGAACAGCGGCCCCGTGGGGGCGGTGAGCCGGGCGGCGAGAGGGGCTGTGGTCACGGGCGCTCCCCATTCCATATCCGTGATCTGTGTCTATATTTCTGAACGCGACCACGCTAGGCCGCCCCGGAAACGCCGTCAAGCAGGCCCTCTTGACGCGTGACCACGGGTTCCTTAGCGTGTCCACGCATATGAACGTCAGGCACTCTTTCGCACGGATGCCGCTTCAGGAGACCCAGGAGTCCCGAGGATGCCCGCTCCCCGCACCGTCCTGCTCACCGGCGCCGCCGGCGGCCTCGGCACCCTGATGCGGGCCCTGCTCCCCGGCCACGGCTACGAACTGCGCCTGTTCGACCTGCGCCCGGTCGAGGGCGAGCCGGACGCGGTCGTCGCCGACCTCGCCGACCGGGCGGCCGTGCGCGAGGCGGTCCGGGGCGTCGACGCGATCATCCACCTGGCGGGCATCTCCCTGGAAGCCCCCTTCGAGAAGATCCTGAAGGCCAACATCGAGGGCACCTACAACCTGTACGAGGCCGCCCGCGAGGAGGGCGTCCGCCGTGTCGTCTTCGCCTCCTCCAACCACGCCACCGGCTACACCCCGCGCCCGCGCGGCGCGGACCCCCTCGTCCCGGTCGGCACCCCGCACCGCCCGGACACCTTCTACGGCCTGTCCAAGTGCTTCGGCGAGGACCTCGCCCAGCTCTACTGGGACAAGCACGGCATCGAGACCGTGTCGGTGCGCATCGGCTCCTGCTTCCCCGAGCCGACCAGCGTGCGCATGCTCTCCATCTGGCTGAGCCCGGCCGACGGCGCCCGCCTCTTCCACGCCGCCCTGACCGCCGAGGGCGTCGGCCACACCGTCGTGCACGGCTCCTCCGCCAACACCCGCCTGTGGTGGGACCTCGCCTCCGCGCGGGCGCTCGGCTACGAACCGCGCGACGACTCCGAGCCGTACGCCGGCAGGCTCATCGCCGAACAGGGCGAACTCGACCCGGACGACCCGGCGCACGCCCGCCTGGGCGGCCACTTCGTGACCGACCCCCCGATCTGGCCGTACTGACCGGAACTGATCGCATCCTTATGCGAGCGGGCACCGAACGGGCCCGCCCGAGCGGGTACGCGGGCAGTGGCACTGCCCGTTCTCACCCCTCGAACCGCTGCCTTCCAGGTCGACGACGGACGCCCGACGACGTGAACGGGCACAAACGGTCAGTATCGGGTCCGCAACAGGCCTGGTCAGTGCCACGCGACCGCTGTAGAACTTTCCCCCAGGGTCCTCACGGGCCCGAACGGGCAACGACACGGCAACGAGGCGGTGGGCAGGTGTTCGCCATGGGCACGAAGACGGCGGAAGAACGCCAGCGCGAGATCGTGCGGGTCGCCCGCGCCACCGGCTCGGTCAACGTCACCGCGCTCGCCGCCGACCTGGGCGTCGCCAAGGAGACCGTACGACGGGACCTGCGCGCCCTGGAGGACCACGGCCTGGTCCGCCGCACCCACGGCGGCGCCTACCCCGTGGAGAGCGCCGGCTTCGAGACCACGCTCGCCTTCCGCGCCACCAGCCATGTGCCCGAGAAGCGCCGGATCGCCTCCGCCGCGGCCGAGCTGCTCGGCGACGCGGAGACGGTCTTCGTCGACGAGGGCTTCACCCCCCAGCTCATCGCCGAGGTCCTCCCCCGGGACCGGCCGCTGACCGTGGTCACCGCGTCCCTGCCGGTCGCCGGCGCGCTCGCCGAGGCCGGCGACACCTCCGTCCTGCTGCTCGGCGGCCGGGTCCGCTCGGGCACCCTGGCCACCGTCGACCACTGGACGACGAAGATGCTGGCCGGCTTCGTCATCGACCTGGCGTACATCGGCGCCAACGGCATCTCCCGCGAGCACGGCCTCACCACCCCCGACCCCGCGGTCAGCGAGGTCAAGGCGCAGGCCATCCGGGCCGCCCGCCGCACGGTGTTCGCCGGCGCGCACACCAAGTTCGGGGCGGTGAGCTTCTGCCGGTTCGCGGAGGTCGGCGCCCTGGAGGCCATCGTCACCAGCACGCTGCTGCCCACGGCGGAGGCCCACCGCTACTCGCTGCTCGGGCCGCAGGTCATCCGCGTCTGAGAAACCGCCCGGCCCCCACCGGGCACCCCCACATTCACCCCCCGCATTCACCTTCACATCACGTTCACCCCCAATGCCCCATACATCCCCATATGTTCAGGAGCGATCCATGCGAACCCAGAGCCGACGGAGGCCGCGAGCGACGCTCGCCCTGGCCGCCGCAGGGACGCTACTCGCCCCGCTGCTCTCCGGCTGCTGGGTCGGAGCGGGCGGAGCCGGATCAGGCGGCAACGCCATCAACGTCCTGATGGTCAACAACCCGCAGATGGTCGAGTTGCAGAAGCTCACCGCCAAGCACTTCACGAAAGAGACCGGCATCAAGGTGAACTTCACCGTCCTGCCGGAGAACGACGTCCGCGACAAGATCAGCCAGGACTTCGCCAACCAGGCCGGCCAGTACAACGTCGCCACCCTCTCCAACTACGAGATACCGATCTACGCCCGCAACGAGTGGCTGCACGAGATGGGCTCCTACGTCGCCAAGGACCCGGCGTACGACGAGAAGGACATCCTGGGCCCGATGCGCGAGTCCCTCACCGGGGACGACGGCAAGCTCTACGGCCAGCCCTTCTACGGCGAGTCGTCCTTCCTCATGTACCGCAAGGACCTGTTCGCCAAGGCCGGCCTGACCATGCCCGAGCACCCCACCTGGAGCGACGTGGCGGGCTTCGCCGAGAAGCTCGACGGGTCCGAGCCCGGCATGAAGGGCATCTGCCTGCGCGGACTGCCCGGCTGGGGCGAGATCATGGCGCCGCTGACGACGGTGGTGAACACCTTCGGCGGCACCTGGTTCGACAAGGACTGGAAGGCCCGGCTCGACTCGCCCGAGTGGGCCAAGGCGACGAAGTTCTATGTCGACCTGGTCCGCGAGCACGGTGAGTCCGGCGCCGCCCAGTCCGGATTCGCGGAGTGCCTGAACAACATGACGCAGGGCAAGGTCGCCATGTGGTACGACGCCACCTCGGCGGCCGGCTCCCTGGACGCCGCCAAGTCCCCGGTCAAGGGCAAGGTCGGCTACGCGCCGGCCCCGGTGGAGAAGACGGACTCCTCCGGCTGGCTCTACACCTGGGCCTGGGGCATCCAGAAGGCGTCCCGCAACTCCGACAAGGCCTGGCAGTTCGTCTCCTGGGCGTCCGGCAAGGAGTACGAGCAGCTCGTCGGCGACGAGGTCGGCTGGTCCGACGTACCGGCCGGCAAGCGCGCCTCGACGTACCGGAACCCGGACTACGTCAAGGAGGCCGCCGCCTTCCAGGAGATGACGAAGCAGGCCATCGAGGGCGCAAAGCCGAACGACCCCGGCGTCCAGCCGCGCCCCGCGCCCGGCATCCAGTTCGTCGGCATCCCCGAGTTCACCGACCTCGGCACCAAGGTCTCCCAGGAGATCAGCGCGGCCATCGCCGGACGCCAGTCCGTCGAAGAGGCCCTGAAGAAGTCCCAGCAGCTCGCCGAGAAGATCTCCGAGGAGTACGAGGGACGATGACCGCCACGACAACGGCCCCCTCGGCCGCACCCGACCAGACCCGCCCCGCCGTCCGTCCGCCGTCCCCGCGACTGCGGGCCTGGGCCACCCGGGCCCCCCTCCTCCCCGCCCTGATCTTCATGATCGCGGTCACCCAACTGCCCTTCGTGGCAACCCTGGTGATCTCCTTCTTCGACTGGAACGCCCTCTACCCGGACGCCCGGCACTTCACCGGCTTCGGCAACTACGGCGACGTGCTCGGCGACGCGGCCCTGCGCAAGTCGGTGTGGACGACGATCCTGCTCACCGTGGCGGTGGTCCTGGCCAGCCTGATCCTCGGCCTGGTCCTCGCCCTGCTGCTCGACCGGAGGTTCAAGGGCCGCGGCGTGGTCCGCACCCTGCTGATCGCACCGTTCCTCGTGGTCCCCGTGGCCGCCGCCCTGCTGTGGAAGCACGTCCTCTACAACCCCGAATACGGCCTGTTCAACGGCCTGTTGCACTACGTGGGGGGACCGCAGCCGGACTGGATATCCAACACCCCGCTGCTCGCGGTCGAGGCCGCGCTCGTGTGGCAGTGGACGCCCTTCATGATGCTCATCCTGCTCGCCGGTCTGCAGAGCCGGGACCAGCAGCAGATCGAGGCCGCCCGGGTGGACGGCGCGAGCGACTGGCAGATCTTCGTCCACCTCACCCTCCCCCACCTGCGCCGCTACCTGGAACTGGGCGCCCTGCTCGGCTCGATCTACATCGTCCAGAACTTCGACGCGGTCTTCACCATCACGTCCGGCGGCCTGGGCACGGCCAACCTGCCCTACACCGTCTACCAGAGCTTCTACCAGGCCCACGAGAACGGCCTCGCCTCGGCCGCGGGCGTCCTGGTCGTCATCGGCTCGATCATCATCGCCACCTTCGCACTGCGTGTGGTGTCGTCCCTGTTCCGCGAGGAGGTCGGCCGCGCATGAGCGCCACCGCCGTACAACCCGCCGCCACCGGCGCCAAGCCCGTGCGAACCGGCCGCAAGGCCGGTGCCGGACTGGGCCTGGTGGCCTGGCTGGTCGGCATCATCTTCTTCCTGCCCATCGCCTGGATGGCGCTGACCTCCTTCCACTCGGAGTCGGACGCGGCCACCAATCCGCCGTCCTTCGCGGCCTCCCTGACCCTGGACGGCTACCGCGAGTTCTTCGGCGCGGGCGGCGGCGCGAGCCCCTGGCCCGCGCTGGCCAACTCGGCGGTGGCGTCGATCGCGTCGACGCTGTTCGTCCTGGTCCTCGCCCTGCCGGCCGCGTACGCCCTGTCCATCCGCCCGGTACGGAAGTGGACCGACGTCCTGTTCTTCTTCCTGTCCACCAAGATGCTCCCGGTGGTGGCCGGCCTGCTGCCGATCTACCTGTTCGCCAAGAACACCGGCATGCTGGACAACATCTGGCTGCTCGTCATCCTCTACACCTCCATGAACCTGCCGATCGCGGTCTGGATGATGCAGTCCTTCCTGGCCGAGGTCCCGGTCGCCATCATCGAGGCGGCCCGGGTGGACGGCGCGAAGCTGCCCACGATCCTGGTCCGGGTGGTCGCCCCCATCGCCCTGCCGGGCATCGCCGCCACCTCGCTGATCTGCTTCATCTTCAGCTGGAACGAACTGCTCTTCGCCCGGGTTCTGACGGGTGTGGTCGCCGAGACCGCCCCCGTCTTCCTGACCGGCTTCATCACCAGCCAGGGCCTCTTCCTGGCCAAGGTGTGCGCCGCGTCGCTCGTCATCTCCCTGCCGGTGCTCGCCGCGGGGTTCGCCGCCCAGGACAAGCTGGTCCAGGGTCTGTCGTTGGGAGCCGTGAAATGAAGGCCGCCGTCATCGAGTCCGTGGGCCGCGCCGTCGTCACCGAGGTCCCCGACCCGACGCCAGGGCCGCGCGAGGTCGTCGTCGAGGTCGCCGCCTGCGGCCTGTGCGGCACCGACCTGCACATCCTCCAGGGCGAGTTCGCGCCCAAGCTCCCGATCGTGCCGGGCCACGAGTTCGCCGGCGAGGTGGTGGGCGTCGGCGCCCAGGTCACGGAGGTGGCCGTCGGCGACCGGGTCGCGGTGGACCCCTCCCTCTACTGCTACGAGTGCCGGTACTGCCGCACCGGCCACAACAACCTGTGCGAGCGCTGGGCGGCCATCGGCGTGACGACGGCGGGCGGCGCGGCCAAGTACGCGGTGGCCCCCGTGGCGAACTGCGTGAAGCTGCCCGAGCACGTGCGCACCCAGGACGCGGCCCTGATCGAGCCGCTGTCCTGCGCGGTCCGCGGCTACGACGTGCTGCAGTCCCGGCTCGGCGCCCACGTGCTGATCTACGGCTCCGGCACGATGGGCCTGATGATGCTGGAGCTGGCCAAGCGGACCGGCGCGGCCAGCGTGGACATGGTCGACCTCAACCCGGCCCGCCTCGAGACCGCCCGCGGCCTCGGTGTCTCGGCCTCGGCCGCGAGCCCGGACGAGCTGGACCGCCCCCAGGGCTGGGACCTGGTCATCGACGCCACCGGCAACGCGGCGGCGATCCAGGACGGCCTGGAGCGGGTCGCCAAGGCGGGCACCTTCCTCCAGTTCGGCGTCGCCGACTACGCGACGCGGGTGCAGATCGACCCGTACCGCATCTACAACCAGGAGATCACCATCACGGGCTCGATGGCCGTCCTGCACAGCTACGAGCGCGCGGCCGAACTCTTCGCCAACGGCGTCCTCGACCCGGACGTCTTCATCAGCGACCGCATCCCGCTGGACCGCTACCCGCAGGCGCTGGAGCAGTTCGCGGCGGGGGTGGGCCGCAAGATCGTGGTCGTGCCGTAGGACACCGCAGCACGCCGCAGAACCTGCAAGGGGGCCCGGGGACCCAGTCTCCGGGCCCCCTTCGGCCGTCTCCCACCCGATTGGCCGCCGGGTAAGGGAACGGTAAAACGGGTTCGCTCGTTGACCCGGCATGACAGCTATGACCCCCGGCTCGAACATCCCCCTCTCCGCCGCCCGCGTGACGGTGGACGTCACCGCGCCCGTGCGGCTCGACGTATCGGGCCTGCTGCTCACCGCCGACGGCAAGGTTCGCTCCGACGACGACTTCATCTTCTACAACCAGCCCGCCGGCCAGGGCGTTTCCTACCGCTCCGGCGGGGGCACCGCCCCGGACGCGATCACGGTCGACACCTCCGCCGTCCCGCCGGGCATCGAGAAGATCGTCGTCACCGCGAGCCCGGACGCCGCGGGCCAGACCTTCCAGGGCATCGAACCGACCGCCACCATCCGCGACGCGGACGCCAACTCCGTCCTCGCCACCTTCACGCCCCCGCAGCTCGGTGCCGAGACCGCGCTGGTGATCGTCGAGGTCTATCTGCGCAACGGCGCCTGGAAGGCCCGCGCGGTCGGCCAGGGCTACGCCAACGGGCTCGCGGGCATCGCCACCGACTTCGGCGTCACGGTGGAGGAGCCCGCGGCCCCGGCCCCGGCCGCAGCCGCAGCCGAGCCGGCCGCCCCGGCGCGGGCGCGGGCGGTCACCCCGCCCGTGCCCCCGGCCCCGCCCGCCGCGCCGCCCGCCCCCGCACCGGGCGCCGGAAAGATCAACCTGGACAAGGGCCGCGTCAGCCTCCAGAAGAACCAGACCGTCTCCCTCGTCAAGGGCGGCCGTCCGATGCTCTCCCAGGTCAAGATGGGCCTCGGCTGGGAGCCCGCGTACCGCGGCAAGGACATCGACCTGGACGCCTCCGTCATCGCCTACGGCCCGCAGCGCAACCACATCGACAGCTGCTACTTCGGCAAGCTCTCGATCGTGAACGGCGCGATCAAGCACTCCGGCGACAATCTCACCGGAGAGGGCGGCGGAGACGACGAGGTGATCGTCGTGGACCTCGGCCGGCTCCCGCAGGAGGTCAGCGGCCTGGTCTTCACGGTCAACTCCTTCTCCGGCCAGAAGTTCACGGAGGTCGCCAAGGCCTACTGCCGCCTCACCGACGCCGCGACCGGCGAGGAGCTGGTCCGCTTCGACCTCACCAGCGCCGAACCGCAGACCGGCGTGATGATGGCGAAGCTGATCCGCCAGTTCTCCGGCGAGTGGGAGATGACCGCCATCGGCGACTTCGTCAAGTCCCGCACGGTCCGCGGCATGGTGAAGCCGGCCGCCCAGGCCCTGTAGGGACACGGACGGGGGACACGGACGGGGGACAGGACGGGGCCGCTCCCCGAACACCGGGCGCGGCCCCGGCTCCTGCCTCTAGGCCCGCAATCCGTCCAGCAGCAGGGACAGATAGCGCGGGATGGACGTGCCGTGCTCCCCGTCGCTCAGCTCGGACGCCGTCACGACGCCGTGCACCAGCCGCAGCACCTCGATCGGCTCGAACGTCGGACCGCACCGTCCCCTCGTCCTGCGCGGCCCGGACCAACCGGGTCGCCGCGCCCCGCACGCAGTCGCCGCACGCCCGGTCCGCCGCCGGGTCGCCATCCGTGACGGCCGAGCCCAGCAGCGCCTTCAGCCCCCGCACCTGGAGCGTGCCGGCGGCGAGTTCGCCGAGCCACGCGACCAGGGCCGCGCCCGGCGCCAGCTCCCCCGCGATCGTGTCCGCGCGCGCCGCGATCGCCTCGATCCGTTCCAGGTAGGCGGCCTCCAGCAGGGCCTGGCGCGTCGGGAAGTGCCGGTAGAGGGTGCCGACCCCGACGCCCGCGCGCCTGGCGATGTCGTCCAGTGAGGCGCCCTCCCCGCGTTCGGCGAAGGCCTGTGCCGCCGCCGCGAGCAACCGCTCACGGTTGCGCCGTGCGTCCGCACGCATGGGCCTGGCCTGCGCCATCCCGCCACTCCCTGCCCGTCGGGCGTCCTTGCGCCGCACCCTACCCCCCGGCCGGGCCGCCTCGGCCACGAGCCGAGAACCGTCCGGAGGGCCGCGCCCCAGCCACCCGGTGTTCATCTTTCGGCCATCTCCAAGACTCCCGCAATGCACCCGGTTTTCTCATGACGCTTTCATGTGCCGTTGGTTGCGTTCTCGTGGCCGATCGGTCCGCGACGAACGACGTAGGAGGCGCATGGTGTTCCTGTCGAAGGCAGCCGCAGCGCGGAAGGACTCGGCCGGTCGGGACCTGACCGGCGCGGACCCGGGCACGGACGGCGGGGAACCGCTGCATGTGGCGAGCCGGCTGCACGCCTTCAACCGGTTCGAGCTGAAGTACCTGGTTCCCGTGGAGCAGGCGACGGACATCCGCGACGAACTCGCCGAGCGCATGGACCGGGACGCGCACAGTCCGGTCGGCGGATACGGCGTGTGGAGCGTGTACTACGACACGCCCCGGCTCAGGTTCTACTGGGAGAAGATCGAGGGCCTGAAGTTCCGGCGCAAGCTGCGGATCCGCCACTACGGCGACCTCGACGGCGTCACCGACGACTCACCGGTCTGCGTGGAGATCAAGCAGCGCGTCAACCGCGTCACCCAGAAGCGGCGCATCACCCTGCCCTACGGCGCGGCGCGGCACCTCTGCGACGACCGCGAGCCGATCGCCCACTCGGCGAGGGAGAGCGCCTTCGTCCAGGAGGTCCTGGAACTCGTCGTACGGCTCGACCTGCGTCCCACCGCGATCACCGGATACCAGCGCGAGGCACTGGTCGGCCGGGATGCCGACACCGGTCTGCGCGTCACCTTCGACCGGCGCGTCCGGGGCCGGGACCGGGACTTCCACTTCGGCACCCCCACGCCGGAGAACCGGTTCACGATCCCGCCGCACATGTCGATCATGGAGATCAAGGTCAACGAGCGCACCCCGCACTGGATCACCGACCTGGCGGCGCGCCGCAATCTCAACCTCGTCCGGGTCTCCAAGTACGTGCAGTCCGTCGAGGCGTTCGGGCTCGCGCCCCGGTCCGTCTTCCACGTCGCCGAGACGGACTGCCCACCACCCACCCCACCCGCGGAACAGCCGCCACCGCGGCGGCCGGCGCGGCACGCGCCGTCGAAAGCAGGAGTACAGTGAACTTCGATCTCGAACTGCAGGAACTCAGCGGCACGTTCAGTGTGGCCAACGTTGTGGCGGCGATGGCGCTGTCGTTCGTCCTGTCGACGCTGATCGGCTACGTGTACCGGTACACGCACCGCAACGTCTCCTACAGCCAGTCCTATGTGCAGACCCTGGTCGTCGTCGGCATGATCGTCGCGCTGATCATGCTGGTGGTCGGGTCCAACCTGGCGAGGGCGTTCTCCCTCGTCGGCGCCCTGTCCGTGGTCCGCTTCCGCAACGCGGTCAAGGAGACCAGGGACGTCGGCTTCATCTTCCTGGCGATGGCCATCGGCATGGCCTGCGGTGCCCGGTTCTACACGCTGGCGGCGGTCGGCGCCGTGGTGATCTGCGCCGTCGTCCTCATCATGGCCAAGTTCGACTGGTTCGCTCTCGACGTGCAGCGCCAGGTCGTCAAGGTGCAGGTGCCGGCCGGTGACGACTACACCCCGCAGATCCGTGACGTGCTGATCAAGTACACCAGCGAGTTCGAGCTGGTGAGCACGGAGACCATCCGCGGCGGCGCGCTCACCGAGGTCTTCTACACCGTCCGTCTGAAGAAGGGCAGCGAGCCCGGCGATCTGGTCGCGGCCCTTCAGGAGCGCACCTCGGGGCAGCGGGTGACGGTGCTGACCGGTTACGACAGCACTGATCTGTGATGGCCGAGGACACGACGGGACGACGCCGGCGGCGGCTGCGCGACCGGCTGCCGGTCCGGCTGCGCCACCACTGGAGGCCGGCCGCCGCCCTGGGGGTCGGCCTCGCCGCGATGGTGTACCTCCTCGGCGACGCCCGGATCTCCCCGTACGTCACGTCCGCCTCGCGCGTCGAGGCGGACCCCGTCACCGAGAACGTCAGGGGCTCGGTCGGCCTCTATGACACATCCGTCTCGCACTCGATCCAACTGACGTACGACCAGGACGACTTCGAGAAGATGATGAAGAAGTTCAAGGACGACGGGACCAAGGAGTACATCGAGGCGGACCTCACCGTCGACGGGGTCTACCTCAACGACGTCGGCATCCGTCTCAAGGGCAACTCCACGCTGATGTCCCTGCGGGGCACGCGCGGCGCACCCGGTGGCGGCCGGGACATGCCGGGTGCCCCGCAGGGCGCTCGCCCCGACGGCGACGACACGGGCGGCGACCGTCCCGGGGGCGGGGGCGGGGGCGGCATGACGATGTACGACCTGTCCGCGGACAAGCCCGAGGAACTGCCCTGGCTCGTCAAGATCGACGAGTATGTCGAGGGCCGCGCCTACCAGGGCGAGCGGGAGATCTCGCTGCGTCCGGGCAGCAACGCGGAAGTGCCCCTCAACGAGGCGCTGTCCCTGTCGCTCACCGGGAAGAGCGGCCAGAAGGCGGAGCGGTACGCCTTCACCTCCCTGACGGTGAACAGCCGTCCCGCCGCCACCCGGCTGATGGTGGAGAACCCCGACACCGACTACGCCGACGACATCGGCGACGGCAACGGGGTGCTGTACAAGGCGAGGGCCGGCAGCAGCTTCGACTACGTCGGCGACGACCCGACCGACTACGAGGACTCCTTCAAGCAGCTCAACAAGAAGGGCAGCCAGGACCTCGAACCGGTCATGAAGCTCGTGAAGTGGGTGAACAACGCCTCGGACGAGGAGTTCGCCCGCGACCTCGACCGGTACGTGGACGTCGACTCGCTGGCCGCCTACGTCGCCACCCAGAACCTGCTGCTGAACTCCGACGACATGTCAGGACCGGGCAAGAACTACCTGCTCCGGTACGACCTGGACACCAAGAGGTTCTCGGTCCTCGGCTGGGACTACAACCTCACCTTCAGCGGGGACGCGACCACCGGACCGGACGACTCCATCGGCATGGGCGGACCCGGCGGGGGCGGAGAGGGCGGAGAGGGACAGCAGGCTCCAGGCGGTGCGACCGGATCGGGCGAGGCCGGGGCACCGCCGTCCGGGATGCCGGAGGGCATGCCCGAGGGCGCCCCGGGCGGCATCCCCGGCGAACAGGAGCAGGGCCCGGGACAGGGCCAAGGCGGGGGCGGTGCCATGTCGGGGCATGTGCTCAAGACGCGCTTCCTGGAGTCGGACGCCTTCGACAGCGCCTATCTGAAGGCGTACCGCACGCTGTACCAAACGCTCTTCCGGTCCGGGACCGCGAGCGAGGAGCTGACGGTGATCGCCGGCCAGGCGCGCGACGCGGGCGCCGGCTCCGAGGAGCTGGACTCGGCCGTCGCCGCGCTGCGCAAGACCGTCACCGAGCGCGGCCGGGCACTGGCCGAGGACGAGCAGGTGACCGGCTGACCTCCCGGAGTCCGGGCGGCCCCTGCGCCGAGGAGGCCGCCCGGCATGCCCGCCCCGCCGTGCCAGCGATCGCATCGCCCCGGAACCCACGCCTCGCGTACAGGATCGCTGGCTACCATCGCGCCGCAGCCCGTGTCCCCGCCCCACGGGAGCCGCTCACCCTGTACCGCCGAGGTGTCGAAACATGACCGAGCCCCCCACCCCGCCCCGGGCACCCGCGGGCGGCCACATCCTCGTGGTGGAGGACGACCCCAGCATCCGCGCCCTGCTCACCGCCGCCCTCACCGCCGCCGGACACACCGTGACCACTGCGGCCGACGGGCGGGCGGCCCTGCGCGAGGCGGCCGGCGGACGGCCGGACCTGATCGTCCTCGACGTACTGCTGCCCGACACCGACGGCTTCCGGCTCACCCGCGAACTGCGAGGTCGGGGCTGCTACACACCGGTCCTCTTCCTCACCGCCCGGACCGATGTCGAGGACCGCATCATCGGCCTCAGCTCGGGCGGGGACGACTATGTCACCAAGCCGTTCCACGTCCAGGAGGTCCTGCTGCGCATCAGGGCCATCCTGCGCCGCGGCAGCCCCGCCACGTCCGTCTCCCGGGGCCGGGGTCCGCTCCGGTACGCGGATCTGACCCTGGACGACGGCGCCCACGAGGTACGGCGGGCGGGCCGTGCCGTGAAGCTGTCGCCGACCGAGTTCCGGCTCATGGCCTGCTTCCTGTCCCATCCCGAACGCGTCCTGGAGAAGCGGGAGATCCTGCGCGAGGTCTGGCGGTACGAGTTCTCGGGCGACACCCGCATCGTCGACACCTATGTGAAGAGCCTGCGCCGCAAGATCGACCAGGTGCCGCCCGCGCTGATCCACACCGTGCGCGGGGTGGGCTACTGCCTGCGGCTGCCGCCCGGGGAGGCGAAGGCGGCCACCCCGTGAGGTGGCCGGGCCGCCCGCGCGCGCGTTCCCTGCGCAGCCGCCTGGTACTGATCGCGGGGCTGCTGGCCACCTGTGCGGTCGCCCTGTGCCAGGTCGCCGGACTGGCGGTGCTGCGGTCCTGGCTGACCGACCAGGTGGACGAGCGGCTCGCCGGGTTCCGGCCGCCTCCCGGAGTGTTCGAGGACCTGGCCGACGGCAGCCTCGGGCACCGCGCCCCCGACGTACTGCCCTCGGACTACCGGGTGTTCTTCTACGACGCGAAGGGGCACCTGCTCGCGGAGTCGCTCGGGCGTGCCGAGCCGGCCGGGCCCCGGCTGCCCGACCGGGCCGACGACCTGGAGCGGGCCGACGGGCGGCCGGTCACCGTGCCGGCCGACGACGGCTCCGCGAACGCCGGTTGGCGGGTCCTCGCGAGTCCCGGCCCCGCGGGCGCGCGGACCGTGGTCGCCCTCCCGCTCGACACGGTGGACGGGGCCACCACCAAGCTGCTCTGGTTCAGCATCGTGCTCGGAGCGCTGACGGCCGTCGGCGTGGTCGTACTGGGCGATGCGGCCGTCCGCCTCGGACTGCGTCCGCTCACCCGGGTGGAGCGCACCGCCGAGCACATCACCGCGGGCGCCCTGGAACTCAACGTGCCCGTGGCCGACCCGAACACCGAGGTGGGCCGTCTCGGCCGGGCCCTCAACACCATGCTCGACCGGCTGCGCGCTGCCCTGCGCCGCGCCGAGAACTCCGAACAGCGCATGCGGCGCTTCATGGCGGACGCCGGCCACGAACTGCGCACCCCGCTCACCGCGATCCAGGGCTTTGCCGAACTCCTCGCCGACCAGCCCGGGATGACCGGCGCGCGACGCCGCGAGGCACACGCCCTGATCGTCCACAACGCCGACCGGATGAGCCGCCTCGTCGACGACCTCTTCCTGCTCGCGCGGCTGGGCGACACTCCCGTGCCCCAACGCGAGCCCGTCGACCTGCTGTCCCTGTGCGCCGACGCCATCGCAAGCACCGCCGTACGCCACCCGCGCCGCGACATCGGCCTGCACCCGCTGGGCGACCGCACCGCGAAACACCCCTCGGCCCCGGACCGCGACCTCGATGTCGTCGAGGCCCTCGGCGACCCCCACCAACTCGCCCAGATCGTCGGCAACCTCCTGTCCAACGCCTGCGCGCACACGCCGGCCGACAGCCGTGTCATCGTCAGGGTGGGCGCCGCGCGCACCGGCGTGGACACCGGCGGCACGGACGGCCCCGGCCGGGTCAGCGCGGGCCGGCCGTTCTCCCCCGGCCTGCCCGTGTGCGTCGTCGAGGTCGTCGACGACGGTCCGGGCATCGCACCGGACGACGCAGGGCAGGTGTTCAACCGCTTCTACCGGGCCGAGCCCCGTGATCCCAACCGCCTCTCGGGCTCCGGGCTCGGTCTCGCCATCGCCTCGGCCCTCGCGGAGGCACACGGCGGACGCCTGGAACTCGACAACCGGCCCGGCGAGGGCTGCGCCTTCCGCCTCCTGCTGCCGGACCCGGCCGCGGCGCACCGGGCCGCCCCCGCCGGGCGGGTCAGCCGCGCTGACGCTTCCACGGCCCGGTGATGGCCAGCATGATGCCGGGTGTCTGGATGTTGGCGTACAGCGTCCGGCCGTCGGGCGAGAAGGTGACGCCGGTGAACTCGCTGTACTCGGGATCGTCCTCGGTGCCGATGTTCAGCTCGTTGCGGGCGATCGGGTAGGTGCGCCCGCGGTCGGTGGCGCCGAAGAGGTGCTGGAGGCCCTCGCCGTCCTCGGCGACGACGAGGCCGCCGTAGGGGGAGACGGTGATGTTGTCGGGGCCGTCGAAGGCGCCGTCGGCGGACGGGTCGGTGTTGACGCCGAGGAGGATCTTGAGGGTGAGGGTGCGGCGGGACGGGTCGTAGAACCAGACCTGGCCGTCGTGCGGGCGGCCGGGGCTCTCGTCGCGGGCGTAGGAGGAGACGATGTGGGCGCCGCCGTCGGCCCACCACATGCCCTCCAGCTTGCGGGCTCGGGTGACCCGACCGTCGGTGAACTGCCGGCGCACCGGCGTGGTGCTCGCGTCGCGGTCGGGTACGTCGGTCCAGTCGACGCCGTAGACAGTGCCGGTCCGCGTCGCGCGCGAGAGGTCGTCGACGAACCTGCCGCCGGAGTCGAAGCACTGGAAGGCCTGGAGGACCCCGGCGTCGTCGGCGAGGCCGCGCAGCCTGCCGCGTCCGGGCCGGAAGCCCTCGGGCGGGGTCCAGCGGTAGAGGAGGCCGTTGGGTCCGGAGGCGTCCTCGGTGAGGTAGAGGTGTCCGCGCCCGGGGTCGACGACGACGGCCTCGTGGGCGTAGCGGCCGAGTGCCTTGAGGGGCTTGGGGTCCCGGTTGGCGCGCCGGTCCACGGGGTCGACCTCGAAGACGTAGCCGTGGTCCTTGGTCATCCCGTTGGAGCCGGCCTTGTCCTCGGTCTCCTCGCAGGTCAGCCAGGTGCCCCACGGGGTGCTGCCGCCCGCGCAGTTGGTGGCGGTGCCGGCGAGGCCGACCCACTCGGCGACGTGCCCGCCGGGGCCGACCTCGACGACGGTGCAGCCGCCGGCGGCGGCCGGGTCGTAGACGAGGCCCTCGGTGAGCGGGACGGGGTGCGGCCGGCCGTCGCGGTGGCCGCCGAGTTCGTGGTTGTTGACGAGGAGGGTGGTGCCGCGCGGGCCGTCGAAGGCGGCGGTGCCGTCGTGATGGGACGGGGTGTACTCGCCGGACTCCAGCCTGGTCCGGCCGCAGTGGGTGATGATCTCGTACCGGAAGCCGGCGGGCAGGGCGAGGATGCCGTCCGGGTCGGGGAGCAGCTCCCCGTAGCCGACCCCGCCGTCGTGCCCGTGCTCGTCCCCCGCGCTCTCGGTGCCCCTGGCCGCGAGGGCGTTCGGGGCGGTGGCCGGCGCGCCGACGCTGCCCACCAGCGCGACTCCGGCACCGGCGAGCGCGGACCGACTGGCGAAGCCCCTGCGGGTGAGCGACATGGTGTCTCCTGTGCCGATCGACGTGCAGTGGAGGCGACAGACCTCGTTCCCCACCACACTCCCGCCCGCGTCTGAACGGGGGTTGAACTGAGCACGACCTCTGCCCGCCCGCTTGCGTGAACCCGCGCGGGGGTCGCGCGCAATGCCCACCGGGCGGCACACACAGGCTCCGCCGGACGCCGGACCAACGCCCGGGTTCGCCGGGGCGGTACGCGCGGGGGTTCGCCGGACGGTTCGCCGAGTGCCCGCGCGGCGGCACGCACGGGGGTCCGCCGGGCGACACCCGCAGTGCCCACCCGGCGGTACGCGCAGGCGCCGCCGGGCAGCGGGCTCAAGGCCCGCCCGACGGCGCGCGCGGGATCCGCCGGGGCAGTGCGCATAGTGCCCACCGGACTGTGCACGCAGGCCGCTCCGGACAGCGCGCGGGGTGCACGCGCGGGGGTCCGTCGGATAGCCGGCCGGGTGTCCACCGGGCGGTGCACGCGGGCCCCGCCGGACAGCGCACACGGTGCCGTCGAGGCCGTCGGCCGGGTGGACCGTACCGTCGTGGGGGCCGTTCCGACGAGAGTGGGGCCCCGTCGGCACGCCCCCGCGTCGACTCGTCGGCGGCGGGCCGCGTCGGCCGGGAGGCCTTGGCGTCAGGCGCCGTGCTGTGAGCGGGCCTTGAAGGCCGCCTTGCGGGCCTCCTTGGCGATCTTCTTGTCGGGGTGCAGCCGCCCCATCGCCTCCAGGACGTTCCGGCGTGGCCGGGTGGCCGACCCGCCAGGCCGTGTCGAAGAACCCGCTGTGCTGCCGGGCCAGACCCTCCACCAGGGCGCGCAGCTCCTCTGAGTTGCCCTCGGCCGCGAGCTGCGCGGCCACGGTGTCGATGGTGAGCCAGAAGACCATCTCCTGCGGCGGGGCCGGCACGTCCCGCGCGCCGTGCTCGGTCAGCCACACCCGGGCAAGGCCGCCCAGCTCCGCGTCGCCGAGCACCTCCCGCAGCGCCGGCTCCGCCTCGCCGCCGACCAGGGACAGCGCCTGCTGGCAGCGCAGCCGGCGCAGCGGCGCGCCGGGGTCCGAGCCGCGGGCCGCCGCCAGCAGTTCGCGGGCCGCGGCGAGCGGTCCGCGGCCGGCCAGCCACAGCTCGGTCTCGGCGTGCGCCGTGGCCGGCGGGAAGGGCGCCGTGCCGTCGAGCAGCACGTCGGCGCCCTTGTCGGCGAGGTCGCCGACGGCGGGGGCCTCGAAGCCGGCCTCCAGAAGCCGGGAGCGCAGCCCGTACAGTCCGAGCGGAGTGAGCCGCACCATGCCGTAGCGGGCGACGTCGGCCTCGTCCACGGGCGCCGCGGGCTCCTCGTCGGCGTCGGCCATCAGGTCCTCGTCGACCGGCTGGTACTCGACGAGGCCGACCGGCTCCAGCAGCCGGAACTGGTCGTCCAGGCGCATCATCGCGTCCGACACCTGCTCCAGCACCTCGTTGCTGGGCTCGCCCATGCCGCTGGGCACGATCACGGAGGCGGCCAGCGCGGGCAGCGGCACCGTGGCGTCACCGGGGCCGTCCTCGCCGACGGTGAGCAGGTAGAGGTTGCCGAGCACGCCGTCGAGGAACTCGGCCTCGGCCTGCGGGTTCCAGTCGAGGGAGGACAGGTCGGCCTTGCCGCCGTCGGCCATCGCGTCGACCAGGTCGTCGAGGTCGGGCACGCTCGCGTCGGCGAGCACCGCCTCAAGGGCGGTGCGCCAGACCCCGAGCACGTCCCGCGGGGAGCCCGCGGTGAGCAGCGCGAGGTCCTCGCCCGCCGCGACGGTGCCCGCCTCCTCGTCGGTGATCTCGACGAGCCCGGTGTCCACGGCGATCCGCCAGGCCTCGCTCGCGTACGCCGCGGCGTCGTCCCCGGTCAGCCCCAACTGCTCGGCCGCGGCCGGCAATTGCTCCTCGACCAGCCCGCCCCCGGCGTCGACACGGGTCGTTGGCCCGGCCCAGCGGGCCAGCCGCGCGGCCCGCACGAGCACCGGCGCGGACAGCGCCTCGCGGGCCAGCTCCGCCTCGGGGCGCAACCGTGCGGGCGGCAGGGTGGAGCTGTCTGACATCGGCTGTTTCTCCTCGCACGCCTTGGCCGCCGTACGGCCGGTCCAAACGCCGTACGGCTCAGCCGCTCAGCCTAGACGGGTTTCCACCCATGCCGCCCGGTTCATCTCTCCGTCGGGTGGTGTACATGGCCGAAACCTTGACAACGGGCCTTGCCAGGCAGGAGATTGACGCGCGTAGAAGGCGGGGGACAAGTGTTCACTCAGGTCCGTGTGAGCCCTGCGGCCCGCGCGTCCCACCCTCGTCCCGGCGCCACGTCACGTCCCCGGAGGGATCCCGTTGGCCAGCAAGTCCTCCACGCGCCTCGCCGCGCTCACCGTCGCCGCGGTCTGCTCGGCGGCGTCCACCGTCGTCCTCACCTCGCCCGCGCACGCCGACTCCGTGCGCATCCACGACATCCAGGGCAGCACCAGGCTGTCGCCGTACGCCGGCCGGCAGGTCACGGACGTGGCCGGAATCGTCACCGGCGTCCGCGGCTACGGCTCCTCCAAGGGCTTCTGGTTCCAGGACCCCCACCCGGACGCCGACCCGGCCACCAGTGAGGGCGTCTTCGTCTTCACCAACGCGGACCCGGAGGTCGCCGTCGGCGACGCGGTCACCGTGTCCGGCACCGTCTCGGAGTACGTCCCCGGCGGCACGGCCTCCGGGAACCAGTCGGTGACCGAGATCACCCGCCCGACGGTCACCGTCGTCTCCAGCGGCAACGCGGTCCCGGCCGCGATGGTCGTCTCCGCCCGGTCGGTGCCGAAGGCGTACGCGCCGGACGGCGACGGCGCCGCGAACGGCTCGGTCAACGGCCTGCGGCTGCGGCCCGCGAAGTACGCCCTGGACTACTACGAGTCCCTGGAGGGCATGAACGTCCGGGTCGCCGACGCCCGCGTGGTGGGCGCCTCCGACCCGTACTCCGAGCTGTGGGTGACGGTGAAGCCCGGGGAGAACGCCAACCGCCGCGGCGGCACGGTCTACGGCTCCTACGACGCGCAGAACACCGGCCGGCTCCAGATCCAGTCGCAGGGCGCGCCGGCCGACTTCCCCGCCGCCGATGTGGGCGACACCCTCACCGGCACGACCGCGGGACCGCTCGACTACAACCAGTTCGGCGGCTACACGCTCGTCGCGGGCGAGATCGGCGCGCTGAGGAGCGGGGGCGTGGAGCGCGAGTCCACGCACCGCCAGAGCGGCGGTGAACTGGCGGTGGCGACGTACAACGTCGAGAACCTCGACCCCTCCGACGACACGTTCGCCGCGCACGCCGAGGCGATCGTGCACCATCTGAAGTCGCCGGACATCGTGTCCCTGGAGGAGATCCAGGACAACAACGGCGCCACGGACGACGGCACGGTCGCCGCCGACGTGACGGTCGGCAAGCTGATCGACGCGATCGTCGCGGCCGGCGGCCCGCGCTACGACTGGCGGAGCATCGACCCGGTCGACAAGGCGGACGGCGGCGAGCCCGGCGGCAACATCCGGCAGGCGTTCCTGTTCAACCCCGCGCGGGTCTCCTTCACCGACCGCGGGGCCGGCGACGCGACCACCGCGACGCGGGTGCGCAAGGTGCGCGGCGCGGCGGCGCTGACCCTCTCCCCCGGCCGCGTGGACCCGGCCGACCCGGCCTGGGAGAACAGCCGCAAGCCGCTGGCGGGCGAGTTCGTCTTCCGTGGCCGGACGGTCGTCGTCATCGCCAACCACTTCAACTCCAAGGGCGGCGACCAGGGTCTGACGGCGCAGTACCAGCCGCCGTCGCGCGGCTCCGAGACCCAGCGCCACCTCCAGGCGAAGGCGGTGAACACCTTCGTCAAGGAGATCCTCTCCGCGCAGAAGAACACCAACGTCATCGCCCTCGGCGACATCAACGACTTCGAGTTCTCGAAGACCGCGCGCCTCCTGGAGGACGGCGGGGCCCTGTGGTCGGCGGTCAAGTCGCTGCCGCGCGACGAGCGTTACTCGTACGTCTACCAGGGCAACAGCCAGGTCCTCGACCAGATCCTGGTCAGCCCGTCGATCCGGCGCAGCGGGCATCTGTCCTACGACAGCGTGCACATCAACGCCGAGTTCCACGACCAGATCAGCGACCACGACCCGCAGGTACTGCGGTTCCGTCCGTAACCGGCGTGCCAGGGGGGCGGGTTCAGCGGGGCACGAGGCCGAGGGCGTGGTCGTAGCGGCTGACCGTGCTGCTCTTCAGGCCCGGCCAGGTCCGCACCCGCTCCCAGTGCGCCGTCGCCGTACCGAGGCCGTACCCCGGTGCGGCGGATGCGTCGAGGTGGGCCTGGGCGCTCTCCCACTCCGCGTAGCCGAGGACCCGGGTGCCGTCGGTGCCGAGGTGGAAGTGGGCGGAGATGCCGCCGGGGCGCGGGTCCGGCTCGCTCGCCAGCGCCTCGAAGACGGCGTCGGTCCAGGCGCGCTGCCGCTCGGGGTCGGGTCCCTCGAACTCGGTGTCGACGATCACGACGCACCCCGGGACGGGCGCCGTGCCCTGCTCGCGGGTGTCGCTGCGGTAGCGCCGGTACCGTCCCAGGCTGAGCCGTTCGATGTCCGGCACGGCGGTGTCGATCTCGTCGACCCGCTCCTGCCTGCCTGTCTTGACGAAGGCCTCGTACGCCTGCTCGCTCGCCCACTGCGAGTGGTGCAGCAGGGTGCTGCCGTCGTGCCCGGTGTAGACGTGGTAGCCGAGCAGGTCGTCGGCGGGCCAGGGGCGGCGCTCCCAGGCGCGGGCGACGGCGTCGACGGTCTGCCGCTGCCGCTCGGGGGTGCCCACCCGCCACGTACTGAAGAGGGGTGCCAGCACGTCGGGGCGGTCGAGTTCGGGGTGTGCGTCGGTACGGCGGGTCATGCCTGCCTCCACTGATCGGTGGCCGTCGGGTGCACTCACCACCCTCCGACCTCGACCAAGGTTGAGGTCAACTCCCCTCCGCCACCCGGCGGTACGACCGGTTCGGCGCGGGTGACGAGGGGCCCGGCACGGGGCCCCTCGTCGCGTCGCGTCCTCAGCAGTGCCCGTTGTTGCGGCGGCGCAGCACGACCGCAGCGAGCACCGCGCCCGCCGCCGCCCCGGCGGCCAGCACCACGCGCGGATGACCGAGCCCCGCCCGCACCGCGCCGCGCGCCCGTCCGGGTACGTGCTGCTCCGCGCCGTGCCGGGCCCTGTCCGCCTTGTCCCGCGCGGTGTGTCCGGCCCGGCCCGCCCGGTGCTGCACGGTGTCCTGGGCCTGCACGGCGGTACTGCGCAGTTGGACGGTCATGGCGCCGGCCTTGTCCCGCAGGTCGGCGACCCGGGCCTTGGCACGGCCCTTCACGTCCGCCTTGCCCGCCAGCTCCTCCACGGTGTCGCCGAGCCGGCCGCGGGTCTGCTCGATCTCCCGTCGCAGTTCGTCGGGGCCCTTGGCCCCGCCCGTCGGCTGCGCGGTGGAACCGCTCCTCGTGCCGTCGCCGCTCGTCGCGTCGGTCATCGATGTGCCCTTTCCCTGATCCGGTCCACGTCGGTCCTGACGCTGCCGAGGGCCTCCTCGGGCTTGGGCGGCACGGCGCGGCGGAGCTGGGCGCGACCGGTCACGGCCAGCAGGCCGGCGATCACGAAGAGCGCCGCCGTCACGATGAGCGCGGCGGCCCAGACGGGCAGCACCAGCGAGAGCGCGGCGGCGGCCGTGCCGGCCAGGGCGAACAGACCGACGTAGGCGATGGCGCCCGCGGCGCCGAGCATCCCGCCGCCCCGCCCCGCGCGCTTGCCCTTCTCGGCCAGTTCCATCTTGGCGAGGGCCACTTCCTGGCGCACGAGCCGGGAAAGCTGTTCGGTTGCCTGGCCGACGAGTTCACCCACGGAGTGCTGCTCGTCGCGCACCGGCCTGGTGTGCATGGTCCCGGTCACGGTGTTCCGCCTCCTCTCGGTTCGGGAGCCCCCCGGGTACCCCGGGCGGAGCGGCGCTACCACTGCCCCCACCCCCACCGAAGATGCAGAACTACTTATCTGTACCTCATAGAAAAATTAAGTGGAGCTACACTGTCCGGCCGCCGACACTACTTCCATGAAGACAGACGACGACCGCGCCGCCCCTTTCGGCCGTGCCCTGTGCGCCATGGTCACGCCCTTCACCGGGACCGGCGCACTGGACCTCGACGGCGCCCGGCGGCTCGCCGACCGGCTGGTGTCGCGTGGCTGTGACGGCCTGGTGCTGTCCGGCACCACGGGCGAGTCGCCGACCACCACGGACGCCGAGAAGGCGGCGCTGGTGACCGCGGTGCGGGAGGCGGTCGGGGACCGGGCGGCGCTCGTCGCCGGGGTGGGCACCGCCGACACCCGGCACACCGTGGAACTGGCCCTGGCCGCCGAGCAGGCCGGCGCGGACGGGCTGCTGGTGGTCGCGCCGTACTACAGCCGTCCCCCGCAGGACGCCCTGGAGGCACACTTCCTGGAGGTCGCGGACGCCTGCGGGCTGCCGCTCGCCCTCTACGACATCCCCGGCCGCACCGGCACCCGCATCGAGCCCGACACACTCGTCCGGCTCGCCGGGCACCCGCGGATCGTCGCCGTCAAGGACTGCGCCCACGACCTCCTGGGCACCCAGAAGGTGCTCTCCCGCACGGACCTCGCGTACTACGCGGGCTGCGACGAGCAGATCCTCGCCCTCTACGCGATCGGCGCGGCGGGGTACGTCAGCACGGTGGCGAACGTCGCCCCGGAACCCCTGCGAGCCGTCCTCGACGCCTTCGACGCGGGCGCCACCGGGCAGGCGGCCAGGCTCCAGCGGCGGGCGCTCCCCCTCATCGAGCTGATGACGACCACGGCCCTGCCCGGCACGGTCACCGCGAAGGCCCTCCTCGGCGCCCTGAACCTGCCCTCCGGCCCGGTCCGCGCCCCACTGCGCCCCGCCGACCGGGAAACCACCACCGAACTCCTGCAAGCCCACGACCGGCTGCTCGCCGCCACCACCCGGTTGACGGCGTAGCCGCCGGCTGTCAGTTGTGACTGTGCAGGATCTCGTTCAGGCCGCCCCACACCGCGTTGTTCGGGCGGGCCTCGACGGTGCCCGTGACCGAGTTGCGGCGGAAGAGGATGTGGGAGACGCCGGAGAGTTCGCGGGCCTTGACGATCTGTCCGTCGGGCATCGTCACGCGGGTGCCCGCGGTGACGTAGAGGCCGGCCTCGACCACGCACTCGTCGCCGAGCGCGATGCCGACGCCCGCCTCCGCGCCGACCAGGCAGCGCTCGCCGATGGTGATGCGCACGTTGCCGCCGCCGGAGAGGGTGCCCATGGTGGAGGCGCCGCCGCCGATGTCCGAGCCGTCGCCGACGACGACGCCCGCGGAGATGCGGCCCTCGACCATCGAGGTGCCGAGCGTGCCCGCGTTGAAGTTCACGAAGCCCTCGTGCATGACGGTGGTGCCCTCGGCGAGGTGGGCGCCCAGACGGACCCGGTCCGCGTCGGCGATCCGGACGCCCTTGGGGGCGACGTAGTCCGTCATGCGCGGGAACTTGTCGATGGACGTCACCTGGAGGTGCAGGCCCTCGGCTCGGGCGTTGAGGCGGGCCTTCTCGACGTTGTCGACGGCGACCGGGCCGAGCGAGGTCCAGGCGACGTTGGCGAGGAAGGCGAACTGGCCCTCCAGGCTCAGGCCGTGCGGCTTGACCAGGCGGTGGGAGAGCAGGTGCAGGCGCAGGTAGACGTTGTGGGTGTCGACCGGCTTCTCCTCCAACGAGGCGATGACCGTGCGCACCGCGACCACCTCGACACCGCGGCGGGCGTCCGGACCGACCGCGGCGGGCGCGCCGGCGCCCAGCAGTTCGGCGGCCTGTTCGGCGCTCAGCCGCTCGGTACCGGACGGGCCGGGCTCGGCGGCGAGTTCGGGGGCCGGGAACCAGGTGTCGAGAACGGTGCCGTCGGCGGCGATCGTGGCAAGCCCGGCGGCCACGGCGCCGGTGGTACGGGGAGCAGTCGTGTCGGTCATGTGGGCAACCTAACCGCCCACCACCCACCGAAGCGAGCCGACCCCACAGCCATCTCGGGTACCGGGCGAACACGGGGCGGACAGGCGTCGGTACGGGCCCGCACGGCACCCGCGCCGAGGTCGCCCCAGCAGTCCGGCGCGGGCGGTACCGGATCGCCGTGAGGCCGGCGCCGCATCGGTACGGACGCCGGTGGCGCGTCGTGTCGAGGGGCGCGGGGCGTCGCGTCGTCACGGCGGGCCGGGGATCACCCGTGCCAGTACCTCCCGCGCGTAGCCCTCGTCGTATGCCGTGTCCGTCAGCAGGACCTGGAGGCAGATGCCGTCCAGTACGGCGACCAGGGCGCGGGCCGTCACCGGGTCCGTGCGCCGGGCCAGGAGGCCGCCGACGCCCTCGGCCCACTCCGCGGCGACCGGACGCAGGGCGGGGCGGCGCAGGGCCGCCAGGTACAGCTCGTACTCCAGCTCCACGCCGGTGCGGTCGCCGCCCAGCCAGTCGCCGAGGACGCGGGCGAGTTCGCCGGCCAGGTCGGCCTCCGGGTCGGTCAGGGCCGGATGCGCGGCGACGACGTTGGCGAAGCCCTCGTTGGCCTGGCGCAGGGCGGCGACCAGGAGTTCGTCCAGGGTCGCGAAGTGGTACGTCGTGGAGCCGAGGGGAACGTCCGCCTCGGCGGCGACCGTGCGGTGGCTGAGCCCGGCGATGCCCTTCTGCCCGACCACCCGGATCGCCGCGTCGATGATGCGCTGCCGGCGCCCGGGGTCGTAGCGGCGGGACATCAGTGCGCACCGCCCAGATTGAGGACGACGACCCCGAGGATGATCAGCGCGATGCCGGCGGCCTTGGTGAGGGTCATCCCCTCCCCCATGAAGGCGACGCCGATGGTGGCGATGGCCGCCGTGCCCACCCCGGCCCATATGGCGTACGCCGTGCCGACGGAGAGGATCTTCAGGGTCTTCGCGAGCAGCGCGAAGGAGAGCACGTAGCCGAAAGCCGTCAGCAGTGAGGGGAGCAGTCTGCTGAAGCCCTCGCTGTACTTCATGGCGGTGGTTCCGGCGACCTCGGCGGCGATGGCTCCGGCCAGGAGCAGATATCCCATGTGTACGATCGTACATAACGAGGGTCCGCGCGGACACGAAAACGGCGACACCCGAAGGCGTCGCCGTTTCCCTGAACAGTACGGACGCGTCTCAGACGTTGAAGCCGAGCGCGCGCAACTGCTCGCGGCCGTCGTCCGTGATCTTGTCCGGACCCCACGGCGGCATCCAGACCCAGTTGATGCGCAGCTCGTTGACGAGCCCGTCCGTGGCGGACTTGGCCTGGTCCTCGATCACGTCCGTCAGCGGACAGGCCGCCGAGGTCAGGGTCATGTCGATGGTCGCGATGTTCGCGTCGTCGACGTGGATGCCGTAGATCAGTCCCAGGTTGACGACATCGATGCCCAGCTCGGGGTCCACGACGTCCATCAGGGCCTCGCGGAGTTCCTCCTCCGAGGCCGGCTTCATCTCCAGGGTCTCGCTCATGCCGTCGTCTCCTTCTCGGCGTCGGCGCCGTCCAGCGCCTGGGCGGTCGCGTCCTTCCAGGCCATCCAGCTCAGCAGGGCGCACTTGACCCGGGCCGGGTACTTCGAGACCCCGGCGAACGCGACCGCGTCCTCCAGGACCTCCTCCATCGCCTCGTCCGGCTCGATCCTGCCCTTGGACTGCATCAGCTCCAGGAAGGTCTCCTGGATCCGCCGCGCCTGGGCGAGATCCTTGCCGACGAGCAGTTCGTTCAGCACGGAGGCGCTGGCCTGGCTGATCGAGCAGCCCTGGCCCTCGTAGCTGACGTCGCTGATCGTCGTGCCGTCGTACTTCACGCGCAGCCTGATCTCGTCGCCGCACGTCGGGTTGACGTGGTGCACCTCGGCGTCGCCGTCCCTCAGACCACGCCCGTGCGGGTTCTTGTAGTGGTCCAGGATGACTTCCTGGTACATGGAGTCCAGCTTCATGCTCTTCGCTCGTCCCGTCAGCCGAAGAAGTTCCGTACGTGCTCCAGGCCGTCGACCAGCGCGTCGATCTCGGCCGGCGTGGAGTACAGATAGAACGACGCTCGCGTGGTCGCAGGAATTCCATAGCGCAGGCAGACGGGGCGCGCGCAGTGGTGACCGACCCGGACCGCGATCCCCTGCTCGTCCAGGACCTGGCCCACGTCGTGCGGGTGGATGTCACCCAGGGTGAAGGAGATCGCCGCACCGCGCTCCTCGGCCGTGGTGGGGCCGATGATGCGCAGATCGGGGATCTCCAGCAGGCGCTTGACCGCGTACTGGGTCAGCGCGTGCTCGTGGGCGAGGACATTCTCCATGCCGATCGAGTTCAGATAGTCGACGGCCGCGCCCAGACCGACCGCCTGCGCGATCGGAGGGGTGCCCGCCTCGAACTTGTGCGGCGCCGGCGCGTACGTCGACGAGTGCATGGAGACCGTCTCGATCATCTCGCCGCCGCCGAGGAACGGCGGAAGGTCCTCCAGCAGCTCCTGGCGGCCCCACAGCACGCCGATGCCCGTCGGACCGCACATCTTGTGGCCGGTGAAGGCCACGAAGTCGGCCTGGAGGGCCTGTACGTCCAGCGGCATGTGCGGCGCGGCCTGGGAGGCGTCGATGCACACGAGCGCGCCGACCTCCTGGGCGCGACGCACGATCGCCTCGACCGGGTTCTGGGTGCCCAGGATGTTGGAGACCAGCACGAAGGAGACGATCTTCGTCTTCTCGGTGATGACCTCGTCGATGTCGGACAGGTCCAGCCGGCCGTCGTCGGTCAGGCCGAACCAGCGGAGCTTCGCGCCCGTGCGCTGCGCGAGCAACTGCCACGGCACGATGTTGGAGTGGTGCTCCATCTCCGTGATGACGATCTCGGTCTCGTGGTCCACGCGGTAGGGGTCGTCGGCCCACCCCAGCATGTTGGCCACAAGGTTGAGGGACTCCGAGGCGTTCTTGGTGAAGATCACCTCGTCACGCGAGGGCGCGTTGATGAACTCCGCGACCTTGTCGCGTGCGCCCTCGTACAGCGCCGTGGCCTCCTCGGCGAGGACGTGCACGCCACGGTGGACGTTGGCGTTGTGCTGCTCGTAGTACTCGTTGAGCACGTCGATGACCTGGCGGGGGGTCTGCGAGGTCGCGGCGTTGTCGAGGTAGACGAGCTTGTGCCCGTCGTGGACCTGGCGGTCCAGGATGGGGAAGTCCTTGCGGATCGCCTCGGTGTCGAGGAGGCCCGGCAGATGCGTCACTCGGATGCGCCGCCCTTCGTGTATGCCTCGTAGCCCTCGGCCTCCAGCTTGTCGGCCAGCTCGGCGCCGCCCGACTCGGCGATCCGGCCGTTGGCGAACACGTGGACGTGGTCGGGCTTGATGTAGCGCAGGATGCGCGTGTAGTGCGTGATCAGCAGGGTGCCGACCTCACCGCTCTCGCGGACGCGGTTGACGCCCTCGGAGACGACACGCAGGGCGTCGACATCGAGGCCGGAGTCGGTCTCGTCGAGGATCGCGATCTTCGGCTTGAGCAGCTCCAGCTGGAGGATCTCGTGGCGCTTCTTCTCACCGCCGGAGAAGCCCTCGTTGACGTTGCGCTCGGCGAAGGCGGGGTCCATGTTGAGGCGCTCCATGGCCTCCTTGACCTCCTTCACCCAGTGGCGCAGCTTGGGGGCCTCGCCGCGGACGGCGGTGGCGGAGGTGCGCAGGAAGTTGGAGACCGAGACGCCGGGGACCTCGACCGGGTACTGCATCGCGAGGAACAGGCCGGCGCGGGCGCGCTCGTCGACGGACATCTCCAGGACGTCCTCGCCGTCGAGGGTGACGGTGCCGCCGGTGATCGTGTACTTGGGGTGACCCGCGAGCGAGTAGGCGAGGGTCGACTTGCCGGAGCCGTTGGGGCCCATGATGGCGTGCGTCTCGCCCTGCTTCACGGTGAGGTCGACGCCCTTGAGGATCTCCTTCGTGGCGTTGTCGGCCTCGACGGTGACGTGCAGGTCTCGGATTTCAAGCGTTGCCATGGGTGCCTCAGGACTCCTGGGTGAGGGAGACGAGCACGTCGTCCCCTTCGATCTTTACGGGGTATACGGGAACGGGGCGCGTCGCCGGAAGGCTGTCGGGCTTGCCCGAGCGGAGGTCGAAGCGCGAGCCGTGCAGCCAGCACTCGATGTGGCAGTCGTCGACCTCGCCCTCGGAGAGGGAGACGTTCGCGTGCGAGCAGATGTCGTTGATCGCGAAGACCTCGCCCTCGGTGCGCACGACGGAGATCGGCGTGCCGTCGAGTTCCACCCGTTTCGGGGTGTCCTCCTCCAGCTCGCCCGCTCCACAGACGCGTACGAAGGTCATGCGACCGACGCCTCCAGCTCCTCTTCGATCTTGGTGATCAGGCGCTCCTCGATGTCCGGGACACCGATCTGCTGAACCAGTTCGGTGAAGAAGCCGCGGACCACCAGGCGGCGGGCGTCCAGCTCGGGGATGCCGCGCGCCATCAGGTAGAAGAGCTGCTCGTCGTCGAAGCGGCCGGTGGCGGAGGCGTGGCCGGCGCCCACGATCTCGCCGGTCTCGATCTCCAGGTTCGGCACGGAGTCGACCCGCGCGCCGTCGGTGAGGACGAGGTTGCGGTTCATCTCGTAGGTGTCCGTGCCCTCGGCGGTGGCCTCGATGAGCACGTCGCCGATCCACACCGCGTGCGCGTCCTCGCCCTGGAGGGCGCCCTTGTAGACGACGTTCGACTTGCAGTGCGGGACATTGTGGTCGACCAGGAGGCGGTGCTCCTGGTGCTGGCCTGCGTCGGTGAAGTACAGGCCGAACAGCTCGGCCTCGCCGCCGGGGCCCGCGTAGGCGACCCGCGGGTGCAGGCGGACCAGGTCGCCGCCGAAGGTGACCACGAACGACTTGAAGGTGGCGTCGCGGCCGATCAGCGCGTTGTGCTGGCCGACGTGCACGGCCTTGTCGTCCCAGTCCTGGACGGAGACGACGGTCAGCTTGGCGCCGTCGCCCAGCAGATCAGTCGACGTTGGCGGCGAGCACCGTGTCACCGGAGTGGTCGATGACGACCACGGCCTCGGCGAAGGCGCCCAGCTCGACGATCTGGTGGGCGTAGGCGGTGCCGCCCTCGCCGTGCACGACGATCCGGATCGGCTCGGTGAGGACCGTCTCCGCGGGAACGGTGATCACGCCGGCTTTCTCGAACGCCGAGTAGGCCTGGGCGGCGACCCGGTCCACCGGGGTGCCCGCCCTGCCGACGCGCGCGTCGTCCCGGCCGACGGTCTCGACGACGACGCCCTCGGGGGCCTCGATGTCGACCTTCACGCCGTCCCCGGTGGCGACCGCGGTGCCGTCGTGCAGCCCGCGCAGCCGCTCGAGCGGCGTGAACCGCCACTCCTCCTCACGGCCGCTGGGCACCGGGAAGTCCGCCACGTCGAAGGACGCGGGCGCGCTCATGCGCGTGGCGACGGTCGACTCGGCGGCCACCGCGATCTGGCCCGCGGTGGTCGACCCCACGGGGATGTTCTGAGCCTCAGCCATGGCTGTCGGTCTGCTCTCTTCCTGCGTTCCTGCGTCAGAATCTGGCGACTGCTTCGGGGGGCGGGTCCTAACCGACCGCGCCCTCCATCTGCAGCTCGATCAGCCGGTTGAGTTCGAGCGCGTACTCCATCGGCAGCTCCTTGGCGATCGGCTCGACGAAGCCGCGCACGATCATCGCCATCGCCTCGAACTCGGTGAGACCGCGGCTCATCAGGTAGAAGAGCTGGTCCTCGGAGACCTTGGAGACGGTCGCCTCGTGGCCCATGGACACGTCGTCCTCGCGGAACGTCCACGTAGGGGTAGGTGTCGGAGCGGGAGATGGTGTCGACGAGCAGCGCGTCGCACAGCACGTTCGACTTGGAGCCGTGGGCGCCCTCGCCGATCTCGACGAGACCGCGGTAGGACGTACGGCCGCCGCCGCGCGCCACGGACTTCGACACGATGTTGGAGGACGTGTTCGGCGCCATGTGGACCATCTTGGAGCCGGCGTCCTGGTGCTGGCCCTCGCCCGCGAAGGCGATGGACAGGGTCTCGCCCTTGGCATGCTCGCCCATCAGGTAGACGGCCGGGTACTTCATCGTCACCTTGGAGCCGATGTTGCCGTCGATCCACTCCATGGTCGCGCCCTCGTAGGCGACGGCGCGCTTGGTGACCAGGTTGTAGACGTTGTTCGACCAGTTCTGGATGGTCGTGTAGCGGCAGCGGGCGTTCTTCTTGACGATGATCTCGACGACCGCGGAGTGCAGCGAGTCCGACTTGTAGATCGGGGCGGTGCAGCCCTCGACGTAGTGCACGTACGCGCCCTCGTCGACGATGATCAGGGTCCGCTCGAACTGGCCCATGTTCTCCGTGTTGATACGGAAGTAGGCCTGGAGCGGGATCTCCACGTGGACGCCCGGCGGGACGTAGATGAAGGAGCCGCCGGACCACACCGCGCTGTTCAGGGAGGCGAACTTGTTGTCGCCGACGGGGATGACGGTCCCGAAGTACTCCTTGAAGAGTTCCGGGTGCTCCTTGAGGGCGGTGTCCGTGTCCAGGAAGATGACGCCCTGCTCCTCCAGGTCCTCGCGGATCTGGTGGTAGACGACCTCGGACTCGTACTGGGCGGCGACACCGGCGACGAGGCGCTGCTTCTCCGCCTCGGGGATGCCGAGCTTGTCGTAGGTGTTCTTGATGTCCTCGGGCAGGTCCTCCCAGGACTCCGCCTGCTTCTCCGTGGATCGCACGAAGTACTTGATGTTGTCGAAGTCGATGCCCGACAGGTCCGAGCCCCAGTTCGGCATGGGCTTCTTCTCGAACAGGCGCAGGCCCTTGAGGCGGAGCTTGGTCATCCACTCCGGCTCGTTCTTCTTCCCGGAGATGTCGCGGACGACGTCCTCGTTGATGCCGCGCTTGGCAGAGGCGCCGGCCGTGTCGGAGTCGGCCCAGCCGTATTCGTACTTGCCCAGGCCCTCGAGCTCGGGGTGAGCAGTCTCCGTGGGGAGTGTCATGCGGGGTTCCTCCCGGCCGTGCTTGCGGATGCGTGATCAGTCTTGGAAGTCTCGGAAGGCTTCGAAGTCTTCGGAATGAACGTGGTGCAGACCCCGTCGCCGTGCGCGATGGTCGCGAGCCGCTGCACATGCGTACCGAGCAGCTCGGCGAAGAATTCCGTCTCCGCCTCGCACAGCTGGGGGAACTGCCCGGCGACATGGGCGACCGGGCAGTGGTGCTGGCACAGCTGCTCGCCCTGCTGGGGGTGGGGTGCGCTCCGCGCGGTAGCAGCGTACCCGTCCGCGCTCAGGGCCTTGGCCAGCGCTTCCGCGCGTTTGTTCGCGGGGGCGGACTCGACCGCCTTGCGGTAGGCGCCCGCCTGCGCGGCGATCCTGGCGCGGGCAAAGGCGGCGATCGCCGGCTCCCCGCCCTCCCGCTCGGCGATCCAGCGCAGGGCGTCCGCGGCCAGCTTGTCGTACGACTGGTCGAAGGCGTCGCGGCCGCAGTCGGTGAGCGCGAAGACCTTGGCGGGCCGACCGCGCGCGCGTGTGCCGTAGACCCGCTGCTCGCGGGCCTCGACCACGTCGTCGGCGGCCAGTGCGTCGAGGTGGCGCCGGACGGCGGCCTGGGTCAGGCCCAGACGCCCGGCGAGTTCGGCGACGGTCGACGGGCCGTGGTCCAGGACGGAGCGCACGACTCGGTTGCGGGTGGACCGCTCACCGGTCGCGAGTTCCTCCTGCGGAGCCTCGCCAACGTTTTTCACAACGCCATTGTTGCGTAATTCATCCGGGGCGGGCAAGCCGCGTCCGGATCATCGGAGGTGCCCTACGTCACTTAGGTAAACCTAATCTGACCTGCGGAAACGATCTTTGATCGATCAGTCCGGTGGCGTCCCGGACGGGCCTGCGGGACACTCCCCGGCATGCCCACACCCCCTCCCACCGGCCCACTCGTCACCCGCGACACGATCGCCGCCGGGCTGCGCGAGCTGGGTGTGCGGACCGGTGACACGCTCCTCGCGCATTCCTCCCTGAGTTCCCTCGGATGGGTCTGCGGAGGTCCCGTCGCGGTCGTTCGGGCGCTGCTCGACGTGCTCGGTCCGGACGGCACCCTGGTGGTCCCCACCCAGACCGGCGACCTCTCGGACCCGGCCCTGTGGAGGAGCCCGCCGGTGCCCGAGGAGTGGTGGGAGACCGTCCGCGCCGCGATGCCTGCCTACGATCCCCTGATCACGCCCTCGCGCGGGGTCGGGGTGATCCCGGAGACGGTGCGCACCTGGCCGGGCGCCCTGCGCAGCGCGCATCCGCAGACATCCTTCGCGGCCCTCGGCCGGCGCGCCGCCGAGGTGGTCGCCGTGCACGCCGCCGACTGCCGGCTGGGCGAGCGCAGTCCCCTGGCGGCCCTGGAGCGGCTGGGCGCCCGGGTGCTGCTGCTCGGCGCCGGATACGAGGCGTGCACGGGCTTCCACCTCGCCGAGTACCGCATCGCGTCCCCGCTGGTGGAGGTGGGGCGCCCGGGACGGGCGGGCTGGGAGCGGGTGCGCGAGGTGTCGATCGCCTCGGAGCGGTTCGACGAGCTGGGCCACGACTTCGAACGGGACCGGCCCGTCGTACGAGGGAGGGTGGGCGCGGCCGACGTACGCCTGTTCCCCCTGGCGGACGCGGTCGCCTACGCGCAGTGGTGGCTGCCGATGCACCGCCCCCGCGAGTGACCGCCGCCGCGCGACACCTCCTTGACCCGACGCACCCGACGCACCCGGCCCCGGGGCCGCGCCGTGAGGCTCGCACCGCCCGTGGAGGACGCGCGCCGACGTGTGAGCCCCGCGCACCACCCCGCCCCTCCCCCGTGAGCCCCCGTACCCGACCCGTGCGGTGGAGATTCCGCACCCCCGCGGCCGAGTGCCCGCCCGCGTCCCTAGACTCGTGACCCATGCGAAGCGAGCCCGTGGTCCAGGTCCACGCCCTGGTGAAGCGGTACGGCCCGAAGACCGCGGTGGACGGTCTCGACCTGGTGGCACGGGCGGGAGTCACCGCCGTACTCGGTCCCAACGGGGCGGGCAAGACGACCACGGTCGAGACCTGCGAGGGGTACCGGAGGCCGGACTCCGGCACGGTGCGCGTCCTGGGCCTCGACCCGGTGGGGCAGGGCTCCGCACTGCGGCCCCGGATCGGCGTGATGCTCCAGTCCGGCGGCGTCTACTCCGGCGCCCGCGCCGACGAGATGCTGCGCCACGTCGCGAGGCTGCACGCCCACCCCCTCGACGTGGACGCCCTGATCGAGCGGCTCGGGCTGGGCTCGTGCGGCCGCACGACGTACCGCAGGCTCTCCGGCGGGCAGCAGCAGCGGCTCGCCCTCGCGATGGCCGTCGTCGGCCGCCCGGAGCTGGTGTTCCTGGACGAACCGACCGCCGGCCTCGACCCGCAGGCCCGCCGCGCCGCCTGGGACCTGATACGGGACCTGCGCGGCGACGGCGTCTCGGTGATCCTCACCACCCATCACATGGACGAGGCCGAGCAACTGGCCGACGACGTCGCCATCATCGACACCGGCCGGGTCATCGCCCAGGGCTCGCCCGAGGAACTGTGCCGCGGCGGCGCCGAGAACACCCTGCGCTTCTCCGGCCGGCCGGGACTGGACGTCGCCTCGCTGCTCAAGGCACTGCCCACGAACTCCGCGGCCGCCGAGCTGACGCCGGGCTCCTACCGCGTCAACGGCACGGTCGACCCGCAACTGCTCGCGACGGTGACCTCCTGGTGCGCCCAGCACGGGGTGATGCCGGACCGCATCTCGGTCGAGCGGCACACCCTGGAGGATGTCTTCCTCGAACTCACCGGCAAGGAGCTGCGCGGATGACCACGACGACCACGGGCACCCACACGCCGAAGCCCGGTGCCGCGCCGCTCGGGCGCATGATCGCGGCGCAGGCCGTGCTCGAGACGAAGATGCTGCTGCGCAACGGCGAGCAGTTGCTGCTGACGGTGGTCATCCCGACGCTGCTGCTCGTCCTGTTCAGCTCCGTGGACATCATCGACACCGGCGCCGGGAAGGCCGTCGACTTCCTCGCCCCCGGCATCCTCGCGCTGGCCGTGATGTCGACGGCGTTCACCGGGCAGGCCATCTCCACCGGCTTCGAGCGCCGCTACGGCGTGCTGAAGCGGCTGGCCTCCTCGCCGCTGCCGCGCTGGGCGCTGATGACCGCGAAGACGGTGTCCGTCCTGGTCACCGAGGTGCTCCAGATCGTCCTGCTGACCGTGATCGCCCTGGCGCTCGGCTGGTCGCCGCACGGCAACCCGCTCGCCGTGCTGCTGCTCCTGGTCCTGGGCACGGCCGCCTTCTCCGGGCTCGGGCTGCTGATGGCGGGCACCCTGAAGGCGGAGGCGACACTGGCCGCCGCCAACCTGGTCTTCCTGCTGCTGCTCGTGGGCGGCGGGGTGATCGTGCCGCTGGACAAGTTCCCGGACGCGGCGCAGAGCGTGCTGGGGCTGCTGCCGATCTCCGCCCTGTCGGACGGACTGCGGGACGTGCTCGGGCACGGGGCCGGGATGCCGTGGGGCGACCTGGGGATTCTCGCCGGGTGGGCGGTCGTGGGGCTCGCCGCCGCCGGGAGGTTCTTCCGCTGGGAGTAGGGACCGGCGTCACGGGACGGACCCTCGTGAAAGCGTGCACAAGCGGGCCCCTACCATGGACGGCGTGCCAAACGTGACCCGCGCAGACGCCGCAGCAGCCGTGCGCAATCCGCTCGCCTTCATCGCCGCACGCTGGACCCCGCGACCCCGGACGGTCCAGCGGGCGGCGTTCCTCGCGCTCGTCATGGCGGTGGTCATCGTCGTCACCGGCGGTGCCGTGCGTCTGACCGGCTCGGGCCTGGGCTGCCCGACCTGGCCGAAGTGCACCGAGGACTCCCTCACCACGACCGGCGCGATGGGCTTCCACGGCGTCATCGAGTTCGGCAACCGCATGCTGACGTATGTGCTGTGCGCCGCGGTCGGCTGGGCGATCGTCGCCGCCCGCTCGCAGAAGCCGTACCGGCTCGCTCTGACCCGGCTGGGCTGGGCGCAGTTCTGGATCGTGATGGGCAACGCGATCCTGGGCGGCATCGTGGTCCTGGTGGGCCTCAACCCGTACACCGTCGCCGCCCACTTCCTGCTGTCCACCGCGCTGATCGCCGTCGCGACCGTGACCTGGCAGCGCACCCGGGAGAGCGACGCACCGCCGCGCCCCCTGGTCGGCAAGGCGGTGCGGCAGTTGGTGTGGGTGCTGGTCGGCGTCTGCGCGCTGCTGATCGCGGTCGGCACCGTGGTGACCGGCGCGGGCCCGCACGCGGGCGACTCCAGCGAGGTCTCCCGGATGCCGCTGGACTGGGAGACGGTCAGCAAACTGCACGCCGTACTGGCGTGGATCGTGGTGACGCTGACGTTCGCCCTGTGGTTCGTCCTCAAGGCGGTCGACGCGCCCGGCGGGCCGCTCGCCCGCACCCGCGACCTGTTCCTGGTGCTGCTCGCCCAGGGGGCACTGGGCTACATCCAGTACTTCACCGACCTCCCCGAGATCCTGGTCGGCCTGCACATGTTCGGCTCGTGCCTGGTGTGGATCGCGGCGCTGCGCGTGCTGCTGGCGCTGCGCGAGCGCGCAGGGGACACGACGCCCGCGCCGGGCCTGCCGGCTCAGGAGAACGACGCCACCAGCGTGTCGATGGCCGGACCCAGGTAACCCCGGGTCAGCCTGCCCCGGCGGTCGGTCCACTCGCCGTCGGACGGCGCGGGGTTCCCGTAGCGCCGTTGCCCGATGTCCCGGACCACCTCCTCGGGCGCCCCCAGGCCGGGCAGTTCCGCCAGGGCCTGCCGCTTGGAGATCAGGCGGCCCTCCCGCAGCGTGGCGGTGGCGCGGGCGAAGGTGAGCAGACCCAGGTCGACCCGAACGTCCTGTCGCCACAGGTCGTCGCGGCGCACGGCCGGGCGCCAGAAGTCCCGCTGGTCCCGGACGACGAACGCGGCCAGTTCGCTCTCCGGCACCGGCGGCAGCAGGCGTTCCGGCGCCGCGCCGTGCAGGACGCGCCCGAAGGTGTGCAGCTCACGCCGGGTGACCGGCGTGACCGGCCGTTTGAGGAGCTGCCCGTGGGCCCAGGTCAGATGGCGCCGCCCGGAGTCCGCGAGGGTGCCGGGCGACAGATGGGTGCAGTGCAGCTGCGGCGCGAGCGGCTCGGCGCGCAGCGAGGCGTGCAGCAGCCCCAGCCGCCAGGCCGTGGACGCGGTGACCGGGCGGGCGAGTACCGCGATCAGGTCGAGGTCGCTGCGGCCCTCCTGGTAGTCGCCGCCGGCCAGCGAGCCGTGGGCCCAGACGGCGACGGGGCCGAGGCTCTCCAGTCCGGCGAGGAAGCGGTCGAGCAGGGCTTGGGTCGGCATCCGCCCAGTCTCCCCGCCCCCGCCCCGGCCCGTACACCCGCCCCGCTCCTGCCTGTGCGCCCGCCTCACTCCAGCTCGTACACCCGCTCCGCGTTGCCCGACGCGATCATTTCCGCCACCCGCTGCGCGTCCCCCGGGCACCACGCCTCCTCGGCCACCCAGGTGCCCAGCACCCGGTCGAGGGCCTCGCGGAAGAGCCGGGCGGCCACCACGTGCAGCTCGGGGAGTCCCTGGGCGCCGCTGGAGAAAAGGATCTTGCCGAAGGGGGCCAGCTCCAGGATCTCCGCGAGGACCGTCGCGGCGCGGGCGCCGGTGCGCACCAGGGCGGCGCCCGCGTCGGCGTAGACGTGCGGGAAGACGCCGGCGAGGTGGGCGGCGTGCCGGTGGTAGGGGTAGCCGTGCAGGAGGACCAGGTCGGTGCCGAGGCCCGCGGTGGCCCGTACGAAGTCGGTGAGCAGCACCGGGTCGGTGCGGTCGATGCGCAGGCCCGGCTCGCCGAGGCCCGCGTGCAGTTGGAGGGGCAGGCCGGAGGCGACGGCGATCCACAGCAGGTGCCGCAGCAGCACCGGGTCGCTCAGTTCACCGCCGACCTCGCGTCCGGTCAGCCAGCGGGCGGCGGCGCCGCGCACCTCCCCCGGGCCGGGGGGTTCGGGCGCGAGCGACAGGCCGTGCCGTACGCCCGCGACGGAGGTGAAGGCGACCGCGCCCGCTGCGGCGCCGTGCACGGCCTCGGCGAGGTTGGTGAGGAAGGAGTCGACGGTGCCGGAGGTGTCGGCGACCTGTTCGGCCAGCAGCTCCAGGCGCACGATCTCGTGGGTGTCGGCGTCCGCGGCACAGGCCATCTCCGCGGGCCCGGTGAGGTCGCCGGGCAGTCCGGCGTCGACGAGGTAGGTCGTGATGCCGCTGCCGCGCAGCAGCAGGCGGTCGGCCTCCATGACGCCCAGCTCGCGGCGCCGGGCCAGGTAGCGGGCCGGCGGGCAGTGCGGTTCCAGGCCGAGCAGGGGCGGGCACCAGCGGCGTACCGCGAAGCCGGTCTGGGTGTCGAAGAGGGTGGTGCCCGGCGCGGGCGGGCCCTCGGTGCGGGCGAGCTGGGCCTCGAAGGTGCCGAGGCCCAGTTCCGTTCTGAGGACGCCGTGGCAGTACTGGTCCACCAGGGACGGCGTTTCGATCATCCGGACTCCCCGTGGTGGGACCGTGCGCCTTGCGGCTTCCTACGGTCCTAACGGGTGGACCCGGCGTCAGGTGTTGCTCGGTCCCCCGACCTGGATGCCGGCCATGCGGGACCACTCGTAGGGGCCCGTGGTCACCTTGGCCGCGAACTCGCCGTCGAAGTCCTCGTGGACGGTGACCCCGGACTTCTCCACGGCCTTCCGGGCGGCTTCGACGGAGGGTGCGACCAGGTCGCCCCAGGTGCCGTCCTCGCCGACGAGCACGATCCGGGCGCCGCGTTCACCGAGGTGGGCCACCTGGGCCTCGGCGCCGCCGTGCGCCCTGGCGAAGGAGCCGATCCACCGGGCGAGCCGGGTCACCCGGTGCTCGGCCCACCGCTCGGCCCATCCGGCCTTCGTGTCAACCTGCTGCGTGTCTGCCATGCCCAGGATGCTACCGACGGGTAGATCGAACGGCGACGGGCGGGGTGCGTGGCCTTGACCACGCACCCCGCCCGTCGGACGTGCCCGAAGAGAGGCGCTCAGCGCAGGAAGGGGTCCACCGCGATGGCGAGGAACAGCACCGACACATAGGTGATGGACCAGTGGAACAGCCGCATCTCCTTGAGCTTGCCGCCGGTGACCTCGGCCCTGGCGCGGTTCTGCAGCCCGTGCGCCTCCCACAGCCACATGCCGCCCGCCGCCAGCGCGACCGCCGTGTAGAACCAGCCGGTGTAGCCCAGCGGCGTCAGCAGCAGCGACACCACGACCATCACCCAGCTGTAGATGACGATCTGCCGGGCGACGACCTTGTTGGAGGCGATGACCGGGAGCATCGGCACGCCCACGCGCGCGTAGTCCTCCTTGACCTTCATGGACAGCGGCCAGTAGTGCGGCGGCGTCCAGAAGAACATCACCCCGAAGAGGATGACCGGCGCCCAGGACATCGAGTTGGTGACGGCCGACCAGCCGATGAGCACGGGCAGGCAGCCGGCGATGCCGCCCCAGACGATGTTCTGCGAGGTGCGGCGCTTGAGGATCATCGTGTAGACGACGACGTAGAAGAGGAGCGCGCCGAGCGAGAGCCAGGCCGACAGCCAGTTGACGGTGAGGCCGAACAGCACCGTCGAGACGACGGCCAGGGCGATGCCGAAGGCGAGGCACTCGGGCGGGCTGACCATGCCGGTCACCAGCGGGCGCTGCGAGGTCCGGTCCATCAGCGCGTCGATGTCGCGGTCGATGTACATGTTCAGCGCGTTGGCGCCGCCGGCGGACAGATAGCCGCCGACGCAGGTCAGCAGCACGAGCCGGAGATCCGGGACACCCTGTTCGGCGAGGAACATCACCGGAACGGTGGTGATCAGCAGAAGCTCGATGATCCGCGGCTTGGTCAGCGCCACGAACGCCTTGACACGGGCCCCGAACGGCCGGTGACTCGGGCTCTGGCTCGTCCCGATAACCCCCGCAGGACGGGATTCAACGGCCGTCACGCACACCCCTGACAGAGACATCCCAGCAAGCCCGACCGTGTGAAGTGGCGGTAAAGGCTCGCGCGTACCACGCCACTTTAGACGTTGCCCGTACCTCGGCCTTCGCGGGGGTGGGGTCGTGTTGGAGGGGGTGCTCCGACGTGCGTTCGGAGGGTCGATTGAGCAGTCGGATGAGCGGCTCCGTATTCACTTGCCGAATGCCGTTTCACCCAGTCGACAAGCGGATCCAGAAGAGTCCCGTCACTCTGGTTTCCGACGGAAAAACGCACGTACTTACGGGGGTAGGCTCGACAATGGCCGGCCGACTCACGGACGCGCCGGCAGCCGGTGGCGCCACGCGCACCGGCATCCGACATGTGGAGAGGAGCCCTGACTCAGGGTGAGCACCAAGCCGACCACCACAGACCTCGAGTGGACCGAACTGGACCAGCGGGCCGTGGACACCGCCCGCGTCCTGGCCGCCGATGCCGTACAGAAGGTTGGCAACGGCCATCCGGGTACGGCGATGAGCCTGGCGCCCGCCGCGTACACCCTCTTCCAGAAGGTGATGCGGCACGACCCGGCCGACGCGAACTGGGTCGGACGCGACCGTTTCGTGCTGTCCGCCGGCCATTCGTCCCTGACTCTCTACACGCAGTTGTACCTGGCCGGCTTCGGCCTGGAGCTGGCGGACCTCAAGTCCTTCCGCACCTGGGGCTCGAAGACCCCGGGCCACCCGGAGTACGGCCACACCACCGGCGTGGAGACGACGACCGGCCCGCTGGGCCAGGGTGTCGCCAACGCGGTGGGCATGGCGATGGCCGCCCGCTACGAGCGAGGTCTGTTCGACCCGGAGGCCGCGTCGGGCGAGTCCCCGTTCGACCACTTCGTCTACTGCGTCGCCGGCGACGGCTGCCTCCAGGAGGGCATCTCCGCCGAGGCCTCCTCCCTCGCGGGCCACCAGAAGCTCGGCAACCTGGTCCTGCTGTGGGACGACAACCACATCTCGATCGAGGGCGACACCGAGACCGCCGTCTCCGAGGACACGGTCAAGCGGTACGAGGCGTACGGCTGGCACGTGCAGCGCGTCGCCCCGAAGCCGGACGGCGACCTGGACCCGTACGCGATCTACGACGCGATCCAGGAGGCGAAGCGGGTCACCGACCGGCCGTCCTTCATCGCCATGCGCTCGATCATCGCCTGGCCCGCCCCGCACGCGCAGAACACCGAGGCCGCGCACGGCTCGGCGCTCGGCGACGACGAGGTCGCGGCCACCAAGCGCGTCCTCGGCTTCGACCCGGAGAAGTCCTTCGAGGTCCCCGACGAGGTCATCGCCCACACCCGGCAGGCACTTGAGCGGGGCCGGGCGGCCCGCGCCGGGTGGGAGAAGTCCTTCCAGCAGTGGCGGGACAGCAACCCCGACCGCGCCGCCGAGTACGAGCGCGTCGCCCAGGGCGAACTGCCCAAGGGCTGGGAGGAGAAGATCCCGGTCTTCGAGGCGGGCCAGGGCATCGCCACGCGTGCCGCGTCCGGCAAGGTGCTCCAGGCGCTCGGCGCGGTCGTCCCGGAGCTGTGGGGCGGCTCGGCCGACCTGGCCGGCTCGAACAACACGACGATCGACAAGACCTCGTCCTTCCTCCCGGCGGGCAACCCGCTGCCCGAGGCGGACCCGTACGGCCGCACCATCCACTTCGGCATCCGCGAGCACGCGATGGCCGCGGAGATGAACGGCATCACGCTGCACGGCAACACCCGCGTCTACGGCGGCACCTTCCTGGTCTTCTCCGACTACATGCGCAACGCGGTGCGGCTGTCGGCGCTGATGCACCTGCCGGTGACCTACGTGTGGACGCACGACTCCATCGGTCTGGGCGAGGACGGTCCGACCCACCAGCCGGTCGAGCACCTCGCCGCGCTGCGCGCCATCCCGGGTCTGAACGTGGTCCGCCCGGCCGACGCCAACGAGACCGCCATCGCCTGGCGCGAGATCATGCGCCGCTGGACCAAGGAGTTCGGCAAGGGCCGGCCGCACGGCCTCGCCCTCACCCGCCAGGGTGTGCCGACGTACGAGCCCAACGAGGAAGCGGCCAGGGGCGGCTATGTGCTGTTCGAGGCCGAGGGCGGCGAGGCGCGGGTCGTCCTCATCGCCACCGGCTCCGAGGTGCACGTCGCGGTGGCGGCGCGCGAGCAGCTCCAGGCCGACGGGGTGCCGACCCGCGTGGTGTCCATGCCGTCCGTCGAGTGGTTCGAAGAGCAGGACCAGGGGTACCGGGACAGCGTCCTGCCCCCGTCCGTGAGGGCCCGGGTCGCGGTGGAGGCCGGGATCGGCCTGACCTGGCACAAGTACGTGGGGGACGCCGGCCGCATCGTCTCCCTGGAGCACTTCGGTGCTTCGGCCGACGCCAAGGTGCTCTTCCGCGAGTTCGGCTTCACCGCCGAGAACGTGGCCGCCGCCGCCCGGGAATCGCTCGCCGCAGCCCAGCGCTGACCCTCACACACGATACGTAGGAGATGCATTTTCCATGACAGACGCACTCAAGCGCCTCTCCGACGAAGGCGTCGCGATCTGGCTGGACGACCTGTCGCGCAAGCGGATCACGTCCGGCAACCTCGCCGAGCTGATCGACCAGCAGCACGTCGTGGGCGTCACCACCAACCCGTCGATCTTCCAGAAGGCGATCTCGCAGGGCGACGGCTACGACCAGCAGCTCACCGACCTCGCCTCCCGCAGGGTCACGGTCGAAGAGGCCATCCGCATGATCACCACGGCGGACGTCCGCGACGCCGCCAACGTCCTGCGCCCCGTCTTCGACGCCACCGGCGGCAAGGACGGCCGGGTCTCCATCGAGGTGGACCCGCGCCTCGCGCACAACACCAGGGCGACGGTCGCCGAGGCCAAGCAGCTCGCGTGGCTGGTGGACCGGCCCAACACGTTCATCAAGATCCCGGCGACCGAGGCGGGCCTTCCGGCGATCGCCGAGACCATCGGCCTCGGCATCAGCGTCAACGTCACGCTGATCTTCTCGCTGGAGCGCTACCGCAAGGTCATGGACGCCTTCCTGACCGGCCTGGAGAAGGCCGCCGAGCGCGGCCTCGACCTCTCGCAGATCCACTCGGTGGCGTCCTTCTTCGTGTCCCGCGTGGACACCGAGATCGACAAGCGGATCGACGCGCTCGGCACCGACGAGGCCAAGGCCCTGCGCGGCAAGGCCGCCGTCGCCAACGCCCGGCTCGCCTACCAGGCGTACGAGGAGGTCTTCGCCTCCGACCGCTGGAACGCCCTGGAGCGGGCCGGCGCCAACCGGCAGCGTCCGCTGTGGGCGTCGACCGGCGTCAAGGACAAGGCGTACAGCGACACCATGTACGTCACCGACCTGGTCGCGCCCAACACCGTGAACACCATGCCGGAGGCCACCCTGGAGGCCACCGAGGACCACGGCGAGGTCACGGGCGACACCGTCGCCGGCACCTACGAGCAGGCCCGCGCCGACCTGGACGCGGTCGAGAAGCTCGGCATCTCCTACGACGAGGTGGTCCAGCTGCTGGAGAAGGAGGGCGTCGACAAGTTCGAGGACGCCTGGACCGACCTGCTGAAGTCGACCGAGGCGGAGCTGAAGCGCCTCGCCCCCTCGGAGGGCTAGGACATTGTCAAGCGGCAATCCGCTGCGTGACCCCGCAGACCGACGGCTCCCGCGCATCGCGGGGCCGTCGGGTCTGGTCATTTTCGGCGTCACCGGTGACCTCTCCCGCAAGAAGCTCATGCCCGCCGTGTACGACCTCGCCAACCGGGGTCTGCTTCCGCCGGGCTTCTCGCTCGTCGGTTTCGCCCGCCGCGACTGGGAGGACGAGGACTTCGCCCAGGTCGTGCACGACGCCGTCAAGGAGCACTCCCGCACGCCGTTCCGCGAGGAGGTCTGGCAGCAGCTCATCCAGGGGATGCGCTTCGTCCAGGGCACCTTCGACGACGACGACGCCTTCGAGCGGCTGCGCGGCACCATCGAGGAGCTGGACAAGGCGCAGGGCACGAGCGGCAACTTCGCCTTCTACCTCTCGGTGCCCCCGAAGTCCTTCCCGGTGGTCATCCAGCAGCTCAAGAAGCACGGTCTCGCCGACCAGTCGAGCGGTTCCTGGCGCCGTGCGGTGATCGAGAAGCCGTTCGGCCACGACCTGAAGTCGGCCGAGGAACTCAACGCGCTGGTGCACGAGGTCTTCGCCCCCGACCAGGTCTTCCGCATCGACCACTACCTGGGCAAGGAGACCGTCCAGAACATCCTGGCGCTGCGCTTCGCGAACACGATGTTCGAGCCGATCTGGAACCGCTCCTACGTCGACCATGTGCAGATCACCATGGCCGAGGACATCGGCATCGGCGGCCGGGCCGGCTACTACGACGGCATCGGCGCCGCCCGCGACGTCATCCAGAACCACCTGCTCCAGCTGATGGCCCTGACCGCGATGGAGGAGCCCGCCTCCTTCGACGCGGACGCGCTGGCCGCGGAGAAGACCAAGGTGCTCGGCGCGGTCCGGCTCCCCAGGGACCTGGGCCGCGACACCGTACGCGGCCAGTACGCGGCCGGGTGGCAGGGCGGCGCCAAGGCCGTCGGCTATCTGGAGGAAGAGGGCATCGACCCCAACTCGAAGACCGACACCTACGCGGCCATCAGGGTCGGCATCGACAACCGCCGCTGGGCGGGCGTCCCCTTCTACCTGCGCACCGGCAAGCGGCTGGGCCGCCGGGTCACCGAGATCGCGGTCGTCTTCCAGCGGGCCCCGCACTCCCCCTTCGACCAGACGGCCACCGAGGAACTCGGCTCGAACGCGATCGTCATCCGCGTCCAGCCCGACGAGGGCGTCACCGTCCGCTTCGGTTCCAAGGTGCCGGGCACCTCGATGGAGATCCGGGACGTGTCCATGGACTTCGCGTACGGGGAGTCCTTCACGGAGTCCAGCCCGGAGGCGTACGAGCGCCTCATCCTGGACGTGCTGCTCGGCGACGCCAACCTCTTCCCGCGCACCGAGGAGGTCGAGCTGTCCTGGAAGATCCTCGACCCGATCGAGGAGTACTGGGACCGGCACGGCACCCCGGCCCAGTATCCGGCCGGCACCTGGGGGCCCGTCGAGGCGGACGAAATGCTCGAACGAGACGGACGGAGCTGGCGTCGGCCATGAAGACAGAGCTGACGGACACCACGGCCAGCAAGATCAACAAGGCGCTGGTGCTGGGGCGCCGGGCCATCGGCACCCCGGCCATCGGCATGGTGCTCACGCTGGTCATCGTCACCGACGAGGAGAACGCCTACGACGCGCTGAAGGCCGCGAGCGACGCCGCGCACGAGCACCCCTCGCGCACGCTCGTCGTCATCAGGCGCGTCTCGCGCTCCCCCCGGGACCGCACCCAGTCCCGGCTGGACGCCGAGGTGCGCCTCGGCGCGGACGCGGGCACCGGCGAGACGGTCGTGCTGCGGCTGTACGGCGACGTCGTCGACCACGCCCAGTCGGTGGTCCTGCCGCTGCTGCTGCCGGACGCGCCGGTGGTGGTGTGGTGGCCGGTGAACGCGCCGCTGGACCCGGCCGGTGACCCCCTCGGCGCACTGGCCCAGCGCCGGGTCACCGACACCTACGCCTGCGAGGAGCCGATACGGGAGCTGGTGTCCCGCGCCGACGCCTATGCGCCGGGCGACACCGACCTGTCGTGGACCCGCATCACGCCGTGGCGTTCCATGCTGGCGGCGGCCCTGGACCAGGTCGACTGCGAGGTGCAGGAGGTGGAGGTCGAGGGCGAGGAGTTCAACCCGAGCTGCGAGCTGCTCGCGATGTGGCTCGCGGACCGGCTGGACGTGCCGGTGAAGCGCTCGATGTCCGGCGGCCCGGGTCTGACGGCGGTCCGGCTGGGCACCGACTGCGGTCCGGTCGTCCTGGACCGGGCCGACGGCTCGCTCGCCCACCTGTCCATCCAGGGCCAGCCGGCGCGCGCGGTCGCCCTCAAGCGCCGTGAGACGGCCGAGCTGCTCGCGGAGGAGCTGCGGCGGCTCGACCCGGACGACACATACGCCTCGGCGCTGCGTTACGGGGTGAACCGGCTGAACGCGCCGGCCAAAGGAGGCTCCGGGCAGGGCGGCGGAGTCCTCACGGTCGCCGCTTCCGGCGGGGCGGCTGCGAAAGCTCCCGCACAGGACACGGCGCAGGAGGCGGCACCGGTGAGGGGGGCGACGGCGCAGTGAGTGACACCCCCCAGCTGGTCGTGCACCGGGACAAGGAGCTGATGGCCGAGGCCGCGGCGGCCCGGCTGATCACGAAGATCGTGGACGCGCAGGCCTCCCGGGGCAGCGCGTCCGTGGTCCTCACCGGTGGCCGCAACGGCAACGGGCTGCTCGCCGCGCTCGCCGGGTCACCGGCCCGGGACGCCGTCGACTGGGGCCGGCTCGACCTGTGGTGGGGCGACGAACGCTTCCTGCCGGAGGGCGATCCGGAGCGCAATGTCACCCAGGCGCGCGAGGTGCTGCTGGACTCGGTGCCGCTGGACCCCGAGCGGGTGCACGCGATGCCGGCGTCCGACGGCCCCCATGGGGCGGACGTGGAGGCGGCGGCCGCCGCCTACGCACAGGAGCTGGCCACGGCGTCCGTCCCGGAGAACCACGCCGCGGTGCCGGGTTTCGACGTGCTGCTGCTCGGCGTCGGCCCGGACACCCATGTGGCGTCGCTCTTCCCGGAACTGCCCGCGGTGCGTGAGACGGAGCGCACGGTGGTCGGCGTCCACGGCGCCCCCAAGCCGCCGCCCCTGCGCGTCTCCCTGACCCTGCCCGCGATTCGCGCGGCCCGTGAGGTGTGGCTGCTCGCGGCGGGCGAGGACAAGGCGAACGCGGTCGCGATGGCCCTCTCGGGCGCGGGCGAGGTCCAGGCCCCCGCGGCGGGAGCCCGCGGCCGGGCCCGCACCCTGTGGCTCCTGGACTCGGCGGCGGCCTCACAACTGCCGAGATCGCTGTACCCACCGGCGTCGGCATAACCCGGCCCGGGGGCGGCAGCCCTCCGGGGACGCGAAGAGGAAGGGGCGGCGGGGGTGAAAACCCTCGCCGCCCCTTCCGCGTCCTCACGCCCGCCCGCGCAGCTCCCGGTAGGCCGCGACCAGCGCCCGCGTGGACGCGTCCAGTCCCGGCACCTCCGCGCCCCCGGTGAGCGCCGGCTCGACCCGCTTGGCGAGCACCTTCCCCAGCTCCACGCCCCACTGGTCGAAGGAGTCGATGTTCCACACCGCCCCCTGTACGAACACCTTGTGCTCGTACAGCGCGACGAGCTGCCCCAGCACCGACGGAGTCAGCTCACGGGCGAGGATGGTGGTCGTCGGGTGGCCGCCCCGGAAGGTCTTGTGCGGGACCAGTTCCTCCGGCACGCCCTCGGCCCGTACCTCGTCCGGTGTCCTGCCGAAGGCGAGCGCCTGGGTCTGTGCGAAGAAGTTGGCCATCAGCAGGTCGTGCTGGGCCTTCAGCTCGTCGCTCAGCCCGGCCACCGGCTCGGCGAAGCCGATGAAGTCCGCCGGGATCAGCTTGGTGCCCTGGTGGATGAGCTGGTAGTAGGCGTGCTGCCCGTTGGTGCCCGGCGTGCCCCAGACGACCGGTCCGGTCTGCCAGTCCACCGCGCGCCCGTCGCGGTCGACGGACTTGCCGTTGGACTCCATGTCGAGCTGCTGGAGATAGGCGGTGAACTTCGACAGGTAGTGCGAGTACGGCAGCACGGCATGCGACTGGGCGTCGTGGAAGTTGCCGTACCAGATACCCAACAGGCCCATCAGCAAAGGCACGTTGGACTCGGCGGGCGCGGTGCGGAAGTGTTCGTCGACGACGTGGAAGCCGTCGAGCATCTCCCGGAAGCGGTCCGGGCCGATGGCGATCATCAGGGAGAGGCCGATCGCCGAGTCGTAGGAGTACCGGCCGCCGACCCAGTCCCAGAACTCGAACATGTTGGCCGTGTCGATGCCGAACTCCGCAACCTTGCCGGCGTTCGTCGACAGCGCGACGAAGTGCTTGGCCACGGCGCTCTCGTCACCGAGCGCGTGCAGCAGCCAGGTACGGGCGGAGGTGGCGTTGGTGACAGTCTCGATGGTGGTGAACGTCTTGGAGGCGATGACGAACAGCGTCTCGGCCTGGTCCAGGTCGCGGGTGGCCTCGTGCAGGTCGGCGCCGTCGACGTTGGAGACGAAGCGGACGGTCAGCTCGCGGTCGGTGAAGGCACGCAGTGCCTCGTAGGCCATGGCGGGGCCGAGGTCGGAGCCGCCGATGCCGATGTTGACGACATTGCGGATGCGCTTGCCGGTGTGGCCGGTCCACTCGCCGGAGCGGATCCGGTCGGCGAAGCCGGCCATCCTGTCGAGCACGGCGTGCACCCGGGGCACGACGTTCTCGCCGTCGACCTCGATCACCGTGTCCCGCGGGGCGCGCAGCGCGGTGTGCAGCACGGCGCGGTCCTCGGTGGTGTTGATCCGCTCGCCGCGGAACATGGCGTCGCGCAGGTCGAACACGCCGGTGGCGACGGCCAGTTCCCGCAGCAGCCGCAGGGTCTCGTCGGTGACGAGGTGCTTGGAGTAGTCGACGTACAGGTCTCCCACCCGCAGCGCGCGGCCGGTGCCGCGATCCGGTTCGGCGGCGAACAGCTCACGCAGCCGCACCTCGCCGAGTTCCTCGCGGTGCTTGGCCAGCGCGGTCCATTCGGGCGTCTGGTTGAGCCTGGTACGGCCGTCTGCGTTCATGTCGGACTTCAGCCTCTTCCTTGGGTGTCCCAGCTGTCCCGGCTGTCCCAACCTAATTGATCAGGGGGGAAGAAGACCGGGAGAGTCGCAAGGAGACCGGGGGAGCGGCCGGGGAGTCCGGGTCTAGATCTCGCCCCGCAGTTTGGCGAGCGCCTCGGCGAGGATCGCCTCGCCGTCCGCGTCGCTGCGGCGCTCGCGCACGTACGCCAGGTGGGTCTTGTAGGGCTCGGTGCGGGGCGGGTCCGGTGGGTTGTCCCGGTCCTGTCCGGCGGGGAAGCCGCAGCGCGGGCAGTCCCAGGTCTCCGGGACCTGGGCGTCGCTCGCGAAGCTCGGCTGTGTCTCGTGTCCGTTGGAGCACCAGAAGGAGATGCGCAGACGCGGCGCGGACTCGCCGCGCTCGGCCTCGCCCATCGGCCCCGCCCCGACCCGGCTTCCCCGGATCGCGTTGCCACTTGCCACGGTCGTAACTCCCTGCGTGATGGTGCCGCAAAACGAGTCGGCGTTTCGCTTCGCCGCGAGCGCCTCAGTCTACGTAAGGCCCAACGCGCGTCCAGTGATTGGAGTTGCGAGCCCAAACGACAAGACGCAGGCCCCATGATAGGCCGCGCCGTGAAGCGCGTACCGTACATGGGGCCTTACGAGCAAAAGTGCGTGCCGTGTGTGCGGCGCTGATCAGTTGTCCGCGATCAGTTGTTCGCCTTCATCACCAGGCCGAGCACCATGATGCACGCGAACCAGAGCAGACCGACCACCACGGTGATCCGGTCGAGGTTGCGCTCGGCGACCGAGGAGCCGCCGACGGACGACTGCATACCGCCACCGAACATGTCGGAGAGGCCGCCGCCCTTCCCCTTGTGCATCAGCACCAGCAGCATCAGCAGCAGGCTGAAGACGATCAGGGCGATCGAGAACCCCAAAACCACGGCTGGACCAACTTCCTCGGACTCGGATGAACGACGGGGGCATGGTGGCGGGCCTCCATGCCCCCGCAAGGGTACGACGTATCGCCGCTAGCGCATACTCACCGGTCAACCTACTGGTCGACCTACTGGTCGCGGAAGCGCACGATCTTGACGAACTCGTCCGAGTCCAGCGAGGCACCGCCGACCAGGGCACCGTCGATGTCGGGCTTCGCCATGATCTCGGCGACGTTGCCGGACTTGACCGAGCCGCCGTACTGGATGCGGACCTTGTCGGCCAGCTCCTGCGAGTACAGCTCGGCGAGCTTGCCGCGGACGGCCGCGCAGACCTCCTGGGCGTCGTCGGCGCCGCAGACCTTGCCGGTGCCGATGGCCCACACGGGCTCGTAGGCGATCACGAGCGTCTCGGCCTGCTCGGCCGGGACGTCCTTCAGCGCGCCCTCGACCTGGGCGAGGGTGTGGGTGACGTGGTTGCCCGCCTCCCGGACGTCCAGCTCCTCGCCGACGCACAGGATCGGGGTCAGGCCGTGCTTATAGGCGGCCTTGATCTTGGCGTTGACCAGCTCGTCGGTCTCGGCGTGGTACTGCCGGCGCTCGGAGTGGCCGATCGCGACGTAGGTGCAGCGCAGCTTGGCGAGCATCGGGCCGGAGATCTCGCCGGTGTAGGCGCCGCCGTCGTGGGCGGAGATGTCCTGGGCGCCGTACTTGACCTTGAGCTTGTCGTGCTCGACCAGGGTCTGCACGGAGCGCAGGTCGGTGAAGGGTACGAGGACGGCGACCTCGACGGCGTCGTAGTCCTTGTCCGCGAGGGCGAAGGCGAGCTTCTGGACGTGGGCGATGGCCTCGAGGTGGTTGAGGTTCATCTTCCAGTTGCCCGCCATCAGCGGCGTGCGGGTGCTCATGTGAGGTCAGTCCTCCAGTGCGGCGAGGCCGGGGAGCGTCTTGCCCTCGAGGTATTCGAGGGAGGCGCCGCCGCCGGTCGAGATGTGGCCGAATGCATTCTCGTCGAAACCGAGCGTACGCACGGCCGCGGCGGAGTCGCCGCCGCCGACCACGGTGAAGCCCGGGGCCTCGACGAGTGCCTGGGCGACCGCTCTGGTGCCCTCGGCGTAGTCGGGGTGCTCGAAGACGCCCATGGGCCCGTTCCAGAAGACGGTGGCGGCGTCGGCGAGCTTGGACGCGTACAGCTTGCGGGACTCGGGGCCGATGTCCAGACCCAGCTGGTCGGCCGGGACGGCGTCCGCGGCGACGGTGGTGGGGTGGGTCGGCGCCTTGGCCTTCAGGTCCGGGAACTCGGTCGAGACCAGGACGTCGACGGGCAGGACCAGCTCGACGCCGGTCTTCTCCGCGCGCTCGATGTACTCCCTGACGGCCGGGATCTGGTCCTCCTGGAGGAGGGAGATGCCGACCTCGTACCCCTTGGCCTTGAGGAAGGTGTACGCCATGCCGCCGCCGATGAGGATCCGGTCGGCCCGGTCGAGGAGCTGGTCGATGACGGCGAGCTTGTCGGAGACCTTGGCACCGCCGAGGGCAACGACGTACGGGCGCTGCACGTGGTCGGTGAGCTTCTTGAGGACGCCGACCTCGGTGGCGATGAGGTAACCGGCGTAGTGCGGCAGCCGCTTGGGGAGGTCGAAGACCGAGGCGTGCTTGCGGTGCACCGCGCCGAAGCCGTCGCCGACGTACACGTCCGCGAGGCCGGCCAGCCGGTCGGCGAAGGCGCCGCGCTCGGCGTCGTCCTTGCTGGTCTCACCGGCGTTGAAGCGCAGGTTCTCGATGACGGCGATCCGGCCGTCGGCGAGGCCGGCCACCGTGGACTGGGCGGAGGCGCCGACCGTGTCCTTAGCGAAGGCGACCTCGGAGCCGAGGAGTTCACCGAGGCGGGCGGCGGCCGGGGCGAGGGAGAAGGCAGGGTCCGGGACGCCCTTGGGGCGGCCCAGGTGCGAGGCGACGATCACGCGGGCGCCCGCCTGCGCCAGGGCCTTGACGGTGGGCACCACGGCGCGGATACGGCCGTCGTCGGTGATGGTGGTGCCGTCCAGCGGCACGTTCAGGTCGGCGCGGACGAAGACGCGCTTGCCCGCGACGCCTTCGGAGAGCAGTTCGTCGATCGTCTTCATGCTGAGGGCTCCTGGGTTCTCGGATCGCTCGTGATCCTACGAGGGCTGGTCGCGGCGGACGCGACGCAGGGCTCGGGCAGCGCGGCCTTGCGCTGCCCGAGCCCTGCCACCGCATCGCGGTGCCTGCTGAAGTCGATCAGAGCTGGTCGCCGACGAAGACCGTGAGGTCGACGAGGCGGTTCGAGTAGCCCCACTCGTTGTCGTACCAGCCGAGGATCTTCACCGTCTTGCCCTCCTGGACCATGGTCAGGGAGGAGTCGAAGGTGCAGGAGGCCGGGTCGCCGACGATGTCCGAGGAGACGATGGCGTCCTCGGTGTAGAACAGGAAGCCCTTGAGGTCGCCGCCGTCGGCGGCCTTCTTGAACGCGGCGTTGACCTCGTCCTTGGTGACCTCGCGCTGGAGTTCCACGACCAGGTCGGTGGCCGAGCCGGTGGGCACCGGGACGCGCATGGCGATGCCGTCGAGCTTGCCCTTGAGCTGCGGGAGGACCAGGGCGGTGGCCTTGGCGGCACCCGTGGTGGTCGGGATGATGTTCTCCGCGGCGGCACGGGCGCGGCGCAGGTCCTTGTGCGGGAAGTCCAGGATCCGCTGGTCGTTCGTGTACGCGTGCACCGTCGTCATCAGGCCCTTGACGATGCCGAAGTTCTCGTCGAGGACCTTGGCCATCGGCGCCACACAGTTGGTGGTGCAGGAGGCGTTGGAGATGATGTGGTGGTTGGCCGGGTCGTACTTGTCCTGGTTGACACCCATCACGATGGTGATGTCCTCGTCCTTGGCCGGGGCCGAGATGAGGACCTTCTTCGCGCCGCCGGCGATGTGCTTCTCGGCGTCGGCCTTCTTGGTGAAGATGCCGGTCGACTCGATCACGATGTCGACGCCCAGCTCGCCCCACGGGATGTCGGAAGGGTCGCGCTCGGAGAGGACCTTGATGGTCCTGCCGTCGACGGTGATGGTGTCCTCGGTGTGCGAGACCTCCTGCTTGAGGCGGCCGAGGATGGTGTCGTACTTGAGCAGGTGGGCGGTGGTCGCGGTGTCACCCAGGTCGTTGACAGCCACGATCTCGATGTCCGCACCCTGCTCCAGCAGCGCGCGGAAGTAGTTGCGACCGATGCGGCCAAAGCCGTTGATGCCTACGCGGATCGTCACGAACCGATCTCCTCGTTGGTACGCCGGCCCGATGTGCCGGCGAGCTGTGTTTGGGATGTCCCCGACCACCTCCGACCCTACCTCTCCACGGCGTCGGGGGTGACATCGAGACGGCCCATACCCGGCACGGCGGTCCGTACCCGCCGGTAGAGGTACGGACCGCCCCGGGCATGGGGACCGATCACCCGATTTGGCTACACCGTGCCACTCCCCGCTGTACCGGGATTCACTCGTTCAGGGCATGCAACGCCCGCCGGACCAGGGCCGCGCGGGCGGCCGGTTCGGTCAGGTGCTCCAGGCCGAAGACCAGCAGCACGGTGTCGTCGGTGGTGACCGCGCCGTACGTCTGGAAGAGGGTGCCGGTGCGGGCCCAGTCCTTCGGGGCGGCGGGGCTGCCGGCCGGCGGCCCGGGGACCCGCCAGGCGCCCGGCGAGGTCTCGAAGCCCTCGGTCCCGGTCGCCGTGCCCCGGGCGACCAGCGAGGTCTCGTCGGCGAGGACGCCGCGTCCCCCGCTGCCGGGGTCGGTGACGTAGGCGATCAACACCTCGACGGACTTCCCGGCGTAGCCGCTCAGATCGAACTCGACCTGGTTCCAGCCCCCGGAGGCGCCGGTGAGGGTGTTCCGCCGTCCGGTGGTGCCGGTCGGGGCGCACCCGTCGTCGGACAGGGCGAGGCAGTGCTCCAGCCAGGGGTGCTCCGCCAGGTGGAACCCGGCCGCGTGCTCCGCGGGCACGTGCCGGTGGCGCCGCCCGCCTCGGGGAGCGTGGTCCAGTCGTCCGCGCCGGTGGTGTGCGCCTCGACCAGGGCGTGGTCGTAGCCGCGCTCGGTGTCCCACAGCAACCGGGCACGGAGCATGGGCCGGTCGGAGGCGCCGGCACCGGTGAGGTCGACGGTGCGGGTGAGGCGCTTGTAGGAGTCGTCGCTGTGCACGGCCGCGGCCATCCACTCCCCCGCGTAGGGCCCGTACGGGTTGACCGTCCCGGCGAACTTCCCGGCGCCCGCGCTCGCGAACTGCGGGTGGGTGCCGGCGGGCAGCGCGTCCGAGGTGACTCCGTAGGTTCCGGCGGCGTCCAGCGGGTTGCCGGGGGCGTCACCGAGCGCGCAGCCGGTTCCGTCGAGCGCGCCGGAGCCGGTGAACCCGGTGGCGCCGGTGGTCGAGGTGCGGGTGTGGGCGCCCAGGCAGTACTGGCTGAAGTCGTCGGACAGGGTGCCGCCGCCGAGGTCGACGGTGCCGCCGGCCCGCCGGCCGGCCTCGATCAGCGCGGCGCCCTCGTTGAGGAAGACGCGCAGTTGGAGCTGAGTGGCGTTGCCGGGCAGCGCGCCGCCCGTGTAGTGGACGACGGTACGGAAGTGGTTCAGGACGCCGAGCGTGTCGGGGGCGCCCTGTGCGGCAACGTCCCAGACGGCCGCCCGCCGCCCGTTGGCCTCGATGGCGTCCACGTATGTCTGTGCCCCGGTGGCCTCGGCGCCCTCCTCGGCGACGACGAGGACATCCGCGGGAGGCCGTTCGGCGATCGTGTAGGTGAAGTGCGTGCTCTCGGTGCGTGTGCCGCTCTCCGTCCCGCCGGTGAACCAGACCTCCACCCGGTCGCCCCGGTCGCCGTCCTCGACCCGGGCCCGGCACTCGTCGAAGTACAGGTTGTCCTCGCCGCCGTATCTCTCGCCGCCCCGCCAGGGCTTCAGACACCTCATGATCGGGTCAAGGGCGCCGACAGGACACGCGAAAGCCGGTGCCGATCACCCAAGTGGGCGTCGGCACCGGCCTGTTGGCGGTCTCCTCGCGGCCCGGCCGACTCGCCTCGGGTCAGCCGACGAGGTTGTCGGCCAGCTCCTCGCCGAGGTTGGCGTCGGTGCCGGGGATACCGAGGTCCGAGGCCCGCTTGTCGGCCATGGCCAGCAGGCGGCGGATGCGGCCGGCGACGGCGTCCTTGGTCAGCGGCGGGTCGGCGAGGGCGCCCAGCTCCTCCAGGGAGGCCTGCTTGTGCTCCATGCGCAGCCGGCCCGCGGCGGCGAGGTGCTCGGGCACGTCGTCGGCGAGGATCTCCAGGGCCCGCTGGACCCGGGCACCGGCGGCGACGGCCGCGCGGGCGGAGCGGCGCAGATTGGCGTCGTCGAAGTTGGCGAGCCGGTTGGCGGTGGCGCGGACCTCGCGGCGCAGCCGCCGCTCCTCCCAGGCCAGCACCGACTCGTGGGCGCCGAGCCGGGTGAGCAGGGCGCCGATCGCGTCGCCGTCGCGGACCACGACCCGGTCCACGCCGCGCACCTCGCGGGCCTTGGCGGCGATCGACAGCCGGCGGGCGGCGCCGACCAGTGCGAGCGCGGCCTCGGGACCCGGGCAGGTCACCTCCAGGGACGAGGAGCGGCCGGGCTCGGTGAGCGAACCGTGCGCCAGGAACGCCCCGCGCCAGGCGGCCTCGGCGTCGCAGGTGGCCCCCGAGACCACCTGCGGCGGCAGGCCGCGGATCGGCCGGCCCCGGCCGTCCACCAGGCCGGTCTGCCGGGCCAGCTGGTCACCGCCGGCGACCACCCGGACGACGTAACGCGAACCGCGGCGCAGACCGCCCGGTGCCATCACGATCAGCTCGGAGCTGTGCCCGAAGATCTCCAGGATGTCCTGCTTGAGCCGGCGTGCCGCTCTCGCCGTGTCCAGCTCCGCCTCGATCACAATGCGCCCGCTCACCAGGTGAAGGCCGCCGGCGAACCGCAGCATGGCGGAGACCTCCGCCTTTCTGCAGCAGGTACGGGTGACGGGGAGCCGGGAGATCTCGTCCTTCACCGCTGCCGTCATCGCCATGGGCCGATCCTTCCATGCATCCGAAAAATACGGTCGTACGCGGCGGCCAGCAGCTCCGGGTCGTGCCTCGGGGTCCCGTCGGCTCGGGCTACCGGAGCCAGCTCGACCGCGGCGCCGAACCGTTTCGCGGCATCGGTGAGCGAGTCACGGTCGGGCACGGCGGCCTCGTCGGCCAGCACCACGTCCAGGGCGAGTTTAGGGGCGTGTCGTCCCAAAACCTCCAAATGACGCTGCGGAGAGAAGCCCTCTGTTTCTCCGGGCTGCGGGGCGAGGTTCAAGGAGAGCACCCGGCGCGCCTTCGTCTCGACCAGCGCGTCCAGCAGATCGGGCACAAGGAGGTGCGGGATGACCGAGGAGAACCAGGACCCGGGTCCGAGCACCACCCAGTCGGCGTCCAGAACGGCGTCGACCGCCTCGTGGACGGCGGGCGGGTCGTTGGGCACCAGGTGCACGGACTGCACCTCGCCGGGCGTGAGCGCCACGGTCGCCTGCCCCCGTACGGTCACCACCTCGTCGGGCCGGTCCGGGTCGTGGCCCCGGACCAGGGCCTGGAGTTCCAGCGGCACGGCGGACATGGGCAGCACGCGCCCGTGCGCGCCGAGCAGCTTGCCGACCAGATCCAGTGCCTGGACATGGTCGCCGAGCTGCTCCCACAGGGCGACGATCAGCAGATTGCCGACCGCGTGTTCGTGCAGGTCGCCCTGGGACTGGAAGCGGTGCTGGATGACGCGGGCCCAGGTCTGGCCCCAGTCGTCGTCGCCGCACAGCGCGGCCAGCGCCTTGCGCAGGTCGCCGGGCGGCAGGACGCCCAGCTCGTCGCGCAGTCGCCCGCTGGAGCCGCCGTCGTCGGCCACGGTGACGACGGCGGTGAGGTCGCCGGTGATCCGGCGCAGTGCGGCGAGCGAGGCGGACAGACCCATGCCGCCGCCGAGGGCGACGACCTTGGGCTGGGCGCCCCGGCGGCGCGGCTTGCCGCCACGCGCCTGTTCCGGCCGGACGGCGCGGGCGTCGGCGGGTCGGCCGCCGCGCCCCTCGGGTACCACCCGGCGCAGCCTGCTCAGCCGCGGAGTACGGCCTGTCATTCCCGGCCCATGTCCCGGTGGACGACCACCGTCTCCACGCCCTCGGCGGCGAGCCGGGCGGCGAGCTTCTCCGACATGGCCACGGACCGGTGCTTGCCGCCGGTGCAGCCGACGGCGACGGTCACATAGCGCTTGCCCTCGCGACGGTAGCCCGTGGCGATCAGCTGGAGGAGTTCGGTGTAGCGGTCGAGGAACTCCTTGGCCCCCGGCTGGTTGAGCACGTACGACGACACCTCCTCGTTCAGGCCGGTGAACGGGCGCAGCTCCGGGACCCAGTGCGGATTGGGCAGGAAGCGCATGTCCACGACCAGGTCGGCGTCGACCGGGAGGCCGTACTTGAACCCGAAGGACATCACGGTGGCCCGCAGCTCGGGCTCCTCCTCGCCGGCGAACCGGGCGTCCATCTTGGCGCGCAGCTCGTGCACATTGAGGCTGGAGGTGTCGATCACCAGGTCGGCGTCGCCGCGCAGCTCGCGCAGGAGTTCCCGCTCGGCGGCGATGCCGTCGACGATGCGGCCGTCGCCCTGGAGGGGGTGCGGGCGGCGCACCGACTCGAAGCGGCGCACCAGGGCCTCGTCGGAGGACTCCAGGAAGACGATCCGCCGGGTGACGCCGCGGGCGTCGAGGTCCGCGAGGGATTCGCGCAGGTTGTCGAAGAAGCGCCGGCCGCGGACGTTCGACGACGACCGCGATGCGGGCCACGTTGCCCTGCGAGCGGGCGCCCAGTTCCACCATGGTGGGGATCAGCGCGGGCGGGAGGTTGTCGACGACGAACCAGCCCAGGTCCTCCAGGCACTTCGCAGCCGTCGAGCGGCCGGCGCCCGACATGCCGGAGATGATCACCAGTTCGGGGATGGCCGCGTCGTGCGCCCCGGGTTTCTCCTTGCCCGTACTCACCTGTGCTCCGTTGTCCTGGCGCGGTTCGGAGCCGGCCTGCTGCGGGCCCGCCTCCTCGCCGGTCGTGCGGTGGGCCTGTTCTCGTCCCGTTGTGGGCTCTGCCTCGTGCTCGGTCATCTCTCCTGGCCCCGTCGTTCGTCCGGGGTGCCCGCGGACACGGACTCCCCCGGGGCGTCCCCCGCCGTCTCGGGTGCCCCGTCCTCGTCATCCATGATCTCTCCGGTCGCCGTGTTCACGGCGGGCGCGGCCGGGGCCGCCCGAGCGAGGGCCACGGCGACCGTCTCGGCCGTCTTGCGGCCTATGCCGGGCACCTCGCAGATCTGGTCGACCGTCGCCGACCGTAGCTTCTTCACCGAACCGAAGTGCTTGATCAGGGCCTGTTTGCGGGTCTCCCCCAGGCCGGGCACGTCGTCCAGCGGGCTGGAGCGGAAGCGTTTGGCGCGCTTGGTGCGCTGATAGGTGATCGCGAAGCGGTGGGCCTCGTCACGGACCCGCTGCAACAGGTACAGGCCCTCGCTGGTGCGGGGCAGGACGACCGGGTCGTCCTCGCGGGGCAGCCAGACCTCCTCCAGCCGCTTGGCGAGACCGCAGACGGCGATGTCGTCGATGCCCAGCTCGTCCAGGGCCCGCTGGGCGGCGGCGACCTGCGGTTGCCCGCCGTCGACGACGACGAGCTGGGGCGGGTAGGCGAACCGCTTGGGGCGGCCGTCGTCGTCCTTGAGGGCCGGGCCGTCAAGAGCGGCGGCCCGGCCGTCCGCCGCGGGGTGACCGTCCACGGCGGCTCCGCCGTCCGCCCGCTGCCCCCCGTCGGCGTCGGCGTCGGCAGCGGCGGCGGCGAGTCCCTCCTCGTCCGCCCACTCGCCGGTCCGTTCCTTCTCGGCGAGGTAGCGGCGGAAGCGGCGGGTGATGACCTCGTGCATGGAACGGACGTCGTCCTGCCCCCTGAAGCCCTTGATCTGGAAGCGCCGGTACTCGCTCTTGCGGGCCAGTCCGTCCTCGAAGACGACCATGGAGGCCACAACGTCGTCGCCCTGGAGGTGCGAGATGTCGTAGCACTCGATCCGGAGCGGCGCGCTGTCGAGGCCGAGGGCTTCTGCGATCTCCTCCAGGGCGCGCGAGCGCGTCGTCAGGTCGGAGGCGCGCTTGGTCTTGTGCAGGACGAGCGCCTGCTGGGCGTTGCGCTGGACGGTCTCCATCAGCGCCTTCTTGTCGCCGCGCTGCGGGATGCGCAGGGACACACCCGACCCCCGGCGGTCCGTCAGCCACTGCTGGACGGGCTCGACCGGGTCCGGCAGCGCGGGGACCAGGACCTCCTTGGGGACGGCGTCCCCGCTCTCCTCGCCGTACAACTGCTGGAGGGCGTGTTCGACGAGGGCGCCGGTGGTGATCTCCTCCACCTTGTCGGTGACCCAGCCGCGCTGGCCGCGCACGCGTCCGCCGCGCACGTGGAAGATCTGGACGGCCGCCTCCAGCTCGTCCTCGGCGACCGCGATCAAGTCGGCGTCGGTGGCGTCGGCGAGCACGACCGCGCTCTTCTCCATGGCCTTTCTGAGGGCTCCGATGTCGTCGCGCAGGCGCGCCGCCCGCTCGTACTCCATCTCCTCGGCCGCGTCGGTCATCCGCCGCTCCAGGCGGCGCAGATAGGTGCCGGTGCGGCCGGCCATGAAGTCGCAGAACTCCTCGGCCAGCTCCCGGTGGTCCTCGGCGGAGATCCGCTCCACGCAGGGCGCGGAGCACTTGCCGATGTAGCCGAGCAGGCAGGGGCGGCCGGTGCGGGCCGCGTTCTTGAAGACGCCGGCCGAGCAGGTGCGTACCGGGAAGACGCGCAGCAGGAGGTCGACCGTGTCGCGGATCGCCCAGGCGTGTCCGTACGGCCCGAAGTAGCGCACGCCCTTCTTCTTGTGGCCGCGCATCACCTGGACCCGCGGGAACTCCTCGTTCATCGTCACCGCGAGATAGGGGTAGCTCTTGTCGTCGCGGTACTTCACGTTGAACCGGGGGTCGTACTCCTTGATCCAGGAGTACTCCAGCTGGAGCGCCTCGACCTCCGTGGACACCACCGTCCACTCCACGGACGCGGCCGTGGTGACCATGGTGCGGGTGCGGGGGTGCAGGCTCGCCAGGTCCTGGAAGTAGTTCGCCAGGCGCTGGCGCAGGCTCTTCGCCTTTCCGACGTAGATCACCCGGCGGTGCTCGTCACGGAACCTGTACACCCCCGGGGAGTCCGGGATCTCTCCCGGCCTGGGGCGGTAGCTGGAGGGGTCGGCCATGACTCACACCCTACTGGCGGGGACCGACACCGCGGCGGGGCTGTGGACGACGGGCCGGACCCTGTGGAGGACCTCCCCGCGGCCCCGGTGCGGACGGTCCGGGGCCGGTCGGTCACACCGGGTGCCCGCCGGGCCGCGGGCCCGTGCGTTCTCGGCCAGGAGCGCGTGACGGTGGGGCGACAGGTGTTGTCGGGGCCTGGGCAACACGCTTCAATGCGGAGGGACTCGGGGGCCCTGAAGCGCGGCGTACGGATGTGAGGACCGTTGCGCCACGACCGGGGGCGGGCGGCCTCGGTCGATCCGCGTCGAACGGTCTGACCAGCCGTCGGGAACTACACAGAAAGGCCCCCCGCATGCCGCACGCCACCCAGCACGCGGACGTCGCCACCGCGGAACTCGACTCGGCCCTGCGTGGTGGCCCCTTCCACGTCGCCCTGCGCGCCGCGATCGCCGCTCGCGGGCTGCCCCTGCAGCGCGTGCAGCACCATCTGTCGCGGCACGGGGTGAAGGTGGGCGTCACGAGTCTCAGCTACTGGCAGCAGGGCGCCAGGCGTCCGCAGCGCCCGGAGTCGCTGCGCGCCGTGCGGGCCCTGGAGGAGATACTCCAGCTGCCCGAGGAGTCCCTGATACGCCTGCTCGCCGAGGCCGACGAGGAGGCCGCGGACGGCCGGCCCGCGGCCCGCTCCTACCGCGCCCACGTGGCGGCCTCGGGGGTCCTGGCCCGGCTGCTGGCCGAGCTGGGCCAGCCGTCGCCGGACGGCGGGGTGCACACCCTCGGTCACCACGAACGCGTCCGGATCGGGGCACGCCGTGAGCTGGCCGGACACGAGTCGCACCACATCGTGCGCGCCCACCGCGACGGCGTCGACCGCTTCGTCGCCGTCCACCACGGCGACCCCGGGTGCGCTCCCGCGCGGATGGCCGTCCACGCGCTGGAGAACTGCCGCACGGGGCGGGTCCGCACCCACCACGACACCGGTGTGCTCGTGACCGAGCTGCTCTTCGACACGTATCTGCGCGCCGGGGACACCCACCTGTTCCGCTACGGCGTCGAGGACGGCACGGCGGGGGTCTCGCGCGAGTACGTCCGCGGGTTCGGTTCGACGGGCGGGCAGTACGCGCTCCAGGTGCGGTTCGACGCCGCGGCCCTGCCGGTGCGCTGCCACCGGTTCACGCAGCACTCGCCGGCCGCACCGCGCGGTGGCCGGCAGGAGCTGGCCCTCAGCGGCCGGCACCACTCGGTGCACCTCGTGGAGCCGCGCGTGCGCTCGGGGATGCTGGGCATCGGGTGGGACTGGGGCTGAGCGGGGCCCCGACCGCGGCCGGGGCCCGCCGGGTGCCGCACCCGCCGCGGAGCGGATCCTCGGAGCGGTTCAGCTGATCGGGCTCGCGACGATCCGGCCCTGCTTCACCTCGACCGACAGTGCGACGAGCGGCACGCTCGCCGGGGAACGCAGCACCTCGCCGGTCCGGGCGTCGAACTCGCTGCCGTGGCAGGGGCAGAGGAGTTTCGTCCCCTCCAGCTTGTTGATGGGGCACCCCGCGTGCGTGCAGACCGTGCTGAACGCCTTCAGGGAGCCGTCCTCGGCCCTGCTGACCACCACGTTCCCGTCCCGGTAGAGCTTGGTCGCGCCCTTGGCCACCTCGCTGTCCGCGCCGAGTTCCACGGGCGCGGTCGGCGTGGCCGCCGCGACGCCGTCGTTGCCCGGGGAGCAGGCGGCCAGACCGAGTCCGGCGACTGGCGTGAGGGCCGCCGAGCGCAGGACGGTGCGGCGGCTCGGGACGGGACGGCCGGGCATGGGTTCTCCACTGACGCTGGTCGGGGCAGAGGGCCGTGCGGGAAACGCGCGGGTCGTGCAGAGCGACGATATCCGGCACTCGCGGCCCTCCTGCGCGGTGGGTCGGGGGTGGGCCGGAGGTGGGTCGCGCGGGTGGGTCACCGGGCGGGTGCGGAGACCGGGGTGGAGGCGTGACGCAGGGACGTAAACGCTTGCGCAAGCGTTTACGTCCGCCTCTCGATGAGATACGGTCCCCGCCAGTACACCCGCGGGCCGCCGCGCCGCGGCACGTGGAAGGGGGCACGCCGATGGCGACCATGGCCGATGTCGCGCGCAGCGCCGGGGTCTCCGTGGCGACCGTCTCGCACGTCCTCAACGACACCCGCCCGGTGCTCCCGCACACTCGCCAGGCGGTGCTGGACGCCGTCGAGGAGCTGGGTTACACCCCGAACACCCTCGCCCGCTCCCTGGTGACCTCCCGCACCCGCTCCATCGGGCTCGCGGTGTCGGCGATCAGTAACCCGTACTTCACGGAGATCCTCCAGGGTGTCGAGGCCAGCGCCCTGGAACACGGCTACAGCCTGCTCATCGCCGACCCGCACGACGATCCCGGACACGAGCGCAAGGTTGTCCAACTGCTGCACGAACGGCGCGTGGACGGCATGATCGTCGCGCCCTCCGCGCAACCGCGCGCCCTCCTCGCCTACCTCGGACGCCACCGGGTGCCGGCCGTGTTCCTCGACCGGGCCGTCGACGTGCCCGAGGCAGAGGACGCCCCGCGCTTCGACCAGGTCTGCGCCGAGAGCGCCGAGCCGACGACACTGCTGGTCACCCATCTCGCCGGGCTCGGCCACCGCCGCATCGGCCTGGTCGCCGGCCGGCCGGGGCTCAGTACGACGCGCGAGCGGATCACCGGGTACCGGCACGGCCTCGCCGCAGCCGGGCTGCCCTACGACGAACGGCTGCTGGTGCACGGCGACTCCGAGGCGGCGGGCGGCGAACGGGCCGCGGCGGCCCTGCTGTCCCTCGCGGTGCCGCCCACCGCGCTGGTCACCGCCAACAACGCGATGACCATCGGCGCCCTGCGCGCGCTGCGGGAACGCCGTCTGTCCGTGCCCGGCGACCTCGCGCTGTGCTGCTTCGACGACTTCGCCTGGGCGGACCTCTTCTCGCCCCGGCTCACCGCCGTCGCCCAGCCCAGCCGGGACCTCGGCGCGCAGGCCGTCAGCCTGCTGCTGGAGCGCCTCGCCGCGCCGGACCGCCCCGCGCGGACCGTACGGCTGCCCTGCGCCTTCGTCCACCGCACCTCCTGCGGCTGCCCCGAGCAGTCCGATCCTACGAATGACCAGAGCAACCACCCCTGAAAGGTAGGACCCTCCCGTGATCGTCGTCGCCGGTGAGGCACTGATCGACCTCGTACCGCAGGGCACGGGTGCCCTGGCCGCGCTGCGGCCCGCGCTCGGCGGCGGCCCGTACAACACGGCCGTCGCGCTGGGCCGCCTCGGCTCCCCCGCCGCCTTCTGCTCCCGGGTGTCGTACGACGCCTTCGGCGAGGCGCTCCTCGACCGGCTGCGCGAGACCGGCGTGGATGTCTCGCCGGTGCGGCGCGGGGCCGAGCCGACGACGCTCGCCGTGGCCTCGCTCGGCCCGGACGGCTCGGCCGCGTACTCCTTCTACGTGGACGGGACGGCGGACCGGCTGTTCACGGTGCCCGCCGCGCTGCCGTCCGGCACCCGGGCCATCTCCTTCGGGACCTGCTCGCTGGTGCTCGAGCCGGGCGCGAGCGCGTACGAGGAACTGCTGCGCGAGACGGCCGCGCGGGGCGTGTTCACGGCGCTGGACCCGAACATCCGGGCCGGGCTGATCCCGGACCCGGACGCCTACCGGGCCCGCTTCAGGAGCTGGCTGCCGTCGGTGACGCTGCTGAAGCTGTCCGCCGAGGACGCCGAGTGGCTCGGCGGCACGCCCCGGGAGTGGCTGGCGGCGGGCCCGGCGGCGGTCGTGGTCACCCGGGGCGGTGCCGGGCTGACGGCGTACACCCGCGACGGGGGCGAGTACGCGGTGCCGGGCGAGCGGGTCGAGGTGGTGGACACGATCGGCGCGGGCGACACGGTGAACGCGGCGCTGCTGCACGGGCTCGCAGTGCGGGACGCCCTCGGCGAGGAGGCCGTTGCCGCGCTGGGGCCGGGCGGCTGGGCGGAGCTGCTGGGTTTCGCCGCCCGCGCGGCGGCGGTCACCTGCTCCCGCGCGGGCGCCGAGCCGCCGTACGCCCACGAAGTGTCCCTCTGACGGCGCCGGCCCCGGACCGGCCCGCGGTCAGCCCGCCGGCCGCACGGCCCGCAGGGCGCCTGGGCGGCGGCCGTTCAGCCGGTCCAGGGCGGCGGCCGTCGCGCCGTCCGCGGGAAGGTGTACGACGAGACGCTGCCCCTCCTCGGGGAGCGACAGCGTCTCGTGCAGCAGCCGCAGCGGTCCGGCCTCCGGGTGCTCGATGTACTGGGTCCCGACGCGCCGGACCGCCGCGCCGAGGTCGGCGAACCGGTCGGCGAAGGGCGCTCCCGCCGTCACCGTCAGTTCGTCGGCCAGCTCCTTGACGTAGGGGTCCCGCAGCGGAGCCTCGTGCCGGAGCTGGGCCACCAGATCGTCGGCCACGCGGTCCCAGTCGGGGTGGGCGGTGCGGGCGCGCTCGTCGGTGAACAGGTACCGCAGCAGGTTGGGCCGCTCGTCGTCGAGCAGCCCGATCGGGCCGGTCACCTGCGCGTAGCCGTCGGTGTGGGCGAGAACGTCGCCGATCCAGTTGAGCACCACGGCGGGGGTGGGCTCCAGCCGCTCCAGTACGGCCCGCACGGTGGGGCGCGCGCCACGGCCGAGCGGCGGGGCCGCCGCGCAGAGCAGCGGGTCGCCGCAGTCGGCCTCCTTGGTCAGGCGGCGCAGCAGCACCCGCTCCCGCAGCGACAGGTTCAGCGCGTCGGCGAGGGCACCGAGCACCTGGACGGACGGGTTGCGGTCGCGTCCCTGTTCCAGCCGGGTGAGGTACTCGACGCTGACGCCGGCGAGGGTGGCCAGTTCGGCGCGGCGCAGGCCGGGGGTACGGCGGCGCAGGCCGGTGGGGAGCCCCACCTCGGCCGGGGTCACGGACTCGCGCCGGGTCCGCAGGAACGTGCCCAACTCTTTGTCGCTCACGTCTGGAACGTACCAATGCGCGTGGCTGGAAGGGTGGCCCTGCGACTACCACGCTCGGCCCGGTCTCCCTTCGAGCGCGCGGCGCGCCCACAGTGGAAGGCATGACGAACGACACCGCCACCCCCGCCGCTCCCCTGCCGATCGCCCCAGGTCAGTGGGTGCTGGACCCCTTCCATTCCGCCGTGAACTTCACCATCCGCCACCTCGGGATCTCCAAGGTGCGGGGGCGCTTCAACGGCGTGCGGGCCGAACTGTCCGTCGGGGAGCGGATCGAGGACGTCCGGGTGACCGCGACGATCGACCTGGCCTCCGTCGACACCGGGAACACCGACCGGGACGCGCACGTACGCGCCTCCGACCTGCTCGACGTGGAGAAGCGGCCGACGATGGCCTTCCGCTCGACCCGGGTGTCGGGCGGGGGCGAGGACTGGGCCATGGAGGGCGAGCTGACGATCGGAGACGTGACCCGTCCGGTGACGCTGGCCGTGGAGTTCGGCGGTCTGGAGAGCGTGCCGACCGGCGGCGGCCGGCACGCCGGGTTCGAGGCGACGGGTGAGATCCGGCGCGGCGAGTTCGGCCTGGACTTCGCTCCCGGGCTGCTCGGAGAGGTCGTGAAGATCCAGCTCGACATGCAGTTCGTGGAGCCGGAGGGCGCCTGAGCGGGCGGGCCGCACCGACGGTTCGCCGGGTCCCACGGGGGTTGTCCGTGGGACCCGGCGCGTCGGCGTGTCCGTCGCGAGCACCGCGGGGTGGGCGTGGTTCACTCCGCCCGGTGCGGCTGCGGGTCAGGCCTTGCTCGTCCGCGTGGTCTTCTTCGCGGCGGGCTTGGCGGCCTTCTTGGCCGCGGTCGCCTTCGTGGCGGTCGACTTCGTGGCGGTCTTCTGCGCAGCGGACTTCTTCGCGGCCGTGCCGGTGGCCGTCCTCGTGGCGGTCTTCTTGGCGGTGGCCTTGGCCGCCACCGTCTTCGCCGCCTTGCGCGGGGCCTTCACCGGGGCGGCGTCGCTGATCCGGTCGGCGCCGAGGACATGTTGCAGGAACTTGCCGGTGTGGCTGGCGGGGACCCCGGCGACCTGCTCGGGCGTGCCCTCGGCGACCACCAGGCCACCGCCGGCGCCGCCCTCCGGGCCCATGTCGACGACCCAGTCGGCGGTCTTGATCACGTCGAGGTTGTGCTCGATGACGATGACCGTGTTGCCCTTGTCGACCAGTCCGCCCAGGACCGTCAGCAGCTTGCTGATGTCCTCGAAGTGCAGGCCGGTGGTCGGCTCGTCCAGGACGTAGACCGTGCGTCCGGTGGAACGGCGCTGCAACTCGCTGGCGAGCTTCACCCGCTGTGCCTCGCCGCCGGACAGGGTGGTCGCGGACTGGCCGAGCCTGACGTAGCCGAGGCCAACGTCCTTCAGCGTCTTCAGGTGCCGGGAGATGCCGGGGACCGCCTCGAAGAAGTCGGTCGCCTCCTCGATCGGCATGTTCAGCACGTCGGCGATGGACTTGCCCTTGTAGTGGACTTCCAGGGTCTCCCGGTTGTACCGGGCACCGTGGCAGACCTCGCACGGGACGTAAACGTCCGGGAGGAAGTTCATCTCGATCTTGATCGTGCCGTCGCCCGCGCAGTTCTCGCAGCGACCGCCCTTGACGTTGAAGGAGAACCGGCCGGGCAGGTAGCCGCGGACCTTCGCCTCCGTCGTCTCGGCGAACAGCTTGCGCACGTGGTCGAAGACGCCCGTGTACGTCGCCGGGTTGGACCGCGGGGTGCGGCCGATGGGCGACTGGTCGACGTGGACGACCTTGTCGACGAGGTCGTCGCCGTCCACGCGCGTGTGCCGGCCCGGAACATTCCGCGCGCCGTTCAGCTCGCGGGCCAGGTGGGTGTACAGGATGTCGTTGACCAGCGTGGACTTGCCGGAGCCGGAGACTCCGGTGACGGCCGTGAACACGCCGAGGGGGAAGGACACGTCGATGTCCTGGAGGTTGTTCTCCCGGGCGCCGTGCACGGTGAGCTGCCGGGACGGGTCGTGCGGCCGGCGGATGTCGGGCAGCGGGATGGCCTTCCTGCCGGACAGGTACAGGCCGGTCTGCGACTCGGTGTTGTCGAGCAGCTCCTTGAGGGAACCGCTGTGCACCACCTTGCCGCCGTGCTCGCCCGCGCCGGGGCCGATGTCGACGATCCAGTCGGCGACCTTGATGGTGTCCTCGTCGTGTTCGACGACGATGAGCGTGTTGCCCATGTCGCGGAGCCGGACGAGGGTCTCGATCAGCCGGTGGTTGTCGCGCTGGTGCAGACCGATGGACGGCTCGTCGAGGACGTAGAGCACGCCGACGAGTCCGGAACCGATCTGGGTGGCCAGGCGGATGCGCTGGGCCTCGCCGCCGGAGAGGGTGCCGGCCGCGCGGTTGAGCGAGAGGTAGTCCAGGCCGACGTCGACCAGGAAGCGCAGCCGTTCGTTGACCTCCTTCAGCACGCGCTCGGCGATCTTCTTGTCACGGGCGTTGAGCTTCAGCTCGCCCAGGAACTCCGCGCAGTCGCTGATGGACATCGCCGAGACCTCGGCGATCGACCTGCCCATGACGGTGACCGCGAGGACCAGTGGCTTCAGGCGGGTGCCTCCGCAGGTGGGGCAGGGCACCTCCCGCATGTAGCCCTCGAAGCGCTCCCGGCCGGCGTCGCTCTCGGCCTCTCGGTGCCGACGCTTGACGAAGGGGATCACGCCTTCGAAGGCCGTGGTGTAGCGGCGCTCGCGGCCGTAGCGGTTGCGGTAGCGGACCTCGACCTGGGTCTTGTGGCCGTACAGCAGGGCCTTCCGGGCGCGCAGCGGCAGGCCCGCGAAGGGGATGTCCGTCCGGAAGCCCAGGGCGTCCGCGAGGGCGCCGATGAGGCGGGCGAAGTAGTCCTTGGTGTGCCCGTGCGACCAGGGGTGGAGGGCGCCCTCGTCGAGGGACTTGTCCTCGTCGGGGACGATCAGCTCCGGGTCGACCTCCATGCGTGTGCCGATGCCGGAGCAGTCGGGGCAGGCGCCGAAGGGCGAGTTGAAGGAGAAGGAGCGGGGCTCCAGCTCCTCGAAGGACAGGTCGTCGTACGGGCAGTACAGGTGTTCCGAGTACATGCGCTCGCGCTCGGGGTCGTCCTCGGGGAGGTCGACGAAGTCGAGCACGACCATGCCGCCGGAGAGGCCGAGCGCGGTCTCCACGGAGTCGGTGAGGCGGCGCTTGGCGCTGTGCTCCTTCTGCCCGTCCCCGGCACGGCCCTTCACCGAGAGGCGGTCGACGACCACCTCGATGGTGTGCTTCTCCTGCTTCTTCAGCGTGGGCGGGCTGGAGAGCTGGATGGTCTCGCCGTCCACCCGCGCGCGGGAGTAGCCCTTGGTCTGGAGGTCGGAGAAGAGGTCGACGAACTCGCCCTTGCGCTCGCGCACCAGCGGCGACAGCACCTGGAAGCGGCTGCCCTCCGGCAGCTCCAGGACCTTGTCGACGATGGCCTGCGGCGACTGGCGCGAGATCGGACGGCCGCACTCGGGACAGTGCGGCTTGCCGATGCGGGCGAAGAGCAGGCGCAGGTAGTCGTAGACCTCGGTGATGGTGCCGACCGTGGAGCGCGGGTTGCGCGAGGTCGACTTCTGGTCGATGGAGACCGCCGGGGAGAGGCCCTCGATGAAGTCCACGTCCGGCTTGTCCATCTGGCCGAGGAACTGCCGGGCGTAGGAGGAGAGCGACTCCACGTAGCGCCGCTGGCCCTCGGCGAAGATGGTGTCGAAGGCCAGGGAGGACTTGCCCGACCCGGACAGACCCGTGAAGACGATGAGCGAGTCACGAGGCAGGTCGAGCGAGACGTTCTTCAGGTTGTGCTCGCGCGCGCCACGGACGATGAGACGGTCGGCCACGCCGGTCCGCACCTTTCTTGAGAGAAGTGACAGGGGCGGGGCCCCCGTCTTTCCCAGACTAGGGCGAGCCACTGACAACGCCGGTCGGATTCACCGGTTGTCAACAAACCCCGACTCCCCAGCATGCCCGACGCCGCCTTCGACCATATAGCACGTGCATTCGAATTGCGGCCGTCGTTCGCCACCTTCACCCGAAGGTGTGGCGGGTCTAGGGTCTGCGTCATGATTGATCACGCCCATGACCTGGCATCTGTACGGGACGCGACCGAACGAGTGCTCAACGCGGCCGGAAAACTGGACAACGCCTCCGTGACGCAGTCGTCACGGCTTCCCGGCTGGACCCTCGGTCACGTTCTCGCCCACCTGGCCCGCAACGCGGACGCACTCGTGAACGTCTTCCAGGACCGCCCCATGTACGCCTCCCCCCAGGCCCGCGACACCGACATCGAGCGGGACGCCGCGCGGCCCCTCGACACCCAGCTCGCCGACGTGCGCGAGAGCGCGGCCCGGTTCCAGGAGGCCGCGGCCGCGACCGCGGACTGGTCGCGCACGGTGCAGCTGCGCAACGGGGTCACCGACTCCGCGTCCCGGGTGCCGTTCCGGCGGTGGATCGAGGTGGAGCTGCACCACGTGGATCTGGGCATCGGGTACGAGCTGGAGGACCTTCCGGCGGAGTTCACCGAGCGGGAGACCGGCTTCCTCGCCGCCCGGTTCGCCGGGCACCCCGACGTGCCGCCCACCCGGCTCACGGACGGCACGCGCGCGTGGCGCACGGGCCGGGAGGCGAGCGAGCCCGGGGTGAGCGTCACCGGTGCCCCGGCCGACCTGCTCGGCTGGCTCGCCGGGCGTCGCAAGGGGGCCCGGCTGACGGTGGAGGGCGGCCCGCTGCCGACGCTGCCGCCGCTGTAGCCCGCCGACGACACCCCCTAGGCTGGCAGTCATGACGTACAGCGGAGAGGTGCGGGTCGGCGGCCCCGCCGACGTGCATGAACTCAAGGACCTGATGATCACCAAGGTCGCGGTCGGCCCGATGGACAACAACGCCTATCTGCTGCGCTGTCGGGCCACCGGCGAGCAACTGCTGATCGACGCCGCCAACGACGCGCACGCGCTGCTCGGCACGATCGGTGACGACGGCATCGCGTCCGTCGTCACCACCCACCGGCACGGCGACCACTGGCAGGCGCTGGCCGAGGTCGTCGCGGCCACCGGCGCCCGCACCCACGCCGGCCGGGACGACGCGGAGGCCATCCCCGTGCCGACCGACGTCCTGGTCGACGACGGCGACACGATCCGGGTGGGGCACGTGGAACTCACCGCGCGCCACCTGGTCGGTCACACGCCGGGCTCCATCGCCCTGGTGTACGACGACCCGCACGGGCATCCCCATGTGTTCACCGGGGACTGCCTCTTCCCGGGCGGTGTGGGCAACACCCACCAGGACCCGAAGGCGTTCGCGAGCCTCATCCACGACGTGGAGACCAAGATCTTCGCCGTGCTCCCGGACGAGACGTGGGTCTACCCCGGGCACGGCAACGACACCACGCTCGGCACGGAACGGCCGCACCTGCCCGAATGGCTCGCGCGCGGCTGGTGAGCGTCGTACGCGCCCCGTGCGGGGCGTTCACCCGCGCCGGTGGGCAGCGCACGCTCCCGGCCGGCGGCCCCGGCGCTCAGGTCCGGGCCTGTCCCGCCCCGGCCAGCACCGCGATCCGCTCCACGCCGAACACGTACCCCTGCACACCGCACCCGGCGATGACTCCGTCGGCGCGCCGCGAGACGTAGGAGTGGTGCCGGAACTCCTCCCGCCGGTGGATGTTGGAGATGTGGACCTCCACCACCGGCAGCCCGTCGCAGGCGTTGAGCGCGTCCAGGATGGCGACGGACGTGTGGGAGTAGGCGGCGGGGTTGATCACGACGCCGCAGTGGTTCAGCCGGGCCTCGTGGATCCAGTCGACCAGTTCTCCCTCGTGGTTGGACTGGCGGAAGTCCACCGTGCCGCCGTGCGCCGCCGCGGCCTTCACACACAGGGCCTCGACGTCGGCGAGGGTGTCGGAGCCGTAGATCTCCGGCTGGCGCTGCCCCAGCAGGTTCAGGTTGGGGCCGTTGAGGATCATGATCGGGGCATGGGCCAGACTGCGGGGCACGGTTCCTCCGGTCCGTTCGGGGCGCGGCGGCCCCTGCTCGACCGCTGCTCGGGTCCCGGTCTATCACGGTGCCGGGCGCGTGCGGTCACCGCGGGTGAATCGCGACGGCGCCGCCCGGCGGGACGGGCCGAGTACACCGGCTCCGGCCCTCTCGGGCGCCCGCGGCCTCGCCGCGTCGCGCCGGGGCGACGGCTCCACTCCGACGCTACGGATTGATGGCGAGTTCCAGGTACGCGGCGAGCAACACCAGGTGCACGCCGCCCTGCAACGGCGTGGCCCGGCCCGGCGCGACCGTCAGGGCGGCCACCACCACCGTCAGGGCGAGCAGCACCATGTGGGTGGGGCCGAGGCCGAGGACCAGCGGTCCGGAGAGCCACACGGAGGCCACGGCCACCGCGGGGATGGTCAGGCCGATGCTGGCCATCGCCGAGCCGAGCGCGAGGTTCAGGCTGGTCTGCACCCGGTCGCGGCGCGCGGAACGCACCGCGGCGATGGTCTCGGGGAGCAGGACCAGCAGGGCGATGACGACGCCGACGACGGCGTGGTGCAGCCCGGCCGCCTCCACGCCGCTCTCGATGGTCGGCGACACCCCTTTCGCCAGGCCGACGACGCCGATCAGGGACAGGGCCAGCAGCGACAGACTGATCAGTGCCGTGCGGGCGGAGGGTGCCTTGGCGTGGTGCTCGACACTGATCGCTTCGCCCTGCCGGGTGACCGGGAGGAAGTAGTCGCGGTGCCGCACCGTGAGGGTCGCGATGAACATGCCGTAGAGGACCAGCGAGGAGAGCGCGGCGAAGATCAGCTGGAAGGTGGAGAACTCCTGGCCTCGGGCGCTGGTGGTGAACGTCGGCAGCACCAGGCTGAGCGTGGCCAGGGTCGCGACCGTCGCGAGGGCGGCGCCGGTGCCCTCGGGGTTGAACACGGCGGTCCCGTGCCGCAGGGCGGCGACCAGGAGGCTGAGGCCGACGATGCCGTTGCAGGTGATCATCACGGCCGCGAAGACCGTGTCCCTGGCCAGGGTCGCGCTCCCCTCGCCGCCGTCCGCCATCAAGGTCACGATGAGCGCGACTTCGATGACCGTGACGGCGACGGCGAGGACCAGGGAGCCGAAGGGCTCCCCCACCCGGTGGGCGACCACCTCGGCATGGTGCACGGCGGCCAGGACGGACACCGCGAGGACGACGGTGAGCAGCGCGACGACCGCGCCGGGCAGATCGCGTCCCCAGGTGGCCGCCAGCAGCACGGCCGCGAACACGGGCGTGGCAGTCGTCCACTGTGTGAGGAGCACCCTGGGGCGAATGACCATGCGGAGATCGTCGCAGAGGGCGCCGGACGGCGCATCCCTCCTGGTCACGCCGGGGGCGGCGGACGGCTCTTCGCCGCTCGCCGCTCCCGGTGCCGGTCTCCGGCCCCCGGCCGGGGCCGGTACGCGGTCAGGTCCCGACGCTGTCCTTCGGGGCGTCGTCGCTCCCGGTGGCCGCCTCCGCCTCGGCCCGCTTCCTGGAGGCGCGGAGGCTGGTGAGCGTGGTGACGACGAGGACCGAGCAGATCACGCCGAGCGAGACCGGGATACCGATCTCGGGGACGTGGACGCCGGACTCGTGCAGGGCGTGCAGCACCAGCTTGACCCCGATGAAGCCCAGGACGACCGACAGGCCGTAGGAGAGGTGGACCAGCTTCCTCAGCAGGCCGCCGATGAGGAAGTACAGCTGGCGCAGCCCCATCAGGGCGAAGGCGTTGGCCGTGAACACGATGTACGGGTCCTGCGTGAGGCCGAAGATGGCCGGGATGGAGTCGAGCGCGAAGAGCACGTCGGTGGTGCCGATGGCGAGCATCACGACCAGCATCGGGGTCATGACCCGCTTGCCGTTCTCCTCGATCCACAGCTTGGTGCCGTGGTACCGGTCGGCGACCCCGAAGCGGCGCTCGGCGGCCTTGAGGAGCTTGTTCTCCTCGAACTCCTCGTCCTCTCCGTGCTGCCCGTCGGCCGCGCTCTTGCGGGCGTCCTGGACGAGCTTCCAGGCGGTCCAGATCAGGAACGCGCCGAAGAGGTAGAAGACCCACGAGAAGCTGGCGAGGATCGCGGCACCCGCGGCGATGAAGACGGCCCGGAGAACCAGGGCTATGAGGACACCGATGAGCAGCACCCGCTGCTGATACTGCGAGGGCACCGCGAACTTCGCCATGATCAGGACGAAGACGAAGAGATTGTCCACGCTCAGCGACTTCTCGGTGATGAAGCCCGCGAAGAACTCACCGGCGGTCTCACCGCCGCCGAAGAGGAGCAGACCGAGCCCGAAAAGGCCCGCCAGGGCGATCCAGACGGCCGTCCAGATCCCGGCTTCCTTGATGGATACGTCGTGCGGCTTGCGGCCGATGAAGAAATCGACGGCGATCAGGGCCGCGAGGCCCACGATGGTCAGGACCCACAGGGTCAGGGAAACTTCCACTGCGCCTCCGGCAGTACGTCACACGGCAGATGTCAGCGTTCGCTGCCGGAGGTCTCTTCCACCCCTGGTGCCCGGGACGCATGAGGCGTCCGGGACCCACGGGCCGGCGCCCCGGGATCTGGCCTGATCCGTATTGACGGGTACGCCGCACAGACAGGGAGTACTCCCCTCCGTACGGACGACAGTACCCAATCACCAAGAAATGGTAAAGAGTTCTGCAAATAAAGTTCAAAACCCCAGGTCGGAGGTGGTCACCGATTCCATGAACGACGGGCCGCCGCGACCTGGTCGAGCACCTGCCGGAGCACCTGGGCGCCGGGCGGCACGAGCGAGGGCTCGTACGTCCAGGCATGGCCGACCCACGGGTCGGCGAGATGGTCGTCGGCCACCGGGGTCAGTCGCAGCAGCGAGCGCCACAGCGGGTCGAGCAGCGGCCCGTACCCGGCGGACTCCTCGCGGTCGGCGACCATCATCAGGTGGACGCCGACGGCCTGCCCCTCGTCGGCGAGGTAGCGCAACTGGTTCACCGCCCGGTCGTCGAAGCCGTGCGGGAAGTCATTGACGATCAAAAGCTGTTGGGAGGTGTCGAGGCCGGGCGGGAGCGCGTCGGGAGCGCCTCCGCGCAACGCCATCTGCACCAGGTCGACGCGCTGGGTGAGACGGCCGAGTACGTCCGCCACCCCCGCGGCGCCCAGGGCGGGCGGCGCGGCGAGTACCCCGGTCTGCACCAGGGGTGCCAGAGCCCGCGCCCCCGATCCGGCCGGATCGATGACATGCACGGTGAACTCGCCCGCCGGATAGACGGCCAGCAGCCGGGCCGCGTGCGAGACCGCCGCCTCCAGGCCCAGGTGCCGCGCCTCGTGGGAGTCGGTGAACGAACCGTCGCGCGAGGCGGAACGCCCGCTGTCGATCCACAGACCGCGCTCCAGCGGCAGCCGGACCAGCATCGGGATGCGTATGCGCTCCGCTCCGGGCAGCCGGAGATCCCCCAGCCGCACGGCCATCGGGATCTCCATGGGGACGCGGTAGGCGTGCCAGACCGGGCTGTCCCAGCGCGCGTAGGCCGCCGGCAGGGCGGGCTCGACGACCTCGGCCTCGGCGACGAGCTGCGCCACGTCCCGGTCCAGGACCTCCTTCGCCTGGGACACCAGCACGCCGTGCCGGGCGCGCGCCGCCTCCCGTGCGGCGTCGCCCTGCCCGCCGATCCGGCTGCGCGGGTCGGAGAGGACCTGGTCGAGTTCCTTCTCCATGCGCGAGTCGGCGAAGTCGACGGCACTGCGGTACGCGGCCATGGTGCGGGCCAGGTCCTCGAACATGCCCCACACCTGGTTGTAGAGCCGCTCCTCCATGGACCAGCCGGTGGCGTCACCCGCGACCGGCCGGGCGGGTCCGCCGGAGTCGGCGGGGGGCGCGGGCGGCGGGGGCGCGGGCGGGGCCGTGTTCCGCCGGCGCGGGTGGCTGTAGTCGATCGGGCCGCCTCCGGCCGGGGCGGGCGCCCGGCCCGCGGTGGCGGGGTCTGCCGGTCCGCCCGGGTACGGCTGCTGCGTCCCGTGCCGCCCCGGAACATCCGGCGCCTGCGCTCCCGGCGCGTCCTGGTGAGCGGCGTACGGGGACGTCGGCGGTACGGGGCCGGGGGCGCCCTGGGACGCGGTGCCGGGGGCGAGGTCGTGGTGGGGGCCGTGCGCCGGGGCGGTGGCCTGCCGGGAGCGGTCGCCGTCCCCCGCGCGCGCGGGAGCCTGCACGGAACGGGCCTGCCCGCTCGCCACCGCCTCGTGGATGCTCCCGGCGAGCTGCCGGGCCCGGGGAAGCTTCTGGTCGGCGAGAAGCTCGGCGAGGCCGCCCGCGTAGCCCTGGCCGACGGCGCGCACCTTCCAGGCGCCCTGTCGCCGGTACAGCTCCAGGGCGACGACGGCGGACTCGGCCTCCAGACCGGTGATGGTGTAGCTGGCGACCTCGCCGCCGTCGAGGTCCGTGACGGCGACGAAGGGTGCGGCGACGGCCCCGAAACGGGCCGGGCCCTGCCCGCCGGCGGGCAGAGCCAGCAGCACACTGACGCGGTGCACGGCGTCCGGCACGGCGTCCAGGTCCACCGCGAGGCGGTGGTCGGCGGCGGCCTGCCGGGGGACCTCCAGACCCGGAAGGACGGGTGTGCCCGGGTGGGCCACCCACTCGGCGCCGTGAATCGTGCCGTTCTCGTCGCCGAGCGTTGCTCCGGCCACGATCGGCGTGCCGGCCGAGACCCGGATCTCGAGACGGGTCCGCGCAAGCGGGTGGTTCTGTCCCCGCGTCAGCTCGGCCGCCATCGCACTTCCCCCTGATGTCACTCGTGCGTCACTCGTGATGTGTCGTGCGGCGGCCCGCCCGTCCTGCTCACCGGTGCGGCCGGTTCGGGCCTGTCTGCTACAGGACCGGCAGGATCGTCGGCATCAGGTCCTGGAAGGTGCGGCCGTTGGCCGGGGTGCCGATGGCGGTCATCGACCAGCCCTGGCCCACCCGGTGCACCTTGGCCATGATCTGGGCCGTGAAGGCGCCGCCGCCCGCCAGCGTGTAGCGGGCGAGTTCCTGGCCGTTGGTCTCGTCGACCAGGCGGCAGAACGCGTTCTGCACCTCCTGGAAGGTCTGGCCCGTGAAGGAGTTCACGGTGAAGACGATCTGGTCGACGTGGACCGGGACGCGTTGCAGGTCGACGAGGATCGACTCGTCGTCGCCGCCCTGGCCGGCCCCGCCGACGAGGTTGTCCCCCGTGTGGCGCACCGAACCGTCGTCACTCACCAGGTGGCGGAAGAAGACGACGTCGACCGGCTGCTTGTCCGCGAAAAGCACCGCGGAGGCGTCCAGGTCGATCTCCCGGGTGCGGGAGCCGAACAGACCCCGCCGGGGGGCCGCCTGCCAGCCGAGACCCATGCGCACCGATGTCAGGCTGCCGCCGTCGTTCTTCTGCAGACTGATGGCCTGGCCCTTGGTCATGTTCACGGTCACGCGCTGATCCCCTCTCGAACGGTCCCCTGTTGCCGCGCTCCCCGCGGTTGACCAGAACCCTACGCAGGGGCACTGACAGTGCCCCACCCCGGTCCACGCTTTGTGTCGGTCTTGCAACACAGCGCGTGTCCCCCACGGGCCGTCAGGCCAGGCCCGCCTCCTTCATCTGACGCAGCTCCTTCTTCATCTCGGAGACCTCGTCGCGCAGCCGGGCCGCGATCTCGAACTGGAGGTCCGCGGCGGCCGCCCGCATGCGGTTGGTGAGATCCTCGATCTGCCCGGCGAGTTCGGCCGCGGGACGGTCGGTCGGCACCGTCTCCCTGACCTTGCCCTTGCTCTTGCCCTTGGCCGTCTTGGCGCCGGCCGTGGCCTGGCCGCCGAGGGCGGGCACGGGGGCCTTGGCGCCCTTGCCGTCCTTCACCTGGCGGTAGCCCGAGCCGAGGAGCTGCTCGGTGTCGATGTCCTCGCGGGCGATCTGCGCGACGATGTCGTTGATCTTCTTGCGGAGCGGCTGCGGGTCGATGCCGTTCGCCTTGTTGAACGCGACCTGCTTCTCGCGGCGGCGGTTGGTCTCGTCGATGGCCCTCTCCATCGCCGGCGTGATCTTGTCGGCGTACATGTGGACCTGGCCGGAGACATTGCGCGCGGCGCGGCCGATGGTCTGGATCAGCGAGGTGCCGGAGCGCAGGAAGCCCTCCTTGTCGGCGTCGAGGATCGCCACCAGGGAGACCTCGGGCAGGTCGAGGCCCTCTCGCAGCAGGTTGATGCCGACCAGGACGTCGTACTCACCGGCGCGCAGCTCGCGCAGCAGCTCGACGCGGCGCAGTGTGTCGACGTCGCTGTGCAGGTAGCGGACCTGGATGCCGAGTTCCAGGAAGTAGTCGGTGAGGTCCTCGGCCATCTTCTTGGTGAGCGTGGTGACCAGGACGCGCTCGTCCTTCTCGGTCCGCTTGCGGATCTCGTGCACCAGGTCGTCGATCTGGCCCTCGGTGGGCTTGACGACGACCTCCGGGTCGACGAGGCCGGTGGGGCGGATGATCTGCTCGACGGCGCCGTCCGAGCGGGAGAGTTCGTAGGTGCCCGGGGTCGCGGACAGGTACACGGTCTGCCCGATGCGTTCCTGGAACTCCTCCCACTTCAGCGGGCGGTTGTCGAGCGCGGAGGGCAGCCGGAAGCCGTGGTCGACCAGGGTGCGCTTGCGGGAGGCGTCGCCCTCGTACATGGCGCCGATCTGTGGCACGGTGACGTGCGACTCGTCGATGACGAGCAGGAAGTCGTCCGGGAAGTAGTCCAGGAGGGTGTTCGGCGGGGAGCCGGGCAGGCGGCCGTCGAAATGCATCGAGTAGTTCTCGACCCCGGAGCAGGAACCGATCTGGCGGAGCATCTCCAGGTCGTACGTCGTACGCATCCGCAGCCGCTGGGCCTCCAGGAGCTTGCCCTGCTTCTCCAGCTCCGTCAGGCGCTCCGCCAGCTCCTTCTCGATGTCGTTGACCGCCCGCTCCAGGCGCTCGGGGCCCGCGACGTAGTGGGAGGCCGGGAAGACGTAGAGCTGCTGGTCGTCGCTGATGATCTCGCCGGTGACCGGGTGGAGCGTGGACAGGGCCTCGATCTCGTCGCCGAACATCTCGATGCGGACGGCCAGCTCCTCGTAGACCGGGAAGATCTCGATGGTGTCGCCGCGCACCCGGAAGGTGCCGCGGGCGAAGGCCATGTCGTTGCGCGTGTACTGGATGTCGACGAAGCGGCGCAGCAGCTCGTCCCGGTCGTGTTCGTCGCCGACCCGGAGCGGGACCATGCGGTCCACGTACTCCTGCGGGGTGCCGAGGCCGTAGATGCAGGAGACGGAGGCGACCACGACGACGTCACGGCGGGTGAGCAGTGAGTTGGTCGCGGAGTGGCGCAGCCGCTCCACCTCCTCGTTGATCGAGGAGTCCTTCTCGATGTAGGTGTCCGACTGGGGGACGTAGGCCTCGGGCTGGTAGTAGTCGTAGTACGAGACGAAGTACTCGACGGCGTTGTTCGGCAGAAGCTCTCGGAACTCGTTCGCCAGCTGGGCGGCCAGGGTCTTGTTCGGCGCCATCACGAGGGTGGGGCGCTGGAGCTTCTCGATCATCCACGCGGTGGTGGCTGACTTGCCGGTGCCGGTCGCGCCGAGCAGGACAACGTCCTTCTCGCCTGCTTCGACACGCCGGGCCAGCTCGGCGATGGCCGCCGGCTGGTCGCCGCTCGGCTGGTAGGGGCTGACGACCTCGAAGGGCGCCACCGTGCGTTCGATCTGGGAAACGGGCCGCATGGGTTCCACCGTACGACCCCGCACTGACAACCGGCTCCGATCAGCGGTTCTGCGGGGTGCGGCGACGCCGGCGGACGAGGGCGCGGCGGATGTGGTGCGGGTGGTGCGGTGGACGGCGGACCGTGCGCGGGGTCCCGGTGTGGGCGGGGACGCCGGGCTTCCACTCGGCGGTGCCCGCGGTGGGCTTTCCCATGACCATCAGCGGGTCGAACGCGACGACGACGCCGGCGAGGAGGAGGAAGGCGAGGGGTCCGATCAGCATGGGGGCGAGCAGTTCGGAGGCGGGCGACCCGCCGGAGAAGTCGGACGTGCCTTCGAGGTGGACGTCGACGGCGGCCATGCCCGTGTAGTGCATGCCGGTGACGGCCAGTCCCATGACCAGGGCGGCGCCCACGCTCCACAGGAAACCCCGGACCTGTCCGGCAGCCCACAGTGCGGCGGTGGCGGCCCCCATGGCTATGAGTGCGGACGCGGTCACGGTGAGGGTGTTGTACGTCAGCTGCCCGTCCAGGTGCATGCCGGCCATACCCAGGTAGTGCATCGAGGCGATGCCCAGGCCGGTGATGGTCCCGCCGGTGAACAGGGCCGTCCCCCGGGCGCCCCGGTAGCCGACGATGAAGATCCCGATGCCCACCATGACCATGGCGACGGCCAGGCTCACGAAGGTCATCAGCCAGTCGTAGCGGATCGGCGTGTGCTCGATCGTGAACCCCGTCATCGCGATGAAGTGCATGGTCCATATGCCGGAGCCGATCGCCGTCGAGGCGAGGGCGAGCCACCCGGGGCGCCAGGAACGGGTGACCAGCATGGCCCTGGTGGTGCAGCGCAGTCCGAGGGCACCGCCGAGACAGGCCATGAAGTAGGCCACCAGCGGTGTGACGAACCCGTAGTCGAATCCGTCGATCATGTCTTGCATGTACGGCTGCCCTTCCGCCTGCCTGCACCACCCCGGTTGCACCCCGGATCTCCTGATGTGCGCCCCTCCCGGGACCGGGCGAACGGCCTCCCGGGACCGGGCGAACGGTCAGGGTCGAGTGCAGAGAGTATGGCTTCCACCGGAATGGTCGAACGATTCTCCGGCAAAGAATCACGGGCTCGCCCCAGTTGTGCCGCCCCGGTGAGCGGAGTTGAGCAACTCCATTCAGCCGGTGGCCATTCTGCACTCCCCTCCTGTTGACCCTCTGCTGTCACAGTGGTGCTGTCCGTGATCGCTCGACGCGAGGAGTAAGCATGCACGTGCGCGCAGTTGCCGTCACGACCACCGCGCTTCTGGGGGTCGCCCTGATGGCTCCCCTCTCGCACGCCCGCACCGCCCAGGCCGCCGACGCCGAAGCCGACGGGCCCACGATCGTCGCCCACAGGGGCGCCTCCGGGTATGCGCCGGAGAACACACTGGCCGCCGTCGACAAGGCGGCCGGGCTGGGAATCCGCTGGGTGGAGAACAACGTCCAGCGCACCAAGGACGGCGAACTCGTCGTCCTCCACGACGACAGCCTGCAGCGTACGACCGACGTGGAGGAGGTCTTCCCCGACCGCTCGCCCTGGAAGGTGAAGGACTTCACGGCCGCGGAGATCGCGCGTCTGGACGCGGGGAGCTGGTTCGGGTCCGCGTACGCGGGCGCGCGCGTGCCGACGCTCAAACAGTACGTGAACCGCGTCGAGCGCAATCAACAGAAGCTGCTCCTGGAGCTGAAGAGCCCCGAGCTGTACCCGGGCATCGAGCAGCAGACCCTCAAGGTCCTCGCCAACGAGGGCTGGCTCGACCGGCAGCATGTGGCCGACCGGCTCGTGGTGCAGAGTTTCGACGCGGACAGCATCAGGACCGTCCACGACCTCAAGCCGGCCGTCAAGACCGGGGTGCTCGGCACGCCGCCCGTGTCGGACCTGCCTGGATACGCGGAGTTCACCGACCAGATCAACCCCTCGCACGGCACCCTCTCGACGAGCTACGTGTCCTCGGTCCACGCGTTCACGGGGCCGCACGGCAGGCCGCTGGAGGTCTTCGCCTGGACGGTCGACGACGCCGACACCGTCCGGCGGGTCACCGACTACGGCGTCGACGGCATCATCAGCAACAAGCCCGACGTGGTGCGGGACACCTTGAGCTGAGCGGGGGCGCGGGCCGACTCCGACCTTGTCACGCCCGGGGCGGTGGACGGTCGCGTCCGCCGCCGTCCCGGGCGTTGTCAGTGGCCGGCCGTACCGTGGGCGCATGGACAGCCCTGGGCAGTACGAACAGCGGGTCGTGTGGAGCGTCGTCGGCAGCGACATCGGTCCGCTGCTGCTGGCCACGACCCGTGACGGTCTGGTCAACGTCGTGTTCCACGCCACCGGACCGGCGCGCGACCGGGCGCTCGAACGGCTCGCGGCCCGGCTGGGCACCGAGCCCGTAGAGGAGCCCGGCTCGCCGTTGCTGGCCGAGGCGATACGCCAGGTGGAGGCGTACTTCGCGGGGCGGCGGCGGGGCTTCGACCTGCCGCTGGACTGGTCGCTGATCTCGGGCTTCAACCGCGAGGTGCTGCGCGAGCTGGCCTCCGGCGTCCCCTACGGCTCGGTCGTCGGCTACGGCGACCTCGCCGGCCGGGTGGGGCAGCCGGGCGCCGCCCAGGCGGTGGGCACGGCCATGGGGGCCAATCCGCTGCCGGTCGTCGTGCCGTGCCACCGGGTCGTCGAGAGCGACGGCGGCATCGGCGGGTTCGGGGGCGGCGTGGAGACCAAGCGGCAGTTGCTCGCCCTGGAGGGCGTGCTGCCCGAGCCGCTCTTCTAGGGGGCGGCTCTCGGTCCCGGCGGCGTACTCGGTGATCCGCAGGGGTTTGGCCCGGTCCCCCGCCCGCCAGGGATGAGGGTGACCGGAGCTGCGGGAGAGCCGTCGGACAGGAGGCAGGCGCGTGATGCTGGTGGTGTCGGAAGAGGTACGGACGGCGATCGACGAGCGTCGCCCCGTGGTGGCCCTGGAGTCCACGATCATCGCGCACGGGCTGCCGCGCCCGCGCAATCTGCTGGTGGCACGGGAGCTGGAAGAGGCGGTACGTCGGGAGGGCGCCGTTCCGGCGACGATCGCCGTGCTGGACGGCCGGCCCCGGGTCGGCCTGGACAAGGAACAGCTGGAACGGGTCGCGAACGAGGACGGCATCCGCAAGCTGGGGCACCGGGACCTGCCGCTCGCGGTGGCCACCGGCGCGAGCGGCGCGACCACCGTGTCGGCGACCGCCCTGCTGGCGGCCCGAGCGGGCATACGGGTCTTCGCCACCGGCGGACTCGGCGGCGTGCACCGGCAGTGGACGGTGACGCAGGACGAGTCGGCCGATCTGGGCCTGCTGGCCCGCACCCGGATCACGGTGGTCTGCGCGGGGGTGAAGTCCATCCTGGACGTGCCGGCGACCCTGCAACGGCTGGAGACGCTGGGAGTCGCGGTGGCCGGCTACCGGACGGACCGCTTCCCCGGCTTCTACCTGTCCGACTCGGGGTATCCGGTGGACTGGACGCTGGACACTCCGGAGCAGGTGGCGGCGGTCATGCGGGCGCAGGACGCGCTCGACGGGCCGCGGTCCGCGCTCGTGCTCGCGAACCCCGTCCCCGAGGAGGAGCAGCTCGATCCGGCGCTGCACGCGCGTGTGCTGGCCGACGCGCTGCACGCCTGCGAGGCGGCCGGGATCACGGGCCAGGCGGTCACGCCCTTCCTCCTCGGCCATCTGGTGCGCCACACCGACGGCGCCTCGCTGAGCGCCAACCTGGCGGCGGTGCGCGGGAACGTGCGCCTGGCGGCACGTGTCGCGGCGGCCTGGACCGGGGCATGACCGTCCGGGCGGGCGGTGCGCTGCTGGTCGTCGGGGACGTCGTCACGGACGTTGTCGCCCGGCACCGGGGGCCGCTGGCCGCCGGCACGGACACGGCCGCCTCGATCCGACGCCTGCCCGGCGGCGCGGGCGCGAACGTGGCCTGCTGGGCCGCGTACGCGGGATACGGGGACGTACGGCTGCTGGGGCGGGTCGGCGCCGACGCGGCGGCCTGGCACGAGCGGGAGCTGACGGCCCGTGGTGTGCGCCCGCTCCTCGTCGTCGACGCCGCGGCACCGACGGGGACGGTGATCTGCCTGGTCGACACGGGCGACTCGGCCGAGCGGACGTTTCTGACGGACAGCGGGGCGTCGTTGCGGATCGGACCGGGCGACTGGTCGGACTCGCTGCTCGACGGCGTCGCCCGGCTGCATCTCTCCGGCTATCTCCTCTTCTCGCGGAGCCGGGCCGCGCTCTGGTCGCGGTCGCCCTGGCCGCCGCCCGCGCGCGTGGGGTGCCGGTCAGCCTGGACCCGGCGTCGGCGGGGTTCCTCGGCGAGCTGGGCGTCGGCCGTTTCCTGGGCCTGGTCGAGGGCGTGGACGTCCTGCTGCCCAGCCGTGACGAGGCGTGCCTGCTCACCGGGCTGCCCGACGCGGTGGACGCGGCGGCGAAGCTGAGCCGGCACGTCCCGCTGGTGATCGCCAAGCAGGGCGCACAGGGGGCCTTGGTGGCCCGTTCCGGCACCGTGTGCGCGTGTGTTCCCGCCGCCTCGGTCGCGTCGCCGCGGGACAGTACGGGCGCCGGTGATGCCTTCACCGGCGCGTTCCTCGCCGCGCTGCTCACGGGCGCGGGGCCCGAGGAGGCGGCGGCCGCGGGGTGCCGGGCGGGGGCCAGGGCGGTCGAAGAGGTGGGCGGCAGGCCGCCCCGGGCGGACGGCTGACGGACGGTCGAGGAGGCGTCTGCCCGCATTGCGTCCCCCAGTTGCGCCTTGCGTCCCTGGGTTATGCCTTGCGTCCCCAGGCCGAGATCATCGGAGCCGTCGCGAGGTCCATGCCGCCGGAGGCGATGTTCGCCAGGTGGCGCTCGATGTCCTCGTGGGTGGCCACCCCGGCTCCGACCAGCTGGTCGCGGACCTGACGGACCGTCGCGGACTCCAGAGCGGCGCACGCGGGCGAGGTGACCGGGAAGTAGGCATCGGCCTCCACGCGGCTCAGCCCGGCCTCCCGGAGCAGCCGCGGGAGTCGGCGTCCGTAGGAGAGGTCGGCGCCGCGACGGGACAGCAGTTGGCGGAAGCCGTGCCGCAGCCGGTTCGCCAGTTGCTGCTCGGGACCGTGCTCGTCGGGGCAGACGAGGGGTTGCAGCGCGGGATCGGCGTCCTCGACCAGGAGGCGTCCGCCCGGCCGCAGGGCCTTGATCATCGATCGCAACGCCTGTTCCCGGTCCGGGACATGGACGAGGACGAGCCGGGCGTGGACCAGGTCGAAGCCCTCCGCCGGCGGTTCCTCCGCACCCACGTCGTGCACGCGCACCTCGATGGGATGCCGGGCGGCCGGAGCGACCCGCGAGGTGTCGATGTCCGTCGCGAGGACCCTGCCGGTCGGCCCCACCCGCTTGGCCAGCCACGACACCACGGAGGTGCCTCCGGCCCCGACCTCCCAGCAGCGCCAGCCGGGTCCGACGCCGAGTGCCCCGAGGTGCCGGAACGTCGTGGGGTCGAAGAGAGTGGCGAAGGCGTCGAAGCGCTCCGCCGCCTCACCCCGCTGGTTGTCGAGGAGGTATCCGTCGGTTCGCGTCATGCCGCGATCATCCCAGTTGTCCGGCATGCCCGAAGAGGGCGACGGACCGTCCGCAGCCGGGAACAGGGCTGTCCACAGTCGGGAACAAAGCGGAATGTTCCGTTTCCACAGGCTTGCACACGATTCGCGCCGACCTGGCAGAGTGACGAGCGAAGAACCGGTCACACGCTCACGACGCGTCAGCCGTTCCACGCGGGATGCCGTGGATCGTCGGCGCGCACCAGGACATCGGCGGTGCGGGAGGGGTCGGTCTCCTCGTCGTAGCGCTCGAAGGCGGGCAGGGTCCAGTGCTCGGCCTCGGGGGTGCGGCGGCGCAGTGCACCGGGGGTGAGGACGAGATGGACGCTCAGATCGAGGGGGAACCAGTGACGCAGCAGGAAGGGACCGTGCAGCAGCAGTACACCGCCGGGAGGAAGCCGGGCATAAGGGCTGCGGGTCGCGCGGTCGGCGACCGGGTCCCACAGGTCGGGCAGGACCCGTCCGTCGCCGTCGGGTCCGAGGGGGTCGAAGACCTCGCGCCACAGGGCGCCGGTGTCGTACCAGCCGTTGTAGTAGGACTCGACGTTCCTGACGCCCGTACTCCAGACGGACCGAGGCGGGACGCAGGAAGCCCTCCGTTCCGACGACGAGAGAGGGGCGGCCCCGGACACGCAGTGCCTCGGAGACCCGCTCGGCGAGATCGCCGGGCCGGGCGGCCGGGGCACCGTCGAGGGCGACGCGGGGCCGGGTGCCCCCGTCGGCGGGCTCCAGGTCGAGCAGGCGCTCGGCGAGGCGGTCGCCGAGCCGGTCCCAGGTGATCGCTTCCAGTGGCACCCGCCCATGATGCGCCAGTCGCCGTTCCGCCCGCCGGGACCCTCGCGCGTGCGCCCGCTCCGGTCGGCCGTGGTCACCGTGTCCGGGAAGAGGTTGACTCGGGGCGGTGGGTGGCCGACGGTGCCGAGTGGGCGACCGCGCGACGGATGGGGGTGGGCACGGCATGATCGACGGACCGTACTTCGTGCTGACGGTGCTGGGGGTGCTCGGGACCGGTCTGGCGGCCGGCGTCTTCTGCGCGTTCTCGACCTTCGTCATGCGGGGGCTCGCGGCGCTGCCGCCCGCCCAGGGAGTGGCCGCGATGAACGCGATCAACACGGCCGCGGTACGGCCGGCCTTCATGGTCGTGTTCCTCGGGACGGCTGTGCTGGCCGCGGTGATCGCCGTGGTGACGTTCGTGCTGTGGCCGCAGGGGGCCGCGGTGGAGCTGCTGCTGGGCAGCGCGCTCTACCTGGTCGGGTCGTTCGGGGTGACCGTGGCCGCCAACGTGCCGCGCAACGCCGCGCTGCTCCGGCTGGTGCCGGGCTCCGCGGAGGCGGCGAGCCACTGGCCCTCCTACGTGCGCGAGTGGACGGCCTGGAACCACGTCCGTACGGCCTCCTCGGCCGCGGCGGCGGTGGCGTACGTGCTCGCCCTCACCTGAGAGTCGGGACGCCGCCGCCACGGCCCGGCTCCGGGGGCGACGGACGGTTGGACGCCCTGCGCGCGGGGTGGGCCGGACGTATCGTGGGTGGGGAGAGTGCCGCCCGACGACGCACGGCCAGCCATCCCGCAGGCAAGGAAGACGGCCATGGCCGATCCCAAGGGTTTTCTGACGACACCCCGCGAGGAGTGGCCCCGCAGGCCCATCGAGGAGCGGGCCCGGGACTGGGACGAGGTGTACGTGCCGGGTGGGCTGCTGCCGATCATCGACCGGCAGGCCGACCGCTGCATGGACTGCGGCGTCCCCTTCTGCCACGAGGCCTGTCCGCTCGGCAATCTGATCCCGGAGTGGAACGACCTGGTCTCCCGGTCGGACTGGCGGGCGGCGAGCGAGCGACTGCACGCCACGAACAACTTCCCCGAGTTCACCGGCCGGTTGTGCCCGGCGCCCTGCGAGGCGGGCTGTGTGCTGGCCATCAACCAGCCGGCCGTCACCATCAAGAACGTCGAGTGCGCGATCGCCGACAGGGCCTGGGAGGAGGGCTTCACCCCGCCGCGCCCGCCGGACCGGCTGTCCGGGAGGACGGTGGCGGTGGTCGGTTCGGGACCCACCGGCCTCGCGGCGGCGCAGCAGCTGAGCCGGGCCGGGCACACGGTCGCCGTGTACGAGCGGGACGACCGGATCGGCGGGCTGATGCGATACGGCATCCCCGAGTTCAAGATGGAGAAGCGGCACCTGGAACGGCGCATCGAGCAGATGCGGGCGGAGGGGACGAAGTTCCGTACCTCGACGGCCGTCGGGCGGGACGTGGCCGCCGCCGACTTGCGGGCGCGCTACGACGCGGTGGTGATCGCCACCGGGGCGACCGTGTGGCGCGATCCGGCCCTGCCCGGCCGGGAGCTGGCCGGGGTCCATCAGGCGATGGAGTACCTGCCGCTGGCCAACCGGGTCTGCGAGGGCGACCTGGAGCGCTCCCCGCTGTCCGCCGCCGGGAAGCACGTCGTCATCGTCGGTGGTGGCGACACCGGCGCGGACTGTCTCGGCACGGCGGTGCGGGAGCGGGCCGCGTCCGTGACCCAGCTGGACATCTACGCGCAGCCGGGCGCGGAACGCGACGAGACGGCGGAGCCCTGGCCGACGTATCCGCGGCTGTACCGGCTGTCGGCCGCGCACGAGGAGGCACGCGACCTCGGGGCCGCGCCGGCGGCGGACGCGGACGCGCGGCTGTTCGCGGCGTCCACGCTCCGCTTCACCGGTGACGCGGAGGGGCATGTGCGGTGGCTGCACCTGGTCGGTGTGGACGCGGGGCGCCGGCCGCTGCCCGGCACCGAGCGGTCGCTCCCCGCGGACCTGGTCCTTCTCGCCCTCGGCTTCTCGGGGCCCGACCGGGAGGACGGGCTCGTCGACGGGCTGGGGCTGGACATGGCACCCGCGGGCACGATCGCCCGGGACCGGGACTTCGCGACCAACGTCCCGGGGGTGTTCGCCGCGGGGGACGCGGCGCGCGGGCAGTCGCTCATCGTGTGGGCGATCGCGGAGGGGCGTTCGGTGGCCGCGGCCGTCGACCGCCACCTGTCCGGCGGCAGCACACGGCTGCCGGCACCGGTCGGTCCGTACGACCGGCCGATGACGACCTGAGCGCGGCCACCACCCTCCGGCGCTCTCCCTTCCCACGACCTACGGCATACGACTTGCGGCTACGGGCCACCGCCCGCTAGCGCCCCGCTCCCAGGTGTTCGGTTCTCGTCGCGATGGATGGTCAACTCAGTGGCAAACAGCTTAAAAACAACAATCAACAGGGTGCATGGCTCAGGACAGCAGGAAGTCCGCCTCTCCCGCCTTCGCTCCTTCGATGAAGGCCGTCATCTCGGCCGAGGTGTAGATCAGGGCCGGTCCGTCGGGGTCGGTGGACTGCCGGACGGCGATCCGGCCGTCGGCGAGCTTCATCGCCTCCAGGCAGTTGCCTCCGTTCCCGCCGCTCCACGGCTTGTGCCAGCCCTCGCTGCCCAGCTCTCGGGCGGGCATGCCGTTGTAGATCCGCTCACGGCGGTTCCACGGCGAGCGCTGGGGTTTGATGAGGTTCATTCACAGCTCCTTGCGGAGATCCCGGAGGATCTCCTTCGTGCGATGTGCCGTGGCGGCCTGCGCCGCCATGCGGTCCATGACCTCGAGATGGGTCGCCACCTCGGCGCGCGCGTCGAGGTAGACGGCGCCGGTCAGGTACTCGCTGTAGACCATGTCCGGCAGTTCCGGCATGGCGAATCGGAACAGCACGAAGGGCCCGTACGTGCCGGGGTGCGGCCCCTCGGAGAACGGGGCGACCTGCAACGTGACATTGGGCAGCTTCATGGCTTCGAGCAGTCTGTCGATCTGCGCACGCATCACCTCCGGCCCGGCGACGGGGCGGCGCAGGGCGGTCTCGTCCATCACGGCCCACAGCCGGGGCGCGTCCTTGCGGGTGAGCAGTTCCTGGCGTCGCATGCGCAGGTCGACATGGCGTTCGATGTCGTCGGGCCGGGTCTGTCCGATGGCGCCCGAGAGGAGCACCCCACGCGCGTAGTCCTCGGTCTGGAGCAGCCCGGGGACGAAGTGGGGCTCGTAGGAACGGAGCAGCGCGGCCGCGCCCTCCAGGCTGACGTGCAGGGAGAACCAGCCCGGCAGGATGTCGTGGAAGCGCTGCCACCATCCGGGTTTGTTGGCGTCCTCGGCCAGCCGGACGAAGGCCTCGGCCTCCTCGTCGCCGACACCGTAGGCCTTCAGCAGGAGCTGGAGGTACGGGATCTTGAGGGCGACCTCGGCCATCTCCATCCGGCGGACCGTGGCGGGGGCGACGCGCAGGATGCGGGCGGCTTCCTCGCGTTTGAGACCCGCGCCTTCCCGCAGGTCCAGCAGGCGCCGGCCGAGAACGACCTGGCCGACCGTCGGCGCGGACCGCGGCTCGCTCACCGCCCACCTCCTGTCAAGAGTCCCGAAGAGTCCCTGTCCTTGTACGGGCGGTCCGGCACGTCCGTGTGCGGACAGCCCGGCGGCGCCATTCGAAAACCTGTTCGAAAACCATGCCAGGTCCTCGACGGTCTGAAGTGGCGCCGCTCGACGTGCTGTTGCGAGCAGTGTGCCACGGCCTTCCAGACCGTCACACAGCACTCTGCATTTTTCATAGTGACACTTGCCAAGTGTTCACGGCGGGGCGATAGTGGCAAGCGTGATTCCGTCCGCGCCCTTAGGAACAGACGCCACCGCGGGCTCCCTGGCCCTCGGTGCCGCCATGGGAGCCGGCTCTTCGGGGCCCGCCACCGCCGAGCGCCGGTTCCGTTTCGAACTGGCCGCGCATCCGGGTTCTCCCGCGCAGGCCAGACGCCTGACACGAGCCCGGCTGAACGGCTGGTCGGTGTGCGATGACACCTGCGACACCGCGGCCCTGGTGATCTCCGAGCTGGTGACCAACGCGATCGTGCACACCGCGAGCAGCCACATAGTGTGCGAGCTGCACGACGGGGCCGACCTGGTCCGTATAGCCGTGCGCGACGAGGGCTGCGCCCCCGGCCAGCCTCTTCCCTCGGCCGATCAGCAGCCCGAGGACGAGCACGGCAGGGGACTGCTCCTCGTCGACGCCCTCTGCGAAGCCTGGGGCGCCCATGAGCACGGACCCGGACTGCTGGTCTGGGCGGAGCTGCCGCGCACGGCCGACGAGCCGCAGGACGCGTCGGAGCCCGGCAACGACCTGGGCTGGGGCGCCCGCCCGAAGCCCGGTCCTGCCGACGGCACGGGTGACGAGGGCGAGGCGGAGGGACGCCGGCTGGAGTCGCGCCGCGGAACGGGGACCGAATGGCTATGAAGGTTGTGTCCGGCATCCGACCGCTCGGTCTGGACACGATGGTCCGCCTCCAGCGCGGACGGCGCGCCCCGGGACACCCCGGCGGCTGCCCGTGCCGGACGGCATGACGGCCCCGCTGGGCTGCGACGCCGTGACGGTGCCCGCGAGCCTGGGGCCCCTGGTGCTGCCCCGGCTGCCGCGTGTGGGCTGCGTCTACGCCGACGAGACGCACTGGTGGTGGATCGTCCCGACCGACTCCGACTACGCCCTGGAGTGGCCCGCGCCCGCGCGGTACGCCACCGGCGCGGTCGTTCCCGACGCCCCGGTCGTCCCCGGTCTCATCCACCGCCCGGACGGCACGGTTCCGTACACCCCGCCCATCCCGCTCTACCTGGCACTGTGCCGGCTGACGAACACGACACCCACCTGGTCGCGACCGGTGAGCGCGTAACGTACGGCCGCCCGCCGTTCCGCGCCGCGCTCCCCCGGCCCGCCCGTACGCCCCCGCGACACCCCCGGTGTCGCCCGCACGCCCCCTCCCGTCGTCCTCCGGTGAGGCGCGCGCCCGCGCGCTCCGGCCTCCCCCGCTCACGCCCTGCCGGTGGGCGTCCCGTTCCCGCGACAGTGGCCGTCCGGCCACGATTCGGGGGAGGCAGACGGTGCGCAGGAAGGGCGGCACGCAACCAGCCGGGATGTCGGAGTCGGAGCGGCTGCTCTTCGGCGGTCCGCTGCGTTACGACATGGGCTGGAACCAGCACGCCGACGCCTTCCTGGAGCTGGGTTTCCGGGCCCTGGTGACCCGGTTGCCGTCCCTGCTGGCGTCCAGCCTCCGGCTCGCCCGGCAGGCCGACCCGCGGGCCGCGCGTACCGTGCTGGCGGCCGAGGTGGGCCGGGGACTGGCGCAGGCGGTCAGTCTGCTCGCCGTCAACAGCGTGCTGGCCGGGCTGATGACCGCCGGGCCGATCGAGGAACGCCTGCGCGGGACCGTCCCGGCACTGGTCACCGTGGCCGCCGTGATGATGGTCGCGGCCCTGCTGCGGGCGGCCTCGACCTACGCGACCGGGCGGCTGGAGCCCAAGGTGGAGCGGGTGGCCACCGAGCGGTACCTGGAGCGGGCGGCGAGCGTGGAGTTGTCGGCGATCGAGGACCACGCCTTCCACAAGCTCCTGGACACCGCCCAGTACGGTGCCACCTCCGCCCGGCGCATGATCCTGTTCGGCACGCGCGTGGTGAACGCGATGATCTCGCTGATCGCGGCGGCGGGCGTCCTGACCGTACTGCACCCCGCGCTGCTGCCGCTGCTGGTGACCATGACGCTGCCGAGCGCCTGGAGCGCGCTGACCCTCGCCCGCCGCCGCTACGAGTCGTTCCACGCCTGGGTGCAGCACGAGCGGGCGGGGCGGCTGCTGGGCAGCCTGCTCATCGAACCGGCCGCGGCCCCCGAGATCCGGGTGCACGGGGTGGGCCCCTTCCTGCTGCGGCACTTCCGCGCGATGTCGGAGAGCGCCGAGACGGAGCAGACCCGGCTCGCCCGCCTCGCCGCCCGCACCGGGCTGATCGCGGGGGCGTGGACGGGGCTGGCGACGGCGGCGACGTACGCGACGCTCGGCGGGCTGCTGCTGGGCGGCGCGATGGCCCTGTCGGTGGCGGGTACGGCCGTGATCGCGATCCGCACCGGCTCACAGAGCCTCGGCACCCTCGTCGTGGAGGTCAACGCGCTCCACGAGGAGGCCCTGTTCGTCGGCGACCTGGAGCGGCTGCACCGGGAGGCGGCCGGCCGGGCCATCCCGGTGGGCGGCGCCGCGCTGCCGAAGGACCCGAAGGAGATCCGCTTCGAGAACGTCACGTTCAGCTATCCGGGCGACGCCACCCGCCCGGCGCTCGACGACGTGACGCTCTCCCTGCCGCTCGGCCGGATCGTGGCACTCGTCGGCGAGAACGGCTCGGGCAAGACGACGCTGGTCAAGCTGCTCGCCGGGCTGTACACGCCGGACCGGGGCCGGATCACCTGGGACGGCGTGGACACGGCGACGGCGGACCGGCACGCGCTCGCCGAACGCGTCGCCATGGTGGCCCAGGACTTCAAGCGCTGGCCGTTCACCGCGCGCGTGAACATCGCCGTGGGCCGGTCCTCGGCGCCGCTCGGTGACGAACGCGTGGCCGACGCGGTCGCCGAGGCCGGTGCCGAGGACGTGGTCGCGGATCTGCCGCGCGGCCTCGACACCCTCCTGGCCCGCAACTTCAGCGGCGGCCACGAGTTGTCCGGCGGCCAGTGGCAGCGGATCGGGATCGCCCGAGCCGCGTACCGGCAGGGCCGCATCCTCATCGTGGACGAACCGACGGCGGCCCTGGACGCTCGGGCCGAGCTGGAGGTCTTCGAGAAGATCCGCGCCCTGGCCGGCAGCGGGCAGACGGTCGTCCTGATCACCCACCGGCTGGCGTCCGTGCGCCACGCCGATCTGGTGCACGTCCTGGACCAGGGCCGGCTCGTGGAGTCCGGCACCCCGGACGAACTGCTGGCCACCGGCGGGCTCTACGCGGAGTTGTACTCCCTCCAGGCGGAACAGTTCGCCAAGGCGCCGGCACCGGCCCCGGAGGCGGGGTGAGGCGAGCCGGGACGGGCCGCCCGGAGCGCGCGCCGCTCAGGCCGCCGCGTCGCCGGAGGCGTCGCCGCCGCGCGCCACGACCAGGAACGTGTCCGTGGCGAGGTCCATGACGACCTCGACGGACAGGCCCTCCCGACGCCGCGCCTGCGCGAACTCCTCCGCCGGCCAGGATCCTCGCGGCCCACCCGCGGGAAAGCGTTCGAGCACCGTTCGCCCGTTCACCCCGCACCTCCATGTAGCGCTGTACTCGTAGAGTTAAACGCCAACCATGGAGTGAACACCTGGTGTGGTGATGGTACTGAGACATAGTTGACACTCGTTCACCGCAAAGTGTGAGCCACATCTCATCCGTTCGGTCTCTTCCGCTACGGAGCGTCCCGGTCCTCGTACTCGTCGTGGCTCACCCCGCGAGCGGCAGTTCGGCACGATGCCGGCCCACTCGCTCGTGGCGCTGGGCGAGTTCGTTGCGCAGCCCGGCGAGCCGTTCGGTGTGGCGGGGTGTGAGCCGGCCGGTGTCGTCGAGGTGCACGGCGCAGGCGGTGGTGGTGTCGACGAGCCGTTCGAGGACCGCGGCGACCTCGTCCGTGCCCGCGGCGTGCCGGGCGAGGGCGGGCAGTTCGGCGGCGGCACGGCCGATGGCGGCGCGGGTCTCGGCGAGCGTGCGGTAGGCCTCGCGGCGCAGCGTCCACCGGGTGGCACGGTCGGCGGACTCGCTCAGTACGTGGGCGAGGTAGACGTGCGCGGCGGCGTCGGCCGCCTCGATCCGGGCGCGGAGTCCGCCGCCGTGCTGCCCCGGCATCGGCAGATGCCCGACGACCAGCACGATCGCGCAGGCCAGCAGCGTCTCCCCGATCCGGCCGACGGAGGCCTGGGGTTCGCCGCCCACCATGACCAGGGCGAGCACGAGGACGGTGACGACGGTGGTCTGGGCGGCGAAGTGCCGCGCGGCGACGGGCACCAGGGCCCCGCAGACGGCGACGAGCACGACGAGCCCCTCCGGGCGGGGCAGGACGGCGGCGAACCCGGCGAACACAAGCGCCCCGAGCACGGTCCCGGCCGCCCGGCACAGCACCCGGGACACGAGCGGGCCGAGGTCGGGCTTCACGAGGAAGACGGCGGTCGCGGGCAGCCAGTACCAGTGCTGGTGCGAGCCGTACCAGTGGCCGTGGTGCAGCGTCTGGGCGACGGCGGCACTGCCCCCGAAGCACAGGCCGACGCGCAGCCCGTACTCGCGTCCGCCCGCGCCCAGCACGGTGCGTACCAGCGAGGCGGCCGACTGGGCGCGGGTGTGCAGGTTCAGGCCGTCGCCCCGGTCGAAGGCCTCGGCGGCGTGCAGGAGGGCGTCGTCCAGGGCGCGCAGGGCCGGTTCGGTGCGGCTGGGCGCGGGCAGCGGACCCGCGGGTGTGCTGTCGCGGACGGCCGCGGCGAGCCGTCGGGGGCCTTCGACGGCCCGTGCGGGCACGGGCTGCTCCGCCCAGGCGAGCGCGGTCGCCGCCTCGCCCAGGGGCAGCGCGGCGGCGTACTGCGCGTGCAGCCGCCGTTCGGCCGCGGTCGAGGCCTCGCGCCGCAGCCGGGGCCCGGCGAGCGCGTCCTGTGCGTGGTCGAGCGCGGCGGTGAGCGCGGCCCGGCGGGCCACGGCGTGCTCCGTGCCGACCGCCTCCAGGAGCGCGGCGACGGCGTCGTAGACACCGGCGACGGCCGCCCGCTCCCCGTCGAAGCGGTAGCCGCCGGTGAGGGCCCCGGGCGTGGGCAGGAGCAGCCGCAGGGCGAGCAGCCACCCGGCGCCGGCGAGGAAGGCCAGCGCTCGCTGCCACCCGGGATCGGGCAACGGCATTCCGGCGCCGACGGCACTGGCGACCAGCAGTTGCGTCCCGGTCCCGGACGCCACGGGCCCGACGGAACTGACACCTCCGGCGACCAGCCCGAGCCCGGTCAGCACCAGGGTCAGCGGTACGGCTCCCAGGTGCTGGCCGCCGTACGTCCCGACGAGCAGCCCGACGGCTCCGGCGAGCGCGGGTACGCCGACCCGCCCGACGGAGGTACGGCGACTGCCCGGCCGGTCGTTGATGCCGGCCAGCATGGCGGCGATCGCGGCGACCACTCCGAGGGAGGCCCGGCCGGCGAGCACGGCGGCGAGCAGCAGCGGCCCCCCGGCCAGCGCGCCCCGGGTCACCGCGCTCCAGGGCACGGGCCCGCGCTGGGCACGGAGGGCATGGGCGAGCCAGGGCGGAAGGGCGTGGGCGGCGGGGCGGGCGGTGCGGTGCACGGGTCGCGGGCTCCTGTCGTCCGGTCGGAGGCGGGGCGAGCCTTCGGGCGACGGTGGCCGGGCTGTGGTGCGTGCTGTCAACGATAAGGGAACTTCTTGGACAGGCGAGAACGCGTGTGTTTCGCGGACGTGACGGTGTGCCGGGCACCGGCGGTCGCCCCGCGCGGCGGTCAGACGGCGCCGCGTTCGGCCGTGGGGCGGCGGCGCAGGTGGGGGCTATGCAGCGCGGGCGGCCGGTAGTCCTGGTCGAGTGCGGTGACATCGGTGCCGGGGGGCACGATTTCGTCGATCCGGTCGAGGAGGTCGTCGCCGAGGCGGACGTTGAAGCCGTTGACGAGGTCGTCGAGGTGGGCCATCGTGCGGGCGCCGACCAGGGCGCTGGTGACGGCGGGGTGGGCGATGGTGAACGCCGTGGCGAGGTGGGTCAGGGGCATGCCCGCCTTCTCCGCGAGGGGGAGGAGCTTCTCGACGACGTCGATGCGGCGTTCGTCGGTGAGGTGGCGGGAGAAGCTCGCGCGCATGAGGGGGTTCTCCTGGTTCTTGCGCACACGGCCGGTGAGCATCCCCTGGGCGAGCGGGCCCCAGACCATGACGCCCATGCCGTGGCGCTGGGCGACGGGCAGGACCTCGCGCTCGATGCCGCGGTTGAGCAGCGAGTAGGGCGGCTGCTCGGTGCGGAAGCGCTCCAGGCCGCGGCGCTCCGCCACCCACTGGGCCTCGACGATCTCGGAGGCGGGCGTGGTCGAGGAGCCGACGGCGCGGACCTTTCCGCTGCGGATGAGGTCGGTGAGCGCGGACAGGGTCTCCTCGAAGTCCGTGTCGGGATCCGGACGGTGGATCTGGTAGACGTTGATGTAGTCCGTCCGCAGCCGGCGCAGGGAGTTCTCGACGGCCTTCACGATCCAGCGCCGGGACGTGCCGCGCTGGTTGGGGTCGTCGCCGACCGGCAGGCCGAACTTCGTCGCGAGGACGACATGGTCGCGACGCCCCTTGAGGGCCTTGCCGACGACCTCCTCGGAGTCGGCGTACGCGTCGGCGGTGTCGAGGAAGTTGATCCCGGCGTCCAGCGCCCGGTGGATGACGCGGGCCGACTCCGCGGGCTCGTTGCCCATGCGGGTGGCGAACATCAGGGTGCCGAGCGCGTAGGGGCTGACCTTGATCCCGGTGCGGCCAAGGGTGCGGTATCGCATGAGAGAACCTCCGGACGACAGCCGGGCGCCGAGCGGCACCGTAGACTGCAATGAAGCGGAATGGCTTTCCGGAACACAATACGGAAAGCCATTCCGGATACGCAACTGGAGTGACCATGCCCGATTCATCCACTGCCCGTGGGGGACGCCGTCGGCGTGCCGACGCGCAGCGCAACCTCCACGCCCTCGTCGAGGCCGCGCGAACGGTCTTCGACACCACCGGCGTGGACGCGCCCGCGAAGGAGATCGCCGATCTCGCGGGGGTCGGCGTCGGTACCCTCTACCGGCACTTCCCGCTGCGCTCGGACCTGGTCAAGGCCGTCGTGGAGAGCGGGATCGACGCCATCGCCGCCCTCGGGCCCCGGCTCGGCGCCGAGCACGAGCCGGGGGACGCCCTCAAGGAGTGGCTGCGCCAGTACGCGACGTTCCTGGGAAGCAAACGGGGACTCGCCCCCGCCCTGCACTCCGGCGACGCCGCCTACAGGGAGCTGCCCGGCTACTTCATGGCCAAGGTCGGCCCCGTCCTCGCGGCGCTGCTCGACTCCGCCGTGGCCGCCGGCGTCGCCCGCGACGACGTCAGTGCCCACGACGTGCTCTACGCCGTCGCCAACCTGTGCATGCCCGTGCCCGTCGAGCGGCCCGGATACCAGCCCCAGCGGATGGTCGCCGTGTTCGCCGAGGGCCTCCTCGGGGACGGACAGCGACCGCCGCACAGCGGCTGACCGGTCTCAGGCGGCGCCGCGCGCGTACCGGTCAGTCGCCGCCACCAGTGCCTCGTCCCCCCGGGCCCCGGCGTCGTGCCCGGCCTCGTCCACGATCACCAGCTCGCTGTCCGGCCAGGCGTGGTGGAGCCGCCACACGGTGCCGAGGAGGTTGCCGAAGTCGAGGCTGCCCTGCACGAGGGTGCCGGGGATGCCCTTCAGCAGGTGCGCGTCCCGCAGGACCACCCCCTCGTCGTTGCCCTCGCCGAGGAAGTGGTCGTTGCCCCAGTAGTGCGTGACGGTACGGGCGAAGCCCAGGCGGAAGTCCGGGTCCTCGTAGCGGGCGACCGAGCGGGGCGGCGCGGGGATCGTCGCCGTCTCCCAGTCGGTCCAGGCGCGCGCGGCCCGTTCGCGGACCGCGGCGTCCGGCGACTCCAGCAGCCGGTTGTACGCGGCGGCCGGATTGCCGTCGCGCTGGTCCGCGGGCAACCCGGCGAGGAAGCGCTCGAAGGCCTCCGGGAAGATCCTCCCCAACCCGCGGGTCAGCAGGGCCACTTCGGCGTTGGAGCCGGTCGCGACGCCGGTCAGCACCAGCTCGGACACCGCTCCCGGGTGCGTCTGCGCGTACCGCAGCCCCAGTACGGAACCCCACGACACGCCCCACACCAGCCACCGTTCGATGCCCAGGTGGGCGCGCAGCCGCTCCAGGTCCGCCATGAGGTGGGCGGTGGTGTTGACGCTCATGTCCGTGTCGTGGTCGCTCGCCCGGGGTCGCGACCGTCCGGCGCCGCGCTGGTCGAGCAGCACGATCCGGTACGCGGCGGGGTCGAAGTACCGTCCGAGGTTCACGCCCGCGCCGGATCCCGGCCCTCCGTGCAGCACCAGCGCGGGCTTGCCGTCCGGGTTTCCGCAGGTCTCCCAGTAGACGCGGTTGCCGTCGCCCACGTCGAGCATGCCGTGGTCGTACGGTGCGATCTGCGGGTAACGGCCCATGGGGGCACCGTAGCGCCGCCGGCTCGGGTCGCTCACCCCCTTTTGCCCGCACTCCCTTCACCGCGCGGCCGGACGGGCAGCCCCGCCGTCCCGGCCGCCGCGCGCAGCACTTCCCGGAGCATCTCGGGGGTGAGCCGGCCGGTGAACGTATTGCGCTGACTGACGTGGAAGCAGCCGAAGAGACGCAGACCCGGCCCGTCGGGGGCGTCCAGCACGGCCTGCCCGCCGTGCCCGAAGGCCGGACGAGGACGCGGCACGGTCCAGCCCGCCCCGGCGAAGGCGGGCAACGCGGCCTGCCAGCCGAAGGCGCCGAGTACGACGACCGCGCGCAGCGTCGGCCGCAGCAGCTCCAGCTCCTGGACCAGCCAGGACCGGCAGGTGTCGCGTTCGGCGGGGGTCGGCCTGTTGGCGGGCGGGGCGCAGTGCACGGGCGAGGTCACGCGCGTGCCGTACAGCTCCAGGCCGTCGTCGGCGGAGACCGCGGTGGGCTGCGACGCGAGGCCCACGTCGTACAACGCCTGGTACAGCACGTCGCCCGAGCGGTCGCCGGTGAACATCCGGCCGGTGCGGTTGCCGCCGTGGGCCGCGGGGGCGAGCCCCACGATCAGCAGACGCGCGTCCGGTGGGCCGAAGCCCGGCACCGGCCGGCCCCAGTACGTCCAGTCGGCGAAGGCCGCCCGTTTGGTACGGGCCACCTCCTCCCGCCAGTCGACCAGCCTCGGACAGGCCCGGCACCCGGCGATCCGCCGGTCGAGTGCGCAGAGGCCGCCGGTGTCCATCCCTCCACCGTAGAACCATCCCGGGTACGCGACGGAACGAGGTGCCACCGAGGCCGGTGGAAATTGCGGCCCCTGTGTCCGGGCCGGGCGGTTAAGGTCGGGGCATGGCTTCCGAGCATGACGCAGGCAGCAGCGGCGGGGCGGCCGCCCCGCAGGGCGGCTCCGCTGCCGGACCGCAGGCCCCGGACCCGAAGACCGCCGCCGCGATCGCCGCCGCCGAGGCCGCGCGTCCGCAGAGCGGCGAGAGCGTCCGGGTGGACAGCTGGATCTGGGCGGTCCGTCTCGTCAAGACCCGCTCCCTGGGCGCGACCGCCTGCCGGGGCGGCCATGTCCGGGTGAACGGCGAGCGTGTGAAGCCGGCGTACGCACTGCGGGTCGGCGACGAGGTGCGGATGCGGCACGAGGGCAGGGAACGCGTCGTCGTCGTGAAGCGGCTGATCCGCAAGCGCGTCGGTGCCCCGGTCGCCGTCCAGTGCTACGTCGACAACTCCCCGCCGCCCCCGCCCCGCGAGGCCGTCGCCCCGGCCGGCATCCGCGACCGCGGCGCCGGCCGCCCGACCAAGCGCGACCGCCGCGAGCTGGAACGGCTGCGCGGGCTGGAGGGCCTGACCCACTCCCGGAGGGACGCCGAGACCAGGCCGTGACCCGACAGGCTCGCCCGCGCCCCACCGCGCGGGCGAGGCCGGGTGCCGCCCCCCTGCTTCCCTACTTCCGCGGCACGGGTACCGCCCGCACCCAGGTCCCGTCCTCGGTCAGATACCCGTCCACGGCGAGCCCCGCCTCGCCCAGGGCCTCCTCGAACTGCGCCCGGGTCAGCGGCCGGGCCCGGAAGGTCTGCGTCCAGACCGCGTCCGGGAACTCGTACTCCACGCGCACCGAGTCGACCCCCTCTCCCACCGGCTCCGCCGACACGATCCGGACCGTGAAGCCGGCGGGGTCCACCCGCTCTCGCGGCAGGTTCGTGTGATAGTCCGCCCCCTCCCGCTGGATCAGTACACAGCCGTCCTGCGCGACATGCCGGGCGCAGGCGCGCAGCAGCCCCCGTCTCACCTCGGCGTCCCCGGCGTGCACGAGGAACGACGCCAGCATCACCGCGTCGAAACGCTCGCCCAGGTCGAGGTCCTCGATCGGGCCGCATATGGTCCGCGCTCCGCGCACGCGATCCAGCATCTCGGCCGACTCGTCCACCGCGGTGACCGAGAAGCCCCGCTCCAGCAGCGGATGCGTCATCCGCCCCACCCCACAGCCCAGCTCCAGGATCCGCGCGCCCTCGGGCACGGCGGCGGCGACGATGTCCGGCTCGGGTCCGACGGGCAGCCGCGAGTAGAGTTCGACCGCGCAGCCGTCCGGGGTGATGGCCCCGGGGCCCGTCCCCCGGTGCCCTTCTCGCAATTTCAGCTCCATGCCCGTCCAACGGGCCGCCCCCGCACACCCGTTCCCACCCGGCCTCGGTTCACCCGACCGAGTGAACTCAGCGTCAGGAGTCGAACCGCGCCTGGCGCAGGTACTCCGGGTTCGGGTCCAGGGCCGCCGCCAGTCGGAAGTGGCGCCGGGCCTGGTCGGGGCAGCCTCGGCGCTCATAGGTGCGGGCGAGGGCGAAGTGCGCGAAGGCGTTGTCCGGCTCGCGCTCCAGGACGATGGTGAACTCCAGCTCGGCCGGTCTCAGTTGCGCCGCCGCGAAGAAGGCACGCGCGCGCAGCAGCCGCGCGGCGGTGTTCTCCGGGTGCGTGCCGATGACCCCGTCGAGCAGCTTCACCGCGCCCCTCGGATCCCGGGCCGCGAGCAGTTGCTCGGCGGCACGGAAGTCGATGACATCCGTCTCCGGAGTACGTCCGGTCGAACCGCTGGTCTCGGGCACGGCAGAGTCCTTCCCTCACTGGAAGGGATCAACGCCCGCGCGGGAGCCGCTATTCCTGATGAGGTGCCCGGGGCCACCGGGACTCGGAGCGGGCCACGACCCCTCGGTCGGCACAGAGCGCGCTCAGCCCGACGCGTGCGCCCTGCGGGTCAGCTCGGTCCAGACCTCCTTGACGCGGCGCCGCAGCTCGTCCAGCGGCACGTCGTTGTCGATGACCACGTCCGCGATCTCCCGGCGCTGCTGCCGCGTCGCCTGGGCGGCCATGCGCGCGCGTGCGTCCTGCTCGGTCATGCCGCGCAGCCGTACCAGCCGGTCCACCTGGGTGGCGGGGTCCACGTCCACGACGACCACGACGTTGTACAGCGGGGCCAGGCCGTTCTCCGTGAGCAGGGGAACGTCGTGGACGACCACGGCGTCCTCGGCGGCGGCCTCTTCGAGGGCGCGGGAGCGGTCGCCGACCAGGGGGTGCACGATCGAGTTCAGCGCGGCCAGCCTCTCCGGGTCGGCGAAGACGATTCTGCCGAGTTTCGGCCGGTCCAGGCCGCCGTCCTCGGCGAGCACGTCCTCGCCGAACGCCTCCACGACCGCCGCGAGCCCCGGGGTACCCGGCGCGACGACCTCGCGCGCGATCCGGTCCGCGTCGATCAGTACGGCGCCGCACTCGACGAGCAGCCGCGACACCTCGCTCTTGCCGGCGCCGATCCCGCCGGTCAGGCCCACCTTCAGCATGAGCGGAAGCCTAGGGCCTGCCGGCGGCGGCGCGTCCCGCGGGCCGACGCGAGCGCGTCAGTTGTCGCCCTCCCGCTCCGCGAGGAACTGTTCGAACTCGCGGCCGATCTCGTCCGCCGAGGGGATCTCGACGGGCTCGGCGAGCATGTTGCCGCGGGTCTCGGCGCCGGCGGCCGCGTCGTACTGGTGCTCCAGGCCCTGGACGAGGGCGGTGAGTTCCTCGTCGCCCTCCTGGATCTGCCGGTCGATCTCCGTCTGCGTGCGGTGCGCGTCCGTGCGCAGGGAGTGCGCGATGCCCGGCAGGACCAGACCGGTCGCCGCGGTGATCGCCTCCAGCACGGTCAGTGCCGCGTCCGGATACGCGGAGCGCGCGATGTAGTGCGGCACGTGCGCCGCGACGCCCAGCGCCTCGTGACCGGCCTGCATGAGCCGGTACTCGACGAGCGCCTCGGCGCTGCCGGGGACCTGCGCCTCCTCGAAGGGGCTGCCGTGGCCCGGCACCAGGTCGGTACGGCTGCCGTGCGGGGTGATGCCGACGGGGCGGGTGTGCGGGACGCCCATGGGGATGCCGTGGAAGCTCACCGACAGGCGGACGCCGAGGCGTTCCACGATCTGCCGTACGGCCGCGGCGAAGCGCTCCCACTCAACGTCGGGCTCGGGGCCCGACAGCAGCAGGAAGGGCGCGCCGGTGGCGTCCTGGACGATCCGCACCTCGATGGTGGGTTCCTCGTAGTCCGTCCAGGTGTCCCGCTTGAACGTCAGCAGCGGACGGCGCGCCCGGTAGTCGACGAGCCGGTCGTGGTCGAAGCGGGCGACGACCTGGTGGGGCAGCGAGTCGAGCACCCGGTCGACGATCTGGTCGCCGGTTTCGCCGGCGTCGATGTATCCGTCGAAGTGGTACAGCATGACCAGTCCGGCCGACTCCTGGGCGAGTGCCATGTCGACGACGGCCAGGCCCTTCGGCTCCCATGCGTACAAACCCTGCGGATCAAGCACAGTGACCGCTCCCCTCCTCGTGTTCGTACGGGACAACGCGGGCCCCGCCCCGGGCATTCCCGGCTGCGGGCCCGATCGGGCCGTCCCGGGTGTCGGGTACACGCCGAGGGCCCGTACCCCGGGAAGGGTACGGGCCCTCGGTTCACGAGCTACCGCCCGATGAACTCGCGCCCAGCGTGCGCTCAGCTCTGGCCGCCGGCCAGCTTCTCGCGCAGCGCGGCCAGCGCCTCGTCCGACGCCAGGGCGCCGGAGTTGTCGCCGCCCTCGGAGGAGTACGAGCCACCGCCGCCGCCACCGGAGGCGGCCGGAGCCGCACCCGCGGTGTCGACACCCTCGGCAGCGGCCTTCTCGTCCGCCTCACGGGACTTGATGACCTGCGCCTGGTGCTGCTCGAAGCGCTGCTGCGCCTCGGCGTACTGGGTCTCCCACGCCTCGCGCTGGGTCTCGTAGCCCTCGAGCCAGTCGTTGGTCTCGGGGTCGAAGCCCTCGGGGTAGATGTAGTTGCCCTGGTCGTCGTAGGACGCGGCCATGCCGTACAGGGTCGGGTCGAACTCGACCACCGACGGGTCGGCACCGAAGGCCTCGTTGGCCTGCTTCAGCGAGAGGCTGATGCGACGGCGCTCGAGGTCGATGTCGATGACCTTGACGAAGATCTCGTCGTTGACCTGGACGACCTGCTCCGGGATCTCCACGTGGCGCTCGGCCAGCTCGGAGATGTGGACCAGACCCTCGATGCCCTCGTCCACGCGGACGAACGCGCCGAACGGCACCAGCTTCGTGACCTTGCCGGGCACGACCTGGCCGATCTGGTGGGTGCGGGCGAACTGCTGCCACGGGTCTTCCTGGGTCGCCTTCAGCGACAGGGAGACACGCTCGCGGTCCATGTCGACGTCGAGGACCTCGACCGTGACCTCCTGGCCGACCTCGACGACCTCGGAGGGGTGGTCGATGTGCTTCCAGGACAGCTCGGAGACGTGGACCAGACCGTCGACGCCACCCAGGTCCACGAAGGCACCGAAGTTGACGATCGAGGAGACGACGCCGGAACGGACCTGACCCTTCTGGAGGGTCGTGAGGAACGTCTGGCGGACCTCGGACTGGGTCTGCTCCAGCCAGGCACGGCGGGACAGGACCACGTTGTTGCGGTTCTTGTCCAGCTCGATGATCTTCGCCTCGAGCTCCTTGCCCACGTAGGGCTGGAGGTCGCGGACACGGCGCATCTCGACCAGGGAGGCCGGGAGGAAGCCGCGGAGGCCGATGTCGAGGATGAGACCACCCTTGACGACCTCGATGACGGTACCGGTGACGATGCCGTCCTCTTCCTTGATCTTCTCGATGGTGCCCCAGGCGCGTTCGTACTGGGCGCGCTTCTTCGAGAGGATCAGGCGGCCTTCCTTGTCCTCCTTCTGGAGAACAAGGGCCTCGATCTCGTCACCGACGGCGACGACCTCATTGGGGTCGACGTTGTGCTTGATCGAGAGCTCGCGGCTCGGGATGACACCTTCGGTCTTGTAACCGATGTCGAGCAGGACCTCGTCCCGGTCGACCTTCACGATGACGCCGTCGACGATGTCGCCGTCGTTGAAGTACTTGATCGTCTCGTCGATCGCGGCGAGGAAGGCTTCCTCGTTACCGATGTCGTTGACCGCAACCTGCGGGGTGGTGGCGGTGGTCTCGGTGCTGCTCGTCATGTGGGAAAGGGCTCCGGTACGGACATTGAAGTCGTAGGTACTGCTTACGCCGGGAGCCCGTTTCGCTCTGAAGAAGCCGGACAGCCAAGGAAGCATCACCGAAATCCACTGGTGACGCCTCGAGAACCGAGGGGACATACAACAGATGCGAGCGCGACCTGCTACGTCTGAGGTGCGCAGGCCCGCAGCGCAACTTGTAGCATACGGGGGCAGCCGGGCAGGGTCAATGCGCGAAGCCGCACACCCGGGGCGGATCCTCGCATACCCGGCACAAAAGCCGTCTCCCGAGGCCACATGGACCCCCGGACGCCCCTTGCGTGACACGCGGGGCAGGCGGCACGGAAGAGCCCGCAGACTAGTACGAGGGAGCCGGTCATCCAAGAGCCCGTAACGTCCGAGACCGAAGGAGCCGAACCCGAGGCCACCCGGCGTGCCGCCGGTGTCACGGAGAGTTCCCGCGCCAACCGCGGCTGGTGGGACCGGAACGCGGACGAGTACCAGAACGAGCACGGGACCTTCCTGGGCGACGACCGCTTCGTGTGGTGTCCCGAGGGACTGGACGAGGTGGAGGCCGAACTGCTCGGCCCGCCGGAGGACCTGAAGGGCAAGGACGTCCTGGAGATCGGCGCCGGCGCCGCCCAGTGCTCGCGCTGGCTGACCGCCCAGGGCGCCCGTCCGGTGGCCCTGGACCTCTCCCACCGCCAGCTCCAGCACGCCCTGCGCATCGGCGGCACCGTCCCCCTGGTCTGTGCCGACGCGGCCGTGCTGCCCTTCGCGGACGGCTCGTTCGACCTGGCGTGCTCGGCGTACGGGGCGCTGCCGTTCGTCGCCGACCCGACGCTGGTGCTGCGGGAGGTGCGCCGCGTGCTGCGACCCGGGGGCCGCTTCGTCTTCTCCGTCACGCACCCGCTGCGCTGGGCGTTCCCGGACGAGCCGGGTCCCGAGGGGCTGTCGGTGTCCGCCTCCTACTTCGACCGCACGCCGTACGTCGAGCAGGACGACGAGGGCCGCGCGGTGTACGTCGAGCACCACAGGACGCTCGGCGACCGCGTACGGGACGTTGTGACGTCGGGGTTCCGGCTGGTGGACCTGGTGGAGCCGGAGTGGCCCGAGTGGAACACCTCCGAGTGGGGCGGCTGGTCGCCGCTGCGCGGGCATCTGGTCCCGGGGACCGCGATCTTCGTGTGCGAGCGCGACTGAGCCGTTCCCGCGGTGCGTACGCACGCGCGCGTGGAGGGCGGTTTCGCCGTCGTACGACACTGGGGGCGTGATCCGTTACGACGCCCTGGAAGCGCTGCCCGTGCGCGGTGCGCTGCCCGCCCTGCACGACGCCCTGGAGGGGCACGGCACCGCGGTGCTGGTCGCGCCGCCCGGCACCGGCAAGACGACGCTGGTGCCGCTCGCGCTGGCCGGGCTGCTGGGCGAGGGCCCCGCGCGGCGGGTGGTCGTGGCCGAGCCGAGGAGGATCGCGGCGCGGGCGGCGGCCCGACGGATGGCGTGGCTGCTGGGTGAGAGGCCCGGCGCGAGCGTCGGGTACACGGTGCGCGGCGAGCGGGTGGTCGGGCGGCACACGCGCGTGGAGGTCGTCACGACCGGTGTGCTGTTGCAGCGGCTCCAGCGGGACCAGGAGCTGACGGGCGTCGACGCGGTGGTGCTCGACGAGTGCCACGAACGGCATCTGGACGCGGACACCACGGCGGCGTTCCTGTGGGACGTACGGCAGACGCTGCGGCCCGAGCTGCGGCTGGTGGCCGCCTCGGCGACGACCGACGCACAGGGCTGGGCCCGGCTGCTGGGCGGCGCGCCGGTCGTCGAGGCACAGGGGGTGTCGTACCCGGTGGAGGTGGTGTGGGCGCCTCCGGCGCGTCCGGTGCGGCCGCCGCGCGGGATGCGCGTCGATCCGGCGCTGCTCGCGCATGTGGCCTCGGTGGTGCGCCGGGCGCTGGCGGAGCGGGACGGGGACGTGCTGTGTTTTCTGCCGGGCGTCGGGGAGATCTCCCGGGTCGCCGGACAGCTGGGGAGTCCCGGGGACGTGGACGTGCTCCAGGTGCACGGGCGGGCTCCGGCGGCCGTGCAGGACGCGGTGCTGTCCCCCGGGGCGCGGCGCCGGGTGGTGCTGGCGACGTCGGTGGCCGAGTCGTCGCTGACGGTTCCGGGGGTGCGGGTGGTCGTGGACGCGGGGTTGGCGCGGGAGCCGCGGGTGGACCACGCGCGCGGGCTGAGCGCGCTGGCGACGGTACGCGCGTCGCGGGCGGCGGCGCGGCAGCGGGCGGGGCGGGCCGGGCGTGAGGCGCCGGGGGTGGTGTACCGCTGCTGGGCGGAGGCGGAGGACGCCCGCCTGCCGCGGTTCCCGGCGCCGGAGATCAAGGTGGCCGACCTGACGGCGTTCGCGTTGCAGGCGGCCTGCTGGGGCGATCCGGACGCGTCCGGGCTGGCGCTGCTGGATCCGCCGCCGGGCGGGGCGATGGCGGCGGCCCGGTCGGTGCTGACGGCGGTCGGCGCGGTGGACTCCGCGGGCCGGGCCACCGGGCGGGGCGTACGGCTGGCCCGTCTCGGCCTGCATCCCCGGCTGGGACGGGCGCTCCTCGACGCGGGGTCCGCGGCCACGGAGCTTTCGCGCCCGGGGCCTTCGGGCCGCCGCCCCGGGCCGCCGTCGGCGGTGGTGGCCGAGGTGGTCGGACTGCTCAGTGAGGAGCCGCCGCGGGAGTACGGGGACGATCTGGCCGCCGTACTGCGGGCCGCGCGGCGCGCAGGCGATGCCTACGGGGCGCGGTGGCGGGCCGAGGTACGGCGGTTGCGGGCCGCCGTGGAGAAGGGAGACGACCTGCGGGCGCCGGGGCTGTCCGAGGACGGTGTCGCGGGGCTGGTGGCCGCCCTGGCCTTTCCCGAGCGGGTGGCCAGGAAGGACGGCGGTTCGTATCTGATGGTCTCCGGCACCCGGGCGGAGCTGCCGGAGGCCTCGGCGCTGCGCGGGGCGCCGTGGATCGCCGTCGCCGTGGCCGACCGGCCCGTCGGCCGGGGGCACGCGCGCGTGCAGCTCGGCGCGGTCGTCGACGAGGCGACGGCCCGGCTGGCGGCGGGGGCGCTGCTGACGGAGCGGGACGAGGTGCGCTGGGCCGACGGCGACGTGGTGGCCCGGCGTGTCGAGCGGCTCGGGGCCGTGGAGCTGACGGCCCGTCCCCTCCCCGACGCCGACCCCCGGCTCGTACGGGACGCACTGCTGGAGGGGATGCGGCAGGAAGGGTTCGGGCTGCTGCGCCGGTCGGCCGAGGCGGACGTACTGCGCCGGCGGCTGGCGTTCTTGCGGCGGCATCTCGGCGAGCCCTGGCCGGACGTCTCCGACGACGCGCTGCACGCGCGCGTGGACGAATGGCTGGAGCCGGAGCTGAGCCGGGCCAGGCGGCGCGCCGATCTGGGCCGGATCGACGCCGGGCAGGCGTTGGCTCGGCTGCTGCCCTGGGCCTCCGGGGAGGCGGCGCGGCTCGACGAACTCGCCCCCGAGCGGATCGTGGTCCCCAGTGGGTCCAGCATCCGGATCGACTACGGCGACCCCGAGCAGCCGGTCCTCGCGGTGAAGCTCCAGGAGATGTTCGGGCTGCGGAGGTCTCCCGAGGTCGCCGGGGTGCCGCTGCTCGTCCATCTCCTCTCCCCCGCCGGCCGTCCGGCCGCGGTCACCGCCGACCTGGCCTCCTTCTGGCAGGACGGCTACAAGGGCGTACGGGCGGAGCTGCGCGGCCGGTACCCGAAGCATCCGTGGCCGGAGGACCCGGCCACCGCGGAGCCGACGCGGTACACGAAGGCCCGGCTCGAAAGGGGGAGAGGGGCGACGTGACCGCGCCACGGCCAGGTGCGCGGCCGGACGTGGCACGGGGAACGTGGGCACAGGGGCGGGGCGCCCCCGCCGCCGTGGCGGAAGGGACGCCCTCGGTCGCTCGGTCGGCTCGGGCGGGAGTGCGGCTACGCGTCCGGCTTGATGGAGGGGCTGGGTGAGGTCTCGGGAGGCGTCCCGGTGGGATCCGGCGCCGGCTCCTCCTCGGTCTCGGCCACCTTCAGCTGGACGTTCGAGCGTGGCGCCGCCCGCGGTGGTGAGGCGGAGCAGATACGTGCCGGTGGTGTCGTCCGCGTACAGCTTCGGCAGGGTCAGCGCGCCCTTGGCGTCGGTCGTGAGGCCGGTCAGGGTGCGGACGGCCTTGCCGTCGGCGTCCTTGAAGTAGGGGCCCTTGTCGTTCTCGGCCGGGTCGAGCACGGACTTGACGAGGGTGGCCGTGACGGCGACCTTGTCCGCGGCGGCGCCCTTGTACGTGGCCTTCACCTCGACCTGGTCGGCGAACTCGCCGCCCGGCGCGCACGTCAGGTCGGTGTCGCCGGTGCGGGCGAGGGCGTCGGCGACGCGTTCGGTGACGGTGGCCTTGTAGTCGAGGCCGACGACGGTGCGGCCGACGACGGTGGCGCGCACGGTGAACTCGCCGGTCTTCTCGCCCGCCACCAGCGCGGGCGCGACGGCCACGCCGGAGGCGTCGGTGGTGACCGCGGCGACCTTCTCACCGCCGGTGAAGGTGGCGTCCGTGTCGCCCAGGACGGTGAAGCGGATCCGCACCTTGCCGACTGCCTCTCCGTCCTCGGTCTCGGCACGGGTGCTGATCTTCTTGGCGAACGTCTCGCCGGCGATCGCCGTGAGCCCCGTGGTGCCGGCGTTCTCCAGGTGGTGCACGGTGTCCGTGGGCGTGGGGGTCTCGGGCGGCGGCGCCGGGTCGGTCGGGTCCGGGCTCGGGGAGCCGGTGCCGGGGTTGGAGGGCTTGCCGGGAGTGGTGGGCGCGGTCGGCTTCTCGGGGCTCGGCGTCGGCGTGCCGGGGGCCTTGGGCTTCGTGGTCGCGCCCGGCCCGCTGGGCGCGGGGCTGGGCCCGCCCGCGGGGGTGTCGTCGCTGCGGCCGACGGGCAGGGTGCCGGTGCCGTCCGGGATCTCGTGGGTGCCCTTGCGGTAGTGCTCCAGCCACGACAGGACCGTGCGGAGGTAGTCCTGCGAGTTGTTGTAGCTGAGGATCGCCGCCTTGAGGTCCGTGTCGGTGGACAGGTCCCAGTCGAAGCGGCAGAGGTAGTGGCCAGCGGCGAGGGCGGCGTCGTAGATGTTGTTGGGGTCCTTCTTGCCGTCGCCGTTTCCGTCGCGGCCCGCCCACGCCCAGGTGGAGGGGATGAACTGCATGGGGCCGACGGCGCTGTCGTAGCTGCTGTTGCCGTCGTAGACGCCGTTGTCGGTGTCCTTGATGAGCGCGAAGCCGTTGCCGTCGAGCTGCGGGCCGATGATTCGGCCGATGGTGGTGCCGTTGGCGTCGACGGCGCCGCCGCGGGCCTGACCGGACTCCACCTTGCCGATGGCGGCGAGAAGTTCCCACGGCAGGTTGCAGCCGGGATTGGCCTGACGCAGCGTCGACTCGGCCTTCTTGTAGGCGTCGAGGACGGTCGCGGGTATGCCGGCCTCGGCGGGCTCCCGGGACGCGGGCGTGCCGACGGTCGGCGCGGGGTTCGGGCTGTTGAGCGGCGGCAGGTCGGTGTAGTACGGCGAGTTGCCGGTGGCGCTCTCCTCGGAGGGCGTGTCGGACCTCGGCACGTCGTCGGCGGTGGTCTGTCTGCCGTTGCCGTCGGCGGTCACGTTGGGCGCCTGGGACGCGGACAGGGCCGCGACCGCGACCGCCGCCACGGTGGTGGTGACCGCTGCCTTGCGGAGCCTCCTGTCGAAATGCGCCGCCATAGAGTGAACCCCTCCCGTGGACGTCCGCGCGCCCGTCTGCGTCTGTCTTCCTCTGTCTGCGTTCTGCCGTGCCCGCCCGTCGCACCCCTCTGGCGGTGACGAGCGGTCCGCCCCTACATCTGCACCCCGGCTCTCCGGGCGCGGTGTTCGCCTGTTCGATCAGTACGGTGCCGCACGCGACACTACGACAACTTGCTGTGCGCGGGCACCCGTTGGCGCCCGATATTCACCACTTGGCCATACGGGGAGCCCTGTTGCCGTTCACACTGAGTCACGCGGCGGCCGTGCGGCCGTGCTTGCGGCGGGTCGTGTCCCGGCGCTGCTGCTGTACGCCGTGGGGGTCAGGGGGTGGCGTCCGGCTCCGGCCCCGGTCCCGGTCCCCGGAAGTCCGGCAGGCGTCGGTACGGGGCCGGATCGTCGGGTCGTGCGGTGCGGGTGTCGGCCGTGGCGACGAACACGGTGAAGGTCCGTTCGGGGCGTGCCTGTGGCAGCAGTTCGAGGGCGAGCGCCAGATAGCCGCGGGCCAGGTCGGCCCACAGACGCCAGGCGGGCGGCTCCCGGCGGGCGAGTCTGCGGCGGAGGCCGGCGGCGGTGCGGCGCAGGGCCGCCGTGAGGCTGGTCGGGACGCGGCCGGTACTTGCGCCCGGCGCGAAGACCGGGACCGGGAGGAGTGGCACGCGGGCGGGTCCGTCTGTGCTTGCCCGTGCCGGGGTCGTCCGGTGGTGGAGCATACGTATACCCATGCCCGCATCCTCACGGCCGACGCCGACGGGGGCGCCTCCTCGGGGGCCACCGGAGTGACACCCGTACGAGCGCCGACAGCACGGCCGCCCACCGATCGGCCAAGGCCGCCGACCCTCCGACGGGAACGCCCCGGCGCTCGAATCCCGGAAGCGGACCCCGAAACCCGGGAGCGGGCCCAGAACCCGGAACCCGGGGGCAAGACCCCGGGCCAAAGGCCGGGAGCGCGAGGCCGGAAGCCAGAACCCAAGACCAGAGCCCGGGGCCCGAGCCCGAGGCCGGAACCCGAAGGGAGAACCCGAGACCCAAGACCGGGAGCCCGGGACCGAAAACCGGAGCCCGAGGCCAGAACCCGGAACCCGGAACCCGAGACCCAAGGCCAGAAGCCAGGAACCCAAGACCAGAAGCCCGGGAGCCCACAGCCGAAAGCCAGAGCCCGAGGCCGCAGCCCGAGACCCAAGGTCAGGAACCAGGAACCCAAGACCGGAAACACGTAGCCCGACCCGGAGCCCAGGAGCCCAAGGCCGGGACCCGAGGAGTGAGACCGGGAACCAGGGACCCCGGCCCGGAAGCCCAAAGCCGAAGCTGAGGCCTGAACCCGAGACCCATGGCTAGCAACCGGAGACCCGAGACCGCAAGGCCAAAGCCAGAGCCACAAAGCCCGAGGCCGGGAGGCCGGGAGGCCGGGAGGCCGGGAGGCCGGGAGGCCGGGAGGCCGGGAGGCCGGGAGGCCGGGAGGCCGGGAGGCCGGGAGGCCGGGAGGCCGGGAGGCCGGGAGGCCGGGAGGCCGGGAGGCCGGGAGGCCGGGAGGCCGGGAGGCCGGGAGGCCGGGAGGCCGGGAGGCCGGGAGGCCGGGAGGCCGGGAGGCCGGGAGGCCGGGAGGCCGGGAGGCCGGGGCCTGCCTCGGACCCGGCCCCCCAGCCCCCGGAGGACCCGGCCCCGGGCCGTCGGCCGGCGCGGGCAGTGCGGCCTCGGCGCGTCGCGGAAGGCTCGCCCGGTGTGCCGACCCCCTCCGCCGGCCGCCGGAGGCTAGTGCGCTGCCGACTCCCAGTCCGGGCCCGAGCCGACCGAGACGCCCAGGGGGACGCTGAGGCGTACCGCGTTCGCCATCTCGTGGCGGACGAGTTCCTCCGCAGTCGGGCGCTCGCCGGGGGCGATCTCCAGGACGATTTCGTCGTGGACCTGGAGCAGCATGCGGGACTTGAGGCCGGCCTCGCGCAGCGCCCTGTCCACATTGAGCATGGCGATCTTGACGATGTCGGCCGCCGTGCCCTGGATCGGGGCGTTCAGGGCCATGCGCTCGGCCGCCTCGCGGCGCTGGCGGTTGTCGCTGTTGAGGTCGGGCAGATAGCGGCGGCGGCCGAAGAGCGTCGCCGTGTAGCCCGTCGCCCGTGCCTCGTCGACGACCCGGCGCAGATAGTCCCGTACGCCGCCGAACCGCTCGAAGTAGGCGTCCATCAGGCCACGGGCCTCGGCCGCCTCGATGTTGAGCTGCTGCGAGAGGCCGAAGGCGGACAGGCCGTACGCCAGGCCGTAGGACATGGCCTTGATCTTGCGGCGCATCTCCGCGTCGACCACCGCCCGCTCGACGGAGAACACCTGCGCGGCGGCGGTGGTGTGCAGGTCCTCGCCCGAGGTGAACGCCTCGGTCAGGCCCGCGTCCTCGGACAGATGGGCCATCACCCGCAGCTCGATCTGGCTGTAGTCGGCCGTCATCAGGGACTCGAAGCCCTCGCCGACCACGAAGCCGCGGCGGATCGCGCGGCCCTCGTCGGTGCGCACCGGGATGTTCTGCAGATTCGGGTCCGTGGACGAGAGGCGGCCGGTCGCGGCGACCGTCTGGTTGAACGTGGTGTGGATACGGCCGTCCGCGGCGATCGTCTTGATCAGGCCCTCCACCGTGACCCGCAGCTTGGCCTGCTCGCGGTGGCGGAGCATGATGACCGGCAGTTCGTTGTCGGTCTGGGCGGCCAGCCAGGCCAGGGCGTCGGCGTCGGTGGTGTAACCGGTCTTGGTCTTCTTGGTCTTGGGCAGATTCAACTCGCCGAAGAGGACTTCCTGGAGCTGCTTGGGCGAGCCCAGGTTGAACTCGCGTCCGGCCGCCGCGTGCGCCTCCTTCACCGCCTGCTGCACGGCGCCCGCGAACATCTGCTCCATGGCCTCCAGATGGGCCCGGTCGGCCGCGATGCCGTGCCGCTCCATGCGGGCGAGCAGCGCGGACGTGGGCAGTTCCATGTCGCGCAGCAGGTCCGCGGCGCCCACGTCGGCCAGCCGGCCCTCGAAGGCCTCGCCCAGGTCGAGGATCGCGCGGGCCTGCACCATCAGCGCCTCGGCCTCGGCGCCCTCGTCCGCGCCGAAGGCCAGCTGCCCGTCGGCCGCGGCGGCCGGGGCCAGCTCGCGGTGCAGATACTCCAGGGACAGCGCGTCCAGGTCGAAGGAGCGGCGGCCCGGCTTGACCAGGTAGGCGGCGAGCGCGGTGTCCATGTCCACGCCGGCGACGCTCCAGCCGTGCTCCGCGAAGACGCGCATGGCGCCCTTGGCGTTGTGGAAGACCTTCGGCCGCCCGGCGTCGGACAGCCAGGCCGCGAACACCGTCTCGTCGGCCTCGTCCAGCTCCGTCGGATCGAACCAGGCGGCCTTCCCGTCGGAGGCGGCGAGCGCGACCTCGGCGACCGAGCCGGTGCCCAGCGCCCAGCTGTCGACGGTGGCGACACCCAGCGGCCGCGTGCCGTGCTCGGTGAGCCAGCCGGCCAGCTCGCCCGTGCCCAGCACCGTGCCGTCCAGCTCCACGCCGTCCACCACGACCGGTGTCTCCTCGGCCTCCTCGGCGCCGGGATCGACGGCGTAGAGGCGCTCGCGCAGGGACGGGTTGCGGATCTCCAGGGTGTCCAGGATCATCGCGACGCCCTTGCGGTCGTACGCGGTGCGCTCCAGGTCGGTGACCGCCCTCGGCAGCTCGACCTGCCGCTCCAGCTCGGTGAGCCGGCGGTTGAGCTTGACGGACTCCAGGTGGTCGCGGAGATTCTGGCCGGCCTTGCCCTTCACCTCGTCGACGCGCTCGACCAGCTCGGCGAAGGACCCGAACTGGTTGATCCACTTCGCGGCCGTCTTCTCGCCGACGCCCGGGATGCCCGGCAGGTTGTCGGACGGATCGCCGCGCAGCGCCGCGAAGTCGGGGTACTGGGCGGGGGTCAGCCCGTACTTCTCGAAGACCTTCTCCGGTGTGAACCGGGTCAGCTCGGAGACGCCCTTGGTCGGGTACAGGACCGTGGTGTGCTCGCTGACCAGCTGGAAGGAGTCCCGGTCGCCGGTGACGATCAGGACCTCGAAGCCCTCGGCCTCGGCCTCGGTGGCGAGCGTGGCGATGACGTTGTCCGCCTCGAAGCCCTCGATGGCGAAGCGGGGGACGTGCATGGAGTCGAGCAGCTCGCCGATCAGCTCGACCTGGCCCTTGAACTCGTCCGGAGTCTTGGAGCGGTTCGCCTTGTACTCCGTGAACTCCGCGGACCGCCAGGTCTTGCGGGAGACGTTGAACGCCACCGCGAAGTGCGTGGGCGCCTCGTCACGCAGGGTGTTGGCCAGCATCGACGCAAAGCCGTAGATCGCGTTGGTCGGCTGGCCCGTCGCGGTCGTGAAGTTCTCCGCGGGCAGCGCGAAGAACGCGCGGTAGGCCAGCGAGTGCCCGTCCATGAGCATCAGCCGGGGACGGCCGCCGGAGGTGCTGTCGGTCTTCTTCGATGCTGTCTTCGCCACAACCCCGATCCTGCCACGTACCACTGACACTCGGTCCCGCCGTCGCCTTCCCACGCCGTGGCCGGGCGGACTCCGCACGCGCCGCAAGCTTTGCTCACAGCATCCGCCCCCGCCCGCCCGGCCTCGATGTCGGTGGGCCGTGCGAGGATCGGAGACGTACCTCACATGCGTAAGCGAAGGAGCGCGCGATGGCCACCAAGCCGCCCAAGGGTGATCCGGTTCAGGACGCGCCGAAGGTCTCGGAGCCCCAGCACTCGGCGGCGGGCATCACCGCCATCGGCCACACCATGCGTATCGCGCAGCGGCAGATGGGCGTGAAACGGACCGCGCTGACACTGCTGAGCGTCAACCAGAAGAACGGCTTCGACTGTCCGGGCTGCGCCTGGCCGGAGGGGGACCACCGGCACACGGCGGAGTTCTGCGAGAACGGCGCGAAGGCCGTGGCCGAGGAGGCCACCCTGCGCCGGGTCACCCCGGAGTTCTTCGCCGCGCACTCCGTGGCCGACCTCGCGACCCGCAGCGGCTACTGGCTGGGGCAGCAGGGCCGGCTCACCCACCCCATGTACCTCCCGGAGGGCGGCGAGCACTACGAGCCGGTCACCTGGGAGCGCGCCTTCGACATCGTGGCGGAGGAGATCACCGCCCTGGACTCGCCCGACGAGTCCGTCTTCTACACCTCGGGGCGCACCAGCAACGAGGCGGCGTTCCTCTACCAGCTCTTCGCGCGCGAGCTGGGCACCAACAACCTGCCGGACTGCTCCAACATGTGCCACGAGTCGTCCGGCTCGGCCCTGTCGGAGACCATCGGCATCGGCAAGGGCAGCGTCCTGCTCGAGGACCTCTACAAGTCGGACCTGATCATCGTGGCCGGCCAGAATCCGGGCACCAACCACCCGCGGATGCTCGCCGCCCTGGAGAAGGCCAAGTCGAACGGCGCGAGGATCATCAGCGTCAATCCGCTGCCCGAGGCCGGCCTCGAACGGTTCAAGAACCCGCAGACCCCCAAGGGGCTCATGGCGGGTGCCGCGCTCACCGACCTGTTCCTGCAGATCCGCCTCGGCGGCGACCAGGCCCTCTTCCGGCTCCTCAACAAGCTGATCCTCGAGACCGAGGGCGCGGTCGACGACGCCTTCGTCGAGGAACACACGCATGGATACGAGGAGTTCGCCGAGGCGGCCCGCGCCGCCGACTGGGACGAGACGCTCGCGGCCACCGGTCTCACGCGCGAGGAGATAGGGGAGGCCCTGCGCATGGTCCTCGCCTCGAAGCGCACCATCGTGTGCTGGGCGATGGGCCTCACCCAGCACAAGCACTCCGTGCCGACCATCCGCGAGGTCGTCAACTTCCTTCTCCTGCGCGGCAACATCGGCCGTCCGGGCGCGGGTGTCTGCCCGGTGCGCGGCCACTCCAATGTGCAGGGCGACCGCACGATGGGCATCTTCGAGCGGCCCGCGCCCGCGTTCCTGGACGCCCTGGAGAAGGAGTTCGGCTTCGCCCCGCCCCGCGAGCACGGCTATGACGTCGTACGGGCGATCCGCGCGCTGCGCGACGGCGAGGCAAAGGTCTTCTTCGCCATGGGCGGCAACTTCGTCTCCGCCTCCCCCGACACGGAGGTCACCGAGGCGGCCATGCGCCGGGCCCGGCTCACCGTGCACGTCTCGACGAAGCTGAACCGCTCGCACGCGGTCACGGGCGCGCGGGCGCTGATCCTGCCGACGCTGGGCCGTACCGAGCGTGATCTCCAGGGCGGCGGCGAGCAGTTCGTCACCGTGGAGGACTCCATGGGCATGGTGCACGCCTCGCGTGGCCGGCTGGAGCCCGCGAGCGCGCAACTGCTGTCCGAGCCGGCGATCGTGTGCCGGCTGGCGCGCCGGGTGCTGGGCGGGGACAGCGCGACGCCCTGGGAGGAGTTCGAGAAGGACTACGCGGCGATCCGCGACCGCATCGGGCGCGTGGTCCCCGGTTTCGAGGACTTCAACGCGCGCGTGGCGCACCCCGGCGGCTTCGCCCTCCCGCACGCCCCGCGCGACGAGCGCCGCTTCCCGACGGCCACCGGGAAGGCCAACTTCACCGCGGCGCCGGTGGAGTACCCGGAGCTGCCCGAGGGGCGGCTGCTGCTCCAGACGCTTCGCTCGCACGACCAGTACAACACCACGATCTACGGCCTGGACGACCGCTACCGGGGCATCAGGAACGGCCGTCGGGTCGTCCTGGTCAATCCGGAGGACGCCCGGAGGCTCGGCGTGCGGGACGGCTCGTACGTCGATCTCGTCAGCGAGTGGAAGGACGGGGTGGAGCGGCGGGCGCCCGGTTTCCGTGTCGTGCACTATCCGACGGCCCGGGGCTGCGCGGCGGCGTACTACCCGGAGACCAATGTCCTGGTGCCGCTGGACGCCACCGCGGACACCAGCAACACCCCGGCCAGCAAGTCCGTGGTCGTCCGTCTGGAACAATCGGCGACCGACTGAGCGTTTGCTCAGCCGAGTCGGCGAGGTCCCACCGGGCCGGCCGGCGGGACCAGCCAGACGGAGCGACGAAACGGAGCCGGCCCATGGGCGAGCAGCAGGTGCAGTTCCCGCAGGAAGTCATCGACGAGTACGCCGCGCTCGGCGTCGACCTGCCCGCGCTGTTCTCCGCCGGGCACCTCGGGACGCGCATGGGCGTCCAGATCCTCCAGGCGTCGGCCGAGCGCGTGGTCGGCACGATGCCGGTGGAGGGCAACACCCAGCCCTACGGGCTGCTGCACGGCGGCGCCTCGGCGGTGCTGGCCGAGACCCTCGGGTCGGTCGGCGCGATGCTGCACGGGGGCAGCTCCAAGATCGCCGTCGGTGTCGACCTGAACTGCACCCACCACCGCGGGGCCCGCTCCGGTCTGGTCACCGGGGTGGCCACGCCGGTGCACCGGGGCCGGTCGACGGCGACGTACGAGATCGTGATCAGCGACGAGCAGGACCGGCGGGTGTGCACCGCCCGCCTGACCTGCCTGCTGCGGGACGCGAACCCCGGCGACGGGGCACGGGCGGGCGCGGCGGGCTGACCGCGCCGCCGCCCGGCACCGGGAGGGCGGGGCACCGTGGCCGACGGCCTCGCGGCGGCCTCGTCCCCTCCCTCCCCAGCCTCCCTCCCCCACGGGATCTTTCGTGACAAAGCCGCATTCCACCCGCAAGATCATTGTCACGCTGCGGGTAACGAAGTACGGAAATGCGCCCCAGGACCCCGGACCCCCTTTCCTGGATGTAACACTGCGTAATGCGCACGCAATACAAGCCCGCGGTTTCACCCCGGGACCGCGCTATGCGCAGGACCTGTTCCGGGCCCCTTGAGGCCGCTTGAGGCGACGATTCCGGGTAATCACCAAAACACCCCAGACACCTGAACACGTACCGCCGGTCCTGCGAGTTCTCAGCATGCGGACAGGGCGAATCGGCCTGAATTCCGCCCTTCTTCCCATCCAGTACCGCTCTGCATTACCCCGTGTCATAACAAGAGAGTCACATCATGAGTCAGACCCTCCTCCACGTTCCCCGCACCCGCTTAGAGTCACGGCCAGTCACCGCGCCGTCGGATTGTCACTTCGGCCCAGCGCGCGACTCGGCCGCCTCCACGGGGAAGCGGCTGTGCCAGGGAAAGGACTGATCGTGCGTCAACGTTCGCTCATCGCCATCACCGCCGCTCTGGCGGCGGGAACGCTCACCCTCACCGCCTGCGGCTCGCGCGACGACGACGGCGGCTCGGACTCCGGCAGCGGCGGCGGGGGCACCACCGTCGTCATCGGCGTCGACGCGCCGCTGACCGGCGACCTGTCCGCGCTGGGCCTCGGCATCAAGAACTCGGCGGACCTCGCCGCGAAGACGGCCAACGAGCAGAAGCTCGTCGACGGCGTCACCTTCAAGATCCAGGCCCTCGACGACCAGGGCCAGCCCTCGGTGGGCCAGCAGAACGCCACCAAGCTCGTCGCCAACAAGGACGTCCTCGGCGTCGTCGGCCCGCTGAACTCGTCGGTCGGCGAGTCCATGCAGAAGGTCTTCGACACGGCCAAGCTGGTCGAGGTCTCGCCGGCCAACACCAACCCCTCGCTGACCCAGGGCGTGGACTGGCAGACCAAGAAAACCCGGCCGTACAAGTCGTACTTCCGTACCGCGACCACGGACGCCGTCCAGGGCCCGTTCGCCGCGCAGTACGTCTACAACGACTCCAAGAAGCGCAAGGTCTTCGTCATCGACGACAAGAAGACCTACGGCGCCGGCCTCGCCGGCACCTTCACCGAGGAGTTCAAGAAGCTCGGCGGCACGGTGGTCGGCACCGAGCACATCAACCCGGACACCAAGGACTTCAACGCGGTCGCCACCAAGGTCAAGAACTCCGGCGCCGACGTCGTCTACTACGGCGGCGAGTACCCGCAGGCCGGTCCGCTCAGCAAGCAGATCAAGGAAGCGGGCGCCAAGATTCCGCTGGTCGGCGGCGACGGCATCTACAGCGGCGACTTCATCAAGCTCGCGGGCGCCAGCGGCACCGGCGACCTCGCGACCTCCGTCGGCGCACCGGTCGAGGAACTCGCCTCCGCCAAGGAGTTCGTCGCCAACTACAAGACCGCCGGATACAAGGACGCCTACGAGGCCTACGGCGGTTACTCCTACGACTCCGCCTGGGCGATCATCGAGGCCGTCAAGAAGGTTGTCGAGGACAACGACGGAAAGCTCCCCGACGACGCCCGCGCCAAGGTCGTGGACGCCATGCAGGACGTCTCCTTCGACGGTGTGACCGGCAAGGTCTCCTTCGACGAGTTCGGTGACGCCACCAACAAGCAGCTCACCGTGTACGCCGTCGAGAAGGGCGCCTGGTCGCCCGTGAAGTCCGGTACCTACTCCGGCTGACCCATCCGCCGCACCACAGCCCACGAGCCGCGCGGGGCGCTGTTCCACAGGCGCCCCGCGCGGTCGCGCATCCGGCCAAAATCCGTCGATTATCCGAAAGTCTCGGAGGACATGCGGTGAACGAACTGCCGCAGCAGCTGGTCAACGGCCTGCTACTGGGATCCATGTACGGGCTGATCGCCATCGGCTATACCATGGTCTACGGCATTGTCCAGCTCATCAACTTCGCCCACGGCGAGATCTTCATGACCGGCGCCTTCGGCGCGCTCACGGTCCACCTGTACGTCTTGCCCGACGGCACCTCCATGTGGGTCGCCCTGCCCCTGATGCTCCTCGGCGCCATGGTGGTCTCCGTCGCCGTCGCCGTCGGGGCGGAACGGTTCGCCTACCGTCCGCTGCGCGGCGCCCCGCGCCTCGCGCCGCTCATCACCGCCATCGGCCTCTCCCTCGCCCTCCAGCAGGCGGTGTGGGCCTTCTACCCGGACGCCAAGTCCAAGCTCCCCTTCCCGCAGATCGAGGGCGGCCCCTTCAGCATCGGCAGCGCCACCCTCCAGACGGGCGACATCTTCCTGCTCGTCGCCGCCCCGGTCAGCATGGCCTTCCTCGCCTACTTCGTGATGCGCACCCGCACCGGACGCGGCATGCAGGCCACCGCCCAGGACCCGGACACCGCCAAGCTGATGGGCGTCAACACCGACCGCATCATCGTGGTCGCCTTCGCGCTCGGCGCCGTGTTCGCCGCCGTCGGAGGCGTGGCCAACGGTCTCAAGTACGGCCAGATCGACTTCAAGATGGGCTTCATCCTCGGTCTCAAGGCCTTCACCGCGGCGGTCCTCGGCGGCATCGGCAACATCTACGGCGCCATGATCGGCGGAGTGGTCCTCGGCGTCGCCGAGACCCTCGCAACCGCCTACATCGCCGACATCCCCGGCCTGGACAAGTTCGGCAGCCAGTCCTGGGCCGACGTTTGGGCCTTCATCCTCCTCATCCTCGTGCTGCTGTTCAGGCCACAGGGCCTGCTCGGCGAACGCGTTGCGGACAGGGCGTGACACCGATGACCACACAGACCACCGCCTCGAAGCCCGCGGACGCCCCCGCGGCGGACGCCCCCAGGGGCCTCATCGGCATCCCCCCGCACCTCGGTCGCGCCCTCGCCACCGGTGGCGGCGTCCTCTCCGTGATCTCCACCTTCCTCGCCTGGACCTGGACCGCCGAGTTCCCCGGCGACCTCACCGTCTACGGCTACCCGGGCGGCCTCCAGGTCCTGGTGCTGATCGGCGGCGCGCTCACCGCCCTGTTCGGCCTCGCCTCCTACGGCGTCAAGGGGCTGCGCTGGCTCACCCCGGCCGGCGCCGACGCGGCCGTCAAGACCGCGGCGCTCGGCACCTTCGCCACCGCCTGGTACACCGTCCTCGCGATCAGCTTCCAGCTCGGCGGCGTCGTCAACCTGGAGCCCGGCGGCTACATCGCGGCGGCCGTCACCCTGATCGCCCTCCTCGGCGCGCTCGCCCTCCCCTTCGAGCGGCCCGAGCCGGACCCGTTCGACCCGGACGACACCGGCTGGGAACGGTTCAGGCACAACACCGGTCACGGCTGGCAGACCGTCCGGGCGGCCTTCGCCTCCGGCAGCCCCCGCCCCCTGCGCGCCCTGCCGTCCTACGCCGAGATCCTGATCATCGTCGCCGTCCTCGCGATCGCGCTGATCGTCTTCACCTACGGCATCGGCACCGAGTACGACGAACTCTTCATCGGCTTCCTGATCACCGCGGGCTTCGGGTTCACCGCCCTCCACCGGGCCGGTCTGATCAACCAGGCCTCGCAGATCACCGCCCGGCACCAGAACATCACCGTCTGCGGCGCGTTCATCGCGGCGGCCTGCTTCCCCTTCACCCAGACCGACGACCAGTACGCCACCCTCGGCGTGTACATCCTCATCTTCGCCACGGTCGCCCTGGGCCTGAACATCGTCGTCGGTCTCGCGGGCCTGCTCGACCTCGGCTACGTCGCCTTCCTCGGCGTCGGCGCCTACGCCGCCGCACTGGTCTCCGGCTCGCCCAGCTCGCCCTTCGGCGTCCAGTTCCCCTTCTGGGCCGCGGTGCTCGTCGGCGCCGTCGCCTCGCTGATCTTCGGTGTCCTCATCGGCGCCCCGACCCTGCGGCTGCGCGGCGACTACCTCGCCATCGTCACCCTGGGCTTCGGCGAGATCTTCCGGATCGCGGCCAACAACACGGACGGCACCTCGGGTCCGGACATCACCAACGGCTCCAACGGCGTCTCGTCGATCCCGGACCTCGAGATCTTCGGCTACGACCTCGGGATCCAGCACGACATCGCCGGTTTCACCATCGGCCGGTTCGCGAACTACTTCTTCCTGATGCTGGTCATCACGGCCGTGGTCGTCCTCGTCTTCCGGCGCAGCGGCGACTCCCGCATCGGCCGTGCCTGGGTCGCCATCCGCGAGGACGAGACCGCCGCGCTCGCCATGGGCATCAACGGCTTCCGCGTGAAGCTGATCGCCTTCGCCGTCGGCGCCACCCTCGCCGGTCTCGCCGGTACCGTGCAGGCGCACGTCACCTACACGGTGACGCCCGAGCAGTACCTGTTCGCCGGCACCACGCCGCCCAACTCCGCCTTCCTGCTCGCCGCGGTCGTCCTCGGCGGCATGGGCACCATCGCCGGCCCCCTCATCGGCGCCTCGCTGCTCTTCCTGATCCCCAACAAGCTCCAGTTCCTCGGCGACTACCAGCTCCTCGCCTTCGGACTCGCGCTCGTGCTGCTGATGCGCTTCCGTCCGGAAGGTCTCATTCCCAACCGTCGCCGCCAGCTGGAATTCCACGAAGAGGCCGACGCGCCCACAGTCCTGAGCAAGACAGGGGCCTGACCACATGACCACCGACACCACCATCAGGGACACCGCCCCGGGCGCCCCCGCCCCCGGCACCCCGGTCCTCGACGCACGCGGCGTCACCATGCGCTTCGGCGGTCTGACCGCCGTGCGCGGCGTCGACCTCACCGTCAACAGCGGCGAGATCGTCGGTCTCATCGGCCCCAACGGCGCCGGCAAGACCACCTTCTTCAACTGTCTGACCGGGCTGTACATCCCGACCGAGGGCGAGGTCCGCTACAAGGACAAGGTGCTGCCGCCCAAGTCCTTCAAGGTCACCGCCGCCGGCATCGCCCGTACCTTCCAGAACATCCGGCTGTTCGCCAACATGACGGTCCTGGAGAACGTCCTCGTCGGCCGCCACACCCGCACCAGGGAGGGCTTCTGGTCGGCCGTCCTGCGCGGCCCCGGCTTCCACAAGGCCGAGGCGGCCTCCCGCAAACGCGCCATGGAGCTGCTGGAGTTCGTCGGTCTGGCCGCCAAGGCCGACCACCTCGCCCGCAACCTCCCCTACGGCGAGCAGCGCAAGCTGGAGATCGCCCGCGCCCTGGCCAGCGAGCCGGGGCTGCTGCTCCTGGACGAGCCGACGGCCGGCATGAACCCCCAGGAGACCCGGACCACCGAGGAACTCGTCTTCGCCATCCGCGACATGGGCATCGCCGTCCTCGTCATCGAGCACGACATGCGCTTCATCTTCAACCTCTGCGACCGGGTCGCCGTCCTCGTGCAGGGCGAGAAGCTGGTCGAGGGCGACAGCGCCACCGTGCAGGGCGACGAGCGGGTCGTCGCCGCCTACCTCGGCGAACCCCTCGACAACGACCCCGGGGCGGCGGAGGTGGCCGAAGTGGAGGCCGCCGAGGCCCAGGCCCAGGCCCAGGCCGACACCCCCAAGGACACCGCGGCCGGCAAGGAGAACGACCGATGACCGCACTGCTCGAGGTCGAGGACCTCCGCGTCGCCTACGGCAAGATCGAGGCCGTCAAGGGCATCTCGTTCAAGGTCGACGCCGGCGAAGTGGTCACCCTCATCGGCACCAACGGCGCCGGGAAGACCACGACGCTGCGGACCCTGTCGGGGCTCCTGAAGCCGGTCGGCGGCCAGATCAGGTTCGCGGGCAAGTCGCTCAAGAAGGTGCCCGCCCACCAGATCGTCTCCCTGGGGCTCGCCCACTCGCCCGAGGGGCGGCACATCTTCCCGCGCATGACGATCGAGGACAACCTCCGCCTGGGCGCCTTCCTGCGCAGCGACAGGGCGGGCATCGACAAGGACATCCAGCGCGCCTACGACCTCTTCCCGATCCTCGGAGAGCGCCGCAAGCAGGCCGCGGGGACCCTGTCCGGCGGTGAGCAGCAGATGCTCGCCATGGGCCGTGCCCTGATGTCGCAGCCCAAGCTGCTCATGCTCGACGAGCCCTCCATGGGCCTCTCTCCGATCATGATGCAGAAGATCATGGCGACCATCGCCGAGCTGAAGTCCGAGGGCACCACGATCCTGCTCGTCGAGCAGAACGCCCAGGCGGCCCTGTCCCTGGCCGACCAGGGCCATGTCATGGAGGTCGGCAACATCGTCCTGTCCGGCAGCGGGCAGGACCTCCTCCACGACGAGTCGGTCCGCAAGGCCTATCTCGGCGAGGACTGAGCCGGCACCGCCACGACGGCCGTACGACGAGGCCCGCGTCCCCCTGGAGGGACGCGGGCCTCGTTCGTGCTCCGGGGGCGGGCTCAGCCCTTGGACCCCTTCTTCTCGTTCTTCTCGTTCTTCTCGTTCTTCTCACCGGCGTCCTGGATGACCGCCTCGGCGACCTGCCGCATCGACATCCGGCGGTCCATGGACGTCTTCTGGATCCACCGGAAGGCGGCCGGCTCGGTCAGGCCGTACTCCGTCTGGAGCACCGACTTGGCGCGGTCGACCAGCTTGCGGGTCTCCAGCCGCTGGCTGAGGTCGGCGACCTCCTTCTCCAGCGTCTTCAGTTCCGTGAAGCGCGAGACGGCCATCTCGATCGCCGGGACGACATCGCTCTTGCTGAAGGGCTTCACCAGGTACGCCATGGCACCGGCGTCCCGGGCCCGCTCCACCAGGTCGCGCTGGGAGAACGCGGTCAGCATCAGCACCGGCGCGATGCCCTCCTCGGCGATCCTCTCGGCCGCGGAGATGCCGTCGAGCTTGGGCATCTTCACGTCCAGGATCACCAGGTCCGGCCGGTGCTCGCGGGCCAGCTCCACGGCCTGCTCGCCGTCACCGGCCTCGCCGACGACGGAGTAGCCCTCCTCCTCCAGCATCTCTTTGAGATCCAGCCGGATGAGCGCCTCGTCCTCGGCGATGACGACACGGGTCGTCAGCGGAGGTACGTGCGACTTGTCGTCGTCGGGCACGTCTACGGGCTGGGGCGACTCGGGGGCGGTCACGTGAGCTCCTCGTTCGGGGCAGGGGTGCTGCTGACAAGAGCCTACCTAGCTCCTGTATGTTTGAGTCACCGAGGGGCTACACTACCCTTCGGTTCGAAGAGGCTCCGGTAGTCCAATCGGCAGAGACGATGCCCTCAAAAGGCATTCAGTGTGGGTTCGAGTCCCACCCGGGGCACTTAACCTTCCTTTCGAAGGCACCTTCCGGCATCCGTGGAGCACCCGTTCAGCGGTCGTCCTCCCCGATGTGGTGCACCCGGACCAGGTTCGTCGTGCCCGAGACCCCGGGCGGTGAGCCGGCCGTGATGACCACGACATCGCCCTTCTCGCAGCGCCCGTACCCGGTGAGCAGTTCGTCCACCTGGTCGACCATCGCGTCCGTGGAGTCCACGTGCGGGCCGAGGAAGGTCTCCACCCCCCAGGTCAGGCTCAGTTGCGAGCGCGTCGCCGGTTCCGGGGTGAAGGCGAGCAGCGGGATGGGCGAGCGGTAGCGCGAGAGGCGGCGGACGGTGTCGCCGGACTGGGTGAAGGCAACCAGGTACTTCGCGCCGAGGAAGTCACCGATCTCCGCCGCCGCGCGGGCGACCGCGCCGCCGTGGGTACGGGGCTTGTTGTGCTCGGACAGCGCGGGCAGCCCCCTGGCGAGGACGTCCTCCTCCGCCGCCTCGACGATCCGGGCCATCGTGCGCACCGTGTCGGTGGCGTGCTTGCCGACGCTCGTCTCGCCGGAGAGCATCACCGCGTCCGTGCCGTCGATGACCGCGTTCGCGACGTTGGAGGCCTCCGCGCGGGTGGGCCGGGCGTTGTCGATCATCGAGTCGAGCATCTGGGTCGCCACGATGACCGGCTTGGCGTTGCGCCTGGCCAGCTTGATCGCGCGCTTCTGGACGATCGGCACCTGCTCCAGGGGCATTTCCACGCCGAGGTCGCCCCGGGCCACCATGATGCCGTCGAAGGCCGCGACGATGTCCTCGATGTTCTCCACGGCCTGCGGTTTCTCGACCTTGGCGATGACGGGGACCCGGCGGCCCTCGTCGTCCATGATGCGATGGGCCTCGACGATGTCCCGCCCGCTGCGCACGAAGGACAGCGCGATGGCGTCGAAGCCGCTTCGCAGGGCCCAGCGCAGGTCGTCCTCGTCCTTCTTCGACAGGGCGGGGACGGACACGGCGACGCCCGGGAGGTTGAGGCCCTTGTGGTCGGAGACCATGCCGCCCTCGATCACCCTCGTGCGCACCCGGGGGCCGTCCACACCGGTGACCTCCAGGCAGACCTTGCCGTCGTCGACGAGGACGCGCTCACCGGGGGCGACGTTGTCGGCGAGACCGGCGTAGGTGGTGCCGCAGATGTGGCGGTCGCCTTCGACGCCCTCCTCGACGGTGATGGTGAAGGTGTCGCCGCGTTCAAGGAGTACGGGTCCTTCGCCGAAGTGGCCGAGACGGATCTTCGGGCCCTGAAAGTCCGCGAGGGCGCCGACGCTGCGACCGGTCTCGTCGGACGCCTTGCGGACCCGGCGGTAGCGCTCGTCGTGTTCGGCGTGGGTGCCGTGGCTGAAATTGAAACGGGCGACATCCATTCCGGCGTCGACCAGGGCCTTGATCTGGTCGTACGAGTCGGTGGCGGGCCCAAGGGTACAGACGATCTTTGCTCGGCGCATGGGTCGAGCCTATGACTTACCGGCCGGTAGCGAATTGGCCGTGTATGACCACTCAACAACCTTTGAGCAAAGGGTTATTGACAAGTGTTGAATTGTGCGACAGGGCGCTCCGATGAGCGCTCGGGGGCGGCTCTTAATTCGCCTTTCGGGCAAGTGAGCGGTCCACTGTTGACACGCGGCGCGATCAGGAACGAATCTACGCGCGTTGTTGATGACGCGTCGCCAAGGAGAATCAGCCATGCCGTTGAACCGCCGGAAGTTCCTGAGCAGATCCGCCGTGACGGGGGCGGGGGTGGCGCTGACCGGCGCCGTGACGGCTCCGGCGGCCCAGGCGGCCGGAGCGCACCAGCCCGCGGCGCACCAGGGCCGCGGGAAGAAGCCCAAGCGGTACGCGCTGACCGTGCTGGGCACCACGGACCTGCACGGGCACGTCTTCAACTGGGACTACTTCAAGGACGCCGAGTACACGGACGAGGCGGGCAACGCCCAGGGGCTGTCCCGCATCTCCACGCTGGTGAACCAGGTCCGCGAGGAGAAGGGCCGCCACAACACGCTGCTGCTGGACGCGGGCGACACCATCCAGGGCACCCCGCTGACGTACTACTACGCGAAGGTGGACCCGATCACCGCCAAGGGCGGTCCGGTGCACCCGATGGCACAGGCGATGAACGCGATCGGGTACGACGCGGTGGCGCTCGGCAACCACGAGTTCAACTACGGGATCGAGACCCTGCGCAAGTTCGAGCAGCAGTGCCGCTTCCCGCTGCTCGGCGCGAACGCGGTCGACGCCAAGACGCTCAAGCCCGCCTTCCCGCCGTACTTCATGAAGACGTTCCGGGTGAAGGGCGCGCCGCCGGTGAAGGTGGCGGTGCTGGGTCTGACCAACCCGGGCATCGCGATCTGGGACAAGGCGTACGTGCAGGGGAAGCTGGCCTTCCCTGGTCTTGAGGAGCAGGCGGCCAAGTGGGTGCCGAAGCTGCGCTCGATGGGCGCGGACGTGGTGGTCGTGTCGGCGCACTCCGGGTCGTCGGGCACGTCCTCCTACGGTGACCAGATCCCGTACGTCGAGAACGCGGCGGCCAACGTGGCCAAGCAGGTGCCGGGCATCGACGCGATTCTCGTCGGGCACGCCCACGAGGAGATCGCGGAGCTGAAGGTCGTCAACGACGAGACCGGCAGGACGGTCGTGCTGTCGGAGCCGCTGTGCTTCGCCGAGCGGCTCACCCTGTTCGACTTCGAGCTGGTCTTCGAGCGGGGCCGCTGGCACGTCGAGTCGGTCAGGGCGTCGCTGCGCGACTCCGCCACGGTCGCGGACGACCCGCGGATCACCAGGCTGCTGAAGGACCAGCACAAGAAGGTCGTGGCGTACGTCAACCAGGTGGTCGGGACCGCGACCGAGACGCTGACGACGGTCGACGCGCGGTACAAGGACGCCCCGATCATCGACCTGATCACCAAGGTGCAGGAGGACGTGGTCAAGGAGGCGCTGGCCGGCACGGAGTACGCGTCACTGCCGGTCCTGGCGCAGGCCTCCCCGTTCTCGCGGACCTCCGAGATCCCGGCGGGCGATGTGACCATCCGGGACCTGTCGAGCCTGTACGTGTTCGACAACACCCTGGTGGCGAAGCTGATGACGGGCGCGCAACTGCGCGCGTACCTGGAGTACTCGGCGCAGTACTACGTGCAGACGGCGGCCGGTGCGCCGGTGGACGTGGACAGGCTGACCAACGCCGAAGGCCGCCCGGACTACAACTACGACTACGTGTCGGGGCTCACGTACGAGATCGAACGTCGCGCAGCCGGCCGGTGCGCGGATCAAGAACCTGTCCTACGACGGTGCTCCGCTGGACGACGCGCAGGAGTTCGTGCTGGCGGTGAACAACTACCGGGCCAACGGCGGCGGTGCCTTCCCGCACGTGGCGTCGGCCAAGGAGCTGTGGGCGGAGTCGACGGAGATCCGCACCCGGATCGCGGAGTGGGCGACGGCCAAGGGCGTACTGGACCCGAAGGACTTCGCGTCCGTGGACTGGGCGTTGACGCGCGACGGCACTCCGGTGTTCTGAGCCGCCGGTGCCGAGACGGCCTCAGATTCCGTCCGCCAGCGGGGTGAGCGCCCGGTGCCGGCGCGCGGACGGGATCCGGGGCTGTGCGTTGTCCAGGCCGAAGGTGGTGAACGCGGTGCGGCCCGGCAGCGGGTACGGCTCCTGCCCGGTCAGGTCGTTGAGGACGGTCGCGCCGCGCCAGGCGGCGAGGCCGAGGTCGGGTGCGCCGACCCCGTGGGTGTGCGTCTCGGCGTTCTGGACGTAGACGGAACCGGTGACGCGGGGGTCGAGGACGAGGCGGAAGCGGTCGTCGACGCGGTGGCGTTCGCGGCTGTCGCGCCGCAGATAGGGGTCCAGAGCGGCGAGGACGCGCCCGAGGGGGCGTTCGCGGTGGCCGGTGGCGAGGACCACGGCGTCGGTGGTGAGGCGGGAGCGGGTCTTCTGCTGGGTGTGTTCCAGGTGGAGTTCGATCCGGGTGCCGGTGAGCCGGCCGGCGGTGCGGACGTGCACGCCGGGGGTGAGGACGGTGTCGGGCCAGCCGCCGTCGAGGGTGCGGCGGTACAGCTCGTCGTGGATGGCGGCGACGGTGTCCGCGTCGATGCCCTTGTGCAACTGCCACTGGGCGGCGACGAGGCGGTCGCGGACCGGTTCGCTCAGGGCGTGGAAGTAGCGGGTGTAGTCGGGGGTGAAGTGCTCCAGGCCGAGTTTGGAGTACTCCATGGGCGCGAAGGCCTCGGAGCGGCCGAGCCAGTGCAGCCGCTCGCGGCCGGCGGGCCGGCGGCGGAGCAGGTCGAGGAAGACCTCCGCGCCGGACTGGCCGGTGCCGATGACGGTGACGTGCCCGGCGGCGAGCAGCGCGTCGCGGTGGCCGAGGTAGTCGGCGGCGTGCACGACGGGGACGCCGGGCGCGTCGGCGAGGGGTCTGAGCGGGTCGGGGACGTACGGCTCGGTGCCGACGCCGAGGACGACGTTCCTGGTGTGGGTGCGGCCGAGGGCCTCGGCCTCTCCGTCGGCGTCGAGCTGGGTGTAGTCGACCTCGAAGACCTCCCGTTCGGGGTTCCAGCGCACGGCGTCGACCTGGTGGTGGAAGCGGAGGGAGGGCAGGCTCTCGGCGACCCAGCGGCAGTAGGCGTCGTACTCGGCACGGGGGATGTGGAAGCGTTCGGCGAAGTAGAAGGGGTAGAGGCGTCCTTCGGCCCTGAGATGGTTGAGGAAGGACCAGGGGCTGGTCGGGTCGACGAGGGTGACCAGGTCGGCGAGGAAGGGCACCTGGACGCGCGCGCCGTCGATGAGCAGGCCGGGGTGCCAGCGGAAGGCGGGGCGCTGGTCGTAGAAGACGGCGTCGAGGCCGGTGAGGGGGTCGGCGAGGGCCGCGAGGGAGAGGTTGAAGGGGCCGATGCCGATGCCGACGAGGTCGCGCGGGGCTTCGGGGGTGTGGTGCGCGGCGGTGTTCATCGCGGGAGGTGTCCTTCCACGTGGGTGAGGAGGGCGGCCAGGTCGCCGGGCCGGGTGTGGGGGTTGAGGAGGGTCGCCTTGAGCCAGAGCCGGCCGTCGGCGCGGGCGCGGCCGAGGACGGCGCGGCCGGTGGTGAGCAGGGTGCGGCGTACGGCGGCCACGGCGTCGTCGGTGGCGTGTGCGGGCCGGAAGAGGACCGTGCTGATGGTGGGCGGGGCGTGCAGTGCGAAGCCGGGGTGCTCCTCGACCAGGTCGGCGAACTCCTGGGCGAGGGAGCAGACCGCGTCGACGAGGGCGCCGAGTCCGCTGCGGCCCAGGGTCTTGAGGGTGACCGCGGTCTTGAGGATGTCGGGGCGGCGGCTGGTGCGCGGGGAGCGGCCGAGGAGGTCGGGCAGCCCGGCGTCGGTGTCGTCGTCGGCGTTGAGGTAGTCGGCGTGGTGGTGGAGGGCCGCGAGGTCGTCGGCGTCCTTGACCGCGAGGAGTCCTGCGGGGATCGGCTGCCAGCCCAGTTTGTGCAGGTCGAGGGTGACGGTGTGGGCGGCTTCGAGGCCGGCGAGCCGGGCGCGGTGCCGGGCGCTGAAGAGGAGGCCCGCGCCGTAGGCGGCGTCGATGTGGAGGCGGGCGCCGTGGTCGGCGCAGCGGGCGGCGATCTCGGGCAGCGGGTCGACGAGCCCGGCGTCGGTGGTGCCGGCGGTGGCGGCGACGAGATGCGGGCCCGGGACCCGGGTGAGGGCCGCGTCGAGGGCGGCGGGGTCGAGGGTGCCGGTGGGGGTGGGGACGGCGACGGGTTCGGGCAGCCCGAGCAGCCATGCGGCGCGGGGCAGGGAGTGGTGGGCGTTCGCGCCGTGGACCAGCCGCACGCCCGCGCCGTGCGTCTCGCGGGCGAGCAGGAGGGCGAGCTGGTTGGACTCGGTGCCGCCGGTGGTGACCACGGCGTCGGCGGCGCCGGTCTCCCGGGCGAGGGCGTGGGTGACGAGGGCTTCCAGCGCGGAGGCGGCGGGCGCCTGGTCCCAGGAGTCGAGGGACGGGTTGAGGACGCTCGCGGCGAGGTCGGCGGCCGCGGCGACGGCGAGGGGCGGGCCGTGCAGGTGGGCGGCGCACAGGGGGTGGGCGGGGTCGGCGGCGCCCTCGGCGAGCGCGGTGACCAGGACGCGGAGCGCCTCGGGTGCGCCGCGGTCGGGCAGGATCTCACCGACCGCGTCCGCCAGCCGGTGCGTGACGGCACCGGGCCCGCCCGCGGGCAACGGTCCGCCCCGCGCCGCGGCGCCGGCCCGCAGGGCGTCGAGCACGGTGTCGAGCAAGGGCCGCAGGGCCTCGGGCCCGCGGGGCCCCGAGGCAAGAGCCGGCATACCCATGGCTGCCCTCCGGACACGGAGACGGAGCCACCAGCTTGTACGCGAACCCCCGCCCCCACCCGAAAAGCCCAGGGATCAGAACCCGAAAGGGGGAAGGGGCTGCGCACGGGCCGACTCCGTCGGGTGCCGACCGGAGGGGCGGGGCGGACACTCGACCCGGACGAACACCGGCCCCCGGACGGACACCGACCGGGTGCGGGCACCGGTCCCGGGTCGGCGTCGGCACCGACCCCGGGCCGGCACCAGTCCGGGCCGGCCACAGGCCGAGGACGTACCCCGACCCGGCAAGGTCAGGCTCCAGGTGTCTCGCGTACCCGCAAGGCGCGGGACAGGTCGGCGAGTTGGTCGGTCAGTTTGCGGTGCAGGGCGGGGATGGGGGTGGCGCCGGCGAGGCATTCCTGGCCCAGGCGCAGGTTTTCCGCGTCGACGGCGTGGCCTGGGAACGCCCAGCGGCCGGCGGCGTCGGCGATGGCGGGGCCGCGGCGGGCGGCGACGGCGACCGCGTCGGCGTAGTAGCGCGGCACGTACTCCCGTACGAGGTCGGCCTGTTCGGGCTGCCAGAAGCCCTGCGCGGTGGCGATGAACAGGTAGTTGGAGAGGTCGTCGGAGGCGAACATGGCCTCCCAGGCGCGGCTCTTGGCCGCCGGGTCGGGCAGCGCGGCGCGGCAGCGGGCGGCGCCCTCCTGGCCGGCGGCGCTGGGGTCGCGTTCGAGTTCGGCGGCGATCGCGGCCTCGTCGGTGGCGCCGAGGACGGCGAGCCTGGTCAGGATGCGCCAGCGCAGCTCGGGGTCGAGTTCGGGGCCGCCGGGCACGGTGCCGTCGGCGAGCCAGGCGGCGATGGTGTCGGGGTGGGCGGCGGTGGCGATGCGGTGGCGTACGGCGATGAGGCGCAGCCCGGGGTGGTCGCCGTCCTCGGTGCGCCGGATCAGGTCCCGGCACAGCTCGGCGAGGGTGGTCAGGGCGGCGGGCCGCTGCTCCGCAGTGAGGTAGCGGTCGGCGACCTGGGCGGTGGCGAAGGCGAGGACGCCGTCGACGAGCGCGAGGTCGGTCTCGTACGGAAGGTGGGCGCGGGCGATGTCCAGGTAGCTGCCGGCGGGCAGTTCGCCGTCGCGGACGGCGTCCCTGAGCGCGTTCCAGATGACGGCCCGGGTGAGCGGGTCGGGCAGGCCGGACAGGCTCTCGCGGACGGTCCGGAAGGAGTCGGCGTCGAAGCGGATCTTGGCGTAGGTGAGGTCGCCGTCGTTGAGGACGACGAGCGCGGGGCGGGCGCCGGCGGTGCTGATGCCGGTGTTCTCGCCGGTGAGATCCGCTTCGAGGCGCTGGCGCAGGGTGAGCCGGCCGGCCTCGTGGAGGTCGTGGTCGTAGACGCCGACGGTGATGCGGTGCGGCCGTGTGCCTCCCCCGGGATGGAGGTGTCCGGCGTGCTTCGGGTCTTTGCGGTCCCTGGCGGGGTCGGGCGCGGACCAGACCCCCGTGCTGCCCCGGTGCGAGATGTCGAGGCTCCAGTGGCCGTTCTCGGCGCGCAGTTCCGGGACGAGGGTGTCGACGCCGGTGGTGCGCAGCCAGGCGTCGGCCCAGGCGTGGACATCGCGGTCGGTGGCGGCGGCGAGGGAGTCGATGAAGTCGGCGAGGGCGGCGTTGGCGAACCTGTGCCGGTCGAAGTGGATGTTGATGCCGGCCAGGAAGTCCTTCTCGCCGAGCCAGGCGACGAGTTGGCGCAGCGCGGAGGCGCCCTTGGCGTAGGAGATGCCGTCGAAGTTGAGGAGCGCGGAGGCGGTGTCCTCGACGTTCTCGGGGGCGACGGGGTGGGTCGAGGGCCGCTGGTCGGCGTCGTAGCCCCAGGGCTTGCGGGTGACGCCGAATTCGGTCCAGGCGTCCTGGAAGCGGGTGGCCTCGACGGTGGTCTGGTAGCCCATGTACTCGGCGAAGGACTCGTTCAGCCAGATGTCGTCCCACCAGCGCAGGGTGACGAGGTCGCCGAACCACATGTGGGCCATCTCGTGGGCGATGACCATCGCACGGGTCTGCCGCTGGGTGTCGGTGACGGCGGACCGGAAGACGAACTCGTCGCGGAGGGTGACCAGGCCGGGGTTCTCCATGGCGCCGGCGTTGAACTCGGGGACGAACGCCTGGTCGTAGGAGTCGAAGGGGTAGGGCTCGGTGAACTTCTCGTGGTAGCGGTCGAAGCAGCCGCGGGTGACCTCGAGGAGTTCGTCGGCGTCGTCGTCCAGGTGGGGGGCGAGCGAGCGGCGGCAGTGGATGCCGAAGGGCAGGCCGCGGTGCTCGGTGCGCACGGAGTGCCAGGGTCCGGCGGCGACGGCGACGAGGTAGGTGGAGACCGGCGGGGTGGCGGCGGCCTTCCAGCGGCCGTCGCCGGTGTGCTCGGTGACGCCGTTGGCGAGGACGGTCCAGCCCTCGGGGGCGGTGACGGTCAGGTCGAAGACGGACTTGAGGTCGGGCTGGTCGAAGGCCGCGAAGACGCGCTGGACGTTGTCCATGAACATCTGGGTGTAGACGTAGGTCTCGCCGTCGGTGGGGTCGGTGAAGCGGTGCATGCCCTCGCCGGTGCGGGAGTAGCGCATGGCCGCGTCGACGCGCAGCTCGTGCTCACCCGGTGCGAGGTCCTTCAGCGTCAGCCGGTTCCCGTCCAGGGCGGCCGGGTCGAGGGGCTGTCCGTCCAGGGTGACGGCGCGCAGCTCGGCGGGCTTGACCTCGACGAAGGTGTCCGTGGCCGCCCTGTCGCCGCGGACCGTGAACCGGATGACGGTACGGGAGTCGAAGGTCTCGTCCCCACGGGTCAGATCGAGGTCGATCGCGTAGTGGTGGACGTTGAGGAGCCGGGCACGGGTCTGCGCTTCGTCGCGCGTCAGTACGGACATGCACGACATGCTGCCTGATGCCGTCGGCAGGGCACAGAGGCGGTTCGGTACGCGAGGTATGTCCGGTCCGCCGCGCTGTCCGCCGTGCTCTTCGCCGTGCGCCCCCGCGGGCGGTGCGCGCACGGCGCGTGTGCCCGTGCGCGCGCCCTCCGTGCCGTGGCCGGGCTCAGCGCGGCGCCGGGGAGGTGCCGCCGCCGTTGCTCTCCGCGATGCGCTCGTGGTGGTGGATCACCTCGGCGATGATGAAGTTCAGGAACTTCTCGGCGAACGCCGGATCCAGTTTGGCGCTCTCGGCGAGGGTGCGCAGCCGGGAGATCTGCTCCGCCTCGCGGGCCGGGTCGGCGGGCGGCAGCCGGTGGCGTGCCTTGAGGTGGCCGACCTGCTGGGTGCACTTGAAGCGCTCGGCGAGCATGTGGACGACGGCCGCGTCGATGTTGTCGATGCTGTCCCGCAGCCGGCCCAGCTCCTCGCGGACGGCGGGGTCGACGGCATCGGTACCGGTGTTGCTGGTGGTCATGGGCGTCCACCCTACGGCCGGGTCCCGCGCCGTCGCAGACCGTCTCAGGCGCTGAACGCCCCGGCGGGGCGTACTCCTCGTACAGTGGAGGGCAGGGTTCAGGCGTCTTGGGGGTTGGGGCGTGGCCAACGGCGGACCGGTCGAGCACGGCTTCCCGCACCTGGAGACGGTGCGTGCGGCGGTCACCGCGCTGTACAGGCGTCTGTCGTACGACACCGTCCAGACGTTCTCGGCCAGTGTGGCCCCGGTGGACGTGGCGTTCCACGACACCGACGACCTGTATCTGGGCGCGCAGCGGGTGGCGCACGAGCTGGTGCGGCACTACCGGCTGCCCGACGCCCGCATGATCGTCTCCTTCCGCGAGATGACGCACGCGGCGAACGTGGAACTCACGGCGGGCCCGGAGTACTTCATCGAGCTGAACGACCGCTTCCGCACGCATCGCCGGGACATCGGGGCGGCCCTCGCGCACGAGGTGATGCACGTGTATCTGCACCGCCTCGACCTGTACTTCCCCGGCACCCGGGACAACGAGATCCTCACGGACACGGCGACGGCGTACCTGGGCGCGGGCTGGCTGCTGCTGGACGCCTACCGGGAGGACTCGGCGTCCTCGCAGAAGCTCGGGTATCTGACGCCGGAGGAGTTCGGCTATGTCCTGGCCAAGCGGGCGCTGGTCTTCGGCGAGGACCCGTCGGTGTGGTTCACCAGTCCGCAGGCCTACACGGCGTACGTCAAGGGCATGGCACGGGCCCGCCGGGACGAGCGGCAGCCGCCGCTCACCGCGGCCGGCTGGGCGGGCCGCCGCCGCTACGTCCGCGACCGCCGCCTCGCCCGGGACCCGCACACCGCGGGCCTCCCGACGGGCGGCCCGTACGCCTTCACGGCGGACACGGCGAGCACGGCGGGCGGGCACGGGCCGCTTCGGGTGTCCTTTCCCTGCCCGACCTGCCATCAGCGGATCAGGGTGCCGGTGCGGGGCCGGGTGCGGGCGCGGTGCGGGCTGTGCCGGACGGTTCTGGAGTGCGACACGTAGTGCGCGGGGGCGCTGCTTCAATGCCCGTATGACACAGGCGATCGAAGAACCCTGGGGCATCAGCGTGTTCGGCGCGGGCACGGTGCGGGTGGAACCGGGACTGGCGCGGGTACAGCCGGCCGTGGACGTGCTGGAGCCCTCGCCGGACCAGGCCTTCCGGCAGGCGCGGGCGGCCGTGGCCCGGCTGCGGGAGGTGCTGCGCCGGCACGGCGTGCCGGACGGCTCGGTCTCCGGCTCCCGGCTCGGCCTGACCTCGGAGTACGACGGTCACGGCGGCGGCCGGACGCTCCTCGGCTACCGCTGCCAGGCCTCGTACTCGGTGGAGACCGAGGCGCTGGACGATCTCGAGCAGCTGATCGTGGACGTGGTGGACGCGGGGGCGCACCGGATCGACAGCGTCGAGTTCGACGTGCTCGACAGGCCGGCGCTGCGTGACGAGGCGCGTCGCAGGGCCGTGTCCGCCGCCCGCCGCAAGGCCCAGGTGTACGCGGAGGCGGCGGACGTGCGGCTGGGGCCGGTGCTGCACATCCAGGACGTGGAGTCCGAGCCCCTCGCCTCGTTCCGCGCCGCCCGGGGCGGCGGACCGCCCGACGCCCTGGCGCCGGGTGCGGTGGAGGTGTCCGCGGGCGTCCTGCTGGGCTTCTCCCTGCGCCACTGACACGGTCCCGACGACCGGCCACCACTCCTCCGACTCCCCACGCGCACACGGCCGTCGGGGGAGCGGGCGGCACCCCGGCGCTCGGCCCGCCCACCGGCATTCGCTATTTTGTTCGCCGCCGTACCCACCGGCTCGTCGTCCGTCCCACCCCGAGGAGCCGGCCGTGGCTTGCGAGTCCACCGTCGCACCACCACCCGCTGCCGCCGTCCCGCGGCGGCCGCCACTTCCGCCGGGGCCCGCATCCGGGCTACGGGGGCGCGTTCGGGATCCACTGGGCCGCCCGCGTCACACCGTGCTCTACTTGCTCTCGTCGCTCTGCAGTTCGGTACTCGAACTGCTGCTCGCCGACCCCGGTCGGCCCTCGGCCTCCGTCAACCGCTTCGTGGCCGACCCGCCGCCGTGGCCGCCGCTCTCCGCCGGGCCCACCTCCCGGCAGGGCCGCCTCTGCGGACAGCCAGCGGGCGGGGCGCCGGTCCCGGCGTACGCGTGGCGGGGCCGGTGGCGCGGCCGGCGGTGGGGGCGGTGATCAAGGTGTCGGACCTGACAGGCGGAGGTATCCCTCTATGAAACGTGCCGGTGTGCTGCTCCTCGCAGCCGTTCCCGTGATCGCCACGGGGGTGTACTTCGTCCTGCCGGGGGACTCGGCGGACGCACCGGTCACTCCCCCGGCGGCCACCGCCCAGTCGGCCCGCGAGGACGCCAAGGACCGGGCCGAGGAGGAGCGCGAGGCCGACGACGAGGTGATCGCCGACCTGCCGGCCGGGCTCGCCGCGCCGGCGAAGAAGGAGCTGGCCCAGCAGCTGGTGTCGAGCGCCGAGAACTCGACCACCGAGTGGCGCACCGCCTACGGCGCCGTCCAGGACGTCGGGGACGGCGACGGCTACACCGCGGGCATCGTCGGTTTCTGCACCGGCACCCACGATCTGCTCACCCTGGTCGAGCGCTACACCAGGGCCCACCCGGACAACGGTCTCGCCGGGTATCTGCCCGCCCTGCGCAAGGTCGACGGCACCGACTCCCACCAGGGCCTGGACCCGGGCTTCACCGCGGCCTGGAAGGCGGAGGCGCGGGTCAGGGCGTTCCGCGACGCGCAGGAGGAGGAGCGCGACCGCGTCTACTTCGACCCGGCGGTCCGCCTCGCCAAGCTGGACGGCCTCGGCACGCTCGGCCAGTTCGTCTACTACGACGCGATGGTCTTCCACGGCCCGGACACGGACGCCGAGGGCTTCTACGGGCTGCGCGAGCAGGCCATGCGCGAGGCGAAGACCCCGGCCCGGGGCGGCTCCGAGAAGGCCTACCTGAACGTCTTCCTGGATGTCCGCCGAAAGGCCATGGCGGCCAAGCGTCCGGGCATCGACACCTCCCGCGTGGACACGGCCCAGCGCCGGTTCCTGGCGGCCGGGAACATGAAGCTGCGGACGCCGCTGGTGTGGGAGGTGTACGGGGACACCTACCGGGTGCCCTGAGCATGCGACGGCGCCTGCCCCTTCGTCCGGTCGGGGACAAGGGCAGACGCCATCTCGGGGGGTCCGGGGGAAGTCCCCCGGAGTGCCCGCCCGTACGCCTTTGTACGGGACATTCTTCGGTTGTTCCGTCCGTCAGACCGCCAGCGCGCGGTCCGTCGGGCGGATCGGGGCCGGCAGGTCGCTGGCTCCGGTCAGGAAGCGGTCGGCACCGCGGGCGGCCGAGCGGCCCTCCGCGATCGCCCAGACGATGAGGGACTGGCCGCGACCGGCGTCGCCGGCGACGAACACACCCGGCACATTGGTCTGGAAGTCGGCGTCCCGGGCGATGTTACCGCGCGCGTCCAGCTCCAGTCCGAACTGGTCGACCAGCCCGTTCTCCCGGTCGGTGCCGGTGAAGCCCATGGCGAGGGTGACCAGTTGGGCCGGGATCCTGCGCTCGGTGCCCGGCTTCGGGGTGAGCCTTCCCTCGATGAACTCGACCTCGCTCATGTGCAGCCACTGGACGTTGCCGTCCTCGTCGCCCTCGAAGTGGGTGGTGGAGACGGCGTAGATCCGCTCACCGCCCTCCTCGTGCGCCGAGGTGACCTTGTAGAGCATCGGGAAGGTCGGCCACGGCTGGGAGACCGGGTTCCGCTCCTCGCCCGGCCGGGGCATGATCTCCAGCTGGGTGACGGAGGCCGCGCCCTGGCGGTGGGCGGTGCCCACGCAGTCGGCGCCGGTGTCGCCGCCGCCGATGACGACGACGTGCTTGCCCCGGGCCGAGATCGGGGGCGCCACGTAGTCGCCCTCCTGGACCTTGTTGGCCAGCGGCAGGTACTCCATCGCCTGGTGGATGCCCTTGAGTTCGCGGCCGGGGACGGGCAGGTCGCGGGCGGTGGTGGAGCCGGCGGCGATGACGACGGCGTCGTACCGCTTCTTCAGGTCGGTGGCCTTCAGGTCGCGCCCGATCTCGACGCCGGTGCGGAACCGGGTGCCCTCCGCGCGCATCTGCTCTATGCGGCGGTTGATGTGCCGCTTCTCCATCTTGAACTCGGGGATGCCGTACCGCAGGAGGCCGCCGACGCGGTCCGCGCGCTCGTAGACGGCGACCGTGTGGCCGGCCCGGGTGAGCTGCTGGGCGGCGGCGAGACCCGCCGGGCCCGAGCCGATGACGGCGACGGTCTTGCCGGACAGGCGCTCCGGGACGCTCGGGGCGACGTCCCCGGTCTCCCACGCCTTGTCGATGATCGAGACCTCGACGTTCTTGATGGTGACCGGCGCCTGGTTGATGCCGAGGACGCACGCCGACTCGCACGGGGCCGGGCACAGCCGGCCGGTGAACTCCGGGAAGTTGTTGGTGGCGTGCAGGCGATCGGACGCCGCCGACCAGTCCTCGCGGTAGGCGTAGTCGTTCCACTCGGGGATCAGGTTCCCGAGCGGACAGCCGTTGTGGCAGAACGGGATGCCGCAGTCCATGCACCGGCTGGCCTGCTTGCTGATGATCGGCAGCAGGGAGCCGGGGACGTAGACCTCGTTCCAGTCCTTGACGCGCTCCTCGACGGGGCGGGTCCTGGCGACCTCGCGGCCGTGGTTCAAAAAGCCCTTGGGATCAGCCATTGGTCGCCGCCTCCATCATCTTCTCGGTGATCTCGGTCTCGGAGAGACCGGCCCGCTCGGCGGCGTCCTTGGCGGCGAGCACTGCCTTGTACGTACTGGGGATGATCTTGCTGAAGCGCTCCACGGCGACGGGCCAGTCGGCGAGCAGCTTCTCGGCGACCGTGGACCCGGTCTCCTCGGCGTGCCGGCGCACCACGTCGTGCAGCCAGTCCCGGTCGGAGTCGTCCAGGGCGTGGACGGCGTCCGCGTTGCCCGGGTTGACGTTGTCGCGGTCGAGGTCGAGGACGTACGCGACGCCGCCGGACATGCCGGCCGCGAAGTTGCGCCCGGTCTCGCCGAGGACGACCGCGCGGCCGCCGGTCATGTACTCGCAGCCGTGGTCGCCGACGCCCTCGGAGACGACCAGCGCGCCGGAGTTGCGGACGCAGAAGCGCTCGCCGACCTTGCCGCGCAGGAACATCTCGCCGCCGGTTGCGCCGTAGCCGATGGTGTTGCCGGCGATGGTGGAGTACTCGGCGAGGTGCTCGGCGCCCCGGTCCGGGCGGACGATCAGCCGGCCGCCGGAGAGGCCCTTGCCGACGTAGTCGTTGGCGTCGCCCTCCAGGCGCAGGGTGATGCCGCGCGGGACGAAGGCGCCGAAGGACTGGCCCGCGGAGCCGGTGAAGGTGATGTCGACGGTGTCGTCGGGCAGGCCCGCGCCGCCGAACTTCTTCGTCACCTCGTGGCCGAGCATGGTGCCGACCGTGCGGTTGATGTTGCGGATGGCGACCTGGGCGCGCACCGGCGCTGCCTCGGTGGCGTCCGAGGCGGCCAGCGCGTCGGAGGCGAGCCTGATCAGCTGGTTGTCGAGGGCCTTCTCCAGGCCGTGGTCCTGGAGGACGACCCGGTGGCGCGCCGCGCCCTCGGGCAGCGCGGGCACGTGGAACAGCGGCTCCAGGTCGAGGCCCTGCGCCTTCCAGTGGTTCACGGCGCGGGTGACGTCGAGGGTCTCGGCGTGGCCGACGGCCTCCTCGATGGAGCGGTAGCCCAGCTCGGCGAGGATCTCGCGGACCTCTTCGGCGATGAAGCGGAAGAAGTTGACGATGTACTCGGCCTTGCCGGAGAACCGGTCGCGCAGCACCGGGTTCTGGGTGGCGATGCCGACCGGGCAGGTGTCCAGGTGGCAGACGCGCATCATGACGCAGCCCGAGACGACGAGCGGCGCGGTCGCGAAGCCGAACTCCTCGGCGCCGAGCAGCGCGGCGATGACGACATCGCGGCCGGTCTTGAGCTGGCCGTCGGTCTGGACGACGATCCGGTCGCGCAGGCCGTTGAGCAGCAGGGTCTGCTGGGTCTCGGCGAGGCCCAGCTCCCAGGGACCGCCGGCGTGCTTGAGGCTCGTGAGGGGGGAGGCGCCGGTGCCGCCGTCGTGGCCGGAGATCAGCACCACGTCCGCGTGCGCCTTCGACACGCCCGCCGCGACCGTGCCGACGCCGACCTCCGAGACCAGCTTGACGTGGATCCGCGCCTGCGGGTTCGCGTTCTTCAGGTCGTGGATCAGCTGGGCCAGGTCTTCGATGGAGTAGATGTCGTGGTGCGGCGGGGGCGAGATCAGGCCGACGCCGGGGGTGGAGTGCCGGGTCCTGGCGACCCACGGGTACACCTTGTGACCGGGCAGCTGGCCGCCCTCGCCGGGCTTGGCGCCCTGGGCCATCTTGATCTGGATGTCGTCCGCGTTGACCAGGTACTCGCTGGTCACGCCGAAGCGGCCGGAGGCGACCTGCTTGATCGACGAGCGGCGCGCCGGGTCGTAGAGGCGCTCCGGGTCCTCGCCGCCCTCACCGGTGTTGGACTTGCCGCCCAACTGGTTCATGGCGACGGCGAGGGTCTCGTGCGCCTCCTGGGAGATGGAGCCGTACGACATGGCGCCGGTGGAGAAGCGCTTGACGATCTCGGAGACGGGCTCGACCTGGTCGATCGGGACGGGTCCCCGGTCCGACTTGAAGCCGAAGAGGCCGCGCAGCGTCATCAGGCGCTCGGACTGCTCGTTCACGCGCTCGGTGTACTTCTTGAAGATGCCGTACTCGCCGGAGCGCGTCGAGTGCTGGAGGCGGAAGACCGTCTCCGGGTCGAACAGGTGCGGTTCGCCCTCGCGGCGCCACTGGTACTCGCCGCCGATGTCCAGGGCGCGGTGGGCGGGCGCGATGCCGCTCGCCGGGTACGCCTTCGCGTGCCGGGCCGCGACCTCCTCGGCGATGACGTCGATGCCGACGCCGCCGATCTTGGTGGCGGTGCCGTTGAAGTAGTCGGCGACGAACGTCTCGTCGAGGCCGACGGCCTCGAAGACCTGGGCGCCGCGGTAGGAGGCGACGGTGGAGATGCCCATCTTGGACATGACCTTGAGGACGCCCTTGCCGAGGGCGTAGATCAGGTTGCGGATGGCCTGGTCGGGCGTGCCGTCCTCGGACTGCAGGAAGGTGCCCGCGCGGACCAGGTCCTCGACGGACTCCATGGCCAGGTACGGGTTGACGGCGGCGGCTCCGTAGCCGATGAGCAGGGCGACGTGGTGGACCTCGCGCACGTCGCCGGCCTCGACCAGCAGGCCCACCTGGGTGCGCTGCTTGGTGCGGATGAGGTGGTGGTGGACGGCCGAGGTGAGCAGCAGCGAGGGGATCGGCGCGTGCTCGGCGTCGGAGTGGCGGTCGGACAGGACGATCATCCGGGCGCCGTTCTCTATGGCGGCGTCGGCCTCGGCGCAGATCTCGTCGATGCGGGCGGCCAGGGACTCGCCGCCGCCGGAGACCCGGAACAGGCCGGAGAGCGTGGCGGCCTTGAAGCCGGGCATGTCGCCGTCGGCGTTGATGTGGATGAGCTTGGCCAGCTCGTCGTTGTCGATCACCGGGAAGGGCAGCAGGACGCTGCGACAGGAGGCGGCCGACGGCTCCAGCAGGTTGCCCTGGGGGCCGAGCGAGGAGCGCAGGGAGGTGACCAGTTCCTCGCGGATCGCGTCCAGCGGCGGGTTGGTGACCTGGGCGAACAGCTGGGTGAAGTAGTCGAAGAGCAGCCGGGGGCGCTCGGACAGCGCGGCGATCGGCGAGTCCGTGCCCATGGAGCCGATCGGCTCGGCGCCGGCCTTGGCCATCGGCGCGATGATGACCCGCAGCTCCTCCTCGGTGTACCCGAAGGTCTGCTGGCGCCGGGTGACCGAGGCGTGGGTGTGCACGATGTGCTCGCGCTCGGGGAGGTCGGACAGCTCGATCTCGCCGGTCTCGATCCACTCGGCGTACGGCTGCTCGGCGGCGAGCCGGGCCTTGATCTCGTCGTCCTCGATGATGCGGTGCTCGGCGGTGTCCACGAGGAACATGCGGCCGGGCTGCAGGCGGCCCTTGCGGACCACCTTGGCGGGGTCGATGTCCAGGACGCCGACCTCGGAGCCGAGGACGACGAGGCCGTCGTCGGTGACCCAGTAGCGGCCGGGGCGCAGACCGTTGCGGTCGAGCACGGCGCCGACCTGGGTGCCGTCGGTGAAGGTGACGCAGGCGGGGCCGTCCCAGGGCTCCATCATCGAGGAGTGGAACTGGTAGAAGGCGCGCCGGGCCGGGTCCATCGAGTCGTGGTTCTCCCACGCCTCCGGGATCATCATCAGCACGGAGTGCGGCAGTGAGCGCCCGCCCAGGTGCAGCAGTTCCAGGACCTCGTCGAACGACGCGGAGTCCGAGGCGTCCGGCGTGCAGATCGGGAAGAGCCGCTCCAGGTCGGGGGACGAGCCGAACAGGTCGGAGGCGAGCTGGGACTCGCGGGCGACCATCCAGTTGCGGTTGCCCTTGACCGTGTTGATCTCGCCGTTGTGCGCGACGAAGCGGTACGGGTGGGCGAGCGGCCAGGCCGGGAAGGTGTTCGTCGAGAACCGGGAGTGCACGAGCGCGATCGCGGAGGCGAAGCGGCGGTCGGACAGGTCCGGGAAGAAGGGCTCCAGCTGGCCGGTGGTCAGCATGCCCTTGTGGACGATGGTCCGGGCGGACAGCGACGGGAAGTAGACACCGGCCTCGCGCTCGGCGCGCTTGCGCAGCGCGAAGGCTCTGCGGTCGAGGGCGATGCCCTGCGAGACGCCGTCCGACACGAAGAGCTGGCGGAAGACCGGCATCGTGGAGCGGGCGGTGGCGCCCAGCAGTTGCGGGGCGACCGGGACCTCGCGCCAGCCGAGGACGGTGAGGCCCTCCTCGGCCGCGATCGTCTCGATCCGTGAGACGGCGCCCTCGGTGCCGTCCACCGGCAGGAAGGCGATGCCGACGGCGTAGGAGCCGGCCTCGGGCAGTTCGAATCCGGCCACCTCGCGGAAGAAGGCGTCCGGCACCTGGGAGAGGATGCCCGCGCCGTCGCCCGAGTCGGGCTCGGAGCCGGTGGCGCCGCGGTGCTCCAGATTGCGCAGCACGGTGAGGGCCTGGTCGACCAGGGTGTGGGACGCCTCGCCGGTCAGAGTGGCGACGAAACCGACGCCGCAGGCGTCGTGCTCGTTGCGGGGGTCGTACATACCCTGCGCAGCAGGGCGAGCATCCATGAAGGACCAGTTCCGGCCATCCACGGAATGCTGGGACGGCTGGCGCGGCGTACGCATCGGCTCTCCCGTCGTCGTCATCTGGCATGTACAAGTGCCGAGGGACGACGTTGGCCCTCTGCGTGGCTGAAAAATTTCGTGCAGATTACATGATGAAGCGGTTCTCGGGAACCGGGACAGTCCGTTCCAGCATGCGGACACCGAGGGGGTCGCGGTGGGGTGCCGCGCCCGGCGGTGAAAGCTATGGAGAACCGAAACGGACAGATCGATGTCCGTCGGCCCTGAAGGGCGGAGGAAGCCTCGTCGCCGACTCCGCGGATGCGAGGCAGGCGACATTGCCCGCGGCGCTTACGGCTCATGCCCGATGCTCACACACTCGAAACCAGGAAGTAACAGGCACTTGTGCGGTCCGGCGCACAGGCTGGAGCCGACCTATCCTACGGCGGATCCGAACAAACTGCCCAGGAGGTACGTCACACCGGCCGCCGCGCCACCGAGGGCGAGCTGCCGCAGACCGCTGTACCACCAGCTCCGGGCGGTCACCTTGGCCACCACCGCACCGCACAGGAACAGGCCGGTCAGCGCGAGCAGCACCGCGGGCCACAGGGCGGTGGCGCCGAGCAGGAACGGCAGGACGGGCAGCATGGCCCCCAGCGCGAAGGACCCGAACGACGAACCGGCCGCGACCAGCGGCGAGGGCAGGTCGGCCGGGTTGACGCCCAGCTCCTCGCGGGCGTGTATCTCCAGGGCCCGCTCGGGGTCGCGGGACAGCTGGCGGGCCACCTCGCGCGCGAGGCTCCCTTCCACGCCCCGGGCCTCGTAGAGCGCGGCCAGCTCGGCCTCCTCGCCCGCCGGGTGCTTGCGCAGCTCGCGGCGCTCCACGGCCAGCTCGGCCTCGACCAGCTCGCGCTGCGAGGCGACGGAGGTGTACTCGCCCGCGGCCATGGAGAAGGCGCCGGCGGCCAGACCCGCCAGGCCGCTCAGCACGACGGTCTGCTGGCCGACGGCACCGCCCGCGACACCGGTCATCAGGGCGAGGTTGGAGACCAGGCCGTCCATCGCGCCGAAGACGGCGGGGCGCAGCCAGCCGCCGTTCACGTCGCGGTGGGTGTGGTTGTCGCGGTGCGCCTCGTGCAGTGGCGCCCCGGTCTCGATGGCGGCCATGGGAACTCCCCCCGGGGGGTCTAGTTTGGACTCGTTCTACTTTTTTACAACACCAAATCTACGCCGGTCATTTCCGCCTCGCCAGCAAGGAAAGGCTGGGCTTACCTGCGGTTTCACCCCTTCTCGCCGGTCCGCGACCTCGTCCGTACAGCGGTCGACCGGGTGACGCTGGGCCCCGTGAGGCTGCGGTGCGCGCCGCACCGGGGACAGATGCGCAAAGGGAGAGGAGAGGCCGCATGGCATCCACCGCCTGCATTCCCCCGGTCCCCGCGTCCGAGGGCGCCGTCGGACCGCGCGAACGGGCCCGGGGCGCGCTGCTCGGACTGGCCGTCGGAGACGCCCTCGGGGCGCCGGCCGAGAACATGAAGCCCTCCGAGATCCGCGCCCGCTGGGGCCGGATCACGGGGTACGTGGCCGAGCAGCCGGCCGGGACCGACGACACCGAGTACGCGATCTTCTCGGGCCTGCTGCTGGCCCGGCACGGCTCCGCGCTCACCCCGGCCCATGTGGAGACGGCCTGGCACGAGTGGATCGCGGACCGGGAGGAGGGCCCGTTCCGGGGCGCGGGCTTCAGCGAACGCGGCACCCTGGAGAACCTGCGCCGTGGGCTGGCCGCCCCCATCTCCGCCCAGCACCGGCACGCCTGGAGCGACGGCCTGGCCATGCGGGCCGCGCCCTACGGCGTGTTCGCGGCCGGCCGCCCCGCCGAGGCGGCCCGGCTGGTGGCGATCGACGGCTCGGTCAGCCACGACGGCGAGGGCATCTACGGCGGCCAGGCGGTGGCGGCGGGCGTCGCGGCGGCGATGGCCGGGGCACCGCCCGTCGCGGTCGTGGCCTCCGCCCTGGCCGTCGTCCCGGAGGACTCCTGGACCGCCCGCTGCATGCGCCGCGCGATGACGGCGGCCCACCGCGGCGAACGTGCCGTCCGCGCCGCGGTGGTCATCGGCGGTTACCCCTGGACCGACCTGGCCCCGGAGGCGGTCGCCCTCGCCTTCGGCGCGTACGCGGCCGCGGACGGCGACTTCGCGGGCGCCGTGCTGACGGCCGTCAACATGGGCCGCGACGCCGACACCACGGCCGCGGTGGCCGGCGCCCTCGCCGGGGCGACCCGCGGCGTCCACGCCATCCCGGCCGACTGGGCCGCCGCGATCGGCCCCGCCCGCGGCACCTGCCTGCCGACGATGGCCGGCCACCACGTACTGAGGGTCGCCGACCTCCTGACCCACCGAGCCGCCGAACCCCCGCCCGGCCACACCCCGCTCACCGCGCCCGAAGACGCCGCACGGCGGGGCGCGGTCGTCGTGGGGTGGAGCGGTGCGACGCGGGAGGGGCCCGTGCCGGGTGGTGAGGTCGTGGGGGTGGGGTCGTGACCGGGCCTCTCTCCGCCGGTGAGGGGCCGGCGACCACGGCGTACGTCGAGATGCCCGACACGTCGGAGCAGCCCGCGCCGGGCTCCGAGCGGGTCGAGGGGCTCCTGCTCGGTCTGGCCGTCGGGGACGCCGCCGGCTGGCCGGCCGCTCGGCACCGGGCCGCGCGGATGCCGGAGTGGACGCGTCGGCTCACCCGCGAGCTGGACACCTTCGCCGAGCAGAACGCGACCACCACCCTCCCCGTACCCCTCGCCCTGAACCAGCCCCCCGAACCGCTGTGCCTCGGCCCGTCGGACGACGCCGAGTGGGCGGTGTTCGCGGCGGAGGCGGTGCTGCGGGCCGGCGACGACAGCGCGCTCGGGGACCTGGGCCGGGACCGCCGGATACGGGCCGCGATCGACCTGAGCTGGAACGCCGTCGCCCGTGAGGTGGCCGCGGCGACGGAACGCGCCCCGGAGACCGAGTCGGCGGTGCTGCCGCTGCGCGCCCGCATCTCGGTACGGGCCGGACTCGGCAACCTCGCCACCGGCCTGCGCCCGCCCGCCACCGGCCACGACAACCCGCACTACTTCGACGACGCGGCCTGCGTGCGGGCCTGCGTCCTCGCCGTCGCCCACCCCGCGGAACCGCGGCTCGCCGCCGACCTCGCCGAGTTCGACGCCCGCTACACCCAGGACGGCGACGGTGTGCACGGCGCCCGGGGGATGGCGGCGGCGCTGGCGGTCGCCCTCGCCGGCGCGGACGTGGACGCCTGTGTGACGGCCGCGCTCGCAGAGCTGCCCGAGGCCACGGAGATCGGCCGCAACGCCCGCCAGGCACTCGCCCTCGCCGCGTCCGCCGACGGCGCCTTCGCCCTGGTCCCCCTGCTGGAACACCGGATCGTCGACCACGTCTACAGCTACGGCGTCGCCGCCGCCGAGACCGTCCCGGTGGCCCTCGCCCTGGCCACCGCGGCTCGCGGCCGCATCGCGGAGGCGGTACCCGCGGCGGCCTGTCTGTCCAGGGTCGCGGACTCCGCCCCCGCCCTGGCCGGCGCCCTCACCGGAGCGCTGGGCGGCGGCGCGTCGATCCCCGCGCCCTGGCGGGACGCCTGCCGCACCCTCCCCGGCTGCGTACTGCCCCGGCTCGCCGGCACCGACCTGGTCGAACTCGCCGGCCTCCTGCACGCCGCGCAACCGTCCCGCCCAGCCCGAGCAGAAGGGCCACACCCCGCATGACATCCACGACCACCGCAAAACACGCCGAGGCGAGCCTGGAGGAGCGCGTCACCGGGGCCCTCGTCGGCGCGGCCGTCGGCGACGCGCTCGGCGGCCCGGTCGAGGGCTACTCCCCCGAGCAGATCCTCGAACGCCACGGCGGCCGGATCCACGGCATCGTCGGCCCCTGGAACGGCGACGCCTGGCGCACCGCCCGCCCCGTCGCGCCGTACCACAAGGGCGACGGCCACGTCACCGACGACACCTTGATGACCCACGCGCTGGTACGGGTCTACGACACGGTCCGCGACCACCTCGACGCCTACGCGGTCGCCGAGCACCTGGTCCCCGACCTGATCACGCACCCGCGCTGGATCCCCGAGCTGGAGGCCGAGGCGCTGCCGCTCCAGCGGATCTTCCTGGCGGAGAAGTGGCTGGTGGCCAGGATCCACTACGGCCACGTGGACCCCCGCGAGGCGGGCACCGGCAACATCGTCAACTGCGGTGCCGCGATGTACACGGCCCCGGTCGGCCTGGTCAACGCGGCCCACCCCGCCGCCGCGTACGCCGAGGCCCTGGACATCGCGGGCGCCCACCAGTCGTCGTACGGCCGGGAGGCGGCCGGTGTCCTCGCGGCGGCGGTGGCCGCGGCGTGCGTGCCGGGGGCGACACCGCAGTCGGTGGTGGCGGCCTGTCTGTCGCTGGCCAAGGACGGCACCCGGGCGGCGATCGAGGCGGTCTGCGAAGTCGCCTCGCGGTACTCGGACTTCGAGTCGGCGCTCGCACCGCTGCGGGAGGCGGTCGCCCCTTACGACACGGTGGGCCCCGACTACCGGGCGCCCTCGCTGGCCGCCCGCCGTCCGTCCCGGCTGCACTCGATCGAGGAACTGCCCGTCGCCCTCGGCATGCTGCTCGTCTCCGGCGGCGACTTCCGCCACGCGGTCCTCGGCGCGGTCAACTACGGCCGCGACTGCGACTCCATCGCCACGATGGCGGGCGCGCTGGCCGGGGCGCTGGGCTCACCGGTGCCGGAGCACTGGGCCAAGGCGGTCGCGGAGGCGAGCCGCCTGGACCTGTGGCAGCCGGCGGCCACGCTCGCCGGGGTCGCGCGGGAGGTCTTCGAGCGCGACGTGCGGCGGCGCCGCGCCCACGAGCGGGCGTTCACGGCGATCGGGGGCCCGGGATGCTCCGGCTGACCTGGGTCCAGCCCGAGGACCTGATCGGGCACGAGCTGCGCCAGGCGGCCCAGGACGGCCGCGATGCGTCGGCGATCGCGGCCCGCTGGCGGGCGGCGGGCGGCCGCGAGGCCCCCGAGCGGTCCGGCGCCTCCCCGGAACCGGCCTCCCCCCACCTGCGCCTCCTGGCCGACGACCTGCTGGACGAACTGGCCGGGCTGCCGGTCCCCTCGGCGGACACGGAACCGACGGACCTGGAGAGCATCCGGCGTCTGTGCCCGCAGTGGCCGGCGTCACCACCGGCGCCGCACGCGGGCACGTCCCACGCCCGTCTGGAAGCCGCCTGGCTGGGCCGGGCCGTGGGCTGCCTGCTCGGCAAACCCGTCGAGAAGCTCCCCCTCACCGGCATCCGCCGCCTCGCCCGAGCCACCGGCAACTGGCCTCCGACCAGGTACTTCACCGCCCGCGGCCTCCCCCGGGACCTCGGCGCCGCGTACCCCTGGAACCGCCGCTCCGCGGCCACCTCACTGGCCGAGAACATCGACGGCATGCCGGAGGACGACGACCTCGACTACCCCCTGCTCAACCTCCTGCTCCTGCGACGCCACGGCCGGGCCTTCACCACCGCAGACGTGGCCCGCGTCTGGCTCGACGACCTCCCGGCCGGCCGCACCTTCACCGCCGAACGCGTCGCCTACCGCAATCTCCTGACCGGCCTCGAACCCCCGCTCACCGCCCGCCACCGCAACCCCTTCCGGGAGTGGATCGGCGCCCTGATCCGCGCCGACGCGCACGGCTGGACCAACCCCGGGGACCCGGCCGCCGCGGCGGAGCAGGCCCACCGCGACGCCACCCTCACCCACACCGCCAACGGCGTCTACGCGGCCATGTTCGCGGCGGCCGTCATCGCCACCGCCGCCACCGGCGCCCACGACGTCCACGCCTGTCTCCGGGCCGGTCTCGCGGTCGTACCGCCCGCCTCCCGGCTGGCGCGGGCCGTCCGGCAGGCCGTGGGGCTCGCCCGTGCCCACACCGACTTCGACACGGTCGTGGACGAGCTGCACGCCGTCCACTCCCCCGCCCTGCACTGGGTGCACGCCGTCCCCAACGCGGCCCTGATCGCCGCCGCCCTCACCCACGCGGACGGCGACTTCACCGGCTCGGTCTCCCGCGCCGTCTCCGGAGGCTGGGACACCGACTCCAACGGCGCCACCGCCGGCAGCGTCGCCGGACTGCTCGCCGGCTCCCCCGCCGCGCTGCCCGAGCACTGGACGGCCCCGCTGAAGAACCGCCTGGCCAGCACGGTCGGCGACTTCGACGGCACCGGCTTCGACACCCTCGCCCACCTCACCCACAGGGAAGCCACCCGCCCATGTCCCAACCCGCCGTGACGCCCGCCCCACTGACCGGCCTGCGCGTCCTCGACCTCGCCACCCTCTTCGCGGGTCCGCTGGCCGCCACCATGCTCGGCGACTTCGGCGCCGAGGTGATCAAGGTCGAGCACCCCACCCGGCCCGACCCCTCCCGGGGCCACGGCCCCTCGAAGGACGGCGTGGGCCTGTGGTGGAAGCTGCTGGGCCGCAACAAGCGCACGATCACCCTGGACCTGTCGAAACCGGCCGGCCGCGCCACCCTGCTCCGCCTCGCCGCGACCGCGGACATCGTCGTCGAGAACTTCCGTCCGGGCACCCTGGAGAAGTGGGACCTGGGCTGGGACGAGCTGTCCGCCGTCAACCCCCGCCTGGTCCTCACCCGGGTCACCGGCTTCGGCCAGACCGGCCCGTACGCGCGCCGCCCCGGCTTCGGCACGCTGGCCGAGGCCATGAGCGGATTCGCCGCGATGACCGGTGAGCCCGAGGGGCCCCCGACCCTGCCGCCGTTCGGCCTCGCCGACTCGATCGCCGCGCTGGCGACGGCGTACGCCGTGATGACGGCGCTGGCCGCCCGCGAGCGCACCGGCGAGGGCCAGGTCGTCGACATGGCGATCATCGAGCCCATCCTGACCGTCCTCGGCCCGCAGCCCACCTGGTACGACCAGCTCGGCCACGTCCAGCCGCGCACCGGCAACCGCTCCCAGAACAACGCCCCGCGCAACACCTACCGCACCGCCGACGGCGACTGGGTCGCCGTCTCCACCTCGGCCCAGTCGGTCGCCGAGCGCGTGATGCGCCTGGTGGGCCGGCCCGAGCTGGTCGACGAGCCCTGGTTCGCCACGGGCGCCGACCGGGCCGGGCACGCCGACGTGCTGGACGCGGCGGTCGGCGACTGGATCGCCCGGCACACCCGCGCCGACGTACTCGCCGCCTTCGAGCGGGCCGAGGCGGCGGTCGCGCCGATCCAGGACGTGCGGGACGTGATGACCGACCCGCAGTACCGGGCCCTCGACACCGTCACCACCGTCGACGACCCCGAGCTGGGCCCGCTGCGCATGCAGAACGTCCTGTTCCGGCTCTCCGCCACCCCGGGCGCGATCCGCTGGGCGGGCCGTCCGCACGGCGCGGACACCGAGGAGGTGCTGACCGGGCTCGGGCTCACCCCGGCGGACGTGAAGGAGCTGCGTGAGGAGGGCGTCGTATGAGCGCGCCCCCGCTGACCTGGCTGTACGCCCCCGGGGACCGGCCCTCGGTGGTCGCCGGGGCGCTGGCCGCCGGGGCCGACGCCGTGGTGGTCGACCTGGAGGACGCGGTCGCCCCGGACCGCAAGGAGTACGCCCGCGCGGCCACCGCCGAGCTGCTCACCGAGCGGCATCCGGTGCCGGTGCACGTCCGCGTCAACGCCCTGGACGGCCCGCTCGCCGCGGCGGACCTGGCGGCGCTGGCCGCGCTGCCGGGACTGTCCGGGCTGCGGCTGCCCAAGGTGACGTGCCCCGAGCAGATCACCGGCGTCGCGGCGGCCACCGGCGGGCCGCCGCTGTACGCGCTGCTGGAAACGGCCCTGGGTGTGGAGCGGGCGTACCGGATCGCCACCGCCCATCCCTCGCTGCGCGGCATCGCCCTGGGCGAGGCGGACCTCCGGGCCGACCTGGGCGTACGCGGGGACGCCGGCCTGGACTGGCCGCGCTCGCGCGTGGTGGTGGCGGCGCGGGCGGCGGGCCTGGCGCCGCCGTCCCAGTCGGTGCATCCGGACACCCGGGACCTGGAGGGCCTGGCCGCGTCCTGCGCCCACGGCCGTGCCCTGGGTTTCCTCGGCCGGGCCGCGATCCATCCCCGGCAGCTGCCGGTCATCGAGCGGGCGTATCTGCCCACCGAGCGGGAGCTGGCGGAGGCCGAGACGATCGTCAAGGCGGCCACCACGCAGCCGGGCGCGCAGGCGCTGCCGGACGGCCGGTTCGTCGACGCGGCGGTGGTGGCGACGGCCCGGCGCACCCTGTCGCTGGCCCGGCGGCCCGCGCTGTCCTGACGCACGGCCCCGGCCCGCCGACGTACGGCGGGCCGGTCAGCCCTTGCTGGCGGAGTCGGCGCCGTCCTTCACGTCCGCCACGGCACCGTCCCCGGCGTCCGTCGCGTCCTTGGTGTCCTCGGGGTCCTTGCCGTCCCCGGCGTCCTTGGTGTCCCCGGGGTCCGTGGACTCGGCGTCCGCGTCCGGCTTCGCGCCGTCCGCGGGCTCGCCGTCCGGGGACTGCTCGCCCGGTTCGATCACGGTCTCCCGGCCCGGCCGCATCCGTGCCGAGAGCACCATGTACACCACGGCGAGCAGGAACACGACGAGCGCGGTCCAGTTGTTCAGCCGCAGGCCCAGGATGTGGTGGGCGTCGTCGACGCGCATGTACTCGATCCAGAACCGGCCCGTGCAGTACGCGGCGACATACAGCGCGAACGCCCGCCCGTGCCCCAGCCTGAAGCGGCGGTCGGCCCAGATCACGAGCAGGGCGACGCCGATGCACCACAGCGACTCGTACAGGAAGGTCGGGTGGTACGTGCCCGGCTCGCGTCCGTCGGTCGTCGAGGTGATCTTCACGGCCCATGGCAGGTCGGTGGCCCGGCCGTACAGCTCCTGGTTGAACCAGTTGCCCCAGCGGCCGATGGCCTGGGCGAGGGCGATGCCGGGGGCGACGGCGTCGGCGTACACGGGCATCGGGATGCCCCGGCGCCGGGCGCCGATCCAGGCGCCCAGCGCGCCGAGGGCGATCGCGCCCCAGATGCCGAGGCCGCCCTGCCAGACCTTGAAGGCGTCGACCCAGTCACGGCCCTCGCTGAAGTACAGCTGGTAGTCCGTGATCACGTGGTAGAGCCGGCCGCCGACCAGGCCGAACGGAACGGCCCAGACCGCGATGTCGGCCACCGTGCCGGGCCGCCCGCCCCGGGCGATCCAGCGCTTGTTGCCGAGCCAGACGGCAACGAAGACGCCGATGATGATGCAGAACGCGTAGCCGCGCAGCGGGATGGGGCCGAGGTGCAGCACCCCGCGCGACGGGCTGGGAATGAAGGCAAGTTCCATGGCAGGGTCGACGCTACCGTGTCGGACGGGACACGCGGCGAGTGGCCCGGCTACGGGTCCGTAACGAGCGGACGGAACGAGCCGCCCGCGCGCGCCCCACCGCCGCCGCGCTACTTGTTGGCATCCTGCACCAGCTGCTTCAGCTTCTCCGGTGTCATGGAGCGGTCCTGGTAGATGTTCTTTCCGTCCAGCAGGACGGTCGGCGTGCCGCTGAAGCCGCCGCTCTGGAAGGCCTTGTTGGACTTCTCCACCCAGCTGTTGTGCTTGCCGTTCTTCAGGCACTCCTGGAACAGGGTCGAGTCCAGGCCGTCGACCTTGCGCGCCAGTTCCAGCAGCTTGTTCTCGTCGGCGAAGGCGTCGTCGGTCTCGGCCGGCTGGTTGTCGTAGAGCACGTCGTGGTACGGGACGAACTTGCCGGCGTCCTGGGCGCAGGCCGCGGCGTTGGCGGCCTTGCGGGAGCCGGTGCCGCCCATGTTGCCGTCGATGATGGTGGCCAGGTGGTACTCGGTCTTGAGCTGTCCGGCGTCGGTGAGCTGGTGGATCGTGTCGCGGTACGCCAGCTCGAAGGCCTTGCAGGCCGGGCAGCGGAAGTCCTCCCAGATGGTGAGCGTCGACCCGGCGCTCTCCTCGCCGGCCGGGATCGCGAGGGCGTCCTTGCCCTGGGCGCCCGAGGGCGCCACGACCGGGCCCGCCGACTCGCTGCCGTCGTCCTTGCCCGCGTTCGCGGCGACCACGCCGATCACCGCCGCGAGCCCCAGGACGCAGACCACGCTCGCGCCGACGATCAGCGCGCGCCGACGCTTGTCCCTGGACCTCTGCCTGTCGCGCTCCGCCGCCAGCTTCTCCCGGGCGGTGCGCTTTCCCTCTCGGTTCTTCTCGCTCACACCCCGCAGAACGAACCGGGGAGGCGCAGCGCGCCTCCCCGGTCCCAGGTCCACCCGTACGAGGGACCCGTATGACTTACCCGTCGTCGCGCGGGATCCTACGCCCGTCCGCGCACGCCCTTCGCGAGGTCGGCGGCGAGCGCGCGGACGCCCGCCAGGCCGGCCGCGTCGTCGGGGGCGTCCAGCATGCGCTTGACGAAGGCCGAGCCGACGATCACGCCGTCGGCGAAGCCGGCCACCTCGGCGGCCTGCGCGGCGTTGGAGACGCCGAGCCCGACGCAGACCGGGGTGTCGGTGGTGGCGCGGGTGCGCCGCACCAGGTCCTCGGCCTGCGCGCCGACCGACTCGCGGGTGCCGGTGACACCCATGAGGGAGGCGGCGTAGACGAAGCCGCTGCCGGCCGCGGTGATCTCGGCGAGCCGCGCGTCCCGGCTGCTGGGCGCGACCACGAAGACCGTGGCGAGCCCCTGCTTGTCGGCGTGCTCCCGCCACAGCGCCGACTCCTGGACGGGCAGGTCGGGCAGGATGCACCCGGCGCCGCCCGCCTCGGCCAGTTCGGCGGTGAAGCGCTCGACGCCGTAGCGGTCGACGGGGTTCCAGTACGTCATGACGAGGACCGGCTTGCCGCTGGCCGCGTGCACCTCGCGGACCGTGCGCATCACGTCGGCGATCCGCACGCCGCCGCGCAGGGCGATGTCGTCGGCGGTCTGGATGACCGGGCCGTCCAGGACGGGGTCGCTGTGCGGCAGGCCCACCTCGATGACGTTGGCGCCGCCGTCGAACACGGCCTTCATCGCCTCGATGCCGCCGGTCACGCTCGGGAATCCGGCCGGGAGGTAGGCGATCAGGGCGGCGCGGCCCTCGGACTTCGCCGCGGCGAGGGTCTCGTCCAGCAGGTGCACGTTCCCGCTCACTTGGCGTCCCCCTCGATCTCCGCGGGGCCGGCCTCGTCGGCGGCGACCTCGGCGTCGGTGTCGTACAGCCCGAAGTAGCGGGCGGCGGTGTCCATGTCCTTGTCGCCGCGGCCGGACAGATTGACCACGATCAGCCCGTCCTCGCCCAGTTCTCTGCCGACCTCCAGGGCGCCGGCCAGCGCGTGGGCGGACTCGATGGCCGGGATGATGCCCTCGGAGCGCGACAGCAGGCGCAGGGCCCGCATGGCGGCGTCGTCGGTGACCGCGCGGTACTCGCCGCGGCCGGACTCCTTGAGGTGGGCGTGCTCCGGGCCGATGCCCGGGTAGTCCAGGCCGGCCGAGATGGAGTACGGCTCGGTGATCTGGCCCTCGTCGTCCTGGAGGACGTAGGACCGGGAGCCGTGCAGGATGCCGGGCTCGCCCGCGGTGAGGGTGGCCGCGTGCTCGCCGGTCTCGATGCCGTGTCCGGCGGGCTCGCACCCGATGAGGCGGACGTCCGCGTCGGGGATGAAGGCGTGGAAGAGGCCGATGGCGTTGGAGCCGCCGCCGACGCAGGCGATCGCGGCGTCGGGGAGGCGTCCGGCCTGCTCCAGGAGCTGGCGGCGGGCCTCGACGCCGATCACGCGGTGGAAGTCGCGGACCATCGCCGGGAAGGGGTGGGGTCCCGCGACGGTGCCGAACAGGTAGTGGGTGCGGTCGACGTTGGCGACCCAGTCGCGGAAGGCCTCGTTGATGGCGTCCTTCAGCGTGCGGCTGCCGGACTTCACGGCGATGACCTCGGCGCCCAGCATGCGCATGCGGGCCACGTTCAGGGCCTGGCGCCGGGTGTCGATCTCGCCCATGTAGATGGTGCAGTCGAGGCCGAACAGGGCGCAGGCCGTCGCGGTCGCCACGCCGTGCTGGCCGGCACCGGTCTCGGCGATCACCCGGGTCTTGCCCATGCGCCTGGTGAGCAGGGCCTGGCCCAGCACGTTGTTGATCTTGTGGGAGCCGGTGTGGTTCAGGTCCTCGCGCTTGAGGAAGACACGGGCCCCGCCGGCCTGCTCGGCGAAGCGGGGGACCTCGGTGAGGGGCGACGGGCGGCCGGTGTAGTGGACGAGCAGGTCGTCGAGTTCCCGGGCGAACTCAGGGTCGGACTTGGCCTTGTCGTACTCGACGGCGACCTCGTCGACGGCCGCGACCAGGGCCTCCGGGATGAATTTGCCCCCGAAGGCGCCGAAGTAGCCCTCGGCGGAGGGGACTTGCCCGTCCGGGTCGGGGATGAAGAAGGTGCTGGGCATGCGTGTACCTCACGGTGAGTGTCCGGTTATGGCTCATCGCCGTGGGGGCGAGGACTCGTTGTCGGCCGCCGGCCGTGGAGGGCCGGTCGCGCCGTTCCCCGCGCCCCTGAAGGGCGCGTCGCCATCGCCTGCCGTTCACCTGGCCCGGTTCGTCGCCGATGACATACCTCACCCGGCGGCCGTGGACCCGGCGGGCCGGGGCGCGGCAGCCTCGGGGGCGGCAGCCGCGCGCGAGGCGGGCGTACCGGTCCACGGGGGTCATGGTGAGCGTCATCGGGGGTCAGCCTACCGGGAGGTCAGCCCCGGCCGTGCCGCAGTGCGGGGTGTTCGCCTGCCGCCACCAGGTCGGAGACGGCGGTCTTCGGGTCGCGGCCGGTGACCAGGGACTCGCCGACCAGGACGGCGTCGGCGCCCTCGTTGGCGTAGGCGATGAGGTCGTGCGGGCCGCGGACGCCGGACTCGGCGACCTTGACGATGCCGGCCGGGATCTCCGGGGCGACCCGCTCGAAGGTGCCGCGGTCCACCTCCAGGGTCTTCAGATTGCGCGCGTTGACACCGATGACCTTGGCGCCCGCGTCCACCGCGCGCTCGACCTCGTCCTCGTCGTGCACCTCGACCAGGGGGGTGAGTCCGATGGACTCGGCGCGCTCGGTCAGCGACTCCAGCGCCGGCTGGTCGAGTGCCGCGACGATCAGCAGCACGAGGTCGGCGCCGTGCGCGCGGGCCTCCCACAGCTGGTACGAGGTGACGACGAAGTCCTTGCGCAGCACGGGGATGTCCACCCGCGCGCGCACCGAGTCCAGGTCGGCCAGCGAGCCGCCGAAGCGGCGCTCCTCGGTGAGGACGGAGATGACGGCGGCACCGCCCGCCTCGTAGTCCGCGGCGAGTCCGGCCGGGTCGGCGATGGCCGCCAGCGCGCCCTTGGAGGGGCTGGAGCGCTTGACCTCGCAGATGACCTTGACGCCTTCGCCGCGCAGCGCGGACACCCCGTCCTTGGCGGGTCGTGCCTTGGCCGCGCGCTCCTTCAGCTCGTCGAGGCTGACGCGCGCCTGCCGCTCCGCGAGGTCGGCACGGACTCCGTCGATGATCTCGTCGAGCACACTCACGCGAGCGGCCCCCTTTCAGACGGCGAAACCTGTGGTCACTGCGATGGTATCCGCAGCGGGGCACCGGACCCGCATCCGGCCGCCGCAGGTCCCACCACCCAAACGCCCCTCGAAGCGGCCGTCCGCCGGGCGGTCAGGGCAGGAGCCAGCCGCCGAACGGCAGGTTCCGGACCACCGTGAAGGCCAGCAGCAACGCCCCCGCCGTCCACAGGTGGACCGGTCCGAGGTCGACCCTCGTCGGCCGTCCCCGGACGGTACGGATCACCCAGACGGTCCACAGCACGGCGAAGCCCAGATAGCCGAGCACGGCGGGCGCGTTGGCGTGCAGCGCGGTCAGCACGTCCCCGTGCGCGAAGGCGTGGGCGCTGCGCAGGCCGCCGCATCCGGGGCAGTGCAGTCCGGTGAGACGCAGCAGGGGGCAGACGGGGTAGTGGCCGGGTTCGTTGGGGTCCACGCTCCCCACGTACGCGAAGGCGCCGGCGACGGCCGCGAGCACTCCGGCCGGGACGGCCAGGCGGGCGGGCGCGCCCCGCGTCGCGGTCCTGGTCGGGGTCGGAATCGGCTTCCCGGTCTCGGCGTCCACGCTGGGCATTCTGCCCCCGCCGGTCCGCGCGCGCACGTGAGGGGCGGCCCGAGCACCTTCGTGCCGCTCCGCCCCCCGGGAGGCTGCGTGACCGCCGTACCCGGTCAGCCCTTGGCGCCGGCCGACGCGTGGTCGCCGGTGACCTCGTGCACGGGGTGGTTCTGCTTCGGCTGGCCGAGGCCCATCATCCGCATGATGTAGCCCACGACACCGCCGAGGAGCACGACCGCCATGCCGGCCCAGAAGCCCAGCGGCCGGGCCGCCACCATGAACATGCCCGCGATGCAGAAACCGATGAAGGAGATGATGACACCGGTCCAGGCGGCCGGGGTGTGACCGTGGCTGCTGCCCGCCATTGCTTGCTCCTCGTTGCTGTGTGCCGTGTCTGAGCAGGACGCTCGCACCCATTGTCCCGCACGGGCGCACGCGCCGTGAGCGGGGGTGCTCCCCACGCGCGCGGGGCGGCGGCCGGACGGCCCGGGGCGCGCGTGTCGCGTGGGCGGGGCGCCCCGCGCGCGTACGGGCGAACCCGCGGGTCAGGCGCTGGTGGGGTCCTCGCCGCGGTCGATGGCCTTCCAGAGGTCCTCGGGGCGGTCCGGATCGACGGGCTTCGGCCGGCGGCGCGGGGCGCCGCCGCGTTCGTAGCGGCCGGACATCGCGGGCCACAGCCGCCCGTAGCGCAGGGCGAGCAGCCCGGCCAGCAGGAGCAGGGCGCCGCCCGCCGCCGCGACGTACGGCCAGGCGGTGTGGGAGAGGGCGTTCACGGTGGCCGAGGTGTCGCCGGCTGCCTTGGCGGCCTGGTCGTCCAGCGCGGAGCTGTCGGAGGCGCCGGCCAGCGCGGCGGCGACGGTGCCCGCGCCGCTCAGCGCGAGCAGGGCGGCCACGGCGAACCGTCCGGCGCGGCGGACGGCGAACACGGCGACGAGCGCGGCGAGGCCCACTATGGCGAGCGCCGCGGGTACGCCGGTGACGTCGCTGCCACTGACGGTCAGCGGGAACGCGCCGCCGGCCACCTTCGCGGTGCCCTCCGCCCACTCCTGCCGGGTGGCGAGCAGGGCGACGGCGGCGCCGAGCGCGCCGCACACCAGGGCGACGGCGAGGCTCCGGCGGCCGGACCCGGCGGGTCCTGCGGCGGGGATGCGGGGGTGAGGAACGGCTGTCACGTACTCCACTATCACCCGAACCCCGGGCGAACCGTCACCCGGGGTTCGGATTGGCCGACGTGAGAATCGCCCCACCGCCCCGGCGGTCCGCCCTATTGCCCCAGCCGGTTGGCTGTGTGCACGGCCCGCAGCACCGCCGCCGCCTTGTTGCGGCACTCGATGTCCTCGGCGACCGGGTCGGAGTCGGCGACGACGCCGGCGCCCGCCTGCACATGGGCCGTGCCGTCGCGCAGCACTGCCGTGCGGATGGCGATGGCGGTGTCGGAGTCGCCCGCGAAGTCGAGGTAGCCGACGCAGCCGCCGTACAGGCCGCGCCGGGAGGGTTCGAGTTCGTCGATGATCTGCAGGGCGCGCGGCTTGGGGGCGCCGGAGAGGGTGCCGGCCGGGAAGCAGGAGGTGAGGACGTCGAAGGCGGTGCGGCCCCGGGCGACCCGGCCGGTGACCGTCGAGACGATGTGCATGACGTGCGAGTACCGCTCGACGGACATGAAGTCGACGACCTCGACGGAGCCGGGTTCGCAGACGCGTCCGAGGTCGTTGCGGCCGAGGTCGACCAGCATCAGGTGCTCGGCGCGCTCCTTGGGGTCGGCCAGCAGTTCGTCGGCGAGGGCCTGGTCCTCCCGCGGGGTGGCGCCGCGGGGCCGGGTGCCGGCGATGGGGTGCACCATGGCGCGCCCGTCCTCGACCTTGACCAGGGCCTCGGGCGACGATCCGACGATGTCGAAGCCGTCGAGGCGCAGCAGGTACATGTACGGGGAGGGGTTGGTGGCCCGCAGCACCCGGTACACGTCGAGGGCGCTCGCCGTGCACGGTGTCTCGAACCGCTGCGAGGGCACGACCTGGAAGGCCTCGCCCGCGCGGATGCGCTCCTTGACGTCCTCGACGGCCGCCCGGAAGTCGGGGCCGCCCCACCGCGCGGTGTACTCGGGCAGCTCGGAGGGCGGCAGCGCGGCCGGGGGCTGGGCGACCGCGCGCGCGAGGTCGGCCTCCATGGCGTCCAGGCGGGCGACCGCGTCGGCGTAGGCCTCGTCGACGCCGGTCTCCAGGTCGTTGTGGTTGATCGCGTTGGCGATCAGCAGGACCGAGCCCTCCCAGTGGTCCATCACGGCGAGGTCGCTGGTGAGCAGCATGGTCAGCTCGGGGAGCTTCAGGTCGTCCCGCTCGCCGGGTCCCACCTTCTCCAGGCGGCGCACGATGTCGTAGCCGAGATAGCCGACCATGCCGCCGGTGAAGGGCGGCAGGCCCAGGTCGTGGGCGAGGTCGCGGGGGGTGTGCAGGGCCTCGACGGTGGCGCGCAGGGCGGCGAGCGGGTCGCCCTCGGTGGGGACGCCGACGGGCGGGGTGCCCTGCCAATGGGCCCTGCCGTCCCGTTCGGTGAGCGTGGCGGCGCTGCGCACGCCGACGAAGGAGTACCGGGACCAGGATCGGCCTCCCCCGGTGCTGAACGCCTGGGAGGTGCCCCCGTCCGCGGACTCCAGCAGGAAGGTGCCGGGGCGCTCGGCCGCGAGCTTGCGGTACAGGGCGACCGGGGTGTCGCCGTCGGCGAGGAGCTTGCGGCTCACCGGGATCACCCGGCGGTCGGCGGCGAGTTTGCGGAAGGTGTCGAGGTCCATGACGTCCATGGCGGCAGACCCTACTGACCCGCGGCGGGCGCGTCGGCTCCCGCGCCGTCGGTGAGGAGCACGTCGGCGTCGAAGCAGGTGCGGGCGCCGGTGTGGCAGGCGGCGCCGATCTGGTCGACCTTGACCAGGACGGTGTCGGCGTCGCAGTCCAGGGCGACGGACTTCACCCACTGGAAGTGCCCGGAGGTGTCGCCCTTGACCCAGTACTCCCGGCGGCTGCGCGACCAGTAGGTGCAGCGTCCCGTCGTCAGCGTGCGGTGCAGGGCCTCGTCGTCCATCCAGCCGAGCATCAGCACCTCCCCGGTGTCGTACTGCTGGGCGATGGCGGGCAGGAGGCCGTCGGCGCTGCGCTTGAGGCGGGCGGCGATCTCCGGGGCGAGCGGGCCGGACGGCCGGGGGGAGCTGCTGGTCATGCGCCCATTGTGCCGCGCGGTTCGGGCCCGGCCCGGCACTGTCCATTGGGCGGACCCGGCCGGCCGCCGTAAGCTGACTGCATGTCGACTTTCGCCAAGCGTGAACGACTTCTGCTCGCGGACCTGTTGGAAACGGCGGGACCGGAGGCACCCACCCTCTGCGAGGGCTGGCGGACCCGTGATCTCGCCGCGCACGTGGTGGTGCGCGAGCGCCGGCCGGACGCCGCAGGCGGCACCCTGATCAGGCCGCTGGCGTCCCGGCTGGACCGGGTGATGGAGGAGTACGGCGCGAAGCCGTACGAGGAGCTGCTCCAGCTGATCCGCACCGGGCCGCCGCGGTTCTCGCCCTTCCAGCTCAAGCAGGTCGACGAGGCGGCGAACACGGTGGAGTTCTACGTCCACGCCGAGGACGTCCGCCGTGCCCAGCCCGACTGGTCGCCCCGCGAGCTGGACCCGGTCTTCCAGGACGCCCTGTGGTCCCGTCTGGAGCGCGCCGCCCGGCTGATGGGCCGCGGCATCCCGACGGGTCTGGTGCTGCGCCGCCCGAACGGCCAGACGACGGTCGCCCACCGGGGTACGCCGGTGGTGACCGCGACCGGCGAGCCGTCCGAGCTGCTGCTGTTCGCGTTCGGCCGGCAGGGCGCCGCGAGGGTGGAGCTGGCGGGCGAGGAGGACGCGATCGCCAAGCTGCGGGAGACGAAGCAGCTCGGGATCTGAGGCCGGGCGGCCGGGGCGGGGCCGGGCGCCTACCCCGGCAGTTCGGCCCGCCGTACGCCGGGCGCGCACAGGGCGACGACCCCGCCGAGCCCGCAGACCGCGGCGCTGACGGCGAAGACCGGGCCGGTGCCCCAGACGCCGATGGCGGCGGCGGTCAGCGGCATGCTGAGCGGGGCGATGCCGAGGCTGACGAGGCCGCTGACCGCGGTGACGCGTCCCAGGCAGGCGGGGTCGGACTGGGTTTGCAGCAGGGCGGCGCACATGGCGCCGCTGAGCCCCGTGAGCAGTCCGACGGCCACCGCGATGCCGACGGCGGCGGCGAGGCCGGGCGCCTGCGCCAGGGCGCCGATCGCGCCCGCGCCGGGGACGACGGCGCCGGCGGCGACCCATCCGGCACGCGGCAGGCGTCCGCGTACGGTCAGCAGCAGGGCGGCGGCTCCGGCACCCGTGCCGAATCCCGCGAGGACCCAGCCCATGCCGGAGGCGCCCCAGCCGCGCTCGTCCGCGAGCAGGGTCAGGCCGATGTTCAGGGGGCCGACGAAGCCGAGGTCGCCGAGCGCGATGGCCACCATCAGCGGGCCGAGGACGCGGTGCCGGCGGATGTGGCGCAGCCCGGCCCGCAGGTCGCGCCAGGCGGTGGCGTCCCGGGCGGCCCCGGTGCCGGTGCCGGTGCCGTCGGGCGGCAGCTCGCGCATGCGTACGGAGACCAGCAGCGGCACCGACACCGCGATCAGCACTCCGGCCAGCGCGAAGGCGGCGGCCGAACCGCCGACCGCCACGCCGAGCCCGCCCAGCGGGGCGCCCACGACGGCGGCGAAGCGGACCGCGAGGCCGCGCATGCCCTGGACGCGGGCGAGCTGGTCCTTGCCGGTGATCCGCGCCGGGAGCGCCCCGACGGCGGGCAGGAAGAGGGCGTCGACGGTGCCGAAGACGAACGCGAGCAGGGCGAGGAGCCACAGTCCGGGGTCGGCCGCGAAGAGCACCGCGGCGACCGCCAGGACCGTGACGCAGCGTACGGCGTCGCTGCCGATGACGACCTTCCGCGGTCCCAGCCGGTCGGCGACCACTCCCCCGCCGAGCATGAGCAGCGCCCGGGGCAGCGCGCTCACGGCGGTGACGACCCCGGCCTCGGCGGGGCTGCCGCCACGCACGGCGGCCCAGGACAGCGCGAGGAAGAAGACACTGTCCCCGAGCATGGAGGCGGTGTAGGCGGAGAGCCAGCGCAGAACGTTGGCGTCGCGGTGGGCCGGCGGGGCGGTGGGGGCTGCCCGGGGTATGAGTGCGTCGGGCACGGACGTGGTCCCCTCAGACACGGAAGGGGAATCCGTACACGTGCAGCGCCACGTTCTCGCGCCCTTCGGTGTCGCCGGCGGCTTCGGCGGCCCGGCCCAGCTCGTCGTACTTCCTGGCCAGGGCGAGCAACTCCGCGCCGAGTTCGGCCAGTTCGGCGGGGTTCAGCCGCAGCAGGGACTCGTTGTCGGGGGCGGCGGAGTTCCACTCGGGTCCCCAGGTGGGGCGTTCGTCGAGGTAGCGGCGGTACATGTCGGCGCGCTGTTCGTGGAAGAGCCGGGTGGCCGCGAGGTGGGCGGCGGCCTTCTCGGGGGCGTCCCTGAAGTCCTTGTCGCGGATGCTCACCCCGTCGGAGGCGGGCTGCCACCACCGCTCCCGGCCGTCGGCGCTCTGCGGCTCGGCCTGCTCGACAAGACCGTGCTCGGCCAGTTTGCGCAGGTGGTAGCTGACCAGGGAGACGGCCTCGTCGACCTGTTCGGCGAGCTGCGAGGCGGTCGCCGTGCGGGTGATGCACAGCGCGCGGTAGAGCTGCATGCGCAGGGGGTGCGCCAGGGCCTTCAGGGTGCCCACGTCGGTGATGGGGCGGTTCTCACGACTCGGCATGCCCTCACCGTAGATTACGAAGGGAAAGTTGCACAATATTCGTTGCGCAACTTTCCCTTCGCTTTTCCGGGGTGCTACCTGACGGGATGCCCCGCCTCCCGCAGCGTGGACTTGACCTCGCCGATGCGCAGGTCGCCGAAGTGGAAGACGGACGCCGCCAGGACCGCGTCCGCGCCCGCGGCGACGGCGGGCGGGAAGTCGGCGAGGCGGCCGGCGCCGCCGGAGGCGATCACCGGGACGGACACGTGCTTGCGGACCGCCGCGATCATCTCCAGGTCGTAGCCGTCCTTGGTGCCGTCCGCGTCCATCGAGTTCAGCAGGATCTCGCCCGCGCCCAGCTCGGCGGCGCGGTGCGCCCACTCCACCGCGTCGATGCCGGTACCGCGCCGGCCGCCGTGGGTGGTCACCTCGAAGGTGCCCGCCCCGGTGCGGCGGGCGTCGACCGACAGGACGAGGACCTGGCGGCCGAACCGCTCGGCGATCTCGCGGATCAGCTCGGGACGGGCGATGGCCGCCGTATTGACGCCCACCTTGTCCGCACCGGCCCGCAGCAGCTTGTCGACATCCTCGGCGGTGCGCACCCCACCGCCGACGGTCAGCGGGATGAACACCTGCTCGGCGGTGCGGCGCACCACGTCGTAGGTCGTCTCGCGGTTGCCCGACGAGGCGGTGATGTCCAGGAACGTCAGCTCGTCGGCGCCCTCGGTGTCGTACACCTTGGCCATCTCGACGGGGTCGCCCGCGTCGCGCAGGTTCTGGAAGTTGACGCCCTTGACGACCCGGCCGTTGTCCACGTCCAGGCAGGGGATGACTCGGACCGCCAGGGTCATGAATCCACGGCTCCTCTACTGCTTCTCACTGTCCTGCGAACGCTTCCAGCTCCACCGACACCAGGACCCGCGAGTCCATGAAGCCCCCCACGACCAGCAGGGTCGTGACCGGGCGCACGGAGTCGAACAGCTCCTTGTGGGCGCGGCCCACCTCGTCGACATCCCGCGCATGGGCCAGATACACCCGGGTCCTGACCACGGACCCGATGCCGAGACCGAACTCGCCGATCGCCTCGACGGCGGTGCCGAAGGCCACCCGGGTCTGTTCGTACGGGTCTCCGTCGCCGTACAGCAGGTCGCCCTTGAAGGCGGTGGTGCCCGCCACGATCACGAGATCACCCGCCGCCACGGCCCGTGCGAAACCGAAGGACTCTTCCCAGGGACTTCCACTCTGCACGCGCCGTACGGCTTCGGATGTCATGACGCCACAGCCTCCAAGGCTTCTTCCAGGGTGAACGCCTTCGCGTACAGGGCCTTCCCGACGATGGCGCCCTCGACACCGGCCGGGACGAGGCCGGCGATCGCGCGGAGGTCGTCCAGGGAGGAGACACCGCCCGAGGCCACGACCGGGCGCTCGGTGGCCGCGCAGACGTTCGTCAGGAGTTCCAGGTTGGGGCCCTGGAGGGTGCCGTCCTTGGCGATGTCGGTGACGACATACCGGGCGCAGCCCTCCTTGTCGAGGCGCGCCAGCGTCTCGTAGAGGTCGCCGCCGTCCCGGGTCCAGCCGCGGCCCCGGAGCGTGGTGCCGCGTACGTCCAGGCCGACCGCGATCCTGTCGCCGTGCTCGGCGATGATCCGGGCGACCCACTCGGGGGTCTCCAGGGCGGCCGTGCCCAGGTTCACGCGTGTGCAGCCGGTGGCGAGCGCGGCGGCGAGGGTGTCGTCGTCGCGGATGCCGCCGGACAGCTCCACCTTGATGTCCATGGCCCGCGCGACCTCGGCGATCAGCCCGCGGTTGTCCCCGGTGCCGAACGCTGCGTCCAGGTCGACGAGGTGCAGCCACTCGGCGCCGGAGCGCTGCCAGGCGAGGGCCGCCTCCAGCGGGGAGCCGTAGGAGGTCTCGGTGCCGGACTCGCCGTGCACGAGACGGACGGCCCGGCCGTCGCGGACGTCGACGGCGGGGAGGAGTTCGAGCGTGCTCATCTCTACAGGGTCTCGATCCAGTTGGTGAGGAGCTGGGCTCCGGCGTCGCCGGACTTCTCGGGGTGGAACTGCGTGGCCCACAGGGCGCCGTTCTCCACGGCCGCCACGAAGGATTCGCCGTGCGTGGACCAGGTGACCCTGGGGGCGGCGATCAGCGGGTTGTGCGTCTCCTGGGCCCACTCGTGGACGGCGTAGGAGTGCACGAAGTAGAAGCGGGCGTCCGCGTCCAGGCCGGCGAAGAGCTGGGAGTCGGCCGGTGCCTCGACCGTGTTCCAGCCCATGTGGGGCACGACATCGGCCTTGAGCGGCCCGACCGTGCCGGGCCACTGGTCCAGGCCCTCGGCCTGGACACCGTGCTCGATGCCGCGCGCGAACAGGATCTGCATGCCCACGCAGATGCCCATGACCGGGCGCCCGCCCGCCAGCCGGCGGTCGACGACCCAGTCGCCGCGGGCGGCCCGCAGGCCCTCCATGCAGGCGGCGAAGGCGCCGACGCCCGGGACCAGCAGCCCGTCGGCGTTCATGGCCGTGTCGTAGTCACGGGTGATCTCGACATCGGCTCCCGCGCGCGCGAGGGCGCGCTCGGCGGAGCGGACGTTGCCGAAGCCGTAGTCGAAGACGACGACCCGCTTGGCGGCGGAGGTCAATTCCAGACCTCCAGCCTCAGCACACCCGTGAGCAGGCACATGGCGGCGCCGATGGAGAGCAGCACGATGAGGCCCCTGGGCATCTTCTGCTTGACGAAGGAGATGACGCCGCCGAGGAAGAAGAGGCCGACGACGATCAGCGCGGTGGAAGAACCGTTCATGGGTTACAGCGCGCCCTTCGTGGAAGGCAGGATGCCGGCCGCGCGCGGGTCGCGCTCGGACGCGTACCGCAGCGCACGGGCCAGCGCCTTGAACTGGCACTCCACGATGTGGTGCGCGTTGCGCCCGTAGGGCACGTGCACGTGCAGCGCGATCTGTGCCTGGGCGACGAAGGACTCCAGGATGTGCCGGGTCATCGTGGTGTCGTACTCGCCGATCATCGGCGCCATCCGCTCGGGCTCTGTGTGCACGAGGTAGGGGCGGCCGGACAGGTCGACGGTGACCTGGGCGAGGGACTCGTCGAGGGGGACCGTGCAGTTGCCAAAGCGGTAGACGCCCACCTTGTCGCCGAGGGCCTGCTTGAAGGCGGCTCCCAGCGCGAGGGCGGTGTCCTCGATGGTGTGGTGGGAGTCGATGTGCAGGTCGCCCTCGGTCTTCACGGTGAGGTCGAACAGGCCGTGCCGGCCGAGCTGGTCGAGCATGTGGTCGTAGAAGCCGACGCCGGTGGCGATGTCGGTCTTGCCGGTGCCGTCGAGGTCGATCTCGACGAGGACCGAGGTCTCCTTGGTCGTACGCTCCACGCGTCCCACGCGGCTCATGTGTTCTGCTCCTTCTTGACTTCACGTACCGCGTCGAGGAACGCGTCGTTCTCCTGCGGGGTGCCGGCGGTCACCCGCAGCCATCCCGGTACGCCGTTGTCCCGGACCAGGACGCCCCGGTCGAGGATCTTCCGCCAGGTGGCGTGCGCGTCCGCGAACCGTCCGAACTGGACGAAGTTCGCGTCGGACTCGGTCACCTCGTAGCCGATGGCACGCAGTTCGGCGACCAGCCGGTCCCGCTCGGTCTTCAGTTGCTCGACGTACTTCAGCAGCGTGTCCGTGTGCTCCAGGGCGGCCAGCGCGGTCGCCTGGGTGACGGCCGACAGGTGGTACGGCAGCCGTACCAGCTGCACGGCGTCGACGACGGCCGGGTGCGCGGCGAGGTAGCCCAGGCGCAGGCCGGCCGCACCGAACGCCTTGGACATCGTGCGGGAGACGACCAGATGGGGCCGGCCGGCCAGCAGCGGCAGCAGCGAGGCGCCGTGGCTGAATTCGATGTAGGCCTCGTCCACGACGACCATCGAGGGCTTCGCGGCCTGCGCCGCCGCGTAGAGGGCGAGGACTGTCTCGGCCGGAACCGCGTTGCCGGTGGGGTTGTTGGGGGTGGTGATGAAGACGACGTCCGGGCGGTGCTCGGCGAGGGCCCGCACGGCGGCGGGCACGTCGATGGTGAAGTCCTCGTGGCGCGGCCCGGAGATCCAGCCGGTGCCGGTGCCGCGCGCGATGAGGGCGTGCATCGAGTACGACGGTTCGAAGCCGATCGCGGTGCGGCCCGGCCCGCCGAAGGTCTGCAGCAGTTGCTGGATGACCTCGTTGGAGCCGTTGGCCGCCCACACGTTGGCGACGCCGACCTCGTGACCGGAGGTGTCGGTGAGGTACTCGGCCAGCCTGGTGCGCAGCTCGACCGCGTCCCGGTCCGGGTAGCGGTTGAGGTCGCGGGCGGCCTCGCGCACCCGCTCGGCGATCCGCTCGACCAGCGCCGCGGGCAGCGGGTAGGGGTTCTCGTTGGTGTTCAGCCGTACGGGCACGTCGAGTTGGGGCGCGCCGTAGGGGGACTTGCCGCGCAGCTCGTCCCGTACGGGGAGATCGTCGATGCCGGTCACTTGCCTTCGGGAACCTTCCAGTCGAACCGGGCCTTGACCGCCGCGCCGTGCGCGGGCAGGTCCTCCGCCTCCGCCAGCGTCACCACGTGGTGCGCGACCTCGGCGAGCGCGTCGCGCGTGTAGTCGACGATGTGGATGCCGCGCAGGAAGGACTGCACGGACAGGCCCGAGGAGTGGCAGGCGCAGCCGCCGGTGGGCAGGACGTGGTTGGAGCCGGCCGCGTAGTCGCCGAGCGAGACCGGCGCCCAGGGGCCGACGAAGATCGCGCCGGCGTTGCGCACCCGGTCGGCGACGGCCGCCGCGTCGGCGGTCTGGATCTCCAGGTGCTCGGCGCCGTAGGCGTCCACCACGCGCAGCCCCTCGTCGATGCCGTCGACGAGCACGATCGCGGACTGCCTGCCCTTGAGGGCCGGCGCGATCCGTTCGTCGACGTGCTTGGTGGCCTCGACCTGGGGCCCGAGTTCCTTCTCGACCGCGTCCGCGAGGTCCGCGGAGTCGGTGACCAGGACGGCCGCCGCCAGCGGGTCGTGCTCGGCCTGGCTGATCAGGTCGGAGGCGACGTGCACCGGGTCGGCGGTGGCGTCGGCGAGGACCGCGATCTCGGTGGGACCGGCCTCGGCGTCGATGCCGATCCTTCCGGTGAAGTAGCGCTTGGCGGCGGCGACCCAGATGTTGCCGGGGCCGGTGACCATGTTGACGGGCGGGCAGGACTCGGTGCCGTACGCGAACATGGCGACGGCGGTGGCGCCACCGGCCGCGTACACCTCGTCGACGCCGAGCAGCGCGCACGCGGCGAGGATCGTCGGGTGCGGCAGGCCGTCGAACTCGGCCTGCGCGGGCGAGGCGAGCGCGACCGACCCGACCCCGGCCTCCTGCGCGGGCACCGCGTTCATGATCACGGAGGAGGGGTAGACCGAGCGTCCGCCGGGCGCGTAGAGACCGACGCGCTCGACCGGCACCCACTTCTCGGTGACCGAGCCGCCGGGCACCACCTGGGTGGTGCGGGTCGTGCGGCGCTGCTCCCGGTGGACCAGACGGGCGCGGCGGACGGACTCCTCCAGGGCGGCGCGCACGGCCGGGTCGAGCCCCTCCAGCGCGCGCGTGAGGGCTTCGGCCGGGACCCGCACCTGCTCGATCGCGACCCCGTCGAACCGCTTGGCGAAGTCGATCAGCGCCGCGTCGCCACGATGATGCACGGCCTCGCAGAGCGGCCGCACCTTCTCCAGGGCGGCCGAGACGTCGAAGTCGGCTCGGGGCAGCAGGTCACGCAGGGCGGGACCCTCGGGGAGGGCGTCGCCGCGCAGATCGATTCGGGAGATCACGATCCAATTCTCTCAGACCCGCGTCGGGCGCGGTCCGCACGTATCAATGGCTGATACGGAACACGCCGGGCCGCGGCCACGCACAGTGAACTCAGCCGGTTTTTGCTCACTTTGAGTGTTCAACGCGTCACTCAGTGGGCATGAACGGTTGTACGAAGCGTGAGCGACCGACGAGTAGTCGGGGAGGAAGTGAAGCACCGTGACCGAGGGGGCCGGCCGCCGTGACGGAGAGCCGCCGGACGACCTGACCGCCGCCGAGGCCGGCATGTGGCAGGCCTTCCGCAACGGCAGTGTGTACGACCTGAGCAGCGGCGACGCGCTCGCCGACGATCCGCACGGCGGGCACCCCTGGGGCCCGGAGCGGACCGTGCGGGCCCGGATCGTGTGCTGGCTGCTTCTCGACGGTCCGCCCGCCCTCGCGGGACGCGTGTCGTCGTTGCAGCTCGTCGGGGTGCGGATCCGCGGCACGATGGATCTCGCGGGCGGCACGGTGGTGCCCTATGTGGAGCTGCGGGGCTGCCGTTTCGAGCGGGAGGTCCTGCTGCCGGAGGCCCGTTTCACGACCGTGCGGCTGGTGGACTGCTCGATACCGCGGCTGGAGGCGGCCCGGTTGCAGACCGAGGGCGACCTGCACCTGCCGCGCTGCCGGTTCCGCGGCGGGATCCGGCTCACCGACGCGCAGATAGGCACCGACCTGCTGCTCAACCAGGCGATCGTGCACCGGGACCGAAGCGGCCGTTCCATCGCGGCGGACGGGATGACCGTCGGGCAGGACCTCCAGGCCGAGATGCTGGAGTCGTACGGCGAGGTGAGTCTGCGCAGCGCCCAGGTCGGCGTCTCGCTGAGCCTGCGCGGCGCCCGGCTGCTGAACCCGTACACCCGGCACGCGCTGAACGCCCCGCAGCTGACGGTGGAGCGCACGCTGTACATGACGCCGGCGGGGCTTGGCAGCCCGCTGCTGCGGGGCACCACGCCCGCGCGGGGGACGCGGATCAGGCGGTTCGAGTGCGAGGGCGGGATACGGCTGGACGACGGGCGGTTCGGCGACGCGGTCGACCTCGAACACGCGCGGTTCACCCTCACCGACGAACAGGAGCTGTCGCTGCGCCGGGTGCAGACGCCCGAGCTGCGCTTCCTCGGCGATCGGCCGGCGCGCGGGCGGGTGGTGCTGTCGGGGGCGCGGGTCGTCAATCTGATGGACCGGGCCGACAGTTGGCCGGGGCCCGGCCGGCTGCACATGGGCGGCTTCGCCTACGAGAACCTGGTGCCGCGGGGGCCGTTCCCGCTGGAGAAGCGGCTGCGGTGGGTGGTCGCCGCCACCGCCGAGTACAACCCCGAGCCGTACGAGCGGCTCGCCGCCGTGCTGCGGGCCGGCGGTGAGGACGAGGACGCCCGCGAGGTGCTGCTCGCCAAGCACCGGCGGCGCCGCGAGAGCCTGCCCGTCGCCGCGAAGCTGGTGGGATACGCGCAGGACTGGACGGTCGCCTACGGTTACCGGCCGGGCCGGGCCGCGGTGTGGATGGCGGTGCTGTGGGCGGCCGGCTCGCTCGCCTTCGCCCGCGCCGAGCCGCCGCCGCTGCGAAACGGCGAGCATCCGGACTGGAACCCCGCGCTCTTCGCCCTGGACCTGCTGCTCCCGGTCATCGACCTGGGCCAGGCGGGCTTCTGGCAGCTCCACGACGGCTGGCAGTGGCTGGCGGCGGCCTTCATCCTCCTGGGCTGGTTCCTGGCCACCACGGTCGCGGCAGGCGCCACCCGCCTGCTCCGCCGCAACTGACCCCGAGCGGACCCCACCCGGCCGCGACCGACCGGAGCCCCGCGACAAGCAGGGCTCCCGCCCCTCCGGCGACCCGGGTTCCGGTCCACCGCAACCGACCACGGGCACCCCCGCCCACCGCGACCGACCGCGGGCCCCGGAATCCCACTCGCGGGAGGTCGGCAGGACGCGGCCTCGCCGGACCACGATTCCCACCGGGCGGGACATCTCTCCGGGACCGGGGCCGCGGCGCCCGGCGCCCGGGACCCCCGTCCGGTACCGGACGGCAGTCGTGGACGGTGGGGAGCCCCGGCCCCACCAAGCGCGCGAGCCCTGTGGTGGAGGCCAGGGAGAGCGCCGCCCAGGGCGCACAACCATCGTGGAGGGTCGGCCGTCGTACTGGCCATGCTGCGCGTGTTCCTCCGGGTGGCGGCCCGGAACCGCTCCCGGGCCTCACGGCTCGCCCAAGACGACGACGTGCTCCTCGACGCCCCCGACGAACGCCTCGCCCCCGCCCTGGTCGCGGCGGCCCGCGGGGAGTACGGCCCCGTGGCCGCCCTGCTCGCCGGTACCCGCGAACACGGCGAGTGGGAGCACCGCGACGGCTGGACGACCCGGCTCGCCGCCTTCGCCCGCTCACGCGCCGAGTGGCTGGACGACTGGTGCGCCGCGGCCCCGGACGACCCCGACGCCCTGCTGGTCGCCGCCCGGCTGACGGTGTGCCGTCACTGGGACTCCCCGGCCCGCGCCGAACTCCTGCGCCAGGCGCTGCCCGCGGTCACGGCCGCCGCCGAGGACGCCGGACCCGACCCGGTGCCGTGGCGGACCGCGCTGGACACGGCACGGGGCGCACGCGCCGGACACGCCGAGTTCGCGCGGCTGTGGGCGCAGGCGGTACGCCGCGCGCCGCACCACTTCGGCTGCCATGTCGCGGCCCTGGAGTACCTGGCCGCCGCCTCGCCCGACGCCCACCGCGAGTGCCTGGACTTCGCCGAGACCGCCGCACAGGACGCCCCCGAGGACGCGCTCGTACGGGCGCTGCCGCTGCGGGCGGCCCACATCTGCCTGACCACGAGCGGCCCCGGCGGCGACCCGGCCGGACCGCACGCGCGCCGGGCCCGCCTGGACACGGCGGCCGACCGCGCGATCGCCCTCTCGGCGTCCCGTCCGGCGGCCGACCCGGGGGCGGCGGAGCTGCGGAACCTGCTGGTGTACGTCCTCGTACGCCTGGAGCGTCACCGGGACGCGGCGGAGCAACTGCGTCTGACCGGCCCGTACGTCACGTCCTTCCCCTGGGACCGGGACTTTGACGACCCGCTCGGCCGATTCCTCCAGGTGCGCGCGGAGGTCCGTGCCGCGGCGGCCTCCGCGCGCGGCACGAAGGGTTCAGGCCATCCAGACAGTGGGCACGGCGGACGCGCCCGCCCCGGCGACCATTAGGCTTCTGCGTCGTGACCACCGTCCGGCTCCCCCTCTTCCCCCTGAACACCGTTCTGTTCCCGGGGCTGGTGCTCCCGCTCAACATCTTCGAGGAGCGCTATCGCGCCATGATGCGCGAGCTGCTGAAAACCGCCGAGGACGAACCGCGCCGGTTCGCCGTCGTGACGATCCGCGACGGCCACGAGGTGGCCCGGAGCGCCCCCGGCCTGCCCGACCCGACGGCCACGCTGGAACGCGGGCCGACGGCCGGCTTCGGGCCCGACCCGGTCAAGGCGTTCCACAAGGTGGGCTGTATCGCGGACGCGGCGACGATCCGCGAGCGCGCCGACGGCACCTTCGAGGTGCTGGCCACCGGCACGGCCCGGGTGCGGCTGGTCTCGGTGGACGCCTCGGGCCCCTTCCTGACGGCCGAGCTGGAGCCGCTGGCCGAGGAACCCGGCGACGAGGCGGGCGCGCTGGCCGAGGGCGTGCTGCGGTCCTTCCGGCAGTACCAGAAGCGGCTTGCGGGGGCACGCGAGCGGTCGCTCGCGACCGGCGCCGAACTCCCGGACGAACCGGGCGTGGTCTCCTACCTGGTCGCCGCGGCGATGATGCTGGACACGCCGACGAAGCAGCGTCTGCTCCAGGCCCCGGACACCGCCTCCCGCCTCCGGGACGAACTCAGACTCCTGCGCTCGGAGACCGCCATCATCCGTTCGCTGCCGTCGGTGCCGTCCCCGGACCTGACGCGCGGCCCGACGAGTCTCAACTGAGGTGGCGGCCCTGATGGCGAAGAAGAAGCAGCGTGGGCAGCAGCCCGGCGGGACGCCCGCGACCGTGGCGCTTGCGGCGGCCGCAGTCGCGTACACGGTGCACGCGTACGAGCACGATCCCGCCCACCCGTCCTACGGCGAGGAGGCGGCCGAGGCGATGGGTGTCCCGCCCGAGCGGGTCTTCAAGACGCTGGTGGCCAACGTCGACGGCACCCTGACGGTCGCGGTGGTGCCGGTGGCGGGCCGGCTGGATCTGAAGGCACTGGCGGCCGCGGTCGGCGGCAAGCGCGCGGTGCTGGCCGACCCGGTCCTGGCCGAGCGCACCACGGGCTACGTCCGCGGCGGCATCTCCCCGCTGGGCCAGCGCAAGAGGCTGCCGACGGTCCTGGACGCGTCGGTGTCGGACCACGCCACGGTCTGCGTCTCGGCGGGCCGCCGCGGTCTGGAGGTCGAACTCTCCCCCGGCGACCTGGCCGGGCTCACGGACGCGGTGCTCGCCCCGATCGGCCGCGCGTAGCCCTCGACGGGCCGCCGCCCGGCCGCCGGTGCCTTCAGATCCAGTCGGCCCGCCACCGGAACTACGCGGATTTGTCCCCGTACGGCGCCGGCCACGGATCGGGCTCCGGGTCCCGGGGCCCGAACAGCCCCGTCAGCCCCAGATGGACCACCAGCGCGGCGATCGACCACGCCAGCAGCGCCCCTTTGGCGCCCAGCTTCAGCGGGGCGGAGAACGTCACCCCTTTGCCCACGTCCCGCGCGTGCGCGATCACGTTCTGGGTGGGGCCGAGCCACACTCCGACCCGCCACGCCAGCAGTGACCCGAGCAGTCCGCCGACGCCCAGCGCCACCACCAGGGGCACGCCTCCGCGTCGCCGCAGCAGGAACACCAGCACCGCGCTGACCACCCCGAACGCCAGCGCGAGGAGGGTGAAGGTGCCGTCGACACCGACCGCCTGCTCGCCCTCGGAGTCCTTGAGGTAGACGGTCCAATTGTCGCCCACCACGTCGCCGACCAGCGGCACGCTGGGGGCCAGCCGCCACCACAGCAGGCCCAGCAGCACACCGGAGAGCGCCACCGCCACGGCGGTCACGGCAGCCTGACGCACTTCGGTCAACATCCCGGGACCGTCCTGTTCGCCGTAGTGGTCGTACGGAGTGCCGGACACGGTGCCCACCGCGTGCGCACCGGCGGGCGGCGGCACCGGCCCGCCCTGGTACGGCGAGCGGTCGTTCGGTGGCGGTGGCGGAGTCAGAGGCGCGGTCACTGTGCCATCGTGCCAAACCTGTCTGTGCGGCGCCTCACCGGACGGCGGCCCGGCGGTACGCCCAGGTGGCGACGGCCAGTGAGATCACGCCGACCGCGGCGCACACGGCGAGGTCCCCGAGGACGAAGGCCCAGTCGGGATGGTCCCCGAACGTGCGCGCGAAGGCCTCCACGCCGTAGGTCGAGGGCAGCAGGTCCCGGGCCAGCAGGACCACTCCCGGCATCCGCTCGGGCGGCAGCACGCCCAGCAGCAGCGCGGCGGACATGCCCAGCTGGCCGAGGAGCGTGGCGAACTCGGGCCGGGGGGCGAGCAGGCCCAGGGCCGCGCCCAGCCCGGAGAGCGCGGCGCCCGCCAGCGGGATCACGGCCGCCAGCACCCACAGGTGCGTCAGCGGCAGCCCGAACAGCAGGCACCCGAACACCGCCGTCACGACGGTCCCGGGCACGGTGAAGGAGGCGTACGCGCCGGCCGCGCCCAGCACCACCGCGGCCGGCGGCACCGGCAGCGTCGCGTAGTGGTCGAGGCCGCCGCTCGCGCGCAGCTGGCCGAAGTACTGGGCGAGCAGGTTCAGCGCCACGAAGGCCACGACGAGCACCGACGCCCCGGCGACCACGGCCTGCGCCTCGCCGCCGCCGTCCACGACCCCGCGCATCAGGATCATGATGCCGACCGACTGGAAGGTGGCCACGAACAGCAGCGGGATGCGCGCGACCCGTGCCCGGGACAGCTGCGCCCGGTACACGGCCACCAGGGAGGGCCACAGCCGCGCCCTCGGCCCCAGCTCGGCCGCACCCTGCTCCTCCTCGACAGCCAGGGCACCACCCGGCAGGACATCGGCGGATACGAGACTCACGTCGCGCTGCTCCCCTTCGCTAGGGTCGTTCGAAGCGGTCGCCCTGATGGGTACGGATGCGGCGGCCGGTGTGCTCACCGTGCGCGTGCTCAAGCCCTCACCAGCCCCTGCCGGGCGGCGCCGCCCAGCGCCAGGTACACGTCCTCCAGGCTGGGGGTGGCGAGGGTGAAGTCGTCCAGGGCGGCGAAGGCCGCACCGCCGGTGACGGTGGCGACGACCGCGCGGGCCTCCTCGGGGGCGAGCCGCAGCGTCCAGCGGCGACCGGACTCGACGGCGCGGTCGCGCAGGGCGGCGACCTCCGGGACGTTCAGCGGCGCGCTCTCGCGCCACACCAGGTCGACGCGGACCTCGCCCGCGACCTTCTCCTTGAGTCCGGAGGGCGTGTCGCAGGCGATCACGCGCCCCCGGTCGAGGACGGCGACCCGGTCGAGGACGGTCTCGGCCTCGATGACGTTGTGGGTGACGAGCAGCACGGTGGTGCCGTGCTCGGCGCGCCGCCGGTCGACCGCGGCCCACACCGCGCGCCGGGCCACCGGGTCCATGCCGGTGGTCGGTTCGTCCAGGACGAGCAGCGGGCGCTCCCCCACCAGCGCGGAGGCGAAGCAGGCCAGCCGGCGCTGTCCGCCGGAGAGCCTCTTGATCGGGCGGGCGGCGAGGGGGGTCAGGCCCAGTTCGTCGAGGACGGCGTCCCGCTCGGCGCGCGCCCTGTGCACCTCGAGGCCGCGCAGCCGCCCGGTGGTCTCGGCGGCGAGCGACACGGTCAGCTCGTCCAGGGCGCTGGACTGCTGCCCGAGGTAGGCGAGGATCCGCGCGGCCCGCTCCGGGTGGCGCACGATGTCGTGCCCGAGGATCTCCACGCCGCCGCGGTCGGGGCGCATCAGCCCGGTGAGCTGGCGTACGAGGGTGGACTTGCCGGCGCCGTTCGGCCCGAGCAGTCCGAAGATCTCACCGCGGCGGATCTCCAGGGTCACGTCGTCGGTGGCCCGCACCTCGGGAACCGCGGGTACGCCCCGCCTGCCGCGCACCGCCGGATAGGTCTTGGTCAGTCCGCGCACCGCGCACACCACGGCCCCACCGGGTCGAAGTGCCTGTGCCGCGCGCGTACTCACAAGGGACGAGAGTACGGGGTCCGTCGCTGCGCCCCGCTTCCGGGTCCGCCCATAAGTGTCGTTTCAGCCGGGGGTCTCACTCCGCCGCGGGGGTGCGCTCGGTCGCCGTACGTACGTCGATCTCCCGCCAGAACCCGGCCCGGATCGCGTACCGGTCGTGCTCGTCGATCTGGTCGTCCTTGTGGGCCAGCAGCCCGAAGCGGGCGGCGTAGCGCAGCAGCTCGCCGTCGACGCGGTGCGGGATGCGGGGGTACATCCCGGAGAGCTTCTGCAGGTGGCCCTGGTCGCCGAGGCGCTCCAGCCAGCGGCGCGCGAAGACCTGCCCGACCTCGTACGGGTCGCCGCCGACCGTCGTGATGTCCTCCTCGCGGTCGGCCCAGCGCTGCTCGGCCGTGGTCAGCTGGGCCAGCGTGGGCATCGAGACGGCCTCGGGCGGCTCGGCGGCGGACCGGTCCACCCAGCCCTTGTCGGAGGACCAGCGCAGGGTGGCGGTCGGCGGCTGCGGGGCGGGTTGGGCGCCGGGGGCGCGCAGGGCGGCGAGGTCCTTGGGGGTGGGGACGCCCTTGGCGGGCGGTACGCGCTCGGCGGCGCCGTTGCGCCCGCCGGCGGCGGTGGTGGGGTGCTCCGGTTCCTCGGCGGGCCGCTCGGTGCCGGGGAGGGCGGACTCGGGCAGCGGCGCGGAGAGGATCGCGGCGATCTCGGGGCGGGGCACGGGCGGTGGCGCGCAGACCCCTCCGTATTCCTTGGCGCGTACGGCCTTCGTGATCCACGTACGGTCCAGGACGCGTCGTTCGTCGGCCTCGGCGACGAGGTCCTCGGACTGGTTGTAGTCGCCGTCCGCGGCCTGTACGGCCCACAGGTGGACGGCGACGCCGTGCTCCTTGGCGGCCATCATGCCGGGCAGCAGGTCGCCGTCGCCGGTCACCAGGACGACGTCCGAGCAGGCGCGGTTGCGGGCCAGTTCGGTCAGTTCGGCGTGCATGGCGGCGTCCACGCCCTTCTGCGCCCAGCGGCCGTCACTGCGCGTGAGGGCGCCGAGCCGGACGGTGACCCGGGGCATGACGCGCAGCCGGCGGTGCTCGGGCTGCGGGACGCGGTCGGGGGCGCCGTCGAACCAGTAGATGCGCAGCAGGGGCTGCCGTGTGTCGGATTCGGCGCGGTCACGCAGGCCCTGGACGAGGGCGGCGTGATCGACGGTGATGCGCGAGCGTGAGGGCTCCCCGGCGAGCAGACTCGCGGCGGCCCCCAGCAGATACCCGGCGTCCACCAGGACGATGCAGCGGTCCACGCGATCCACCCTCTTTCCGGGAGGTTTGCTTCGGGCTTCCTTCGAGTCTGCCCGACCACGGGGAGGTTAACGGACCGAACTCGATCTTCGGCGTGGCGTTTGCGCGGCCCACTCTCCGACGAACCCCGTCACACACGGTAATTACCCGATATGCGTTCTTTGTTGGGCTATGTGAGTCTGAATTCACGGGCCTGGTCCCCAGATCCCCCTCAGGAGGTAGATCACCATGGCCAAGAACAAGAACAACCGTGATCGTAAGCAGCCGCAGTCCGAGCGCGCCCAGCAGACGGCCGACTCGCCCGTCATGGACCGCGACGAGCAGCACGGCTCGCCGCTGGCCTCCGGCGACTCGGCCCCCCGCAAGCGGCAGAAGCGCTTCGGCCACAACTGACATCCGCGAAACGGGCTGTTGCGGCCCCCGCGGACACGAGGGCGCACCCGGCACCGGGTGCGCCCTCGTCCGTTCCGTCCCCTGCGCCCCCGGGTGCTCAGCCCGCCAGGCAGGACGGTCCGAGCAGCACCTTGAGATCGCCGAACAGGGCCGGGTCCGGCTTCACCCGGTGCCGGTCCAGGCGCAGCACCGTCGTCCTGGTCGGGCCCTGAAGCCTGATCCGCACCTCGCTGTCGCCCCGGTGGTGCGTGAGGATCTCGCCGAGGCGGCTGACCATCGGCGGGGTGATCCGGGTGGCCGGGATGGTGAGGACCACGGGCGCGTTGGTGCCCGCGTTGGACAGGTCGGGAATCGTCAGTTCCATCGCGACGAGGCGTGGCACGTCCTCGCGCTTGTCGAGGCGTCCCTTGACGAACACCACGGCGTCCTCGACGAGTTGGGTGGACACCAGCTGGTAGGTCGCCGGGAAGAACATGCACTCGATGGAACCGGCCAGGTCCTCGACGGTGGCGATGGCCCAGGCGTTGCCCTGCTTGGTCATCTTGCGCTGGAGGCCCGAGATGATGCCGCCGATGGTGACGACCGCGCCGTCGCCGAAGTCACCGCCGGTGAGCTGGGAGATGCCCGCGTCGGCCTTGTCGGACAGCACGTGCTCCAGGCCGAAGAGCGGATGGTCGGAGACGTAGAGACCGAGCATCTCCCGCTCCTGGGCGAGCAGATAGGTCTTGTCCCACTCGTCCTCGCCGAAGACGACGTTGAGTCCGAAGCCGGGCTCGTCGTTCTGCTCCTCGCCCATGCCGCCGAAGAGGTCGAACTGGCCCTCGGCCTCCTTGCGCTTGACCGCGACCACATTGTCGATCATCGGCTCGTACTGCGCGGTGAGGCCCTTGCGGGTGTGCCCCAGCTCGTCGAAGGCGCCGGCCTTGATCAGCGACTCCGTCGTCCGCTTGTTGCAGACGACCGCCTCCACCTTGTCGAGGTAGTCGGGGAAGGAGGCGTACTTCCCCTTGGCCTTGCGGCACCTGATGATCGACTCGACGACGTTGGTGCCGACATTGCGCACGGCGGACAGGCCGAAGAGGATCACGTCGTCGCCCTGGGCGGCGAAGTTCGACATGGACTCGTTCACGTTGGGCGGCAGCACCTTGATGCCCATGCGCCGGCACTCGTTCAGATAGACGGCCGACTTGTCCTTGTCGTCCTTGACCGAGGTGAGCAGGGCCGCCATGTACTCGGCCGGGTAGTTGGCCTTCAGGTATCCGGTCCAGTACGAGACCAGTCCGTAGGCGGCGGAGTGCGCCTTGTTGAAGGCGTAGCCGGCGAACGGGACCAGCACGTCCCACAGGGCCTGGATCGCCTCGTCGCTGTAGCCGTTCTTGCGGGCGCCCTCCTGGAAGAGGACGAAGTTCTTCGCCAGTTCGTCGGGCTTCTTCTTGCCCATCACGCGGCGCAGGATGTCGGCCTCGCCGAGCGAGTAGCCCGCGATGATCTGGGCGGCCTTCTGCACCTGCTCCTGGTAGACGATCAGGCCGTGGGTGACCGCGAGGACCTCCTGGAGGGGCTCCTCCAGCTCCTTGTGGATCGGCGTGATCTCCTGGAGGCCGTTCTTGCGCAGCGCGTAGTTGGTGTGCGAGTCCATGCCCATGGGGCCGGGCCGGTAGAGCGCGGAGACGGCGGAGATGTCTTCGAAGTTGTCGGGCTTCATCAGCCGCAGCAGGGAGCGCATCGGGCCGCCGTCGAACTGGAAGACGCCGAGCGTGTCACCGCGCTGGAGCAGTTCGAAGGTCGTGGGATCGTCCAGCGGCAGCGCCAGCAGGTCGAGGTCGACGCCCTTGTTGGACTTCACCATCTTGACGGCGTCGTCCATGATCGTCAGGTTGCGCAGGCCGAGGAAGTCCATCTTCAGCAGGCCGAGCGACTCGCACTGCGGGTAGTCCCACTGCGTGATGGTGACGCCGTCGGTGTGCCGCACCCAGATCGGGGCGTGGTCGACGATGGGCTCGCTGGACATGATCACGCCGGCGGCGTGCACGCCCATCTGCCGGACCAGGCCCTCGACGCCCTTGGCGGTGTCGATGACCTTCTTCACGTCCGGCTCGCTCTCGTACATCGAGCGGATCTCGCCGGCCTCGCCGTAGCGGGGGTGGGTGGGGTCCGTGATGCCGTTGAGGTCGATGCCCTTGCCGAGGACGTTGGCGGGCATGGCCTTGGTGAGCCGGTCGCCCATGGCGTACGGGTAGCCCAGCACGCGCGCGGAGTCCTTGATGGCGTTCTTCGCCTTGATCTTGCCGTAGGTGCCGATCATGGCGACCTTGTCGGCGCCGTACTTCTCCGTCACGTACCTGATCACCTCGACGCGCCTGCGCTCGTCGAAGTCGATGTCGACGTCGGGCATGGAGACGCGCTCGGGGTTGAGGAACCGCTCGAAGATCAGGCCGTGCGGGATCGGGTCGAGGTCGGTGATGCCCATCGCGTACGCCACGATCGAGCCGGCCGCGGAGCCTCGGCCGGGGCCGACGGCGATGCCCTGGTTCTTGGCCCACATGATGAAGTCGGCGACCACGAGGAAGTAGCCCGGGAACCCCATCTGGATGATGACGTCCATCTCGTACTCGGCCTGCTTCTGGCGGTCCTCGGGGACGCCGCCGGGGAAGCGGCGCGCCATGCCGCGGCGGACCTCCTCCTGGAACCAGGTGACCTCGGTGAAGCCCTCGGGGATGTCGAACTTCGGCATGAGGTCGCGCTTTTCGAACATGCCGTCGACATCGACCATCTCGGCCACCAGGCGCGTGTTGGCGCAGCCCTCCTGCCAGGCGTCGGAGGAGTCGATGGCGTACATCTCGTCCGTCGACTTCAGGTAGTAGCCGGTGCCGTCGAAGCGGAAGCGGTCCGGGTCGGAGAGGTTCTTGCCGGTCTGGATGCACAGCAGGGCGTCGTGGGCGGTCGCCTCGTGCGCGTACGTGTAGTGCGAGTCGTTGGTGACCAGCGGGGGGATGCCGAGCTTCCTGCCGATCTCCAGCAGGCCGTCGCGGACCCGGTGCTCGATGTCGATGCCGTGGTCCATCAGCTCCAGGAAGTAGCGGTCCTTGCCGAAGATGTCCTGGTAGTCGGCGGCGGCCTTCAGTGCCTCGTCGAAGTGGCCGAGGCGCAGCCGGGTCTGCACCTCGCCGGAGGGGCAGCCGGTGGAGGCGACGATCCCCTCGGACCACTGGGAGATGGTCTCCTTGTCCATCCGGGGCCACTTCTGCAGCCAGCCCTCGGCGTACGCGTCGGAGGAGAGGCGGAAGAGGTTGTGCAGGCCGGTCTTGTTCACCGCCCACATCGTCTTGTGGGTGTAACCGCCCGAACCGGAGACGTCGTCCCGCTTCTGGTGCGGCTGGCCCCACTGGATCTTGCGCTTGTTGCGGCGCGACTCGGGGGCGACATACGCCTCGATCCCGATGATCGGGGTGACCCCGGCCTTCTTCGCGGAGTGGAAGAAGTCGTACGCCCCGTGCAGATTGCCGTGGTCGGACATGGCGATGTGCGACATGCCCATCTCATTGCAGGCGTCGAACATGTCCTTCAGCCGCGCGGCGCCGTCCAGCAGCGAGTACTGGGTGTGGACGTGCAGGTGCGTGAACGGCGGCTTGGACACGTGCGGCCTCCTGGGAGAACTCTGGGCGACGGGCTGCGGTCAGTCCGGGGGTTCGGCGTCGAAGTCTATGCCTCGCCACTGACACCTCGGGGCCTCCCGCGCGTACCTTCTGGCGCGGGCACTCCCGCATCCCGCCGAACGTTGGCCGGGTGGAGATCCGCTCCACTCGTCAGGCACCATCCGCACCAGGAGGCACCAGGCATGTCGGTCCCGAAGCCCAACGAGGAGCACCGCGGCGAGGAGATCCTCGCCGTCTTCGACACCGCCTTCGGCCGGCTGCTGGCCGCGGATCCGGCGGCGTTCCGCGTGAAGTTCCGGAAGATGGCGGCCTCGGCCTTCGCCTTCTACCGCGGCACGGCGTGTCTCTTCTACCACGACCTGACCGCGGGCCGGGAGTCCGCTGCGCGGCACGGCGGCCCCTACCTGGACGAGCGGACCTCCCGGGTGTGGATCCACGGCGACCTGCACGCGGAGAACTTCGGCACCTACATGGACTCCACCGGCCGGCTCACCTTCAATGCCAACGACTTCGACGAGGCCTATGTCGGCCCCTTCACCTGGGACCTGGAGCGCTTCGCCGCCTCCGTCGCCCTGATCGGGTATGCGAAGGCGTTCAGCGACGAGCAGATCACCGAGCTGGTGCGGGTGTACGCGGACGCCTACCGCGAGCGGATCCACGCCCTGGCCACCGGCGCCAAGAGCGACGAGGTGCCGCCCTTCACCCTGGACACCGCGGAGGGGCCGCTGCTGGGCGCGCTGCGCCTGGCCCGCTCCCTGACCCGCTTCGGGCTGCTGGACTCGATGACCGAGATCCGTGACTTCGAGCGCCGCTTCGCCCCCGGCGGCGGCTCCGTCGAGCTGGACGCCGCCACCCGCTACAAGGTGCTCGCGGCCTTCGACGGCTATCTGGAGACGCTCCCCGAGTCGTCCCTGGCCCGTCCGGACTCCTACCGCGTGAAGGACGTGGTGGGACGCCGGGGCATCGGCATCGGGTCGGCCGGCCTGCCCTCGTACAACATCCTCCTGGAGGGCAACAGCGACGCCCTGGAGAACGACGTTGTGATCTACATCAAGCAGGCCCAGACCCCGGCGGTCTCCCGGCACGTCACCGACCGGGCGATCCGGGACTACTTCCAGCACGAGGGCCACCGCACGGTGATCTCCCAGCGCGCCCTCCAGGCGCACGCCGACCCGTGGCTGGGCTGGACCGAGCTGGACGGCTGCGGCCAGCTGGTCGCCGAGGTCTCGCCGTACGCCGTCGACCTGGACTGGGACGACATCGACGACCCGGAGGAGATCGCCGAGGTCGTCGCCGACCTGGGCCGGGCCACGGCCACCATGCACGCGGCGGCCGACGACCAGTCCGGGGAGTCCCTGGTGCCGTTCTCCACCGAGCGCGCCATCGACGCGGCGATCGCGGCCGACGAGGAGGGCTTCACGCCCCTGCTGACCGACTTCGCGCACCGCTACGGCGCACGCGCGCGTGCCGACCACCAGATCTTCGTCGACCTGTTCCGCAACGGCCGGATTCCCGGTCTGCGCTCACCGGCGTGATCGCCGGCACTCTCACAGGAACCCTTTAGGAGTCTCTTACCGGACTCCGTGACAGACTCTTCTACTGCTATGGACATATCCGGAACCCCATTCAGAGCCGTACGCGCGGCGCTGTTCACGGCACTGGTCGTGACCCTCAGCACCGCGTCGCACGTGCTGCTGTCCGGGGTGCCGCTGCCGCTGGCCACGGTGACGGCGGTCGCCGCCGCCGTGTTCCTGCTCGCGTACGCCCTGGCCGGGCGGCGCGAGCGCGGCTTCGGGCGGATCGCCGCCCTGCTGATCCCGCTGGAGCTGGCCGCCGACACGGTCTTCACCACCGGCCAGCACGTCTGCTACGGCCGGGCGGGCGGCCCCGTCGCGGGCCCGCTGCGCTCCGTCGGCTTCGACCTGCTGTGCGGCGACGGCACCGGCGTCCACGCAGGTGTGACCGCCCCGCTGACCCGGGTGACCGGCGCCGAGACCGACCGGGTGGCGTCCGTGCTGGCCCAGGCCGACCCCGCCACCGCCTGGCTGCTGCTCGGCGCGCACGTCGGGGTGGGTCTGCTGGCGGCGGCCTGGCTGCGGCGCGGCGAGCGCGCGCTGGCCCAGTTGCTGGGCGCGGTGGCCGCGACCACCTTCCGTCCGCTGCTGCTCGCCGTCGCGGCCGTGAGCGTGCGCAGGGCCCCGGCGGCGTCCCGCCCGGTGCCCCGGACCGGCCGCACCACCGGCGCCCGCGAGCGGATCCTCACGCACTCCCTGGGACGGCGCGGACCACCGTGCCCGGTCGCCCTCGTGTGACCCGACCGAGCACAGCAGTCCCCCCGTACACACTCGCGCACACCCCCGTGTGCACGTCCCCGGAGAGATCACCATCATGAGCAAGCGGAACAGCCAGGCGGCGAAGACGGCGGCCCGTGAACGTCTGCGCCAGGAGCGCGAGCGTCAGGCCAAGCGCGACAAGGTCAAGCGGCAGGCCGTCGTGGCCGCCTCCATCGTCGGCGTGCTGGCGATAGCCGGCGGCATCAGCTACGCCGTCGTGCAGGGCAACCAGCCCTCGGCGTGGGAGAAGGCCGCCGACGCCAAGGTGGTGGCCCCGGCCAACACCTCCGGCAAGGACGGCACCACGGTCGTCGTCGGCGAGGCCAAGTCCGACAACGTCGTCCACCTCTACGAGGACCCGCGCTGCCCGGCCTGCGCCTCCTTCGAGCAGAGCATCGGCGAGACCGTCAACAAGGGCATGCAGGACGGCGACTACAAGCTCTCCTTCACCATCGGCACCTTCCTCGACGGCAACCTGGGCGGCGAGGGCTCGAAGAACGCGCTCAGCGCGCTCGGCGCCGCGCTGAACGTCAGCCCCGAGGCGTTCGTCGACTACAAGACCGCCCTGTACTCCGCCAAGTACCACCCGGAGGAGTCGACCGACGAGTTCGCCAAGGACGACTACCTGATCAAGGTGGCGGACACGGTCGACGCCCTGAAGAACAACAAGAAGTTCCAGGACGCCGTGGAGAAGGGCACCTACGACGCCTGGGCGATGCGGATGAGCAAGTCCTTCGACGCGGCCGACGGCGTCGAGTCGACCCCGACCATCAAGGTCAACGACAAGGTCATCGACACCCCGGGCACCGCCGCCGACTGGCAGAAGGCGCTGAAGGACGCGGGCGTCACCAAGTGACCCGGTGACCTCCGGTCGACGGGCGGGCGAACTTTCGCGAGTTCGCCCGCCCGCCCGCGTACCGATCAGTAACCTGATCGGCCGTGACCAGTCGACACAGATCGTCCCAGAACACCGTCGAGAACGCCCTCCCGTCGTCCGCCGAACGCGCGGGCGCCCGAGCACCGAGCCGCCGTACGGTCGTCAGGGCCGCGGCGGCCGGCGCCGTCCTGGCCGCCCCGCTCGCCGCGGCACTGCCCGCCGGTGCCGTCGAGCCGGCCCCCGCCTTCCTGCACGGCGTCGCCTCCGGCGATCCGCTGCCCGACGGCGTCCTGCTGTGGACCCGGGTGACGCCGACGCCCGAGGCCGCACCCGGCTCCGGAACGGGCCCGGACACCGAGGTGAGCTGGTTCGTCGCCACGGACAAGGCCTTCACGCACCTCGTCGCCAAGGGGTCCGTCACCGCGACGGCCGCCTCCGACCACACCGTCAAGGCGGACGTGCGGGGCCTGGCACCCGCCACGGACTACTGGTTCCGCTTCTCCGCGGGCCCCACCGACTCCCCCGTCGCCCGCACCCGCACCGCTCCCGCACCCGACGCGGCCGTCGCGGGCCTGCGCTTCGGCGTGGTCTCCTGCGCCAACTGGGAGGCCGGGTACTTCTCCTCGTACCGCCACCTCGCCGCCCGCGGCGACCTGGACGCCTGGCTGCATCTGGGCGACTACATCTACGAGTACGGCACCGGCGAGTACGGCAACCGCGACACCGTCGTACGGCCGCACGCGCCGGCCCACGAGATCCTCACCCTCGCCGACTACCGGATCCGGCACGCCCGCCACAAGACCGACCCCGACCTCCAGGCCCTGCACGCCGCCGCGCCGGTCGTGGCGATCTGGGACGACCACGAGATGGCCAACGACGCCTGGTCGGGCGGCGCCGAGAACCACACCGAGGGCGCCGAGGGCAGCTGGGCGGCGCGCCAGACCGCCGCCAAGCGGGCCTACTTCGAGTGGATGCCGGTACGCCCGGCGATCGCCGGCACCACCTACCGCGGGCTGCGCTTCGGCAGGCTGGCCGATCTGTCCCTGCTGGACCTGCGCTCCTTCCGCTCGCAGCAGGCGGCGCTCGGCAAGGGCGAGGTCGACGACCCGGAGCGCACCCTCACCGGCCGCGCCCAGCTCGACTGGCTCAAGTCCCGGCTCGCGTCCTCCGACGCCACCTGGCGGCTGGTCGGCAACCCGGTGATGATCTCGCCGTTCGCGATCGGCTCGCTCTCCGCCGCACTGCTGAAGCCGCTCGCCGAGCTGCTCGGCCTGCCCAAGGAGGGCCTCGCCCTCAACACCGACCAGTGGGACGGCTACACCGACGACCGCCGCGAACTGCTTGCGCACCTGCGCGCGAACGCCGTCGGCAACACGGTGTTCCTGACCGGCGACATCCACATGGCGTGGGCCAACGACGTGCCGTACAACGCCGGTACGTACCCGCTGTCGGCCTCGGCGGCCACCGAGTTCGTCGTCACCTCGGTGACCTCCGACAACCTCGACGACATCGTGAAGGTCCCCGAGGGCACGGTCTCGGCGGTCGCGGAGCCGGTCATCCGGGCCGCGAACCGGCACGTCCACTGGGTCGACACCGACCGGCACGGCTACGGCGTGCTGGACATCACCGCGCAGCGGGCGCAGATGGACTACTACGTCGTCTCCGACCGCACCGACCCGGCCGCCACGTCCGCGTGGTCCCGTTCCTACCGCACGCGCAGCGGCACCCAGCGCGTCGAGCGGGTCTACGCGCCGGTCTGATCCCCGCTCGCGTCCGTCTCCCCCAGCGAGCCGAGGAAGCCGAGCGCCACCCGCCAGGTGGCCTCGGCCGCCTCCTCGTCGTAGTCCGGCAGTCCGGGGTCGGTGTAGAGGTGGCCGGCCCCGGCATACCGGTGCACCTCGACATCGGCGCCGATCCGGCCCATCTGGAGATACCAGGCGCTGAGCCAGTCGTCCGTCTCGAAGGGGTCGGGCTCGGCCACGTGCAGCTGGACCGGCAGTTCGTCCACCGAGGCGTTGTGCGCGATGTCCGAGGTGCCGTGCAGGAGGAGCAGCGCGCGGGCCCGGTGGTCGCCGAGGGCGAGGGTCTGCGCGATGGAGGCGCCGAGCGAGAACCCGGCGTACACAAGGCCCCGTTCGGAATAGGGCGCGGCGGCCAGCACGGCCCGCTTCAGCAGCTCCTCCTTGCCGATCGCGTCCTGGTGGGTCATGCCCTCCTCGACCGTGTCGAAGACCCGGCCCTCGTAGAGGTCCGGCGTCCACACCTGGTGCCCGGCGGCGCGCAGCCGGTCGGCCGCCTGCCGCACCGCGGGCCTCGGGCCGAGGGTCGAGTGAAAGAGCACGATGTTCATGAGGACATGGTGCCAGCCGGGTGTGACAGCACCGGGCGCGGCGGTACCCGGGACGGGACGCAAGTCACAGGTTCACGAGGGGGCGGGGACGGTTACGTTCGAGGGCATGGAGACCATACTCCGCCCCCTGATCGTGGTCGGCGGTTCCGTGCTGCTCACCCTGGTCATCGGGTGGACCACCGACCTGTTGCTGCGCAAGGCCGACGGACGGCACCCCGAGACGCCGCTGTGGGGACTGCTGCGCCGCGCCCGCATCCCCTACCAGCTCGTCCTGTGCTCGGCGCTGCTGAGAGGGTCCTACATCCAGGCGCGGGTGTTCCCGGAGCACCGGGCGGGCGTCGGCCGGACCCTGACGCTGGTGCTGATCGGCTCGGTGGCCTGGCTGGTGGTCCGGATCGCGGCGGCGGTCGTCGAGACGTCGTACTCCCGCTACGCGCACGCCCACGCCCGGCAGAACCCGGCCCGGGTACGGCGGGTGCGCACCCAGGTGTCGCTGATCATGCGGGTGGTCTCGGCGGTCGTCGGCGTGGTCGCCGTCTCGTCGATGCTGCTGACGTTTCCGGCGATGCGCGCGGCGGGTGCCTCGCTGCTGGCCTCGGCCGGTGTGCTCGGCATCGTGGCCGGCATCGCCGCGCAGACCACGCTCAGCAACATGTTCGCGGGGTTCCAGATCGCCTTCGGCGACATGGTGCGCATGGGCGACACGGTGGTGGTGGACGGGGAGTGGGGCACCGTCGAGGAGATCACCCTCACGTTCCTGACCGTGCGCACCTGGGACGAGCGCCGGATCACCATGCCGGTGTCGTACTTCACGTCCAAACCGTTCGAGAACTGGTCGCGCGGCACTCCGCAGATGACCGGGACCGTCTTCTGGGACCTCGACCACACGGCGCCGCTGGACGCGATGCGCGAGCAACTGCGCGACCTGCTGCGCAAGTGCCCGGCCTGGGACGGCCGCAACTACAACCTGACCGTCACGGACACCACTCCGAACACCATGCAGGTGCGGGCCCTGGTGACGGCGAAGGACGCGGACGACATCTGGACGGTACGGGTCACGGTCCGCGAGGGGATGATCCGCTGGCTCGCCGACGAGCACCCCTATGCCCTGCCGCGGGTCAACACGGCGGACGCGGCCCTGCCGCCGGCCCGCGACGGCGTCCACCGGCCCCGCCGCTCCCCCGAAGCGGGCTCCCGCCGCTTCCCGGAACGGCCGACGAAGCAGCTGTGAGCGCCGGGCCGCCCGGCTCACCGCAGGCTGCGCACGTCCAGGTGGCGCAGCACCCGGTCCACGATCTCCGGGTCGGCCCCGGGTTCGCTGCGTGCGGCCAGCACCTCGTGCCGGGCGGCGCTCAGCATCTCGCCCTGGATCCGGCGGAACCGTTTCAGCCGCCGGGACCGCTGCTCCATCGCCTCGCGCCGCTCCTCGTCGCCGATGTCGGGGCTGATCCGCACCCCGATGTCGAAGGCCCGCCGCACCAACTGCTCGAACAGCTCCTCCGGCAGCTCCTCGACCGACTCGATCTCCCTGAGCCGCTCCTTCGCCGCCCTGGCCGCCCGGACGGCCAGTTGCTTCTCGTACTCCTTCTCCCGCTCGGTGTCCGCCCGCACGCCGAGCCGGCCCACCAGCCACGGCAGCGTCAGGCCCTGCAACAGCAGCGTGACCATGATCACGCCGAACGCGATGAAGACCAGCTCCTCGCGGTCCGGGAAGGGGGACCCGTCGTCCGTCTCCAGCGGGATGGCGAGCACCAGCGCGACCGAGGCGACACCCCGCATCCCCGCCCACCACATGACGATGGTCTCCCGCATGGACATGGGGATGTCCTCGTCGTGGTCGCGTCTGGCGTGCAGCCGCTTGGTCAGCCAGGTGGCCGGCAGCAGCCACAGCAGCCGCACCAGGATCACCACGCCCACGACCGCCGCGGCCCAGCCGAGCAGTTCCGCCCAGCGTCCCGAGGCCGTGCGGATCGCGTTGTGCAGCTCCAGTCCGACCAGGCCGAACGCCACGCCGGTGACGAGCGTGTCGACGACGTCCCACACGGTGTGCCCGGCGAGCCGGGTCATCACGTCGTCGGCGCCGAAGGCGTACTCGGCGAGGAACATCGCGGTGGTGAGCACCGCGAGCACCCCGGAGCCGTGCAGCTCCTCGGCCAGGACGTACGCCCCGTACGGCACCAGCAGGGTCAGCCCGATCTGGAGAGTGGCGTCCCCCAGCAGGCTCAGCAGCTTGTTGGTGGCCCAGCCCAGCGCGAGGCCGACCGCGACGGCGACGACGGCGGACACCACCAGGTCCATCCCCGCATGCCAGGGCGAGAAGGTGCCGCCGACGGCGGCGGCGATGGCCACGTGGTACAGGACGATGGCCGTGACGTTGTTGAAGAGCCCCTCGCCCTCCAGGATGGACACCAGGCGGCGCGGCAGCCCCAGTTGCCCGGCCACCGCGGTCGCCGCGACCGGGTCGGGCGGCGCGACCAGCGCGCCCAGCGCGAAGGCGGCGGCGATCGGCAGCCCCGGCACGATCGCGCTGGCCACCGCGGCGACGCTGACCATGGTGACGAAGACCAGCGCGACCGCGAGCAGGAAGATCGGGCGCCGGTTGGCCGCGAACTGCCGCCAGGACGTGCGGCGTACGGCCGCGTACAGCAGCGGCGGCAGCAGCGCGGGCAGGATGAGTTCGGGCGGGATGTCGACGTTGGGCACGAAGTCGAGGAGCGCGAGGACGATCCCGAGCAGCGTCATCAGCACCGGCGCCGGGAGCCCGAGCCGGTTCCCGATGGGGACGCTCAGCAGGGCCCCGAACAACAGCATGAACAACAGGGCCAGCTGATCCACGGTCACCGCTCCAGTGGGGTCTCGGCGTTCACACGGCGGACCTCAAGCCTGCCATGCCACCGGTCCCACCAGTCCGTTCGGCGGCGCAGGTCACAGGGCGCGCCGCATCGCGCGGTGCGGCATTCCGGCGTCGGGGAACTCCGGTCCGTACGCCTCGTACCCCAGTCGTGCGTAGAAACCGAGGGCGTGGGTCTGCGCGTGCAGGTCCACCGCGGTGAGTCCACGCGCGCGTGCCGCGTCCTCGACGGCGCGCACCAGCGCGGCCCCGACGCCCAGCCCCCGGGCGTCCCGGATGACGGCGAGCCGTCCGAGGGAGCCGACGGCCGGGTCGCCGTCGCCGTTCCTCTCCGCGGCGGCCTCGCCGTGCAGCAGCCGGGCGGTGCCCAGCGGCACCCCGTCGTCCCGGATCGCGAGGACGTGCACGGCGTCGGTGTCGTGGGCGTCGTACTCGAGGTCCGCGGGGACCTCCTGCTCGCCGACGAAGACCTCCTTGCGCACCGCGAAGCACGCCTCCCGGTCGGCGGGGTCCTCGGCGACGCGCACCGCGCAGACCGGCACGGGCCGGGCCGCGCTCATCCGTAGGTCTCCTCGCGGACCAGGTCGAGGGCCTGCTGGAGGTCCTCGGGGTAGTCGCTGGAGTACTCGACCCACTGTCCGTCGCCGGGGTGCTCGAAGCCGAGCCGTACGGCGTGCAGCCACTGGCGGGTCAGCCGCAGCCGCTTGGCGAGCGTGGGGTCGGCGCCGTAGGTCAGGTCGCCGACGCAGGGGTGGCGGTGGGCGGCCATGTGGACGCGGATCTGGTGGGTGCGGCCGGTCTCCAGCTTCACGTCGAGCAGGGAGGCGGCGCGGAAGGCCTCGATGAGGTCGTAGTGCGTGACGGAGGGCTTGCCCTCGGCGGTGACGGCCCACTTGTAGTCGTGCTGGGGGTGGCGGCCGATGGGGGCGTCGATGGTGCCGCTGGTCGGGTCGGGGTGGCCCTGCACGAGCGTGTGGTAGCGCTTGTCCACCGTGCGCTCCTTGAACTGGCGCTTGAGCGAGGTGTACGCGCGCTCCGACTTGGCCACCGCCATCAGACCGGAGGTGCCCACGTCGAGGCGGTGCACGACGCCCTGCCGCTCGGCGGCGCCGGACGTGGAGACGCGGTACCCGGCGGCGGCCAGTCCCCCGATGACGGTGGGGCCGCTCCAGCCCGGGGACGGGTGGGCGGCGACGCCCACCGGCTTGACGACCACGACCACGTCGTCGTCGTCGTGCACGATCTCCATGCCCTCGACGGGCTCGGCGACCACCCGCACCGGCGCGGGCGCCTGCGGCATCTCGACCTCGAGCCAGGCGCCGCCGTGCACCCGCTCCGACTTGCCGACCACCGATCCGTCGACCTGCACCTTGCCCGCCGCGGCGAGTTCCGCGGCCTTGGTACGGGAGAAGCCGAACATGCGGGAGATGGCGGCGTCGACGCGCTCGCCCTCCAGGCCGTCGGGCACGGGCAGGGTGCGGATCTCGGGAAGCGTGCTCACCCGTCGAGTATGCCGGACGGGCCGGGCAGGTCCGTACGCCCGCCCGGCGCCCCGAGCGCGCTCAGTCCGTGTGGACGGTCCCGTCCGGGTCCAGGCCCCGGAAGGAGAGGAGCACGATCAGGATGCCGCCGCAGACGATCGCCGAGTCGGCGAGGTTGAAGACGGCGAAGTGCTTGGGCGCGATGAAGTCGACGACCGCGCCCTCGAAGACGCCGGGGGCGCGGAAGATCCGGTCGGTGAGATTGCCGAGGGCCCCGCCCAGCAGCAGGCCGAGCGCGACCGCCCAGGGCAGGCTGTGGAGCTTGCGCGCGAGGCGGGCGATGACGACGATCACGGACGCCGCGATCACGGTGAAGATGACGGTGAAGGCCTCGCCGAAGCCGAAGGCCGCGCCCGCGTTGCGGATCGCCACGAGCCTCAGCCAGTCCCCGATGATGTCGACCGGCTCGTGGTGCTCCAGCCTGGCGACCACGATCGTCTTGCTGACCAGGTCGAGGAGGTACGCGAACGCGGCGACCGTGAACAGCAGCACGACGCGCCGCCTGCCCCGGGGACGCTCCGGAGCCTGCTCGGTGTCGGGCCGCTCCTGCCCGTCCCCCGCCGCGTCCGGAGTGTCCGGCGTACCGATGATGCGCTCCGCCTCTGCCACGTGAATCCCTCAGCCTAGGTACCTGACTGAGGACGAGAGTACGGCACACATTCCGTCCCGCACGTGCTCAGGAGGCATCCGCGCGCACAACCGCGGCGGATCAGTACCGGCGCTCCTGCTTCTGCTTGCACTCGACGCACAGGGTCGCCCTCGGGAAGGCCTGCATGCGCGCCTTGCCGATGGGATTGCCGCAGTTCTCGCACAGGCCGTAGGTGCCCGCGTCCAGGCGTTCCAGGGCGCGCTCGGTCTGGGTGAGCATCTCGCGCGCGTTGGCGGCCAGCGCCAGTTCGTGCTCGCGCGTGATGTTCTTGCTGCCGGTGTCCGCCTCGTCGTCGCCCGCGCCGTCCCCGGAGTCGCGCATCATGCCCTGGAGCGAGCGCTCGGAGGAGTCGATCTCGGTGCGCAGCCGGTCGGCCTCGGACTGCAGCTCCCCGCGCGCCTCCTCGACCTCCTCCGGGGTCCACGGGTCCTCGCCCGGCCGTACCGCGAGGTCGCCGGGGGCGACGCCGCGTGCCTTGGGAACCGCCGTCTTGGCCGCCGTGGCCGTGCCAGGAGTCTTCTTCGCAACCACCGTCGTGGCTCCCGTCTGCTCCGCGGCCTCGGCCGCGCCCGCCTTCTTGGCCGTGCTCTTCTTCGACGTGCTCTTCTTCGCCGCGGTCTTCTCGGCCGTGCTCTTCTTCGCCGCGGTCTTCGCCGGGCTCTTCCGGGCCCCGGTCTTCTTCGCCGGGCTCTTCTTCGCGGTGCTCCTCTCGGCGCCGCTCTTCTCGGCGCCGCCCTTCCCCGCGGCCGTCGTCCTCCTGGCAGCGGTCTTCTTCGCAGCCGTCTCCGACTGCCGTTCGGCGGTCTTCTTCGCCACCATGGCCGCGGCCCCTTCACATATTGTGATCTTGCGCGCGAATCGTGCTGGGACGATAAATCGACTCGGGTCCCGCGGCAACGGGGCACGCCGCCCGGTCAGCCCGCCCACCGCACGCCGAGCGGCGAGCATGAATGCGTTGTGCCCAGCTCCCCGCCCGGTAATCCGCCGCGACGGGGCCCGGCCCGGCCGCCCGCCGGCCGGACACCCGCCGGCGGCATTCGGGTCACGCCCGCCCCGGCGGAAGGCCGCACGGCACCCCCGCCCGCCCGGCGCCGAAACCGGTCGGCCGTCGTCCGCGCGGCGCCGTACACTGGGCGGAGCGAAAGGCGTGGATGGGGACGAGTAGCGGCGTCAGCAGCCCAGAGCGACCCGGGGACGGTGTGAGCCCGGGGGCGAGCGCGACGTGAAGATCACCCCGGAGCCGCCGGAAGAAAGCCGTGACCGGACAGCCACGGCGACTAGAACCGGCTCGCGGCCCCAATGAGGGGGCTCACCGGCGCACCCGACGCACCGGGGAGCCAAGGAGGGTGGTACCGCGGGAGCGCAGCTCTCGTCCCTCCGACGGAAGGCAGCACGTCCGCCGGAGGAAGCCCGTTGAATACGCAGCCGCAGTACCACCAGGTACCCGCCCAGGTAGACCTGCCCGCGCTGGAGCACGCGGTGCTCGACTTCTGGCGCGAGCAGAAGATCTTCGCCAAGAGCCTGGAGCAGTCCGAGGGCCGCCCCGAGTGGGTGTTCTACGAGGGCCCGCCCACCGCCAACGGCATGCCCGGCGCCCACCACATCGAGGCGCGCGTCTTCAAGGACGTCTTCCCCCGCTTCCGCACGATGCGCGGCTACCACGTGGGCCGCAAGGCCGGCTGGGACTGCCACGGCCTCCCGGTGGAGCTGGCGGTGGAGAAGGAGCTGGGCTTCTCCGGCAAGCAGGACATCGAGGCGTACGGCATCGCCGAGTTCAACGCCAAGTGCCGCGAGTCGGTGACCCGCCACACGGACGCCTTCGAGGAACTCACGACCCGCATGGGCTACTGGGCCGACCTCCAGAACCCGTACCGCACGATGGACCCCGAGTACATCGAGTCCGTCTGGTGGTCGCTCAAGGAGATCTTCGGCAAGGGCCTGCTGGTCCAGGACCACCGCGTCGCCCCCTGGTGCCCCCGCTGCGGCACCGGCCTGTCCGACCACGAGCTGGCGCAGGGCTACGAGACGGTCGTCGACCCCTCCGTCTACGTCCGCTTCCCGCTGACCTCCGGCCCGCTGGCCGGCGAGGCCGCGCTCCTGGTGTGGACGACCACCCCCTGGACGCTGGTCTCCAACACCGCGGTCGCGGCGCACCCCGAGGTCACCTACGTCGTCGCGACCGACGGCGAGGAGAAGCTGGTCGTCGCCGAGCCGCTGGTCGGCAAGGCGCTCGGCGAGGGCTGGGAGACCACCGGGCAGTCCTTCACCGGCGCCGAGATGGAGCGCTGGACATACCGGCGCCCCTTCGAACTGGTGGAGTTCCCGGCACCCGCGCACTACGTGGTCAACGCCGAGTACGTCACCACCGAGGACGGCACGGGGCTCGTCCACCAGTCCCCCGCCTTCGGCGAGGACGACCTCAAGGTCTGCCGCGCCTACGGCCTGCCGGTGGTCAACCCGGTCCGCCCCGACGGCACCTTCGAGGAGGACGTCCCGCTGGTCGGCGGCGTCTTCTTCAAGAAGGCCGACGAGAAGCTCACCGAGGACCTGGCCGCCCGGGGCCTGCTGTTCCGGCACATCCCCTACGAGCACAGCTACCCGCACTGCTGGCGCTGCCACACCGCGCTGCTGTACTACGCGCAGCCGTCCTGGTACATCCGCACCACGGCCGTCAAGGACCGTCTCCTCCAGGAGAACGAGAAGACCAACTGGTTCCCGGACTCGGTCAAGCACGGCCGGTACGGCGACTGGCTGAACAACAACATCGACTGGGCCCTGTCCCGCAACCGCTACTGGGGCACCCCCCTGCCGATCTGGCGCTGCGAGGACGACCACCTCACGGTCGTCGGCTCCCGCGCGGAACTGACCGGGCTGACCGGCACCGACCAGTCCGCCCTGGACCCGCACCGCCCCTACATCGACGGCGTGACCTTCGCCTGCCCGCAGGACGGGTGCGGGAAGACGGCCACGCGCGTGCCGGAGGTCATCGACGCCTGGTACGACTCGGGTTCGATGCCGTTCGCCCAGTGGGGCTACCCGTACAAGAACAAGGAGCTGTTCGAGAGCCGCTACCCCGCGCAGTTCATCTGCGAGGCCATCGACCAGACCCGCGGCTGGTTCTACACGCTGATGGCGATCGGCACCCTGGTCTTCGACAGGTCGTCCTACGAGAACGTGGTCTGCCTCGGCCACATCCTCGCCGAGGACGGCCGCAAGATGTCCAAGCACCTGGGCAACATCCTGCAGCCCATCCCGCTGATGGACCGGCACGGCGCCGACGCGGTCCGCTGGTTCATGGCGGCCGGCGGCTCTCCGTGGGCGGCCCGCCGCGTCGGCCACGGCACCATCCAGGAGGTCGTCCGCAAGACGCTCCTCACCTACTGGAACACGGTCGCCTTCCAGGCCCTGTACGCCCGCACCTCGGGCTGGTCCCCGAGCGGGGCGGACCCGGCCCCCGCCGACCGCCCGGTCCTCGACCGCTGGCTGCTGTCCGAACTGCACGCGCTCACCGACCAGGTCACCCGGGCGCTGGACGCCTACGACACCCAGCGCGCCGGCAAGCTGCTGTCCGCGTTCGTCGACGACCTGTCCAACTGGTACGTACGCCGCTCCCGCCGCCGCTTCTGGCAGGGCGACAAGGCGGCGCTGCGCACCCTGCACGAGGTCGTCGAGACGGTCACGAAGCTGATGGCCCCGCTGACCCCGTTCATCACCGAGCGGGTCTGGCAGGACCTGGTCGTGCCGGTCACCCCGGGGGCCCCGGAGTCGGTCCACCTGTCCTCGTGGCCCGAGGCCGACCTGTCGGCGATCGACCCGGAGCTGTCGACGCAGATGCTCCTGGTCCGCCGCCTGGTCGAACTGGGCCGCGCCACGCGCGCGGAGTCGGGCGTCAAGACCCGTCAGCCGCTGCGGCGCGCGCTGATCGCGGTGACGGGCTTCGACGCGCTCTCCCCCGAGCTGCACACGCAGATCACGGAGGAGCTGAACGTCGAGAGTCTCGCCTCGCTGAGCGAGGTCGGCGGCTCCCTGGTCGACACGACCGCGAAGGCCAACTTCCGTGCCCTCGGCAAGCGGTTCGGCAAGCGCGTCCAGGAGGTCGCGAAGGCCGTCGCGGGCGCGGACGCCGCGGCGCTCTCCCTCGCCCTGCGCGAGGGCACGGCCTCGGTGGAGGTCGACGGCGAGACCGTCGCCCTCGCCCCCGACGAGGTGATCATCACGGAGACGCCGCGCGAGGGCTGGTCGGTCGCCTCCGACTCGGGCGCGACGGTGGCTCTTGACCTGGAGATCACGGAGGAGCTGCGCCGGGCGGGCCTGGCCCGGGACGCGATCCGCCTGATCCAGGAGGCCCGCAAGAACAGCGGCCTCGACGTCGCCGACCGCATCGCCCTGCGCTGGACGGCCACGGACCCGGCGACCATCGCCGCCCTGACCAACCACGCGGGCCTGATCGCCGACGAGGTCCTCGCCACGGACTTCGCCCAGGGCGAGGCGGACGACACGTACGGCGCCCCGTTCACGGACGAGGGCCTGTCCCTGACGTTCCGTCTGCGCAAGCGGTGACCGAACAACCCGACGGCGCAGGGCCCGTATCCCCCGGAGGGATGCGGGCCCTGCGCCGTGGCGGACCGCCCCGCGCGCAAGGGCGGGCCCCGGGTCTCAAACCCGGGGCCCGCCCTGAACGCTGCCGGAGGCTACGCCGTACTACTGGACGTCGGTGCGCACCGGCTCAGTTGTCGTCCTCGTCGATCAGGAACCCGCGCATCGGCGAGGGCGCCTGCCCCATCGGAGACGGCCCCTGCGGCCGCACCGGCGCCATCGGCTGGGTCATCGCCGGCGACATCTGCTGCTGGCCGCCGTAGGACGGACCGGACTGGCCCGGACCGCCGCCCATCGACTGGTTGCCGCCGTACGACGGGGCGCTCGCGCCGGCCGGAGCCATCGAGGGCGCCGGGGACGGCGGCAGGGAGGCCGCGGCGGGCGTACGCGGCGGGGCCAGCGAGTCGTCCGCCTGGGTCTCCAACTGACGCAGCTGCGACTCCAGGTACGACTTCAGCCTCGTCCGGTACTCGCGCTCGAAGCCGCGCAGGTCCTCGACCTTGCGCTCCAGCGTGGCGCGGGCGGACTCCAGGGAGCCCATCGCGACGCGGTGCTTCTCCTGCGCGTCCCGCTCCAGGGCGTCCGCCTTGGCACGGGCGTCCCGCTCCAGACCCTCGGCACGCGAACGCGCCTCGCCGACGATCTTGTTGGCCTCGGACCGGGCCTCGGCGATCGCCTGGTCGGCGGTCTGCTGGGCCAGCGAGAGGACACGGGCGGCGCTGTCGCCACCGGGGCCGCCCTGACCGGGCATGCCGGGGCCACCGGGACCCTGCGGGCCGCCCATGGGGCCACCCATCGGACCGGGACCCATCTGCTGCTGCATCGGTCCGGGACCACCCTGGCCCATGGGACCGGGGCCGCCCTGCCCCATCGGCCCGGGACCACCCTGGCCCATCGGCCCGGGACCCTGACCCATCGGGCCGGGGCCCTGCGGGCCACCCTGTCCGCCGGGGCCGGCGGGCAGTTGCGGGGCACCGCTCGGCAGCTGGGGCGGGCCACCCATGGGGCCGCCCATCTGCTGCTGCGGCGGGCCCGATATGCCGGCGGGCACCGGAGCGCCGGGACCTCGCATGCCCTGCTGCGGCATACCACCCTGCTGGGGTGGGTGCTGCTGCTGATGCTGCTGATGCTGTTGCTGGTCCTGCGGCGGTTCCGGTGGCTTGCGCATGTTCTGCTGGTTCTGCGCGGCCGCGCGCGTCGCCGCGGCCAGCTTGGCGCGCAGGTCCTCGTTCTCGCGGAGCAGACGGGTCAGTTCGGCTTCGACCTCGTCGAGGAAGGCATCGACCTCGTCCTCGTCATAGCCTTCACGGAGGCGGACGGTCGTGAACTGCTTGTTCCGCACGTCCTCGGGGGTCAACGGCATCTTTTCACCTCAACGTTGTCGTCGGCATTCGGCAAGCCCGTATCTCTCTCATCGCTCACAGCCGGCTCACGATCGCGATCAGGATGTAGACGATGATCATCAGTACGAAGAAGGACAGGTCGAGCGCCACGCCCCCGAGACGCAGCGGCGGGATGAACCGCCGCAGAAGCTTCAACGGTGGATCGGTGACAGTGTAGGTGGCCTCGAGAACGACCACCATCGCCTTGCCGGGTTGCCACGAGCGGGCGAACTGGAAAACGTAGTCCATGACCAACCGGAAGATGAGCACGATGAGGAAGCACATCAGCGCGATGTAGACGACATCCAGAACCACGCTCATGACCTGTGCTTCCCTCTCCCCTGAACCATCTCTCGGACCCGTCTCGGGCCCGTGGTCTTGCTCTCTGCCGGTGGTGCGTCTCAGCTCTGGTTGAAGAACCCGCCCTCTGCGATACGGGCCTTGTCCTCCGCTGTGACATCGACGTTAGCAGGAGACAGCAGGAACACCTTCTGCGTCACCCGCTCGATACTGCCGTGAAGACCAAACACCAAACCCGCCGCAAAGTCGACAAGTCGCTTCGCGTCTGTGTCATCCATCTCAGTGAGATTCATGATCACCGGCGTGCCCTCACGGAAGTGTTCCCCGATAGTACGGGCCTCGTTGTAGGTCCGGGGGTGAAGTGTGGTGATCCGGTAGGGCTCTCGTTCGGAGACGACCTTGGGCATGATGACGGGTGCGCTCTTTTCCAGGCTTGCGCGTTCTTGTGTGATGGACGCCACGGGCGCGATACGCGCCGGGCGGCCCGATTCCGCCGCGAGCGAAGCGGAACGGGACACCGGCTCGCGCTGTGCGGGCGGTTGTACGACTCGTACCTCTTCGTCCCTTTGGGACTGATGTGAACCGTGCGACTGGTGCGCCGGTTCATGACGCCGATGGTCCCGCTCGGGCTCCGGGTCCAGTTCCGGTTCGAAGTCGTCGTCGGGGTCGAAGCCCCGGCCGTCGTACCCATCGTCCTCCACGAGGCCGAGGTAGACCGCCATCTTGCGCATCGCGCCGGCCATGCTCTGAGTCCTCCGCTCTGTGGTGGATCGGCTGACGACTGCCAAGTGCCCGCGATCCACGAGGTCGTTGCCTCCGCCTTTCGGCGGTAATGACCATATTTTCTGCTGTGGTCCGACTTCTTGGCGACGTTACCCGAGCCTGGGGCGGACTCCGAGTACCGCAGTGCCGACGCGTACATGTGTCGCTCCGGCGGCCACGGCCTGCTCAAGGTCCGCACTCATCCCCGCGGAGACCATGTTCGCAGCCGGATGGGTTCGGCGCACCTGGGTCGACAAATCCATGAGGTGCTCGAACGCGGCCTGTTCGCGCCCCGCGTACTCGCCGGTGAGCGGGGCGACGGTCATCAGTCCGTCGAGGCGCAGACCCTCCGAATCGGCGACCAGGTCGGCCAACTCTTCGATTCCCGCGGGCGAGACGCCACCGCGCTCGCCGCGCTCGTTCTCCCCCGCGTCGAGCGCGACCTGGAGGAAGCAGCCCACCTCGCGTCCGGCCCGCACGGCCTCCTTCGACAGCGCCGTGACCAGCCTGGCCCGGTCGACGGACTGCACGACATCCGCGTAACCGACCACGGACCGCACCTTGTTGGTCTGCAACTGGCCGACGAAGTGCCAGGTGAGCGGCAGGTCCGAGCAGGCGGCGGCCTTGGGGGCCGCGTCCTGGTCGCGGTTCTCGGCGACATGGCGCACACCGAGTTCGCAGAGCACGCGCACGTCGTCCGCCGGGTAGGTCTTGGTGACCACGACGAGTGTCACCTCTTCCCGGGCGCGGCCCGCGGCCGCGCACGCCGCGGCGATGCGCTCCTCCACTTTCGCCAGGTTCTCGGCGAGTTCGTGCTTACGGTCCGTCATGTCCCATCAGTCCAGCCACACATAGCCCGCGAGCCGCCCGGTGGTGCGGTCGCGTCGGTACGAGAAGTGATCCTTCGACTCCCGGGTGCACACCGGTGACTGCGCCCGCTCGCGCACCCCGAGGCGTTCGAGCTGCGCGTGCACGCCGGCGGCCACGTCGAGGGCCGGAGTGCCCCAGCCGGTCTCGGCGTACGCCGCCGGTTCGACGGCGGCCACCTCGGCGCGCATCCGCTCGGGCACCTCGTAGCACCGGCCGCACACGGCGGGTCCGGTGCGGGCGACGATCCTGGCCGGGTCGGCGCCGAGTCCGGTCATGGCCCGTACTGCGGCGGGGACGACCCCGGCGACCAGGCCTGGCCGGCCCGCGTGGGCCGCGGCGGCGACGCCCGCGACGGGGTCGGCGAGCAGGACGGGTACGCAGTCGGCGGTCAGGACGGCGAGGACCGGGCCGCGTTCGGCGGTGACGACCGCGTCGGCCCGCGGCACCGGCCGCTCCCCCCAGGGCCCGTCGACCACGGCGACATCGGCCCCGTGCACCTGGTTCATCCAGACCACCCCGGCCGGGTCGACGCCCAGCGACGTGGCCGCCAGCTCCCGGTTGGCCAGGACGGCGCCGGGGTCGTCGCCGACCGCGCCGCCGAGATTCAGCTCCTCGTACGGAACGGCGCTCACTCCGCCCCACCGGTCGGTGAAGCCGAAGTGCGCGCCGTTCGCGGTGTCGCGCTGGCCTATCACTTCAGGAAGTCCGGCACGTCCAGTTCCTCGGCCGCGCTGTCCGAGTAGGTCCTCGACGGCGGGACCGGCGGCGCGGAGACCGGCGGCAGTTCGCTCACCGGCTCCGGCGCGGGGACCGGCTCCGGGTCCTCCTTCGGCTTGACGCTGCCGAGCGAGCCGAAGGACGGGCGGCTCTCGGGCTGCCGGGCCGGAGCGGGCTCCTCGCGCTTGGCCGAGGAGGAGCCGAGGACGTTGTCCCGCTTGGACGGCGGCTGGCCCCCGTCGAAGCCGGCCGCGATCACGGTGACCCGCACCTCGTCGCCGAGGGCGTCGTCGATGACCGCGCCGAAGATGATGTTGGCCTCGGGGTGGGCGGCCTCGCTGACCAGCTGGGCGGCCTCGTTGATCTCGAAGAGGCCGAGGTCGGAACCGCCGGAGATGGAGAGCAGCACGCCCCGGGCGCCGTCGATGGACGCCTCCAGGAGCGGCGAGGAGATCGCCATCTCGGCCGCGGCCACCGCGCGGTCGTCGCCGCGGGCCGAGCCGATGCCCATGAGGGCCGAACCCGCCTCGGACATGACCGACTTCACGTCGGCGAAGTCCAGGTTGATCAGGCCCGGCGTGGTGATGAGGTCGGTGATGCCCTGCACACCGGACAGCAGCACCTGGTCGGCGGACTTGAACGCGTCGAGCACGCTGACCTGGCGGTCCGAGATGGACAGCAGCCGGTCGTTGGGGATGACGATGAGGGTGTCGACCTCTTCGCGGAGTTCGGCGATGCCGTCCTCGGCCTGGTTGGCCCGGCGCCGTCCCTCGAAGGTGAACGGGCGGGTGACCACGCCGATGGTGAGGGCGCCCAGCGAACGGGCGATGTTGGCCACGACGGGCGCGCCGCCGGTGCCGGTGCCGCCGCCTTCTCCGGCTGTCACGAAGACCATGTCGGCCCCCTTGAGGACCTCCTCGATCTCCTCGCGGTGGTCCTCGGCGGCCTTGCGGCCGACGGCCGGGTTGGCTCCGGCGCCGAGTCCGCGGGTGAGTTCGCGGCCGACGTTGAGCTTGACGTTGGCGTCGCTCATCAACAGAGCTTGCGCGTCGGTGTTGATGGCGATGAACTCGACGCCCTTGAGACCGACCTCGATCATCCGGTTGATGGCATTGACACCACCGCCGCCGACACCGATGACTTTGATGACTGCGAGGTAGTTCTGCGGTGCTGCCACGTCGAAGGCCTCTCGCCTCGAGTTACGTGTCGCCGAATCGTTGAAGCACTGCTGCCTCGCGACGCGACGACTGATGCCGAATGGGACGGTCCGTAGCGCCGACCCGAACCCTAACGCTGAAGTTTAGGGTTACCAGTGTGTCTGTTCCTTGGAGTCTTCTGAACAGGACACTAAGTCGACAAGTGGCGCACGTTCAACGAACACGCCGAACCTCCCGTTTTTCTTTTCACCCTATGTGATCAGCCGTAGCGCTGCCCAACCAGGGTGCTGGCCTGCACATATACCCGTCAACTCCCCGATGACGCCGGGGCGGTGGGGACACTCACGTCGAAGTGCCGCGCATCGGGAGTCGCTTTCATGAGCGCGGTGAGGGCGCGCGCCTTGCGCGCACTCTGCTCACCGCTCCCCCACGCCACGGTCCGCTCGCCGCTCAACTCCAGCGAGATGTCGTCGTAGGAACGGACTTTGACGGTCCGTGTGTCCCGGGCGACCGCGCCCGGAAGACGGCCGGCCACCCGCACCGCCTCCCGCACCAGCCGGTCCTCGTCGAAGCGGCGCAGGCTCGCCTCGGCGGAGCCGGAGGGGGCGGGCGCCAGTTCCAGTCCGGGCACGCCTTTGGGAGCCTGCGAGACCGTGGCGAAACGGACGCCCTCATCGTCGACTTCCACGAAGTTCCGGCCCTTTCGGACCAGCAGAACCGGGGTGCGTTCCGTCACTTTCAGGGTGATTCCGTGCGGCCAGGAACGCTCCGCGGCCACCTCGTCGATACGGGGCAGTGCCCGGCGCAGACGCGCCTCGACCGCCTCGGTGTCGACGGAGATCAGCGGGTCCCCGACCGGTACGTCGGCCGCCTCGCGCACCTGAGCGGGGGTCAGGATGCGGGTTCCGGAGACCGAGACGCGTTCCACACGGGTCCAGTTCGAGCCGTAGAGCAGCCAGCCGGCGCCGCCCGCGACGAGCACAAGGACGACGGAAAGGATGATGATCGTACGGAGTCGGGGCGGGCGGAACCGCCGTGCGCGGGGCGGGCCGGACGACTCCTGCTGGCGTGCACCGCGCTCGGCGGTGGTCGGTCCGGCCACGCTCCCTGCCTCCCGTCATACGTGACTAGCTGTGCGCACGGGCGGCGATCGCCTCGTACACCATGCCGACGAGCAGGTCGTCGGCGTCCCGGCGGCCGAACTCGGCGGCGGCGCGGGACATCTCGTACAGCCGGTGCGGGTCGGCGAGCACGGGCAGGACGTTCTGTTGCAGCCACTCGGGCGTCAGTTCCGCGTCGTCGACCAGCAGTCCGCCGCCGGCCTTGACCACCGGCTGGGCGTTGAGCCGCTGTTCGCCGTTGCCGATGGGCAGCGGGACGTAGGCGGCCGGGAGCCCGACGGCGGAGAGTTCGGCGACGGTCATCGCGCCCGCGCGGCAGAGCATCATGTCGGCGGCGGCGTACGCGAGGTCCATCCGGTCCAGATAACCTACCGGGATGTACGGGGGCATTCCCGGCATCTGATGGACCTGCGGCAGTTCGTTCTTGGGGCCGACCGCGTGCAGGATCTGGATGCCGGCCTGCTGGAGCCAGGGCGCGACCTGCTGCACCACCTCGTTGAGGCGGCGGGCGCCCTGCGAGCCGCCGGAGACCAGCAGCGTCGGCAGGTTGGGGTCGAGCCCGAAGGCCGCGCGGGCCTCGGGGCGCACGGCGGCGCGGTCGAGGGTGGCGACGGCGCGGCGCAGCGGGATGCCGATGTAGCGGGAGTTGCGCAGCTTGCTGTCCGGGGTGGAGACGGCGACCTGGGCGGCGTAGCGCGAGCCGATCTTGTTGGCCAGGCCGGGGCGGGCGTTGGCCTCGTGGACGACGATCGGCACCCCGAGCCGTTTGGCCGCGAGGTAGCCCGGCAGGGCCACGTAGCCGCCGAAGCCGACCACGGCGTCCGCCTTGGTGCGCTCCAGGATCTGCTCGGTCGCCTTGATGGTGCCCCGCAGCCGACCCGGGACGGTGATCAGCTCGGGGGTGGGCTTGCGCGGCAGCGGAACGGCCGGGATCAGCGCCAGTTCGTACCCGCGCTCGGGTACCAGGCGGGTCTCGAGGCCGCGTTCCGTGCCCAGGGCCGTGATACCCACGGTCGGATCCTGCCTGCGCAGGGCGTCCGCGAGGGCGAGCGCGGGCTCGATGTGGCCCGCGGTTCCTCCGCCGGCGAGTACGACATGCACCGAAATTCACCGCTCTCCGGACGAACGCGCCGCCGAGGCGCGCCGTCGCATCGTGTTCCAACTCCGGGGGCTCCGTTTGGACCCGGGACCCCCGGCTCCCCGCTTTCTACCAAAGCGGGGTTGCCGCAACGCAAGCGCCGCCCGCGCACCGGGTTCGTCACGCGCGAAGGCGATCAGCAGACCGATGGCGAACATGGTCGGCAGCAGGGCGGAACCCCCGTAGGAGAACAGCGGGAGGGGAACACCGGCGATCGGCAGCAGCCCGAGGACCGCACCGATGTTGATCACGGCCTGGGCCGTGATCCAGGTGGTCACGCCTCCCGCGGCATACCTCACGAAGGGGTCCTCCGTGCGTCCGGCCACGCGGATACCCGCATAGCCTAGAGCCGCGAAGAGGGCGAGTACCGACAGTGTCCCCGCCAGGCCCAGTTCCTCACCGGTGATGGCGAAGATGAAGTCGGTGTGCGCTTCGGGCAGTTGTCCCCATTTCTCCACACTCGCGCCGAGCCCGGAGCCGAACAGCCCGCCCGAGGCGAGGGCGTAGATGCCGTGCACGGCCTGCCAGCAGGAGTCGCCTGGACCGGGGTCGGTGGCACCGATGCAGTTGAGCCGGGCCATGCGGTTCTCGCTGGTCTTGATGAGGATGAAGCCGAGCAGCGCGGCGACCGACAGCACACCGGCGAACAGCCGCGTGGGCGCCCCGGCCAGCCACAGCAGGCCGAACAGGATCGCCGTGAGGATGATCGCCGTACCCATGTCGCCGCCGAGCATGATCAGCCCGAGCAGCATGAACGCCGCCGGCACCAGCGGCACCAGCATGTGCTTCCACTGCGTCAGCAGCTTCTTGTCCTGCTTGCGGGCCAGCAGGTCCGCGCCCCACAGCACCAGGGCCAGCTTGCCGAACTCGCTGGGCTGGATCTGGAAGGAGCCGCCCAGCGCGATCCAGTTCTGGTTGCCGTTGACCGCGACTCCTATCCCCGGCACCTGCACCAGGATCATCAGGAAGACGGCTCCGGCGAGGATCGGGTAGGCGAGCGCCCGGTGCAGCTTCACCGGCATCCGCATGGCGGCCACGAGGAGGCCGGCGCCGATCAGGGCGGCCAGGGCCTGCTTGCGGAAGAAGTACGAACCGGACAGCGACAGTTGGAGCGCGGTGATCTGGGAGGCCGAGTAGACCATCACCAGGCCGAGCACGATGATCAGCAGACTGCCGCCGAAGATCAGGTAGTACGCGGTCAGCGGCCGGTCCCAGGCCCGGCGCAGCCGCAGATACACGCGGAGCACGGGGTTCTCGCGCGGCGGCCTCGGCGCGGCGGGTCGTTTGACGGCCCGCTGCACGGGCGGACGTCCGGTACGGCTCTGCGGACTACCGGGCATCGCTGCCTCCGCCGTACGTCGGCATGGACCGTCCCACGCGTCCTCCCGAGGTCGGCCCGGCGCAGGAGGCGGCCGGGTCAGGCGCCGAGTTCGCGAACGGCCTCCGCGAACGCGTCGCCGCGCTTGTTGTAGTTGGTGAACATGTCCATGGAGGCACAGGCCGGGGCCAGCAGCACCGTGTCGCCGGGCCGGGCGAGCCGCCGCGCCTCCTGGACGGCCTGGAGCATCGCCCCAGTGTCGGTCCGGTCGAGGTCGACCACGGGTACTTCCGGGGCGTGTCGCGCCAGGGCTTCGCGGATCAGGGCGCGGTCGGCGCCGATGAGGACGGCTCCGCGCAGGCGCCCGGCCGCTCCCGCGACCAGTTCGTCGAAGGTCGCGCCCTTGGCCAGCCCGCCGGCGATCCAGACGATCGACTCGTACGCCGCCAAGGAGGCCTCGGCGGCGTGGGTGTTGGTGGCCTTGGAGTCGTCCACGTACGCCACGCCGTCGACGTCGGCCACGTGCGCGATGCGGTGGGCGTCGGGCGTGAAGGCCCGCAGCCCGTCCCGTACGGCCGCGGCGGGGACGCCGAAGGCGCGGGCGAGGGCCGCCGCGGCGAGGGCGTTGGCGATGTTGTGCGGGGCCGGCGGGTCGACGTCGCGGACCTCGGCGAGTTCCTGGGCGTTCGTCTGCCGGTTCTCGACGAAGGCGCGGTCGACCAGGATGCCGTCCACGACGCCGAGTTGGGAGGGTCCGGGGGTGCCCAGCGTGAAGCCGACCGCGCGGCAGCCCTCTTCCACGTCGGCCGCGCGGACCAGGTCCTCGGTCGCCTTGTCGGCCGCGTTGTAGACGCAGGCGACGCGATTGCCCTCGTAGACACGGCCCTTGTCGGCCGTGTAGGCCTCCATGGAGCCGTGCCAGTCGAGGTGGTCGGGGGCGAGGTTGAGCACGGCGGCCGAGTGGGCGCGCGGGGAGGGCGCCCAGTGGAGCTGGTAGCTGGACAGCTCCACGGCCAGGACGTCGTACTCCTCGTCGCCGGTGACCGCGTCCAGCAGGGAGACGCCGATGTTGCCGACGGCCGCGGTGCGCAGGCCCGCGGCGGCGAGGATCGAGGCCAGCATCCGGACGGTGGTGGTCTTGCCGTTGGTGCCGGTGACCGCGAGCCACGGGGCCGGCTTCCTGCCGTCGAGGCCGCGCAGGCGCCAGGCCAGTTCGACATCGCCCCAGACCGGGACGCCGGCCTCGCGGGCCGCCGTGAACAGCGGCTTGTCCGGCTTCCAGCCGGGCGCGGTGACGATCAGCTCGGTGCCTTCGGGCAGCGTGTCCCCGTCGCCCAGGCGCACGGTGACGCCGAGCGCCTCCAGTTCCGCCGCCTGCGCCCGCGCGCGCTCGTCGGCGCCGTCGTTGACGACGCTCACGCGCGCGCCGAGGCCGTGCAGGACCTTGGCGGCCGGGACGCCGGAGACGCCGAGTCCGGCGACGGTGACGTGCTTGCCCCGGAAGGCGAAGGGCACCGAGGAGGAGGTCACTTGTCCGCTGCCCATCCCGCGTAGAAGAGGCCCAGTCCGACGATCACACAGATGCCCTGGATGATCCAGAAACGGACCACGACAAGGACCTCGGACCAGCCTTTGAGTTCGAAGTGGTGCTGGAGCGGGGCCATTCGGAAGACCCGCTTCCCGGTGAGCCGGAAGGAGCCGACCTGGATGACCACCGACATGGTGATCAGGACGAACAGGCCGCCGAGGATGGCCATCAGCAGTTCGGTGCGCGAGCAGATCGCCAGACCCGCGAGCACACCGCCGAGCGCGAGCGAACCGGTGTCGCCCATGAAGATCTTGGCCGGCGAGGTGTTCCACCACAGGAAGCCGAGGCAGGAACCCATCAGCGCGGAGGCGACCACCGCGAGGTCGAGGGGATCTCGCACCTCGTAGCAGGCGCCCGGGTTGGTCAGGGTCAGCGCGTTGGCGCAGGACTCCTGGAACTGCCAGACGCCGATGAAGGTGTAGGCGCTGAAGACCAGGACGGAGGCGCCGGTGGCCAGACCGTCCAGGCCGTCGGTGAGGTTCACGCCGTTGGACATGGCGAGGATCATGAACAGCGCCCAGACGACGAACAGCACCGGGCCGATGGTCCAGCCGAAGTCGGTGATGAACGACAGCTTCGTGGACGCCGGTGTGTTGCCCCGGTTGTCCGCGAACTGCAGCGAGAGCACCGCGAAGGCGATGCCGACGATGAGCTGGCCGGCCATCTTCGCCTTGGCCCGCAGGCCCAGCGAACGCCTCTTGACGATCTTGATGTAGTCGTCGAGGAAGCCGACCAGGCCCATGCCCACCATCAGGCCGAGCACCAGCAGACCCGAGAAGGTCGGCGTCGCGTCAACGTCGGGGTCCGAGTAGCCGGTGATCACCTTGGCGAGGAAGTAGGCGGCGACCGTCGCCAGGATGAAGGCGATACCGCCCATCGTCGGCGTACCGCGCTTGCTGGCGTGCTCGCGCGGGCCGTCGTCGCGGATGTACTGGCCGTAGCCCTTGCGGGCCAGCAGCTTGATCAGCAGCGGGGTGCCGACCAGCGTCAGGAAGAGGCCAATGACTCCCGCGAACAGGATCTGCTTCATCATCGGGCGGCGACCTCACCCTCGGCGCCGGCCTCGAGCAGCGCCGTCGCGACACTCTCCAGACCCACCGAACGGGACGCCTTCACGAGCACGAACGTCCCCCGGGCGCAACTCGCTGCGCAACAGGTCGACCGCCGCCTGTGCGTCGGACACGTGCACCGACTCCTCACCCCACGAACCCTCGTTATATGCGCCCAGTTGCAGCCACCGGGCTTCGCTGCCCCCGACCGCGACGAGCTTGCTGACGTTGAGCCGGACGGCGAGCCGCCCGACCGCGTCGTGCTCGGCGAGCGCCTCGTCCCCCAGCTCGGCCATCCGGCCGAGCACCGCCCACGTACGGCGCCCCTTGCCCATGGCCGCGAGCGCGCGCAGAGCGGCCCGCATGGACTCGGGGTTCGCGTTGTAGGCGTCGTTGACGACCGTCACGCCGTCCGGGCGCTCGGTGACCTCCATCCGCCAGCGGGAGAGGGAGCCCGCCTCGGAGAGCGCGGTGGCGATCTCGTCTGCGGACATGCCCAACTCGTGGGCGACGGCGGCCGCGGCGAGCGCGTTCGACACGTGGTGCTCACCGTACAGGCGCATGGTCACATCGCTTGCACCGGAGGGTGTGTGAAGCCGGAAGGAGGGCTGTCCGCTGTCCGTGAGTCGCACGTTCTCGGCGGACACGTCCGCTTCGTCGGACTCTCCGAAAAGGAGCACCTTCGCCTTCGTTCGGGAGGCCATGGCCCGTACGAGGGGGTCGTCCGCGTTGAGGACCGCGACGCCGCCCTCCTCGGCCGGCGGCAGCGCCTCGACGAGTTCGCCCTTGGCCTGGGCGATCTGCTCCCGGCCGCCGAACTCGCCGATGTGCGCGGAGCCGACGTTGAGGACGAGGCCGACCTTCGGCGGGGTCAGCCCGGTGAGATAGCGGATGTGGCCGATGCCGCGGGCGCCCATCTCCAGCACGAGGAACCGCGTCTCCTCGGTGGCGGTGAGCGCGGTGAGCGGCAGCCCGATCTCGTTGTTGAGGGAGCCCGGCGTGAACACCGTGGGCGCCTTGCGACGCAGCACCTGGGCGATGAGGTCCTTGGTGCTGGTCTTGCCCGCGGACCCGGTGAGGGCCACGAGGGTGGCGCCCAGCCGCTGTACGACGTGCCGGGCGAGGGCGGCGAGGGCGGCCTGGACGTCGTCCACGACGATCGCGGGCACGCCGACGGGGCGGGAGCCGAGCACGGCCACGGCACCGGCCTCGACGACCGCGCCGGCGAAGTCGTGGCCGTCCGCCCGCTCGCCCACGAAGGCGACGAACAGGCTGCCGGGCCCCGCTTCCCGGGAGTCCCGGACCACGGGCCCGGTGACCGGCACGGACGCGTCCGGTATGTCGTGCATCCGCCCGCCGACGACTTCTGCGATCTCGGCGAGAGAGAGGGTGATCACAAGTTCATCCCCTGGGTCTTCTGGATTTTCATCCCTGGGCCTTCCGGCCGTGGGTCTTCCGGATGGCTTCGCGCAACACCTGGCGGTCGTCGAAGGGACGGACGACCCCGGCGATGTCCTGGCCCTGCTCGTGGCCCTTGCCGGCCACCAGCACGGTGTCGCCGGGCTCGGCCCGTGCGACGGCGGCGGCGACGGCGGCGGCCCGGTCCTCGAAGACCTGCACCTCGCCGCGCTCGTGCGCGGGCACCGAGGCCGCGCCCTGGAGCATGGTGGCGAGGATCGCCAGCGGGTCCTCGGAGCGGGGGTTGTCGGAGGTCAGTACGGCGGTGTCGGCGAACCGGGCCACGGCGGCGCCCATCGGCTGCCGCTTGGTGGTGTCCCGGTCCCCGCCGCAGCCGAGCACGGCGTGCACCTTGCCCTCGGTCACCTTGCGCAGGGCGCGCAGCACCGACTCGACGGCGTCCGTCTTGTGGGCGTAGTCGACGACCGCGAGATAGGGCTGCCCCTCGTCCACCCGCTCCAGGCGGCCCGGCACGCCCGGCACGGCCGCGACGCCGTCGGCGGCGGTCTGCGGGTCGAGGCCGGCGGCGGCCAGGGAGACGATCGCGGCGAGGCTGTTCGCCACGTTGAAGGGACCGGCCAGCGGCGACTTGGCGGTGATCCGCTCGCCCTTCGGCCCGAGCACGGTGAACGTCGAGTCCAGCGGGCCGACCACGACCTCGTCGGCGCGCCAGTCGGCGTCCGGGTGGCCCTCGGCGGAGTAGGTGACGACCGGCACGGTGGCCTCGCCCGCGAGGCGGCGCCCGTACTCGTCGTCGACGTTGACGACGCCGAGCCTGCTGCGCCGCGGCGTGAAGAGCTGCGCCTTGGCCTGGAAGTAGTCCTCCATGCCGGAGTGGAACTCCATGTGCTCCGGGCTGAGGTTGGTGAAGACCGCGATGTCGAAGACGCATGCGTCGACCCGGCCGAGCACGAGGGCGTGGCTGGAGACCTCCATGGCGACCGCCTCGGTGCCCCGCTCGCGCATCACCGCGAACAGGGCCTGGAGGTCGGTGGCCTCGGGCGTGGTGCGCTCGGACTTGATGCGCTCGTCGCCGATGCGCATCTCCACCGTGCCGATGAGTCCGGTGGACTTCACCGTGCGCAGGCCGCCCTCGACGAGGTAGGCGGTGGTGGTCTTGCCGGAGGTGCCGGTGATGCCGATCTGGAGGAGGTCGCGGCCGGGGTGGCCGTAGATGGTGGCCGCCAGCTCGCCCATCCGCGCGCGCGGGTCGTCGACGACGAGCGCCGGCAGCCCGGTGGCGGCGACGCGTTCCGCGCCGGCCGGGTCGGTCAGCACGGCGGTGGCGCCGAGGCCCGCCGCCTGCGTGACGAAGTCGGCGCCGTGGGCGCGGGCTCCGGGGAGGGCGGCGTACAGGTCACCGGGGCGGACGGCGCGCGAGTCATGGGTGATGCCCGTGACCTCGGCGGTGTTGTCCGGGGCGGTGACACCCAGCTGATCGGCGAGTTCCGCGAGGGGTGTGGCGGAGATCCGCACCGGCCGGGGCGGTCCCGGGTATGTCACGGGGTGGCCCTTCTGGGTGGTTTGGGAGTGATCGGGGTGTCGCACGGCGGTGAGCGTACCGGGCCCACCCGCCTGCGGGCGAAGCGAGGTGCGGGGGCCGCTCTGGTTCCCGGGATCGGGGGTGATCGTTGTCACGGGTGGTTCCTGGTGGCTCGGTGAGGGTCAGGGTTTGAAGGCAACCGGGAGTCTCGCGGGGGCTGCCCCGGTCGGCGGGACCTGAAGGGTCTTCAGGGCGAACTCCATGACCTGCTTGTAGATGGGGCCGCAGATCTGGCCGCCGAAGTAACTGCCCTCGGTGGCGTTCTGGATGGCGCAGTAGACGGTGACGCGGGGCTTGTCGGCGGGGGCGAACCCGGCGAACGACGAGGTGTAGCCGTGGTACTTGCCGGTGGCCGGATCCACCCGGTTGGCCGTGCCGGTCTTGCCCGCCACCCGGTAGCCGGGGATGCGGGCCTTGGTGCCGGTGCCCTCCTCGTCGTCGACGACGGACTCCAGCATCTGCGAGAGGGTCTTCGCGGTCTTCTCGCTGACCACGCGGGTCTTCTTGGGCTCGGGGGACGGTGTGAAGCGTCCGTCGTCGCCCTTCGTGCCGCGCACCAGCGTGGGTTCGACGCGGACGCCGCCGTTGGCGATGGTCGAGTACACGGAGGCCGCCTGGAGCGCGTTCACGGAGACGCCCTGGCCGAAAGGGATCGTGTACTGCTGGGAGGTGGACCACTGGTCGGGCGGCGCGAGGATGCCCTTGGTCTCGCCCGGGAAGCCGAGCCCGCTGTAGCCGCCGAGGCCGAACTTGCGCAGGTAGGAGTAGAGGACCCGGTTGGCCTCCTGCTGCGACTTGCCCAGCTCGCCGGTGGCCATGATCGTGCCGATGTTGCTGGACTTGGCGAGCACGCCGTTGAGCGTGAGGTACCAGGTCGGGTGGTCGACGTCGTCCTTGAAGAGCCGGTCGCCGCGCTTGAGCCGGTTGGGGACGGTGATGTGGGTGGCCGGTGTGGCGGCGTTCTCCTCCAGTACGGCGGCCATCGAGAGCACCTTGGCGGTGGAGCCCGGCTCGAAGGCGTCCTGGAGGGCGCCGTTGCCCAGCGCGGCGGAGTCGGCGTGGGCGAGGTCGCCCGGGTCGAAGCCGGGCGAGTTGGCCATGGCGAGGATCTCGCCGGTGGCCGTGTCCTGGACGATGACGTAGCCGCCGTCCGCCTTGGACTTCTCCACCTGCTCGCTGATGGCGTTCTGCGCGGCCCACTGGATGTCGCGGTCGATGGTCAGCTCGACGTCGCTGCCGGACACGGCGGGCGTCTCGGTGGAACCCGCGGTGGGCACCTGACGGCCGCCGGACTGCGCGTAGCGGATCTTGCCGTCCTCGCCGGCCAGCGTCTCGTCCAGTTGCCGTTCCAGACCGCCGCCGCCCTTGCCGTCGGCGCCGACCCAGCCCAGGAGGCCTGCGGCGAGGTCGCCGCCCGGGTACACGCGCTTGCTGCTGGGGTCGGCGAAGACGCCCGCGAGGACGTTGACGACCGACTTGTCCGTCTCCGCCTTCGTGGTGAGCGTGGTCTTCAGGTCCTTGATCTGGTTCCAGACCTGCGGGGTCTGCCGCTGGGCGAGGCGGACGTAGCGCAGTTCCCTGTTGTTCGGGCGGAGCCGGCCGGCGAGGTCCTCCTGGTCCTCGCCGAGGATCGGCGCGAGGAGCGCCGCCGCCTGTTCGGGTCCGTCGTCCACCTTCAACTGCTTGCGGGTGAACATCGTGGGGTCGGCGGTGATGTCGTAGGAGTCCACGGTGGTCGCGAGGGCCACGCCGTTGCGGTCGGTGATCCCGCCGCGCTCGGCGGGCAGGGTGTGGACGACGTAGCGGTTCTGCTCGGCCTTGGCGGAGTACGTACCGGCGTCGACGGCCTGCACCTGGAGGAGCCGTACGACGAAGGCGGACAGCACCAGGGTCAGCGCGAGGCCGATCATGCGCAGGCGCGGGCGCGGGCTGCCCAGCCGGACGGCGCGGGGCGCGGCCGGCCGGGGCGGGCCTGGGCGGCGGGCCGGGCGGGCGCCGGGGCCGGGCTGCCGCCGTCCGCCGGGGCGGACGGGCCTGGCGGGGCCGGGCACGCGGCGGCGCGGCGGTTCCCTGTCGGACACTTCCGTCACCTGCCGGGAGTCGGGGTCGGGGTGGGCGTCGCCGCGGTGGTGGGGGTGGCGGCCGTGCCGGGCGTGGCCTCCGTGGTGGGGGCGGGGGCCGCACCGGCCGGCTCGGACGGCTCGGACGGCTCCGTGTACGGGGACGGCGTCGCCGCGGTCGCGCCGCCGGGCTCGGCGGTCAGCGCCTCGGGGGCGAGGACCAGCGGGGTGGCCGCGGCGGGCGCGGGGCCGGGCGAACCCTTGACGGTGCCGTCGGGGGCGAGGAAGGCGGGGTCGCCGCCGGGCACCATGCCCAGCTCGCGGGCGCGGCGCTGGAGGGCCTGGGGCGCGGAGTAGGCGTCGATGTCCCGCTGGAGCGCCTGCTCCTCGTCGGTGAGGGTCTTCGTCTCCTGCTTCAGGTCGGCGAGCTGGAAGGAGCCCTCGCTCAGGGCGGAGTTCAGCACCAGGAGCCCGATGAGGCCGCCGCCGAGCAGGGCGACGACCAGGAGGACGAAGGGGGCTCGGGCCGCCCGGCCGCGGGCGCCGCCCGGCGGGAGGAGCCGGGCGAGCCGGGCCGCCCTCCCCCTCAGTTCGGGTTTCCTACCCACTCGCCCTCCCCTCGGCCCGGGTGGGCCGCCCGCACCCGTGCCTGGCCTGCCTCACGTGCTTCACCCGGTGGACTCCCTGATGCGTTCGGCGCCGCGCAGCCGTGCCGGTGCCGCCCGCCGGTTCTCGGCGATCTCCTCCTCGGTGGGAAGTTCGGCACCGCGCGTGAGCAGCTTGAGCCGCGGCGCGTAACGTTCGGGGACGACCGGCAGACCGGGCGGCGCGGTGTTGGCTGCGCCGGCCGCGAACACCCGCTTGACCAGCCGGTCCTCCAGCGAGTGGTACGACAGCACCGCGATCCGTCCGCCGACCGCGAGCGTCTCGACGGCGGCCGGGACCGCCCGCTCCAGGACGGACAGTTCGCCGTTGACCTCGATGCGCAGGGCCTGGAAGGTGCGCTTGGCCGGGTTGCCGCCGGTGCGCTTGGCGGCCTGCGGCAGCGCCGCCCGGATCAGCTCCACGAGCCGCGCGCTGTTGCCGAACGGCTCCTTCTCGCGTTCGCGCACGATCGCGGACACGATCCGCTTGGCCTGCTTCTCCTCGCCGTACGCCCGCAGAATGCGGACGAGTTCGCCGGGCGGGTAGGTGTTGAGGACCTCGGCCGCGCTCATGCCGGTCGTCTGGTCCATCCGCATGTCGAGCGGGGCGTCCTGGGCGTAGGCGAAGCCGCGGTCCGCCTCGTCGAGCTGCATGGAGGAGACGCCGAGGTCGAACAGCACGCCGCGCACGCGCCGGACGCCGAGCCGGTCGAGCACGTCGGGCAGTTCGTCGTAGACGGCGTGCACGAGCGTGGCGCGCTCCCCGTACGGGGCGAGCCGCTCGCCGGACAGGCGCAGGGCCTCCTTGTCCCGGTCGAGGGCGACGAGCCGGGCCGCGGGGAAGCGTTCGAGCAGCGCCTCGCTGTGCCCGCCGAGTCCCAGCGTGCAGTCGACGACCACGGCACCCGGCTCCTGGAGGGCGGGTGCCAGCAGGTCCAGGCACCGCTGGAGCATCACCGGGACGTGTCGACTCTGGCTCAAGTGGGGCGGCCTCTCAGGTCCGGCACGGCGTCACGCACCGCCGGGTCCCCTCCCGCTCGCTCGTGAAGGGGAGGCCTGCCGGCGCCAAAAGCGTCGGCCGGCCGGGAGCGGGAGGAGGCCGAGCCGTACGTACGCGCCGCGCACGCGGGGAGATCTGGCGGGACGTCGCCCAGGTCTCCGGGGAATTCAGTCCAGCAGGGAGAGCCTCGCCTCCCGCTTCGCGTCACTTTAGTCCACCCTGTCGCCCGGTCAATCAACCGGCCTGCGCGTCGCGGACGCCGGCGTTCGCAAACCGGTCTCCCGCGGCTTTTCACTCGTACGGGCGCGTCCGGACCGCCCTGTGGGGTGGCTCACAACAAGGTCCGATGACGTTCTTTGTCCCGCTTCGCAGCGGGCCGCGGACCGGGGCGGCCAGTAACGTCATGGATATGACGACTTCTGCATCGGTCCCCGCCGGCTCCGAGTCCGGCGCGGCCGGCGACCCCACCGTCACCGACCGGCTCGTCGAGGCGAACGAGCAGTACGCGGCCGCGTTCGCCGACCCAGGGATGGATGCCCGTCCCGTGCAGCGCGTCGCCGTCGTGGCCTGCATGGACGCACGTCTCGACCTGCACGCCGCGCTCGGCCTGAAGCTCGGCGACTGCCACACCATCCGCAACGCGGGCGGAGTCGTCACCGATGACGTGATCCGGTCCCTGACCATCAGCCAGCGGGCGCTCGGTACCCGTAGCGTGGTCCTCATCCACCACACCAACTGCGGCATGGAGTCCATCACCGAGGACTTCCGGCACGATCTGGAGCTGGAGGTCGGGCAGCGTCCGGCGTGGGCGGTGGAGTCCTTCCGGGACGCCGACCAGGACGTGCGGCAGTCGATCGAGCGGGTGCGCACCTCGCCGTTCCTGCCGCACACCAAGGACGTACGCGGTTTCGTCTTCGATGTGAAGACGGGTCTGCTGCGCGAGGTCGCCCCCGCCTGACCGGGGCGGCCACCCCGGCGGATTCCGCCGGAGAAGTACCGCAAAGACCGTAAGGCATGACGTATCGCGGCCAGTTGTCCACAGGCGAGTGACACGAATCGGTAACGGCGGCAAGAATGCGTGAAGTGGCGTCGCGCGGAACTTTTTCCACGCGGCGACCGTGATTCGGGTGGGCCGGTCCGCGGTGCGGGACCGGCCCGGCAAGTTGGGTACCCCGCTTCCAGGAAACGCGGGAAAGGCCGAGGAGGGCCGGGTGACGACCTATGACGATCGGGCGAGCCATGGGGGTCACCCCACGCGGGCGCAGCCTGACGTGGGGGCCGATCTGACCGCTGTGGTCGAGCGGGTACGCGGTTCGGTGGAGGGCGTGATCGAGGGCAAACCCGAGGTCGTACGTCTCTCGCTGACGGTGCTGCTCGCCGAGGGACACCTGCTGATCGAGGACGTCCCGGGAGTCGGCAAGACCATGCTGGCCAAGGCGCTGGCGCGGTCCATCGACTGTTCCGTGCGCCGGATCCAGTTCACGCCGGACCTGCTGCCCTCGGACATCACCGGGGTGTCCATCTGGGACCAGCAGCGGCGGGACTTCGAGTTCAAGCCCGGCGCGATCTTCGCGCAGGTGGTGATCGGCGACGAGATCAACCGCGCCTCGCCGAAGACGCAGTCCGCGCTGCTCGAGTCGATGGAGGAGCGCCAGGTCACCATCGACGGGCAGACCTACGAGCTGCCCAGCCCCTTCATGGTGGTGGCGACGCAGAACCCGGTCGAGATGGAGGGCACCTACCCGCTGCCGGAGGCCCAGCGCGACCGGTTCATGGCCCGGGTCTCCATCGGCTATCCCAGTCCGGACGCCGAGTTCCAGATGCTCGACGTGCACGGCGGGGTGAATCCGCTGGACGACCTCCAGCCGGTGGCGCACGCGCACGAGATCCTGAAGCTGATCGAGGCGGTCCGGGACGTCCACGTGGCGGACCCGATCCGGCGGTATGCCGTGGACCTGGTCGCCGCCACCCGCACGCACCCGGACCTCAGACTCGGCGCCTCCCCGCGCGCGACGCTGCACCTGCTGCGCGCGGCGAAGGCGTCCGCCGCCCTGAGCGGCCGGGACTACGCGCTGCCGGACGACGTGCAGGCCCTCGCGGTCCCCGTCCTGGCCCACCGCCTGCTGCCGACCGCGCAGGCCCAGCTGAACCGCCGCACCGCCGAGCAGGTCGTCCAGGAGATCCTGCAACGCACCCCGGTGCCCGCGGACCGCCAGGAGCAGACGGGCTTCGGGGCGGGTCACGGCACCTCGGCGTACGGTCAGCAACCGCCGCGGAGGCTGTGATGGACGCCGGGGGGACGGACCGGTCGCAGGACGACGCGGGCGAGGGCGGCATCCGCACCGCCCTGGCCGGTCTGACCACCCGCGGGCGCTCCTTCCTGGCCGCCGGCATCGCCGCCGCCGTCTGCGCCTACGTGCTCGGGCAGAGCGACCTGCTCCGGGTCGGGCTGCTGCTGGGTGTGCTGCCGCTGATCTGCGCGATCGTGCTCCACCGCACCCGCTACCGGGTCGCGGGCAGCCGCCGGCTCTCCCCCGCGCGGGTGCCCGCGGGCGGCGAGGCCCGGGTGCACCTGCGCGTCGACAACGTCTCGCGGCTGTCCACGGGGCTGCTGATGCTCCAGGACCGGGTGCCCTACGTGCTCGGGCCGCGGCCCCGTTTCGTACTCGACCGGGTGGAGCCGGGCGGGCGGCGCGAGGTGTCCTACCGGGTCCGTTCCGACCTGCGCGGCCGCTACCCGCTTGGCCCGCTCCAACTGCGGCTGACCGACCCGTTCGGGCTGTGCGAGCTGACCCGGTCCTTCTCGACGTACGACACCCTGACCGTGATCCCGCGCGTGGAGGCCCTGCCGCCGGTGCGGCTGGGCGGCGAGGCGACGGGGTACGGCGAGGGCCGGCAGCGTTCGCTCGCGCTGGCGGGCGACGACGACGTGATCCCGCGGGGATACCGCCACGGCGACGATCTGCGCCGGGTGCACTGGCGCTCCACCGCGCGCTACGGAGAGCTGATGGTGCGCCGCGAGGAGCAGCCGCAGCGCGCCCGCTGCACGGTGCTCCTGGACACCCGGGGCCCGGCCTTCGAGGGCGCGGGGCCGGACTCGGCCTTCGAGTGGGCGGTGTCGGGCGCCGCGTCCGTGCTGGTGCACATGCTGGAGCGGGGCTTCTCCGTGCGGCTGCTCACGGACACCGGCGACTCGGTGCCGGGCGAGGGCGCCGAGGGCTTCGCGGGGGCGAGCCAGGGCACGGCCGACGCGGCGGGGCTGATGATGGACACCCTCGCCGTGATCGACCACTCCGACGGCACGGACCTGTCCCGGGCCTACGAAGTGCTGCGCCGCGGGAACGAGGGGCTGCTGGTGGCGTTCTTCGGCGACCTGGACGAGGAACAGGCCACGGTGGCCGCCAAGATGCGGCAACGCAGCGGCGGCGCCCTCGCGTTCGTCCTGGACGGCGCGGCCTGGGCCCGGGAACCGGCCGACGTGCCCGGCCCGTTGGAAGGGAACGAGGAACGGCTGCGCATGCTGCGCGAGGCCGGCTGGACCGCGGTGACCGTACCCCGGGGCGCCACCCTGGAGGAGCTGTGGCGTCTGGCGGACCACGAGCGCACCGGCCTCGCGACGGCAGGCGGCGGGGAGGGGACGCGATGAGCGGGCGGGCGCGGCTGGAGCTGTGCGCGTGGGCGGCCACACTGATGGCGGCGTGCGCCTTGCTGCCGCTGGTCGAGCCGGCGAACTGGATCCTGCAAGCCGCGTTCCTGCTGGCGGTCCAGTCCGGGGTGGGCGCGGCCGTGCGCCGGGTGCCGCCGGCCCGGCCGCTGACCGTCGCCGCGCAGGCCCTGACCGCGCTGCTGCTCCTGACCCTGGTCTTCGCCCGGCAGCAGGCACTCCTCGGCCTGATCCCGGGCCCGGCGTCCTTCCAGCACTTCGCCGAACTGCTGCGGCAGGGCGGCGACGACATCGCCCGCTACGCGATCCCGGCGCCGCTGGAGTCCGACGGCATCCGGCTGATGCTGGTCGGCGGTGTCCTGGTGATCGGGCTGCTCGTGGACACCCTCGCGGTGACCTTCCGCAGCGCCGCGCCGGCCGGCCTTCCCCTGCTCGCGCTCTACTCGGTGGCCGCCGGGCTGTCCGAGGGGGGCACCGACTGGCTGTGGTTCCTGGTCGCGGCGGTCGGCTATCTGATGCTGCTGCTGGCCGAGGGGCGCGACCGGCTCGCGCAGTGGGGCCGGGTCTTCGGCGGCGCGCCGCGCATCAAGGGCGGGGAGCCGAGCGGCGCGGTCGCCCCGGTCCGCACCGGACGGCGCATCGGCGTGTTCGCGCTGGGCATCGCCCTGGTGGTGCCGCTGGCCCTGCCCGCGATGAACGGCGGGCTGCTGGACGGCGCGAGGAAGGGCGTCGGTTCCGGGACCGGAGGCGGCGGCACGATCTCCGCCGTGAACCCCCTGGTGTCGCTGCGCGACAGTCTCAACGTCGACGAGGACCGGCAGGTCCTCTCCGTCGAGACCGAATCGAACAACCTGTCGAGCATGTATCTGCGCATCGTCTCCCTGGACGATTTCGACGGCACCACCTGGAAGCCGTCCAAGCGGCACATCACCGCCGTGCCGAACGACACCTTCCCCACCCCGGCCGGTCTCGGCCCCGACATCAAGCGCACGGAGACGCTGACCACCGTCACGGCCGCGGACTGGTACGCCCAGGACTGGCTGCCGATGCCGTACCCGCCCAGCGGCGTGCGGGTCGCGGGCAACTGGCGCTACGAACCCGTCGGCATGACGCTGGTCGGCGACCACGGCCAGAACACGAGCGGGCTGACGTACGAGGTGCGGAGCCTGGACGTGCAGCCGACGGCGGACCAGCTCGCCGCGGCGCCGCAGCCCTCGGCGGCGCTGAAGCGCGAGTACACCCAGCTGCCGAACTCGCTGCCCGAGGTGGTCTCCGAGACCGCCCGCGAGGTCACCGCCGGCGCGGCGAACGCCTACGAACAGGCGGTCAAGCTCCAGGAGTACTTCGCGATCGACGGCGGTTTCGAGTACAACACCGAGGTCAGGGTGGGCAGCGGCGCGGAGGCGATAGCCCGCTTCCTGAAGGACAAGGAGGGCTTCTGCGTCCACTTCTCCTTCGCCATGGCGGCGATGGCCCGCTCCCTGGGCATACCGGCCAGGGTCGCGGTCGGCTTCGCGCCGGGCGCCCCGCAGGCGGACGGCTCGGTGTCGGTGGGCCTGCGGGACGCGCACGCCTGGCCCGAGGTGTACTTCGAGGGCGTGGGCTGGACCCGCTTCGAGCCGACGCCGACGCGTGGCTCGACGCCGTCGTACACCGTGACGGACACGCCGGGCAGCACGGACCCGGACCCCGCGCTGCCGTCCCACGACACGGAGGCGGACCCGTCGGCGGCGCCCTCGTCGAGTGAGAGCTGCTCGGCGCAGGACAAGAAGCTAGAGGCCTGCGACGACGAGTCCGCGCAGGCCGTGCCCGTCACGGGCGGCGACGGTCCGAAGTGGTACACGGCTGCGGCCTGGACCCTGGCCGGACTCGCGGTGCTGCTGATCCTGTTCGCACCGATGCTGTGGCGGCTGCGGGTCCGGACGGTCCGGCTGGGGGCGCACGGGCGCGCCGAGGCGGACGCGGCACCGCACACCCTGGCGGTCTGGCGGGAGCTGACCGACACGGCGTGGGACTTCGGCATCCTGCCGGAGGAGTCGCAGACCCCGCGCAGGGCGGCGGCCCGGATCGTCCGGCTCGGGCGGCTCGACCCGACGGCCGAGGCGGCGGTCCACCGGGTGGCGGGCGCCGTGGAGCAGGTGCTCTACGCGCCCCGCCCGCGCCTGGCGGCAGGGCTCACGGAGGATGTCCGGCGGGCGAGTGCCGGTCTGCGGGCCACGGCCGGCCGCGGCACACGGCTGCGCGCACTGTTCGCCCCGCGTTCGGCCATTCGGGTGGTCTGGGCGGTCTCGGCCCGCTGGACGGCCCTGAAGCGGCGGGCCGCGGCGGCCCGGCCGACGTGGCGGAAGACATCGGGGCAGCAGGGCTGAGCCGGTCGGGGTGGGGCCCGGGTCCGGACCCCACCCCGGCCTTGGCCGAGAACGACTCGACGTGGCCGACAGCGCTCGACCGCACAGAGGTACGCGTGAGGGGGTGACCACCACCCGGTGGTGGTCACCCCCTCACGCGCATGTCCTCGTGAGCGGCCGTGCGGGTGCTACTGGCCGCCCCGCTCGTCCCTGCGGCGCTGCCAGCGTTCGTCGATGCGGTCCATCATGGAGCGCTTCTGCCGTCCCTGACGGCCCGCCTGTGGTCCGGTGGCCCCGGCGGCGGGCTGCTCGCCGGGTTTGGGGGCCTTGCGCCAGCCGGTCACGGCGAGCACCGCGCAGCCCAGCATGACGAGGAAGCCCACCACACTGAGCCACACCTGCTGGGCGACCATACCGGCCATGAGGAGCGCAATACCTACAAGGAAGCCCGCGACCGCCTGGTAGACCCGTCGCCGGGTGTACGTACGCAGCCCGCTTCCCTCGAGCGCTGTCGCGAACTTGGGATCTTCGGCGTACAGCGCTCGCTCCATCTGCTCGAGCATGCGCTGCTCGTGCTCCGAGAGCGGCACGGAGTCCTCCTCATCGTGCAGTCGCCGGGGCGACCCGGGGGGGGTCCCTTCAGGATAGGCAGGGAATCGCCCCCGTGAAACCCGCCCCTCTGCGCCAATTGGCCAACCGGACTCCGTCATGGCCGTGCCGGCTCGCTGAAGTTCCCATTCCCCAGCGGCCGACCCGTCATGCCGGGCGGTCTCCCTCGATCATACGGCGAGCGGCCCTCGTTCGGGGGGCCTGTGGCGTACTCCATCTGCAGTCGCGCCCCTGATCAGCGCCGTACATCACCGGGCGACTCAGGCCTCGTCGGCCCCTCGCGTCTCACCGAGCACGTGAAGTTGTGTGGCCACGGAGCGGAACGCGGCGAGTTCGGCCGCCGCGGCCTCCAGTTTCAGCAGGGCCTCCATGGCACCGGGCTCGGTGTCCACCAGCACGCCGGGGACCAGATCGGCGAAGACCCGTACGCCGTGCACGGCGTTGATCCGGAGCCCCGCGGCCTCGACCAGTGAGGTGAGCTGTTCGGCGGTGAACCGGCGCGGCACGGGGTCACCCGCGCCCCAGCGGCCGTCCGGGTCGTCGAGGGCCTGCCGGGCCTCCGTGAAGTGACCGGCGAGGGCGCGCGCGAGCACGGCGCCGCCGAGGCCCGCGGCGAGCAGGCTGAGGACGCCCTCGGCGCGCAGCGCGGCCACCACATTGCGCACGCCCTCCGCGGGGTCGTCCACATACTCCAGGACGCCGTGGCACAGCACCACGTCGTGGCCGCCGCGCTCGACCACGTCGAAGAGGCCGCGGACATCCCCCTGGACGCCACGTACCCGGTCGGCGACAGCGGCCTCGGCGGCGCGGCGCTCCAGCGCGAACAGGGCGTCGGGGCTGGGGTCGACGACGGTGACGCGGTGCCCGAGGCGGGCCACGGGCACCGCGAAGTTGCCGCTGCCGCCGCCGGTGTCGAGGACGTCCAGCGCCTCGCGGCCCGTGGCCTTGACGCGGCGGTCCAGGGCGTCCTGGAGCACGTCCCAGACCACGGCGGTACGCAGGGCGGCGCGGGAACGGGAGGTCTCGGAGCGCGGTGACGCCGTGTGCGGGCGGGGCTGGGACACGGGCGGGCGCATCGGGTCCGACACGGCAGTTGACTCCTCGGCGCGGCACCGCCCCTGGCACGGGCGGAGCGAACGGGCTGCCGCCCCCGTCCACGGCGGGAAGGGGGAGGCTTCAGGCGCCTCCCACCCTATGGCCTCCGGCGCCCCCGCCGGTCACCCCGTGCCCGTGCGGTCGCCGCCCGGCGGGTGCGGGTGCGGGTCGGTCGGCCTGGCCGGTCCGGGGGTGGCCGGCGCCGGGGTCTTCCGGCGCCGGGAGGTCCGGGTCGGGGCGGGGCTGGGGCAGGACGGGCTGGAGCACCAGCATCCGCTCCACCAGGCGCAGGAACATCGCCACGTCGCGTATCAGGTCGTCGGCGTCCCGGCGGCCCGCCGCGCCCCGGATGCCCGCCTCGGCGCGCGCCCGGCGCCGGGCGCCGGAGGCGAACAGCGCGCTCCAGTCGGACAGCTCGGGCGCGATCTCGGGGAGCACCTCCCAGGCGCTGCGGATGCGGGCGCGGGCCCGCGGGGTGGCCTCCGGGCGGCCTCGCGCGGCGAGCACCGCGGCGGCGGTGCGCAGGGCGGCGAGATGGGCCGTTGCATAGCGCTCGTTCGGTGTCTCGAGGAGGGCGGCCTCCTCCAGTCCGGCTCGGGCCTGGGCGAGCAGGTCGAGGGCGGCGGGCGGGGCGGTTGTCCGGCGGAGCACGGGGTGCACGTCGCTCGCCGGGCCGGTCAGTGAGGGTGCAGGGCCGGCCGCGCGGCGCCGCCGGGCGGCGGCTGCGGACGAGTGGGCCATGACGATCCTCCTGTCGTCTGCGTGACGGCACGCCCTGGCAGGAGGTGCCGTATGTGCCCATCGTGAGGTATGGCACTGACAATCCGTTCCGACCTGGGCTTTCACTTCGAGCGGGCGTTCGGTTCGAAGGCGGGCGCGGCGTCTGCGGTCGTCCGGGCGCGCGGGGTGCTGTGACAATCGGGACCATGGAAAGCAGCAGCATCGCCTCGCAGGGCGGCAGCCGTCGTGAGGCCACCCGGCAAAAGCTCTACGAGGCGGCCGTCACGCTCATCGCCGAGCAGGGCTTCTCCGCCACCACCGTGGACGAGATCGCCGAGCGGGCCGGGGTCGCGAAGGGCACGGTCTACTACAACTTCGCCAGCAAGTCCGTCCTCTTCGAGGAGCTGCTGCGGCACGGTGTCGGGCTCCTCACCGCCTCGTTGCGGGAGGCCGCGCAGCGGACGGCGCGGCAGGGCCGCGGCCGGGTCGACGCCCTGGACGCGATGATCCGCGCCGGGCTGGTCTTCATCGACCGCTACCCGGCCTTCACCCAGCTGTACGTGGCCGAGCTGTGGCGCACCAACCGGGCCTGGCAGTCCACGCTGCTGGTGGTCCGCAGGCAGGCCGTGGCGGTGGTGGAGGACGTGCTGCGCGAGGGCATGGCCGACGGTGAGTTCAGCGAGGAGATCGACGTGCCGCTGACCGCCGCCGCGCTGGTCGGCATGGTCCTGGTGGCGGCGCTGGACTGGAAGTCGTTCCAGCCGGAGCGCTCCCTCGACGACGTGCACGCCGCGCTGTCGCGGCTGCTCCAGGGGCGGGTGTCCGGCCGCCCCTGAACCCCGGCCGCCCCTGGACCCCGGCCGCCGCCGAGTCCCGGCCGCCGCTCAGCCCCAGTAGCCCCCTGGGCGCAGGCCGCACGAAGAACGCCGGTCCGTGGTGGCCGCGTCCCCCGCGGGCCGCCGTCGGACCGGCGCCTTCTCCTGCTCCCCCGTACGTCCCCCCGTCGGAACCCCCGTGGCCGGTCGTTCCCCCGGGTTCCCCCGTCCTCGCTCCCGCCGACCGTGGCCGGCGGAAGGAGCGGATCGCGGACCCGGCTCCGTTCCGGCGCCCCGTGTCGCCGGCCCCGCAACCGGGCCCCTCTCCGTGTCTCCACTCTCTCGTTCCCGCAGGTCGGGGCCCATCCGCGCGCGTACTCATCTCCTGGGCTAGGTACGCGTACTCAGCCCTGCGCACCCCGGCCCACCGCGAGCCGCCGCCGACCGGTCACGCACGCGCCCGTCACGGTACTCAGGCGGACCCCGCCGGGGCCCGTTCCCGCAGGTGCGGGGGCCGGCGCCCCTGGGACCGGACGGCCCGCCGGCGGCGGATAGGGTCCCTGGCATGGCACGGATTGCGGTGATCGGCGCCGGGATGGGCGCGATGGCGGCGGCGGCCCGGCTGGCCGTCGCGGGCCACCGGGTGGTGGTGTACGAGCGGACGGAGACGTACGGCGGGGCGCTCGGCCGCTTCGAGCGGGACGGGTTCTCCTTCGACACCGGGCCCGGTCTGCTGCCCCTGCCCGCGGTCTGGCGCGATCTGTTCGTCAAGACCGGCAGGGAGCCGCTGGAGTCCTGTGTCGACCTGGTCCAGGTCGACCCCTCGTCACGGCACGTGTTCGCGGACGGCACGGAGGTCGCGCTGCCGAACGCCTCGCGGGCGGGTGTGGTCGCCTCCCTGGACGCGGCGCTCGGCCCGGCCGCCGGGCAGCGCTGGGGCGACTTCCTGGTGCGGGCCCGGGAGACCTGGGACCGCACGCGCCGCCCGCTCCTGGAGGAGCCGCTGTGGCCGAACTGGGAGGTGCTGGCCGAGCGCGAGCCCTACCCGGCGGTCCCGCACAGGCGGCTGCTGCGCACCCGCCGGGCCGGCACGCTCGCCGAGGTCGGTGCCTGGGAGCTGCGGGACGCGCGGCTCGCCGCCCTTCTGGAGAGCCACGCGCTCGCGTACGGCCTCGATCCCCGCACCGCCCCGGCGAACACCGCCGTGCTGCCGTACATGGAGTACGCCTTCGGCATGTGGTACGTGCGCGGTGGCGGCCTGCGCGCGCTGGCGCGGGCGGTGTACGAGCGGTGTCTGGCCCGCCGGGTCGAGTTCCGCTTCGGGGCCGAGGTCACGGGGATCGTCGAGAAGGACGGCCGGGTGGCGGGCGTGGAGTCGGCCGAAGGGGCCCTGGATGAGGCCGAGTTCGTGGTCGCCGGGGTGGCGCCGGACGTGCTGGACCGCCTCTGCGGTGGTGCGCCGCCGCGGGGCGGGGGCGAGGTGGCGCCGCGCCGCGGCGGGGCGAGCCGGCTGACGGTGCTGCTGGCGCTGCGGGGCGGCCGTCCCGGGGGCACGGCGCACCGGACGGTGGTGCACGCGCCGGACCGTGAGGCCGAGTTGGACGCCCTGTTCGGACCGGCGCCCCGGGTGCCCGCGCGTCCGACCGTCACCGTGCTGCGGCCCGACGACCCGGCGCTGGTGCCGGACGCGGACCACGAGGCGGTCACCCTGACCTCGGTGGTGCCCGCGGGCGACGGGGCGGACGCCGGGGAATGCGCCGAGCCTCTGCTCACGGCCGCCGAGCGGGCGCTGCCCGGTCTGCGCGACCGGCTCCTGTGGCACGAGGTGCGCACCCCGGCCGATGTCGCGGCGGCCACCGGTGTGCCGGGCGGCGCGGTCGCGGTGCCGGCGCTGGCGGGTGCCGGCGGACGGCTGCTGCACCCGGCGAACACCACGCGCACGGGCGGGCTGTTCACGGTGGGCGGCTGGTCGCACCCCGGCGGAGGGCTCCCGCACGTGGGCATGTCGGGCGCGCTGGTCGCCGGAATCGTCGTGGAGGGACCGGAGTTCCGCGGCTCCCAGTGAGCCTGCGGGGCCCGGTCGCCGGAAACCGGCGGTGACGGTGCCGTCAGAACCGGTACTGCTCGTCGTATCCCTGGCCCTGCCCCTGCCCCTGTGTCCGGCCGTCGCCCTGGTACGGGTACGTCTGCTCCGGCGGGAGTTCGCCGCCGTAGGGGTCGTCGGTGCTGCGCTGCTGCGGCACCCACACGCCGCCGGCCGGGGTCTCGCCGCCGTAGCCGCCGGGGGTGCCGGTGGCGTACTGGTCCTGCCCGTAGCCCTGCTGGGCGTACTGCTGCTGGCCGCCGGTCGTGTCGTAGCCGCCGGTGTCGTACGTCGCGCCGTCGTAGCCGTCGTAGGTGTGGGTGCCGATGTACGGGTCGGAGTAGGCGGCGTACTGCTGCTGGCCGGCGGTGTCGTAGCCGTACCCCTGCTGCTGCCCGTAGCCCGAGTAGTCGTAGGCGTAGGCCTGGTCGGCGCCCGGCGCGGTGGGAGCCGCCTGCTGGCCCTGGGCGTAGCCGGTGTCGGCGTACACGCCGTACGAGCCGGTGTCGTCCGGCATGGGCTGCGGCTCGTAGACGGCGGTGGTCTCCGCGGCCATGGGGTCTGCGGGGCGGGACGGGGTGAAGACGTTGTCGCGCTCGTACTCGTCGTGGCCGTAGGCCGGGAAGCCGTGGCCCGGGGTGTGGCCCTGCGCGTGCGGGTCGTAGTCGTCGCGGTGGTCCTGGCCCGCCTCGGCCGCTTCGAGGCCGGAGACCTCCAACGTCGGTTCCCGGCGCCCCCGTTCGGGACGGCCGCGCTTGAGGCCCGCCGGGGCGTTGACCGCCCAGCCGGCCTCGAAGCCGCGGCGGAACGACAGCGTGACGTAGGTCTGGCCGATCGCGAAGGCCACCGCGCCAAGACCGATGACGAGCACGTTCGACAGGAGCACGCCGGCCACGACGCCGAGGAAGCCGCCGAAGGCGAGCAGCCGCCAGCGCAGCCGCGCCTTGTACTGCAGCAGCACCTCGCCGAGCAGCCACAGCGCGACGCCGCCGAACGCGATGTAGAGGACCGTCCAGCCCATGTACGCCCCTCTCCCAGTGGCCGTTACGCAGTGTGTCGCAAATACGTGCGGCCGGTCTAGGCCCGCGGTGGGTGGTGCAGGCCCAGGTTCTCGTAGATTTCCAGCGTCGCCGTGGAGTTGTTGAGCGTGATGAAGTGCAGTCCGGGCACCCCCTCGGCCAGCAGTCGCGCGCAGAACTCCGTGGCGAACTCGATGCCGATCGAGCGTACAGCCGTCGGATCGTCCTTCGCTGCGAGGATCCGCTCCTTCAGCTCGTCCGGGAACGAGGCGTTGCTGAGCTTTGGCAACCTCTCCAGCATCTTCACACTGGTGACCGGCATGACCTCGGGGATGACGGGGGTCCGGCAGCCGGCCGCGGCGACTCTGTCGCGCAGGCGCAGGTAGGAGTCGGGCTGGAAGAACATCTGTGTGATCGCGTAGTCGGCGCCGGCCCGGCACTTGTCGACGAAGTGCGTCACGTCCGCGTCCCAGTCGGCGGAGCGCGGGTGCATCTCGGGGAAGGCGGCGACGCCGACGCAGAAGTCGCCGGACTCCTTGATGAGGCGGACCAGTTCGGCGGCGTAGGTCAGGCCCCGAGGGTGCGGGACCCAGTCGGCCGTCGGGTCGCCTGGCGGGTCGCCGCGCACGGCCAGGATGTTGCGGATCCCGGCGTCGGCGTACTGGCCGATGGTGTTGCGCAGCTCGGCCACGGAGTGGTCGACGGCGGTGAGGTGGGCCACGGGGGTCAGGGTGGTGTCGGCGGCGATCTGCTCGGTCTCCCGGACCGTGCCCGCGCGGGTGGAGCCGCCGGCGCCGTAGGTCACGGAGACGAAGTCGGGCGCGACGGCCTCGACCCGCCTCAGCGCGCTCCAGAGGTTCTTCTCGCCCTTGGGCGTCTTCGGCGCCGAGAACTCGAACGAGTACGTCGTCTTGCCGGTGGCGAGGATGTCACGCACCGTGCGGGCGCGATCCGTCCTCGTGCTTGCGGTTCCGAGGGCCATATCTGCAGGTTAGCCAGGGGGACGGCGGCCACCCAACCGGATGCGGGATATTTGTCTGCATTGTCGATTTGTTGTCCACTCTTTGGACACATGCCTCCGGCACCCGCCCGCGCGCGCCCGGTACCGGCGGTCCGCCCCCGCCGGTGCGTCCCCCACCAGTCCGGCTACGCCTGTCGCAGCCGCTTCGTGAACTCGGCCGCCGCCGCGCCGGGGTCGCCCGCCGCGGTGATCGCGCGGACGACGACGACCCGCCGGGCGCCCGCCTCCAGCACCTCGTCGAGGTTGCCGAGGTCGATGCCGCCGATGGCGAACCAGGGCCGGTCGGTGCCCAGCGACGCGGTGTACCGGACCAGGCCGAGGCCGGGCGCGTGGCGGCCGGGCTTGGTGGGGGTCGGCCAGCACGGACCGGTGCAGAAGTAGTCCACACCGTCCTGGACGGCGGCAGCGGCGGCCTCGGACTCGGCGTGCGTGGAGCGGCCGACGAGGACGCCGTCGCCGAGGATCGCGCGGGCGGCCGGCACCGGGAGGTCGCCCTGCCCGAGGTGCAGCACGTCGGCCCGCGCGGCGTGCGCGACATCCGCCCGGTCGTTGACCGCGAGGAGCCTGCCGTGGCGGGCGCAGGCGTCGGCGAAGACCTTCAGGTGCTCCAGTTCCTCGGCCGCCTCCATTCCCTTGTCGCGGAGCTGCACGATGTCGACGCCGCCGGCGAGCACGGCGTCGAGGAACTCGGGCAGGTCGCCCTGGCTGCGGCGGGCGTCCGTGCACAGGTAGAGCCGGGCGTCGGCGAGCCGGGCGCGGGCGGTCGCGGCGGTGTCGGGCATACGGGTGTGTCCCCCGGGGTCGGTGGCGCGGGCCCGCGGTGGGCCGCGCGGCCTTGGCTTACGGGCACCGCACGGCGCGCGGGCCCGCCGGAACACGACTCCTGGGCCGTGGTCGGGGGCCCGCGCGCCGGACGGCGTGTCGGGTCAGACCGCGTGTCGGGTCAGACGGCGAGCGCCTGGGCGCGGCGCTTCACCTCCGTGCCGCGGTTCTCGCTCAGCGCCTGCGCGGGGCTGCCGGGCAGCGACGGGTCGGGCGTGAAGAGCCACTCCAGCATCTCCTCGGCCGTGAAGCCGTCGTCCCGCAGCAGCGTCAGGGTCCCGGCCAGGCCCTTGACGACCTTGTCCTCGTCGATGAAGGCCGCGGGGACGTGCAGCGCGCGGTTCTCGCCGCGGCGTACGGCGATGAGCTGGCCTTCCCTGATCAGCTGGCGCACCCGGGTCACCTCGACGCCGAGCAGCTCGGCGATGTCGGGGACGGTGAGCCAGGCAGGCACGAGAGCATCGATCTTTGCGTCAATCTCGGTCACGTCTCCAGCCTGCCATCTGGCACCGACAGTCGGAAGCCGGGCCCGTCCGGCCCGCCCGCGGGCCGGGACGACACAGCTGGGCGGCACCTAGGCGGTCGCCGCCTTCAGCGGTCTCGCCGGGTCGGCCAGCAGTGCCGGGTCCATCGCCGTGCCCGCCTGGATCAGGCGTCTGCCCTGGGCCAGGTCGCGGGGGCGGCCCACCGCCAGCAGCGCGACCAGGCGGTCCCCGCGCAGCCAGCAGACCGTCCAGGCCGGGCCCGTGGGGTCGCCGCGCCACAGGGTGGTGTCGGCGGCCGTGTGGTGACCGGCGTACTGGACGAAGCGGCCGAACTGCTCGGACCAGAAGTACGGCACCGGGTCGTAGGCCCCCGCGGTCTCCCCGGCGGGGCCCCCGACGATGTCGGCGGCGACCGTGCGCGGGCCCTGGAGGGCGTTGTCCCAGTGGTGCACCAGCAGCCGCTCGCCGTAGCGGCCGGAGGGGAAGGAGGCGCAGTCGCCGACCGCGTACACGTCCGGCACGCCGGTGCGCAGCCGGTCGTCGGCCAGGATGTCGCCGTGCGCGCCGAGGGGGATCCCGGAGCCGGTGAGCCAGCCGGTGGCAGGGCGGGCGCCGATCCCGACGACGACCGCGCCGGCGGGCAGCCGCGAGCCGTCGTCGAGGACGACCCGTGCGGGCTGCCCGGGGCCGCCGGGCTCGATGTGCTCCACGCGCGCGTGGGTGCGCAGCACGGCGCCCGCGTCGGCGTACCAGGCGGTCATCGGCGCGGCCACCTCGGCGGGCAGCGCGTCGGCGAGGGGCCGGTCGGCGGCCTCCACGACGGTCACCGCGCAGCCCGCCTCGCGCGCGGCGGTGGCGAACTCGGCGCCGATCCAGCCGGCGCCGACGACCACGATGTCGTGCTGCCGGGCGAGCACCGGGCGCAGTCGTTCGGCGTCGTCCAGGGTGCGCAGCAGGTGCACGCCGGGCACGCTCCCGGCGCCGGGCAGCCGGACCGGTTCGGCGCCGGTCGCGAGGACCAGGACGTTGTAGGGCACGGGGCCCTGCGAGGTGTCGAGGAGGTGCTCGCCGGGGCGGAGGCCCAGGGCCTCGCAGCCGAGCCGCAGGGTGATGCCGAGCGACTTGAAGTCGACGTTCGAAGGCGGAGCCCTCGGCCGTGCCGAGCAGGACGGCCTTGGACAGCGGGGGCCGGTCGTAGGGCTGGTGCGGCTCGGCCCCGATCAGTGTCACGGTGCCCTTGAAGCCCCGCTCCCGCAGGGCGACCGCGGTCTGCACGCCCGCCATGCCGGCGCCGACGACGACCACGCGCCGCTCCGCGTCCGTGCCCGCTTCCCGTCCCCGTTCCCGCGTCTGCTCGCTCACCCGATCACCTTAGACACCTGACATCGCGTCGGTGGGGGCGCGGGCGGTGACCGAGCCACGTCCCGGCCGGGCGGGGGCCCCTGCGAGCGCGGCGCGCCGGAGGCTAGGCTGGCTGGGACAGAGCATGCGCGGGAGCCCGGACGCACCGGGCTGAGAGGGAGGCTGGCGGCCTCCGACCGTACGAACCTGATCCGGGTCATGCCGGCGAAGGGAGGGGCTGGACACCCATGTCGTCTCCACCGCACACGTCGTCTCCACCGCACACGTCGTCTCCACCGCACACGTCGTCCGCACCGCACACGTCCCCGCGCACGTCGCGTGCGCCCGGGGCGCCCGATGTCCTCGTGGTCGGCGGCGGGATCGTCGGGCTGGTCACTGCCTGGCGGGCCGCGCAGCGCGGGCTGGTCACGGCTCTCGTGGACCCCGAGCCGGGCGGCGGGGCCGCCCAGGTGGCGGCGGGGATGCTGGCCGCCGTCACCGAGCTGCACCACGGCGAGCAGACGCTGCTCGCGCTGAACCTCGCCTCGGCCCGCCGCTACCCGGAGTTCGCGGCCGAGCTGAGCGATCTCACCGGCCAGGACCTCGGCTACCGACGCTGCGGCACCCTCGCCGTCGCGCTGGACGCCGACGACCGCGCCCATCTGCGCGAACTGCACGCGCTCCAGCGGCGTTCCGGCCTGGAGTCGGAGTGGCTGTCGGGGCGTGAGTGCCGGCGTCTGGAGCCGATGCTCGCGCCGGGTGTGCGCGGCGGGCTGCGGGTGGACGGCGACCACCAGATCGACCCCCGGCGCCTCGCCCACGCGCTCGTGTCGGCCTGCGCGCACGCGGGCGTGGTCTTCCACCGGGTGTGGGCCGACCGGCTCGCCGTCGGGCGCGGCGAGCGGGCCACGGGGATCGTCACCGCCGACGGCACGGCGCTGGAGGCCGGGCAGGTGGTGCTGGCCGCGGGGAGCCTGAGCGGGCGGCTTGCGGGGGTGCCGGAGGCGGTGCTGCCGCCGGTGCGGCCCGTGAAGGGGCAGGTGCTGCGGCTGACGATGCCGCGCACGCACGGGCCGCTGCTGAACCGGACGGTGCGCGCCGTGGTGCGCGGCAACCACGTCTACCTGGTGCCCCGGGAGAGCGGCGAACTCGTCGTCGGGGCCACCAGCGAGGAACTGGGCTGGGACACGACGGTCACCGCCGGCGGCGTCTACGAGCTGCTGCGCGACGCCCATGAGCTGGTACCCGGCATCACCGAGCTGCCCCTGACGGAGACCCGGGCGGGCCTGCGCCCCGGCTCCCCCGACAACGCCCCGCTGCTCGGCCCGACGGAGCTGGACGGTCTGCTGCTGGCCACCGGGCACTACCGCAACGGCGTCCTGCTCACCCCGGTCACCGGCGACGCCATGGCGCACACCCTGACCACCGGGGAGCTGCCGGACGAGGCACGCCCCTTCACCCCGCGGCGCTTCAGCGCCGCCCCCGCACTCTCGGAGCGGCCCGCATGAACATCTCCGTCAACGGCGAGCCGCGCGAGGTGGCTCCCGGCACGGTCCTGGACGCGCTGGTGGGCACGCTCACCGCGGCGCCGTCCGGCGTGGCCGCCGCCCTGAACGAAACCGTCGTCCCGCGCGCGCAGTGGCCCGCCACCGCCCTGGCCGAGGGCGACCGCGTCGAGGTCCTCACCGCCGTCCAAGGAGGCTGACCATGGCCGACGATCCCTTCGTCCTCGGCGGCACGCCGTACGCGTCCCGCCTGATCATGGGTACCGGCGGGGCGCCCAGCCCGGATGTGCTGGAGCGCGCGCTGGTGGCCTCCGGCACGGAGCTGACGACCGTCGCGATGCGGCGCGTGAACGCCTCGGTGCACGGGTCCGTGCTGTCCGTACTGGACCGGCTCGGCATCCGGGTGCTGCCGAACACGGCCGGCTGCTTCACCGCCGGGGAGGCGGTCCTCACCGCCCGGCTCGCGCGCGAGGCGCTCGGCACGGACCTGGTCAAGCTGGAGGTCATCGCCGACGAGCGGACCCTGCTGCCGGATCCGATCGAGCTGCTGGACGCGGCGGAGACGCTGGTCGACGACGGGTTCACGGTGCTGCCGTACACGAACGACGACCCGGTGCTCGCGCGGAAGCTGGAGGACGCCGGGTGTGCGGCGATCATGCCGCTGGGTTCGCCGATCGGGTCCGGGCTCGGGATCCGCAACCCGCACAACTTCCGGCTGATCGTGGAGCACGCGCGCGTGCCGGTGATCCTGGACGCGGGGGCGGGTACGGCGTCGGACGTGGCGCTGGCCATGGAGCTGGGGTGCGCGGGCGTGATGCTGGCCTCGGCGGTGACGCGGGCGCGGGAGCCGGTGCTCATGGCGGAGGGGATGCGGCACGCCGTGGAGGCGGGGCGGTTGGCGCGGCTGGCGGGACGGATTCCGCGGCGGTACTTCGCCGAGGCGTCCTCCCCCGCGGAGGGCCTGGCGGATCTGGAGCGGCCCGCTTTCGGGTGAGCCCGCGCCGTCCCGGCGTCTGTTCTCCCGCCCGCGCGGCACCCGTTTCCGGCCCGGCGGGAGGCGGGCCTCGCCCGTCGTGGGAAGCGTCACAGGTGCGCTGCAGTACCGCTCCGATTTCGGGCGGCGCCGTGGGGTGTCGGTGCCGGCTCGTACACTCACCTGCGTGGACACGACCCTTCAGGACCCTCTCGTCGGGCAGGTGCTCGACGGCCGGTACCGCGTCGAGGCGCGGATCGCGGTCGGCGGCATGGCCACGGTCTACCGGGCCGTGGACACCCGCCTGGACCGCGTGCTCGCGCTGAAGGTGATGCACCCGGCGCTCGCGACCGACGCCGCCTTCGTCGAGCGGTTCATCCGCGAGGCCAGGTCGGTGGCCCGGCTCGACCACCCCAATGTCGTCCAGGTCTTCGACCAGGGGGCCGAGGGGGCGTACGTCTATCTGGCCATGGAGTACGTCTCCGGCTGCACCCTGCGCGACGTGCTGCGCGAGCGCGGGGCGCTGCGGCCGAGGGCCGCGCTGGACATCCTGGAGCCGGTGCTGGCCGCGCTCGGCGCCGCGCACCGGGCCGGGTTCGTGCACCGGGACATGAAGCCGGAGAACGTCCTGATCGGGGACGACGGCCGGGTCAAGGTCGCCGACTTCGGGCTGGTCCGGGCCGTGAACACCGTCACCAGCACCACCGGCGCCGTCCTCGGCACGGTCTCCTACCTGGCCCCCGAGCAGATCGAGCAGGGCACCGCCGATCCCCGGGTCGACGTGTACGCGTGCGGTGTCCTGCTGTACGAGATGCTGACCGGCGCCAAGCCGCACGAGGGCGACTCCCCCGCCCAGGTGCTCTACAAGCACCTCCACGAGGACGTGCCGCCGCCGTCGGCCGCCGTACCGGGGATGGCGTACGAGCTGGACGACCTGGTGGCCGCGGCGACCGCGCGCAACCCCGAGGTCCGGCCGCACGACGCGGTGGCCCTGCTCGCGCGGGCCCGCCGGGCGCGCGAGGCGCTGAGCACGGACCAGCTGGACGCGATGCCGCCGCAGGCGCTCACCGCGGAGCACGACAACGCCGACGACCGTACGAGCGTGATCCCGCGCGCGCCGGCCATGCCCCGGCCGCTCCCGGTGAACGAGGACGACGACGGCGCCGCCGACGGCGTCCAGCACACCAGCCGGCTGGCGACCGCCCCGCCGCTCCCGCCCAGGCGCCGCCGCCCCGAGCTGCGGCGCGGTCCGCTGGTGATCGTCCTGGCCGTGCTGCTGGTGCTCGGCGTCGGCACGGGCGTCTGGTACATCAACTCCGGCCAGTTCACCAGGGTGCCGGCGCTGCTGTCCAAGACCGAGGCACAGGCCAGGGACCGGCTGGCGGACGCCGGGCTGGGCGTCGGCACGGTGCGGCGGGCCTACAGCGACACCGTGGACCGCGGCCAGGTCATCAGCACCGACCCCGGCGTGGGCACCCGCATCCGCAAGAACGCCTCCGTGTCGTTCACGGTCTCCAGGGGCCCCGACACGGTGAAGCTGCCGGACGCGGCGGGCTACCGGCTGGACCGGGCCCGGACGCTGCTCAAGGACGAAGGGCTGGAGCCGGGGATGGTGACCACGGAGTTCAGCGACGAGGTGCCCAAGGGCTTCGTGATCTCCACGAAGCCCGGGGCGGGCACCACCGTGCGCGGGGGCTCGGCGGTCGCGCTGGTCGTCAGCAAGGGCAGCCCGATCGACGTCCCGGACGTCACCGGCGACGACCTGGAGGACGCCAGGTCCGAGCTGACGGAGGCCGGTCTGAAGGTGGAGGTCGCCACCGAGCGGGTCAACTCCGAGTACGACAGCGGCCGGGTCGCCCGGCAGACGCCGGACCCGGGCAGCCGGGCCGCCGAGGGCGACACGGTGACGCTCACGGTCTCCAAGGGCCCCGAGATGATCGAGGTCCCCGACGTGGTCGGCGACAGCGTGGCCGACGCCAAGCGGAGGCTCAAGGACGCCGGCTTCGAGGTGGACGAGAACCGCGGGCTGCTGGGGCTGTTCGGCGACACCGTGAAGGACCAGTCCGTGGACGGCGGTCGGACGGCGCCCAAGGGATCCACCATCAAGATCACCATCAGGTGACCGGAGTGACCGGAGACACGGTCCGGACGGGTGACGGCGCATGACACCCTGAACGGGTGAACAGTCAGCACTCCGCCCGCTCCCGCACCCCCGCGCTCCCCCGCAATCCCGTCGGCGCTCATGTCCCCGTGGCCGGCGGCCTGCACTCCGTGGGCCTGTCCTACGCCCGTGAGCTGAAGGCGGAGGCCGTGCAGGTCTTCGTCGCCAACCCGCGCGGCTGGGCCACCCCGGCCGGCAACCCGAAGCAGGACGAGGCGTTCCGGGAGGCCTGCGCGAGCGGGTCCGTCCCGGCGTACGTGCACGCCCCGTACCTGATCAACTTCGGCTCGCACACGGAGGCGACGGTGGAGCGGTCGGTGGAGTCGCTGCGGCACTCGCTGCGGCGCGGGCGGGCGATCGGGGCGCTCGGCGTGGTCGTGCACACCGGAAGCGCGACCGGCGGCCGGGACCGGTCGGTGGCGCTGAACCAGGTACGGGAGCGCATGCTCCCGCTGCTCGACGAGCTGACCCACGACGACGACCCGTATCTGCTGCTGGAGTCGACGGCCGGCCAGGGCGCCTCCCTGTGCTCGCGCACCTGGGACTTCGGCCCGTACTTCGAGGCCCTGGACGCCCACCCGAGGCTGGGCGTGTGCCTGGACACCTGCCACGTCTTCGCGGCGGGCCACGACCTGACCGGGCCGTCGGGCATGCGGCAGACGCTGGATCTGCTGGTGGACACGGTCGGCGAGGGCCGGCTGAGGCTGATCCACGCCAACGACTCCAAGGACGTGGCCGGCGCGCACAAGGACAGGCACGAGAACATCGGCGCGGGTCACATCGGCGAGGACCCGTTCCGGGCGCTGATGGCCCACCCCGCGACCGAGGGCGTGCCGCTGGTCATCGAGACGCCCGGCGGCAGGCAGGGGCACGCGGCGGACGTGGAGCGGCTGAAGAAGCTGCGGGACGGCTGACCCGGCGGGAAGCGGCTCAGGGCTCGGGGCCGTCGCCGGGTTCCTCCTGGTAGGAGTAGCGCTGCTCCCGCCACGGGTCGCCGATGTTGTGGTAGCCGCGTTCCTCCCAGAAGCCCCGGCGGTCGGCCGTCATGTACTCGACGCCGCGGACCCACTTGGGGCCCTTCCAGGCGTACAGGTGCGGGACGACCAGCCGCAGCGGGAAGCCGTGCTCGGCGGTGAGCAGCTCGCCGTCCTTGTGGGTGGCGAAGAGGGTGCCTTCGGCGGCGAAGTCGGCGAGCCGCAGGTTGGAGCTGAACCCGTACTCCGCCCACACCATCACGTGGGTGACGGCGGGCGCGGGCGGGGCGAGGTCCAGGATCGTGGTGGCCGGCACGCCGCCCCACTCGGCGCCGAGCATGCTGAACTTCGTCACGCAGTGCAGGTCGGCGACGACCGTGGTGTACGGCAGGGCGGTGAACTCCTCGTGGGTCCAGCCGTGCTTGTCACCGTCGGCGGTGGCGCCGAAGACCCGGAATTCCCAGCGCTCGGGGCGGAACCTGGGGACCGGTCCGTAGTGCGTGACCGGCCAGCCGCGCTGTAGTCGCTGTCCCGGTGGGAGTCCGGGCCCCGGCGCTCCTTCCGGACCGCCTTGTCCCGATTCGTTCCCCGCCGGCTGACCCATGCCTCCATCCTGACAGACCCGGACCGATGCCCCCGACCCGCCCCCTTACACTCGGACAAACACGAACAAGCCGGACTAAGCCTGTACTTACTTACTAAGTCAAGACTTACTGGACGATCTTCGACGCCGATGCAATCATGCGGCGCAACACGCCAGTTCCCGTTCGAAGGAGCCTCAATCGATGCAGGGCGACCCCGAGGTCATCGAGTTCCTCAATGAGCAGCTGACCGCCGAGCTGACGGCGATCAACCAGTACTTCCTGCACGCGAAGCTGCAGGACCACAAGGGCTGGACCAAACTCGCGAAGTACACGCGTGCGGAGTCCTTCGACGAGATGCGCCACGCCGAGGTGCTCACCGACCGCATCCTGCTTCTGGACGGCCTGCCGAACTACCAGCGGCTCTTCCATGTGCGAGTCGGCCAGAGCGTGACCGAGATGTTCCAGGCCGACCGGGAGATCGAGGTCGAGGCCATCGACCGGCTGCGCCGGGGCGTCGAGGTGATGCGGGCCAAGCACGACATCACGTCGGCCAACGTCTTCGAGGCGATCCTCGCCGACGAGGAGCACCACATCGACTATCTGGACACCCAGCTGGACCTGATCGAGAAGCTGGGCGAGTCGCTCTACCTGTCGACGGTGATCGAGCAGACCCAGCCGGACGCGTCCGGGCCGGGCACCAGCGGGTTCTCCACCCACTGAGGACGCGCTAGGCGGCTTCCGGAAGCTCCGTGAGGACCGGTTCGCCCTGGTCGGCCAGGCGCCGGCGGGGGCAGGCGCCACGGCCGAGCAGCGCCTGGATGCGCCGTACGCAGCCGCCGCAGTCGGTGCCCGCCTTGCAGGCCGAGGCGATCTGCCGGGGCGTGCACGCACCGGCGTCCGCGTGACTCTTCACCTGTTCCTCGGTGACACCGAAACAGCTGCAGACGAACACGCGGTTCACCTCCCGAGCGGGGTACATGGTCGTGCCGTACCGACGACGACCGGAGGCCCGACTGGTCGGTGAGGCAAACCTAACCTTACCCACGACGCAAGGTCGACAAAAGTGGACGGGGCGCGGATCGTGTGTGACCCGCGCCCCATTCCGCTTCTCAGCCTTCCGCGCCCCCGCACCCGTGCGAGGGGGCGGGCCGCGTGTCACTGGTCCCGGTACATCTCCGCCACCAGGAACGCCAGGTCGAGCGACTGGCTGCGGTTCAGCCGCGGGTCGCACGCCGTCTCGTAGCGCTGGTGCAGGTCGTCGACGAAGATCTCGTCGCCGCCGCCCACGCACTCGGTGACATCGTCGCCGGTCAGCTCCACATGGATGCCGCCCGGGTGGGTGCCGAGCGACTTGTGGACCTCGAAGAAGCCCTTGACCTCGTCGAGCACGTCGTCGAAGCGGCGGGTCTTGTGCCCGGAGGCCGCCTCGTAGGTGTTGCCGTGCATCGGGTCGGTGATCCAGACGACGGCGGCGCCGGACGCGGTGACCTTCTCCACCAGCTCGGGAAGCCTGTCGCGGATCTTGTCCGCGCCCATGCGCACGATGAAGGTCAGCCGGCCCGGCTCGCGGTCGGGGTCCAGCCGCTCGATGTACTGCAGCGCCTCCTCGGCCGTGGTGGACGGGCCCAGCTTGACGCCGATCGGATTGCGGATCCTGGAGGCGAACTCGATGTGCGCGTGGTCCATCTGCCGGGTGCGCTCACCGATCCACACCATGTGCCCGGAGACGTCGTACAGCTGCCCGGTGCGCGAGTCGACGCGGGTGAGCGCCGACTCGTAGTCCATCAGCAGCGCCTCGTGCGAGGAGAAGAACTCGACGGTCTTGAACTCCTCCGGGTCGGTGCCGCAGGCCCGCATGAAGTTCAGCGCGTTGTCGATCTCCCGGGCGAGCTGCTCGTAGCGCTGGCCGGACGGGGACGACTTCACGAAGTCCTGGTTCCAGGCGTGCACCTGGCGCAGGTCGGCGTAGCCGCCGGTGGTGAAGGCGCGCACCAGGTTCAGCGTGGACGCGGAGGCGTGGTACATCCGCTTGAGCCGCTCGGGGTCCGGGATCCGGGCCGCCTCGGTGAAGTCGAAGCCGTTGACGGAGTCGCCGCGGTAGGTCGGCAGCGTCACGCCGTCACGGGTCTCGGTCGGCTTGGAGCGCGGCTTGGAGTACTGCCCGGCGATCCTGCCGACCTTCACCACGGGCACGGACGCGGCGTAGGTGAGGACGGCGCCCATCTGGAGCAGGGTCTTGAGCTTCGCCCGGATGTGCTCGGCCGACACCGCGTCGAAGGACTCCGCGCAGTCACCGCCCTGGAGCAGAAACGCCTCTCCTCGGGCGACCGCGGCCATGCGCTCACGCAGCTGGTCGCACTCGCCGGCGAACACCAGCGGGGGATACGTTTCAAGCTCGGCGATCACATCGCGCAGAGCCTCGGCATCCGGGTACTCGGGCTGCTGCGCCGCCGGCAGGTTTCGCCATGTCGCCTGAGCGGCGACGCTTTGAGAATCAGCGTTCACGGTCACGGCCTCAACACTACGGGGTCGGATCGGGCCCCCGGCCCCATGCCCAGGGAATGAGACACGCCGTACGCTCCGCGGACAGCGGGCCATGGGGTACTCTTCCGCCCATGTTCGCGCACTCGACCCAGACCTGGTGGTGGACCGCTCGTCCGGCGGCCCACTGACTGCGCGTACCGAAAGACTTCGCGAAGGCCGCCCGAGGGGGCGGCCTTCGGCGTTTTCGCGACCGGGCCGCCCCTCCCGCCGAGGGTCTCGACGAGAGACCGAGAGGGACACCGCCCATGACACCGCTCGACGGCCTGCTGGCCGACCCCCGCCCGTTCGCCCTGCTGCGCCGCCGCACCCCCGGCCACGACCACGACACCGTGGAGCTGCTGCTCGGCCCGGTGACACGGCACGACAGACTCGCCGAACTGCCCGCCGAGGGACTGGCGCTCATCCCCTTCCGGCAGATCCGCGAGCGCGGCTTCGACGTCCGCGACGACGGCACGCCCCTGCTGGCGCTGACCCCCGAGGAGCGGTACGACATCCCGCTCGCCGAGGCCCTCGACCGGCTCCCCGCGCACGAGGTCCGGGTCGGGGGCGGCGGCTTCGACGTCGACGACGACGAGTACGCGCGGATCGTCGGGCGGGTGCTGGACGAGGAGATCGGCGCCGGCGAGGGCGCCAACTTCGTGATCCGGCGGACGTACCGGGGCCGGATCCCGGGGTTCGGGCGGGCCGACGCGCTGGCGCTGTTCCGGCGGCTGCTGGAGGGCGAGCGGGGCGCGTACTGGACGTTCGTCGTGCACACGGGGGACCGGACCCTGGTGGGGGCCAGCCCCGAGGTGCACGTGCGGATGTCCGGCGGCACGGTCGTCATGAACCCGATCAGCGGGACCTACCGCTACCCCGCCGAGGGGCCCACCCCCGAGCACCTGCTGCGTTTCCTCGCCGACGGCAAGGAGATCGAGGAGCTGTCGATGGTGGTCGACGAGGAACTCAAGATGATGTGCACCGTCGGCGACATGGGCGGCGTGGTCGTCGGGCCGCGGCTCAAGGAGATGGCGCACCTCGCGCACACCGAGTACGAACTGCGCGGCCGTTCCTCGCTGGACGTGCGGGAGGTGCTCAGGGAGACGATGTTCGCGGCGACGGTCACCGGCTCACCGGTGCAGAACGCCTGCCGGGTCGTCCAGCGGCACGAGGTCGGCGGGCGCGGCTACTACGCGGGCGCGCTGGCCCTGCTCGGGCAGGACCCGGCCGGCGCCCAGACCCTCGACTCGCCCATCCTCATCCGTACCGCCGACATCGACGCGGACGGACGGCTGGGGGTGCCGGTCGGCGCGACGCTGGTGCGCGGCTCGGACCCGGCGGGCGAGGTCGCGGAGACCCACGCCAAGGCGGCCGGGGTGCTGGCCGCGCTGGGCGTACGGCCGTCCCGCCCGCGTACCGGGGCCGAGCCGCCGAGGCTGGCCGACGACCCCCGGGTGCGGGCCGCGCTGGACGGGCGCCGCGCCTCGCTCTCCCCGTTCTGGCTGCGGATGCAGGAGCCCTCGCACGCGCTCACGGGGCACGCCCTGGTGGTCGACGGGGAGGACACCTTCACGGCGATGCTCGCGCACGTGCTGCGCTCCTCGGGGCTCGCCGTGAGCGTGCGCCGCTACGACGAACCGGGGCTGCGCGCGGCGGTGCTCGGGCACGCGGGTCCGGTGGTGCTGGGGCCGGGCCCCGGTGACCCCTCCGACACCGCCGACCCGAAGATGCGCTTCCTGCGCGCCCTGGCCGCCGACAGCCTGCGGGAGAACCGGCACGGCGTCCTCGGCGTCTGCCTCGGGCACGAGCTGATCGCGGCGGAGCTGGGCCTCGACATCGTCCGCAAGGAGATCCCGTACCAGGGAGCGCAGACGGAGATCGAGCTGTTCGGGCGGCGCGAGACCGTGGGCTTCTACAACAGCTGCACCGCGCGCTGCGACGACGAGGCGGCCGCCGAGCTGGCCGCGCACGGCGTGGAGGTGAGCCGCGCGGCCGACGGCGACGTGCACGCGCTGCGCGCCGCGGGGTTCGCCTCGGTGCAGTTCCATCCCGAGTCCGTGTTGACGCTGAACGGTCCGGCGATCGTCGCGGCGCTGATGGCCGGACCCCTTCGTCAGCCGCGCGGCACCAGCACGTTCTCCGAGCGGCGGCCCTCCCGGTAGTCGAGGACATTGCGTGCCGTCGCCTCGACGATCTGGGCGACGGCGTCCCCGGTGTAGTACGCCTGGTGCGAGGTGACCAGGACGTTCGGGAAGGTGACCAGGCGGGCCAGGGTGTCGTCCTCGATGGCCTCCAGCGACTTGTCGAGGAAGAACAGGCCCGCCTCCGCCTCGTACACGTCCAGGCCCACGCCGGCGAAGCGGCCCGCGCGCAGTTCGCCGACGAGCGCGGCGGTGTCGACGAGGCCGCCGCGGCTGGTGTTGACGAGGATGGCGTCGTCCCGCATCGCCTTCAGGGCGGTCGCGTCGATCAGGTGCCGGGTCTCGGGCATCAGCGGGACGTGCAGGGTGATCACGTCGGACCGGGCGAGCAGCTCGTCCTTCGGGACGTAGCGCATGCCGAGTTCCGCGCAGGCGGGGTTCTCGGCGACGTCCCAGCCGAGCAGCCGCATGCCGAAGCCGTGCGCGATCCGGGCGAAGGCCTCGCCGATCTTTCCAGTGCCGATGACGCCGGCGGTGCGGCCGTGCATGTCCCGGCCCATCAGTCCGTGCAGGCGGAAGTCGAAGTCGCGGGTGCGGGTGGAGGCGCGCACGATCCGGCGGTTGACGGCCATGGCGAGGGCCCAGGCGAACTCGGCGACCGAGTACGGCGAGTAGTGCGACACCCGGGCGACGGTCATGCCGAGCCGCTCGGCCGTGTCGAGGTCGATGTTGTTGAAGCCGGTGGAACGCTGGGCCACCAACCGGGTGCCGCCGGCCGCGAGGATCTCCAGGACGTTCGCCCCGAGGTCGGCATTGACGGACGTGGAGATGATCTCGTGTCCCGCCGCGATGGGCGCGGTGTCCTCGTTCAGGAAGACGTCCAGGCAGCGCACCTCTTCCTGGTCGCGGAAGGCCTGTTCGATCAGAGGCTTCTCGTCGGCCTGGACGCCGAAGGCCAGGATTTCCATGACCGCTCCCGTTCTTGGTGGACTCCGGGCCGAATATACGACCCCGCGCCCGCCTCCGCCGGTCAACCGACGATCATCCGGAGAGGGCACGCGTCACGCGTCGTCCAGACCTCGCTCTATCGCGTACCGCACCAGCTCCACGCGGTTGTGCAGCTGGAGCTTGCCGAGGGTGTTCTGGACGTGGTTCTGCACGGTGCGGTGGGAGATGACAAGGCGTTCGGCGATCTGCTTGTAGCTCAGCCCCTTGGCGACCAGGCGCAGGACCTCGGTCTCCCGGTCGGTCAGCCGGGGCGCCCCGGGGTCGTCGGCCCCCGCGGCGGGCGCGGGCTCGGAGGCGAGCCGGCGGTACTCGCCGAGGACCAGGCCGGCCAGCCCCGGGGTGAAGACCGGGTCGCCGGCGGCCGTGCGGCGCACCGCGTCCCGCAACTCCTCGGTGGAGGCGGACTTCAGCAGATATCCGGTCGCGCCGGACTTCACCGCCTCCAGCACGTCGGCGTGCTCCCCGCTCGCGGAGAGCACGAGGACGCGCAGCTTCGGATCGGCGCCCACGACCTCCTTGCAGACCTGGACGCCGGGCTTGCCGGGCAGATTGAGGTCGAGCACGAGGACCTCGGGTCCGGCCGCTCGGGCGCGGCGCACCGCCTGGTCGCCGTCGCCCGCGGTGGCGACCACGTCGAACCCGGACTCGGCCAGGTCCCTGGCGACGGCGTCGCGCCACATCGGGTGGTCGTCGACCACCATGACCCTGATCGGTCCCTGTCGTTCACTCATGGTCCGCTGCCTTCCCCCGCGCGGCGGCGCCGCCGGTTTCCTTCGGTGCCCTCAGTTCGACCTCCGTGCCCTGGCCGGGCACCGAGATCAGTTCGGCCGTGCCGCCCAGGTCGCGCAGCCGGCCCCGGATCGACAGGGCCACGCCGAGCCGCCCCTCGCCCTCGGCCTCGGCGAGCCGCCCGTCCGCGATGCCGGGCCCCTCGTCGCGGACGGTGACGATCACCTCGTCCGGCTCGTCCTCGACCAGGATCCACGCGCGCGCGTGCTCACCGACGTGCTTGCGGACGTTGTCCAGCGCGGCCCCCACGGCGGCCGCCAGCTCCCGGGCGGCGTCCGGGGCCATCGGGACCGGCGCGCCCGGCTCGGCGAGGTTCACCAGGGAGCCGGCGTACGGGGCGAGCAGGGCCCGCAGGTCGACGGGGCCGTCCGGATCCTGCCGCTCGGGCTCGTCCACCGCCCGTACGACCGCGCCCTCGGCGGTGTCCTCCGACACGCGGGATACGGGCACCAGGCCGCCGGAGACCAGGGTGCGCAGCGCGACCTCCTGCTCACCGGCCATCCGGCCCAGCTCGGCCGCCTCGCCGCCGATGACGGCGCCGCGCCGCTGCACCATCGCCAGCACCTGGAGCACGCTGTCGTGGATGTCCCGGGCGAGCCGCTCCCGCTCCCTGGTCGCCGCCTCGATCTCCAGGGCGCGCGCGAGGGTGCGCTCGGAGGCGCGGGCGACCTCGACGACGTAGCCGATCGCGATGGAGGCGACCCAGACCAGGATGACGTTGTGGACGGTGTCGCGGGCCGGGGTGCCGCGTTCGAGCAGGTTGGCGGCGGCGACGAGGGTGGAGGCGGCGGCGGCCCAGCGCCAGCCGCCCTTGAGGGCGAAGGCCAGGACGGAGCCGGCGGTCCATATCGAGGGCAGGGTGGGGCCGCCGTCCATGACCCGCTGGTGGGCGTCGGCGAACGGCGTGAGCAGGATGCCGGCCAGCGCGACGGTGAGGTCGGCGGCGAGGAAGCGCTTGGTGCAGCTCGCCGCGCTCGCGACCTTGGGGAGGGTGGCCAGGGTCCACACGAAGAGGACGGCGTAGTAGGCGACGGCCAGCCAGGGGCGGGCGAAGCCGGAGTGGGCGGTGACGAAGAAGCCGATCGCGTACAGCATGGTGAGCACGCGGTAGCCGGCGAGCGCGCGCCACAGCGGCTGCTCGACCGACATCCTCATGACTCTCTCGCGCCTGGCCATGTCCCCCCGTCCTCGGCCCCCGGTGCCCGGGTGCGGCCCCTACCGCTCCTCGGGGCGTTCCCGCTCGGCCGCCTTCTCCTTGTCGGTCTGCTCCTTCTCCGCCTGGGCGAGCGCGGCCCTTGCCGCCTTGCCCGCCTCCTTCTCGGCCTTGGCCGCCTCCGCGAGCTTCCGCTTCATGGCGGTCGCGTACATGTCGACATACTCCTGGCCGGAGAGCTTCATGATCTCGTACATGACCTCGTCGGTCACCGCGCGGAGCACGAAGCGGTCGTGCTCCATGCCCTGGTAGCGGGCGAAGTCCAGCGGCTTCCCGATCCGGATGCCGGGCCGCATCAGCTTCGGCATCACCTGCCCGGGGGGCTGGATCTTCTCGGTGTCGATCATGGCGACCGGTATCACGGGGGCGCCGGTCGCGAGCGCCACGCGCGCGAGGCCGCCGGGCTTGCCGCGGTAGAGCCGGCCGTCCGGGGAGCGCGTGCCCTCGGGGTAGATGCCGAACAGCTCGCCGCGCTCCAGGACCTCTGTGCCGCTCTTGACGGCGGCCTCGCCCGCGCCGCGCGCGCCGGAGCGGTCCACGGGGAGCTGGCCGACGCCCTTGAAGAAGGCGGCGGTCAGCCGGCCCTTGATCCCGGGCGTGTTGAAGTACTCGGCCTTGGCGATGAAGGTGACCTTGCGGTCCAGGACGGCCGGCAGGAAGAACGAGTCGCAGAACGACAGGTGGTTGCTCGCCAAAATGGCGGGGCCGTCGGCCGGGATGTGCTCCAGGCCCTCCACCCAGGGCCGGAAGGCGAGCTTCAGCGAACCCCCGATGGTGACCTTCATCGCGCCGTACAACAAGCGAGTGCCTCCTGTGTCTGTGGGTCAGACCTTAACCCGGGGCACCGTCAATGGCCCCGACGGCCCTGGTCGGTGTCAGTGCGGTCGCGTACGGTGAAGTAGCCGCAAGTTACCCACGAGCACCGCACACGACGTGCCGGCTGTGCCGGCCCCCTGACGACAGGAGACCGAGACGTGCCGGTCCTGCCCGGCGCCGAGCCGTACCGCCACGAGGGCGGCGAGACCGGCGTCCTCCTCTGCCACGGCTTCACGGGCACCCCGCAGTCGCTGCGCCCCTGGGCCCGGTATCTGGCCGCGCGCGGTCTGACCGTCGCGCTGCCGCTGCTGCCCGGACACGGCACGCGCTGGCAGGACATGCAGGTCACCGGCTGGCAGGACTGGTACGCGGAGGTGGACCGCGAGCTGCGCGCCCTGCGCGAGCACTGCGCGCGGGTCTTCGTGGCCGGTCTGTCCATGGGCGGCGCGCTGGCGCTGCGGCTGGCCGCGAAGCACGGGGACGCGGTCTCGGGCGTCGTGGTCGTCAACCCGGCCAACCGGATGCACGGTGTGGCCCAGCACGCCCTGCCGGTCCTGCGCCATCTGGTGCCCTCGACGAAGGGCATCGCCAGTGACATCGCCGAGCCGCTCGGTGCCGAGCTGGGGTACGACAGGGTGCCGCTGCACGCGGCGCACTCGCTGCGCAGGTTCTTCCGCCTCACCGACGGCGACCTGCCGCAGGTGACCCAGCCGCTGCTGTTGCTGCGCAGCCCGCAGGACCATGTGGTGCCGCCGGCCGACTCGGCCCGGATCCTCGGCCGGGTGTCGTCGACGGACGTGACGGAGATCCTGCTGGAACAGAGCTACCACGTGGCGACGTTGGACCACGATGCGGACCGGATCTTCGCGGAGAGCGTCGCGTTCATCGCCCGGCTCGCGCCCGGTTCCGTCGGGGAGCCGGAGCCCGGTCTCGGCAAGGAAGGGACGACCGCAGGTGGCTGAGCACGACTCCGACCGCGAGGACCGCGAGGAGCGGGAGCGGGAGCATCGCGAGGGCCGGGAGCGCGCGGCGGACCGCGGGCCCGAGGAAGAGGGCGTGCCCTTCGACGAGGATGCCGCGTGGGCCGCGATCGTCGCCGGGTACGGGGACGAGCCGCCGGACCCGCCGGGTGCGAAGCCCTTCAAGTCGGTGGAGGACCTGGCGTTGCTTGAGCCCGAGACGAACGACGACAAGCCCGAGGCGGACCGGCCCGCCTCGACCCGGCCGCTGGGCAGCTCCGTCGCGTTCGCGCCCGGGGTGGGCCCGCGCGACCACACGCCGGCCGAGCCGTCCGACGACGACCTGGACGAGTCCGACGAGGGCCACTTCGTGCCGCCGGAGCCGCCGCCACTGCCCGACGGCGACGCCACGTCGAAGTTCGCCTGGCTGGGCGTGCTCGGCGGCCCCGTGCTGCTGGTGCTCGCGGTGGTGCTCGGCTGGGAGATGACCTGGTGGCTGACGACCCTGAGCATCGGCGGCTTCCTCGGCGGCTTCGCCACCCTGGTCATGCGGATGCGCACGGGCGACGAGGACGACGACGACCCGGGACGGGGCGCGGTGGTCTGACCGGACCGGCCCCGTCCGCGGGGCGCTCGGCGCGCGGCCGTGACGGGCTGGGCTCGGACCGGGGCCGGGGAGCCCTGCTCGACCGGGCGGGCTCGCGCCGGTGGTCACGCCAAGGCCGCAAGCGTGCTCGGTCAGGGGCCGGACCCAGGGCCGGGGGCCTCGCTCAGGCCAGTGATCCGTGCTTCGCGTGGCCGGGTGCTCGGCGGGTGGTGGGGGGTGGGGGGATGCGGAGCGCGGTCAGGACCGGGAGGTGGTCCGTGGCCGTTCTCAGGTCGTCCTCGGCGACTCCCGGCAGTCCCAGCGGCACGCCGCAGCCCAGTACTTCGATGCCCTCCGTGACGAAGACCGCGTCGACGCGCCGGTCCGGGGCCGCGGGGGTGAAGGTGTACTCGCCGCCCCAGGGCGCGGCGGTCCAGCAGTCCCGCAGCCCGTCGCCGAGCCGCCGGAAGGTGCGGCCGCCGGGGCGTTCGTTCAGGTCGCCGCCCACCACCGCGTGCGCCACGCCCAGGCCGGCCAGCCGGTCCAGCACCAGTCCCGCCTGCTCGTACCGTTCGTCCCGGTGCAGCGACAGATGACAGCTCAGGACGCCGAGCCGGGCCCCGCCGATACGGACCACGGCGGTGGCGAGACCGCGCCGGTGCCGGCCGGGGACGAGTGGCAGCAGCACGTCCTCGGTGCGCTCCACGGTGGCCCGCAGGGAGCACAGCAGCGCCTCTCCCGCGGCCGTACCGCCGCCGGAGAGCAGCACCAGCCCCGAGGCGGCGGCGAGCCGGGTGAGCTTCTTGCGCCAGCGGAAGAAGCGAGGGGCCTCCTGGAGGAGGACGAGGTCGGGGGCGCAGGCGGTGATCACCCGGGCGAGGGCGTCGGTGTCGTCGCGCATCGAGCGGATGTTGTAGCTGAGGACCCGGACGACGGCGGAACCGTCGGGCTCGGTACGGGAGTTGGGGAGCGGGGGGAGCGACGTTGCCATGTGGATCAATCTACGCCGGGCCGGGGAGGGGGCGTTCGACGGCTCGGGGCGCGGGGTTGGCGGGCGCCCGCCCGGTTCCCCGCGCCCCTGGGGCGTGCGGTGACCGTCTCTCACATGATCGGGTCGGGTTCCCTCGCCAGGTCGGCCGCGCCCACCAGGCCGGCCTTGTTGCCCAGTTGGGCGGCGATCACGTCGGCGACCGGGCGCCAGTTGCCGCCGACCAGCCACCGCTTGTACGACTTGCGGATCGGGTCGAGGACCAGGTCGCCCTCGTCGGAGAGGCCGCCGCCGACGATGAAGGCGGAGGGGTCGAAGAGGGAGGCCAGGTCGGCGAGGCCGGCCCCGGCCCAGCGGGCCAGCTCCCGGTAGGAGTCGACCGCGACCGGGCAGCCCTGCCGGGCGGCCACGGAGATGTGCTTGCCCTCGATGCCGTCGGGGGTGCCGTCGCCGAGTGCGAGCAGTATCTCGGCGCGCTCGGGGGTGGCGTTGGCACGCTGCCTGGCGTAGCGGACGAGGGCGCGGCCGGAGGCGTACTGCTCCCAGCAGCCCTGCGAGCCGCAGCCGCACAGCAGGCCGTCCGGCACCATGCGGATGTGGCCGAACTCGGCGGCCACGCCGAAGTGGCCGCGGCGCAGCTTGTTGCCGATGATGATGCCGCCGCCGAGGCCGGTGCCCAGGGTGATGCAGATGACGTTGCGGTGGCCCTTGCCCGCGCCGAACCTGTACTCGCCCCAGGCGGCGGCGTTGGCGTCGTTCTCCACGACGACGGGGAGGCCGACGCGGGCCTCGACCTCGGCCTTGAGCGGCTCCTGGCGCCAGTCGATGTTGGGCGCGAAGTAGACCGTGGAGCGCTGGCGGTTGACGTATCCGGCGGCGCCGATGCCGACGCCGACGATCTCGTGTCCCGCGCGCGCTCCCTCCACCGCGGAGGCGATGGCGTCCACGATGGCCTCGGGTGTGCCCGGGGTCGGCACCTTGTGGGTCGAGAGGATGTTGCCTTCCTCGTCGACCACGCCGGCCGCGATCTTCGTGCCGCCGATGTCGACGCCGATGGTGAGTCCCATGAATCCCTCAGTTCGGTCGAGCCCCGCTGGGGCCAACCGTACCCGAGGCAGGGCTCAGTCCAGGTCGATGCGCCGGCCCCCGCCGGTGCCCTCGTCGCCCTCGTCGCGGCCGTCCTCGCGGGGTTCGTCCAGGTCGCGGGGGTCGCGTGCGTCCTTCGGGGCGGTGTCCCCCGCGGTCCAGCGGCGCTCCTGGTTCTGGACGGCGGATCGGTAGGCGGCGAGGAGTTCGCCGCCGGCGGCCGCGAGGTGGTCGAAGACGTCCGGGTTGCGCTCGATGACCGGTTCGACGGCGGCCCTGGCCTGTTGGACGACCTGCCGGACCACCTGCTGGGCGGCCGGTCCGGCGACCTGCCCGAGCAGGGGGGACTGGAGGCCGGACAGCTTGTCCGCGACGGTGTCGACGAGCCGGCGCAGCTCCTCGGCGGCCGAGCCGGGAGGCGGACCGTACTCGGCACGGCGGCGGGCCTTCTCCGCCTCCAGGTCCTCGGCGCACGCCGTCGCCCAGGCGTCGGCGTCGGCCGCCCGGACCTCGTCTGCCTCGTCGGGGCGAGGTGCCTCGGACGGGGGGAGGTCTTCGCTCATGACGGACTCCTGACTACGGTTCGTCCCTACGACGTTACCCGAACGCACCCCGCCCCCGTCCGCCGGATCGGGCCACGGCCCGGGGCGCGGGGCTCGGGGCGCGAGGCTCGGGGCGCGGGGCTCGGGCCCCGGACGCACAGAACCCGGGAGACCCGAACCCGCGGAGCCGAAGAAACCCGGACGCACGGGACCAGGGCCCCGGGCGCGCGGGACCGGAGAGACCCGGACACGCAAGGCCCGGCGGGACTCGGACACGCAGGGTCCCAGGGTCAGGGCACGCAGGACCCGAAAGGCCGCGGACCGCCCAGGCCCCGGGGGCCCAGCGGGACCCCGATGGACCCGGGCACGGTCAGCGGCCCTGGGGCCACAGGTGGGGGTCCGGTGTGAAGCGGACGGCGAGCGTGCCCTCGCGCAGTGCCGCGCCGTCGACGGTGCAGCGGCGCAGGGCCGAGGGCAGCGGCACGATCCGGCTGAACGGACCGGCGGCGACGACCAGTTCGTCACCGCGGCGGACCAGGTCGAGTGTCTCGCGCGCGGCGCCCGGCAGCGGGATGTGCCAGACCAGCACTCCGTCCGAGGCCAGCCGGTCGGTGACGGGCCACTCGACGGGGGCGACATCCGGGCTGACGCCGGGCGCCGCGAGCGCGGCGAGGTCGTCCGTGCCGCGCGGGTCCCGGCCGAGGTGGGCGACGGCGTGGACGTCGTACGTCTCCTGCCACTCCTCCAGTGCCTTGCGCTGCTGGGTGAGCGGGCCGGTGAGCCAGCTGTCCGCCGGGGTGTCCTCGGGCAGGACGCGGTTGGCGACCAGCAGGTCGGTGCGCAGGCCGCGCAGGGCGAGCCCGAGGGTGGTGGCGCGGACCGCGTCGGCCCCGGCCTGGCCGGGTTCGGCGACCAGCCGTACGACGGTGTCGCGGTCGGCGAGGACGGCTTCGGCGGCGGCGAGTTCCAGGTCCCAGCGGGCGGCGGTCTCGTAGAGCGCCCCGGCGGGCATGGGGACGCCCGCGAGCCGGCCGAGGACGGGACGCAGGGCGCGGGCCGCCTGCCGCTCGGGCGGCAGCAGGCGGCGCAGGTAGCGGCGCAGTTCCTCGGGTGCGGCGAGCAGGGCGAGGGCGCGCGGCGCGGGCGGGAGGTCGACGACGAGGAGGTCGTGCGCCTCGGCGAGGGCGGCCTCGCGCAGGGCGCGCAGCAGGACGAACTCGTCGGCGCCGGGCAGCGGGGTGAGTTCCTCGGGTTCGAGGCGCAGGGCGCCGAAGAGGTCGAGGGCGAAGGAGGCGCGGTCCTGGAGCGCGGCGAGCCCGTCCCGGAACCCCTGGGCGGCGTCGGGCCGCCAGACGGTGAGGCCGGGTTCGACGGAGGCGGGCACCGGGCCGGTGGGCACCCCGAGCGCGGCGCCGAGGGTGTCGTCGGGATCGGCGCCGAGAAGCAGGGTGCGGGTGCCCTGCCGGGCGGCGGAGAGCGCGGTGGCGGCCGCGACGGTGGTACGGCCACTGCCGCCGGGGCCCGTGATCAGGAGGGTGCGCATGGGTGTGAACGGTACCCGGGGGCGCCGCCGGCCGGGCTTGTGCGGGGCACCGGGGAGCCGGGGACGCGCGGCCCGGCGCTGCGAGGGATGCCGCAGTGCCCAGCCCTCACGCCCCCGGCGGCACGACCGCCCGCGGCTGCCGGGTGCGGCTACTCCGGGTGCGACTCCACTCGCTTCTTCAGGCCCGCCAGCGCGCGGTCGATGATGACCTTCTCGGCCTTGCGCTTGATCATGCCGAGCATCGGGATCTTGACGTCGACCGTGAGCCGGTAGGTGACCTCCGTGCCGGTGCCGGCCGGCTTGAGCAGGTAGGAGCCGTCGAGGGAGCGCAGCATCTGGGACTTCACCAGCGTCCAGGACACCTCGTGCGCGCCGGTCCAGGTGTAGGCCAGCGTCTGGTCGTCCTTGATCGCCCCGGCGTCCATGACGAGTCGGACCTGCTCGGCACGCCCCTGGCCGTCGGTCGCGAGGACCTCGGCCTCCTTCACCTCGCCGGTCCAGTCCGGGTAGCGGGCGAAGTCGGCGATCACCTCCATGACATCGGCCGGTGCCGCCTCGATCGTGATGCTCGAGCTGGTGTGTTCCGCCATCGCCGTGGCTCCTCCGGATGCGGGCCGGTACTGAGGTCGTCGCACGCCGTCGTTCACGCACGTGTGCCGCGTGCAGGCTACCGCGCGCGGGCAGGGCGAAGGTCACCACCCACCTGCGCAGGTCCGGCCGCCGGGGCCGCGCCCCCGTTCACCACTCCAGCACCCATGGCCGTCCCGTCGACGCGAAGTGGCCGACGTTCACGCACTCGGTCGCCCCGACCCGCATCCGCCGCGCGAGCGGCTGGTGCACGTGCCCGAACAGCGCGTACCGCGGCCGGGTCCGCCGGATCGCGTCAAGGAGGGCCGGGCTGCCCCGCTCGAAGCGCCGCGCCACCGTGTCGTAGACCAGCTCCGGCACCTGGGGCGGGATGTGCGTGCACAGCACGTCCACCTCGCCGACGGCCTCGATCTTCGCGGCGTACTCCTCGTCACCGATCTCGTACGGCGAGTGCATCGGGGTGCGCAGGCCGCCGCCGACGAAGCCGAAGACCCGGCCGCCGATCTCCACCCGCTCCCCGTCGAGCACGGTCGTGCCGGGGCGGGCGTACTCGGGCCACAGGGGCGGCATGTCGACGTTGCCGTAGGTGGCGTACGTCGGGGTGGGGAACGCGGCGAACAGCTCGGCGTACTGCTTGCGCACCGCCCCCTCGATCAGCTTCACGCGGTCCCCGCCGGCCCCCGCCCACAGCCGGGCCCCGAACTCCCGTGCCTCGGCGAAGCGGCGGGCGGTGCGCAGCTCGACGATGCGGTCGGCGTTCTCGACGCCGAACAGGTCGGGGAAGATGCCGCGCGAGTGGTCGCGGTAGTCGAGGAAGAGGACCAGGTCCCCGAGGCAGACCAGGGCGTCGGCGCCCTCGCCGGCGCGGGCCAGGTCGCGGGCGTTGCCGTGGACGTCGCTGACCACGTGGACGCGCGTGCTCGTGTTGCGAGGCGGTGTGGGTGGCATGGCAGAACACGCTACTTGTAAACAGTGGCGGTCGGACCTGCGGTTACTGGCTGGTCGGTTGATCCGTCGACTAATGTGCACAGAGGAAACCCCGACCGTGTGACGCAGCGAACATCTCGCGGGGACCCCCTGTCGGAGAAGGCATACCGGCGGGTAACGTCCGGGCAGTCCAGTCGTGCTCAGAATTTCGACATGTGAATCGGCGTGCGATTCAGCGTGTGGCCTTCCGAGCACTTGCCCAAGCCTTGGACCGCACCGTCGCATCACACAACGTCGTGGCGCCGGCGCCCTATGAGGAGCAGCAGTCTTGCGCGAGTTCAGCCTTCCGGCTTTGTACGAGGTCCCCGCTGACGGAAATCTGACCGACATCGTCCGCAGAAACGCCGCGCAGCACCCGGACGTCGCCGTCATCGCCCGCAAGGTGGCCGGCGCCTGGCAGGACGTGACCGCCCGCGCCTTCCTCGCCGAGGTGCACTCCGCCGCCAAGGGCCTCATCGCCTCCGGTGTCCAGCCGGGCGACCGGGTCGCTCTGATGTCCCGTACCCGCTACGAGTGGACCCTGCTGGACTTCGCGATCTGGAGCGCGGGCGCGATCACCGTGCCGGTGTACGAGACCAGCTCGCCCGAGCAGGTGCAGTGGATCCTCAGCGACTCGGGTGCCACGGCGTGCGTCGTGGAGTCGGCCGGGCACGCCGCCGCCGTCGAGTCGGTGCGCGAGCGGCTGCCCGCCCTCAAGCACGTCTGGCAGATCGACTCCGGGGCCGTGGAGGAACTGGGGCGCCTGGGCCAGGACGTCACGGACCGCACCGTCGAGGAGCGCGGCTCGATCGCGAAGGCCGACGACCCCGCGACCATCGTCTACACCTCCGGCACCACCGGCCGCCCCAAGGGCTGTGTGCTCACCCACCGCAGCTTCTTCGCGGAGTGCGGCAACGTCGTCGAGCGGCTGCGCCCGCTGTTCCGCACCGGCGAGTGCTCCGTCCTCCTCTTCCTTCCCCTCGCGCACGTCTTCGGGCGCCTGGTGCAGATCGCGCCGATGATGGCGCCGATCAAGCTGGGCTGCGTCCCCGACATCAAGAACCTCACCGACGAGCTGGCCGCGTTCCGGCCCACGCTGATCCTCGGCGTGCCGCGTGTCTTCGAGAAGGTGTACAACTCGGCGCGCGCCAAGGCGCAGGCCGACGGCAAGGGCAGGATCTTCGACCGGGCCGCCGACGCGGCGATCGCGTACAGCAAGGCGCTGGACACCCCGGCGGGCCCGTCCGTGGGGCTGAGGATCAAGCACAAGGTCTTCGACCGGCTCGTCTACAGCAAGCTCCGCGCGGTCCTCGGCGGGCGCGGCGAGTACGCCATCTCCGGCGGCGCCCCCCTCGGTGAGCGGCTCGGCCACTTCTTCCGCGGCATCGGCTTCACCGTCCTGGAGGGCTACGGCCTCACCGAGTCCTGCGCGGCCACCGCCTTCAACCCCTGGGACCGGCAGAAGATCGGCACGGTCGGCCAGCCGCTGCCCGGCTCCGTGGTGCGCATCGCGGACGACGGGGAGGTGCTGCTGCACGGCGAGCACCTGTTCAAGGAGTACTGGAACAACCCCGGCGCGACCGCCGAGGCGCTGGCCGACGGCTGGTTCCACACCGGCGACATCGGCACTCTCGACGAGGACGGCTATCTGCGGATCACCGGCCGCAAGAAGGAGATCATCGTCACCGCGGGCGGCAAGAACGTCGCCCCGGCCGTGATCGAGGACCGTATCCGCGCGCACGCGCTGGTCGCGGAGTGCATGGTGGTCGGCGACGGTCGGCCCTTCGTGGGCGCGCTGGTCACGATCGACGAGGAGTTCCTCGCGCGCTGGTGCGCGGAGCACGGGAAGCCGGCGGGGTCGACGGCGGCGTCGCTGCGCGAGGACGCGGATCTGCTGGCCGCGGTGCAGGACGCGGTGGACGACGGGAACGCGGCGGTGTCCAAGGCGGAGTCGGTGCGGAAGTTCCGGGTGCTGGAGGCTCAGTTCACGGAGGAGTCGGGGCACTTGACTCCGTCGCTGAAGCTGCGGCGGAGTGTCGTGGCCCGGGACTACGCGGACGAGATCGAGGCGATTTACGCGAAGTAGGGGCGCCTGTGGGGGTGCCTCCTGTTCGCCGTGGGCGAGTGCGGGGCCGTCGTGGTCGTCCGCGCGGTTCCCCGCGCCCCTTTCGGCATACTCTCGCCCGCGTCACAGCAGGGTCTTCAGGTGTTCCGCCAGTAGGTCCCAGCGCCATTTCTCCTCCACCCAGGCCCTGCCCCGCTCCCCCATCCTGCGGCGCAGTTCCGGGTCGGCGAGGAGGGTGATGACGCGGTCGGCGGTCTGGTTCTCGTCGCCGCCCCGGACCACCCAGCCGGTCTCGCCGTCGAGTACGGCGTCCGGCGCGCCGCCGGAGTCGCCCGCGACGACGGGCAGGCCGGTCGCCGAGGCCTCCAGGTAGACGATGCCGAGGCCCTCCACGTCCAGCCCGCCCCGGCGGGTGCGGCAGGGCATGGCGAAGACGTCCCCGGCGCCGTAGTGCGCGGGCAGCTCCGACCAGGGCACGGCGCCGGTGAAGTGGACGGAGCCGGCGACGCCGCTCTCCGCGGCGAGGCGGCGCAGGTCCTTCTCGTAGGGTCCGCCGCCGACGATCAGCAGGACGGTGTCCGGCTCGGCGGCCAGGATCCGCGGCAGCGCGCGGATCAGCGTGTCCTGGCCCTTGCGCGGCACCAGCCGCGAGACGCACACCACCACCGGCCGCTCGCTCAGCCCGAGCCGCGCCCGCACCTCGTCGCCGCCGCTGCCCGGGTGGAAGGTCTTCTCGTCGACGCCGGGCGGCAGCCGGGTCATCCGCGCGGCGGCCTGGGGGGTGAGCGCGCCCGCGATCCGGGAGCGCGTGTACTCGCCGAGGTAGGTGATCGTGTCCGTCGACTCCCCGATCCGGCGCAGCAGTTGCCGGGCGGCGGGCAGTTGGGCCCACCCCGCCTCGTGGCCGTGGGTGGTGGCGACGAGCCGCCGCGCCCCGGCCCTGCGCAGCGCGGGGGCCATCAGGCCGAGGGGTGCCGCCGCCCCGAACCACACCGAAGCGCACCCGTGCTCGCGCAGCAGCCCGACCGCCCGCCGGGTCGCGGCCGGCGTCGGCAGCAGCATCGTCGTACGGGACCGTACGACGGTGAAGGGCTGCTCGGCGTCGAAGGCGGCGGTGGCCTCGGCGCCCTCCCGGCCCCGTTTCCAGGTGGAGGCGTGGACGACGAGCAGTTCGGGGTCCAGGCGCAGCGCCATGTTGTGCAGGAAGGCCTGGATGCCCCCCGGGCGGGGCGGGAAGTCGTTCGTCACGATCAAGGTCTTGCGCACGCCGCCGACCCTACCGAACGGGCCGCGGGGCGGCCGGGCCCGGCCGCGTCCTGTGGCACGCACCCGGGTGTCCGGGTCATCATGGCCGCACCAGCACGGCGGACGCGGACGGGCAGGGAGCACGTGAAGACGACGGACGCGGGGCGGTCACCGGTGTGGCTGCTGACGGCCTGGGGGGCGACGCGGCTGGTGCTGCTGCTGTTCGTGCTGAAGGTGCTGGTCTTCCCGGGGCCGGAACGTCACGAGCGACGTGTCCGTGATCTACCGCGACTGGTACAACGTCCTGCGCACCGGAACGTTTCCGCTGGACGACGTCACCTGGCAGTACCCGCCCGCCGCGGCCTTCGCGATCCTCTCCCCGGGCTGCTGCCCTTCCTGGAGTACGCCACGGCCTTCTTCGTGCTGGCCTGTGCGGTGGACCTGGCCGTCCTGGCGCTGCTGCGGCACGGGGGCCGGGGGTCCGGGCGCTCGGCGCGCGGCGCGTGGGTGTGGGTGGTGGGCGTGCCGCTGCTCGGTCCGACGGTGTACGCCCGCTACGACGTGATGGTCACCGCCGTCGCGGTGGCCGCGCTGCTGTCCGCCGGGCGGCATCCGCGGGTGGCGGGGGCGCTGGCGGCCGTCGGGGCGCTGCTGAAGGTGTGGCCGGCGCTGGTGCTCCTCGGGATGCGCGGGCGGGCGCCCTGGGTGGCCGCGGTGCTGAGCGGTGCCGGGCTGGCGGGGCTGTTCGCCGTGACGATGCCGGGGGCGTTCGCGTTCCTGACGTTCCAGCGGGAGCGGGGCACGGAGGTGGAGTCGCTGGGCTCGCTGGTCTTCCATGTCGCCCGGCACTTCGGCTGGGAGGGCGGGATGCTGCTCAACTACGGCTCGGTGGAGTTCCTCGGCCCGTACGTGGGCGCGGTGAGCAGGGTCGCGCTGGCGCTGAGCGTGCTGGCGTTCGGCTGGCTGCTGCTGTGGCGGCTGACGGCCTCGCGGTTCACGGCGCACACGGCGGCGGACGCGGCCTTCGCGGCGGTGCTGGTGTTCACGGTCACGAGCCGGGTGATCAGCCCGCAGTACCTGGTGTGGCTGGTCGGCCTCGCGGCGGTGTGCCGGTGCTTCCGGGCGAGCCGGATGCGGCTGCCGGTCGCGCTGGTGCTGGCGGCGGCGCCGGTGACAACGCTGGAGTTCCCGGTCTTCTTCGCGAACGTCGTCGACAGCGACCCCCTCGGCATCACCCTGCTGGCCCTGCGCAACGCCCTCCTGGTGACCGCCGCCCTGCTCGCGGCCCGCGCCCTGTGGCGCGACACGGTACGCCGCGAGGCCCCCGCCCCAACGTCGCCCTCCCCCACGACGCACCCGAGCGAGTCCCGGGCGACATCCTCCTGACCCCGCCTCCCGTCACCGGGGCACCGCCCGCTCTCACCCCAGTTGCGCCCGCAGATACTCGCGCCAGTGGGCCGTGAAGGCGTCCGGGGTGGTGGTGAGGACCTCGTCCAGGGCGGACTCGACGGCGTCCGTGCCGGCCTCGTGGGCGCCGACGGCGCGGTAGAACTCGTTCAGCCGGTCCTCGCCCCACTGGTCGGCGATCATCCGGCAGGCCAGCCAGCCGCCCTCGTAGGCTCGGGCCAGCTCGTCGCCGTCGCCGGTGAAGCCGAAGTCCTCGTCCGTCGGGAGCCTCGCGGGTGTCCGGCCCTCGGAGACCGCGCGGGCCAGTTCGGGGGCGGCCTGCGCCGGGGCGCGTCCGCTGTCGCGGTAGCCGGCCCAGTCGGCGTAGCCCTCGGAGAGCCACATCGGGGTGGCCCCGGTGGTGTCGGCGCGGGTGGCGACGTGGGTGGTCTCGTGGGTGAGCACGACCTGCTTGCCGAAGCCGCCGAGCAACCCGTACGCGTCGGGGTTGACGATGATCCGGTCCGCCGGCGCGTGCTCCCGGGCGCCGGTCTCCCCGGTGGTGACCGCGGCGATGCCCCGGTAGGAGGAGGCGGGCGAGCCGAGCAGGCCCGCCATGCCCTCAAGCGACCGTGGGACCACCACGAGCACCCGGCGGGCCCAGTCGCCGTCCCAGGCGTCCGACGCGGCGGGCACCGCGCGGTCGGCGAGGCCCGCGTAGCCGCGCAGGGCCGCGGTGGACTGGCCGACGCCGAGCACGAGGCTGTGCGTCCCCCGTACGACCCGGACCGCGCCCTGGTCCCACGGCTGCTGGCCGGACTCCTTCGCGGGCCGCTCGGACGCGACGGACCACCGCCCGTCCGGCCCGTCCCGGCTCAGCCGCACGGTGCGCCCGGCGGTGACGGGGCCCCGGTCGTAGCCCTCGACCCGGTAGCGCAGCTCCACGTCGGCGGTGGCGGTGTCGCCGGTGCGGCGCAGCTCGCGCACGCGGTACGACCAGGCGGCCAGCGGCAGATCGCGCACGTTGTCGAAGCCGGTCCCGGTGCCGGTGCCCGCGTAGGCGGCCCGGTCGTGGGCGAGGACGGCCGCCGCGCGGCGGTCCAGCACCCGCTGCACCTCGGCCCGCACGGGGTCGGCGGTCCGGCCGCCGCAGGCCACGAGGGAGACGAGCAGCAGGCACAGCGCCACCACCGAGGAACCCGACACCCGCCTTCGACCGGCCACCTTCCCGATCGTACGGGCGCGGGGCCGCGCGGGTCAGGGGGCGTCGGGCCGGACCCCGGCGGCCGGCGGGGTCAGACCCGGGTGATGGAGGAGATCGGCATCATGCCGACCGGGTCGTAGCGCACCGGCGCCCCGGGGTGGGGCGCGTGGATCACCTGGCCGTTGCCGGCGTACATGCCGATGTGGCTGGCGTCGTCCCGGTACGCGACCAGGTCGCCGGGCCGCGCCTCGGCCAGGGACACCCGCCGCCCGGCGCCGGACTGCGCCTGCGAGGTGCGCGGCAGACCGACCCCGGCCTGTGCGTAGGCCCACTGGGTCAGGCCCGAGCAGTCGAAGGCGGAGGGGCCGTTGGCGCCCCAGACGTAGGGCTTGCCGAGGGCGGAGCGGGCGGCGGCGAAGGCGGCCGCCGCGCGGCCGGAGACGGGCCCTGCGCCGTCGAGGGCGACGAGGTCGGCGCGGCCGGAGCGCGAACCCCGGCCGAAGGCGTCGCGCTGCCCGTCCGGGAGGGAGTCGAGCAGCTCGCGGGCCTTGGCGAGTTTGCGCTCCACGGTCTTCTTGTGGGCGGCGACGGCCTTGCGGCCCTTCTCCAGCTCGGTGAGTTTGCGGGCCGCCTCGGCCCGGTCCTGGGCGAGGTCGCGCATGGCCTTCTGGAGTTCCCTCAGCTCGCCCGCCCGGTGCGTGGTGATCCGGTCGAGCACGGAGGCCCGCTCCAGGTACTCGTCCGGGTCGGCGGAGAGCAGCAGCGCCAGCGACGGGTCGACGCCGCCCGAGCGGTACTGGGCGCCGGCCAGCGAGCCCAGGGAGTCGCGCATGGTGTTGATCCGCTCCTGCTTCCGGGCGATCTCGTCCTGCGCGGTGCCGACCTCCTCGCGCAGGGCGTCGGTGCGCGCGTCGGCCTTGTTGTAGGCCTCGGTCGCCTTCTCCGCCTCCGTGTAGAGGCGGTCCACCTCCGCCCGCCGGTCCTCGTGCGGGGTGGCCGTGGCCGGTACGGCGCCAAGGACCGCGGCGGCGACGGAGAGCAGGCCCACGGCGGCGGTGGCGCCGCGGTCGAACCCGGTTGGTGCAAGGCGGCGATGGGACCCCACGGGAAGCCGCACTCCTTCCGCTGGCGGACAGGGAAACGCGGCAGACAGTAACCCCACGGCGGGGCACCGGCCAACGACCTGCGCGGGGCGCGCACGGCGACGCCCCGACGCTGACGCAGGTCACCGGCGGGGCGGGGGGTCACAGGGCCGTACCGTGATTCGCCCGAACGGGCGGTACGGGAGGGGCGACTTCGGGTGGCGTGACGCCTGGGGTCAGACCCGCACGCCGAACATGAACGGGCCGCCGATGGTGCCCATCGACTCGTAGCGGACGACGGTGCCGGTGCGCGGCGCGTGCAGGACCTGGCCGTTGCCGGCATACAGGCCGACGTGGTGCAGGTCGTTGAAGAAGAAGACCAGGTCACCGACCTGGAGGTCGCTCATCGAGGAGATGCGGGTGCCCGCGCCGGTCTGCGCCTCGGAGGTGCGCGGGATGCCGACGCCGGCCTGGGCGTAGGCCCAGGAGGTCAGGCCCGAGCAGTCGAAGGAGGACGGGCCGGTGGCGCCGTAGACGTAGGGCGTGCCTATCTTGCTCTGCGCGGCGGCGAAGGCGGCGGCGGCCCGGCCGGAGGCGGGGGTGCCGGTGCCGGGGGTGCCGGTGTCACTGTTGAGGACCTCGCGCTCGCTGCTGCGGGTGGCGCGCTGCTCCTCCTCGGCGAGGGCGGCCTTCTCCTGCGCGGTGAGCGTGTTGAGCAGCTTCTGCGCGGAGGAGAGCTTGCCCTGGACTTCCTTCTTCTTGCTGCCCAGTTCGGTGCGGGTGGCGGAGAGGTCCTTGAGCTTCTCGGAGGCCTCGGAGCGCTGCTGGGCGAGGTCGCGCTGCTTCTCCTGGATCTTCTTCAGCGCCTCGACCTGCTGACCGCTCAGCTGGTCGAGCGTGGAGGCCTTGTCCAGGTAGTCGTCCGGGTCGGCCGACAGGAAGAGCTGGAGGGAGGGGTCGATGCCGCCGGAGCGGTACTGGGCGCTGGCCATCGAACCGAGGCCGTCGCGCAGGGCGTTGAGTTCCTCCTGGCCGCGGGCGACGTTGTCCTGGATGGTGGAGATCTCCTTCTGGAGCTTCTCCTGCTTCTCCTTGGCGCCGTTGTACTTCTCGGTGGCCTGCTCGGCCTCTTCGTAGAGCTTGTCGACCTTGGCCTTGACCTCGTCCTTGCTCGGCTTCTCACTCGGAGCGGCGTTGGCGGCCTGCGAGCTGAGAGCGACGGCGGCGGCAGCAGCGGTGGTGAGCACGGTCACGCGCGTGCGGCTCGGCTGCTTGGGACGACGGTGGGACGCCACGGAGACGAGCTCCTTCTTGAGAGGGATCACCCGTTCGAGGGTTCGATCGCTGACCCTAGTGACCTACTCGTGATCAGTTCAAATCCTCCGCCCAAAAAACCCGGTTACGCACCGCATTCTTTGCCACAACTCACCTGCTGTGACGCCGGACTGACACTACGTCGCGTGACGGTTCCGTCAATTGGGGCATAGAGCCCCTACGTTGCGGATGGGACGGAAGTGAATCAGCAGTCAGGAAAGCCGCTTGAGAAGCACCGCGGATGCCACCGGGCGCGCGCCGGCGCGCGCCACTCCGTCGGCGACCTCGCGGTCGGTGGAGACGACGATGACCGGCCGGCCCGGCGGCTCGGCCCGCACCAGCTGGCGGATCAGCTCGTCGGCGGTGACGCCGGGCTTGGAGAACAGCACCCGCACCCCGCGCGGCGGCGCAAGGAGCACCGGCGCGACCAGCTCGGCGCCGTCGAAGACGCAGGTCATCTCGGCCCCGGTCTGCGCGGCGAGCTGGGAGAGCTGACCCAGCAGCCGCAGCCGCTGCTTCTCCAGCGGCATCTGCGGATAGCCGGTCTTGGTGACGTTGTAGCCGTCGACGACCAGGTGGGCCTGCGGCAGCGCGAGCAACTGGTCGAGGATGGCGGGGTCGTTCTCGGACAGGGCGCGCGCGGCGATGTCCTTCGGCGTCATCCGGCCCGGCTCGACCGCGTCCACGGTCTCCGCGGGCCGCACGGACACCGGGGGCAGCGCCAGCTCCCTGCGCAGCCCCTGGGTGGCGTCCAGCAGGGTGTCCAGGAGCAGCCGCACCCGCATGTCCTCGACGCTGCGTCCTTCGCGGGCCGCCCTGCGGGTGGCCTCCAGGGCGGCCTCCGCCTCCCCGAGTCTGGCCTTGAGCCGCCGGGACTCGCTCTCGGCGGCGGACACCTGGGCCTGCCCCTCGGCACGGACGGCGTCCATCTCGGCCTGGACCTTGCGCAGCGCCGCCTCGCCGCGTCTGACATCGCTGAGGGCGGAGCGCAGCTTGCGGTGCAGCGACTCGGCCTCCTTCTTCGCCGACTCCAGCTCGACGCGCAGCCGCTCGGTCTCGCTCCTGGTGTGCTCCCGGGCCCGCTCCAGCTCCTCGTGCAGCCGCCCCAGCTCGGCGCGGCTCTCCTCGTCGGCGCGCTCGGCGTCCGCGCGCTGCGCCTCCTCGCCGGCCGCGGTCACCAGCTTCACCCAGCCGTGCGGCCGCAGCACATAGGCCGCGGCGGCCACGTCGAGCGGGTCGGCGGCGGGGGGCGGGGAGCCGGCGTCCAGGGCGCCGGACAGCTCCGGCTGGGCGTCCCGGAACTTCTCGCCGATGCGCTGGCGGAACAGCGGGTCGCTCTCCACGGCCGCGGCCATGGCGTTGCCGGCGAACTTGGCCCTGCGGGTCGGGGTGAACCTGGCGTACTGCCTCAGCTGCGCGGGCAGCTCGCCGAGGGTGAGCCCGCCGAAGCCGTCGGACACGATCTGCACGACCCTGCGGCGCACGCCGTCGGGCAGCGGGCGGTCGAGCACCTCAGCGGCGCCGTCGCCCGGCTCCCCGCCATGTGTCTCCACCATCCGTCACCCCAAATGTCTCAGGACGACCCCACTGCGGGACCGCCTCGTGCGGGGCCGCTCCGCTCAGGAGGCGGCACCCGGCCTGTCCACGAGTTCCACCTGGTCCACGGCGTTGCACCAGCGACACCGCACCGACTCGATGGTCTCACTGAGCACCTCGCGCTCCTCGATCTTCGGCTCGCCGGCCAGATCGAGGTGCACGTACTCGACGGCCTTCGAGGCCCGGGTCACGTCGAAGCGGGTGAGGTTGCCGCACAGGGTGCAGCGCCACCGCGTCGTGTCGGTCGGCAGGGGAACCGTCATCGTGGCTGGTCACTCTCTTCCAGTGTCGGCGACGCGCCGGACCGCCCCGGTGCGTGTGGCTCGTAACCCTACGGCCTGGCGGGTACCCGACGCCCGCGCGTCCACGGCGGCGAGGCGGTCCGGGCGGTTGCGTCCCGTTGCGTCATGCTCTGTGTACATGATCCGCAACTGGCGCACGACGGCCCTCGGAAAGGTCAGGACACTCGGCGCGGCCCGCAGGCCGCGGGGCCGCACGGCGCCGGTGACGTACGGGCTGATCACCGTGTGCTGTCTGCTGTTCCTGGTCAGCCCGGCGGCGGGGCTGAACCCGGGGTACGGCACGGGGGACGGGCTGATCGCCGCGCAGCGCGCCTACTTCCGGCGCTGGGGCGTGATCCCCGCAGAATTGTTCGAGGACTCCCCCGGGTCCGCCCTCACCCCGGCCACGGCGCTGTTCGTCCACGGCAGCTGGGTGCACCTGCTGGGCAACATGCTCTTCCTCTACGTCTTCGGCGTGATGACCGAGGAACGGATGGGCCGGCTCCAGTTCGCCCTGTTCTACCTCGGCTGCGGCTGTCTGGCCCTGCTCGGCTACGCCGGGGCCAACGCCCACTCCCAGCAGCCCCTGGTCGGCGCCTCGGGGGCGATCTCCGCCGTCCTCGGCGCGTTCCTGTTCCTGTTCCCGAGCGCCCGTGTCACCAGCCTGCTGCCCTTCCTCTTCTTCCTGCCGCTGCGCTTTCCCGCGTGGATCGTGCTGCCGTTCTGGGCGGGCCTGCAGTGGATGGCGGCCGGGCGGGCCGGGGACGGCCCGGGAGTGGCGTACCTCGCGCACCTGGTGGGCTTCGGGCTGGGCTTCGTCTTCGCCTGGGTGCGGTTCGGGCGTACGACTAGAGTGAAGGACGTTCCAGTGGCGGCGCCCGAGGGAGAGAACCAGCCGTGATCAGCGCGATCGTCCTCATCAAGACCAGCGTGGACCGGATCCCCGAGATCGCGGAGCAGATCGCCGCGCTGGACAGCGTCAGCGAGGTCTTCTCCGTCACGGGCACCTACGACCTGATCGCCATGGTCCGGGTGAGCCGGCACGAGGACCTCGCGGAGGTGATCCCCGGCCGGATCAGCAAGATCCCGGGCGTGGAGGGCACGGACACGCACGTGGCGTTCCGTACCTACTCGCAGCACGACCTGGAGGCCGCGTTCGCCATCGGGCTCGACAACTGACGCCCGGCCGGGGTCCCGGCCGCCGGGTCAGGCGGCGGAGGCTTCGGCGCCCGACCTGTCGGGCACGCAACGGCCGTCCTCGGTGCGGTAGTTCCACCGCGCGCCGTCGCTCACCAGCTCCTTGACCGCGGTCACGAACCGCTCGACGTGCTCGTCCGGGGTGCCCGCGCCGAAGCTCACCCGGATGGCGTTGAGGGACTTCTCGCCGGGTGCCGCCTCGGGGGCGCCGCACTCGCCCTGCGTCTGCGGTTCGCTGCCGAGCAGGGTGCGCACCAGCGGGTGGGCGCAGAACAGTCCGTCGCGCACGCCGATGCCGTACTCGGCGGAGAGCGCGGCGGCGAAGTGGGAGCTGTTCCAGCCCTCGACGACGAAGGAGAGCACGCCGACACGGGGCGCGTCGTCGCCGAAGAGGGAGAGCACGCGCACCTGCGGCACCTGCGCGAGTCCCTCCCGCACCTTCCGGATCAGGTACTCCTCGCGGGCGACCAGCGTGTCGAAGCCGGCCTCGGTGAGCGCCTTGCAGGCGGAGGCGATGGCGTAGGCGCCGATGACGTTGGGCGAGCCGGCCTCGTGGCGGGCGGCGCTGTCGTGCCACTGGACGTCCACGCCGCCGTCGGGACGCCGGGCGACCCTGCGGCTGGCGCCGCCGCCGGCGAGGTACGGCTCGGCCTCGCGCAGCCAGTCGGCGCGGCCGGCCAGCACACCGGAGCCGAAGGGCGCGTACAGCTTGTGCCCGGAGAAGGCGACCCAGTCCACGTCGAGGCCGGCCACCGAGACGGCGTGGTGCGGGGCGAGCTGGGCGGCGTCGAGGACGATCCGGGCGCCGTGCGCGTGCGCGGCGGCGGCCAGCTCGCGCACCGGCCACAGCTCGCCGGTGACGTTGGAGGCGCCGGTGACGCAGACCAGGGCGGGTCCGTGGGGCTCGCGGGCGGTGAGGGCGCGTTCGAGGGTCTCGACGGCCTGGGCCGGGGTGCGCGGGGCGTCCAGGTAGGTCACGTCCGCGTCCCGCCAGGGCAGCAGCGAGGCGTGGTGCTCGGTCTCGAAGACGTAGACCCGGCAGCCGGCCGGCAGCGCGGCGGCGAGCAGGTTCAGGGAGTCGGTGGTGGACCGGGTGAAGACGACCTGGTCGTCCTCCCGGCAGCCGAGGAACTCCGCGACGGTCCTGCGGGCGTTCTCGAACAGGTCGGTGGACAGCTGCGACAGATACCCGGCGCCGCGGTGGACACTGCCGTAGTACGGGGCGTAGGCCGCCACGTCGTCCCAGACCCGCTGGAGCGCGGGGGCGCTGGCGGCGTAGTCGAGCGCGGCGTAGGTGACCTCTCCGCCGGTGACGAGCGGCACGGTCACGTCCCGGCCCAGAACGGGCAGCGGGGCACAGACGGTCTGGTCGGCGGCGTGCGTGGAGACGGACATGGGTGTACTCCCGTGAAGGCGGCCGCCATCGCCGCGCGAACCGGGACGGCTCAAGCGCGGAGGAGGGCGGAGAAGGTGAGCAGAGAAGGATGCGGAGGCGGGGCTCTGCGGCCCTATCGCATTCGCTGGTTCACGGGAGACTCCCTCGAACGACCCAGGACCCCTGGTTTCGCGAGGGGTCCGCGCTTGTCGTGAACCTTGCTGTCCACGACCTGGTCTTCACCCGGGGCACCCCGCCACGGACGGAGGGTTGCCGGACAGTCGGCCGGGGCCGAATGACTGTCACTCATGACCTGGAAAGGAAAGTACGTCAGGGGATCGCCGTCCCGCAACCCGAGTCCGGATCGCGGGACGGGGATCCCGGAGGCCCTACGCGTGGCTCGCGGCCACCCAGCGGTCCAGGACGCGCGCGGCGGCCCCCGAGTCGATCGACTCGGCGGCCCGGTCCATGCCGGCCCGGATCCGCGCGGCCAGGGGTCCGTCGCCGGGCTCCAGGGCCGCCAGGGCCGCCGCCGAGTTCAGCAGCACCGCGTCCCGTACGGGGCCGGTCTCGCCGGCCAGCAGGCGGCGGGCGACATCGGCGTTGTAGGAGGCGTCGGCGCCGCGCAGCGCCTCCACCGGCACCAGGTCGAGGCCGACGTCCCGGGGGTCGAAGACCTCCTCGCTCACCGCGCCGTCCCGCACGACCCAGACCCGGGAGGTGGACGTCGTGGTCAGCTCGTCGAGGCCGTCGTCGCCGCGGAAGACCAGGGAGGAGTGGCCGCGCTCCGCGAAGACACCGGCGATGATCGGCGCCATCCGGGCGTGCGCGACCCCGATCGCCTGCGCCTTGACCCGGGCCGGGTTGGTCAGCGGGCCCAGGAAGTTGAACACCGTGCGGATGCCCAACTGGCCGCGCGCCGCCGCCACATGGCGCAGCGCCGGGTGGAACTTCACGGCGAAGCAGAAGGTGATGCCGGCCTCCTCGGCGACCTCGGCCACCCGCTTCGGCGTCAGCTCCAGGTTGACCCCGAGCTTCTCCAGCACGTCGGAGGCGCCGGACGCGGAGGAGGCGGCCCGGTTGCCGTGCTTGACGACCTTCGCGCCGGTGCCGGCCACGACGATCGCGGACATGGTGGAGATGTTGACCGTCCTGGCCCCGTCGCCGCCGGTGCCGACGATGTCGACCGTCTCCCCCGGCACCTCGATCACATGGGCGTGCTCGTACATCGTGCGGACGAGACCGGAGAGTTCCTCGACGGTCTCCCCCTTGGCTCTGAGCGCCACCGCGAACCCGGCGATCTGGGCGTCCGTCGCCTCGCCGCGCATGATCACGTCCAGCGCCCAGGCGGTGTCGTCCGCGGACAGGTCCCGGCCGTCCAGCAGTCCGTTCAGCAGGGCGGGCCAGGAGCGGCCCGCCGCGGTGTCGCCTCCAGCGGGGGTCACAGCGCTCATGAGCCGCTCCTGAATCGTGTGTGTCGTGGAAGTGGCGGAAGGTGGGTGCGGGTCCCACCCTATCCAGGCCCCGGGCACGGCGAAGGGCCCCGTCCGCAGACCGGACGGGGCCCTTCGACCGTGGTGTGGCGACGCGGGAGGGTCAGTGGTGGCCGTGGCCGCTCGTGATCTCCTTGTACTCCTCGACGGTCGGCTTCGGAATCTGCGCGTCCTCGCCGTAGTAGGCGTTGCTGAGCTTGGCGCGCAGCTTCTCGGTGCTCTTCGTCTTGCGCTCGACACCGTTCTCGTCGACCGAGGGGCCGATCTCGGCCGGCTTGTACTGCTCGTGCGCCGTGAGGGTGTGCAGCTGCTCCTGGCTGAGCGGCTCGTGCACCTCGATGAACTCACCGTGCGGCAGGCGCTTGATGATGCCCGACTCGCGGCCGTGCAGCACCTTCTCCCTGTCCCGGCGCTGGAGGCCGAGGCAGATCCGCTTGGTGGCGATGAACGCGAGGACCGGGCCGACGAAGAACGCGATGCGGACGAACCAGGTGATCGCGTTGATCGACAGGTGGAAGTGGGTGGCCCACAGGTCGTTGCCGCCACCGATCAGCAGCACGAAGTAGACGGTCAGCCAGGCGACACCGAAGGCCGTGCGGGTCGGGGCGTTGCGCGGGCGGTCCAGGATGTGGTGCTCGCGCTTGTCGCCGGTGACCCAGGACTCGATGAACGGGTAGACCGCGATCGCCGCCAGGACCAGCGGGAAGATCAGCAGCGGGACGAACACGCCCAGGACGAGCGTGTGACCCCAGAAGTTGATCTCCCAGCCGGGCATCACCCGGATCAGGCCCTCGGAGAAGCCCATGTACCAGTCGGGCTGGGCGCCGGTGGAGACCATGTCCGGCCGATAGGGGCCGATGGCCCAGATCGGGTTGATCGTGGCGATGGCCGAGACGGCGGCGATCACACCGAAGACCAGGAAGAAGAAGCCTCCGGCCTTCGCCATGTACACCGGCAGCAGCGGCATGCCGACGACGTTCTTGTTGGTCTTGCCGGGGCCCGCGAACTGCGTGTGCTTGTGGTAGAAGACCAGGATCAGGTGGCCGACCACCAGCCCGAGCATGATGCCCGGCAGCAGCAGGATGTGGATCGAGTAGAACCGGGCCACGAAGTCGTGGCCGGGGAACTCCCCGCCGAACAGGAAGAACGAGATGTACGTGCCCACGATCGGCACGGACAGGATCGCGCCCTCCATGAAGCGGATGCCGGTGCCGGAGAGCAGGTCGTCCGGGAGCGAGTAACCGGTGAAGCCGGTGAACATGCCGAGGACGAGCAGCAGGAAGCCGAACAGCCAGTTGATCTCACGCGGCTTGCGGAACGCGCCGGTGAAGAAGACGCGCATCATGTGCACGAACATGCCGGCCAGGAAGATCAGCGCCGCCCAGTGGTGGATCTGCCGGATCAGCAGACCGCCGCGGACGTCGAAGCTGATGTTCAGAGTGGAGGCGTAGGCCTCACTCATCAGCTGGCCCTGCAACGGCACGTACGAGCCGTGGTACGTGACCTCGTTCATCGACGGGTGGAAGAACAGCGTCAGGTACACACCCGTGAGGATGATGATGATGAAGCTGTAGAGGCAGACCTCACCCAGCATGAACGACCAGTGGTCGGGGAAGATCTTGCGCATGTTGGCCTTGGCCAGGGAGTAGATCCCCAGTCGGCCGTCGGCCCAGTCGGCTACGCGCTCGCCGGCCGGTCCCTTCCCGCGAGAGCGGGCGTCGTCGTTGGCTGAAGTGCTCATCCGCGCTCCCAGAAGGCAGGACCGACGGGCTCATCGAAGTCGCCGAGCGCTTCGAGGTAACCCTCGTCGTTCACGCCGATGCGCAACTGCGGCAGGGCGTGACCGGCGGGACCGAAGATCACCCGGGCGCCGTCGGCAAGGTCGAAGGTGGACTGGTGGCAGGGGCAGAGCGCGTGGTGCGTCTGCTGCTCGTACAGGGAGATCGGGCAACCGACATGGGTGCAGATCTTCGAGTACGCCACGATGCCCTCGTGCGACCACTCGAGTTCGCGCTTGTCCTTGATGGAGTTCGGCTCCAGCCGAATGATCATCAGGGCCGACTTGGCGATCTCGTTCTGGAACTCCTCGTCGTGCTCCTCCAGGCCCTCGGGCTTGGCGAAGGTGAGCGAGCCCACCGCGACGTCGGAGGGCCGCAGCGGCTCGTCGGTGTTCATGTTGACGAGCAGCTTGCCCTTGGACCACAGGGTGTGGCGGAGCTTGGTCCCGGGCAGCGGGCCGAGGTCGCGCAGCAGGACGACGCCGGAGAGCGGCACCAGGGTGAGCGCGCCGAGCATCGTGTTGCGGATCAGCTTGCGGCGCCCGATCGCGGACTCCTTGGCACCCTGCTTGAAGTCCGCGTGGACCTTGGCACGGACCTCGGGGGACGCCTCGATCGGGTGGCGCTCGTCGGCGACCTCCTCGTCGGACATCAGGGTGCGGGCCCAGTGGACCGCGCCCGCGCCGATGGCGAACAGCGCGACGCCGAGCGTCATGCCGAGCGCGAAGTTCAGCGCGCTGATGTGCCCGATCGGGAAGATGTAGACCGACTTGTCGACCGGGATCGTCACGAACGAGGCGATGAAGCCGACGGTGGCCAGCATCGACAGCGTGAACAGCAGGGCGACCGTGCGCTCGGACCGCCTGGCGGCCTGCTCGTCGATGTCCTGGACCCGGTGCTCGTGGGGAGGCAGACCGGGGTCGGCGAACGGGTTCTTCTCGTCGGCGACCTTCACCGCACCGTGCGGGGTGTCCTGCTCAGCGGGCAGGTTCTCTTCTGGAATGTCTTGGCTACTCATGACTTCCTGGCCTTTGCGGTCCGAGCGGCGACCCAGACGGCGACGGCGATCAGCGCGCCCAGTCCGAACACCCAGGCGAACAGCCCTTCGCTGACCGGGCCCAGTCCGCCGAGACTGAGGCCGCCGGGGCTCTCGGTGTCGTCGCTGTTGACCGCGTCCAGGTAGGCGATGATGTCCTTCTTGTTCTGCTCCGACAGCGTGCTGTCGGGGAAGGAGGGCATGTTCTGCGGGCCGGTCTGCATGGCCTCGTAGATGTGCTTCGGGTCGAACGTCCTCAAGGCTCGGCGCGAACTTGCCGTGCGTCAGGGCGCCGCCCTTGCCGGTGAAGTTGTGGCACTGCGCGCAGTTGTTGCGGAACAGCTCACCGCCCTTGGCGATGTCCGCGCCCTCCGGGCCGTACTTCTCCTCCGACGGGACGGCCGGACCGGCGCCCAGCGAGGCGATGAAGGCCGCCAGCTGGTCGATCTCCGCCTGGGAGTAGATGACCTTCTTCTTCGGGACCTGCGCGCCGGGCTGCTGGGCGGGCATACGGCCGGTGCCCACCTGGAAGTCGACGGCCGCGGCGCCCACGCCGACCAGGCTCGGACCGTCGCTGGTGCCCTGACCTCCGGTGCCGTGGCAACTGGCACAGCCGACGGCGTAGAGCTTCTTGCCCTCGTCGATGGTGAGGGACTGGGCGGTTTCATCGGCCTGCGCCTTGCTCGCGGGTGCGAACGCGGCGTACAGCCCCCCTGTGCATGCCAGCGCGAGGAGTAGGACGACGAGCGCCGCCAGCGGATGGCGTCGTCGTGCGGAGAGCTTTTTCACGGATTACCCCGGTGTCAGGATCTTCTGCGTCGATGCTTCTGGTATTGCGCGGGTGCGTGCCGCGACTACTTGATCAGGTAGATCGTGGCGAACAGGCCGATCCAGACGACATCGACGAAGTGCCAGTAGTACGACACGACGATGGCGGCGGTCGCCTGCTCGTGGGTGAACCTCCGGGCCGCGTAGGTGCGGCCGAGGACCAGCAGGAAGGCGATGAGACCGCCCGTCACGTGCAGTCCGTGGAAGCCGGTGGTCAGGTAGAACGCCGAGCCGTACGCGTCGGACGAGAGCGAGAGGCCCTCGTGCTTGACCAGCTCGGTGTACTCGAACACCTGACCGCCGATGAAGATCGCACCCATCACGAAGGTGACGATGAACCACATCCTGAGCTTCTTGACGTCCCCGCGCTCGGCCGCGAACACGCCGAGCTGGCAGGTCAGGGAGGAGAGCACCAGGACCGTGGTGTTCGTCGCGGAGAACGGGAGGTTCAACGCGTCGGCCTTCTCGGACCAGAAGTCCGGGCCGGTCACCGATCGCAGGGTGAAGTACATCGCGAAGAGGGCCGCGAAGAACATCAGCTCGGAACTCAACCAGATGATGGTTCCGACGCTGGTGAGGTTCGGCCGATTGACCGACGGGTGCGCGTGCCCGGTTTCTACTGTCGTTGCTGTCGCCACGACCGACATTATGTCGGTCGCTTATCCCGCCCTCACCCCGGGGGGTGCCGTTCGGAGTGTCCGACCCGTCTGTACTGCCCGTATGGCTCAGGGAACGGACCCTCGAAGCCATGTGCGAACCAGTGTTGACGAGGTGGCCGAGGGAGTAGCATCCGGCCCAACGGGCTACGACAGTCTTCACCGCGTATCGGAGGAAGCATGCAGGCGACCGCCACGGTGCTGGTCTACAGCGACGACTCCAACACCCGCGAACAGGTGCGGCTCGCGACCGGCCGCCGGCCGGCCCCGGACGTGCCCGTCGTCGAGTTCGTGGAATGCGCCACTCCGGCCGCCGTGTTCAAGGAGCTGGACCGGGGCGGCATCGACGTCTGCGTACTGGACGGCGAGGCCGTGCCCATGGGCGGCATGGGCGTGTGCCGCCAGCTCAAGGACGAGATCTTCCAGGCCCCGCCGGTGCTGCTGCTCATCGCGCGGCCGCAGGACGCGTGGCTGGCGACCTGGAGCCGTGCGGAGGCGGCGGTGACGCTGCCGGTGGACCCGGTGGAGTTCGCGGACGCGCTGGCCGCGCTGCTGCGGGAGAAGCGGCTGGAGGGCGTCTGAGGGCCGTACCCCGGTACAGCACCGCGCCCGGCGGGTCAGGCCACCGTCGGTCGTAGCCTTGCCGCCTCCTGCGTGTTCGCGGCGCCTGCCGCACCGCCCGTCAGGGCGCTGCCCGTGCGCCACTTCGCCCAGTCCAGGTTCCAGTCGCCGAAGCCGTTGCCGAAGGGTTCCATCGTCTCGCCGTCGGAGTTGACGACCTCGACGAGGTCGCCCTCCTGGACGGTGTCGAAGAACCACTCGGCGTTGGCGGTGCTCATGCCGACGCAGCCGTGGCTGACGTTGGCCATGCCCTGGGAGCCGACGGACCAGGGGGCGGCGTGGACGTACTCGCCGCTCCAGGTCACACGGGTGGCCCAGTGCACCGGCAGGTCGTACGACTCCGAGGAGCCCTCGGCGATGCCGACGCTGGTGCTGCGCATGCGTACGAAGGGTTCCTTGCCGAGGATCACCTTGACGCCGTTGCGGGTCTCGAAGCCCGGCTTGCCGGTGGTGACGGGGAGTTGGCGGACCTCCTCGCCGTCCCGGTAGACCGTCAGCGTGTGCGCGGCGGCGTCGGTGACCGCCACGACGCGGTCGTCCGTGGAGATCTTCAGGGGCTTGGTGGCGCCGCCCCACATCCGGTCGCCGATCTTGATGCCGTCGAGGCCGCTGCGGACCTGGATGGTGGCGTGGGCGGGCCAGTACTCCTTGGGCCGGTAGTGGAGCTTCTTGTCGTCCACCCAGTGCCAGGCGCCCTCCACCGAGGGCTTGGACTCCACCTTCAGGGCGCGCTCCACTATGGCCCGCTGGGCGCTGTCCCGGACCGGCTGGCTCAGCTCCGCGGTGACCGGCTGCCCGACGCCGTACGAGCCCGCCTTCGGCCCGAAGGCGACGTCCAGGGTCTTCTTGGCGCTCGGCCTGCCCGTCTCGAAGGTGAGGATCTTGCGGCCGGGCGACCCGTCGCCGGCCTCGGTGCTGACCCGCACCGTGTAGCTGGCGTTGGCCGCGAGCGGTGAGGTGCTGTGCCAGCGGGCGCCGTCGGCGGACAGTTCGCCCGCGACGTAGCGGCCCTTGGCGTCCATGGCCGTGACGTCCGTGATGCGCCCGTCGGAGCCTTCGGCGACGACCTCCAGGGGCTTGTCCGGGTCGGCCTTCTTTCCGGCGTCCTTGGGGCCGTTGAAGGAGATCTGGCCCGCCGCGTCGTAGGGCGCGGCGGACAGCGGGTTGCCGTCGTCGCCGAGGCAGGCGGTGACGCTCGCGCCGAGGGCCATCACCAGCAGGGTGCAGCCGACGACCGTACGCCCCCGCGCCTGGAAGTGTGCCGTGTTCCTCATGACTTCACGCTAGAGAGCGAGGTCAATGGCGGCACGGTGGGTAACCCGGACGAGTGAGTGGAGTACGGCAGCCGAAGGGGCCCGGACGCTCCTGACGGAGTGTCCGGGCCCCTGGGTACGCGGCGCGTGCTACTGCGTGCGGCTCTCACCGCGGTAGTACTCGAAGACCCAGCCGAAGAGGCCGACCAGGATGATCGGTGCCGAGAAGTACATGATCCACCAGCCGACGGCCACGCCCAGGAAGGCGAGCGCGCCGCCGATGCCGAGCGACAGCGGCTGCCAGCTGTGCGGGCTGAAGAACCCGACCTCGCCGGCGTCGTCCGCGACGTCCGCCTCCATGTTGTCCTGCGCGCCCACGTCGACCCGCCGGGCCGTGAAGGCCAGGTAGAAGCCGACCATGATGGCCAGGCCGAAGGCCAGGAAGAGGGCCGTGGTGCCGGCCGGCTCCTTGGACCAGTAGCCGTAGACGATCGCGACGGCGAGCAGGAAGACGCTCAGCCAGATGAAAATCTTGCCCTGGATCTTCACTTCCCGGCCTCCTTGCCACCGGCGAGGGCCTTCTCACCGTGGCCGACGTTCTCCAGCTGGTCGAGCGCGGAGATCTCGGGGTGGTGCAGGTCGAAGGCGGGGGATTCACTGCGGATGCGCGGCAGCGTGAGGAAGTTGTGCCGCGGCGGCGGGCAGGAGGTCGCCCACTCCAGCGAACGGCCGTAGCCCCACGGGTCGTCCACGCCGACCGGCTTGCCGTACTTGGCCGTCTTCCACACGTTGTAGAAGAACGGCAGGATCGACATGCCGAGCAGGAACGAGGAGATCGTCGAGATGGTGTTCAGGGCGGTGAAGCCGTCCGCCGCCAGGTAGTCGGCGTACCGGCGCGGCATGCCCTCGGCGCCCAGCCAGTGCTGGACCAGGAACGTGCCGTGGAAGCCGATGAACAGCGTCCAGAAGGTGATCTTGCCCAGCCGCTCGTCCAGCAGCTTGCCGGTGAACTTCGGCCACCAGAAGTGGAAGCCGGCGAACATCGCGAACACCACCGTGCCGAACACCACGTAGTGGAAGTGCGCCACCACGAAGTAGGAGTCCGAGACGTGGAAGTCCAGCGGCGGCGCGGCCAGGATGACACCGGTCAGACCGCCGAAGAGGAAGGTGACCAGGAAGCCGGTGACCCACAGCATCGGTGTCTCGAAGGACAGTGAGCCCTTCCACATGGTGCCGATCCAGTTGAAGAACTTCACTCCGGTCGGGACCGCGATGAGGAAGGTCATGAAGGAGAAGAACGGCAACAGCACGCCGCCCGTGACATACATGTGGTGGGCCCACACCGTCACCGACAGACCGGCGATCGCGATCGTGGCGCCGATCAGGCCCATGTAACCGAAGATCGGCTTGCGGGAGAAGACCGGGATGATCTCACTGACGATGCCGAAGAACGGCAACGCGATGATGTACACCTCTGGATGCCCGAAGAACCAGAAGAGATGCTGCCAGAGCAGTGCCCCGCCGTTGGACGAGTCGAAGATGTGCGCACCGAACTTGCGGTCCGCCTCCAGCGCGAACAGGGCCGCGGCCAGCACCGGGAAGGCCAGCAGGACCAGCACACCGGTCAGCAGCACGTTCCAGGTGAAGATCGGCATGCGGAACATGGTCATGCCCGGCGCGCGCATGCAGATGATCGTGGTGATGAAGTTGACCGAGCCGAGGATGGTGCCGAAGCCGGAGAAGGCCAGGCCCATGATCCACAGGTCACCGCCGATGCCCGGCGAGTGCACCGCGTCGGACAGCGGCGAGTAGGCGAACCAGCCGAAGTCGGCCGCGCCCTGCGGGGTCAGGAAGCCGCCCACCGCGATCAGCGAGCCGAACGAGTACAGCCAGTAGGCGAACATGTTCAGCCGGGGGAAGGCCACGTCCGGCGCGCCGATCTGCAGCGGCATGATCCAGTTCGCGAAGCCGGCAAACAGCGGCGTCGCGAACATCAGCAGCATGATCGTGCCGTGCATCGTGAACGCCTGGTTGAACTGCTCGTTCGACATGATCTGCAGACCCGGCCGGGCCAGCTCGGCGCGCATGACGAGAGCCATGACGCCACCGATGCAGAAGAAGGCGAACGACGTCACCAGATACAGCGTGCCGATCGTCTTGTGGTCCGTGGTCGTCAACCACTTGATCACGACGTTGCCGGGCTGCTTGCGCCGTACCGGCAGCTCGTTCTCGTACGAGTCCTCTGCTGCCGAGGCACCCTGGGGTTCGTTGAGGATGCTCACAGGTTGTTCGTCTCCCGGTTCTTCTCGTGGCTCGTCTGTGCGATGCCCGCGGGAACGTAACCGGTCTGCCCCTTCTTCACGAGGTCCTGGAGGTGCTGCTCGTAGCGCTCCTGGGAGACGACCTTCACGTTGAACAGCATCCGGGAGTGGTCCACGCCGCACAGCTCGGCGCACTTGCCGAGGAAGGTGCCCTCCTTGTTGGGGGTCACCTCGAAGGCGTTGGTGTGGCCCGGAATGACGTCCTGCTTCATGAGGAACGGCACCACCCAGAAGGAGTGGATGACATCACGCGAGGTCAGGACGAAGCGGACCGTCTTGCCCTTGGGGAGCCAGAGGGTCGGGCCCGGGTTGTCGGTCTGCGGGTTCCGCGTGCCCGGGGTGCCGCAGTCGTAGGTGCCGCCGGCGTCCGCAGGGAAGTCCTTCGTGAACCGGTCCGGGATCGCGGACAGTTCCTTGGAGGTCTTCGCGTCGCCGGTGGAACCGTCGACGTTCTCGACGTAGTTGAAGCACCAGCTCCACTGGAAGCCGACCACGTTGACCGTGACGTCCGGCTTCTGCTTGAGGCTCATGAGATCGGACTCGTCACGGGCGGTGAAGTAGAACAACACCGAGACGATGATGAGCGGAACCATGGTGTACAGCGCCTCGATGGGCAGGTTGTACCTGGTCTGCGGAGGGACCTCGACCTTGGTGCGGCTGCGCCGGTGGAAGAAGACACTCCACAGGATCAGACCCCACACCAGCACGCCGGTGGCCAGCGCGGCGGCCCAGGACCCCTGCCACAGGGAGAGGATCCGCGGAGCCTCTTCCGTGGTCGGGGTGGGCATGCCGAGGCGGGGGAAGTCCTCGTATGTGCAACCGGTGGCGGTCGCCAGGACCAGGCCCGCGGTCAGTGCCTGCAGCAGCTTCCGCCGCATCGGGCGCCGGGGCGTGGGGGTACCGCCCGCGCCGCCCGCGGCGTGGGGGAGGTCGGAGCCGTTGGGACTCACGTAGCGCCTTCCCGAGAGTCTCGCCCGCGCTGTTCGGCTGCGGCCTTCTCGGTGGTCGGTCGCCGCCCTGCGTCGGGCAGGGGTTTGATGTTTATGCGGACCAAACCCTAGCCGACGCCCTTCGGGGGGTCGCGGGGAGGGTGGCATACGCGCCGGGGCTCACCCTGAAAGGGTGGGACGGGGCGTCCACGGGGGTGGGACGTGCCGGTGGTTGGGCGGCTGACGGTGCGTCGTGGCCTGTCGCGCGGTTCCCCGGGCCTCCTGCCGACATCGCCTGGCGGACGTCTTAGCGTTGCCGTGTGGCCTACTTCGATGCTGCTTCCGCCGTTCCTCTTCATCCCGTCGCCCGGCAGGCCCTGCTGGCCTCCCTCGACGAGGGGTGGGCCGATCCCGCCCGGCTCTACCGGGAGGGGCGGCGGGCCCGGTTGCTGCTCGACGCGGCCCGGGAGACGACCGCCGAGGCGGTGGGGTGCCGGGCGGACGAGCTGGTGTTCACCTCTTCGGGGACGCGGGCGGTGCACACGGGAGTGGCGGGGGCGCTGGCCGGGCGGCGGCGCGCGGGACGCCACCTGATCGTGTCTGCCGTCGAACACTCCTCCGTGCTGCACGCGGCCGAGACGCACGAGGCCGGTGGCGGCACCCTCACCCAGGTCCCGGTGGACCGGACCGGCGCGGTGGATCCGGGGGCCTGGGCCGCGGCCCTGCGCGAGGACACGGCGCTGGCCTGTCTCCAGTCGGCCAATCACGAGGTGGGCACCGAGCAGCCGGTGGCGGAGGCGGCCGAGGTCTGCCGGGCGGCGGGGGTGCCGCTGCTGGTGGACGCGGCGCAGTCGGTGGGGTGGGGGCGCGTCGAGGGCGGCTGGTCGCTGCTCGCGGCGAGTGCCCACAAGTGGGGCGGGCCCTCGGGGGTCGGGCTGCTCGTCGTGCGCAAGGGCGTGCGGTTCGCTCCCCAGGGGCCGGGCGACGAGCGGGAGTCGGGCCGGGCGCCCGGGTTCGAGAACCTTCCGGCGATCGTGGCCGCGGCGGCGTCCCTGCGGGCGGTGCGGGCGGAAGCGGTCACGGAGGCGGCCCGGCTGCGGGAGCTGACGGAACGGATCCGGGCACGGGTGCCGGCCCTGGTGCCGGACGTGGAGGTGGTCGGCGACCCGGTGCGCCGGCTGCCCGGTGTCGTCACCTTCTCGTGTCTCTATGTCGACGGGGAGAGCCTGCTGCACGAGCTGGACCGCGCGGGCTTCTCCGTCTCCTCCGGCTCCTCCTGCACGAGCAGCACCCTGACGCCGAGCCACGTCCTCGCAGCGATGGGGGTGCTCAGCGAGGGCAACGTCCGGGTGTCGCTGCCGCCGGGGACACCGGCCGAGGAGGTCGAGCGGTTCCTGGAGGTGCTGCCGGGCACGGTGGCGGCGGTGCGCGAGAAGCTCGGGGCGCCGGCGGCCACGGACACCGTCCGCGCCGCCGGCCCCGACCTCGTCGTGGACGCCCTGGGCCGGCGCTGCCCCATTCCGGTGATCGAACTCGCCAAGGTCATCGGCGACGTACCCGTGGGCGGCACGGTCCGGGTCCTGTCCGACGACGAGGCGGCCCGCCTGGACATCCCGGCGTGGTGCGAGATGCGGGGCCAGGAGTACGTGGGAGAGGAGGCGGCGGAAGGAGGGACCGCCTACTCGGTCCGCCGGGTGAGCTGACGCCCGAGGGGCGCGGGGCCGGGATCAACCCAGGTGGGCCCGGACCTCCGACGCGGCCTCGTCCCCGTACGCCTTCGTGAACCGCTCCATGAAGTGCACCCGCTGCAACTCGTACTCCTGCGTCCCCACCGTCTCGATGACGAGCGTGGCCAGCATGCACCCGATCTGCGCCGCCCGCTCGAACGACACCCCCCAGGCCAGTCCCGACAGGAACCCCGCGCGGAAGGCGTCGCCGACGCCGGTCGGGTCGGCCTTGCGCTCCTCGTCGGGGACGCCGACCTCGACGGCCTCCTCGCCGGCCCGTTCGATGCGCACGCCGCGCGCGCCGAGGGTGGTGACGCGGTGGCCGACGCGGTCGAGGATCTCCGCGTCCGTCCAGCCGGTCTTGGTCTCGATGAGCCCCTTCTCGTACGCGTTGGAGAAGAGGTAGGTCGCCCCGTCGAGCAGGATCCGGATCTCCTCGCCGTTCATCCGGGCGATCTGCTGGGAGAAGTCGGCGGCGAAGGGGATGGACCGCGTCCGGCACTCCTCGGTGTGCCGGAGCATCGCCTCCGGGTCGTCGGCGCCGATGGAGACGAGGTCGAGGCCGCCCACCCGGTCGGCGACGGTCTTGAGTTCGATGAGGCGGGCCTCGCTCATCGCGCCCGTGTAGAAGGAGCCGATCTGATTGTGGTCGGCGTCGGTGGTGCAGACGAAGCGGGCGGTGTGCAGGGTCTCGGAGATGCGCACCGAGCCGGTGTCGACGCCGTGCCGGTCCAGCCAGGCGCGGTACTCGTCGAAGTCCGAACCCGCGGCGCCGACCAGGATCGGCCTGGTGCCGAGCTGGCCCATGCCGAAGGCGATGTTCGCGGCGACGCCGCCCCGGCGGACGTCCAGCTGGTCGACGAGGAAGGAGAGCGAGACCGTGTGCAGTTGGTCCGCGACGAGCTGGTCGGAGAAGCGGCCGGGGAAGGTCATGAGATGGTCGGTGGCGATGGAGCCGGTGACTGCGATGCGCACGGGGTGGACTCTCTCCTTGAGGGGAGGGCGGGCTGACAGTTCACGCTACCCGGCGGGGCCGCCCGGCCGAAGCAGGCAAAACTACCCGGTAGTAGAACTTTCTTCGCGGTCCGGATCGTGCCTACGGTGGCTCATGACGAATCTCAGGACCGCCGACCCCGCCCCGGCCGACCTGGACGGCGACCTGGCGTCGCTGCGCGGGGACTGCGCCCGGATGAGCCCGCGCTGGTCGGCCCCGGCGCACGACTCGGCGCACCCGGTGCCCGTCCCGCTCATCCACGGCGTGCGGGTGCCGCAGACATCGGCCCGTCTGCTGGACGCGATGTCGGAGTACGGCGACTGAGCGCCCCCCGGCGGCCGTGAGGCCGTTCGGGCGACACGCGCCCCCGCCGGGAACCGTATCCCCGTCCACCGCGTCCCATCGCTGTCCGCAGTAACAGCCGAAGGAGCGATGCGGTGAACACCGAGCGACCCGACAACGACGCCCGCGCGGCCGAAGAGGCCGGCCCCGGGCGTCCCGCGCGGCGGCGTCCCCCGGCGGTCGTCGTCGCGTCCGTCGCCGCCGCGGTGCTGCTCGTGGGCACCGGCGGGGCGTATCTGGCCACGTCCGCCTCCGCCGACGGCACCCGGGGCGGTACGGCGTCCGGGGCGTCGGGCGACGGCACTCCCCCGCCGCTCGCCCTCGACGACCACGACACCGGCCCGCAGGGCGGTACGCACGGCATCGCGCCCGGCGAGCCCGACCCGTACGGCGTCGTCTACCGCGCCGACGGCCCGCTCCCCGAGGGACCCGGCTCGGCGCCCGTGTACCGGGCCAAGGGCGAGGTCACCGAGGCGGAGGTGGCCCGGCTCGCCGAGGCGCTCGGGATCGAGGGGAAGCCCCGCGTCCAGGGCGGGGCGTGGAAGGCGGGCAACGCCAAGGACGGTTCCGGGCCGCTGCTCACCGTGGACCGGCAGGCGCCGGGCACCTGGACCTTCCACCGCTACACACCCGGCACCGACAACTGCGGGAAGGGCCCCGCGTGCCGGGCCCCGTCCGCCGACGGGGAGCCGCTGGGCGAGGCGGCCGCGAAGAAGGCGGCGGCGCCGGTGCTGAAGGCGCTGGGCCAGGACGCAGCCAAGCTGGACGCGAGCCAGGTCATGGGCGCCGGGCGGGCCGTGAACGCGCAGCCGGAGGTCGGCGGGCTGCCCACCCACGGCTGGACGACCGGGGTCGTCGTCGGCGCGCGGGGCGAGGTGACCGGCGGCAGCGGCCGGGTGAAGACGCCGGTCGAGGGCGACACGTATCCCGTCCTGGACGCGAAGAAGACGCTGGCGCTGCTGAACACGCCGGGCGGCGACCCGGGCCCGGCCATCGGCGGCTGCGCGCGTCCCGTACCGCTGGACGACGAGGCCCAGGCGCCCTGCGGGACGGCGACGGGAGTGCCGGGGGACGCGGGGAAGAAGCGCACCGCCACGGTCGAGGACGCGGTGTTCGGGCTGGCCGCGCATCCGGTGCGGGGGCGGCAGACGCTGGTGCCGTCCTGGCTGTTCGAGGTGCGGGCGCCGGGCGCGAAGGAGGCCCGCACGCTCACGTATCCGGCGGTCGACCCGGCGTACCTGACCTCCACGACGGCCTCCGCCCCGCCGTCCGACCAGCCGTCCTCGGCGCCTGCCGACCCGCGGGACGTACGGGTGAGCGGCTACACGGCCGCGGACGGAGAGCTGACGGTGCGCTTCACGGGCGGGGTCTGCTCCGACTACGACGCGACGGCGAAGGAGGAGGCGCGGAAGGTGACCGTCACGGTGACCGAGACTCCGCGGCCGGGCAAGGTCTGCATCCTGATCGCCAGGGAGTACGAGCGGACGGTGAAGCTGGACGGACCGCTCGGCGACCGCGCGGTCGTGGGCTCGGACGGCGAGAAGGTCCCGGTGCACAAGCCGGGCGCCCGGCTGCCGGAGCTGTCCGGGGGCCGGTGACACCGCGCACGCGGGAAGGGCGGCGGCCCGGGGTTGTCCCCGGGCCGCCGCCCTTCGTGGTGCTCCGGTGCCGCGCGGCTCAGCTGAAGGAGTCGCCGCAGGCGCAGGAACCCGTCGCGTTCGGGTTGTCGATCGTGAAGCCCTGCTTCTCGATCGTGTCGACGAAGTCGACGGTGGCGCCGCCCAGGTAGGGGGCGCTCATGCGGTCGGTGGTGACCTTGACGCCGCCGAAGTCCTTCACCACGTCACCGTCGAGCGAGCGCTCGTCGAAGAAGAGCTGGTAACGCAGACCGGAGCAGCCGCCGGGCTGGACGGCGACGCGCAGCGCCAGGTCGTCGCGGCCTTCCTGGTCGAGCAGGGCCTTGACCTTGGCCGCAGCGGCGTCGGTCAGGATGATGCCGTCGGTGACGGTGGTGGTCTCGTCCGATACGGACATCTACATCTCTCCCGGGTTGTACGGAGACTGCTTGCCGACGGTTCCAACCGGCGGGGCCGCGGATTCATTCCGGGGCGGGGCCGTTTCCTGTGGCTCGGCCTTCCCCTCATGCTCGCACACGCCCCGGGGAGCGGACAGTGTCCCGGGCACCGGGATTCACGTCACACCGACACTATCGGCATCGTCAAACTGACGTGAACCGGTTATGATATATAGCGTCAGTTCGACGAAAAGGGTCGACGAAACCAGAAAGGGTGCGTGTCGTGACCACCGCCCAAATCCAGCAGCTCGACGTACAGCCGACGCCCCTCGCCCTGCTGCTGCTCGGCCGCGAGGCCGACCCGAGGAGCGAGCGTGGCGTGGAGTGCCCCGGCGACCTGCCCGCACCCTCCGACCCGGACCTGGTCGCGCGCGCCCGCGCGGCCAAGGAGAAGCTCGGGGACAAGGTCTTCGTGCTCGGTCACCACTACCAGCGTGACGAGGTCATCCAGTTCGCGGACGTCACGGGCGACTCCTTCAAGCTGGCCCGGGACGCGGCCGCGCGCCCCGAGGCCGAGTACATCGTCTTCTGCGGCGTCCACTTCATGGCGGAGTCGGCCGACATCCTGACCTCCGACGAGCAGAAGGTGGTCCTGCCCGACCTGGCCGCCGGCTGCTCCATGGCGGACATGGCCACCGCCGAGCAGGTCGCCGAGTGCTGGGACGTGCTGACCGACGCCGGGATCGCCGAGCAGACCGTGCCCGTGTCGTACATGAACTCCTCCGCGGACATCAAGGCGTTCACCGGCAAGCACGGCGGCACCATCTGCACCTCCTCCAACGCCGAGCGCGCCCTGAACTGGGCCTTCGAGCAGGGCGAGAAGGTGCTCTTCCTGCCCGACCAGCACTTGGGCCGCAACACCGCGGTGCGGGACCTGGGCATGTCCCTGGAGGACTGCGTCGTCTACAACCCGCACCGGCCCGACGGCGGGCTGACCGCGGAGGAACTGCGCGCCGCGAAGATGATCCTGTGGCGGGGCCACTGCTCGGTGCACGGCCGCTTCAGCCTGGACTCGGTCGAGGACGTGCGCGAGCGCATACCGGGCGTGAACGTCCTGGTGCACCCCGAGTGCCGGCACGAGGTGGTTGCGGCGGCGGACCACGTCGGCTCGACCGAGTACATCATCAAGGCCCTGGAGGCGGCCCCGGCCGGCTCCAAGTGGGCCATCGGCACCGAGCTGAACCTGGTCCGCCGGCTGGCGAACCGTTTCGCCGCGGAGGACAAGGAGATCGTCTTCCTCGACAAGACGGTCTGCTTCTGCTCGACCATGAACCGCATCGACCTCCCCCACCTGGTGTGGACCCTGGAGTCCCTCGCCGAGGGCACCCTCGTCAACCGCATCGAGGTCGACAAGGAGACGGAGGCCTTCGCGAAACTGGCACTGGAACGGATGCTCGCGCTGCCGTAGGGGCCTGCGAAGGGGGCATCCGGACAGGGTCGCCACGGCGAAGGGGTGCCGCCCACCGATCGGTTGATCGGTGGGCGGCACCCCTTCGCCGTGGTTCGCCCGCTCAGACCTTCGCCGGCTCCGGCTCGTCGGAGGAGGCCGCCTGGGGTGGGACCTCGCCCTTCTTCTCGGCGCGCTTCTTCGCGCGGCGCTCCTTGCGGAGTTCGAGCATCGCGTAGAGCGTCGGGACCAGCAGGAGGGTCAGCAGGGTCGAGGTGATCAGGCCGCCGATCACGACCACGGCGAGCGGCTGGGCGATGAAGCCGCCCTCGCCGGTGACGCCCAGGGCCATCGGAAGCAGGGCGAAGATCGTCGCCAGGGCGGTCATCAGGATGGGCCGCAGCCGGTGCCGGCCGCCCTCGATCACCGCCTCGACGACGCCGTAGCCCTGCCTGCGGTACTGGTTGATGAGGTCGATCAGCACGATGGCGTTGGTGACCACGATGCCGATCAGCATCAGCATGCCGATCATCGCCGGGACGCCCAAGGGGGTGCCCGTGACGAGCAGCAGGCCGATCGCGCCGGTCGCCGCGAACGGGATCGACACCAGCAGGATCAACGGCTGGGCCAGCGACCGGAAGGTGCCGACCAGCAGCATGAACACGATGGCGACCGCCGCGAGCATGGCCAGGCCCAGCTTGCCGAACGCCTCGTCCTGGTCGGCGGTGACGCCGCCGATCTCGGCCGTGGCACCGGCCGGCAGGTCAAGGGCGTTGATCTTCGACTGGAGTGCCGTGCTCACCGCGCCGGTGTTGTCGCCGGTCGGCTTGGCGGTGACGGTCGCCGCGCGCCGGCCGTCGATGCGGGTCATCGAGACCGGGCCGTCCTCCAGCCGCACGGTGGCGATGTCACCGAGCTTGACCGGACCCAGGTCCAGTGCCCTCAGCTGCGCCATCGTCTCGGCGGGCCGGGCCGACCCGATGACGACGTCCCGCTCGGTGTCGCCGAGGACCGCCTTGGCCACCGGGGTGCCGCGCACGGCCTGGCCCACGGCGGCGCCGAGCGTCTGGTCGTTGAAACCGGCCTGCGCGGCACGGGAGTTGGCCTGGACCGAGATGCGCGGCACGCTCTGCGCCAGGTCGCTGGTGACATCGGTGACGTTGTCGAGCCCGGCGACCGTCTCGCGGACCTTCTCGGCGGCCTCGCGGAGCACCTGCGCGTCGGACGCCTTGACGACGACGCTCAAATCCTGGCTGCCGAAGCCGTCACCGGCGGCGACCGTGGTGGTGCCGATGCCGTCGAGCTTCTTCAGCCCGTCCTCGATGTGGTCCTGGACCTCCTCGTAGGACGCCGAGTCCTCCAGCATGATCTGGTACGAGGCCTGGTTGGTGTCCGTGCCGCCGCCGAAGGCGGCCATGAAGCCGGAGGAGCCGACGGTGACCTGGTAGTCCTTGACGCCCTCGGTGTCGCCGAGCAGCTTCTCGACCTTCTCGGCCTGGGCGTCGGTCGCGGCCAGGCTGGCGCCGGGCCTCAACTCCTGCTTGATGCTGAGGACCTTCTGCTCGCCCTGGTCGAAGAAGTTCGTCTTCAGCAGCGGCGCCATGCCGAAGGTGCCGAGCAGCACGACGACCGCGATGGCGACGCTGGTGAGGCGGCGGCGGGTGGCGAAGCGCAGGACCGGGATGTAGAAGCGCTGGAGGCGGCTCTTCTCCTCCCTCTCCTCGGCCAGCCGGCGGGCCTCGGCCGCGTCCTCGGGGGTGCCCTTCGGAGGCCGCAGGAACCAGTACGACAGCACCGGGACGACCGTCAGCGACACCAGCAGGGACGCCAGCAGCGCGGCGGTCACGGTGAGGCTGAAGGAGCCGAACAGCTCGCCGACCATGCCGCCGACCAGACCGATCGGCAGGAACACCGCGACCGTGGTGAGCGTCGAGGAGGTGACCGCCCCGGCGACCTCGCGGACGGCCTTCAGGATCGCCTCGTGGCGCTCCTCGCCGTAGCCGAGGTGCCGCTTGATGTTCTCCAGGACCACGATCGAGTCGTCGACGACCCGGCCGATGGCGATGGTCAGGGCGCCCAGCGTCAGCATGTTCAGCGACAGGTCGCGCGTCCACAGCACGATCAGCGCCAGCACCACCGACAGCGGGATGGAGACCGCGGTGACCAGGGTGGAGCGGATCGACGCCAGGAAGACCAGGATGACCAGGACGGCGAAGAGCAGACCGAGCGCGCCCTCCGTGGTCAGGCCCTCGATGGCCTTGGAGACCGCCGGGCCCTGGTCGCTGACGACGGTCAGCGTCGCGCCGGAGCCGAGCTGCTCGCGCAGGCCGGGAAGCTTGTCCTCGACGGCCTTGGAGATGGCGACCGCGCTGCCGTCGTGGTCCATCGTCACGGCGACCGCGAGGGAGGGCTTGCCGTCGGTGCGGGTGAGGGAGTCGGCCCTGGCCTCCTCCTGCCGGACGGTCGCCACGTCACCGAGGCGGACCGGCTTGTCGACGCCCTCGCCGGTGACCATGAGGTCCTGGATCTGCTTCAGCGAGGTGAACCCGCCGCCGACCTGGACGGTGCGGTTGGCGCCGTCCTCGTCGAAGGAGCCCGCGGGGACGGTCGCGCCGCCGGCCTGCAAGGACTGGGCGAGGGCCGGCGGGCTCACGCCGGCCCTCGCCAGCTTCGCGTCGTCGGGCGTGACGGTGACCTGGAGGTCGCGGACGCCGTCGACCACGACCTGGGCGACGCCGTCGATGCCCTTCAGCTCGGAGACGACCGTCCGGTCGAGCTGGTCGGCGAGCGCCTGCTGGTCCTTGTCCGAGGTGACCGCGAGGACGACGGTCGGGATGTCGTCCGTCGACCCGGAGACGACCTGCGGGTCCACGCCGTCCGGGAGCTGGGCGCGGGCCCGGTTGACGGCCTGCTGGACATCGGCGACGAGCTGCTGGGTGTTCGGGCCGTAGTCGAAGGACGCCATGATGACGGCGTTGCCCTCACTGGCCGTGGAGGTGACGCCCGAAATCCCGTCGACGGCCTCGATGTTGGCCTCGATCGGTTCGACGACCTGCTTCTCGACCACGTCCGGCGAGGCGCCCTGGTACGGCGCCAGCACGGACACCATGGGCAGTTCGATGGTGGGCAGCAACTGCTGCTTGAGCTGGGGGATGGCGATCGCGCCGAAGACAAGTGCGACGATCGACATCAGGCCGATCAGGGCCCGTTGCGCGAGGCTGAATCTCGACAGCCAGGACATGGGTCAGGGTCTCTCTTCTGTGGCCGAGCGGAGGGGACGGGGCACGTCTGTACGCCCACCCCAACACCCTGGGCCATGGCGGACCCCGGTTCCCTAGGCCCCAGGTCCATTTCCTTATCCGGCGCATACTCCCGCCGCAGTACACGCGGGTGGGGGTCACTCCACCCTTGGACGGACCAGCCCGGACTCGTAGGCGATGACGACCAGTTGGGCCCGGTCGCGGGCGCCCAGCTTGGCCATGGCCCGGTTGACGTGGGTCTTCACGGTCAGCGGGCTGACCTCGAGGCGCTCGGCGATCTCGTCGTTGGAGTGCCCGCCGGCGACCTGGACCAGCACCTCGCGCTCGCGCACGGTCAGCGACTCCAGCCGCTCGGCGCGGGCCGGGTCGCGGTCCTCGTCGTCCGTGCCGGACTGGGCGAGGAAGCGGGCGATCAGCCCTTTGGTGGCGGTCGGGGACAGCAGCGCGTCGCCGCCGGCCGCGACGCGGATCGCGCTGAGCAGTTCCTCGGGCTCGGAGCCCTTGCCGAGGAAGCCGGAGGCGCCCGCGCGCAGCGCCCGCACCACGTAGTCGTCGACCTCGAAGGTGGTCAGTATGACCACGCGGACATGGACGAGGGCCGGGTCGGCGCTGATCACGCGGGTGGCGGCGAGACCGTCCGTGCCGGGCATCCGGATGTCCATCAGCACCACGTCGGCCCGTCGTTCGGCGGCCAGCCGGGCCGCCTCCGCGCCGTCGGACGCCTCCCCCACCACCTCCATGTCGGGCTCGGAGTCGACCAGTACCCGGAAGGCGCTGCGCAGCAGCGCCTGGTCGTCGGCGAGCAGGACACGGATCGTCATACGGGGTCCTCCACGGCATCGGTGCGGCTTCCGACCGGAAGGATCGCATGCACCCGGAACCCGCCGCCGTAGCGGGGACCGGTGGTGAGGGTGCCGCGCACGGCGGTGACGCGCTCGCGCATGCCCAGCAGCCCGTGCCCGCCGCCGTAGGCGAAGGCCCCGGCCCCGGCCCCGCCGGCGCCGTCGTCGAGCACGGTGATCTCCATGTTGGGCCCCACCCGCACCACGCTGACCTCGGCCTTCGCCCGCGGTCCCGCGTGCTTGCGCACATTGGTCAGGGCCTCCTGGACGATGCGGTACGCGGCCAGGTCGACGGCGGCGGGCAGCTCACCGCCCTGGTCGGAGCGGGCCACCTCGACGTGCAGCCCGGCGTGGTGGAAGGTGCCCACGAGTTCGTCGAGGCGCTTGAGGCCGGGCGCGGGCTCGGTCGGTGCCTCCGGGTCGCCGGACTGGCGGAGCAGGCCGACGGTGGCCCGCAGTTCGTCCAGCGCCGAGCGGCTGGCCTGCCGTACGTGGGCGAGGGCCTCCTTGGCCTGGTCGGGCCGCCGGTCCATGACGTGCGAGGCGACCCCGGCCTGGACGTTGACCAGGGCGATGTGGTGGGCGACCACGTCGTGCAGGTCGCGGGCGATGCGCAGCCGCTCCTCGGCGACCCGGCGGCGGGCCTCCTCCTCACGGGTGCGCTCGGCCTTCTCGGCCCGGTCCCGGATGGCCTGCACGAAGGCCCGGCGGCTGCGGACGGCGTCCCCGGCGGTGGCGCCGATGCCGGTCCAGGCGAAGACGCCGAGGTTCTCCTGCGCGTACCAGGGCAGCCGGCCGGCCAGCATGGCGGCGCCGGTCAGCACGGTCGTGGTGAGCAGGCCCACCCGCCAGGTGGTGGGGCGGTCGGTGGAGGCGGCGACGGTGAACAGCGCGACGACCGCGGACACGACTACGGGGGCGCGGGGGTCGCCGGTGACGCTCTCGACGACGGTGGCCCCGCCGGTGACCGCGAGGACCGTCAGCGGGGCACGGCGGCGGAAGGCGAGCGCGGTGGCGCCGACGACCATGAGGACCAGGCTGAGCGGGTCGGGGGTGCGCAGCCTCCAGTCGGCGCCGTCCGACCCGTGCGGGTCCACGAACGAACCGGCGAGCATGCAGACCAGGAGGACCGCCGCGAGGGCCGTGTCCAGGGCGCAGGGGTGGGCGCCGATCCGGCAGCGGGCGCGGGCGAGGGTGCTCACGGGGCTTCGCGGCGGCCGGAGCGGGCGGCGCTGGTCACCGGGCCCGCGAGCGGTGGGCGTCGGCCGGGGGCCGCGCCCCCGGACGGGCCGAGGGACTCACGCACCGCCCGGGATCAGGCCGTCGTCGCTCAGCAGCTCCTGGACCTCCTCCAGGGTGGCCTCCGGGGACGGGAGGATGAGGTCGGACGGCTCCAGGGAGTCGTCAGGGAGGGGCTCGCCCAGTTCGCGGACCTTGGCCAGGAGGGCCTGGAGGGTCGCGCGGAAACCGGGCCCGTCGCCGTTCTCCACCTCGGCCTGAAGTTCGTCGTCCAGTGCGTCCAGCTCGGCGAGCCGGCCGTCGGCCAGCGTCAGCTGTCCCTCCCCCATGATCCGTACGATCATGTCGGCCCTCCTAGGCGTGACCTACTGCTTGTCGAAGCGCGGGGTGTCCTGCGGCTGCTGCTGGGACTGCGGCTCGCCCTGGTCCTGGCCGCCCTCGATGGCCTGCCGGTCCGAGGTGCCGCCGCCGGCCAGCTCGGCCTTCATCCGCTGCAGCTCCAGCTCTACATCCGTACCACCGGAGAGCCGGTCCAGCTCGGCCTGGATGTCGTCCTTCTGCATGCCGGACTGGTCGTCGAGGGCGCCCGAGGCGAGCAGTTCGTCGATGGCGCCGGCCCGCGCCTGGAGCTGGGCGGTCTTGTCCTCGGCCCGCTGGATGGCCATGCCGACGTCGCCCATCTCCTCGGAGATGCCGGAGAACGCCTCCCCGATACGGGTCTGCGCCTGGGCGGCCGTGTAGGTGGCCTTGATGGTCTCCTTCTTCGTGCGGAAGGCGTCCACCTTGGCCTGGAGGCGTTGGGCCGCCAGGGTGAGCTTCTCCTCCTCGCCCTGGAGCGTGGCGTGCTGCGTCTCCAGGTCGGTGACCTGCTGCTGGAGCGCGGCGCGCCGGGACAGCGCCTCACGGGCCAGGTCCTCGCGGCCCAGCGCCAGCGCCTTGCGGCCCTGGTCCTCCAGCTTGGACGACTGGGACTGCAGCTGGTTGAGCTGGAGTTCCAGGCGCTTGCGGCTGGTCGCCACGTCGGCGACGCCGCGGCGCACCTTCTGCAGCAGCTCCAGCTGTTTCTGGTACGAGTAATCGAGGGTCTCGCGCGGGTCCTCGGCCCGGTCCAGGGCCTTGTTGGCCTTCGCGCGGAAGATCATCCCCATACGCTTCATGACACCGCTCATGGGCTTCGCGCGCCCCCTTCTGACCGACTCCAGCTCCAGCGACTGCAACAGAACCCACAGTACGGGCCCTGCATCCATTACCGCACTGTTCGGGGACGGATCGCTCATCCCCAAGGACGACTGCGTATGCTCCCGGTCCGGCGCGAGGAGTAGGTGCTCCCCGGGTTGTCCGGAATTGATCCCGGTCCGAGGCCGTGCGCAACATCCCCTCTGTCCTTCTACAGACGACCGGCGTTGCCGGATCGTTCCCCACCGGACTGTGGTCCACACCCCGGCACCCCGTACCCTTGGGTTTTGTGTTCCGTAGCCGTGCCAAGGATGAGAAGGCCCAGAGCGTCGTCAAGGCGCCGGTGACCGACTCCAAGCAGCCCCGTGACCCGCAGGCCCCCAAGGGAAGGCCGACGCCCAAGCGCAGTGCGGCCCAGTCCCAGCGCCGCAGCGTCGCCAACACTTCGATGACGCGCAAGGACGCCGCCAAGCGGCAGCGCGAGGAGCGCCGTGTCGCGATGGCGCGTCAGCGCGAGGCGCTGGCGAAGGGCGACGAGCGTGCCCTGCCGGCCCGCGACAAGGGACCGGTGCGCAGGTTCGCGCGCGACTTCATCGACTCCCGGTTCAACATCGCGGAGTACTTCCTGCCGATGGCCGTGGTCATCCTGGTGCTGAGCATGGTCCGGGTGGCCGCGCTGCAGAACATCGCGCTGCTGCTGTGGCTGGTCGTGATCGTGATGATCGTGCTGGACTCGATCGTCACCGGCTTCCGGCTGAAGCGGCGTCTCGCCGAGCGCTTCCCGGACGAGCGCAGGCGCGGCGCGGTCGCCTACGCGCTGATGCGTTCCCTCCAGATGCGTCGGCTGCGGCTGCCCAAGCCCCAGGTCAAGCGCGGGGAACGGCCCTGAGCACGACGCCGTTCACCGAGGGCGCGGCGGACACCCGGCCGGGCGGCCGGGACGGTCTGCGGGACGTCGTACGGCAGGAGATGGTGGCCCGGCAGCTCGACGAGCAGATGGCCGGGCGCTTCCCGGTGGGCAAGCGGCTGCGGGTGCTCGACGTGGGCATGGGCCGTGGCGCCCAGGCGCTGCGGCTGGCCCGGGGCGGCCATCAGGTGACCGGCCTGGAGCAGGACACCGCGATGATCGCCGCGGCCCGCGACGCCCTGGCCGGCCAGCCGGAGGGCATCCGGGACCGGATGCGGATCATCGAGGGCGACGGCCGGGACACCGGCGTGCACTTCCTGCCCGGCAGCTTCGACGTGGTGCTGTGCCACGGCGTGCTCATGTACGTCGAGGAGCCCGACCCGCTGCTCGCGGGGCTGGCCCGGATGCTCGCGCCGGGCGGACTGCTGTCGCTCCTCGTGCGCAACGGCGACGCGCTCGCCATGCGTCCCGGCCTGCACGGCGAGTGGGCCGACGCACTGGCCGCCTTCGACACCGCGGCCCACCTCCCCCGCGCCCGGACCGAGGCGGGCGGTGAGGCCCCCTCCCGCACCGGACCGCCCCTGCGCGCGGACCGGCTGACGACGCTGACCTCGAAGCTCGCGGGCATCGGCGCGCCGCTGCACACCTGGTACGGCGTCCGCGTCTTCACGGACACCGCGCCCGACGGCGCCCCGCTCCCCGACGACCTGGAAACCCTGCTGGCCACCGAGGAACGGGCCGGCCGGACGGACCCGTACCGCGGGGTCGCGGCGCTGCTGCACCTGTGCGGGGTGCGGGGCTAGGTTCCGCCCGGTCGGCGCCGGGCCTCGGATCGCGGCGCTGCCACACCTGTGCGGGGTGCGGGGCCAGGTTCCGCCCGGTCGGCGCCGGGCCTCGGATCGCGGCGCTGCCACACCTGTGCGGGGTCCGGGGCCAGGTTCCGCCCGGTCGGCGCCGGGCCTCGGATCGCGGCGCTGCCACACCTGTGCGGGGTCCGGGGCCAGGTTCCGCCCGGTCGGCGCCGGGCCTCGGATCGCGGCGCTGCCACACCTGTGCGGGGTCCGGGGCCAGGTTCCGCCCGGTCGGCGCCGGGCCTCGGATCGCGGCGCTGCCACACCTGTGCGGGGTCCGGGGCCAGGTTCCGCCCGGTCGGCGCCGGGCCTCGGATCGCGGCGCTGCCACACCTGTGCGGGGTGCGGGGCCAGGTTCCGCCCGGTGGGCGTCGGGCCTCGGCCCCTGCCCGGCATCCATTCGGGTGTCCACCGGGAGCCGGAGTGCTGCCGCGCGGTGAGACTCGGGGCATGGACGCCTCCCGTACCCGTGGGCCGGGGCCGCTCGGCCCGGTCGCCGTGCTGGTCTGCTCCCTGCTGCTCGTGGCCGGCTGCTCCGGCACCGGTTCGGGGGCGGGCGCCGGGAGCGCGCGGGAGGGCGACACGGCGCAGGCCGCGGTTCCGCGGGCGGCGAGCGATCTTCAGGACGACTACCAGCGGGTGATCAAGGACGTACTGCCGTCGGTCGTGCAGATCCAGGCGGGCGACTCGCTGGGGTCGGGGGTCGTGTACGACGACAAGGGGCACGTCGTCACCAACGCGCACGTGGTCGGGAACAGCAAGTCCTTCCGGGTGACGACCGCCCGCAACGAGGGGTCACTCGCCGCCGAGATCGTCTCCTCCTACCCCGAGCAGGATCTCGCCGTCGTCAAGCTGGACAAGGTGCCCGACGGTATGAAGGCGGCCCGCTTCGGCGACTCCTCGAAGGTCAACGTCGGGCAGATCGTGCTGGCGATGGGCTCGCCGCTCGGCCTGTCCTCCAGCGTGACGCAGGGCATCGTCTCGGCGACCGGACGGACCGTGACCGAGGGCAGCAGCGGGGGCGGCACGGGCGCGACCATCGCCAACATGGTGCAGACCTCCGCCGCCATCAACCCCGGCAACAGCGGTGGCGCCCTGGTCAACCTCGAAGGGCAGGTCATCGGCATCCCGACGCTGGCGGCGACCGACCCGGGGCTCGGCGACAGCGCGGCGCCCGGCATCGGGTTCGCGATCCCGGCCTCGATGGTGAAGACGGTCGCCGACCAGATCGTCAAGAACGGCAAGGTCACCGACTCGGGCCGGGCGGCACTGGACATCACCGCCCGCACGGTCGTCGACGACGGCTACCGGCCCGCGGGGGTGGCCGTCGTCGAGGTGCGCAACGGCGGGGCCGCCGACAAGGCGGGACTGCGTTCGGGGGATGTCGTCGTCAAGGTGGACGGCACGGACATCACCACCATCACCTCACTGGCCGAGGCGCTGGCGTCGAAACGCCCCGGCGACCGGGCCAGGGTCACCTACGTCCGCGACGGCGACGAGCACACCGCAGAGGTGACCCTCGGCGAGCAGTGACCGGGCGGGGCGGCCCACCGTTGTCCGGCGCCCCGCCCGACCCTCAGCCCTTCGCCTCCCCGCCATCCCCGCCCTCTTCGGCCCCTTCGGTCTCTTCGGCCCCCTCGGCGTGCAGGCTCATCGGACCGTAGATCTCGGTGGCGTCCTCGAAGAGCCGCACCTGGTCGGCGCCGCCCTCCTTGAGGTCCTTCCAGTACTCCCCGATCCAGGACTCGGCGTCCCCTTGCGTGGTGAACTCCTCGGGCTGCACCGCGGGCTGGACCTCCGTCCCGCCGGCCGTCTCGAACCGCCACGTCCATGCCGCCATGTACGCCTCCAAGATGTGAGCACATGCAGAGCGGAAGCCGGATCTTGGTCCGGCCTCCGCCCGCAGCCTATGCGCTGAGCCGGGTGCGCCGTAGAAGGCCCGGAGACGGAACCGGCCCGCTCCTCGGGTGACTCGGACGCGCACGTCGCCGGGTGAGCGGAGAAAATCGGTACGTGGACGTGACTCTGCTCGGCACCGGTGCCCCGGCGGGACTCCCCCGCCCCGACTGTCCCTGCGCGGCCTGTGCCGCCGCGCAGGGCGCGAACGCGCGCGCGGCGACCGCGCTGCTGGTGGACGGTGCGCTGCTGCTCGACCTGACGCCCGGCGCCGCCTTCGCCGCGGCTCGGGCCGGGCACTCCCTGACCGGCGTACGGCAAGTGCTGCTCTCCCATCCGCACGACGGCCCCGCCGTGGAGGTGCCGGCCGGGCTGCCGCAGCCGGGGCGGGTGCCGGACGGCCGGGAGCTGGCGCTGCTGACCGGGCACCGGGTGCGGGCGGTGGCGATGGACGCGCCGGGCACCGGGTACGCGGTGACCGGCCCGGACGGGCAGCGGTTGCTGTATCTGCCGCCGGGCGGCGCGCCGGCCGGTCTTGAGGAGCCCGCGGAGCAGTACGACCTGGTCCTCGCGGACATCGTGGGGCGGCCGGACGCGCTGGCGAGGCTGCGGGCGGTGGGCGCGGCGGGCCCCACGACCGATGTCGTCGCCGTCCATCTGGACCACGACGTGCCGCCGGGCCCGGAACTGGCGCGGCGGCTCGCGGCGGCCGGCACGCGTGCGGTGCCGGACGGGACGACGCTGGTGGTGGGCGCCTACGAGGACGTACCCGACCTGCCGCGGCGCACCCTGGTGCTGGGCGGCGCCCGGTCGGGGAAGTCGGTGGAGGCCGAGCGGCGACTGGAGACCTTCCCCGACGTGCTGTACGTCGCGACCGGAGGCTCCCGCAACGGGGACACCGAGTGGGCGGCCCGGGTCTGCTCGCACCGGGAGCGGCGCCCGGGGTCGTGGCGCACCACCGAGACCTGCGACCTGGTCCCGCTGCTGAAGGACGACGGACCGGCCCTGCTCGTCGACTGTCTGTCCCTGTGGCTGACGGACGCGATGGACGCCGTCGGCGCGTGGGACGACGCGGAGTGGGCCGACGGCGGGGAGCGGGCTCTCAGGGACCGGGTGCGGGAGCTGACGGAGGCGGTCCGCGCGACCCGGCGCACGGTCGTCGCGGTGTCGAACGAGGTGGGCTCGGGCATCGTCCCGGCCACGGCGTCGGGCCGCCGCTACCGGGACGAACTCGGGCGCCTGAACGCGGCGTTCGCGGACGAGTGCGAGCAGGTGCTGCTGGTGGTGGCGGGGCAGGCGCTGGTGCTACGTGGCTGACGCGGCCTTGCGCGCGATGACGCGGCGGGACCGCGCGCCGGTGAGCACCGTGCAGCCCTGGTCCGCCAGTTCGACGCCCAGGCCCGCCGGGTAGGAGGCGCCGGGCGGCAGGGCGAGCAGACGGCGCGGGTCGGCCACGTCGACGAGGAGATGACCGCCGGGCCGCAGTACGGACACCGCGGCGTGGAGTTCGGCACGCGGGTCCGGCACGCGTTCGAGGTGGTGGAAGAGGCTGACGACGTCGTAGCGGCCCCGCAGCCGGGCCGCGATGTGCGGGTCCGTCAGCCGGCCGACGTACGCCTCCTCGACGCGCTCGACGGCGCGGGCCCGCAGGACGCGGTGGGTGGCGTCCAGGCCGTCGAAGGAGGTGTAGGGGAAGTACGTACGGGCGGTGCGGGGGAAGTCGGCGTCGCCGGTGCCGACGTCCAGCCAGCTCTCGGGCTCGGGACAGCGGCGGAGCATCGCGCGGGCGGCCAGGGCGTGCCTCAGCCGGGCGCCGGCCCGGACGACGGGGTGGTGCGGGCCGGGCGCGAGCGGGGGGTTGCGGAAGGCGTGCCGGCAGTCCAGGCAGCGTTCGAGGACGGCCCGCCCCGGCCCGGTCCGCCCCTGGTGCGGCTCGCGGCGCAGCCGGGCACGCAGCCGCCGCGAGCCGCACCAGGGGCAGTCCTCGCGGTGCGGCCCGTAGCGGGGAACGGGGGGCACCGAGGGGGCGGAGGATCCGGACATGGGCGGCTCCCGACGCGAGACGAGGGATGCATACGACAATCCAGGCAAAACGTTACGTAGGGGATCGTGATCCGGGGCGCGACGCGCCGCCCCGGGCATGCCGCGGAAGGGCCCGCCGTGGTGTTCGACCGGGGCCGGTACTGTTCGGCGAATGAGTTCGCTGAATCTCGACGACTTCACCGACCTGATCGAGCGCCCCGACGGCGGGGTGCGCCGCGACGCCGAGGCGCGCCGGGAGCGCCAGGTCGTTCCGCCCGGAGCGCTGGGCCGTCTGGACGAGCTGGGCGAGTGGCTGGCCGCGGCGCAGTCGGCCGTACCGGTACGGCCCGTCGAACAGCCCCGGGTGGTGCTCTTCGCCGGTGACCACAAGGTCGCCGAGCTGGGCGTCTCGGCGCGGGCCGCGGGTGGCGCCGGGGAGCTGGTGCGCGAGGTTCTGGAGGGCGGCCGGCCCGTGTCCGTGCTGGCCCGGCGGCTCGGCGTGCCCGTGCGCGTCGTCGACATGTCCCTGGACTGCGACCCGGAGGCGCTGCCCGCCGAGGTCGCGGGGCACCGGGTGCGGCGGGGCGGCGGGCGTATCGACATCGAGGACGCGCTGACCCTTGAGGAGGCGGAGGCCGCCTTCCGGGCCGGGATGGCGGTGGCCGACGAGGAGGCCGACTCCGGTACGGATCTGGTGGTGCTGGGCGATGTGAGCGTGGGCGGTACGACCGCGGCGGGCGTGCTGGTCGCCGCGCTGTGCGGGACGGACGCGTCCGTCGTCACCGGGCGGGGCGGGCTGCCCATCGACGACCTGGCCTGGATGCGCAAGTGCGCGGCGATCCGCGACGCGCTGCGCCGTGCCAGGCCGGTGCTCGGTGACCAATTGCAGTTGCTCGCCACGGTGGGCGGCGCGGACCTCACCGCCATGACGGGCTTCCTGTTGCAGAGCGCGGTGCGGAAGACGCCGGTGCTCCTGGACGGCGTGGTGGCGGCCGCGTGCGCGCTGGTCGGACAGCGGGTCGCCTTCCGGGCGCCGGACTGGTGGCTGGCGGCGCACGACAGCGGGGAGCCGGGCCAGGCGAAGGCGCTGGACCGGATGGCCCTGGAGCCGGTGCTGTCCCAGGGTGTGACGGTGGGCGAGGGAGCCGGCGGTCTGCTGGCACTCCCCCTGGTGCAGGCCGCGGCAGCCCTGGCGGCGGACCTCCCGGAGAAGTCCGACGACGAGTGAACGGGTTCCGGGTCAGCCGGGGGTGGGTTCCCTGACCCGGCGTCGCGGAGACACCCGGCGTGGATGCGGACCGGGGGGACGGCTGCCCGCAGCTGGGGGACGACGGACCGGTAGCCGCCCACGGCGGGAGCGGGGAACCACGTGGGGCGGACGGAAAGCCGCCTACGGCGAGGAAGGGGTGGGTCGGGGGGGGTGTCCGCCCGCAGCGGTTGGCGCGTCAACGCCCCGCACCCCTGCAAGTGACCGATTCCGCGCCGTTCCTGGGACGGACACCCTCCGGCACGCCCCCGAACCCCACCGAACCGAACGCGCTGCCCGCACCCCCACCGAATCCGCACAGGCCGCCACAGGCACCTGGCATCACGCGTCGCGCCCCGCAACCGGATCCGGGCGCCCACCGATCCAGTCCTGGACGGCGCGGCGGGGCCCCGACCAGCGGCGGTCGTGGCGGTAGGCGCGCAGGCGGGACCGGGCACGGGCGCGCGGCCGGTCGCCGTAGAAGCGGCGGGCCCAGGGCGAGCCCGGCCGGGCCAGCCGCACCGCGCCGACCAGGGCGACGAGCGGGACGATGACGCCGAAGATCGCGAGGCGCGCCTTGCCCTTGGCCAGGGCGAGCAGGGAGAAGAGGAAGTTCCCCGCGACGGTCGCGATGACATTGGCCCGGTCCTGCAACTCGTCCCGCGACACGTCGTCGACGCCGAACGGCGTGAACCCGGCGAGCACCAGCCCGACCAGGGCCGCGGTGACCACCACGACCTCCACGCTCTTGCGGCCCGCCTGGGTCCAGTAGACGTTGTCGAGATGCAGGATCAGCGCGAACTCGTCCAGGACGAGCCCCGCCCCGGCCCCGAAGACCACCGCCACCACCGCGGAGCCCCACCCGTCCCGGTCCACCGCCACCGCGCCGAACCCGCCGATGACGGTGAGGACGACCCCGGGAACCACGTGGTGGATGTGCAGCCCGCCCGTCCTGACGTTGCCGAAGGGCCCCTTGCCCACCCGGATCAGCCGCGTGATGATCCGCGTGACCACGAACGTCAGCACGAAGGCCGTCAGCGCGAGGAGCAGCGGCAGCTTGCCCGGCTCCATGATGTTGCGCTGCCACCAATCTCCCATATGCGCACTTTATCCCCAGGCTGCCCCGGCGACCCCGGGTAGTCTGCGCCGGTGCCCAGGATCCCCTTCCCCGACGACGGCCTCCGCTTCGCCTTCGGCACCCTCACCGTGTTCCCGGTCGAGGTGACCCGCTGGGACCGGGAGGCCGCGCGCCGCGGCATGCTGTGCGCCCCGCTGGCCGGGCTGGCGGTCGGGGCCGCCGCCGCGGGCGCCGGGCTCCTGCTGCTGTTCCTGGGCGCGGGCGCCCTGCTCGCCGCGGTCGCCACCGCCGCCGTACCGGCCGTACTGACCAGGGGCCTGCACCTGGACGGGCTGGCCGACACCGCGGACGGGCTCGGCAGCGGCAGGCCCGCCGAGGACGCGCTGCGGATCATGAAGCAGTCGGACATCGGCCCGTTCGGTGTACTGGCCCTGGTGTTCGCGCTGTTCGCCCAGGTGGCCGCGCTGGCGCAGGCCTACGACGGCTCCTGGGCGCGGGGCGCGATCGCCGCCGTGGTCTCGGCGACGGCCGCCCGCCTCGCACTCACGCTCGCGGCCCGGTCGGGGGTCCCCGCGGCCCGCCCGGAGGGCCTGGGCGCGGCGGTCGCCGGGGTGGTCCCGGCGGGCGGGGCGTCGGCCGTGGCCGCCGCCGTCACGGTGGCGTCCGGCGCGGTGGCGGGCGCGTTCCTGGGGCCGTACGACGTACTCCGCACGACGGTCGCCGTGCTGGGCGCCCTCGCCGTCGCCGAACTGCTGCTGCGGCACTGCGTCCGCCGCTTCGGCGGGGTCACGGGCGATGTCTTCGGCGGGGTGGCGGAGACGGCGGCCACGACGACACTGGTGGTACTGACCCTCGGCTGACCCGAACGCAAGGGGGCGCAAGGCGCACCCGGCACACTCACGGCGCTCAGCAGGCCTCCCGCCACGCCCCCAGTTCGTACTTCTTCCGCATCGAACTCAGGCCCAGCGCACGGGAGTCGGCGCAAAAGCGCGCGGCCGGCAGCTCGTACTCGACGTGGAAGACCGCCTTGTCCGCGTCGATGAACGGTTTGTTGTCGGCGCACTCGCCGTACTGGGCGCACTGCTCGTTGACCGCGAAGTCGAAGTCGTCCACCAGCTCCGGGATCTGGTCCAGGTCGTTCTTGAGGCCGACGGCCATGCCCCGGTCGTGGGCGAGTTCCGCGATCAGCCGGTTGTAGCGGAGCTGGTCGCCGGCGGTGAGCGGGAAGCCGGTCTCGTTGCGGTAGCCGTCCATGTTGTCCGGCTCGACCGCGTCGAAGCCCTTCTCCCGGCACATGTCGAGGCGCTCGGCCATCAGCGGCTCCAGGACCTCCGTGGCACGGATGTCCAGCCAGCGTTCGCCCTCCCAGCCGTTGCCCCGGCCCAGCACGGACCGCGGGAACGCGTCCGCGTCGGGGCGGAACTCCTCCCAGGCGCCGGTGGACAGGTAGCAGACGACCTTGCGGCCGTCGTCGTGCAGAGAGGCGACCGTGGCCCCGGTGTGGTCGAAGCCGTCGATGTCGTAGACCGGAACGTCGACGGAGGTGTCGAGGGCGCCGCTGAGCTGCCACTGCCAGGCGGTGCCGGGCCGGGGCTGCCAGCGGCCCGCGGCCGGCGGCCGGTCGTCGGGGGCCGCGGCCGACTGGCAGCCCGTCAGCAGCAGGAGGAGGGCTGTCGACAGGGCGGCCGGGCGTCTCACGGGGCGTGCTCCACGGTGTGGGAGGGGGGAAGGTCGTCGTACCCCGGAATGATCTCGCATCCCGGGTGGCGTGCGGCAAACCGCGGTACCGCGCAGGGAGCGGCGGCGGGCGCGAGCGTAGGCTCGTGCAAGGTGCTCACCTGCCCAGGTGAGCACCGCATCGCAGGAGGGATCCAGGGTCGTCTGTCGGACCCGGCCGGCCCACCCGCATTCGATCACACCAGACTTCTTACGGAAGCGAGAATTCACCACCGTGACTGCTCTCACTCTCAGCACCGCCGCGGCGTCCGGCCTGCGGGCCGACGCGATCGTGATCGGTGTCGCCAAGGGCACAGCGTCCGGGTCCGGGGACCTGGTCGTCGCACCGGGCGCCGAGGCCGTGGACAAGGCGTACGACGGCCGGCTCGCCGACGTCCTGGAGACCCTCGGAGCCTCCGGCACCGAGGGCGAGGTGACGAAGCTGCCCGCGCCGTCCGGCTTCAAGGCACCCGTCGTGCTGGCGGTGGGCCTGGGCGCGGAGCCCGGGAAGGACGCCGGTTTCGAGGCCGAGGCGCTGCGCCGGGCCGCGGGAGCCGCCGCCCGCGCGCTGGCCGGCTCCAGGAAGGCCGTCTTCGCGCTGCCGCTCGCCGGGGCCGGTGACGCGGGTGCCGTCGGTGAGGGCGTGCTGCTCGGCGCGTACTCCTTCGACGTCTACAAGGACAGCGGCAAGGACGCGAAGGCGAAGAAGGGCAAGGCCCCGCTGGCCGAGGCCACGCTGCTGGGCGGCAAGCCCCGCGACAAGGCGTACAAGGCGGCGCTCGAACGTGCCGCGGCCGTCTCCGAGGAGCTGAACCGCGCCCGCGACCTGATCAACACCCCGCCGAACGACCTCGACCCGGAGGCGTTCGCGGCCCTCGCGCAGACCGCCGCCAAGGAGCACGGCATCAAGGTGCAGGTGCTCGACGAGAAGGCGCTCACCAAGGGCGGCTACGGCGGCATTCTCGGCGTCGGCGCCGGTTCGGCGTCGGGTCCGCGCCTGGTGAAGCTGTCGTACACGTCGTCCAGGGCGAAGAAGTCGCTGGCGTTCGTCGGCAAGGGCATCACCTACGACTCGGGCGGCATCTCGCTGAAGCCGGCCGGGCACAACGAGACGATGAAGTGCGACATGGCCGGTGCCGCCGCCGTGTTCGCGGCCGTCGTCGCCGCCGCGCGCCTCGGTCTCGAGGTCAACGTGACCGGCTGGCTGGCGCTGGCCGAGAACATGCCGTCGGGCTCGGCGACGCGCCCGGGTGACGTGCTGCGCATGTACAGCGGCAAGACCGTCGAGGTGCTCAACACCGACGCCGAGGGCCGGCTCGTGCTCGCCGACGCGCTGTGGGCGGCCTCGCAGGAGAAGCCGGACGCGATCATCGACGTGGCGACGCTGACCGGCGCGATGATGCTGGCGCTCGGCAACCGGACGTACGGGATCATGGCGAACGACGACGCGTTCCGCTCCGCGGTGCACGAGGCGGCGCAGGAGGCCGGCGAGCCGGCCTGGCCGATGCCGCTGCCGGAGCACCTGCGCAAGGGCATGGACTCGTCGACCGCGGACATCGCGAACATGGGCGAGCGGATGGGCGGCGGTCTGGTGGCCGGCCTGTTCCTGCGCGAGTTCGTGGGCGAGGGCATCACCTGGGCGCACCTGGACATCGCGGGTCCGGCCTTCAACGAGGGCGGCCCGTTCGGGTACACGCCGAAGGGCGGGACCGGTACGGCGGTGCGGACGCTGGTGCGGGTCGCCGAGCTGACGGCCGCGGGGGAATTGGGCTGAGGTTCGCCCGGGGACCCGGGAGGTGCGGGTGGTTGCGCGACCGCGGGCCCGTCGTGGCCGGTCGCGCCCACGCGGCGCAGCCGCGGACCGGACACGGCCCCGCATCTCTCGCGGCGGTGTCCACCGCCGGTGACGAGTGGACGTGGGACGTCTCACACCCCGGCCCGGCGTCTCGTACGGGGTCGACAAGTGCGAAGATGGGGCTCGGCAGGACAGGGCCCACCCAAGGGCCGAGAACAATGAGCGGCCGGACACCAGCCGCCGACCGGTCACTGGAGACCGGCGTGGCGCACATGCATGGAGGACGTGACGTGGCGAACGACGCCAGCACCGTTTTCGACCTAGTGATCCTCGGCGGTGGCAGCGGTGGTTACGCCGCGGCGCTGCGCGGGGCTCAGCTGGGCCTGGACGTCGCCCTGATCGAGAAGGACAAGGTCGGCGGTACCTGCCTGCACAAGGGGTGCATCCCCACCAAAGCCCTGCTGCACGCGGGGGAGATCGCCGACCAGGCCCGCGAGAGCGAGCAGTTCGGTGTGAAGGCCACGTTCGAGGGCATCGACGTGGCCGCCGTGCACAAGTACAAGGACGAGGTGATCTCGGGCCTGTACAAGGGCCTGCAAGGTCTCATCGCCTCGCGCAAGGTGACCTACATCGAGGGTGAGGGCCGGCTGTCCTCGCCGACCTCCGTCGATGTGGGCGGTCAGCGGATCCAGGGCCGCCACGTCCTGCTGGCGACCGGCTCCGTGCCGAAGACGCTGCCGGGCCTGGAGATCGACGGCAACCGGATCATCTCCTCCGACCACGCCCTCGTCCTGGACCGCGTGCCCAAGTCCGCGATCGTGCTGGGCGGCGGCGTCATCGGCGTCGAGTTCGCCTCCGCGTGGAAGTCCTTCGGCACCGACGTGACCATCATCGAGGGCCTCAAGCACCTCGTGCCGGTCGAGGACGAGAACAGCTCCAAGCTGCTGGAGCGCGCCTTCCGCAAGCGGGGCATCAAGTTCAACCTGGGCACCTTCTTCCAGAAGGCCGAGTACACCCAGGACGGCGTCAAGGTCACCCTCGCCGACGGCAAGGAGTTCGAGGCGGAGGTCCTGCTCGTCGCCATCGGCCGCGGCCCGGTCTCGCAGGGTCTGGGCTACGAGGAGGCCGGGGTCGCCATGGACCGCGGTTTCGTCCTCGTCGACGAGTACATGCGGACCAACGTCCCGACCGTCTCCGCCGTCGGTGACCTCGTTCCCACCCTCCAGCTCGCCCACGTCGGCTTCGCCGAGGGCATCCTGGTGGCGGAGCGGCTCGCCGGCCTGAAGACCGTCCCGGTCGACTACGACGGTGTGCCGCGGGTGACGTACTGCCACCCGGAGGTCGCCTCCGTCGGCATCACCGAGGCCAGGGCCAAGGAGATCTACGGTGCGGACAAGGTCGTCGCCCTGAAGTACAACCTCGCGGGCAACGGCAAGAGCAAGATCCTGAAGACCGCGGGCGAGATCAAGCTCGTCCAGGTCAAGGACGGTGCCGTGGTCGGCGTCCACATGGTCGGCGACCGCATGGGCGAGCAGGTCGGCGAGGCCCAGCTGATCTACAACTGGGAGGCGCTGCCGGCCGAGGTGGCCCAGCTCATCCACGCCCACCCGACGCAGAACGAGGCGATGGGTGAGGCCCACCTGGCGCTGGCCGGCAAGCCCCTGCACTCCCACGACTGACCTCCCCCGGTCACTGGGCGCGACGACACAGACTTCCGCAATTCGTAAGGAGCAACCGAAACCATGGCGGTTTCCGTAACCCTTCCGGCGCTCGGCGAGAGCGTCACCGAGGGCACCGTCACCCGTTGGCTGAAGGCCGAGGGTGAGCGCGTCGAGGCCGACGAGCCGTTGCTCGAGGTCTCGACCGACAAGGTCGACACCGAGATTCCCGCGCCCGCCTCCGGCGTACTGTCCTCCATCAAGGTCGCCGAGGACGAGACGGTCGAGGTCGGCGCCGAGCTGGCGCTGATCGACGACGGCACCGGCGCCCCGGCCGCCGAGCAGGCCCCGCAGGCCGAGCAGGTCGCCGAGCCGGCCCCCGAGCCCGCCCCGGCCGCGCCGTCCACCGAGCAGGCCGCCCCGGCGCCCGCTCCCACCGCCGCTGCCGCCGCCGGCGGCTCCGCCGAGGGCACGGACGTGGTCCTGCCCGCGCTCGGCGAGTCCGTCACCGAGGGCACCGTCACCCGCTGGCTGAAGTCGGTCGGCGACAGCGTCGAGGCCGACGAGCCGCTGCTTGAGGTGTCCACGGACAAGGTCGACACCGAGATCCCGGCGCCCGCCTCGGGCACCCTGCTGGAGATCGTGGTCGGCGAGGACGAGACCGCCGAGGTCGGCGCCAAGCTCGCCGTCATCGGTGCGGCGGGTGCCGCCCCGGCCGCCGCCCCCGCGGCCCCGGCCGCCCCGGCCCAGCCCCAGCCCACCCCGGCGCCCGCGCCGACTCCGGCCCCGGCCCCCGCGCCGGCCGCCCCGGCCCCGGCTCCGGTCGCGCCCGCGGCTCCGGCCCCGCAGGCTCCCCCGGCTCCGGCTCCGGCCCCGCAGGCTCCTCCGGCTCCGGCCCCGCAGGCTCCTCCGGCTCCGGCTCCGCAGGCCACCCCGGCGCCCGCGCCGGCTGCCCCGGCCGCCACCCAGCCGGTGGACGAGGGTGCCTACGTCACCCCGCTGGTGCGCAAGCTCGCCGCCGAGAACGGCGTCGACCTGTCCACCGTCAAGGGCACCGGCGTCGGCGGTCGTATCCGCAAGCAGGACGTCATCGCCGCAGCCGAGGCCGCGAAGGCCGCCGCCCCGGCGCCGGCCGCCGCCGCTCCGGCCGCCGCGCGGAAGACCCCCGTCCTGGAGGCCTCCCCGCTGCGCGGTCAGACCGTGAAGATGCCGCGGATCCGCAAGGTCATCGGCGACAACATGGTCAAGGCCCTGCACGAGCAGGCCCAGCTGTCGTCGGTCGTCGAGGTCGACGTCACCCGCCTGATGAAGCTGCGCGGCCGGGCCAAGGACGCGTTCGCGGCCCGCGAGGGCGTCAAGCTCTCGCCGATGCCGTTCTTCGTCAAGGCCGCGGCCCAGGCGCTCAAGGCCCACCCGGCCGTCAACGCCAAGATCAACGAGGCCGAGGGGACCATCACCTACTTCGACACCGAGCACATCGGTATCGCGGTGGACTCCGAGAAGGGCCTGATGACCCCGGTCATCAAGAACGCCGGTGACCTCAACATCGCCGGTATCGCCAAGGCCACGGCCGAGCTGGCGGGCAAGGTCCGCGCCAACAAGATCACTCCGGACGAGCTGTCCGGCGGGACCTTCACCATCAGCAACACCGGTTCGCGCGGCGCGCTGTTCGACACGATCATCGTGCCGCCCGGCCAGGTCGCCATCCTCGGCATCGGCGCCACGGTCAAGCGCCCCGCCGTCATCGAGACGGAGGAGGGCACGGTCATCGGCGTCCGCGACATGACGTACCTGACCCTGTCCTACGACCACCGCCTGGTGGACGGCGCCGACGCGGCCCGTTACCTGACGGCGGTCAAGGCGATCCTGGAGGCGGGCGAGTTCGAGGTCGAACTCGGTCTGTAGCCGCCCCCTGCCGGCAGGTCGGTACGGTGCCCCCGCCCGGAACACTCCGGACGGGGGCACCGTCGCGTCCGGCCGCGGCATGCCGTGTAAGTCTCGTCTCACCTGCGTCAAAGCGCCCCCATGCGCCCTCCCGGCCCGGCGCGACGGCCGTATTGTCTAAACGTCAGCCGCCCCGGAGGGCCGAGGCCCTCTCCCGAAGGAGCCAACATGACCGCGCCCGTCGTCCACTCGCTGCGCGAACAGATCCGCGAGCACATCCTGGAAGGGATCATCAGTGGACGCTGGCAGCCGGGCGAGCGGATCGTGGAGCGACGGATCGCCACCGAGCTGGAGGTCAGCCAGACGCCGGTGCGCGAGGCCCTGCGGGAGCTGGAGTCGCTGCGGCTGATCGAGTCGGCGCCGAACAAGGGCGTACGGGTGCGCAATCTGACCGCCGCCGATCTGGAGGAGAGCTACCCGGTGCGGGCCGGTCTCGAGGCCATCGCGGCGGAGCTGGCGGCGGAGCGGCTCGCCGTGGACTGCTCGGCCCTCGAACCGCATGTCGCCGCGCTCTACGAGGCCGACCGGGTCTCCGACGGGACGGGCCAGGTGCGGCACACGGTGGGATTCCACCGGGAGCTGGTGCGGGCGGCGGGCAACTCGGTGCTGCTGCACACCTGGGAGGGGCTGGGCATCGAGGTGTTCACGGCGCTGTCGATACGGTGGCTGGGGACGGTGCAGCAGTCGTACGCCGAGGAACACGAGGACCTGGTCGCGGCCTTCCGGCGCCGGGACCCGCGCATCCCGGAAATCGTGAAGTCCCACGTCCTGGGCTGCGCCCCGCGGGCATAGCCCCTCACCAACCCCGGGCACCGCACCCCCCGGGCCGACCCGCGCCCCTCCCCACCTGCGCAAACCCCCAACCCGGGGGGTCACCCCGTGCCACCGCCGGAGGCACCCCGTGCCGACTTTCTCGTTATCAAGAGGTTTTGCCTCTCAACCCTTTGATCGATCATCGATCAGCGAGTTACAGTCACCGATGGGCTTCCACCACAGAGCCCAGCCCTGTCCTGCCAAAGACCTAGGGCACCCCCGATCCCCTTGCCGATGAGGGAACCCCCTTCGACTGAGGAAGGCGGCGACATGACCGACCCCAAAGCCATCCAGCCGAGCGAGCTGGACCAGCTCCCGGACCGCGACCCCGAGGAGACCGCCGAGTGGCAGGCCTCCCTGGACGCCGTCACCCAGGCGGCCGGGCCGCACCGTGCCGCGTACCTGATGCGCCGCACACTGGAGCGCGCCGAGGGCGCCGGCCTCGCGCTGCCGAAGCTCCTCGAGACGGACTACGTCAACTCCATCCCGACGGCCGACGAACCGGCCGTGGACGGCGACGAGGCGCTGGAGCAGCGGATCACCGCCTGGAACCGCTGGAACGCGGCGGCGATGGTGACCCGCGGCAGCAAGCACGGCGTCGGCGGCCACATCGCCACCTTCGCCTCCGCGGCCTGGCTGTACGAGACCGGCTTCAACCACTTCTTCAAGGGCAAGGAGGGTGACGGCTCCGGCGACCAGCTCTACATCCAGGGCCACGCCTCCCCCGGCATCTACGCCCGTGCCTTCCTCGACGGCCGCCTCACCGAGGCGCACCTCGACAACTTCCGCCGCGAGGCCGGCGGCAACGGCCTGCCGTCCTACCCGCACCCGCGCCGGCTGCCCTGGCTGTGGGAGTTCCCGACGGTGTCGATGGGCCTTGGCCCGATCTCCGCGATCTACCAGGCGCGGTTCAACCGCTATCTGACCAGCCGCGGCATCAAAGACCTGACCAACTCCCACGTGTGGGCGTTCCTCGGCGACGGCGAGATGGACGAGCCCGAGTCCACCACCGCGCTGACCCTCGCCTCCCGCGAGGGCCTGGACAACCTGACCTTCGTCATCAACTGCAACCTCCAGCGCCTCGACGGCCCGGTCCGCGCCAACTTCAAGATCGTGCAGGAGCTGGAGGCCCAGTTCCGCGGCGCCGGCTGGAACGTCGTGAAGTCGCTGTGGGGCACGGCGTGGGACGAGCTGTTCCGGCTCGACACCACCGGCGCGCTCGTACGCCGGCTGCGCGAGGTACCGGACGCCCAGGTGCAGACGTACCAGACGCGCGACGCCGCCTACATCCGCGAGGACTTCTTCGGCAAGGAGCCGGCGCTCGTCGAGATGGCAAAGCTGCTGAGCGACGACAAGATCATCGACTGTTTCCACTTCTCGCGCGGCGGCCACGAGTCCCGCAAGGTCTACGCCGCGTACCGGGCCGCGCTCTCGCACAAGGGCGCGCCGACCGTGATCCTGGCCCAGACGGTCAAGGGCCACACCCTCGGCTCGGGCTTCGCGTCCAAGAACGCCAACCACCAGATGAAGAAGCTCTCGGTGGACGAGTTCAAGGACATGCGCGACCGGCTCGGCCTGCCGATCAAGGACAGTGACTTCGTCGACGGCGTGGTCCCCTACGGCCACCCGGGCGCCGACTCCCCCGAGGTGCGCTACCTCCAGGAGCGCCGCGCCGCCCTCGGCGGTCCGGCCCCGGCCCGCCGCGTGCACCCGATTGCGCCGCTGCCGGCCCCGGCGGACAAGGCCTTCGCCGCGTTCGACAAGGGCTCCGGCTCGCAGAGCGTCGCCACCACCATGGCGTTCGTCCGCCTGGTCAAGGACCTGGTCCGCGACAAGGAGACCGGCAGGCGCTGGGTGCCGATCGTCCCCGACGAGGCGCGCACCTTCGGCATGGAGAGCCTCTTCCCGTCCCTGGGCATCTACTCGCCCAAGGGCCAGACGTACGAGCCGGTCGACCGCGACCAGTTGATGTACTACAAGGAGGCCAAGAACGGCCAGATCCTCAACGAGGGGATCACCGAGGCCGGTTCGATGGCCGACTTCGTCGCCGCCGCCACGTCGTACGCGACGCACGGCGAGGCGATGATCCCGTTCTACATCTTCTACTCGATGTTCGGCTGGCAGCGCACGGCCGACCAGATGTGGCAGCTCGGCGACCAGCTCGGCCGCGGCTTCCTGGTCGGCGCCACGGCCGGCCGGACCACGCTGACCGGCGAGGGTCTCCAGCACGCGGACGGCCACTCCCCGGCCATCGCGGCGACCAACCCGGCCGCGCTGTCGTACGACCCGGCGTTCGCGTACGAGATCGCGACCATCGTCAAGGACGGTCTGCGCCGGATGTACGGCGCGACGGCTCCGGGCGAGGACCCGAACGTCTTCTACTATCTGACGGTCTACAACGAGCCGGTGCCGCAGCCGGCCAAGCCGTCCGCGCCCGGCGTGGACGAGGGCATCGTCAAGGGCCTGTACCGCTTCAACACGGCGGAGTCGGCCGGTCTGACCCCGGTCGCGAACGCCCCGCGGATCCAGCTGCTGGGCTCCGGTACGGCGATCCACTGGACGCTCAAGGCGCAGAGGCTGCTGGCCGAGCAGTGGGGCGTGGCCGCCGACGTGTGGTCCGCGACCTCCTGGACGGAGCTGCGCCGGGACGCGATGGACGCCGACGCGGCGCTGCTGCGCGGCGAGGACCGGGTGCCGTACGTCCGCCGGGCGCTCCAGGGCGCCGAGGGCCCGGTGCTGGCGGTCTCCGACTACATGCGCCAGGTCCCGGACCAGATCGCGCAGTGGGTCGAGCAGGACTGGTCCTCGCTGGGCGCCGACGGCTTCGGTCTGTCGGACACCCGTGACGCCGCCCGCCGCCACTTCGGTGTGGACGCCGAGTCCATCGTGGTCGCGGCCCTGGCCCAGCTCGCCCGGCGCGGCGAGGTCAGGGCGACGGCCGTGAAGGAGGCGCGCGAGCGCTACGGCCTGTAAGGTCCGGCCGGTGTTCGGGGGCCCTCGCTTCGGCGGGGGCCTCCTGCATGATGTGGGGCATGCGTGCTGCCCGCCTCATCAAGATGGTGCTGCTCCTGCAGTCCCGGCCGACGATGACCGCCGCCGAGCTGGCCCGCGAGCTGGAGGTGTCGGAGCGGACGGTGACGCGGGACGCGCAGGCGCTCTCGGAGGCGGGTGTGCCGGTGTACGCGGAGCGGGGCCGGGCCGGGGGCTACCGGCTGGTCGGCGGGTACCGGACCCGGCTGACCGGGCTGGCCCGGGGTGAGGCCGAGGCGCTGTTCCTGTCCGGGGTGCCGGGGGCGCTGCGCGAGATGGGTCTGCAGGACGCGGCCTCGGCGGCCCGGCTGAAGGTGTCGGCCGCGCTGCTCCCCTCTCTCCGGGACGCCTCCCGCACGGCCGCCCAGCGGTTCCATCTGGACGCGCCGAGCTGGTTCCGGGAGCCCGGGACGCCCGAGCTGCTGCCTGCGGTGGCGGACGCGGTCTGGGACGACCGCCGGATCACCGCGCGCTACCGGCGCGGGGAGGAGGCGGTGGTACGGGAGCTGGAGCCGTACGGGCTCGTGCTGAAGGCGGGGGTCTGGTATCTGTGCGCGCGGGTCGCGGGGGCGGCGGACGGCGGGCCGTACCGGGTGTACCGGATCGACCGGTTCGCGGCGGTGGAGGCGGGCGAGGAGCGTTTCGCACGGGACGACGGCTTCGACCTGCCCGCGTTCTGGGCGGAGCGGGCCGAGCAGTTCGCGCGGTCGATCCTGCGGGCGCGGGTGGTGGTACGGCTGTCGGCGGCGGGCGTACGCGGGCTCCCGCACGCCGTCGACCCTCCGGCCGCCCGGGAGGCGCTGGCGGCCGCGGACGCGCCGGACGCGGAGGGGTGGGTGACGGTGACGCTGCCCGTGGAGTCCGAGGAGGTCGCGCACGCGCAGCTGACGGGGCTGGGGCCGGAGGTGGAGGTGCTGGCGCCCGCGAGTCTGCGAGAACGGTTCGCCCGGGACGCGCGGCGGCTTGCGGGGTTGTACGCCGGCGCGGGGCCGGCCCGCACATAACGATCCGCCGTACTCCGGGTGCGTCCCACCCCTCCAGGGCCGATGCTGGACCGGTGATGGACGAGACGGAGTTCTGGGAGCTGATCGACGCCACCCGGCGGGGCGCCGACGGTGATCCCGAGGACCAGGCCGACCTGCTCGTGGAGCGGCTCCTCGGGATGGACCCGGACCGGGTGCTCGACTTCGCCCGCCATTTCGAGGCCCGTTACAACCGCGCCTGCGCCTGGGATCTGTGGGGTGCCGCGTGGGTGCTGCTGGGCGGGGCGAGCGACGACGCCTTCGACTTCTTCCGGTGCTGGCTGATCGGCCAGGGCCGCGAGGTGTACGAGGGGGCGGTGCACGAGCCCGACTCGCTCGCCGAGCTGCTGGACGACTTCGACGAGGAGCTGGACGGCGACGGCGAGGAGCTGGGCTACGCGGCCGACGAGGCCTACGAACAGCTCACCGGTACCGTCGCCCCCGCCCTCGGCATCGCCCCGGCACCGGCGGAGCCCCTGGGCACCGTGATCGACCTGGAGAACCCCCAGGCCCTGGCCGAACGCCTGCCCCGCCTGTGGGAGCGCTTCGGAGGGGGCTGAGGCCAAGAACCGACCCGGGTGACGTCACGGCTGAATGCGCGTGCGGACATGGCAGGTCCCGTCGGAGGTCTGCCTAACGGGCGTTCAGAGCACGGCGGGCAGAGCTGATGACGTTGTGGGCGTCGGCTCCGTAGACGGCCGACTCGCAAAGGGTGCGCCAGGTGCGGAGGTAGGTGGCCACGCTGTCCGAGTCGTCCAGCCACAGTTCGGCGTGCCAGTCCTCAACGATCACAAGGCGTTCGTCGTAGATCCAAAAGCTGTTGCCGGGCCAGATCTTCAGCGAGGCGTCGAACGGGATGATGCCCAGTTCGACGGTGTCCAGCCCGATGGCACCGGCGAGGTGGTGAAGCTGCGTCGCGAGGACCGAGGGCGGGCAGACCAAGGTGCGCAACCCGCCTTCCCACATCATGATCCGGTACTTGCGCCCTCGCTGGTACAGCATCTCCTGCCGCTGAATTCGGGCGCGTACGGCGTCCTCGGTGTCCCGTGGCGAGCGCATCAGTTCGGCGTGCCGGACGAAGACGTGCCGGGCGTAGTCCGGGATCTGCAACATGCCGGGGATCAGGCAGTTTTCCCAGATGGTGAGGACCTGCGTCCGCTCGTGTTCCCTTGCGGCGGCATCCTGGACGGACTTGTGCCCTGCGGTGAGTTGACGCCGCCACGAGCGGATGTGCGACTCGAACCCCGCCAGCCTGGCCCGAAGCTCGTCGTAGGACGCGACCTGGCCACACGCGGCGGCCCACTGTCGCAGGTCCTCGGGTGTGGCCGTCTGTTTGCCCAACTCCAGCTTCGAGACCTTTGAGTTGGGCCACCCGAGCTTGCGCGCCAGGGCGGTACCGGTGAGCCGACCGTCAGGGCAGGACAACCGAAGCTCCCGGGGACGGATCCCGAGCGTTTCGCGGGCCTGCTGATAGTCGGTGCTCACCGGTTCACGCCTGCTTTAGGTCGTGTCTGATAATTGGTCTTGTGGTGGGTCGTGGTGAGCTGACGGATGTGGCGTGGGAGCGGATAGCGCCGCTGTTGCCGGGTGTTGACGGGCGGGGGCGTCCGTGGCGGGATCATCGGCAGGTGATCAACGGGGTGTTGTGGCGGTTGCGGACGGGTGGTCCGTGGCGTGACCTGCCAGAGCGCTTCGGGCCGTGGCAGACGGTCTATGAACGGTTCGCCCGCTGGGAGGCGGACGGGACCTGGGCGCGCCTGCTCGAAGAGGTCCAGGTCCGCGACGACTCGGTCGGGGCCGTGGAATGGACGGTCTCGGTCGACTCCACGATCAGTCGGGCCCACCAGCATGCAGCCGGCGCCCGCAAAAAGGGGCGTCGGCGGGGGACGAACTGGAAGATCCGGAACGCGAGGCGGATCGTCAGGCGCTCGGTCGGTCCCGCGGTGGGCTGACCACCAAGGTTCACCTCGCCTGCGACGGCCGGGGCCTGCCTCTGGCCGTCCTCGTCACACCCGGCAACGTCAACGACTCGACAGCCTTCGAGGCGGTCCTGGACGCGGTGAGAGTGCCCCGGACCGGCGTCGGGCGGCCGCGTCGCAGACCCGACGCGGTCATCGCCGACAAGGCGTATTCGTCACGGGCGATCCGCCGGACGCTGCGTCGCCGGGGCATCCGGGCGGTGATCCCGGAAAGGGCTGACCAGAAGGCCAACCGGATGCGGCGCGGCCGGGCCGGCGGCAGGCCACCGGCCTTCGACCGTGGTCTCTACAAAGCTCGCAACGTCGTCGAACGCTGCTTCAACCGGCTCAAGCAGTTCCGGGCCATCGCGACCCGCTTCGACAAACTCGCCGCCCGCTACCGGGCCGGACTCCACCTCGCAGCACTCATCCTCTGGCTCCGCGAACCGCGCCAAGACCATTTGTCAGACACCCCCTAGGGGTCACGCCGATATCCGTCCAGGATTGCGCGCTAAGGGTTGATCATGCTGTGGAGGTCTTGCCGAGGTGGCGGTAGATGGTGGGGCGGGTGACGCCGAACTCGTCGGCGATCTGCTGGACAGTACAGTCGCCGGAGTCGTACATCTCCCGGGCCAGCTGGACCTGGCGGGGGCCGAGTTTGGGCTTCTGGCCGCCGGTGCGGCCCCGAGTGTGTGCGGCCTCCAGGCCGTCCATCGTCCGTTCCGACATCAGGGCGTGCTCGAACTCGGCGATCGCGCCGAGGATCTGGAAGAACATCCTGCCGACGGCGGTGGAGGTATCGATGCCCTGGTCCAGGACGACGAGGCCCACCCCGCGCTCCTGTAGCTCCCTGGCAAGCTCGATGAGGTTCTCCAACGACCGGCCGAGTCGGTCGAGCTTGGTGACGACGAGTTGGTCACCGTCACGGGCGACAAGGAGGGCCTTGTCGAGTTCGGGGCGCCCGGCGAGCTTGCCGGACGCCTTCTCGCAGCCGGCCGCGTACAGGGCGTCCTGCTGGGCTTCGGGGTGTTGATCGCGAGTGCTGACCCTTGCCACGCCGATTTTCATGCCCGATCGCATCGCAAACGGGGGTGTGCGGAACATAGGTGCGTACACGGGAATCGTTACAGTCGCGACCTGCTGGAACGTTATGTCGATCTTCGTGTTTCGCGAACGATCGTTTCCGTACATGAGGGGTGTGGCGTGTCACGGCGAAAGGGATCTGGACCTCGCCGAGCGGACGTGCCCGGCTGCTCTCCCCGTCTCGTCCCTGCGCATGGCGGTCATGCTCAGCTCGGCCAGGCGGGGGACAGGGGTCACGTTGAGCTCGTCGACCGGGTGGAGCAGTCCCCGCTCACAGGTCTCCGCCACCCACACCCTGCATGTGGAACCGGGGTAGGCCGGATTGACGCCGATCTCCCCCTTCGGCAGGAAGCCGTTGAACGGCGTCGGGATCCCCTCGCTGTTCCAGTAGCCCCACGCTTCAAGGGCCTTCGCCTGCTCGAAGGCGAGGTAGAGCTCGGGGTACCGCTCGAAGATCCGCATCTCGCGGAAGACGGCCTCCCCCAGCAGGGACGGCGCGGCAACGGCGAGTGCGTCGAAGTCCGCGCCCTGGAAAGTGAAGGCGTCCGCGTCCTGGGACGGGGCAAGTGACACGGCGGCGAACAGGTGCGACAGACGGTCCCTGGTGTACTCGGCCGCCCCGGGCGCCAGCCCCGGCTCTATCCCTGCGACCAGCTCCACCAGGCGGTCGTGTCCGGGGTGGAATCGGGAGAGGTCGAATAACTGCTCCATACCCTTCACCGCCGTGTGCGCCAGACGCTTGTACAGGCGGTTGTTCAGCTCGCCGGCCTGCGCGTACGTCTTTGTCTCCGCCGTGGTGGAGTGGAGCATCAGGTACTCGGACAGCACCTCGAAGTAGAGGTAGCCCAGGAAGGGGAAGTTCTGGACTGCGGCGGAGAGCTGGTCGGTGAACGTGGTGCACGGCGTCCGCTTCCCGGTGGCGTTGGCCAGAAGCACGTCCATGAACGGGGCCGCGGCCCGGATCCTTCCCAGGGCGGTCCGGCGGAGCCGGGCGTCCTCGGCCCCGGTGAGGAAGCTCTGGTGCTCAAGGTAGGTTCGCAGGTGGATCCGGCCCAGCCGAAGGTAGTCGACGCCTTTGGCCGGTGCGGGGGTGTGCGGGGTGATCTCGAAGACCAGGGTCCGGGTGTGCGGTTTGGTCTCCAGCAGGTACGCGCCCAGATTGTGCGGACGTAGGCCGGCTCGCTCCGGGGTGAGTGGCGCGCAGTAGAGCGCGGCGACCAGGCAGCCGGAGCTTGCGTAGAGCTGGCCGCTGGCGCGGATGGCGTCGAGTGCGGTCGTGGTGTGCATCAGGTGGATCGGGTGGCCGTTGGTCAGGGTGCGGGTCATGGCGTTTCCCGTCAGCAGCCAGCCGCCGGGCGTCTCCCGCTGCAGGCGCCTGCGCCAGTCGGCTTCGCACTCGGCGAGTCCGGCGGCGATCGGGCGGGTGGGAGGACTGGTGTAGTCGGTGTGGGCGTCGTCCCAGTCTGTGTGCACGGGCGGGTCTCCCTACTGTCCGCGGGTGAGGATCTGGCGGGCGTGGTCGAGTGCTTGGTCCTGGGTGGCACCGTCGAGCCGGGCCTTTTCGCTTCGCACGACCAGGTCGAAGGCGAGCGGGTGGAGCCAGTCGGGCACAGCGATGCGCAGCCGGGAGGGATCTGGCCACCAGCGGGTGAGCGGCAGGCGGTAGCGGTCCATGGCGTCCGCGGCCTTCAGCAGGTCGACAAGGTGCGGGGCCTGCCGGTAGGCGTTGTTCTGCGCCGCGGTGAATGCCTCGTACGGTACGTCGTGCAGGCCGACGGCCAGCGTCGCCTGCGCGAGTGGGGTCGGCGGGACGCGGTGGCCCAGTGCGGCGGTGACGATGCCCGCGTTGGTGGTGAACCAGGTCGCGGCGCGCTGCCCGTGGCCGGGGTCGTCCCGGTCGTTGCGCCTGCGGCAGTCGTGGACGGCTGCGGCGGCGCACAGGGCCAGGGTGTGGTCCCGGTCAAGACCGTGCCCGGCGGCGAGTATCGACGCGATCAGGCTGACCCGGGCGTTGTGGCGGATGCCGTGAAGGGAGTCGGCCAGATGGGCGTCCGTGAACCATGCGGGGTCCGGGATCAGCATCGTGACCTGGCGTGGCAGGCGGGGCGGGATGCTGGTGAACGGTGGCCGGTTGCGGGTGATCCAGCCGAGCGTGTCCGGGTCCATGGCCTGTCGGTCGGGCAGGGCCCCGTTGGTGGCGAGTTCGTGCAGTGCGATGGCGTTAGGCTTCGGCCTTCTGGAGTTCATCTCTGGTTCCTCGGAAGGACGGTTCGGGTGGGCATGACGCTGGGTGTCGCGATCCTCACGATGGGGACGCGGCCGAAGGAGCTGTCCGCGCTGCTGGCCTCGGTCAGGTCGCAGACGGCGCCGGCGACGCGCACTGTGGTGGTCGGCAACGGGTGCTTGCTGGCGGATCTGGACCTGCCGTCGTGGGTGGAGGCGGTGGAGCTCGCGGAGAATCTGGGCGTGACGGGCGGGCGGAACGTTGCCCTGGAGCGCCTGCGGGACATGGATCTGGTGCTGGACCTGGACGACGACGGGCTGCTGGTCGCGGACACCGACTTCGAGCGGATCACGCAGATGTACGAGGCGGACCCGGGTCTGGGGATCGTCGGTTTCCGGATCGCGGACGAGACCGGGTTCACCCAGCGCCGCCACGTTCCCCGGCTGCGAGCCGGTGACCCGATGCGCGGTGGAACGGTGACGACGTTCCTGGGCGGTGCGCACGTGCTGTCGGGGAAGATGCTGGCGCAGGTCGGGGACTGGCCGGCTTCGTTCTTCTTCTCGCATGAGGAGACGGACATGGCGTGGCGTGCGCTGGACGCCGGATGGAAGATCGCCTACGAGCCGCACCTGCTTCTCCAGCACCCCCGGACGTCACCGGCCCGGCACGCCGTCTTCTACCGGACCAACGCCCGCAACCGGGTCTACCTGGCCCGGCGCCATCTGCCGGCCGTGCTCGTGCCGGTCTACCTGGGGGTGTGGACGGTGCTGACCGTGGCCCGTACCCGGGACGCGGCCGGGCTGCGGGCATGGTTCGGCGGCTTCGCGGAAGGCTGGCGCACGCCCTGCGGGGCGCGTCGGCCGATGCGGTGGTCCACGGTGTGGAACATGACCCGCCTGGGACGCCCCCCGGTGTTGTGAGGGCGGTCAGGCGCACTCGGCCCGCAGCCATTCCGGGATCGCCTCGGGGGTGCGCTCCACCCACTCCATGTACCGCTGGACGCCGTCCTCGATACTGACGGAGGGTTCCCAGGCCAGGGCGTCCTTCATACGGGTGGTCGTGGCGCAGGCGCCGAGCGGGTCGCCCTGCGGCATCGGCGTTTCGACGAGCGGGCTGTCGGGGCGGTGACGGCGCACGAGGTCGGCGATCTTCCGGATGGAGGTGGCCCGCCCGGTGCCGACGTTGAGCGTCGCCCGGTGGGCACGTGGGGCGAGCGCGGCCAGCAGCGAGGCGTCGGCGATGTCGTCCACGTGCACGAAGTCGCGGACCTGGGAGCCGCCGCCGTTGAGCTGCAGAGGCAGGCCGAGCGCTGCCCGCATGCCGTACCAGGCGACCACCCACGAGTGGCTGTTCTCCTTGACCACCTGCGGTTCGCCGTACACGGAGAAGTACCGCACGATCGCGTGCGAGTCGTTCTGACCGGCCAGTGCCAGGGCGGTCTGGTGCTCGCCCCAGACCTTGGTGTTGGCGTAGACGGAAACAGGGGTCAGCGGGTCGTCCTCGCTGAACCGCGCGGTCTGGCTGGATGATCCGGACCCCAGGCCGTAGACGCTGGCCGACGAGACGAAGACCAGACGCCTGAGCGTGCCGCTGTGCCGGGCCGCGGCGCCCAGCACGGTCTGGGTGCCGGAGATGTTCGCTTCGACCGCGGCCATCGGGTTGCGGGTGCATTCGGCGACGTCGGCCAGCGCCGCGGCGTGGACGACGTAGTCGCTGCGCGAGATGAGATCGTCCATCAGCGCGGAGTCGGTGATGTCGCCCGCGACCACGTCCGGGTCGGCTGGGGAGATTCCGAACACGGTCGAGTAGACCTTTGAGCCGTAGGCGTCCAGCCGGCCCACGGCCAGCGGCTTGGCTCCAACAGCCCGGAGCCTGTGCACGATACGGCTTCCGACCAGCCCGAACCCCCCGGTCACGGTGACAGTGGCGCCGGACAGTTCCGCGAGGCGGTCCATGGTGTTCACGGCGGTCGACCCTTCTCGTCGAGGCCGCGCAGGCGCGGCCGGAAAATGCGTCATGGCGGGGACAGCCACGGCGGACCGCTTCGGCATGGGCACTGTGCACCTGTACGAGCGGAGGAACGGCCGGGGCACTCTCAAGGACAGCGCCCCGGTCGGCGCCTGGACAGAGGACCGGGCGGTGGGCGCGGTGGACCTGGTGCAGCACACGCGCTCACCGTGTCCACACCGCTGGGTGTAACTACACCTGAGGCGCGTGATCACCCCTGTCATGGGGCCGCGGGCGAGTGCTAACGTCCCATCAGGTGCCGTCCCGTAGCAGGGGGAAGCCGGTGGACCGTAAGCCAGAGCCGAGTCCGCTTCGCGAACAGCTGGCCGGGCTCGGGTGGAGTCCGGAACAGCTGATCGCCCGGGTGAACCAGCACCGCGCTCAGCGCGGCTCGCTGCCCCTGCACCTCAAGACGGGCTACCCGTGGATGCGCGGGGACCGGCCGTCGGCCGAGGTGGCGGTCGACGTGCTGGCCGTGCTTTCGCACTACACCGGGCGCCCGCTGACGGCTACCGGCCTGGGCTGGGACCGCCACCGGCCGCGCCGCCGCCACCGCGCACTGGACCGGCCCTATGACGCCACCGCCACCGAACTGCTCCGCGAGACCCAGGGAGATGTCCCCATGCAGCGACGCTCGTTCATCCTGCTGTCCGGGGCCGTCTCGACCGCGCCGGCACTGGATCTGCTGATGGGGGGAGCACCTGAACTGCGCGCGGCCCAGAATGGCGACCGGGTCTCCCCGCAGCTGACGGCAACGGTAGAGCGTGCAGTGCAGCAGGCCCGGGAGCTGGACGACAGCGAGGGCAGCGCCTCCACTCTGCTGTGGGCCGGCGGGATCTGGCAGAACCTCGGCAAGCTGATCACGGAGTGCCGCTACGGCGGGGCAGAAGGCGTGCGCCTGCACACCGCGTACGTCGAGATGTCGGAGACCTACGGGTGGATGCTGTTCGACGCCGGCCACCACCCGCAGGCCCAGCGCGTTTACCAGACCGGTCTGCGACTCGCCCGCGAGGCCGCTGACGCCCCCGGCGTCCACCACGCCACGGTCAATCTCCTTGCCTCGGCCGCCTATCAGGAGTCCTGGCTCGGCCAGTACCACGAAGCCTCGACCCTCCTGGAGGTCGCGGAGAACCGCAGGCCCCAGGCCCTGACTCCGCGCCTGCGAGCGGTGCTGCAGATGCGCCGCATCGCCCTGGCTGGCCAGATGGGCGACACCGAAGCGGTGCACCGCGCCGACGGCCAGGCCCGTACTCACCTGGCCTCCGCCCGCGACAGTGAAGAACCCTGGTGGACCCTGTGGCTCGGCTCCTCGGCCGTGGACGCCCAGACCGGCCGGGCACTGCTCGCAGCTCACCACCCCGACCTCGCCGAGCCCTACCTCGGCGGCCGCACGGTCGACGACGCCGAGGGCTACCCCCGCGACAGAATGCTCTTCGCCAGCGAACTGGCCGACGCCCGCGCCCAGACCGGCGACATCGCCGGAGCCGTCAACGCCGCCCGGCAGGCCCTGACCCTGGCCGAGCAGGTCGGCTCCCACCGCGTCCGCCACCACCTGGAATGCGTGACCGCCACCCTCCGCCAGCAGCACGGCACCCACCCCGGCGTCCGGAGCCTGCTCGCCGACCTGCCCCACGCCGTCTGACCGCCCTCTGCTCCACGCAGGACGGCGGAACACCGGCCCGGTGGCGGTGCGGCGCGGCCGGCCGCCGCAGCCGAGGGGCGTGGGTGCCGACGCCGAAACGGGCCAGCTCCGCGAGCTTCACCGGCGGCACCCGCCACAGGTCAACCCGCCGACCCCCAGCCCCCGCACATCCCGCGCCCGCTCCAACGCGCCCTTCTGCCCCCGTCCGCTGACCTCGCGCGGCACCGTACTCCACCGCTCCAGCACCGACACAGCGTCCCCCTCCGGCACCACCAGCAATCCCAGCAGGTCACGCCGCAACTCCGGGGTGACCGGGGCGTCGACCACCGAGTAGATCAGGACCTGCTCGGCCGTGCGGACCTCGGTCACCAGGTAGGCCAGCGGAGTGATTCCCGGCAGCAGGCACCGGTTGCGCCGCAGCCACGTCACCGCCCGGTCGAACAGCGCCCGCGGCCCCTCGTTGGACACCCACACCCGGCCCGCGATGTACTGCCGCAAGTCCAACTCGCCGTCTTCGAAATCCCGGACCCCAAGCAGAGCCCGGATCTCCTTGGCGTGCTCGTACTGGGTCGTCTGCCGCTCCGGATACCCCTCCAGCAACGACGGGTCCTCGATCCCCAACTGATCCGCGACGAACGCAGCTACCCCCTTCGGCACCCTGGACGGCTGGGACACGAACGTGCCGAGCATCCGCACCGTGCCCCACTGCACCGCCCACCCGAGCCGGTTGTGCGGACGCCGTTTCGTCCCCGCCGCTTCCAGCGCCGCCTCGTCCAGCCGGAAAAACGCCTCCAGCTCCTGCGGCGAGGGCTCCTGCGCGAATCGCCCGTAGCGAGCGATCTGATTACTTGAAAGGTACTCAGCAGTCACAATTCAACACGCTAAGTCCCGGCCGCCCCATCCCTCCCACGAGTGACCGAACCGAGATGCGAACAGGCCCTCTTACTGCTGGTCAGACCATGCAGCGACCCTTAGCGCGCAATCCTGGGCGGATATCGGCGTCACCCCTTTTACTCCTCCTTCGCGGCCAGCTCCGCCGCGAACTTCCGGAATGGGGTGGCGTGGTGCTGGGCCACGTCCCGCAGCCGGTTGTACTGGTCGTCTTCGAAGATGCACAGGACGACGATGTGTGAGTCGAAGATCCAGAAGTCCTCGTTCGGGAGGTTGACGCGCTCGGCGTGCGCGAGCAGATACCGCTGCCCGTCCCGTTGAAGCGCAGTCGTCGGGTCATGGCCAGATCCTTCCGCCGAGGGCTGATCACCCCAGCATTGCCCGCCGGAGGTCGTTGCACCACGGGTTGCGACCATCGGCATGCGAAAAAACGAGCTAAGCAAGGCAGCACGCGAGAAAAATCGAGAAAAGCACGTACCGGACTCCAAGTGGCCAGTTCTAGCGTCCCGTTCATGGTGACCAAGGAACAGCAGAAAATCGACCCGCTCACGGTCGATGCGGCGTCCCCCGAGTTGAAGCTCGTGGAGTTGGGACGAGTGCGCGCCGACGTGGCCGTACGGCTGGCCGACGCGTTGCGGAGAGGCGGTCGGGAGTGAGCGGAAGAGTTGAGACGACGCTGTGCGTGGGCAAGCTCCCGTACCCCGCCGGAACGCTGGTGGTGGACACGGTCTCGGAGCGCACGGGTTGCCTGATGTGGGTCCTGGAGGAGCGCACCAAGGAGAAGAACAGGCTGGTCGAGAGTCGGGCGTTCATGCGCCCGCCGGGCGGCGGCATCGAGTGGGACGTACCGCTGGAGCGCATCACCCGGGCCGAGGAGACAGCGCGGTGACGCCGACCAGGGTGGCCGCGCTCGTCGGCCCGGGAGACCGGGTCGGCTACGAGGGGCAGTGGCGCACCGTGAGGGCGGTGAAGACCGACATCGGCGCGATGGGCGGCCTGTTCGTGGTCGTCGCCTGGGAGGAGGGCGGCACCGACCGCTTCCGCGCCGGGGACGAGCTGCTGCTGGAGCAGCGCGGGGCGGCGTAGGCCCGTCCCGGGCCAGGGCCTTCGGGAAGATGGGCAACGTGCGCGACACCATGGCGGCCGTCGGCGCCGCGGTTGCACCGCCTGCACCACGATCTCGCAGCGGCCTGGGCCGAGCCGGGACCGGCGTGTCCGGCCCGTTTCCGTGCGTCAGTCGGTTCGGCCCTGGAGTCGGGCCGCCGTCTGTCGGATGTCCGCGAGGCGGGCGGTGAGGGCCTCACCCGGGCAACTGGTCTGGTAGCCGTCGTTGTGGCCCGCGACGGCGGGCAGGGCCACGGTGGCGCCGGCCGCGTACCGGCTGAGGCCGTTGCTGGAGACCAGGCCGACCTTCGCGCGCGGGTCGGTGTCGGTCGGGCCGAGTTTCCAGGCGGCCAGCGCGGCGATCGCGTCGGTCAGCGCGTCGGGCACGGGTACTCCCTCGGTGAAGGTGCCGAGGGCGGCGATGCCGGTGGTGCGGTGGTTGAAGCCCTGGGTGTGGGCGCCGGTGACGGGGCGGTCGATGCCGCCGGCCCGGCCCTCGTAGATGGTGCCGCAGCGGTCGACGACGAAGTTGTAGCCGATGTCGTCCCAGTCCCGGGCGCCGGTCTGGCCGGAGTACACGCCGCGCAGGATGTCCGGCACGTCGGCGCAGTCGTAGCCGTTCGGGGTGTCGGTGTGGTGGACGAAGACCGCGCGGACCTCGTCGTCGTAGCGCGGGGACGGCTGGGCGCGGGCGGCGTCGCCCAGCCAGGCCGACCGGGGCACGATGGCCGGCCGCGGCGCGGCGTGCCGGTCGGCGGCGGCGACCGGGTCCGCGTGCGAGGCCGCTGCCCGCTCGACACCGTTCGCGCACAGAACGAGCGCGGCGACGGCGGCCAGCCCGGGAAACACCCCGAGCAAACCCCGCACCGCCCCCACCATCCGCCCGCCACCGGATCCGGCCGTGCGGGCACCACCGGGTTCCCCGGTGGCACCGGCCGTGCGGGCGCCACCAGGGGCCTGGGCGCCACCGGCCTCCCGGGCGGCACCGGGTGCGCGGGCCTCACCAGGGTCCCGGACGCCACCAGGGTCCCGGGCGCCACCGGATGCGCGGGCGCCACCAGCTACCGGGGAGTCGCCGGACGTGCGGGCGCCACCAGATGCCTGAGCACCACCGGCCTCCCCGGCAGCACCAAGCGCGCGGGCCTCACCAGACTCCCGGACGCCACCAGATGCCCGACCACCACCGGACGTACGAGCGTCGTCCGCCTCCGGGGCCGCGCGCCGCGGGTCACCAGCTTCCCGGGCACCACCGGACGTACGGGCATCACCAGGCCCCTGGGAGCCACCGGCCGTACGGGCATCATCGGGCCCCCGGGCGTCACGGGGCTCCTGCGCGTTCCCGGATGCACTGGCGTCCCCAGGTACCTGGGCAGCACCGGGCTCCCGGGCGGTGCCGGGTGGGCGGGCGGCACCACGGTCCCGGACGCCGCCGGGCTCCGGGGCAGCATCGGCTTCCCGCGCGTCACCGGGCTGCCGAGCAGCACCAGGGTCCCGCGCGTCACCAGCTTCCCGGGCGCCCCCGGATGTGCGCGCGTCCCCGGGCTTTCGAGCAGCACCGGAATCCCCGGCGTCACCAGGCTCCCCGGCGTCACCAGGCTCCCCGGCGTCACCGGGATCCCCGGCGTCATCAGGGTCCCGGGCGGTGGCCGGGGAGGTGGGGGTGTCCGGGGTGGAGATCGCGTGCCGTTTGCGGGCTCCGCGCGGTCTTCGGAAGACACGCATGGTTCCACTGTCCGGTGGATCCGGTCCGTCCGCGAGGTGTGCTGTGCCAGCCGGTGGAACCATCCCCCCGGTCCACGACGTTTCCGGTATGACCGCACACACTCGCTCGCTCGCACGGGTGGCCGCTTTTCGGACAGCCGCGCGCCCCGGACCGATCACCAGGTCGGTCCGGCACGTACTGGGAAGGCGGCTCGCGTGGACCTGCTCGACATCCTGCTGGTGCTGGTGGCCCTGGCCTACGCGGCGTCCGGCTACCGGCGCGGGCTGGTGGCCGGCTGTGTCTCGCTGGCCGGTTTCGTGGGCGGCGCGGCGCTCGGCGTGTGGGTCCTGCCGTGGGTGATGGATCTGGTGACGCCGGGCTCGACGACGGCGACGGTGACCGCGGTGGTCACGGTGCTGCTGCCCGCGGTCGTGGGCCACGAGCTGGCGGGCCGGCCCGCGCTGCGGCTGCGCCGGGAGCTGGACTCCGGACCGCTCAGGGTGGCCGACGGGGCCGGCGGTGCGGCGGCCAACGCGGCGGCGGCGCTGATCGTGGCGTGGGTCGCCGCGAGCGTCCTGGCGGCGTCCTCGTCCACGCTGCTCACCACGGCGATCCGGGACTCGACGGTGCTGGGCGCGGTGCAGCGGGCGATGCCGGACACCACCCCGGCGTGGTTCTCGCGGGCCACCTCCGCGCTGACCGAGGCCGGCTTCCCGCAGGTCTTCAACCCGTTCGAGAACGAGTCGACGGCGAAGGTCGCGGAGCCCGCCGGGGACAGCGTCACGGCGGCGGCCACCAGGGCGGCCAAGCTCAGCACGGTGAAGGTGGAGGGCGTCGCCGGCGCCCAGGGCCGCGAGGGCAGCGGCTTCGTGTACGCGCGGGAGCACGTGATGACCAACGCCCACGTGGTGGCCGGCATCGACGAGCCAAGCGTGCGGGTCGGCGGGGTGGGACCGGCGTACCGGGCGCGGGTGGTGCTGTTCGACCCGGGCAAGGACGTGGCCGTGCTGTACGTCCCGGACCTCCGCGCACCGGTCCTGGAGTTCGACGAGGACGCCGGGCGCGGCGACGCGGCGGTGGTCGCGGGCTATCCGCAGGACGGCGACCTGGACCTGCGGGCGGCGACGGTTGCGGACCGGGTCCGGGCGACCGGGCAGAACATCTACGGCGACGCCAATGTCACCCGGGAGATCTACTCGATCCGCTCCACGGTCCGCCCCGGCAACTCGGGCGGACCGCTGCTGACCACCGACGGCCGGGTGTACGGCGTGGTGTTCGCCCGTTCCACCTCCGACGCCGAGACCGGCTACGTGCTGACGGCGGCCGAGGTGGCCCCCGACGCGCGGCGCGCCGCGAACGCGACGCAGGCGGTGGACACGGGCAGGCCGGTCACGGCGTGAGGACCGGCCCGGCGGGGGCCCCCGGCGCGGTCAGCGGCAGTCCCATCAGCACGTCGTCGGCATACTCGTCGCCGAGCAGGAACTCCTCCGGCTGCACGCCCTCGACGACGAAGCCCTCGGCCTCGTAGAGCTTGCGCGCCGCGGTGTTGTGGCCGAGGACCCGCAGGGTGATGCGCCGGGCGCCCAGGCGGCGGGCCTCGGCGACGGCGGCGCGGACCAGGGCGCGGCCCGCTCCGTGCCCGCGGGCCGCTTCGGCGACGGCGAGGCCGCGGATCTGGCGCACATGGGCGTTGGAGGCCAGTTCCGTGGGGAAGCCGAGGCGGACGTAGCCGACGACGGCGCCGTCGAGTTCGGCGACGAAGTGGTCGGCGGGGCCCGAGTGTTCGCGGAAGAAGGGCTCGTCCGGTCCCGGCGGGGGCGAGACGGCGTGCAGATGGGACCAGGCGTCCCGGTCGATCCGGCGCAGCGGTACCTCGTCCTCGGACCTGGCGCGGCGTATGTGCGGAACTGACATGGCGATCACTGTACGGCGCGGGCGCGCCGGCGGGTCCGGGGTTTTCCCGGGGCCACCCGGCAGGATGGGCGCATGGACTTGGAACGTTCCCGCATCGCGGTGGCCGGCGCGTCGGGTGTCATCGGCAGCGCACTGGTGCGGTCCCTGACCGCGGACGGACACGAGGTGGTGCGCCTGGTGCGGCACGCGCCCGGGGGCGCGGACGAGGTCCGCTGGGATCCGGAGAACGGGCGGGTGGACGCGGCCGGGCTCACCGGGTGCGACGCCGTGGTCAACCTGGCCGGCGCCGGGGTGGGCGACCGCCGCTGGAGCGACGCGTACAAGGCGCGCGTGCGCGACAGCCGGGTGCGCGGCACGACGGCGCTCGCACGGGCCGCCGCCTCGCTGGAACGGCCGCCGCGGGTGTTCGTGAACGGCAGCGCGATCGGCTTCTACGGGGAGACCGGCGACCGGGCCGTGGACGAGAGCGCGCCCGCGGGAGAGGGCTTCCTGCCGTCCCTGTGCGTGGAGTGGGAGGCCGCCGCGGCCCCCGCGCGGGAGGCGGGCGTACGGACGGTGTTCGTGCGCACCGGGCTGGTCGTGGCGCGCCGGGGCGGGGCCTGGGGCCGGCTCTTCCCGCTCTTCCGGGCGGGGCTCGGCGGACGGCTGGGCGACGGGTCGCAGTACTGGTCCTTCGTGGCGCTGCACGACGAGGTGGCGGCGATCCGGCACCTCCTGGACCGCGCGGACCTGTCCGGCCCGTTCAACCTGACCGCCCCGCGCCCGGCGACCAACCGCGAGGTCACCACGGCCATGGGCCGGGTGCTGCACCGCCCCACGCCGTTCGCGGTGCCGGCGCCGGTCCTGCGCGCCGTGCTGGGCGAGATGGCCGGTGACGTCCTGGGCAGCGCCCGCGTCCTCCCGGCCCGTCTGCTGGAGTCGGGTTTCCGCTTCGCGTTCCCGGAGATCGACGGGGCGATCCGGGCGGCGCTGTGAGACGGGGGCGGACGGCGGGAGCCCGCTGATCGGTTCACGCTCTTTCCGGCGCTTCCCGGCCGCCCTCCTGCCGCCTGGCGACCGCCCTGCTCCCGTATGCGACCGCCGTGCGACCGTGCCCTGTCTCCGCGCGACTCCCAGCGACCGCCGCGGACCCTAGCCTCGTCTCGAACTCGGGTATCCCTCAAGCGGGTTGGGGGCAGGACGTCCCCAGCGGCCGCGCAACCTCGAGGAGGGGCACGTGCTTGAGCCCGCGTACCACGCGGATGTCGTCGTCGTGGGGGCCGGGATCGCCGGACTCGCGGCGGCGCACCGGCTGACCGGCGCAGGAGTGACGACCACGGTCCTGGAGGCCGCCCACGCGGTGGGCGGCAGGATGGCGACGGAGAAGGCCGGCGGCTTCCGGCTCGACAGGATCGGACAGCTGCTGTCCACGGCGTATCCCGAACTGCGCCGCACCCCCGGGCTCGACGGCCTCGCGCTGCTGCCGTTCGCACCCGGGGTACTGCTGCACAGCGAGGGCCGTCACCACCGGGCGGGCACCCCGGCGGGCATGCGGGGCGCGAGGGGCGCACTCCATGCGGTACGCGCCCTCGCGAACGCCCCCCGCTCGATGCCCGTGCCCCGGCGCTCGACGAGCGCCCCCGGCGTCTTTGGGCGGCCCGGCGCCGTGCCGCGCCCTCGCGCGGGGGCCCCGCTCGGCACCGCCGTGGACCAGGCCAGGCTCGGCGCGGCGCTGACCCGGCTCGCCGGCGCCTCGGCCGAACGGCTGGCTGGCCCGGCCCGAGTTGCCGGCCGCCCAGGCGCTCGCGGCCCGCGGGCTGCCGGCCCGCACGATCGACGGCTTCCTGCGTCCGCTGCTCGCCGCCCTGCTGTGCGACCCGGACCTCACGACCTCCAGCCGGTGCGCGGACCTCGCGCTGCGGGCGTTCGCGGCGGGGCGGCTGGCGCTGCCGGAGGGCGGTGCGGGGGCCCTGCCCGAGCGACTGGCGCGTGCGCTGCCGCCGGGCACGGTGCACACCGGGGTCCGGGTCACCTCGGTCGCCACCAACTCGGTGACCACCGCGGAGCACGGTGTCATCCGCTGCCGCGCGGTCCTGGTGGCGACCGGCGCCCGCGCGGCGGCCGAGCTGCTGCCGGGGCTCAGGGTGCCGGAGTTCCACCCGGTGACGGTGGTGCACCACACGACCGACGAACCGCCGACGACCGGCGCGGCCCTGCTGCTCGACGCGGACCGCGGCGGCCCGGTCGCCCACACGGCGGTGGTCAGCCACGTGGACCCCTCCCGCGCCCCGGCCGGCCGCGCCCTCGTTTCCTCGACGGTCCTCGGCCCTCCCCCGCCCGATGTCGACACCGCCGTACGCATCCATCTGACCCGCCTCTACGGCACCCCGACCACCCGCTGGGAGACCCTGGCCGTGCACCACACCCCCGAAGCGGTCCCGGCCATGCGCCCCCCGCACGACCTGCGCCGCCCGGTACGCCTCCTGGCCGGCCTGTACGTGTGCGGCGACCACCGCGACACCAGCACCGCCCAGGGCGCCCTGCACTCGGGCCACCGGGCCTCGGCGGCGATCCTGCGGGACCTGGGGGCGGGACGCCCGATGCACGAGGCGGAGCCGGTGGCGACAGCTCGGGCGGCCTAGCACCCGGCCGCTACCCCAGCGCCGCCACCTTGTCCCGGTACCCCCGTACGGGAGCCGCGTCCTTGTACGGCTCCAGGCGGCGTTCGAATTCGCGGACATACTCCGCCGCGCGCACCGAGCGCATCTCCGCCGCCTGGGCGGCCGCCTCGGCGGCCAGTTGGCAGGCCTGGTCGAGTTCGCCGAGGCCGAGGCGGGCGGTGGCGAGGACCACCCGGCAGAAGAGGCGGCTGCGGGCGTAGACGGGGGCGCGCAGTTGCAGCGAGCGTTCCGCGTGCTGGGCGGCGGCGCGGAACTGCTGGAGGTCGCGGTGGCAGTGGCCGAACTCGTCGGCGAGCTGCGCCTCGTCGAAGAAGCGCGCCCAGTGCGGCACCTCGTCGCCCGGCCGGGCGGTCTCCAGCGCGCGTTCGGACCGTACCAGCGCCGCGGTGCACGCCCGCACCTCGCCGAGGACGCCGTGCGCCCGCGCCTCGGCCGCGTGCAGCAGCGCCTGCACGACCGGCGGCGCCGAGGTGCCCACGCCCTGCTGGGCCACCCGCGCGAGCTGTACGGCCTCGCGTCCGTGGCCCAGGTAGACGGCCTGGCGGCTCATGGTGACCAGCACGTACGAGCCGTACGTCCGGTCCCCCGCCGCCTGCGACAGGCGCAACGCCTGGACGAAGTAGCGCTGGGCGAGGCCGTGCGCGGCGATGTCGTACGAGGTCCAGCCCGCGAGCCGGGTGAGGTCGGCGGCGGCGCCGAACAGCCGGCGGCCGGCCTGCTCGCCGTAGGTGCCGCGCAGCATCGGCTCCAGCTCGTGCTCCAGGTAGCGCACGAGGGCCTGGCGCGCGTGCCCGCCGCCGTAGCGGTCGTCCAGGCCGCGGAAGAGTTCGCCGACCGAGCGCAGGGCGGCGAGGTCGCCGCCGGTCACCTTCTGGCCGAGGGCGCGCTCGGCCGGGGCCCGGCGCCGCGAGGGGTCGAGCGGGACGGGGCCCCGCGGGCCGGCCGGGCGTCCCTGTGCGGGGATGCGGACGGGCACCTCGGCGCGGGCCACCCGCTCGTCGGCGCGGCCGATCAGCCAGTCCCGGCTGGGGACGACGAGCCCCGCCGGGGTGAAGGCGATCTTCCGCAGTTCGGCGTGGCTGCCGGAGTCCTTGCGCCACAGCCCGCCGACGATGTCGACGGCCTCGTCCGGGCTGGCGGCGAACTCCAGCCCCGCGTAGACGGGCGCGCAGGCGTCCAGGCCGAGGTCCTGCGCGGTGAGCCGGCGGCCCAGGCGCCGGGTGAAGACCTCGGCGATCAGGGCCGGGGTGGTGCCGCGGGGCTGCTGGCCGCGCAGCCACCGGGTGACGGAGGTCTTGTCGTATCTCAGGTCCAGGCCGTGTTCGAGTCCGAGCTGGTCGACGCGACGAGCGAGACCCGCGTTGGAGAACCCCGCTTCGGCGATGAGCGCGGCGAGCTGGCGGTTGGGGGTGCGCTGCGCGGGTCGTTCCGTCATGGTGCGGTGCGGTCTCCTGCCTTCCGGGCCGTTCGAATGTGCCCGGAGCCCTGTGAGCAGTCCTTATGGCCTCGTGAACGGCGCGAATGTAGCGGAGAGTAAACGGCGGGTCGCACACTTCGACCGGCATTCATCCGATCGTGTGAGGATTGCCCGCCCGGCTGACGGCGAGGGGGCGGTCGTACAGTGGCGGGGGCACGGTTCGTGCCCGACGACCTTCCAGGGAGGCACTTGCCGTGAGTGAGCTGCGGTTCGTCCGGATGGGGTTCGGTGCCGAACGCGTCGAGTACCAGGAGGCGTGGGACGAGCAGCGCCGGGTGCACGCCGCGCGGTTCGCCGACGAGGTCCCCGACACCGTGCTGCTCCTCGAACACCCGCCGGTCTACACCGCCGGCCGGCGCACCGAGGACAGCGAGCGGCCGCTGGACGGCACGCCGGTCGTCGACGTGGACCGCGGCGGCAAGATCACCTGGCACGGACCGGGGCAGCTCGTGGGCTACCCGATCCAGAAGCTCCCGCGCCCCGTGGACGTGGTGGCGCACGTACGGCGGCTGGAGGAGGCCCTGATCCGCACCTGCGCGGAGTTCGGCCTCGCCACCAGCCGGGTGGAGGGCCGCAGCGGCGTCTGGGTCCTCGGTGAGCCCAGGCAGCGGGCGGCGCGCACCCCGGACCTCGGCGGCCTCTCCCTGGACTTCGACCCCCGGTCGGCCGACCCCGAGTTCGACCCCCGGCTGAACGGCCCCGAGTACGCGCCCTCCAACGCGGGCCAGCGCCGCGAGGACCGCAAGATCGCCGCGATCGGCATCCGCGTCGCCAAGGGCGTCACCATGCACGGCTTCGCGCTGAACGTGAACCCCGACAACAAGTGGTTCGACAGGATCATCCCGTGCGGCATCCGCGACGCGGGCGTCGCCTCCCTGGCGAACGAACTCGGCCGCGACGTGAGCATCGAGGAGGTGCTCCCGGTGGCGGAACGCCATCTGCGCGAGGTCCTGGAGAACGCGGAGCCGAAGCCGAGGCCGATCGAGAAATCGCCGGCCCCCCTCAGCCCGTCCGGCGTCTGAGGACGAGGCCGTTCACCGAGGCCGTTCTCCTGGGGCCCCTCAGCAAGGCCAGCGCCGACGCCGACCGACAAATCAACGGGCGTACCCTGAACAACGCCGAAGAATCAAACGCTAGGGAGCCGGTCGTGTCCGCAGTCGCACCCGACGGACGCAAGATGCTGCGCCTGGAGGTCCGCAACAGCCAGACCCCCATCGAGCGCAAGCCCGAGTGGATCAAGACCCGGGCGAAAATGGGCCCCGAATACACCAAGATGCAGAACCTCGTGAAGAGCGAGGGCCTGCACACGGTCTGCCAGGAAGCCGGCTGCCCCAACATCTACGAATGCTGGGAGGACCGCGAGGCGACCTTCCTCATCGGCGGCGACCAGTGCACCCGGCGCTGCGACTTCTGCCAGATCGACACCGGCAGGCCCGAGGCGCTCGACCGCGACGAGCCGCGCCGCGTCGGCGAGTCCGTGGTCACCATGGACCTGAACTACGCCACCATCACCGGCGTCGCCCGCGACGACCTGCCGGACGGCGGTGCCTGGCTGTACGCCGAGACGGTGCGCCAGATCCACCAGCAGACCGCGGAGCGCGAGGCCGGCCGCACCAAGGTCGAGCTGCTCGCCCCGGACTTCAACGCGGTGCCCGAACTCCTCCAGGAGGTCTTCGCCTCCCGCCCCGAGGTCTTCGCGCACAATGTCGAGACCGTCCCCCGGATCTTCAAGCGCATCCGCCCCGGCTTCCGCTACGACCGTTCCCTCAAGGTCATCACCGAGGCCCGCGACTACGGCCTGGTCACCAAGTCCAACCTGATCCTCGGCATGGGCGAGACCCGCGAGGAGATCAGCGAGGCGCTGCGGCAGCTGCACGAGGCCGGCTGCGAGCTGATCACCATCACGCAGTACCTGCGCCCCTCCGTGCGCCACCACCCCGTGGAGCGCTGGGTCAAGCCGCAGGAGTTCGTGGAGCTGAAGGAGGAGGCCGAGCGGATCGGCTTCTCCGGTGTGATGTCGGGCCCGCTGGTGCGGTCCTCCTACCGCGCCGGACGGCTCTACGGGATGGCGATGGAACAGCGCCGCACCCCGGCCGCTCCCACCACCGTGTGAATTCACGCACAAGAACCTACTGGCCAGTAGTGGCCGGTGCGCCGCGGCCCCGACCGTCCTCGCAGATGAGGACACCGGTCGGGGTCGCGACGCCGTTCCGGGCGCCGGCATCGCGGCTTCATGTCCGTTTGACCGGCGGGTCACGCCCTGGTAACACCGAACAGTGACCCTGGAATCACGCCACGTACACCCGTCTCCGTACCCGGAGCCGTACCGAGGGGGGACCTCCACGATGCAGGCAGCGCCCGTCCGCGCCACCGCCATTCCCTCGTTCACCACCGCGCTGCGGGCCGTCGAGTCACTGCTGATGAGCAGCGGCCAGCGCACCGCCCGGCGCAACGCCTGGAACTCCGTGCTGGAGGACCGCCGCCGCGCCAGGGACCGGATCGAGACGGAGCGCGTGCTGCGGCAGTCCGTCGCCGGCCGCCCCTGACCCACCCCGTTCTCCCCCGCGCCCGCCCACCCTGTTCTCCCCCGCGCCCGCCCGCGCCGGACACTGCCGTCGTCGGCGCTTTCGGGGGCACGTAGACTTCGTGCCATGGCGAGGAAGGAACCTGCAGCGGACGCTGCGAATCCCGGGCGACTGAAGCAGATCGCTCTGACCTACAAGATGACCCGCAAGGCCGACAAGAAGATCGGTCTTGTACTCGCGGGTGTCGGCATCGTCGTCTTCGGTGTCCTCCTCGCGATCGGTTTCTTGGTCGGTCACCCCATCTATCTCGGCATCCTGGGCCTGCTGCTCGCCTTCCTCGCGACGGCGATCGTCTTCGGGCGCCGGGCCGAGCGGGCGGCCTTCGGGCAGATGGAGGGCCAGCCGGGCGCGGCGGCGGCCGTGCTGGACAACATCGGCCGCGGCTGGTCGACGACCCCGGCGGTGGCGATGAACCGCAGCCAGGACGTGGTGCACCGCGCGGTCGGCAAGGCCGGCATCGTGCTGGTCGCGGAGGGCAACCCGAACCGGGTGAAGTCCCTGCTCGCGGCCGAGAAGCGGAAGATGAACCGCATCGTCGCCGACGTGCCCGTCCACGATCTGATCGTGGGCACCGGCGAGGGCCGGGTCGAGCTGAAGAAGCTGCGCACGACCATGCTCAAGCTCCCCCGCGTCCTGAGCGGCCCGCAGGTCACCGTGACCAACGACCGGCTGCGCGCCCTGGGCGACCTGATGAGCAACATGCCGCTGCCCAAGGGCCCGATGCCGAAGGGCATGCGGATGCCCAGGGGCGGCAACCCCAGACAGCGCTGACCGGACTCCGGCAGCGGTACGGCGAAGGGCGCCCGGATCACTCCGGGCGCCGTTCGCCGTATGCCGTACTTTCTTCGCCGTGCGCCGCGCCGTGCGCGCCGCCGCGTCAGACCCGTACTTCGACGGTGCGCGCCACCCGGTCGTGCAGGCCCCGGCCGTCGCGGTCCCAGATCAGCGCCGGGAGGGCGAGGCACAGCAGGACCGAGCGCAACAGGGCGCGGGACGGGCTGGGGCGGCCGGTGGCCAGGTCCACCACCCGCAGGCCGAGCAGGCGCTTGCCCGGGGTGAAGCCGACCGTGCCGACGGTCAGTACGCTCAGCACGAGGAAGATCAGCAGGGCCCAGTTGCCGGTCGCCTGGCCGTAGCCGTCCGTGAGCAGGCCGTATGCGATCAAGAGGCACAGGGCCCAGTCGACGGCCAGGGCGGCGATCCGCCGGCCCGGACGGGCGATCGAACCCGGTCCCCGGGCGGGCAGACCGAGCTGCTCGCCCCGGTGTCCGAGATCGGCGCCGGCCTCCTCGATGGCCGCGCGCGGCCCGGAGAGCCACGATCCGATTGCTTGCCTGTTGTCCACCCGACCACGGTACTGCGCCCGTACCTGACCGGCGGACGGAGGGTGGCCGCGGCGGCGTACGGCCGGGTGTGGCGGGCCCGGATGAGGCCTAGGCTGGAATGAAGCCGGTTAACTTCTGTGAAACAAACGGGTCACGCCCGAGAAATCACCCGTCCCTAGGGTCGACGAAGCGTGTGCCACCCGCACTGGCCGCACGAACGATAACCACCCCGGCACGACGGTCGGGAGTAGGAGGAGCTTGATGTTCCAGAACGCCGACGAGGCCAAGAAGTTCATCGCGGACGAGGACGTCAAGTTCGTCGACGTCCGGTTCTGCGACCTGCCGGGCGTCATGCAGCACTTCACGTTGCCCGCCGAGGCGTTCGACCCCGACGACGAGCAGGCCTTCGACGGATCCTCGATCCGCGGCTTCCAGGCCATCCACGAGTCGGACATGGCCCTGCGCCCCGACCTGTCCACCGCGCGCCTCGACCCGTTCCGCCGGGACAAGACCGTCAACATCAACTTCTTCATCCACGACCCGATCACGGGCGAGCAGTACTCCCGCGACCCGCGGAACGTGGCGAAGAAGGCCGAGGCCTACCTGGCGTCCACCGGGGTCGCCGACACCGCGTACTTCGGTCCGGAGGCGGAGTTCTACGTCTTCGACTCCGTCCGCTTCGCCACCAGCGCGAACGAGTCCTTCTACCACATCGACTCCGAGGCCGGCGCCTGGAACACCGGCGCCCTGGAGGACAACCGCGGCTACAAGGTCCGCTACAAGGGCGGCTACTTCCCGGTCCCGCCGGTCGACCACTTCGCCGACCTGCGCGCCGAGATCTCCCTCGAACTGGAGCGGTCCGGCCTGAAGGTCGAGCGCCAGCACCACGAGGTGGGCACCGCGGGCCAGGCGGAGATCAACTACAAGTTCAACACGCTGCTCGCCGCCGCCGACGACCTCCAGCTCTTCAAGTACATCGTGAAGAACGTGGCGTGGAAGAACGGCAAGACGGCCACCTTCATGCCGAAGCCGATCTTCGGTGACAACGGCTCGGGCATGCACGTCCACCAGTCGCTGTGGGCGGGCGGCGAGCCGCTCTTCTACGACGAGCAGGGCTACGCGGGCCTGTCGGACACCGCCCGCTACTACATCGGCGGCGTGCTGCGGCACGCCCCGTCGCTGCTGGCCTTCACCAACCCGACGGTGAACTCCTACCACCGCCTGGTGCCGGGCTTCGAGGCGCCGATCAACCTGGTGTACTCGCAGCGCAACCGCTCCGCCGCGATGCGTATCCCGATCACCGGCTCGAACCCGAAGGCCAAGCGCGTCGAGTTCCGCGCCCCGGACTCCTCCGGCAACCCGTACCTGGCGTTCTCCGCGCTGCTGCTCGCGGGTCTGGACGGCATCAAGAACAAGATCGAGCCGGCCGAGCCGATCGACAAGGACCTCTACGAGCTGGCTCCCGAGGAGCACGCGAACGTGGCGCAGGTCCCGACCTCGCTCGGCGCCGTCCTCGACCGCCTGGAGTCCGACCACGAGTTCCTCCTCCAGGGCGACGTCTTCACGCCGGACCTGATCGAGACGTGGATCGACTTCAAGCGCGCCAACGAGATCGCGCCGCTCCAGCTGCGTCCGCACCCGCACGAGTTCGAGATGTACTTCGACGTGTGATCGACGCCCGAGCCGTCCGGCGCCCCCGTCCCCGCTGTCAGGGGGCGGGGGCGCCGTCGTGTGGCCGAGGACACTTCACAGGACGAATCCGGGCCGGGATCATAGGGAAAGGGAAGGGGACAAACACGGTTGTTCGAGTGTCCGAGACAGGAGGGAGAGTGCCGAAGATGCCGGAGCGTGACGACGAGGAGCGCGAGTTCGACATCCGGTGGGCGGACGGGGCCGAGCACAAGGAACCCTCCGCCCGCGCCCGCATGCTCGCCGCACGCTGGAAGGAGAACCCACCCGGGCCGGTTCCCTTCCGGCCCGACCCCGAGCACGTGCGCTCCGGGCGCCGCAGGTCGTCGTGGGTGTCCACGGCCGTGGTGCTCGGCGGCATGGCCGCGGTGATCCTCCTGCTCGGTTACCTCAACTTCCGCGCACCCGCCTAGACCGCCCGGACCCGCCCGGACACACAGGCTCCGGGTGCACACTGGACAGCGGGGCGAGTGCCCCGACTGAGAGGTGATGCAGATGCAGAGCCGCTTCCGGAGCGACCGGCGGTTGACCGTACGCATGGGGATCACGCTGTTCCTGCTGGGCCTGCTGTACGTGGGATTCATCGCCGCGCTGATCGCCCTGATGAAGTCCTGGGTGCTGGTCGTGGTGATCGTGGCGCTGGTGCTCGGTGCGCAGTACTGGTTCTCCGACCGGATCGCGCTGTTCGCGATGCGCGGCCGGGTCGTGGAGCGCGACGAGTACCCGGAGCTGCACGGGGTCGTCGACCGGCTGGCCGCGATGGCCGACATGCCGAAGCCGGTGGTCGCGGTGTCGGACCTGGAGATGCCGAACGCGTTCGCGACCGGCCGCAATCCGGACAACGCCGTGGTCTGCGTCACCACCGGGCTGCTGCGGCGGCTGGAGCCCGCCGAGCTGGAGGGTGTGCTCGCGCACGAGATGTCGCACGTGGCGCACAAGGATGTCGCGGTGATCACCATCGCGTCGTTCCTGGGCGTGATCGCGGGGCTGATCGTGCGGTTCGCCTTCTACTCGCAGCTCTTCGGCGGGCGGCGGGACCAGAACACGGTGGCGGTCCTCGCGGTCGTGATGGGCGTCTCCGCGGCCGTGTACGCGATCAGTTTCCTGCTGATCCGGGCGCTGTCCCGGTACCGCGAGCTGGCGGCCGACCGGGCCGCCGCGCTGCTCACCGGGCGCCCCTCGGCGCTGGCGGCGGCGCTCACCAAGGTGACCGGGGACATCGCGCGGATCCCGACCAAGGACCTGCGCACGGCCCAGGCCTTCAACGCCTTCTACTTCACCCCCGCCCTCGGCGCCGAACCCGGTCTCAGCCGGTTCTTCGCCACCCACCCCAGCCTGGAACAGCGGCTCGACCAGCTGGCCCGGATCTCCGCCGAACTGGGTGAGGCCCCGACCCCGGGGAAGGCCTGAGCCCATGGGTCTGCTGGACATCCTGCTGGGCCGCTCCAAGCCCGTGGCGCCCGATCTCGACCGGCTCTTCGCGCTGCCCTCGGCGGCGGTGGGCCTGGAGGCGGCGGCCTCCTTCACGCCGACCGGACAGGGCGCGGTGTGCTTCGCGACCGTCGAGGGCGCCGCCTTCGAGCAGACGCACCGCGAGGTCCGCGACCTGCTGGACGCGGACGCCGACCGGACCCCGGTGGAGCTGAGCCGCGACTCCTACGGCTACTCCTGGCTGGTCTCCCGCCGCGCCCCGGACGAACTGCCGCTCCTGGTGAACGACCTGCACGCGGTGAACAGCGCCCTGGAGGCGGGCGGCTTCGGCCCACAGCTGCTCTGCTCCCTGGCCGGCTTCCAGGACGACGAGGGGCGGCGGCTCGCGCTGGTCTATCTCTACAAGCGCGGCACCTTCTACCCGTTCGCACCCCTGCCCGGCGACCGGCAGCAGCGGGACAACGCGCTGGAACTGCGGGTGCGGGCGGTACTCGCCGACGAGCTGCCGGTCGAGAGCGACCTGGGCCGCTGGTTCCCGGTGTGGGGCGCGCCGGGGCTGTGATCCGCGCGGGCGACGCCGGGTGCCCGAGGCGGAGCACGGGCACCCGGCGTCACCGCTCAGCGCGAGTACCGCATCAGCGCCCGCACCATGTGGCACGTCGTGTCCGACGGCGGGTGGACGCCTATCGTCTCGGCGGCGCCGCGGATCCTCTCGTTGCGCGCCTGGTTCGGCATGTATACGCCGGAGTCGAGCAGGGCGATGGCCAGCCGCATCGCCTTGAGCCGGCGGTTGTGCGCGACATACCACTCGCGGGGGCGGCCCGCGGGCAGCGCAGTCTTCGCCACGGGTTCGTACGGCAGGTCGAGCAGGACGGGCCGCTCGGCGGTGGACTGGGTGGGCTTCGGCTTCAGTGCGGCAGCGGGCACGGGCATCCTCCTGTCGCGGTCAGGGCGCCGTCCGGACCACCCGGCGACACCCTCGAACACTGCTTCTATTTTACCGCCCACCACTGACAAAAGCCCCTGGCCACAGAGGTTCCGGGGGTGCCGGGGCGCAGGTTACTTCCGTGAATCGGCGTGACCGCTGAGCAACTTCGTTCGGCCTCCCGTACTGAGCGGCGTACGTACCCCCCACCCCTTCAGGAGACGCGCATGTCGCGCAGGAGAACGCTCGGCACGAAGAAGAAGATCGCGCTGCTGGCCGCCGCCGCGACGGTGGCCGGCGGCGGGGCCTTCGTGATGGCCAACGCCTCGAACGCCGCGCAGAGCACCCAGAACGCGCAGACCAAGTCCGCGCAGGACTCGACCGTCTGCCAGGGGCTGGCCACCGCGCTCGGCAACAACCAGCGGTTCATCGAGGAGCAGCGGGCCAGTCCCGACGCTCAGTCGGAGGCCAGGATCGCCAACCGCGAGGCGGTCATCGCGCAGATCGGGGTCCAGCAGGAGGCGTCCGGGTGCACGGTCGGGGAGTCGGCTCAGGACTCTCCAGCCGCGCAGCCGCCGCAGGACGGCGCGCAGGCCGGTCGGGAAGCGGGCCAGGGTGCGGGGCAGGACGCCGGCCAGCAGGCCGGTGACCAGGCGGGTGACCAGGCCGGGGGTGGCGCGCAGGCCGGTGAGCAGGTGTGCAACGGCTCCACCGTCACCCTCTCCGGCGAGGCCGGAGCGCCCGCCGCCTCCAGCAACCAGTTCCCGGCGGGCACCAGGCTCAAGGTGACCAACCTCGACAACAACCAGTCCACGACGGTCGAGGTCACCTCGGTCTCGGGCAGCTGTGTCCTGCTCAACAACGAGGCGTTCGAACAGGTCCGGGAGCCCGGCAAGTTCCTGATCCGGCGGGCGGTCATCGAGAAGGTCGGGTGAGGCTCAGTCACCCGACCCGTCGAGGAGGTCGCCGAGGTGACCCCCGTCCCCGCCAAGGGGGGACGGGGGTCACCCGCGTCCCGGTAACACGTGGTTCACAGATGGGCAATGGACGGGAAATCGCCTGTTGGCACCCTGCACGGCAGTAGACGCGGCACTCCCCTGCCGCAACGCCGCAGCACCCGCAAGTGCGCCCAGACCCACCCGAAGGATGTGGCCCCGTGACCTTCAAGGCTGAGTACATCTGGATCGACGGAACCGAGCCGACGGCCAAGCTCCGTTCCAAGACGAAGATCATCACGGCTGCCCCCGCCGGTCTGGACGCCCTGCCGATCTGGGGCTTCGACGGCTCCTCCACCAACCAGGCCGAGGGCAGCTCCTCGGACTGCGTGCTCAGGCCGGTCTTCTCCTGTCCCGACCCGCTGCGCGGCGGCGACGACGTCCTGGTGCTGTGCGAGGTCCTGGACACGGACATGGCCCCGCACCCCTCCAACACGCGCGCCGCGCTGGCCGACCTGGTGGAGCGGTTCGCCGCGCAGGAGCCGCTCTTCGGCATCGAGCAGGAGTACACCTTCTTCAAGGGCACCCGCCCGCTCGGCTTCCCCGAGGGCGGCTTCCCGGCCGCGCAGGGCGGCTACTACTGCGGGGTCGGCTCGGACGAGATCTTCGGCCGCGAGATCGTCGAGGCGCACCTGGAGAACTGCCTGACGGCGGGCCTGGGCATCTCCGGCATCAACGCCGAGGTCATGCCCGGCCAGTGGGAGTTCCAGGTCGGCCCGCTGTCGCCGCTGGAGGTCTCCGACCAGCTGTGGGTGGCCCGCTGGCTGCTCTACCGCACCGCCGAGGACTTCGGGGTCTCCGCCACCCTCGACCCCAAGCCGGTCAAGGGCGACTGGAACGGCGCGGGCGCGCACACCAACTTCTCCACCAAGGCCATGCGCGAGGGCTACGACGCGATCACCACCGCGGCCGAGTCGCTCGGCGAGGGCTCCAAGCCGCTCGACCACGTCAAGAACTACGGCGCCGGCATCGACGACCGCCTCACCGGCCTGCACGAGACCGCCCCGTGGAACGAGTACTCCTACGGCGTCTCCGACCGCGGCGCCTCGGTGCGCATCCCGTGGCAGGTCGAGAAGGACGGCAAGGGCTACATCGAGGACCGCCGCCCGAACGCCAACGTCGACCCGTACGTGGTCACCCGCCTGATCGTCGACACCTGCTGCACGGCGCTGGAGAAGGCCGGCCAGGTCTGATTCCGGCCCGAGGCCCGCGCGAAGGGGCGCCCACCACGACGGTGGGCGCCCCTTCGCGCTGCCGCCGCGGGGCACGCGCCGCGGCGCCGCCGAGGGCTACTTCACGCCAGTCGGCGTCCACGCAGTGAGAGGAGTCTCCTGTCCCGGGCGACTGTCTGCTTCAATGGGCCCATGGCCAGCTTCCGGAAGTACGCAGCGACGGGTCGCCGTGACCTTGAGCCCTTCTGGCCTTCCCGTCAGCACGACGACTTCGACCGGGTGTGTTGCCGCGCGACGACCGCGCCGGCCCGCTAGAAAGCCGTCCACCCCGGGCCTTCTGCCGGCGCGCACGACGTACGTCCCGCGACGCGCCCGACCACGAACTCGCGCTCGTCGCCCCTTCCGACGAACCTCTCGCGCGAAAGAGCTAACGTCTCATGGCGACCACCCGTTCCCTGTCCACCGTCCCCCTCGACTCCCCCGCCCCCGCCGCCCTCCCCGTACCCGGCGGCCCCCGGCACCGGCTGCGCGCCGTCGACCGGGACGAGGTGGTGGATGTCACGGACCTGCTGCCGCCGGGCGCCACCTGGCTGCCCGCGCCCGCCCACGCCCTGCCCGCGCTGCCCGGCCGGCCTCCGATGGTCGGCTATCTGGTGCTGGTCCCGGCCGACCAGCAGCCGCTGTTCCCGCCGGTGGGCGTGCCCGACCCGGCGCGCGAGGATGCCGACGACACCCGGCACGCCGGGGACGCGGCCGGCGCCCAGGGCGAGAACCCGCTCGTCCGGATCGACACCGCGCGGCGCACCGCCGCCGTCGACGGCCGCGAACTCGACCTGACCTACCTGGAGTTCGAGCTGCTCGCCCACCTCGTCACCCACCCCCACCGGGTGCACACCCGCGACCAGCTGGTCACCACGGTGTGGGGCTACGGCCATGTGGGCGACGGCCGCACCGTCGACGTGCACGTCGCCCGGCTGCGCCGCAAGCTCGGCGCGGAGCACCGGCAGACGATCCAGACCGTGCGGCGCGTCGGCTACAAGTACACGCCGCCCACGGGACGCTGAACCTCCGCCGCCGGCGGAGCAGCGTCCGACGCTCGCAGGGGCGGGGCCCCGGGGCCGGGGCGAGGGTGTATCCGACACCACCCCCGGCCGGGGGCTCGGCCCCGTGACCGGTGCCGCCGGTCTCGGCGAGACTGGCGGCATGACCATCGGGGCGAAGAACGAGGACCGGACCGCGCGGACGCGAGGCGTGGCGCTGTCGGCCCTACGGGGAATCGCGCTGGCCCTGATCTCCCTGCCCGGCTCGGTCCTGTGGTTCTGCCTGACCCTGGTCTCGGTCGCCCTCGTCCCGGTCGGGGTCGGCATCGTCACCACGCCGTGGGTGCTGACGGGCGTGCGGGCGTTCGCGGACTGGCGGCGGCTGCTGGCCGCCGAGTGGTGCGGGGTGCGCGTCCGGCGGACCTACCGGCCGCTGCCGCCGGGCGCCGGTCCGTGGGCGCGCGCCTTCGGCATGCTCGGCGACCCGGCCACCTGGCGGGACTTCCTGTGGCTGCCGGTCGACATGACGGCGGGCTTCGTCACCGGGCTGCTGGCCTTCGTCCTGCCGCTGTACCCGCTGGAGGGCTTCGCGATCGGGGCCGGACTGTGGCGGGTGCTGCCCGACGGGTACTGGTACGGCTTCGTCAGGGTCACCGGCCAGACCTCCGCCCTCTTCGCCGCCGGCCTGGGCGCCGTGCTCCTGCTCGCCGCATTCTGGCTCTCCCCGCTGCTGCTGCGCGCCCACTTCCGGCTCACCGCCGCGGTCCTCGGCTCCGACCGGGGCGTCCTCGCCGAGCGGGTGCGCGTCCTGACCGAGACCCGCCGGGACGCCGTCGACACCTCCGCCGCCGAGCTGCGCCGCATCGAGCGGGACCTGCACGACGGGGCACAGGCCCGGCTGGTCGCCATGGGCATGGACCTCGGCACCATCGAGGCGCTGCTGGAGAAGGACCCGCGCAAGGCCCGGGAACTGCTCGCGCAGACCCGCAGGTCCTCCGCCGAGGCCCTGACCGAGCTGCGCGAGCTGGTGCGCGGCATCCACCCGCCGGTGCTCGCCGAACGCGGTCTGGGCGACGCCGTACGGGCGCTGGCGCTGCGGCTGCCCGTGCCCGTCGAGGTCGACGTGGACCTGCCCGGCCGGGCCGAGGCGCCCGTGGAGTCGGCCGCCTACTTCGCGGTCGCCGAGATCCTCACCAACGCCGTGAAGCACTCCGGGGCCGACCGGATCCGCGTCGGCATGCACCACGACGACGGGAGACTGCGCGTGCGGGTCACCGACGACGGCAGGGGCGGTGCGGTGATCGGCGCGGGGTCGGGCCTGGCCGGGGTGGAACGCCGGCTCGGTACATTCGACGGTGTCCTGGCCGTCGGCTCGCCCGCGGGCGGCCCCACCGTGGTCACCGTGGAGATCCCTTGCGCGTTGTCCTAGCCGAAGACCTGTTCCTGCTGCGCGACGGGCTGGTCCGGCTCCTCGAAGCGCACGACTTCGAGATCGCCGCGGCCGTCGAGACCGGTCCCGAGCTGTCCCGGGCGCTGGCCGAACTGGAGCCCAACGTCGCCGTGGTCGACGTACGGCTGCCGCCCACCCTCACCGACGAGGGCCTGCAGTGCGCGCTGGCGGCCCGCCGCGACCGGCCCGGACTGCCGGTCCTGGTCCTGTCCCAGCACGTGGAGCAGTTGTACGCACGCGAGTTGCTGGCCGACGGCAGCGGCGGGGTGGGGTATCTGCTCAAGGACCGGGTGTTCGACGCGGAGCAGTTCGTGGACGCGGTACGGCGGGTGGCGGCCGGCGGTACGGCGATGGACCCCCAGGTGATCCAGCAACTGCTCAGCCGGCGGGCGGCGGAGGACCGTCCGCTGGAGCGGCTGACCCCCCGCGAACTGGAGGTACTGGAACTGATGGCGCAGGGCCGCACCAACGCGGCCATCGCGGGCAGACTCGTCGTCACGGAGCGGGCGATCGCCAAACACACGGCAAATATCTTCGCGAAGTTGAGCCTTGAGGTTTCGGACGACGACAACCGCCGTGTACTGGCGGTTCTGGCATATCTGGACCACGGCCACTGACCCGTCGAGGGGTCTCCCGCGTCCCACGGGACCCAAGAATCTCCGCGGCGGCTGAACACCCCAGGGACCGCCTCCGTATGGATGGGAGCCGCTTCACTCCTGTCGGGCGCCCTCGATGCCCCGCAAGGAAGTCAGAGGAGTTCCATGGGACGCAACACAAGAAAACGACGTTCGCCGCTGGCCACCAAGGTCGTAGCCGGGGCGGCGGCCCTGGCGGTCGGCGGGGGCGGCCTGGTGTGGGCCAACTTCTACGCCTCGGCGCACGAGTCGGACTCGTCGCACAACCGGACCAGGTCCGCGGCCGCACAGGTCGCCACGATCAAGTGCCCGGACGTCGGCCAGAAACTGCGGCACGTGCCCAGAGGGGCACGCGCCGGTGTCGACAAGGAGTTGGCGAACCTCGACAAGCAGATCACCGAGGCGTACGCGCGCCTCGCGTCGACCCGCCAGGCGCAGTCCGGTGACGCGGGCTACGTCCAGAACGCGATCCTCGGACCGCTCCAGTCCAAGCGCAGCGCCGTCCTCGACCGGATCGGGATCAACATCCGGCGGGTGGGCGGAGACGCGCCGAGCGGGCTCGACCGCTTCGCCAAGTGCAAGGGGATGGTGGCCGACCGGCCGAACGACGGAAACAACGGCGACAACGGCCAGGACGACCAGAACGGCGACGGTCAGGGCGACAACGGCCAGGGCGACAACGGCAATGGCGCCGCGGGTCCGTTCGCCGACGACTTCGTCGACATCAACGACGTGCAGCCGGGCTCCCGGGACCTGGAGAACGGGTTCGCCGCCAACGGGGACGGGGGCTCCACGGGCTCCTTCACCACCGTCTGCGGCGTGAACGAGAACAACCTCTTCAACAGCGACAACCTGGTCGTGGCCCCGGGTGTCGACAACGGCGCGCACCACACGCACGACTACGTCGGCAACCAGAACAACACCGCCTTCTCCAGCGACGACGATCTCGAGAGCGCCGAGACCTCGTGCCAGAACCAGGGTGACAAGTCCACCTACTACTGGCCGGTGCTCCGTCTCCAGGACGGCACCGAGGAGTTCGACGCGGGCGACCTGGGCGGTGGCGCCGAGGGCAACGTCGGCAAGATCCTCAAGGCCAGCCAGGCGGAGATCAGGTTCGCGGGCAACAAGCAGGGCGACGTCGTCGCGATGCCGAAGTTCCTGCGCGTCATCACCGGTGACGCCAAGGCCTTCACCAACGGCCTCGACAACGCCAACAGCTCGTTCAGCTGCACCGGCTTCGAGGACAGGCAGGTGACCGACAAGTACGTGATCTGCCCCGAGGGCAGTCAGGTCGTGCGCACCTCCAACTTCCAGAGCTGCTGGGACGGCCAGAACATCGACAGCGCCAACCACCGCGACCACGTGGCCTTCGTGCAGGAGGACGGCGGCTGCCCGAACGGCTTCCGGGCCATCCCCCAGCTGCAGGTCCGCCTGGTCTACGACGTGCCGGCCCCGGTCATCGAGAACGGCCAGGTCCAGAACCCGTACGCCGTGGACGGCTTCCCCGAGCAGCTGCACAAGCCGATCACCGACCACAACGACTTCATCAACGTCATGGACGAGAACCTGATGAACGAGGTGGTCGACTGCATCAACCGCGGTGAGGACTGCCAGTAGTTCCGCAGTCCCACCGGGGTCCTACCCGGAAACCCGGAAACCCGGGAAAGGGGGGGCCGGTGGCGGAGATTCCGCCACCGGCCCCTTTCGCGTGTCCCGCGGCGGTCAGCCGCCGTGGCCGCCGTGCCCGGCCGAGTGCCCGTCGCCGCCGTGCACCGTGCCCTGTTCCAGGGTCCCGCCGAGCCGGCCGCGCAGGGCGGCCACGACCTCCTCGTGGCCGACGGCGACCCACTTGCGGCCGACGAGGTAGTAACCGCCGTAGTCCTTGGCCGTGTCGATCCACTCGCGCTGGCCGCGGTCGGTGGAGAAGGTGGCGAGGATGTACTTCTCGTCGCCCTGCTTGCAGATGGCCTGCCGGATGGTGTCGGCGTCGGTCTGCATGTTCGGCGCGCACTTCGCCTCGGCGGCCAGGTGTTCGAGGCTGCCCGTCGCCGTCCGTGGCACGGCGGCCTCGCCGTCGTCGTCGGATCCGCAGCCCGTCAGCGCCAGTACCGCCGCCGCCGCGGCGCTCAGCGCGAGCATCGGTCGGGTCAGCCTCATGTGTTCCTCCGGTCCGTTCCGGCGACATGCCGCACGGAGCCCCGGCGAGGGGCTCTGGTCATCGGTACGGGCGCGGGAGGCGAAGTACTCAGGAATCCCGCTGCCGTTTCGAGGACACCCGTGCGAGAGTGGCCTCGTGGACCAGGACTGGGAAGACCACGTCGCCGCCGCGTGGGCGGCGGTCGACGACTACGCCGAGGGCGAGGCCGCCGACTTCCGCGCGGTGATCGACGCCCTCGCCGACGAGTTGCCCGCGGACAGCCCCCTCGGCCTGTTCGAGCGGGCCTGCGCCTGGGACTCCACGGGTTACAGCGACCGGGCCGTGCCCCTGTACCGCGAGGCGCTGGAGCGCGGTCTCGGCGAGGTCAGCGCCTACAAGGGCCGCCGGGCCAAGATCCAGCTCGCCGGTTCCCTGCGCAACACCGGGCACCCGGAGGAGGGCGTGAAGCTGCTGTCGCCCGAGCTGGTGGCGCCGTCCGACGAGCTGGACGACGCCGTGCGCGCCACGCTCGCGCTCTGCCTGTCCGGCATGGGCCGCGACCGCGAGGGGCTGGCGCTGGCGCTCGGCGCGCTGGCGCCCCATCTGCCGCGCTACCAGCGGTCGATGGCCGCCTACGCGCGGCTGCTGGTGGAACCCGAGGAGTAGCCGGGACCGCCGTCCGGTGAGCGTCCCACGGTGACCATTCACCCGTTCGCTCGTTCTGCTGAACGTGCAGCCACAGGATGTCGCCCCGCGCCCCGCACCGTCCTCCGCCTCGGCCGACCCGGTCGTCGACGTCGAGCAGGCCGAGGCCGCGCTCGTCGAGCACTATCCGCGGCTGGCCCGGCTGGCCTATCTGGTGCTGCCGCCGGGTCTCGGCCGCAGCCGCCGCCTTCTGACCGCGCACGCCCTCACCCAGCGCGCGCTGCCCAGGAACCGGACGGCGACACCGGTGATCCCGGCCCAGTCGACCGGCCGCGGGATCGACCCCGGCTACGCCCTGGTCCGGCTGCGGGTCCTGCGTACGGCGCTGGAGGCGGGCCTCCCGCTCAGGCGGCGGGCGTGGCCCAGGCTGTCCCAGTTTCCGCCGCTGCTGCCCCAGGTGCGGGGGCTCAAGCTCTTCCCGCGCTCCGGCGGCGCCGACGAACTCGCCCTGGAGCAGCGGCTGTCCGCGCTTACCGGGCCGGGCCGGGCGGCATATGTGCTGCGCGGCCTCGAACGGCTCCCGGACGACGGCGTACGGCAGTTGCTCAAGGCGTCCGGGGTCGCCGACGTGGACGCCGCCCTGCGGGAGGCCGACACGGTGCCCGGCCCGTACGCGCTGCTGGGCTCCCCCGAGTTCGACCCCTGCTCGTTGCAGGTCCGGCCGACCGACCTGATGCGGCGCCGGCAGCACACGAGGGCCGCGCTGGTCGCCGGGGCGGCCCTGGTGGTGTGCGGGGCGCTGCTCGGCCTGCCCGGTGACGGCTGGGGTCCGGACGGCGCCGCCGCCCCGCCGTACGCGCAGAATCCGGCGGCCGAGGCCGCGCTCGATCCCGGCAAGCTCACGAAGGCCGCCCCCGCCGCCTGGCAGACCTCCGCGCGCACGGACTTCTCGGTGTGGCCGGCCCGCGGCGACCTCACCGGCGACCGGGAACTGCTGCGCCGCGCCCTGGCCGTCTGGGCCCGGCCGGGTGAGGATGTCGGGGTCTCGGCGACGCCGGGCACCCCCACCGGTGGCCCGGCCGGCCCGCCGCAACTGCTGTACGCGGGGGACGTCGACAACGCGCGGGTGGTGATCCTGCACGACGGTCTGCGCATCGTCCGCTACGCCGAGCCGGAGGACGGCACGGCGGGCGCCGCCCTGGACTTCGCGCGGACCGACGGCGCGGGACGGGCCGAGGCGAACGCGGTGGTCCTCGGCCGGGCCGACGGCAATGTCCGCTATCTGACGGCGCCCTGGGTGACGGACGCGGCCGGGCGGGACCTCGGCAGCCCGGACTCCGGCCCAAGGGAGCTGACGCTCACCGACGGCGTGACCGCGCCCCTGGCCACGCCCGCGCAGCAGTCCGGCACCTGCGCGTCCTGGAACGTGCTCCAGCTGACCGACGGTTCGGGCACCCGCGTGATGACCGACCTCGGCGAGCTGGTGCCGGCCCGGCTGACCACGGGGCGCCCCGGCGCGGTCAAGGACGCGTCGAGCGCCGAGGCGCTGCGCACCTGGGCGCCGTACGCCTGCTCGCTGGGCTCGGTGCGCGGGCAGGGCGTGCGGTCGGTGAACGCCTGGGAGTTCGCGGCGCAGCCGCTTCCGGACTCGACGGGGTCGGGCGCGTGGGTGTGCACCCGGGCCGAGACCTGGCGCGGCGACGGGGCCCGGGTGCTGGCCCAGTTCCGCACGCCGGGCGGGGCGCAGGGCGCGGTGGCGGCCAAGGCGCAGGACGTGCCGGCGTGCGGCGAGCGCGACCCGCACGTGCTGGCGGGGGTGCTGTGGAAGTCGGAGGGCGGGCACTGGTATCTGCTCGCGGCGGGCAGCAGCGGCGTGAGGTCGCTCCGGGCGACGGGCGGCATCAGCGGCTCCGCCGACGGGAATCTGCTGACGGCCGCGGCCGAGCAGGGCGCGCAGGCCGAGCTGACGGGCACGCTCAAGAGCGGGCGGACGATCGGCGGTCTGCGCTGACGCCGCGCGCGCCGCTCGACCTGTGAACACCGATGCCCGGTCCGGCCCGTTCAAGGCCGGATTCGATCGGTAAGGTGTTCGTATGACTACCGGGGTACGCCGCAGGATGGGCGTCGAGGAGCGGCGGCGGCAGTTGATCGGCGTCGCGCTCGAACTGTTCAGCCGCCGCTCGCCCGACGAGGTCTCCATCGACGAGATAGCGTCGGCCGCGGGCATCTCGCGCCCGCTGGTCTACCACTACTTCCCCGGCAAACTCAGCCTGTACGAGGCCGCGTTGAAGCGGGCCTCGGACGATCTGGCGGCCCGGTTCGTGGAACCCCGCACGGGCCCGCTCGGCGCGCGGCTGCTGCGGGTGATGCGCCGCTACTTCGACTTCGTCGACGAGCACGGCCCCGGTTTCTCGGCCCTGATGCGCGGCGGCCCGGCCGTCGGCTCCTCCACGACGAACGCGCTCGTGGACTCCGTACGGCAGGCCGCGTATGTCCAGATCCTTTCGCACCTGGGCGTCACCGACGCGCCCGCGCGTCTGGAACTGGTCGTCCGCTCCTGGATCTCGCTCGCCGAGTCGACTGCCCTGATCTGGCTGGACGGGCGGCGCATCCCGCGGGCCGAGCTGGAGGTGCAGCTCGTGCACGACTTCGCCGCGCTGGCGGCGGTGAGCGCCGCCCACGACGAGGAGCTGCGCGCGCTGCTGCGCCACGCCATGCGGGACGAGCCGGCCGAGGGCCCCTTCAGCGACCTGCTCGGCCGGCTCGTCGCGCTCGCCTCCTAGGCCGGCTCCGGGCTCTCGAACTTCCGGTACGACGGGTCCAGGTCGCGGACCTCGGCGGAGACGTGCAGGGTGCGGCCGTCGGCCGGTTCCGTGTGCCGGCGCAGCAGTTCCAGGGCGGCCTCGGTCAGCCGCGCCTTGGTCGCGTCGGTGCGGCCGGCGAGCAGCCCGAGGGTGACGTGCACGACGGCGTGCCCCTCGGTGTCGGGGCCGACCACGGTGTCCTCGGTCCTGCGGAACTGCGTCTTGCACGCCTGCGGCCTGGCCGCCGCGATCTCGACGACGGCGGTGTGCAGCGCCCGCGCGAAGGCGGGCCGGTCGAAGTCGTGCGCCAGGCCGGCGGAGTAGTCGACGGTGATCTGCGGCATGAGCCCTCCTGTTTGCGTGACCAGCAGGGCTCACCCTAGAAGGTGCCGGCCGCATGCCGGCCGCTCGGGCGAGGGTCCCGGTCCTTCAGGCCCGGGTCCACCACACCGTCGTGTCCGCGGGCACCTTCGCCTCGCCGTCCGCCTCGGTGATCTCGCCGCTGGCCAGCAGCACCCGCCCGCGCGCGGGCACCGCCACCGACTCGCCGCCGGTGTTGGCCACGCACACGAACTCCCCGCGCCGGAACGCGAGCACGCCCTCGGGGGCGCGCAGCCACTCGACGGCGTCGCCCGCACCCAGGTCGGCCTGCGCACGGCGCGCCGCGAGGGCGGCCCGGTACAGCTCCAGCGTCGATCCGGGCTCGCCGGTCTGCGCCTGCACGCTCAGCTCGCCCCAGCCCGCCGGCTGCGGCAGCCAGCTCCCGCCGCCGCCGAAGCCGTACGACGAACCGGTGCGCGTCCAGGGGATCGGCACCCGGCAGCCGTCGCGGAAGCCGTCCTGGCCGGCGCCCCGGAAGTACGCCGGGTCCTGGCGCACCTCGTCGGACAGGTCGACGACGTCCGGCAGGCCCAGCTCCTCGCCCTGGTAGAGGTAGGCCGAACCGGGCAGTGCCAGCATCAGCAGGGTCGCGGCGCGCGCCCGGCGCAGGCCCAGTTCGCGGTCGCCGGCCAGCCGGATCTGGGTGCCGAGGCCGGCCGGGTTGGCGAAGCGGGTGGCGTGCCGGGTGACGTTGTGGTTGGAGAGCACCCAGGTGGCGGGGGCGCCGACCGGGCGCATGGCGTCCAGGGTGCGGTCGATGACGGTGCGCAGTTCCTCGGCGTCCCAGTGGGTGCTCAGGTACTGGAAGTTGAAGGCCTGGTGCAGTTCGTCGGGGCGGACGTAGTTCGCGGTGCGTTCGACGGTCGGGGTCCATGCCTCGGCGACGAAGATCCGCTCGCCGCTGTACTCGTCGAGGACGGTCCGCCACTGCCGGTAGATGTCGTGGACGCCGTCCTGGTCGAAGAACGGCACGACATCGTTGCCCAGCAGCTTCAGTTGCTCGTGGTCGCCCAGGTCGGGCAGGCCGGGGGCCTTCACCATGCCGTGGGCGACGTTGATGCGGAAGCCGTCGACGCCCATGTCCAGCCAGAACCGCAGGATCGAGCGGAACTCGTCGCCGACGGCCGGGTGTTCCCAGTTGAAGTCGGGCTGCTCGGGGGCGAACAGGTGCAGGTACCACTCCCCCGGCGTGCCGTCGGGCTCGGTGACCCGGGTCCAGGCGGGGCCGCCGAAGATGGACTCCCAGTCGTTGGGGGGCAGTTCGCCGTTCTCGCCCTTGCCGGGACGGAAGTGGTAGCGGTCCCGGGACGGGGAGCCGGGGCCCTCGGCGAGGGCGCGCCTGAACCACTCGTACTGGTCGGAGGAGTGGTTGGGGACCAGGTCGACGATGATGCGCAGGCCCAGCGCGTGGGCGTCGCGGATCAGCGCGTCGGCGTCCAGGAGGGTGCCGAACATGGGGTCGACGGCGCGGTAGTCGGCGACGTCGTAGCCGGCGTCGGCCTGCGGGGAGGCGTAGAAGGGGCTGAGCCACACGGCGTCCACGCCCAGGTCGCGCAGGTACGGCAGGCGGGTGCGGACACCCTCCAGGTCGCCCATGCCGTCGCCGTTGCTGTCGGCGAAGCTGCGCGGGTACACCTGGTAGATGACCGCGTCCCGCCACCAGTGGCGGCGCCCCGCGACGGCGGCGGAGGTGGGGGTGGTGGGGGCCGGTGCGGCGGAGTGCTGCTGGCTCATGGCGTCCTTGGTGCTCGGTGCGTAACGGAGTGGGGGGCGGGCGTCAGCCCTTCGTGCCGCCGGCGGTGAGGCCGGTCACCAGGTTCTTCTGCACGAGGTAGAAGAACCCGGAGACGGGTATCGCGACGAGCACGGCGGTGGCCGCCATCAGGTTGCGCTGCGCGTCGTGCTCGCTGACGAAGCTCTGCAGTCCGACGGCGAAGGTGTACTTCGTGTCGCTCAGCAGGAAGGTCGAGGCGAAGGCGACCTCGCCGAAGGCCGTGATGAAGCTGTAGAAGCCGGCGACCGCGAGACCCGGCCTGGCCAGCGGCAGGATCAGCCGGAAGAAGGTGCCGAACGGGCTCAGCCCGTCCACCCGCCCGGCCTCGTCGATCTCGAACGGGATGGTGTCGAAGTAGCCCTTGAGCAGCCAGGCGCAGTACGGCACGGCGGTCGAGCAGTAGACGAGGATCAGGCCGAAGTAGCTGTCGATGAGCTGGAGTTCGGAAAGGATCTGGTACATCGGCACGATCAGCACCGCGATGGGGAACATCTGGGTGACCAGCAGCACCCACATGAGCTTGCGGTAGCCCGGGAAGCGCATCCGCGAGACCGCGTAGCCGGTGGTGGCGGCGACCATGACGCCGATGACGGTGGTGCCCAGCGAGACGATCAGCGAACTCTTCAGCCACGCGAAGAAGTTGGTGTCCCGGAGCACGAAGACGTAGTTGTCGAGGGTCATCTTCGACCAGATGGCCCCGGGGTGCAGGTAGTCGTTCTTGTCGGGGCCCAGCGACAGGAAGACCAGCCAGGCGATGGGGAAGAGCGCGACGAGGCTCGCGACGGTCAGGATGCCGTGGGAGGCGAGGGAGGCGGCGCGGCCGCGTTCGCCGCGCCCGCGCATCCGGGGCCGCTTCGCCGCGGGCTCGGTGACCTGTTCCGCCTCGGCGGCGGTCGGCACGGTGGTGGTGCTCATGGGGGCTCCCGCCTCAGATCGCGAGCTGCTGGTCATTGCGGTTCAGCCAGCGGCGGTAGAAGGAGGTGAAGACGATCAGGATGGCCAGCAGCAGGATGCCGTAGGCCGCGGACTGCGCGAAGTCGCGCGGCTGCTGTCCGAAGCCCAGCTGGTAGGCCCAGGTGACGAGGATCTGCGCCTCGGGGGCGGTGTTGCCGAACAGCAGGAAGATCACGGCGAACTGGTTGAAGGTCCAGATGATGCCGAGCAGGACGACGGTGGAGCTGACGGACCTGAGCCCCGGCAGGGTGACGTGGCGGAAGCGCTGCCAGGCGTTCGCGCCGTCCATCTCGGAGGCCTCGTACAGGGTCGCGTCGATGGACTGCAGGCCGCCGAGGAGCGAGACCATCATGAACGGCACACCGCACCAGGTGTTGACCATGACGGCGGCGAACCGCTGCCAGAAGACGTCCTCCAGCCACAGCGGCGTCGGCAGGTGCAGCCAGCCGAGGCCGGCGTTGACGACGCCGCCGTCGGCGAGCATGAAGCGCCAGCCGAAGACGGTGACGAAGGTGGGCACGGCCCACGGCAGCACCAGGATCAGCCGGTAGAGGGTGCGGCCGCGCAGCTTCTGGTTGAGCAGCAGGGCGAGGCCGAGCCCGATGAAGTAGTGCAGGGCGACGCAGAGCGCCGTCCACACGATGGTCCAGATGAAGTGCGACCAGAAGCGGTCGTACGCGGTGGGGCCCCACAGGATGTCGGCGTAGTTGTCCAGGCCGACGAACTTGTAGGTGGCCGCGATCTCGTTGGCGCCGATGGTGCGTGCCGTGTTGAGGCTGTTGGCGTCGGTGAGGGTGAGGTAGAGGCCGTAACCCAGCGGGTACAGCACGAGGACGCCGAGCACGACGGCCACCGGCGCGATCATCGCGTAGGCGTACCAGTGCTTGTGGTATCCGTCTTTCAGACGCCGGCCGAGGCCGGGCCGCGGGGTGCGGTCACCGCGGCGCTCTCCGGTGGCGCGGTCGATGGCGACTGTCATGGTTCGACACCTTCTGGACATCGGGAAGACCGACGGGAGCGTCGGGCGGATCGGGGGTGCGACGCACGGCCGGTGACCGCCGGGCCCGGTCCCCGGGTGCGGGGGACCCGGCGGTCGCGCGGGCTCACTTGCCGAAGTCCGGCACCAGCTTGGCGATGGCGGTCTCGGCGTCGCTCAGCCCCTTGTCCAGCGACTTCTTGCCGCCGGCGATCTGGGGCAGTTCGTCGTCGAGCGGGCCCCACAGCGAGCTGTACTCCGGCAGGGCCGGGCGGGGCTGGGCCGCGGGCAGGACCGTCTGGTAGCCGGCGATGCCCGGGTCGGCCGTGACCTCGGCGGTGTAGGCGTCGTCGCGGGTCGGCAGCGTGGAGTTCTTCAGGGCGACGCTCTCCTGGGACTTCGCCGAGGTCATGAAGTTCACGAACTTCAGCGCCGCCTCCTGGTGCGCGCGGTCCGAACCGGCGTAGACCGACAGGTTGTGGCCGCCGGTCGGGGCGCCCGCCCTGCCGGTGCCGCCGGCCGGGACGGTGGCGATGCCGAGGTTGTCCCGGTCCTCGAAGGCCGGGCCCTGGTAGAAGTTGGTGATCTCCCACGGGCCCTGGATCGTCGAGGCGACCTTGCCGTTCACGAACGCGTCCTGGATGTGGGCGTAGGCGTCGGCGGTGGTGTCGGCCTTGTGCAGGCCCTTGCCGGTGAACAGGCTCAGCCAGGTGCCGTAGGCCTTCTCGGCCGCGGGCGACCTGACGGTGATCTTCTCGGCGTCGGCGTCGACCGTGTCGGTGCCCTCGCCGTAGAGGAACGGCTGGGCGTAGTAGCCGGCGGTGGAGCCCCAGAAGCCGTCGACGCCGGTCCTGTCCTTGATGGCGGCGGCGGCCTTCTTCAGGTCGTCCCAGCTCTTGGGGGCCTCGACGCCGGCCTTCTCGAACAGTTCCTTGTTGTAGACGAAGGCGAGGGTGTCGGTGACCAGCGGCACGCCGTAGGTCTTGCCCTCGTACTGGGCCTGCTCGATCAGGTTGGGCTGGAACTCGGCCTTGTCGGCCAGGGCCTCGGTGCCGTCCAGCGGCAGGAAGAAGCCCTTCTTGGCGAAGGCGGGGGTCCAGCCGACCTCGGAGCGCAGCACGTCGGGGGCGCCCTTGGAGCCGGCGGCGGTGTCGAACTTGTTCTGCGCCTGGTCGAAGGGGACGTTGACGTAGTCGACCTTGACGTCCTTGTTGGCGGCCTCGAACTCCTTGACCAGGGCCTTGTACGTCGGCGCCTCGTTGGTCGCGTTGGAGGTGTCCCACCAGGTGATGGTGACCGGACCGCCCGACCCGCTGTCGCTGTCGCCGTCCCCGCCGCACGCCGTCGCCGCCAGGGCGAGGGACGCCGCCAGCGCGGTGGCCACTATGCCACGCCGCATGAGTTCTCCTTGAGGTGAAAGCCCGTGTGGGGCAGGGTGCGGGCCCGTCCGCCGCTCCTGCCGACCGCCGGCCGCGCCGTCGCTGCCGCCGGGCGACGTGAACGTAACAGCGTGGCAACCGCGACGGAAAGGCCTTGCAGCAAAAAAGTGCAAGGGATCGCTGAAGTTATTCGCGCGTGACCTCTTGGCGACCGCCATGAGACGCTTGTTTACGGGGGTCGAGCGGTATCCGGCCGGTTGTGCAAGACTCTGCAAGCTCTTGCCGCCACATTCTTGAGGGAGCGCGATGACGCAGCAGCCCGCGCCGGGCCGTCCACCAGGCCGCCCGCGGCGCCCGATCGGTGTGCAAGGCGGCGGCCGACAGGTACAGTCCACCCCTGTGACCACACGGCTTGCCGACATCGCCGCCCAGGCGGGGGTGAGCGAGGCGACCGTCAGCCGCGTCCTCAACGGCAAGCCGGGCGTCGCCGCCACCACCCGTCAGTCCGTGCTCGCCGCCCTCGACGTGCTGGGTTACGAGCGCCCGGTGCGGCTGCGCCAGCGCAGCGAGGGCCTGGTGGGTCTGATCACCCCGGAGCTGGAGAACCCGATATTCCCCGCGCTGGCCCAGGTCATCGGCCAGGCGCTGACCCGCCAGGGCTACACACCGGTCCTCGCCACCCAGACACCGGGCGGTTCCACGGAGGACGAGCTGACCGAGATGCTGGTCGACCGCGGGGTGGCCGGCATCATCTACGTCTCGGGACTGCACGCCGACACCACCGCCGACCCGCAGCGCTACGAGCGGCTGCGTGCCCGGGGGGTGCCGTTCGTCCTCGTCGACGGCTTCTCCCCGAAGGTGCAGGCGCCGTTCATCTCCCCCGACGACCGCGCCGCGATGAGCCTCGCGGTCACCCACCTCGTCTCGCTCGGCCACACCCGGATCGGGCTGGCCCTCGGTCCCAAGCGGTTCGTGCCGGTGCAGCGCAAGATCGAGGGTTTCGTCCGCGCGGTCCAGGAGCAACTGGGCCTCGGCGCGGAGACCGTGGAGAGGGAACTCGTCCAGCACTCGCTCTACACCCTGGAGGGCGGCCAGGCGGCGGCCGACGCGCTCATCGGGCGCGACTGCACCGCGGTGGTCTGCGCCAGCGACATGATGGCGCTGGGCGCGATCCGGGCGGCCCGGCAGCGCGGTCTCGACGTGCCGAGGGACGTCTCGGTCGTCGGCTTCGACGACTCACCGCTGATCGCCTTCACCGACCCGCCGCTGACGACCGTGCGCAAGCCGGTCCCCGCGATGGGCCAGGCGGCGGTGCGCACACTGCTTGAGGAGATCGGCGGGACTCCCGCGCCGCACAGCGAGTTCGTGTTCATGCCGGAGCTGGTGGTCCGCGGCTCGACGGCCTCGGGACCGGGCGGGCGCAACCGCTCCTGACGCCTTTCCGTCGGGCGCCGGATGCGGGCCGGGTACGACTGGGGGATGATCGGTGGGAGAGGGCTTTTCTGGCAGACTTCATACCTATGGGTGATGCGACCGTGAGGACCCCGGAACGCCCGGAGGACGGCGTTCCGCACCCCGCCGCAGAGCGGACGGGGCGGGGCCTCCTGCACCGGTTCCGCGCACCCCGCCGGCCCCGTCTGTGGTTCGAGATCCTGCTGATCGGGCTCAGTTACTGGACGTACTCCCTCGTCCGCAACGCCGTACCGGAACAGCGGACCCAGGCGCTGCGCAACGCCGACTGGATCTGGGGCGTCGAGCGGCAACTCGGCGTCGCCGTCGAGGAGTCGATCAACCACGCGGTGAACTCGGTGACTTGGCTCGTCGTCGGCATGAACTACTACTACGCCACACTGCACTTCGTGGTGACTCTGGGTGTCCTGGTGTGGCTGTACCGTCGTCATCCCGGGCGGTACGCGGCGACCCGCCTGGTCCTCTTCGCCACCACCGTCGTCGCCCTGGCCGGCTACTACCTGTATCCGCTCGCCCCGCCCCGCCTGATGAACGGCGGGAACTTCATCGACACCGTCATGGTCCACCAGACGTGGGGTTCGATGGCGTCCGGCGATCTGAAGCACATGTCCAACCAGTACGCGGCGATGCCGTCCATGCACATCGGGTGGTCGCTGTGGTGCGGGCTGACGATCTTCGCGCTGGCTTCGGTGCCGTGGGTGCGGGTGCTGGGGCTGGTGTATCCGGCGCTGACCCTGGTGGTGATCATGGCCACCGCCAACCACTTCTGGCTGGACGCGGTGGGGGGCGTGCTGTGTCTGGCGTTCGGGTACGCGGTGGTGTCGGTCTGCTACGGCAGCCTGCCGTACACGCTGCCCAGGCTGGTGCCGGAGGTCCGGCGGCGGCGGAGGGCGTGGTCGCCCGGCGGGGCGTGAGCGCGGCCCGGTGACGCCGGGTGACGCCGGGGTGTCCTACGCGTAGAAGTGCTCCTCCATCACCGTCCGGGCCCTTCGGGCGGTGCGCCGGTACTCGTCGAGCATGTCGCCCGCGTGGCCGGAGGCGTGGCCCAGGTAGCGGCCCACCGCGGCCAGCTCGCGCGGGTCGGTCGGGAAGGTGTCGCCGGCCCGGCCGCGCACCAGCATCACCGCGTTGCGCACGCGCGTCGCCAGGACCCACGCCTCGTCGAGGGTCGTGGCGTTCTCGGCCGAGAAGAGCCCCGCGTCGCGTGCGGCGGCCAGGGCGGCGCGCGTCCTCGTGGTCCGCAGCCCGGCGATCTCGTGCGCGTGCCGCAACTGGCACAGCTGCACGGTCCACTCCACGTCGGTGAGGCCGCCCGGCCCCAGTTTGGCGTGCAGCTTGGGGTCGGTGCCCCGGGGCAGCCGCTCGGACTCCATCCGGGCCTTGAGCCGCCGGATCTCCCGTGCGGCGTCCTCCGGGAGCCCGGCCGCCGGGTACCGCAGCGGATCGACCAGCTCGGTGAACCGCCGCCCCAGCTCCTCGTCGCCGGCCACGAACTCGGCCCGCAGCAGCGCGTGCCGCTCCCACACCAGCGACCAGCGCCGGTAGTAGACCTCGTACGACTTCAGCGACCGCACCAGCGGCCCGGACTTGCCCTCGGGCCGCAGGCCGGCGTCGATCAGCAGCGGCGGGTCGGCGCTCGGCACCTGGAGCAGGCGCCGCATCTCGGCGACGACCCTGTTGGCGGCGTCCCCCGCCTCCCGCTCGTCCACCCCGTCGCGGGGCTCGTGCACGAACAGCACGTCGGCGTCCGAGCCGTAGCCCAGCTCGTGTCCGCCGAAGCGGCCCATGCCGATGATCGCGAACCGGGTCGGCAGGGTGTCGCCCCACCCGTCCCGCACGACCGCCCGCAGTGTCCCCGCCAGGGTCGCCGCCGTCAGGTCGGACACCGCGCCGCCGACCAGGTCCACCAGCGCGCCCTGGTCGGCCGCGACGGGCTGCGCCTCGGTGCCGTAGGAGCGGATGATGTCCGCGGCGGCCGTACGGAACAGCTCCCGGCGTCTGACGCCGCGCGCCGCGGTGACCGCCGGGACGGCGCCGTCGGCGCGGCGGACGGCGGCGAGTGTCTCCTGCTCCAGCTGGGCCCGCCCGCGCGGCGCCAGTCCCCCGGCGGCGCCGTCCCCGAGCAGGGCGACGGCCTCGGGCGCCCGCATCAGCAGGTCGGGGGCGAGCCGCCCGGCGGACAGCACACGGGCCAGGTTCTCGGCGGCGGCGCCCTCGTCCCGCAGCAGCCGCAGGTACCAGGGTGTCCTGCCGAGCGCGTCGGAGACCTTGCGGAAGTTGAGCAGGCCGGCGTCCGGGTCGGCCGAGTCGGCGAACCAGCCGAGCAGCACCGGCAGCAGGGTGCGCTGGATGGCCGCCTTGCGGGTGACGCCGGACGCCAGCGCCTCCAGGTGTCTGAGCGCGGCGGCCGGGTCGGCGTACCCGAGGGCGACCAGGCGCTCCCGCGCGGCCTCGGGGCTCAGCCGGGCCTCGCCGGGGCCCAGCTGGGCGACGGCGTCGAGCAGCGGCCGGTAGAACAGCTTCTCGTGCAGCCGGCGTACGACGGCCGCGTGCCGCCGCCACACGCGCAGCAGCCCGGTGACCGGGTCGGTGCGCAGGCCCAGGGAGCGGCCCATGCGGCGCAGGTCGGCCTCGTCCTCGGGCACCAGGTGGGTGCGCCGCAGCCGGTACAGCTGGATGCGGTGCTCCATGGAGCGCAGGAAGCGGTACGCCTCGTCGAGCTGGGCGGCGTCCGCCCGGCCGACGTACCCGCCCGCGGCGAGGGCCTCCAGCGCGTCCAGTGTCGTGCCGCTGCGCAGGGAGGTGTCGGACCGGCCGTGCACCAGCTGGAGCAGCTGCACGGCGAACTCGACGTCCCTGAGACCCCCGGGACCCAGCTTGAGCTGCCGGTCGACCTCGGCGACGGGGATGGCCTCCACCACCCGGCGGCGCATCTTCTGCACCTCGGCGACGAAGTTCTCGCGCTCGGCGGCCTGCCAGACCAGGGGCTGGAGGGCGGCGACGTACTCGGCGCCGAGGCCGAGGTCGCCGGCCACCGGGCGGGCCTTGAGCAGCGCCTGGAACTCCCAGGTCTTCGCCCAGCGCTGGTAGTAGGCGAGATGGCTGCTGAGGGTGCGCACCAGCGGGCCGTTGCGGCCCTCGGGGCGCAGGTTGGCGTCGACGGGCCAGATGGAGCCCTCGACGGTGGTCTCGGAGCAGATCCGCATCATGTGCGCGGCGAGCGAGGTCGCGGCCCGCAGCACCTTGGCCTCGTCGGCCTCCTCGGCGCCCGGCGCGGGCTCGCCCACGAAGATGACGTTTACGTCGGAGACGTAGTTCAGCTCGTGTCCGCCGCACTTGCCCATCGCGATCACCGCCAGCCGGCCCAGCGCGGCGTCCTCGGGCGCGGCGGCCTCGGCGAGGGCGAGCGCGGCGCGCAGCGTGGCGGTGGCGAGATCGGCCAGCTCGGCGGCGGTCTCGGCGACGTTGATGGTGCCGCAGACGTCGCGGGCGGCGATGGACAGCAGGCAGCGCCGGTAGGCGACGCGCAGCGAGACGGGGTCGGTGGCCTCGGCCAGGCCCCGCTCGAACTCCTCGACGCCGCGGTGCAGGTCGCGCGGTTCGTAGGTGACGAGGGTCTGCCAGTCGCCGGGGTGCCGGGCGAGGTGGTCGGCGAGCGCCTCGGAGGCGCCGAGCACGCCGAGCAGCCGGTCGCGCAGCGGCTTGGCCGCTATCAGGGTGTCCAGCAGTTCCCGGCGGGCGGTGGGGTCGGGCTGCGCCTCAAGCAGCCGTACCAGGCCGTGCAGGGCGAGGTCGGGGTCGGCGGTGGCGCCCAGCGCCTCCAGCAGGACCGGGTCGTCGCGGACCGCCGCCAGTTCCACGACGTCCAGCAGCCGCTCGGCGGCCGAGGGGTCGGTGAAGCCGTGCCGCAGCAGTCGCGTGAAGGTACTGCTCCTGCGCCCCGGCGCCGTCATCCCGGCCTCCTGTCGGACTGCGGACCCTGCGGATCAAGGTCGTACGGCCCGAGCGTAACCGGGGAACGGCGCGCGGGCGCCGGGGCGTACCCGTTACCGTTGCGCGACGGCCCGCCCCCTGGCGGCGGAGCGGGCGTGACGATCGCGTGCGGGCGCGGTATCCATACCTGGGCGCCGGCACTGCCGAGTGCCGACAAGGTTGCCGAAGGAGCCGTGCCATGGACTTCACCCTCGAAGTGATCCCGCTGCCCGTGACCGACATCGACCGGGCCCGGGACTTCTACCGGGACAAGGTCGGCTTCCACGTCGACATCGACCAGGAGGTTATGCCGGGGTTGCGGATCGTCCAGCTGACGCCCCCGGGCTCCGGCTGTTCGATCGCCCTCGGCGACGCCATCTGGGACATGGCCCAGGGCCGGGCCAGGCCCGAGCCGGGCTCGTACCAGGCCCTGCAACTGTGCGTCGCCGACATCGAGGCGGCCCGCGCGGAGCTGGTCGGGCGCGGTCTCGAGGTCTCCGAGCCGGTGCGGTACGCGCCGGACGACGGCGCGACGTTCCTGTACTTCTCGGACCCGGACGGCAACGGCTGGGCGATCCAGGAGTACCGCCGCCGCGAGACCGAGCCGCTCCACAAGGTACTGGCCGACCTGAAGCGGCAACGCTGACCGGACACCGCCCGGACCACGCGGCGATCGCGGGCCCGGCACGCGCGGACGCGGCGCTGTCACCACCCACCGCCTCCCCGGCACTCGCCGCACCCGTCGCCGGCGCTCGAACCGTGCCGCGAACGCGGGACCCGGCACGCGGGGACGCCGGGACGCGGCGTGGGCGTCACCCGCCGGCTCCCCGCGCCCCGCGCAGGTCGCCCGCACGGCACCCCGCGCGGGTCCGGGTCCCGCCCGCACCCGTCGGCCGGGGGCACGCGGTGGGGGCCGCAGGTGCTCCCGGCCCCCACCGCGAGACCGGGCCACCGCGCCGAGTACTGACGGACCCCGAAGCGGCAGCCCCGCCCGGCACCGCTCGAACCGTGCCGCGCCCGCCGCCCGAGTCACGCCGTGGGGCGCAGGTGTTCCCGGGCCCACTCCTCGAAGGTGGTGAGCGGGATGCCGAGGTCCTTCGCGTACTGCGGGCGGGCCGGCTGGCCGATCAGGTCGAGCAGCTTGTGCGAGGCGCTCATCGGGTGCATTCCGGCGGCCACGGCCTCCTCCATGGTCATGCGCGGCGCGGACAGTTCCACGCCCGTGGCGCGGGAGAGGGTCTCGGCGATCCGGGTCATCGTGAGGTAGTCGCTCGCCAGCTCCAGTTCGACCCGGTCGAAGCGCTCCGGCGCGGCGACGGCCGCGGCGGCGGCCACGCCGATGTCCTTGAGCGCGACGAGGGACAGGCCGGTCTCCGGCCGCAGGATGGTCACCAGGCCGCCCTCGACGCCGCGGGGGAAGAGGAACTTCATGGAGGGAAGGAAGTTCTCCATGAAGAAGCCCGGCTTGATGATGGTCCAGTGCGGGAAGCCGGCCTCGCGGACCCGGTCCTGGATCGCGCACTTGGTGGCGTAGTAGGGCTCCATCGAGGCCCAGCGGCCCTCGGCCCAGCCGGGGGCCTCGACGTGCTGTCCGGCGCCGCTGACGGTCGTCTGCACGAAGTGCGCCACCCCGGCGGCCCGCGCGCCCTCGACGACGTTGATGCCCCGGGCCCGCTCCCCGGCGAAGTCGAGGCCGTCCGCGGTGACGGCCGGCATCTGCACGGAGAAGACGGCGCGGGCGCCCTCGGCGGCCCGGGTCAGGGAGTCGCGGTCGTCGAAGTCGCCGGTGACCAGTTCGGCGCCGAGCGCCTCGACGGCCTTGGCGCCGTCGGTGGACGGGTCGCGCACCAGGGCGCGGACGGGCACGCCGGCGGCGAGCAGGGCGCGGGCGGTGGACCCGCCCTGCCTGCCGGTGGCGCCGGTGACCAGAACGGGTGCGGAATCAGTGGACATGCTGCTCCTCGGGGTGCTCACCCAATAAACGGCGGGGCCCGCCGTTTAGTCCGGGTTACGATACGGAGGACCCCGCCACTTAGCAAGCGTGGGCAAGCCGGAGAGGACAACGCCATGCCCGAGCACCAGCGCGCGGACGCCCGGCGCAACTACGCCCGGATCCTCGCCGTGGCCGAGGAGGAGGTCGCCGCGCACGGCTCGGCCGCCTCCCTGGAGCAGATCGCCCGCACCGCGGGAGTGGGCTCGGCGACCGTGCGCCGGCACTTCCCCACCCGTTACGCCCTGCTGGAAGCCGTGTGCGGCAGACAGATCGAGGCCCTGAGCGCGCACGCCCAGGGCCTGATCGACGACAACGGCGGCGACAGCCGCGGCGCGCTGCTGGAATGGCTCGACGCCGTCCTCAGCTACTCGGTCTCCGCCCGCGGGCTGGCGGCCGCGCTGTCCTACGAGGGGGCGGAGCCCGACTCGCTCCACGAGAACAGCTGCTCGGCGGCGATCGCGGAGGCGGGGGACCCGCTGCTGCGCCGCGCCGTGGCGGACGGGCTGGTGGCCAGGGGCATCACGGTCACCGACCTGGTCACCCTGATCGTCGGCATCGTCCTGGCCACGGAGCACCACCCGGACCCTGCCGCCACCGCCGGCCGGCTGTTCCGGCTGGCGGTGGCGGGACTCGACCCGCGGGACTGAACGGCGGCGCGCCGCCCGCGGGCCGCCCGGTCAGCCCGTCTCCCGCCACCGGTTGGTGATCGGGAGGCGGCGGTCCTTGCCGAAGCCCTTCGGCGAGATCTTGGTGCCCGGCGGGTACTGGCGCCGCTTGTACTCCGCGGTGTCGACCATGCGCAGCGTCTTCACCACCAGCCCCCGGTCGTACCCGGCGGCCACGATCTCGTCCGCGCCCCGGTCCCGGTCGACGTACAGCTCCAGGATGGCGTCCAGCACCGGGTAGTCGGGCAGGGAGTCGGTGTCGACCTGCCCCGGGCGCAGCTCGGCGCTCGGCGGCTTGGTGATCGAGTTCTCGGGGATGGGCGGGGTCTGGCCGCGGGCCCCGGCCGCGCGGTTGCGCCACTCGGCCAGGCGGAAGACCGATGTCTTGTACACGTCCTTGATGGGCCCGTAGGCGCCCACCGAGTCGCCGTACAGCGTCGAGTACCCCACCGCAAGCTCCGACTTGTTGCCCGGCGCCAGTACGAGGTGGCCCTCCTGGTTGGAGATCGCCATCAGCAGCGTGCCGCGCAGCCGGGACTGGAGGTTCTCCTCCGCGAGCCCGGTCAGGCCCAGCGCGCCCATGTACGCGTCGAACATCGGCTCGATGGCCACGGTGCGGTAGTTCAGGCCGGTGCGCCGGGCCAGTTCCGCCGCGTCGTCCTTGGAGTGCTCGGAGGAGTACCGGGACGGCATGGAGACGCCGTACACGTTCTCCGGGCCGACCGCGTCGCAGGCGATCGCCGCGACCAGGGAGGAGTCGATGCCGCCGGACAGCCCGATCAGCACCGAGCGGAAGCCGTTCTTCGCGACGTAGGCGCGCAGGCCGACGACGAGCGCCGAGTAGACCTCCTCGTCGTCGTCGAGCCGCTCCGCGTGCCCGCCGGACGCCTGCGGCGCGTAGGCGGGCACCGGCTCCTCGGACAGGACCACCCGGTCGACGCGCAGCCCGTCGTCCACCACGCCCGTCGGCGCGTCCGCCCGCGCGGCCGGCAGGTCGAGGTCGAGCACCACGCAGCCCTCGGAGAACTGCGGCGCCCGCGCCAGGACCTTTCCGTCCGGGTCGACCACGATGGAGTCGCCGTCGAAGACGAGTTCGTCCTGCCCGCCGGTCGTCGCGAGGTAGGCGGTGGTGCACCCGGCCTCCTGGGCGCGTCTGCGCACCAGCTCCAGCCGGGTGTCGTCCTTGTCGCGCTCGTAGGGGGAGGCGTTGACGGAGAGCAGCAGCCCGGCCCGTGCCGAGCGGGCGGCCGGCACCCGGCCGCCGTCCTGCCACAGGTCCTCGCAGATGGCGAGGGCCACGTCGACGCCGCGCACCCGCACCACCGGCATGGTGTGGCCGGGCACGAAGTAGCGGAACTCGTCGAAGACGCCGTAGTTCGGCAGGTGGTGCTTGGCGAAGCGGAGCACCACCTCGCCGCCGTACAGCACGGCCGCCGCGTTCTGCGGGGCGCCGGCCGGCTGGCCGTACTTCGGCTGGGCGCTCGCCGAGCGGTCGAGGTAGCCGACGACCACCGGCAGCTCGCCGAAGCCCTCGTCGGCGAGGCGCGCCGCGAGGGAGCGCAGGGCCGCGCGGGAGGCTTCCACGAAGGACGACCTGAGAGCGAGGTCCTCGACGGGATACCCGGTCAGCACCATCTCGGGGAACGCCACCAGGTGCGCTCCGCGTTCGGCCGAGTGCCGGGTCCAGCGGACGACCGACTCCGCGTTCGCGGCGATGTCGCCGACGCACGAGTCGATCTGGTTCAGGGCGAGTCGTAGTTGAGGCACACGCCCAGTGTAATCGTCAGAACGACGCAATCGGGCGACGGGCGGGTGTCCGCCTCATGTCCGCGGCTTCGCGCCCCGCTCGGCCAGCAGGTCCGCCATCAGCCGGATCTCCGACTCCTGCGACTCGGCCATGCCCCGGGCCAGCCGTTTCTCCACGCCGACCGAGCACTTCTCGACGCACGCCTCGGCCATGTGGACACCGCCCCTGTGGTGCTCGGTCATCAGCCGGAGGTAGGAGACCTCGGCCCGTCTGCCGTCTAGCGTGCCCAGCTCCGCAAGCTCGGCGTCGGTGGCCATCCCGGGCATCAGCGAGCCCTCGCCCGCGGTGGGCGCGCCGCCCATGCCCATCCAGGCCATCGGCGGGTCGGACGACACCTTCGGCAGCCCCCACAGGTCCAGCCAGCCGATCAGCATGCCGCGCTGGTTGGCCTGGGTCTGCGCGATGTCGTACGCGAGCCGCCGCACCTCCTCGTCCTCGGTGCGGTCGCGCACGATGTACGACATCTCCACGGCCTGCTGGTGGTGCACGGCCATGTCCCGCGCGAAGCCGGCGTCCGCGGAGCCGGCGGAGGGGGCGCGGTCCCCGCCGTCGTCCCCGGCCACCGCGCAGGTGATCGCGCCGGCCGCGACGAGCACCGCGACGGCGCCCGCGGCGATCCAGCCGGCGCGTTTCGGGGCCACCGGGGTGGCCGTTGTCACCGGGGCCACCGGGGTCACTGGGAGAGCCCGTTGGTGCACGCGGCCCCGGGCTCGGGGGTCTGCTCGCCCTGGACGAACTTCTCGAAGAACTTGTCCACGTCCGGGTCGTCCGCGCCCGTCACCGTGCGCTGGTGGCCCCAGGCGGTGAGCATGATCGGGTCCTGCTGTCCGGCGTCCGGGCTCATCAGCGAGTACGGCGTCTTCCTGACCTTGGCGGCCAGCTTGTCGACGTCGGCCTTCGGCGCGGCGTCGGTGTACGTCACCCACACCGCGCCGTGCTCCAGCGAGTGCACGGCGTTCTCGTTGTCCAGCGGCTTGGCGTAGACGTCGCCGTTGCAATTCATCCAGACCTGGTTGTGGTTGCCGCCGACCGGGGGCTCGACGGGGTACGTCACCTTCCCGGCGACGTGGTCGCGGCCCAGGTCCCCCTTCCAGGCGCGCACCCCGTCCTCACCGGTGACGAATTCGCCGGAGGTCTTGCCGTCGGCCGCCGTGTCGGCGGAGTCGTCGGACTGCGAGCGGACGAGGACGACCCCGCCGGCCACGAGACCGGCGACGACCACGGCGGCGACCGCGATCGTCAGGATCCGGTTGCGGCGGTCGCGGGCCTCCTCGACGCGCCGCATCTCGGCTATGCGTGCCTGTCGCGCCGTGTTGCCGGTCTTCTTGGCGGAACCCATGGGGTGTTGCCCTTCTGGGAAGACTTCTGGGGAGACGGGTGAGACGGGTGGAAAAGGGAGCGGTGGGGCCCGCTGATCGTAATCGCGCGGGGCCCGTCCTTCGTAGGGAGGTCACAGGATCCGCGCCCGCCGGATCCCCGGAATGGCCCGATCGAACAGATGGCCTCTACGCTGCGGTCACGGGGTGGGCCGGCCGACCGGGTCCGCAACGCGTACGAAACGGTCCTGTGGTGTGATGCTCAGGTGCCCGACCGCCTCCCGCCGTACCGGAGACAGGCGGCCTGACCAGCAAGGATGGGGAAGCGGAAGATGGACAAGCAGCAGGAGTTCGTGATCCGGACGCTGGAGGAGCGCGACATCCGGTTCGTACGCCTGTGGTTCACGGACGTACTGGGCTTCCTCAAGTCCGTCGCCGTGGCCCCGGCCGAGCTGGAGCAGGCCTTCGACGAGGGCATCGGCTTCGACGGCTCCGCCATCGAGGGGTTCGCCCGGGTCTACGAGTCCGACATGATCGCCAAGCCGGACCCGTCGACGTTCCAGGTCCTGCCGTGGCGCGCGGAGGCCCCCGGCACGGCCCGTATGTTCTGCGACATCCTCATGCCGGACGGCTCGCCGTCCTTCGCCGATCCGCGCTATGTCCTCAAGCGCGCCCTGGCCCGCACCTCCGACCTGGGCTTCACCTTCTACACCCACCCGGAGATCGAGTTCTTCCTGCTGAAGGACAAGCCGGTCGACGGCTCGGTCCCGACGCCCGCCGACAACTCCGGGTACTTCGACCACACCCCGCAGAACATCGGCATGGACTTCCGCCGCCAGGCCATCACCATGCTGGAGTCGATGGGCATCTCGGTGGAGTTCTCCCACCACGAGGGCGCCCCCGGCCAGCAGGAGATCGACCTGCGCTACGCGGACGCGCTCTCCACCGCCGACAACATCATGACCTTCCGCCTGGTCATGAAGCAGGTCGCGCTGGAGCAGGGCCTCCAGGCCACCTTCATGCCGAAGCCGTTCTCGGAGTACCCCGGCTCGGGCATGCACTCGCACCTCTCCCTCTTCGAGGGCGACCGCAACGCCTTCTACGAGTCCGGCGCCGAGTACCAGCTCTCCAAGGTCGGCCGCTCCTTCATCGCGGGCCTGCTGCGGCACGCGGCGGAGATCGGCGCCGTCACCAACCAGTGGGTGAACTCCTACAAGCGCATCTGGGGCGGCTCCGAGCGCACCGCCGGCGCGGGCGGCGAGGCCCCGTCCTACATCTGCTGGGGCCACAACAACCGCTCGGCCCTGGTCCGCGTCCCGATGTACAAGCCCGGCAAGACCGGCTCGGCCCGCGTCGAGGTCCGCTCCATCGACTCCGGCGCCAACCCGTACCTGACCTACGCCGTCCTGCTGGCCGCCGGCCTCAAGGGCATCGAGGAGGGCTACGAACTCCCGCCGGGCGCCGAGGACGACGTCTGGGCCCTCTCCGACGCGGAACGCCGCGCCCTGGGCATCGAGCCCCTCCCCCAGAACCTCGGCGAGGCCCTCGCCCTGATGGAACGCAGCGACCTGGTCGCCGAGACCCTCGGCGAACACGTCTTCGACTTCTTCCTGCGGAACAAGCGGCAGGAGTGGGAGGAGTACCGGTCCCAGGTGACGGCGTTCGAACTGCGGAAGAATCTGCCGGTGCTGTAGCGCTCCGCGGGGAGGTGGGTCGCCGGTCGGCCACCGCACGGTTCGCCGACCGTCGCTTCAGGGTTCGTGCCACGGGGCCGGCCTTCGTCCACCCGGGTCACGGACCCATGTGGACGTGGGCGGCCCAGAGAGTCGGAAACCTTGGGCAGCGGTCTCGGATCAGTCGGATCGCGGTGTGTACGGAGGCGCCGGTGAGGGCGGGATCGAAGCCGCCTGCGGCGAGCTGCGCGTAGACGCGTTCAGCGACCTCGACGGCGATGGTGTCGTTGATCTGCCACAGCGTCCCGACAACCTGCGAGAATCCGGCGAGTTGGAACGCGGTGACGACGTGGAGGGCCTCGTCGGCCAGGTCGCCCCGGGTCACGGCGGTGCTGCAGGCGGAGAGATAGGCGAACTCGCTTCTCTCCAGGCGCAACCGCGAGATTTCCAGCACGTTGAGCGGGTTGACGGCATGGTCGTGGACCAGCAAGTGGCTCCGATAGGGGTCGTCGGGATCCGCACCGGTGTGGCAGGCGAAATGCGCCCAGGGGTGGGTGGCGAGGCGGGAGAGCACGGCCTGGCATGTTGCCCCCTCCCCGACCAAGCCCTCCACCTCGGGAAAGAGCCGAGCCAGCTGCTGGTACTCGGCCCGCGCGCCCGGCAGGTCTCGTGCGCCCGGAGTGTGGGGCATGACGACCGCCAGCACGCGGGGTGGGCCGGACTCCCCGGACGGCGCCTTCCGCCGGGCGTGCTGGACCCGGGTGTAGGACAGGGCTCGCACGGTGGGCATGTACGAGGACACGACTCTGTCCATGACCGTTCGACGGGTCTCGCCCTCGGAGGGCGCCTCAAAATGGTGGCCGGCGGCATGCAGCGGGAAGTGCGCCAGTGGACCGCAGGGAATCCACCACATGCGACGCGTGTCGGATTCCCCCAAGGGCTGAGTGAGGCCGAGCAGGTCGAGGACCGGCTCCGTCACCTCGTCCCAGAGCCAGGGCAACGTGTCCTGCGCCATGACACGTTCGGCCTCGATGCGTGCCTCACGGGAGCCGCCGCTCCGCGCCAGGAGGTAGCGCATGTCACTGAGGCGGTCGTGGACATCGTCGTAGTCGACGTCGGGCAGTTCGCACACCTGGATGCCGTCGGTGGTCAGAACGAGGGCGTCGCACCGGTACCGGCTGACATTGAGCATGACTATGGGCCCGTCGTGCGCTTCGGAGGCCAGCCCGTCGGCGTGTGGGGGCAAGAGGAAGCGCTCCAGCCCCGGCAGTGTCCGGATCCGTACGATCAGATCGTCCAACTCCTGCGCCAGCTTGCGGCGGAGATCCGGATCCTCCTCACCGCCAGGGCCCTCGGTGCCGCTGACCAGGTCGGTACCGTCGGTGGTGGAGTCGTCCAGCCGAGCGCACAGGTGGTCGAACCGATCCGCCAGTTCCGGCACTCGTTCCCGCAGCTCGGTGAGATCCGTGCGGGACTCCAGGGCCTGCGCCAGGAGCACGCCCCTTCCCATTTCGAGTACTTCGACGGCGCGGTCCGGCTGCCCGGTGGCAAGCGCGCATGCTGCCGCGTCGCTCGCCAGACGCGAGTACTCGGCCATCCATCGCGTCGCGTCGGACCGCAGGAGACCACGTGCCGCCAGGCGGGGCAGCAGCTCCACGCCGAGCGCGAATCCACGCGCCGCCTGCTCGGGCCGGCCGACCTCCATCGCGAGCTCGCCCCATTCCCGAGCGGCGGACAGCCGGACCGTCGTCGGCGCGCTGACCCTGGAGGCCGCTGTCTCCAGGAGGCCGAGTGCCTCGTGAACGTGCCGTGCGTCCTTCGCCGTCACACCGTGGATGCTCAGCGACAGCGCCAGATTCACTTCGCACTGTGCCCGGAAGGGATGGTCCTCGGCGGTCCCGACAACGGCGACGCGGCCCACCGAGATCGCCTCCCTCAACGAGGACATGTCCCCGGAGTGCTCGAAGTACAGTCGTAGGGAGTTGCCGAGATTCGTCTGTGCGGCGGCTTGGTGACGGCCGCCCGCACTGGAGGCGAGATCCGTCATCTCGCGCTCGAACGCGATGGCGTGCCGCAGGCTGTCAAGGTCCTTGGCGCGGTGGGCCTTGGCCTTCAGCACGACGGCGAGGTTCGCCAGATACATCCATCGATTCGGGTGGCCCTCGGGTGTCGACGCCACCGCTTCACTGCCCAGCGTGATCGCGCGGTTCAAGTCGTGAGCGTCTCCCGCCTGGTTGAACCTGTGGTTCAGCATCGCCACGAGGGTCGACCGATAGAGCGCGCCGTCGGGGTGCTCGGCGGGCAAGGCGTCGACCGCGGCGCTCGCGGACTCAATGGCCTCGTCAAGCGCCGCCATGTCCCCAGTGCGTTCAGAGAGTGTGTGAAGCAGGTTGCCGAGGTTGTGGAGTGAGGTCTGCTGGGTTGGCGTACCCCGTGGCGCCGTCCTGACCGCGCTGCGCGACATGGCGATGGCCTCGTGCAGGACGGACTGGTCCCCGGTGCGCTCGAACTGGTGGCGCAGCAGGATGGCGGCGTTCATGAGCGCCGCCGGCTGAGCCCTGTCGGATTCCGGCAGGGCCTCCAGCGCGGAGGCGCTCAGCAGCAGAGCCTCCTCCAGCACGGCGGCGTCGTCCGTGCGCTCGTACAGCATCCGCAGGGAGTCGGCCAACCCGCCCAGGGGCACATACCGCTTGTCGTCCGTCTGCGGCACCTCGCGCACCGCCGCACGGCCGATGCCGGCCGCCTCCCGGAGGTGTCGGACTTCACCTGTGCGATTGAACAGCGCATGGAGGGACTCAGCCAGGTTGTGCAAGGACATCGTCCGGTCCGCGCCTCCGATGACGGACTCTTCCGTCGCGCGCTGGGCGACCGCGACAGCCTGCTGGATGTCGGCGAGTTCCCCCGTGTGCTCGTACAGCCGCTGCCAAGCCATCCCCAAGACCCTCAGTCGACCGACGAGCAGGGCGGAATCCTCATCAGCGTGGGCCACAGCGTTGCGCGCGGCATGGATGGTCAGCCGCGCGGTGTGCGCATCGGCGCCATCGTCGAGGTGCCGGGTCAGCACCTGAAGCAGGTCCTCCCACGTCGCCTCGCCGTCCGGTCTCAAGGGTGCCTCGGGCGGTCGTGGCAGCGGTTCGGGCAAGGGCAGATCGGGCTTCAACAAGCTCACGACGACGAGCAGTGCTGTGGCCGTCCGTACCTCCGGCAGGGCGCGTTCGTCGGCGAGAGCCAGCCCTCGCTGCCAGTGCAGCATCCCGACGAGGTGGCAGGTCTCCACGATGTCCCGCGTTCGCGTCGTACAGGCGAATAGCTCCACCGCCTCGGTCAGGGCAGCGTGGTCGAGCAGGCCATACGGACCGGCCGCGCCATCGAGCCTGCGGCGAACCGCCGCCGTCCACCGCTTCCGCACGTGCTCCCCCAAACGACGGTCGCGCCCCTGACTTCACGGTGCGCGCCCCTCAACATCGCATTCTCGCGTGAGCCATATGACCCGGCACGTAACGTGACCACATGACAGATCTGGTCGAGACCCTGTCCCAAGTCATTCTGGAGTCCAGCGAGGCAGTGCTTCGAGCGCACGGTGCCTGCTCTCGACCTCAAGTCCACATCCTGGCCGAGGACATGGACCAGCCTTACATCGGCTTCGTCACGTGCCGACTCTTCTACCGTGGCGCGGACGCGGCGTCCGCACTCGCGGGCCTGGGGCTTTTCCCTTCGGTCCTCATGGCGACGCGGCTCCTCGTCGCGTGGGAGGACTGCGACCTGCGTACGGCGTTGGAGCTACCAGGAGAGTCCTTCCCGACCGGCGTGGTCGTCCTCGACGCCGGCCTCGATCAGCACACCCTGAACTGGCACCCCTTCGACATCGAGGTCTCCGGCAACAGCCCGCACGGTGTACCCACGGTCATCCCGCGCTGGGGCACCCCCGCCCGCTACGAGAACGTGCAGCTACTGGCACCGGTCGCGGAACTCCTGGAGGTATGGCGGGAGTTCCGACACGAGGACATCCAGGAAACGGCGATCAAGCTTCAGAAGGCGGGGTACGAATTCGACATGGTCACGCGCTGACACCCGTCCTAGGCGTTGTCGGTGCGCGGCAGCTGGTCCGCAGAACTGGACGGCGACGCACCCGCGGGCCCCGGCGGTGGCTCCGGCGGCTCCTCGGGGACATCGGCACCCTTCTGCGGCTGGTACCCGCGCGGTTCACCCGGATCAGTCAGGAACATCCGTTCCCACGGGGTCAGTTCCTCATCCGGTGCTGTCATCTCGCCCTCCCGCGGAACGGTGTTCTGGGACCTTCACCATTTCCACCACGTCAACGTCGGCCATGCGCAGATAGATCCCGCCGGTATGTTCCACTCTGGAGACGAAGGAGCCGTCCGCGGCCATCCGGTACGACGCCTGAAGATACAGGTCGGCCTCCTGGGAATGGCTCGAAGCGTACGATCCCGTGCCGAACCAACCACCCACCCAGGTGCCGTCCTTCAGCCGCGCCCGGACGAAGCGAGGCCCGCTGTTGGCACTCGCGCCGAAGACGTAGTCCCACGCTGTCGGCACTGACCTGTACACGGAACGGGCCCGCCACCGCTCCCGGTACGAGACCGCCGCAGCGGCGGCAGCCGGTACGCCGAGGAAGAGCACCAGAGCCCACACGCCGACCGACCGTGGGCTCTGCGCGGCCAGCGCGCTCAAGCCGGACCGCTCGGCCCGACGCCACGCCCGGACCAGCGCCGGCCCGGCGATGACCGCATACACGCCGTTCAGCACGACGCTGGCGGTGATGGCACGAAGCATCCGCTCGCCGAGCTGCGCTTCGCCGGCGACCGGACCCCGCCAGCGCTCACGCAGAAACTGATAGGCCAGCCCAGGCAGAACGAGCACCACGAGGGCCAGCAACTGACTCGTCGTGGACGGTGGTTGCATATCTCCCCCTGCTCATCGAGCCCTCGAAGTCTGCCACGAAGATCACAGTTCTGGTCTTCCGTCGTCACGGTCGCCCGCCGGAACGGGAACCAGGGGGAGCACCGGGGAACTGGTCGACCGACCGCCAAGCGACAACGCCACTCAGTCGCAGGTCAGCTCGGAGCCTGCCATGGTGCCCATGCTGGCGCCCCTCCTCTGTCAGTGCTTGCCCGTAGGGTGCGGTGCGCCGCGCTGGACGGGTTGTGGGAGGTTGCTTTGGACACTGCCGTGCTTGCCAGTCCGGACCGTCCGTGGTCCGCAAACGAGGTTTTGGGGACGTCCCGGTCCTGTCCCGCCGGTTCCAGGTGGGGCAACGCGACCGGCTCGACGCTGCGGCTCACGCTCGGCCGCCTGCTCGGGCCGGAGTTCCGGTGTGGGCAGCGGGAAGCGCATGATGACTTTCGGCAAGGCCGGGGAAGCCGCTCTCAGCCAGTGGACGGCAAAGCACACCCGGGTGCGCCGGGTGGAGCACCCGCAGCCACGGACCGCGGAGTCCGAGCTGGCAGCGCCGCCCGATGTGCCACTCGACCCGGCCAGAACCAGCACAGCGCTTTCCAGTCACGCCTGAAGGAACTCCGGGGCAAGGCACTCCGGCGAGCGAGGGAGTCACCGGTCGCCTCTCGAGTGACCACGCCGAAAGCACGTTGGCACCAACTGGGACGGGACAAGAGGGAGGACGGACATGGGATCGCGACCGGCCAGTGCCGTGGGCTACGGGGACGACGCCGAGGAAACGGCTCGCCGCTACGAAGCTGTGGCCTTCGAGGTGGTACACGACGACTTTCTGCCCTGGCTGCCGACTGCTCCGAGCAGGGTGGTCGACATTGGCGCCGGCAGCGGCCGGGATGCCGCCGCACTGTCGGCCCGCGGGCACCAGGTCGTGGCCGTCGAACCCACGCCGGAGCTGAGGGAAGTCGCACAGCGCCTGCACGCAGACATGGCGATCGGGTGGGTCGACGACGCTCTTCCGTCTCTTGGCAGCCTGCACGGGGCTTTCGATCTGATCCTGCTTTCCGCGGTGTGGATGCATCTGGACGAGCAGGAACGCACGGATGGCATGCGGCGGTTGGCTGAGCTGGTGTCGCCTGGAGGCTGTGTGGCCATGTCACTGCGCCATGGCCCCGTCCCCACCGGGCGGCGCATGTTCGAGGTACCGGCCGCCGAGACAATGGCGCTGGCCGACCGGTTCGGCCTATCCACTGTGCACCACGATGAGGAACTGGATGTCTCCGGCCGAGCGGGCGTCAGCTGGAGCACCCTGGTCTTCCGCGCGCAGCACCACACCAATTCTGGCGAGACTCGATGACCGTGGATTTCTACCGGACGGAACCGAACGCCCGCACTTCCTGGCGGCTGGCCGTCCTGATGGGCGCCAACTCCCGTACCTACAAGTTCGCCCTGGGGGCCGCGCTCCTGCAGTACGCGGCGCAGGACAGAACAGAGGTGACGTTGGAGGAACTCGCCGCGTCCTACGCAAAGCGTTTGCTGGAGCACCTGGCGGAGGCACCTCAAGCACCGTCAGGCCAGTCGCTGAGGGACTCCGACTTCCTGGCCGTGGCCAAGCAGGAGGCCGAGGAATCCACCGGGCTTGGCCACCCCACCGAGCGGCTCTTGCTCGCCGCGGTGAAGTCCATGCCGGCGATGGTGATGCAGAAGTTCCACAATCTGGGAGGCGGCACCCAGACGGCGCACCACTTCTACGAGCTGACCGGCAGATCGGGCAAGCGCACAGTGCACCTGACCGCCGACCTGCGCAGGATCGCCCAAAGTGAGCAGGCATCCGGGCTGCGTGGCGAGTTGGACGCACGGTGGAACATCGTCGAGAACTCCTTCGCCGCAGGGATCGGCCGCAGCCTCGTCGAAGAGGGAGTGGCGGTGGACTTGGAGACGCTGAAGATCACGGACAAGCGACGCCGGCGCCCGGTTACCGGTGTCACCGAAGCCTTGATCGGCTTCCAGTACGGCCGCTGCCTCATCTGCACCCAGCCGATCGGCCCCGGCGACGATACTGCCGTCGACCACGTCTTCCCGTTTTCCCTTATGACACGTTTCGCCAGTCTGTCCGGCTGGCAGGGGCCGGACCTGGATGCCATCTGGAACCTCGCCCCGGCACACAGGCCATGCAACGGCACCAAGAGTGACCGACTCCCCACCTCCGCGGAACTGCACCGCCTCTCTCAACGAAATGAGGCAATCATGCAGTCGCCTCACCCGCTGAAGCGGACCCTTCAGGTCAGCCTCCGAGGCGTGCGGCACAGCAGCGGCGTCAGCCAGTGGCCGCACTTCCTTCGCCAAGTCCAAGCATCCTGCGGCTGATCATGACGGATCAGAGGGGCGGCCTACAGCCGCGGAGTTGGACCGCCGCGTGCCACAACCGTGCCGGACACAGGGGCCGGTCACGGTCAACACGGGTGCGTTGCGGGCGCGCTGATGCTCGGCAGCTCCGGCGGCGCGCATGCCCACCGTCTCGCGGCGGAGCTTCGGTTGGCGGCCCGCCGTGATGATGACGGCCACGCCCCGCTCGTCGTCGGGGTCCACTTCCCAACCCGGGTCGTCCGTCTCGCCGTTCACCGGCATCCGCACCCTGCGCCGTACGCGTCGTATCGCGACGGGCGCCACGGTGGACGGACGCCCCCGCAAGGACCCGTCACCGCCGGGCAACCGCCTCCGCCTCCGCCGCCTCCGGCACATGGCCCGCGACCACCCGCTCGCGTCCGGCGACCGGAGCGGCGGCGAGGCGGCGGCGGTCGACCGCGTAGGCCGTGCCCGCGACAGCGAGACCGAGGACCGCCAGGGCCGCGCCCGCCGTCGCCGGGGACGTGGCGCCGAAGCCCGCCGCGAGGGCGAGGCCGCCGATCCAGGCGCCGCCGGCGTTGGCGAGGTTGAAGGCGGCCTGGTTGGCCGAGGAGGCCAGGGAGGGGGCCGCGGAGGCCTTCTCCATGACCATCAGCTGGAGGGGGGAGCCGGTGGCGAAGGCGGCCATGCCGAGCAGGGCCACCGACACGGCCGCCGTGACCTCCGTGCGCATCAGGAGCGGGAAGAGGGCGAGGACCAGGACCAGGGAGGCCAGCCCGCCGAAGAGCGTGCCGCGCAGCGAGCGGTCGGCCAGCCGCCCGCCCAGCAGGTTGCCCGCCGTGGCGCCGACGCCGAACAGGGCGAGCAGCAGCGTCACGCCGGACTCGGCGAACCCGGCGGCCTCCGTGAGCATCGGCGTGATGTAGCTGTACGCCGCGAAGAGCGCGCCGAAGCCCGCGACCGTCGTGCCGAGCGCCAGCCAGACGGGCAGCGAGCGCAGGGCGGCCAGCTCGCCGCGCAGGCCCGCGGCGGGCGCGGGGGCGCTCTCGCGCGGGATCAGCACCATCAGGGCCGCTATCGCCGCGACGCCGATCGCGCTCACGCCGAGGAAGGTGGCCCGCCAGCCGAGCTGCTGGCCCATGGCCGTGGCCGCGGGCACGCCCACGACGTTGGCGACGGTGAGGCCCAGGAACATCAGGGAGACCGAGCGGGCCCTGCGTTCCGGTGCCACCATGCCGGTGGCGACGACCGCGCCGACGCCGAAGAAGGCGCCGTGCGGCAGGCCGCTGACGAAGCGGGCGGCGAGCAGGGAGATCTCGCCGGGCGCGAGGGCGGACAGGGTGTTGCCGAGCACGAAGAGCGCCATCAACGCGACGAGGACGGCCCGGCGGGACATCCGCGTGGTCGCCGCCGCGAGCAGCGGGGCGCCGATGACGACGCCGAGCGCGTAGGCCGAGACGAGGTGTCCCGCGGTGGGGATCGAGATGTCCAGGTCGTCCGCGACCTCGGGCAGCAGGCCCATCATCACGAACTCGGTCGTACCGATGCCGAAGGCGCCCACGGCAAGGGCGAGCAGGGCCAGGGGCATGAGGGATCTCGCCTTTCGAGAGCGGGGGTGCGCACGGGAGGCCACTTCTATGTTCCCGTACGGAACAAAGTCTCTCAGGGCGAGTGTTCCGCGAGGTGACACACGGGTTTCGGGCAGGCGCCCATATGGGGCCGAGCAGGGACTTTCAGGAAGCCGTTGTGTCGACCTTCACACGCGCGGCGATCGGCAGATGGTCGCTCCCGGTCGCCGGGAGGGTCCAACTGGTCATCGGTTCGACGCCGGTGACCAGGATCTGGTCGATGCGGGCCATCGGGAACGAGGCCGGCCAGCTGAAGCCGAAGCCGCTGCCCACGGCGCCCTGCGAGGAGCGCATCTGGGAGGTGATCGCGGTGAGCGCGCGGTCGTTCATGGTGCCGTTGAGGTCGCCGAGCAGGATCTTGCGGGGCAGCTTCTCCTTGCCGATGGCCTCACCCAGGGCCTCGGCGCTCTTGTCCCGCTGCCGGGCCGTGAACCCGGCCTCCAGCTTCACCCGTACGGAGGGCAGGTGGGCGACGAACACCGCGACCGGCCCGGAGGGCGTGGTGACGGTGGCGCGCATCGCCCGCTTCCAGCCCAGCTTGATGTCGACGGCCTTCACGTCGCTGATCTCGTACCTGCTCCACAGCCCGACGGTGCCGACCACCTGGTGGTGGCCGTACTTCGCCGCCAGCGCCTTCTCGTACGTCGGGACCGCCGCCGACTTCAGCTCCTCCAGGGCGAGCACGTCCGCGCCGGAGGCGGCCACGGCGCGGGCGGTGCCGGCGGGATCGGCGTTGTCGGCGTTGACGTTGTGCGTGGCCACCGTGAGGTCGCCGCCGGAGCCGGTCTTGTCGAAGAGCAGCCCGCCGAAGAGGTTGAGCCACACGCTCACCGGCACCACCAGCGCGATCAGCGCGGTGGCCGACCTGCGCACGAAGGCGATCACCAGCAGGACCGGGATCAGCAGGCCGAACCACGGCAGGAAGGTCTCCGTGAGGCTGCCGAGGTTGCCGATGGCGTTCGGGATGCGCGAGTGGGCCGCCATGACCGCGGCCAGCAGGAGCGCGACCACGGCGGTGACGAGGCCCCGCAGCCAGATCCGCCGGTCGCCCCGCCAGCCGGTGACCAGCCGGTGGAACAGGCGCCGAAGCCGGGATTCCCGGCGCTCGGGACCCGAGCCGCCGCCGTCCGTCTCCGTCATGTACGCCTGCTGCGCCATACCGTCGCCTCACTGACTGCCGTGCACACCACCGTCGCCCCGTGACTCAGCACCATAGGCGATGATCCGTTCCCATCCTGCCGTCCCGTGACGGCCGTACTGGCACGAGGACGTACGAGTCGGCGCGCGGAGTTCCGGACACCCACGGGAGGGACCGCTCTGTGACAGAACCTTCGCATTCGCCCCGTGAGTGCACAGCGGTGACACGTGACGAGGGTCCCCTAGCCGCCGGGACGCACGAGGTGCCACCATGGAGGGGATCCGGGGACGCCGTCAGGGCGCCTCGAGATGACAGAAGGAGCCGTTGCCATGACGCAGCTTTCGGCTGCCCAGACGCCTCAGCGCAAGCCCGCGGACGCGAGCAGGGCGCTGTACGGGGGCAAGAGCAACCGCCGTGTCACCGTCCGGGACATCACCGCCGCCAAGGAGCGCGGCGAGAAGTGGCCCATGCTCACCGCGTACGACGCGATGACCGCGTCCGTCTTCGACGAGGCCGGCATCCCGGTCATGCTGGTCGGCGACTCCGCGGGCAACTGCCACCTCGGCTACGAGAGCACCGTGCCGGTCACCCTGGACGAGATGACGATGCTCTCGGCCGCCGTCGTACGGGGCACCGCTCGCGCCCTGATCGTCGCCGACCTGCCCTTCGGCTGGTACCAGGAGGGTCCGGTGCAGGCGCTGCGCTCGGCGACCCGGCTGGTCAAGGAGGCCGGCGTCGGGGCGGTCAAGCTGGAGGGCGGGGAGCGCTCGCACCGGCAGATCGAGCTGCTGGTGGAGTCCGGCATCCCCGTGATGGCGCACATCGGCCTCACCCCGCAGTCCGTCAACACCATGGGCTACCGGGTGCAGGGCCGCGGCGAGGAGGCGGCCCAGCAGTTGCTGCGCGACGCCAAGGCAGTGCAGGACGCGGGCGCCTTCGCGGTCGTCCTGGAGCTGGTGCCGGCCGAGCTGGCCGAGGAGGTCACGCGGACGCTGCACATCCCGACCGTCGGCATCGGCGCGGGCGCCGGGACGGACGCCCAGGTGCTGGTGTGGACCGACATGCTCGGGCTGACCGGGGGGCGGATGCCGAAGTTCGTCAAGCAGTACGCCGACCTGCGCAAGGTCATGGGCGACGCGGCGAGGGCGTATGCCGAGGACGTTGTCGGAGGAACGTTCCCGCAGGAGGAGCACTCCGTCCACTGAGCCATCGCGGTACGACCCCCGGCCCCGCCGATCTTCCCCCGTCGGCGGGGCCGGCGGCTTTCGCTCCGGCCTGCATGGCGACGAGCGAGATCCGGTGCGCGAGCACGTCGTGCATCTCGCGGGCGATCCGGTTGCGTTCCAGGGCCCGTGCCTGCGCCGCGTTCTGCTCCCGTTCCGCGCTTTCCGCCCTCTCCCGCAGGGACCGCACCTCGACCCGCCGCGCGCCGACGGCCGTGCCCACGGCCACCGCGACGCCCGCGGCCAGGGCGGACGGGGCGAGCTTCAACCAGAACGAGCCGGGCGGGCTCTGCACGGGGTAGAGCCCTTCGCCGAACTGCGCCGCGATCACGTAGGCCGACACGACGACGCCGATCTCCACCGGGCGGCGCCGGGCGGCGCCGGGCGGCGACCGAACCCAGTGCCACCAGCGCGGCGCCGCTGGCGAGCGCCGACACGGCCGAGGCGACCGCGACCGCCGTGGCCACCGCGAGCGGGAACCTGCGCCGCCACGGCAGTGCGGTCAGACAGCCGAGGGCCACCAGCGGATCCCCGACGAGGAACCAGGAGCCGGGTCCGTCCGCGTGCACCCGCGAGAGGACCACGCCGGTGGCGAGCCAGACCACCGTGCCCGCCGCCGCGGCCGCGGTCAGCCGCCAGGTCTGCTGCCACCACCCGAGTCGTGGTGCGACGTTGATGTCCACCGGCCCATTGTCGCGAAGCCGCACGGGCGACGGGTCGGACCCAGGGCTGATACGCCCTCGACCGAAGTCGAACCGGCACCCCGCCGCCGTGCCCCTTCGGCACGATGTCGGCGCGATGTCGGCGGGGTGCGCCGGCTGTCGGCGGGATGTCGGTGGTTTGTCGGTGCGGGCTGGCACCGTCGTCGGCATGAAGCGAATCGACGACATCCCCCCGACCGCGGACAGCGCGGTCACCGTGCGGGGGCTGGTCAAGCACTACGGCGAGACCAAGGCGCTGGACGGTGTCGACCTGGATGTGCGCGAGGGCACCGTGATGGGTGTGCTCGGACCGAACGGCGCCGGCAAGACCACCCTCGTCCGCATTCTGTCCACCCTCGTCGTCCCCGACTCCGGCCAGGCTCGCGTCGTCGGCTACGACGTGCTGCGCCAGCCGCGGCAGCTGCGGCGGGTGATCGGGCTCACCGGGCAGTACGCGTCCGTGGACGAGAAGCTCTCCGGCTGGGAGAACCTCTATCTGATCGGCCGCCTGCTCGACCTGCCCCGCAAGGAGGCGCGCACCCGCGCCGGCGAGCTGCTGGAGCGGTTCTCGCTCACCGAGGCGGGCAAGCGGCCAGCGGCCACCTACTCGGGCGGCATGCGGCGGCGGCTGGACCTGGCGGCGTCCATGATCGGGCGCCCCGCGGTCCTCTTCCTGGACGAGCCCACCACCGGCCTGGACCCGCGCACCCGCAACGAGGTGTGGGACGAGGTCAAGCGCATGGTCGGCGACGGCGTCACCGTGCTGCTCACCACCCAGTACATGGAGGAGGCCGAGCAGCTCGCCTCCGAGCTGACCGTCGTGGACCGCGGCAAGGTCATCGCGGGCGGCGGCATCGAGGAGCTGAAGGCCAAGGTCGGCGGCCGCACCCTGCGCGTGCGCCCGGTCGACCCGCTGCAACTGCGCCCGCTCACCGCCTTCCTGGACGACATGGGCATCACCGGGCTCGCCAACTCCACGGTGGACGCGCAGCGCGGCTCGGTCCTGGTGCCGATCCTCAGCGACGAGCAACTGACGGCCGTGGTCGGCGCGATCACCGCGCGCGGCATCACGATCGCCTCCATCACCACCGAACTGCCCAGCCTGGACGAGGTCTTCCTGTCCCTCACCGGCCACCGCGCCAGTGCCCCGCAGGACCCCGCGCCCACCGAGGCCCGCGAGGAGGTCGCCGTATGAGCAGCGCCACTTTCACCCCCGGGGCCCGGACCGCTCCCGACGCCCGCATCACCCCGCGCGCACACCTGCGGCACACCGGTGCGCTGGTCCGCCGCAACCTGCTGTGGATCCGGCAGGACCCGGAGTCGATGTTCGACGCCATCCTCTTCCCGGTCGTCTTCACCCTGCTGTTCGTGTACGTCTTCGGCGGCTCCATCGGGCAGTCGCTCGGCGGCGGTCAGCAGGCGTACGTGCAGTACGTCATCCCCGGCCTGATGGCCATGATGGGCATGAACATGGCCCAGGGGGTCGGCACCGGCTTCAACCAGGACTTCAACTCCGGTGTCATGGACCGCTTCCGGTCGCTGCCGATCGGCCGCGGTTCGGTGCTGTTCGCGAAGATCGCCGTGGAGCTGCTGCGGATGCTGTTCGCGACCGTGATCCTGATGATCGTCGCCCTTCTCGTGGGCTTCGACATCACCAACTGGGCCGGTCTGCTGGCCTCGGTGGGACTGTCCGTGGTGTTCGGGTCGGCGCTGATGTGGGTGTTCCTCACCCTCGGCGTGGTCATGAAGAACGCGCAGTCCGTGCAGGCGATGGGCTTCCTGGTGCTGATGCCGCTCCAGTTCGGCTCGTCGATCTTCGCGCCGACCGAGTCGATGCCGGGCTGGCTGCGGTCGTTCACCGCCTACAACCCGCTCTCCTCCCTCGCCGACACCGCGCGCGGGCTGATGGTGGGCGGCCCGGTCACGCACGACCTGTGGGTGACGCTCGCCTGGTCGGCCGCCCTGACGGCGGTGATGGCGCCGGTCGCCATCCACAAGTTCCGTACCAAGAGCTGAGCAGCGTACGGGTCACACGAGGGCGGCGGCCTCCGCGGCGGAGAGGCCGGCGCCCTCGGCGTACGCGGCCTCGTACGCCTCGGTGCCGAGTGCCTCGCGGGTCCGCTCGACGGCCCGCTCGCGCGTGTCCCGCTCCAGGACGGTCGGCACATGGCCGGTGGGCAGCATCGCGTCGGCGGCGCCCAGGCACCGGGCGCCGTCCGCGGCCCGCCGCCCGCCGTCCACCCGGGCCAGCGCCATCGCGGCGACGGTCAGGTAGGAGGAACTCATGTGGGGGGCGATGGCCACCGACAGCGGGTCGCCGGCCTGTTCCAGCGACCGCCGGATCTTGGTCAGGCACTCCTCGTGCCGGTCCTCCAGGGTGGCGATCCACGCCTCCGAGGCGATGATGAAGGCGTCGAAGACGACGAAGTGGGCGATGCCGAAGTCCTCGCGCAGATGCCGCAGTTGCTCGTGGGCCTCGGCGGTCCGCCCCGTCATGCCGAGCCGGCCGGCGAGGTACAGCCGGGCCGCCGGCATCGCGCCGTTGTGCCCCTTCCCCGATGTCCGGTCGATCACCTCGCGCAGGATGCGCTCGCCCTGCGCGGCGTCGCCCGCCTCCAGCAGCACGCTGCCGAGTCGGGCACCGAGTATGTCCACCTGGGCGTGCGCGCCGATCCGTTCGGCGTGTTCCGCGGCGGCCCGGTAGTCGGCCGCCGCGAGCCGGTACTCGCCCTTGCGCTCCCGGGCCTCGGCGCGCCCGGAGAGGGCCTCCGCCGTGCCCCAGGCGTCGCCGAGGCGGCGGTAGATCTCCAACGACTCGTCGGCGTCGCGGATCGCGTCGCCCGCCCAGTCGACGCGGTTGGCGAGCATGTTGGCGCGCGTCTGGAGGGCGCCGGCCAGCTCCCACTCGTACCCCGGGGTCTCCCGGCAGGTGCCCACGGTGGCGTCCATGATCTCCCGCATCCGCTGTACGTCGCCGATGAGCATCACGGCGACGAACCAGAACAGGCCGGGACTTGCGCAGGTCTGCGGCAGCCCGGGTTCGTAGGTCGCGGCTATGGCGCGCAGCTTGCGCTGGGCCCGCGGGGTCTGCCAGGCGTCCAACTCCGTGTCCATGCAGGCCATGTGGGCCAGGTGGGCCCCGCGCCGGGCCTCGGCGAGGATCTCGCCGGTCATCGGGGGCGGGGCGTCGATGCAGCGTTCCCAGACCGGGCGGGCGGGTCGGACCGGTTCGGCGAAGGGGTCCGGGCCCAGTGCCATGACCTCGACGAGCCAGCCCCGGGCCTCCACCCGCAGGTCGCGCATCTGCCAGTACCAGACCAGCGAGAGGGACAGGCTCAGCGCTTCCTGCTCGTCGCGTTCGGCGATGGCCTGCCGCAGGGCGCTGCGCAGGTTCTCGTACTCGCGCTCCAGCCGCTCGATGGCGGCGAGTTGCCGCGGGCCGCGCAGCAACGGGTCGGTGGTGCGGGCGAGTTCGCGGTAGTACGTCAGATGGGCGCGCTCGGCGGCGGCGCGGCCGCCGGACTCGTCGAGGCGCTCGCCGGCGTACTCGGCGACGGTCTCCAGGAGCCGGTAGCGCATGCCGCCGCCCAGCAGCCGGTCGGTGACGGGCGCGGCCACGACGAGGGACTTGTCGACGAGGGAGCCGAGGGCGTCCAGGGCGGCGGGCCCGCACACGGCCTCGGCGGCGGCGAGGTCGCAGCCGCCCGCGAAGACGGACAGCCGTCCCAGTACGTCCCGTTCGTCCTCGTCCAGCAGGTCCCAGGACCAGTCGACGACCGCGCGCAGCGTCTGCTGGCGGGGCAGGACGGTGCGGCTGCCGGAGGTGAGCAGGCGGAAGCGGTCGTCGAGGCGGTCGGCGATCTGGCGGGGGGTGAGCATGCGGAGCCGGGCGGCGGCCAGTTCGATGGCGAGCGGCAGGCCGTCCAGGCGGCGGCAGATCTCGGCGCAGGCGGTGGCGGTCTCCTCGTCGGCGTCGGTGCGGAAGCCGGGGCGGGCGGCTGCTCCCCGGTCGGCGAGCAGCCGGAGCGCGGCGGGCTCGGGCAGCGGCTCCACCGGGCGCAGCACCTCCCCCGGTACGCCGAGGGGTTCGCGGCTGGTGGCGAGGACGGTCAGGCGGGGGCAGCGGGCGAGGAGTTCCTCGGTGAGGCGGGCGGCGGCGTCGACGACGTGCTCGCAGTTGTCGAGGACGATCAGCAGGCGGCGCCGCCCGCAGTGCTCGACGAGGCGCTCCACGGCGGTGGCCTGCCGCTCGGTGGCGGCCCGCATCTCCTCGGCGCCCGCGCGGTACAGCACGGTCTCGCGGGCGCCGACGGCGGTCAGCACGGCCTCGGGTACGGCGCCGGGGTCGTCGACGGGGGCGAGTTCGGCCAGCCACACCCCGTCGCGTGCCGTGTCCCCCGCGCCCTCGGCGACCTCCTGCGACAGCCGGGTCTTGCCGGCGCCGCCGGGCCCGAGCAGGGTGACCAGGCGTGTGGTGGCGAGGTCGGCGCGCAGGGCCTCGATGTCGGCGTCCCGGCCGACGAAGGAGGTGAGCCGGGCCCGCAGGTTGCCCCGGGGGCGGGAGGCCACCGCGAGGGGCGCCCCGGAGGGCGCGGGGGTCTCGGGCCCCGCGGGTGCCACGGGCGTTGCCGTCGCCGTCGCGGGCTGGAGCAGTTCCCGGTGCAGGGCTCGCAGTTCGGGGCCCGGATCGGTGCCGAGCCGGTCCGCGAGCAGCCGTCGTACGGTCTCGTAGGCGGCCAGCGCCTCGGCGGTGCGGCCGGTGTCGCGCAGGGCGCGCAGCCGAAGCGCCTGGAGGGGCTCGTCCAGGGGGTGGCCGTCGCACAGGGCGGTCAGCTCGGGCAGGGAGCGCTCGGCCTCCCCGAGGTCCAGGGCGGCGCTGTGGCGGGCGCGCAGCACGTCCAGGTGCCGGGTCTGCCAGCGGGCCGCCTCGGCGGTGCGGTCGGGCAGGTCGGCGAGGGCGGGGCCGGCCCACAGGGCGAGGGCGTCGTCGAGCACGACGGCCGCCTTGGCGGGGTCGCCGTCGGCGAGGGCGCGGGTGCCCTCGCCGGCCAGCCGCTCGAAGCGGTGCAGGTCGATGTCGTCCGGGGACGCGGTGAGCCGGTAGCCGCCGCCGGCCGAGGCGATCTCGTCGGCGCCGACCGTCCGGCGCAGCCGTCCGACCAGTGCTTGCAGGGCGCCCGGCGCGTCGGCGGGCGGGTCGTCGCCCCACACCTCCTCCACCAGCAGCCCCGCGGGAACGGTGCGGCCGGGCCGGAGGGCGAGCACGGTCAGCAGCGCGCGCAGCCGCGCCCCGCCGAGCGGGACGGGCGTGCCGTCGGGGCGGAGTACCTGTGTGGTGCCGAGGATGCGATAGCGCACGGGGTCCATTGTCCCCGCTGCGCTCGCGACCGGTCACGCGGTTTCGACGGCGCGGCGCCACAAGCTGCGGCAAAGCCCCGCAGGCCCGACGCCCACGGCCCCGCACCGGGCCCCGGCACGGACCCGGGCCCGACCTCGCCTCCGGTCCTGGCACGGCTCCTGATCCCGGCCAGGGCCCCTCGGTTCCCGGCACAGCCCTCGATCCCGGCAGGGCCCGGCTCCCCGGCACAGCCCACGACCCCAGCGCAGCCCCCGTCCCGACAAGACCCCGCCCCCCCTGCACGAGAGCCCCGGTCCGAGCGCCCCCGCGCCCGCCCGCGCGGCGCCCCGACAGCGCGCGGCATCGCACCCGGCCTCCCCGCGCCCTCCTCCCCCGCACGGGAGCCCCGGGATCCGGCCGCCCCCGGAACCGGGATACGCCCGTGGGACGTTTCCGGGGTGGGCCCGGTACGGTCGGGCAGGTCCGCAGGGGCCTTGTGTCCGACAGCCAGGGAGTTCCATGACCACCGCCACCGCCCGGCCCAGTGACCGGCGGATCAGTCCCGTGTTCCTCGGGATCGTCGCCGTGGCCGCGGTCACGGGCTGGGCCACCTGGACCGGGTTCGCCGACCAGCCGGGCCTGGCGCTGTTCCTGTTCGTGACGGCCGCGTGGGTCGTGTCGCTGTGCCTGCACGAGTACGCGCACGCCCGTACCGCGCTGCACAGCGGCGACATCTCGGTGGGCGCGAAAGGCTACCTCACGCTGAACCCGGTGAAGTACACGCACGCGATGCTGAGCATCGTGCTCCCGGTGCTGTTCGTGATCATGGGCGGGATCGGTCTGCCGGGCGGTGCCGTCTTCATCGAGCGCGGGCGGATCCGGGGGCGGTGGCGGCACAGTCTGATCTCGGCCGCAGGTCCGCTGACCAACGTCCTGTTCGCCGCCGTGTGCACGGCGCCGTTCTGGCTGGACGCGCTGGACGGCGTGCCGCGCGACTTCCGGCTCGCGCTGGCCTTCCTCGCGCTGCTCCAGGTCACGGCCGCGATCCTGAACTTCCTGCCGGTGCCGGGCCTGGACGGCTACGGGGTGATCGAGCCCTGGCTGTCGTACAACGTGCGCCGGCAGGTGGAGCCGCTCGCGCCGTTCGGCCTGCTGATCGTGTTCGCGCTGCTGTGGATCCCGGCCCTCAACGGCGTGTTCTTCGACGCCATCCACGCCATCCTGCGCGGGCTGGGGATCGGCGAGCCCGAGACGTACTGCGGCTTCGAGCTGTACCGCTTCTGGCAGACCGACGACTGGTGCTCGGTCGGCGGCTAGACCGCTCAGCCCGCGACGGACTCCCGCCGGGCGTCCCGGCCGCGCTTGACGTAGTACCAGCACATGTTGGACGACAGCCCCGCCAGCAGCACCCACACGACGCCGATCAGCACGCTGCCCCGCACGAAGGAGACGACGGCGGCGGCCACGGCGAGGAGGCAGACGGCCAGGGCGTAGCGGGCGAGGCGGGGCATGATGCGGGCTCCTGTCGGGGGGACACTGGTGGGCACCAGTGTCCCCCATCGCCTCATACGTCCGTGACGCGGAGCCCGGCGTGTGCCTTGTAGCGGCGGTTGACGGAGATCAGGTTGGCGACCAGCGACTCGACCTGGTGCGCGTTGCGCAGCCGTCCGGCGAAGACGCCGCGCATGCCGGCGATGCGGCCGGCGAGGGCCTGCACGATCTCCACGTCGGCGCGCTCCTCGCCCAGCACCATCACATCGGTGTCGATCTCGTCGATCTCCGGGTCCTGGAGCAGCACCGCCGAGAGGTGGTGGAAGGCGGCGGCGACCCGGCTGTCCGGCAGCAGCGCGGCGGCCTGCTCGGCGGCGCTGCCCTCCTCGGGCTTGAGGGCGTAGGCGCCCTTCTTGTCGAAGCCGAGCGGGTTGACGCAGTCGACGACGAGCTTGCCGGCCAGTTCCTCGCGCAGCGACTCCAGGGTCTTGCCGTGGCCCTCCCACGGTACGGCGACGATCACGACGTCGCTGCGGCGGGCGGTCTCGGCGTTGTCGGCGCCCTCGACACCGTGGCCCAGCTCCTCGGCGGCGGCCCCGGCGCGCTCGGCGGCGCGCGAGCCGATGATCACCTTCTGGCCGGCCCTGGCGAGGCGGTAGGCGAGGCCCTTGCCCTGGGGGCCGGTGCCGCCGAGCACGCCGACGACGAGCCCGGACACGTCGGGCAGGTCCCAGGGGTCCTTGGCGGGGGCCTTCTGCGCAGCACTGTCGGTAGAGGTCATGGGCAGACCATACGTCCGCCCCGGTCACCGCGGCAGCACGGGTCCCACCCGGTGGGAGGGGCATCGCCGGGGCGGGTGAACCGGGCGCGAACGCCGGACCCCGGGGCCCGGATTGCGGCAGGATGCGGTCGTATGGACGCCGTACGGGTCGCGCTGCTGCGGGAAGTGCTCGCCGGGACCGAGTGGCTGGGGGCCACCCGGAGGTTCGCGGGGGCGCTGCGGGGGTCGGTGGTCGGGCACGGGGGCGGTCTGCTGCTGGTGGGCACCGCCGAGCACGAGCCCTGGCATCTGGCGGCGCACCTGGTGGACGAGGCGGCCTGGTCGGGGACGCCGGAGCTGGCCCCGACGCTGGTACGGCACGGCGCGCGTCCCTCGGACCCGGCGCATCTGGCGGTGGGGCTCGGTCGGCTGGCGGCGGCCCGGCGCGGCGAGACGCTGCTCGTGGTGACGCCGGACGACCCCGGCGCCCCGCTCCTTGAGCGGGTGCACGACGCCCGCCGGGCCGGTGCGACGGTGCTGTCGCTGGGCACCGACCGGGCGCCGGGCGAGCGGGAGTTGGCGGCGATGGCGCACGAGACGCTGACCGTGCCGGACGGCGCGGAGCTGGACCTGGACACGGTGCAGCACCTGGTCGGCGCGGCGGCCGGGGAGAACGCGGTGCCGCCGCCCCGGGGCCGCCACCGCCTGCGCGCCCGCCTCTCCCGCCTGGCCGACCACCTGACGGCCCCGCCTCCGTCGGGCTGGTGACCCGGACACCGGGCGCCCGCCCGGAGCCGGCCTCCGGGGCCGGCCTCAGTCCTCGTCGGGGCGGTCCGCCGGGGCGTCGTGCCACTTGGGGTCGTTCTCCCACCGGAGGTTGCGCTCGCGGGCGGTCTGCATCGCGTGCTCGGCCTCCGCGCGGGTGGCGTACGGACCGAAGCGGTCCTTGGCCGGGCACTCCGGCCCCTCCTCGACCTTCTGGTGCTCCAGGCAGTAGTACCACTCGCCCGGCTTTCCCACCGTGCGCTTCTTGAACAGGGCCATGACCGGCTCCTTTCGCCAGGGACATGATCTCGTATGCCCGCTGGTTAGACTCGCTGACATGTCTGGCCAGTCGCTGCTCGTACCAGGGGAGCTGTCTCCCACCCGCTCCGTGCCCGGAAACATCCGCCGACCCGAGTACGTCGGCAAACCCGCGCCGACGCCCTACACCGGACCGGAGGTGCAGACGCCCGAGACGATCGAGGCGATGCGCGTGGCCGGGCGGATCGCGGCGCGGGCGATGGAGGAGGCCGCGAAGCTCATCGCGCCCGGCGTGACCACGGACGAGCTGGACCGGGTGGCGCACGCGTACATGTGCGACCACGGCGCCTACCCCTCCACCCTCGGCTACCGCGGTTTCCCCAAGTCCCTGTGCAGCTCGGTCAACGAGGTCATCTGCCACGGCATTCCCGACTCCACCGTGCTGCGCGACGGCGACATCGTCAATCTCGACGTGACGGCGTACATCGGCGGCGTGCACGGCGACAACAACGCGACCTACCTGGTCGGCGACGTGGACGAGGAGAGCCGGCTGCTGGTCGAGCGGACCCGCGAGGCGCTGGCCCGCGCGATCAAGGCGGTCAGGCCGGGCCGGCAGATCAACATCATCGGCCGGGTCATCGAGTCGTACGCGAAGCGGTTCGGGTACGGGGTGGTGCGGGACTTCACCGGCCACGGGATCAACTCGTCGTTCCACTCGGGCCTCATCGTCCCGCACTACGACAGCCCGCACGCGACGACCGTCATCCAGCCCGGGATGACCTTCACGATCGAGCCGATGCTGACGCTGGGCACGCACGAGTACGACATGTGGGACGACGGCTGGACGGTCGTGACGAAGGACCGCAGGCGGACCGCGCAGTTCGAGCACACCCTGGTGGTGACGGACTCGGGGGCGGAGATCCTGACGCTGCCCTGAGACCGCCCCCCGCCCCGAGCCCGCTCTCCTCGGAGGGCGGGCTTTCGCGTGCGCTCTCGGCGCCATGGGGGCGCGCCCGGGGTCCGGCCGGGGTATTGTCTTGCCGACAGAGTGTCGGAAACTTTACCGACGACCAGTCGGGAAAAGCATTGACTTAGGCAAGCCTAACCATAGAAAATCGGCCCCATGGACTCCTTCTCGACCCTCATCCGCACGGCCTCCCACGAGCAGCACGTGGAGGCGGAGACCTCCACCTTCATGAGCGACCTGCTCGGCGGCCGGCTCGGCGTCGACGCGTACGCGCGCTACACCGAGCAGCTGTGGTTCGTCTACGAGGCACTGGAGGCCGGCACCGAACACCTGGCGTCGGATCCGGTGGCCGGCCCCTTCATCCGGCCCGAACTGCTCCGGCTGGCCTCGCTGGAGCGGGACCTGGCGCATCTGCGCGGCCCCGGCTGGCGCACCGGGCTGACCGCCCTGCCCGCGACCGAGGAGTACGCCGCCCGGGTGCGCGAGTGCGCCGACGAGTGGCCCGCCGGGTATGTCGCCCACCACTACACGCGCTACCTCGGCGACCTGTCGGGCGGTCAGATCATCCGCGACAAGGCGGAGCGGACGTGGGGCTTCGCCAAGAAGGGCGACGGCGTCCGCTTCTACGTCTTCGAGGGGATCACCAACCCGGCCGCGTTCAAGCGCGAGTACCGCGAACTGCTGGACGGCATCCGCGCGGACGACCTGGAGAAGCAGCGGATCGTCGCCGAGTGCAAGCGTGCCTTCGCCCTGAACACGGCGATCTTCCGGGGCCTGGGCGAGGAGTTCCCGCTGTCGGCCTGAACCGGCCCGCGCGGCGGGTCGGTCCGAGGAGCGGTGGCGGTCGCCGTCACCGCTCCAGGCGTACCCGCCCGCCGATCTCGATCCAGCCCTCGGGCTGCGGGGCCGTGAGGATCTGTGAGCCGGTCCCCTGCGCGATGTTGAGGGCGCGGCCCAGCAGCCCGGTCAGCAGCAGCGCCGCGGCCCCCGTCGCCTCGTCCTCGTCGATGCCGTCGTCGCGGCCGGGGAAGGCACGCGCCCGCACCCGCCCCGCGGCCTCGTCCTCCCACGCCCACGCGTAGATCCACTCCCCCTTGGGCGGCACCGCCAGGTCGTCGACCTCGGCGACGCAGGCGTACTGGCGCAGGGTGCGCGGCGGGGCCCACTCGGGGCGGGCCTCGATCCAGCTGAACTCCCCGTCCAGCCGGGCGCCCATCACCCCGGCCGGGACGACGAGTTCGGGCACGTCGAGCAGCCAGGCCGTGCCGACGCAGGGGTGCCCGGCGAAGGGCAGCCGCAGGGTGGGTGTGTAGATGTCGACGACGCCGCGCTCGGGGTCGTCGACGAACACGGTCTCGCTGAAGCCGAGTTTCGCGGCGAACTCCTGCCGCCGGGCGGGGTCCGGCAGTACGGAACCGTCCCGGACGACGCCCAGTTCGTTGCCGTATCCGCCGTTCGGCGCGCAGAAGACACGCAGTACGTCGTAGTCAGTCACCGGGGCATTCAAGCACCGCGAGGGCGGCGCGCGCGTCCGTGCACGCCTGTGCCGGGGCGGCCACGGGCAGCCGGGAGCGGTCTCCGAATGCCCGTACCCCGACCGTCCGTTCGCACGGACGGTCGGGGTGGGCCGCCCCGGCCCGTGCCGGACTACGCCTGGGTGCGCCGCTTGCGGGCCGCGTAGACCGCGCCCGCGCCGATCGCGACGGCGACACCGGCCGCCGCGCCCAGGGCCGGGCCCGGGATGCCCGCACCGGTGGAGGCGAGGCTGCCGCCGCCGATCCCGCCGCCCGTGGTCGAACCGGCGCCGCCGATCGTCGAACCGGAGATGCCGCCGGTGCCGCCCGTGGTGCCCGAGCCGCCGGTGCCGCCCGTGCCGCCGGACGTGCCCGTGCCGCCGCCGGGCAGCTGCGCGTCGTCGCTCAGCGCCACCGCCAGGTCGACGGTGTCGAGTGCCGTGCCGGCCTGGTAGAAGCCGCCGAAGGCCTTCGCGCCGGCCTCGGTGAGCGTGGCGGCGACGCCGTCGACCGTGATGACGTTCTTCTCGGCGGTCAGGTCGGCGGACTTGGCCTTCAGGTCGGCCAGGGCCACGCCCTTGGTCTGCTCGCCGAGGCTGTCCACGTCCGCGGTCAGCTTGCCCGCGCCGCCGTCGAGGGTCGCCTTGAAGTTGCTCAGGGTCAGGTCGAGGCCGTACTCGCCGTTCTCCTCGTGGCCCTTGAAGTTCACGGCACCCTGGAAGGAGGCGGTGAGCTTGTCGGCGTCCGTGTCGTAGGTGCCGGTGGCGCCCTTGAAGGTGAACGCGCCGTTGGCGGCGGCCTGGGTGGCCCCGCCCGAGACACTGATCTTGCCGTTGGCTATCGGGCCGACGACGTACGAGCGGAAGGACTCCTTCACGCCCCAGCCGAGGGTGCCGTCGGCGATCTCGCCCTTGGCGGGGGCCGGGGTGGCGGGGCCGGACGGCGAGGCGCTCGTGCTCGCGGTGGGGCTCGGGTCCTTGGTGCCCGGCGTGCCGGGAGTGGTCTGCGTGCCGGTCGGCTCCGGCGAACCCGGCTCGGTGGACGTGCCGGTGGACGGCTCGGAGGTGGGCTCCGACGTCGGCTCGGAGGTCGGCTCCGAGGTGGGCTCGGTGGTCGGCGGCGTCTTCTGCACCACCGTCAGCGGGTCGCCCGCGGCGCCCGCGTAGGAGGCGCTGCCGAGGTACTCCCCCGCCTCCGCGGTGAGGGTGGTCGGCATGTCCGTCATCTCACGGGTCACGTCGACCGTGGCGAGCGTGACGTTGTCGCCCTCCGTGGTCTTGGGGGTGCCCCCGGAGGTGTCGACCTTCTTCACGTCGGCGGTGATCTCGCCGGCCTTGCTGTCGAACCGCACGTCGGTGAACGTGATCTCGAAGCCGTGCGCCGCGGACGCGCTCACCAGTTGGCCCTGGAAGGCGAGGGCGACGGTGTGTCCCGTGCTGTCGTAGGTGCCGGTGCCGTTGCCGAAGGTGAAGACGCCGTTGCCGGCGGCCTGCGTGGCGCCGTCCGACGCGGTGAAGCCGCCGAACATGCCGACGTAGGTGCGGTACGACTGCTTGATGCCCCACGTCAGCTCGTAGTCCTTGAGCGGGATGTCGGCCGCCGAGGCGGTGCTGGCGCCGACCGTGGCGAGGGCGGTCGCGCCGAGCGCGGCGGCCGTGGCCACGGCGGCGGCGAAGGCGGTGGAGCGGCGTCGTCTGACGGGCATGGCTCGGTTCTCCTTGGGTGATGGGCCGCCGTGGGCGGCCCGTTGTCGTGGGTTCAGCCCTCGTCCGAGGAGGACGTGGCGGGCCGGGAGCGGCGCCTGCGGACGGCGACGGCCGTGAAGGCCGCCGCCGCCAGCACCAGGGCGCCGGCTCCGAGAGAGACGGGAAGGACGGGGAAGTCGTCGTCGCTGCTGCTCGCGACGGGTTCGGCCGAGGTCTCGGCCTTCGCCCGCGCCGACTGCGTCGGCTGCGGGCTCGCGCTCGCCGTGGGCTCGCTGCCCAGGTCGGGCAGGGCGGGCAGCTTGGCGTCGGCGGTGAGGGCGACGGCCAGCGACACCGGGTCCATCTCGGTGCCCGGCTGGTACATGTCGCCGAAGGCCTTGGCGCCGCGCGCGGTGAGCTTGGCGGGCGCCTCGGTCACCTTCACCAGACCGGCGGCCGGCTTCAGGTTCTTGGCGGTGAAGGTGATCAGGGGCACCCTCTTGTCCTTGAGGTCCGGGCTCGTCACATCGGCGTACAGCGTGCCCCTGCCGTCCTTGACGGTGGCCCGGACCCCGCTGAGGCTCAGGTCGAGACCGTGGGCGCCGGTGAAGCGTACGGCGCCCTCGAAGGCGGCGGTGAGGTCGCCCCCCTCGTAGGTGCCCTCGCCGCCGGGGAAGCGGAAGAGGGCGCCGCCGTCCTGGGCACCGGCGGTCAGGGTCCACTTGCCGTTGGCGATGTCGCCGGTGACGTACTCGCGGAAGGTGCGGCGCACGCCCCAGTCGACGGCGCCGTCCTTGATCGCGCCGTTCGAGGTCTTCCCGGGCTTCGGCGACTTGTCGGCCGTGGTGGGCGTGCTCGACGGCTGCTTCTGCTGCGGGGGCGCCGCGGCCTGGATGTCCGCGGACAGGCTCACCGGGTCGAGCGCGGTACCGGCGGTGTAGTACCCGGCGAAGGACTGGGCGCCCTGGGCGGTGAGGGTGGCGGGAAGGTTGTTGAGGGCCACCGAGTTGCCGGCGCCCCTCATGTCGATCCCGCCGAGGGAGAGGGAGGCGAAGGGCACCTGACTGGACGTCGTGACCGCCCCGCTGTCCTTCGCCTTGCTGACGATGTCCACGAAGAGCGTGCCGGTGGAACCGGAGATGCTCACGGTGGGACGGCTGATGGTGAGGTCGAGCTGGTAGGCGCCGGCGCTCGATCGGTGGCCGAGGAAGTGCACGCCGCCCGAGAAGGCGGCCCGGAAGGCACCCGTGTCGCCGTCGTAGGCGCCGGTCGCCGAGTGGAAGCGGAATGCGCTGCCGCCGACGGTGGCCGCTCCTCCGGTAAGCGAGTAACTCCCGTTCGCGATAGGGCCGGTGACATAGCTCTGGAACGACGACTTGATGCCCCAGTCGAGCCGACCACCCTGCACGGTCCGGCTCTCGGCATGGGCGGCGGTCACGGGGAGGAGGGCCCCGAGGACCGCCGCGCACAGCACGGTGACCAGGGTGCGAAGACGGGCGGGCATGCGAAGTCCTCCGGATCGGGGGCCGGTAGCAATTGGAGGTAAGGCTAACCTAAGCTTTAGTCGGCTGATAATGGCAGTCGACGGAAAGGAACGGACACAACCGTGCAACGCTTGCGAAACCGACTGGCGGGAGCACTGTTGTCCGTGCTCGCCCTCACCGCGACCGCCACCGGATGCGGAGGCTCCTCCGAGGCCGCGTCCGACGCCGGAGCCGACCCGGGGGCCACCGCGGAACAGCAGATCGACAACCGCGTCGAACCACTCGCGAAGAGACCCGAGCCCAGGCTTCCCGTGACCGTCCCCTCCGCCGACGGGAAGCGGGTGACGATCGAACAGGCCGAGCGCATCGTCCCGTTGTCCGGCAGCCTCAGCGAGATCGTCTTCACGCTCGGGCTCGGCGACCGGGTGGTCGCCCGGGACGTCACCGCCACCTTCGAGCAGGCGGCGAAGCTCCCCACCGTCACCCGGGGCCACGACGTCTCCGCGGAGAGCGTGCTGTCGCTCAAGCCCGACCTGGTGATCGCCGAGACGACCACAGGCCCGAAGGAGGCCATGGACCAGATCCGCGCCGCCGGGGTGCCGGTGCTGTTCGTCAAGGCGGCGGCGGGCCTGGACGACGTGGGCCCGCGCATCCGGGCGGTCTCCGACGCGCTCGGCGTACCGGCGGCCGGGAAGGAACTCACGAAGCGCTCCGAGGAGCGGATCGCCGCCGCCCGCAAGGACGTTCCGCACGACGAGAAGCCGCGGGTGGCCTTCCTCTACCTGCGCGGCTCCGCCTCCGTCTATCTGATCGGCGGCAAGAACTCGGGCGCCGGTTCGCTGATCGAGGCGGCCGGGGCGGTGGACGCCGGGGCCGCCTCGGGGCTGAACAAGGACTTCACGCCCATCACCAGCGAGGCGCTCGTCAAGGCGGCGCCCGACGCGATCCTCGTCATGAGCAAGGGACTTGAGTCCGTCGGCGGCGTCGACGGGCTGGTGAAGATCCCCGGCGTCGCCCAGACCCCGGCCGGCATGGACCGCCGGATCGTCTCCGTCGAGGACGGCGTGCTCCTCAACTACGGCCCGCGCACCGACCAGGTGCTCAAGTCGGTCGTGGCGCAGCTGTACGGCTCGGACGGCGCGCGGTGACCGTACTGGACAAGCCCGTGCGGCGGGAGCCGGCCGAGGCGGCGCCGCCGCGTGTGCGGCGCAGCACCGCCTGGCTGCTGACCGCCGCCCTCGTCGCCGGCCTGCTGGTGCTGATCCCGGTCGCGGCCGGCACCGGCGCCTACCCGATCCCGGTCGGCGACGTGCTCGGCTCGCTGCTGCACCGGGTGGGGCTCGGCGGCACGGAGCTGGACCGGGTGGCCGACTCGGTGCTGTGGAACGTGCGGTTCCCGCGGATCGTCCTCGCCCTGCTCGTCGGCGCCTCGCTGGGCTGCGCGGGCGCGCTGATGCAGGGTGTGTTCGGCAACCCGCTCGCCGAGCCCGGCGTCATCGGCGTCTCCTCGGGCGCGGCGGTCGGCGCGGTCGCCGCCATCGCCTTCGGCCTGAACTTCCTCGGCAACTGGACGGTGTCCGTCTTCGCGTTCGTCTCCGGCCTGATCACGGTCCTGGTGGTGTACGCGATGTCCCGCTCGGGCGGCCGGACCGAGGTCGTCACGCTGATCCTCACGGGCATCGCGGTGAACGCCTTCGCGGGCGCGCTGATCGGGCTGTTCCTGTTCTTCGCGGACACGGCGGCGGTCAACCAGATCACCTTCTGGCAGTTGGGCTCGCTCGCCCAGGCGACCTGGCCGAAGGTGCTCGCGGTGCTGCCCTGCGCGGCGATCGGTCTGGGCGTGGCCCCGCTGTACGCCCGCCGTCTCGACCTGCTCGCGCTCGGCGAACGCCCGGCCCGGCATCTGGGCGTGGACGTGGAGCGGCTGCGGGTCGTGCTGGTGCTGGTGATCGCGCTGCTGACCGCGGCGGCCGTGAGCGTGGCCGGTGTCATCAGCTTCGTGGGGCTCGTCGTCCCGCATCTGCTGCGGATGCTGGCGGGTCCCGGGCACCGCTTCCTGATCCCGGGCAGCGCGCTGCTCGGCGCGCTCGTGCTGCTCGCCGCCGACCTGGCGGCGCGCACGGTCGCGGAACCCGCCGAGCTGCCGCTCGGGGTGCTGACGGCGCTGCTGGGCAGCCCGTTCTTCTTCTGGCTGCTGCGCCGCACCCGGCGCAGGCAAGGGGGTTGGGCATGAGGAGTACGACGGCCGCGAAGGCCGGCCGGGGGCTGGGGCTGCTGCGGCTGGTGCCGCCCCGTCCGGTGCCGCCGCCCCCGCCCGCACCCGGTGAGGTCCTCGCCGAGACCGACGGGCTGCGGGTGCACCTGGGCGCGCGGCCGGTCCTCGACGGCGTCCGCGTCAGTGTCCGCGCGGGCGAGGTGCTCGCCCTGGTCGGCCCCAACGGTGCGGGCAAGTCCACCCTGTTGGGCGCCCTGGCGGCCGATGTCCCGGCCGCGGAGGGGGTGGTACGCGTCCACGGCCGCCCGGTCGGTGAGTGGTCCGCGCCCGAACTCTCGCTGCGCCGGGCCGTGCTGCCCCAGTCGGCGTCGCTGTCCTTCCCGTTCCCGGTGGAGGAGGTCGTCCGGATGGGCCGGGCGCCGTGGGCGGGCAGCGACCTGGAGGACGAGGACGACGCCGCCGTGGCCGACGCGATGGCGCGCACGGAGGTGACGGGTTTCACCGGGCGGCCGTTCTCCGCGCTCAGCGGCGGCGAGCGGGCCCGGGTCGCGCTGGCCCGGGTACTCGCCCAGCGCGTCCCGCTGCTGCTGCTCGACGAGCCGACCGCGGCGCTGGACCTGCGGCACCAGGAACTGGTGCTGCGGCTGTGCCGGGAGCGGGCGCGGGCCGGGGACGCGGTGGTCGTCGTCCTGCACGACCTGGCGCTGGCGGCGGCGTACGCGGACCGGGTCGCGATCCTGCGAGGCGGCCGGATCGCTGCCGACGGACCACCGGCGGAGGTCTTCTCGGAGGAGCTGCTGTCCGAGGTCTACGACCAGCCGGTGGAGGTGCTCCCGCACCCGCGCACGGGCGCGATACTGGTCGTCCCGCACCGCGAACCCTGACACCCCGCCGGCCGGGCCGCGGCGGGTGAGGTCACGGTGTGGCCGCTGTACCCGGTCCAGGCGTTCGAACGGCGCCCCGTCCCGGTAGGGTTCGCCTCCGGGAAGGGGAAGGTGAAGGAACCTGATGAGCAGGGATCGCGGCACTCGAAGGCCCCGCGGGCTCGGCCGGAGCGCGCTGCTGGCGGCCTCGGCGACCGCCTTGTCGCTGACGGCGGGTGGATGCGTGGTGGTGCACGGCGAGCGCGAGGTGCTCCCCGCGACCGACCGGGCCGAGGCCGCGAAGGCGCTCGAACGTTTCACCTCCGCCTACAACGCGGCCGACAAGGCGTACGACCCCTCCCTGGACGCCGACCACACCACCGGCGCCCTGGCCGCCATCGACTCGGCGCGGCTGAAGGCGGGCCGGGCCAACAACCCGGACGGCAACCCGACGCACACGCCGCTGGAGCTGACGGACGCGAAGTTCACCATCCCGAAGAAGGCCGGCTGGCCGCGCTGGTTCGTCGCGGACACCAGGGCCAACAAGGGCGGCGACGCACGCTGGTTGCTGGCCTTCACCCGGGACGGCCTCGATGAGACCTGGCAGGTGGCGTATCTGACGCTGGTCGCGCCCGGCAAGGTGCCCGAGTTCAAGACCGACGCGGACGGCTGGGCCGAGGCCGTTCCCGCCAACTCCGCCGGCCTGGCCGTCCCGCCCGCCGATCTGAGCAAGGACTACACGGCGTATCTGCGCGGCGGCGGGAAGACCTTCGCGGACGGCGTCCACACCAGCTCGTGGCGCCAGTCGCGCGAGAAGCGGGCGATCCGCCCGGGTCTGGTCACCCAGTACGTCGACGAGCCGCTGACGAACGGCGACTACGCGCCGCTGGCGCTGCGCACGAAGGACGGCGGGGCGATGGTGTTCTTCACCACGCGGCACTACGAGAAGCAGACCGCCGCGCGGGGCGCTTCCGTGCCGACGCCGAACCGGGACGTGCTGGCGCTGACGGACGGCGAGATCAAGCAGTCGCTGACGATGGAGTTCGTCTCCAACGAGATCGCGCTCGACCCGGCGGAAGGTCCGGGCAGCGGGCAGGTGTCGATCCTGGGGCGGGTCCAGGGTCTGACCTCGGGCAAGGGCGAGTAACGGCCTTCGGCGCCACGTCCGTTCAGCGGCGCGAGGGCCAGGCCGCGCCCTCCTGGTCGCTCTCCTCGCCGGTGTGCCGGGCGCAGGCGTCGGTGAGGGTCTCCAGCAGCGTCAGCGGGTCGGGCAGCGGATGCTCGGGGCCGCGTACCCAGTACACCGTCCGGTGCTCGCCGGGCAGGCGGGCGGGGGGTACGAGGACGTAGGAGCCGCGGCAGTGCCAGCGCAGGCCGGGGTGCTCGTCCATCGTCTCGGGATGGCAGTCCAGCTCGCAGGGCCACCACTCGTCCTCGTCCTCGGGGGTGCCGCGGGTGAGGGTGAACAGCAGCATGCGGCCGTCGTCGCTCTCGGCGACCGGGCCGACCTCGACACCGGCGCCGAGCAGCCGCTCAAGCGCCTCGCGACCGGCCTGGAGGGGCACGTCGAGCACGTCGTGCACCATGCCGGTCGCGGTGATGAAGTTGGCCTCGGGCTGGTGCCGGGCCCAGCGCTCGATCTGCGCGCGGTCGGTGGTGGACTGCGTCTGCCAGGCGAAGGACACCGGATGCCGGGCGGGGGTGGGACAGCCGACGCGGTCGCAGGAGCAGCGGTATCCGGCCGGGTGCGCGGCGGGCGCCAGGGGCAGTCCGGCACCGGCGGCGGCGAGCAGCAGATCCTCCCGGCCCCCGTCACCGGCGGCCTCTTTGGGGCGGCGTCCGCGCAGCCACGAGGAGAGTTTGACCTGCAGTCCACCGCGACCGCCGAACTCCGCGCTCATCTATCCCCTCGCCTCGCCGTCCTGCGCACCAGCATGCCCTATGGTCGCACCATTTCGCGCTTCGGGGTCGCGAAGGGACAAACTCCCCTGGTCATCGGGGAGCGAGGCCGTACAGCGCGTATTCGACGAGCGTGTCCGTGTACGCGTAGGAGACCGGGCCCGTGTGCTGGAGCCAGCGCTGGGCGAGCGGCGAGACGAAGAGTTCCAGCGCGATGCGCGGGTCGATCTCCGGCCGCACCTGGCCGGCCTCCTGGGCGGCGCGCAGCCGGTCGGCGTGGAGCTGGAGCGAGGGCTCCAGGAGCCTGGCGACGACCTCGCGGCCGAGCTGCTCGTTGACGAGGCCCTCGGCGGCCAGGGCCCGGGAGGGCACCTCGAAGCTCGGGTCGTAGAGCTGGTCGACGGTGGCGCGCAGTACGGCCTTGAGGTCGGCGGCGAGGTCGCCGGTGTCCGGGACGGCGTACGGCACCCGCTGCCCCTGGGCGCGGGTGGCCCGGTCGCCGAGGTCGAGGAAGGCCTCCAGCAGGACCTCCGCCTTCGAGGACCACCAGCGGTAGATCGTCTGCTTGCCGACGCCCGCGCGGGCGGCGATGCCCTCGATGGTGGTCCTGGGGTAGCCGACCTCGCCGACCAGGGCGAGTGCGGCGTCGTAGATGGCCTGGCGGGACCGCTGGCTGCGACGGTTGGCGTCGGGCTGCGGCCTCTCGGCGGCGGGGGTGGATCTCTGAGCGGCCATGCCTCGAATCTACCAGGTTGACAAGACGCCACGTCTCGCCGGGAGGGCGGCGGGCCGTACGGCGCCGGTCAGCGGTGCCGCGCCCGCACGTTCTCCAGATAGCGCAGGACGGCCGCCACCCGCCGGTCGGCCTGGTCGGCCGGGGACAGGTCGAGCTTGGCGAAGATGCTGCGGATGTGCTTGTGGACCGCGCCGTCGGTGACGACGAGCCGTTCGGCGATGGCGCCGTTGCCCAGGCCCTCGGCCATCAGGGCGAGCACCTCGCGCTCGCGGGGGCTGAGGCGTTCCAGGCGGGTGTCCTTCCGGGTCCGGGTGAACAACTGCGCCACGACCTCCGGGTCGATGGCGGTGCCCCCGGCCGCGACCCGGCGCAGCGCGTCCATGAACTCCTCGACCCGGCCGACGCGTTCCTTGAGCAGATAGCCGAGGCCGCTCACCCCGCCGGTCAGCAGGTCGGTGGCGAAGGACTGCTCGACATACGCGGACAGCACCAGGACGGCGAGGCCGGGGCGGCGCAGCCGGGCCTCGACGGCCGCGCGGACGCCCTCGTCGGTGTGGGTGGGCGGCATCCGTACGTCCAGGACGGCCACGTCGGGCTCGTGCTCCTCGACGGCCCGCAGCACGCCTTCGGCGCAGTCCGCGGTGGCCACCACCTCCAGGCCCTCCGCGCGCAGCAGCAGGGCGAGTCCCTCGCGCAGCAGCGGGTCGTCCTCGGCGATCACGATCCGCAGGTCGCGGTGTACTTCACGGTCCACGGGGGAGGTCCACTTTCGGGGTTGTCGGGCCGCCGACGACCCTACTCGGCCGGCGGACCGGCCGTCAGGCGGTGCCGCCCGGGGGCCACGCGTCGCCCCAGGCCGTGTCGCGGGCCGTCCGGTACAGGTCGCCGTGGCGCTTGGTGACCGTGCGGCGGTCGAGCCGTTCGTCCGGTTCGCACAGGTCGAGCAGGACCTGGCCCTTGCGGATCTGCGGACGCCTGACGACCCGGGAGGGGGCCGGGGAGACCGGGAGCCGGGTGGCGGCGACGTAGCTGAACTTCTCGTCCTCGTAGGCGAGGGACCCGCTCTTGACCTGGCGGTGCAGGGAGGAACGGCTGACCCGGGCCGCGAAGTGGCACCAGTCCGTGCCGGGGACGATGGGGCAGGCGGCACTGTGCGGACAGGGGGCGGCCACCCGGAACCCGGCGGCGGTCAGCCGGTCGCGGGCCTCGATGACGCGGGCGTGGCCGGCGGGGGTGCCGGCCTCCACGATCACGACGGCCCGCGCGGCGCCGGCCACGGTGTCGACGAGGGCGGCGCGGTCGGAACCGGTCAGCTCGTTGAGCACGTAGGAGACGGTCACGAGATCAGTGCTCTCCACTGTGAGCGCCGCTCCGATCCGAGAGCGCTGCCAGCGGACATCGCGCAGGGCGGGATTCGAGGCGGCGATCTCCCGGCCGAGGGCGAGCGCGGGCTCGGCCCAGTCGAGCACGGTCACCGGACGGCCGCCGTCCCAGGTGTCGCTGACGGCCCAGGTCGCGGCGCCGGTCCCGCCGCCCACGTCGACATGGCTCCCGGGCACCCACCCCGGCACGGCCTGCGCGAACGCGGCCAGCGCCGAACGCACCGCCGCGAAGGTCGCGGGCATGCGGTAGGCGGCGTAGGCCACGACGTTCGGCGCGGTCCCGGAGGATGGGGGCGGCGGTCGGGGTGTCCCCCCGGTAGTTCGCGATCAGCCGCTCCACGGCCTGCGCGGCCTGCCGCGCGGGCAGCCCGTCCACAAGCCCGGCAAGGGCGGCACGCAGGGGGTCGGCGGCGACGTTCACCCACCGATTGTAGGGGCGCCGTCCGGGGCGGACCGCCCCGGCCCGGCGCCGCGCGGGCACCCCGCGCCCAACCCCTCAACCGCCGGAGGCCCCCCGTACGGCCCGCGCCACCCACGTCCCCAGCGCCGCCCGCGGCCCGTTGGTCGGGGCGCGGCGGCGCGGGTGGACCGTGTTGGCGAGGAGGACCACGAACGTGTCCGTCACCCGGTCGAGGACGAGCATCGTGCCGGTGAAGCCCGTGTGCCCCGCCGCCCCCCGCCCCGCCAGCTCGCCCATGAACCAGGGCTGGTCGAGGGCGAACCCGAGCCCCGGCTCGGCCAGCAGCAGTTCCACGAAGTCGGGCCCGAGGATGCGGGCCGGCCCGTACGAGCCGCCCGCGAGCAGCGCGCGGCAGAAGACCGCGAGGTCCCGCGCCGTGGAGAACAGCCCCGCGTGACCGGCCACCCCGCCCAGCGCCCAGGCGTTCTCGTCGTGGACGACCCCCCGCAGCATCCCCCGGTCCGCCCTGGCCCAGGGCCGCCGCTGGTCCTCCGTGGCCGCCGCGCCAGGGCAGGGCCCGAAGCGCGTCGCGGTCATGCCCAGCGGCCGGGTGATCCCGTCGTGCACGAGGACATCGAGCCCGCGCCCGGTGATGCGCTCAAGGACCTGCTGGAGGAGCAGCATGTTCAGGTCGGAGTAGCAGTAGGTGCCCGGCACTCCCACGGGCGGCTCCGCGCGCAGCCGCCGCAGCCGTTCCTCGTCGTCGGCGCAGTCGTACAGCGGGAGTTCGGGCCGCAGCCCGGAGGTGTGGGTGAGCAGTTGCCGCACGGTGACGCGATGCGCGGCGGCGGCCCGGAAGTCCGGCAGGTAGGCGCCGACCTGTGCGTCGATGCCGAGCGTGCCCCGCTCGATCTGCTGCACGGCGGCGACCGACGTGAACAGCTTGGTCAGGGACGCCAGGTCGAAGGGCGTCTGCACGGTCATCGGCACCCGGGAGCCCGGCGGCAGTTCCACGCCCCGGTCGGCGCGCGGGTCGTAGGAGGAGTAGCGCACGGCCCAGCCCGCCGCCTCCTCGACGGCGAGCACGGGTCCGCGCCCGACGGCCACGACGGCGCCGGCCGCCCAGGGCCGCTCGCCGGTGGTGAGGTCGTGCACCTCCGCGACGACACGGCGGAGCTGCTCGGGGTCGAGTCCGGCGCGCTCCGGGGTGTCGCTGCGCAGTCTCGGGGTGCTCAGTTCCCTTCTCCTTCCGCGGCCGCGGGCCCGGCGGCCCGCTGTGCCGTGGGTCCGCCCGACGGGCGGCACAGCCCCACGAGGCAGGCGAGCGCCACCAGCGCCGCGACCAGTTGGACGACGGCCATCGGCAGGGCGGTGTCCTCCCCCGCGATCCCGACCAGCGGGGAGGCGACGGCGCCGATGAGGAAGGAGGACGTGCCGAGCAGCGCGGAGGCGGAGCCGGCGGACTTGGTGACCCGCATCAGGGCGAGGGCCTGGGTGTTGGGCATGCTGATACCCATCGCGGACATCAGCACGAACAGCCCGGCGGCGACCGGCACCAGTCCGACCTCGCCGAAGACGCCCAGGGTCATCAGCAGCAGGGCGGTCGCGGCGGCGATGACGATGAGGAGGCCGAGCCCCAGCACCCGGTCAAGGCGGACCCGTCCGACCAGGATCTTGCCGTTGACCTGCCCGACGATGATCAGCCCGATCGAGTTGAGGCCGAACAGCAGGCTGAACGTCTGCGGGGAGGCGCCGTAGATCTCCTGGACGACGAACGGGGACGCCGAGATGTAGGCGAACAGCGCGGCGAAGGTGAAGCCGCCCGCGAGCATGTACCCGGTGAAGGCGCGGTCGGCGAGCAGGCCGCGCATGGCGCGCAGGGTGTCGCCGACGCCCCCCGCGTGCCGTTCCGCGGCCGGCAGCGTCTCGGGCAGCCTGGCCCAGACGATGCCGCCCAGCACCGTCCCGACCACGGCGAGTACGACGAACACGCCCCGCCAGTCCGTCACGCGCAGGACCTGCCCGCCGATGAGCGGCGCGACGATCGGGGCGACCCCGGAGATCAGCATGAGGGTGGAGAAGAAGCGGGCCATGGCCACACCGTCGTACAGGTCGCGGACGACGGCACGGGCGATGACGATCGCGGCGGCGCCCGCGAGTCCCTGGGCCAGCCGGAAGGCGACGAGGGTCTCGACGTTGGGGGCGAGCGCGCACAGGGCGGTGGCGACGACGTAGACGGCGAGGCCGCTCAGCAGCGGGCGGCGGCGGCCCCACTTGTCGCTCATCGGTCCGACCACGAGCTGGCCGAGGGCCATGCCGGCGAGGCACGCGGTGAGGGTGAGCTGGACGGTCGCGGCGGGCGCGTTCAGGGACCGGGTGACCTCCGGGAGCGAGGGGAGGTACATGTCCATGGCCAGCGGCGGGGTGGCGGTCAGGCCGCCGAGGATGAGGGTGACGAGCAGGCCGGTGCGGCGGGTGGCGCGCGGCGCGCGGACGGCCGTTCCCGTCTCCGGTCCGGCCGCCCGCGCGGGCGTCGGCGTCTTCGGTTGCGGGGCCCTCGGCCGCGGGGCTCTCGGCTGCGGGATGTCCGACTCCGGGATGTTCGGCTGGGGGATGTCCGGCCGGGGAATGTCCGGCTGCGAGGCCTTCGACTGCAATGCCTTCGACTGCGAGGTCTTCAGTGTGATGTCCGGTGCGGTGTTCATGTCCGGTGACTCGTGCGGTATGGACGGCCCGCGCTCGGGCATGTGCCCCTCCCTCTTCGACGGATCCGGCACCTATGCTCTCAGCTCGTACGGACTTGAACGAACCTGAGCGAGGGTGGGGGCGGGGTGTCGGCGGTGACCGGACGGAAGGTGCGCTGGGGGATTCTGGCGACCGGCGGGATGGCGGCCACGTTCACGGCGGATCTGGTCGATCTCCCGGACGCGGAGGTCGTGGCGGTGGCCTCGCGGACGCAGGCGTCGGCGAAGGCGTTCGCGGAGCGGTTCGGCATACCCCGCGCGTACGGCGACTGGGAGGGCCTGGCGCGGGACGAGGACGTTGACGTGGTGTACGTCGCGACCCCGCACTCGGCGCACCGGGCCGCCGCCGGACTGTGCCTGGAGGCGGGGCGGAACGTGCTGTGCGAGAAGCCGTTCACGCTGAACGCCCGCGAGGCGGCGGAGCTGGTGGCGCTCGCCCGGGAGCGCGGCGGCTTCCTGATGGAAGCGATGTGGATGTACTGCAATCCGCTGGTGCGGCGTCTGAAGTCGCTGGTGGCGGACGGGGCGGTCGGCGAGGTGCGCAGTGTGCAGGCCGACTTCGGGCTGGCGGGCCCCTTCCCGCCCGCGCACCGGCTGCGGGACCCGGCGCAGGGCGGCGGCGCCCTGCTCGACCTGGGGGTGTACCCGGTGTCGTTCGCGCAACTGCTGCTCGGTGAGCCGTCGGACATCGTGGCGCGAGCAGTGCTCTCGGACGAGGGCGTCGATCTCCAGACGGGTGCACTGCTCTCCTACGAGAGCGGCGCTCTCGCTTCGGTGCACTGCTCCATCGTCGGCGGCACCCCCAACTCCGCCTCCGTCACCGGCTCCGAGGGCCGCGTCGACGTGCCGCACGGCTTCTTCTTCCCGGACCACTTCGTACTGCACCGGGACGGCCGGGACCCGGAGGAGTTCCGGGCCGATCCGGCCGACGGGCCCCGGGCCAGCCTCAAGCACGAGGCCCGGGAGGTGATGCGCGCGCTGCGCGCCGGGGAGACCGAGTCCCCGCTGCTCCCGCTCGACGGCACGCTCGCCGTGATGCGGACGCTCGACGCGATCCGGGACCGCGTCGGCGTCCGCTACCCGGGCGAGACCGGCGAAGCCGGCCGGACCGGCGGCACGGGCCGGCCCGGGGAGCCGGTGGTCACACCGGCTTGAGCCCCGGCTCCCCCACCTCGGTGACGAAGGACGCGGCGGTCGTGAGCGGCGCGCCCGGCGTGGTCACCTGGGACACCGTCTTGAAGTCGGCGCGGGCCAGCTCGCGGCCGAGCGAGACGGTCACGTAGCCGCGCAGCCCGTTGAAGAACCGCAGGTGCGGGTTGGCGGCCATCAGGGTGTCCCAGTTGGACGGCTTCGCCGAACCGTTGCCGCCGCTGCTGATGGAGCTGGTGACGATCTCCGTGCCCAGGGTCCTGGAGTCCGGGTCGGAGAAGTCGCGCTTGATGTCGAAGCCGTAGTGCACGTGCACGTCGCCGGTGAGGATCATCAGGTTCTCGACCCCGGCGGCCTGCGCGCCGGCCAGCACGCGTTCCCGGGAGGCCGGGTAGCCGTCCCAGGAGTCCATGGAGACCTGGGACGGCACGTCGGTGGAGTTGTACCGCTGGGCGAAGGTGACCTGCTGGGGCACCACGTTCCACAGGGCGGCCGAGCGGTGCCAGCCGTTGATCAGCCAGCGTTCCTGGGCGTCCCCGGTCAGCGTGCGCGAGGGGTCCTCGGACTCCGGTCCCGGGAACTGCCAGCCGTCGCCGTAGGCCTGGTCGGAGCGGTACTGGCGGGTGTCCAGCACGTCGAACCGGGCCAGCCGCCCCCAGTGCAGCCGCCGGTACAGGCGCAGATCCGGGCCGTCGGGGAGCTGGGGCCTGCGCAGCGGCATGTTCTCCCAGTAGGCCCGGTAGGCGGCGGCCCGGCGGATGAGGAACTCCTCGGGCGGGACGTTGTTCTCGGGGATGTCGTCGGCGTAGTTGTTCTCGGTCTCGTGGTCGTCCCAGGTGACGACGAAGGGGTGCGCGGCGTGCGCGGCCCGCAGGTCGGGGTCGGACTTGTAGAGGGCGTACCGCAGGCGGTAGTCCTCCAGGGTCTCCGTCTCGTGGTCGAAGAGGCCGGGCAGGGTGCCCGCCGGGTGGGCGCGGGCGCCGCCGACGCTGTTGACGGCGTACTCGTACAGATAGTCCCCGAGGTGGAAGACGACGTCCACGTCCTCCTGGGCCAGGTGCCGGTACGCGGTGTAGTACCCCTGGTCGTACCGCTGGCAGGAGACCAGCCCGAAGGTGAGGCCGGAGACCTGGCTGTGCTCGGCGGGCGCGGTGCGGGTGCGCCCTGCGGGGCTGATCCAGCGGCCGGCGCGGAAGCGGTAGTGGTAGACGCGGCCGGGTTCGAGGTGGCCGACCTCGACGTGCACGGTGTGGTGGAACTCGGGGTGGGCGGTGGCCTCGCCCCGTCCGACGACGCGGCGGAAGCGTTCGTCGAGGGCCAGTTCCCAGCCGACGGTGACGCGCCGGTCGGGCAGTCCGCTGTCGGCCTGGTACGGGGCGGGGGCCAGGCGCGTCCACAGCAGGACGGAGTCGGGCCGCGGGTCGCCGGAGGCGATGCCGAGCGTGAAGGGGTCCTCGGTGAGCTGAGCGGCGTCCAGTTCGGCGGCGCTCGCGGTGCCGGCGGCCGGCAGGTTCACGGAGAAGGCGAGCGCGGCGGCGGCGCCGGTGACGGTCAGGAAGCGACGGCGGCCCGGATGCCGGGCGGCGGCGCGGAGTTCGCGGGCGTGCGCGGGCCGGGACCGGGGCCGGTCCTGGTGGTTCGCGGGTGTCATCCGTTCCTCCCCTTGCGGTGGCTGCAAGGGGCATTCGACCGGCGGGGAACGACCGCCTCTTGTCGCGGACATGGCGACACCATGTCGGAATGATGAGTTCCGCAGGATCCGCGACCCGTACGCTGCCGACCCATGAACACCGAGAGAACTGCCGACGAGGAACAGCCCGGCACGGCACGGACCGGCGGGGAGGGCACGCGGCGGATCGCCCTCGTCACGGGCGCCGGTTCCGGCATCGGTCGGGCGGTCGCACGGGAACTGCTGGGCGCGGGCTGGTCGGTGGCCCTGGCCGGCCGGCGCCCCGAGCCCCTGGCGGAGACGGCCGCACTGGCCGGCGCGGACGGCGCGGCGCTTCCCGTCCGCGCCGACGTGTCCCAACCCGGGGACGTGGCAGCCCTGTTCACCGCCGTGCGCGAGCACTTCGGGCGGCTGGACCTGCTGTTCAACAACGCCGGGACGTTCGGCCCCGGCGGCGTGCCGGTGGAGGAACTGCCCTACGACGCCTGGCGGCACGTGGTGGACACCAACCTCAACGGGGCGTTCCTGTGCGCGCAGGCGGCGTACCGGCAGATGAAGGAACAGGCCCCGCGGGGCGGCCGGATCATCAACAACGGCTCGATCGCGGCGCACGCGCCGCGCCCGCACTCGGTGGCGTACACGGCGACCAAGCACGCGCTGACGGGCCTGACCAAGTCACTGTCGCTGGACGGCCGTCCCCACGGCATCGCGGTCGGCCAGATCGACATCGGCAACGCGGCGACCGACATGACGGCGGGCATCAGGACCGGCGCGCTCCAGGCCAACGGGGAGACGGCGCCCGAGCCGGTGATGGACGTTGCCGACGTGGCGCGCACGGTGCGGCACATGGCGGAGCTGCCGCTTGCGGCGAACGTGCAGTTCGTGACGGTCATGGCGACGGCGATGCCGTACGTGGGGCGCGGCTGAGGGGGTCGCGCGGGCACCGCCGGTTTCCCCCCGGGTGTTCCACGATGTTGCGGCCGACGGCGGAGATGTGCTCAACTCTCCTTCACCAGAGCTTCACACTTGGGGCGTTGGTCTTCCGCAACGACCCGCGGGCCACACCGAGGGGGGAGGCGGCAGCCGTTCCGCCGCGCCGGCAGGGGGTGGATTCCGCGTGGGATCGCGGGATGCACGCCGGTGGGGCTGGACGGCTGCCGTGTGTCCGCTCTCCGTACCGCCTGCTAGGCCTGCCCGGTCTCGAACCGCGCGATCCGCCCCTCCCCGTCCACGGTGAAGCTCCACCGGGTGCGCATCTCGCCCCAGGTGTCGTTGCGGTAGCGGGCGATGAGGGTGCGACCGGCGTTCGACTCGTTGTCGACCTCCATGTGACCGTGGGAGGAGAAGATCTCCTGGTCGATCCACTGAGCGAGGTCCCGGTCGTTGCCGTCGTCGGACATGGTGGCGTCCGGCGCGAGCAGGGCGAGGAGGGCCTCGCGGTCGTGGGCGTTGACGGCGGCGACGAAGTTGCGGACGGCCGGGTCGCTCAGCCGCGTGGTCTGAATGGTCATGCCGGCCAGCGTCACACCGCCCCCGCGCTCCCGCCACCCGAACGGCGCCCGTGACGGGCCCGCGCGGCGCGGGAGGGCGACGGTGGGGAGATGAGCCGCCACCGCCCGCGAGGAGTCGACGTGAACTGTTATGACCGGCGTGACCTGGGACTGCTGCTGCTCCGACTGGGTACCGGCGGCGTGCTGGCCGCGCACGGCGCGCAGAAACTGCTCGGCTGGTTCGGCGGCGGCGGGATCGAGGGGACCGGCCAGGCCATGGAGTCCATGGGCTATGTGCCGGGCAGGACCAGCGCCGCGGCGGCGGGTCTCGCGGAGGCCGGCGGCGGTGTGCTGCTGGCCGTGGGCCTGGCCACCCCGGCCGCGGGGGCGGCAGCGGCCGGCGCGATGGCGGGCGCCGCGGCGGTGCACACCCCGAACGGCTTCTTCGCCCAGTCCGGCGGCTACGAGTACGCGGCGGCCCTCGGTCTGACGGCCGCCGGCCTCGCGGTCTCGGGCCCCGGCCGCCTCTCCCTGGACCACGCGCTGGGCCACGCGGTCAACCGGACCTGGATGGTCCCGGCCGCCCTCGCGGTGACGGCCGCGGCCACGACGGTGATCGTCGGCGCGCGCAACAAGCGGGTACGGAGGGCGACGGAGGACCGCCAGGAACCCCTGTTCGACTGACCTCGTCTTCGCCCGGCATGGCACGCTGCTCGGCATGAGCGACAACCGCGACGGCGTACCCGCCGGCCTCTGGAACACGATCGACGACCTGTGGAAGTGGCTGGAGGCGGACCAGCCGTTCGGCGGCAGGGAGGGCCTCCTGCTGCGCGTGCTGAAGCTGTCCGAGGAGGTCGGCGAGGTCGCCGAGGCGGTGATCGGCGCGACCGGCCAGAACCCGCGCAAGGGCGTCAGCCACACATGGGACGACGTCGAGGCGGAACTGTGCGATGTCGTGATCACGGCCCTGATCGCCCTGCGGACGCTGACGCCCGAGGCGCGGGAGGTGTTCGGGCGGCATCTGGCGCGGGTGGCGGAGAGGTCGTTGAGCACCTGAGAGAGCCCGCTCCGGGTTGCTGTGCGCCGTGCCGCCTGCCCCTGTGGCACGGCGACCGAACCCGCCGTGCCACAGGGGTGTTCCGGGTCAGCTCGCGCTGCAGGAGACGGAGGGCCAGTTCCAGTTGCCGTTGGCCTGGATGGTGGCGCCCCAGTTGTTGCCGCTGCCGTTCGGCTTGGCGGTCAGTGTCTGCGCGTTGGGATAACTCGCGCTGACGTTCCAGGTGGAAAGGACCTTCGCCGGGGACGGCACGTTCATCGTCACGGTCCAACTGCTCGAACCGCTCACCGAGACGTTGAGGTTGTACCGGTCGTCCCACCTCTGCCCGGCGGACAGCGTCGCGGCACAGGAACCGCCGCCACCGCCTCCCCCGCCGCTGTCGCCGCCGCCCGTGCCGCCGACGTTGATGTTGGAGTTGCCGCTGCTCTGGTAGCCCTCGGTGGCCAGGATCATGTAGTAGCTGAAGTTGCCCAGCGGCATTCCGGCGCGGCTCCACGCGTCGAAGTGGTTGCCGGTGGTGATGGTGCCGCCGGTCCGCTTCGACTGCCGGACGCTCCAGTACTGGTCGAAGGTGCGGGTGCCCTCGACGGAGGGGGCGTTGTACCGGGTCGTCTTGTAGATGTCGTAGGTGCCGCCGTCGCTGGTCACCGTGCCCTTGAAGTCGCCGGTGGGCCGGTAGGTGCCCCAGTTGTCGACGATGTAGTACTCGACGAGCGGGTTCGAACGTCCACCCGTAGAGGGCCAGGTACGCGTTGCCGGACGGGTTGAAGGTGCCTGAGTACGTCACGCTCCGACGCCCGCCGTTGCTCCAGCCCTTGCCTGCCACGAAGTTGCCGGTGTTGCTCCACGAGGTGCTGTACTGGCCGCCGGAGCCCATGCTCATGGAGACGGTGCCCTGGCTGTCGGTCCAGAACGAGTAGTAGTAGCCGTTGTCGGTGCCCTCCTGGTTGGTCGTGACGACCGTGTCGGCCTGCGCGGTGCCCGGCAGCATCAGCGCGGCCAGCGCGGCGAGCGCGACGGCCCACGCGCTCCTGACGAGCAGCGTGACGAGTCCGCGTCTGCGGCTCCCGGGATGCACGAGTGCGTTCATGCGGGTGCTTCCTCTCCTGGGGTCCCTGAAGTACCTGGGAGGTTCGACACGGAGTGTTGGCCTGCACGCGTCGAGCGTCAATACTTTCGGTAGATATTTCGAAAGCTTCGGTTCCGCCGGAGGTTTGGCGTGGGGAAGGTCGTTGCAGCTCAGGGGTTATGTTGCCGAGATCAGCAAATACCAAGCAAGGGGTGCTCGCCACTAGCAAGGGAAAGGGAGATACCTACGTACGAAACTTTCGGGTGAGTCAGGGTCAAGTACGTCGCCCTTGCCGGACGCGACGCCTCGTCGTTCCGAGCCGACCGAGTACGAGTACGTACCCCGTCCGGTGCGCTCCGGCCTGTTGACGCGTCAGGGAACCAGGCGGCTGCACAAGTCGGCTCAGCGTCCACGTACGGTCAGCGCCGGGAACTCGTACTCCGCCCAGACCGTCTTGCCCGGCCCCTCGTCCCGTGGGCGCCAGTCCCAGCGGGTGGCGAGTCCCTCGACCAGGAGCAGGCCCCGGCCCGACTCGGTGATGTCGGCTACCCGGTCGGCCGCTTTCGGCCGCAGCGGGACGCGCTCCGCGCGAGTGTCGGTGACCTCGACACGTGCGGTCGTGGTACGGGAATCGGCCCTCACCTGGAGGCGGAGGTGGAAGTCCCGACCGGGTACATGGCCGTGCAGCACCGCGTTCGCGGACAGTTCGGCGGCGATCAGCACGATCACGTCGTGGGCGCCGGTGGCGTAGGGGATGCCCCAGGTGTCGAGGCGGTGGGCCACGAGACGGCGGGCGAGGCGGGCTCCGCGAGGCGTGGAGGTGAAGCGCATCTCGAACGTGTGGTCCGCCGATGGCCTGTCCGGCGAGGTGGGGGCCAAGTACGGTGCGGGAGAGCCGCGTTCGATGGCGTGAGTGAGATCGGCGGGATTGTTCGTCATGCCGAACACGATGCCGTTGGTGGCGTAGCGTGACCAGTGGTGACGCACCGACGCGGACCGGCTGTACGCGCGGTGTCTCCACGGGTACGAAGCGCGCGGCGTGACGGCGTCCCTCGCGAGGGCGTTGGGCCGAGGAGGCGGTGTTCGATGACTGAGCGTACGGGGGCGGACGCCCTGGTGGGCGGCGGAGACGGTGGCGGGCGGCGGCCGGAGGACTGCCCCGGGAAGGGCGTGGTCGCCGCGTTCGGGCAGACCATGAAGACGCTGCGGCTTCGGGAAGGGCTGGACCGGGCGGAGTTCGGCAGCCGGATCGGCTACTCGGCGGCGACGGTCGCCTCGTTCGAGCAGGGGCGGAGGATCCCGTCGCCGAGGACGATCGACCAGGCGGACGAGGTACTGGGCGCGGGCGGCCTGCTGTGTCTGTGGAAGGAGGAGGTGGAGCGGGCCCAGTACCCGGCGTTCTTCCAGGGGATGGCGTCCTTGGAGAAGGAGGCCGTTGAGCTGCTCGCCTACGACACACATGTAATCAACGGGCTGCTCCAGACCGAGGATTGCATGAGGGCTGTGCTCGCCATGCGATGCCCGCCCCTGGATCAGGAAACCATCGAGCAACGTGTGGCGGCACGTCTGGCCAGGCAGGACATCTTCAGCCGCAGGCCGCTCCCACTCCTGAGCTTCGTACTCGAAGAGGCGACGCTGCGGCACCCGTGGGGAGGGAAGACGGTCAACCGCGGTCAGTTGGAACACCTGATGCTGACCAGCGAGAGACGGAACGTCGGGATTCAGGTCATGCCGCTCAACCACGAGGACAACGCAGGCGTGGACGGGGCGTTCACAGTGATCACGCGCAAGGACGCGAAGAGGTTTGTGTACAGTGAGGCTCAGGGAACCAGCGCTCTGCAAACCGAGCCCGAAGAGACAGTTCTCGCTGCCGCGCGCTATGGGATCATTCGATCACAGGCTCTCAGTCCGCGAGAGTCGTTGGAGTTCATCGAAGGGTTGTTGGGATCGCCATGAACAACGCTGAGTTCTCGACCGTCGCCTCCGGCCTCACCTGGTTCAAGAGCAGCTACAGCGGAGCCGAGGGCGGCCAGTGCGTAGAGGTCGCCACCGGTCAGGCCACTGTCCACGTCCGGGACTCCAAGGCCACCGCCGGACCCGTCGTCACCATGTCGCTTGACGCGTGGACGGGACTTCTCGAGCTGGCCTCCTCGGAACAGCGCGTCTGACCAACGGGCCGGGCCGGTCTCCGATCGCAGGCTCTCACGCCAGGAGAGTCACCGGAACTCATCGAAGGGTTGTTGGGATCGCCATGAACAACGCTGAGTTCTCGATCGTCGCCTCCGGCCTCGCCTGGATCAAGAGCAGCCACAGCGGAACAGAGGGCGGCGACTGCGTAGAGGTCGCCACCGGTCAGGCCACCGTCCACATCCGCGACTCCAAGGCCACCGCCGGACCCGTCGTCACCCTGTCCCACCACGCATGGACCGGACTCCTCGCCCTGGCCTCCTCCGCGCGGCGCGTCTGACCTGCGGACCCGGCCCGGTCAGGGCTGGTGGGTGATCTCCGCGGAGACGCGCACCTCGCCCACGTTGTCGTCAAGGCAGCTGTCGTTGATGCGGAGTTGGACGACGCCGTCCTGCGCCGCCTCGAAGCTCAGAGCCTCGCCGACGGTGAGGACCGGGGCGTCGTCCGCCTCCGAGAGGCGGGCCAGCAGTGTGCCGAACGGTTCGTCGGGGGCGACCTTGCAGCTGGTCGCGAAGTCCAGCCGCCGGTCGGTGACCTCGTCGTAGCCCGCGGGGCCGGTCGCGGGCATGCTCTGCCGGTCGACCGACCACGCGCCCCCCTCGGACCGCAGCGTGACGGTGTCGCCCGCGCGGACCACCGCGTCCTGCACCGTCTGCCAGCGCTCCTGGGAGCTGACGGTCCGCACGACGGTTGTCACCACCGGAGTTGGCTCGGCCGTGGCACTCGGGGTGACGGGTGCGGTCGTCCCTGGCCGCTCGGGGGCCACCGACCGCTCGGGGGCGCCCGACCGGTCCGGGGCCGACCGCTCCTTCTCCTCGCCCCCGAACGCGTTCGCGAGGAACAGACCGCCGCCCGCCGCCGCGACGAGCACGGCGGCACCGGCGATCCACCAGCCGGCCCGCCTCCGGTCGCCGCCCCGGCGGCGCGAGGCCGGAGGTCCGGGCGGCAGCACGGCCGTGTGCACCGCCGTACCCCCGGACCCGGGCCCGGTCCCGGCTTCGGGCACCGGTGCGAACAGGGTGTCACCGCCCCGTGCGGACGGCAGTTGGACACTGGTCACGGTGTCCGCCTGGTGCACCCGGTCGTCCGCGGGCGCGATCGCGGGCATGGTGGCCGTGGGTCCCGGGGCGTGGGGGTCGGCCGCCGGAAGCGGGGCGATGTCCGTCTCCCCCGCCGCGACTGCCCGCAGCGCCGCCGCCACGTCCTCGGCGGCGGGGCGCCGGCCCGGCACCTTGCGCAACAGGGCCTCGACGACGGGGCGGAGCGGTCCGAGCCGGTCCGGGAGCGTCGGCTCCTCGTACACGACGGCGTGCAGCGTCGCGGCGTACGCGGGCCGGCGGAAGGGCGAGTCCCCTCCGCAGACGGTGACCAGGGTCGCGCCGAGCGACCACAGGTCGGACGCCGGTCCCGACTCCTGCGCCATGGCCCGCTCGGGCGCCATGTACTCGATGGAGCCCACGAGTTGACCGGTCGAGGTGAGCAACTCGCCGTCGTCGAGGGCCGCGATGCCGAAGTCGGTGAGCACGGCGCTGCCGTCGGGACGCAGCAGCACGTTGGCCGGTTTGACGTCGCGGTGCAGGGTGCCCGCGAGGTGTACGGCCTTGAGGGCGTCGAGGAGTTGGAGGCCGAGGTGGGCGGCGTGCACCGGGGTGAGCGGGCCCGACCGGCTCACGTGCCCGGCGAGCGAGGGTCCCGGCACCAGCTCCATGACGATCCAGAGCCGGCCCTCGTACTCGACCAGGTCGTGCACCCCGACCACGTGGGGATGCGGCACCCGGGCGACCGCCCGCGCCTCACGGACGGCCCGGCGCATCCGTACCCGGTGCTCCTCGTCGCCCTCGGTGGCGATGTGCAGTTCCTTGGCGGCGACCTGCCGGTCCAGGAGTTGATCGTGGGCCCGCCAGACGACGCCCATGCCGCCTCTGCCGAGTACCTCGGACAGCAGATAGCGGCCGGCGATGAGGCGCCCCGAGCCCCCGTCCGCCCGCTGATCAGGAACGCCGGTCAGCACCGGTCTCTCACATCCCTCTCGCTACCACGCCCGGCACCCGCAACCATCGCGGCCCCCACCGCGGCGCAGACAGGCAGACCCGGTACGCATCCGGGCCGAAAGAAAAGACGGTGGCAACAATACCGACACTTTCCGCGCCCGAGTCCCAATCATTCGACGAGACAAGGGAGTTGGAACGGACAGCGATCCGCCCGCCCCGGTGGGTCACCACGCGGGGCGGGCGTCAGCCCGCGAACGGCACCTGCGCCGAGGGCACTTCCCGGTCTCCGTCGGGGTGGCGCCACAGTCCCCGGGCGGCCAGGCGCGGCAGCACGCCCTCGCCGAACCAGTACGCCTCCTCCAGGTGCGGATAGCCGGAGAGCACGAACTCGTCGATGCCCAGGGCGTGGTACTCGGCGATCCGGTCGGCGACCTCGTCGTGGCCGCCGACCAGGGCGGTGCCCGCGCCGCCGCGCACCAGGCCGATGCCGGCCCACAGGTTGGGGTGGATCTCCAGTCCGTCCCGGTTGCCGCCGCCGTGCAGCGCGAGCATGCGCTGCTGCCCCTCGGACTCGCTGCGGGCCAGCCCGGCCTGGATCGATGCCACGGTCTGCGGGTCGAACCCCTCCAGGAGCCGGCCGGCCTCCGCCCACGCCTGCTCGGCGGTGTCGCGGGTGATGACGTGCAGCCGGATGCCGAACCGCAGTGTGCGGCCCTCCCGGGCGGCCAGCGAGCGGATCCAGGCGATCTTCTCGGCGACCTGCGCGGGCGGCTCGCCCCAGGTGAGGTACACGTCGACATGCCTGGCCGCGACCTCTCCGGCGATCGGCGAGGAACCGCCGAAGTACACCTCGGGCACCGGGTCGGGCACGCGCGCCAGCCTGGCGTCCTCGACCCGCAGGTGTTCGCCGTCCAGGTCGACGGTCTTGCCCTGCCACAACTCCCGCACGATTTGCAGGAATTCGCCGGTACGGCGGTAGCGGGCCGCCTTGTCGAGGAAGTCGCCGTAGGCCCGCTGCTCGTGGCTCTCGCCGCCGGTGACGACATTGAGCAGGAGCCGTCCGCCGCTCTGCCGCTGGAAGGTGGACGCCATCTGGGCGGCGAGGGTGGGTGAGACGAAGCCGGGGCGGAAGGCGACCAGGAACTTCAGGCGCTCGGTGTTCTGGCTGACCATGGCCGTGGTCAGCCACGCGTCCTCGCACCAGGCACCGGTGGGGGTGAGCGCGCCCACGAAGCCCAACTCCTCGGCGGCGCGTGCGATCTGGCTCAGATACGCCACCGTCGGCGGCCGGTTTCTGCCGAAGGCCGTGGCCGGGGTGCCGTGGCCGCCGCCGACGACGTGCCGGCTGTCGCCGTTGGTGGGGAGGAACCAGTGGAAGGTCAGGGGCGACACGGGGGTCTCCGATCGGACGGGGGTGGGCGGACTGGCCATCGTTGGCGTCCTTCAGAGCAGGCCGTGGCGGGGCGGCCGGGTGCCGGTGAGCACGTGTCTTCCGATGTGCTGGATCTTCCAGCGGGGCGGGTCGTGCAGGGTGTGGGTGCGGGCGTCGCGCCAGTAGCGGTGCAGGTTGAGGGAGTCGCGGGCGGCGCGGGTGCCGGAGACCTCGAACAGGGCGCTCGTCACCTCGACCGCGCTCTGGGCCGCCTGCACCTTGGCGGCGGCCACCGCGATCGACGCCTCGGCGGCCGAGTCGTCGGTGAGGTCGGCGCGGGCCGCGTCCACCGTGCGGGCGGCCTCGCGCAGAAGGGCGTCGGAAGCCCGTACCTGGAGGGCGAGTTCACCGAAGCGCTGGACGAGCAGGGGGTCCTCCACGGCCGTGTCGACATCGGCCTCGAACCACGGCCGGCTCTTCGTCCGCACAAACTCGGCCGCCTCCGCCAGCGCCCCCGCGGCGATGCCGGCATCGATCGCGGCGTGCAGCAACTGCGCCACGGCACCGTGCAGTTGGGGTCCCCGGAAAGTGAGGTGGTGCGGCAGGACCCGGTCGGCGGGTACGGCGACGGATTCCAGGCGGACGGTCCCGCTGGCCGTCGTGCGCTGCCCCAGGCCCTCCCAGTCGTCGATCACGGTGAGCCCGGGGGCGTCCCGCGGCACATAGGCGACGTGCAGATTGTCGTCCTCGGCGCGGGCGAGCACCGGGATCCAGTCGGCGAACAGCGCGCCGGTGGAGTAGTGCTTGACGCCGTCGAGGGTGTACGAGCCGTCCGGCCGGCGTTCCAGGCGGGTGCGGATGTCCTGGACGTGCTTGGTGCCGGCCTCCGACTGGGCGTTGCCGAGCCTGCGCCCGGCGAGCAGTTCGGCGAAGAAGAACTTCCGCTGTTCCGGAGTGCCTTGGCGGCGGATCACGTTGACGTAGGCGAAGTGGCTCTGCGGTATCTGGGCGAGGCTGGCGTCGGCCGTGGCGAGCAGCCGGAAGACCTCGGCGAGGGTGAGCGCGGTGACGTCCGCTCCCCCGTGTTCGGCGGGGACGGTGACGGCGAGCAGACCCGAGGCCGAGAGCCGGTCCAACTCCTCGCGCGGAAGCCTGCGTTCGGCGTCGCGTGCGGAGGCGCCCGCGCGGAACTCCGCGGCCAGGGCGGCGGCGACGGCCAGGGCCTCCGCGTCGTCGGCGATGACGTGTGCGGGCACGGTGATCAGCTCGCCGCGCTCAGGACCGGGGTGCGGCCCAGGGCCGTGGAGAACTGGTCGACCACCTGGGCCAGCGCCTCGGTGGCACCCGGGGCCACGGTCAGGGAGCCGTCCTCGTGCGCGGTGATGTCCTTGTCGAGCGTGAACCAGCCCGGTACGACGTGGGCCGCGCCCATCGAGGTGAGCACCGGGCGCAGCGCGTAGTCGATGGCCAGGACGTGGGCGACGGAGCCGCCGGTGGCGAGCGGCAGCACGGTCTTGCCGGTCAGCGCGTACTGGGGCAGCAGGTCGAGCAGGGCCTTGAGGACTCCGGAGTAGGAGGCCTTGTAGACGGGGGTGGCGACGACGACGCCGTCGGCCCGCGCGACCAGCTCGGTGACCTCGACGATCGCGGGGTGCCTGAAGTCGGCGCCGAGCAGCGCCTCGGCGGGGATGGTGCGCACGTCGAGGGGGGTCACCTGATGGCCCTGCGCTGTCAGCCGCCGGTCGAGGTGGCGCAGCAGGCGGTTGGTGCGGGAGGAGGCGGAGGGACTGCCGGAGAGGGAAAGGATGCTGGCCATTGGGACTCCCCTTCGGAGAGGCGGCGGACTCGGGGCGGAGGAGGCGCGGGGCGCCCGCTCGTGACGGGCGCCCCGGGGCGGTCAGGAGTACCAGGTGGGTTCGGGCAGTTCGCCGTCGAGGACCCAGCGTCCGACCTCGCGTCGCTTGTAGGCGACGGGGTCGTGCAGGGTGTGGGTGCGGATGTTGCGCCAGAACCGGTCGAGGCCCTCGGCGGTGGCGGTGGAGCGCGCGCCGGTCACTTCGAAGATGCGGGTGGCGGTCTCCAGGGCCACCTCGGTGGCGCGGGCCTTGAGCGCCGCGACGCGGACCTCGAAGGCGCCGCGCGTCTCGGGGGTGACCGCGTCGGGGTCGTCGTGCAGCCGCTGCCCCTCGGCGGCGACGGCGTCGGCGAGTGCCTCGACCGCCCAGAGCTTGGCGGTCAGATCCCCGTAGACGTCGATGACGTAGGGCTCGTCGGTCGCCCGCTCGTGTCCCCCGTGGAGCCAGGGCCGCGTCTTCGTACGGGTGTAGGTGGCCGCCGTCTCCAGGGCGCCGCCCGCGATGCCCAGGTAGAAGTTGACGAAGACCAGTTGGATGGTGGGGACGTTGAGGGTGTTGTAGACGCGCGGCCGGAAGACCTTGTCGACGTAGCCGGCCGCCGAGGACCACGGGGTGCGCACCCCGTCGATGGTCACGCTGCCGCTCTCGGTGAGCCGTTGGCCGATGTTGTCCCAGTCGTCGTGGAAGGTCAGTCCCTCGCTGTCGGAGGGCACGATCGCGAAGACGTGCCGGTCGGTGCCGTCCAGGATGCCTTCGAGTACGGTCACGTCGGAGACCTTGCTGCCGGTGGAGAAGGTCTTCCGGCCGGTGAAGACGAGGGCGTCGCCGTCCTCGGTGACGACGACGTCCTTGTCCCGGGGGTTGACTGCGCCGCCGAAGAACCAGCGGTTGCGGCTCGCCTCGGCCTCCACGTGCTGCCACTGCTCGCGGGTGCCGACCAGCCGGGCGGCCCAGAACCAGAGGTAGTGGTAGCCGAGGAGCTGGCCGATGGAGCCGTCGGCCCTGGCGACCTCGCGCACGACGCGGTAGGCGGTGGGCCAGTCCTGGCCCGCGCCGCCGTGTTCCGTGGGGCCGAGGAGGGTGACGAGGCCGGCGTCCTTGAGGAGTCGCACCTCGACGTGCGGGGTGGCTCCGGCGCGGTCGCGTTCGACGGCGTCGGTGGCGAGGACGGCGGCGACCTCGGCGGCGCGGGCGATCCAGTCCCGCGCGGTGCCGGGGGCGGGGCGGGTGGTCCAGTCGATGGGCGTGGCGGTGCTCATGCTCGATGGCCTCTTTCGCTGCGTGGGGGTTCAGTCCTGGAGGGCGAGGGAGTGAGCCTGCGTTTCGAGGTCGGGGAGTTGGGCCTCCAGTTCGCGTACGAGGGGCAGTACGCGCCGGCCGAAGTACTCGACCTCCTCGTGGTAGTGCAGGAAGCCGAGCAGGAAGAGGTCGACGCCGAGCCGCCGGTAGGCGACGACGCGTTCGGCGATCTGCTCGGGGGTGCCGATGAGGCCGGTGCGGAAACCGTCGTTGTACTGGACCAGGTCCTCGAACGTGGAGTCCTGCCACATGCCCTTCTGGTCGGCGGTGGACCGGCCGGCCTGCTTGACGGCGGCGCCGAAGCCCTCGACGGCCTCGGTGTCGGCCTTCGCGACGATCTCGCGGAGGGTCTCGCGGGCCTCGGCCTCGGTGTCGCGGGCGATCAGGAAGCCGTTGAGGCCGAACTTCGGTGCGGGGCGGCCCGCCTGGGCGGCCGAGGCGCGGACGTCGGCGAGTTGCTCGACGACTCCGGCGTAGTCCTTGCCGTTGGAGAAGTACCAGTCGGAGACGCGGCCGGCCATGGCGCGCGCGGCGGTGGAGTTGCCGCCCTGGAAGATCTCCGGGTGCGGGCGTTCGGGGGTGTTCAGCGGCTTGGGCTTGAGGGAGAAGTCCCGCAGCCGGTAGAAGTCACCGGCGAGTTCGGTGTGGTCCTCGGTCCAGATCTGGCGCAGGGCGCGGATGAACTCCTCGGAGCGGCGGTAGCGCTCGTCGTGCTCAAGCCAGGGCTCTCCGAGGGCGGTGAACTCGCCCTTGAACCAGCCGGACACGACGTTGACGGCGAAGCGTCCGCCCGAGATGTGGTCGGCGGTGGCGCCGAACTTGGCGAGGACACCGGGATGCCACAGACCGGGGTGGACCGCGGCGATGACCTTGAGGCGCTGGGTGGCGAGCAGCAGGGCGAGGCTGAAGGAGGTCGACTCGTGCTGGAACTCGGCGCCGTAGCTGGCCATGTAGCGGACCTGGCTGAGGGCGTATTCGAAGCCGTTGTTCTCGGCGAGGACGGCGAGTTCGCGGTTGTACTCGTACTGCCAGTCGGTGCGCTGCTCGATCTTGCTGGTGACCAGGCCACCGCTGACATTGGGGACCCAGTAGGCGAATTTCGCGGGCGCTGCGGACATACGGAACTCCTGTTGCGGTGATGTCCTTGGGAATGTCCTTGCTGGTGTCCTTGCGGACGGCCGAATTCAGGAGGCGTGCGGATTCACGGAATTCGACCGGGGCGGAACACGGCGCACCCCGCGACATGCGACGGCACACACGGTCACGACGGCACACGGCCGTGCGACACCCCTCCGACGACGGAAGGGGGTGACGGATGCGTGTGCCGCGGGAGCGCGGCGCGGTGGTGCGGGGCGGCGGATCGAAGAGGGATCAGGCCGCGGAGCAACAGGAGGCGCTGGCGACGCGTGCGAGGTCGACATGGCGTCGCCGCGTGAGTTCCAGTCGCATCTGCATGTTCCGATCGTGGCAGCGTTCGTTCGCGGCAGTCAAGGTAAACCCGATAGGTCTCGCATCGCGGACCATTGAATTTAACGAAGGTGTGACAGGCAAACCCTTGAACAAGGGGTGGCCCGGCAGAATTCTGGGGCGGTGCGTACGGAACAGCTGGAGTACATCGCGGCGGTCACCCGCCTCGGCTCCCTGCGGCGGGCCGCCGAGGAACTGCGCCTTTCCCAGCCCGCGTTGAGCGAGACGGTCCGGAACCTGGAACGGGAGCTGGGGGTCGATCTCCTGGAGCGCAAACGGTCCGGGGCCACGATGAGCGCGGAGGGCCGGGAACTGCTGCCGCACATCGTCAATGTGCTGGAGGCGGTGGACCGGTTGCGCACCGCGGCCGGGGAACAGCACCGCGTCAGCCGGATGGTGCGGGTGGGTACGGTCAACGCCGCGACCGTACCGCTGCTCGTCCCGGTGGTGCGCGAGTTCCGGGCCACGCATCCCCTGACCCAGGTCGAGGTGGTCGGGGCGCAGCAGAGCGACATCCACCGGGCCCTGTCCGAGGGCGGTTTCGACCTCGGCCTGGTGAATCACCTGGAGGGCGACGACGTGCCGGCGGGCCTGGACTCCACCGAACTGCTGCGGGGCCGCCCGGTGGTGTGCGTACGCCCCGACAGCCCGCTCGCGGCCCTGCCGGCGGTCTCGGCGGCCGATCTGCTCGCCCAGCCGCTGATCGCGATGCGCACCGGGTATGTCATGCACCGCTACGTCCACCGGCTCCTGGGCGGGCGCCGCCCGTCCTTCTCCTACTCCACCGACGGCGCCGAGATGGGCAAGCTGATGGTCGCCGAGGGCCTGGGGGCGACGGTCCTGCCGGACTTCAGCGTCGTCGGCGACCCGCTGGAACGGCTGGGCACGATCACCCACCGGCCGATCACCGGAGACACGACGAGGGTCCTCCTCATGCTCCAGCGCCGCCGGGCCGACTCCGTGCCACAGGCGGCGAACGACCTGCACGGGGCGTTCGTACGCCGGGCACGGGAGCTGACGGCGAAGGCGGACTGAGCGCGAAGGCGGACCGGAGTACTAGATCTCGGCCACGTTCCCGCAGGTGACGGTGGCGTCGAGGACGACCGGTTCATCCGTCACGTTGGCCGCCACCAGCTTCACCCCGGTCACGGTGAGGGTCCAGGTGTCGCCGTCCTTGCTGCTGGTGATGCCGGACCCGATGACGGTCTGGAGGTAGTTGTTGTCGTCCTTCGTGGTGAGTGTGGCCGTCGCGTTGCCGTCGCTCATGGAGGCGTTGAAGGCGGGCGGCCCGTCGCCGGCGTCGCCGTCGGTGCTGTCCGGCGCGTTGACTGCGACGAGCTTCCCCTTGATCACGGCGCATCCCACGCTCTCGATGGTGAACTCCCCGCTTTCACCGCCGCTGTACGTCAGATGCGCCGAGCCCTTGCCGGAACCCGCGGGCTCCGCGTCGGCCGGGACGCTCGCGACGGACCCGCCCGCGTCCGTCCCCGCGCCGTCGGACGCCGTGTCCTTCCCGGAGTCGCCGTCCGACGAGCAGCCGGTCAGGGTCAACGCGGCGGCGGCCAGGGCGACGAGGGGCAGGGTCAGGACACGGGATCTGTGCATCGGGGGACACCTTTCGGTACGGCGCGACGGCTGGACGAAGGCTCACGGTACAAGCCCGTCGCCGCGTGGACCAGGTCTCTTTGCCGGTGCTTGACCGTGAACGTCCTTCACCCGATCACGGCACCGGCGGGCCGGAACCGCGTCCGTCCGGTTCCTTTTGTTTCATCTCCATGAACACATGCGGCCCCCTCTTCTGGCATGCAGCTTCGCATGCGAAGCTGCATGCGTATTCGCTCCGTCGGCGGTGTGGCCGGTTCAGGAGCACGGCCCCGCAGACCGCCCGGCCGTTAGGACCTCAGCCTCCAAGGACTCGCCATGACACATCTCAACCGTCGCGATCTCTTGCGCTCCGCCGGTGTGGCGGGAGCGGCACTGCTGGGCGGTGGCCTGCTGTCCGCCTGCGGTACTCCCGGCAGCTCGTCCTCCGGCGGCGGGACGTCCCTGACGCTGTTCCACTGGGCCGGCGCCCAGGGCACGGTGCCGCGCCGGGTGGCGAAGAAGTTCGGCGCGGAGCACGACGTGACGATGCGCTACATCGAGGGCACCAACGCGGACACGTTCCCGAAGCTGGTCTCCTCCGTGCAGGTCAACCGGAACAAGCCGCTGCTGAACCTGGGCTTCTTCAACGCGCAGAGCTTCGCGCAGGGCGCGCAGGCCGGTCTGTGGGCGCCGGTGAGCACGAAGTCGGTGCCCAACACCGGCAAGGTGCTCTCGGGCTACCGCACCTCGGACGGCCTGGGCGCCTACATGGTGATGGACGCGATGGGCATCCTCTACAACACCGACGTCATACGCACCCCGCCCACCTCCTGGATGGACCTCTTCGACACCGCCTACCGCGGCAGGGTCACCACGTGGGACGCCCCGTCGTTCAGCGTCAACGCGGTCCCCGTGATCAACCAGATCCAGGGCGGCGAGGAAGGCGACCTCTCCAAGGGCATCGAGGTGTTCGCCAAGGCCGCCGAGAAGGGCCAGTTCCGGGGGCTGATCAGCTCCATCGACCAGTTGCGGCAGCAGCTCAACAGCGGCCAGGTGGTCATCGCCCCGGGCTTCCAGGGAGTGGCGCAGCCCTGGATCGACGAGGGCGACCCGATCGGGTTCGCCGTCCCCAGCCAGGGCGTGATGGCCTTCCCCGAGGGCTTCCAGCTCGTCAAGGGCTCCAGCGACGACCAGCTCGACGCCGCCGCCGAACTGATGAACGCCATCTTCGACCCGGCGGCGGTCAGCGACTACTGCTCGGCCACCGCCACCATCCCCCTGGTCGAGGGCGCCGAACTGCCCGCGAAGTACGCGCACCTGGAGAGCTACCAGCTCGACACCGTGCAGAACGCCGTCAAGCTGGACTGGTCCGCGCTGGTGTCCGGCCTGGACAAGGCCACGGACGCCTGGAACAGCGACGTGAAGGCACACCTGTGAGCGGCGCCGCCGCCGACCTCGCCGTACACGCCGCGGGCCTCACCCGCAGCTTCGGCTCCCGACGCGTCCTGGACGGCGTCGACCTGCGCGTGCGCAAGGGCGAGTTCTTCTCCCTGCTCGGCCCGTCCGGCTGCGGGAAGACCACCGCGCTGCGCATCGTCGCCGGCCTGGACCACGCCGACGAGGGCCGGATACTCATCGGCGGCACGGACGTCACCCGCACCCACGCCCACCGGCGCCCCACCAACCTGGTGTTCCAGCAGGGCGCCCTCTTCCCGCACATGAGCGTGGCGGCCAACGTCGGCTTCGGGCTGCGCAGCGAGCGGACGGGCCGCGTGGAGACGGCCCGCCGGGTGTCCGAGGCACTCGGCGTGGTCGGCATGGCGGACTTCGCCGACCGGGCCCCGAGCACCCTCTCCGGCGGTCAGCGGCAGCGGGTGGCCATCGCCCGCGCCCTGGTCAAGCGGCCGGACGTACTGCTCCTCGACGAGCCGCTGAGCGCCCTGGACCTCGGTCTGCAACTGCGCATGCGGCGCGAGCTGCGCGCGCTCCAGCAGCGTACCGGCACCACCTTCGTGTGCGTGACGCACAACCAGGCCGAGGCGATGGAGATGTCCGACCGCATCGCGGTGATGTCGCACGGCCGGATCGAACAGGTGGGTACGGCCGAGGAGTTGTACCACCGTCCGGCCGGCCGTTTCGTCGCGGAGTTCATCGGCGAGAACAACCTGTTCCGGGTCGCCGGCGGCGCCGCCGCGGGTGCGGGGCGGGCCGGCGCGGACGGCCTGGACCTGCCGCTGCCGCCCGGCCCTGCCACGCCCGCCGGCGCCCTGCTCGCCGTACGCCCGGAGTCGTTCCGGCTGACGGCGCCCGACGACAAGGCCGCCGCCGGGCGGGCGGTGGTCCGCTCGGCCGGATTCCTCGGGGCGCGGGTGCGGGTGGTGCTGGAGACGGCCACCGGACGCGAGGTCCTGGTGGACTCCCCCACCTCGGCGGCGTCGGCGGCCGTGGGCGAGCACGTGGGGCTGGCGGTGGACGCCTCGGACGTGGTCGTCCTGCCGCCCGACGCCGACAACACCGATAACACCGATAACACTGACAACGCCGACAACACCGACAGCGGCACCGCCGGCGGGGCGGCGGCATGAGCGCGCCCCGCACCCGGCCCGCGAGCGGCCGGCGGCTGGGCTACGCGCTCGTCGCCCCCGGCGCCGCCTACCTGCTGCTGGTCTTCTGCTCGGTGATCCTGCTGCTGGTGTCGTACAGCTTCCGCACCGAACGCACCAGCACCCTCTTCGCCCCGTTCGACCTGGGCACCTGGAGCCGGATCCTCGGCGACGCCTACACCCGGGACGTGCTGTGGACGACGCTGCGGGTGGGTGCGACGGTGGCCGTGCTCACCGTGCTGGTCGCCTATCCGATCGCCTGGTGCCTGCTGCGCGTACGCCGCTGGTGGGTGTCGGGCCTGCTGATGTTCGTGGTGTTCTCGCCCATCCTCGTCAGCGTCGTGGTGCGCTCCTACGGCTGGATGCTGCTGCTGTCCCCGGGCGGGCTGCTGCACGGCCTCCTGGGCGACTGGCTCTACCACGAGCCGGGCGTCGTCCTCGCCCTCGTCCACGTGGAACTGCCCTTCGCGATCGTCCCGTTGCTGGGCTCGCTGCGCTCCCTGCCCACCGGGGTGCTGGAGGCCGCGGCCGACCTGGGCGCCTCCCCCTGGCGGCGGCTGCGGTCGGTGCTGCTGCCGCTGACCGCGCCGGGCATCGTCGCCTCCCTCCAGCTGGTCTTCGCGCTGACCGTCAGCGCCTTCGCGACTCCCTCGCTGCTGGGCGGCGGGCGGGTGTCGGTGCTGGCGCAGTCGGTCTACCAGAACATCCAGCAGTTGCAGTGGCCGATGGCCGCCGCGCAGGCGTTGATCCTGCTCGCCGTGGCCCTGGTGGTGCTGGTGCTGTTCAACCGGCTCGGCCGGCTGGTGGACGTGCGCCACCGCACCCCGGCGGCCGGTGGTGAGGAGATGGCCTCGTGACCCGCTCCCTTCGTGTGCTGTCCGCCGTCCGCGCGCTGTTCCTGACCGCGACGGTCGCCTTCGTCCTGCTGCCGCTTGCCGTGGTGGTGCTGAACTCCTTCAGCGCCGAGGCGGTGCCGCACGGCTGGCCGGACTCCTTCAGCCTGCACTGGTTCTCCGAGGCCCTGGCGTACGAGCCGTTCACCGTGGGCCTGCTGTACTCCGCCGAGGTCGCCGTACTGGCCACCGCGGTCTCGCTGGTGGTGGGCACCATGGCCGCCTACGCCATCGCGCGCCTGCGCTTCCCGGGCCGGGAGCTGCTGCGGTCGCTGTTCGTGATGCCGCTGAGCCTGCCCCGGGTGGTGGCCGGATTCTGCCTGTTCGTGCTGTACGCGTCGCTCTTCCCGGCCGCCTACGGAACGGTCGGCGGGATCGCCTTCGCGCACTGCCTGCTGCTGCTCCCGTTCGTCGTCGCCGTGGTCGGTGCGGCGCTGGCCGGTCTGGACCCGGCGCTTGAGGAGGCCGCCCGTGACCTGGGCGCCTCGCCGGCCGCCGCGTTCGCCCGGGTGACCCTGCCGCAGATCCGGGCGGCGCTGGCTGGCCGCCGGGGTGTTCGCGTTCCTGACGTCCTTCGACGAGGTGGACACGTCGGTGTTCCTGATGCCCGCCGACACCACCACGCTGCCGGTGGCCATGTTCCTGCGCCTCGAACAGCAGCAGGACCCCACCGTGACGGCCATGTCCACTCTGCTGATCGCCGGTTCCCTCGCGCTGGCCGCCGTCGCCGCGCTGGCCGCGCGCCGGGTGGCCGGCGCCCTGGTGACCGGCCCCGCACCGCAAGGAGACACCGCACCGTGACCGACGACTCCCCCACCGTCTCCGCCGGCCGTTACCGCATCGGGGTGGATGTCGGCGGCACCTTCACCGACGTGGTGCTCGCCGCCGCCGACGGCACCTTTCTGCACACCGCCAAGGTGCCCTCCGACGCCCGGCACCCGGCCGCCGCCGTGGTCCGCGCCGTCACCGGGGTCCTCACCCGGCACGGGGTCGACCCGCGGGAGGTGGAGTACTTCGCGCACGGTCAGACCTTCGCGCTCAACACGGTGCTCCAGCGGTCGGGGTCGCGGACCGGGCTGCTGGTGACGGCCGGGTTCCCCGACCTGCTGGAGATCGGCCGGCTGCGGCTGCGCGACCCGATCGACTTCTTCGCCGACCCGCGCCGCCCCCTGGTCGAACGCCGTGACGTGCGCGAGGTGCCCGAGCGGATACGCGCCGACGGCACCGTGGACCGGCCGCTGGACGAGCCCGCCCTGCTGACCGCCGCCGCGTCCCTGGTCGCGGACGGCGTCGAGGCGCTGGCCGTCGTCTTCCTGCACGCGCACGCCCACCCCGGGCACGAGGCGCGCGCCGTGGAACTGCTGCGCCGCGCCCACCCGGGCCTGGTGGTGGCGGGCTCGGCGGAGCTGTGGCCGGAGGAGAAGGAGTACGAGCGGGCCACCGTCGCGGTGCTGGCCTCGCACGTCGCCGGGATGCTGCGCGGCTATCTGAGCGACCTGTCGCGGCGGCTGCGGGCGGCGGGACTGCGCTGCCCCCTGCACATCACCAAGTCCAACGGCGGGGTGATGTCCGTGGAGAGCGTCCTGCCCCGCCCGGGGAGCGAGACCGCCGCCGGGCACGAGTCCGCGCTGCTGCGGGCCGCCGTGGAGACACTGCTGTCGGGCCCGGCCGCGGGGGTCGCGGGGGCGGTGCGGCTGGCGTCCGCGGCCGGGGTGGCGGACCTGGTCACCATGGACATGGGCGGCACCAGCGTGGACAGCGCCATCGTGGAGGGCGGGGAGATCCCCTACTCCACCGACGCCGAACTGGGTGACTTCCCGCTCATCACCCCGTCCGTGGAGGTCTCCTCGATCGGCGCGGGCGGCGGCTCGGTGGCGTGGCTCGACCCCTCCGGGGTGCTGAAGGTCGGGCCGCGCAGCGCGGGCGCCCAGCCGGGCCCGGCCTGCTACGGGCGCGGCGGCACGCAGCCGACCCTGACCGACGCCTATGTGGTGTGCGGCTACCTCGACCCGGACGACTTCGCCGGCGGCGCGGTCGCGCTCGACCCCGCCGCCGCGCGCGCCGCGTTCGAGCCCCTGGCCGAGGCGCTCGGCACGGACGTTCGAGCACGCCGCGGCGGCCGCCGTCGACGTGGCGACCGCCATGATGCACGCCCAGTTGGTGCCGCTGCTGGCCCGCCGGGGCGTCGACCCCGCCCGCGCGCACCTGGTGCCCTACGGCGGCGCGGGCCCGGTGCAGGCGGTCGCGCTCGCCCGTGACCTGGGCATCCGGCGCCTGCTCGTGCCCTGGTCCCCGGGCACCCTGTGCGCGTTCGGCGCGCTCGTCACCGACCTGCGCCACGATTTGGTCGCCCCGGTCGGCGCGACCACGGCCACCTTGGACGACGCCCGGCTGGAGACGGCGTGGAAGGACCTCCAGGAGCGGGCGCACGCCTGGTACGAGCGGCAGAACGCGGCGCACCACCGGCGCGTGCGGCTGATCCGCTGGGCCGACGTCCAGATGGCCGGGCAGTCCTTCACCCTGCCCGTGACCCTGCCCGCCGACGAGCGCCCCACGGTCGCGGCGCTGCGGCGGGCGTTCACCGACCACTACCGCGCCGCCTACGGCGTGGACGCCGCCGGCCGCGAGCTGGACGTGCGCAATCTGCGCGTCACGCTCACCGCGGAGGCCGACCAGGTGCTGCCGCGGGCCGGCGCCGCGACCGTGCCCCGGCCCAGGCCGCACACGGTCCTGGAGAACGGCCGGCCGGTGGCGGCGGGCCGGATAGGCCGGGCGGAACTGCCCGCGGGCACCCGCCTGGAGGGCCCGCTGGTCATCTCCGCGCCCGACACCACCGTGTACGTCCCCACCGACGCCGCCGTGCGCGTCGACCGGGCGGGGAACCTGCTGATCGACACCGGGGACGCCCGGGGGAAGGCCGCCTGATGCGCAGCTCACCGGTGACACTGGAGATCCTCTCGCGCCGGCTGACCGCCGTGGTGGAGGAGATGGCGGAGACCATCCGGCGCACCAGCTTCAGCGTCTTCGTCAAGCAGACCGCCGACTTCGGCACCTGTCTGGTGACCCCGGAGGGCGAGGTGTTCGCCGCGCCCCGGTCGATCTCCGGCAACATGATGATCGGTTCCCCGGCGCGGACGGCGATCGAGTCCCTGGCGCCCTACCGGCCCGGCGACATCGGCATCAGCAACGACCCGGAGGGCACCGGCGGCCTGGCGACGCATCTGCCGGACGTTCTGGCTGTGGGCGCCGCTGTTCGCCGAGGGCCGCGTCGTGGCGTACGCGTTCAGCTTCGTGCACACCTCCGACATCGGCGGCGCGGCGCCCGGGTCGATCTCCTGGGCGCACACCGACCGCTTCCAGGAGGGCGTCCTCATCCCGCCGGCCAAGCTGCGCGAGGAGGGCCGGGAGAACACGGCGCTGCTGACCACGGTGCTGTCCAACACCCGGGTGCCGGAGGAGAACCGGGGCGACATCGACGCGCAGATCACCGGTCTGGTGGCCGCACAGCGCCGGTTCGACGAGATCGTCGCCACGCACGGCGCCCAGGCGCTCGTGGACGCCGTCGAGGACCTGCTGGACGAGGCCGCCGCGCGCGCCACCGGCATGCTGGCCGAACTGGGCGACGGCACCTACCGGTTCGTCGACTACGTGGAGGGGCTCACCGAGCGCGGCGCGGACGGCCGGGAGACGGTCACCGTGCCGCCCACCCGGCTCGAACTGGAACTGACGCTGTCCAAGGGGCGCCCGCACCTGGACTTCGGGGGCACCTCGCCGCAGGTCGCCGAGGCGATCAACCTGCCCACCGGCGGCGACCCGGGCCACTACATGCTGGTCTTCGTCCTGGTGAACTACCTGGTCTCCAAGGACCCCACCATCCCCTACAACTCCGGTCTGGTGCGGGCCGTGACGGCGAACCTGCCGCCCGGCTCCGTCCTGAACCCCGCGCCCGGCGCCACCTGCGGAGTACGGGCGGCGGTGTTCATCCGCGTCATGGACTGCGTCCTCGGCTGCCTCGCGCAGGCCGCGCCCGCCGACGCCCTGGCCACCGGCTCCGGTGCCATCGCGATCGCGACGGTTGCGCACACCGATCCGCTCACCGGCCGGCGCCGCGTCGCCGTGGGCCAGCCGCTGACCGGCGGTTCGGGCGGCCGTCCCGGCCGGGACGGGCTGCACGGCACCAGCTTCACCGGCGGCTGGCTGCGCAACGTGCCCAACGAACTGCTGGAGCAGGACGCCCCGGTACTGGTGGAGGAGTACCGCTACCGGACCGACTCCGGCGGCGCGGGCCGGCGTCCGGGCGGCACCGGCATCGTGCTGCGGCTGCGGGCCCTGGCCGACGGCGTGACGCTCGCCGTGCGCGGCATGGAACGGCTCGGCTTCGAGCCGTGGGGCGTGCACGGAGGCGGTACCGGCGCCGCGGGCCGGGCCCTGCTCAACCCGGGCACGGCCGCCGAAAAGGACCTGGGGCGGGTCAACGTCGTCACGCTGGCCGCCGGTGACGTACTGCTGGTGGAGACCGCCGGCGGCGGCGGTCTCGGCCATCCCGGGGACCGGCCGGCCGCGGCGGTGGCCGAGGACGTGGCCCGCGGGCTGCTCGGCGCCGGCCGGGCACGGGACGCCTACGGCGTCGTTCTGCGGCCGGACGGCACGGCCGACGAGACGGCCACGGCCGCGGCCCGCTCCCGGCTGCCGCGGATCGAGGCCCCGTTCACGCTGGGCACGGCCCGGGATGCCTACGAGCGGCGCTGGCCGCAGGAGGCGCAGCGGGACCTGGTGGACGCCGTGGAGGCGCTGCCGCCCGCCGAGCGGCCCGCCGCCTACCGCGGCGCCTACCTGGCGGCGGACCGACAGGCCGGCGACGGCCCGGTCACCCCGGCCGCCGCACGCGAGGCCGTCCGCCGCGCCTCCCGGCGGACCGCGCCGGAACCCACCCGCGAGCACACGACAGGAGCAAGTCCGCGATGACCGGTACACCGCTCAGGTTCGGCCTGATGACGTACGAGGCCGCGCCGTGGCCCGAACTCACCGAGCGCTGGCGCCGGTTCGAGGAGCAGGGCTGGGACAGCCTGTGGGCGGGCGACCACCTGTGGAGCGCCCTGGACGCCGAGGGGCGGCCGGTGCGCGGCCGGTTCGACGCCTGGCTGCTGGCCGGCGGGATCGCCGCGGCCACCTCCCGGGTGAGCGTCGGCACCCTGGTCAGCGCGGCCCCGCTGCGAAACCCGGCGATGCTCGCCAAGCAGGCCATGACGCTGGAGCACATCTCCGGCGGCCGGGCGGTGACCGGGGTCGGGGCCGGCGGCAACCCCAAGGACCTGGCGTACGCGGGCGTCGAGCCCTGGCCGCAGGCGGAGCGCGGGGTGCTCCTGGAGGAGTATCTGAGCGTGGTCCGCGGCCTCCTGGAGCAGGACCGCTTCGACCACGCGGGCACCCACTACGCGGTGGAGGGCGCGGTACGGGCCCCCGGACCCGTCGGCGCGCACCGGCCGCCGCTCCTGGTCGCCGCGCACGTCGAGCAGACCCTTGCGGTGGCCGCCCGGCACGCCGACGTTCTGGAGCAGCTACGGCAGTCTCTTCTCCCAACTCCGGCGCGGCGTCAAGCTGGACGAGAAGGAGAGCCTGCGGCTGACCCGGGAGCGCGGCGCCCTCCTGGACGCCCACGCCGAACGGGCCGGCCGCGACCCGGCGGCGATCCGCAAGTCGTTCATGGCGGGGTTCACCGAGGACGCCCCGTGGCAGTCCAAGGAGCACTTCCTGGACTTCGTCGGCCGCTTCACCGAGATCGGCATCACCGAGTTCATGTTCCCCTTCCCGCTCCAGGGACCGCACCGCGAGGGCGTCTTCGAGGAGGTCGTGGCCGACGTACTGCCCCGGCTCCGGGCGGGAGAGCGGCCGTGAGCGGGGACGCGGAGGTGCTGCGGGCTCGGGCCCGGGAGATCGGCGACGAACTCGTCGCCCTGCGCCGCCGGTTGCACGCCGTACCTGAGCTGGGCCTGAAGCTGCCCCGGACCCGTGCGACGGTGCTGGAGGCGCTGGCGCCGCTCGCCACCGGAGCGCACCCCGCCCTGACGCTGACCGAGGGCACGAGCGTCGACTCGGTCGTGGCCGTGCTGCACGGTGACCGGCCGGGGCCGGTCGTACTGCTGCGCGGCGACATGGACGCCCTGCCGCTGCGGGAGGCCACCGGGCTGCCCTTCGCGGCCGACGCGGACCGCATGCACGCGTGCGGCCACGACCTGCACACCGCCGCCCTGGTGGGCGCGGCACGCCTGCTCGCCGAGGAGCGCGCCCGGTTGGCCGGCAGTGTCGTCTTCATGTTCCAGCCCGGCGAGGAGGGCTACGACGGCGCGGGCGCCATGCTCGCCGAGGGCGTCCTCGACGCCGCCGGCCGGCCCGTGTCGGCCGCGTACGCGCTGCATGTCGTGGCCGATCTGCCGGCCGGCCGCTGCTACACGCGCCCCGGTCCTGTGATGGCCTCGTACGGCATCCTCGACGCCACCGTGCGGGGCCGCGGCGGGCACGGCGGCCGGCCGCACGAGGCGCTGGATCCGGTGCCCGTCGCCATGGAGGCCGCGACCGCCGTGCAGACCTACGCCGGGCGCCGGTTCGACGCGTTCGATCCCGTGGTGGTCACCGTCGGCGAGTTCCACGCCGGGACGGCGCCCAACGTCATCCCGGCCAACGCCCGCTTCCGGGCCGGGGTGCGGTCCTTCTCGGCCGAGGCCACCGCGCGGCTGGCCGCCGAACTGCCGCCGCTCGTACGGGACATCGCCCGTGCGCACGGCCTGGACGCGGACGCGTCGTTCACCACCGTGCTGCCCACGACGGTCAACGACCCCTTCCACGCGGAGGTGTTCGCCCGCACCGCGACCGAACTCTTCGGCGCCGCACGCTACGAAGAGCTGGCCCGCCCGCGCGTCGGCTCCGAGGACTTCTCCCGTGTCCTGGAGCGGGTACCGGGTGCCTACGGCTATCTGGGCGCCGCGCCGCCCGGCCCGGACCGCCCCTCGGGCAATCACTCCCCCACCGCCGTTTTCGAGGAGTCGGTACTGCCCGACGCGGCCCTGCTGCTGGCCTCCCTCGCCCGGCAGCACATCGGCCCCTCGTCCTGACCCGCCGGTCCGCCCACCCCTCTTCCAGGAGTTGCCGTGTACAACGTCCAGCCCAAGTCCGCCCCCCTCGCCTCCGCCCGGCCGCGCCGGGGCTGCGACGCCCTCGTCGAGGCGCTCGTCGCCGGCGGTGTCAGCACGCTCTTCGGCGTGCCAGGCGACACCGGCGTGGCCCTGTACGACGCCCTCTACGACCGCACCGAGGACATCCGGCACGTCCTGGCCCGCGACGAACGGCACGCGGCGGCCATGGCCGACGCCTATGCGCGCAGCGCCAACCGGGTGGGCGTGGTGGAGGTGTCCAGCGGGGGTGGCACCACGTATGTGGTGGGCGGTCTCGGGGAGGCGTACGCGGCGGGGGTGCCCGTCCTGCTGATCACGTCCGACATCCACACGGGCAGCCGGGGCACGGGTGCGCTGACCGAGATCGACCAGGTGGCGCTGTTCTCGGCGGTGACCAAGTGGACGCGGGTGGCCGAGCGCGCCGAGGATTTGCCGGGTCTGGTGGCGCAGGCGTTGCGGGAGGCGGTGTCGGGGCGCCCGGCGCCGGTCGCGCTGATCGTGCCGGAGAACGTCCTTGACGAGCCGACGCAGGCCCGGCCCGAGCCGGGTACGACCGCTCCCGCGCTGCCCGCGGCGCGGCCGGCGGCGCCCGCCGAGGCCGTGGAGCAGGCCGCGGCGCTGCTGTCCCGGGCGCGGCGGCCGGCCGTACTCGCGGGGTCGGGCGTGCACCTGTCCGGGGCGTGGGAGAGCCTGGGGCGGCTGGCGGACGCGGTGGGCGCTGCGGTGGCCACCTCCATCCACGGCAAGGGCGCGGTCGACGACGACTGCGTCTGGTCGGTGGGCGTGGTCGGGAACAACGGCGCGCTGCCCGGCGCCAACGCGGTGCTGCGGGAGGCGGACGCGGTGCTCCTGGTCGGCACCCGGGCCAACGCCACCGACACCAACAGCTGGACCGGCCCCGCCCGCGAGGGCGTCCCGGTGGCGCAGATCGACATCGACCCCGCCCGCGCGGGGCGCAACTACCCCGGCGCCGTCGCGCTGCCCGGCGACGCGGACACCGTCCTGCGCCAGCTGCTGGCCGCAGTGTCCCCCGTGGACACGGCGGAACGTGCCCGCCGCCTGGAGAGCGTGCGCACCGTGCTCGGCACGCCGCCGCCCGCCGTTCCGCGCCCACGCGAAGGGGACGGCGCCGGCCGGCTGCTGCCGGACGAGGTCGTGCGCACCGTGTGCGCCGCGCTGCCCGACAACACCCCCGTGATCGCCGATCCGGGAACGCCGACGCCCAACGTCTCCGTGCACTGGCGCCAGGGCCGGGCCGGGCGCACGGTGCTGGTGCCGCGGGGCCACGGCCCCATGGGGTACGCCATCCCCGCCGCGGTCGGTGTGGCGCTGGCCCGGCCCGGGGTCCCGCTGGTGTCCTTCACCGCCGACGGCAGCTTCGCCATGGCCTGCGGTGAGCTGGAGACCGTCGCCCGGCTCGGACTGCCCGCGCTGTTCGTCCAGTTCACCAACCACAGCCTGGGCTGGATCAAGATGCTCCAGCACCTGTACACCGACCGCCGCTACTTCGGGGTCGACCCGGGTACGATCGACGCGGTCGCGGTCGCGAGGGCGTGCGGAGTGGAGGCGTACGCGGTCGCCTCGATCGCCGAACTGGCCGAACGCGTCGCCGACTTCCGCGACAACCCGCGGCCGCTGTATCTGGACGTCGAGGTGCCTCACATGATCGACTACACGCCGCCGGTGCCCGCGTGGGACCGCGGTCTCACCGGAGACGCCACCCGCCCCGTGTACTGAGCCGGACCGGGCCGAGGGACAGGATGGGACACGAGTGACGGAACAGCCGCCGCAGACCCCTCCCGACGTGGCGATCCCGCCCCCGGCGGGCGGCCGGAACGTCGGCCCGGCGCCGGTCGGAAGAGGTCTACTGGACGCTCCGCAAGGAGATCGTCGACGGTGTCCTGCGGCCCAACGCCCCGCTGGTGGAGGACGAGATAGCCACCCGCCTCGGCGTCTCGCGCACCCCGGTCCGCGAGAGCATGCAGCGGCTGATGGCAGACGGGCTGATCCGCTCGCAGCGTCGCCGGTGGGTGGTGCACGAGTACACACAGGAGGAAGTGGCCCAGCTCTACGAGGTGCGGGCCGGTCTGGAGGCGCAGGCGGCGCGGCTGGCCGCCCTGCGCGCCTCGGCCGAGGAACGCGAGGCGCTCGCACAGTGGCGCCCGCGGATGACGTCCCTGACCCCGGACGCCCTGTGCGACCGGGTCTCCACCAACGACGCCTTCCACGACGCCATCACCTCCGCGTCGGGCAACCCCCGCCTGCTGGAGATGATCCGCGCCAACCGCCTCTTCCACTTCAACAAACGCATCGCGTCCCTCTACAGCCCCGAGGAACTGGCCCTCTCCTCGCGACAGCACGGCGACCTCATCACCGCCGTGTACGAGGGTGACGCGGAACGCGCGTGGACGGCGGCCCGCGAACACACGGAGTTCTCCTTGGAGATCATCCTGCGCAAGCTGTTCTGATCCGAAACGAAGAGCGGCAGACGAGTCGGGCTGTACGCCGGGTTCTGTCCCGCTCAGGGAGCGATCGCGCCCTGACCTGCACATTTACGGGCATCCGGCGGCTGGTTTCGCCCTCTGGGACTTCTCAGGGACTTTCGGCCGAGCCCGTGAACCACGCCTCGATGGCGGACAGTCCCCGCGCGCCGGCCTGCGGCATGAAGTGCGTGTACGTCCGGAGCGTGAACGCCGGGTCGGAGTGCCCCGGCCACTTGGCGAGCGAGACGATCGACTCACCGGCTTCGAGCATCACTGAAGCGTACGTGTGGCGCAAGACGTGGAAGCCGTGCTCGCGGCTCGGCTCCCACACGCGCGACGGCTTCCCGCCCGGCTGACGCTCGGGCAGCGGCGGGATGACGCCCGCTTCGGCGAGCGCGGGCTTCCATGCCTTGGTGTTCCAGGTGGTGCGGTTGATCGCGCCGCGCCACCCGGTATACACGAGCAGCGGGGCAGTCACCTTACGCCTGTCCTCTCGGGCGAGGTCGGGCTCCTCGGGATCCAGCCACGGGAGGGTGACGTTCGATCGGTTCGAAGCGTTCCTGGTGGGTGAGGAGCCGCTTCGCGAGCACTTTCGGCAGAGGCACGTCCCGCTCTTTGCCGCCTTTGGGCGGGCCGAAGTACAGCTGCGACTTGTACGTGAGGATCTGCCGCTCTATGCGCACGAAGTCCCCATGGATATCACCCGGGCTGAAGCCGAACACCTCACCCTGTCGAAGTCCGCACCCGACGCCGAGGTCGAGCATGATCCGATAGCGGTCGGCCAGTGCCTCCCGTACAGCGTCGACACGATCCTGCTCCCAGGCGCGAGCCTTACGCTCCGGCTTCTTCGGCGGCTTGATCGAGCTGTTGCCCTTGCACGGGTTGCGGTACAACCGCTTGTCCTCGACCGCGGCCTGCATGATCGCCTTGAGGTACAACCCAGGCGACATAGGCCGTGCTCGACGCCAGCGCCCTCTGCACGTCGGCCGACCACTTTCGCAGCTCCGCGACGCCGATGTCCCTGAGCACCAGATCTCCGAGCTGCGGCAGCACCTGCCCCCAGATCCGGTGCCTCATGCTTTCCAGCGTCTGAGCCGGATGCACCTTGGACGGCCACCAGTGCTTCTCGACATATTCACGAAGGCTGATCGCACCGTCTCGCGCGTCGACGAAATCCCCTCGACGTGTGCCGGTCTGTGCCTCGGCCAGCCACGCCTTGGCGTCCGCGACCGTGTCGAATGAACGGTCACGGACGCCCGGTATATTCTTCACGCGGTAGCGCGTGCACTTGCCCCACAGCGCTGTGCGTTCGCGCTTGCCCGTCTCCTTGTTCGGTCGCTTCTTGAGCCACCGGTCCTCGATGTAACCCGCCATAATCGTCTTACTCTCGGCCTCGCCTTGCTTTTCTCGGCGCGATCTGCGTCGCGATCAGACACACAGACGATCTCCGCGTGCATGAAATTCCGAGTGCTACTGAACTCCTCAGACCCGTTTTCCCAGGTCAGGCAGCCCGGCGACGCTCACGCTGCCGCGGGGCCTTGTTCAGCGGGTTGAGGGCCGGGTTCGAACGCGAGTCCGCCTGCTGCTGTTCACTGAGCCACGCATCGAGCAGATCCCGGCGGTACATGGCCCTTCCGCCAGGCCCCGTCCTGAAGCTGGGCGGCCCTTGCCGACGGTGGCGCCAGACGTAGAGGGTGTTCACCGAGATACCCAGGTCATGTCCCGCGGGGTGGTGTAGTCACGGCAGCTGTTTCGATTCCGGTTGTGGGGTGATCTGCGGTTCGGGTTCGGTTGGCTTGGTGGTGAAGAGTTCGGCCATGGAGGCTTCGGAGAGGTAGCGGCGGTCGAAGACCTGCCACTCGTCGTGGAGTTCAGCCAGGACCGCGGCGGCGAGCCGGTCCAGGGCGGCGGAGTTGGGAAAGACCTGGACGACGTTGGCCCGCCGTTTGATCTCCCGGTTCAGCCGTTCCAGCGGGTTGGCCGACCAGATCTTCTTCCAGTGCGCGGTCGGGAAGTCGGCGAACGCGGTGATGTCTGTTGCCGCGTCCAGCAGCATCGTCTTGACCTTTGGGAACTGTCGTCCGAGCATGTCGGCGACCACGTTCGGCTGGGTGCGCACCTGCTCGCCGGTGGTCTGCGCGAAGATGGTGCGGATGGTGGCGGCGACCATCTCCCCGGATCCCCTCTCGGTCACCGAGAACACGTCCCGGACGAAGTGAACCCGGCACCTTTGCCAGGCCGCGCCGAGGAAGACGCAGGGGAAGACGGTGTGGTCCAGCGGCCGTTCCTTGAACGCAGTCAGTTCCTCGTCCAGTTCGCCGCAGATGCGGGAGACCTCGGACTCGGAGATGCCGCTGTCCGCGCCGAGTGCTTTGACCAGGTCGTCGACCGAGCGGGTCGAGACACCGTGCACGTATGCCTCCATCACCACGGCGAACAGCGCCCGGTCGATCCGTCGCCGGCGTTCCGGCAGCGACGGGAAGAATGATCCGCTGCGCACCTTCGGGATCTTCAGGTCCAGGTCGCCGGCCTGCGTGGTCAGCAGGCGTTCGCGGTGGCCGTTGCGCCAGGTGGTGCGCGTCTCGGAGTGCTCGCGCGGTGCGGCACCGATCACCTCGGTGGCCTCGGCCTCGATCAGTTCTTGCAGTTCTTGCAGTTCTTGCAGGATGCGCCGGCACACCACCCTGACTGCTTCAACTCCATCGGCCCGACGTAGTGACTCCAGCAGCCGCATCAGCTCAGACTGGGACAAGGCCATCGCGTGCTCCTTCGGTCGAACTGCCCGTTCACCAAGGAGACTTGCGCGATGACCTGCCCTTGCTCAGGGAGCACGCACCGCCAGCGGATGTACGCCCCGGGCAGACACCCGCGCGTTCCGGGACCACGCCCGGCTACACCACTTCAAGGGACGCGATCTTCGTCGAGCCACACGCCCACCACATCCGACCGGGCGGCTGCCACCGCCAGCAGCTGGGTGCGTGACGTTCGCAGTGCCCAATGCGTGGCCGTGGCCCGCAGCAGTTGCCGTGCCGTTCTCCAGCGACCGGCCTGCAACTCAACCAGGGCCACGCCCAGGTCGTCGTCGTGGCCGACGGGGTGATAGACGAGGCGCGTCAGAGTCCCCGGCCGTGAACGGGACGGTGGCGGAACGCGAGTTCGAGGCCGCTCGTCCGGCGTGTTCGAACTGTGCGAGGTGGCGTCGTGCGCTCTGGGTTGAACGTCAATGTCATCGGGGGCCTCGGGCGAGTTGGGGGGTGGGGCCGCGAAGTTGGGGGGTGCACCGCCGCTGGGAGGCGCAGCGGTGCCCGAGTCGGGCATCGGGTCGGGCTGCCTAGAAGCGGATCTGGCCGATCATGTCCGCGATGCTGGTCATAAACCGGTTGATGCTCGGGGCCATCGACGTGCCCGACAGGAAGAACCCGAAGAGCGCGCAGACAATCGCGGGTCCGGGTTTCACGGACTTGCTGCGGATCAGAACGCCCACGACGATGCCGAGCAACAGCACGAACGAGATGCTCAGAGCCATCAGGAGGCCGCTTCCTCCGCAGACCCCTGCCCCTCCCTGCGAGCCTGGCTCAGCGCGCGGCGCAGAGCATCGGCCCGGGTCAGCGATCGCGGGGCTTGGGGGAAGACGTGCCAGTGCATCCCCGGAGGCGTCGTGCTCTCGGCGGACGGCACGACGACGTGGCACTTCTGCCCCAGGGCAACGGTCCCCGGTTCCTCCCAGCGGGCCGCGGTACCCACCGGCACCAGGAAGTACAGCCGGGGCTCCGGACCCTCGTGGTCCAGGATCACCGGGCCGACCGGTTCGTCGCCCTCGCCGAGGATCTCGATCGCGCGCCGACCCACGGCCTCCACGGCGCGTACGGCATCCCACCACTCGCCTGCCGAGCACAGCTCCGGCTCCTCGCCGATGGGCATCCAGCGCGGGACCGCGCGAGCTGCGGGATTGTCGTCGGACATGGAAAAGGCCTCCTCACCACTGCGTGTGAGGAGACCATTCCATTCAGCAAGCCATTGTGCGCGGACAGACTGTCCGTGGGGTTCGCTCACCAAAGCCCTTGACACAAACTCAGGTTGCGCTAAGTCCCGTCCAACTGCCGAACGCAGAAAGCTCGTTGGAAGGATGGGCGTCCATCCTGAGCAGCGCCGCAGCCGTCTCGCGAACGGACGGGTGGAACCGCGTGTGGTTCGGCGCGACCTTCCGCGCGCGCTTGAGATCCGCGAAGGCACCGGGCCGATCGCCCACAGCGAGCTTCGCGGAGGCCACGTCGATGAAGTGGTGGCTCGACCGCTCGCCGACGGTCGTACTGGGCGGCGCCCACTCGCCGCCGGAAACGGGAGACCATTCGGTGAGGCGGGCGAGAGCCTGCTCGGTGTCACCCATGTCGATCACCGCGTGCACCTCGTGGATGCGGATGTTCGTCGGGCCGAACGACATCTCGTAGGCAAGGGAGTCGCGGTTGCCTGCCATGCCCGCGACCTGCTCCGCCTCCCGCAGGTACGCGTCGGCGCGATCGGAGTTGTTCTCACGGGCTTCGAGAACGGCCAGCTTCAGCAGCAGCGCACCGTCGACGGCAAGCGCGTCCTGCGTGAAGGAGCGTTCCGGCTGGAACCACTCCAGCTCGGTCCGCAGCGCGAGGAGCTTACGACGTGCCGGCGAGTACGCGCCCTGGCGGAGCATCGCTCCCGCGACGAGGTAACCGGCCGTGAACTGCATCAGGGGGTCGCCAGAGCGGTCGGCCGCCCAACGGACGCGTTCCAACGCCGTGTTCGACAGGTCGTGGTGACCCATCTTGTGGGCCAGAGAGTTCACGGCACGATAGGCGCGCGCCAGGTGCCAGAACGCCTTGCTCTGGTCGCCGTTGCCGCCGCCAAGGGCTACGTGCGTCAACTCGGTGATGATCGGCGGCAGCAGGGGACCCATCGGCGCGTAGCGGGCGTCACGGCGCAGGGCCGCCACCTGGTCGACTTCCGAGGCGAGTACGGGAAGTGCACGGGGTGCGATCTCCAGGTCGTCGGGGCTGTCGTAGCAGAGCAGGAGGCGGCGCAGTTCAGGGATGACGGCGTGGACGCCGTCTTCGGCTTCCGGCTCACCGTAGTAGGGCTGGCCGGTCAGGACCTCGGGGCCGAAGCGCAGCGCCTTCGCGAGTGCCAGCGTCAGCGACGGTGAAGCCTTTCGCGCACCGGACTCCAGCTTCTGCACGTAGCTCGGGGAGACTGCGACCTTCTGTGCCAGTTGAGCGGCAGACAGCTTCCGTGTCCTGCGTGCTGTACGGAGACGATCTCCCAGCGTCAGGTTTTCACTCATCGGTGGATCTGTCCCTTCGCGATGGAGCACTCGCCTCAGGGTACGGAGAACGCCCCAACTCGCGCCCCTGGTCACCAAGTGTTAACGGAGCTGGCAGCGGGGTGCCCATGGGGTGAAGCCCCTTGGTATCGCTCCCGAGACTCCCAGCACAATTTGAGGAACTTACGTAAACGTGGGCAATGAGGAGGAAAGTGGTCCAGATTTGAGTGCCATTGCGACTCGGTCGTCAAGGGCTGGGGAGCAATTGCTTACAGACAGATTGTCCGCGCCTCTCTTCGACTGCTGCGATCAACAAGCCGTATCCCGTTACGGACAGTGGTCACTCATTTCGCGCGACGGGACTACCTGAGCGTGTTGCCTCATTCTCTCGTGAAGTACGGCACCCGTGCTATCTCGTGCGAGGAAGGAGGCGAGAGTGGCTGAGACTGGATGCCGGTACGCCACGCGTCTCCACAGCGCCGACTCCGCACTGAGCGCTACCTCGGCGGGTCCGTGCGCGTGCTCGTCGCCGTGCACGATCACGACCTTGTCGTTCCACGAGGGCATCACTCCGGAGGGCCGAAAGTGAGCAGTGGCACGTCGTACAGTTCAGGCTTTCGAGGCCGTGTCATGGCCGGTGACATCACTTCCACGACAAAGAGCTCGCTGAGAAACTGGACCTTGGCGCCCAGGAGGTGACTGGTACGGCCGTCGGCCGACTGTGCCTTCAGCCCGGCGGAGACGTGGATGTGCGGCAGGATGCCTCCCGTCTCCGGATCATGGGCGATTGTTCCAGCACCGAAGGCTTCGGCGTTGGTGACAACGTCTTGGCCCAGACCGGGGCGTCCGGGTCTTCGAGTTTCTCGCAGGCGCCGACGATCTCGGCTTCGGCGAACGCACCGATGAACGAGGGAATGTAGCCCTGCCGCACTCCTTGGTCACGGTAGAACGCGGAGAGCGCGTCGAAAGAGTCCTCGCCGTGGTCGAAGGTGACGCCGAACGTCCGGCCGGTGGTCAGTTCATGGGCACGCATGCGGGTCCTCTCGGGCGTGGCTGACGTGCGGGATCAGCGCGCGAAAACGGCGAACTTCTCAGCGATGCTCTCGCGAACCGTGTCCTGGGCGAGCAACGCCTGGAGCAGGAGGCGTGCCTGGTACGGGCCGAGGTCGCCGGCCGGGATGAGCCCTCGGCTGATCAAGTCCTTCTCCGATCCGGGGAAACCGTACGTTCCGTTCAGGACCGGACCGTTGCCGATGCGCGAAGCGAGGACCACGGGAATGCGTACGGCGAGCCGTTCGAGACCCTCGACGAGTCGCTGTGGGACGTGTCCCACGCCGAAGGCAGCGACGACGAGCCCGTCGCACTGGCCGGACCAGGCTTCGAGCAGCGTGCCGTCGTCGCCGAGGCTGACCATGTAAAGGCCCACGCGTGTGTCATGGACGGCCGGTGCCAGGGGAACGAATCGATCGGGCAGCGGGGAGGTCAGCCGTACCCGGTCTTCCGCGATCCGGCCGATAGGTCCGGCGCCGGGTGACGCGAAGGCGGCAGGGCTGGTGGTGTGGGACTTACGGACATGCCGTGCCGCGTGGATCTCGTCATTCAGGACGACCAGCACCCCGGCTCCGCGCAGCTGCGGGTCGGCTGCCGCGACAACGGCCGCGTACAGGTTGGCCGGTCCGTCAGGGCCGGCCATGGTGGGGTTGCGCATGGCACCGGTAACGACGACCGGCTGGTTGTGACCGTGGCGGAGGTCGAGGAAGAACGCCGTCTCCTCAATGGTGTCGGTGCCCTGTGTGATCACGATCCCGTCGACGTCGTCGCCGTCGCCGTCGAGGACCTTGTCGATCTCAGTGCCGAGCTCCGTGAGGTCGTCGAAGGTGAGCGAGGCACCGGGCACCCGGCGGAAGTCGTGCACGCGCAGGTCGATGCCGTGAACATCCAGGCCAGGGACAGCCGCCAGAAGGTCATGGGCGGAGAGAGCCGGCACGACTCCCCCGGTCGCCGGGTCGGTGGTCATGGCGATGGTGCCGCCGAGAGAGTAGACAGCCACCGTTCGTGTCACGCCTGCCATCGCCCCACCTTCCGATCCACGCAGCCTGGTTGGATCTCGTCCTCGGAGATCTTTCCGTGCAGGCTATCGAGTCGCTCCCACAGGGGCACCGGCCTCGGACCGCAACTCGGCCGCCACCTACGCGCAGGCCCGGTCCAAGGCATCAAGGCTGAGATGGCGGCTTCGTGGCCGGGCGAGGCCGGTGGTTCCCACAGCGGCAAGCTGTCCGCAGCGGTGAGTCAACCAAGCTCGGTCAAGGCCGAGATAGTCCGAGGTCGCCGCCAAGCACTCCCCGGAGGTCGATCCCATCGTGACGCTATGTGCTCGCGCATGCCCGGATGCCCGCGAAGGCCCGCAGGGAACGCGCCCCGGAAGTCAGAGCGGTCTGGGGCGCGGATTCAGCGCGTACCCAGGTCGCTACGGCGGCCCGGTGACCATGAACGAGCGCGAAGCCCTCTGTCTGCTGGAGGTCCGCCTCGTCGGTCACCCAGGTCGTGATGCCGTACGACTCCATCGGCGCGATCGCGAGGAACAGCAACACGCGCTCGTACATGGGCGAGGCGGCGACCTCTTGGTGGGGAACGCAGAATGCTCGTCCAACGCCGTCGTGTGCTCGCGCGGGAGCCATCAACTCAAGACAGCGGTGCTTGTGCTCGAAGAGCAGCCAGGTCGCGGCTTCCTCCCCTCGCTGTTCGCGGGTCCAGAAGACCGGATCGCCGGCCGGCTGGTCGCGCTGGTCGAGGATGAACCGGGCGCATGCCCGCGAGCCGACAAGCATCTGGGAGCCGCGGTGAGGCCGTCGAGAGTGACCGGCTGACGGCCTACTCCTGACAAGTCCTGTGATGGAAGGTCCAGTTCTCCGTAAAGCGCCGCGTCGTCGCCAACGATGGCGGAGTCGAACCCTGCCGCAGCCCAGAGGATCCCCAAGGTGAAGTAGTCGAACTCGTAGGCCATGGGAATGGCGAAGGGGCTTCCGGCGCGTCACGGACGCCCCCACGCGCGTCCGTGACGAAGTACCGCTCTGTCCCGTCTCCGCTGTGGTGCACGGCGAGCAGGGCTATGAGCGGCATCCGACTCCATGCCTCGGGCCTCCCCGCTCGACGCGAGAAGCAGAGCCTCGCCCTGTAAGGAGGCGACTGGCCCCGTCAGCGTGGGAAGCGCCGTAGGCGGCAGGTTCCGCCCGGCGGGCAGCAGGAGCTGCCCGTGTCCGTAAGGAAGCGTCAGGTGGTTGCCCAAGCTGTCCGCCATAGACGACGGTCGGTCGAACGTCGGGTAACGGTCCCAGGAGGCCGTCAGGCACTCCAAGGGCCTCGCTCCACTGTGCGAGCTGGCGACGGTCGCGGATCTTCTTCCGGCCGCACTCCAGCCGGCTCACTTCGGCTTGGTCGATGTTGACGAGCCGGGCGACCTCTGCCTGTGAGAGGCCGGTGTGTTGCCGGAAGAGCCGCACGACCACACCGAGTTCCCAGGCACGGATCGCTGCCACGACTGCGGGTTCCACCCGGAACTCACGTCCGACTCGGGGTGCTGCACCCCCCTGGCAGGGCCCACACCGCGGTCCTACGTTGAATCGGCTGAGCGTCGCACGGCACACCGAACAGTGCCGTTCCACCCCGCGAGCCATCCCGGTCTCACCCCTAGTAGTGCTTGGTCACGTGCGGTTCGTGGTGGCGTGTCTTCTTGATCGGTCGTGTCGTTGACCGGGTGTGCTGGGTGGGGAGTTGGCTGTGGTCCGGTGTGATCTGGAGGACTTCGCGGCGGAGATGTTCGAGCCGTTCGCGCGGGCGGATCAGCGACGATGGGGCGGGGTCTATCTGCGGGGTCTGCTGCTGGACGGCGGGCGTAAGTCGGTGGAGCCGATGGCCGCCCGCCTGGGCGAGGACGGGAACCGGCAGGCCCTGGCCCACTTCGTCACTTCCAGCCCGTGGGATGCGGCGCATGTGCGGGCCCGGTTGGCCTGGCGCATGCAGCCGGTCATCAAGCCGACCGCGCTGATCATCGATGACACCGGGTTCCTCAAGGACGGGGATGCGTCCGCGTGCGTGACCCGGCAGTACACCGGCACGGCGGGCAAAGTCACCAACTGCCAGGCCGGCGTCTCTCTGCACCTGGCTTCCAACGGTGCCTCGGCGGCGGTGAACTGGCGTCTGTTCCTGCCCGGGAGCTGGGATCCCGCCTCGCCGAAGGCAGATCCGGCCAAAGTGGCCCGCCGTGCCAGATGCGCCATTCCTGCCGAGGTGGGGCATGTCGAGAAGTGGCAGCTGGCTCTCGACATGATCGACGAGACGCGGTCCTGGGGCATCGAAGTACCCCAGGTCATCGCCGACGGCGGCTACGGGGACACCGCCGCCTTCCGGCTCGGATTGGAAGAACGCGGTCTCGACTACGTGGTGGGCATCTCGACCACGACCACCGCACAACCCGAACATGCACAGCCGTGCACCCCGGCCTACTCCGGCCTGGGCCGACGGCCGGTCCCGGCCTACCCCGAGCCCGCGCAGACCGTGAAGAGCCTGGTCATCGCGGCCGGGAAACGCGCCACGCGGCCGGTGCAGTGGCGGGAGGGATCGAGGCCGGGGAGTGGCCGCAGCGGACACAAACGCATGTACTCGCGCTTCGTGGCCCTGCGGGTCCGGCCCGCCGGACGTGAGATCCGCAAGGCCACGGCCGGCACCGGGCTCCCGGTCCGCTGGCTGCTGGCCGAATGGCCCGCCGACCAGGACGAGCCCGTGCAGTTCTGGCTGTCCAGCCTGCCCGAGACCACCTCCCTGCCCGTCCTCGTGCGCACCGCGAAACTCCGCTGGCGCATCGAGAACGACTACCGCGAGATGAAGCAGACCCTGGGCCTGGCCCACTTCGAAGGCCGAACCTGGCCAGGCTGGCACCACCACGTCACTCTCGTCTCGGTCGCCCATGCCTTCTGCACTCTGCAGCGACTGAGCCGATCCCCAAAAGAGACGGCGTCGGCCTGAGCCTCTACCAAGTCGTCCGCGAGCTGCAGTTACTCCTCGCGATCTGGACCGGCGCCTGCCCCACCTGTCACCGCGACATGCCAGACCCCGCACCAACATGACCAAGCACTACTAGGTGATCAGGCGTATCCCCCAGCTGCCGAACTTTTCACAGGACTACTTTGCCGCGCCGGCCGATCACCCAAACACGGCAGCGGAAGCTCGGTAGCAAGGTGGCCGGTCCCTTGAAAGCCCTTCTTCGGGTTCCTGAACCGACCCCTCAACTGCAATACGAATTCGCACAGTTGGCTCGCCGCCCGTAGCACAACATGCTGATCCGTCAACTCTCCTCGCACCGGAAACCTGCGGACAACCTGTCCGCTCACGATGTGTGCGAACTGGAAGGGTCTTCACCACGAGATGCCGGCCATCCGAGCGCCCCCGACCAGATCGGTCGGCGCAGCCGCGCGGGGCCCGCCGAGTCTCCGCGATCAACTGCACGGCGGGTGCCAACCGGCCTTGGGAGTCAGTCCCGAGGGATTCCCGGCACACGTTCCAAGACCACTTCCGCCAGACGAGAGGAGTTCAGCGTGACCGCTGTCCAGACCCCCGAGAGGACCGAGCTGGGCAAGTTCTTCCAGGTCTCGGTCCGGCAGTTCGACGCCGGCCAGGTCGCGCCCGAGATGTTCTCGGCCGCCATCGACGCCGAGTGGCACCAGCTCCTGGACAAGCCCGAGTACGGGGAGTTCTGCGCGCAGAGCGCCGGCCGACTGATCAAGCACGTGGAGAACACCGGCTACGGCCGCATCTCCTGGGTCGACGCCTACGTGGAGATGTTCGACCCGCTGCCCGAGGTGTGGTTCACCGGCGCGGACGGGGTGCTCGACGAGCGGGCCATGGCGCGCTATCGCGAGACCGGCGCGATGTGGGCGGAGTGGGACTGCAGCCCCATCCCGGGCGACGGCGGGGACGTCGCACCGAAGATCTCGGCACTCGCGGCCGGATGACAACCAGCCCTCTGACCGGAGCATCCTGGTCCCGTGCCAGGGCGCTCCGCCTGGTCGAGGCACGTACCATGGCTCCGCGGACGGTGGACATCGCGGGCTACATCGACCGTGTGTCCGCGCACTGCCCCTACCTCGCACCTTCCCTTCGACACGGTCTGACGGCCTGGACGGTGTACGAGATCGCAAGCAACGATCCCGAGTCCATGGAAGCTGGTCTGTTCCATGCGGGAGTGCAGGCCGCGGAGTGGGTTCGTCCACTCGCGGCTCGCCCGAGAGGCGCTCTCGTCTGTGAGAACGTCGTCATCCTGGGGGACGTCCAAGGAGTCGAACACCGTGAGTTGATGGCGTGGCCGCGCTGGGCACCGAAGAACCTGTACAGCCCTGTCGGTGTCATGTTCGGGAAGTTCCAGGGAGGCGAGCAGCGGCTCGACAGATCAAGCCGCTGCTCGCCTCCCCCGTGTTCGTTCCTCCCTGTTCGCCCCGCCGTGAGAGCCCGCGACCCTCAGTTCCTGAAGGACACCCCTGATCTCGCGGATGCCCTCTCGGTCGCGGTAGACGATGGGAGCGATGTCCTCGAGTGAATCCCACACGATTGGCAGGCGGTAAAGGCATGGTCGCGTTCCCTCCCTGTCCCCCCGAAGCCCTCGCAGCCGCGGAAGCCGCCTGCGGCGGCACTGTCGACCTGAAGGAGCTGGCCAACCGGCGTGGCTCCGCGGTCTGGAAGGCCGCCGGCCCCGAGGGTACGGTCGCGGTGAAAATCGGATACGACGACGGTGTGGCCGCCACACTGCGAGAGGCAACCACCCTGGTGGCCATGGGCGTTGCCGAATACGAGGCGGTCTCCGGTTCGTACGACGGCGGCTCGTGGCTCGTCACGCCCTGGTTCACCGGCCCCTCCACCTGGGCGGTCTTCACCCCCGCTCGCGAGGGCACGGACGGACGTGGGACCGCACTCCGAGGTGGCGCTGACCTGCGCCGGTCAGTCGCCGACCTGCACGCCTCCGGATGGATCCACGCCGACCTCCAGCCTTCCCACGGCATCCACACCCCGGCGGGCGCCCGCCTGATCGACTTCGCCTGGTCCTGGCGTGAGGGCGAGGAGCCGGTCAGCGGCTTCAGCGGTGGCATCGTGCATCTCATGGCGCCCGAACTGGCTGCCGCCGTCGCACGCGGAGACGGTCCGGTGACGCCGACGCGCGCCAGCGACATGTACGCCCTCGCCGGTGTCCTGTGGACGTGCGCCTCGGGGGCTGGCCGCTCGACTACAAGGCAGCGGGTATCGACCGGAAGGCCGCGGGCCCGGACGGGGTTCGAGACGCGATCGCCCCTGGCCGTCTGCCGTTCGCACCGGCTGTGTGGCCCGAGCTCCAGGACGCCTTCTGCCCCGCGCTCGCTGCCGTGCCCGAGGACAGGCCCACGGCCGGCGAGCCGGCGGAGCTCCTGCTCAAGGTTGAGCCGTGATCTCGCTCCGAGAGGTGGCCCTGACCGACGCACCCGCGGTCCGCCGCATCTACAGCGCCGCTTCCGTGAGGTACCTGCCGCGAGCGCCCCTGACCGCTGAGAGCGCTGTGGCTTGGGTGACCGATCGCATCGCCGAGAGTCGTACGACGCCACGGAAGCTGTACTGCTTCGGCATCGAACACGCTGACGACCTGGTCGGCGTGATCAAGCTACGTCCCGCTCGTACCTCGGCGGCGCTCAGCTGCATCCTTCGAGACGACGCATGGGGTCACGGGTACGTCACCGGGTCGGTGGCGCTCGTACTCGGCTTCGCCTCCACCACGCTCGGCCTGGCCTCCGTTGACGCCAAGCGCCGCCCCGACAACCACGCTTCCGAGCGGGTGCTGATCAAGTCCGGATTCACCCGCACCGGCCGCTCCGCGGAGGCCATCACGTACATGAGGGACCTCGCCCCCGGGGGCCAGGAGCACGGTCCGCATGCGCGAACGACTGTCGGGCGGGGCGACGACAGCACGCTCATAAACACTCATAAGCAGAAGGGCTGTTCACCGTCGTTGTGGAGTGCGGGCCGACCGCGCTTGCTCCGCATCTCGCGGTGGCTCCCCATGGAGGTGAAGCCGTGCGTAGGCAAGGGACCACGTCTGGCAAGGGCCAGATGATGACCTTGACGCTCAACACCAGGCAGTCCACAAGGACGCCTCGGCTCCGGTGCTCCCTGGCGGCCGAACCGGTCGCTGCCGGCGTGGCACGCCGCATCGTCCACCGCTGCTTCAGCGGCTGGCCGGGCCCGTATGCCGTCAAGGACGACGGCCTGGTCACAGACCGAACTCGTCGCCGACGCCGATAGAACCACAGGGGGCTCCGGCGCGACGGGGTGAAGCCTGGTCGGCCGATGACGATGCCGTCGTCGAAGTGATTGATCAGGCTGTCGCCGAACCCCGCTGAGGGACAACGGCGAAATCTCCGAGACCAACCGAAGCCTGCTCCTGGTCGCGCTCACCGGGCACTGCGGCTGCACGCCGGCCCTGCCGAACGCCGCTGAGCTCGTCGCACTTCTCGCCACACCTGCTGTGTGGCACAGCCATGCCAACTTTCGTTCACATTGTGAGGAATGAGGCACTATGAGTACCACTTTACGGAGGCGCGGTCCGGACTCGAACCGGGCCCCCTTCCGCCGTGTGGTCGTCACCGGCGGTTGTGGATTCGTCGGTTCACACCTGTGCGATCTGCTGCTCGACAGCGGTGTCGAGGTGGTGTGCGTGGACAACCTCCTTACGGGCACGGAGGACAACGTCGTGCACCGTCAGCCGGACGACCGGTTCAAGTTGATGGTCCACGACGTCACCGACCCGATCCCGATACCCGGGGAAGTCGATCTCGTACTCCACCTAGCCTCGCCGGCCTCTCCGCAGGACTACCTGCGTCTGCCGGTCCAGACGCTTCAGGCCGGTTCCCTGGGAACCTTCAGCGCCCTGGAGTTGGCCAGAGAGAAGAAGGCCCGCTTCGTGCTCGCCTCCACCTCCGAGGTGTACGGCGACCCGCTGGAGCACCCTCAGCGGGAGTCCTACTGGGGCAACGTCAACCCGGTGGGGCCGCGCAGCGTGTACGACGAGGCGAAGAGGTTCGCGGAGGCGGCGACCACCGCCTACCGAACCGAGCACGGTGTCGACACCGCGATCGTGCGGATCTTCAACACGTTCGGGCCGCGGATGCGCGCGGAGGACGGGCGAGCGGTACCGAACTTCATCCGCCAGGCGCTGGCGGGTGAGCCACTGACCGTCACCGGCGACGGCTCGCAGACGCGGTCCCTGTGCTACGTCGGCGACACGGTCAGGGGCATCCTCGCCGTCGCCGCGGGCAGCCACCCCGGCCCCGTCAACCTGGGCAATCCCGCCGAGACCACGGTCTTGGAACTCGCACACCTGGTGCGTGAACTGACTGGGTCCGCCGCGCCCGTCGAGTTCGTCGACCGCCCGGTCGACGACCCGGAGCGCCGCAGACCCGACATCGCCCTCGCCTGGGAGCAGTTCGGCTGGAAGCCGGAGACCGATCCCCGTAAGGGCCTGAGCACCACCATCGACTGGTTCGCCGCGCAGCTCAACGACACCGCAGTGAGGGAACGATGACGCGACACGCACCACGAATGACGGAGTCCGCCGAGGCCCTGTCGCACAGGCAGCAGCTCGGCGACGGGTTTCTCCAGGACTTCCGCGCGGACGGCTACGCGGTCTTATCCCAGAAGATCGCGGGAGAGTCCCTCGAAGCCCTCCACACAGAGGCTGATGCCCTGATCCGGCGCTTCACGCAGGACGGGTTCCGCTCGGACGACTACTGGCACTTCACCCCCGCGGGCACGGACGCGCCCGTTCTCTACCGCATCCACAACCTGGAGAACCAGGGCTCCCCGGCGGCGACACGCCTCTACGCCGACGACAGCCCTCTGCACCCGATGGCCGTCGCGATCCTCGGCGGGCCCGTACGCGCCACCGCCTGCGCAATGATCGTCAAACTGCCGGGAGTGGCCGCTCAGGTGCCCTGGCACCGAGACCGGACCAATGTTCCTCCGCACACCGTGTGCAACCTGAGCGTCTTCCTCGATGACTCCGACGTGGGTAACGGATGCCTTGAGTTCGTTCCAGGCTCCCACCTGGCGTCCGATGCGGAGGAGGCCGAGGCGCTCCAGGCGCGGGGCCCTGTCCGCGCTCTCCCGCTCTCGGCCGGTGACGTCGCCGTACACGACGTACGCATCGCCCACGCCTCGCGCCGCAACACCTCTCCGAGGATCCGGCGCAGCATCGTCGTCGAGTTCGCCCCCGCTGAGCTGGAGTTGCCGTGACCTTCCTCAACCCCATTGGCGAGAGTCCCAGGGTGCGGGTGGCCACCATCACGGTGGGCACCAACGAGTCCCGCTGGCTGGAGCCTTGCTTTGCCACGCTCCTGGACAGCGACGTGCCCGGGGTCGACCTGACGGTCTGGTACGTCGACAACGACTCCCACGACGGCAGCACGGCCTTCGTCCGGGACCGTTTTCCCGAGGTGCGGGTCATCCAGAACGAGAGCAACGTCGGCTTCTCCCGTGCCAACAACATCGGCATGCGCGCGGCCCTCGCCGACGGCGCCGAATACGTCTTCCTCGTCAACCCGGACACCCAGACTCCGAAGTCGCTGATGCACGAGCTGGTCGAGTTCATGGAGACCTGGACCGACTACGGCGTGGTCGGCCCCATGCAGTACGGGTACGACGAGTCGGGCAGCACCGCTTTGGGCGCGTACAACGACTGGTCGAAGTCCGCTCTGCGCTGGGGCGAGCAGCATGCCTTCGCCGGCGACTGGCCGACCCACCCCTCGCCGGCCGGCCCACCCGAAGGCCGGGCCCCGAACACCCTGGAGCACGCGTACGTCCAGGGCGCCGCTTTCTTCGTACGCGCCAAGCTGCTGCGCACCGTTGGACTCTTCGACGAGGTCTTCCACACGTACTTCGAGGAGACCGACCTGTGCCGCCGCGCCCGCTGGGCCGGATGGCGCGTCGCGCTCCTGCTCAACGTCGGCATACAGCACTTCGGCGGTGGAGGAACGGCTGGCAGCAGCTACCGGCGCATCCAGATGCGCCGCAACCGCTACTACTACCTCCTCACCGACATCGACTGGCGCCCGCTGCCCGTGCTGCGACTGGCAACCCGGTGGCTGAGGGACGATCTGCGCGGACGGGGCGTGGGCGGAGTGACCACCTGGTGGCGCGGGACCTGGGAAACCGCGAAAGCCGTGTGCTGGCTCGTGCGCCTCGCACCTCTGATCCGGGCCCGGAGACGTGCACACCGCCAGCTCGCCCTGCGGACGGACAGTCGTGCGCGACTGCGGGCAAGGAGCGCGCGATGACCAGACCCCGGATTCTGTTCGCCGGCGTCTTCCACTGGAACGCGGGCTCCAGCCACATGATCGCCGAGTACGCCAGGGCTGCCTCGGCATCCGGATGCGAGGTCGGTGTCTCGAGCCAACTGTCGCGCCTGGACGGCACGGTGAACGGCCACCTGCCGCTCGTGGACGACATCACCTGGGCCACCCATCTCGTCCTCGTCTTCGAGAGCAGGCAGTTCCTCTCGACCCAGCAGCGTGAACTCTGCGAGGCCGTGCCGCGGCAGCGGCGCATCATCGTGGATCCCGATAGTCACTGGGGCCCGTACGTCACCGCCGGCGTGGACGACAACGCGGGTGCGGACACTGTCGAGTCCTGGCACAAGCTGTATGCCGACCTGAGCGATCTGGTCCTTCAGCCGCGTATGAACGAACACCTCCCCGACGGGGCGGAGTTCTTCAGCTACTTCGGAATGCCGGACATCCACCGGCTCGCCAGTGACTTCCCGGACCCGCAGGCACTGCCGTACGAGCTGCAGTACGTCGGCGCGAACTGGTGGCGCTGGAACGAGATGACCAGCCTCATCCGGGCCGCAGCCGCCGCTCGGCCGCCGATCCAACGCATCCGCGTGTGCGGACGCTGGTGGACCGGCGCCCCGCACCCCGACCACGTGACCGCCACCGCCAACGTGTCCGGCTGGATGCAGGATCACCGTGTCGAGGTGGCGCCACCCGTTCCGTTCGGGCACATGGTCTCCACCATGTCCCAGGCGGCGATCACGCCGGTGCTGGCCCGTCCGCTGCTCTCGCGGATGGAGCTGCTGACCCCCCGCATGTTCGAAACCCTCGCCTCGGGCAGCATCCCCGCGCTCTGGCCGGACCTGGGCTACCTGTCCGCACTCTACGGCGACGACGTGGAGCTCTTCCTGCTCGACGACGATCCCGCCGACAGCCTCGCCCGGATGATCCGCGAGCCGATCCGGTACCGCGAGCGGCTGGCGACCATCCAGCGCCGAGTACACGAACGCTTCAACTACCGCGCGGTTCTGGCGGAACTCATCCGGTTCACCCGATGATCCCCGAGAGGTCTGCTGTGTCCAACGTCCTGATCACCGGCATCACCAGCTGTGAGAGTCGCGGCGTCGAGGCCCTGGCCCGCTCCATCATCGAGCAGCTGAACACCGAAGGCCCCGGGGGAGGCGACAACGTCACCGTCCTCACCCAGACCCCGGTGCTCGACGCGGAAGCCCTCGCCCCCACCGGCGCCCGTTGCGTGGCCGACCCGTTCGTCGTCTCCCGCTCCTGGCAGCAGATGCGCCCCCAGGAGAGCCCCGCCGAACTGGCCGAACGCCGCGAACAGCTCCTCGCCCAAACCGATCTGGTCATCGCGACCGGGGGCGACCTGCACACCTCGGACTACGGGGTCTCCACGCCGTACCTCCGCGCCCTCACCGCCGCGCAACAGCGGGACATCCCGACGGTCATGATCGGCCAGTCCGTCGGCCCCTTCAATGACCTGTCCGATGCCGAGGCATGGCTCATGGTCGCCGCCCGGTGCGCTCTCCTCACCGTCAGGGAGAGCGTCTCCCTCGACTACCTCGTGGGCAAGCTCGGCCTTCCCGAACACCGTGTGCGACTGTCCTCCGACCCCGCCTTCCTGCTGCCGACAGCCGCTAACGAGCGAATAGCGGTCGTGCTCAGACCGCTGGGACTCGCCCGCGAAGACCCCTACCTCTGCCTCGCCCCCAGCCAGGGCATCACCCGCTTCAGCACCCTGGAGGAGTCCCAGCATGCGGCAGCGCTGACGCAACTCGCCACCTCCCTCGTCCGCACCCGGAAGGTGCCGGTCGTCCTCGTCCCGCACTGCCACGACTCCCGCCCGCACAACGACGACCGGATCCTCGCCACCCGTATCGCCGAAGCCGCCGGCCTGCCCGAGGTCATGGCGCTGCCGGGCGCGCTGACGGCATCCGACTACAAGGGCGTGCTGTCACAGGCCGAACTCGTCATCTCCGAGCGCCTGCACGCCGCGATCGGCGCACTGTCCGGCGGCGCCCCGGCAATTGCGATCGGCCACTCGCACAAGTTCAACGGGGTGCTCGCCGAAACCTACGGCGACACGGTCGACATCGACGGCATCCACGCGGATGTCCGCGCTTTCGCCCAGGACACCACGGTCATCGGCCGGCTCGTCAACGACACCGACGCGACCGCTCTGCGCACCACCCTGCGGCAGCAGCTCCCGCTGATCACGGACCGCACCCGCAGCGACTTCGCTCAGATCAACGAGCTCCTCGGCGCCTGAACCACCAGTCGCAGAGGCAGTCGCCTGCCCGCACCGCATCGCGCACGACCCGCTGCGGCCCAGTCCGGGGCCGCAGCGGGACCCACTCACGTCAAGGGAGACACGCCATGCCCACACATCTGGTGACCGGCGGCGCCGGCTTCATCGGGTCCCACCTTGCCGCGTCCTTGATCGAGCGCGGCGACGACGTTGTCGTCCTGGACAACCTCGACGGCGGCAAGACCGAGAACGTGCCCGCCGACGCGACCCTCGTCGTCGGCTCGGTCACCGATCAAGCCACGGTCGCCGAACTCTGCGCCTCGTACCGCTTCGACGGGGTCTACCACCTGGCCGCCTTCGCCGCCGAAGGCATCAGCCACGCCGTCAAGCACCACAACTACTCCGTCAACCTGCTCGGCAGCATCAACCTGATCAACGCCTCGCTGGCCGCCAAGGTCAGGTTCTTCGGCTTCGCGTCGTCGGTCGCCGTGTACGGCCACGGGCACGTCCCCATGCGCGAAGACGAGCGGCCCGTCCCCGCCGACAGCTATGGCAACGCGAAACTCGCTGTGGAGCGCGAACTCGCCGTCACCATGCAGCTTCAGGGTCTGCCGTACTTCGCTCTGCGCATGCACAACGTCTACGGCGAGCGGCAGAACATGGGCGACCCGTACCGCAACGCCGTCGCCATCTTCCTCAACCAGATCATGCGCGACGAGCCGATCAGCGTATACGGAGACGGCAGCCAGATCCGCGCCTTCACCTACGCCCCGGACATCGTCGGCACCTTCCTCGCCGCCGCCGACCAGCCGGCCGCCTGGGGCCAGGTCTTCAACGTCGGCTCGTCGCACACCAGCACCGTGCTGGACATGGCGCACGCCGTGCGCACCGCCATGGGCGTACCCGACCACCCGCTCAAGCACCTGGCGGCCCGCGACGAGGTCCACGCCGCGTACACCGACAACAGGCTCGCCCGTATGACGCTCGGCGACTGGGCCGACACCCCGCTCGCCGAATGCCTGCGACGCACCGCGGCCTGGGCCCGTGAACACGGCCCCGTGGAACCCGCGACCTCCCTCAGCATCGAGAACGACACCGCGGACAAGCCCGAGTGGTTCACCTGGGCCGCCGGACGGGCGGCCACGTCATGACGGGCCGCACCCTGGCCATCGACGTCGGCGGCGTCCTCTACTACGACGAGCCCTTCGACCTCGCCTGGCTCCAAGGCGTCTGGGAGCTCACGCGCGCGGACGATCCCACCTTCACCGTGGACGCCTTCCGCCAGGCCATGCGCGACTTCTACCAGGGCCGCGCGCCCGGATCACCCCCGCCCAGCCTGTTCCCGCCCAACGGCACGAAGAGCTGGCAGGACGTCCGCGAACGCTGGACCTCGTTAGTCCAGCCCATTCCTGGAGCCGTTGACGCTCTCAGCCACCTCGCCGAAGAGTACGAGGTGTGCATCGTCGCCAACCAGCCCTCGGAATGCCTCGCGGCCCTGCGTGCCCTCGGAATCGAGCAGCAAGTCCAACTCGTCGCGCTCGACTCCCTCGTCGGCTTCGCCAAACCCGACCCCCGCCTCTTCGAGTGGGCCCTGGACCGGCTGAGCTGGAAGCCGGAACACACCATGGTCATCGGCGACCGGTCCGACCACGACGCCGCTCCGGCACTCGCTCTCGGCTGCTCGGCGGCGATCGTCAACGTCGACACCGGCTGGAGCGTGCCAGCTGGGGTCGCTCCCGAGATCGTGACCGCCTACCGCGGGCTGAAAGTCCACCGCGGCCACACCACCGAGGGAGGCACGGGGCACTGGGCCATCGCCGCCCTCGGAGACCTGGCCGATGTGCTGCGGACCATCAGCCGCGAAGAGCGCAGCCCACGCCCCAGCCAGGAGGTGCGCCCGTGACCTTCGGCGCCGACCTGCCTCTCACCATCGTCATCTGCAGCAACCGCCCCGACAGCCTGCCGGCAGCTGTCGCCCGCACGGCCCCGACCATGGGCCCCAGGGACCGCCTCCTGGTCATCGCGGACATGCCCGCCCAGCGCCTGCCCGCGCTGCCCACAGAACGTCTCGCCGCCTCCGTCCCGCATCCGCACCATCTGCAACGAGGGGAACCAGGGGCTCGCCCACAGCCGCAACAAGGCCATGAAGGAGGCCACGGCGCAGCACGTCGTCTTCCTAGACGACGACATCGTCCCCACCACCGAGGCGTTGACTCGAATACGCGAGGCTCTGGCAGCCGGCGCACACGTCACCGGGACGAGGATCACCGCCCACCTTCAAGGGCGCCGCCGCCCGTGGTTCCTCACCTCGGGACAGCTGCACTACCTCGGCTCCCATGCGCCGGCCCAGCCGGCGTCGATCTGGGGCGGCAGTTTCGCCATCGACGTTGAGCACGCCCGCTTGCTCGGAGTCGGCTTCGACGAGCGCCTCGGCCGTATCGGCGGCTCCCTCATCTCCGCCGAGGACACCACCTTCGTGCGGGACATGACCGCGCGCGGTGCCACCGCGACGATCCTGCACGACGCCGAGGTGCAACACCTGATCCCCGCCCACCGGCTCACCCTTTCCTACCTGCTACGCCGCGCCTTCTGGCAGGGCCGCAGCGAAGCACGGCGTAGCGACGCGCGGCGAGGCATGACCAAGGAATGGAACCGCAACCGCTCGGGAGACGGCGCGCGTGCGGTGCGGGCCGCCCTCGCTCTGCTCTACACCGCCAGCGTTCTTCTCGGAGTTTGCCGGGAGGCCATCGCACGGAGCCGGACCAGCGCCGCCGACGCCGAGCCCAGGAGCGGCTGATGAAGGTAGCCATGGTCATTCCGCCGTACCGGTACGGTGCCGACCCCAGCCAGTGGATCACTGTGCCACCCCAGGGCTACGGTGGCATCCAGTGGGTCGTCGCCACGCTCATGGACGGACTGCTGGAGGCCGGGTGCGAGATCCTGCTCCTCGGAGTTCCAGGAAGCCCGGTCCGGGAGGGCGTCACCGTATCCGCCGCAATGGAGACGGCTGAGATCCACGCCGCCATCAAAGCCTTCGGCCCGGACATCGTCCACGACCATTCGAACACCGCCGCGCTGCCAGCCGACACCGCCAAGCCAACGGTGAGCACGCATCACCTGAACGGGGTGCCGGAGCGCCAGATCAATGGCATATACCTCTCCCGCGCGCAACGCACTGCCGCGGGGTCGGTCTCCGCCCCGGTGATCCGGCTACCGGTCAACCCCGCACGCTGTCAGTTCCAGGAGACGAAGGACGACTATCTCCTCTTCCTCGGCCGGGTCTCCGCGCACAAGGGCGTACGCGAGGCAGCGGCGTTCGCACACGCCGCCGGCGTGCCGCTGACGGTCGCCGGACCGGCCTGGGAGAAGGACTACCTGGACACTCTGCTGGCCGACTTCCCGCACACCGTCCGCTATGTGGGCGAAGTCGGTGGCAGAGCCCGTACCCGACTGATCGCACACGCCCGAGCGCAGCTCGTACTGTCCCAGCCGTGGGGAGGACCGTTCGGCGGACGATGGATCGAGCCCGGCGCCACCGTGGTCTCGGAGGCCGCCGCCAGCGGCACCCCGGTGATCGCCACGGACAACGGATGCCTGCCGGAGATCGTCCCCGGCGTCGGAACGGTGCTGCCGATCGGGTGGAAGATCACACCCGGCGACGCGAAGGGGGTGCTGGCGTCGCTGCCCACGGCCCAGGGCGTGCGGGAGACAGCGGTCGACCGATGGGGCCACCACACCATCGCCCGCCAGTACCTGGCGGTCTACAAAAGAGCGGTCAGCGGCGAGGTCTGGACGTGACCTCGGAAGGTCACGCCGTGCGCTGCTTCGCCAGACGCTGACGGCGCGCTTCGTAGAGAACGACAGAGGCGGCGTTCGACGCGTTCAGGGAGCTGGCCGAGCCCGTCATCGGAATGCTGATCACGTGGTCACAGAGCTCTCGCCAGGCGGTGCTGAGGCCGGCGGTCTCATTGCCGATGAGCAGTAGAACCGGTTGGGTCAGATCGAATTCCGAGACCTCGGCATCGCCGTCCTCGTCCGTGCCGACGACGGCAACCGGCCGCCCCTGAGCGCGCTCCTTCTCCAGCCACTCCATGACCTCGTGGTGCGACTGGCTCCGCACCACGGGCACGGCGAAGAACGATCCCGTGGAGGCACGTACCGACTTGGGGTCGTACGGGTCCGCCGCATGCCCCGTCACGATGAGCCCGTCGGCGCCGAAGGCGTCGGCCGATCGCACGATGCTTCCGATGTTGCCGGGCTGCGTCGGCCGGTCGAAGACCAGACCGAGGAAGTCGTCGCGAACCTTGATCCGCGACAGGCTGTCCGGCGCCATCTCGACCACTGCCAGGACTTCCGCCGCCCCGTCGGCCTTCTCACTCAGCTCACTGAGCAACTGCGGCGCCATCGCCACGCGCTCGGCGCCGACACCGCGCATAAGATCCTCGGCCCATCGGGAGAGCGGGCGGCTGGCGTCGTAGAGCAGGGACCGAATGGTCCAGCCGTACTCCACGGCCATCGTGATCGGCCGCACACCCTGAACGAGGAACTCCTTGGCACGCCCTCGCTTGGTGCGGTTGTTGAGCAACGTCTGCAGCTGCTGGAAACGGGCATTGCGGGTCGTGATCCGCTGCACTGCCACCCGTCCTCCAAGCCGAAGATGATCGTTGCGAACCCCGTTGTCCCAGGCGGAACACAGCACCGGGCACCCAGCAGGTTACACGGACTGGATCGTGACTGTACGTGTCCAACCGTTGTGCAGGCGTCTCGGCTTCGGGCGGCAGCGCCCACGAGGTCGCCCTGTTGGCGACAGCTACGACCTCGCCAGGAACGACCAGCTGACTTCCAACGACTCCTCTACGACCGGACCATCCCTCAACCCGCGTGAAGTTCGGCCACAAGCCGTTCCGTCCCAAGGCCGCCGGGGACGGCCGCTTTGGATCACAGTCTCAGGCAGCCTGATGTCGCTTCCCAGCAGTTGCTGCGCCGAACGACGACCGCGAGTCGGCCGGCAAGGCCCTACGAGCGTCACACTCGGTTCGTCGGACGGCAGCGTCACCCGCGTGGGGTGACGGCGGTTCATCCGCACGGTAGTCGCCCGTGCCCTCGGCCCAGGGCTCCGACGTGATCTCGAACCAGGTCGTCTTGCCCGAGGGTTCCGGCTGCATCCCCCAATCGACCGCCAAGGCGCTCACGAGCAGGAGGCCGCGACCGTTCTCGTCGTTCGGCCCTGCCTCAACACTTCTTGGCAACGATGCATCCGTGTCCGTGACTTCGACGCGAAGCCGCTCGTCGGCCCGCGTCACGGAGACGTCGCACGGAGCGTCTGTGTAAAGGACAGCGTTGGCGATCACCTCGCCAGCCAGCAACTCGACGGTCTCCAGTGTCTGGTCCGACAGCGGAAGCCCCAGATCCAGGGCCAGCGAAACAACTTGGCGGCGTGCGGCCGGGACAGCGTCGACAGCAGCCGCAACCGTGAATCCGTATGTCGGACGTTCGGGACTGCGACGCGCCATGACGACAACCTCACCTGGTAGTGGCCTAAATGACAAGGAAGCCTTCCACCCGACAAGGGCTGCGGGAGGACAGTCTGTCTGTAGGCACGCCCGACAAGACGCCTTGATGCTTTGGCGTGTTGTGGTACACGGGTCGGTTTCTCGAGGCCGCGAACACCGAAAACGCACGTCGCGTAGACCGTACCCCTCCGCACCTCGCGTCAGACCACCCTGCTGCGGTTACGGCAGTTGCAATCCGCGGGGGCAGATGTACAGCGTCGTGTCCCATCGATCGAGCCAGCTCAGAGGCCTCGCCCGCCCCTCCGCTCCAGGGACTTCAGCGCTGCCCGAGGGACTTCCGAGGGACTTTTCGCGGCCTAACGCGGCAAGCCCCTGAAAGACCGGAAAGGGCCTCCGACGCAGGTCAGAGGCCCTTCCCAGGCAAAGCCGCAGGTGGCGGCAGACGAGTCGGGCTGTACGCCGGGTTCTGTCACCCGGTCGCCTCGCGGCGGCCGGGGAGACGGCCATCCATCTAGGACCAACGTTGCCGTTGGCCTCGTGCGGTCTACCCGCGGACTCGGGCGGGCAGCCCTCGAACGTCCGCGCAGAGACACCGGGTGTCTCCTCTTGACCTTGCTCCGGGTGGGGTTTACCCAGCTGCCCAGGTCGCCCTGGGCACTGGTGGTCTCTTACACCACCGTTTCACCCTTACCGGGGACCGAGGTCCCCGGCGGTCTGCTTTCTGTGGCACTGTCCCGCGGGTCACCCCGGGTGGCCGTTAGCCATCACCCTGCCCTGTGGAGCCCGGACGTTCCTCGGGAAGTCCCGTGAGGGACTCCACGCGGCCGTCCGCCCGGCTCGTCTGCCGTGTCGACCATGGTACCGGGCGTGCGCGCCGGCGTTGCCACGCGAGGCGGGGCGCCCTGGGGCGGAACGGCACGCCGTACCCTGACCAGGGGTCGAGAGCCGAAGTGAGGGAGTACGCGTGCTTGTCCTGCTGCCGCCGTCCGAGGGGAAGGCCGCGTCCGGCCGGGGTGCCCCGCTGAGGACCGGGTCGCTGTCCCTGCCGGGGCTCACCGCGGCCCGGGAGGCCGTACTCGGCGAGCTGGCCGAGCTGTGCGCCGGTGACGAGGAGAAGGCGCGCGAGGTGCTGGGGCTGAGCGAGGGGCTGCGCGGCGAGGTCGCCAAGAACGCGGAGCTGCGCACGGCCGGCGCGCGGCCCGCCGGGGAGATCTACACCGGTGTGCTCTACGACGCGCTGGACCTGGCCTCCCTCGACGCGGCGGCGAAGCGGCGGGCCGCCCGTTCGCTGCTGGTGTTCTCGGGGCTGTGGGGCGCGGTGCGGGTGACCGACCGGATTCCTTCCTACCGTTGCCCGATGGGCGTCAGACTCCCCGGGATCGGCGCGCTGGGCGAGTACTGGCGTGCCCCGATGGCCGAGGTGCTGCCCGAGGTGGCCGGGGACCGGCTGGTACTGGACCTGCGCTCGTCCGCGTACGCGGCGGCCTGGAAGCCGAAGGGCGAGGTGGCGCAGCGTACGGCGACCGTACGGGTGCTGCACGCGCCGACCCGGAAGGTGGTCAGCCACTTCAACAAGGCGACCAAGGGGCGGATCGTACGGAGCCTGCTGGCGTCCGGGATCGCGCCCGGGGGACCGGCGGAGCTGGTGGAGGCGCTGCGGGACCTGGGGTACGAGGTGGAGGCGGAGGCGCCCGCGAGGGGCGGGCGGCCGTGGGCGCTGGATGTGCTGGTGGCGGAGGTTCACTGAGGCAGCCCGGGGACACTCTCCATGCGTTGCATATATTGCAACGGACATTGCACACCGTGCGTTCCGGCGGCACGATGACCTCATGAGTTCTCCGCTGCCCTCCTCCCGCACCGCCTCGGTACTGGATCTCGCGCCCGTCGTGCCCGTCGTGGTCGTCGACGATCTCGCCGACGCCGTGCCGCTCGCCCGGACGCTCGTCGCCGGCGGGCTGCCCGCGATCGAGGTGACGCTGCGGACGCCGGTCGCGGTCGACGCGATCCGCGCGATTGCCGAAGAGGTGCCCGGTGCGGTGGTCGGCGCGGGCACGGTCATCACGCCGGGGCAGGTCGGGGAGGTCGTGGCGGCCGGGGCGCGGTTCCTGGTCAGCCCGGGGTGGACGGACGTACTGCTGGAGGCGATGCGGGTGTCCGGGGTGCCCTTCCTGCCGGGGGTGTCGACCGCCTCGGAGGTGGTGGCACTGCTGGAGCGCGGGGTGCGGGAGATGAAGTTCTTCCCCGCCGAGGCCGCGGGCGGCACCGCCTACCTCAAGGCGCTCGCCGCCCCGCTGCCGCAGGCCCGTTTCTGCCCGACCGGCGGCATCGGGCCGACCTCCGCGCCGGAGTACCTCGCGCTGCCGAACGTCGGCTGCGTCGGGGGGAGTTGGATGCTCCCCAAGGACGCCATCGCCGACCGTGACTGGGGGCGGGTGGAGCGGCTCGCCCGCGAGGCGGCGGCGCTCAGCGCAGGTGGGACGTCTCGTTGAACAACCGTACGCTGGCGGCGCCGTCCGCGTAGTACGCCACCGCCGACAGCGAGGCGGCCGACAGCTCCATCCGGAACAGCGACTCGGGCGGGGCGCCCAGGGCGAGTTGCACGAACGTCTTGATCGGCGTCACGTGGGAGACCAGCAGGACGGTGCGGCCCGCGTGGGCGGCGACCAGCCTGTCGCGGGTGGCGGCGACACGGGCGCCGGTCGCCGCGAAGCTCTCGCCGCCGCCGGTCGGTTCGGCGTACGGGGAGGACAGCCAGGCCTCCAGGTCGTCCGGGTACCGCTCGCGCACCTCGCCGAAGGTGAGCCCCTCCCAGGCGCCGAAGTCGGTCTCCCGCAGGCCCTCCTCGACCGTCACCCCGAGACCGAGGCGGGCGGCGACGATACGGGCGGTCTCGCGGGTGCGGGCCAGCGGAGAGGCGACGACCGCCTCAATCGTGCCGCGCCCGGCGAGGCTCGCGGCGGTCTTCCCGGCCTGCTCCCTGCCGACGGACGACAGGGACGGGTCGCCGCCGCCGCTCCCGGAGAACCGCTTCTGCGGGGTCAGGGGCGTCTCTCCGTGCCGCAGCAGGACGAAGGTCGCGGGGGCGCCCATGTCGGGGGGTCCCCAGCCGGGCGAGGCCACGACCTTCGCGGCCCGCACGTCGGCGTCGACGGGAGTGGCGGCGGGGCGGGGGCGGGGGCCGCCGGGGCTGGCGGCGGCCGTCGCGGTGCCGCCGGTGGCCGTGGCGGAAGGGCGAGCACCGGACGCCGTCCCGGCCCCGGTCCCGGCCGCCCGCACGGCACGCTCACCCACGGCGCCGCCGGCGGCCCGGTCGGCATCGGCGGCATACGGGGCGCCGGACGCGCTCTCGGCGGCGGCGTCCTGCGGGCCGGATCCCCTTCCGGCGGCGGTGTCCTGCGCGGCGGGCCGACCCTCGACGGCCGACTCCCGCGCGCCGGGCCCGCTCCCGGCGACCGATTCCCCGGTACCGGGCCCGGACTCGCCGGCCGACTCCCCCGCACCAAGCCCGCCGCCGGCGAAGGCACCCCCCGTGTCCAGTTCCGCCGTCGAGTGCGACGCGGACCACCGCTCGCCGCGGGCGCCCGCGTCCATCGCCTCGTTGGCCAGGCGGTCGGCGTGTTTGTTGTTCGCGCGGGGGATCCACTCGTAGGTGACCCGGCCGGGCGGGAAGACGCGCGACGCCTCGGTCGCCAGCGGCTTCATGTCGGGGTGCTTGATCTTCCAGCGGCCCGACATCTGCTCGACGACGAGCTTGGAGTCCATCCGGACCCGCACGCTCGCGTCCCGGTCCAGTTCCCTCGCCGCGCGCAGGCCGGCCAGCAGGCCCCGGTACTCGGCCACGTTGTTCGTGACGACCCCGAGGTACTCGGCGACCTCGACGAGCACCTCCCCCGTCGGCCCGTCCAGCACCACGGCCCCGTAGCCCGCGGGCCCCGGGTTGCCCCGCGACCCGCCGTCGGCCTCGACGACGAACTCCCGCACCGCAACCACCCCTAGAGCCCCGAGTCCGCCGTACGCACCAGGATGCGGCGGCAGTTCTCGCAGCGTACGACCGTGTCGGGCGCCGCCGAGCGCATCTCGTTCAGCTCGGTGATCGCCAACTCCTGGCGGCACCCCTGGCAACTGCGCTGGTACAGCCTGGCCGCGCCGACGCCGCCCTGCTGCTCGCGCAGCTTGTCGTAGAGCTTGAGCAGGTCCGCGGGGACCGAGCCCGCGATGACCTCGCGCTCCTTGGCCACCGAGGCGGCCTCGCCGTCCAGTTCCTCGACGGCGGCGTCCCGGCGGGCCACGGTGTCGTCGATCTTCCCCTGCACGGCGCCGACCCGCTCGGTCAGCTCGGCGACCCGCTCCTGCGCGGACTCGCGCCGCTCCATCACCTCCAGGACGACGTCCTCGAGGTCGCCCTGCCGCTTGGCGAGCGAGGCGATCTCGCGCTGGAGGTTCTCCAGGTCCTTCGGGGACGTGACGGCGCCCGAGTCCAGGCGCTGCTGGTCGCGGACGGCGCGCTGGCGCACCTGGTCCACGTCCTGCTCGGCCTTGGTCTGCTCGCGGGCGCAGTCGCTCTCCTCGGTCTGCGCGGCCACGAGCAGGTCGCGCAACTGCGTGTGGTCCTTGGTCAGCGACTCGATCTCGGCGTGCTCGGGCAGGGACCTGCGCTTGTGCGCGAGCTGCTGGAGCCGGACGTCGAGGCCCTGGACGTTGAGGAGTCGGATCTGGTCGGCGGACGCGGCTTTCAGTTGGGGGCTCCCATTGCGCTAGAGGTCGGGGTGGACGCCGCGTGGGCGGTCCAGGGGTCGGTGACCGTCTTGGAGACGTGGACTCTGAGGTCCCAGCCGTTGCGGTCGGAGATCTCGTCGAGCTGGGCTGCGGCCAGCTCGCACCAGGGCCATTCGGTGGCCCAGTGCGCCGCGTCGAGCAGCGCGAGGGGACCGTGCGCGCGGTCCGCGGTGAACTCGGACACGGGGTGGTGGCGCAGGTCCGCGGTGAGGAAGGCGTCGACGCCCGCCGCCCGTACGGCGTCGAAGAGGCTGTCGCCCGAGCCGCCGCTGACGGCGACCGTGCGGACGGGCGCCTCCGGGTCTCCGGCGACGCGGACGCCCTGCGCGGTGGCGGGCAGCCGCTCCGCGGCACGGGCGGCGAACTCGCGGACGGTCAGCGGGCGCTCCAGCTCGCACACCCGGCCCAGGCCCCGGCGGCCCCGCGGGTCGGTCGGGTCCGGCACGAGGGGGCGTACGACGCGCAGGTCGAGCGCTCCGGCCAGCGCGTCGGAGACGCCCGGGTCGGCGGTGTCGGCGTTGGTGTGGGCGACGTGCAGGGCGATGTCGTTCTTGATGAGCGTGTGCACCACGCGGCCCTTGAAGGTGGAGGCCGCGACCGTCGTCGTCCCCCGCAGATACAGCGGGTGATGGGTGACGAGCAGTCCGGCGCCCAGCCCCACGGCCTCGTCGGCGATCTCCTGGACGGGGTCCACGGCGAACAGGACCCGGGAAACCGCCTGGTCGGGGTCGCCCACGACGGTGCCGACCGCGTCCCAGGACTCGGCCCGCTCGGCGGGCCACAGGCTCTCCAGCGCGGCGATGACTTCTGACAGACGGGGCACATACGCAAGGCTACCTGGCTGATCTGCGGCGCCGTACCCGCAGCGGGCTTCCGTGCCCCCGGCCCCGGTACGCACAGCACATACCCCGCCCTCGCCTCGGACGAATCGTTCCTGTGCCACACGTATGTGTGATGAGGACCGCCACCGGCCCCCGTTCCCGCGTGCGAAAACTAGCTTCGTCGCCGGAGGTGACCGAACGATGACGGCCTGTGCGATCGAGCCTTCGGCGGACCGAGGGAACCAGGGGGACGGCGGACCACCGCGGGTGGGTTGCAGCATCACCGCGGAGGGCGGCTACGCGGCGCGCCTCGCCCTGCGCGGAGACTCCTGGTTCCCGGAGCGCTGGACCCTGGACGGCCCCGAGCCGTACGCGGTGCCGCTGCCCGGCAATCAGCCGGAGGAGCCCGGCACCGAAGTGCAGCCGATGGGGGACGGGCGGGTCCTGGTGCACCGGGTGGCGGCCGGACGGCACGTCTTCTCGCTGCTGTACCCGACCGGCCCCGGCACCGGCGAGCTGCCGCTCGGCGCGGTCGAGTGCCCGGCGGACACCACCGGGCTGCGGCTGTTGCCGCCGGTCCCGGGCGGCGAGCGGGCCTACGCCCTCGCCGTCGGCCCGCGTGCGACGGTGCTGTGGCGGGTCGCGGGCGGCACCGACGGCCCGGAGCGGCTGGCCGAGATCCCCGGCCGCTGCTCGGGCGGGGTCTGGCTGGACCGCGCGGGCCGGATACTGGCCGTGGACCGGGAGACCGGCGGGCGGGTCAAGGCGGTCGTGGTGGACCTGGGGCAGGGCGGCGAGGTGTCGCCGCTGCTGCAGATCGCCCCCGACAGCGACGACCGGATGCTGCTGGCCGACCCGGACAGCGGGCTGGCGCTGGTCCGCTCGGACGCGCCCTCGCCGGGGCAGGACCGGCTCGGCTGGGGGGTGCTGGGCAGCACGCTGCCGGTGCGCTTCCCGGAGTGCCTGCGGCTGCCGGACTGCGTCGTGACGCCGTTCGCGATCCAGCCGGGGCAGGTGTTGACGCCGGAGCGGTGCGCGGTGGCGCTGCGGGTGGACGGGCCGTTCGGCAGCTGGGTCGGGGTGTGGCGGCCCACCGAGCGGCGGGTGCGTCATGTTCCGGCGCCCGAGGGATGGTTGACGGGCGCCGGGCTGTGGACCCCGGACGGGGAACTGCGGCTGCCGTGCTCCACTCCCCGGCAGCCGTGCGGGGTGGCACGGCTCGCCGCGACCCGCGCGCAGGGGGCGGAAGAGGGCGGGGGGACGGAGCACCCCGGGGATTCGGAGGAATCAGTTCCGGATGGATCGAAGAAACCCGGCGAACAGGGCGAACCGGACGGTCCGGCGTCGGCTCCCTCGCGTCCCGTGCCGCTCCAACAGGCCCCGCTGGCAAGGCTTGTAACGAAGTAGTGCCGGTTGGCGCGGTCTCCTGGATCCGGGCCGAGGTGTGCTGGTTACACTCGCCCGGCTGTAGGAAAGATCATGTTGACGGGGTGAATTCCTTCCGATGAACGACACCAGCACGACCCAGCCGATGCAGGCCGCCGGTGCCGACGTTTCCGAGACCGACAACGGACACGGCAAGCACCGGGGACCGGTCTCCAGCCAGGACGGCACGGCGACCCCGCGGGGCCGCCACCGCAGGCCTGCCGAGGAGTCGGAAACGGCCGCCTGACGGCACGGCACGACAAGCACACCCAGGCAGTACGGGCGGCTCCGGCCCCGTTCGCCCCGCGCGGCGGACGGGGCCGTTGCCGTCACCCCTGCCGGACCTGCCGGGCATACCGGACCACGGTGTCGGCGAGGACGGGCGCGTCACCCCGCTCCACGGCACTCACGGCCACCCGCACCGCCCCCACCCCCTGCTCCGGCTCCGGGGAGCGCCACACGCGCACCCGCAGCGTCTCCCCCGGGTACACCACCCCGGCGAACCGCGCGCGGTACTCGCGCACCCGGGTCACATCACCGTCCAGCAGCGTGTCGACGACCGACTTGAGTGTGCCGCCGTAGGTGCACAGCCCGTGCAGGACGGGCCGGTCGAAACCGGCGCGCGCGGCGAACTCCGGGTCGGCGTGCAGCGGGTTCCAGTCGCCGGAGAGCCGGTAGAGCAGGGCCTGGTCCTCGCGTACGGGCCGCTCGACCACGTGGTCCGGCGGCGCGGCGGGCGGCGGCGCCGGGCGTGCGGAGGGTCCCCGTTCACCGCCCCAGCCGCCTTCCCCGCGTACGAAGACCTCGGCCTCGTCGGTCCACAGCGGCCCGTCCGCGTCGCCGACCTCGGTGCGCAGCACGAGCACGGCCGCCGTGCCCTTGTCGTACGCGGCGACGACGCGGGAGGCGGCGCTCGCCCGGCCCCGCACCGGAACCGGCCGGTGCAGGCGCAGGTGTTGCCCGCCGTGCAGGACGTGGGCGAGGTCGACGTTGACGCCGGGTACGGACAGTGCGCCGATCACGCCCGGGGGGCCGCCGCCCGCGACCGTCGCGAAGCTCGGCAGGACGTGCAGCCGGGACTCCAGGGTGTAGCGCAGTTCGCGGGGGTCGGTGGCGGGCGGGCCGGCGCCGATGCCGAGGTGGTAGAGCTGGACGTCCTTGTGGTCCCAGGCGATCTCCCGGACCCGGGGTGCCGCGGCGAGCGCCCCGGCTGCGTCGATGGGCATGACCCTCCTGTCACCGTCATGGACAGCCCCGACCGTACGGGACGCCGGCCACCCGTGACATTTGTCCTGCCGATCTCCGGACAACCGCATCTGCCGGGCGCCCCCGCCGGCTCCGTAGCGTCGTCCGTATGCCACCGACCACACGACGCACCGCTCCCGCCGTCCGTTTCGAGACCGCGGCCAAGGCCTACGGCGAGGTCCGCGCCGTCGACGGCGTGGACCTGGACATCGCGCGCGGCGAGACCGTCGCGCTGCTGGGCCGCAACGGCGCCGGCAAGTCGACGGCGATCGCCCTGCTGCTCGGCCTGTGCGCGCCCGACACGGGCCGCGTGGAGCTGTTCGGCGGGCCGCCGGAACAGGCCGTGCGCGCGGGGCGCGTGGGGGCGATGCTCCAGGAGGCGCGGGCGGTCCCGCGGGTCACCGTGGGCGAGCTGGTCGCCTTCGTGGCGAGCCGCTATCCGGCGCCGATGCCCGTCGGGCAGGCCCTGGAGCTGGCCGGGATCGCCAGTCTCGCCGGGCGGCGCGTGGACCGGCTGTCCGGCGGGCAGACCCAGCGCGTGCGGTTCGCGGTCGCGCTGGCCGGCCATCCCGACCTGCTCGTCCTGGACGAACCCACGGCGGCCCTGGACGTGGAGGCGCGGCACGCCTTCTGGGAGTCGATGCGGGCGTACGCCCGGCGCGGCAGCACGGTCCTCTTCTCCACCCACTATCTGGAGGAGGCCGAGGCGCACGCGGACCGCATCGTGGTCGTCGACCGGGGGCGGATCGTCGCGGACGGCACCGGTGACGGGCTGCGCCGGGCGGCGGGCGGCAGCCGGGTCCGCTTCGACCCGGCGGGCCGGCCCACCGGGGATCTGATGCTGCTGCCCGGGGTGCGTGCGGTGGAGACGCAGGGGGACCGCGTGCTGCTGCGCACCGAGGACTCCGACGCGACCGTGGTCGCCCTCGCGGAACTCGGCGCGATCCGCGGCCTGGAGGTCGCCCCGGCGTCCCTGGAGGACGCGTTCCTTGCACTGACAACAGAGGCGGGGACGGCGAAGGCGCCGCCCGGGGAGAGGGAGACCGTGCGATGAGGGACTATCTGCGGCTGGAGATCCGCCGTACGCTGCGCGACCCCGGCTTCGTCGTCGGCGGCGTCGCCATGCCCCTCCTCATGTACCTGCTGTTCACCAATCTCGGGGACGGTGACGCGGGCGGCTGGAAGACCGGTGCGATGGTCGGCATGGCCGCCTACGGCGCGGTCGGCTCCGCCCTCAACACCGGCGGCGGGGTCGCGGAGGACCGGGCGATCGGCTGGCTGCGGCAACTGCGGGTGACCCCGATGCCCCCGCACCAGGTGGTGGTGGGCCGCGCCCTGACCGGCTCGGTCACCGTGCTGCCCGCGATCTCGGCGGTACTCGCGGCGGGCGGCCTGGTCAACGGCGTACGGCTGCACGCCTGGCAGTGGGCCGCGCTGGCGCTGCTGCTCTGGCTGGGGTCGGTCCCCTTCACGCTGCTGGGCCTGGGCAACGGCTACCGGCTGACCGGGCAGACCACGGGCGTGGCGAACATGGCCGCCAACCTGGGGCTGGCGGTCGTCGGGGGCCTGTGGTTCCCGCTCGCGCTGTTCCCGGAGTGGCTGCGCGCGGTGTCGGCGTACACCCCGACCAACCGCTTCGCCCAGCTGGGCACCTCGGTCGCGACGGGGCACGCGCCACCCGCGGGTGCGATTCTCGTACTGACGGGATGGCTGGTGGCGTTCGGGGTGTACGCCGTCCTGTCCTACCGCCGCGGTGCGGGGAGCGGCTGATCGACGACGGGCGGCGGACGGCGGACGGCGGACGGCAGGCGGAAGCGGAAGGGAAGCGAGGGCCATGAGCGGGATCAGAGGGCGGCTGCACAGGATCTCGTGCCGCCTGGACGCGTGGAAGCCGGCGCGGCAGTCCGAACCGTACGAGGCCGGGGAGCAGCCGGAGCGGATCGGTCCGCCGCCGTCCGGTTTCACGCTCCTGCCCTGGCTGCTGCTGGGCCTGGGCAGCCTCGCGAACATCTTCCGGGGCCAGGACTCCAACCCCTGGGTCGGCGGTCTTGGCCTGTTCGTCTTCAACTCGCTCTACGTCTACGTGGCCTTCCGCTCCTTCCACGAGGAGCTGCGCCGGGCGCCGTCCACCCGGGCGGCGCTGGCCGCCATGGCAGTGGTGACCATCGGTCTGTCCCTGGCCTACGGCGGCAGTTGGCTGCTGTTCTTCCCGCTGCTGGGCCTCGCCGCGGGGGCGGCGCTGCGCGGCCGGTGGCTGGGCCGGTGGGGCTGGTCGCCGGCGGTCGTGGCGGGTGCGGTGGCCGGTGTCAAGGACGGCTGGGCCGGTCTGAACATCGCCTACGGGACCTTCCTGTCGACGATGGTGACGGCCGCGATCCTGAGCCTGTCCGACGCCGTACGGCAACTGCGCGCCGCCCGGGAGGAGCTGGCCACGCGGGCGGTGGCGGAGGAGCGGCTGCGGTTCTCCCGGGATCTGCACGACCTGCTCGGGCACACCCTGTCGGTGATCGTGGTCAAGTCGGAGGCCGCCCGCCGGCTGGCGCCGCGCGACCTGGCCGCGGCCCTGACCCAGATCGGCGACATCGAGTCGGTCGGCAGGCAGGCGTTGACCGAGGTGCGGGAGGCGGTCACCGGCTACCGCGAGGGCAGTCTCGGCACCGAGCTGGACCGGGCGCGCTCGGCGCTGACCGCGGCGGACGTGGAGCCGGTGGTGCGCCGGTCCGGACCGCCGCTGCCCTCGCAGACCGAGGCGCTGCTGGGGTGGGTGGTGCGGGAGGCGGTCACCAACGTCGTGCGGCACAGCGGGGCGAGCCGGTGCGAGATCGCGGTGTCGGGCGGCGCGGAGCGCGTCCGGCTGACGGTCACGGACAACGGCACCGGCGGCGACGGCCCCGCCCAAGGCCCGGGTACCGGCCTGACCGGCCTCACGGAACGCCTCGCCGCGGCCGGCGGCTCCCTGACCGCCAGGGTGGACCCGCAGGGCGGCTTCGCCCTGACGGCGGAACTGCCGGTGTCCCGGGAGGAGAACCGGGTGGGGACACCGGCGTAGCACCGCCGGACTCCGCCGGCGGGGCCCCCTCTACCCTTGCCCCGTGACCGACGAGACCTCCAGATCGCCCCGCCCCGTCCGCGTCCTCCTCGCCGAGGACCAGGGCATGATGCGCGGCGCGCTCGCGCTGTTGCTCGGGATGGAGGCGGACATCGAGGTGGTCGCTCAGGTGTCGGCCGGGGACGAGATCGTCGGCGCCGCGCTCGCGCACCGCCCCGACGTGGCCCTCCTCGACATCGAACTGCCGGGCCTGAGCGGTCTGGACGCCGCCGCCGAGCTGCGTGAGCGGGTGCCCGGCTGCCGGGTGATGATCCTGACCACCTTCGGCCGCCCCGGGTACCTGCGCCGGGCCATGGAGGCGGGCGCCGCCGGTTTCCTGGTGAAGGACGGCCCGGTGGAGGAGCTGGCCGGGGCGATCCGCCGGGTGCTGGGCGGAGAGACGGTCGTCGACCCCGTGCTCGCCGCCGCCGCGCTCAGCGCGGGCCCCAGTCCGCTCACCGCCCGTGAGTGCGACGTACTGAGGGCCTCGGCGGACGGCGCGACCGTCGCCGATGTCGCGGCGGCGCTGCACCTCTCGGAGTCCACGGTCCGCAACTACCTCTCCGCGGCCATCGGCAAGACCGCCACCCGCAACCGCACGGAGGCCCTGCGCGAGGCCCGCCGACAGGGCTGGCTCTGAACACCGGCCCCACCCGCCGGCCTCACCCCCGTGCCGCCCCCTCACCCCGCCGACCGCCCGCCGGCAGCCACACGCACATCAGGACCGCGGCGGCGGCCAGTACCACCGCGCCCGTGCGGAAGACCAGCGCGTAGCCGTCCGTCAGGGCGGCCGGGCCTGCGTTGTCCCCGCCGGCCCGGGTCGCCGCGATGGTGGACATCACCGCGAGTCCCAGTGAACCGCCCATCGTGCGGGAGGTGTTGATCAGACCGGAGACCAGTCCGGCGTCCCCGGGTGCCGCGCCGGTGATGGCCAGTGAGGCCAGCGGAGTCCCCGCCATGCCCGCGCCGAGCATCATCAGGACACCGGGGATCATGATCGTGGTCAGATAGCCGCCGTCCACGGTCATCGTCGACTGCCAGCCGAAGCCGGCCGCCGCCACGAACGTGCCCAGCACGGCCACGCTGCGCGCTCCGAGCACCCGCATGAACCGCGGCGCCGCCTTCGACCCGAGGACCACCGCGAGCGAGCTGGGCACCAGGGCGAGACCGGCCTCCAGCGGGGAGTAGCCCAGCACGTTCTGCGCGTACAGGGTCATGAAGAACCACATCGAGAACATCGCCGAGCCGGACACCAGCATCGCCACGTTCGCCGACGCCACCGACCTCAGCCGCAGCAGCCCGAGCGGCATCAGCGGCGCCGCCGTACGCGCCTCGACGAGGAGGAACAGCGCCAGCAGCGCGAGCCCGGCGAGCAGCGGCAGCAGCGCCGCCGTCGCCGCCCACCCCTCGGACTCGGTCTGCGAGATGCCGTAGGCCAGCGTGGCCAGGCCCGCGGTCACCAGCAGCGCGCCCGGCAGGTCCAGGCGGCGCCGCACGCCGCCCCGGCTCTCGGTCACCCACAGCACGGCGCCCGCCAGCACCACCGCGCCCACCGGCACGTTGATCAGCAGTACCCAGCGCCACGACAGCCCGTCCACCAGGACGCCGCCCACCAGGCCACCGGCGGCCCCGCCGCCCGCGCCCACGGCGGTCCAGGTCGCGATCGCCCGCGCCCGCGCCGCGCCCTCGGGCACCGCCGCGGTCAGGATGGTCAGCGTCGACGGAGCCAGTACCGCCGCGCCCAGCCCCTGCACGGCCCTGGCGACGAGCAACTGCCAGCCCTCCTGGGCGAATCCGCCGCCCAGCGAGGCCAGCGTGAACAGCCCGAGCCCGACCAGGAACATCCGCTTGCGCCCGTACAGGTCCCCGGCCCGCCCGCCGAGCAGCATGAACCCGGCGAAGGCGATGGCGTAGGCGTTGACCACCCACTGCAAGCCCTGCGCGCTGAGCCCGAGGTCGGTCCGCATCGACGGCAGGGCGACGTTGACGACGGACACGTCGAGCACGACCAGGAACTGCCCGGCACAGGTGACCGCGACGACCAGCCAGGTCGGTGGCGTGCGGCGGGGGGACAGACGGGAGGCGGCGGAGGCACCGGTGGCTTCGAGCATGGGCGTCATGGTCTCAAGCCGGAGGCACCCCTTGCATCGGGATTTGGTCCGACGACCGGGCCTACGACCACGGACGTAGCCGCGCACTACCACGAACCGGACGCAGGGGTGCCCCCAAGAGATGGTCAAGAATTCGTTAGGGACCCGAAGCAACGGAATAGCCGCCCCGGCGTACGGGGTTGACCCTGCGCACACCCCGCCCGCACACGTCCCGCATCGCACTGGCCCGCTCCCGGCCTGGAGGCCCCACCCCATGTCCCACACGACGACCGACGAACCCGTGCGGAGAGCGAGCGGGGCCACCGTCCCGGTGCTCGCCTTCGCGGGCATCGTCGTCGCGGTGATGCAGACCCTGCTGGTCCCGGTCATCAAGGACCTGCCCCAACTCCTGGACACCACACCCGGCAACGCCACCTGGGTGCTGACCTCCACGCTCCTGTCCGGAGCCGTGGCCACGCCGATCATGGGCCGGCTCGGCGACCTGTTCGGCAAGCGCCGCATGCTGATCGCCAGCCTGTCGGTGATGGTCCTGGGCGCGCTGGTCAGCGCCCTGACCGACACCCTGCTCCCGATGATCGTCGGCCGTGCGCTCCAGGGCTTCGCGATGGGTGCGATACCCCTCGGCATCGGCCTGATGCGCGACATGCTGCCCCGCGAGCGGCTCGGCTCGGCGATGGCGCTGATGAGTTCCTCGATCGGCGTCGGCGGCGGCCTGGCGCTGCCCGCCGCGGCCCTGGTCGCGCAGAACTCCGACTGGCACGCCCTGTTCTACGGCGCCGCGGGCCTCGGTGTGCTCTCCATCGCCCTGACCCTCCTGGTCGTACCGGAGTCCCCGCTGCGCGCCAAGGGCTCCTTCGACCTGCCGGGCGCGTTCGGTCTGGCGGCCGGTCTGGTCCTCTTCCTCCTGCCGATCACGAAGGGCGCCGACTGGGGCTGGTCCTCGCCCGGCACGCTCGGCCTGTTCGCCGCCGCCGCGGTGGTGCTGTTCCTGTGGGGCCTGATGGAGCTGCGGGTGGCGGCCCCGCTGGTCGACCTGCGCACCACGGTCCGCCGCGAGGTGCTGCTCACCAACCTCGCCTCGATCATGGTCGGCGTCGCCTTCTACGTCGTCTCGCTGGTCCTGCCGCAGCTGCTCCAACTGCCCTCCGGGACCGGCTACGGCCTCGGGCGGTCGATGGTCGTCGCGGGCCTGTGCGTGGCCCCGCTGGGCCTGACGATGATGTTCACCGCGCCGGTGTACGCCCGGCTGGCCGCCCGCCACGGACCCCGCACCACCCTGATCATCGGTCTGCTGATCATCGCGGTCGGCTACGGCGGCGGCCTCGGCCTGATGAGCGCCGCCTGGCAGACCGTCGTCACCTCGGTGCTGCTCGGCGCCGGTATCGGCCTCGCCTACTCCTCGCTGCCCGCCCTGATCATCGGCGCGGTCCCGGCCTCGGAGACGGGCGCGGCCAACGGCCTCAACACCCTGATGCGGTCCATCGGCACATCGGTGTCGAGCGCCGTCATCGGCATGGTGCTGGCCAGTACGGCGGACGAGGTCGGCGGTGTCGCGGTCCCCACGATGCGCGGCTTCCGGGTCTCCTTCCTGATCGCGACCGGCGCGGTGGTGATCGGCCTGGCGCTGGCTCTCCTCCTCCCCCGCCGCGGTCCGGCCGCACTCCCGCAACTGCGCGCGAGCAGCGAGGAGGACGCGAACCTGGCCCGTGCCGAGCGGGCGCTGGCCGGGGAGCCGGCGGCCGGCGGGCCGCCGCGCGGCTTCCACGGCCGGGTGCTGGCCGCCGACGGCAGCCCCGTCGCCCGTGCCAAGGTCACGCTGATCGACCGGCACGGCCGCCAGGCGGGCGCGGCCCTCTCCGCCGCCGACGGCGGTTACGCCCTCGCGGTGCCCGCCGGGGGGCCGTACGTCCTGGCCGCCCGCGCCGTGGGCCACGGCCCGCTCGCCCACTCGGCGACCCACGACGGCGACCGCCCGGTCGGCCTCGACCTGTCCCTGCCGGGCGAGACGGTCTCCGCCTGACCCGCGCCCTCCGGCCCCGTACCTCCTGCGTACCCCCCGCCGCCCGCCCGGCGGGGGGTACGGCAGCATGGGCGCCGGCCCACCAGCGCCCGCGCCATCTCGCCGGAAGGAACCCCCATGCCCGCGGCACCCGCCCCCGACGCCCTGACCGCCTTCGAGGCCGCGAAGGGATTCATGCCCCCGCACGAGGGCCGCGCGCTGTACGCCGCCGCCATGGAGGCCGGCCGGCTCGGGCTGCCGCTGCTGGAGGTCGGCACGTACTGCGGGCGCTCCACCGTCCTGCTCGCCGACGCGGCCCGCCGGGCGGGGGTCACCGCGCTCACCGTCGACCACCACCGGGGCAGCGAGGAGCAGCAGCCGGGCTGGGATTACCACGACCCGGACACGGTCGACCCCGAACTGGGCGTCATGGACACCCTGCCCGCCTTCCGCCGCACCCTGCACCGGGCCCGTCTGGAGGAGCACGTGGTGGCCCTCGTCGGCCGCTCACCGCAGATCGCGGCGCTCTGGAACTTCCCCCTCGGCCTCGTCTTCGTCGACGGCGGCCACACCGACGAGCACGCGAACGCCGACTACGAGGGCTGGGCGCCGCACGTGGCCGACGGCGGCCTCCTGGTCATCCACGACGTCTTCCCGGACCCGGCCGACGAGTTCACCGGCCAGGCCCCGTACCGCGTCTTTCTGAGGGCTCTGGCGTCCGGTGCGTTCACCGAGGTCTCGGCGACCGGTTCGCTGCGCGTCCTGCGGCGAACGGGCGCGGGGATCTGAGGGCGCGGTTTAGAGTCGCTGCGTGTCGTACACAGGCCCGGACTTCGATCCTCCCCAGCCCCGCCGCTCCCCGCTGCGCCGCCCGCTGACCGTGGCCGTCGCCGCGCTCGTGCCCGGGGCGCTGCTCGGGTGGGGGGTGTACGCGGCGGTCGGCGGCCCGGACGGCGGGGGCGGGGACGACACCGGCCGCGCGGGCGCCGTCGCGACATCGGCGGCGCCGTCCTCCGGTGATCCGGCCGCCCCGGCGGGCGAGGGCAAGAAGCCCACGGGTTCCTCGCCCTCCAGCGCCGCGGCGACCACCGCGCGGCCGTCGGCGTCCGCCTCGAAGTCCGCGCCCGCCGCCGGATCCGGTCCCCTCGCGGGGAAGGTCGTCGTCATCGACCCGGGGCACAACACGGGCAACTTCCGGCACACCGCCGAGATCAACCGCCGGGTGAACATCGGCACCCACTGGAAGGAGTGCGACACCACGGGCACGTCCACCAACGCGGGCTGGCCGGAGGCGGAGTTCACCCTCGACGTGGCCCACCGGCTGCGCACCCTGCTGGAGGAGCAGGGCGCCACGGTGCGGCTGACGCAGGACGGCGACCGTCCGTACGGGCCCTGCGTGGACGAGCGGGCCCGGATCGGCAACGAGGCGCACGCGGACGCCGCGATCTCGATCCACGCCGACGGGTCGGGGGCGGGCAACCGCGGCTTCCATGTGATCCTGCCGGGCGCGGTGCGCGAGGGCGGCGCCGACAACCGGGCCGTCGTCGCGCCCTCCGCGGAACTGGGCCGGCGCATCGCGGGCAACTTCGTCCGCGTCACGGGCAGCGCGCCCTCCAACTACGTCGGCGAGGGCACCGGTCTGGTCACGCGCACGGACCTGGGCGGTCTCAATCTGTCAACGGTTCCCAAGGTGTTCATCGAGTGCGGCAACATGCGCGACAGTACGGACGCCGCCCTTCTGACCAGCGGCAGTTGGCGGCAGAAGGCGGCACAAGGGATGTCTGAGGGAATCGTGAGTTTCCTGCGCCGGTAGCGATCAGCGCCCCGGTCCCTGCGGACAGCCGCGAGGTACGGACGATAGTGTCCTCCGTACCATGAGGGGTCACCCCCGCGCTTCACACCGGAACCTTTTCGGCGACATCGTGACAGCGACGCCTCTACCGACGACGAGACGACCTACGAAGGACCTGAAGTGAATATCCGCTCCCTCACTCGAGGCGACGGCGTGGTGATCGGAGCAGCGGTGTTGCTGTTCATCGCGTCGTTCCTCGGCCTCTACTCCGTCGACGGCGCCCCCGCCGGCCTCGATCTGCCCAGCCTGTGGGGCAGTGCGCCGGTCGTGTTCGGTGTCGTCCTGGCGGGCATCATCGGCGCCGCGCTCATCGTGGTGGCCCGGGGGCTGCCGCAGCCCAAGCAGATCGCGGGTCTCGACCTCGGCCAGTTCGGCGTCGCGTTCACGGTCTTCGCCGCGTGGAGCGCGCTCGGCAACGTCTTCGACCCGGCCGGCGGCATCGACAACGTCGGCGGCGGTACCAGCGGCCCCGACCTCGGTGTGGGTCTGATCCTCGCGCTCATCGCGACGCTGGTCATGGCCGCCGCTGCCGTGGCCACGCCGCTGGTCCCCGCCCTCAAGGGCTCCCTGCTCCCCGCCGCCCGGCCGGCCGCGCCGCAGCCCTACGGCGGCCAGCCCCAGGGCGGTTACGGCTACCCGGGCGCGCAGCAGCCGTTCGGCGGCCAGCCCGGTCAGCCGGGGCAGCCGGGGCACCCCGGTCAGCCGGGTCCGTCCTTCGGCGGGCAGCCCCAGCCGGGTCAGCCGCAGCCGCCCGCCCCGCAGCAGGCGCAGGCGCAGCCGGCCGGGGACTTCTCGCCGTTCTGGTTCGCCGTGCCGGTGCCGCGTCCGCTGTTCGCGGAGGACGGCTCCCCCACCCCGATCGCCGAACTGGCGCCGGGCACCTGGTACCTGGCCGTCGAGCAGCGTGGCGCCAACCTGGTCGCCCAGACGCAGGACGGCCGCCGCGGCGTCCTCCAGGACACCTCGGGCATCCAGCGCGGCTGACCGCGCCCGCCCCGCGCTCAACGTCAACGGCCCCCGCCCTTCCGGGCGGGGGCCGTCGCCTTCGGTGGCGGCGCGGGTTTCAAACGGACTTCCGGGGCCAGACGGAAGGCATGTCCCCTCGAAGTCGCAGTGGTTCCAACTCCGCCGGTACGGCCGTCGCGGTGATCGCGGACATCATGGCCGTCATCCTCGGACTGTGGATCCTGATGTATCTGCTGGACGCCAACCGGGCCAACGACCTGGTGCGGTTCGTCCATGACGCGGCCAACTGGCTGGCCGGCTGGTCACGAGACCTGTTCACCTTCGACGAGGCCTGGGCCCGCGTCGTCGCCGGCTATGGGCTGGCCGCGGTCGTCTACCTCTTCGTCGGCCACGCCATCGCCAACCGACTGCACCGGCACTGATCCGCCGCGCCGCTCAGCCGCAGCAGTCCGGGTCGAGGCCCCTCGGCAGGCGGTCGCCGGAGAAGACCTGGCAGGTGGCCTCGTGTCCGCCGAGCGCGGCGACGGCGAGGAGCAGGGAGCCGGCCGTCCAGGTGGTCAGCTCCCGCGGCCAGAGCGCCCGGTCCTCGAAGACGTAGCCGGTCCAGTACAGGCCGCTGTCCGCGTCCCGGAGGTGCTGGATGGACTGCAGTATCCGCAGGGCGTGGTCGGACTCGCCCACCGCCCACAGGGCGAGCGCGAGTTCGGCCGACTCGCCGCCGGTCACCCACGGGTTGGGCACGACGCAGCGCACGCCGAGGCCCGGGACCACGAAGCGGTCCCAGCTCTCCGCGATGCGGGACCTGGCCTCCGTGCCGGTCAGCGCGCCGCCCAGCACGGGGTAGTACCAGTCCATCGAGTAGCGGCCCTTGTCGAGGAAGCGCTCCGGGTGCCGGCGGATGGCGTGCCGCAGCGCGCCCGCCGCCAGTTCCCAGTCGGGCTGCGGCTCTTCGCGCTGCTCGGCGACGGCGAGCGCGCAGCGCAGGGCGTGGTGGATGGACGAACTGCCGGTCAGCAGGGCGTCGGTGGTGTCGGTGCCGTCCTGGTCGCGGCGCCAGCCGATCTGTCCGCCGGGCTGCTGGAGGCGCAGGACGAACTCGACCGCCGCGTGGACGACGGGCCACATCCGGTCCAGGAACGTGTCGTCGCCGGTGGCGAGGTAGTGGTGCCAGACGCCCACGGCGACGTAGGCGACGAAGTTGGTCTCCCGGCCGCGGTCGGTGACGGCGGCGAAGTCCCCGTCGGCGTAGGCCGCGTACCAGGAGCCGTCCTCGTTCTGGTGTTCGGCCAGCCACGTGTAGGCCCGCGCGGCGGCCTCGTGCTCGTCCGCCGCGTCCAGGGCCATCGCCGCCTCGACGTGGTCCCAGGGGTCGAGATGGTGCCCGCGGAACCAGGGGATCGCGCCGTCCTCGCGCTGGTGGGCGAGGATGCCGCGGACGGTCTCGGCGGCCTGCGCGTCGGTGAGGACGCCGGGCAGGACGAGGTGTTCGGTGCGGGGTGTGCGGGAGGTGGTCACGCGGCGTCCACGGGCGGCAGGTGCGGCTTGGTCGCGTAGGCCACGAAGCTCTTGCCGATCAGCGGGTTCAGCGCCTGCTCGGCGACCCGCGTCGCCAGCGGCTTCTTCATGATGTCCCAGACCAGCAGCTTGTGGTACGCGCGCACCGGCAGCGCCTTGTCGTTGTCGACGCCGAACGCGCACTTCAGCCACCAGTACGGCGAGTGCAGCCCGTGCGCGTGGTGGGTGCCGTAGGGCCTGAGTCCCGCCTCGCGGACGCGGGCGAGGAGCTGGTCGGCCCGGTAGATGCGGATGTGGCCGCCCTCGACCTCGTGGTAGGCGTCGGACAGGGTCCAGCAGACCTTCTCGGGGCCGTAGCGCGGCACGGTGATCGCGATGCGCCCGCCGGGCTTGAGGACGCGGACCATCTCGGCGAGTACGCCCTTGTCGTCGGGGATGTGCTCCATCACCTCGGAGATGATGACGACGTCGAAGGACTCGTCGGGGAAGGGCAGGGCGAGCGCGTCGCCCTCCATCGCGGTGGCGGTGGCGCCGGCCGGGGCCTCGCCGGCCTCCTCCATCGCCGCGAACCACTTGGCGACCTCGCGGATCTCCTCGGCGCTGCGGTCCAGCGCCACGACCCGGGCGCCGCGCCGGTAGCACTCGAACGCGTGCCGGCCGGCGCCGCAGCCGAGGTCCAGTACGCGGTCGCCCGGGGCGAGCGGGAACCGGGAGAAGTCGACGGTCAGCACGTGGCCCTGCTTTCGGGGTAGACGCCGGTGTCACTGGCGGGCGTCGCGGGGACGGCCCTCGGGGTGGTCGTGGAGGAGCCGACGGCCTCCCGGTAGCGGGCGGCCGTGCCCTCGGCGGCGCGGGCCCAGGTGAAGTGGCGCAGTACGCGTTCGCGGCCGGCCGCGCCGAGCCGGGCCCGCAGTTCGCGGTCGCCCAGCAGCCGGTTCAGTGCGGCGGCCAGCGCGCCCGCGTCGCCGGGCGGCACGGCGAGGCAGGTCTCGCCGTCGCGTCCGGCGACCTCCGGGACCGCGCCGCCGGTCGTGGCGAGCAGGGCCGTGCCCGTCGCCATGGCCTCGGCGGCGGGCAGCGAGAACCCCTCGTACAGCGACGGCACGCAGGCGACCTCGGCCGAGCGCACCAGGCCGACGAGTTCGGCGTCGGAGATGCCCTTGACGAACTCGACGGCGCCTTCGAGGCCGTACCGCTCGATCGCCTGGGCGACGGGCCCCTCGGCGGGCCGGCTGCCGACCACGACGAGGTGCGCGCGCGGGTGTTCGGCACGCGTCTTGGCCAGCGCCTCGACGAGGAAGACCAGGCCCTTGAGCGGCACGTCCGCGCTGGAGGTCGTCACGATCCGGCCCGGTACCCGGGGCACCGACGGGTCGGGCGAGAACAGGTCGGTGTCGGCGCCGATGTGGACGACGTGGACGCGGTCGTCCCGTACGCCGAGATGGTCGACGATCTCCTGGCGGGAGGTGCCGGAGACGGTGAGCACGCAGGGCAGGCGGCGCGCGACCCGCTTCTGCATGCGGGTGAACGCGTACCAGCGGCGCACCGAGTACCGCTGTCTGCGGCTGCCGGCGGCGTCCAGTTCCAGTTGCCGGTCGACGGTGATGGGGTGGTGGATGGTGGTGACGAGGGGGGCGCCCACGTCGCCCAACAGGCCGTAGCCGAGCGTCTGGTTGTCGTGGACGACGTTGAAGTCGCCGCGGCGGGCGCGCAGATGGCGGCGGGCGCGCAGCGAGAACGTCAGGGGTTCCGGGAAGCCGCCGGTCCACATCGTGCCGACCTCCACCGCGTCGATCCAGTCGCGGTACTCGCCGCGCTTGGGGGTGCGGAAGGGGTCGGGCTGGCGGTAGAGGTCGAGGCTGGGCAGCTCGGTGAGGGACAGCCGCTCGTCGCCGCCCTGTCCGTCGAGCACGTCGAGCACGGGGTAGGGCTGGGCGCCGATGACCTCGATCCGGTGGCCGAGGCGGGCCAGTTCGCGCGAGAGGTGGCGGACGTAGACGCCCTGGCCGCCGCAGAACGGGTTCCCCTTGTAGGTGAGGAGTGCGATGCGGAGCGGTCGCAAGCCGTCGGCGGCGGGCTCCGGACCGGGACCCGCCTGACTGGCCTCTGCGGTCACTCTGGGCCCCCTTCTCACTGCACTGTCCCGCGACACTATGCCGGGACGTTAATCTAGAACAAGTTTCAGACTTGATCGTCAGCGGCTCCGAATCTACCGGCAGGTAGGGAAGCTGTGACGAGTGGATCAGGTGATTCACGCCACGGCACGACACGCCGCCCGGCCGGGTGAGGGGGAGCAGGTGACCAAGGTGGACAACCCGGAGGCGGAAGCCGCCGGTTCCGCGCGCCGCTCCGCCGCCCCGTCCCTCACCGAGCGGCAGCGGGCGCGCCGCCGCCGCATCCTGCACGCGACCGCCCGGCTGGCCTGCCGGGGCGGCTTCGAGGCGGTGCAGATGCGCGCGGTCGCGGAGTCGTCGCAGGTCGCCCTCGGCACGCTCTACCGGTACTTCCCGTCCAAGGTCCATCTGCTGGTCGCGACCATGCACGACCAGTTGGAGCGGCTGCACGGCACCCTGCGCAAGAGCCCGCCCACCGGGGAGACGGCCGCCGAGCGGGTGGCGCAGACCCTGATGCGGGCCTTCGTCGCGCTCCAGCGCGAACCCCGGCTGGCCGAGGCGATGGCGCGCGCCCTGACCTTCGCCGACCGCGGGGTCTCCCCGGAGGTCGACCAGGTCTCCCGGCAGACCACGGCGATCATCCTGGACGCGATGGGCGGCCTGGACAATCCCACCGCCGAGCAGCTCTCCGCGGTCCGCGTCATCGAGCACACCTGGCTCTCCACCCTGATCACCTGGCTCGCGGGGCGCGCCTCCCTCGCCCAGGTGGGGGCGGACATCGAGACGGTGTGCCGGCTGATCGACCTGACGGAGGCGGGGCGGGCCCCGACCCGTCCGTGAGGACCGGCCGCCCGGTCCAGGTGCCGCTCAGCCCAGGTGGGAGCGGATCAGGTCCTCGGCGGCGGGCAGCAGCTCCAGCTCGGCGCGGCTCATGGTCGGGTTGGCCGCGCGTCGTGCCCGCGCCCGTGCGAGGCCCCGTGGGGTGAGTGCGGACGGGTCGGCGAGCAGGGCGGCCGGCACGGCGCCGGCGGGGTCGGCCATCGGCCCGTCACCGGCCGCCACCTGGGCGAGGATCACCGCGGACATGCCCCAGTCGAGGCCGGGGTCCCCCTCCTCGGCGTTGGACCAGTCGATGACCCGGGGGCCGTCGGCGGTCAGGATCACGTTGTCCGGGTGCAGATCCAGGTGGAGGACGCGCGCGTCCGGGTCGGCGGAGCGGTGCGCGGGCACCTCGTGCAGCCGCCGCAGCAGCCCGGCGAGCACGGCGCCCGCCTCGTCCGGCGCCATCGCCCCGTCGAGGAGCGCCCGCAGCATCGTCGGACCGGTCAGCCGCTCCAGTACGAGGTCCGTGCGCGCTGCCCCGGGGCCGCCGGGCCGCACCCTGGGCACCGGGTAGCCGTGCGCGCGCACGTGCTCCATCATCGCGCCCTCGGCCGCCGCGTCCCCGAGGCCCTCGCGGTCGCGGCGCAGCACCCACGCCTCGTCGATCTCGTACACGTCGGCCGTACGCCCCGCCCCGATCAGGCTCCCCATGCGCATACCCGGAACGTATCCTCCGGCCGCCCCCGCCGTACGACCGCCTCTCGGGCCGCCTCCGGCGGGCGGGTAAGGTGGCCGCGTCGTCATCACACCGTACGGGGGGAAGCCGGTGCAATTCCGGCGCTGACCCGCAACCGTGAACCGCCCGCCGAGACCCCGTGAGGGCCTGTCCGGGCGGTGAGCCGGACTGCCCCGGGACGGACGTGACCGGCTCACGTGCCCGGCGCCCGCCGGAGCACGGGCACCGTCGAGGCATACGGGGCCGAGCCGCCGGGGGTGCCCCCTGCTGCCCGGTCCCGCACAGGGAAAGGCACCCGCCGATCATGAACGTCCGCCGCCGGGGCAGCGCCGCGGCGCTTGCCGCCATAGCCGTGCTCGGCGCCTCCGCCGCGCCCGCGGTCGCCGCCGACCCGTCGCCGTCCGCCGCCGCGTCCACGCCGGCCACGCCGTCCGGTCTGTACGGCACCGCCGACCCCCAGTACGACGGTGTCTGGCGCCAGTCCCTCGCCCTGCTCGCGCAGGACACGGTGGGTGTGGTCCCGTCGTCGAAGGCCGTGGACTGGCTCACCGGGCAGCAGTGCGACGACGGCGGCTTCGCCCCGTTCCGCGCCGACCCCGCCAAGGCGTGCGACGCCACGACCATGGTCGACACCAACAGCACGGCCGCCGCCGTCCAGGCGCTGCGGGCCCTCGGCGGGCACGGCGACGCCGTCGAGGCCGCCCTCGCCTGGCTGAAGTCCGTACAGAACAAGGACGGCGGCTGGGGCTACACCCCTGGCGGCGCCAGCGACGCCAACTCCACCTCCCTCGTCATCGGCACCCTCGCCGCCGCCGGCACCGAGCCCGAGCGGGTCGAGAAGGCCGGCCGGACCCCGTACGACGCCCTGCTGGCCTTCGCCCTGCCCTGCGCCGAGGACGAGGGCGCGGGCGCCTTCGCCTTCCAGCCGGACAAGGACGGCAAGCTGCTCGCCAACGCGGACGCCACGGCCGCCGGGGTCCTCGGCGCGCTCGGCAAGGGCCTGGTCACCGGGGCGGGCAGGGCGGCGGGCGAGGTCACCTGCGCCGACGCGAAGAAGCCGACCCGCGAGCAGGCCGCCGCGAACGGCGCCGCCCACCTGGCCGCCGCCGTCGCCGAGGACGGCCACCTCACGACCAGCCTCGGCGGCTCCGCCGACCAGCCCGACTACGGCAACACCGCCGACGCGGTCGTCGCCATCGCCGCGCAGGGCGGCGCGGACCGGGCGGCCAAGCCGCTGGCCTGGCTGGAGAAGAACGCCGCGGACTGGGCGGAGCAGAGCGGCCCCGCGGCCTACGCCCAGCTGATCTTCGCCGCCCATGCCACGGGCACCGATCCCCGCGCCTTCGGCGGCACCGACCTGGTGACCGGGCTCAACGCGACGGGACCGGCTCCGCAGGGCGCCAAGGCGGCCGAGGGCGCGGGCGCGAGCGACAAGTCCGACGCGAAGGACGACTCCCCCTTCGGCGTCTGGTGGTTCGTCGGCGTCTGCCTGGTCTTCGGCATCGGCATCGGTTTCCTGCTCAGCAACCGCAACAAGAAGCGGCAGCCGTGACCCGCCGCGTCCTCCTGCTCGCCCTGGCCGCGTGCCTGCTCATCGGGGGCGCGGGCCAGGCGCAGGCCGCCGGCTACCGCTACTGGTCCTTCTGGGACCGCGCCGGTGGCCACTGGGTCTACGCGACCCAGGGCCCGTCCACCGCCCGCCCCTTTGACGGCGATGTCCAGGGCTTCCGCTTCGCGGTGAGCGAGGACTCCGGGGACGCGGAGCAGCCGCGCGGCACGGCGGACTTCGCGGCGATCTGCGCGAAGACGCCGGCCGAGGAGGGCCGCAAGCGGGTGGCGCTGGTCCTGGACTTCGGCACGGCGTCCGACGCCGCGTCCGGCGAGAGTCCGCCGGCCGGGCGCACGGCGTGCGCGAGCCTCTCCCCCGACGCCACCACCGCCGACGCCCTCGCCGCCGTGGCGGGCCCGCTCCGCTACGACACCAACGCCCTGCTGTGCGCGATCGCGGGGTATCCGAAGACGGGGTGCGGGGAGCAGCTGGCACGGGAAGGCGCCTCCGCGGCCCCGGAGCGCGGCAACACCCAGGCCGGCGACGGCCCGTCGGCCGGCCTCGTCGCAGGCATCGCGATCGTCGCCACCCTGGGCACGGCAGCGGCCTGGCAAGCAAGGCGGCGCAGAAATGCCACCGACTGACCCAGATCCCACCCAGCCTGCGGGCAGTCGTGCCGCTGGGGCGGCACGGGTGGGCGCAGGCGGCACCCCGCCGGCGCGGGCCGGCGCCCCCGGCCTCCACGACCAGCGCACCACCGGCACCCCGTCGACGCGGGCCGGCGCCCCCGACCCCTACGACCACCACAACACCCGCACCCCGCCGACACGGACCGGCGCCCGCCAAACCACCCCCCTGCACCCCGGCGCCTGGTGGCTCTGGGCGCTGGCGCTCGGGACTGCCGCCACCCGCACCACCAACCCCCTCCTGCTCGCCCTCCTCGGCACCGTCTCCGCCTACGTCGTCATCACCCGCCGCCCCCACACCCCCTGGTCCCGCTCCTACGGCGCCTTCGTCAAGCTCGCCCTCGCCGTGCTCGTGATCCGCCTCCTGTTCACCACGGTCCTCGGCTCCCCGATCCCCGGCACGCACACCCTGTTCACGCTCCCCGAAGTCCCCCTCCCCGACTGGGCGCAGGGCATCCGCCTCGGCGGCCGGGTCACCGCGGAGGGCCTCGCCTTCGCCCTGTACGACGCGATGAGGCTGGCCACCCTCCTGGTCTGCGTCGGCGCCGCGAACGCCCTCGCCAACCCCTCCCGCCTCCTCAAGTCCCTCCCCGGCGCCCTGTACGAGATGGGCGTGGCCGTCGTCGTCGCCCTCACCTTCGCGCCGAACCTCATCGCCGACGTACAGCGCCTGCGCGCCGCCCGCCGTCTCAGGGGCCGCCCCGACAAGGGCGTACGCGGCCTGCTCCAGGTCGGACTGCCGGTACTGGAGGGCGCCCTGGAGCGCTCCGTCTCCCTCGCCGCCGCGATGGACGCCCGCGGCTACGGCCGTACCGCGCAGGTCCCCGCCCGGGTGCGCCGGACCACCGCCGCCCTCACCCTGGGTGGTCTGCTCGGCGTCTGCGCGGGAACGTACGGAGTGCTGACCGCCGCGGGCGGCACGTACGGCGTGCCGGTCCTCCTCGCCGGTCTCGCCGCCGCGCTCGCGGGCCTGTGGCTCGGCGGCCGCAGGTCGGTCCGCACCCGTTACCGCCCGGACCGCTGGGGCGCCCGCGCCTGGCTGGTCACCGCATCCGGCGCGGCCGTCGCGGCGCTGCTGTTCCTCGCCGCCGCCCGCGACCCGGCGGCGCTGCACCCGGGCGTGGTCCCGCTGGTCGCGCCGACGCTCCCGCTGTGGCCCGCGGCGGCCGTACTCCTCGGTCTGCTCCCGGCGTTCGTCACCCCCGCACCCGCACCCGTCAAGGAGCCGTCGTGATCCGCTTCGAGGAAGTCTCCGTGACGTACGACGGCGTGGCCGAACCCACCGTCCAGGGCGTGGACTTCGAGGTCCCCGAGGGCGAACTCGTCCTGCTCGCGGGCCCGTCGGGGGTCGGCAAGTCCACGATCCTCGGCGCGGTCGGCGGCCTCGTGCCGCACTTCACCGGCGGCACCCTGCGCGGCCGGGTCACGGTGGCCGGCCGCGACACCCGCACCCACAAGCCGCGCGAACTCGCCGACGTGGTCGGCACGGTGGGGCAGGATCCGCTCTCCCACTTCGTGACGGACACCGTCGAGGACGAACTCGCCTACGGCATGGAGTCGTTGGGCCTGCCCCCGGCCGTGATGCGGCGCCGTGTCGAGGAGACCCTCGACCTGCTTGGGCTGTCGGACCTGCGGGCCCGTCCCATCGCCACGCTCTCCGGCGGGCAGCAGCAGCGGGTCGCGATCGGCTCGGTGCTCACCCCGCACCCCGAGGTGCTGGTCCTGGACGAGCCGACCTCCGCCCTGGACCCCGCCGCGGCGGAGGAGGTCCTCGCCGTCCTCCAGCGTCTCGTCCACGACCTCGGTACGACGGTCCTGCTGGCCGAGCACCGGCTGGAACGCGTCATCCAGTACGCCGACCAGGTCGTCCTGCTCCCGGCCCCGGGCGCGCCGCCGCTCCTCGGGCCCCCGGCGGAGGTGATGGCCGTGTCCCCGGTGTATCCGCCGGTGGTGGGCCTGGGCAGGCTGGCGGGCTGGTCACCGCTGCCGCTGACGGTCCGGGACGCCCGCCGCCGCGCGGGCCCGCTGCGGGACCGGCTGGCCGACCGGGAGATCCCCGAGCGCACACTGCCGCCGGGCACCGCACCGCTCCCCGCGCCCCGGGCCGCGGCCCCCGCCGCGCGCCGGCGCCTGCTCCCCCGCCGGAGGGCCTCCGGCGCCACGGGGACGCCCTCGACGCCGTACGCCGCCGAGGTCCGCTCCCTCGCCGTCCGCCGCGACCGCGTCCAGGCGTTGCGCCATGTCGACCTGACCGTCTCCCCCGGCGAGACGGTCGCCCTGATGGGCCGCAACGGCGCCGGGAAGTCGACCCTCCTGTCCGCGCTGGTCGGCCTGGTCGAACCGTCCTCCGGCGCGGTCCGGGCCGGGGACGCCGTACCGCACCGCACGGCCCCGCGTGACCTCGTACGCCGGGTCGGCCTGGTGCCGCAGGAGCCGCGCGATCTGCTGTACGCCGACACGGTCGCCGCCGAGTGCGCGGCCGCCGACCGGGACGCGGGGGCACCGGCCGGCACCTGCCGCGCCCTGCTGTCCGAGCTGCTCCCCGGTGTCACGGACGACATCCACCCCCGGGACCTCTCGGAGGGCCAGCGTCTCACCCTCGCCCTGTCCGTCGTCCTCACCGCCCGCCCTCCCCTGCTCCTCCTGGACGAGCCGACGCGCGGCCTGGACTACGCGGCGAAGGCCCGCCTGGCCGGCATCCTGCGCGGCCTGGCCGCCGAGGGCCACGCGATCGTGCTGGCCACCCACGACGTGGAACTGGCCGCCGAGCTGGCCCACCGGGTCGTGCTGCTCGCCGAGGGCGAGGTCATCGCCGACGGCCCGGCGGCCGACGTGGTGGTGGCCTCCCCCGCCTTCGCACCGCAGGTCGCCAAGGTGCTGGCGCCGCGCAAGTGGCTGACGGTCGCACAGGTGCGGGAGGCCCTGGCATGACCGGCGGCGCTCCCGCTCCCCGTGACCGCCAGGCCCGCGCCGTCCGGCTGGGTCCCCGTTCCGTCGCGGCCCTCGTCCTGGTCGGCGCGGTGGGTGTGGCGGGCTTCGGCTGGCCCTTCCTCGCTCCCCCGGACGCCTCGCTGAACGCGCACGCCCAGGACGCGCCGTGGCTGTTCGCGGGGTTGCTGGTGCTGCTGGTGGCCGTGGTGGCGGCGACGATCTCGGAGTCCGGCCTCGGCCCCAAGGCGGTGGCGATGCTCGGGGTCCTCGCGGCGGCGGGCGCGGCGCTGCGTCCGATCGGCGCGGGGACGGCCGGACTTGAGCCGATGTTCTTCCTCATGGTCCTCAGCGGCCGGGTCCTCGGCCCCGGTTTCGGCTTCGTCCTCGGCTCGGTCACGATGTTCGCGTCCGCGCTGCTCACCGGCGGGGTGGGGCCGTGGATGCCCTTCCAGATGCTGGCGATGGGCTGGTTCACGATGGGGGCGGGCCTGCTGCCCTGCCCCGACCGGCTGCGCGGCCGTGCGGAGCTGCTGATGCTGGCCGCGTACGGCTTCCTGGCCGCGTTCGCCTACGGCACGGTGATGAACCTCGCGGGCTGGACCTTCATGAACGCGCTCGCCTCGAACATCGCCTTCGACCCGGACGCGTCGGTCCCCGCCAACCTGGCCCGTTTCCTGGCCTACTGCATGGCCACGTCCCTCGGCTGGGACACGGGCCGCGCCGTCATGACGGTCGTCCTGACCCTCACCCTCGGCCCCCCGGTCCTGAAGGCCCTGCGCCGGGCCACCCGCAGAGCGGCCTTCGAAGCACCGGTCACTTTCGAGAAGCCCGACGAGTCGAGCCGTCGCGCATGACGAGGCTCCCTCGGCGCTCTCGGAGGGGAGTGGGTCTACTCCTCAACCGTGAGCATCGGAGGCGGAAGTGTCACTGCTGCGCTCAGATGAGACGTTGGAGGACAGGGGAGGTCAAGGTGTTCACGGAAAACGGATGGGGGGGGAGGCTGCTGGGCGACGGGCGCTCCGTGGACGCAAGCTCACGCCGACGGCCGGGAGCGGCTCGCGCACTCGAACCACACCGTCTTGCCGCCCTCCGGCTCGGACCGCACGCCCCACTTGTCGACCACCGCGTCCAGCAGGACCAGCCCACGGCCGCACTCCGCGTCGTCCCCCACCGCGTCGGCCCGGCGGGGCAGGCGCGGACAGCTGTCCGCCACCTCCACCCGAATCCCGCCGCCGCCCGCCTGCCGCAGCAGCACCATCGTGCAGCGGCGGTCCGGGACGTGACGCACGACATTGGCCAGCAGCTCGGTCACGCCGAGTTCCACGGCGTCCGACAGCTCGGTGAGGTCCCACTCGACCAGGTACGAGCGGACGATCCGCCGGACGTGCCGCGCCGAGTGCGCGCCCGGCGTGAAACTCATCCGGTACTGATCCGGGCAATGGCCCAGGAGGACAGAAGGAAAGTATTCGTTCACACCACAAGCCTGACGTGGCCCGACTACCGTGAGCTACCGAACGGATGCAACCGGCCCCACAGTGGACCGAGTTACGCGAGAAGGGCTCAGCGTGACCCAGACCAACGCCCTCGACCCGGGCGCCTCACCGCTCGACTACTACGGCTTTGAGCTGCGGCGCTACCGCGAGGCCGCCGGGCTGACCCAGCGGCAGTTGGGCGACATCGTCAACTACACCGGCTCACTGGTCGGCCAGATCGAGACCGCCCGCAAGCTGCCGACATCGGAGTTCAGCGAACGGGCGGACGCCGCGCTGGGCACGGGCGGACTACTGTCCCGCCTGGTCATCCTGGTGATGCGCAGTCAACAACCGGCCTGGTTTCAGCAAGTGGGGGAGTTGGAGGCGCGGGCGACCGAGATCTGCGCCTTCCAGCCGCACCTGGTCCACGGCCTGCTCCAGACCGAAGCCTACGTACAGGCCGTACTCAGCGCGTTCGACCCGGCGAACCTCGACGACCGCACCGCTGTGCGCCTCGCCCGCCAGCGCGTCTTCGAGAAGAAGCGATCGCCGGTCTACTGGGTGATCCTCAGTGAGGCCGTACTGTGTCAGGAGGTCGGCGGCCGAGAGACCATGCGCGGCCAACTGGCCCGGCTGTTGTCCTTCGAGGACAACCCCCGGGTCAATGTGCAAGTGCTGCCGTTCTCGGTGGGCGCGCACCCGGGGCTCACCGGCGCTTTCAGCCTCTACCACTTCGCCAGGGACCCGGTCATCCTCTACATGGAGAAGTACGGCAGCGGGCATACGACCGCCGATCCGGAGAACGTCAACGACTGTTCACTCCGTTACGATCACCTCCGGGCCGCCGCGCTCTCCCTCAAGGAGTCGGCGGAACTGATCCGCCAGGTGATGGAGGAACGCTATGGGGAGCAAGCCGATGCCGACGAGGATCCAGTGGCGTAAGTCCAGCTACAGCAGCGACCAGGACGGCGACTGCGTGGAGTGCGCGCCACTGGGCCGGCTGGCGTGGCGCAAGTCGTCGTACTGCGGCGACCTGGGTGGCGACTGCGTCGAGATCGCCGAACTGCCCGCCGCGGTCGCCGTACGGGACTCCAAGATCCCGGCGGGACCGGCCCTCACGGTTGCCCCCGCCGTCTTCAGCAGCTTCCTCAGCTGGGCATCCGCGACGGCTTGACGGCCGCGCCCGGGATGGCGGGTTCACCCGGCACCGGTGAGGCTCAGCTCCCGGTGGAGTCCTTGGCCGGGTCCCGGGCGGGGTCCTTGGTTGCCGCCCGGGACGGGGCGGCGGCCACGTCCGTCACCAGCGACGTGCCCTTGACCCCCCGCGCCCGCGGCCCCTGGAACAGGTACGTCAGGCCGAAGCCCCCCGCGACCACGGCCGCGCCGCCCACCGCGTCCAGGACCCAGTGGTTGCCGGTCGCCACGATCGCCGAGACGGTGAACAGGGGGTGGAGGAGGCCCAGGGCCTTCATCCACACCTTCGGCGCGATGAGCGCGATCACCAGCCCGCACCACAGGGACCAGCCGAAGTGCAGCGACGGCATCGCCGCGTACTGGTTGGTGAGGTGCGTCAGCGTGCCGTAGTCCGGCTTCGTGAAGTCCTGCGCGCCGTGCACCGTGTCGATGATCCCGAGCCCCGGCATCAGCCGCGGCGGCGCCAGCGGGTACAGCCAGAAGCCGACCAGGGCCAGCAGCGTCGCGAAGCCCAGGGAGGCGCGGGCCCAGCGGTAGTCGACCGGACGGCGCCAGTACAGGATGCCGAGGACGGTCAGCGGGACCACGAAGTGGAACGACGTGTAGTAGAAGTCGAAGAAGTCCCGCAGCCAGCCGACCTTGACCACCGCGTGGTTGACCGCGTGCTCGATGTCGATGTGCAGGAAGCGCTCGATGTCGAAGATCTGCCGGCCGTGCTCCTCCGCGCGGGCGCGGCCCGCCGAGTTGCTGCCGCCGGTCGCCGCGAGGCGGACCTGGGAGTAGGCGGCGTAGGTGACCCGGATGAGGAGCAGTTCCAGCAGGAGGTTGGGGCGGGTGAGGACCCGGCGCAGGAACGGCAGCAGCGGGACATGCCTGAAGCGGGTCGGCACCGGCGGCGCGCAACTCGCGGCGACCGGCGTCTCGAAGTACGGCGAGGTGCGCGGCAGGAAGGGCACGGCGACGGCGGCGGCCAGCGCCGCGAGCAGGACGACGTTGTCGCGCAGCGGGTACAGGACGGCCATGTTCGGCAGCATCATCTTCGCGGGCAGCGTCATCACCAGGATGACGGCGACCGGCCACACGTACCGGTCGGAGGCCCGTTTGCCGACCCTGCCGACGACCGCGGGCAACACCCACAGCAGTTGGTGCTGCCAGGTGGTCGGGGACACCACGACGGCCGCGCAGCCGGTGACGGCGACCGCGAGCAGCAGTTGGCCGTCGCGGGCGTAGCGCACGGCGCGGCGCAGGGCGAGGACCGCGACGGCCGCGCCGAGGACGAGGAAGAGGGCGATCTCCAGCGGTCCGGAGAGGCCGAGCCGCAGCAGCGCGCCGTGCAACGACTGGTTGGCGAGGTCGTCGGCCTCGCCGCCCAGGCCCACACCGGCCAGATGGTGGACCCAGTAGGTGTACGAGTCCTGCGCCATGGCCGCCCAGGCGAGGGCGGTGCAGGCGAGGAAGGTGATCCCCGTCGACACGGCGGCCCGGCCGCGGTCGGTGAACCACAGCAGCGGGACGAAGAGGAGCACGGTCGGCTGGAACGCGGCGGCGACCCCGATCAGCACGCCGCCGACGCGGTCGCCGTGTCTCCCGCGTACGGCGAAGCAGCCCAGCAGGACCAGGAGGACCGGGATGATGCTGGTCTGGCCGAGCCACAGGGCGTTGCGCACGGGCAGCGACAGCATCAGCAGGCTGACGGCGACGGGCGCCGCCAGAAGGGCCGTACGGCGTCCGACCGGCTTGGGCAGGGCGCGGGCGGCGACCAGGCCGAGGGCGACGACCAGCAGCAGTGAGCCGAAGGTCCAGCCCCAGCCGAGGGCCTGCTCGGCGGCGCGCGTGAAGGGTTTGAGGACCAGGCCGACGAAGGGCGTGCCGGTGAACCGCGTGGAGTCGTAGAGGGAGCCCTCCACGTGCAGGACGCCGTGCTCGCCGACCCAGGTCTCCAGGTCCGTCAGCCGTTCGCCGCGCGGGGTGCCGAGGACCGCGGCCAGCTGTCGTACGGCGAGGACCGCGGCGACCAGCCACAGGGCGAGGCGCGCGACGCGCAGCCGTGCTTGGGTCGCGTCGACGGCCGTGGCCCCGAAGGGCTCCGCCGGTCGCCCGCTGTGCTCCGCATTCGCCACGCCTCGTCGGCCTCCGCCCCGTTCGTACCGCGCCGGTGTACGCGGTGTGTCTTCCTTGCGAAGCCTACGAGGCCCGCAACCGCCCTCCCGAGGGGGAGACGCAGCCGACCCCCGCCCGACCTGACCGCCACCCGCCTCTCGCGGGAGCGAGAAGGATCACAGGGGATCACAGGTCGTGGCGGCATTTGGTGCACTGTGCAACGAAAAGCATACCGGGCGTAAACAGAGCATGGACACGCGCGGCGACGACCCTGACACACGCCCCGGCACGCGACTATCTTCGTTAGCGCACCTACTTAGGAACACTAACGACGCATGAGAGGCCCCGGCATGAGCGAGTCGCAGCTCTGGGACGACGTCGATGCCTACTTCACCACCCACCTCGCACCCGACGACGAACCGTTGGAGGCCGCCCTGCGGGAGAGCCGGGCCGCCCGGCTGCCGCAGGCGAACGTCACCGCCAACCAGGGCAAGTTCCTCCAGCTCCTCGCCCGGATCCAGGGCGCCCGCAGCATCCTGGAGATCGGCACCCTCGGCGGCTACAGCACCATCTGGCTGGCCCGCGCCCTGCCCGCCGACGGCCGCCTGGTCACGCTGGAGTACAGCGAACGGCACGCCGAGGTCGCCACCCGCAACATCGCCCGCGCCGGTCTCGACGCGCTCGTCGACGTACGCGTGGGCCCCGCCCTGGAGTCGCTGCCGAGGCTCGCGGACGAGAACCCGTCGCCCTTCGACCTGGTCTTCATCGACGCCGACAAGGGCAACAACGCGCACTACCTGGAGTGGGCCCTCAAGCTCACCAGCACCGGCAGCCTCGTCGTCGTGGACAACGTGGTCCGCGGCGGCCGGGTGGCGGACGCCGACGACAGCGCCGACGACGTACGCGGCACCCGCGCCGCCATCGAACTGATCGGCAGCCACCCGCGGCTCAGCGGCACGGCGCTCCAGACCGTCGGCAGCAAGGGCTACGACGGGTTCGCGCTGGCCCGGGTGGTGGCCTGAGCCCCGGGGCCCCGGCTACACCTCGTGGTAGAAGCCGACGTTGACGCTGCGCGGCTCGGCGCGGTCCTGGACCACGATCTCGCCGCTGCCGCCCCTCGGCAGCGGCACCGTGCCGCCGTACGCCAAGGCCTGCGTGTGCGGGCCGACGGTGAGCCGGACCTCCGAGGAGGGGTCCGGCTGCGAGCCGCGCAGCCAGGTCAGCGCCCATGTGCCGTCGGGGCCGCACCGGAACTCCAGGTGGACCCGGGAGACGAACAGCCAGTCGTCCGGCGTCGACAGCCGGCACACGGACTTGTCCCGGCCCACCCGCAGCACCGCCTCCGGCTCGCTGGGCGCCTCGGCCATCTGCATCCCGGCCGTGGCACCCGCGTCCGCGGCGCTGACGGCGGCCATGGTGAGTTCGAGCACGTGCGCTCCTTCGAAGACCTCAGAGACGTCCGTCGTTGGCTTGTCGCCGCCGAATGATAGATCGACCGGCGGCACGGTGTCCGGCACACTGAAGTCATGACCGAGCGAAAGCCACCCGGCGTCGACTTCGAGTCCTGGGTCGACAAGCAGATTCGAGACGCGGACGCGCGCGGCGAGTTCGCCGAGTTGCCCGGTGCGGGCAAGCCGCTGCCGAGCGACGTGGACAGCACCTACGACGAACTGTGGTGGGTCAAGCGGAAGATGGCCCGCGAGGGCTTCTCCGTGCTGCCGCCCACGCTGGCCCTGCGCAAGGAGGCGGAGGACGCCCTGGAGGCGGCGGCGAAGGCCCCCTCGGAGCGGGTGGTGCGCCGCATCGTCGAGGAGATCAACGTCAAGATCCGCGACGTCATGTTCAAGCCGCCGCCCGGCCCCCCGCTGGGTCTGAAGCCCTACGACGTCGAAGAGGTCGTACGGCAGTGGCGGGAGCGCCGGGCGGCCGGATAGCGCCGGACGTGTCAGAGGCGCATCAGGCGGTCCGCCAGCTCGCGGTAGTCCCGCAGGGCCAGACGGAGCTGTTCGGTGTCGGTGCCGTGGTCGGGACCGTCGTCGCCGCTGTCCTGCCAGGTCGTGCGCAGGGTCCGGCGGCGCTGTGCCACGGCGTCGGTGAAGCGGGTGGTGATCTCCTCCAGGACGCGGTCGGCCTCCTCCACGGAGGCGCCGGGCGCGTCGACGAATCCGGCCACCGCGTGGTGCAGCCGCTGCCCGAACTTGTCGGACTCGTCGGGCGGCAGGAGCGTCCCCACACCGGCGCTCTCCTCGGCGCGGGCGCCGGTGGTGGAGGACGACGGGGTCCGGGTGGGACTTGAGGCCGCCTTCGGGGGCGTGGTGGAACTCGGTGTCTGTGTCTGTGCCGGTGTCGGTGTCGGTTTCTGTGTCGGGGGCGGGGGCGGGGGTGCGTCGCCCGTCCGCCGGGGGCGGGTGGTGGAGGTCGGCGCGCCTGGTTCGACGGGGAAGTCGCCGGGCTGCCGGGTCAGGTCGGACATGTGTCTCAACTCTCCTTCGGCCGGCGCTTGCCGAGCGACCACGAGTGGTGCGCGCCGGCGGGCGCGGGTTGCTTGCCGTCCGTGTCGCTCCGGTACCGGCCGCCGTCGTGGCGGGCCGGTCGTACCAGGTCTTCGAAGAGCGCGCGGGCCTCGACCATGGCCTCGCGCAGCTCCTCCGTGTCCGCGCCGCCGTCCTCGGCCCCGTCCGCGCGCGTGTGCGTCACGCGGTGCACGCGCCGGTAGCCCTCGACATGGTGGGCGTGGTGCACGGACAGTGCCGCGAGCTGCTCCTCGTACTGTGCGCCGTCCGGGAAGCCCCGGGCACCGGCCAGTTCCGCGAGCAGCCGGTCCGCCTCGCCGACCGCTTCGCGCGGGGAGTCGACGAAGCGCTCCTGCGCCACGGTCCAGCGCGCCTCGTAGCTCTCGCGCTCGGCCGGTTCCAGCGACCGAGCCTGCAACGAGCCGTGGCGTTCGACGCGTTCGGCGAGTTCGCGTTCGGCGGCCTCGGTGTCGCCGTCGTGCCGGGTCACGGCCCGGTCGTATTCGGGCCCGAAGCGTCGCTTCAGGCTTCCGCCGTGCTGGGGGCCCCGTGCGCGCAGGGCAAGGACGGCCGCGACGACGAGCACGACCGCCACGATCACGATCAAAGCGATGATCACGCCTGTGGACATGAGTGCCTTCCGGGTTTTCGGCCCTACCGGCTCTCGGAGCGGGCCGGTTCGCCGTTCGGGTTGCCGTTGAGACCGCGCTCAAACGGCGTACGGCTCGCGCGAAGGGCACATCGGTGGGAAAATACGCCGGTGCGTCCGTCTTTTGAGCGGGCTCAGCCGGTCGGCGTCGGGGTGCGTCCCTCGTCGTCGTGGGGGCGTTCCCGCTCCGAGCCGCACAGTTCGGCGGTGAGTTCCCGCACGAGGCGCGTCAGGTCGGTCGGGCGGTCCGGGCCCCACCAGTCGCCGAGCAGCTCGGCCAGCGACTCCTCGCGGGCCAGCGCCAGCCGTTCGGCGACCTCGCGGCCCCGCGGGGTGAGGATCAGGTCGGGGCCCTCGCGGACGGCGAGATGCCGCTCCTCCACCTGGCGGGCCGCCGCCATGACGGCGCTCAGCGGGACCGGGCCGCGCTCCACGAGCAGGGCCGGCTCGACCCGGCCGTACTTCCTGACCCGCAGCAGCATCCAGCTCGCCGCCGGCAGCAGGTCGCAGCCGGCCCGTGCGGTGATGGAACGGTAGATCTCCCGGCGGCCCTCGCGCGTGCCCAGCACCGACAGCGCACGGCACACCTCGTCGTGCGAGGACCGCTCCACCGGGTTGCTGGCGAGGGTCTGCGTGGCGTCCGGCGCCGTGACGGAGCCGCGCAGCCGGTCCTCCTTGAGGAACCAGGCCAGCACGAAGGCGACGAGGGCGACGGGGGCGGCGTACAGGAAGACGTTGGTGATGGAGGAGGCGTAGGCGTGCACCGCCTCGGGGCGCAGGGCGGGCGGCAGGGCGCCGATGCCGCGCGGGTCGGACTCAAGGGTGTCCACGGAGACGCCGGGCGGCAGGGCGGCGCCCCGCAACGCGTCCGAGAGCCGGTCGCCGAGCCGGCCCGCGAAGATCGTGCCGAAGACGGCCACGCCGAAGGAGGCGCCGATGGACCGGAAGAAGGTCGCGCCGGAGGTGGCGACGCCCAGGTCCTCGTAGGCGACGGCGTTCTGCACGATGAGGACGAGGACCTGCATCACCAGGCCGAGGCCCAGCCCGAAGACGAAGAAGCAGGCGCTCATCACGGCGGTCCCGCTGTGCTCGTCGAGCTGGTGCAGCAGGAGCAGGCCGAGAGTGGTGACGGCGGTGCCCGCGACGGGGAAGACCTTCCAGCGGCCGGTGCGGCTGACGATCTGCCCGGAGACGGTGGACGACAGCAGCAGGCCGAACACCATCGGCAGCATGTGCACACCGGACATGGTCGGGGTGACGCCCCGCACGACCTGGAGGAACGTCGGCAGGTACGTCATCGCGCCGAACATCGCGAAGCCGATGACGAAGCTGATGACGGCGGAGAGCGTGAAGGTGCGGACGCGGAAGAGCTTGAGCGGGAGCACGGGTTCGGCGGCCCGGCGTTCCACGGCCACGAAGACGGCGGCCAGGGCGGCGCCGAGCACCGCGAGCCCGATGATCTGCGGGGAACTCCAGGCCCAGGTCGTGCCGCCGAGCGAGGCCACCAGCACCAGGCAGGTGGCGACGGACGCGATGAGGAGGGTGCCGAGGTAGTCGATGACGTGCCGGGTGGTCCGGCGCGGGATGTGCAGGACCGCCGCGATCACGGCGAGCGCGACGAGGCCGAGGGGCAGGTTGATGTAGAAGACCCAGCGCCAGCTCAGATGCTCGGTGAAGATGCCGCCGAGCAGCGGTCCGAGCACGCTGGTCGCGCCGAAGACCGCGCCGAACAGCCCTTGGTAGCGGCCTCGTTCGCGGGGCGTGACCAGGTCGCCGACGATCGCCATCGACAGCACCATCAGCCCGCCGCCACCGAGGCCTTGCAGGGCGCGGAAGGCGATGAGTTCGAGCATGCTCTGGGCGATGCCGCACAGCGCGGATCCGACCAGGAAGATCCCGATCGCCGTCTGGAACAGCCTCTTGCGTCCGTACTGGTCGCCGAGCTTGCCCCACAGCGGGGTCGCGGCGGTCGCGGCCAGCAGATACGCGGTGACCACCCAGGACAGGTGATCGAGGCCGCCGAGGTCGCTGACGATGGTCGGCAGCGCCGTGGCCACGATGGTCTGGTCGAGCGCGGCGAGCAGCATGCCGAGGAGCAGGGCGCCGATCGAGACGAGCACGCTGCTGGAGACCTGCTCGTGTCCCGCCGCCTCGGGCACATCTGCGGCCATGCGGACCTCCACGAAGGCTGACGGTGCGGTCGCGCACCGTCCATCCAGATCGGTGTGACCAGTTATGGCCGGTTCAGTCCTCCCCGGAGCCGGGATTCGGGGGAGGTGCGCGCGAGAGTGTGGAGGAGATCTGGATAATCTCTGGAGTTCGCGAGGGGAGTCGCGAGCGGAGGGACGAACGCGTGGAACACCAGAACGAGCCGCACGAGCAGCCCGCGGCGCCGTCGTGCCCGGAGTGCGAGGCACCCAGACGGCCCGACAACACACCGTCCTGCGCCTGCGGCCCCCGCGCGTCCAACGCCCTGCGCGAGGCCCGCACCGCACAGGCCGCGGCGGAGGAGGACTACAACCCCCTGCGCATACGGCCGTACGTCGCCCTGAACGGCCCGGGGAACCCGGCCACCGACGGGACGCCTGCGACGCCTTCGGGGGCGGGGGCTTCGGGGCCTTCGGGGGCGGCTTCGGCGACAACTCCGGGGGGACCGGCGGGAGCGCCCTCGCGGGGAGCACCTTCGACCACGCCAGCGCCGGGAGCGTCTCCCTCGGGGGGACCGGCCGGAACGCCTCCGACGGGAGGAGCCACAGGGGCGCCGCCCTCGCAGGAGGCACCTTCGGCGGCACCGGCCAGAACGCCTTCCGCCACGGCAACACCAAGCGCATCACCCTCGGAGGCGCAGACCGGAACGCCTCCGACGGGAGGAGCCACAGGGGCGCCGCCTTCGAGGGCTTCGGCGGCAGGCGTTTCCGGCGCGGGATCTTCGACGGAAGGGCCTTCGGTGCCCACGCCTTCGGCCGGGGAGCCGTCCGCTGCGCCGCCTGTTGCCGGGAAGTCTGCTGCCGGGGGGCCGCCCGCGGCGCCGCCTGCTGCCGGAGGGGCTGCTGCCGGAGGGGCTGCCGCCACCGGGAGCCCGGTCACCGGAGAAGCGACCACCGGAACACCCACTGCCACCGGGAAGCCCGCCACCGGAGAGGCTCCTCCCGGAGCACCCGCCACCGCCGGACGCCCGCCCACCCGAGAAACCGCCACCGGAACCCCTCCCACCGTCGGAAAGCCCGCTGCCGGAAAGCCCGCTGCCGGAAAGGCTGCTGCCGGAGGACCCGCCACCGGAACACCTGCCGCCACGGAGAGCCCTGCCACCGGGGAGCCCACCGCCGGAGAGAGGCCCGCTGCCGCGAACACCTCGGCCGGGAATCCCGCCACCGTCGGCACACCCACCGCTGGGGCGCCTCCAGGCCGGACGCCCTCTGCCGGCCCGCCGTCCGTCGAGACGCACGCCGCCGCCGAGCGTTCAGGCCCGCCGGCCTCCGCCCCGGGGACGCCGACCGCTTCGGCCGCGACGCCCTCGCCCGAGGCACCTTCAGCTGAACCACCTTCAGCCCGACCCTCGTCCGGGACAGCCGTTGCCGGTGCCCCCTCCGTCGGGGCGTCCGGCGCCTCCTCGGCCGACCCCGAGGCCACCATGACGCTGCGTGCCGTGGGCGCGGAGGCGACCTCCGTACTGCCCACGCCCCTGGCGCCCTCGGCCGGCCCGCCCAACGCGCACGATCTGCGCATGTTCGAGGCCTCGGCCGCCACACCTGCGGGCCCGGTCGAGGGCGCCGACGGGCGTCCACCGCGCAGGCGGCGCAAGGGCGTACTGCTCAGTGCCGCCGGGGCGGTCGTGGTCATGGTGGGCGCGGCCGGGTACGCGAGCGGCCTGTTCTCCTACGAGAGCCCGTCACGGGACGGAGCGCTGCCGGACGAGATCCGGGCGAGCGTGCCGGACCCGTCGGCCGACGAGACCTCCCCGAGCCCGGAGCCGAGCGCCGCGTCGGTTCAGCCGACCGCCGCGGCACCGCCCCCGTCCGCCCCCGCCTCCGTGCCGGCGTCCGCCGGTACGGGCCCCACGGCCTCGCCGTCCCCGTCGGCGTCGAGCGCCTCGCCCACGCCGTCCCGGTCGGCCGACCCGACGCAGACCACGACGGCCACGCCGACCGACGACGATGCCTCGCAGGACCCCGAGGACGGCGTCGGCGACCCGGTCGGCGGCGCCACACTGCGCCGTGGCGACCAGGGCCCCGAAGTGTCCGAACTCCAGCAGCGCCTGGCCCAGCTGCACCTCTACGTCGGCCGCACCCACGGCTCCTACGACCGCCAGGTCGAGAACTCGGTGCGCACCTACCAGTGGGCCCGCGGCATCCGCTCCGACGAACTCGGCGTCTACGGCCCGGACACCCGGCGCAGCCTGGAGTCGGAGACCCACAGGCCATAGACGGCGCGCACGCCGCACGACACGGACAGCCGAGCGAGAACACGGGCCAACGGGCACAGCCCGGCAGCCACAAGCCGACAGCCCGCCCCCGTCAGCCGATCCGCACCCGCAACCCGCCACCCCCCGCGGACTCCACCCGTACCGCCGTCAGGTCCTGCACGACCGCGTCCGGGCCGTGCAGGCCGGCCCGCGGTCCCACGCCCACCACCCGCATCCCGGCGGCGCGGGCGGCCGTGATGCCGGCGCCGGAGTCCTCGAAGGCGACGCAGTCGGCGGGGGCGATGCCCAGTTCGGCGGCGCCCTTGAGGAAGCCCTCGGGGTCGGGCTTGCTGGCGCCGACCGACTCGGCGGTGACCCGGACGTCCGGCTGCGCGAGCCCGGCGGCGGCCATCCGCGCGGTGGCCAGCGCCACGTCCGCCGAGGTCACCAGGGCGTGCGGCAGCCCCCGCAGCGAGGCGAGGAACTCCGCCGCGCCGGGGATCGCGACGACGCCCTCGATGTCGGCGGTCTCCTCGGCGAGCATGCGCGCGTTGTCGGCGTGGTTCTGCTCCACGGGCCGGTCCGGCAGCAGCAGCGCCATCGAGGCGTGCCCCTGCCGTCCGTGGACGACCTTCATGACCTCGTCGCCGTCCAGCCCGTGCCGGCCGGCCCAGCGCCGCCAGACGCGCTCGACGGAGGCGTCCGAGTTGACGAGGGTGCCGTCCATGTCGAGCAGCAGGGCACGGGCGGGCAGAACGGTGGTGGCCGTCATCGGCAGACTCCAAGGCGCGGGGAGGAAACAAGGCGGCCCCGCCCGCCGGTCAGGGAACGGGCGGGAGCCACTTTGTTCATCCACGGTACAAAACAAACCGGGCACCGCGCCACCGCCCCCCGAACGTTCACACCCCGTTCAGCTCCCCGGCCGCCGCTCAGCCGGTGATCGCGTCCCACAGACTCCACGCCCCGAGGCCCAGCATCAGCAGCGCCGCGACCTTGGTGATCAGCCGCAGCGGCACCCGCTTCATCAGGGCCTTCCCGCCGACGATGCCGATCCCGGCCACCGCCCACAGCGCGAGCACCGCGCCGATGCCGACGGAGAGCGGGTCGTCGTAACGGGCCGCGAGGTTGGCCGTCATGATCTGCGTGAGGTCGCCGAACTCGGCGACGAGGATGAGCGTGAAGCCCGCCCCGGCGACCTTCCAGAAGGACTGGTCCGCCGGATCGCGGACCTCCTCGTCCTCGTCGTCCTTCTTCATCAGGAGTACGGCCGCGCCGCCCAGGAAGAGCACACCCGTCACCGCGTGCACGATCTGCTGCGGCAACAGGGTCAGGACGCTGCCGGCCGCCACCGCGAGCAGGACGTGCAGCGTGAAGGCCGCGGCCACGCCGGCGAAGACGTACGAGGCCCGGTAGCGGGTGCCGAGGACGAGACCGGCGAGCGCGGTCTTGTCGGGCAGTTCCGCGAGGAAGACGACGCCGAAGACGAGCGCCGTCACGGTGAGGCTGATCAAGGGTTCCTCTATCGGTCGGGGCCGCCCCGCCGAGAGTGCTGATTCCCGCGTCCTCCAGGATCCGCGTCGCGATACACCTCGGCACGGCAGCACACGTATCCACCCCTGCCGTACGGCACGGGCGTGCACTGCTTGCCGAAGGTCTCGCTGGCCGGCCCCGGATACGGGGCCCGCCTCCGGGCGCCGGCTCAGACGAGCTGAGCAGTATGTCGACGGTCCGGCGAAGAGCTACTCCCCTTCTGCGCCGTCCATCGTACGCGAACCGCCAGGTGGACCCGAGGGGCGAAAGTCCCGCCGCGCTCTAGACGTGCCATGCACACGTCACTAATTTCTTACCGGCCGCACATCTCCACGCCATGCGGGGCCGCGAGCATTCTCCTGCCCGCGCCCCAACGCCCCCACACCACAAGGGAGTTCGCATGCCCAAGTTCTACGCGCGTCGACGACTCGGACTGCTCGCCGCGTTCACCGGCCTCATAGCCTCTGCCGGGCTCTTCAACGGCCCGGCCGCCTCCGCCGCCCTCCCCACGCCGGTCAGCGCCGCCACCGCCCGCACCTACCTGGCCTCCCTCACCGTGGCCGCCGAGAACCGCACGGGCTACAGCCGCGACCTCTTCCCGCACTGGATCACCCAGTCGGGCACCTGCAACACCCGCGAGACCATCCTCAAGCGCGACGGCACGAACGTCGTCACCGACTCCGCCTGCGCCGCCACCAGCGGCAGTTGGTACTCCCCCTACGACGGCGTCACCTGGAGCGCCGCCTCCGACGTCGACATCGACCACCTCGTCCCGCTCGCCGAGGCCTGGGACTCCGGCGCCGGCTCCTGGACCACCGCGCGCCGCCAGGCCTTCGCCAACGACCTGACCCGCCCCCAGCTCCTCGCGGTCACCGACAGCGTCAACCAGTCCAAGGGCGACAAGGACCCGGCCCAGTGGATGCCCTCGCGCACCGCCTACCGCTGCACGTACGTCCGCGCCTGGGTCCAGGTGAAGTACTACTACGGCCTCTCGGTCGACTCCGCCGAGAAGACCGCGCTCCAGGGCTACCTCGCGAGCTGCTGACGCCCGCCGCCGGATGTTCGGCGCGGATCCGGCACGCCGGCCTCCGTCGTTCCGTACCGTACGGGGCGACGGAGGAGGGGATCACACCGTGGCCGGACTGCGCCTGGGACCACTGCTGAGGTACACCGACGGCTCGTGCGCGACCGTCTGGGTCGAGACGAACCGCCCCTGCGCCGCCGAGGTCCGCTGCGCCGACGGCGCCCGGGGCACGGCCCGCACCTTCCAGATCGCGGGCCACCACTACGCCCTGGTCCCGGTGGACGGCCTGACCCCCGGCACGGCCACGGAGTACGAGGTCCTCCTCGACGGCACCCGCGTGTGGCCGCGGCCCGACTCCCGCTTCCCGCCCTCGGTGATCACCACGCGCACCGACGACGAGGGGCTGCGCGTCGCCTTCGGCTCCTGCCGCTGGGCCGCGCAGCCCTCCGGCGGCAAGGACATGGTGGGCCCCGACGCCCTGGACACCCTCGCCGCCCGGATCGCCGCCGACCCCGGGGGCGACCGGCCCGACGTACTGCTCCTGCTCGGCGACCAGGTCTACGCCGACGAGGTCTCCGACGCCACGCGCCACTTCATCGCCGGGCGCCGCGACCCGGACGAGCCTCCCGGCGACCAGGTCGCGGACTACGAGGAGTACACCCGCCTCTACTACGAGTCCTGGCTCGACCCCGAGGTGCGCTGGCTGCTGTCCACCGTGCCCAGCTGCATGATCTTCGACGACCACGACGTGATAGACGACTGGAACACCTCCGCCGCCTGGCTGGCCGACATGCGGGCCACCGACTGGTGGCACGAGCGGCTGCTGAGCGGGTTCATGTCCTACTGGGTGTACCAGCACCTGGGCAATCTCTCCCCGGACGAACTGGCCGCCGACCCCCTCTTCGCCGCCGTCCGCGAGACCCCGGACGGCACCGACGCCCTGCGCGCGTTCGCCGCGCGGGCCGGCACCGACCCGGCCTCCGTCCGCTGGAGCTACCGGCGCGACTTCGGCCGCGTACGGCTGCTGATGGTGGACTCGCGCGCCGCCCGCGTCCTGGCGGAGGACGGCCGCGCGATGCTCGACCCGGACGAGGCCTCCTGGCTGCGCGAACAGGCCCTGGCCGGGCGGGACTCCTACGACCACCTGCTGATCGGCACCTCCCTGCCCTGGCTGCTGCCCCACCTGGTGCACGACGCGGAGGCCTGGGACGCCGCGATGTGCGCCGGCGAACGGGGCGCGCGCTGGGCACGGCTGGGCGAGCGGATCCGGCGCGCGGCCGACCTGGAGCACTGGGCCGCCTTCCCGGCCTCCTTCGACGCCCTGGCCGACCTGATCGCCGAGGCCGGTACGGGGCCGGGGGCGCCCGCGACGGTCAGCGTGCTCTCGGGCGACGTCCACCACGCCTACGTGGCCGAGCCGTCCTGGCCGGGCCGCGCGCCCGAGGCCCGGGTGGCGCAGCTGACCTGCTCCCCCGTCCACAACTCCGTGCCGCTCTCGATCCGCCTCGGCTTCCGCTTCGGCTGGAGCGCCCCGGCGCGGGCCCTGGGGCGGCGCATCGCCCGGCACGGACGCTGCGCGCCGCCGGCGGTCCGCTGGCGCAGGAGCGGCGGACCCTGGTTCGGCAACCAGATCATGACGCTGTCCCTGCGCGGGCGGTCGGCGCGGCTGCGGCTCGAACAGGCACGGGCGGACCGCGACGGGACGGCCGTGCTGCGGACGGTCACGGAGCGGGAACTGACAGGGGCCGGTGACGGGGCCGGGCAGGAATGGGCCGGGTAGGAATCCGGTCACGCCGAGGGACCGCACCGAGATCATGGGAGCGCTCCCGCCTGCGATGGGGGCCGAAACCGAGAAGTGACTATGCGTCAGGCCATGGCCAGATATTGAACTTGCAAGCATTCATTAGGTCGACCTAACCTTGGCAGCCCACTCGGTTCCGTCCCCCACCGGCCCCCCTGCGGGCCGTGCGACCGAAGGAGCAACCCCCACATGTCCGGACGCCTCAACAGCGCCCAGCCCTATGCCCTCGGCCTGTTCCGCATCGTCGTCGGCCTGCTCTTCGCCTGCCACGGCGCCGCCTCCCTCTTCGGCGTCCTCGGCGGCGCCGTGGGCGGCGGCACGACAGAGACGGGCGCCTGGCCCGGCTGGTACGCGGCCGTGATCCAACTGGTCGGCGGCGGCCTCGTCCTGCTGGGCCTCGGCACCCGCGCGGCGGCGGTCGTCTGCTCGGGCTCGATGGCCTACGCGTACTTCAAGGTGCACCAGCCCGGCGCCCTGTGGCCGCTGGAGAACGGCGGCGAGTCCTCCGCGGTGTTCTGCTGGGTCTTCCTGCTGCTGGTCTTCACCGGCTCCGGCGCCTTCGGCCTGGACCGGCTGTTCGCCCGGCGCGCCTCCGGGCAGGAGCAGTCCGCCGCCGAGGAGCGGCAGACGCCGGTCGCGGCCTGATCCGAAGCGGGGTGAACACCCCGCGGCGAACACACAAGCCCCCCGTGAACCCTCTGTCACACTCCGGGCGTACGCTGTATGGCTGTGTCATCGGCCGCTCCTGTCGCCCCCGCGTCTCGCGGCAAGGTCTGGCCCACGGGGGACATTGGGGAGTTTGTGTGGTCGACAGTCTCGGGAGTATCGGTTCGCTGGTCAGCAGCCCATGGATCTATGCGCTGGTGGCCGTGTCGGTACTCCTCGACATCTTCCTGCCGGTGCTGCCGAGCGGTGTCCTGGTGATCACGGCGGCCACGGCGGCGGCCGCGGGTTCGGGCGCGGCCGCCGCCGGGCGGGTGCCGCACGACGTGCCCGACATCCTGGTCCTGACGCTGTGCGCGGCGACCGCCTCCGTCCTCGGCGACCTCGCGGTCTACCGCCTCGCCTGGCGCGGCGGACCGCGCCTGGACCGGGCGATCGCCCGCTCCCGCCGGCTGACCACGGCGCAGGAACGCCTCGGGGGCGCCCTGGCGCGAGGCGGCGGCGCCCTCGTCGTACTGGCCCGCTTCGCGCCGGCCGGGCGCTCGGTCGTCTCCCTCGTCGCGGGCACGGCCCACCACCGGATCCGCGAGTTCCTCCCCTGGTCGGCCCTCGCCGGCCTGGCCTGGGCCGCCTACAGCGTCGCCCTCGGCTACTTCGGCGCCCACTGGCTGGGCGCGTCCTGGCTGGCGACGGGGGTGTCCCTGGCGGCGCTCTTCGGCGCGGGGGCGGGTGCGGGCTTCCTGATGCGCCGCCAGCCCCGCGCCACGGAGGCCTCGTAGCACGGAGGCCTCGTAGCACGGAGGCCTCGTAGCACGGGGGTCTCGTAGCACGGGGGTGTCAGGAGGCGTGGCGGGTGCCGGTGCCGCCCCGTATCTCCAGGCCCGCGAGCAGTTCGGCCGTGGCCGCGGTGACGGCCTCCACGGCCTGTTCGAAGACCTCGCGGTTGTGCGCGGCCGGCGCGCGGAAACCGGAGACCTTGCGTACGTACTGCAGGGCGGCGGCCCTGATCTCGTCCTCGGTGGCCTCCTCGGCCAGCGCGGGCGGACGCAGTGTCTTGATGCTGCGGCACATGGGGTCAGTCTCCTCTCTCCAGGTCGACCCGCCAGTCGTTCGACCTGATCCAGTGGCCCTTCGGATACTCGAAGTCGGCCTGCCCGAGCAGGGTGAACCCGGCCCCGCGGCAGACCGCGTTGGAGGCGGCGTGGCCGACGCTCGGGAACGCGTGCAGATACCGGTGGGTCCCGGCGGCGCGGGCCGCCTCCCGCACGGCACGGGCCGCCCGTACGGCCAGCCCGCGGCCCTGGAACCCGGGCAGCACCGCCCACCCGGTCTCCCAGACCTCCTCGCCGCGCCAGGTCCGCTGCCAGTACCCGATCGAGCCGACACTCTCGCCGCCGTCCGCGAGGGTCACCCGGTACATCCGCCCGCGCTCCAGCCCGGTGTATCTCCGGTGCCGGTCCGCGAGCCGCTCCTCGGTCTCCGGGCCGCCCAGGTGCGCGGTCATCTCCGGGCTGTTGGTCTCGCGCAGCAGCCACAGGTCCCCCTCACCCCAGGGAACCAGCCTCACCCGCACGCCGTCCCCGTCGTCCTCGCCGAGCCACTCGTCCACGTTCGCCATGTCTTCGACGGTAGGCCAAGGGTCTGACAGCCGACCCTTTCGCGTGAACCGGCGAGGAGAACATGCGGCTAAAAATCGAACAGGCGTATCATTGCGGTGTGGCTACGACCTATGACTTCCCCAGTGACCTCCTCGCCGGTCAGGAGGAACTGCATCAGGTCCGGGCCGAGCTGTCGGCCCTGCTGAAGAGACTTCCCTGGTCCGTCGAGCCGCTCGACGGTTTCAGCGACGACAACGGCTGGCGGAAGGTCGAGCGCCCGGCCTCCCCCGGCTGGTCGGCGGACGAGCAGGCCGAGGTCGAAAAGCTCCGGCAGCGCGAGCGCGAGCTGGCCGTGTTCGTCAGCACCCACCGCTACTGGTCGCAGATCACCGGCCCCGACCAGGTCCACGCCCGATCAAGGCTGAAACACGCCCAGGAGACCCCGCCCGAGGACGCCTGACGGTTGGGACGGCCACCCGCCCGCTGATGCGCAACGCCTCCAAACCCCCGCCCCGGCGGAAATCTTCAGCGCTCGCTCCCGGCCGGGTAGGTCTGCCGCGGCGCAGACTCGCAGTAGCCGGGATGAATGAGAACCTCGGCCGCGGCGGACGGCGAGTCCGGCACGACCTTCTCCGGCTCGCCCTCAATCGGCTCGTCACAGCGTGCGCAGATCGTCATCGACGGCCATCCCTGGCGAGGCGGTACAGAGCGCGCGCGGTCCGGCACGGTACGGGCCGGCCGTCGGCCGGCTTCGTCCGGCAGTCGTCGCACGTCGGGGCGTGGATGAGCAGGGCCCGGTGCGCTCGGCCGGCCACATGCTGCCGGCAGGCGCGGGGGAACCAGCGGCGGTCGGCGTGCCCGGTGCGCTCGCCGAGGTCGACGGCGTTCTCGGCGTTGAGCCGCCCGGTGCCCCAGACGCAGACGGCGCCACGGGCCTGGTCGTCGGTGAGCGTGCGGAGCGGGGGGAGCGCGAGGATCTCCACGACCGCAGGCGGCACGCTGAGGACGGGCGGCGGTGCTGCCATCGCGGCGGCAGTGCCGGTACGGTGCGACATTTCAACTCCTCCAAGACGGACGCCCCCGGGGGCCGGCCGTGCGGTCGCCGGGGTCTTTGGTCCCATCGTGATGCCCCATCAGGCCCTAATCGGCGTCACCTTGCAGACATGTGTGCCGTTAGGGCGCTAGCGTCGAAAGCGTCCAAACGTCCGCAGGGGGAGCCTTGAATACGGCCTTACGATCAGCTATGGATTCCGCCGGGATGTCGCCGAGGCAACTGGCGCTGCGCGTCGGGGTCTCGGGCAAGACAGTGGAACGCTGGATCGCCGACGACGAGCTGATCCCGCACGCAAGGAATCGGGAAGACGCCTCGCAGGCGCTGGGAGTTGAGGCAGACATGCTGTGGCCCAAGGCCGTCAGGGACCGGCTGAAGACGGGCGGGGACCGTGAAGTCGTCCGGACCTACCCGTACCGGTCGGCCTGCCCGTCGACAACCTGGGCAGAGCTGATCGCCAACGCGTCCGATGAACTGCTCTTCGCCGGGTACACCAACTACTTCCTGTGGACCCAGGTGCCGGCGATCGCGGCGACGCTGCGGCAGAAGGCGGCGGCCGGGTGTCGGGTCCGTTTCCTGCTCGGCGACCCCGACGGCGACGTCACCAGGCAGCGCGAGGCCATCGAGGGCGTGGCGCTCACAGTGTCGACCCGCATCCATATGTCCCTCGATGAGCTGGCCAAGCTGGCCGATACGCAGATCGAGGTGCGCTACTCGGCTGCCGAGGACGCGATGTCCCACGTGTCCCTGTCCGTCTTTCGTTTCGACGACCAGGCCCTGATCACACCCCACCTGGCGCGCCTCGTCGGCCACGACTCGCCGCTGATGCACGTGCGCAGGCACGAACGCGGCGGGCTGTTCGACCGGTTCTCCGAGCATGCCGAAGAACTGTGGAGCCGGAGCATGCCACTTCCGAACATCGCCGTACCCCAGACATGACGAAACGGCCCTGCCCTCCCGAAGAAGGAGAGCGGGCCGTGCTCATCTCCAGGGTGTGAGGCCGAGGTCTTGCGGGGGCTCCGGCACCGGACCGGTCGGCGTGCCCGGTGCGCTCGCCGAGGTCGACGGCGTTCTCGGCGTTGAGCCGCCCGGTGCCCCAGACGCAGACGGCGCCACGGGCCTGGTCGTCGGTGAGCGTGCGGAGCGGGGGGAGCGCAAGGATCTCCACGACCGCAGGCGGCACGCTGAGGACGGGCGGCGGTGCTGCCATCGCGGCGGCAGTGCCGGTACGGTGCGACATTTCAACTCCTCCAAGGCGGACGCGCGACGGCGGACGGGGCGTCACTGCGACGCCTCACCGGGCGTCATTTCGGTGTCATTCCATCCGAGGTGGAGCTACCGTCGATCACATGGCCACTCCGAACGGAACCCTCCGAGCGGTCCGCATGGGTCTGCTCATGTCCCAGGACGAACTCGCCCGCGCCATCCGCGACGCCGGTCAGCGGGCCGGACAGCCCAACGACGCCTCCAAGCGGCTCGTGCAGCGCTGGGAGTCGGGCACGACTGCCGCCCCCCGCCCCGTGTACGCCCGTGCGCTGGAGGCCGTGACCGGCCTGCCCATGGAGTCGCTGGGGTTCCCGCCCGCGACGCTCGCCCGGATCTCCGAGGACGGGCGCGGCGGTCACGATCTCCAGGACTCGCCCGTCGGCGTACCCGCGGCGAACGGCGCGCCGGCCCCGCAGACGGCGCCGCGGGGGAACTACTCCGGGGTATGGCTCTCCACCTACGAGTACGTCTCCAGCGGGCGGGACAACGCAGTCTTCACCGGCAAGCACCACGTAGTCCTGCTCCAGCACGGCAACCGGCTCACCGGCCGCAGCCTGCCCGGCGCCTCCTTGAACCCCGACAGTCCGCTCACCCTCGACCTCCAGGTGGAGGGCAGCACCGTCACCGGCACGTGGACCGAGCAGACGTCCAGCGAGGGCTACTACCGGGGCGCCCGCTACTTCGGCGCCCTCCAGATGCTGGCCGAGCCGACCGGCCGCCGCATGGCCGGCAAGTGGGTGGGGTTCGGCAAGGAGTTCGACGTGAACACGGGACCGTGGGAGCTGCGACTCCTGGACACGTCGACAGCGAAGGCCACGCTCGACTCGTACAACCGCCCTCCCGAGTAGCCCCTGGACGCACGAAAGCGGCCCCCTCCCGGAGGAAGGCGGGCCGTGCTCATCGCCAGGGTGTGAGGCCGAGGTCTTGCGGGGGCTCCGGCACCGGACCGGTCGGCGTGTGCGGACCCACACGCCGGGCCCACTGAAAGAGATCAAGGCAAGCGCGCGTCAGCAGCTTCCGCTCCTCCTTCACCCCCCTGTCGAGGCGATCCGCGAAAGCAGTGAAGTCCGCCCTCCGGTCCGTAGCCCGACTCTGAGTCCACGACAGCAGCCCCACCATCAACGCCTCTTTCTCAGGTGCGGCGCAGGCGGGTCACCCCTACCGGACCCCAGCACCACACCGATGGTGAACGTCCCCCACCCGGCCGCCGCCGAGAACGCACCCGCCCACAAGCCGCAGGCGCGGCGAGTGCCCACATACCCGGCAGCCTGAATCCGCAGGCAGCCGACGACCAGCCCGGCGAGCGCGGTCACAAGTCCGCAGGCGGCCCGCATCCGATCGAGGGCGTCCAGAGGGATGGGGCGGGTGACATCGGCGAGGCCTCGGCCGACCCCTGATGCTGAGGCCGCCGTACCGAGCCCGGCCGACCCCCATGATGACGAGGAACGCACGGAGGCCCCCCGCGGATCATGCGGGGGGCCTCTGGCCTGTGGTGGGCGCGGACGGTTTCGAACCGCCGACATCCTGCTTGTAAGGCAGGCGCTCTACCCCTGAGCTACGCACCCAGGACGAGTGGACAGCCTACATGGCCCGGGGCACTGCCCGGCAAACGCGCGGACGCCGGTGCCCCGCCCGGGGGTTAACCCCACCCCGCATCCGGTAGCGGTCCGGATCCCCGGGGCGGGCCCCTGCTCAGTACGGTCGGGGAGCCTCGTCGGGAAGGGCTCCGGGCGCGGCACCTCGTCGTCCGCTCCAGGGGGAGATCGTCATGTCCGCCCGTACCGCTCCTGCCCGCGCGCTCGCCGCCGCCGGTGTCGCCGCCGTTCTCGTCGCGGGGCTCGGCGCGTGTTCCTCCGCCACGGACGACACGGACCCCGATCACCGGTCCTTCGCCCTGACCGGCGACACGCTCACCGTCGACTCCGACGACTCCGAACTGGAGATCATCGCCTCGGACGACCACACGTCCGGCGAGGTCCGGGTCACCCGCTGGTTCTCCGGGAAGGTCACTTTCGGCTCCGGCCCCGACGTGAGCTGGAAGATGGACGGCGACCGGCTGGCGCTGCGGATGCACTGCTCCGGAATGGTCGCCGACTGCTCCGCCAAGCACCGTATCGAGGTGCCGCGCGGCATCGCGGTCAAGGTGAAGGACGGGGACGGCAGCGTACGGGCGCGGGGGTTCGAGGACGCGCTCGACATCCGCACCGGAGACGGAGCGGTGCACGTCACCGACTCCTCCGGGCCGCTGGTGCTGCACACCGGCGCCGGGGCCCTGCGCGCGGAGGTCTCCTCCCGCCGGGTGACCGCCCGCACCGGCGACGGCTCGGTCCGGCTCGACCTCGGCACCGTCCCGGACCTGGTGGACTCCCGCACCGACGACGGCTCCGTGACCATCACCCTGCCCCGGGCCACGTACAAGGTGTCGACCGACACCGGTGACGGCCGGGTCGACGTTTCGGTGCCCCGGGACGAGGCCAGCGCCCATGTGGTGAAGGCGCGAAGCGGTGACGGCGGCATTACGGTCCGAACAGCGAACTGACCGGCCCGTGTGTTCGTCCTCAACGGGTGGGACAATGTACCCGGGCAGGACGGACGACACGGGAGAGGGATGTGACGGCGACACCATCGCAGCCGTACTCGCCGATGGTGCCGCGCGCGCAGCGCCCGCCGCACCACTCGCGCCACCGCCTGCCCGAAGCCGCCCGGGACGTGCTCACCCTGATGGGTCTGCCGCTCCTCGTGGCGCTCGCGCTGCCCGCCGCGTTCGCCGGGGGCGGCACCCGGCGCTGGTTCGGCGGGCGGGCCGAGAGCCAGCGGGCGGAGGCCCAGGCCGCGAAGGACGACGCCGCGGCCGCCTTCTACGAGCTGGACACCGCCCAGCGGGAGCTGCGGATCTCGATAGAGACGATCGCCGCCGTCGACTCCTCCCCCGCCGCCCGGCGCGCGGTCACCGACTTCGAGGCACTCGGCCGGCGCATCGACGAGGTCAGCCACCAGTACATCGAGGCCGTCGACGCGCACGACCTGGACCGGGACGACCTGGAGGCGTCGGCCGCCGCCGGCGCCCGCACCGAGCTGACCGCCGCGAAGACCGAACTGACCCGGGTCAAGCAGGAACTGGACCGCTTCGCCGAGGGTCTCGGCCCGCTGCTCGGCAAGGCCGAGACCCAGCTGGCCCGGCTGGCGCCCGCCGTCGAACGCGCCCGGCAGGCCCTGCTCGCCGCCTCCAACGCGCTGGACACGGCCCGGGGGTCCGGGCTGAGGGCGGACGACCTCGCCGCCCGGCTCGCCGCCCTCGGCCCCGAGCTGACCCGGCTGAACCAGGGCGCGGGACAGCACGGCGTGCCGCAGACCCTGGAGCGGGCCGAGCGGGTCATCCGCGAGGCCGAGTCGGTGCGCGCCGAGGCGGAACGGCTGCCCGAACGCGCCGCCGAGACCGGCAACCGGCTGGTCTCGCTGCGCACCCGCGCCCAGGCCCTGACCACCCGCGCCGCACAGGTCGAGCCGATCCTGAGCGAGCTGCGGCGCCGGTTCACCGCCGCCTGCTGGCAGGATCTCCAGCAGGTGCCGGACCAGGCCGCCGAATCGGTCCGCAAGGCCGAGCGGAAGCTGGCCGAGGCCCGGACCGCCCGCGACGAACAGCGCTGGCCCGACGCGACCGCCCTGCTGTCGACGGTGCGCGCGCTGCTCAACTCGACCGACGAGGCCGTCTCGGCGGCCGGTGACCGGCTGCGCAGGCTGAACGCCGTGCAGAAGGACCAGCAGCAGGAGATCGAGCGGACCCGCTTCGCGATCCGTGACGCCCAACGCCTGGCCATGGCGGGCCGCCACACCCCCGAGCCCCGGCACGCGCGCCCGCTGGACGAGGCGGTGGCCCGGCTGGAGCGGGCGATCGGCACGCTGGAGGGCCGGCACCCGGACTACTGGCACTTCCTGACCGAGACGGAGGCGGTCCGGCAGACGGCGACGGACGTGGTCAGCCGGATCCGGGAGGAACGCGGGGCGGGCCACTGAACCGGCCGGGCCGCTAACCTGTGGGCATGCCTCGCTACGAGTACCGCTGCCGAAGCTGCGGCGACACCTTCGAACTGAGCCGTCCCATGGCCGAGTCCTCCGCTCCCGCCGCCTGCCCGGCGGGCCACGACGACACGGTGAAGCTGCTGTCGACGGTCGCGGTCGGCGGCTCGGCCTCCGCGCCCGCCCAGGCGCCCTCGTCGGGCGGCGGCGGAGGCGGTTGCTGCGGCGGGGGCTGCTGCGGCTGACCCCCGGCGCGACCGGCACGACCGGCCCGGCGGAGGGCGGGGTCAGCGAGCCGGGCTCGTCGCGCGCAGGAACTCCCGCAGGATCCGCTCGCCGGCCAGCACCCCGCGCTCGGGCAGGGCGCCGATCGCCGGAGCCGTCCAGTCGGCGTCGGCCAGCTCGCCGTGGCCGGGGCGCCATCCCCGGTCGGCGGCGAGCAGCAGGTCGGCGTCGAGGAGGGAGTCGCCCGCGGCGAGGGTGAGGTCGGCGCCGGTGCGGCGGGCGATCTCGCGCAGGGCCGCGCTCTTGGTGAGCGGCTTGGGGACGGCGTAGACCTTGCGACCCTGGAGGGACACGGTCCAGCCGCGGTTCTCGGCCCACGCGGCGAGTTCCTTGACCCAGTCCTCGGGCAGCAGTTCGCGCTCGATGACGAGGTAGGCGAAGAGGTCCTCGGCGACCCGGTGCTTGCGCACCCACAGCGGGTCGGCGGTGCTCACCAGGTGGTCGCGGATCTCGGCCAGCGAGGCGCACTCGTCGGCCAGCCGTGCGGTCACCCGCGTGTGCCAGTCGGGGTCGGAGACGCCGTCCACCAGCAGGTGGCCGCCGTTGGCGCAGATCGCGTACTTCGACGGGGGGCCGGGCAGGTTGACGCGCTGGTACTGCTTGCGGGTCCGGGTGGTGGCCGGCACGAAGACCGCCCTGTCACCGAGTTCGGTCAGCAGCGCGGCGGCCGTCTCGGTCATGTAGGACAGCGGCCTGCTCTCGTAGACCTCGACGCACAGCAGCCGGGGTGCCCGCAGGTCGGGCATGGTCAGTCCGAGCGCCGCCGCCGAGTAGATGAGCGTGCGGTCGAGGTCGCTGGCGACGAGCACCGGCGTCACAGCGCCACCGCCCTGCCGTCGGCGCCGGTCGCGCCCCGCGTGTACTGGGGGTGGATCAGTCCGACGCAGGTGTAGGGCAGGCCGTCGACCTCCTCGACGGGTACGCCACGCTGCCGGGCGAGCAGACGTACGTGGTCCAGGTCGGCGCCGGCGCCGGCGCGGGCCAGCACCTTCCACGGCACGCGGCGCAGCATCACCCGGGTGGTCTCGCCGACGCCGGGCTTGACGAGGTTCACGTCGTGGATGCCGTACTCCTCGCTGATGCGCTCGACGGCGGCCCAGCCCTGCCAGGTGGGGGTGCGGTCGGCGGACAGCAGCTCCTTGGCCTGGGCGTCGACCGTGTCGGTGACCTCCGTGAAGCGGGCGGAGACGGCGTCGAGGAAGGCCGGGGAGAGGTCGACGCCGGCGAGTTCGCGGTAGAACTTCGCGCCGTGGAAGTCGTGCGGGCCGACCAGGTCGGCGCGCAGCACGGTGCGCGATATCAGGCCGGAGACGGTGGAGTTGAGGCAGGCGGAGGGGATGAGGAAGTCGTCGCGGGTGCCGTAGGTGCGGACGCAGGAACCCGGGTCGGCCAGTACGGCGATCTCCGCATCGAAGCCGGTGACGCCGTCCGAGGTCTCGAAGTCGCGCAGGGCGGCGGTGAGTTCGCGGGTGATGGCGCCCTTGCCGGTCCAGCCGTCGACGAAGACGACGTTGGCGGGGTCGTGGTGGGCGGCCAGCCAGCGCAGCGCGTTGGCGTCGATGCCGCGGCCCCGGACGATCGACACCGCGTAGTGCGGCAGGTCCAGGCCGTGGCGGAAGCGCGCCCAGCGGCGCATCAGGACGCCGACGGGGGTGCCCGCGCGGGCGAGGGAGACCAGGACGGGGCGCGGTGACCGCTCGGCGAGCACGATCTCGGTGACGGCGCCGACGGCGCGCGCCAGCCGGGCCGCCGAGGTGTGCAGCGCCGCGTGGAACAGCTCCTGGTACTGCTCGCTGGGCTGGTACTCCACGGGCAGCGACTCCGCGTAGTGCGCGCCGCCGCTCTGGATCGCCTCCTCGCGCTCCTCGGTCGGCGCCTCCAGCGTCACGTCCGAGAGGTCCTGGAGCAGCCAGCCGACCTCGTCGGGCGCGTACGAGGAGAAGTCGGGGCCGCGCAGGGGCTCGGGCAGCATGGAGGGCCTTTCGGGGACGTACGACGGGACGACCGCGAGCAGGACGTGCGGGACGTGGGCGGCGAGCCGGGCCGGCAGTCCGTCCGGGGCGTGCAGTGCGGGGGTGTCGGCGGCCGAGTCGACGACGGCGACCACGGCGTCGAAACCGGCGCCCGCGACGTTGTAGGCGTAGCGCTCGCCTGGGCCGTCGGCCGGGTCGTCGTGCGCGGGGAAGACCAGGCGGGTGCGTATGGCGTAGCCGGGGTCGTCGACCGCGAGGACGGGTGAGCGGGTGGTGGTGGAGTAGCGCACGTCGGCGTCGACGGTCCGCTCCAGCGCGTGGGCGAGCCGCAGGGGCGCGTACATCAGCTCCTCGAACCCGAGGACGAGCACGCGCCGGACGCCGGCGGGCAGCGCCTCGGCGACCCGGGCCGCCATGCCGGGCAGCGCGCTCTCCAGCAGCCCCCGCTGACCGGCCGTGAACCCGTGCCGCCCGCCGTCGGGAACGCCCTGCGGCCAGCCCAGCTCCACCCGCGCGACGGCCCCGGCCGGCACCGGGGCGGACTCGTCGGGGAGAGCGGGGGCGACGCCGGAGCGCGCCGTCTCGTAGCGGGCGACCAGGGCCTGGCCCTTTTCCAGGACGCCCGGTGGCAGGCGGACCGTGCCCGAGGCGGAGGTGACCAGGTCCACGCGGGCGCCGATCTCGCGGGCGAAGTCGTCCAGCCGGCCGGCGTCGGCGGGGGTGCGCATGTCGACCAGGGCCACCACCACGTACCGCTCGCGGGGGTAGCGCTCGTGCAGGGCGCGGACGGTGTTGAGCACCGTGTTGCCGGTGGAGAACTCGTCGTCGACGAGGACCAGCGGCCCGTCGCCGGCCAGCAGCGCGGGATCCTCGGGCAGCAGGAGGTGGGAGGTGGCGTGCGAGTGGGACTCCTCGAAGCCGCCCGCCCGGGGGACGCCGACGACCGGGCGGCGGGTGGAGTGCAGGTACGGGGCGGGGCCCAGGCCGTCGGCGACCGAGTGGCCGAGTCCGGTGGCGGTCTCCGCGTAGCCGAGGACGACCGCGCGTTCGGCCTCCCGCGCGCCGAGCAGGTCGCGCACGCGCCGGCCGAGGGCGAGGCCGTGGCCGTACACGACGGAGGGCGACTGCGGGACGTGCTTGCCGAGCACGTTCGAGACGAGCAGGTGCGCCCGCCTGGGGTTGCGGCGCAGGGCGAGCCCCAGCATGCCGGTGAGTGTGTCGTCGCCGGCGAGTTCGACGCCCAGCCGCTCGGCGACCCAGCTGCCGGACCAGACCCCGGCCCGCCCCTCGGCGTGCGCCCTCTCGCTCATGTACTCGTGCCTCCCGTTGTCCACCGCGTCGTCGGCCATAAGTCTTCCCTGTCCGGCCGGCCGGGCCGGGTTCAGTCGCCCAGGCCGGCGGCGAGCAGTTCCACGAAGCCGACGTCCTCGTTGGCCACCCCGAAGGCCTCCGCACGCAGCATCGTCCGCTCGGCCCAGGCCCGGTGCGGCTTCACCTCGTTCATCTTGTTCGTGTAGGCCGACCTCATCACACCCCCGCCGCAGCGTTCGGGCCGCAGGATGTCCTGGGCGTCGCTGAACTCCTCGTGGCTGACCACGGACAGCGCGTGCACGGGCAGTACGTGCGAGGGGTGGATGCAGGTCTTGCCCAGCAGTCCGTTGGCGTGGTCCAGGGAGATCTCGCGCAGCAGGCCGTCCATGGAGTGCTCGATCAGCTTCTGGCGCAGTTCGACGGCCTCCCCCTCCAGGAAGGGGCTCTGCCGCAGCTGCGGTTTGAACATCCTCTCCTGGACGCGGAAGTACTCCCACACCGGCCCGGTCACCGTGAACCCGGTGCCGTCGGCACGGGCGAGCATGTTCACCACGTCGGCGATCACGGAGGCGACGATCTGGACGTCGTAGGCCGTCATGTCGGGGCCTCTGCGCAGCCCGTAGGAGGAGCAGAAGTCGGTCACGCCGAGGCGCAGGGCGAGGACGCGGTCGCGGTACTTGCCGACGGCGCGGTGGATGCCCTCCAGCGTCTGCACGCGGGTCTCCCGGTACAGCAGGTCGGGGGACTCCAGCACGGGCATGGCGAAGAGCCTGCGGCCGCTGGAGGCCTCGGCGGCGGCGAGCGCCTCCAGGAAGGGGATGCCGCGTTCCTCGGTGAACTTCGGCAGTACGAATCCGGACAGCAGCCGCGCGGCGGGGCCGAGGCGCCGTATCAGGTCGGGTATCTGCTCGGGGGTGCGGACCCGCACGAACAGCAGCGGGATGTCCGTGTCGGAACGTTTCGCCAGGTCCGTGAGCCGGCGGACGAGATTCTCCTCGCCGAGCGGTACGTCGGCGTCGTCGATCGAGTCCTCCAGGCACAGCACCATCGACACCACACCGGCCGCGGCCTGCTTGAGGATGTCGTCGGCGAGTCTGGGCCGGGTGGCCGGGCTGTAGAGCGTGGCGCCCAGGGCGGCGGACAGCAGCCGGGCCGGGGAGTCCGCCGTGAAGGAGCAGGGCTCCTGGTGGAAGAGACGCCTGCGCACATATGGAGGCATCTGTCCAAAATGACGCATGTGAACTCCCCCGTGGTGTCTGGGCAACCGGTGAACCACCGAAGGTGGCCGGTAATAGTACGTACGTATCCGTGTCGGCGGTTCCCACCGGGCATGAATTCCAGGTAACCCGGCCGTGTCGGCGACGGCGACCGGGGCGAACGGACACGAGCGGAGTTCCCGCCCCCGCGTTGTCGTGACCAGGACCGAGAAGGCAGGATGACGGCATGACGCACGCGATGCTGAAGGGATCGAACGTCCCGCTGCAAGCCACCACGGTACGCGCCGTGCTGCGCTGGACCCCCGGGCAGGGGGTGCCCGACGTCGACGCCTCCGCGCTGCTGCTGGGTCCGGACGATCGTGTGCGTTCCGACGAGGACTTCGTCTTCTACAACCAGCCCCGGCATCCTTCCGGCCAGGTCTGGCGGCTCGGCAAGAAGCGGGTCCCCGAGGGCCTGACCGACACGATCCAGACAGACCTGTCCGGGGTCGAGCCCTCGGTGGGCCGCGTCCTGCTGGTCGCCTCGGCGGACGGCGTCCCCTTCGACCGGGTCAGGTCCCTGCGCATCGTGCTGTACGACGCCGCGGACGCCGACGCGGAGCCGCTGGCGTACTTCGACGTCAAGCCGGAGACGGGCCGGGAGACGGCGCTGATCTGCGGTGAGCTGTACCGGCGCGGGGAGGGCTGGAAGTTCCGGGCGCTGGGCGAGGGCTACTCCAACGGGCTCAAGGGCCTCGCGACCGACTTCGGCATCTCGGTGGACGAGTCGGAGGCGGTGGACGAGCGCATGCCGGCCCCTCTCCCCGAGGCGGTCGCCGGCGAGCCCGCCCCCTCCGTGCCCGACCAGTCCGGCCCACCGGTGGTCCGTCCCGAGGAGCCGACGACGGTCCAGCCCCTCCCGGGCGCCTCCCGGCCGCTGCCGCCCGAGCAGCCCGCGGGGATACCGGCGCAGCCCGCGTACGGATATCCGCAGCAGCCGCCGCCGCTCCAGCCGGCCTACGGCTACCCGCAGCCGGACGCACGGCCCGGGTACGGCTATCCGCAGGCGCCCGCCGCCGCGGGGGTCGCCGGCGCGCAGTCCGGCTACGGCTATCCGCCGCCGGCCGCCGGGACGCCCGACCCGGACTTCCGGCTGCCACCGCAGGGACCGCAGTTCGTCGGCCGGTAGCCGCGCCGGGGACGCCGGGGCCCGGAGACCGGCCCTGCGGCTACGCCTTGCTCTTGTACCCGCGGCCCCACTGAAGGCCCCACCCGTACAACCGGTCCAGCTCTCCCTGGAAGCCGTACACGAACTTCACCTCGCGGCGGACGAAGATCTCGCCCTTGACGTTCTCGATCAGCACCACGGCGCAGGAGCGGGCCTGGGGGTGGCGTTCGTCGAGGTTTATCTCGATGCGGGGGCCGTTGCTCGGGTAGAGGGTGACGATGGCCTGCGTCCGGTCGAAGGCGGGCGTCTGGTCGTAGATGTAGGCGAAGAGCAGGAGGCGTTTGATGGCGTCCCGGTGGTCGAGGTTGACGTAGATCGTCTCGCCGGAGGCCGAGCCGAACCGGTCGTCGCCGCTGAGTTTGACGTACGGCGGGGCGTTGACGTTGCCCAGGAGGCCGCCGAGCGGCTGGACGACCCCGCGGGTGCCGTCCTGGAGTTCGTAGAGGCAGCCGAGGTCGAGGTCGACATTGACCATGCTCTGGCTGTGGCCGACGACCTCGGGGGGCTTGAGCGCCTTGAAGGGATGCCGCAGCAGGCTCTCGCGATGCTCGCCCATGATGTCCGAGGTCCGCATCCGCCAGGTGAGGTTGACCCGCAGATGGCCGGTGGCGGCGCCCTGCTTGGTCAGCGAGATCTCGCCGTTGCGTTTGGTCAGCTGGATGGAGTTGGTCGCCGCGCTGCCCGAGTCGAAATCGAACTCGCGGCCCCGCCGCAGTCCGTCGAAGAAGCCCATTGCCGCCCCACCTTCACTCGGCCGCCGTCGGGGCGGCTCCGAGGAGTCGTCCTCATGGCCCGCCCCGCTCAGAGCGTTCCTCACCCGGGCCGTGTTCACACCACGGGAGCGGGAGCACCGGGAGCGGACCCGGCCCGGGAGAGGACGCCTTTCACACCCCGGAGGGGATTTCCACCTTCTCCTGGTCGCCCTCTTCCCCGGCCGCCGCGAGTGCGCGGTTGCGGCGCACCGAGGACCAGAAGGACCAGCCGATCAGGACCACGCCGACCAGGCCGGTGATGATCTCGTTGATCTGGAACTGGATGGTCACCAGGAGGATGGCGGCGAGGGCGCCGATGGCGTAGTGCGCGCCGTGCTCCAGGAAGACGTAGTCGTCGAGGGTGCCCTGGCGGACCAGGTAGACGGTCAGCGACCGGACGTACATGGCGCCGATGCCCAGGCCGAGGGCCATCAGGACGATGTCGTTGGTGATGGCGAAGGCGCCGATGACCCCGTCGAAGGAGAAGGACGCGTCCAGCACCTCCAGGTACAGGAACATGAAGAACGCGGCCTTGCCGGCCAGCTTGACCGCCGACTTGGGCTTGCCCGCGCGCTCGGCCGCCTCTTCCTCCTCGTGCTCGCGTTCCTCGTCCTCTTCGAGTCTGTCCTCGAAGTAGCCGGAGAGGCCGCCGACGATCATGTAGGTGATCAGACCGGCGATGCCCGCGAGCAGCACCGTCTCGGCCTTGTCGGCATGGGTGCCGCCGTGCTGGTGGGCGTGGGCGCCGAAGGTGATGGAGGAGATGAGCAGCACGATCAGGGCGATGCAGACCGACAGCATGTCGACCTTGCCGAGCCTGGCCAGCGGGCGCTCCAGCCAGCCCAGCCACTTGATCTCCCGGTCCTCGAAGACGAAGTCGAGGAAGATCATCAGCAGGAACATGCCGCCGAAGGCCGCGATCGACGGATGGGCGTCCGTCACCAGCTCCTGGTAGCGGTCCTTGTTGGTGAGCGCGAGGTCGACGGCTTCGATCGGTCCGAGCTGGGCGCTGACCGCCACGATCACGACCGGGAAGACCAGGCGCATGCCGAAGACGGCGATGAGGATGCCGACGGTGAGGAAGATCCTCTGCCAGAAGGCGTTCATCTTCTTCAGGATCCCGGCGTTGACCACCGCGTTGTCGAAGGACAGCGAGATTTCCAGGATGGAGAGGATCGCCACGATACCGAAGGCGGTCCACCCCCCGTAGAAGACCGCCGCGACCAGGCCGAGCGCGGTGACCGCGAACGACCAGCCGAAGGTTTTCAGAAGCACTGGCTACCCAATCGTGTGTTGGGGGTACCTCCCAGACGAAGTCTGGGGGGAGGGGCTCCCCCGCGCCGTACTCGGCTTTACGAAACGTTGACTCCGAAGTCTAGAGCGATGCCCCGAAGCCCCGACGCGTACCCCTGCCCCACTGCACGGAACTTCCACTCGCCCTGGTAGCGGTAGAGCTCGCCGAAGATCATCGCGGTTTCCGTGGAGGCGTCCTCGCTCAGGTCGTAGCGGGCGAGTTCCTGTCCGTCCGCCTGGTTGACGACCCGGATGAAGGCGTTGCTGATCTGGCCGAAGGTCTGGCCGCGCTCGTCGGCCAGGTGGATCGAGACCGGGAAGACGATCTTGTCGCACCGGTCGGGCACCTTGGAGAGGTCGACCAGTACCGACTCGTCGTCGCCCTCGCCCTCACCGGTCAGATTGTCGCCGGTGTGCTCGATCGAGCCGTCCGGGCTCTTGAGCTGGTTGTAGAAGACGAACCACTCGTCGCCCAGTACCCGGCCGCTGCTGCACACCAGTGCGCTGGCGTCGAGGTCGAAAGGTGCTCCTGTGGTGGAACGCGCGTCCCAGCCGAGGCCGACGAGCACCTGCGTGAGGTTCGGTGCGGCCTTGGACAGGGAGACGTTGCCGCCCTTGGCAAGCGTGACGCCCATGGTGATGGTCCCTCCCCGGGTGATGGTTCTTGGGTTTCCTGCGCGTCCGGCGCCGCACGCGAACCGTGCGGCGCCGGACGGTCGAGACGGTGGCCCCGCCGGACGATCGAGGCCGTGGCCCCGGACCCCCGGACGACTCAGACGTTGACGCCGAAGTCCTGGGCGATGCCGCGCAGACCGGACGCGTAGCCCTGGCCGATGGCGCGGAACTTCCACTCCGCGCCGTGCCGGTACAGCTCGCCGAAGACCATGGCCGTCTCCGTGGAGGCGTCCTCGCTCAGGTCGTAGCGCGCGATCTCGGCCTCGCCCGCCTGGTTGACGACGCGGATGAACGCGTTGCGCACCTGCCCGAAGGACTGCTGGCGGTTCTCGGCGTCGTAGATCGACACCGGGAAGACGATCTTCTCGATGTCGGCGGGGACGGTGGCGAGGTTGATCTTGATCTGCTCGTCGTCGCCCTCGCCCTCACCGGTGGTGTTGTCGCCGGTGTGCTCGACCGATCCGTCCGGGCTCTTCAGGTTGTTGAAGAAGATGAAGTGCGCGTCGCTCGCGACCTTGCCGCTGCTGTTCAGCAGCAGCGCGCTGGCGTCGAGGTCGAAGTCGGTACCGGTCGTGGTGCGGATGTCCCACCCCAGACCGACGATGACCGCGGTCAGGCCGGGGGCCTCCTTGGTCAGCGAAACATTGCCGCCCTTGCTGAGGCTGACTCCCACGAGTCCTCCATTGATGTCCGGGGGCGGGGAGCCCCGTAGTGCGTGGATGTCGGTAGTGCGTGGATGCCGGATCAACGATTCGATCCTAGTGACGGGTTCCCGCCGTCCGCAGGCCCCGGGACCGGGGAATCACAGGGTGTCGAGCGCCTTCACGTACTCGGTCAGGTCACGGGCGTCCGGCAGGCCGTTGACGACGGTCCAGCGCACGACGCCCTCCCGGTCGATGACGAAGGTGCCGCGCACGGCGCAGCCCTTGTCCTCGTCGAAGACGCCGTAGGCGCGCGAGACGTTGCCGTGCGGCCAGAAGTCGGACAGCAGCGGGTACTCCAGACCCTCCTGCTCGGAGAAGACGCGCAGGGTGTGGATGGAGTCGTTGGAGACGGCGAGCACCTGGGTGTCGCGGTCGGTGAACTGCGGCAGGTTGTCGCGCACCTCGCACAGCTCGCCGGTGCACACGCCGGTGAAGGCGAAGGGGTAGAAGAGCAGCACGACGTTCTTGCGGCCGTGGAAGTCGGACAGCCGCACGCTCGCGCCGTGGTTGTCCTTCAGTTCGAAGTCGGGGGCCTTGTCGCCGACCTGGATCGTCATGTCGTGTTCGTCCCTTCCGAGGATGGTTCGTTGGAAACACCCTACGCAGGGAGCATCACGGACCCGCGGACGGGCCGACGGCGGTCGGCCCGTCCGGAGTCGGGTGGTGCGGAGCCCGGCCGGCTACCGCCTGGACTTCGCGGCCTTGGGCGTCGCCAGTCGGCTGCCGCTCCAGTCCTTTCCGACGCTGACGCTCTTGGACGCCGTCAGTCCGGCCGTCGTCGCGGCTTCCGAAATGTCGCTGGCCTCGACGTACCCCGGACGGCCGGTCTTCGGCGTCAGCAGGAGGATCGATCCACCCTCCTCGATGTACGTGGTGGCATCCACCAGCGCATCCGTCAGGTCGCCGTCGTCGTCACGGAACCACAGCACGACGGCATCGGCCACGTCCTCGTAGTCCTCGTCCACCAGCTCGCCCTCGACGGCGCCCTCAATGGCCTCGCGGAGCTCCTGGTCGACATCGTCGTCGTAGCCGATCTCCTGGACCACCTGCCCGGGCTGGAACCCCAGCCTGACGGCAGGGTTCGTCCGCTCCTCCGCGTGGTCCGCGGTCGCGCTCACGGGTTGCCTCCTGATCATGTCTTGGTGAATGTCTCAGCCACGCGCGTGCGCGAAGCATTGGCCGTAGTCCACACGGGCGGGACGGATCGCGCAAGTACCCGGCCGCCAGGACCGCCGAAACGGTGACGATCCCGGCCGTGTCGCCGCAACTCCAGACGCGGCGCCCCGACCGAAGGTGACGTACACCACACCTATCTGCCCCGTTTGCGTATTTGGGAACCACGTGTGGGTACGAGACTCGAATGAACGTGCCCCCCGATCCTCATGGGAGAACCGGTTACCCCACGGTACAGATGACGATTGCCCCCGTGAGGTACACGATGGGGAATCGGCGCAGACACCCGGCACAAGTGGCCCTCCGAGCGAAGGAACAGCGTGGCTTCCGCATCCGATCGCAGTCCGATCATCATTGGCGGCCTTCCGAGTCAGGTTCCTGACTTCGACCCCGAGGAAACCCAGGAGTGGCTCGACTCCCTCGACGCCGCCGTCGACGAACGCGGCCGGGAGCGGGCCCGGTATCTGATGCTGCGGCTGATCGAGCGGGCCCGGGAGCGGCGCGTGGCCGTGCCCGAGATGCGCAGCACGGACTACGTCAACACCATCCCGACCAAGAGCGAGCCGTTCTTCCCCGGCAACGAGGAGATCGAGCGCAAGATCCTCAACGCCACCCGCTGGAACGCCGCCGTGATGGTCTCGCGCGCGCAGCGGCCCGGCATCGGCGTCGGCGGCCACATCGCGACCTTCGCCTCCTCCGCCTCGCTGTACGACGTGGGCTTCAACCACTTCTTCCGCGGCAAGGACGAGGGCGACGGCGGCGACCAGGTCTTCTTCCAGGGCCATGCCTCACCGGGCATCTACGCGCGCGCGTTCCTGCTCGACCGGTTCGGCGAGGAGCACCTGGACGGCTTCCGGCAGGAGAAGTCGAAGGCGCCCCACGCCCTGTCGTCGTACCCGCACCCGCGGTCGATGCCGGACTTCTGGGAGTTCCCGACGGTCTCGATGGGCCTCGGCCCGATCGGCGCGATCTACCAGGCGCGGATGAACCGCTACATGCACGCGCGCGGGATCACGGACACCTCGCGTTCGCACGTGTGGGCCTACCTCGGCGACGGCGAGATGGACGAGCCGGAGTCGCTGGGCCAGCTGTCCATCGCCGCCCGCGAGGGCCTGGACAACCTGACCTTCGTGGTCAACTGCAACCTCCAGCGCCTGGACGGCCCGGTGCGCGGCAACGGCAAGATCATCCAGGAGCTGGAGTCGGTCTTCCGGGGCGCCGGCTGGAACGTGATCAAGCTGGTGTGGGACCGCACCTGGGACCCGCTGCTCGCACAGGACCGGGACGGGGTGCTGGTCAACCGGATGAACACCACGCCGGACGGCCAGTTCCAGACGTACGCCACCGAGTCCGGCGCCTACATCCGCGACCACTTCTTCGGCGACGACCACCGGCTGCGCGCGATGGTCGAGAACATGAGCGACGACCAGATCCTGCACCTGGGGCGCGGCGGCCACGACCACCGGAAGATCTACGCGGCGTACCAGGCGGCGCTGGAGCACAAGGGCCAGCCGACGGTCATCCTGGCGAAGACGATCAAGGGCTGGACGCTGGGGCCGAACTTCGAGGGCCGCAACGCCACGCACCAGATGAAGAAGCTGACGGTCGACGACCTCAAGCGCTTCCGCGACCGGCTGCATCTGCCCATCCCGGACAGGGAGCTGGAGTCCGGCGCGCCGCCGTACTACCACCCCGGCCGGGACAGCGAGGAGATGCAGTACATGCACGACCGCCGGCGCGGTCTCGGCGGGTACGTCCCGACCCGGGTCGTGCGCTCGAAGCCGCTCGCGCTGCCGGACGAGAAGACGTACGCGACCGTGAAGAAGGGGTCGGGGCAGCAGTCCATCGCGACGACGATGGCATTTGTACGGCTCCTCAAGGACCTCATGCGGGACAAGGAACTCGGCCGGCGTTTCGTACTGATCGCGCCGGACGAGTATCGCACCTTCGGCATGGACTCGTTCTTCCCGAGTGCGAAGATCTACAACCCGCTCGGGCAGCAGTACGAGTCCGTGGACCGGGATCTGCTGCTCGCCTACAAGGAGGCGCCCGACGGGCAGATGCTGCACGACGGCATCTCCGAGGCCGGCTGCACGGCCTCGCTGATCGCGGCCGGGTCGGCGTACGCCACACACGGCGAGCCGCTCATCCCGGTCTATGTCTTCTACTCGATGTTCGGTTTCCAGCGCACCGGCGACCAGTTCTGGCAGATGGGCGACCAGTTGGCGCGCGGCTTCGTACTGGGCGCGACCGCCGGCCGTACGACGCTGACCGGTGAGGGGCTTCAGCACGCGGACGGCCACTCGCAGTTGCTGGCCTCGACCAACCCGGCGTGCGTGGCGTACGACCCCGCCTTCGGGTTCGAGATCGCGCACATCGTCGAGGACGGCCTGCGCAGGATGTACGGCGGGGACGAGCAGCACCCGCACGGCGAGGACGTCTTCTACTACCTCACCGTCTACAACGAGCCGATCCAGCACCCCGCCGAGCCCGACGGCGTGGACGTTGAGGGCATCCTCAAGGGCGTGTACCGCTTCAGCGAGGGCACGGGCGGCTCCATCCCGGCGCAGATCATGGCGTCCGGGGTCGCGGTGCCGTGGGCGGTGCGGGCCCAGCGGATCCTCGCCGAGGAGTGGAACGTGCGCGCCGACGTGTGGTCGGCGACCTCCTGGAACGAGCTGCGGCGCGAGGCGGTGGCGTGCGAGGAGCACAACCTGCTGCACCCCGAGGAGGAGCAGCGGGTGCCGTACGTGACCCGGAAGCTGGCGGGTGCGCAGGGGCCGTTCGTGGCCGTCTCCGACTGGATGCGCTCGGTGCCGGACCAGATCGCCCGGTGGGTGCCGGGGACGTACCAGTCGCTGGGCGCGGACGGCTTCGGCTTCGCGGACACGCGGGGTGCGGCGCGGCGCTTCTTCCACATCGACGCGGAGTCGATCGTGGTAGGGGTGCTCACGGAGCTGGCGCGCGAGGGGAAGGTCGACCGCTCGGCGCTGAAGCAGGCGGTCGACCGGTACCAGCTGCTGGAGGTGACGGCGGCCGACCCGGGCCCGGCGGGCGGGGACGCGTGACACCCGGGCGATGACGACGGGGAGCCACGGCAGGGCGCGGGCGTCGGGGCAGGGCCGGCGCCGGCGGCAACCGCGTCGCCGGCATCGGTCAGGTGCCGACCGGTTCGAGGACCACCACGGGGATGTCCCTGGTGGTCTTCTTCCGGTAGCTCTCGTACTGCGGGAAGATCCCCGTCATCAGCTTCCAGAGTTCCGGCTTCTCCTCGGCGGTCGCCGTGCGGGCGCGTACGTCGAGGTGTTCCTCGCCGATCTGGACGTGTGCCTCGGGCGTGGCGACCAGATTGAGGTACCAGAGGGGGTGCTCGGGCTTTCCGCCGTTCGAGCCGACCACGATGACGTCGTCACCGTGCCGGCCGTAGACCACCGCGGTGCGGCGCAGCTTTCCCGACCTGCGTCCGCGGGTGGTGAGGAGCAGGGTGTCGAGCCCGTACCACTTCTGCCCCTCCTTTCCGCCGCTGCTGTCGTACCGGCGTATGTGCGCCGCGACCCAGCCCGTCGGGCTGTCGACGGGTGCCTCCCCCTGCCGCTCCGGCCCGCCCTGCTGTTCCGGCTCCTCCGGCATGGCGCCTCCGATCTAATCAAATTTGGCCAGTCGTCACCCTAGCCAGGGTTCCCGGGCCCCGTCACCCCAGACGGGCGGACAGGGCCCGGAACTCCGTCAGATGTGGCCCACGCCCGCACCGGCCTCCGCGTTCTCACCGCGCTTGGTGAGGAACGCGACCAGCACGGCGACGACCGCGACGCCCGCGGCGACGAGCGACGCCAGGCTCATGCCCGAGATGAACGTGTCGTGCGCGACATCCGTGATCTTCTCGGCGATCGGCGCCGGGGTCCCCTCCGGCACCGGCGCGACACCCAGCTGCACGGCCTGCGCCGCCTGGTCCAGCTGGGCCGGTTCGAGCGGGGGCAGACCCGCCCGCGCCCAGTTGCCCGCGAGGTCGCTGTCGACCTTGGAGGCCATCACGGCGCCCAGGACCGCCGTGCCCAGGCTGCCGCCGATCTGCATGGCCGCCTGCTGGAGGCCGCCGGCGACACCCGACAGCTCCATCGGCGCGTTGCCCACGATGACCTCGGTGGCGCCCACCATGACCGGCGCCAGACCGAGACCGAGCAGCGCGAACCAGATGGACATCGTCACGCTGCCGGTGCCCTTCTCCAGCGTGGACATGCCGTACATGGCGATCGCGGTGCAGGCCATGCCGCCCGCGAGCGGGACCCGCGGACCGAACCGGGTGATCATCGCGCCCGCCACCGGCGAGGCGACGATCATCATGGCGGTGAGCGGCAGCAGGTGCAGACCGGCGTCGATCGGGCTCATGCCGTGCACGTTCTGCAGGTAGAAGGTGACGAAGAACAGGCCGCCCATGAAGGCGATGGCCATCAGGACCATCAGGACGACACCCGCCGACAGCGGCACCGACTTGAACATCCCCAGCGGGATCAGCGGCTCCCGCACCTTGGTCTCCCAGAAGGAGAACGCGGCGAAGCCCACCACCGCCACGGCGATGAACAGCCAGGTCTGACCGGAGCCCCAGCCCCAGTCCGGCGCCTTGATGAGCGCCCAGACGAGGCAGAACATCGAGGCCGACAGCAGGGCGATGCCGAGGATGTCGAAGGAGCGCGGGGCGTTCTCGGCCCGGTGGTCCAGCAGGATCAGCACCCCGAGCACCACGGCGAGGATGCCCACCGGCACGTTGATGAAGAACACCGACTGCCAGTTGACGTGCTCGACCAGCACGCCGCCCAGGATCGGGCCGCCCGCGGTGGAGGCGCCGATGACCATGCCCCAGATGCCGATGGCCATGTTGAGCTTCTCGGCCGGGAAGGTGGCCCGCAGCAGGCCGAGCGCGGCCGGCATCAGCAGCGCGCCGAACAGCCCCTGGAAGACACGGAAGGTGATGACCATCGCGATGCTGTCGGACAGTCCGATGGCGCCGGAGGCGGCGGCGAAGCCGGCCACCCCGATGATGAAGGTCTGCCGGTGGCCGAAGCGGTCACCGAGCTTGCCCGCGGTGATCAGGGAGACCGCGAGGGCGAGGAAGTAGGCGTTGGTGATCCACTGGAGCTGGGACCAACTGGCACCCAGGTCCTTGCCGATGGCCGGGTTGGCGATGGCCACGATGGTGCCGTCGAGGGCGACCATCATGACCCCGACCGCGACGGTGATGAGGGTGACCCACGGGTGGCCGCGCAGCCCCGAGGCCTGCGCAGGGCCCGACGGGGTGGACGGTCCGTCCCCCGGCCCCGTCTTGTCGAGCGTGGTCTGACTAGTCATACCGACGAGGCTAATGACAGCGACTGACAGTTGACAAACCGATCCGCCAGTCGTAACTCACAAGTCATCTCCGGATAGCCTGAACTGCGGAAAGACCAACGGACCCGACACGCGGGAGCGACCTTTTGAACATGGCGGACACGGCGGCCACCACGGGATCCGCACGCCCGGCTCCCCCACCGGGTCTGCGCGAACGCAAGAAGCGGCGCACCCGGGACACCCTGCTGCGAGCCGCGCTCGAACTGTTCGCCTCACGGGGCTACGAGGAGACCACCGTCGACGACATCGTCGAAGTGGCCGCCGTCTCGCAGCGCACCTTCTTCCGCCACTTCGCCGGCAAGGAGGAGGCCGCGTTCTTCGTGTCGCGGCTCGCCGAGTCGCGCTTCGTCGAGGCCGTACGCCGCCGCCCGCCCGGCGAAGCGCCCCTGGACGCGCTGCGCCGCGCCCTCATGGAGAGCTGGGACACCATCGGCGAGGCCGTCGAGCAACTGGTCCCGCTGGACCTGCACATGCGCTTCTACCGGGTGATCGAGTCCACGCCCGCACTGCTCGCCGCCCATCTGCGGCACGCCGCGGAACTGGAGGAGGAGATCGCCCGCGTCGTCGCCGACCGCGAGGGCCTCGACGTGGACGAGGACCCGCGGCCCCGCGTCGCCGTGGCCGTCTTCGGAGCGGTCCTGCGGGTGACCGAGCGCATCTGGTCGGCACGCGACGACACCGGCCTGGCGGAGCTGCGCGTCCTGACCGCCTCCCACCTCGACCAGGTCGAGCCCGCGCTCGCCGGGAACTGGGGAAACCGCCCCGCGGCCACCGGACGGCCGGATCCCTCCGCACGCCCCCGACGCGAAACGTGATCCGTGTCACCGGATCCACGCGAGACCGTCCCGTTCTCCTAGTGTGTCCTCCCAGTGACTTCCTTCGACACCTCCCCGCAGCTGAACGTCTGGCGCGCACTGCTCGCCCTGGCCGTGGTGTTCGTGATGCTGGCGACCACCGGCTGGACCGCCCTGCGCAACCAGCGGGGCCCCACCGCCCTCGAAGCGTCGGTGTCGGCCTGGGAGCACGGCCGGATCGACGGCCGGCGGCTGCCCGACGCGCAGGCGGCCCCCGCCCGGCTGGCCCGCTTCTTCGCCTCGCTCACCCAGTGGCAGCGCGCGAGCCTCGCCCGCCGCTACCCGCTGGCCGTCGGCAACATGAACGGCGCCCCCGTCGGCCTGCGCTACCTCGCCAACCGCTCGGCGCTCGACACGGCGCGGGCGGCGGAGCGGCTGCGCACCCACGACAGGCGGCTCTCCCCCTCCGGGCAGCGCGAGGCCGGCCGGCGCATGCACCACTACGAGGCGCTGCTCGCCCCCGGCCGCCACGTCCTCGCCTTCGACCCGGCGGGCTCGGGCAAGGTCGCCGAGGTGTTCGGGAACCTGAACCGCGCCGACCGCGTGTCCGTCGTCGTGCCCGGCGTGGACACCGAGCTGCTCACCTTCCGGCGCACCGACCGCAAGTACTCGGCGCCCGCCGGCATGGCCGAGTCGCTGTACGCGGCCGAGCGCACGGCGAGCCCGGACACCTCCACCGCCGTGATCGCCTGGGCCGACTACACCTCGCCCAGCGGCCTCGGTGTGGAGGCGGCCACCGCGTCCCGCGCCGCGCAGGGGGCCGAGCGGCTCAACGCGCTGCTGCGGGCGCTGCCCGGCCGGGCCCCCGTCTCGCTGTTCTGCCACAGCTACGGCTCGGTGGTGTGCGGCCTCGCCGCCGGCGCCGCGCCCGGCCGGGTGAGCGACATAGCGGTGGCCGGCAGCCCCGGCATGCGCACGAGGAACGCCTCCCGCCTGGGCACCTCCGCCCGGGTGTGGGCGATGCGGGACGCCGACGACTGGATCCAGGACGTGCCGTACCTGGAGGTCGGCGGCCTCGGGCACGGCGCCGATCCGGTCTCCGCCGCCTTCGGGGCCCGGGTGCTGTCGGCGCGGGGCGCCCCGGGGCACAGCGGCTACTTCGTACCGGGTACGGAGAGCCTGCGGAACTTCGCGCGGATCGGGGTTGGCGCATACGGGGCCGTCGCCTGCGCCGACGAAGACGACACATGCCGGGCGGGTTTGTCCGCGGCCACGGCGGCCGGACGCGCGTAGAGAAGGAGAAACTCCGGTTTGCCCGGGGAGGGGACGGAGAGGCTCGTGCCGCATACGATGAGCCGCATGGGTGACGTACTGGCCGGATTTCATGCCGCCTGGGAGTTCGAGACCGACTCCGTGCTCATCCGCTACGAACGGGGGATCCGAACACCCAAGCTGTTCCAGACCCTGGGGGAACGCCGTGTCCCCCTGGAGGCGATCGCGGACGTGACGCTCACGCCCGGCAGACGCGGCACCGTCGTGCTGCGCGTCGAACCGCGTCCGGGCGCCGACCCCCTGATCGAGGCGGCGGCCGGACAGCTCAAGGAGGGCTTCGACCCCTACCGGCTGGTGCTGCCCGCCGAACGGGAGACCCTCGCGGAGTACTACGCCGACGAGCTGCGGGCGCGGCTGCGGGACGCCGAACCGGCCGACCGGTACCTGGTGGCCGCGCCCGAGGCGCCGCTGCACTTCAAGGCGTACGACGGGAAGGCGGCCTTCGACGGGAAGGCGGTGTCCTTCCGGTGGTCGTGGACCGGCGCGTCGTCGGCGAAGTGGAAGGCCGGCGACCAGAACTTCCCGGTCGCCGACCTGGGCGGGGTGGAGTGGCGCTCCCCCGAGGCATTCGAGGGGTATCTCAGGCTGCTGCCGCGGGACGGCGCGCCGGCCGCCGCGCAGGCCGACCAGGATCCGGCGGCGGTCGTGTTCGGGCTCGGGTACGGGCCTGTGCACGAGTCACTGCCGTTCGCCGCCGCGGTGCTGGCCGCGGTGCGGGACCGGGGTCCCGGCGCGCCGGTGCCCGTGCCGGTGCCGGCGCCCCGGCGCGACCCCGCGGACATCGCCGAGCGGATCCGGCATCTGGGGGAGCTGCATCAGCAGGGGCTGGTGACGGACGAGGAGTTCTCCTCCAAGAAGGCCGAGCTGCTGGCGGAACTCTGACCCGCCGCGCGGTCCCCGCGCTCCTTCGGGGCGCCGCCCTACTCGCGTCCCGCGGACGTGGAGGCCATGTCCGCGTACCGGTCCCCCGCCACCTTGGCCGCGATCGGCTCCAGCAGGGACAGCTCGTCCTCGGTCAGGACGATCCGGGCCGCCGCCGTGTTCTCCTCCACCCGCGCCGGCTTGCGGGTGCCCGGGATCGGGATCACCGGCAGGCCGTGCACCCGGGCCCGCTGCTGGACCCAGGCCAGGGCGATCTGGCCGGGGGTGGCGCCGTGGGCGTCCGCGAGCGTGCGGACCGGGTCGAGGAGGGCGGCGTTGGCCGCCGCGTTGTCGCCGGTGAACCGGGGCTGCCGACGGCGGAAGTCGTCGGCCGTGAGGTCCTGGTCGGCGTTGACGAAGGAGCCGGTGAGAAAGCCCCGGCCGAGCGGCGAGTACGGGACGAGGGCGACGCCCAGTTCACGGGCGGCCGGCACCACGCCGGGCTCGATGTCCCGGCTGAACAGCGACCACTCCGACTGCACGGCGGCGATCGGATGCACGCCCTGCGCGGCCCGCAGCTCCTCCCCCGTGACCTCGCTCAGACCGAGGTGCTTGACCTTGCCCTCGCGGACGAGGTCGGCCAGCACGCCGACGGTCTCCTCGATCGGCACGTTCACGTCGCGCCGGTGCATGTAGTAGAGGTCGATCACGTCGACCTCCAGGCGGCTCAGGCTCGCCTCGACGGCCCGGCGGATGTACGGCGGGTCGTTGCGGATGATCCGCTTCATCGGCTCGTCCGGCGGGCTCGACAGGGCGAACTTGGTCGCGACGACGACCTCGTCGCGATGGGCCCTGAAGAACGGCGCCAGGAACCGCTCGTTCCCACCGGCGCCGTACGCGTCGGCCGTGTCGTAGAGCGTGACGCCCAGTTCCAGCGCCCGTTCCAGGGTGGCGCGGGACGCGTCGGTGTCGGAGGGGCCGTACGCCCAGCTCATGCCCATGCAGCCGAGGCCCTGTACGCCCACCTCCGGGCCGCCCTCGCCGAGCCGCACGGTCGGGATCCTGTGGTCGGTCATCGGTTCTTCTCCTCCTCACGGGCGCGCGCCGCGTCCCCGTAGAAGCCGATCTTCTGGTCGAGTACCGCGAGGGCGTCCCGCAACTCGTCGATCCGCGTCAGCACGTCGCTGCGCGTGGACTCCAGCAGTTCCCGCCGGTCGGGGTAGGTGCTCGCGCCCTCGCGCACCAGCTCCGCGTACCTGACCATGTCGGCCACCGGCATGCCGGTGAGGCGCAGCTTGCCGACGAAGTCGAGCCAGTCCAGGTCGCGGTTGCTGTAGCGGCGCTGCCCGGTGTGCGAGCGGTCGATGTGGGACATCAGGCCGATCCGCTCGTACCAGCGCAGCGTGTGGGCCGTCAGCCCGGTGAAGGCCACGACCTCGCTGATGGTGTAGTGGTCCTGCCCGTCGGGGCGCGGGTGGCGCCGGGGCGGGGCGGAGCAGATGTCTGTTCTGGTGGCGTTCGGCCGGGTCGTCTCGGCCGTGGTCTGCATCACCGTCATGCCTCCCACGCTATGACCTTGGAGTGCACTCCAGGCAAGCGCCGCCGCGGGAAATACGCAGGACACGCGGCGGGCGGGCTCACTAGCGTGCCGGGCATGAGTCTCGTACGCCGTGCCATGGCCGAGGACGCGGGAGAAGTGCTCCGTCTGCGTCAGGTGATGATCGATTCGATGAGCCCCGGCTCGCCCACCGGCTGGCAGGCCGGTGCCCTGCCCGCGCTGCGGGCCCGGCTGGCCGAACCGGACGGGGATCTCGCGGCGTTCGTCGTCGACCACCCGGAACGGCCCGGGACGCCGGCGGCGCTGGTGGTGGGAACGCTGGAGTACCGGATCGGCGGCCCTGACCGTCCGTCGAGCGGCCTGATCGGGTACGTCTTCAGCGTCGCCACCGACCCGGACGCCCGGCGCCGCGGGTACGCGCGGGCGTGCATGGACGAGTTGCTGGAGTGGTTCCGCGAGCGCGGCGCGGGGCACGTCATGCTCACCGCCTCCCCGGCCGCCGAGCCCCTGTACGCGGCCATGGGCTTCACCCGCGACACGGCCCCCTCGATGAGGCTGCGCCTGTGAGCCGCTTAGGGTCGGTCGCATGTCCTTGAAGAGTCTCGCGTTGATCGAGAACTGGCCGGTTCCCACCGCCGCGGCGGGTGTCGTACGTGCCGACGGCGCCGTCCCGGGAACGTACGGTCCGGTCGCGCACCGGTTCCCCCTCGCCTCGGTCACCAAGCCGCTCGCGGCGTACGCGGCGCTCGTGGCGTACGAGGAGGGCGCGATCGAGCTGGACGAGCCCGCCGGGCCGCCCGGGTCGACCGTCCGCCATCTGCTGGCGCACACCTCGGGGCTGGCCTTCGACGAACACCGGGTGACCGCACCGCCCGGGGAGCGCCGGCTCTACTCCAACGCCGGTTTCGAGCAGCTCGGCGACCACATCGCGAAGGCGGCGGACATGCCGTTCGCCGAGTACGCGCGGCAGGCCGTGCTGGTGCCGCTGGGCATGACGGCCACGGCGCTCGACGGCTCCCCCGCGAAGGACGGGGTCTCCACGGTCGAGGACCTGCTGCGGTTCGCCGCCGAGGTCCAGGCGCCGCGGCTGCTCGACCCGCGCACCGTCGCCGAGGCGATGACGGTCCAGTACCCGGGCACGAAGGGCGTGCTGCCGGGCTACGGCCACCAGAACCCCAACGACTGGGGCCTCGGTTTCGAGATCCGCGACGCCAAGTCCCCGCACTGGACGGGCGCGTCGTCCTCTCCGCGCACCTTCGGCCACTTCGGCCAGTCCGGGACGTTCCTGTGGGTCGACCCGGACGCCGGGCTCGCCTGCGTGGCGCTCACGGACCGGGCGTTCGGCCCCTGGGCGGTCCAGGCTTGGCCGCCCTTCACGGACGCGGTGCTGGCGGAACCGCGCGGCTGACATCAGGGCCGTTGGTCCCTCCCCCCGACGGCCCATGGGGACTGTTCGGCCCTGCCGGTCCCGGTATTGCGGCAACGATCATGTGGCTGCGGCCGGGATGCGCCGCGTCCCATGCCGTCCAGTCGGCGCCTCCCGGCCCGTCGACTCCGGTCCGAACCCGTAACGGACCGGAGCGGAGTACGGACCAGAAGGAGAGGGCACCGGCGGTGGCCGAGGGGCAGATACAAGAGGTCGGGACCGGGCAGGCGCAGGCCGCGGGTCCCGACGGGGGCGGGGCGCCGGAGATCCCCGAGCAGTCCGCGACCGGGCAGGCGCGCGCGTCGTGGGTGGACTGGCTGACGACCACCGACCACAAGCGGATCGGAACGCTCTACCTGGTCTCCGCGTTCGTCTTCTTCGTCGTCGGCGGTGTGCTGGCGCTGGCGATGCGCGCCGAACTGGCCCGGCCCGGCCTGCAGATCATGTCGAACGAGCAGTTCAACCAGGCCTTCACGATGCACGGCTCGATCATGCTGCTGCTGTTCGCGATGCCGCTGTTCACCGGGTTCGCGAACTGGCTGATGCCGCTCCAGATCGGCGCACCTGACGTGGCGTTCCCGCGGCTGAACATGCTGGCCTACTGGCTGTTCCTGTTCGGCTCCCTGACCGCGGCCGGCGGCTTCCTCACCCCGCAGGGCGCGGCCAGCTTCGGCTGGTTCCTGTACGCCCCGCTGTCCACCGAGGTCTACTCGCCGGGGATTGGCTCCGACCTGTGGATCATGGGCGTGGCCCTGTCCGGCTTCGGCTCGATCCTGGGCGCGGTCAACTTCATCACCACCATCATCTGCATGCGCGCGCCGGGCATGACCATGTTCCGCATGCCGATCTTCACCTGGAACGTCCTGCTGACCGGTCTGCTGGTCCTGATCGTGTTCCCGGTGCTGGCGGCTTCCCTGTTCGCGCTGGAGATGGACCGCAAGTTCGGCAGCCACATCTTCGACGCGGCGAACGGCGGTGCGCTGCTGTGGCAGCACCTCTTCTGGTTCTTCGGCCATCCAGAGGTGTACGTCCTGGCGCTGCCGTTCTTCGGGATCGTCTCCGAGATCATCCCGGTCTTCTCCCGCAAGCCGATGTTCGGCTACATGGGCCTGATCGGGGCAACGATCTCCATCGCGGGTCTGTCGGTGACGGTGTGGGCGCACCACATGTACACCACGGGCGGGGTGCTGCTGCCGTTCTTCTCCTTCATGACCTTCCTGATCGCGATCCCGACCGGGGTGAAGTTCTTCAACTGGATCGGCACGATGTGGAAGGGCTCGCTGTCCTTCGAGGCACCCATGCTCTGGGCCACGGGCTTCCTCGTCACCTTCCTCTTCGGCGGTCTGACCGGCGTCATCCTGGCCTCGCCGCCGCTCGACTTCCACCTGTCCGACTCGTACTTCGTGGTGGCCCACTTCCACTACACGCTCTTCGGCACGGTCGTGTACGCGATGTTCGCCGGATTCCACTTCTGGTGGCCGAAGTTCACCGGCAAGATGCTCGACGAGCGCCTCGGGAAGATCACCTTCTGGACGCTCACGGTGGGCTTCCACCTCACCTTCCTGGTCCAGCACTGGCTCGGCGTCGAGGGCATGCCGCGGCGCTACGCGGACTATCTGGCCGCGGACGGTTTCACCGCCCTCAACACCCTTTCGTCCATCGGGTCGTTCCTGCTGGGCATGTCGATCCTGCCGTTCTTCTACAACGTCTGGAAGACGGCCAAGTACGGCGAGAAGGTCGAGGTCGACGACCCCTGGGGGTACGGCCGTTCACTGGAGTGGGCGACCTCCTGCCCGCCCCCGCGCCACAACTTCACGTCCCTGCCCCGCATTCGCTCCGAGTCCCCGGCGTTCGATCTGCACCACCCGGAGATCACCGCGCTCGAGAGGGCCGACAGCCTCGACAAGGCGGTGAACTGACCCGTGTCCCATCCCGCCCCGGCTCTCGGTGCGGCGGTGCTGACCGCGGCCGGCTCCGTGTGGTACCTGCCGGCTCTCGCCGTACTGCGGGCCGGGGCCGACCGGCCCGCCTCCCACCGCGCGGGGGCGGTGGCCTGCCTCACCGGCTGGGGCACGGCCGCCGCCGTCGCCCTGCTCCTCCTGCTGACCGACAGCTGGTGGCCGCCCGGCACGACGGCCCTGGCGGGCGCGGGCGCCACGGCCGTCCTGTGCGCCCGCGCGGCCCTCCAGCGCCGACGCGGCACCCGCGAGGCGGCCCGCCTGTGGACCCAGCTGGGGTGGGCCCCTGCCGACCGCTCCCGTACCGCGTTCGTCGCCGTGGTCCTGACCGGCGGACTGATCACGGCCACGACCACGGCGGCCGTCCTGTGGACCAACGGCCAGGAGACCGTCCCCCTCTGGCTGACCGCCGCCGCGCCTCTCACCCTGATCGCCGTCGCCCTCGCCGTCGCCCTGACGGCCACCGGCGGAGGCGGTGCCCCGCCCGGACCCACCGGCCGGGGCACGGTCCCACGCCGCTGATCCGAAACCCTGCCGCCCGCTCACCCGTGGTCGGCGACCTCCACCCGCACCCCGTCGGGCCGCAGCAGAAAGCAGATACGGCAACGGCGTCCCGGCACGTGCCGTACGACGTTGGACACCAGCTCCGTCAGTGCCGGCTCCGCGGCATCGGCCACCTCGCCCAGGCCCGAGCGCAGAAGGTACAGACGCAGCATGCGACGCAGATGCCCGGCCGAGTGCTCGGCCATGGCGAACTCGGCGCGGTAGTCACTCTCCATGCCCGCCGTCTGCGGGCCAGTTACGTGATTCACGCCACAACTGTGCAACGTGGTGCGTACGCTCGACTACGCACAGAAACGAACGCCGTCGGCCGTTGCTGCGCCGCCGGCGCGAGGCACACGGGCTCAAGCAGGGTCAGCTCGGCGACATCATCTTCTGCACGGGATCCCTGATCGGCCAGATCGAGACCACGAGGAAGGTGCCCACCCGGGACTTCTCCGAACGCGTGGACGCCGCGCTCGGCACGGACGGCCTTTTCTCCCGTCTGATCGGTCTGGTGCTGCGGAGCCAACTTCCCACGTGGTTTCAGCCGTATGCGGAGATGGAGGCGAGGGCGACGTACATCTCCACGTATCAGGCGCAGTTGGTGTACGCGCGGGCGGTCCTCAGTGTGGAAGGCGATAACGTGGATGAGATGGTCGCCGCCCGGATGGAACGCCGGCGCATCCTCCAACGCGTCCAACCGCCTGCCCTGTGGGTCATCCTGGATGAGGCCGCCCTGTTGCGGGAGATCGGCGGGCAGAGGGTCATGCGCGGGCAACTCGCGCACCTGTTGACCTTCGCAACCGCCCCCTGGGTCCAGAGGCACAGCGCGCTGAATGGCGCAAGTCGAGTTACAGCGGAAGCAACGGCGGCGACTGTGTGGAGGTCGCCGTCGGGGGTCTCGTCGGGGTGGTGCCGGTGCGGGACAGTAAGGATGTGGGCGGTCCTGTTGTGATCGTGGGGGCGGAGGCGTGGAGGGACTTTCTCGGTGGCCTCCACTAGCCGCACCCCCTCCCCAAAAGCCTGAGCGACGAGGACACAACTGTCATTCAAACGCTCAAACGAGCGCCACGAGAACACTCGCAGCCGTAATGCTCACGCTTTGGCGCGGGTCAGTGGGACGCCATCTCCCACACGAGCAGCTCCGCGCGGTCGGAGGCCACCGCGTCCAGGTCCCGTGCGTGTGTGATGCGGGCCGCGTCGCCCGGACCCAGCTTCTCGCCGGACAGGCGTACCGCGCCCCGTACGACGTGGACGTACACGTAGGCCCCGTCGGGCACCGCCGTCCGCTCCCCCGTCACCAGGCGGCGGACGTGGAGCATCGCGCCGGCTTCGGGGACGGCGTACGGGGTGGAGTCGGCGATGCCGTGGACGATCTCGTAGGCGGGGTCGCCGCCGGGGAGGCGCGGGGCCAGCCACATCTGGACGAAGGTGAGGGGGCCGGAGGCGTCGTTGCGTTCGACGTGGCGCACACCGCCCGCCGCGCTGAGGCGCTGTACGTCCCCGGCGCGGACGAGCGTCTCGTGGCCCGCCGTGTCCCGGTGGGTCAGCTCGCCCTCGACCACCCAGGTGACGATCTCGGTGTGGCTGTGCGGGTGTTCGCCGAAGCCGGCGCCCGGGGCGAGCCGCTCCTCGTTGCAGGCGATCAGCGCTCCGAAGCGGAGGTTGTCGGGGTCGTAGTGGGGGCCGAAGGAGAAGGCGTGCCGCGACTCGATGCCCGCCGCCGGGTCGCCTCCGGGATAGCGCTCGTCGGCGCGCCGTACGTCCATCACGCCGTCCACCGTAGACCCGGCGGCACACCCGGCCGTCCCGATAAGGCAGTCTTGTCCCCGTGCCCGAACCCGAAACCGGCCGGCCCGGCCCCTCCGACCAGCCCGTCCACCCGCATACCGCGACGCTGAAGCGGCTGGAGCAGTCCTCCGGCTCGCTCGCCGCGCAGGCGATCGCGCGCATGGACGAGACACTGCCGTGGTACCGGGCCATGCCGCCGGAGAACCGTTCCTGGATCGGGCTGGTCGCCCAGGCCGGCATCGCGGCGTTCACCGAGTGGTTCCGGCGGCCGGACGCACCCCAGGCCATCTCCACCGACGTCTTCGGCACCGCGCCCCGCGAGCTGACCCGGGCGATCACGCTGCGGCAGACCGTGGAGATGGTGCGCACGACCATCGAGGTGATGGAGTCCGCCATCGACGAGGTGGCCGCGCCCGGTGACGAGTCCGTGCTGCGCGAGGCGTTGCTCGTGTACGCCCGGGAGATCGCCTTCGCGACCGCGCAGGTGTACGCGCAGGCCGCCGAGGCACGCGGTGCCTGGGACGCCCGGCTGGAGTCCCTCGTGGTGAACGCCGTGCTCAGCGGGGAGGCCGACGAGGGTGCCGTGTCACGGGCCGCCGCGCTGGGGTGGAACTCGCCCGAGCATGTGTGCGTGGTGCTCGGCACCGCACCCGACGGGGACTCCGAGCTGACCGTCGAGGCCATCCGGCGCGCGGCCCGGCACGCCAAGCTCCAGGTGCTCACCGGGGTGCTCGGGGACCGTCTGGTGGTGATCGCGGGGGGCAGCGACAACCCGCTGGCGGTGGCCAAGTCGCTGATCGGGCCGTTCGCGCAGGGTGCGGTGGTGGCCGGCCCCGTGGTGCCGGACCTGCTGGCCGCGACCCGGTCCGCGCAGGCCGCCGCCGCCGGCCTCAAGGCGTGCACCGCCTGGCAGGACGCCCCGCGCCCGGTGCTGGCCGACGATCTGCTGCCGGAGCGCGCGATCGCCTCCGACCCCTCGGCCCGCGAGCAGTTGGTGGAGGAGATCTACAGACCGCTGGAGGAGGCCGGGGCCGCGCTGTTGGAGACGCTCAGCGTCTATCTCGAACAGGCGAGCAGTCTGGAGGGTGCCGCCCGGATGCTCTTCGTTCACCCGAACACCGTGCGCTACCGGCTGCGACGTGTGACTGACGTCACCGGATGGTCACCCTCTGATGTACGGTCTGCGTTCACACTGCGGATCGCGCTCATCCTGGGGCGTCTGGCCGACGGAGATCCGCAACCCTAAGCTTTTGTGCAGGCTCCACAAAACCCCCTCGTGTTCTTCGTCCCTGTCCCCACGGGCGGTTCCGGCCGTCCTCAAGAGAGAGTGTGAGAGTGCTCGTACTCGTCGCTCCCGGCCAGGGCGCCCAGACGCCCGGCTTCCTGACTGACTGGCTCGCCCTTCCCGGCGCCGCGGACCGCGTCGCCGCGTGGTCCGACGCCATCGGACTCGATCTCGCCCACTTCGGCACCAAGGCCGACGCGGACGAGATCCGTGACACGTCCGTCGCCCAGCCGTTGCTGGTCGCCGCCGGCATCCTCTCCGCCGCGGCACTCGGTGACATCGCCGACATCGCGCCGGGCGCGGTCGCGGGCCACAGCGTCGGCGAGATCACCGCGGCCGCGTTCGCGGGGGTCCTGGACGACACCGCCGCGCTGACCCTCGTACGCCGTCGGGGCCTGGCCATGGCCGAGGCCGCCGCGGTCTCCGAGACCGGCATGTCGGCGCTGCTCGGCGGCGACCCCGAGGTGAGCGTCGCGCATCTGGCGAAGCTCGGGCTGACCCCGGCGAACGTGAACGGCGCGGGTCAGGTCGTGGCGGCGGGCACCCTGGAGCAGTTGGCGGCGCTGAACGAGGACAAGCCCGAAGGGGTGCGCAAGGTCGTCGCGCTGAAGGTGGCCGGCGCCTTCCACACGCACCACATGGCGCCCGCGGTGGACACGCTGGCCGAGGCCGCGAAGGCGCTCGCGCCGGCCGACCCGAAGGTGACCTATGTCTCCAACAGGGACGGGCGGACCGTGGCCACCGGCGCCGAGGTGCTTGAGCGGCTGGTCGGGCAGGTGGCCAACCCGGTCCGCTGGGATCTGTGCATGGAGACGTTCAAGGAGCTGGGCGTCACCGCGATCGTCGAGGTGTGCCCGGGTGGCACCCTGACCGGGCTGGCCAAGCGCGCGCTGCCCGGCGTGAAGACACTGGCCCTGAAGACCCCCGCCGACCTCGACGCCGCCCGCGAGATCGTCGCCGAGCACGCCCAGCAGGCCTGACAAGGAGCGCGAGAGCATGTCGAAGATCAAGCCCAGCAAGGGCGCCCCGTACGCGCGCATCCTCGGCGTCGGCGGCTACCGTCCGACCCGGGTCGTGCCGAACGAGGTGATCCTCGAGAAGATCGACTCGTCCGACGAGTGGATCCGCTCGCGCTCCGGCATCGAGACGCGGCACTGGGCGTCGCCCGAGGAGACGGTCGCGGCGATGTCGATCGAGGCGTCCGGCAAGGCCATCGCCGACGCCGGTATCGACGCCGCGCAGATCGGCGCCGTGGTCGTCTCGACCGTGTCGCACTTCAGCCAGACCCCGGCCATCGCCACCGAGATCGCCGACAGGCTGGGCACGGACAGGGCCGCGGCCTTCGACATCTCGGCGGGCTGTGCGGGCTTCGGCTACGGTCTGACCCTGGCCAAGGGCATGATCGTCGAGGGCTCGGCGGAGTACGCACTTGTCATCGGCGTGGAGCGGCTCTCCGACCTGACCGACCTGGAGGACCGGGCCACCGCGTTCCTGTTCGGCGACGGCGCGGGCGCGGTCGTGGTCGGCCCGTCCCAGGAGCCGGCGATCGGCCCGACGGTGTGGGGTTCGGAGGGCGACAAGTCCGAGACGATCAAGCAGACGGTCTCCTGGGACCGGTTCTGGGGCGACACCTCCACGCTGCCCGTCGACGGCGAGGGCAACGTCAAGTTTCCTGCGATCACGCAGGAGGGCCAGGCGGTGTTCCGCTGGGCCGTGTTCGAGATGGCGAAGGTCGCCCAGCAGGCGCTGGACGCGGCCGGGATCACCCCGGACGACCTGGATGTCTTCATCCCGCACCAGGCCAATGTGCGGATCATCGACTCGATGGTGAAGACGCTGAAGCTGCCGGAGCACGTCACGGTCGCCCGTGACATCCGCACCACCGGCAACACCTCGGCCGCCTCGATCCCGCTCGCGATGGAGCGGCTCCTGGCGACCGGCAACGCGAAGAGCGGCGACACCGCGCTCGTCATCGGCTTCGGGGCGGGTCTCGTCTACGCCGCGACGGTCGTTACCCTCCCCTAGGCACTCCGTGCCGGATCATCCGGTCCGAAACGGAGAGCAGCAACACCCGCCGCCGACGCGGCGGACCGCCACACCCTCTGGACAACAACGAAGGAGCGCCACCATGGCCGCCACTCAGGAAGAGATCGTCGCCGGTCTCGCCGAGATCGTGAACGAGATCGCCGGCATCCCGGTTGAGGACGTCCAGCTGGACAAGTCCTTCACCGACGACCTGGACGTTCGACTCGCTGTCCATGGTCGAGGTCGTCGTCGCCGCCGAAGAGCGCTTCGACGTCAAGATCCCGGACGAGGACGTCAAGAACCTCAAGACCGTCGGCGACGCGACGAAGTACATCCTCGACCACCAGGTCTGATCAGCCGATACTCGGGCGAGTCCCGAGTATCGGGGCAGACTGCCCCGCCACCCGGCGGTGGCGCCGTACGAATCCGTATCCCGTTGGAGAAAGAATTCCCGTGAACTCGACCAATCGCACCGTGGTCGTCACCGGTATCGGCGCAACCACACCGCTGGGTGGCGACGCAGCCTCGACCTGGGAGGGTCTGGTCGCCGGCAGGTCCGGCGTCAAGCCCCTGGAGCAGGAGTGGGCCGCCGACCAGGCGGTCCGTATCGCCGCGCCGGCCGCCGTCGACCCCTCCGAGGTCATCCCCCGGCCGCAGGCACGCCGGCTGGACCGTTCGGCGCAGTTCGCGCTGATCGCGGCCCAGGAGGCCTGGAAGGACGCCGGCTACTCCGGCAAGGCCGGCGAGAGCGCGCCGGGCGCCGACGGGGCCCATGTGGACCCCGACCGGCTCGGTGCGGTCATCGCCTCCGGCATCGGCGGCGTGACGACGCTGCTCGACCAGTACGACGTGCTCAAGGAGAAGGGTGTGCGCCGCGTCTCCCCGCACACCGTCCCCATGCTGATGCCGAACGGCCCCTCGGCCAACGTGGGGCTGGCCGTGGGCGCCCGTGCGGGCGTGCACACGCCGGTCTCCGCCTGCGCGTCGGGCGCCGAGGCCATCGGCTACGCCATCGAGATGATCCGCACCGGCCGCGCCGACGTTGTCGTCGCGGGTGGCACGGAGGCGGCGATCCACCCGCTGCCCATCGCCGCGTTCGGCAACATGATGGCGATGTCCAAGAACAACGACGACCCGCAGGGCGCCTCGCGCCCCTTCGACACGGGCCGTGACGGCTTCGTCCTCGGTGAGGGCGCCGGTGTGGTCGTCCTGGAGTCCGCCGAGCACGCCGCCGCGCGCGGTGCCCGCGTGTACGCGGAGGCGGTCGGGCAGGGCATCTCCGCCGACAGCCACGACATCGTGCAGCCGGAGCCGGAGGGCCGCGGCATCTCCAGCGCCCTGCAGAACCTGCTGGACCGAACCGACCTGGAACCGGCCGAGATCGTGCACGTCAACGCGCACGCCACCTCGACGCCGGCCGGTGACATCGCCGAGCTGAAGGCGCTGCGCAAGGTCTTCGGCGACGACGTGGACCACATGGCGGTCTCCGGCACCAAGTCGATGACCGGTCACCTCCTCGGCGGCGCGGGCGGCGTGGAGTCCGTCGCGAGCGTGCTGGCCCTGTACCACCGGGTGGCGCCGCCGACCATCAACGTCGTGAACCTCGACCCCGAGGCCAACGCGGACATCGTCCGCGGCGAGGCCCGGAAGCTGCCGGTCGAGGGCCGTATCGCCGCGCTGAACGACTCGTTCGGCTTCGGCGGGCACAATGTCGTCCTGGCCTTCCGGACGGTCTGAGCAAGGCTCGTGCGCAGGTGAAGGGCCCCCACCGGCCGGTGGGGGCCCTTCGCGTCGAGCCGGGGCGGCGGGCCGGGCGGCTCAGACCACCTGGTGCAGCCAGCGGACCGGGGCGCCCTCGCCCGCGTGGCGGAAGGGTTCCAGTTCGTCGTCCCAGGGCTTGCCGAGGAGCTTGGCGATGTCGGACTCCAGGTCGCTCTCGCCGCTGCGGGAGCGGACCAGGGCGGCGCGCAGCCGGTCCTCCGGGATGAGGATGTCGCCGTGGACGCCGGTGACGGCGTGGAAGATGCCGAGGTCGGGGGTGCAGCTGTAGCGCTCGCCCTCGGCGCCCGCGGAGGGTTCCCCGGTGACCTCGAAGCGCAGCAGTTGCCAGCCGCGCAGCGCGGAGGCGAGCTTGGAGGCGGTGCCGGACTGGCCCTGCCAGGAGAACTCCGAGCGCCAGGTGCCGGGCGCGGCGGGCTGCCGGATCCAGTCCAGGCCTACGCGCGTGCCGAGCACCCCGGCGATGGCCCACTCGACGTGCGGGCAGAGCGCGCGCGGCGCGGAGTGCACGTACAGAACTCCACGGGTCGTCACCGGAACCTCCGGGCTGAGCGGGACATCTCGGAACGGGGTGGAACGGGTGCGGCCGGGCGGGCCACGTTGATGGCGAGGCTACCGTGCGACGGGGCAAGGAGTGTGACGTACCGTCGGTCCGGGTGTCGACAGACTGTCGGCATTCACCCGGCAGGACGCTTGTACGGGCGTGAGGGGCCGCCCGGTCGCCCTCGGGAACCCTCGCGCGGTGTCATGGGTTGAGGACGTTGGAGGCACGGCGCGAGGGAGGGACCGGTATGGGGCAGGGGAGGGACCGGGGGGTGCGGCGCGGTCGCCGCCGTGCGCGGGCCGCGCTCGCCGCGGGCCTGACCGCCGCCGTGCTGGGCGCGGCCGGCTGCGACGGCTCGGGCGGCGGCTCCCCCGAGCCGTCCGGCTCGGCGTCGAAGCGGTCCGCCTCCGCCCCGGTCTGGAACACCGGCCCGAAGTCGGTCGCCGCCGTGGGCGATTCCATCACGCGCGGCTTCGACGCCTGCACGGTGCTCTCGGACTGCCCCGAGGTCTCCTGGGCGACCGGCGGCAGCGCCGAGGTCGACAGTCTCGCGGTGCGGCTGCTGGGGAAGGCGAAGGCGGCCGAGCGGAGCTGGAACTACGCGGTCACCGGGGCCCGGATGGCGGATCTGACCGGGCAGGTGTCGCGGGCGGCGGCGCACCGCCCCGAGCTGTTCGCGGTGATGGTCGGGGCGAACGACGCCTGCCGGGCGACGACCTCGGCGATGACCCCGGTGGCCGACTTCCGGGCCCAGTTCGAGCAGGCGATGAGGACCCTGCGCGGGAAGCTGCCCAAGGCGCAGGTGTATGTGGCGAGCATCCCGGACCTGAAGCGGCTGTGGTCGCAGGGGCGCACCAACGCGCTGGGCAAGCAGGTGTGGAAGCTGGGCATCTGCCCGTCGATGCTGAGCGACGCGGACGCGCTGGACCCGGCGGCCGTGCTGCGGCGCAACACCGTGCGGGACCGGGTGGACGACTACAACACGGTGCTGCGGGAGGTCTGCGCGAAGGACCGGCGGTGCCGCACCGACGACGGCGCGGTGCACGCGTTCCGCTTCGGCACCGGTCAGCTGAGCCGCTGGGACTGGTTCCACCCGAGTGTGAACGGCCAGGCCCGACTGGCGGAGATCGCCTACCGCGCGGTCACCGCGAAGCGGCCCTGACCTGGGCGTGTCCTAGAGTTCCGGACATGAACGAACTCTTCGGCACACTTTCCGACGGCACGCCGGTCCACCGCTGGACCCTGGAGCGGGCCGGCGTGCGGGTACGGGTCCTGTCGTACGGCGGGATCGTGCAGTCGGTTCGGGTACCGGACCGGGACGGGAACGCGGCCGAGGTGGTGCTGGGGTTCGCGGACCTGGACGGCTACGTGGGGCATCCGCAGCCGTACTTCGGCGCCCTGGTCGGGCGGTACGCCAACCGGATCGCGGGGGGCCGTTTCCCGCTGGACGGGCGGACGTACGCGTTGGCGCCGAACAACGGGCCGAACTCGCTGCACGGCGGTGAGCGAGGCTTCGACAAGCGTGTGTGGGAGGCGGAGCCCGTCGGGCACGGCGTCCGGTTGAGCCGGGTCAGTCCGCACGGCGAGGAGGGTTTCCCGGGCCGGCTGGAGGTCTCGGCGACGTACACGCTGGAGGAGCCGGGCGCGCTGCGGATCGCGTACGAGGCGGTCACGGACGCGCCGACCGTGCTGAACCTCACGAACCACAGCTACTTCAATCTGAGCGGCTCCGGGCACGCGGGCGGGCACGAGCTGCGGCTCGCGGCCTCGCGGATCACGCCGGTCGACGCGGATCTGATCCCGGTGGGCGAACCGGCGGAGGTGGCGGACACGCGCTTCGACTTCCGGCGGGCGCGCAAGGTCGGTTCGGGCTACGACCACAACTTCGTCCTGGACAAGGGTGTCACGGACACCGCCGTGGAGGTCGGTGAGCTGTACGACCCGGCGTCGGGGCGGGTGCTCACGGTGGCGACGACCGAGCCGGGACTCCAGCTGTACACCGCCGATCACCTGGGCGAGCCCTTCGCGCCAGGCGACGGCATCGCGCTGGAGACGCAGCACTTCCCCGACTCGCCGAACCGGCCGGACTTCCCGAGCACCGTGCTGCGGCCGGGCGAGGTGTTCCGCTCGGAGACGGTGTACGGCTTCTCGGCGCGGTAGGCGGTGCGCCGTCGGGCGCCGCGGCGGGGATCTCCCGGGCCACGCACCATGGCGCCGGTCACTTCCGTCACGCGATACTGCCGCCGTCCGGCAGCGCACCCCACGGCGACGGAAGGACCTGGACTCCCTTGACTCCCCTACGTGTTCGGATCGGCATACTCGCACTGGCCCTGGTGGCGGGGCCCGCCGCCCCGGCGACGGCCACGGCGGCACCCCCGGCGGCCACCGCCCCCGCGCCCACCGTGGAGGAGCGGCGGCTCGACGGGGACGTGCCCCGGGAGATCCTGCGGCGCTCCGGATTCGCCGCGGTGGCACCGGCGTTCGCGCGCGGGCTCGGGCGGGCGGACTCCTACCGCGAGGCGCGCCGGGTCGTCTCGCGCGAGGGCTCGGCGCTGTGGCGGCGGGCGGTGGACCGGGCGCAGGGGCGCGGGCCCGCGCGCGGCGACATCAGCCGGGACGACGACCGGCCGCTGTACTGGGCACGGCTGGGGATGACCCGGGAACTGCGCACCTGGGAGCCCGGGTTCGGGCTGGGCGAGGGGCAGCGGGCGGCGCTGCTGGACGAACTGGAGCGGACCTCGCGCGGCCAGGGCGACATCCGTCTGCCGCACGGCGGGGGCGTGAAGCGGGTGCTGCTGACCGGCTTCGACCCCTTCACCCTGGACAGCGACGTCCGGATCTCCAACCCGTCGGGCGCCGCCGCGCTCGCCCTGGACGGCACGGTGCTCGACACGCCGGACGGGCCGGCGCGGGTGGAGACCGCCGTGTTCCCGGTGCGCTGGCAGGACTTCGCGGACGGGACGGTGGAGGCGGCGCTGCGGGCGTATCTGCCGCGGGTGGATCTGTTCACGACCGTGAGTCAGGGCCGGGTCGGGCGGTTCGACGTGGAGCGGACCAACGGGGCCTGGCGGGGCGGCTTCCCGGACAACGACAACGTCTCCCGGACGGAGACGGTGCCGGTGGCGGACCCGGCCTCGCAGCCGCAGTGGACGACGACCACGCTGCCGTACGGGGCGATCACGGCCGCGGACACCGGCCCCTTCCCCGTGTACGACAACACGAGCGTGACCGAGATCCCGGCGGGCGGCACCGGGCCGGTCGTACGGCCCGAGGGGCCCACGCCCGGTTCGACGGCCCGGGAGGGCGGCGGCGGCAACTACCTCTCCAACGAGATCGCCTACCGGGTGACCCTGCTGCGCGACCGGCTCGGGCTGCACGAGACGCTGCCGGGCGGGCATGTCCACACGCCGGTGCTGCGGTTCGGGGCGGGGAACACCGATCCGGGAACCGGCACGGTCACGGATCCCGGGTTCGTGCGCAACCGGCTGGACATCGTGGCGCAGGTGCGGGCGATCGTGGCGGTGGCGGTCAGCGCGCCGGTGGCGGACCGGGACTGAGCACCGGGTCGGCGGATCCGCCGTCGGACCGGTCGTCCGGTCGGTCGCCGTCGCCGTCGCCGTCGCCGTCGTGGGTCTCCTCGCCCAGCAGTTCGCGGGCGAGGAGCGTGGCGCCCGCGACCGCGCCCGGCATCAGGAACACCGCGACGAACGGCACCAGGAAGGCCGCGGCCAGCGGGGTGCCGAAACCCCAGACCAGCGTCTTGCGGGAGCGCAGCAGGGCCAGCCGCTCGCGCAGTTCGAGCCCGCGGCGCAGGAGGGCGATGGCGGTCAGCTCCTCGGCGAGGAAGAAGCCGGTGACGAGGAGGCCGGCCACCGGGACGGCCGTCTGGCCGACGACCGGGATGAAGCCGAGGGCGAAGAGCGCCATGCCCCAGACGGCGGCGCGGACCAGGATCCGCAGGCTGTCGCGCACCGAGACCCACAGGTCGCGCAGGACCGACAGGTCGGACTCGGGGGCGGTGCCGTCCGGGGAGACGTCGCGGTCGACCCGCTCGGAGAGGGGGTCGTAGAAGAACCCTCCGACCAGCAGGGTGACCGCGGTGAAGGTGAGCACGGACAGGAGCAGGGCGAGGGCGAACAGGACGGCGGTGAGCAGGCCGCGGAAGAGGCCCGGCCAGGGGCTCGCCCAGTCGTCCGCGAAGGGGGTCGCCCAGGCGACGAAGTCCGCGCCCCACAGCGCCAGCGCGATCAGCGCGGCCACGTACAGGACCAGTGTGACCAGGCCCGGGACCAGCCCGAAACCGTAGCTTCTGCGGTGCCGGGCCATCCAGCGCTGGCCCTTCAGGAGATGGCCGAATCCCGCCCCAAGATCGCGCATGGGCGGAACTCTACCGGCCGGCGCCGACACCCCCGCGCCGCGATTGAGTCGAACCCGCTCGTCTTGCCGTACCGATCGGCGAAGGGCCCGGGAAGTTCCGGCGAGTTGGTGAGGAGAAGCGGATGACGCAGGAGATCCACGGCACCGTCGCCGACGGCTTCGAGGCGGTACGGGAGGAGTTCACGGCGGTCGTGGCCGGTGAACTCCCGGACTACGAAGGTCAGTTGTGTGCCTATGTGCATGGGCGCAGAGTCGTCGACCTGTGGGCGGGCGACGGCGCCGACGCCGGCTCGCTGTACGGGGTGCACACGGCCACCAAGGGCGCCGCGCATCTGGTGGCCGCCCTGCTGGTGCAGGAGGGCACCCTGGAGCTGGACCGCAGGGTGACCTACTACTGGCCGGAGTTCGCGGCGGAGGGCAAGGGCGCGCTGACCCTGCGCGAGCTGCTCTCGCACCGCGCGGGCGTGATCGGCACGGACGGCGGTTTCAGCACCGCCGAACTGGCCGACGACCGGGTGCTCGCCGAGCGTCTCGCCGACCAGCGTCCGTACTGGCGTCCGGGCACGGCCTTCGGGTACCACGCGCTGGTCCTCGGCGCCCTCGTGGGCGAGGTGGTGCGCCGGGCCACCGGCCGCACCCTCAAGGAGGTCTACGAGGAGCGGGTCCGCGCCCCGCACCGCCTGGACTTCCATCTGGGCCTGCCGGGCTCGCTCGACCACCGGTTCCGCACCACTTTGCCGGCGGTCCTCACCCCGGTGCAGCGGGTGGCGCCCGCGCCGCTCGCGGACGGGCCGCACACCCTCGCCGCCATCGCCCTCAACCGCAACACGGCGCGCCCCACCGATCTGGAGACCCTGCCCAACGAGCCGGTCGTCCGCGCCGGGGGCCCGGCCTCCGTGGGCGGCGTGGCCTCGGCGCGCGGACTGGCCGGGCTGTACGCGGCGGCGATCAGTGAGCTGGAGGGCAGGGCTCCGCTGCTGAAGCCGGACACGGTGGCGGAGTTCGGGCAGTTCCACTCGGTGGGCTACGACCTGGTGACGCGGTCGCACCGGTCGTACGGCCTGGGCTTCCAGGCGACGGCGGACATCTGGCACCCCTGCCTGGGCGCCGGGACGATCGGGCACAGCGGCGCGGGCGGCAGCCAGGCCTTCGCGGACCCCTCGGCCGGATTGGCGTACGGATACACCAGGCGCCGTTTCGCCCATCCGGGCGGGGCGGCGCCGGAGAACCAGCGGCTGGTGTCGGCGGTGCACGCGGCGGCGTCGGCGGGGTAGCGGACCCCGGGAACCCGGCCGCCCGGACCCCGGGCCGCCGGGCCGGCGCGAAGCTCAGAGCTTGACGAGCATCTTCCCGGTGTTGTCGCCGCGCAGCACGCCGAGGAAGGCCTCCACGTTGTTCTCGATGCCCTCGACGACCGTCTCGCGGTACTTCAGCTCGCCGGAGCGGACCCAGGGGCCGACCTCCTCGACGAACTTCGGCTGGAGGTCGTAGTGGTCGCCGACCAGGAAGCCCTCGATGCGGCCGCGGGTCTGGATCAGCCGGGCGAGGTTCTTCGGGCCGGGCGCGGGCTCGGTGTTGTTGTAGACGGAGATCGCGCCGCAGATGGGGATGCGGCCGTGCAGGTTGAGGGAGCCGATGGCGGCCTCCAGGTGCTCGCCGCCCACGTTGTCGAAGTAGATGTCGACGCCGTCGGGGGCGGCGGCGCGCAACTGCTCGCTCACCGGGCCGTTCTTGTAGTTGAAGGCGGCGTCGAAGCCGTACTCGTCGACGAGCAGCGCGACCTTCTCGTCCGAGCCGGCCGAGCCGATGACCCGTGAGGCGCCCTTGAGCCTCGCGAGCTGCCCCGCCTGGCTGCCGACCGCACCGGCCGCGCCGGAGACGAACACGGCGTCGCCCTCCTTGAACGCGCCGACCCGCAGCAGCCCGGCATAGGCGGTCAGCCCCGTCATGCCCAGCACACCGAGGTACGCCGACAGCGGCGCCGCCTGCGGGTCGACCTTGACGGCGTCCTTCGCGTCCACGGCGGCGTACTCGCGCCAGCCGGAGAAGTGCAGGACGTGGTCGCCGACGGCGAGGTTCCCGGCGCGGGAGGCGACGACCTCGCCGACCGCGCCGCCCTGCATGGGCCTGCCCAGCTCGTACGGGGCGGCGTAGGACTTGGCGGCGCTCATGCGGCCGCGCATGTAGGGGTCGACGGAGACGTAGCGGTTGCGCACCAGCACCTGCCCCTCGCCCGGGGTGGGTACCTCCGTCTCGACGAGGGCGAAGTCTTCGGGCTCGGGCCGGCCGACCGGGCGGGCGACCAGGTGCCATTCGCGATTGACGGCGGGCAGGGCGGGGGATTCGGACACGGGGGCACCTTTCCTCGGTTTGTTTCACACTCTGGTTTGTTTCACACTCTGAAACAACCATGCGGCTGAACATTTCAGGATGTCAAACAAATGGGTACCCTGGATTCCATGGCCACACCGCGCGACACCACCCGCCGACCCGACGCACTCACCCTCGAAGTCGTCGAGCTGGTCGGCGAGGTCGTGGCCCGCTTCCACGCCGACTACGAGGAGGCCGCCGCGGAACGCGCGCTGACCGGGGCGCAGGCCAAGCTGCTCAGCCTGCTGTCACTGGAGCCGCTGCCGATGCGGAAGCTGGCGCAGAAGCTCAAGTGCGAGCCGTCGAACGTCACCGGGATCGTGGACCGGCTGGAGGCGCGCGGACTGGTGGAGCGGCGGCCCGATCCCGGCGACCGGCGGGTGAAGGTCGCGGCGGCGACGGAGGAGGGGCGACGGGTGGCGCGGGGGCTGCGGGAGTCGCTCCGGTTCGCACGGGAGCCGCTCGCGGGGCTGTCGGAGGGGGAACGGCTCGCCCTGCGGGACGCGCTGCGGAGAATGCTGGAGCAGTAGCAGGGGGACGGGGGCGCCTACGTGCACCACCACAGGAACCGGTCGCACGTCTCGGTCGGGGTGGGGTCCGGGGTCGTCGTCGGGCCGGGAGTGGCACTCGGGGCGGGGGCCGGGTCGTCCGGCTCGGGCGAGTCCGGCGGATCCGCGGACGGGGTCGCCTCCGCCCCCGGTGCCGGGGGCGCCGACGGGTCGCCGCTCTCGCCCGCCGTGCTCGACGCCTCCGCGTCCGGGGACCGCGACGCCGACGCGGAGGCACGCGCGGAGGCGGCGGCGGACCGGGACGCGGAGGCCTCCGGGGACGCGCTGTCCGGGGCCGCGCTCGCCCCAGGTGCCGCGTCGCCCGGTACGGCCGAGGCCTCCCCCGCCTCCCGCCCCGCCCCGCCGTCCGTCGTCTCGCCGCCGGCCGCCGCCGGCTTCACGGGGGAACCCGGGGCGTCCGTGCCGAGTTCCGCGAGGCTCAGCCCGCCGGCGGCCAGCACGAAGCCCGCGGCGATCAGCAGCGTCCGGCGGCGGCGCCGGCGGTGCGCGGCGGCCTTGCGGTCACGGCGGCTCGCCCCCGCGCCGGGCCCGGCGCCGTCCGGCCCGAAGTCGTCGTCGGGGGCCCCGTCGGACGTGTCCGCCTCGTCGGCGGCCTGCTGCGGACTTTCCTGACCCTCCGTCAGGGACGCACCGGACGCGTGGAGTTCGACGGGCATGCCGCACCCCGGGCAGGCGAGAGCGCCGTTGAGGTGCCGTCGGCACGGGTTGCAGTAGTCCATGACGCGGGAAGGTTAAGTTCCGCAACGGCCGTGTTCCTAGAGGCGCCTGTGAAGGTTGTGTGGGAAACCGCTCCGGACGGCCGCGCCCGCGCCGTCGAAACTGCCGAAACCGTTATGTGTCCGACCCATTGACACCCCGACCACGCCCTCCTTACTGTCACGCCAGCATTTCGAACGAGTGACGAAATATCGAACGCAGCGAAGGGCAACCGCCGTGCGCATCACCGGAATCAGCACACACGTGGTCGGGACGCCATGGCGCAACCTGACCTACGTCCAGGTGCACACCGACGAGGGAATCACCGGAGTCGGCGAGACCCGGATGCTGGGGCACACCGACGCTCTCCTCGGCTATCTGAGGGAGGCCGAGGCCAACCACATTGTCGGTTCCGACCCGTTCGCTGTCGAGGATCTGTTCCGCCGCATGAAGTACGGCGACTTCGGCCGCGCGGGCGAGATCGTGATGTCCGGGATAGCCGTGGTCGAGATGGCGTGCTGGGACATCAAGGGCAAGGCCCTCGGCGTCCCGGTCTGGCAACTGCTCGGCGGCCGGGTCACCGACAAGGTGAAGGCGTACGCCAACGGCTGGTACACCACGGAGCGGACACCGGAGGCCTATCACAAGGCCGCGCAGGGCGTGATCGAGCGCGGGTACCGGGCGCTGAAGATCGACCCCTTCGGCACCGGGCACTTCGAACTCGACCACGACCAGACCCGGTACGCCGTGTCGCTGATCGAGGCCGTACGGGACGCCGTCGGGCCCGACACCGAGCTGATGCTGGAGATGCACGGCCGGTTCTCGCCCTCCACCGCCGTGCGGCTCGCGCGCGAACTCGCGCCCTTCAAGCCGGCCTGGCTGGAGGAGCCGGTCCCGCCGGAGAACCTCAAGGCACTGCGGAAGGTCGCCGAGAAGGTCGACATCCCGGTCGCCACCGGTGAGCGCATCCACGACCGGATCGAGTTCCGCGAGCTGTTCGAGGACCAGTCGGTGGACATCGTCCAGCCCGACGTAGGCCACATCGGCGGCATCTGGGAGACCCGCAAGCTCGCCGCCACCGCCGAGACCCACTACACGCTGGTCGCCCCGCACAACGTGGGCGGCCCGGTGCTGACCGCCGCCTCCCTCCAAGTCGGCTTCTCCTCCCCGAACTTCAAGATCCTGGAGCACTTCAACGACTTCGCCGACGCGGAGATCAAGAAGGTGGTCAAGGGGGCCCCGCGGGTGGACCCGGAGGACGGCTGCTTCCACCTGTGCGACACCCCGGGTCTCGGCGTGGAGCTGGACACCGACGCGGCGGCCGAATTCCCGCAGCAGCAGGCCCGGTTCGACCTGTGGGCCGAGGGCTGGGAGCGGCGCAGGCCGGCCGGGAGCGGGGCATGAGCGGCGCGGTCGTCATCGAGGCGCCGGGCGTCCACCGGCTCGTGCCCCACGAGCCGCGCGAGCCCGGCCCCGGCGAGGCACTGGTCCGGGTGCACGCCGCCGGGATCTGCGGCAGCGACCGCGAGGTCTACCAGGGCAACCGGCCCGAGGGGTACGTGCGTTATCCGCTCGTCCCCGGCCACGAGTGGTCCGGGACCGTGGCGCGGGTCGGCGCCGGCGTGCCCGTCTGCCTGGTCGGGCGCGGGGTCGTCGGCGAGGGGTTCCGCAACTGCCAGGTCTGCGACCGCTGTCACGCGGGCGAGACGACGCTGTGCACGGCCGGGTACGAGGAGACGGGGTTCACCCGGCCGGGCGCCATGGCCCCGACACTGACCCTGCCCGCCCGCCTCCTGCACGTCCTGCCCGAGGGCGCCGACCTCACCGCCGCCGCCCTGCTCGAACCCGCCGCCTGCATCGCCGCCGCCGCGCTCAGGGCCGCCGCCCGCCCCGGGGAGCGCGTCGCGGTCGTGGGCACCGGCACGCTCGGCATGTTCGCCGTGCAGTTCCTGCGCGCCGCCTCCCCGGCCGAGTTGCTGGTCGTCGGCACCCGCGGGGACCGGGAGGCGCTGGCGCGGCGGTACGGCGCCACGGACTTCCGCACGAAGGACAGGCCGCTCCCGGACGACTTCGACGTCGTCGTGGAGACCGCCGGGTCCGCCGACGCCGCCCGCACCGCGGCCGCGCTGTCGCGCAGGGGCGGGCGGCTGGTGCTGACCGGCATCCCGGCGCCGGGCGCCGACGGACTGGACCCCACCGACCTGGTGGTGCGGCAGCTGGAGGTGCACACCGTGTTCGGGGCGCCGCCGGAGGCCTGGGCGCACACGGTGCGGGTCTTCGCGGCCGGCCTGCTCGACCCGCGCCCGCTGGTGACGCACGAGCTGCCGCTCGACAGGTTCGCCGAGGCCATCGAGCTGGTGGGGTCCGGCGACCCGAAGGTCGGCAAGGTGCTGCTGCGCCCCTGACACACGCCCCGCGGCCTCCCGTACGCCGAACCGCGAACCCCGTCCGACATCCCGAACACACCGCACCACGACGCACCGAGCACAACGCACACGACGCACACGACGCACACGACGCACAGAACGTGACGCACCGAGCGTGATGTCCCGACCAGGACGCACGGACGCGGCACATCGAATCTAAGGAACGCTTGTGACCGACGCTTCCGCCAAGGCCGCCGCACGCAGGCCCGGTGAGCAGGCGCTCACCGCCCTCGGCCTGGCCGTGCCCGCCCCCGACCCCGCCGACGCCTCGCCGCACTCCTTCCCGGACGGTGGCCGCTGGCGCACCGAGGTCCCCTCCTGCGAGGGCCCGGAGGCGCTGGGGGTCGTACTGAAGGAGTCCTCGCGGCTGGACGTGCCGGTCCACCGGATCAGCCAGGGCAGCGGCGTGTGGATGCTGACCGACGCCGAGATCACCGAGATGGTCGAGGCCACCGCCGAACGCGGCATCGAGCTGTGCCTGTTCACCGGCCCGCGCGGCACCTGGGACATCGGCGGCTCCACCCGGACCGACTCGGGCGGCGCGGGTGCGCGGGCACGCGGGCACGACGCGGTCGCCGGATGCGTCGAAGACGCCGTCCGGGCCACGGAGTTGGGCGTCAGGTGCCTGCTCGTCGCCGACGAGGGCGTGCTGTGGACGCTGCATCGGGCGCGGGCGGCCGGCATCCTGCCCGACGGCACCACGCTCAAGCTGTCGGCGCTCGTCGGACCGGTCAACCCGGCCTCGTACGCGGTGTACGAGCGGCTCGGCGCCGACTCCATCAACGTGCCCAGCGATCTGACGCTGGATCACCTGACCGAAATACGGCGGGTTTCGGCCGCCCCCATGGACATGTACATCGAGGCCCCCGACGACCTCGGGGGCTATGTGCGGATGTACGAGGTCGCCGAGCTGATCCGGCGCGGCGCCCCGCTGTATCTCAAGTTCGGCCTCTCCAAGGCGCCGGGGATCTATCCCTACGGCCACCACCTGCGGGAACTGACGCTGGCCACCGCCAAGGAGCGGGTGCGGCGCGGCCGGCTCGCGCTGGATCTGCTCGCGCGGCACGGCGCGGACGGCGACATGGCGCCGCTCGGCACCCGGTTGCCGGGCCCGCTCCACCGGTTCGAGATCTCGTCATAACGTTCCGGAAAATCCCTTCACAAAAGAAGACACAGCCGCGCACAATCCCACACACCTGCTCTCGGTCGATCCCACCCCCAGCCTTTCGCCTGCCGGCACCACCGGACCGAGCCCTGACCCACATCAAGGATGATGACCATGCGCAACCGCAGAGCCGCAGTCGCCGCCATTGCCTCCGCCGCCTCCCTCGCCCTCACGCTGACCGCCTGCGGCCAGAACAGCGAGGGCGGCAGCGAGGACAAGGGCTCGGACGGGGCCACCATCGGCATCGCGATGCCGACCAAGTCCTCCGAGCGCTGGATCGCCGACGGCGCCAACGTCGTGAAGGAACTGAAGGGCAAGGGCTACAAGACCAGGCTCGTCTACGGCGAGGACGACCCGGACCAGCAGGTCTCGCAGATCGAGAACATGATCACGCAGGGCGTTGACGCCCTGATCGTCGCCGCGATCGACAACAAGTCCCTCAACAACGTGCTCCAGCAGGCCAAGGACGCCGACATCCCGGTCATCTCCTACGACCGGCTGATCCTCGGCACGGAGAACGTCGACTACTACGCCTCGTTCGACAACGAGAAGGTCGGTGAACTCCAGGGCGGCTACATCGTCGACAGGCTCGGTCTGAAGGACGGCAAGAAGGGCCCCTTCAGCATCGAGCTGTTCGCCGGCTCCAACGACGACAACAACACCAAGTACTTCTTCCAGGGCGCGATGAACGTCCTCAAGCCCTACATCGACAAGGGCGAGCTGGTCGTCCGCTCCAAGCAGACCGCCCTCAACCAGGTCACCACCCTGCGCTGGGACGGCGGCACCGCGCAAAAGCGCATGGACGACCTGCTGACCTCCAGCTACCGCAGCTCCCACATCGACGCGGTGCTCTCGCCGTACGACGGCATCTCCATCGGCATCCTCTCCGCCCTGAAGTCGGACGGCTACGGCTCCAAGGCCAAGCCGATGCCGGTCGTCACGGGCCAGGACGCCGAGGTCGCCTCGGTGAAGTCGATCATCGCGGGCGAGCAGACGCAGACCGTCTACAAGGACCTGCGCCAACTCGCCGAGATCGCCTCGAACATGGTCGACGCGGTCCTGAACGACAAGAAGCCCGAGACCAACGACACCAAGTCCTACGACAACGGCGCCAAGGTCGTCCCCGCCTATCTGCTCCAGCCGGTCAGCGTCGACAAGGCCAACTACAAGAAGGTCCTCGTCGACGGCGGTTACTACACCGAGAACGACCTCAAGTAACCGGGACACCTCAAGGATTGGAAGGCACGACCATGGCGGGACCCGTCCTGGAAATGCGCTCGATCGTCAAGACCTTTCCCGGTGTCAAAGCGCTGTCGGACGTCACACTGACCGTCCGCCAGGGCGAGGTCCACGCCATCTGCGGGGAGAACGGCGCCGGCAAGTCGACCCTGATGAAGGTCCTCTCCGGTGTCCATCCGCACGGCAGCTACGAGGGGGACATCCTCTTCGAGGGCGAGACCTGCCGGTTCAAGGACATCCGGGCGAGCGAGCAGCACGGCATCGTGATCATCCACCAGGAGCTGGCGCTGGTGCCGTATCTGTCGATCGCGGAGAACATCTTCCTCGGCAACGAGCACGCCAGGCGCGGGCTCATCAACTGGAACGACACCCTGAAGCACGCCGGCGAACTGCTGCGCCGGGTCGGTCTGGACGAGCACCCGGAGACCCGCGTCGCCGACATCGGCGTGGGCAAGCAGCAGCTCGTGGAGATCGCCAAAGCGCTCTCCAAGAAGGTGAAGCTGCTCATTCTGGACGAGCCGACGGCGGCGCTCAACGACGAGGACAGCGGCAAACTCCTCGGCCTGATCCTTCAGTTGAAGGATCAGGGCATGACCTCGATCATCATCTCGCACAAGCTGAACGAGATCCGCCACGTCGCCGACTCGGTCACCATCCTGCGCGACGGGCGTTCCATCGAGACGCTCGACGTGAAGGCGGCGGAGACGACCGAGGACCGGATCATCAGCGGGATGGTCGGCCGCGACCTGGAGCACCGCTTCCCCGAGCGGACCCCGCACCATCCGCAGGAGGGCGCCGCGCCCGCCCTCGAGATCCGCAACTGGACCGTGCACCACCCCATCGACCAGCAGCGCAAGGTCGTCGACGACGTCTCGATCGAGGTGCGGCGCGGCGAGATCGTCGGTATCGCCGGGCTCATGGGCGCCGGCCGCACCGAGCTGGCGATGAGCGTCTTCGGCCGCACCTACGGCCGGCACGCGGGCGGCACGGTGCTCAGGGACGGCACCGAGATCCGTACGAAGTCCGTGCCGGAGGCGGTGCGGCACGGCATCGCGTACGTCACCGAGGACCGCAAGCACTACGGCCTCAATCTGATCGACACCATCAACCGGAACATCTCGCTGACCGCGCTGGGCAAGGTCTCCAGGCGGGGTGTCGTCGACGAGCACGAGGAGCGGCAGGTCGCCGAGGGCTTCCGCAAGTCCATGAACATCAAGGCGCCGACCGTGTTCGAGCCGGTGGGCAGGCTGTCCGGCGGCAACCAGCAGAAGGTCGTCCTCAGCAAGTGGATCTTCGCGGGGCCCGAGGTGCTGATCCTGGACGAGCCCACCCGCGGCATCGACGTGGGCGCCAAGTACGAGATCTACACGGTCATCGACCAACTGGCCGCCCAGGGCAAGGCGGTCGTCTTCATCTCCTCCGAACTGCCGGAGCTGCTCGGCATGTGCGACCGCATCTACACGATGGCCGCGGGCCGGCTGACGGGTGAGTTCTCCCGGGCCGAGGCCTCGCAGGAAGCGCTGATGCGTCAGATGACCAAGGACAAAGAGGTAACCCGATGAGCACGGACGTGACCGCGAAGACCCCGGCCCCCGCGCCGCCGGGCAGGGGCGGACCGGCCTCCGGCGGCGGTCTGCTGCGGCTGATGCTGGACGGCCTGCGCCGCAACATGCGCCAGTACGGCATGCTGATCGCGCTCGGTCTGATCGTGGTGCTGTTCGCCGTGTGGTCGGACGGCGACCTGCTGCTGCCGCGCAACGTCTCCAACCTGGTGCTGCAGAACAGCTACATCCTGATTCTCGCGATCGGCATGATGCTCGTCATCATCGCGGGCCACATCGATCTGTCGGTCGGCTCGCTGACCGCGTTCATCGGCGCGATGGCCGCGGTGCTGATGGTCGAGCACGACATCGCCTGGCCGGTCGCGGTGGTGCTGTGCCTGGCCATCGGTGCCGTCGCGGGATCCGTGCAGGGGTTCTTCATCGCCTATCTCGGCATACCGTCGTTCATCGTGACCCTGGCGGGCATGCTGCTCTTCCGCGGTCTGACGGAGATCTTCCTCAAGGGGCAGACCCTCGGCCCGTTCCCGAAGGACCTGCAGAAGATCGCCAACGGCTTCCTGCCCGAGGTCGGCCCGCACACCAACTACCACAACCTCACCCTGCTGCTCGGCTTCGTCCTGATCGCCTTCGTGGTGTACCAGGAGGTCCGCGACCGCAGGCGGCAGCGGGAGTTCTCCCTCGACGTGCCGCCCGTCAGGCTGTTCCTGCTGAAGCTGGTCGCGCTGGTGGCCGCCGTCCTCGTGGTCACGCTGCTGCTGGCCAGCTACAAGGGCGCCCCGATCGTGCTGCTCATCCTGGGCGTGCTGGTCGTCGGCTTCGGCTATCTGATGCGCAACGCGATCATCGGCCGCCACATCTACGCCATCGGCGGCAACCTGCCCGCGGCCAAGCTGTCGGGTGTGAAGGACAAGAAGGTCACCTTCCTGGTCTTCCTGAACATGGGCATGCTCGCGGCGCTGGCCGGTCTGGTCTTCGCCGCCCGGTTCAACGCGGCCTCGCCCAAGGCGGGCCTCAACTTCGAACTGGAGGCCATCGCCGCCTCGTTCATCGGCGGCGCGTCGATGAGCGGCGGTGTCGGCACGGTGCTCGGCGCGATCATCGGCGGTCTGGTCCTGGGTGTGCTGAACAACGGCATGAACCTCGTCGGCATCGGCACCGACTGGCAGCAGGTCATCAAGGGAGCGGTACTACTGGCGGCGGTCGGGTTCGACGTGTGGAACAAGCGCAGGGTCGGTTCGTGACGGCCCCGGGGCCCCGCCGGCCGGGGCGGGGCCCCGCCTCATTCCCGGCACACGCCACGGGAGGCGGGAAGCCGGTGGGGGAACTCTTCGGCAGGCTCGCCGACGGGACGCGGGTGCACCGCTGGTCGCTGGAGAACGGCGGCACCCGGATGAAGGTGCTGTCCTACGGCGGCGTCGTGCAGCGCCTGGAGATCCCCGACCGCCGGGGCCGTTACGCGAACGTCTGCCTGGGCTTCGACGGCCTCGACGACTACGTGGCGCGCAGCCCGTACTTCGGTGCCCTGATCGGGCGGTACGGCAACCGCATCGCCGAGGGCCGCTTCACCCTGGACGGCAGGCGGTACCAGCTCTCCGTCAACGACGGCGAGAACTCCCTGCACGGCGGCGCCCTGGGCTTCGACCACCGGGTGTGGCACGTCGAGCCGTTCGCCGAGGGCTCCGACGTCGGCCTGGTCCTGCGGCACACCAGCGTCGACGGCGAGATGGGCTACCCGGGCACGCTCAGGGCGAAGGCGACGTACACGCTCACCCGGGGCGGCGACTGGCGCATCGACTACGAGGCCACCACCGACAGGCCCACCGTCGTCAACCTCACCAGCCACGTCTACTGGAACCTGGCGGGCGAGGGCAGCGGCACGATCGAGGACCACGAGCTGTCGATCGCGGCCTCCCGCTACACCCCCACCGACGCGGGTCTGATCCCGACCGGCGAGCTGGCGGGGGTCGCGGGCACGCCCTTCGACTTCCGGCGCGCCAAGCCCGTCGGCCGGGACCTCCGCGCCGCCCATCCGCAGGTGGTCACCGCCCGGGGCTTCGACCACAACTGGGTCCTCGACAAGGGCCTCACCCGCCGCCCCGAGCACGTCGCCACCCTGCGCGAGCCCTCCGGCGGGCGCGTCCTGCGCATCGCCACCGACCAGCCCGGTCTGCAGTTCTACTCGGGCAACCTCCTCGACGGGATCCAGACCGGCCCCGGCGGCTCCCCGTACCGCCGGGGCGACGCCCTGTGCCTGGAGACGCAGCACTTCCCCAACTCGCCGAACAGGCCGTCGTTCCCGTCGACCGTGCTGCGGCCGGGGCAGACGTACCGGACGTCGACGGTGCACTCGTTCGGGCGGTGAGGACCCCCGCTCCGGGCGGGCGCAGAGGTAAGGCACACTTCCTTCACACGCGTTGAACGGCGCCTCGCGCACCCGCGTATGTAGGGGTGGCCCGCGCTCCCCCGCGCGGGCCACCCAGCCTACGGAGGTCCACTTGTCCGGCAACGTCACCTCGTTGTTCCGCAGCACCGCGGCGCACAGCCCGTCGATGGCTGCGCTCACGCGGGAGAGCGGCGACGAGGCCGGCGCCGGACCGGTGGACTTCTGCATCCCGTGCAACCCGTACTTCCCCACCCCGGCGATGTTCGAGGAGATGGCCGGCCGGCTGCGCGACATCATCACGTACTACCCGAGCAGCGCCGACACCATCACCGCCGAACTGTGCAGCCTCCTCCAACTGCCGCCGCAGTGCGTGGCGATGGGCAACGGCTCCACCGAGCTGATCACCTGGATCGACCACCTGCTGGTCCGCGAGTCGCTCGCCGTCCCCGTCCCCACCTTCGGCCGCTGGACCGACCAGCCCATGGAGACCGGCAAGCGGGTCGACATGTTCCCGCTCCAGGAGTCCAGCGGCTTCGCCCTCGACCTCGCCCGGTACGCCGAGTTCATCCGGGCCAGAGGCACCCGGGCGGTGGTGATCTGCAACCCCAACAACCCCGACGGCGGCTATCTGCACAAGCAGGCGCTCGTGCAGTTCATGGACGCGATGGCCGACCGGGACCTGGTCGTCATCGACGAGTCCTTCCTGGAGTTCGCCGACGCGGAGTCGGACCCCAGCGTGGTCCAGGAGGCGATGCTGCGCCCCAACGTCATCGTCCTGCGCAGCCTCGGCAAGAACTTCGGCCTGCACGGCATCCGCTTCGGCTATCTGGTCGCCAACCCGGCGCTCGCGGGCAAGGTGCGCGGGATGCTGCCCAAGTGGAACCTCAACTCCTTCGCGGAGCACGTGGTGTTCATGCTGCGCAACCACGGCACCGAGTACGCGCAGAGCCTGCACCAGGTGCGCCGCGACCGCCTGGAGATGACCGGCCAGCTCTCCTCGCTGCCCGGCCTGACCGTCTACCCCTCCCAGGGCAACTTCCTCTTCGTGCGCCTTCCCGTGGGCGCCGAGGGCACCGTCGTCCGGGACCGGATGCTCACCGAGCACCGGGTCCTGGTCCGTGAATGCGGCAACAAGATCGGTTCGTCCAGCCGCTTCCTGCGTCTCGTGGTGCGCCCCCAGGCCGACGTGCGCCGGCTGGTGTCCGGCCTGGAACAGGTGCTCTACGGGACCGGGAGGGGAGCCGCCGTGCCCGAGCCCGCTACAGGGACCGGCTACAGCTCGGGCACGGCGGCGGTGGACCGCCTGATGAGCCAGACCAACGGGGCGGGCATGCGGGGCCTGGCCGAGGGGACCTCCGGTGCTCCGGTGCTCCCCGCCGCTCCGGCCGCCGGTACCGGCATGCCGCTCCCCGCCGCGGCGTCCGCCGCCCCGGCGGCGGCCGCCATCGGCGCGCCGCAGGGGCCGGCGGAACCTCAGCAGGTCCCGCGGCAGGCCCCGCAACAGGCGCCGGTCCCCCAGCCGGCGCCGTACCCCGGACCGGTGCCGGTCCCCCACCCGGCACCGGTCCCGCAGCCCCAGCCCATGGCCGCCCAGGGCCCCGTCCCCGCTCCCGCCCCGGCTCCGGCCCCCGCGCCCGCCCAGGTCGCCCCGGCGGCCCAGTACCCGCCGCCCACCGGACCCACCCCGCCCGGCGTCCCGGCCCGCGGCGGTCTCACGGCTGCCCAGGTCAGGGGCACCAACGGCCTGGAGTCGGTCCCGGCGACGGGCTGGCCGGGGCCCCAGAACTGGCCGAACCCGGCGGGCATGGGCCAGACGGGCTGAGGCACCGCACCTGCCCGGACCGCAGGCGGCGTCAGTGGGCGACCGGCCATCCGCTGCTCCAGTCCAGGAGGTTGATGCCGAGCTTCGGGGTGCCGTTGTCGTTGCCGTCGTAGTAGTGGTAGACGATCAGGTCGCCGTCGACATCATTCATGATCGACTGTCCGCCGGGGCCGATGACGCTGCCGTGCGACTCAAGCACGGGCATCCCGCCGCCCGCCGTCATCGGGACGCCGTTGCGGTCGTAGTAGGGCCCGGTGACGCCGCCCGCCCGGCCGACCTTGACCTTGTACGTGGAGCTGCTGCCGGCGCAGCAGGTGTCGTACGAGGCGAAGAGGTAGTAGTACCCGTTGCGCTTGACGAGGTACGGGGCCTCGACGGCCTTGGTCCCGGAGGGCCGGGAGGCCAGGGAGCGCAGGGCGGTGTCGGAGGCGAGCTGCTTCCCGGTGGCCGGATCGATCCGGATCATCTTGATGCCGGTCCACCAACTGCCGAAGGACAGCCACCACTTGCCGTCGTCGTCGACGAAGAGGTTCGGGTCGATGGCGTTGTAGTCGTCGGCGGAGGTCGAGGAGTGGACGATGCCGTAGTCGCTCCAACTGCCCGGCGCACCGCTCGTGGAGCCCGCGAGCCCGATGGCGGAGGTGTTCACGCCGAACTTCGAGACGGAGTAGTACATCAGGTACTTGCCGCCGTGGTACGAGATGTCGGGCGCCCAGGCCTCGGGGACGGCGGAGTACCGGGACCACCAGGCCGGCCGGGCGGCGAAGGCGTCCGCGCCCGCGGAGAAGGCGGTGCGGTCGGAGGATGCCTTGCTGCTGATGCCGCCGCCGGTGGCGTAGAGCAGGTACTGCCCGGAGGCGGTGCGGATCATCGTCGGGTCGTGCGTGACGAGGGAGCCGGTGACCCGGCCCGGGTCGGGGTACGCCGACGCCGTGGTGGGGACGAGGGCGAGCAGTGCGGCGGCGGGTAGGGCGAGGAGTGCGGTGCGCTTGCGGCTCATGGTGGGGACGCTCCCTTTCCTGTTCCGTATCTCGAACATCGATCGCCTTTTCGGACGGGAACGTAGAATCGAACCCCTTGCGCGTCAATGGCCCGCACAGCGGCGGCGGCCAACGGCCGAAAAGTGCACCGGGCCACGGGCGACGCCCCGGCGAACGGGCGGGTCGTGCCGGGGTGCGCGCGGTCCTACGGGTTCTCCCACGCCGCCGGTTCCGCCGCCAACTCCCGTACCTGGTCCGGCAGGGCACCGGCCGCGAGGTCGGCGATGGTCACGCCCTCCAGGATCCGGCGCACATTGGCGCGCAGCGCCACCCACAGCGGCAGCAGGGGGCCCGCCGTGCCCGTGTACACCAGTGCCGTCGGCCGCTCCCCGCGCACCGAGACGATCGGCCCGTCCACCGCCCGGATCACGTCCGCGACCGTGATCGCCGACGCCTCGCGCGCCAGCCGGTACCCGCCGCCCCCGCCGCGCCGGCTCTCGACGACGCCGCCACGCCGGAGGTCCCCGAGGATCCCCTCCAGAAACTTGTGCGGAATCTCCTGCACGGCGGCCACGTCCTCCGCCTTCACCGGCGATTCGCCCTGCCGGACGGCGAGTTCCAGCACCGCCCGTACCGCGTAGTCCGCCCGCGCCGAGATCCTCATACGCACATTGTGCGGTCGGTTGTGGACAATGGCCCCCAGCACAGGCACCCCGGCGGACCCACCCGCACCGGCGGCCCCGGCCGCGGGAGCGGCTCCGCCGGCGGGATACGCGGTACCCGCGAGAGCACAGGAGAGGCTCCCTTGGAGCTAAGCAGACGAGTATTCAGCGCCCTGGCGGGCACCACCCTCCTCGGTCTCGGGCTCGGCGGCAGCGTGAGCGGCCGGGCGCTGCCCGTGGCCGGCGCGTCCGCTGCGGCGCTCACCGGGCCGCCCGGCGCCGACGGGGTACGCCGCCGGGTCACCCTGAAGGGGGACTCCGTACGCGTCGACGGCAGACCGCTGCCGCTGTGGTCCGGCGAGATGCACCCCTTCCGGCTGCCGAGCCCGTCCCTGTGGCGGGACGTGCTGCAGAAGATGCGGGCGTACGGCTACAACGCGGTCGACGTCCGGCTCGCCTGGAACCAGCACTCCCCCGCCCCCGGCGAGTACGACTTCACCGGCGTCCGCGACCTGGACCTCTTCCTGCGCACGGCCACCGAGACCGGCCTGTACGTCGTCCTCCACCCCGGCCCGCGCATCGGCGCGGACGTGGACGCCGGCGGCCTGCCCGGCTGGCTGACGACGACCGCCGGCCCCGCCTGTCCGCGGCACGCCGGCGCGTGGCTGGGCCGGGTCAACGCCGTCGTCTCCCGGCACCAGTTCACCCGCGGCACCGGCACGGTCCTGCTCTACCGGGTCGGCGCCGCGCCCGGCGTCCTGCCCGGCCGCCTGCGCGAGAGGATCCGCGCCGACGGCATCGACGTACCCCTCCTCCACGACGACGCCCCGGCCGCCCGGCGAGCGGCGCAGGAGCCCGTGGACGCCGCCGGGGCGCGGCAGTTCCATCTCGCCCGGCTCGCGCAGGCGGGCATCCGGCGCGAGGCCCACACCGCGTTCGGCGGCACCTCGTGGGGCTGGCTGCCCGCACCGTCCGCGCCCGGCCCGACGTACGCCCCCACGGCGGTGCTCGACGAGGCGCGCAGGCCGACGGACCGGCTCGCCCCGCTCCACCAGCTCGGCCACCTCCAGCACCACGTCCCCGGCTTCGCCTCCCTGGAGGAGGCGCCGCGGGTCCGCGCCGCCGACGCCCGGATCCAGGTGCGGCACCTGACCGGACGGGGCACCGGCGTCCACGCCTACGTCCTGCGCAACGACACCGCCGCCGACGTGACCTCGACGCTGCCGCTGGCCGGAACCGATGTCGAGGTCACCGTCCCGGCCGGGGACGCCAAGCTGCTCGCCACCGGGCTGGACCTGGGCGCGGGCCGGAAGCTGGCGTACGCCACCGTGCAGCCCATGCTCTCGATGTCCCTTGGACGGCTGGACATCGCCGCCTTCGTGGGCCGGGCCGGGGAGATGGCGCACCTGGTCCTTGACTGCCCGCACGAGCCGTGGCCCACCCGGCTGGACGAGGAGGCCGCCTGGGCGTACGACCACGGCACGCTCCACATCATGGTGCCGCTCGCCGAGAACCGGCTGACCCGGGTGCGGATCCGCAGCGGCGACAGCGACCGCACCCTGGTGCTGCTCGTCGGCGACGACACCGCCTCGCTGCGGCTGTGGCCCCACCGGACGCCCTCGGGCCGGGTCCTCGTCCACGGCCCGGCGCTGCTGCGCGAGGTCTTACTGGACGGCTCCACGGTCCGGCTGAGCGGTGACACCGTCGAGAAGTGCGGTCTCGAGGTGTGGGCGCCGCACGGCATCACCGATGTCACCTGGAACGGCGAGGCGGTGCGCACCTGGCCGAGCCGCGCGCACAGTCTGCGGGCCGCCTGGGCGTCGCTGCCCACCCCGCCCGAGCCGGTGCTGCCGGCCCTCGGCGGCTGGCGGCGCCGCGCCGAGAACCCCGAGTCCGGGCCCGGCTTCGACGACGGGACGTGGCCGGCCGCCGACCGCACGGCGTCGTACGGCACGACGCCCGTGCCCGAGGGGCGGCCGGTGCTCTTCGCCGACGACTACGGCTTCCACTACGGCGACGTTCTGGTACCGGGGCCGGCTCACCGGCGCCGCGGGCCTCAAGGCGGTGTCCCTCGACTACCGCACGGGCGCGCACGGGCTGCTGATGGCCTGGCTGGACGGGGAGCCGCTGGGCACGCACCGCGTCGGCGCGGAGCAGGAGGGGCCGGGCACATGGAGCGCCACGGCCGCCCTGCGGCTGCCGGAGCGGCTGCGCGAGGAGCGGCGCGGCAGGCCCGACGGCGGCGACCGCGCCGTCCTGTCCGTCCTGGTCCGGCGCACCCAGCACGACCAGGACGCCTACCGGGCGGCCCGCGGGCTGGTGTCGGCCGGCTTCGAGGGCGCGTCGCCCGACGTGCGCTGGCGGCTGCGGGGCGCCGTCGCGCCCGACCCCGTGCGCGGGCCGCTCAACAACGGCGGGCTGTACGGGGAGCGCAACGGCTGGCATCTGCCCGGGTACGACGCCGGCGGCTGGCAGGCGGTGCCCTCGGTGTCCTTCTCCCGCGAGGACGGGCTCCAGGGCGTGACCTGGTACCGGACGGCCTTCCGGCTGGACGTGCCGCCGGACGTCGACGCCTCGGTCGGGCTGCTCCTGGACGGCGCCCCGGACCCCGGCCACCGCGCCCAGGTCTTCCTGAACGGCTGGAACATGGGCGAGTACGTGGGCGGCGGGACGGGCCCGCACACCTTCGTCCTGCCCAACGGCGTCCTGCGTACCCGCGCCGTCGACAACACCCTGGCGCTGGCGGTCCTCTCCGGCGGCGGATCGGCGTCGGGCCCGGGGACGGTGCGCCTGGAGCCGCTGGGCAGCGCGGCCGGAGGGGTGCGGGTGGAACCGGTGGCCTCCCCCGGCCGGCGCTGACCCGGGCGGGCCTCAGCGCAGCCGGATCATGTTCCAGGACAGCGGTTCGAGGGCGGCGGTCAGCCTGCCGTCCGTCAGGGCCGTGCCCTCGACCGGGTGCGGAACGACCCGCTCCGGCTCGGCGAGCGTGTTGCGGGCGTCCGGGTCGGCGTCCGCGAGGGCGCTGTGCTCGACGACCTCGGTCAACTCCAGGCCGCTCAGGGTGATGTCGAGGGGCAGCGGCTCGGTGCGGGAGCGGTTGACGGCGAAGACGGTGACCGAGCCGTCCGGGGCGCGCACGGCGGTGGCGTGCAGCAGGTCGGCCTCGCCGTACTTGCGCGTCTCGTACGTCGGCGAGTCCACCCGGACGTCGAGGACCTCGCCGCGCCCGTGCCCGGCGGCCTGGGCGAACGGGAAGAACGTCGTCTGCCGCCAGGCCGGGCCGCCCGGCTCGGTCATGATCGGGGCGATGACGTTGACGAGCTGGGCGAGGCAGGCGACGGCGACGCGGTCGGCGTGCCGGAGCAGGGCGATGAGGAGCGAGCCGAGGACGACCGCGTCCATGACGCTGTAGTTGTCCTCCAGCAGGCGCGGCGCCTCGGGCCAGTCCAGGGCGGCGACCTCGGCCTGCGAGCGGGACATGTACCAGACGTTCCACTCGTCGAAGGAGAGGTTGATCCGCTTCTTCGACTTGAGGCGGGCGCCGACGTGGTCGCAGGTGGCGACGACGTTCTCGATGAACGACTCCATGTCCACGGCGGAGGCCAGGAAGGAGTCGACGTCTTCGTCGAGCGGCTCGTAGTAGGCGTGCAGGGAGATGAGGTCGACCAGGTCGTACGTCTCCTTGAGGACCGTCGCCTCCCACTCGGCGAAGGTCTCCATGGACTGGCCGGAGGACCCGCAGGCGACGAGTTCGACGCCGGGGTCGATCTGGCGCATGGCGCGGGCGGTCTCGGCGGCGAGGCGGCCGTACTCCTCGGCGGTCTTGTGGCCGGTCTGCCAGGGGCCGTCCATCTCGTTGCCGAGGCACCACAGGCGGATGCCGAAGGGGTCCTTGTCGCCGTGCTCGACGCGCAGGTCCGAAAGCGCCGTGCCGGAGGGGTGGTTGGCGTACTCCTGGAGTTCGACGGCCTCGGCCACCCCGCGGGTGCCGAGGTTGACCGCCATCATGGGTTCGGTCTGCGGGCCGGCCTTCTTGAGGAAGGCGATGTACTCGGACAGGCCGAACCGGTTGGTCTCCGTGGAGCGCCAGGCCGGGTCGAGGCGGCGGGGGCGGTTCTCCACCGGGCCCACCGAGTCCTCCCACCGGTAGCCGGAGACGAAGTTGCCGCCGGGGTAGCGCACGACGGTGACTCCGAGTTCCCGGACCAGGTCGAGCACGTCCTGGCGCAGGCCGGCGGCGTCGGCGGTGGGGTGGCCCGGCTCGAAGACGCCGGTGTACACGCAGCGGCCGAGGTGCTCCACGAAGGAGCCGAAGAGGCGGGGGCTGACTTCGCCGACGGTGAAGGCGGGGTCGAGGGTGAAGCGGGCGGTGCGCATCTTTTCCTTTCGGTGGGTGGTGTCCTGTCCGCGGGTCGCGGAGGGCTGCGCCCCCTACTGGCCGGCGAGTCCCGTGTGGGCGACGCCCGCCACGATCTGGCGCTGGAAGAAGACGAAGACCACGATCAGCGGCAGACCCGCCATGAGGCCGCCGGCCATGAGCTGGGCCCACTGGATGCCGTAGGAGTTCATGACGGTCGCGATGCCGTTCGGCATGGTCATCAGGTCGGGGTTGTTGGTGACCATGTAGGGCCACAGGAAGTTGTTCCACGAGCTGATGAAGGTGAAGATGCCGACCGCCGCGAGCGAGGGGCGGGACAGCGGCACGATGATCGTGAGGAAGACCCGCCAGCGGCCCGCGCCGTCGATGAAGGCGGCCTCCTCAAGCTCGCGGGGGACGCCCTGGAAGAACTTGTAGAGGATGTAGACCATCGCGGCGGGCGCGCACTGCGGCAGGATCATGCCCCAGTAGGTGTCGACCATGCCCAGTTGCTGGACGGTGGTGAACAGCGGGACGCCGAGCACGGCCGGGGAGACCATCAGGCCCGCCATCACCACGCCCATCAGGGCGCCCTTGCCCCGGAACTCGGTGCGGGCGAAGCCGTATCCGGCGGGCGCGCTCACCACCAGCACGATCGTCGTCACGCAGACCGAGACGACCAGGGAGTTGACGAACCAGTCGGTGATGTTGCCGGTCTCGAACACGGCCGTCCAGGCCTGGCCGGTCCATTCCTTCGGCAGCCACCGCGGCGGCACCTCGACGGCCTCGGTCTCCGACTTGAGCGAGGTGAACAGGGCCCAGGCGAGCGGGGCCAGGAACACCGCGGAGACGGCGGTGCCGAGGAGGGTGAGCACGATCTGGCCGCCCGGCCGGGCGCGGCGGGTCCTGGTCCGGGCCTCGGCGGTGGTCATCGGCCGCCCTCCTCACGGTTGCGCAGCAGCCACACGCGTACGAGGGCAACGGCCGCGATGAGCACGAAGAAGATGAGGGAGATCGCGGAGGCGTAGCCCACGCGGTAGCTGGTGAAGCCCTGTTCGAGGGTGTACTGCACGAAGGTGCGGGTCGATTCCTCGGGTCCCGGCCCGAAGTCCTGGATCACCACGGCCTGGTCGAAGACCTGGAGCGAGGCGAGGATCTGCAGGGCGACGACGAGCCCGGTGATGTTGCGCAGCAGCGGCAGCGTGATGTGGAGGACGCGCTGCCGGGCGTTGGCGCCGTCCAGCTCGGCGGCCTCGTAGAGGTGTACGGGGATGCCCTGGAGCGCGGCGAGGTAGAGCAGGAAGCTGAAGCCGACCGTCCACCACAGGGTGGTGATGACGACGGCGAGCATCGCGTACGACTTGTCGGTCAGCCAGGGCGTCTCGATGCCGAAGACGTGGTTGATCATTCCCGTGCCGGGGTTGAACAGCCACTGCCACAGGTTGGCGGCGACGGTGGACGGCAGCAGGAACGGCAGGAAGAAGCACAGCCGCCACAGCCACTTGCCGCGTTCGATGTGGTGGGCGAGCAGCGCGAGGAGGAGGGCGAGGACCGTGATGCAGGGCACGACGAGCAGCGTGAAGTAGGCGCTGTGGCCGAGCGATTGCCACACCAGCGGGTCCTTCAGGGCCTCGCGGTAGTTGTCCGGGCCGACGAAGTCCGCGCCGTCGCCCGAGATGTTGGCGTCGGTGAGGCTGAGATGGAGGCCGCGCAGCAGCGGCCAGATCACGAAGAGCGCGAAGAGGGCGAGGAAGGGGGCGACGAACCAGCCGCCGTGCTGGAGGCCCTGCCCGCGGCGGACGGTGGCGCCGCCCGCGGCGGTCCCCGCGCGCGCCGGGCGGGCGATCGTCTCGGCGCCGGTCGTCGTCATGCGACGGCACCTCCCTGGGCGGCGGTGCGGCCGTCCATCGGGTTCTTCATGGCGAGCAGCCGGGTGAGCGTGTCCTTCATCCGGCGGGCGGCCGCCTCGGGCTTCGCGGAGCCGGTCGTCGAGGAGACGACGACGGGTCCGACGCGCTGGGCGAGGATGCCGGTGGAGCCGGCGAACCACACCTTGGGCTCGGTGGCCTGGTGGTCCATCGCGGTGACGTACTCGTTCTGCGGGGCCAGCCTCCGGTAGGCGGCCGTCGACAGTGTCGGTGTGTAGGCGGGGATGTGTCCGCCGGCCGCCCACTGCCGGGCGTGCCTGACGACGTAGGCGGCGAGCCGGTGCGCGCCCTCGTCGGCGGCGCCGCCGCGGCCGGCCCGGTGCGGCAGGACGAAGGAGTGGGACTCGGCGTGGGTGGCCGGCCTGCCGAAGACGGGCGGCAGCGGGGTGGCGCCGTAGTCGGCCTTCGCGGCGTCGAAGACCGGCACGGACCAGTTGCCCTCCCAGACGAAGGGGGCGCCGTTGACGAACTGTTCGGCGCCCGCGCCGGCCCCGAAGCGCGGGTCGGCGTATCCGTCGGTGATGTGCCGCCGCAGGAACTCCAGTACCCGGACGGCCTTGTCGGTGTCGAAGGTGACCTCGGTGTCGGCGGCGTCGAACCAGGTGCCGCCGAGCTGGGTGTAGAAGGCGACGAAGAACCACCACTGGAAGTTCTGGTCGTTGTGCCACAGGCCGATGGTCTGCAACCCCTTCCGCGTGGCCCTTTTGGCCCGCTTCAGTACGTCGAACCACTCGTCGGTGGACGTCACGGGCACCATCCGCCCGTCGGCGCCGAGCAGGCCGGCCCTCCTCAGCACGTCCTTGCGGTAGAAGCAGAGCTGGACGTGGATGTCGAGGGGGAGGGCGTAGAGCTTGCCGTCGACGACGGCGCGTTTCCACAGCTCGGGGCTGAAGTCGTCTTCCCGCACGCCGTACTTGGCGAGCAGGCCGGTGTCCCAGGGGTCCAGGAGGCGGCCGGGCGAGAAGCCGGTGACGCGGCCCAGGTGCATGACGGCGAGGTCCGGTGCGCGGTTGCCGGCTGCGGCCATGGCGAGCTTGGTGTAGAAGGGGCTGCCCCACTGGAGGGTGGAGTCCTTCACGCCGATGCCGGGGTTGTCCTCGCGGAAGGAGTCCAGCATCGCGATCATGTTGTATCCGTCGCCGCCGCTGAAGAGGTTCCAGTAGCGCACCCGGGTGTCCGCCCCGGAGGCGAGCGCGTCGGCTCCGGTACCGAGCGCCGCGAAGCCGAAGCTCCCGGCGACCGTCAGCCCGCCCGCAGCGGCGAGCAGTTGCCTGCGATCCAGGCCAGGTCGTCCCATGCCCTGCCCCATCTGCTCATGGATTGCTCGAATGACTCGACCCGATTGTTCGGGATGTCGAATACCGCCCGTAACTTCGAACGGGACCGTAGGTGGGAAGCGCTTTCACGTCAATGGATCGGACAAGAACCCGGACAAGAACTCGGCCAAGAACGCGTCGCGGGACGGTCCGTGGGCGTCGCTCGCATGACGCGGACACATCGACCCGCGTAGGCTCGAACGGCCTTGGGTGCGGTGGGGCGGTCACGGGAAACGGGGAGACAGCGGTGCGGACCAGGAAGGAGATGCGTCGTCTGGCGGACGCCCTCGTCGACCCCATACGGGTGGCGGTACCGGCCGACCCCGAGGTCCTGTTCGACGCGCTCGTCGCCTCCGTGAGCGCGTGGCGCGGACGCGAGGTCGTCGTACACCGGGCGGCGTTCCCGCCGCACACCGCGAGCGGACTGTGGCTGGAGCGGGAGAGCCACGACGACGTGGTGGTGGACGAACGCGCCGCCGTCTGGCACCAGATCGTCATCTTCTGCCACGAGGTGTGGCACATGAACCGCAGACCGGCGGAGCCGGACCCGGCCGCCGCCGGAAGACCCCGGCCGGTCGCCGCGCGCACCGACTTCAGCCTGGCCGAGGAGCAGGAGGCGGACCGCTTCGGCATGCTGATGGGCACTCGGCTGCGCACCTGGCTGGAGGCCTCCGCCGACCCGGTGTTCGCCGCCGGGGACGGCGACCCCGAGCACCCGCGCGACCTCGCCGGACGCATCGGCGCGGCGCTCAACTACCGCGGGACGACCAGATGAACGGCCTGATCAACTACGTCTCCTGCGGGGCCCTGTGGCTCGGCCTGGTCGTGAAGGCCCCCGACCTGCTGCGCCACCGGCACGATCCCTATCTGCGGGCCATCTGCGCGGTGCTGGGGACGGCCGGGCTGTGCTTCCTGCTCGGGGCGCCGCCGACGGTCGGCGCGGTCAACGACCTGAGCGGCGTGCCCAACCTCGCGGCCCCGCTCACCTACGCGGCGATCACCGGGTACTGCGCGGCCTCCCAGGTCCTCGTCGTCCACTGGCGCGGCGGGCCCCGGGTGCGCCGCACCGCCCGCCGCTGGACGCTCGCCTACGCGGTGGTGCTCGTGGGCATCGCGGTGACCTTCGCCCTCGGCAAGGCGCCCGTGGAGCGCCGCACCGACCTGGACACCTACTACGCGACAACCCCGTTCATCGCCCAGATGATCGTGCTGTACCTGCTCGCGCACCTCACCGCCGTGAGCGTGACCACGGTGTCCGCGCTGCGCTGGGCGCGCCGGGTGCGGGGCGGGCTGCGGGCGGGCCTGATGCTGCTGGGCACCGGCGCGCTGAGCGGGGCCGGCTACAGCGGAACCAAGCTCGTCGCGGTGGCCGCGCGCTGGTCCGGGCACGACTGGTCGGCGCTCGGCACCACCGTCTCCCCGGCCGCCGCCGCCCTCGGCGCGCAGCTGACGGTCGTCGGGGTGCTCGTCCCGCTGGCGGCGCCCCGGGTGGCCGAGTGGCGGCGGGCCGGGCGGACGTACGCCCGGCTCGGGCCCCTGGAGCGGACGCTGGACGACCTGCTCACCCGCCGTGCCCTGCGGCTGCCCAGGCCCCGGTTCGCCTCGCCCGCCACCCGGCTGATGTGGCGCCGGACCAGCATCCACAACGCGCTCGGCCACCTGGCCGCGTACTTCGACCGGGACCTGTACGACCGTACCCACGCCGGTGTGCTGAGGGCCACGGGTGATCCGGAGCGGGCCGAGGCGACCGCCTGGGCCGCCGTGATCACCGCCGCCGTACGGAGCGAGGCGGCCCCCGGCCGGCAGGCGCCGCCGCCCGACGGCACCGGCCGGCCCCCGGAGCCGGCCCCCGGCCCGGCGGCCCTCGGCCGGATCGCCGACGTGCTGGCGGGCACCGCGCCGGTGCCCCCGCCGGCCCCCGCGGTGCCGACCGGTACGACCACGGCGGGAACCGCGTGAGCGGCGGCGGTCGCGTCGACGACCGGGGCGGGCGGGCCGGCGAAGGCCACCGCGAGAGGAGTTGTCCGGCATGAGTCTCGTCGTGTATCTGGCGGCCCTGGTGTTCGGCATGACCTCCTCCGTGCTGCTGTTCCGCCGCCCGCGCACCGCCCTGCGCAACCCGCTGACCCTGTCCACCTGCGTGGCGATCGTCCTCGGTGCCCTGGTCTTCGTCTGCGCGGCCCCCGCCACCCTCGCCGCCGTCAACGAACTCACCGGCGTCCCCAACTTCGGTGCCCCGCTGACCTACGGCATGCTCTCCGCGTACAGCTGCGCCGTGCTGGTGCTGCTGATCAACTGGCGGGGCGGCCCGCGCCGGCTGGTGCGGCGGATGGTGCTGCGCAGCATGGCCGCCTACGGTCTGCTGGTGGTCGCCATCGTCGTGCTGTTCACCCTCGCCGACTCGGACACCGAGCGGCTGACCGATCTCGACACCTACTACGCCGGCACCCCGTTCATGCGGGAGATGATCCTGCTGTACCTGCTCGGGCACAGCGCGGCGATGCTGGTGATGTGCGCCGTCTGCGTCAAGTGGGGCCGCGAGGTGGGCGGTCTGCTGCGGACCGGGTTACGGCTGATCCTGCTGGGCGCGCTGCTCGACGTGGTGGGGTTCCAGCTGACCAAGTACACCGCGGTCGTGGCGCGTTGGACGGGGCACGACCTCGACTTCCTGTCCACCAGCGTGGCCCCGCCGCTGGCCTCGCTGGGCGCGGTGCTGTGCTCGGCGGGATTCGCGCTGCCGAGGCTGCTGCCGCCGCTGGCCGCCCACTGGCGGGGTCTTGGCGACTACCGCCGGCTGGACCCGCTGTGGTCCCTGGTGCGGTCGGTGTCCACCGCCCCCAAGCCGCCGACCGCCTGGTGGCAGCTTCCGCGGGCCCGGCTCCAGTGGCGCGAGGTGTCCATCCACGACGCCCTGCTCGCGCTGGCGCCCTACTTCGACCACGGGGTCCGTGAGCGGGTGCGGGAGACCGCCCTGCGCACCGGCCGCTCCCCGCACGAGGCCCGGCTGGCGGCGGAGGCGGCCATGCTCACCGAGGCCGCGCGCCGGGCCGCCGCCCGTGAGGAACCGCCCGAGACCGCCGGTACGTACCGGCTGCACGCCACCGAGGTCACCGGCCCGAGCGGGCTGGTGGAACTGGCGCAGGCGCTGCGCCGCCCGCCCGGCCCTGCCGCCGCGCCCGACGGTACGGCGCCGTCCTCCCTGTCCGGCCTGTCCGGAACCAATGGCTGAACCCGAGGAGCCCCATGTCGCGTAGAGCTGTCGTCATCGGTGCCGGACTGGCCGGCATGCTGGCCGCGGCCGTGCTGTCCGCCGCCGGAGCGGAGGAGGTGGTCGTGGTGGAGCGCGACGAGTTGCCCGAGGGGCCCGAGCCGCGCCGTGGGCTGCCGCAGGGGCGGCACGCGCACCTGCTCATGGCCGGCGGGCTGGCCGCCATGGAGGAGATCGTGCCGGGCGTGCGCGCACGGCTGCTCGCCGCCGGGGCGCACGAGATATCCCTGGCCTCGGACATGCTGGCCCTCACCCCCGAGGGCTGGCTGCGGCGGTGGCGGCGCGAGGGGCCCGTCATGCTGACGTGCACCCGCGCCCTGGTGGACTGGACGGTACGGGCCGCGGTCCTCGAACAGTGCCCGGTCGAGATCCGCAGGGCGGCCGTGGTGGGCCTGACCGGATCGGCGGGGCGGGTGCGCGGGGTGCGGATCGCGGCGCCCGGCGGGGACACGGACCTCGACGCCGGCCTGGTCGTCGACGCGAGCGGCCGCGGTACCCGGGTCGTCAACTGGCTCGACGGGCTCGGGGTGTCCGGCGTGCGCACCAGGACCGTGGACTCCGGGCTGGTCAACGCGTCGCGCGTGTACCGGGTGCCGGCCGGCGCGGAACGGTTCCCGCTGACGATCGTGCAGGCCAACCCCTACGTGTCCAGGCCGGCGCGGAGCGCGATGGTCATGCCGGTCGAGGGGGGCCGCTGGCTGGTGAGCTGCGGCGGCTCGCGCGGCGGTGAACCGTCGGCGGACCCCGAGGAGTTCCTGCGCTACACGCTCGAACTGCCCGACCCCGTCGTGGGGCGGCTGATCTCCGGTGCGCAGCCGCTCACCGACGTGCATCTGAGCCGGTCGACCAGCAACGTGCGGCGGTATCTGGACAAGGTGCCGGGCTGGCCGGAGGGCTTCGTGGTCCTCGGGGACGCGCTGGGCACCTTCAACCCGGCGTACGGGCAGGGCATGTCGGTGGCCGCGTTCGGCGCGCGGGTCCTCGGCCGGGAGCTGGGCCGGGCCGACGGCCTGGACGCTGCCGGTCTCGCCCGGCGGGTGCTGCGGGGCGCGGCGCGGTCGGTGGACGCGGCGTGGTCCATGGCCGTCGGCCAGGACGTCCTCTACCCGAATGTGCGCGGCGCGCGGCGGCCGGGCGTCGCCGACCGCCTCGGGACGGCGTACACCCGGCGAATGGCGAGGGCGGCCACCAGCTCCTACCCGGCGGCCTCGGCGATCTGGGACGTCACCAGCATGCGCGCGTCCCCGGCCCGCGTGTTCCACCCCGCCGCGGTCCTCGCCGCCCTGGCCGGTCCCCCGCTCCCGCCCCTGGCCGGGCCCCCGCTGACCCCGGGCGAGCGGAGCGTGCTCGCGGGCCTGGACCGCACGGGGGTGTGAGCGGGCGGCCGGCCCCGAGGGACCCCGCGCTCAGCCCGCGAACGCCGGTTGCGGCACCCCCCGGCCCGCGTCCGGTACCACCAGGACCGCGCCCGCCAGGGGGTGCGGGTCCGGCAGGCCCACCCGGGCCGTGGTGACGTACAGGTCGGTCAGGCCGGGGCCGCCGAAGGCGCAGGCCGTGACGCGGGGCACGGGGAGGGCGACCACCCGGTCCAGGTCGCCCGACGGGGTGTAGCGGCGTACCGCGCCGCCGTCCCACAGGGCGACCCAGACGCAGCCCTCGGCGTCGACGCAGAGGCCGTCGGGGAAGCCCGCGCCGTCCTCGATCACGGCCAGGGTGCGGCGGCCCGTGATCCGGCCGTCGGCGGCGTCGGTGTCGAAGACGTTGACACGGCGGGTGGGTGTGTCGTTGTAGTACATCAGCCGGCCGTCCGGGCTCCAGCCGGTGCCGTTGCTCACCGTCACGTCGTCCAGGAGGACCTCGGCCGTGCCGTCCCCGGCGATCCGGGACAGGGTGCCGCCGCCGGCCGCCTCGTCGTAGCGCATGGTGCCGGCCCACAGGCTGCCGTGGGGTGCGACGGCGGCGTCGTTGCCTCGGCGGCCCGGGACGGCCTCCCGGTACAGCCAGTGGAAGGTGTCGTCGGCGTCGAGCAGCCCGATCCCGTCCCGCAGATTGAGGACGAGCCCGCCGCCCGCCCGGGGCTTGACCGCGCCCACGTGCTGGCCGGTGCGGCGCACCGTGCGCCGGCCGGTGGCCGGATCGTGGGTGTGGACACGGGAGTTCAGGATGTCGATCCACAGCAGGCGGTTGGTCGCCGGGTCCCAGGTGGGGCCCTCGCCGAGGGCCGCCCGAGCGTCGACGGCCACCTCCCACGCCGGGCCGGCCGGCCTCGTCATGCCGCGCTCCGGTGGCCGAGCCGCTCGGACAGGTCGGCGGCGCCCTTGGCGGCGAGCTGCTCCAGCTCGGCGCGGCGCTCCTCGCTCCAGCGGATCATCGGCACGGAGATCGACAGCGCGGCGACGACCCGGCCGGTGCGGTCGCGGACCGGGGCGGCCACGCAGGACACGTCCGGGTTGGACTCGCGGCTCTCCACCGCGATGCCGCGCTCGCGGATCGCGGTGAGGGCCTCGCGCAGGGCGGCCGGGTCGGTGATGCTGTTCGGGGTCATCGCGGTCAGTTCGGCACCGTCGGGGAAGCGCGCGGTGACCTCCGGCCCGGGGAGGGAGGCCAGCAGCATCTTGCCGACGGAGGTGCAGTGCGCGGGCAGCCGGCGTCCGGCCGCCGACACCATGCGCACCGCGTGCGTGGAGTCGACCTTCGCGATGTAGATGACGTTGGTGTCCTCCAGGATCGCCACGTGCACGGTCTCGTCGCAGGTCTCGGCGACGGTCCGGGCGACCTGCTGGCCCTCGGCGGCGAGGTCGAGGTGCTCGGCGTAGCGGGCGCCGAGCTGGTACGGGCGCACCCCGAGCCGGTACCGTCCGGGCTGCCCGGCCACGGGGACGATGTACTTGCGTGCGGCGAGCGTGGTGACCAGCTCGTGCACGGTGGTGCGCGGCAACTGGAGCCGGCGCACGATGTCGGGTGCGGAGAGCGTGCCGTCCCCGTCGAGGAACAGCTCCAGTATGTCGAGAGCCCGGGTCACGGCTGGTACGAGACGTCCCATGTCCGGCCCCCTCCCTAGGTGTCTCAGGCGCCTGCGGTCGAAAAACCCGATGTTCGAGATTTCAACAGACGATCGGAATGGCGAACACAGGCTACTCATACCGTGTTTGCCGGGGCAATGGGCGGGCGTGCCGGCCACGGTCCCTGTCCATGGTCCACGATGGTGCCCATGCCCCTCCCCACTCCCAACGGTCCCGCCGGTCCGTTCACCCCGCGCGACTTCCAGCTGGTGCTGCTGCGCCGCATGGCCGACCACAACCCGGGCCAGGTCGAGGACGCCCGCCGCGAACTGGGCGCCTCGCCCGCGCAGATGCGGGAGGCCAACAAGCGCTGGCAGGCGATGCTCCGCTCCCCGCGGTCCCGTTCGGCCGCCTCCCGCTACCGCTCCGTCCTCGGTGAACCCGAGTCGTCGGTTCCGCGCAGGATCGGCGACCTGGAGTGCGAGGCCCGGCAGTGGGCGCTCCCCCTCTGGCCGGACCTGCGCTTCGAGGTGCTCGTCGCCGACGGGGGCGCCGTCTGGAACGAGTGGCTGGTGCGCGCCCCGGGCGCCGAGGGCCCCGAGCTGCGCACCCTGGACGATCTCACCCCCTGGTCCTGCACGGTCGACGAGGCGGCCCGCGCCTTCGCCCCCGCCCGGCCGCTCCAGGGCTCGGCGCCCACCCGCTGGGCGCTGGCCTTCAGCGCCCCGGACCGGGACGGCGTACCGCGCGAGGTGGTCGCGGAGTTCACCTGGGGGCTGCTCCAGCGGACGGCGGTCGGCGGGTAGCCGCTTCGAGCACCGCCTCGACCACCCGGGGCAGCGACCGCTCGTGCAGCCACAGGAAGAGGTTCGGCTCGACCAGCTCCAGCTCCATCACCTGCGGCCGCCCGTCCGGCCCGTCCACCAGGTCGACACGGGCGTACAGCAGCTCGGGGCCGTCCGGTACGGCGGCCAGGGCGCTCTCGGCGACGGCGAGTTCGGCCGGGGTCGGGGTCCAGGGCGCAAGGCCCGGGTGCGCGACCTTCCGCTCGTCGTAGGGCGTCCCCGGGGTGAGGACGGCGCCCTTGCGGCTGGCGTGCAGCGGGCGCCCGCCGACGAACTGCAGCGCCCGTTCGCCCGCGGTGTCGATGGCGCGCACGTAGGGCTGCACCATCGCCGTGAAGCCCTCGGCGTGCATCCGCTCCACCTGCCGCAGGGCCCTGGCGTGCTCGTCGGGTGTGTAGCGGGCGGCGAAGCGGGCCCCGGCGCCCGAGGTGGGCTTGACGACGTACTCGTGGTCGCCGGGCAGACCGGGCGCCTCGCCGGGGGCGACATAGCGGGTCGGGACGGTGGGCACGCCGGCCGCCGCGAGGTCGCCGAGGTAGCGCTTGTCGGTGTTCCACCGCACGACACCGGCCGGGTTCGCCAGCCGGGTGGCCCTGCCGCACTTGTCGGCCCACGCGGTGAACTCGCCGGCTCGCCAGCTGTAGTCCCAGGTCGAGCGGATCACGGCGAGGTCGAAGGACCCCCAGTCGACCCCGTCGTCGTCCCACACCTCGGCGGACGCGCGGGCCCCCGCCTCCTCCAGCGCCCGCACCAGTACCGGGAGGTCCCGGTCGACGCTGGTCCGGGGTCCGGGGCGGCAGGTGACAAGGGCTATGCGAACCATGGCGGGCGTTCCTCTTCCGGGCCGGCGCGGGGTCCCGGTGCGGCGCTCGGCGGCCGGTTCGGCGAGCTTCGTCCCCCGGTGGCCGGGAGCGTAACACCGGGCGCGCGGCGGCCGGACGGCTCGCCCACTCGGCCGGCCCGGTGCCGCCCGGGTCGCCCCGGGCGTGGGCGTGCCCCTGCCGACGGCCCGTTCCCGGCCGGCGCCGCGCCGGACGCGGACCGCGGGCGTCTCCTCCGGCGGTCCTCCGGCGGTCCTCCGGCGGTCGATGATGTACGGCGGAACGTCGTGGCGGCGGTGCCCGAGCGGGTAGACCCACCCAGGACGACCGGCAACCGTGAGCAACAGCCAAGGAGTACGACACGTGTCCTCTCTCTTCCCGGCCCTCTCCCCCGCCCCGGCCGGTGCCGCGGCCGACCGGCCCGCCCTGCGGTTCGGCGAGCGCTCACTGACGTACGCGGCCCTCGCCGCCGCCGCGGGCGCCACCGCCCGGCGGATCGGGGCCGCCGAGCGGGTCGCCGTCTGGGCGGCACCGGCGGTGGAGACCGCCGTCGCCGTGGTGGCGGCGCTGCTGGCCGGCGTCCCCGCCGTACCGCTCAACCCGAAGTCCGGCGACAAGGAACTCGCGCACATCCTCGCCGACAGCGCCCCCTCGCTCGTCCTGGCGCCCCCGGGCAGTGAACTCCCGCCCGCCCTGGCCGCCCTGGAGCGCCTCGACGTGGACGCCGACGCCGCCGGACCGATCCCCGAGGACCACGCCGGCGACGACGATCCCGCCCTCGTCGTCTACACCTCCGGGACCACCGGCCCGCCCAAGGGCGCCGTCATCCCCCGGCGCTCGCTCGCCACGACCCTGGACGCGCTCGCCGACGCGTGGGGGTGGACCGGCGACGACGTGCTGGTGCACGGGCTGCCGCTGTTCCATGTGCACGGTCTGGTGCTGGGCGTCCTCGGGCCGCTGCGGCGCGGCGGATCCGTGCGGCACCTGGGCAGGTTCTCCACCGAGGGCGTGGCGCGGGAGCTGAACGACGGCGCGACCATGCTGTTCGGGGTGCCGACGATGTACCACCGGATCGCCGAGGCCCTGCCCGGCGACCCGGAGCTGGCGAAGGCCCTCTCCGGGGCCCGGCTGCTGGTGTCCGGGTCGGCGGCGCTGCCCGTGCACGACCACGAGCGGATCGCCGCCGCGACCGGCCGCCGGGTGGTCGAGCGGTACGGCATGACGGAGACGCTGATGCTGTGCTCGTCCCTGTGGACGCCCCCGGACTCCCGGCCCGGTGAGCGTGCGGCCGGCGAGCCGCGCCCCGGGACGGTGGGCCTGCCGCTGCCGGGCGTGGAGCTGCGGCTCGTGGAGGAGGACGGCACACCGATCGCCGCGCCGGACGGGGAGAGCGTCGGCGAGATCCAGGTGCGCGGCCCGAACCTGTTCACCGGGTACCTGAACCGCCCGGACGCCACCGCCGCCGCCTTCACCGAGGACGGCTTCTTCCGCACCGGCGACATGGCGGTGCGCGACCCCGACGGCCATGTCCGCATCGTCGGCCGCAAGGCCACCGACCTGATCAAGAGCGGCGGTTACAAGATCGGGGCCGGCGAGATCGAGAACGCGCTGCTGGAGCACCCGGGGGTGCGGGAGGCCGCGGTCACCGGCGAGCCCGACCCGGACCTCGGCGAGCGGATCGTGGCGTGGATCGTCCCGGCCGACCCGAAGGCACCACCGGCCCTCGAAGTACTGGCCGCCCATGTCGCCGCCCGGCTCGCCCCGCACAAGCGGCCCCGGGTGGTCCACCACCTCGGCGCCCTGCCCCGCAACGACATGGGGAAGATCATGAAGCGGGCGCTGTCCCATGGCTGAGCGCCCCCGCGCGCGCGAGTTCCTGGCCCTGCTCAGCGACGACTTCACCGAACTGCCCCGGCCCGGCGGGACCTGGCGGCCCGACGGCCCCCTCGGCTGGCAGGGCTACGACGCCGCCCGCGCCCGCGCCGCCGAACGCACCGGCGAGGAGGAGTCCGTCGTGTGCGGGACCGGGCACGTCGAGGGCACCCCGGCCGTGCTGGCGGCCTTCGAGTTCGGCTTCCTCGGCGGCTCGCTGGGCGGGCGCACCGGCGACCGGCTGGTGGCGGCGTACGCCTACGCCCGTGAACACCGGCTGCCGGTGGTGCCGTTGGTCGCCACCGGCGGCAGCCGGATGCAGGAGGGGATGCTCGCGCTGACCCAGCTCCAGCGGGTGGCCCGGCAGTCGGCGCTCACCCGGGAGGCCGGGCTGCCGCAGCTCGCCGTGGTGCGGGACCCGGCGACCGGGGGCGGCTGGGCGACCCTGGGCGCGGGCGCCGACGTGGTCCTGGCGCTGCCCGGCGCCCAGGTCGGTTTCGCCGGTTCCCGGGTCCGGCCGCCGGACGCCGACCCGGCGGCGTACACGGCCGAGGCGCAGGTGGCGGCGGGCAGCGCGGACGCCGTCGTACCGCTCGGGGAGCTGCGGGGCACGCTGGGGCGGTGGCTGCGGCTGCTGGCGGCGCCGTCGGGCGACCCGGCGCCGGTGCCCGCGCCGCTGGGGGCGAGCGATCTGCCGGTCGGCGGGTGGGACGCGGTGCGGCGGGCCCGCGACCCGGAACGGCCGCGCGCGGGCGCGTATCTGGACGCCTACTTCACCGATCGCGTCACCCTGTCCGGCGACCGCTGCGGCGGCACCGACCCCGGCGGCATGGTCTGCGGCTTCGGCGAGCACGCGGGGCGGACGGTCGCCTACGCCGCCCAGACGGGGACCGCGACCCGGCCCGCCGGGTACCGCACCGCCACCCGGCTGATCCGCCTCGCGGACCGGCTCGGCGTCCCGGTGCTGACTCTGGTGGACACGCCGGGCGCGGCCAACGACGCGGAGGCGGAGCGGCAGGGGGTGGGGGCCGCGATCGCCGGCCTGTTCGGCGCGGTGGCGTCGGCGCGTACGCCCATCACCACGCTGGTGATCGGCGAGGGCGGCTCGGGCGGTGCGCTGGCCCTGGCCGCGCCCGGCCGCACCTGGGCCACCCCGGACAGCTACTTCTCCGTCATCGCGCCGGAGTCGGCGGCGGCGATCCTGAAGCGCCCGCCGGAGGAGATCGAGGCTACGGCCGGTCAACTGCGTTTGCGCCCGCAGGACTTGGCCGAGCTGGGCCTGATCCGAACAGGCGATCAACTGTTCCCCGGAACAGGTGATCGTCACCCGTAGGGGCGTATGTGAGTGCAGGGACCAACGATACTTACGGTGTGCAATCGACGGGCTGCAGACCGTAGTTGAACGCACAGTCCCAAGTAGGTCCCACACATGCACAGCGCAAGGAGCTGCACGATCATGAACATTCTCACCGACATCCTCGCCGGCCTCGTCCACTTCGTCGGCTGGCTGGTCTGACGGTCCGAGAAACCCGGCGGCGCCGCCTCCCCGTCCCAGGGAGGCGGCGCCGTCCGCGTGCCCCGGCGCGCTCTACCGCACGGCCACGGCCCGCACGATCTCCTGCCCGACCGAGCCGCCCCGGTCGTCGCGCGCCGAGGCCCTGAGCGAGACGTGCCCGGCGTCGCGGGGCACGTCCAGCGTCCCGTGCCAGGAGGCCGCCGCGCCCCCGCCGCGCAGCGGGACCCGCCGCCAGGATCCTCCGTCGTCGTACGACACCTCCAGCGTGCCGCCGCCGATCGTCCCGGTGCCGGCGGCACCCGCCACGTACTCCGCGCCGAGCCCGATCCGCAGCCTCCCGCCGCCGGGCACCTCGCCCGCCAGGTCGGTGGCGATGTCGAAGGAGAGGTTGATCAGCGGCAGGGAGGTCCAGCGGTCCGCCGGTGTGGCCGCCGACCGGAAGGTCCACTCCGCGTGCCCCTCGGTCGCCGACGGCCAGCGGCCGGCGTCGAGCGCGGTGTCGGTGACGAGCCGGTAGGTGTGCTCGTCGGCGGGCGCGCCGTTCACGTACGCGGTGGAACCCGGTCCCTGGGCAAGCGGTTCGCCGTCCAGGTACACCGAGGTGGTCTGCGACATGCCGCTGTCCTCGCTCCACACATCGCCGAACCCGGTGTGGTCGGGTCCCGAGTCGCCCCAGCCCGGGGCGTTGAACTGGAGCCGGTCGCCCGCGCGTTGCTGCCCGCCGTCGAGTCCGGTGCCGAGATACGGGTGCCAGACCGGCCTGAACCAGTTCAGCTCCCCGCGCGTCCCGCCCCGGTACCGGACCAGGCCGCCGCGCTCCTCCAGCGCCTCACCGGCGGCCGTCACGGACTCGTGCCACAGCTGGCCCGGCCCGGTGGACACGTACTCGGTGCGCTCGACGGGGTGGTCGACCCGCTCGCGGAAGCCGAGCCCGATCGGGAAGGTGCCGGTGATCGAGTACCGGAACTCGCTCCCGCCCGCCGGCGCTGCGGCGTGGTACCTCGTCCGCAGCACGGCGAGGTCGCCGCGCCCCGGCTCGTAGGTGAGGTCCCGGTCGGGCACGGCACCGCGGTGGCCCTCGGACAGGTCGTACACATACGGCGTGTTGCGGGTGCCGGTCATGTCGACCCGTCCGGCCTCCCGCAGCCGCCGGGCGTCGGCCGCGTCGACCGTGGCGATCTGCAGCGGCCGGTCGGCGTTGTCGTCCGTGCCCCACCAGGCCGTCAGCCGTCCGGGGGCGTCGTCGGTCACGAACAGCGCCCTGACGCCCGCGTCCTGGGCGGCCCGAGCGAGGTCGGCCGGTTCGGTGCCGCCGGTGAGGCGGGCGAGGGCCGCCCCGCCCCGTACGCCGTCCGGGAAGGGGCCGTCCCCGGCATCGGCCAGCGGCAGCCGGTGCCGGCCCTCCAGCAGGGTGCCGCCCGACTGGACGACGGCCTCGCCGATCCCCTTCACCTCCAGCAGCGGCCTGGCCAGCCGCCACACGGTCCGGTACTCGAAGTCGCCCTCGGTGACCTTGCCGGTGGGCGCGGCGAACACGCTGTCGTACACCAGGGGGACCTGGACGGCGCCGAACAGGTCGGCGCCGTGCGCGGCGCGGTCGTACTCCATGAGGAGCTGCCGGGTCTCGGTGCGCCTCGGGACATCGGCGCTGATCTCGCGCAGTTCCCGGCCGTCGAGGGTGACTTCGCGGTCCCGGTCGACGACGACCTCGGGCGCCGCGAGGAAGCCGAGCCCGAGCGAGTCGGCCCCGTGGCTGCCGCGCACGTCGAGGAAGGACGTGAGGCTGTACGTGCCCGGCGCGAGCCGCAGCGTCAGGGTGCCCGAGTCGCCGACGTGCGCGGGGACGGGGTCGGTGCCCTCGGCCAGGTGCTGGACGACCAGGTCGGCCGGGGCGGCGGCACCGGCGCGGTCCTTGACGTGGACGGTGAGCGTGTACCGCTCGTCCTCCTTGACCAGCCCGAACACGGTGTGCGCTACGGGCGTGCCGTCGGCGTCCGACGCCACGATCCGGCCGCTCGTCGTGCCGACCGGGGCCCTGGCGCCGTCCCCGGTGACGGTGGTCGAGGCGCTGCCGTGCGCGGGCACGGTGAGGGCGGTGTCGGCGAGGGTGGCGACGCCCTCGGGCGCGCCCCGCACGGACAGCCTCAACTCGATGTCCCGGCCGGAGGAGTTGGCGTAGGTGACGGTCCTGGTGACCGGCTCGTTGTCCGCGTAGGGCCAGGAATAGTGGCCGAGGTCGGCGCTTCCGGTGGCCGTGACCTCGGCGCCGACCGCGTCCGGCACGCTGACCCGTCCCGCGCCCAACAGGTAGGCGGAGGCGTCGAGTTCCCGCGACGTGGACATCAGCGCGTCCTTGAGCCGCGCGCCGGTCCAGTCGGGGTGCGCCTCGGCGAGCAGGGCGGCCGCCCCGGCGACGTGCGGCGCCGCCATCGACGTACCGCTCATGGACGTGTAGTCGCCGGCGCCCTCGGTGAGCCGGGAGCGGGCGGCGAGGATGTCGACGCCGGGGGCGGACAGGTCGGGCTTGAGCGCGCTGTCGCCGTAACGGGGTCCGGCGCTGGTGAAGTAGGCGGCCCGGTCGGCGGCGTCGACGGCCCCCACGGTCAGGGCGGCGTCGGCCGCGCCGGGCGAGCCGATGGAGGAGGGGGTGCCGGTGTTGCCGGCCGCGACGACGAACAGGGCGCCGGTCTCGCGGGACAGGGTGTCGACGGCCTGGGCCATCGGGTCGGTGCCGTCGCTGGGTTCGGTCGAGCCGAGGCTCATGGAGACGATGTCGGCGCCCACGTCCCGGGCGGCCCACTCCATGCCGGCGATGATCTCCGACTCGCTGCCCGAGCCCGAGTCGTCCAGGACCTTGCCCACCGCGAGCGTGGCGCCGGGCGCGACGCCCTTCTCCGCGCCGTCGGAGGCGGCACCGCTGCCCCCGAGCGTGGAGGCGACGTGCGTGCCGTGTCCGTTGCGGTCGGCGACCTCCTGCCCCGCGACGAAGCTCCGGCTCTCGGCGATCCGTCCGGCGAGGTCGGGATGGCCGGCGTCCACGCCGCTGTCCAGCACGGCCACCGTGACGCCCTTGCCGGTCAGCCCGGCCTGCCAGGCCCCGGGCGTGCCGATCTGCGCGTTGGACTCGGCCATGGCCGCGGTGACCCGCCCGTCGAGCCACACGCCGTCGATGCCGGCCCCGGGCCGCGTGAACTCCCGCCAGAAAGCACGCCCCTTGCCGGCCTCGACGGCGGCCCCGCGCACGCTGGGCAGCGCCCGGGTCCGCTCGGTCCCCCTCGGGGCGACGGCCCGCGCGCCCTCCTGGTAGGTCACGATCAGCGGCAGCTCGCCGCTCTGCGCGTCCGCGAGCCCCTGGTCGAGCAACTCCCCGACATCGAAGAGCCGTGCGTCGAGTGCGCCGTCGCGCAGATACGGCAGGGCCTCGTCGGGCACGACGGTGGTCCGCCCGCCGGCACTGAGGGTGCGCACGGCACCGGCGGCACCCTCGGGCCGCTCGACCGCGACGGTCTTCCTGCCGCCGCCGAGTTCGGTGACGGTCACCCGGTCACCGGTGACGAGGGTGACGGTACGGGCGTCGGCCGCGGCGGCGGGTGCCGCGCCCTGGGCGGTCCGGGCGGGGGCCGGGACCGGGGCGGCGCGGGCCACGGTGGCTGGGGCGCACGCCGGGGTCGGGGGCTCGGCGGCGCGGGGCACCGAGGCCACCGCGCACGCCGGGTCCGAGGGTGGCTCCTGTGCCGCCGCTGTCGCCGTCGCCGTCGCCGTCGCCGTCGGCAGTAGCGCGATCACGAGCCCCGCCGACAGGAGGGCCGCCCCGCGCCGGACTGGTCCTGTGCTCATCCACGCCTCTCTTCGGGTCGTCGCGGAGTGCCGGGACGAGTGCGGTGAGAAGTCTCAGGAGACCTGTGGGGCACGGGAGTTGGCAAGACTTGGCGGTTTGACGCCCCGGCGGCTTCCCGCCAGGGACGTCCGGCGGACGCCCCCGTCAAACGCGACGCGCGGCCGGAACATGCCCACGCCTCCCCCCATTCAGCGGCCCCCCGCCCGGCCCCCTCCAGCGGGCGCCCGTCGCCGGCCGCGCGCACGATGCCTGGGAGGCCCCCCACCGGGCGGCCCGCACGGTCCGCGCTCTCGGGAGGATCTGCCATGACCGTCAGCACCGCCAGTCTGGAGCAACTGCGCCGCTGCCACTTCGCCGTCGATCTGGGGGCCGCGCGGACCCGGGTGTACGTCAAGGGCGCCGGGATCGTCGTCGACCAGCCGTCCGCCGCCGCGGTGAACACCCGCACCGGCGCGCTCATCGCGGTCGGCGAGTTCGCGGAGAAGATGACCGGCCGCACCCCCGCCTACATCCGTGTCGTACGCCCCGTCTCCGGCGGCACGGTCGTCGACATCGAGATGGCCCAGCGCATGCTGCGGCACCTGCTCGGCGACAAGGTCCGCCGCGCCCTGCGCCGCAAGCCCCGGCTGCGGGCCGCCGCCTGCACCCCGCACGACGCGGATCCGCTGGCCCGGCGGGCGGCGATCGAGACGCTGGTCGGGCTGGGCGCGCGCCGCGTGGAACTCGTCGACACGCTGATCGCCGCCGCGGTCGGCTGCGGACTGCCCGTGGAGCAGCCCGAGGCGACCATGATCATGGTGTGCGGGGCGCACGCCACGCAGGTCGCGGTGCTCTCCCTCGGCTCGATCGTGACCGCCGAGCGCGTCCCGGTCGGCGGCGAGGCGGTCGACCACGCGATCGTGCAGCTCCTGCGCCACCAGCACGAGCTGATCCTGCCCAGCCAGTCCGTACGCCCGCTGCAACTCGCCCTGTCCGGCAACGGGCTGACCTCACAGGGTCCGGCGTCCACCGAGATCCACGGACGGGACGTGGCGACCGGACTGGTGCGCAGCGTGCGGGTCGACACCGCCGCCGTGCGCAACGCCATCCAGACGCCGCTGACCGCCGTGCTCGACGGGATCGGCAAGGTGCTGCGGGACTGCCCGCCCGACCTGGTGGCGGACCTCGCCGACCGGGGGATCATGATGGTCGGCGGGAGCGCGCTGCTGCCGGGCTTCGACCAGATGCTGCGGGAGGCCACCGGGATGCCGGTGCACATCGCGGAGCGGCCGGACATGTGCGCGGTCCAGGGCCTCGGCAGCATGCTGGAGGGCCGGGTCGAGCCCCTCACGCTGCACCCGACGTCGGCCGGCTGATCCACGGCCGCGGAGCCCGAGGAAGCCGCACGGAATGTCCGCGCAGCCCGCGCCCCGACTGCCCCGTCTCCTCGACGCCGTCCTGGGCGTCGGCACCGACCTCGACCTGCGCAGCATCCTCCAGCACCTCGTGGACGGCGCCGCCGAACTGACCGGCGCCGAGCGGGCGGCCCTGGCCGTCACCGACCCCGCCCTGGACGGCCTCACCGGGATCCGCACCCCGGGCCCCGACCGCGTGCCGCGGACGGCGCCCCGGCTGCGGGTGCCGATCCACGTGCACGGCGTGGACTTCGGCGAACTGCGGCTGGCCGGGCGGCCCGGCGCCGGCCCGTTCACGGCCGAGGACGAGCAACTGCTGCGGGTCCTGGCGGCGCAGGCCGGTATCGCGATCGGCAACTCCCGGCTGTACGAGACGGCCCGGCAGCGCGAACGCTGGATCGAGGGCGCGGCGGCCGTCACCACCGCGCTGCTCACCGAGGAGGGCGCCGACGACGCGCTGACCACGGTCGCGGAACGGGCCCGGCTGCTCGCCGACGCCGCCGCGGGGGTGATCCTCCACCCGACGCCCGAGGGCGGCATGGAGATCGTGACCGCCTCGACGCGCGACGACCCGGACGGCATCGTCGGCGCGACCATCGCGCCCGGCAGCCCCGTACTGAAGCAACTCCTCGGCGGAGAACCGGTGTTCATCGCGGACTCGGCGACCGATCCGAGGATGACGACGCATGTGCGGCACCGGTTCGGACCGAGCATGATGCTGCCCCTCCAGGCGAGCGGCCGGCTGATCGGCACCCTCGCCCTGCCGCGCGGGCGCGGCGAGCGCCCGTACACGGACGTGGAACGGCTGCTCGCGACGCAGTTCGCCTCGCAGGCCGCCCTCGCCCTCGTCCTCGCCGACGCCCGGCGCGGCCGGGAGCGCCTCGCGGTCTACGAGGACCGCGACCGTATCGCCCGTGACCTGCACGACCTCGTGGTCCAACGGCTGTTCGCCACCGGCATGATGCTGGAGTCCACGCAGCGCCGGCCCGGCGCCGACGATGTCCGCGACATCCTCGTGCGGGCGGTGGACGAGCTGCGCTCCACGGTCCAGGAGGTGCGTACGGCGATCTTCGCGCTCCAGCAGCCCCCGGCCGACCCGCCGACCGGACTGCGCGGCCGGGTGCTGCGCGAGACCGCGTCCGCCGCCGCCCGGCTCGGCTTCCCGCCGTCCACGCAGTTCACGGGCGCCGTCGACACGCGCGTACCGGACCGGGTCGCCGACCTGCTCGTCACCGCCCTGCGCCCCGCCCTGGCCGACGCGGGCCGCCGGCCGGGCGTCTCCCGCGTCGAGGTCGCCGTGGACGCGACCGCCGCCTCACCGGACGGCCGGTCCGGGGTACGGCTGACGGTCGTCGACGACGGCGAGACCGACGGGGGTGACGGCCGGGGAACGCGGTTCACGTGGTGGTCGCCGCTGTGAGCACGCGGGAGCGGAACCTGTCGGGCCCCGCCTTTACCCAGCCGTGGGCCGGTCATTCCCCTCCCCCGGGTGTAGTCCGTCCCGCGGCGGGCAGGTGCACCGACAGCGCAGCCGGACCATCGCGCTCCGGGATCCGGCGCCGGTCGATCCGACGGCCGACCAGTGCTGCGCGAGGTTGCGATACGTCTGTCAGGAACCGACATGGACGGACAGGGCGGTGACATGACCCCAGCGGCACCACCACGTCCGGCGGGTGAGCCGGTCGCCCTGGCCATCGACGGCCGGGTGGACGCCGGCCGGGCCCTGCTCGTCCCGCGGGGAGAACTGGTCCACGGATGCGTGGAGATCCTGGCCAAGGCCCTGGCCGCGCTGCCGGCCAACGTCGGCCGGGTCGACCTGGACATGGGCCACGTGGTGTTCATGGACACGGCCGGCCTGCGGTTCCTGGACCGGTTACGGGGCTACGGTCACCGCCGGTCGGTACCGGTGACCGCGACGAACTGGCACGGTCAGCCGCTGCGGGCCCTGGAGCTGGCCGGCCTGGACACCACCGACCCCCTGCGCACCACGCCCTCCGCCGAGCGGCTGCACGTCCTCCAGGAGGAAGTGGCCCAACTGCGCCGGGCGATCGCCTCCCGCCCCGTCATCGACCAGGCGCGGGGCGTGCTCATGGCGCTGCACGCCTGCACGTCGGACGAGGCGTGGCACATCCTGCGGGAGGCCTCCCAGCTGTCCAACACAAAGCTGCACACGGTCGCCGCGGCGGTCACCGCCAGCGCCGGAACCGACGGCCCACCCCCACCGGCCGAGGTACGCACGGCCCTGCGCACAGCACTGTCCCGACTCGGACACCGAGAACAACCCGACCGAGCCGACCGCTAGCACCCCACCCGAGAGAAGTCGCGTCACCCGCTCGCCCCCGGGTGCCGACCACCGCGGGAAGACCGCCACCGTCCGCCGTCAACACCGGGCATGGCGAACCCTCAGCCGCCCGAACCCCATGGTCCCGAAGATCCGGATCGTCGGCCCGCCGGGGCGGGACCGCCGCGGGACCCTGTAGCGCAGGTCCTTCCACTCGGTGCGCAAACCCTCGACGTCGACGACCGCGTCGCGAGGCACCACGATCCTGGCCCCGCCGGTCCCGAGCCGCAGCTCGATGTCGACGACCGGATGACCGATGACCGCCCGGGACAGATCCAGCCGCACCCTTCCGTAAGCGGACTCGACCTTGAGGATCCGAGGTACCCGCCATGCGCCTCGCCGCTGGATCCGTCCGCCGGCGGCCGCGATCGTCGACGTGACGCCCGGGTGCTCCGCCGGGAGCGAGGCCAGAGCCGACACGAGTTCGCTGTGCGCCTCGGCGGTGAACACCTGGTGGAGGCGTTCGTCCAACTCCTCGTACGAGACGAGCCCTTCGACGTACGCCTCCCGCACGCGCCGCACGGCCGTATCGCGGTCGTCTTCGCCGATCGACGGCGCCGAGTCTTCCGGTGAGGAGGTCACCGTTTCACCGTACTGCCGTACGGTCCTCACGTCCGTTCAGTGGACAGTCACCGCTTCGAAGGACCCGTCGCTCCGTCGTTCTACTGCCGATCACGACCGCCCGGGGCCCGGACGACAGCCGACGCGGCCTCGCGGTGCCGCTCCGCGGAGCCTCGATCGAAGGCATGCCCGAAGGCGGCGTGCGGGCGCTGCTGTCCCACTGGTTTGGTATACGGGTGACAGGTGACCCGCCACCGTTTGAGTGACGGGCCATCAGGTTACAGAACCGCAGGTCAGATCGATTCTGCCCGCGTAGCGCCTGGTGGGGCGGGTGGGACTCGAACCCACGGCCGGCGGATTATGAGTCCGCTGCTCTAACCGGCTGAGCTACCGCCCCATAGCGGCGTGTCGCGTACATGTGTGCGCGCCGTCTGCCGCAGCATAGCCGCTCATACGATCTCCTGCCTCGGATGGTCGGCTTCCACGGCTGCCTTCACGACCATGAGGACTCCGCGGCGTGCCGCGTGGTTCCCGGGAGTTCCGGGGCCATGAAACCGGACATGAAAAAGGACCCCGCGGGGTCCTCGTTCACGATGCTCCCCCGACTGGACTCGAACCAGTAACCTGCCGGTTAACAGCCGGCTGCTCTGCCAATTGAGCTACGGAGGACCGAGCTCCCCGGACTGGACTCGAACCAGTAACCTGCCGGTTAACAGCCGGCTGCTCTGCCAATTGAGCTACCGAGGAAGGTCTCGTATCGCATCGAACGCGCCTGCCTGGGTATCCGCCAGAGGGCGCGCGCTCGCTGCGACACATACATTAGCGCAAGCAGGGGGGTGCTCCGCCAATCGGTACTCCCCGGCACCTCGAAGCCAGTGAAGGAAAGGTGGCCGTCATGCGTTACCGGCTCACGTTCGCCCTCGGACTAGCGGTGGGTTACGTGCTCGGCACGAAGGCCGGGCGCGAGCGATACGAGCAGTTGCGGAAGTCCGCGCGGCAGATCGCGCAGAACCCCGCGGTGCGCAACACCGCCGAGTCCGCCGCCCAGCAGGGCAGGTACTTCGCCGACAAGGCGTACCACGTCGTGAGCGACAAGGTCGGGGACCGGATGCCCGAATCGGTGGCCCAGCGGGTCCGCTCCCTGCGTGAACGCAGTGCGAACGGCAGCGGTCCCGACGACTGGGGCACCAGCAACACGTGAGGCTCGTGCCCCCGCCGGGTACGGACACCTCTCCCGGTACGGCAGAATTTTGGGCATGGGGATAGTCGCCGGGTTGGACAGTTCGCCCGATTTCACTCGTATCGTCGTCTGCGATTCGGACACCGGTGCCGTGCTGCGCCAGGGCTACGCGCCGCACCCGCTGGAGAGCCGCGAGCGCGGGGGCCGTCCCTCGGACGTCGATCCGCAGGCCTGGCTGCTCTCGCTCGGGGAGGCCGCCGGCGGCGGGCTGCTTGAGGGCGTGCAGGCCATCGGCGTCTCGGCGCAGGCGAACTCCGTCGTGCCGCTGGACGCGCAGGGCAACACCGTGCGCCCGGCGATGGTCGGCGGCGACAAGCGGGCCCAGGTGGCGGCGGCCGATCTCATCGACGCGCTGGGCGGGCGCGAGGCGTGGGCGCAGGCCGTGGGCTCGGTGCCGCAGGCCGCCCAGCCGGTGACCAAGCTGCGCTGGCTGGCCCGCAGCGAACCCGAGGCCGCCGCGCGGACCGCCGTACTCCTCCAGGCCCACGACTGGCTGGTGTGGCAGTTGCTCGGGCGGCCGGTCAGGCGGACCACCGACCGGGGCGGCGCGTCCGGGACCGGCTACTGGTCGGCGGCGACCGGCGGGTACCGGCCCGACCTGGTGGAGCTGGCCCTCGGGCACCAGGTGATGCTGCCGGAGGTGATCGGCCCGGCCGACGCGGCCGGTACGACGCCGGAGGGGCTGCTGATCTCCGCCGGGACCGGCGAGACCCAGGCCGCCGCCTTCGGGCTCGGCATCGGCCTCGGCGACGCGGTGGTCTCGCTGGGCGCGTCCGGGTCCGTGATGGCCGTGCACAACGAACCGCTCGTCGACCAGTCCGGGATGATCACCGCCCTGGCCGACGCCACCGGCATGCACCTGCCCGTCGTCACCACCCTGAACGCCGTACGGACTCTGCGGGGCGCCGCCGAGCTGCTCGGCCTGCCGGACCTGGAGAGCCTGTCCGAGCTGGCGATGAAGTCGACGCCCGGCTCGCACGGGCTGGTGCTGCTCCCCTACCTGGAGGGCGAGCGCACGCCGAACCTGCCGCACACCGCCGGCACACTGGCCGGTCTCAGACGCGAGTCGATGCGCCCGGAGCATCTGGCGCGGGCCGCGTTCGAGGGCATGCTGTGCGGTCTGGCCGACGCCCTCGACGTGCTGCGCGGCCGGGGCGTGGACGTGCGGCGGGTCTTCCTGCTGGGCGCGGCTGCCGAGCTGCCGGCCGTGCAGGCGGCGGCGCCCGCGCTGTTCGGCACGCGCGTCGTCGTACCGCAGCCGGCGGACTACGCCGCGATCGGCTCCGCCCGGCAGGCCGCCTGGGCGCTCGGCGCCTCCCAGGGCACGCTGGACCCGCGCACCCCGCCCGTGTGGCAGGGCGCGGTCGCGCAGGTGCTGGACCCGGGCGAGGAGCTGGCGGTGGGGCAGGCCGTGCGCCAGCAGTTCGTGTCGGTGCGCGAGCAGACGCACCCGGGCGCCCTGCGCACGTGACACGAGTGACCGGCGGCGGCCCCGTACCGCCCGTACGGCCGCAAGCGCCGCGCCGTCGGGTTAATCGGTTGAGGTAACGCGGGGGCAGTGCCCGACGATAGGGGCCAGGGGCAACCAACCGCTCCCGTCGCCGACTCCGAGAGATCCAGTGTGCTCATACGACTCCTGCGGGCCTATCTCAGGCCCTATCAAAAACCCATCGCCCTGCTCATGGCACTCCAGCTCCTCCAGACCTGTGCCTCCCTCTATCTGCCGACCCTGAACGCGCACATCATCGACGAGGGTGTCGTCAAGGGCGACTCCGGCTACATCCTGAGCTACGGCGCCCTGATGATCGGCATCTCGCTGGTCCAGGTGGTGTGCAACATCGGTGCCGTCTACTTCGGCGCGCGCACGGCGGCGGCCCTGGGCCGGGACGTGCGGGGTGCCGTCTTCGACCGGGTGCAGTCCTTCTCGGCGCGCGAGCTGGGCGGCTTCGGCGCGCCCTCGCTGATCACCCGGACGACGAACGACGTGCAGCAGGTCCAGATGCTGGCCCTGATGACGTTCACCCTGATGGTGTCGGCGCCGATCATGTGTGTCGGCGGCATCGTGATGGCGCTCGGCCTGGACGTGCCGCTGTCCGGGGTGCTGGTCGCGGTGGTGCCCGTGCTGGCGGTCTGCGTCACGCTGATCGTGCGGAAGCTGCGGCCGCTGTTCCGGGCCATGCAGGTGCGCCTCGACACGGTCAACCGGGTGCTGCGCGAGCAGATCACCGGCAACCGCGTCATCCGCGCCTTCGTGCGCGACGACTACGAGCAGCAGCGCTTCCGCAGGGCCAACTCCGATCTCACGGAGGTGGCCCTCGGCACCGGCAACCTGCTCGCGCTGATGTTCCCGGTGGTCATGACGGTGGTGAACCTGTCGTCGATCGCGGTGGTGTGGTTCGGCGCCCACCGCATCAACAGCGGCGGGATGCAGATCGGCGACCTGACCGCGTTCCTCGCCTATCTGATGCAGATCGTCATGTCCGTGATGATGGCCACCTTCATGTTCATGATGGTGCCGCGCGCCGAGGTGTGCGCCGAGCGCATCCAGGAGGTCCTGGACACCGAGAGCAGCGTGGTGCCGCCGGTCGCGCCGGTCACCGAGCTGCGCCGGCACGGGCATCTGGAGATCCGGGGGGCGGGCTTCTGCTACCCCGGTGCCGAGGAGCCGGTGCTGAGGAACATCGACGTGGTCGCCAGGCCGGGCGAGACGACCGCCGTCATCGGCTCGACCGGCAGCGGCAAGTCGACCCTGCTCGGGCTGGTCCCCCGGCTCTTCGACGCCACCGACGGCCAGGTGCTGGTCGACGGGGTGGACGTACGGACCGTCGACCCGAAGGTGCTGGCCCGGGTCGTGAGCCTGGTGCCGCAGAAGCCGTATCTGTTCGCGGGCACCGTCGCGACCAATCTGCGCTACGGCAATCCGGACGCCACGGACGAGGAGCTGTGGCACGCGCTGGAGGTGGCGCAGGCCAAGGAGTTCGTCGGCGAGCTGGAGGGCGGGCTCGACGCGCCGATCGCGCAGGGCGGCACCAATGTGTCGGGCGGTCAGCGCCAGCGGCTCGCCATCGCCCGGACGCTGGTCCAGCGCCCCGAGATCTACCTCTTCGACGACTCCTTCTCCGCCCTGGACTACGCCACGGACGCCGCGCTCCGTGCCGAGCTGGGCCGGGAGACGGCCGAGGCGACCGTGGTGATCGTGGCGCAGCGGGTGTCGACCATCCGGGACGCGGACCGGATCATCGTGCTGGACGGGGGGCGGGTGGTCGGCATGGGCCGGCACCACGAGCTGATGGCGGACAACGAGACCTACCGGGAGATCGTGCTCTCCCAGCTGACGGAAGCGGAGGCCGCCTGATGGCCGGGCCTGCGGGTCGCATGATGGCCGGGTCCGGTCCCGACCAGCGTTCAATGGACTTCAAGGGGTCGAGCAAACGGCTCATCGGCCAGTTCCGGCCGGAGCGGGCGACCCTCCTCACACTGCTGGGATGCGTGGTCGTCAGCGTCGGCCTCAATGTGGTCGGGCCGAAGATCCTCGGCCGGGCCACCGACCTGGTCTTCGCGGGCATCGTCGGCCGGGACATGCCGTCCGGGGCCACCAAGGAACAGGTGCTCGACTCCATGCGGGAGCGCGGTGACGGCAAGGTCGCCGACATGCTCCGCAGCACGGACTTCACCCCGGGCCGGGGCATCGACTTCACCGCCGTGGGCGAGGTGCTGCTGCTCGCGCTGGCCGCGTTCGCCGTCGCCGGGCTGCTGATGGCGGTGGCCACCCGGCTGGTGAACCGGGCGGTCAACCGGACGATGTTCCGGCTGCGCGAGGACGTGCAGACGAAGCTGTCGCGGCTGCCGCTGTCGTACTTCGACAAGCGGCAGCGCGGCGAGGTGCTGAGCCGGGCCACCAACGACATCGACAACATCGGGCAGACGCTCCAGCAGTCGATGGGCCAGCTGATCAACTCGCTGCTCACCATCATCGGCGTACTGGCGATGATGTTCTACGTCTCCTGGATCCTGGCGCTGGTCGCGCTGGTGACCGTGCCGCTGTCGTTCGTGGTGGCCACGCGTGTCGGCAAGCGCTCGCAGCCGCAGTTCGTGCAGCAGTGGCGCTCCACGGGGCAGCTGAACGCGCACATCGAGGAGATGTACACCGGGCACGCGCTGGTGAAGGTGTTCGGCCGCCAGGAGGAGTCGGCGAAGCAGTTCGCCGAGCAGAACGAGGCGCTGTACGAGGCCGGGTTCAAGGCGCAGTTCAACAGCGGGATCATGCAGCCGCTGATGATGTTCGTGTCCAACCTGAACTATGTGCTGGTCGCCGTGGTGGGCGGCCTGCGGGTCGCCTCCGGTTCGCTGTCCATCGGTGACGTGCAGGCGTTCATCCAGTACTCCCGGCAGTTCTCGATGCCGCTGACGCAGGTCGCGTCGATGGCGAACCTCGTGCAGTCGGGCGTGGCGTCGGCGGAGCGGGTCTTCGAGCTGCTGGACGCCGAGGAGCAGTCGGCGGACCCGATCCCCGGTGTGCGGCCCGAGGAGCTGCGGGGGCGGGTGGAGCTGGAGCACGTGTCGTTCCGCTACGACCCCGACAAGCCGCTCATCGAGGACCTGTCGCTCAAGGTCGAGCCCGGACAGACGGTCGCCATCGTCGGACCGACGGGCGCCGGCAAGACCACGCTGGTCAACCTGCTGATGCGGTTCTACGAGGTGTCCGGCGGGCGGATCACCCTGGACGGCGTGGACATAGCGAAGATGTCCCGGGACGAGCTGCGGGCCGGCATCGGCATGGTGCTCCAGGACACCTGGCTGTTCGGCGGCACCATCGCGGAGAACATCGCGTACGGGGCGGCGCGGAAGGTCACCCGGGGCGAGATCGAGGAGGCGGCGCGGGCCGCGCACGCCGACCGGTTCGTGCGGACGCTGCCCGACGGCTACGACACCGTGATCGACGACGAGGGCACAGGGGTGAGCGCCGGTGAGAAGCAGCTCGTCACCATCGCGCGGGCCTTCCTGTCCGACCCGGTGATCCTGGTGCTGGACGAGGCGACGTTGTCCGTGGACACCCGTACCGAGGTGCTGATCCAGAAGGCGATGGCCAAACTGGCGCACGGGCGGACGTTGTTCGTGATCGCGCACCGGCTGTCGACGATCCGGGACGCGGACACGATCCTGGTGATGGAGAACGGCGCGATCGTGGAGCAGGGGGCGCATACGGAGCTGTTGGCGGCGGACGGGGCCTATGCGCGGTTGTACAAGGCGCAGTTCACGCAGGCCGTGGCCGAGGTGGACTGAGGGCGGGCGCCGGCCGGCTACTCCAGATAGCCCCTCAGCTGGTCCGCGAAGGCGTGGTCGCGGAGTTTGTTGAGGGTCTTGGACTCGATCTGGCGGATGCGCTCCCGGGTGACGCCGAAGATGCGGCCGATCTCCTCCAGCGTCCGTGGGTGCCCGTCGGCCAGTCCGTAGCGGAGCTGGACGACCTTGCGCTCGCGTTCGCCGAGGGTGGAGAGCACCGCCTCCAGGTGCTCGCGCAGCAGCAGGAACGCGGCGGACTCGACGGGGCTCGCGGCGTCGCCGTCCTCGATCAGGTCACCGAGGGCCACCTCGTCCTCCTCGCCGACCGGGGCGTGCAGGGAGACCGGCTCCTGGGCGAGCCGCAGCACCTCGCCGACCCGTTCGGGGGGCAGGTCCAGATGGGCGGCCACCTCCTGCGGGGTCGGCTCGTAGCCGCGTTCCTGGAGCATGCGGCGCTGGACGCGCACGACGCGGTTGATCAGCTCCACGACGTGGACGGGGACGCGGATGGTGCGCGCCTGGTCGGCCAGGGCCCGGGACATGGCCTGGCGGATCCACCAGGTGGCGTAGGTGGAGAACTTGTAGCCGCGGGCGTAGTCGAACTTCTCCACGGCCCGGATCAGCCCCAGGTTCCCCTCCTGGACCAGGTCGAGCATGGTCAGCCCGCGTCCGACGTAGCGCTTGGCGACGGACACCACGAGCCGCAGGTTCGCCTCGATCAGGCGGCGCTTGGCGACCCGGCCCATGACGACGAGCCGGTCCAGGTCGAGGGCGAGCCGGCTGTCCGGGTCGGGGGCGAGCCGCAGCCTCTCCTCGGCGAACAGCCCGGCCTCCACGCGCCGGGCGAGGTCGACCTCCTCGGCCGCGGTGAGCAGCGGGATGCGGCCGATCTCCCGCAGGTACTGGCGGAACAGGTCGGAGGAGGGCCCGCCGCTCTCCGTGCGGGTGGGCGGCGGCGGCTCGTCGGGCCGGTCCTCGATGTGGTGCTCGGCATCGGGCCGCGGGGGGATCGCGGCGAGGGCACCGCTCTCCGTGTTCGGCTCCGCGCCGCCGGTACCGGTGTGGGTCGGGGTGAGGGTCTGGGTCTGCACGGGGGCGACCTCCAGGATGGACGCGGCCGGCGGGGGCCGGCGGCGGTACTTCGGGGGGGCAGTCGGCTCACTCGCCGCCGTCCGGCTCAGGCACCGCCCCCAGTGTGGGGTACGACACATCGCCGCCACGAGGGGCGTGCGGTGACTTTTTGCGTCCGGGCCGTGACCGACGGGCGTCCCCGGGTGTCCGCGCGGGTGCGGCTAGAGGGCGTCGGCGCCGTGTTCGCGGAGGGTCTGGTCGTACTGCTGGAGGACCCACAGCTCATTCTGCACGGCGGCCAGTTCGGCCGGGTCGCCGTGGCCGGACAGGCGGGTGAGGCGGCCGGTGATGTCGCGGATGCGGCGTTCGACGGCGCGGCGGCGCACGGTGACCAACTGCGCGCCCGCGTAGATCTCGTCGACGCCCTTCACGCCCCGGTGCAGCATGATCGCCTCGACGGCCAGCTCGGTGACCATGGCGCGCACGGCGTCGTCCGGGGCGGCCTCGCGGACGCGGACCAGATAGTCCTGCGGGTCCTGGACGCCGAACTCGGCGCCGCCCGCCTCCAGGATGGCCTGGCGTACGGCGGCGTAGGGCGGGGCGGTGAACTCGTCGACGCCGTACGCGTCGAAGGCCGGGGAGACCAGCTCGGGGCACTGGAGGGCGAGCTTGAGCAGCTCGCGCTCGGTGGCGAAGACGGGGTTGCGCAGGTTGAGGGCGGGGCCCCGGGGGCCGACGGGGGCGGGCGCGTGCTGCTGGGGGCCGCCGCCGCGCTGCTGCCGGTCGGGGGCGGGGCCCCTGCCGCCGCGGTCGCGGGACCAGCGGGCCAGCTGGGCGATCCGCTTGACCACGAACTGGGTGTCGAGGATGCCGAGCATGCCGGCGAGCTGCACCGCGACCTCGTGCTGGGCGCCGCTGTTCTTGATCCGGGCGACGACCGGGGCGGCCTCGTCCAGCGCCGCCGCGCGGCCGGCCGGGGTGTCCAGGTCGTAGCGGCCGACGATCTGGCGCAGCGCGAACTCGAAGAGCGGGGTGCGCGGCTCGACCAGGTCGGCGACCGCCTCGTCCCCCTTGGCCAGGCGCAGGTCGCAGGGGTCCATGCCGTCCGGGGCGATGGCGATGTACGTCTCGGCGGCGAACTTCTGGTCGTCCTCGAAGGCGCGCAGGGCGGCCTTCTGACCGGCCGCGTCGCCGTCGAAGGTGAAGATCACGCGGGCCGAGCCGTTGTCCATCAGCAGCCGGCGCAGGATCTTGATGTGGTCGCCGCCGAAGGCCGTGCCGCAGGTCGCGATGGCGGTGGTGACCCCGGCCAGATGGCAGGCCATGACATCGGTGTACCCCTCGACGACCACGGCCCGGGATGCCTTGGCAATGTCCTTCTTCGCGAGGTCGATGCCGTACAGGACTTGGGACTTGCGGTAGATCGCCGTGTCGGGGGTGTTGAGGTACTTCGGGCCGTTGTCCGACTCGTGGAGCTTGCGGGCGCCGAAGCCGACCACCTCGCCGCCGATGTCGCGGATGGGCCACATCAGCCGGCCGCGGAAGCGGTCGATGGGGCCGCGGCGGCCCTCCTGGGCGAGGCCGGAGAGGACCAGCTCCTTGTCGCTGAAGCCCTTGCCGCGCAGGAAGCGGGTGAGGTGGTCCCAGCCCTGGGGGCTATAGCCGACGGAGAAGTGCTGGGCGGCGGCCTGGTCGAAGCCGCGCTCGGCGAGGAAGCTGCGGCCGGCGTCGGCCTCGGGGCTGGTCGCCAGCTGCTCCGCGTACCACTGGGCGGCGACCTTGTGGGCCTCGACCAGGCGGATGCGCTCGCCGCGCTGGTGTGCGGGGTTGTACCCGCCCTCCTCGTAGCGCAGGGTGATGCCGGCCTGACCGGCCAGGCGCTCGACCGCCTCCGAGAAGGTGAGGTGGTCGATCTTCATCACGAACGTGATGGTGTCGCCGCCCTCCTGGCAGCCGAAGCAGTGGAAGAACCCCTTGCTCGGGCTGACCTGGAAGGACGGGGACTTCTCGTCGTGGAACGGGCACAGGCCCTTCAGATTGCCGCCGCCCGCGCTCCGCAGCTGGAGGTACTCCGAGACGACGGCGTCGATCGGGACCGCGTCCCGTACCGCCTTCACGTCCTCGTCGTTGATCCGTCCTGCCACGATGCGATTCTACGGGGGCGCTACGACAGCTGTGCCGCGAGGCTTTCCAGCGGGACGTGCGGGTCGGCCAGCGCGTCCGTGTCCACGCGGGCCCTGGAGCGGATCAGCCGCTGGATGGGGTCCGTGACGTCCCACACGTTGACGTTCATCCCGGCCAGCACCCGGCCCTCCTTGACCCAGAAGGCGATGAACTCGCGCTTGGCCGCGTCCCCGCGGATCACCACCTGGTCGTACGAACCCGCGGGCGCCCAGCCCGAGTACTCCATGCCCAGGTCGTACTGGTCGGTGAAGAAGTAGGGCACGCGGTCGTGGGCCGGGCCCTTGCCGAGCATCGAGCGGGCCGCGGCCGGGCCGCCGTTCAGGGCGTTGGCCCAGTGCTCCACGCGCAGGCGGGTGTCGAAGAGGGTGTGGTGGAAGGAGGCCACGTCGCCGGCCGCGTAGATGTCGGGGTCGGACGTGCGCAGGCGGGCGTCGACGACGATGCCGCCGCCGTGCGCCGGGTCGGCGGTCTCCAGGCCCGCGGACTGGGCCAGCGCGGTGCGCGGGGCGGCGCCGATCGCGGCGAGCACGTCGTGCGCGGGGTGCTCCTCGCCGTCGTCGGTGCGGGCGGCCAGCACCATGCCGTCCTGCCCGACGATCTCGGTCAGCGAGACGCCGAAGCGGAAGCGGACGCCGCGCGCCTCGTGCAGTTCGGCGAAGACGGCGCCCAGCTCGGGGCCGAGGACGCCGTGCAGCGGGGTCGGGCCCGGCTCGACGACGGTGACCTCGGCGCCGTACTCGCGGGCCGCCGCCGCGACCTCCAGGCCGATCCAGCCGGCGCCGGCGATCACGAGGTGGCCGTTGTCCCGGCCGAGGGAGGCGAGGACGCCCTTGAGGCGCTCCGCGTGGGCGAGGCGGCGCAGATGGTGGACGCCCGCGAGGTCGGTGCCGGGGACGTCGAGGCGACAGGGCTCGGCGCCGGTCGCGATGAGCAGCTTGTCGTATCCGACGCGGGTGCCGTCGTCGCCGTAGTGCACGGTCTTGGCGACGGGGTCGACGGCGACGACGGTCTGGCCGAGGTGCAGCTCGATGTCGTGCCGCGCGTACCAGGCGGGCTCGTGCACGAAGACGCTGTCGCGTTCCTCCTTGCCGAGCAGATAGCCCTTGGACAGCGGGGGTCGCTCGTAGGGGTGGTCGCGCTCGTCGCAGACGAGGATCACCCGGCCGGTGAACCCCTCCGTGCGGAGTGCCTCGGCCGCCTTCGCACCGGCCAGGCCTCCTCCGACGATGACGAATGTCTGATCCGCGTCGACCACTTGTCTGCCTCCTCGTCAGGGTGCCGCCACATGCGAGCGTCCCGCACGCGCCGTGGCGCGGGAAGGGGGAGTGACCCGATCAGGCCACGGAGGGCCGTGTTCACCGCGTCCGCGGGCCCATCGGGTCACACCTGTCCCACCAGTCTCATGGATGCCCCGTCAGGCGTGCGTGAAGCGAGCGGGCCGAGGCGTCGGTCAGGGAGGCGATCTGGTCGACGACGACCCGTTTGCGGGCGCGGTCGTCGCCGGCCCGGTCGAACAGGGCGCGGAACTGCGGGTCGAGTCCTTCCGGGGCGCGGGCGGTGAGCGCCTCGGCGAGTTCGGCGACGACGACGCGCTGGGCGGCGCGGAGCCGCTCCTGCTCGGTGCGCTGCATGACGTACCGGACGGCGACCGCCTTGAGGACGGCGCACTCCGCGCGGGTCTCGCGCGGTACGACCAGTTCGGCGGTGTACCGGGTGAGCCGGCCGCCGCCGTACGCGGCCCGCGTTGCGGCCTCGGCGGCCAGGCAGAAGCGGCCGATGAGCTGGCTGGTGGCGTCCTTGAGGCGGGCCTGGGCGCCGGCCGAGCCGTCGTAGCCGTGCGGCCACCAGTCCTGGGCGAGGAGGCGGTCGAGGGCGGCGGCCAGTTCGGCGTGGTCGGTGCCGGCCGGGACGTAGCGGCCGACGGCGGTCTCGAAGACCGCCTCCCGCTCGGGGTCGGCGAACAGGCAGTTCGGGTCGATGTGGCCGGCGTGCAGGCCGTCCTCGACGTCGTGCACGGAGTACGCCACGTCGTCCGCCCAGTCCATGACCTGGGCCTCGAAGCAGGTTCGGGCGCCGGGGGCGTCCTTGCGGAGCCACTCGAAGACGGGCCGGTCGTCGTCGTACACGCCGAACTTGGGCGAGGCCGGGTCGGTGGGGTGGGCGCCGCGGGGCCAGGGGTACTTGGTCGCGGCGTCCAGGGTGGCGCGGGTGAGGTTGAGGCCGACGGAGCCCTCCTCGGTGAAGCGCTTGGGCTCGATGCGGGTGAGGAGCCTGAGCGACTGGGCGTTGCCCTCGAAGCCGCCGCAGTCCTCGGCGAACGCGTTGAGCGCCTCTTCGCCGTTGTGGCCGAAGGGCGGGTGGCCCAGGTCGTGGGAGAGGCAGGCGGCCTCGACGAGGTCCGGGTCGCAGCCGAGGGCGGCGCCGAGTTCGCGGCCGACCTGGGCGCATTCCAGGGAGTGCGTGAGGCGGGTGCGGGGGCTGGCGTCCCAGACGGGGCTGGCCTCCCCCGGCGTGACGACCTGCGTCTTGCCTGCGAGGCGGCGCAGTGCGCCGGAGTGCAGCACGCGTGCCCGGTCGCGCTGGAAGGCGGTGCGGCCGGGGCGTTTGTCGGGTTCGGGGGCGTAGCGGGCGGCCGAACGTCGGGTCGTACGGGGGTGGGGGTGCGGTGCCTTCCATGTCATGAACAGTAAGCGGAAGGTGGGACAGCCGGCGGTCCACGGGGTCGCCGGGCGGCTGCGGGCCCCCGCGTGCGAGCCGGCGGGTGAACCGGACGGTGCGCAGGTACGTCCCTGGGGGCAGGAGACCACCAGGAGGGGACCACCCGGATGCGCCGCCCGAGACTTCGCAGACCGCGCCTGCCGCGCACCCGTACGGGACGGCGGCGGCTGATCCGGGCGGTGGTGGCCGGCTGTGTGCTGGCGCTGCTGCCGGCCACGTGGCTGCACCTGGTGACCGGGGACCGGCTGCGCACCGCGGCCGACGTGCCCCGCACCGACGTGGCGGTCGTCTTCGGCGCCGGCCTGTGGGACGGGGAGCCGTCGCCGTACCTCGCGCACCGGCTGGACGCGGCGGCCGGGCTGTACCGCGCGGGCCGGATCGAGGTGGTCCTCGTGACCGGGGACAACAGCCGCGAGGAGTACGACGAGCCGGACGCCATGCGGACCTACCTCGTACGGCACGGCGTGCCCGACCGGCGGATCGTCAGCGACTACGCGGGCTTCGACACCTGGGACTCCTGCGTCCGCGCGAAGAAGATCTTCGGTGTGGACCGGGCGGTCCTGATCAGCCAGGGCTTCCACATCCGGCGGGCGGTGGCACTGTGCCAGGAGGCGGGGGTGGCGTCGTACGGCGTCGGGGTCGCCGAACCGCACGACGTGACCTGGTACTACGGGGGCGTACGGGAGATCCTCGCGGCGGGCAAGGCGGCGCTGGACGCGGCCTTCGAACCGGACCCGCACTTCCTCGGCCCGAAGGAACCGGGCGTGTCACGGGCCCTCGCCGACGCGGGCTGACGCGTCCCTCGCCGCGCCGCGCCGTCCCGGCGGAGGATGCCGCCACACCAGTTGGCCGAGCGTCGTCCTCGCCGAACTGCCCGCCGTCACGGTCCGCGGCCCGGCGCAGGTGCTTCGCGGCGCGCGGGCCGGGTGATCCGTGGAGCGGTCGGCGCCGCCGGTGGGCCCGTTCGGAGGCACGGGTCACCCGTTCACACCCGCGTCCGGCGCTCTTCGGGATCTTTTCCGGCGGACGCCCCCACCTGTCGATGACCTGCCGGAACAGGGTTCCGCTCGGGTGCGCGGGAAGTCCGGGCGACACCCGTTCATCCCATTGCCGGGGCGTTCTCGGGGAGCGGGCCGCCCTCGGTGCGACTTTCCTCGGTAGGGCAGGGGCCACCGAAGTAGCTCACAGGGACCGAAGAAGCTCAAGGAGCACCGATGCGACGCACCGCCCGCCTGCTGACCGGTACCGCGCTCGCCGTCGCGGCCGTCGGCCTCGCCTCCCCGGCGTCCGGGCACGCCGGGCAGGCCGCGGCGGCCGGCGCACTCGAGGTGTACCCGACCTCGGTCGTGCCGGGCGAGCGGGCCACGGTGACCACCACGGCGTGCGGCGCGGAGGGTTCGGCGGCGGGCGACGCCGCAGCGGTGGGCGCCGGCGCGTTCCCGCTGGCGCCGGGGGCCCACGAGGGCCAGGCGACCGGGCACTTCGAGGTGCCGCCCAGCGCGCAGCCGGGGACGTACGAGATCGTCGCGACCTGCGGGGGCAGCGACCGGCGGGTGACGGGCGATTTGGTGATCACGCTGACCCCGGCCCGTGAGCAGGTGTACCCCAGGGGAAGCGTCAAGACGGGGGTCGGCGGCGCTCTCGGCCCCGACCCCGTGCAGACCGCGGCCGGCGTGGCGGCCCTCGCCGTCGCCGCCGCGGGCGGTACCTGGCTCCTGCACCGCCGGGCGAGAGGCGACGGGATCTGACGGGCACCCTCCGCTGCCCGTCCGCCGGTACCGCACTCCCCGCCCCCTCCGGGTCCGATGCCCCTCGCGGCCCGGAGGGGGCGGGGGATCTCCAGGGACGTGAGGGAGAGGGGACGCCATGCGCAGGGTCAAGGACACCGCGATAGCGGCCGTCACCGCGGTCGCCCTCTGCTCGGGGGCGTGGCTGCTGCTCGGCGGCGCCCGCACCGAGGCCCCGCCGCAGCCCTCCGCCGCCCAGGCCGGTACCGGGCAAACCGGCGAGGCCGCCTCCGTACCGGCGCTGCCGCCCTCCCCGCCGGACCGCGTCCGCGTGCCGGCGATCGGCGTGGACGCGCCGCTGACGGGCCTCGGCCTGACGCCGTCGGGCAGCCTCGACGTGCCGCCCGCCGGGCAGAAGAACCTCGCCGGCTGGTACGAGGCCGGCACCACCCCGGGCGAGCGGGGCACCGCGATCGTCGCCGGACACGTCGACAACGCGAAGGGCCCCGCCGTCTTCTACCGCCTCGGCGCCCTGAAGAAGGGCGCCACGATCGAGATCGACCGCCGCGACGGCACCGTGGCCGTCTTCACGGTGGACGCGGTCGAGGTGTACGCGGCCGACGACTTCCCCGACGAGAGGGTCTACGGCGCGGCACGACGGCCCGAACTGCGGGTCATCACCTGCGGCGGCGGCTACTCCCGCGACACCGGGTACCAGGGCAACGTCGTCGTCTTCGCACACCTCACCGGGGGCGGGTGAGACGGGGCTGCGTCCCGCTCGTCGGGCGGCGGTCCGGCGGCTCGGAAGACCCTGGGCGGTGGTCGAACGCGTGCACCACGGTGCGCACGACATACGCCAGGCCTCCGGAGGCGGGCTCAACCGCCCCATCGGGCAAGGGCAGTTGGTGATCCTCACCGCGAGGGAGCCGGCGGGTGGGCGGTCCGGACGGCGTCCCTACGCCACCCACTGCTCGTACGCCAGGTTCGCCACCAGGGCGAGGACGACCGTCAGCAGGACGACGCGGACGAAGCCGCTGCCCCGCTTGAGGGCCGTGTGCGCGCCCAGGGTGCCGCCGGCGAGGTTGAAGACGGCCATCGACGCGGCGAGCTGCCACAGGACGGCGCCCTGCCAGGCGAACATCGCGAGGGCGCCCGCGTTGGTGCAGCAGTTGACGATCTTGGCGGTGGCGGAGGCGGTGCCCAGGTCGAGGTGGAGCAGCGCGGTGAGCGCCAGGACCAGGAAGGTGCCGGTGCCGGGTCCGATCAGGCCGTCGTAGAAGCCGATGCCGAGGCCGCCCAGGCCGATCGCGGCGAGGATCCGGCGGCGGCCGGCCGGTCCGGGGGCGGGGGCGGTGCCGAAGGCCGGGCGCAGGATGACGAAGGCCGCGACCGCGAGCAGCACCACCATGATCACCGGCTTGAGCACGTCGGTGCTCATCCCGGCCGCGAAGAAGGCCCCGCCGGACGAACCCGCGAGGGCCGCGAGGCCGATGCGCACGGCGGTACGGACGTCCACGGGCGCCTTGCGGGCGTACGTCACCGCCGCACCGGTGGTGCCGACGATGGCGACCGCCTTGTTGGTGCCCAGCGCGTGCGCGGCCGGCGTACCGGCGGGCAGCGCGAGCAGCAGGGCCGGCAGCAGCAGGAGGCCGCCCCCGCCGACCACGGCGTCGATCCAGCCGGCCGCGAGCGCGGCGAGGCAGAGCAGGACGACCGTGGTCAGCGACATGTCGGGCATGATCGCGACCCTATGGACGAGATGGATGCCCCGTCCATCGAGATGAGCGGCTTCTGAGCTTCCCCGGCGCGGCGGTGCGGCGGGCGTTCAGGTCGTCAGCGCCTCGTAGGTGACCCCCGTGAGCCGCTCCGAGGCGGCCCACAGCCGCTCCCCCATCGCGTCGTCGAGGGTCCAGGGTGCCCGCCAGGACGGTGCGGGCGCGCCGCGCCACATCGCGAAGGACGGCCCGGTGAAGGAGTCGGAGGGCACGCCGGGCGCGGTCGCCGCGTACAGGACGGGCAGCGCGCCCGCCTCGGCGGGCTGGGCGACGACCCGGTTGCCGAGCAGCGCCAGGCGCTCGGCGAGCCGGCGCCCCTCGGCGCGGGGCCCGGCGGTCTGCAGACCGGTCTCCGCGTACCCGGGGTGGGCGGCGACCGCGCGCACGTCCCAGGCGGTGTCCCCCGCCGCGAGCCGGCGCGCCAGCTCGTGGGTGAACAGCAGGTTGGCGGACTTCGAGCGGGCGTAGGCGGTCCAGCGACCGTAGCGCCGTACGTTGTTGAGGTCGCGCGGATCGATGTTGGCCAGCGCGTGCATGAAGCTGGAGACGGTCACGACGCGGGCGCCCGGCGTGGCGAGCAGGGTGGGCATCAGCAGTCCGGTGAGGGCGAAGTGGCCCAGATGGTTGACGCCGAACTGGGTCTCGAAACCGTCCGCCGTCGTCCCGTGGGGCAGCGCCATCACCCCGGCGTTGTTGACGAGGAGATCGACCCGCTCGTACGGCAGCCCGTGCGCGAACTCGCGGACCGAGGCCAGGTCCCCGAGGTCCAGCCGGGCCAGTTCCACGGCGGCGCCGGGGACCTCGGCGGCGAGGCGCTCCACGGCGGCCCTGCCCCGTGTCTCGCTGCGGCAGGCGAGCACCACGCACGCGCCCTTGCGCGCCAGTTCCCGGGCGACCACGAGGCCGAGGCCGCCGTTGGCCCCGGTGACGACGGCGACGCGCCCGTCCAGGTCGGGGATGTCGCCCGTGTTCCAGCCGGTCATCCGCGGCTCCTTCCCTGGTCCGGACCCGTCTCACCGTACGCTCCCGAACTCACTGAGCAGAGAGTTACCGTCCGGTCACGTCACGTTCGCATCACGAGTCATCCATATCGCCACCACATCTTCGTCATCTCAATAGCTTCGTCACCTCATATCCGCTCATCCACACCATTCCCGGGACTCTTGATGAACCTGCTCCACAAGCCCGCCGCCGTGGTCGTCGCCGCGCTGGCCCTGGCCGCCCTGCCGACCGCCGCCCAGGCGCACGACGGCGCCCACCCGTTCAAGAACTGCACCGAGGCGTACAACGCCGGCTACTCCAACATCGCCAAGGGCGACGAGCACTACGGCGCGCACCTGGACCGCGACAACGACGGCTTCGGCTGCGACAGGCCGCCGGCCGGCTTCGTGTCCCACGACGACAAGGACAGCGCCGACGGAGCGGCCTCGGGGAGCGGGAAGGGCTCCGGGAGTACGGACGACGGCGGGGCCGGCGCGAAGGAGGCCGCCGGGCAGCAGGGGGCCGACCTGGCCGAGACCGGCGGCAACGACAGCACGCCCTACCTCGCGGCGGGCGGCGCGGCCGTCGTGCTCGCCGGCGGCGGACTGCTGCTGGCGGTGAACAGGCGCCGCGGCGCCGGCTCGCGCTGACCCGGCGGCACGGCGCGCACGACAAGGGCGGCACCCCTGGCAGGGGTGCCGCCCGCCGCACTGCCGGGGGCGGGGCGGGACGACCGCGCGTCTTCACGCACGGGGCCCCAGGCCGTCCAGGATGAGGTCGAGCAGGCGCTCCGCCTGCTGCCGGTGTTCCGCGCCCGCCGACGTGAGGGCGATGCCCTCCAGTGCGGCGCTGATGTCCGTGGGGGGAATGTCGGTTCGGATCCGCCCGGCCGCCGCGCACGCGTCCATGAGGGTGGTGACGGCGGCCTGGATCATCTCCCGGCTGTGGCCGTAGGGGTTGCCTCCCGTCGCGGCGATGGCACGCAGGGCGTCGATCATGCCGTACTTCGTGGTGACGTAGTCCAGGAACAGACGTGTCCACGAGCGCAGGGCCTCCTCGGGCGGCTCCTGCGCCAGCAGGGACGAGACGGAATCGCACAGCTGGGCCACCTCGTTGCGGTAGACCGCCTCGACCAGGGCTTCCCGGGTGGGGAAGTTGCGGTACAGGGTCGCGCTGCCCACGCCCGCCTCCTTGGCGATGCGGTCCATCTGCGCGTTCAGACCCTCCGCGGTGAACACGCGGGCGGCAGCGGTGAGGATCTTGTCCCTGTTGCGCTGCGCGTCGGCGCGCAACGGGCGGTGCGCTTCGGCGGCCATCGTCTTCGGCCTCCTTCCCGGGGTGACCCGATTTGCCAAATGGAGAGTTCCCCACTTAGCCTCTAACAAGTGGGGGCGGCTCCGCTTTCACTGTAGGTCACGCGATGACCTGCGCACACCTCCCGGAAGGACCTGATCATGTCGAGCATCCAGGGCAAGGTCATCGCGATCACGGGGGCCAGCAGCGGCATCGGCGAGGCGACCGCGGACTTCCTCGCCGAAAAGGGCGCCCGGCTCGTGCTCGGGGCCCGGCGCGAGGACCGGCTGAGCGCCGTGGTGGACGGCATCACGGCCAAGGGCGGAACCGCCACCGGCGTCCTCGTCAACGTCACCCGCCGCGAAGACCTCCACCGCCTCACCGACACGGCCGTCGAGCAGTACGGCCGCCTCAACGTCCTCGTCTCCAACGCGGGCACCATGGCCATCTCCCCGTTCGACGAACTGCGCCAGGACGACTGGGACGCCATGGTCTCCACGCACATCACCGGCCTGCTCAACGGCATCGGCGCGGCCCTTCCCGTCTTCCGCCGGCAGGCCTCCGGTCACTTCGTCAACGTCAGCTCCACCGCGGCCTACGTCGTCGTCCCCCCGCAGGCCGTGTACGCGGCCACCAAGGCGGCGGTGAACGTGATCTCCGAGGGCCTGCGCCAGGAGTCGGGCCCCGACCTGAGCGTGACCGTCGTGTCGCCCGGCTTCACCAACACCGAGGGCGTCGGCAAGGGCACCATCCCCGAGGTCGCCTCGGCACTGATCCAACGACGCGACGAGATCGCGATGCCGCCGTCCGCCGTCGCCTCCGCCATCGGCTACGCGATCGAACAGCCCGCGGGCGTCGACGTCAACGAGATCGTCGTCCGGCCGACGGTGCAGGACTGACGCGCACGACCGGGGGTTCGGGGCTGACAGGGTTGGACGACGGACGGGGGCCGGCGACGGGGGGCGTCACGGCAACGGCGCGAATCGTGCTCGAACTCGGCCGGCAGCGTCGGACAATGAGGACGAGCATGAGTATGGCTACTCATGTGGCGGGTGCCGGCGGACGGCATTGTTCGGGGTGTCAGCAGATCAGCCACCGCACCGGGCATTCCGGCGTTTCCAGGAGATCCGACATGGACAAGACCTCTCGTTCGCTGACCCAGGCCCTCCGTCACTACCTGGTCAACCCTATGGCTCTGGGGTATCTGGGCATCGTGCTCGCGGTGTGTCTGTGGGTTGCTGCGGATGCCTTCTCCGGCGCCTCCTCCGGAGACGCCGGCTTCGCCGGGGTGTGGGCCGTCCTGGTTACCGCACCGACCTCGATGCTGTTCTTCTTCACCGGCCCCGCAGGCCTGGTGGGCATCCCCATCGGCGCCGTCGTCCAGGCCGCCGCGCTCGGCGCCCTGTACCGCTGCATCACCGAGCGGCGCGCCGGTAGCTTCGAGGGCGGCGTCAGCGGCGCCTGAACTCCAGGCGGTTCCACAATCCCGGTGGATGCGGCGGGCGACCTCGGCGAGCTGGGCGACGATCGCGGCGCGGTACAGGCCGGTTCTCGCAGACCGCCCGCTACACCGACACCGTCGGCCAGGTGGTGGAGACGGGCTCCGGGGGCGGCGGGCAGAACCCGCAGCCACAGACGAGCCGGACTGACCGTCGGACTGAGCGACGGCCCGCACCGTCATGGTCGTCACCGCGCTGGAAGACGTCACGGCGGACAAAGTGGTCGCCGCGCCGAACGAGCGTGAGGTACCCGTCGCCGCCCCACCCCGTATGCCGCCCGGTTCGCGCATCTGCCGCCTCAGCAGCGGGACTTCCGCGTCACCGAGGCACGGCACGGGCTGACCCGCGCGGACTTCGAGCCCGGCCTGCCGGGGGTCGGGGCCTCGCTGCCCGGCTCGGGCGGTCAATCGCAGGCGCAGGCAAGTCGGGCACGTACGTGACCTGCTCGTGCAGGTCGGAGAGCAGGGGCAGATCGCCCCGAAGGAGAAGGGCGGCACCCCCGCACGGGTGCCGCCCTTCTCACGAGCCGGAGTCGTCGTCGATCGGTGAGGGTGGTCGGGTGACAGACGGCGGCTCCGGGGGTTTCGGGCGGGCCGGGCCTAGCGGTGGTCGCTGCCCCTGGACTGGGATGCCGCGCGGCCGGCCTCCAGGCGGGCCACCGGGATCCGGAACGGGGAGCAGGAGACGTAGTCCAGGCCCACCTCGTGGAAGAAGTGGACCGACTCGGGGTCGCCGCCGTGCTCGCCGCAGACGCCGAGTTTCAGTCCGGGGCGGGTGGCGCGGCCGGCCTTGGCCGCGGCGGCGACCAGGGAGCCGACGCCGTCCTTGTCGATGGTCTCGAACGGGGAGACGCCGAAGATGCCCTTCTCCAGGTAGGCCGTGAAGAAGCTGGCCTCCACGTCGTCGCGGCTGAAGCCCCACACGGTCTGGGTCAGGTCGTTGGTGCCGAAGGAGAAGAACTCCGCGGCCTCGGCGATCTGCCCGGCGGTCAGCGCGGCCCGCGGCAGTTCGATCATCGTGCCGATGGCCAGCTTGAGCTTCGTGCCGGTGGCCTCCTCGACCTCGGCGATGACCTGGTCGGCCTCGTCGCGGACGATCTCCAGCTCCTGGACGGTGCCGACCAGCGGGATCATGATCTCGGCGCGCGGGTCGCCCTTGGCCGCCCTGCGCTCGGCCGCGGCCTCGGCGATCGCCCGGACCTGCATGGTGAACAGACCGGGGATGACCAGGCCGAGGCGTACGCCGCGCAGGCCCAGCATCGGGTTCTGCTCGTGCAGCCGGTGCACGGCCTGGAGCAGGCGCAGCTCGTTCTCGTGCGGCTCCTGACGGGACTCGGCGAGCGCCACACGCACCGACAGCTCGGTGATGTCGGGCAGGAACTCGTGCAGCGGCGGGTCCAGGAGGCGGACGGTGACCGGCAGTCCGTCCATCGCCTCGAACAGCTCGACGAAGTCCCGCTTCTGGAGCGGCAGCAGCTCCTTCAGGGACTCCTCGCGCACGGCCTCGGAGTCGGCCAGGATCAGCCGCTCCACCAGCTCGCGCCGGTCCCCGAGGAACATGTGCTCGGTGCGGCACAGGCCGATGCCCTGGGCGCCGAAGCGGCGGGCGCGCAGCGCGTCCTCGGCGTTGTCGGCGTTGGCGCGCACCCGCAGCCTGCGCATGCGGTCGGCGAAGGCCATGATGCGGTGCACGGCCTCGACCAGCTCGTCGGCGTCCTCGGCGCCCGCGTGCATACGGCCCTCGAAGTACTCGACGACCGGCGACGGCACCACCGGGACCTCGCCCAGGTAGACCTTGCCCGAGGAGCCGTCGATGGAGACGACGTTGCCCTCCTCGACGACATGCCCGCCGGGGACGGTCATCCGGCGGCGCTTGGTGTCGACCTCCAGCTCCTCCGCGCCGCAGACACAGGTCTTGCCCATGCCGCGCGCGACCACGGCCGCGTGCGAGGTCTTGCCGCCGCGCGAGGTCAGGATGCCCTCGGCGGCGATCATGCCGTCCAGGTCGTCGGGGTTGGTCTCGCGGCGGATCAGGATGACCTTCTCGCCGGAGCGGGACCACTTCACGGCGGTGTACGAGTCGAAGACCGCCTTGCCGACCGCCGCGCCCGGCGAGGCCGCGATGCCCCGGCCGACCTGCTCGACCTTCGCCTCGTCGTCGAAGCGCGGGAACATCAGCTGGGCGAGCTGGGCGCCGTTGACGCGCTGGAGGGCCTCCGCCTCGTCGATGAGGCCCTGGTCGACGAGCTGGGTGGCGATGCGGAAGGCCGCGCCCGCCGTGCGCTTGCCGACCCGGGTCTGGAGCATCCACAGCCGGCCGCGCTCGATGGTGAACTCGATGTCGCACAGGTCCAGGTAGTGCTTCTCCAGCGTCTCCATGATCTGCATCAGCTGGTCGTACGACTTCTTGTCGATCCGCTCCAGGTCCGCCAGCGCGACGGTGTTGCGGATGCCCGCGACCACGTCCTCGCCCTGGGCGTTCTGCAGGTAGTCGCCGTAGACGCCCTGGTGTCCGGAGGCGGGGTCGCGGGTGAAGGCGACGCCGGTGCCGGAGTCGGGGCCCAGGTTGCCGAAGACCATGGAGCAGATGTTGACCGCGGTGCCGAGGTCGTGCGGGATGCGCTCCTGGCGGCGGTAGAGCTTGGCGCGCTCTCCGTTCCAGGACTCGAAGACCGCCTTGATGGCGAGGTCCATCTGCTCGCGCGGGTCCTGCGGGAAGTCCCGGCCGGCCTCCGCCTTGACGATCTTCTTGAACCTGGTGACCAGCTTCTTGAGGTCGGCGGCCTCCAGTTCGGTGTCGACCTCGACCTTCTTGGCCCTCTTCGCCGCCTCCAGCGCCTCCTCGAAGAGGTCGCCGTCGATGTCGAGGACGGTCTTGCCGAACATCTGGATGAGACGGCGGTAGGAGTCCCAGGCGAAGCGGTCGTCGCCGGCCTGCTTGGCCAGGCCCTGCACGGACTTGTCGGAGAGGCCGATGTTGAGGACCGTGTCCATCATGCCGGGCATGGAGAACTTGGCTCCGGAGCGGACCGACACGAGCAGCGGGTCGTCGGCCTGGCCGAGCTTCTTGCCCATCTTCGCTTCGAGGGCGTCGAGGTGCGCACTCACCTCGTCACGCAGTGCCGCCGGTTCCTCGCCGCTGTCGAGGTAGGTCTTGCAGGCCACGGTGGTGATCGTGAAGCCGGGCGGGACCGGAAGGCCCAGGTTGGTCATCTCGGCGAGGTTCGCGCCCTTGCCACCGAGGAGATCCTTGAGGTCCTTGTTGCCTTCGGTGAAGTCGTAAACGAACTTCGGTGGGTTCGCACCCTGGGATTCCTTGTTTTCCGACACGGGTCTCGACTCCTCGAGGACGCGGTGGCTGCCCTGACGGCGAGGAATGTACCCAGTTCAAAGGCCTCTTGGTACGTCCACGTGCGCGTCATGTGCCTGTAACCACTCGTCCGCCAGCGGATTGAAAGTCAAGGCTTGGCAAGCAACCGACCGCTTGTGTTTTCACTTCTTGAAGTGATGGGTTCCCCGACCCACCCACCCTGCGCTCACATGAGCGCCATTCACCACGTTTGAGTTCGATCGATGAACGATCAAAGCGTGGCACTCAGTGCCACACCTGCGAGAAGTGGAGCCGTCCATGATCCGCTCATCTGAGCGACACTCCTATCAGAGGTGGCGAGAATCACGCTGCCACAGGCCGTTGGATTCCACCATGCGGGACATGTGAACGGACCGCCCGCCATGGCCGTACACAATGCGGCGGGCCCGGCCCCCTCGTTGGGCCCGCCGTCCACCGGGTTTCGTACGGAAGGACCTCCGGGTGCCAGTCTTCACGCGTTTTCGCCCCTCCCCGCCACCGGCCGACGAACCGCACGAACCCGGTGACTCCGGTGACTCCGGCGGGACGGGTGAGACCGGGGAGGCCACCGGGACCGCCGGGACCGATGAGTCTGGGGAGTCTGGGGAGGCCACCAAGACCGGCGGGACCGATGAGTCCGGCGACCCGAACCGGCCGGAGGAACCAAAAGAGGCCGAAGCCCCCGCACCGCCCGGTGACGGAACCGGTGACCCGGCCACCCCCGGTGACGAAACCCCACCCGCCGACCGCACCCCGTCGGGCGAGTCCCGCCCGCCCCTCCGCGCCCGCCTGGACCACTGGCGCGCCTGGCGCACCCGGCACCCCCGTGCCGCCCTCGTCGTGCGCCGGACCACGACCGTCCTCGCGGCCGTCCTCGTGCTCGGGGCGCTGCTGCTGCCGAGCAACGCCGCCGCCCTCCATCTCAACCGGCTCGCGCGGATCCCGGCCGAGGCGGTCGTCATCGCGGTGCTGCTGCTCCGCCTGCCGCGCCTGGGGCGCCTGGTGGCGGCAGCGTTCTTCGGGATCTGCCTGGGCACGCTGACCGTGCTGAACCTGCTCGACATCGGCTTCAACGAGTACCTCGGGCGGGGCTTCAACCTCGTCCTGGACTGGGGCCTGCTCGGCGACGCCCAGTCCTACGTGGCGGACTCGATGGGCGGGGCGGCGGCGACCTGGGCCGTCGTGGGCGCCGTGCTGCTCGCCGTCCTGCTGCCGGTGCTCACGACCCTGGCGATGGTCCGGCTCGGCGAGCTGCTCGCCGAGCACCGGGAACGGGCGACGCGGGGCGCGCTGATGGCGGCCACGGTGTGGATGACCTGCGCCGCGGTCGGCCTGCAGACCTTCGGCGTGCCGGTCGCCACCAGGGGCGCCTCCGCGGCCGTGGAGATCCAGGCGCGCCGGGTGACGGACACGCTGCGGGACGAGGCGGCCTTCGCGAAGGAGGCGAAGGCGGACCGCTTCGGCGCCACGCCCGCCGCGCAGTTGGTACCGGACCTGCGCGGCAAGGACATGATCTTCACGTTCATCGAGAGCTACGGCCGCAGCGCCCTGGAGGACCCGGTCATGGCGCCCGGCGTCGACCGGACCCTGGACACCAGCACGCGGGCGCTGGCCGACGCGGGCTTCCAGGCCCGTAGCGGCTGGCTGACCTCAGCGACGTACGGCGGCAGCAGTTGGCTCGGCCACTCCACCTTCATGTCGGGCCTGTGGGTCGACAGCCAGCAGCGCTACCGCACCGTGACCGCGAGCGACCACCTCACGCTCACCGAGGCCTTCCGGAAGACCGGCGACTGGGACACGGTCGGGGTGATGCCGGGGGTGCAGAAGGCGTGGCCGGAGTCGAAGTGGTACGGGCTCGACAAGGTCTACGACGCGTCGGGCATGGGCTACCAGGGCCCGAAGTTCAGCTGGTCGACCATGCCCGACCAGTACGCGCTTGAGGCCTTCCAACGCCTGGAGCACGGCAAGGAGCGCGACAAGCCGCTGATGTCGGAGGTCATCCTCACCTCCAGCCACCAGCCGTGGGCGCCGATCCCGAAGATGGTCGGCTGGGACGAGATGGGCGACGGGTCGGTCTTCGACGGCATCGAGGCGTCGGGCGTGAAGGCGTCCGACATCATCACCGACTCCGCCCGCTCGAAGGAGGAGTACGGCAAGTCGATCGAGTACTCGCTCACCAGCCTCGCCGAGTGGCTGGAGCGCTACGGCACCGACGACACCGTCCTGGTCTTCCTCGGCGACCACCAGCCGCTCGCCCGGGTCAGCGGCGCCAAGGCGAGCCGGGACGTCCCCGTGTCGATCGTCGCCAAGGACCCGAAGGTGCTGGACGCGATCGACGACTGGAACTGGACGCGGGGACTCAAGCCCGACCAGGACGCGCCGGTGTGGAAGATGAGTTCCTTCCGCGACCGCTTCCTTACGGCGTACGGCTCCGTCCCGCATCCGTCGAAGGGCTGATCAGCCGCCGGAGGTGTCCAGCTCGGCCTCCTCACCGACGCCCGCGCAGTCGTACGGGTCCTTCAGCCAGCCGTCCGGCAGGACCACCCGGTTGTTGCCGGAGGTACGGCCGCGGGGGCCGTCGGCGCCGGTGGGCCAGGGCTGGTCGAGGTCGAGTTCGTCGAGGCCCTCGCGCAACGCCTGGAGGGACGAGGTGACCGCGAGCCGCTTGCGCATCTCGGAGCCGACGGCGAAGCCCTTGAGATACCAGGCGACGTGCTTGCGGAAGTCGACGACACCGCGGGCCTCGCCCGCCCGTCCGCCGCCACCATCCTCAACGGTGGCCCTCCGGGCCGTCCCTCCTCCTTCGATCCACTCGCCGAGCAGGGTGGCGTGCCGGACCATCACGTCGGCGACCTCGCGCAGGGTGGGCCTCACAAACGCGTCGGTGCGCCCCTCGAAGGCGGCGACCAGGTCGGCGAAGAGCCACGGCCGGCCCAGGCAGCCGCGCCCGACGACCACGCCGTCGCAGCCGGTCTCCCGCACCATGCGCAGCGCGTCCTCGGCGGACCAGATGTCGCCGTTGCCGAGGACGGGGATCTCCGGGACGTGCTCCTTCAGCCGGGCGATGGCGTCCCAGTCGGCGGTGCCGCCGTAGTGCTGGGCGGCGGTGCGGCCGTGCAGGGCGATGGCGGAGACGCCCTCCTCGACGGCGATGCGGCCGGCGTCGAGGTAGGTGAGGTGGTCGTCGTCGATACCCTTGCGCATCTTCATGGTGACGGGCAGGTCACCGGCGCCGCCGACGGCCTCGCGGACGATGGCGCGCAGCAGATTCCGCTTGTACGGCAGGGCCGAGCCGCCGCCCTTGCGGGTCACCTTGGGCACGGGGCAGCCGAAATTCAGGTCGATGTGGTCGGCGAGGCCCTCCTCCGCGATCATGCGGACGGCCTTGCCGACGGTGGCGGGGTCGACTCCGTACAACTGGATCGAGCGGGGTGTCTCGGTGGGGTCGAAGTGGATGAGCTGCATGGTCTTCTCATTGCGCTCGACCAGTGCCCGGGTGGTGATCATCTCGCTCACGAACAGGCCCTTGCCCCCGCTGAACCCGCGGCACAGGGTGCGGAACGGCGCGTTGGTGATCCCCGCCATCGGCGCCAGCACCACGGGCGGCGCGACGGTGTGCGGGCCGATCCGCAACGGCCGGTCGGTGGTGCTGGGGGCGGGCGTGGTGAGCGTGGACATTCCCCCATTGTCACGTACCCGCCGCGGTGCTCGCCGCGCCCTGTGGACAAAGATCGTGCATGGGTCATTAGTTAGCCGCACTATCGAAGCGGGCGTACGATATGGGCCATGCCCGCGCTCTCCCACCGCCAACGTCTGCTCGTGCTCGCCATCTGCTGCATGAGCCTGCTGATCGTGAGCATCGACAACACGATCCTCAACGTCGCCCTGCCCGCCATGCGGCGCGACCTGGACGCGAGCACGTCGGGCCTGCAGTGGGCGGTCGACGCGTACACGCTGGTGCTGGCCGCGCTGCTGATGCTGGCCGGCTCCACCGCGGACCGGATCGGCCGCAAGCGGGTCTTCATGACCGGCCTGGTCGTCTTCACCCTCGGCTCGCTGCTGTGCTCCATGGCGCCGGACCTGTCCTGGCTGGTCGTGTTCCGGATGATCCAGGCGGTGGGCGGTTCGATGCTGAACCCGGTCGCCATGTCGATCATCACCAACACCTTCACCGACCCGCGTGAACGCGCCCGCGCGATCGGGGTGTGGGGCGCGGTGGTCGGCATATCCATGGCCGCCGGTCCGCTGGTGGGCGGCGTGCTCGTGGAGTCGGTCGGCTGGCGCTCGATCTTCTGGGTCAACCTGCCGGTGGGCCTGGTGGCGCTCCTGCTCACCCTGCGCTACGTCCCCGAGTCCCGCGCCCCGAAGGCCCGCCGCCCCGACCCGCTGGGCCAGCTGATGGTGATCGCGCTGTTCGGCTCCCTGACGTACGCGATCATCGAGGCGCCGAACGCCGGGTTCAGGTCGGTGCTGCCCTTCGCCGTCCTGGCCCTCGCCGCCCTGATCGGACTGCTCCGCTACGAGCCCCGTCGCGCCGAACCCCTCATCGACCTGCGCTTCTTCCGGTCGGCGCCGTTCAGTGGGGCGACCGTGATCGCGATCAGCGCGTTTGCCGCGCTGGGCGGCTTCCTGTTCCTGTCCACGCTGTATCTGCAAGAGGTGCGCGGACTCAGCGCCCTGCGGGCGGGGTTGTGGATGCTGCCGATGGCCGTGCCGACCTTCCTGTGCGCCCCGCTGTCCGGGCGGCTGGTCGGCAGCCGGGGGCCACGGCTGCCGCTGCTGATCGCGGGCGGCGCGCTGACCCTGAGCGGTTTGCTGTTCGCCGCCTTCGAGGCCGAGACCTCCGACCTGACCCTCGTCATCGGCTACGTCCTCTTCGGCATCGGCTTCGGCTTCGTCAACGCGCCCATCACCAACACCGCGGTCTCCGGCATGCCCCGCGCCCAGGCCGGGGTCGCCGCCGCCGTCGCCTCCACCAGCCGCCAGCTGGGCCAGACCCTGGGCGTCGCCGTGGTCGGCGCGGTACTGGCGGCGGGCGTGGGCGCGTCGTCGTACCGGGACACCTTCGTCTCCGCCGCCCGCCCCGGCTGGTGGATCCTGGCCGCCTGCGGCCTCGCGGTCCTCGTCCTCGGCGCCCTCATGAACGGCCCCTGGGCCCGCCGTACGGCCGAACGGACGGCGCGGCGACTGGAGTCGGCGGAGGTACGGGAGGCTGCGCACACGGGGGCGTGAGCCCTCCCCCACCGACCGGATGCCGCTGCCACGGCCGCCGGACACCCGCCGGGACCGCTGGATGCCCGCGTGCCGGGCCCGGCGGACGCGCCTGCCACGGCCGCCGTACGTCCGCGCCCACCGAACCCGCCTGCCGCAGCGGCCGGACGCGCCCACCACGGCCGCTGGACGCCCGTGCCGCGCCCCACGGCCGGCGTGCACACCCGTCACGGCCGCTGGACACATCTCCCGGGCCCGCCGGACCCCGGTGGCCCGCCCGCCGAAGGCGCCCCGCCCCGGCCCCGCCGGGCGCACTGGGCGCATCCGCCGGGCCCCGGTCGGGACGTGCCGGTCGGTGCCCGGACGGGCGGGACCGCGTTCGTGTTATCGCACGGCGTCCGGGAGGGGTTCGGTGAGCTTTGGCCAGTGCTTCGCGATCGCTTCCTCCACCGTCGGCAGCGCCCGCTGGCCCGCCAGGGCCAGTACGATCGCCGCCGTCACGCCCGTCCAGGCGACCGGGCCCAGCGGGGTGCAGCCGAAGAGCCGGCTGGCGCCCGGGGTCTGGACCAGGGCGACCAGGACGGCGGCCGAACCGAGGGACGTGACCTGGACCAGGCGGCTGCCGCGGCGGTCGGTGAGGGTCTGGGCCAGCTGGGTGCCGACCACCGCGCACAGGGCCATGGTCGTCGAGCGGCGCTCCGTGCCCGGCGTGAACCGGCCGAACAGCCAGGCCGCGGTCGCCCCGAGTGCCGTGGTCAGGGCTCGGTGCCGGATCTGCCGCAGCAGGGGCTCGCCCAGCATCGCCGTACCGAGCGGCGCGCCCGCGTCGGCGGCCTCCTGCTCGGGGTCCCCCGTCTTCGTCACCGCGACCGCCATCGCCGGGAACAGGTCGGTGAAGAGGTTCACCAGCAGCATCTGGCGGGTCGACAGCGGGGCCGCGCCGCCCAGCACCGTGCCGAGGATGCCGAAGCCGACCTCGCCCGCGTTGCCGCCGATCAGGATGGCGATGGCGTCGGCGACGCTGTGCCACAGGGCGCGGCCCTCCCGGACCGCCTCCACCAGGACCAGCAGGTCCTCACCGGTGACGACCAGGTCGGCGGCGTTGCGGGCGGCGGCCGAACCGCGCGCGCTGATGCCGACGCCGATGTCGGCGGCGCGGATGGCGGCGGCGTCGTTGGCCCCGTCGCCGACCATGCCGACGACCCGCCCGGCGTCCCGCAGGGACTCGACGACCTGGAGCTTCTGCTCGGGCGCCACCCGGGCCACCACGTCCGCGTCGCGCAGCATGCGGGAGCGTGCCGAGCGGTCCGCGCCGGCGAGTTCGTCGCCGGTGACCACGACCGCGTCCGCGGGCCAGCCCAGGTCGACGGCGATGGCGCGGGCGGTACGCGGATGGTCGCCGGTCAGCACCACGGGCCGTACGCCCGCCTCACGCAGCCCGCGCACCAGCGCGGGGGAGGTCTCGCGGGCCACGTCGGCCAGCGCCAGCAGACCGGTGAACTCCAGCTTGGACGGCGGCTGTTCGAGCACGTCGGCGGCCTTCTCGCCGTCCGCCAGCACCCGCCGCGCCACCGCGATGATACGCAGCCCGCCCCCGGCGAGGCGCTGCGCCACCTCCGAGACGTGCGGCGGCAGGCCCACGCAGGCGGGCAGCACCGTCTCCGGGGCGCCCTTGACCACCAGCGTTCCGGGCCCGCCCGCGCCGTCCCGTCCGACGGCGGCGGCGTAGCCGCGGGAGGTCTCGAAGGGCAGCCCCTTGTCCTGCGTCCAGTGCGGGTCGTCGCCGGCCGCGTCCAGGACGGCCTCGTCGGTGGCGTGGGTGGGCCGGGCACCGTCGCCGTTCAGCCGGGGGCAGGCGCGCGCGGCGATCCGTACGGTGTCGGCGGCGTCCGGATCGGCCACCTTGCGGACGATGCCGTCGGCGCCCGCGACCCGCGTCAGCCGCAGCCTGTTCTCGGTGAGCGTGCCGGTCTTGTCGAAGCAGATGGTGTCCATGCGGCCCAGCGCCTCCAGCGTGCGCGGGGTGCGCACCAGGACGCCGCGGCGGCTGAGCCGGCGGGCCGCCGCGAGCTGCGCCACCGTCGCCACCAGGGGCAGCCCCTCGGGCACGGCGGCCACCGCTACCGACACGCCGCCGGCGACGGCCTGCCGTACCGGCGCCCCGCGCAGCAGCGAGAGACCGGTCACCGCGGCCCCGCCCGCCAGGGTGAGCGGCAGCGCCTTGCGGGTCAGCTCCTGGAGCCTGGCCTGCACTCCCGCCGCCGACGGCGTACGGGCCGCCAGCGCGACCGCTCGGGCCGCCTCGGTGTGGTCACCGGTGTCGACGACGACGGCCTGGGCCCGTCCGGCCACCACGGTCGTGCCCTCGAAGACCATGCAGTACCGCTCGGCCACCGGTGCCCGGGGTGCCCGTTCCACGCGCTTGTCCGCCGGCAGCGACTCACCGGTCAGCGCGGACTCGTCCACCTCCAGCCCGTCCTCCCACAGCAGCCGGGCGTCGGCGGGCACCACGTCGTCGGTCTTCAGCTCGATCACGTCGCCGGGGTGCAGCCTGGCCGCGTCCACGATGCGCGGCGCGCTCCGCGGCGAGGGCTCCTCGCCGTCCCGGGCGGGCTTCTCGGTGACGCGGGCCTTCTGCTTCTGCTCCGCCAGCAGCCCGGACAGCGCCCGCTCGGCGCGCAGCCGTTGGAACCCGCCGACCAGGGCGTTCAGTTCGAGCGCCCCGACCACCAGCAGCGCGTCCACGACCGAGCCGAGGATCGCCGAGGCGGCCGAGCCGACCGCCAGCACGGGGGTGAGCGGATCGTCCAGTTCGCCGCGTACGGCACGGGTCAGTTGCCACGACCAGCGCGCCGGGGCCAGTGCCCGGATCCGGACCACCCGGTCGGCGCCCTCGCGCACCCGGCCGGCGGCCTGTTCGACGAGGGGCGGCGCGGGCGCGCTCTCCCGCTCCAGCCGGTCCCGTACGTCGTCGGGGTCCAGCGCGTGCCACGCGACCCGTGCCCGGGGGTGCGGGGCGCGCTCCATCGCCACCCCGAGCGCGGCGCGCGTCCCGGACAGCAGGGCGGCCGCCGCGCTCATGTCGACCGGGGCGTGCCGCAGCCCGATCAGCGACGAGACACCGCCCCTGCGCCGACCGCGCGCCTCGCCGACCGCGACAAGGAGCCCGGACAGCGCGGCCCCGGACCGGGCCAGCGTCTGGGAGCGGCCCCCGATCGCACGGGCCCGCGGCACCGCCCGCAGCAGCCGCCACACGTCGGCGAGGCCGTGCGGGGCGAGTACGTCCGCGTCCCACGCCACCGGGCAGTCCGCGTCGGCCAGCGCGACGGCCACGTCCCCGCCGAGCAGTCCGGCCGCCACCGACTCGTCGTCGCCGTGGGCGGGCCGTACGACGGTGATGACGCCGCCCTCGGCGCGCAGTTCGTCCACGACGTCCCGGAGCGGGCGCCAGGCCCGGACGACCCGGTCCGCGAGGCCGGTGAAGTCGGCGAGCGCCGGGTCCTCGACCATCACCACGTTCAGGCCCGCGCGGCGCGCCGCGTCCAGCACGTCCTCGGTCCACGGGTCCGCGCCCGCGCCGGGCACCCGCAGGGCGCTGGGGTGCAGGAGCACCGTGCGGGCCATCTCCAGTTGCCGCAGCCGTCCGGGGTCGCGCACGAGCACGCCGGTACGGGACAGCGCGGCGCTCAGTACGGCGTGGAAGGCGGCGGGCCCGTAGCGCGCGGCCTTGGGCGAGCCGGCGAGCACCGCCTCGGCCGCCTCGGCCAGGTCGCGCTTGACCAGCAGGGTCGCCAGGGCGCCCGCCACGCTGCCGGCCGAGGCGTGGGCGGCGTAGTCCTGGGCCGGGGAGCAGCGCAGCGGCGGACGCGGGGCGGCGCCTGCGGGCAGGCTGCCCCGGCCGGGGACGCAGAGTTGGTCGTGCACCGCCTCGAAGGCCGCCGTCCGGGTCACCGCTTCCGTCAACTGGCAGGCGCGCAGCGCCCCGTCGAGCACCAGCGAGGTGGGGCTCTGTCCGGCGCCGTGGACGGCCGCGTTGACGACGGCCAGGGTCACGTCCATACGGTGGTCGCCGAGCCGTTCGCGCAGCCAGGCGCGGAACGCCGGGTTCTCGCGCAGCAGCGTCGCCACGGCGGTCACCAGGCGGGGCGAGGGCGGCAGCCGCAGGCGTGCGCCGGTCACCGCGGCGGCGACGCCCAGCGTGTCGGCGCCGAGGGCCGTCGCCGCGACGCGCACCGAAGCGGGGTCGCCGGGGTGGGCCGGTTCGTCGGCCTGGTTGCCCAGGTCCTGGTCCGCCCGGGTCAGTCCGTGCCGTTCGGCGAGTTCGGTGGCCCGGTCCACCACCCGGTCGGTCAGTTCGTCCTCGGTCGCGGTCACCACCAGGCGGGCGAGGCCGGTGTCCCAGTAGGCGAGCAGTACGTCCGGGTGCCGGGCCAGGGCCTCGGCCACCTGTCGCGCGACGCGTTCCGTGCCGCCCGCCCGGCGCACCTCGCCGGGTGCGGCGGGCCGCAGCGCGAGGTGGACCCGGGGTCCGGCCCGCCAGTCCGTGGTGCCGCCCGGCAGCGCGGCGCGGGCGACCCGGGCGACTCGCGCCGCGAAGTCCGCGCCGCGTACACCGGCGCGTGCGGTGCCCGCCACGGCACGCGCCGCGGCGCCCACGGCGGGGGCGGTGCCGCGCGCGAACAGCCGGGGTCCGACCAGTACGAACCCGGCGACGGCGCCCTGAGAACGCGTCAGAACTCCACCGGCCATCGTGCCCTCAGCCCGCCTTGCGCACACGCGCCGAGGAGCCCGCGGCCCTACGCCCCCGCGTCCCGGCCGGCACCGGGGAACGCCCCGGGGACGCGTTGGCCCGCCCGGGTGACACGGGGGTCTCTGGTACGCCCCCGACGACCGGACCGGTGCCCTTCTTGGCCGCGGCCGTCGTGCCGGTTGCTTTGCCCGGCGCGGGCGTTACGCCGGTGGTCTTGCCCGCCGTCGCCGTCGCGCCGGTGGCCTTGCCCGCCGTCGCCGTCGCGCCGGTGGCCTTGCCCGCCACGCGGGTCGGCACCTTCGCCGCGCTCGCCGCGCCGGTGACCTTCCTCGCCGCAGCCGTCCCGCCGACCGCCTTCCGCACCGCACGGGTCGGCACCTTCGCCGCGCCCGCCGCGCCGGTGACCTTCCTCGCCGCGCCCGTGGCGGCGGCCTTCCTCGCCGCAGCCTTCTTCACGGCATCCCCCACGCGGGTGGCCCTCTTCGCCGTATCCGCCGCGCCGGTGGCCTTCCTCGCCGTGGCAGTCGTGGCGGTTGCCTTGCTCACCGCCGCCCTGTTCCCGGCATCCCCCGAACCGGTGGCCCTCTTCACCGTGCCCGTCGCGCCGGTGGCCTTGTTCGCCGCGCCGGTCACCCTCTCCACCAAAACCGTCGTAGCGGGGGCCTTCCTTACCGTGGCCGTCGCGCTGGTGACCTTCCTGGCCGTGCCCGTCGCGGCGGCGGCCTTTCTCGGCGTTGCCGTCGCGACGGTCACCTTCCGCACCGCGCCGCTCGGCTCCTTCGCCACGCCCGTCACGCCGGTCGGCCTCTTCGCCGCGGCCCTCGTAGCGGGGGCCTTCTTCGCCGTGGCCTCCGCGCCGGTGGCCTTCCTTGCCGCGACCGTCCTGGTGGCGGCCTTCTCCGTAGGGGTCTGCTTCGCCGTGCTCGCTCTGGCGGTGGTCTTCCTGGCAGCCTGCTTGCCCTGGGCGGTCTCCGCCGCCCGGGTGTTCTTCCCGGCCCCGGCGGCGGTGCTCTTCCTCACGGCGTCACGCGCCCCGGCCGCCCGCACCCCCACCGACACAGCGCCCCTGCCCCCACCATCCCCGCGTCGTGGCTGTGTCAGCCAGGCCACCGCCGCTCCCGTCAGGGCCACCGGCCACTCGACCAGGCCGGCGACGCCCAGTACCCCGGCGCCCGTGTACACGACCGCGCGGCGTCCGCGTGGTGACACGGCCCCGATCCTGTCCAGCGCGCCCTCGGCGGCCCTGCCGACCGTCTCGGCGCCCGGCACCTTCCGCAACGCGGAAACGGCCGCGTGCAGCGGCCGTGGGAGCGTCTGCGCCGACTTCTGCTCAGCCATGGCTGTTCGTCCTCGCCCTGTGCGTGCTGTCGAAACCCTGGAACATCACCTTCCGTATATATCCGGAATTTCGCACTTCGAGCACTCACCCCGAGGACATCACCCCGCACCGCACGGTCGCGGCACCCGCTTTCCGCTCCCAGATGGTCCAGACCTCTTGACGAAAGGTCTGGACCACAGCACTGTCATGCCTACAACACCTCACCGCACCCCCACCGGGAGGCCCGGCATGATCCGCCGCAAGTTCCGTCTACTGGCCGCCGCGCTCGCGGCCACCGTCCTCACCCCACTGGGGACGGCCACCGCGTCCGCCGCTCCCCCGGCCGCGCCCGCCGCCGACACCTGCGCCCTGAAGGGGAAGCCCGCCGGCAAGGTCCTCCAGGGCTACTGGGAGAACTGGGACGGCGCCGCCAACGGCGTGCACCCGCCCTTCGGTTGGACGCCCATCACCGATCCCGACATCGCCGCCCACGGCTACAACGTGATCAACGCGGCCTTCCCGGTGATCCGTTCCGACGGAACGGCCCTGTGGGAGGACGGCATGGACGCGGGCGTGAAGGTGGCGACCCCGGCGGAGATGTGCGAGGCCAAGGCGGCCGGACAGACGATCCTGCTCTCCATCGGCGGCGCGACGGCCGGCATCGACCTCAACTCCACCGCCGTCGCCGACCGGTTCGTCGACACGATCGTGCCGATCCTCCAGGAGTACAACTTCGACGGCATCGACATCGACATCGAGACCGGCCTGTCCGGCAGCGGGGACATCGGCCAACTCTCCACGTCCCAGGCCAACCTGATCCGCATCATCGACGGCGTCCTGGACCGCATGCCGTCGGACTTCGGCCTCACCATGGCCCCGGAGACCGCCTACGTCACCGGCGGCAGCGTCACCTACGGCTCGATCTGGGGCGCGTACCTGCCGATCATCAAGAAGTACGCGGACAACGGCCGCCTGTGGTGGCTGAACATGCAGTACTACAACGGCAGCATGTACGGCTGCTCCGGCGACTCCCACGAAGCCGGCACGGTGCAGGGCTTCACCGCCCAGACCGACTGTCTGGACCAGGGTCTGGAGATCCAGGGCACCACGATCCGGGTGCCGTACGACAAGCAGGTCCCGGGCCTGCCCGCCCAGCCCGGCGCGGGCGGCGGCCACCTGGCACCGTCCCAGGTCGCCGAGGCCTGGAACCACTACGACGGCGCCCTCAAGGGCCTGATGACCTGGTCCGTCAACTGGGACGGTGCCCAGAACTGGACCTTCGGCGACAACGTGAAGTCACTCCAGGGCCGCTGACGCCCGACGCGAAGGCCCCCGGATCGCCAAAGGCCCACCCCTCACCCGAGCGAGTCGGGCGAGGGGCGGGCCGGTGGGCGCGGAGCCCCGGACCTCCGACGGCGGAGGTCAGCAGCCGACGAGCCTCGAAGCGAGGTACCCCTCGATCTGGTCCAGCGACACGCGTTCCTGCTTCATCGTGTCCCGCTCCCGCACGGTCACCGCGTTGTCGTCCAGCGTGTCGAAGTCGACCGTCACGCAGAACGGCGTACCGATCTCGTCCTGGCGCCGGTAACGCCGCCCGATCGCGCCCGCGTCGTCGAACTCGATGTTCCAGTTCTGCCGCAGCGCCTGCGCGAGCCCCTTCGCCTTCGGCGACAGCTCCGGGTTGCGGGACAGCGGCAGCACCGCGACCTTCACCGGGGCCAGCCGCGGGTCGAGCCGCAGCACCGTGCGCTTCTCCAGCTTGCCCTTGGCGTTCGGCGCCTCGTCCTCGATGTACGCGTCGAGCAGGAAGGCGAGCATCGCCCGGCCGACACCGGCCGCCGGCTCGATGACGTACGGCGTCCAGCGCTCGCCGGCCTCCTGGTCGAAGTAGGAGAGGTCCTGGCCGGAGGCCTTCGCGTGCGAGGACAGGTCGTAGTCCGTGCGGTTGGCGACACCCTCCAGCTCGCCCCACTCGCTGCCGCCGAACTGGAAGCGGTACTCGATGTCGGCGGTGCGCTTGGAGTAGTGGGAGAGCTTCTCGGCCGGGTGCTCGAACCAGCGCATGTTCTCCTCACGCATGCCGAGCCCGGTGTACCAGCTCCAGCGCTGCTCCATCCAGTACTCCTGCCACTTCTCGTCCTCGCCCGGCTTGACGAAGAACTCCATCTCCATCTGCTCGAACTCGCGGGTGCGGAAGATGAAGTTGCCGGGCGTGATCTCGTTGCGGAAGGACTTGCCCATCTGGGCGATGCCGAAGGGCGGCTTGCGGCGCGAAGTGGTCTGCACCTGGGCGAAGTTGGTGAAGATGCCCTGGGCGGTCTCGGGCCGCAGATAGGCGACGGAGCCGCTGTCCTGGGTCGGGCCGAGGTGGGTGGAGAGCAGGCCGGAGAACTGCTTGGGCTCGGTAAAGGTGCCCTTGTTGCCGCAGTTGGGGCAGTTGAGGTCCGCGAGGCCGTGCTCCGGGGCGCGGCCCTTCTTCTCCTCGTACGCCTCCTCCAGGTGGTCCGCGCGGAACCGCTTGTGGCAGGAGGTGCATTCGGTCAGCGGGTCCGTGAAGGTGGCGACGTGACCGGAGGCCACCCAGACCTCGGGGGCCAGGATCACGGAGGAGTCGAGACCGACGACGTCCTCGCGCGAGGTGACCATGTAACGCCACCACTGGCGCTTGAGGTTCTCCTTCAGCTCGACACCCAGCGGACCGTAGTCCCAGGCGGCGCGCTGACCGCCGTAGATCTCACTGCAGGGGAATACGAAGCCACGGCGCTTGCTCAGGCTGACGATGGTGTCGATCTTGTCGGCGGCCACGGTGCTCTCTTCATTACGACGACGGGCGACGAAGCGAGTTGCTTCCAGAGAATGCTTCAGGTTACCGGCGCGGGTCACCCCACGACCAAATCGGGGGCGGCCAACCCCGGAGCGGATGCTTGTTGACAACGGTTTCCATATTTGTTGAAAATGAGTGTCATGAACGTACGACGACACCACATATCCGGCATAGCAGTCACCGCGGTCGCCGCGCTCGGCCTCGGGACCCTTTCCGCCTGCTCGGGCGACAGCGAGGCGGCGGGCAACACGGACAAGTTCGACGTTGTCGCGTCGTTCTACCCGATGGCCTTCCTCGCCGAGCAGATCGGCGGCGACCACGTCAACGTCACCAGTCTGACCCGGCCCGGCCAGGAGCCGCACGACCTGGAGATCAGCGCCAAGCAGCGCGCACAGCTGGAGGAGACGGACGCCGCGCTCTTCCTCAAGGGCCTCCAGCCCTCCGTCGACGAGGCCATCGCCCAGTCCGGCACCAAGACCAAGATCGACGCGGCCACGCTGACCTCGCTCGAGGAGCACGGCTCCGAGGTCGGCGGCCACGCGGCCGAGCACGAGGACGAGCACGCCGAGGACGAGCACGCCGACGACGAAGGCGAGCACGCCGACGACGAGGACGGCCACGACCACGGCGAAGAGGGCGGCCTCGACCCCCACATCTGGCTCGACCCGGTCAAGTACACCGAGGTCGCCGAGGGCGTCGGCAAGGCCTTCGAGAAGGCCGACCCCGACCACGCCGCCGACTACAAGAAGAACACCGAGGCCCTGGTCGGCAGGCTCGGCGAGCTGAACACGAAGTTCGAGACCGGGCTGAAGGACACCAAGACCAAGGTCTTCATCACCACGCACGCCGCCTTCGGCTACCTCGCCGAGCGCTACGGCCTCATCGAGGAGGCCATCAGCGGTCTCAGCCCCGAGTCCGAGCCCAGCGCCGCCCGGATCAAGGAGCTTGAGAAGATGGCCAAGGCCGACGGTGTGACCACCGTCTTCTACGAGACGCTCGTCAGCGACAAGACCGCCAAGACGGTCGCCCGGGACGCGAGTCTCAAGACGGACGTGCTCGACCCGATCGAGGGCATCACCGACCAGTCCCGCGGCGACGACTACTTCCAGGTCATGGAAGCCAACCTCAAGGCCCTGCAAACGGCCCTGAACGCCAAATGACCGACCCGACCCACCGGAGGGTGGCATGACCGAGCCCGTCATATCGTTGCGCGGTGTCCGCGCCGAACTCGGCTCACGCCCCGTCCTGCGCGGCATCGACCTCACCGTGCGCCACGGTGAGGTCGTCGCGCTGCTCGGCGCCAACGGGTCGGGCAAGTCCACGGCCGTGCGCACGGTCATCGGCCAGGTGCCCGTGACCGCCGGGGAGATAGAACTCTTCGGCACCCCGCTGCGCCGCTTCCGCGACTGGGCGCGCGTGGGCTACGTCCCGCAGCGCACCACGGCCGCGGGCGGCGTCCCCGCGACGGTGACCGAGATCGTCTCCTCCGGCCGCCTGTCCCGGGCCCGCTTCGGCATCCTGCGCAAGGCCGACCACGAGGCCGTACACCGGGCCATTGAGCTGGTCGGCATGGCGGACCGGGCCAAGGACTCCGTGAACGCCCTCTCCGGCGGCCAGCACCAGCGGGTGCTGATCGCCCGCGCGCTCGCCTCCGAACCCGAACTGCTGATCATGGACGAGCCGATGGCGGGCGTCGACCTGGCCAGCCAGGAGGTGCTGGCCGCGACGCTGCGCAAACAGGTCGCGGACGGCACCAGCGTCCTGCTCGTACTGCACGAGCTGGGCCCGCTGGAGCCCCTGATCGACCGGGCCGTGGTGCTCCGCGACGGCTGCGTCACGCACGACGGACCGCCCCCCGAGGCGGTCGGCCAGCACGCGCTGCCCGGCCACGACCACGTGCACCCGCACGCACCGTCGGGCGCCGAACCGATCCGCACGGGACTGCTGAGCTGATGGAAATCCTGAACTACGCCTTCATGCAGCGGGCGCTGCTCGCGGCCGTCCTGGTCGGCATCACGGCCCCCGCCGTCGGCATCTACCTCGTCCAGCGCCGCCAGGCCCTCATGGGCGACGGCATCGGCCACGTGGCGATGACCGGCGTCGGTCTCGGCTTCCTGCTCTCCTGGTCCCCGGTGTGGATGGCGACCCTGGTCTCCGTGCTCGGCGCGGTCCTCATGGAGCTGATCCGCTGGTACGGCAGAACCCGCGGCGACATCGCCCTCGCCATGCTCTTCTACGGCGGCATGGCCGGCGGTGTGATGTTCATCAACCTCGCGCCGACGGGCTCCAGCGCCAACCTCACCTCGTACCTCTTCGGCTCGCTGTCGACGGTGAGCGAGTCCGACGTGACGGCGATCTGCCTGCTGGCCGCGTTCGTGGTGCTGGTCACCCTCGGCCTGCGCCGCCAGCTCTTCGCGGTCAGCCAGGACGAGGAGTTCGCCCGGGTCACCGGACTGCCGGTGCGCGCGCTGAACCTGCTGACGGCCGTCACGGCGGCGGTGACGGTGACGGTCGCGATGCGCGTCGTCGGACTGCTGCTGGTGTCGGCGCTGATGGTGGTCCCGGTGGCCGCCGCGCAGCAGCTCACCCGCAGCTTCGCCGCCACCTTCGCGATCTCCGTCGCGCTCGGCGTGACCGTGACCATCGGCGGCACGGTCACCTCGTACTACCAGGACGTGCCGCCCGGCGCGACCATCGTGCTGCTCACCATCGGCGCGTTCGTCCTGCTGACCGTGCTGGCAGCGCCGCTCGCCCGGCGACGCGCGCGGACGCTCGCCGCCGCGCAGCCCGCCGAGGATCCGGCGGAGTGCAGGATTCCGGCCATCAGGGGGGCCACCGACGAGACCGGCGTCTGACCGCCGGCCGACCGGGCTGGCACAATGGCCCGGCAAGCCGCCAGACGTGAGGAGGAATCCAGTGACGACCGCTGGACCGCCCGTGAAGGGCCGCGCCACCCGGCAGCGGGCCGCCGTGTCGGCGGCCCTCCAGGAGGTCGAGGAGTTCCGCAGCGCACAGGAACTCCACGACATGCTCAAGCACAAGGGCGACTCGGTCGGGCTCACCACGGTCTACCGCACCCTGCAGTCCCTCGCCGACGCCGGAGAGGTCGACGTTCTGCGCACCGCCGACGGCGAGTCCGTCTACCGCCGCTGCTCCACCGGCGACCATCACCACCACCTGGTCTGCCGCACCTGCGGCAAGGCGGTCGAGGTCGAGGGCCCCGCGGTGGAGAAGTGGGCCGAGGCCATCGCCTCCGAGCACGGCTATGTCAATGTGGCACACACGGTGGAGGTCTTCGGTACCTGCGCCGACTGCGCCTGCGGCGGCTGAGCCGCCGGGGCCGGGGCCGCGCCCCGGACCCCCTTGCCGGACGGGCTGGACCGTCCGGATCACCGGATCATTCGGTGCGGCCCTCCATGGCCAGCAGCTCCTCGTTCGGGATGGCACCGCCGAAGCGCCGGTCCCGGGAGGCGAACTCCAGGCAGGCCCGCCACAGGTCACGCCGGTCGAAGTCGGGCCACAGCACGTCCTGGAACACCATCTCGGCGTACGCGCTCTGCCAGAGCAGGTAGTTGGAGGTCCGCTGCTCGCCGCTCGGCCGCAGGAACAGGTCCACGTCCGGCATGTCCGGGTAGTACAGGTACTTCGCGAGGGTCTTCTCGTTGACCTTCGACGGGTCCAGCCGCCCGGCCCGCACGTCCTCGGCGAGGGCCTGCGCCGCGTCGGCGATCTCGGCCCGGCCGCCGTAGTTCATGCAGAAGTACAGCGTGAGCCGGTCGTTGTCCTTGGTCTGCTCCTGGGCGATCTGCAACTCCTTGGCCACCGACTTCCACAGCCGCGGCATCCGCCCCACCCAGCGCACCCGGATCCCCAGCTCGTCGAGCTGGTCCCGGCTCTTGCGGATGAAGTCCCGGTTGAAGTTCATCAGGAAGCGCACCTCGTCCGGCGACCGCTTCCAGTTCTCGGTGGAGAAGGCGTACAGGGAGATGTTCCGCACGCCGATCTCGACCGCGCCCTGGAGCACGTCGAGGACCCGCTCGGCCCCGACCTTGTGCCCCTCGGTGCGCGGCAGCCCGCGCTCCTTGGCCCAGCGACCGTTGCCGTCCATGACGATCGCCACATGCTCGGGCACCAGTTCACCGAGCCTCGGGGGCCGCGCACCGGACGGGTGCGGCTCCGGCGTCCTGTACTCCCGGCGCTGACGCCCCAGGATCGCGCGTACGGCCATGTGTCTCTCGTCTCCTCGTGCTCTACCTGTGTCTAGGACTTCTCGACGTACCGCAGGGAGCGCAGCCCGCGCTCCAGATGCCAGTGCAGATACGCGGACACCAGCCCGCTCCCCTCCCGGACGTACCGCGGCTCGCACACGTCCGCGGTCCCCCAGTCTCCCGTGAGCAGCGCACCGAGCAGCTCCAGGGCCTGCGGCGAGGGTACGACGCTGCCGGGCACCCGGCAGTCGGCGCAGACGGAGCCGCCCGAGCCGACCGAGAAGAACCGGTTCGGACCGGGCAGGCCGCACTTCGCGCAGTCCCCGAAGGTCGGGGCGTAGCCGTTCACGGCGAGGGAGCGCAGCAGGAACGCGTCGAGGACGAGGTTCGGCGCGTGCTCGCCCCGGGCGAGGGTCCGCAGCGCGCCCACCAGCAGCAGGTACTGCTGCACCGCCGGCTCGCCCTCGTGGTCGGTGAACCGCTCGGCCGTCTCCAGCATGGCGGTCCCCGCGGTGTACCGCGGGTAGTCCGTCACGATCCCGCCGCCGTACGGCGCGATGGTCTCGCTCTGCGTACACAGGGGCAGCCCGCGCCCGACCAGTTCGCTCCCCTTGGCGAAGAACTGCACGTCCACGTGGGAGAACGGCTCCAGCCGCGCCCCGAACTTCGACTTCGTCCGCCGCACCCCGCGGGCCACGGCGCGTACGCGTCCGTGACCGCGTGTGAGCAGGGTGATGATCCGGTCCGCCTCGCCCAGCTTCTGGGTGCGCAGCACGATGCCGTCGTCGCGGAACAGACTCATGGCGCCCATTCTCGCGCATGCTTCAAGGCACCTCGCCACGGCTTCGGGCGTTGGTGTACGCCGTCGCCGCGCTGAGCCGCTCGGACAGGGTGGCGTGGCGTACGTCACCCGGCTCGGCGTCCCACTCCCGGCCCCCGCCGTACGGTCGCATCTGCACGTACGGCCCCTCGTACCCCATGACGACGCCGACCCGCCCGCTGCGGGTGTCCACGGCGTGGGAACCGACCGGCATCATCGCAGCGCCGCCGTGAGCCGCCGCGCGGTCTCGACGGAGCACCGGCCCAGTTCGACGAGTGGACAGGGGGCCTCCCGCGCAAGACTCACCGGGTCGAGCCCGAGGGAGGGCAGAACAATTCCTGCCTTCACGAGTGCTGCGCGCAATTCTTCCACCACTGCCTCCGCTTCTTCGACGCAGAGCGCCGAGTGTCGTGCCTCCACGGTGTTCCCCTTCGCTTTACGGTTTCACTCTTCGTGTCCCCAGAATGCCTCTCCACGCCTACACTCGGCAGAAGTCTGCGCACTACAAGTGCCGTTCAGCGCGGGGGGATTGGTTATGGCCAACGGTTCACGTCAAGCAGCGTGGGAGTTCTTCGGCACCGAACTCAAACGCCGCCGGGAGAACGCCGCGATCACCCAAGTCGAGCTGGGTGCACGGGTATTCGTGTCCGGCGGCTACATCGGCCAGTTCGAACAGGCAATTCGTAAACCGCAACTGGACGTGGCCCAGCGGATTGACGGCGTACTGCAAACCGACGGTATTTTCGAGCGACTGTGCCGGAAGCTGATTGATGATCCGCGGTATGCGGATTACTTCGCGCACGTGGTGGAGCTGGAGCGGCTGGCCACGCGGATCTGCGAGTTCGCACCGACGGTCGTTCCGGGCCTGCTCCAGACGGAGGACTACGCCCGCGCGGTCACGATCGCCGCGAACCCATTCAAGCCGGACTCCTACGTCGACGAGATCGTCACCGCCCGACTGGAGCGGTCGCTGATCCTGAACGACGCTACACGGCCGGAGTATTGGGTGACGCTCCACGAAACCGTGCTGCGGATCCCGGTGGGCGGGCCCCAGGCGATGGCGGCCCAACTGGAGCATGTGGCACGGCTGATGCGGGAGCGCGCAGTGATGGTGACGGTGCTGCCCTACAGGTCAGGGGCGCATGCCTCCATGGGCGGGATGTTGAAGCTCATGAACTTCGAAGACGCCCCGCCAGTGGCCTATACAGAGACGGAGTACTCCGGGACACTCATCGACGATCCAGCCGTAGTGATGCACGCCCAGCGCACATACGATCTGCTCAGGGTCGCCGCGCTGTCGCCGAAGGCGTCCCTTCCCCTGATCGAATCGGCGGCGGAGGACTTTAAACGATGCGCGAGTACGACCTGAGCGACGCCCGCTGGACGAAGAGCACATACAGCAACGGCCAAGGCGGCGACTGCGTCGAGGTCGCCGCCGGAGTCACCGGCATCGTGCCGGTCCGGGACAGCAAAGCGGCCGGTGGACCGGTGATCGTCGTCGGGTCGTCGGCGTGGACGGAGTTCATACGCACCGTTGGGGCCGCCCGCTTCCTTGTCAGTGTCGTGCTTCCACGTCCCGAGTAAAGGGCGCTCCCTGCGGTCGCGTCGCCTTCGGCGATGGCCCTGCGGGCCACCCTTGACTCGGAACGCTCCAGCACGGGGAAGAAGCGTGCGGGCGGCCCGGGGGAACGGGTGGCCGACCGGCACCTGCGATCAGCCGCCCGCTGCCCCACCACCCGGCGTCGGCGCCACGCGTCAGCGCCTCGCATGCACGCCGGCCCGGCTAAGCGGCGATCGGTGAGTGGGCAGTACGGCAACGCAACAGCTCCGCCATGCGCCACGGACCGTAGTCCACATGGGCGGGGGGGGTGGCGGACCCTTCTCGAAAAGCGTGAACACTTCGGCCCGAAGTGTTCACGCTTTTCGGCACAGGTCCCCCCCCACCCTCAGCTCCCCACCCCCTCCCACCTCCGCCCCGCCTACCGGCCGCCCACCAGGCCACCCATCGGCCATCGGCCATCGGCCATCGGCCGCCCGCCCGGCACCGACCGGGCACCCGTCAACCACCCACCGGACACCCATCAACTGCCCACCGGCCGTCAGCCGCCGAGACCGCCCGGCGTGCTTGCGAGGCGCCGACGCGCCCCTCGTGCCGGGTGGCTACGCAGTCGGCGCAAGGGACCGACGGGCCCGGGACACCCGCTCTCCCCCGGCCGCCCGCACGCTTCTCACCCGTGCTGGAGCGTCCCGAGTCAAGGGTGGCCCGCAGGGCCATCGCCGAAGGCGACGCGACCGCAGGGAGCGCCCTTTACTCGGGACGTGGAAGCACGACACTGACAAGGAAGCGGGCGGCCCCACGGTCACTCCTCCAGCGGGCGGTCCTTCAACCTACGGCTTCTTCGTCCGACAGGCCGACGCCGGGGCGCACTGGGGTAATCCCCCCTGGTATTCGGGTTGTTCTCCGGATGGGGCATGGCCCAGCGAATCCGTGAGGCTCGTCGCATGACGCAACGCACCCGAATCCTCCGCAACGCCGCCCTCCTCGGCGCCACCGCCCCCGTCACCGCGTCCGCGACGAACCCGGGAGAGCCCCTCACCTGGACCACGTGCGAGGGATCGGGCCTCGTCCCCGGCAGGAGTGCACCACCCTCGAAGTCCCCATGGACTACACCGATCCCGACGGCCCCCGCATCGAGATGGCAGTCTCACGCATCCGCAGTGAGCGTCCGCAGGCCCGGCGCGGGACGCTGCTGCTCATCCCCGGCGGACCGGGCGGGTCGAGCCTCGACGACCCCTCGGGCAAGGGGCGGAAGCTGCCCAAGAGCGTCCGGGACACCTATGACCTCGTCGGATTCGCGCCGCGCGGCCTCGCGCCGTCGACCTCGGTGAGCTGCGGGCTGGAGCACGGCGACCTCGCCACGTCCAGGATCCGGCCCTGGCCCGCCCCCGACGGCTCGATCGACGGCAACCTCGGCACCGCCCGGCGGATTTCCGACGCCTGTGCCGAGAACGGCGGCGAGCTGATCCGGCACCTCAGCACCGCCAACGCGGAGGCTCTCCGCGTGGGGGATGTCGTACGGGACGTATGTCGGTGCCGTGTACGCGCAGTTGTTCCCAGGGCACACCGACCGGCTCGTGCTGGACAGCAACGACGACCCCGACCCCACCCGCGTCGCCCGCGCCTGGCTCGCCGGGCACGAGCAGGGCGTGGAGGACACCTTCCCGGAGTTCGCGGCCTGGGCGTCGAGGCCCGGCAACCCCGACCGGGTGGCGCGGCGGGCCGCCGACGTACGGCCGCTGTTCCTGCGGCTCGCCGCCCGGCTCGACCGGGAGCCGATCCCCTGGCCGGGCGCCAACCCGACGGAGCTGAACGGCAACGTGCTCCGCCAGACGATGCTGGACAGCCTCTACTCCCCGGACAGGTTCCCCACGCTCGCCCGGCTGATGCGGGCCGCCCTGAAGGGCACCGTGCCGCCCGCGCCCGAAGCGCCGCCGGAGGCCGCGTTGCAGAACGTCACCACCGTCGGGGCCGGCGTCCTGTGCAACGACGTGGCCGCGCCCACCGAGGCGGCCGTCTACGAGAAGGATGTCGCCGCAAGCCGCGCCAAGTACCCGCTCACGGCGGGCATGCCGCGCAACGCGATGCTGTGCGCCGCCTGGCCCTACCCGCCCCGCGAGGCCCCCGTACGGATCACCGGCCGCGGCCCCTCGGACATCCTGCTCGTGCAGAACGAACGCGATGTCGCCACCCCGCTCAGCGGCGCCCGGAAGCTACGGGAAGCCCTCGGCCGCCGCGCGGTCATGGTGACGGTGAACTCCACCGGCCACAACGCCCACCTCGCCAACGGCAACACCTGCGGCGACCGCACGGTCACCCACTTCCTGACAACGGGACAACGCCCGCACACGGACACCTACCGCGCCTGGAGCCACCATGTGTCCGAACCCGAGAAGGCGCTCAACTCCTGAATCCCGCAAGCCACTTCAATGCCGCGGCGAGCGAGCCGGAACCGGTAGCGGATTTGGGCGCCGGTCAGGCCCGGTCGACCATCCAGTTGCCGTCCTCCTCGGCGTCGACCCGTACCTCGAGTTCGCGCAGGCCCATGCCCGCGTCCCACAGTTCCCGGAAGCGTTTCAGCCGGTCCCGCACATACTCCTGGCGGGCGGTGAGCCGGGTTCTGACGTTGACGTCGCGGAGGTCCTGCTCGATCTCGAAGGAGACCTCCTCGTCGTAGAGGATGAAGTCGTTGGTGGTGCCCCGCTGGAGGTGCGGAGGCAGTTCGGGCAGGACGGCGGCGCGTACGTCGATGCGCCGCAGTTCCTGTTCCTCGCACAGGCGCAGCAGCCGGTCGTCGAGTTCCCGGGCGCTCTCCAGCAGGAACAGCCGGCGTACCGAGACGCCCTGTTCGTCGATGGCCGCCTGCTGGGCGTCGAGGTAGCGGCCGGCCGGCTCGCTGTTCCAGAACTCCCGGTCGACGGAGGTGCTGGTGGCGCAGATGGACTGCTCGGCGGCGCGGGTGAGGGTGAGCATCCAGTCGTGGTTCTCGCCGGGGCACTCGGCGCTCAGGTTGGTGAGGTCCGCCATGTGGCCGACCACCCGGGACATCTCCAGGTGCACGAAGGTGTGCAGGATCGAGGGGCTCGGCAGCAGGACGTCGGCGAAGCCCTTGGCCAGGTCGGGCACGCTGTCGATGCGGACCGGGTCCAGTTGGGGGCGGGACCCGTCGGGCCGGTGGTCCACCTGCGTGACATGCGTCTCGACCAGTTGCTTCACGGCCTCGGTGTGCCGGGTCAGGCCGGTCCGCAGCTCGTCGTCGTACCGGCTCAGGCCCTCCCGTACGGCGGCGGTGTTCTCGGCGAGGGCGCTCTCCACCCGCCGGGTGTGCTCGTCCAGCCTCGGGCGGTCCGGGCGCGGGGCCAGTGCGAGGACGTACTGGACGAGGACGGCCGCGACGGTGAAGAGCGCGGCGACGGCGAGCTGCCGCGGTGTTCCGTCCTCCGGGCTCAGCAGTGCCGCGGTGCTCCAGGTGAGGACGCCGATGACGAGGCCGACCAGCAGCCGGCGCGCCCAGGGGGACTCCGCCCTCGGGTTTATGGGGTTGCTCTTGCGGGGCGTGTCGTCGGGTCGGGGTGACTGTGCCGTGCTCATCTCGCTTCTCCCCCCGTTGGGATGCGCGTCGGATCGGGGTGCGGTGATGTGCGTGGAAGGCGCTGGCGTCCGTTCAGGGAGCCGGTTCCACCTCCCGGTGGGATGCGGGTATGGCGTGCAGGGTGAGCTGGTCGCGGATGCGCTGCACCAGGGCCAGCCACTGCCGGGTGAAGCCGGGCCGCTCCTCCAACGGGTCCCACAGCGGGGCCAGTTCCCCGCTCACGCGGGCGCGCGGCATCCACAGGTGCAGCAGATGGTCGACGGCCGGGCGCAGCGCCCGGACGACGGTGCCGTCGTCCTGTGCGGTCCCGGAGCCCAGGCGGACGCCGTCGAGCATGCGGACCACGGTGGTGAGCAGCCAGTCGTGCAGGGCGAGGTCGGCGCAGAGCCCGGCGAGGTCGGCCGCGGCGGTGTCCTCGGGCACGCGCAGGCGTACGGTGCGCAGTTCGTCCTCGGCGAGGGTGAACCGTTCGAGGCGGGGGCCGTCGCCCGGCGGTGCGGGCAGGGCCGCCCAGCGCAGCCGGGTGGGGCGGGATCTGAAGGGCGGGCGCTGGTCGAGCAGGGGGTGGCGCAGCAGCCGGGTGAGCAGCCCGCCGGCGATCAGCCCGACATCGAGGTCGCCGCGGCGTCCGCCGTCCAGCACGCCCTGTGCGACGGCCTCGTGGGGCAGCTTGCCGAGGGGCTCGACCACTCCAGGCCGCACCAGGTACTCGCCCCAGGGCCGCCGCTGGTCGGGGCCGGTGGCGGGGAGCCGGCAGTGGGCGGAGGTCTGCAGGACGCGCCCCTCGGTGAGCGCGGCGCGGGCGGCGACGGTGCCGACGGCGCGGATCCGGGCGCCGCTGGAGCTGGGCAGGGGGCAGTCGACGCCGGTGAGGGTGTCGGGAGAACGCGCGTAGAGACCCGGGCGTTCGGAGAGCAGTACCCGTTCGTCGGCGCGCAGGCCGAGGAGCCCGGCGGCGGAGCGGATGTCGAGGGCCTGCCGGGCGGGCAGCAGGCAGGTGCGGATCTCGCCGAAGGCGAGTACGGCGCGCGGTGCGCTCTGCCGCGGCGTCATGTCAGGGCCCCGCGTAGAACACGTAGGAGACGCGGTCGGCGACCGAGTCCGGGACGGGCGTGCGCTCCCGTGCGGAGCGCTCGGCGACCTGTGCCAGCGCGCCGGGGTCGACCTCGATCTGGTCGAGGATCACGCGGACGGCGTGCTCGACGGGGAGGAACCGGGTGGGCAGCACCGAGCAGGTCCGGTAGGCGGCGAAGGGGTCGGCGCGGTCGTTGAGCCTGAGCAGGGTGGGCAGTTCGTCCCAGTCGTCGGGGAAGCCGGCCCTGGTGTGCGGCTGGGGGGCGAGGACGGCCTCGCCCGCGTCGCGCAGCAGTCCGAGGCGGGCGAGTTGCCACACGGCGGCGAGGAAGGGGCAGGACCAGGTGCGGTGTCCGTCGGCGTCCTCGCTCCACAGCTCGGCGTCGAGGAAGACGGAGTGGCGGCGGGCCGCGGTCTCCCGCGGCGGCTGCCAGACGGCGGCCCGCTTCATCGCCTGCGGGGCGCGGGCGGCGGGGCTGCGCCGGCCGTTGGCGAGCCAGCCGGTCTGTGCGGCGGGCGGGCGTCCGCCGTAGCTGCCGGGCGGCGGCGACTCGACGATGCGTCCGGCCACCGCCTCGGCGACTGGCACCTTGCCGGTGACGGCGCAGCCGGACTCGCGGGCCAGGTAGTCGACGCCCAGCCCGGCCCGCTCGGCCTCCGCGAGCAGCATGGGGACGACCTCGGCGGGGGTGGCGAAGCGGGTGAAGTAGTCGTCGATCAGGAAGCAGGTGCTGATCCGGGCGCGTCTGCCGCCCGTGCGTCCGGTGGCGGCGGCCCGCGCCGCCTCCACCCAGGGCCGCACCTCGGCGAAGTGTGCCCGCAGCCGCTCGGGTCCGGCCTCGAAGTCCTCCATGTAGAGGTGGCCCAGCTCCAGGGAGAGGTGCGCCAGCGGGAGCGACTGGGTGCGCGGCTCGGCGGCGGTCTCGCGGAACACGGCGTCGGTCATGGCCGCCCCCAGTGCGAGTCGTCCGTCAGGCGCCGGGCGATCTCCTCCAGCGCCTCCAGCGTCTCCTTGTTGGCGATCTGGGTGGAGAGCACGTCCTCCTCGGTGATCAACTGCTCGCGCCACTGGAGTATGGGCTCCAGCGGCACGATGCCGAGGACGACGCTGTCGCCGACGCGGTGCTCGGCGGCGAGCCGGCGCAGCGACTCGTCGCAGGCCTGCATCCAGGCGGCCTGTGCGGGCGAGCCCTGGGACCACAGCGGCGACTCGGGGTCGGGTACGGCGGCCCGTACGAAGCGGATGGCGGCCCGCAGGGTCTCCTCGTCGTGGCCGCGTTCGACGCCGCCGCCGATGATGCCGTGGTCCTTGTGGACCAGTCCGGAGGCGGCGACGACGTGCTGGCGGGTCCAGCGGTGGAAGACCAGCCAGCGGAAGGGGACGTTGCGCATCCGGGGGTGGGCGGTGGCCGCGAGGACCATGTCGACGGCGTAGCTGCGGCCGGCGCTGAGGTCGACGACGGTGAGGTCGAACTCGCCGTTGAGCCGCAGCAGCAGGTCGACGCACCGCTCCAGGACCTCCTCGCCGACCGCGAACTCGCCGCCGCCGGCGTCGCCGGGGAACAGCACGAGGCGGCCGGACTGGTTGGGGCGGGCGCGCAGCAGGGGGTGCTCGGTCTGCCGCCAGACATCGATCCTGGCCGGTTCGGCCGCCTCGCCCTCCAGGTAGGAGTGGAGGCCGCGTTCCTCGGTGCCGCGCGTCGCGCCGGGCACGTCGAAGACGGCGGCGGCGGTGGGCGAGCCGAAGTCGAAGTCCACGTAGGCCACGTGGTCGCCGGTGAGGGCCCGCTGATAGGCCAGGTTGGCGCTGGTCACCGAGCGCCCGGTGCCTCCCTTGTCGGAGGCGGCGAAGACGAGCACGCTCACACCTCCTGTGTGGCGGCGCCCCTGGCCTGGGCCAGGGTGTCGAGTTCCTGGAGCACGGGCAGGGCCAGTGCGAAGGCGGTCGCGGGCCGTTCGTCGACCAGGCTGCGGGCGTGGTCGAGGCGGCTCTCGATGCTCCGCATGGCTCGGGCTCTGCTGCCCTCGGCGACGGCGGACGCCTCCAGTTGCTCCTTGCCGAACAGGTGGCCGGCCTCGCTGAGCAGTTCGCGGGCCAGCGCGCCGAGTTCGGGGCTGCGGATGGGCTGCTGCATGTACAGGTTGTGGGCGGCGACGAGGCATTCGGTGACGCGCTCGGTGATGCTCCAGGACAGGCGCAGTCCGACATTGTGCGCGCCGGGGTAGACGGCCAGGACGTTGTCCCACAGGCCGGCGCCCTCCTCGTCCTCGATGCGCCGTGACCACAGGTGCTCGAAGGTCTGCTCGGACAGGCGCAGCAGGCGGTCCTGCGCGCCGATGTTCCGGGAGAGTTCGGCGAGTTGGACGGTCCGCTTGAGGAGCTGGGCCGAGAAGTCGGTCATCCGCCACAGCAGTTGCCCGCCGGAGCGTTCGGATCCGGCGAGCGGCATGGTGACGCCCGGGTTGTGCAGCCGGATGGTGGGGTCCCGCCTGGTCATGCGGCTGGTGATCCGGCCGCGGTCGGCGAGGCGCTCCATGACGGCGACGGTGCGGGTGAGGTCGTCGTCGGTCGCCTTCCGGCGGACCAGGTCGTGGACGAGGATGGCCGCGACGGTCAGGGAGAAGTACTCGGACTCCAGGCGCAGGCCGGTGGTCTGCCAGGGCAGGTCCTCCAGGGGCCAGCGGTCGGTGCCGAAGCGGGCGACGGCGGACCAGTACTGCTGGCTGAGTTCCCAGCGCAGGCGCAGTGCCTCGGCGAGTTTCTGCTGGTCGGCGTCGAGCAGGCCGAGGGTGAGGGTGCGGTCGGAGAAGAGGTCCTGGATGCCGTCGAGGGCGACGACGGTGAAGTACACGTAGGGCAGCCGGTCGGCGATGCCGACGGGCTGGCCGGGGACCTGGACGCCGAGGTCGGAGATCTCGGGCGCGTCCTTGACGATGCCCCAGGACCAGCCGCACTCGAAGAGCTGGCTCTCGTCGCGGATGCCCTCGTCGACCTGGATGCCGCGGGTGAGGCTTTCGATGATGGTGGCGCGCAGCGGGCGTAACCGGCGGGAGAACTGCTGGAGTACGAGGCGGTCGGACTGTCTGCCCTGGCCGATGACCTGGATCAGCCGCTGGCCCTGTTCGGACTCGGCGTCGAAGACGTTGACGGTGAAGGAGCGCAGCAGGCTGATCATCGCGGCGGTCAGCCGGGCGTTGGTGGCGACCCTCAGCTCGGTGATGGCCCTGAGCACCTCGGGGCGGGTCGTGGTGCCCTCGTAGACCTTGAGGAAGCCGAGGGTGGCCAGGCAGAGGGTGACGGACATGGAGTAGGAGTCGACCACGCCCAACTGGCTCTGCTCGTAGCTGATCTCGCCGTCGGGCTCGGCGGGCCGGAAGTAGTGGCCGCCGGAGAAGGTGGGGCTGTCGTCCGCCCCGGTGTGGGTGCGCATGAACTGGGTCAGCGCGGTGATCAGGTTGGGCGGGATCTCCAGCCGGCTGCCGACCGGGCCGAGGGCGCGCAGGACGTCGCGCTCGGTGGTGTCCGGCTGGTCGAGCCGGAAGGCGGGGACCTCGGTGGCCGGGTAGAGCAGGCAGAGCAGGCGTTCGGCGTCGGCGACACTGCTCAGCCCGTCGGTGTCCCCCCGGACGAGTTTCCCGCCGTCGAACGAGTGACGGGCCATGGCCTGCCAGATGTCCAGCAAATGCTGGCGTGGCTTGATCTGCATCCCCGCACCCCTCGTACAGATCCCGTTGCCCTGTGTTCAGCATGGTCCCCGTTCCTACGGGGCGGCAATCTCCGCATTGCGCCGTCCCAGGGCGAGAAGCATTCCTTCGTGTCCCGGCCGCACCATGTGGTGCAGATCGTGGATCTCCAGCTCCGCGGTGAAGGGTTCCAGGCTCTCCCTGACCCGGTTCTCGTTCACCCGGTAGGCCGGGTAGTGGTGTTCGCCGACGCGGTAGCCGACCGACTCCTTCATGAAGGCGGCGGCGAAGGGCGCGTCCTCGGTGAGCGCGTTCATGAAGCACCGCACGCCGCGGTGGAACTCGTCGGGGCACTCGGACATCGAGTCGGCGACGAAGAACATCGTCCCCAGACCCCAGCGCCGGTCTCCGTGCTCCAGGTCGAACAGATTGCCTCGCTCCACCCGGACGATCTCGCTGACCAGGGCCTTCGGTTCGACGGCGGCATAGGCGGGGGACTCGCGCAGCACTTCCCAGAACGCGTCCCACGCGGTGTCGTACCCGCCCGGGGAGACCTGCTTCTCCAGGTATTCGACATTGGGACGCGCGTATTCCAGCAGGAGCACCTTTTCGCACCAGGGCAGCATGGAAAGCGCGGGATAGAGATTCGCACCGGCGCCGACGTTGACGCCGCGCACGGAATCCGGAACGCCTCCGCCGAAACAGCGGGTGAAGTAGTCGCGCATCAACCGGACGATCAGCAGGTCGACTTCGAGCGGCGTCCGGTAGTTGTTGTCGACATACACCTCTGGGTCGAACTGCGACCAAGGTGCGTCGGCGTTGCGATCCATAGTCACCCTGCCGCGTTCCATTCGATTCCGGACAAACCCCACTGTTGTGCACGGTAGGACACCGGGACACTGCGAGACAGCCGGGAACTCGCCACTCCGCATCCGCCGGGCGCACGTCGGGCGCATCGTGGCATACCCGAACTCGCCCTTGCACGGGGGAAGTTGGAAGCTCACTCTAGCCAGAAGGAGTCACCGGCCGCCACACACCGCCTCATTCCTTCGGGTTGCGTCGCCGGTGGCTTCGAGTTGACGTCCGCACGTCCTGACTTGGGGGTTGCATGACCGCCGAACCGCTGGAACGCTCCTTGGACCGCCACGAGCAGCTCACGGAACCCGCCCCCCGCCCGGACACGCCGCTGATCCTGCGCACGGCACGGGAGTCCGACCTGCCCGAACTGCGGCGGCTGGACGAGGAGGTCTTCCAGGAGGTCGCCTACCCGGGCTTCCTGCTGCGCCAGCTCTTCGACATGTACGAGGAACACTTCCTGGTCCTCGACAACGGCCTGGGCCGGCTGCGCGGCTACGTCCTGGCCGCCACCCGGGCGCTCGGCTCGGAGAGCTGGATCCTCGGCCTGTGCGTCACCCCCGACCGGCGGCGCCACGGGCTGGGCCGGGAGCTGATGACGGAGGTTCTGACCCGGCTGCGCCGCAACGGCATCGAGGTGGTCCGCCTCACCGTGGAACCCGCCAACCTCGCCGCCATCTTCCTCTACCGCTCCCTCGGCTTCCGCCCCGAGGAGCCGGACGGCGGACTGCGCCCGGACTACTTCGGTCCTGGCATGCACCGCCAGATCATGCGGCTGGATCTCCCCCGCTAGGCCCTGCCGGGAACGCGCCCGCCAGGAGCGCACCCGTCAGGAGCGCACCCCGCTAGGAGGGCGTCCCCGCCGACTCCAGGAGGCGGGTCACGTCGTCGGAGCAGATGGTCAGGGCCGCGCCGACGGTCGCCAGGGCGTCGCGTTCGGCGGGGGTGTAGGGGCCGTCGGCCAGGGCGATCCGGGCGCCCTGGAGCAGGATGGACTCGCGGCCGACGGTGGCGAGGTGCGGGGCCAGCGGGTCCAGCGCCTCGTGCAGTTCTATGGCCAGGCCCGGCACCCGGGGTTCGTCGCGGACCCGGCCGGTGTCCGCCTCCAGCGCCTCGACCAGCGCGTCCAACTGGTCCTCGGTGCAGTCCTCGAAGCCCGCCGCGCGCACCGCGACGGCCGCCGTCTCCAGCGAGGTGCGCGAGCAGGTGCCGCCCGCGGCCAGGACCGCCAGGGCGACGGTGTGGACCGCGTCGCGGAGCATCGCGGAGAAGCGGATGGTGGTGGGGTGGTCGAGCACGTCGGTGCCGTAGTGGCGGCGGCAGGCGGCGCACTCGACGGTCGGCGCCGCCTCGCCGCGCGACAGCACGGGCACGCCGAGCAGGGTGAAGCGGCGGCGGCCGGAGAGCCGCTGGTAGTTGCGGTCGCCCCCGCAGCCGGGGCAGAAGAACTCGCCGTCGCCGACGGGCGTCCACGCGGTGCGGGTGCCCAGGATGCGTGGCAGCCGGGCAGCTCGGCTGTTTCGTCCCCGTCCAGGCAGCACGTCGCACCTCCGTAACGGCGCGACAGCATCGTCGCGCTGGCGTGATGTTAGCCACATCACCGACGCCGAGTCAGTACCCCGGACGAGACCTTTCCGTGACCTGCACAGATATATGGCCGGTATATGACGCGGTCCCGCCCGCCGTTTTCCGGCGAGCGGGACCCCAAACCACCGATTCGGCTGGTCAGCGAGCCGCGCGGTTGACGGCGGAGACGACCGCCTTCAGCGAGGCGCGCGTGGTGTTCGCGTCGATTCCGATGCCCCACAGCACCTTGTCGCCGACGGCGCACTCGATGTACGAGGCGGCCTGCGCGGAGGCGCCCTCGCTCATCGTGTGCTCCTGGTAGTCCAGCAGGCGTACGTCGATGCCGACGCCCTGCAGCGCGTGGAAGAACGCCGAGATCGGGCCGTTGCCGGTGCCGACCAGGGTGGTCTCCGCGCCGTCGACGGTGGCCTCGACGGTGAGGGTGTCGACGCCGTCGCGGTCGGTCGTGGTCTGGCCGTTCTTGACCTGCAGCCGGCCCCAGGGGTTCTCCGGGTTGGGCAGGTACTCGTCCTGGAAGACGTCCCAGATCGCCGCCGGCGTGATCTCGCCGCCCTCGGCGTCGGTCTTGGCCTGGATCAGCTTCGAGAACTCGATCTGCATCCGGCGCGGCAGGTCCAGGCTGTGGTCGTTCTTCAGGACGTAGGCGATACCGCCCTTGCCCGACTGCGAGTTGACGCGGATGACCGCCTCGTAGGAACGGCCGACGTCCTTGGGGTCGATCGGCAGGTACGGGACCGCCCACTCGATGTCGTCGACGGTGACGCCCCTGGCCGCCGCGTCGGCCTCCATGGCGTCGAAGCCCTTCTTGATGGCGTCCTGGTGGGAGCCGGAGAAGGACGTGTAGACCAGGTCGCCCACGTAGGGGTGGCGCGGGTGGACCTCCATCTGGTTGCAGTACTCCCAGGTGCGACGGACCTCGTCGATGTCGGAGAAGTCGATCTGCGGGTCGACGCCCTGCGAGAACAGGTTCATGCCCAGGGTGACCAGGTCGACGTTGCCGGTGCGCTCGCCCTGCCCGAACAGGCAGCCCTCGACGCGGTCGGCGCCGGCCATGACCGCCAGTTCGGCCGCCGCCACCGCCGTACCGCGGTCGTTGTGCGGGTGGACGGACAGGCAGACGTGCTCGCGGCGGGAGAGGTTGCGGCCCATCCACTCGAAGCGGTCCGCGTGCGTGGACGGCGTGGAACGCTCCACGGTGGCGGGCAGGTTGAGGATGATCTCGCGGCCGGGGCCGGGCCGGTAGGTGTCCATCACCGCCTCGCAGACCTCCAGGGCGAAGTCCAGCTCGGTGTCGGTGAAGATCTCGGGGCTGTACTGGTAGCCGAACTCCGTCTCGGGGCCCAGCAGTTTCTCGGCGTACTCCATGACCAGCCGGGTGCCGTCCACGGCGATCTGCTTGATGTCGTCCCTGGAGCCGCGGAAGACGACGCGGCGGAAGACCGGGGCGGTCGCGTTGTACAGGTGGACGGTGGCGCGCCTGGCGCCCTTCAGGGACTCCACCGTGCGCTCGATCAGGTCCTCGCGGGCCTGGGTCAGTACGGAGATCGTCACGTCGTCCGGGATGGCGTCCGGGTCCTCGATGATCGAGCGCACGAAGTCGTAGTCGGTCTGGCCGGAGGCGGGGAAGCCGACCTCGATCTCCTTGTAGCCCATCCTGACCAGCAGATCGAACATCGCGCGCTTGCGGGCGGGCGACATGGGGTCGATCAGGGCCTGGTTGCCGTCGCGCAGGTCGGTGGAGAGCCAGCGGGGCGCGGCGGTGATCCGCTTCTGGGGCCAGGTGCGGTCGGGGATGTCCACCTGCTCGTAGCCGCGGTACTTGGCGGTCGGCATGGGGCTGGGCTGCTGGCGGTTGGCCATGATGGCGAGGGCTCCTCGTGATGTCCGCGGTCTCTCGGCGGGGTCCGCGTGTCCGGAAGGACGGCCGACGGCACCACCAAGCTCCGCGGGGAGGGAGTCGGCCTCTACAGGCCCTCGCCGCGGCAGCTAAGGAGAAGCAGCCCGAAACGCATAGTGCCCAGCACTCTAGCCGAGCCACGCCGGTCACGCGGGTCCGTATCAGTATGCGGGACCACGGAGGGAACCGGGACAAAAAGCGCCGTATACCACTCGCGACCGGATACCGGGAGACCCCGATCCCGCATTTCACCAATCATGATTGCGGGTAGTGACAGCTTGATTACTCAGTGCGATGGTTTTCGGCATGACGACTCACGGGGGCTTCGAGCCCGTCTTCTGCACCATCGTGCCGCCGCACGTCCTCGACAGGCTCGCCCGGCACACGGACCCGGTGCTCTCGGGCCCGGCCCGCCGCACCCTCCAGCGCGACGCCTTCGAGCGCACCCACCGCGGTCTGACCACGGTCATCGGCGCCCCCACCGTGGCCCCGCGCGCCGGCGCCGAGACCGGCAGACCGCACCGCACCGTCTACGACGCGCGGCACGGCACCGACCTACCCGGCCGCAAGGTGCGCGGCGAGGGCGAGGAGCCCGGCAAGGACGCCACCGTGAACCGCGCCTACGCGGGCCTGGGCGCCACCTTCGAGCACTTCCTCGAGGTGTACCGGCGCGACTCCATCGACGGCGCCGGCCTCCCCCTGGACGCCACCGTGCACTACGACCGCGAGTACAACAACGCGTTCTGGAACGGCGAGCAGATGGTCTTCGGCGACGGGGACGGGGAGATCTTCCTCGACTTCACCGTCGCCCTGGACGTGATCGGCCACGAGCTGACCCACGGCGTCACCCAGCACACCGCCAATCTGACCTACTACGGCCAGCCCGGCGCCCTCAACGAATCGGTGTCGGACGTCTTCGGCGCCCTCGTCAAGCAGTACTCGCTCGGCCAGAGCGCCTCCGAGGCCGACTGGCTGATCGGCGCCGGCCTGCTCGCCCCGCGCGTGACGGGGCAGGCGCTGCGCTCGATGAAGGCGCCGGGCACGGCGTACGACGACGACGTGCTCGGCAAGGACCCGCAGCCCGCGACGATGGACGACTTCGTGCGCACCGGCCGCGACAACGGCGGCGTGCACATCAACTCCGGCATCCCCAACCACGCCTTCTACCTGCTCGCCACCGAACTCGGCGGACACGCCTGGGAGCGGGCGGGACAGGTCTGGTACGACGTGCTGACCGGCGGCGAGCTGGCGCAGGACGCGCTGTTCGAGGACTTCGCGACCCTGACCGTGAAGGCGGCCCGGGAGCGGTACGGGGACGCGGACGAGCTGGAGGCGGTGCGCAAGGCCTGGGAGCAGGTGGGGGTGCGCACGCGGTAGTTCCGTACTAGACACGGTCCCATGCGGATTCAGGTGAGGCGCACAGGAGGCTTCGCGGGCATCGAACGCCACGCGGAGGTCGAGATCGCGGGACGCCCGGACGCGGCCGAGTGGCGGGCCCTGGCCGAGCGGGCGGTCGCCGACGGCCGGGGCACGCCCCCGGCGGGGGTGCCGGACGGGTTCAGCTACCAGATCACCGTGGACGGCAACACGGTGTACGCCGCCGACCCCCGGCTCACGGACGAGCAGCGCAGGCTGATCTCCCGGGTGCTGAAGGAGGGCGCGTAACGCCGCCCGGGTGCGGGGGCGTTGACTTCCCTCACCGGGGGTGCGGATGATCCGCGCATGGCGACGAACCCGGTACCGCGGTTCCCGGACGGCTTCCTGTGGGGCGTGTCGACCTCGGCGCACCAGATCGAGGGCGCGGCCGACCTGCGCGAGCGGTCCGTGTGGGACGACTTCACGGACCGGCCGGGGCGGGTCGGGGACGGCTCGACGGCGGCGGTGGCCTGCGACCACTACCACCGCTACCGCGAGGACGTGGCGCTGCTGGCGGACCTGGGCGTGGACGCCTACCGCTTCTCGGTCTCCTGGCCGCGGGTGAACTCCCCCGGCGGACTCGGCTTCTACGACCGCCTGGTGGACGAGCTGTGCGCGGCGGGCGTGCGGCCGGTGCCGACGCTCTTCCACTGGGACCTGCCGGCCGGTCTGGACTGGCTGGAGCGGGACACGGCGTCCCGCTTCGCGGAGTACGTGTCGCTCGTCGTACGGCGGCTGGGCGACCGGGTCGGCAAGTGGATCACTCTCAACGAACCCGCCGAGCACACCCTGCTCGGCCATGCCCTCGGCGTCCACGCACCCGGCCGGCAGCTGATGTTCGACGCCCTGCCGGCGGCCCACCACCAGCTCCTCGCGCACGGCCTGGCGGTGCGGGCCCTGCGCGCGGGCGGCGCCGCGGACATCGGCATCGCCAACTCGCACGGGCCGACCTGGCCGGCCTCGGCACAGCCGGCCGACCGGGAGGCGGCCGATTTCTACGACGCCCTGCTGAACCGGATGTTCTCCGACCCGCTGCTGACCGGGCGGTATCCGCAGGGCCTCGACGAGCTGATGCCGGGGCCCGCCGGGCGGCTCGCGGCGGACCTGGAGGTCATCGCCGAGCCGCTGGACTGGTACGGCGTGAACTACTACGCGCCGACCCGGGTGGGCGCTCCCGGGGGCACGGAGACCGAGTTCGGCGGGGTGGCGTTCCCGGCCGGGCTGCCCTTCTCGGTGCGCGGGGTCGAGGGCCGGCCCCGGACGGACTCCGGCTGGCCCGTCGTCCCCGAAGGCCTCACCGAGCTGCTCACCGGCCTCCGCGAGCGCTACGGCGACCGGCTCCCGCCGGTCGTGATCACCGAGAACGGCTGCGCCTACGAGGGCCTGGACGACCGGGACCGCGTCGCCTACCTCGACGGGCACCTGCGCGCCCTGCACCGGGCGCTGGAGGCGGGCGTGGACGTGCGCGGCTACTTCGTGTGGTCGCTGCTGGACAACTTCGAGTGGGCCGAGGGGTACGCCCGCCGCTTCGGGCTGGTCCACGTGGACTTCGCGACGCGGCGGCGCACGCCCAAGGCGTCGTACGGCTGGTTCCGGGATCTGCTGCGCGACCAGCGGTGAGCGCCGCCGGCGGGGGCCGTCGTACGCCCGGACGGACAAAAGACCTGGGTGCTGTCGGCGGGGAGTCGTACGCTGGGGGAAGCAGACCACATCCGTCACGCGGCGCACGCCGCAGAGGAGGACGAGCAGGCCTAGAGCGCCGGCCCATGACTCAGACACCCTCAGCCCACACCCCCGCGCAGGAGCAGGCGAGCGCACGGATCAGCGTCCCCGCCCAGCATCCGATGGTGACCGTTCTGGGCTCCGGAGACTCCCTCCTGCGCGTGATCGAGAAGGCCTTCCCGGCGGCCGACATCCATGTCCGGGGAAACGAGATCAGCGCGGTCGGCGACGCCCATGACGTTGCCCTCGTACAGCGCGTGTTCGACGAGATGATGCTGGTGCTGCGCACGGGGCAGCCGATGACGGAGGACGCAGTGGAACGCTCGATCGCCATGCTCAAGGCGAGCGAGAACGGGGAGAGCGACGGCCAGGAGACCCCGGCCGAGGTGCTCACGCAGAACATCCTGTCCTCGCGCGGCCGCACCATCCGCCCCAAGACGCTGAACCAGAAGCGGTATGTCGACGCGATCGACAAGCACACCATCGTCTTCGGCATCGGCCCCGCGGGCACCGGCAAGACCTATCTGGCGATGGCCAAGGCGGTGCAGGCCCTGCAGTCCAAGCAGGTCACCCGCATCATCCTGACCCGCCCGGCGGTCGAGGCCGGCGAGCGGCTCGGCTTCCTGCCGGGCACGCTGTACGAGAAGATCGACCCGTATCTGCGCCCGCTGTACGACGCGCTGCACGACATGCTCGACCCGGACTCGATCCCGCGGCTGATGGCGGCGGGGACGATCGAGGTCGCCCCGCTCGCCTACATGCGCGGCCGCACGCTGAACGACGCCTTCATCATCCTGGACGAGGCCCAGAACACCAGCCCCGAGCAGATGAAGATGTTCCTCACCCGCCTGGGCTTCGAGTCGAAGATCGTGATCACGGGTGACGTGACGCAGGTCGACCTGCCCGGCGGCACCAAGTCGGGTCTGCGGCAGGTGCAGGAGATCCTGGAGGGCGTCGAGGACGTCCACTTCTCCCGGCTCACGTCCCACGACGTGGTACGGCACAAGCTGGTGGGCCGTATCGTCGACGCCTACGAGCAGTACGACAGCAGGAACGGCACCGAGAACGGCGGCCACAACGGCGGCCGGACACCGAGAAGCGGTGCCAAGGCCAAGGGGAAGTAGACCAGCACGCCCATGTCGATCGACGTCAACAACGAGTCCGGAACCGAGGTCGACGAGCAGGCGATCCTCGACATTGCCCGCTACGCGCTCGCGCGGATGCGCATCCACCCGCTCTCCGAACTCTCGGTGATCGTCGTGGACGCCGGCGCCATGGAGCAGCTGCACATCCAGTGGATGGACCTGCCGGGCCCCACGGACGTGATGTCCTTCCCGATGGACGAGCTGCGGCCGCCGTCGAAGGACGAGGACGAGCCGCCGCAGGGGCTGCTCGGCGACATCGTGCTGTGCCCGGAGGTCGCCGCCAGGCAGGGCACCGAGGCGGCGACGCAGCACTCCATGGACGAGGAACTCCAGCTCCTCACCGTCCACGGGGTGCTGCACCTGCTGGGCTACGACCACGAGGAGCCGGACGAGAAGGCCGAGATGTTCGGTCTGCAGGCCGCCATCGTGGACGGCTGGCGTGCGGAGAAGGGCCTGACCGGCCCGTCTCCGGCCCCGACCGTCTCATGAGCCTGCCGCTGGTCGCGGGGGCCGTCGCCCTGGTGGTGGTCGCCTGGCTCGCCGCGTGCGCGGAGGCGGGGCTCGCGAGGGTCTCCAGCTTCCGCGCCGAGGAGGCCGTACGGTCCGGGCGGCGCGGAAGCGAGAAGCTCGCCCGGGTCGCCGCCGACCCGACGCGCTATCTCAACGTGGCGCTGCTGGTCCGGGTCGCCTGCGAGATGGCGTCCGCCGCGCTGGTCACCTACGCCTGTCTGAGGCAGTTCGACGGCACCGGCGAGGCGCTGGTGATCGCCATCGCGGTGATGGTGCTCCTGTCGTACGTCGCCGTCGGGGTGTCGCCGCGCACCATCGGGCGCCAGCACCCGCTGAACACGGCGACGGTCTCGGCGTACGTGCTGCTGCCGCTGGCCCGGGTCATGGGGCCGATCCCCTCGCTGCTGATCCTCATCGGCAACGCGCTCACCCCCGGCAAGGGCTTCCGCCGCGGTCCGTTCGCCTCCGAGGCGGAGCTGCGGGCGCTGGTGGACCTCGCCGAGAAGGAGTCCCTGATCGAGGCCGAGGAGCGCCGCATGGTGCACTCGGTGTTCGAGCTGGGCGACACGCTCGTGCGGGAGGTCATGGTCCCGCGCACCGACCTGGTCGTCATCGAGCGCTACAAGACCATCCGGCAGGCGCTCACTCTCGCCCTGCGCTCGGGTTTCTCGCGGATCCCGGTCACCGGTGACAGCGAGGACGACATCGTCGGCATCGTGTATCTGAAGGACCTGGTCCGCAGGACGCACATCAGCCGGGAGGCGGAGAACGACCTCGTCTCCACGGCGATACGTCCGGCGTCCTTCGTGCCCGACACCAAGAACGCCGGTGACCTGCTGCGCGAGATGCAGAAGGAACGCAACCACGTCGCCGTCGTCATCGACGAGTACGGCGGCACGGCCGGCATCGTCACCATCGAGGACATCCTGGAGGAGATCGTCGGCGAGATCACCGACGAGTACGACCGGGAGCTGCCGCCCGTCGAGGTGCTGGGCGGGGACCGCTTCCGGGTCACCGCCCGGCTCGACATCGGCGACCTGGGCGAGCTGTACGGCCTGGAGGAGTTCGACGACGAGGACGTGGAGACGGTGGGCGGCCTGCTGGCGAAGGCGCTCGGCCGGGTGCCGATCGCGGGTGCCTCCTCGACCGTGGAGCTGCCCGACGGCCGGAGTCTGCGGCTGACGGCGGAGGCCGCGGCGGGCCGCCGGAACAAGATCGTGACCGTGCTGGCGGAGCCGGTGGGCGCGGCGGAACCCCCGAAGGGGGCCGGACCGGAGTGAGTCCCGAGGCGCTGCGCCGCTTGTGCCTGTCGTTCAACGCGGCGGTGGAGGACTTCCCCTTCAACCCGGAGACGTTGGTCTTCAAGGTGCTGGGCAGGATGTTCGCGCTGACCTCTCTGGAGGGGCGCCCGCTCACGGTCAACCTCAAGTGCGACCCGGACGACGCGGTCCGGCTGCGCGGCGGCCATCCGGACCTGATCGTCCCGGGCCGGCACATGAACAAGCGGCACTGGAACACGGTGACCGTCGACGGCGGCCTCCCGGAGCGCCTGGTCAGGGAGCTGGTCGAGGACTCGTACGACCTGGTGGTCGCCGGTCTGCCGCGTGCGGAGCGGCTCCGGCTCGACCGTCCCTGACGCCCTCCGTGCCGCTCGCCGCCGCCGTCTCCGTATGCTCATGCCATGACCGACAGCAGCGCGCTCGCCCCCGAGGACCGCAAGATCGTCACCCTGGCCCGCTCCGCCCGCGCCCGCAACGGCGTCCCCGAGGGCGCCGCCGTACGCGACGAGACCGGTCGTACCTATGTCGCCGGCACGGTGGACCTGGACTCCCTGCGGCTGAGCGCCCTGCGTACGGCGGTGGCGATGGCGGTGGCGTCCGGTGCGAAGTCGCTGGAGGCGGCGGCCGTGGTGACCGAGGCGCAGTCCGCGTCGCGGGAGGACCTGGCGGCGGTGCGGGATCTGGGGGTGCCGGGACGCCGGTTCTCGTCGCCGGTCCGGACGGCGCGGTGCGTGAGACGGTGGGCGCGGGCTGAGCGCCGCGGGCCCGGCGGACGACCGCGGTGCGGCGGGGCTTCGGGGATCAGGGACAATGGGCGCCATGAGCGTTCGTACCCAGTCATCCGAAGAACCGGCCGAGGCTGTTCACCGGGCCGGCTTCGCCTGCTTCGTGGGCCGCCCCAACGCGGGCAAGTCCACTCTCACGAACGCTCTGGTCGGGCAGAAGGTGGCGATCACCTCGAACCGTCCGCAGACGACCCGGCACACCGTGCGGGGCATCGTGCACCGGCCGGAGGCGCAGCTGATCCTGGTGGACACCCCGGGGCTGCACAAGCCGCGCACGCTGCTGGGCGAGCGGCTCAACGACGTTGTGCGCGCGACGTGGGCCGAGGTCGACGTCATCGGCTTCTGCCTGCCGGCGAACGAGAAGCTGGGCCCGGGTGACCGCTTCATCGCCAAGGAGCTGGCCGGGATCAGGAAGACCCCGAAGGTCGCGATCGTCACCAAGACGGACCTGGTGGACTCCAAGACCCTCGCCGAGCAGCTGATCGCGATCGACCGGCTCGGCAAGGAACTGGGCATCTCCTGGGCGGAGATCGTGCCGGTGTCGGCCACCGCGAACCAGCAGGTGGACCTGCTCGCGGACCTGCTGACCCCGCTGCTGCCCGAGGGCCCCGCGCTGTATCCGGAGGGCGACCTGACCGACGAGCCCGAGCAGGTCATGGTCGCGGAGCTGATCCGGGAGGCCGCGCTGGAGGGCGTGCGGGACGAGTTGCCGCACTCCATCGCGGTGGTCGTGGAGGAGATGCTCCCGCGCGAGGACCGCCCGGCGGACAAGCCCCTCCTGGACATCCACGCCAACGTCTTCATCGAGCGCCCCAGCCAGAAGGGCATCATCATCGGCCCCAAGGGCAAGCGCCTCAAGGACGTCGGCATCAAGTCCCGCAAACAGATCGAGGCACTCCTCGGCACACCGGTCTTCCTGGACCTGCATGTGAAGGTCGCCAAGGACTGGCAACGCGACCCGAAGCAACTCCGCCGCCTCGGCTTCTGAGGGGCTCCGGGAGGCCGGTCAGGACGGTGGGCGGAAGCCGATGGTCGGGACTGCTCGGCGCAGGGGCCAGGAGCCGGGCAGGTCGGCCGGGAGCAGGGCCGCGAGGAACGCGTAGCGGCGCAGGGCCGCCGGGTCCTGGCCCTGGACCGACTGGACCTTGCGCCACCAGGTGGCGATCTCGTACCAGCCGGGCGCCGAGAGGGAGCCGCCGAACTCCTGGACGGAGAGGGCCGCGGTCAGACCGGCGAAGGCCAGGCGGTCGGCCAGCGACCAGCCGGCCAGGGTGCCGGTGACGAACCCGGCGACGAAGACGTCCCCGGCGCCGGTCGGGTCCAGGGCCTCGACCTCGATGGCCGGGACCTCGGCGCTCTCCCCGGTACGCCGGTCCACCGCGTACGCGCCGTCCGCGCCGAGGGTGACCACGGCGAGCGGCACATGCTCGGTCAGGGCGTGCGCGGCGGCCCGCGGGCAGGTGGCGCCGGTGTAGCGCATGGCCTCCTCGGCGTTGGGCAGGAACGCCTCGCAGTGCGCGAGGTCCGGCAGCCCCGCCAGGTCCCAGGCGCCGGTGTCGTCCCAGCCGACATCGGCGAAGACCCGGGTGCCGCGCGCGGCGGCCTGGGCGATCCAGGGGGCGCGGACGCCGGGCGTGAGGGAGGCGACGGCGGCCCGCGCGCGGGGCGGGCAGTCGGGGGAGGGCTCCTCGGGCGGCGGCTCGTGACCGTGGGAGACCATCGTGCGCTCCCCCTCGTACGCCATCGAGACCGTCACCGGCGAGTGCCAGCCGGGCACGGTGCGCGAGGGGCTCAGGTCGATGCCCTCGCCCTGTGCGAGGGCGTCCCAGCAGTAGTCGCCGTAGTGGTCGTCCCCGAAGGCCGCGGCCAGCGAGGTGCGCAGGCCGAGGCGGGCCAGTGCCGTCGCCATGTTCGCCACGCCGCCCGGACTCGACCCCATTCCGCGGGCCCAGGACTCGGTCCCGCGCACCGGGGCGGAGTCGAGCCCGGTGAAGATCACGTCGAGGAAGACGGTGCCCGTCAGATACACGTCCCAGGGCGGGTCCTGCGGCGTGCGCAGGCCGGCCAGGGGGTCGACCCGGGACTGGCGGTGCGGTTCCTCGTCCTGGGTGTGGCGGTGGGTTCTCCCGTCGGCCGGCATGGCGGGCATGGCAGGCACGTCGGAGGCGGTGGACACGGTGGACGCTGTCACGGTGCGCTCCCTGGCATGGTGCGGATCAGGCCAGTGTGCACCACGGCGCCGGCCGGCGGCGTCCTCGCCGTCGGCCGGGGCCGCGGCGGCGGGACCGGCGCCCGCCGGGGGTCACCAGCGGGGGACGGAGGGGGCGACCCACCCCGGGTCGGCGACCCGCATGGCGGCGGCGTCGTCGCGGTCCCGGAGCGTGCCGTCGTCGTCGAGCCAGCGCCGGTGCAGGAACGCCAGCCTGTCGCGGTCGAGTTCGACCCCGAGGCCGGGGGCGTCGGGGACGGCGACCCTGCCGCCGTCGAAGGCGAGGCGTTCGGTGAGCACGTCCTCGCGCTGCCAGGGGTAGTGCGTGTCGCAGGCGTGGTGGAGCCCCGGCAGCGTGGCCGCCACGTGGGTCATGGCGGCGAGGCTGATGCCCAGGTGGGTGTTGGAGTGCATGGAGACGCCGACGCCGAAGGTGTGGCAGACGGCGGCGAGTTGCCGGGTGCTGCGCAGTCCGCCCCAGTAGTGGTGGTCGCAGAGCACGACCTGTACGGCGCCCCGGACGAACGCCTGCGGTATCTCGGCGAACGTCGTCACGCACATGTTGGTCGCCAGCGGCACGCCGGTCCTCGACGCGACCTCGGCCATGGCCGGGGTGCCGAGCGCGGGGTCCTCCAGGTACTCCAGTACGTCCCCGAGTTCCGCGGCGACCCTGAGCGAGGTCGCCACGGACCAGGCGCCGTTGGGGTCCAGGCGCAGCGGGTGTCCGGGGAAGGCCTCGGCGAGGGCCCGTACGGCGGCGATCTCCTCGTCGGGCGGGAAGACGCCGCCCTTGAGCTTGAAGGAGGCGAATCCGTACCGCTCGGTGAAGGCGCGGGCCTGTGCGACGATCCCGGCCGGGTCGACGGCGGCGCCCCAGTCGTCCTGCTCGGCGGCGACGCCCCGGGGATGGCGGGCCCACTTGTAGAAGAGGTACGCGCTGTACTCGACGGCGTCGCGCACCTTGCCGCCCAGCAGCGCGTGCACGGGCAGGCCGAGTGTTCTGCCGAGGGCGTCCAGGCAGGCGACCTCGAAGGCGGAGACGACGGACAGGCGCAGCTTGTCGGCGCTCTGGACGCCCCGCAGCCCGCCCGTGTCCACCTGCTCCGAGACCCGGGTGGCGTCGACGGCGACCTCGTCCGCGACGGTGGACAGGCCGTTGAGGTCGGAGATCTGACGTCCGACCAGTTTTCCGGCGAAGAGGCGGGCCGGCTCCAGGTACTTGGCGTCGCCGTAGGTCTCGCCGACCCCGGTGACCCCGTCCGCGGTCTCGACCTCGACGATCAGGCGGGGGGTGTACGGCTGGTGCACGCCCTGCGTGTTCAGCAGGGGCGGATCGGCGACCAGGATCGGCGTCAGGCGGACATCGGCGACGGTGAGGTTCACGGGGCGGATCCTCCCAGGTCGGGCACATCTCCGTATGTAGCTGTCGTCTACGTATGGAGATGGAGGCTAGGCAGGCGCCCGCCAGGCGTCAATGGGCCGGCCGCTGCGGCGCCCCTACGGGCCGGGGAACTCGTAGGCCGCCACCTCGGCGAGGCAGCGTGCCCGCAGGTCCTCGTCGTCCTCCAGGAAGGAGGCAAGGAAGGAGTTGCGGGCCAGTTCCCGCAGCCGCTCCTCGGTGAGGCCGAGGGCCCGGTGCACGGCGGCGAAGTTGTCGCCCGCGTAGCCGCCGAAGTAGGCCGGGTCGTCGGAGTTGACGGTGCACATCAGGCCCGCGTCCAGCATCGCGGGCAGCGGGTGGTCGGTGAGCGCGTCGACGGTGCGCAGCCGCACGTTGGACAGCGGGCACAGCGTCAGCGGGACCCGCTCGCGCGCCAGCCGCTCGACCAGCGCCGGGTCCTCCACCGAGCGCAGGCCGTGGTCGATCCGCTCGGCGCCCAGCACGTCCAGGGCCTCGGTGACGTACTCCGGCGGCCCCTCCTCGCCCGCGTGCGCGACCCTGCGCAGGCCCAGGGCGGCGGCGGCCTCGTACACCTCGCGGAACTTGACCGGCGGGTGGCCGGCCTCGGCCGAGTCCAGGCCGACGCCGGTGATGCGGTCCAGGTGGGGCTTGGCGGCGTCGAGGGTCTCCAGCGCCGACTCGGCGGACTCGTCGCGCAGGAAGCACATGATCAGCCGGGTGGAGACGCCGTGGTTCTCCCGACTGCGGCCCAGCGCCCGCCACAGTCCCTCCACCACCGTGCCCATCTCCACCCCGCGCGAGCGGTGGGCCTGCGGGTCGAAGAATATCTCCGCGTGCCGCACGCCCTGCGCGGCGGCGCGGGCGAGGTAGGCGTTGGCGAGGTCCTCGAAGTCCCGCTCGGTGCGCAGGACGGCCATCAGCTCGTAGTACAGGTTCAGAAAGGACTGGAGGTCCTCGAACCGGTACGCCTCGCGCAACGCGTCCTCGTCCGCGTACGGCAGGGACACGCCGTTGCGGGCGGCCAGCGCGAAGGCCGACTCGGGCTCCAGGGTGCCTTCGATATGGAGGTGCAGTTCCGCTTTGGGCAGGGGCATCAGAGCATCGTACGGCGATATCACCGACGTTTCGGAACCGGGACCCTCTGTAGATCATGGGCCACGGTCAGCTCCCCCCGGTAGCCGGCCGCCCGTGCCTGCCGTCCGAACTCCGCCGGGTCCGGATAGCGCTGGCTGAAGTGGGTCAGCACGAGGTGCCGTACGCCCGCGTCCCGGGCGACCCGTGCCGCCTGGCCGGCGGTCAGGTGGCCGTGCTCGGTGGCGAGCGCCTCGTCCGCGTCGAGGAAGGTGGACTCGACGACCAGCAGGTCGCAGCCCTCGGCGAGCGCGTGCACCCCGGCGCACAGCCGGGTGTCCATGACGAACGCGAACCGCTGGCCGCGGCGGATCTCGCTGACCTCGTCGAGCCGGACGCCCCCGAGCGAGCCGTCGCGCTGGATCCGGCCGATGTCGGGGCCCTCGATGCCGTGCGCGGCCAGCCGCTCGGGCAGCATGCGGCGGCCGTCGGGCTCGGTCAGCCGGTAGCCGTACGCCTCGACGGGGTGGGACAGCCTGCGGGCCTCCAGGGTGTAGGCGGGGGTGGCGGCGAGGGGTCCGTCGGTGTCGACGGGGGCCTCGGTGAGGGCGACGGTCTCGCGGTAGGCGGTGGCGTACCGCAGACGGTCGAAGAAGCGCCGGCCCGAGCGCGGGTAGTGGGCGGTGATCTCGTGCGGGACCCGGTCGAGGTTGATCCGCTGGATGACGCCGGCGAGGCCGAGGCTGTGGTCGCCGTGGAAGTGCGTGACGCAGATCCGGTTCAGGTCGTGGGCGGCGACCCCGGCGCGCAGCATCTGGCGCTGTGTGCCCTCACCGGGGTCGAACAGGATGCCCTCGCCGTCCCAGCGCAGCAGATAGCCGTTGTGGTTGCGGTGCCGGGTCGGGACCTGGCTGGCGGTGCCGAGGACCACCAGTTCGCGTACGGACACGCGCCGCCTATCCGGGGGGCCATGCGAGGCCGCGCCCGCCGAGCACGTGCGCGTGGGTGTGCCAGACGGTCTGGCCGGCGCCGCTGCCGGTGTTGAAGACGGTGCGGTAGCTGTCCAGCTTCTCCTGGTCCGCGATCGCCCGCGTCTCGCGCAGGAGGTCCGCGACCAGCTCCGGGGCGCCGGCGGCGAGCGCGGCGGCGTCCCGGTAGTGCGCCTTGGGGATCACCAGGACGTGGGTGGGCGCCTGCGGGTTGATGTCCCGGAAGGCGAGGGTCGTGTCCGTCTCGCGGACGACGGTCGCCGGGATCGTGCCTGCGACGATCTTGCAGAACAGGCAGTCGTCCTGGGGTTCCCCTGCCATGCGGTACTCCTCACGGTGGTGATCTGCTACCGGGGCATCGTATCGAGCGGGTGCCTCAGTCGGAGCCGGGCAGGCTCGGCGGGGTCTTCGCCGGGGTCTCCTCCAGCGCCGCCAGCGCGAGCCCGATCGCCTCGTCCAGCTGCGGGTCGCGGCCCGCCGCGTGGTCCTGGGGGCGGTAGGGGACCTCGACGTCCGGGTCGACGCCGTGGTTCTCCACGCCCCAGCCGTAACCCTCCAGCCAGAACGCGTACTTGGGCTGGGTGATCAGCGTCCCGTCGACCAGCCGGTAGCGGCTGTCGATGCCGATGACACCGCCCCAGGTGCGGGTGCCGACGACCGGGCCGATGCCGAGCGCCTTGATCGCGGCGTTGACGATGTCGCCGTCGGAGCCGGAGAACTCGTCGGCGACGGCGACGACCGGGCCGCGGGGCGCGTCCAGCGGGTAACTGGCGGGGCGCATGCCGCGCGGCAGGTCCCAGCCGACGATGCGCCGGGCCAGCTTCTCCACGACCAGCTGGGAGGTGTGCCCGCCGCGGTTCTCGCGCACGTCGACGACCAGTCCCTCCCGGACGACCTCGACGCGCAGGTCGCGGTGGATCTGGGCCCAGCCGGGCGCCTGCATGTCGGGGACGTGCAGATAGCCGAGCCGGCCGCCCGACCGCTCGTGGACGTGGGCGCGGCGGTCGGCGACCCAGGCGTGGTAGCGCAGGGGTTCCTCGTCGGCGAGGGGGACGACCACGGCGTGCCGCAGTTCGCCGCCGCCGGACGGGGAGATGGTCAGCTCGACCGGCTTGCCGGCCGTGCCGACGAGCAGCGGGCCGGGCCCGGTGACCGGGTCGACGGCCTGTCCCGCGACGGCGACGACGGCGTCCCCGGCGCGTACGGCGACACCGGGCGCGGCGAGCGGGGAGCGGGCATGGGGGTCGGAGGTCTCCGAGGGCAGGACGCGGTCGACGCGCCAGGTGCCGTCCTCGTGGCGGGAGAGGTCGGCGCCGAGCAGTCCTTGCCGGGCGGCGCCGACGTGGCCGCCGCGCGGGGTGACGTAGGCGTGCGAGGTGCCCAGTTCGCCGTGCACCTCCCACAGGAGGTCGACCAGGTCGTCATGGGTGGCGAGGCGGTCGAGGACGGGCCGGTAGCGGTCCAGGACGCCGTCCCAGTCGACGCCGTTCATGTCGGGCCGCCAGAAGTGGTCCCGCATGATGCGGCCGGTCTCGTCGTACATCTGCCGCCACTCGGCGGCCGGTTCGACGGTCTGCCGGATCCGGCTCAGGTCGACGGTGATGTTGGTGTCGCTGTCCTCGTCGCCGGAGGCCCGCCGGTCGCTGGGCACCACCTTGAGCCGTCCGTCGGCCCACAGCAGGACCCGCTTGCCGTCCCCGCTGACCTCGAAGTGGTCGGCGTCGGCGGCGAGGTGCTCGATCCGCTGCTGGGCGAGGTCGTAGCGCTCCAGCTCGGTGTTGGGGTCGGTGGCCTCGGGGGTGGCCCGGGAGGCGCCGAGGACGCCGGTGACCGGGTGGCGCAGCCACAGCACGCCGTCCTTGGCGGCGCGCAGCCGGGAGTAGCGGGCGGCCTCGACCGGGAAGGGCACGATGCGGTCGGCGAGGCCCTCGATGTCGATCCGGGTGGTCGGGGTGCCCTCGCTGTCAGGGGTCTCCTCACGGTCCGGCGCCTCGAAGGCGCGGCCGTGGCGCTGCGGGCCGAAGGGCGACGGGGTGGTCGCGGCGAGGGTGATCAGATGGGGCCGGGCACCCTCGACGAAGGCGAGGTCGAAGACGTGCTCGTCGTAGACCGGGTCGAAGGACCGGGTGGAGAGGAAGGCGAGGTGCTTGCCGTCCAGGGTGAAGGCCGGCGAGTAGTCCTTGAAGCGCAGCGGCGTCGCCTCGCTCACCGACAGGTCGGTGGTGTTGGCGAGCCTCAGCTGGCGCAGCGGTTCGGGGCCGGGGTGCGACCAGGCCAGCCAGGCCGAGTCGGGCGAGAAGACCAGCCCGGAGGCGTCGCCGTCCTCGCTGCGGTCGACCTCGCGGACCTCGCCGCTCTCGCGCTCGACGAGCAGGACGCGCCCGTCGTGCGAGGCGACGGCGGCGCGGCTGCCGTCCGGTGCCATGGCCAGGCCCAGGACCCGGCCGAGCTGCCCGGCGGCGAGGCGGCGGGCGGTGGCGCCGGGGGCGAGTCCGGTGGCGGGCGCGAACTCGAGGGCGTCGTCGCCCTCGGCGTCCGTCACCCATACGACCCACTCCTCGCCCTCGGCGCGGAAGGTGCGCGGCAGCCGGGTCCGTACGCCGGGCTGCACGGCCAGCGCGCGGGCGGGCCCGGAGCGGTGAGTGACCCAGTGCACGCCCCCGCGTACGGCGACGGCGCTGCCGCGCGCCGTGTGGTCGGGGGACGCGGAGCCGAACCAGCGGGCGGCGTTGACCGGGAACGGCTGGAGGTCGACGCGGGCGCCGCCGAGCCGGATGCCGAGCCGGCGCGGCTCGGCGCCGTCGAGGTCGTCGAGCGTCCACAGCTCACCGGCGCTGGAGTAGACGACGCGGGTGCCGTCGGTGGCGGCGTGCCGGGCGTAGAAGCCTTCGAGGGGGGTGTGCCGGCGCAGGTCGGAGCCGTCGGCGAGGGAGGAGTAGAGGGCGCCGGTGCCCTCGTGGTCGGAGAGGAACGCGATGCGCTCCCCGACCCAGAAGGGGTACTCGATGTTGCCGTCGAGGTCGCTGTGCAGGCGGACGAACTCGCCGTCGTCCTCGCGGTCGATCCACAGCTTGCCCGCCGTGCCGCCCCGGTAGCGCTTCCACCAGGCGGCCTCGCGGCCCATCGGCGCGGACAGCAGCACGGTGTGCGGGCCGTGCGCGACATCGCCGACGGGCCCGTACGGCAGGGTGGCCGCCGGTCCGCCGTCGAGCGGGACGGTGCGGGCCCAGGTGCGGCGCAGGCTGGCCTGCCCGTAGGTGCTGAGGGCGAGGACGCGTCCTCCCGGGGTCCAGCCGCGCACCTGGGTCTTGCCGCTGCCCCAGTGCGTCAGGCGCCTGGCGGGGCCGCCGTCGACGGGCGCGACGTGCACCTCGGGGGCGCCGTCGCGGGTGGAGGTCCAGGCGACCGTGGTGCCGTCGGGCGAGATCCGCGGGTGGTTCACCGGCACGTTGTCGGCGCTGACCCGCCAGGCCCGGCCGCCGTCGAGCGGGGCGAGCCACACGTCGTCCTCGGCGGTGAAGGCGACCAACTCGCCGTGCGGGTGCGGAAAGCGGAGGTAGGCAGGCGCTGCGGGCTGTGTCACCCTCTCACCCTATGCAGGGGCGGCGCCCGCCGACAGAGGTTTGGATCACTTGCTACTTGCCCTGCACCGGCCCGCAGTGCGGGTCGTCGGGGCACCAGATGGTCCGGGTGACGGTCACGGTGGGTCCGGGCCCCTGCCCGGAGGGCCGGTCGGCGGACGGGGCGCTGGGGGCGGCGTCGCAGTTGCCGAGCCCCTTGACCCGGAGCCACTCCTTGCCGTCCACCTCGGCCGTGAGGTCGCCGCGCACACAGGCGCCGTTGACGACGCGGGTCACCCTGCCGTCGACGGTGATGTCCTTGCCGTCGTCCGTCCTGCCCTCGCACTCGACGGAGGCGGCGGTGTTCTCGCTCGCCGAGGCGGTGGCGCCGTCGTCCCCGCGGGACGCGGTGCAGTTGAGCCACTGCACCCGCGTGTTCTGCCGTTGCAGTTCGCGGGTCACGGTCTGGTCGGTCGTGTACGCCACGGACGCGGTGCCGAGCCCGTCCGGTTCGCACGCGGCGACCCCGCCGACGGCGAGAGCCGCGCCGGCCACCGCGAGCGTCACGCGCCGGCCGCGCGGCATGATCGGGATACGCCAAATCCGCCTCAATGCCCCCATGGACGGCAGCCTGCCACCGTTGCGGGGCGGGCGGTAGAGCGCATACGGCCACTCGCGGCGGCCGGTGCGGTCAGGACCAGCGGCCGGTGCGGGCCAGCAGTACGGCCGCCGCCGCGGTGCCCGCGGTGGAGGTGCGCAGGACGCTGCGGCCGAGGCGGTGGGGCCGCGCTCCGGCCGCGGCGAAGAGCGCCAACTCCTCGGGGGAGACGCCCCCCTCGGGTCCGACGACCAGCACGATGTCGCCGGAGGCGGGGAGTTCGGCGGCGGCAAGGGGCGCGTCGCCGCTCTCGTGGAGTACGGCGGCGAAGTCGGCGGCGGCCAGCAGCGAGGCGACCTGCTTGCTCGTGGCCGCGTCCGCGACCTCGGGGAAGCGGACCCGGCGGGACTGCTTGCCGGCCTCCCGGGCCGTGGCCCGCCACTTGCCGAGCGCCTTCGGGCCGCGCTCGCCCTTCCACTGGGTGACGCAGCGGGACGCCGTCCAGGGCACGATCGCGTCGACGCCGACCTCGGTCATCGTCTCCACGGCCAGTTCGCCGCGGTCGCCCTTGGGCAGGGCCTGCACGACGGTGACGCGGGGTTGTTCCGCGGGCTCCTCGCGCACCTTCTCCAGGCCGGTGACGACCAGGCGGTCCTTGCCCTCGGCGGCCTTGACCACGCCCTCGGCCCAGCGTCCGCGTCCGTCGGTGAGGACGACGGCCTCGCCGGTGCGCAGCCGCTTCACGGAGACGGCGTGCCGTCCCTCGGGTCCTTCGAGGACGTACTCGCCCCCGGGCAGGTCCTCGGGCCGCAGGGAGGCGGCCACGAACACCGGTGCCGTCATCGGGCGCCGCCTCCCGTCGCGTAGTCCGACAACGCCGTCCCGGCGGACGCGAGTTCGGCCGCCAGTACCTCCACCACTTGCCCGGCGGGCAGTTCCCTGGCCATCCGGTGGCCCTGCCCGGCCCAGAGCGCCATGCCCTGCGCGTCGCCCGCCTGCGCCGCCGCCTTGCGCAGCGGCGCGGTGAGGTGGTGCACCTCGGGGTAGGCGGCGGGGGCGTAGGGGCCGTGCTCGCGCAGGAAGCGGTTGACCAGGCCGCGGGCGGGGCGGCCGGAGAAGGCGCGGGTCAGCTCCGTGCGGACGAACAGGGGGTCGGTCAGGGCCCGCTTGTGCAGGGCGTGCGCGCCCGACTCGGGGGTGGCGAGGAAGGCGGTGCCGAGCTGGGCCGCGCTCGCGCCGGCCGCGAGTACCGCGGCGATCTGGCCGCCGCGCATGATGCCGCCCGCGGCGAGGACGGGCAGGCTCACCGCCTCCCGGACCTGGGCGACCAGCGACAGCAGTCCGGTGCCGGTGCCGCCGGTCTCCGGGTGGTCGCGGTGGGTGCCCTGGTGGCCGCCGGCCTCGAAGCCCTGCGCGATCACCGCGTCGGCGCCGGAGTGCTCGACGGCCCTGGCCTCCTCCGCGGTGGTCGCGGTGACCAGGGCGAAGGTCCCGACGCGGTGCAGGGAGTCGACGACCTCGCCGCTCGGGACGCCGAAGTGGAACGACACCGCCGGCACCGGGTTGTCCAGCAGCACCGCGAGCTTGGTGTCGTAGCCGTCGTCACGGCCGCTCTCGGGGTCGCCCAGCTCCGTCTCGTACCAGGCGGCCTCGCCGGCCAGTTGGTGGGCGTAAACGTCCACGGCGGAGGGGTCGGCCGTCTCCGGCTGCGGCATGAAGAGGTTGACGCCGAAGGGGTGGTTGGTGAGCCCCCGCAGCTCCTTGATCTCCTGGTACATCCCGTCCGCGGTCTTGTACCCGGCGGCCAGGAATCCCAGCCCGCCCGCCTCGCAGACCGCCGCCGCGAGCCGCGGCACGGAGATGCCGCCCGCCATGGGCGCCTGCACGATCGGGTAGGGGAAGAGATCGGTCAGTGCGGAGGACATGACGGCATGTTGTCACGTCCTCCGAACAAGTCCGAATCCGGGCTTCCGTTGGCATAAGCCAGAAGCATCCGCATCCTCGAACCCCGCCCGAGCAGCACCGCGGCCGGCCTCAACGCCCGTTGAAGGCGTCCTTCAAGCGCGAGAACAACCCCTGCCGACCCGGCTGACTGCGACTGCCCGGGGGACAACCCCCGGACCCCCGGCAGACCCCCCGCACCCGGCGCCGACCGACGGCCCCCGCCTCCGGCGCCACCGCCTCAACGCCCGTTGAAGGCGTCCTTCAGGCGCGAGAACAACCCTTGCTGGCCGGGCTGGAACTGGCCCTGGGGCCGTTCCTCGCCGCGGAGTTTGGAGAGTTCTCGCAGGAGGCGTTCCTGTTCGACGTCGAGCTTGGTCGGGGTGGTCACCTCGACGTGGACGATGAGGTCGCCCCGGCCGCCGCCGCGCAGGTGCGTGATGCCCCGGCCGTGCTTGGGGATCGACTGGCCGGACTGGGTGCCCGGACGGATGTCGACCTCCTCCATGCCGTCGAGGGTCTCCAGCGGCACCTTCGTGCCGAGGGCCGCCGCCGTCATCGGGATGGTGACCGTGCAGTGCAGGTCGTCGCCGCGGCGCTGGAAGGTCGAGTGCGGCAGCTCGTGGATCTCGACGTACAGGTCGCCCGCGGGGCCGCCGCCGGGGCCGACCTCGCCCTCGCCCGCGAGCTGGATACGGGTGCCGTTGTCCACGCCGGCCGGGATCTTCACCGTCAGGGTGCGACGGGACCTGATCCGGCCGTCGCCCGCGCACTCGGGGCACGGGGTGGGCACGACGGTGCCGAAGCCCTGGCACTGGGGGCAGGGGCGGGAGGTCATGACCTGGCCCAGGAAGGACCGGGTGACCTGCGAGACCTCACCCCGGCCGCGGCACATGTCGCACGTCTGGGCACTCGTGCCCGGCGCCGCGCCCTCGCCGTTGCAGGTGTTGCAGACGACGGCCGTGTCGACCTGGATGTCCTTGGTCGTGCCGAACGCCGCTTCGTTCAGCTCGACCTCGATGCGGATCATGGCGTCCTGGCCGCGGCGGGTGCGCGAGCGCGGCCCGCGCTGCGACGCCGTGCCGAAGAACGCGTCCATGATGTCCGAGAAGTTCCCGAAGCCACCCGCGCCGAAGCCGCCCGCGCCACCGCCGGCGGCCTGCGAGAGGGGGTCGCCGCCGAGGTCGTAGACCTGCTTCTTCTGCGGGTCCGACAACACCTCGTAGGCGGCGTTGATCTCCTTGAACCGCTCCTGGGTCTTCGGATCGGGGTTGACGTCCGGGTGCAGCTCGCGGGCGAGCCTCCGGAACGCCTTCTTGATCTCGTCCTGGGACGCGTCGCGGCGTACGCCGAGTACGGCGTAGTAGTCCGTGGCCACCTACGACTCCGCCAGGATCTGTCCGACGTACCGTGCCACTGCGCGTACCGCTCCCATCGTTCCCGGGTAGTCCATGCGGGTCGGTCCGACCACGCCGAGCTTGGCAACCGCCTCGCCGCCCGAACCGTAGCCCACCGACACGACGGACGTGGAGTTGAGTCCCTCATGGGCGTTCTCATGACCGATACGTACGGTCACGCCCGGATCCTTCGCCTCGCCGAGCAGCTTGAGAAGCACGACCTGCTCCTCAAGCGCCTCCAGCACCGGCCTGATCACCAAGGGGAAGTCGTGCCCGAAGCGGGTCAGATTGGCGGTGCCGCCGATCATCAGCCGCTCCTCGTTCTCCTCGACCAGCGTCTCCAGGAGAGTGGAGAGCACGGTGGAGACCGTACCGCGATCCTCGGCCTCGAAGGGCTCCACCAGATCTTCCACCAGACTCGGCACGTCCGAGAAACGCCGCCCCGCCACACGGCTGTTGAGCCGCGCCCGCAGGTCCGCGAGGGACGCTTCGCCGAACGGCGCCGGGCAGTCGACCATCCGCTGCTCGACCCGGCCGGTGTCCGTGATCAGCACGAGCATCAGGCGCGCGGGCGCCAGGGAGAGCAACTCCACGTGCCGCACGGTCGAGCGGGTCAGCGACGGATACTGCACGACGGCGACCTGCCGGGTCAGCTGCGCGAGCAGCCGCACCGTGCGGGCCACCACGTCGTCGAGGTCGACGGCGCCCTCCAGGAAGCTCTGGATGGCACGCCGCTCGGGCGCGGTCATCGGCTTGACGCCGGCCAGCTTGTCGACGAAGAGCCGGTAGCCCTTGTCGGTCGGGATGCGCCCGGCGCTGGTGTGCGGCTGGGCGATGAACCCCTCGTCCTCCAGGGCCGCCATGTCATTGCGCACGGTGGCCGGGGAGACGCCGAGGCTGTGCCGCTCGGTGAGGGCCTTGGAACCGACCGGCTCCTCGGTGCCCACATAGTCCTGGACGATGGCGCGCAGCACCTTGAGCCTGCGTTCACTGAGCATCCGCGCACACCTCCAGAAGTCGTCCGCCCGGCGTCTTGCCCGTCTCACTGTCTGGCCCTGGCACTCATGGCGCGCGAGTGCCAGACTTCCCCGGCCCAGTCTACGGCCGTGGGGTACGCCCCCGGCAAGGCCGGGGCCATGCCGACGTGCGCCGAGGTGCCGACCGGGCCTAGCGTCGGCGCCGTGACGGTGACGTGGAAGGACCTGGGGTGGGAGCGGCTGGCGGCCGGGGTGGGCCGGTGCCGGCTGCCGGGGTGGGACTGCACGGCGGGGCTGGTCCTCGGCCCGGACGCGGCGCTGATGGTCGACGCGGGGTCGGGCCCGGCCGAGGGCGCCCGGTTGCGCGCACAGGCGCACAGGCTCGCCGGTCGCCGTGTGACGCATCTCGCGCTGACCCACCCCCACTTCGACCACGTCTTCGGCGCCGCCGCGTTCCCGGACGCGCAGGTGTACGCCGCGGCGGGCACGGCCGCGCTGTTCGCGCCGGGCGGACGGGGGCGGGAGGCGCTGTGCGCGGACGCGGTGGCGGAGGGGCTGGACGCGCGGTCGGCCCGGGAGGCGGCCGACGCCCTCGTGCCGGTCGGCCACGAGGTCGGCGGCGGGCGGAGGCTCGACCTGGGCGGCGGCCGGCGGGTGCTGCTCGCCGACGTGGGCCCGGGGCACACCGGGCACGACCTGGCGGTGCTGGTGCCGGGCGAGGTGGCCGTCGTCTTCTGCGGCGACCTGGTCGAGGAGTCGGGGGAACCGCAGGCGGGTCCCGACGCCGTGCCGTCGCACTGGCCGGCCGCGCTCGACCGGCTGCTGGAGCTGGGCGGCGAGGACGCGCGGTACGTGCCGGGGCACGGAGCGGTGGTGGACGCGGCGTTCGTCCGGGCCCAACGGGACGCGCTGGCCGCCCGGTTCGGCGTGTCGCGCTGATCACGGCGCGCCCGCTTCTCGTATCGTCGTCAGAATGCGCCAGTACTCCGCCGACCTGACCCCTCCGTGGAAGAAGCCGCAGCCCGTCCCGGAGGTTCCGGCCGATTCCGGCCTGGTGGTCGAGGAACCCGGCACCGGGTTCTGCGGCGCGGTGATCGGCTGCGAGGCGGGCACGGTGACCCTGGAGGACCGCTTCGGCAAGCACCGGGTGTTCCCGATGGAGCCGCGCGGCTTCCTGCTGGAGGGCCAGGTGGTGACCCTCGTGCGGCCCGCCTCCGGTCCGGTACGGCCCGCCCGTACGGCGTCCGGTTCGGTCGCCGTCCCCGGCGCACGCGCGCGGGTGGCCCGCGCCGGGCGCATCTACGTCGAGGGGCGGCACGACGCCGAGCTGGTCGAGAAGGTGTGGGGCGACGACCTGCGCGTCGAGGGCGTGGTCGTGGAGTACCTGGGAGGCGTGGACGACCTGCCGTCGATCGTCGCCGACTTCGCGCCGGGCCCGGACGCGCGGCTGGGCGTCCTGGTGGACCACCTGGTGCCGGGCTCGAAGGAGTGGCGGATCGCGCAGTCGGTGACCAGTGACCACGCGCTGGTCGTGGGCCACCCCTACATCGACATCTGGGAGGCCGTGAAGCCGTCGGCGCTGGGAATCGCCGAGTGGCCGCGGATCCCGCACGGGCAGGACTGGAAGACGGGGGTCTGCCGAGCACTGGGCTGGCCGCCCGAGAACACCGGGGCGGTGTGGCAGGCGATCCTGGCACGGGTGAACTCGTACAAGGACCTGGAGCCGGAGCTGTTGGGGAGGGTCGAGGAGCTGATCGACTTCGTCACGGGTAGCGGTGGGGCCTGACCTTCTCGTAGACGGCGAACTCGCTGGTGTCCAGTTCGACGCCGATGGTCTCCAGCGGTGTGAGGTCACCGAACTTCGTGAGTCGCTGGCACCGGTAATCAGCGTGTTCACCACGGCCCGTCGGCTCGGTGAGCAGGACGCACTGCCCCATGACTGGGTCGATGATCAGGTAAGCGGGCACCTTGGCCGCTGCGTAGATCGAGCGCTTGACTCCGTAGTCGCGGTCGACGCTCGTCTTGGAGACAACTTCGACAAGCATGGTGATGACCTCGGACGGCATCAGGCGTCCGTGCTCAGGGCCGACGCCCCGTTCGATCACCACGAGATCCGGCTGGGGCTCGCTGGACTCTTCGAGGATCGCGATGTCCTGAGTCTGGAGTCGCCGCCAGCCTCGGCGGGGAATCTGGTCCACCACCGCTTCCACGATGTCGTTGTGAGCTACGTCCGGCCCCGCCATCATCACGATTTCCCCCCGGAGGAGCTCGACCTTGAATTCCTCGGGAAACACGAACTCCTCGAAGAACGTCACGATGTCGGTGGTCCTCGGTCGGTCATCCACAGCGGTCATCTCCGCAGCCCTCCGGTTTCCGCCACCGTGCGATTGCGGCAGCAGCTTACGAACCAGATTAGGGACCGAACCCGCGTCTCGCGCCGATTCACTCCCCCGAGGGATCAGTCCACCAGGTCACGCACCACCGCGTCCGCCAGCAGCCGCCCGCGCAGGGTCAGCACCGCGCTTCCCGCCTCGTAGGGGCCCTCCTGGAGGAGGCCGTCGGACAGGGCTCGGTGTGAGGCCGCGAGTCCCTCCTCGTGCAGCAGGGACAGCGGCACGCCCTCCCGCAGCCGCAGTTCCAGCAGGATCCGCTCCACCCGGCGGTCCTCGTCCGTCAGGATCTCGCGTCCGGCACCCGGCGACCTCCCCGCCGCCAGTGCCGAGGCGTACGCCCCCGGGTGCTTCACGTTCCACCAGCGCACGCCGCCCACGTGGGAGTGGGCGCCCGGCCCGGCGCCCCACCAGTCGGCGCCCCGCCAGTACAGCTCGTTGTGCAGGCAGCGCCCCGCGTCCGAGGCGGCCCAGTTCGACACCTCGTACCAGTCGAAGCCCGCCGCCGAGAGGGTCTCCTCGGCGATCAGGTACCGGTCGGCGTGGACGTCGTCGTCGGTCGTCGGGACCTCGCCGCGCCGGATGCGCCGGGCGAGCCCCGTGCCCTCCTCCACGATCAGGGCGTACGCCGAGACGTGGTCGGGTCCGGCGCCGAGCGCGGCGTCGAGCGAGGCCCGCCAGTCGTCGTCGGACTCGCCGGGGGTGCCGTAGATCAGGTCGAGGTTGACGTGCTCGAAGCCGGCGGCGCGGGCCTCGGCGACGCAGGCCTCGGGGCGGCCCGGGGTGTGGGTGCGGTCCAGCACCTTCAGGACGTGCTGCCGGGCGCTCTGCATGCCGAAGGAGATCCGGTTGAAGCCGCCCTCGCGGAGGGTGGCCAGATACGCCGGGTCGACCGACTCGGGATTGGCCTCCGTGGTCACCTCCGCGTCCGCCGCGAGACCGAACTCCTCGCGGATCGCGCCCAGCATCCGCACCAGGTCACCGGCGGCCAGCAGGGTGGGCGTACCGCCGCCGACGAAGACCGTGCGGACCTCGCGGGGGTCGTCGCCGAGCACCTTGCGGGCCAGGCGGACCTCGTCGGCGAGCGTCTCGGCGTAGTTGTCGCGGGAGGCGAGGACGCCGCCGGTGCCGCGCAGCTCGGTCGCGGTGTAGGTGTTGAAGTCGCAGTAGCCGCAGCGGGTCGCGCAGTACGGCACGTGCAGATAGAAGCCGAGGGGGCGGTCGGCGGCCCCGGCGAGGGCGGGCGCGGGCAGGGCGCCGTCGGCGGGGACGGGTTCGCCGTCGGGGAGTGCGGAGGGCATGCGTTCCATTGTCCCGTACGGCCGGGGTCACCCGGTCTGGAGCACCAGCAGCGCGAGGTCGTCCTCCGGGGGCCGGGGCCCGAAGTCGTGCACCAGCCGCCTGATGCGCTCGGCGACCAGGCCGGCGTCCAGCCCCGCGCACCCGGCGAGCGCCGCCGCGAGGCCGTCGCCGTCGTCGAACTGGCGGGAGCCGCTGCGCCGCTCGGTGACCCCGTCCGTGACGCACAGCAGGGTGTCGCCGGGGCGCAGCTCGAAGGTCTCACTGACGTACGTCGCGTCCTCGACGACCCCGAGGAGGGTCTGCGGCCTCGCGACCGTGCACACCGTGCCGTCGGGCTCCAGGAGCAGCGGCAGCGGGTGCCCGGCGGAGGCGAGGGTGCAGCGGACGCCGCCGTCGAAGGGGACCAGTTCCCCGTAGAGCAGGGAGAGGAAGCGGGTCTGCGGCCCGTCGCCCGGGGCAACCGGTGGCCCGCCCGTGGCGACCAGGGCGCGGGCGGCGGCGTCGGCGGCCTCGGTGGCGTCGTCGAGGAGGAGCTGGTTGAGGCGGTCGAGGACATCGGGGACGCCGTACTCCTCGCGGGCCAGCAGCCGCAGCCAGGGCCGGGCGAGCCCGATGACGACGGCGGCCTCGGGGCCCTTGCCCTGGACGTTGCCGACGGCGAAGCACCAGCGGCCGTCGCCGGCCGGGAAGAGGTCGTAGAAGTCGCCGCTGGGGCCGCCCCTGTCACAGGGTTCGTGGACGAGGGCGCTGCGCACGCCGGGGATCTCGGCGACGGCGCCGGGCAGCAGGCCGCGCTGGAGGACGGCGCTGATAGTGGCCTGGCGGGCGTACTGGCGGGCGGTGCTGATGGCGAGCGCCACCCGGCGGCAGAGGTCCTCGACGAGGCCGGTGATCTCGTCGGGGAAGCCGGAGGGGCCGGGGGTGTCGGCCCGGCCGACGACCAGGGTGCCCAGCGGTCTGCCGCCGGCGACCAGGCGGAAGGCGAGCGCGGTGCCGTGCGGGCCGAGCGCCTCGCCGGGCCAGGGATGGCCGACGGGTCCTGAACGCCACGGGTCGCGCGGGCGGGGCGGGTCTTTCTCCAGGGCCCGGCGCAGTGCGTCGAGGCGGCCCCCGTCGGCGTGCCACACGCGGGCCGGCCGGGCGCCGACGGCCGCGCCGGGGGCGTCGCTCCAGGCACCCCGGCCCGGGGACTCGTCCTCCAGCCATACGGCGCACCAGTCGGCGAGCCGCGACACGATCAGCCGGCCGGTGAGGGAGGCGACCCGTTCCTCGTCGAGCTGCCCGGCCAGGAGGTCGGAGGCCTCGGCGAGGAACGACAGGGCGCCGCGCCCCAGCCACTCCCGGTCCCGGACACCGCACGGCCCGCCCCCGACCGCACTGTCCCGCCAGTCCCCCAGCCGCACACCCCCCGCCCGCCCGACCTCCACGCCCCCGCGCCGCGAGCCACCTGGGCCTTCCGCACCCCCGGGGTCCCCTCGGCCACCAGGCCCGTCCGGGCCCTCCGCACTGCCGGGGCCACCTGCGTCACCCGGGCCACCTGCACCGCCGGGGCCACCCGCACCACCGGAGCCACCCGCACCACCGAGGCCACCCGCCCCACCAAGGCCACCTGCGTCACCCGGGCCACCTGCGTCACCCGGGCCACCCGCACCACCGGAGCCACCCACCCCACCGGGGCCACCTGCACCGCCGGGGCCACCCGGGCCACCGGAGCCACCCGCACCACCGAGGCCACCCGCCCCACCAAGGCCACCTGCGTCACCCGGGCCACCCGCACCACCGGAGCCACCCGCCCCACCGGGGCCACCTGCACCGCCGGGGCCACCCAGGCCACCGGAGCCCTCCAGGAGACCCGCACCACCCGGGCCACTCGGATCACCCACGCCACCCACGTCACTCGGGCCACCGGAGCCACCGGAGCCACCGGAGCCACCGGAGCCACCGGAGCCACCGGGATCTTGCACCCCTTCCGGCCCCCCGCCGGGTTCCTCCCCCGGTGTGTCCACGGCCAGGGGAGGCGTGTGCCGCGGGTCGCGGCCCGTGGCGTATGTCTCGAACCGTTCGGCGATGTCGGCGCCCGCGGCCGGCAGCCGGGCCCAGACCGTCTTGACACCCGGGCGGTACGTGATGCCCCAGGCCTCCGAGAGCGCGGAGACCAGCCGCAGGCCGCGGCCGTACTCGGGAGTCTCGTGCGGCCTCTCGTACTCGCCGCCGCTTCTCGGTGCGCGGGAGGGATGGTGGTCCGTGGTCTCGACGACGAGCGTGCCGGTCTCCTCCAGCGTGCAGGCCACCTCGACATCGGTACCGGCGTGCACCACGGCGTTGGTGACCAGCTCGCTGACGACCACCAGGGCGTCGGCCGCGAGATGCTCGGTCAGCTGCTCCGTGCCGGGCAGCCCGAGCGCGGACCAGTCGGCGAGCGCCGCGCGCACCATCGCGCGGGCGGCACCCGGCGCCAGGGAGCTGCCCAGCAGGGACGCGTGCGCCCGGGTGCGTTCCCGGGCGCACACCTCGGTGGTGTGCGCGGGCGCCGCGCTGGCGCGGGAGACGGTCTCCCGCTGCGTCGGAATGGCCCCCATGGACGGCTCCCCGGGCAGTTCGTGCGATTCCTCGCATTCGATGCCGTCAGAGTGACAGACCGGACCTACCCATACGCGCCAAGTTGCCGAAGTGGGCCACCATGAGTGAGAACCGTGCTAAGTGGTCGGCGTCGGAAGTCCTTCAGGGGTTGATCATGCTGTCGGTGCTCCGGATGATTGCAGTGGGAGGTGATCAGCGGTTTGCCGGTCGAGCCCGGCCAGCAGATCGTCTGGGTCGGAGGTGGTGAACTTCCACTGGAACGGCTGTGCCGTGGCGTTGTAGCGGTCTTCGAATGCTCGGAGCCGATCCCCGACCTGGGCAAGGTCGGTGAAGTCGTTGGGGGAGACGACCTTGCGCTGGACGACGGAGAAGTAGATCTCCACCTGGTTCAACCAGGAGGCGTGCACCGGGGTGTGGACCATCACCGCGTTCGGGAACGTGGAGGTCAACCGGTCGGCGGCTTTGTCTCCGCGGTGGGAGGAGCCGTTGTCGACGATCCAAAACACGGGCTTGGCGCTGGCGTACGGCTCTTGCCTCATGACCTGGGCGACGAGACTCATGAATGGCTGATGCCGGTCTTGGGCTCGGCGCGGCCGAACACCTTCGCTTGGTGGACGTCGTAGGCAGCAAGACAGGCCAACGCGCCGCCTCGGCCGTAGGTGTGGTTGACGCGCATCGCTCGGGCTCGACCGGGCGGCAGGGTGGGATGACAGCGGCAGCGCGCTTGGATAGAGGTCTTCTCGTCCGCGCTGATGACGTACTCGTCCTCTTCGAGCGGCTGCTCTTTCCAGGTACGGGCGTAAAGGTCGAGGCCCCGCTCGGCCTTGCCCCGGAAGTCGGGGTCTGTGATGAAGATCCACGACTGGTGCTGCCAGGGCTTGAGCACGTCCTGGCGGAGCCAACGACGCACCGTGGAAGCGGATATGGCGTCGGTGATGCCGCGCGCGGTCAGCTCGGCGGCGAGCTCCGGGCACGACCACCGCGACAGAGGCGCGCCGCTTTCGGCGGGCAACTGACAGGCCGGTGCCTTGGTCTCGGCAACCTGCACGGGGGTGAAAAAGTGGTGGCCGTCCTGAGCGTTTGCGGTCCGCCAAGACCGGCGGCGTACAGGGGGTTCAGCGCACCGGCGCGGCTGTCTTGGGCCAGACCTTGTTGCCCAGGCGCAGGAAGAGGCGACGCAGCGGGTTGGCGTCGTTGCTCTGGAGGTTGGTGGCGACCCACCCGGGGTATGCGGTCAGGGCGCGGGCGGGTGAGCCCGCTGCGGTGAGGCGCCGCTGAACGCTGCGTCCAGTCAGATCGCGGGACCGCTGCGACAACGTTCCGTCTGCTTCCCCCCAGACCGATCTGCTCGTAGTCCTAGGGCCGCAGTGCCCCGGATCGGTCCGCGAAGCACGGCCTGGAGCAGGTGCTTGCGTTGTTCGGTTGAGCGGGAGGTGGGCATCCATCCGGGCTTCGGGGCCGTAGAGCACGGTGTGCCCGTTCATGCCATGGCCTTCGTGCGGGAGGGAAGAAGTGAGCTCCCGTAACCGGTCGGCGAACTGGTCCGCCGGGACGGGCGTCGGCGGGGTGTTGGCGTTCGGGCTGGTCCAGTCGGCGGCGGCCGCGCCGTCCTGCGGCGCGCCCATGCCCGCGAAGGCGCCGCCAGAGCCCGCCAGCACCAGGACGTACAGCCGGTCGCGGAGGTGATCAACGAAGACCTGGTAGCCGTTGCGGGTGCCCGCGCCCATCGCGGTGAGCACGTCCAGCCCGGCCGCTATGGGTTCCCCAGCGCGTCACCTGTTCAGTGACCATGCTCGCTGAACGTCGGCGGCTTTCCGGGGCTTGACGCATCGGGTCGGCGTCGGGCTCGGGTTTCGGTCCAGGCGAGCAGGACGGCGGGGAGGGTGGCGGCGATCGTGATGGCGAGAACCCACAGGAACGTGGCCCCGAATCCTTCGGCCTGCCCGGCGGGCGTGGGGTGGTGGCGGAGCTGGTGGGTGAGGACGACGGTGAGCACGGCGGTGCCGATCGCGCCGCCGACGCGCTGGAGGACGTTGAGCTGCGGGGTGGCATCGGGAATCTTGTCGTGCGGCACGGCCCGGTAGGCGGCGGTCATCACCGGGATGATCGACAAGCCGAAGCCGATACCGCGCGCGACCATCACGAGGCACACCAGAACGTAGGACGTGGTCGCGCTCAGGAACACGAACGGAACGGTCGAGACCGCCAGCACGGCAGCTCCCGAGAAGGCGGTGATTCCGGCGCCCCAGCGGTCGGTGAACGGCGCCGCGAGCAGGGCTCCGATCCCGGTCGGCGCGAGCAGGAGCCCGGCGACGACGACGCTTTCACCGCGGACGGTCTGGAAGTACAGGGGCATGAGGATCATCCCGCCGTAGTTCGCGGCGCCGAGTGCGAACGTGGCGATCGACGCGGCGGTGAACCCCTGGCCGCCGTACAGCCGGAGGTCGAGCAGCGGTCGCCTCGCCCGCAGGGCGTGCGCGACGAAGCCGGCCAGGGCAGCCCCTCCGACCACCAGCCCGGTGACGGCCGCGGTGCCCGCCCCGGCCGCGGTGCCCAACTCGGTCAGGCCGTAGGTGACGCCCACGATCCCGGCGGAGGCCAGGATCAGGCCGGTCACGTCCAGCCGTCCCACGTCACCTCCCTTGTCCATAGGCAGGAGCCGCAGGGCGAGCACGACACCGGCGACGCCGAAGGGGACGTTGAGCCAGAAGATCGCCCGCCAGTCGATGCCCTGGATAAGCAGACCGCCGACGGCGGGGCCGAGGGTCGGGGCGAGGATGATCGGGATCGCGATCAGGCCCATCACCCGGCCCATCTGCGCCTTGGAGGACTGGGCCGTCCAGATCATCGTGCCGACCGGCATGATCGCCCCGCCGCCGATGCCCTGGAGCGCCCGGGAGGCGATCAGCATCCCCACGTTCTGCGAGCACGCGCACAGCACCGACGCGACAGTGAACACCGCCAGCGCGGCGACGTACAGCCGGGCGGCACCGAACCGGCGGGCCGCCCAGCCGGTCGCGGGGATGACCGCCGCGAGCGCGAGCAGGTAGGCGGTCACCACCCACTGCACCGTGTCCAGTCCGGTGTGGAAGTCGGCCGAGAGGGTGTGCACGGCGACGTTGACGATCGTCGTGTCCAGGAAGGACAGCGACGCGCCGATCATCACCACGCCCACCGCCCGGCGCAGGGTGGGCGAGAACGGCTCGGCGGGGGCGGCCGTGCCGTCCGCACCCCCTTCGGATCCGACGGGGACGGTCACGACCGCACCGCCTCCGCCTCGCGCGCCACGTCCTGCCCGGCCGTCGATCCGGCCAGTCCGTCCCGCCTCGCCTCGCCCCTGGCCTCGATCACCGCGTCGCCCATCGGTTCCGTACTCCTCACGCGCCTACAGGTTGGTAAGGCCAAGCTAAGATGGCTGCTGTGCGCATGGAGGCCAACCAATACCCCGGGACGGCCAATCTGAAGGAGTCGCGGACCACGAACAACTCACCGGAGCGTTCCGCACCCATGGACACCGGGCAATCTGCCGTCTCGCCGATCCTGTGCATCGACCGCGACACCGCCCAGGACCGCGAACAACTGCACCTGCACGCGCACCCCGAGCCAATGCTCACGTGGAGTTCGACCGCGACGCTGATGGGCAGCGTCGCGGGCCATGACTGGCTGATCCCGCCCGGCTACGGGCTCTGGGTGCCCGGGGATGTCGAGCACGCGGGCTCCGTGCTGCACGCCGGCGAAATGGTGACCATCACCTTCGCCGCCGACCGTGGCCCCCTCACCTGGACCGAGCCCACCTGCTTCACCGTCGGATCGCTGCTCGGCGAGATCATCACCCACCTGCATCACACCGCTCCCGGCGACCGCACCCGCCCGGCCGCCGAGACGCTGATGTTCCAGCTCCTCACTCCGCTGCCGGCCCATCACATCCACGTCACAGTGCCCACCGACCCGCGGGCCCGCACGATCGCCGAGCAGCTTGTCGCCCACCCGGACGACCAACGCGAACTCGCGGCCTGGGCTGATCACGTCCACACCAGCGTCCGCACCCTGTCCCGGCTGTTCCGCGCCGAGACCGGGCTCAGCTTCGCCGCCTGGCGCACCCAGGTCCGCATCCGCGCCGCCGTGTCAATGCTGGCCCGCGGTACTCCGGTCAACGCCACCGCCCGAGCGGTCGGCTACCGCAAACCCAGCGCGTTCATCGCCGCGTTTCGCCGGGTCACCGGCCAGACTCCCGGCACCTACCTGCCTCAACTGCCCTGGGGTGCGACCACTCCGCAGGTGTCTCAAGGATGAAGACCGACAGCACACCGGACGGGACAGCGGGGCCGCAGTCAACCCCCGAAGGACTTCCGGAGCCGACCACCAAGCGCGCCCGAAGACGGCCGAAAGGCGGCCGGTTTCGAGCATCCGCCGCGCGGGGCGCCCGGCCCGCACGGTCCGCTACGCCTCGCGCGAGCCCTCGTACATCTCCTCGATCAGATTCTTGTACTCCCGCTCCACCACCGGCCGCTTCAGCTTCAGGCTCGGCGTGATCTCGCCGTGCTCGACGTCCAGGTCCCGGGGCAGCAGGCGGAACTTCTTGATGGTCTGCCAGCGCTGGAGCCCCTCGTTGAGCTGCCGGACGTAGCCGTCGACCATCTCGACCGTCGCGGGTGCCGTGACGATCTCCGCGTACGGCTTGCCCTCCAGGCCGTTCTCCTTCGCCCACTGCGTGATCGCGGCCTCGTCGAGGGCGATCAGCGCGGAGCAGAAGTTCCGGTCGGCGCCGTGCACCAGGATGTTGGAGACGTACGGGCACACCGCCTTGAACTGCCCCTCGACCTCGGCGGGCGCGATGTACTTGCCGCCGGAGGTCTTGATGAGGTCCTTCTTGCGGTCGGTGATGCGCAGATAGCCGTCGGGCGACAGCTCGCCGATGTCACCGGTGTGCAGCCAGCCGTCCGACTCCAGCACCTCGGCGGTCTTCTCGGGCAGCTTGTGGTAGCCCTCCATGATGCCGGGGCCGCGCAGCAGGATCTCGCCGTCGTCCGCGATCCGCACCTCGGTGCCGGGCAGCGGCTTGCCGACCGTGCCGGTGCGGTAGGCCTCGCCGGGGTTCACGAAGGAGGCGGCGGAGGACTCGGTGAGGCCGTAGCCCTCCAGGATGTGGATGCCGGCGCCGGCGAAGAAGTAGCCGATCTCCGGGGCGAGGGCCGCCGAGCCCGAGACACAGGCGCGCAGCCGGCCGCCGAAGGCCTCGCGGATCTTGGCGTAGACGAGGGTGTCGGCGACCTTGTGCTTGGCGGCGAGGCCGAGGGGGGCGCTCGCGGTGCCGGTGCGCCTGAAGTTGTCCTGGGTGACCTTGGCGTACTCGCGGGCGACACCGGCGGCCCACTGGAAGATCTTGTACTTGGCGGCCCCGCCGGCCTTCGCCTTGGCGGCGACGCCGTTGTAGACCTTCTCGAAGATGCGCGGGACGGCCGCCATGTACGTGGGCCGCACGACCGGCAGATTCTCGATGATCTTGTCGACCCGGCCGTCGACGGCGGTGACGTGACCGATCTCGATCTGCCCCGAGGTCAGCACCTTGCCGAAGACGTGCGCGAGCGGCAGCCACAGGTACTGCACGTCGTCCCCGGTGATCAGACCGGTCGCGGCGATCGCCTTGGCCATGTACGACCAGCAGTCGTGCGGCAGGCGGACGCCCTTGGGCCGGCCGGTGGTGCCGGAGGTGTAGATGAGGGTGGCGAGCTGGTCCTTGGTCAGCGCGTCGACCCGCTTGCGGACCAGCTCCGGGTCCTTCTCCAGGCGGGCCGCGCCCCGGCGCTCCAGCTCGTCGAGGGTGAGGATCCAGTCCTCGTCGGTGTCGGCGCCGGTCGCGTCGATCACCACGACGTGGGTGAGGTCGGGCAGCTCCGCGCGCCGCTCCCTGGCCTTGGCGAGCTGCGCGGCGTCCTCCGCGATCAGCACCCGGCTCTCGGAGTCGGAGATGATGTACGCCGACTCCTCGACGTTGGTCTGCGGATAGACGGTGGTCGTCGCCGCGCCCGCGCACATGATGCCGAGGTCGGCGAGGATCCACTCCAGCCGGGTGGCGGAGGCCAGCGCCACGCGCTGCTGCGGCCGCACGCCCAGCTCGATCAGACCGGCCGCGATCGCGTAGACCCGCTCGGCCGCGCCCGCCCAGGTCAGCGACTTCCAGTCGTCCGGGCCCTCGCCCGAGGCCGGCGGCACCGGGTAGCGGTAGGCCTCGGCGTCCGGCGTGGCCGCCACCCGCTCCAGGAAGAGGCCCGCCACGGAGGGCGGACGGTTATCGATCAGTGTCTGTGTGTCGCTCACGACATCCTCCGGGCCCGCGACGGTGCGGCTGGCTCAGGTGCGGCTGGTTTCACTCTCGGGCGGTGTTCAGGCGATGGCCGGGGCGGCGCCCGACCACTTGTTTAACTCACGAGTAACTAAGGGGCAGGCATCAGAGTAAAGGGCGACCGGCCCCCACGTAAGAGCCCGCGCCCTGTCACTTCCTACAGAGGCCCGCCCATGACATGCGAAGGGACCCGCCGCACTTTCGTACGACGGACCCCTTCGTGTCCGTTTCGCCCGGACCCGGCGCGCGGTGCGGCGGCTACTTCTTGCCCTTGCCCGACCCCGCGTTGTCGTCGCTGGACAGGACCGCGATGAAGGCCTCCTGGGGAACCTCCACGGAACCCACCATCTTCATCCGCTTCTTGCCTTCCTTCTGCTTCTCCAGCAGCTTCCGCTTACGCGAGATGTCACCGCCGTAGCACTTGGCGAGGAACGTCCTTGCGGATGGCGCGGATGGTCTCGCGGGCGATCACCCGGGAGCCGATGGCGGCCTGGATGGGCACCTCGAAGGCCTGGCGCGGGATGAGTTCGCGCAGCTTGGCGACCAGCCGCACGCCGTACGCGTACGCCGCGTCCTTGTGGGTGATCGCCGAGAAGGCGTCCACCTTGTCGCCGTGCAGCAGGATGTCGACCTTGACCAGGCTGGAGGTCTGCTCGCCGGTGGGCTCGTAGTCCAGTGAGGCGTAACCGCGCGTCTTCGACTTCAGCTGGTCGAAGAAGTCGAAGACGATCTCGGCGAGCGGGAGGGTGTAGCGGATCTCCACCCGGTCCTCGGACAGGTAGTCCATGCCGAGCAGCGTGCCGCGCCGGGTCTGGCACAGCTCCATGATCGAGCCGATGAACTCGGTCGGCGCCAGGACGGTGGCGCGCACGACCGGCTCGTACACCTCGTTGATCTTGCCCTCGGGGAACTCGCTCGGGTTGGTGACGGTGTGCTCGGTGCCGTCCTCCATGATCACGCGGTAGACCACGTTGGGCGCGGTGGCGATCAGGTCGAGGCCGAACTCGCGCTCCAGCCGCTCGCGGATCACATCGAGGTGGAGCAGGCCGAGGAAGCCGACGCGGAAGCCGAAGCCGAGGGCGGCGGAGGTCTCCGGTTCGTAGACGAGGGCGGCGTCGTTGAGCTGGAGCTTGTCCAGCGCCTCGCGCAGCTCGGGGTAGTCCGAGCCGTCCAGCGGATACAGGCCGGAGAAGACCATGGGCCTGGGGTCCTTGTAGCCGCCGAGCGCCTCCTCGGCGCCCTTGTGCTGGCTGGTGACGGTGTCACCGACCTTGGACTGGCGGACGTCCTTCACACCGGTGATCAGATAGCCCACCTCGCCGACCCCGAGGCCGTCGGCGGCGAGCATCTCCGGCGAGTTGGTGCCGATCTCCAGCAGCTCGTGCGTGGCGCCGGTGGACATCATCCGGATCCGCTCGCGCCTGTTGAGCTGGCCGTCGATGACACGGACGTACGTCACGACGCCGCGGTAGGAGTCGTAGACGGAGTCGAAGATCATCGCGCGGGCGGGTGCGTCCTCGACGCCGACCGGGGCCGGGATCTCGGCGACGACCTTGTCCAGCAGCGCCTCGACGCCGAGCCCGGTCTTGGCGGAGACCTTGAGCACGTCGTCGGGGTCGCAGCCGACCAGGTTGGCCAGTTCCTCGGCGAACTTCTCGGGCTGCGCGGCCGGCAGGTCGATCTTGTTCAGCACGGGGATGATCGTGAGGTCGTTCTCCATCGCCAGGTAGAGGTTGGCGAGGGTCTGGGCCTCGATGCCCTGGGCGGCGTCCACGAGGAGGATGGTGCCCTCGCACGCGGCCAGCGACCGCGAGACCTCGTAGGTGAAGTCGACGTGCCCCGGCGTGTCGATCATGTTGAGGATGTGCGTGTCGCTCTTGTCGTGGGTCGGGGCCCACGGCAACCGCACCGCCTGGGACTTGATCGTGATGCCGCGCTCGCGCTCGATGTCCATGCGGTCGAGGTACTGGGCGCGCATCTGCCGCTGCTCGACCACTCCGGTGAGCTGGAGCATCCGGTCGGCGAGCGTGGACTTGCCGTGGTCGATGTGCGCGATGATGCAGAAGTTGCGGATCAGCGCCGGGTCGGTACGGCTGGGCTCGGGCACATGGCTGGGGATCGCGGGCACGCAGGGTCCTGATTCTTGAGGCGTCCGCAGTGTCTGCGGTCTCGGGTCGGATCGATACGTAGCCTCCATCGTCCCACGGGCGGGGAGCCGGGACCGGTCCGGGACGGGTCTGGGACGGGTCTGGGACGGGTTGCGGGCCGCTCGGGGCCGGGTTTGGGCCGCCCGGCGGGCCGCTGGTAGTGTGGGGCGCTGTGTCTCATGCCCCTCTCAGCATGAGGCGCTCCTTCAAGAAATCATCGGTGCGGGACCTTCGCGGCCCCGTGCCTGAACCTGCAAAGGCTCATTCGTGGCGAACATCAAGTCCCAGATCAAGCGGAACAAGACCAACGAGAAGGCCCGGCTGCGCAACAAGGCCGTCAAGTCCTCTCTGAAGACCGCGATCCGCAAGGCCCGCGAGGCCGCTGCCGCGGGTGACACCGAGAAGGCCGCCGAGTACCAGCGCGTCGCTTCGCGTCAGCTCGACAAGGCCGTCTCCAAGGGCGTCATCCACAAGAACCAGGCCGCCAACAAGAAGTCGGCGCTGGCGCAGAAGGTCGGCGCTCTCAAGGGCTGAATCCCTCATCTGGTCTGATCGCCGGAAGGACCCAGGGCGGGCCCTCTCTCATCCGCTCCCGTCCGGCACCCAGGATCCGTGCGCGGCCTGCGTTCGCCACGCGGGCACGGATCCCCGAGCTTGATCCGGAAGCCCCGGTGACCGCCCTTCCCCAGGACGGACACCGGGGCTTCCGGTCTGCGTCCGTGTCTGTGGCTGCGGCTGCGGCTGCGGCTGCGGCTGCGCGGAGCCTCTGGCCCAGGCTCAGGCCCGTCCTCGGGAGCGCGCGGCCCGTGCGATCGTCACCACGGCCTTCTCCAGGGCGTACTCGGGGTCGTCCCCGGCGCCCTTCACCCCGGCGTCCGCCTCCGCCACCGCGCGCAGGGCCACCGAAACGCCGTCCGGTGTCCAGCCGCGCATCTGCTGCCGGACGCGGTCGATCTTCCAGGGCGGCATCCCCAGCTCGCGGGCGAGGTCGGCGGGGCGTCCGCCGCGCGCGGAGGACAGCTTGCCGATGGCCCGCACGCCCTGCGCCAGCGCGCTGGTGATCAGCACCGGTGCCACCCCGGTCGCCAGCGACCAGCGCAGCGCCTCCAGCGCCTCCGCCGCGCGTCCCTCGACCGCCCGGTCGGCGACCGTGAAACTGGAGGCCTCGGCCCGGCCGGTGTAGTACCGCCCGACGATCGCCTCGTCGATCGTCCCCTCCACGTCGGCCGTGAGCTGGGACACCGCCGAGGCAAGCTCCCGCAGGTCGCTGCCGATCGCGTCGACCAGGCACTGGCACGCCTCGGGGGTGGCCGACCGCCCGGCGGTACGGAACTCCGAGCGCACGAAGGCCAGCCGGTCGGCGGGCTTCGTCATCTTCGGGCACGCCACCTCGCGCGCGCCCGCCTTGCGACCGGCGTCCAGCAGGCCCTTGCCCTTGGCGCCGCCCGCGTGCAGCAGGACGAGGGTGATCTCCTCGGCGGGTGCGCCGAGGTAGGCCTTGACGTCCTTGACCGTGTCGGCGGACAGGTCCTGCGCATCGCGTACGACCACCACCTTGCGCTCGGCGAAGAGCGAGGGGCTGGTCAGCTCGGCGAGCGTGCCGGGCTGCAACTGGTCGGGGGTGAGGTCGCGCACGTCCGTGTCGGCGTCGGCGGCCTTCGCGGCGGCCACCACCTCCTGCACGGCACGGTCGAGCAGGAGGTCCTCCTGGCCCACGGCAAGGGTCACCGGGGCGAGAGGGTCGTCGTTCGCAGTCTTCCTGGCCATCGCGACAAGCATCGCACGCACCACCGACAACGCGGCCCGCGGAGCCGGACCCCGGCACGGACCCGGACCCCGGCACGGACCCGGGCCCCGGCGCAGACCCGGACCCCGGCGCTACGGCTCCTCGCGCCAGCCCTCCCACTCCCCCGCGAACTCGTCGAGTTCGCGGGGATCCAGCCGCTCCCGCTCGTCGCGCAGGACGACGAGCCACTGGGCGTCCTCGGCGTCGTCCTCGCCGGCCAGGGCGTCCCGGACGAGTCGGGGTTCCTCGTCGAGCCCGAACCGCTCCCCGAGCGCCTGGGCCACCTCCTCCGCGGCGTCGCGGTCGGGCAGCACCAGCACATGTCTCACGTCACTCACGGGTGCCATTGTCGGACACCGGGCGGCGGACGAACCGCCGGGCCGGGTCACGGTCAGGTCCGGCACCCGGTCAGGCCCGGCACACGTCAGGTCCGGCACACGGTCAGACCTTGGGCACGATCTGCACGTCGAGGTCGATCCGGATGCTGGGTCCGACCACGGCGATGCCGCGCGCCAGCATGGTCTGCCAACTGACCGTGAAGTCGTCGCGGTGCAGCTCGGTGGTGGCACGGCAGGCCGCCCGCACCTCGCCCTCCATCCCGTTGCCGAGCCCGAGGTACTCGGCGTCCAGCGTGACCGTGCGGGTCACCCCGTGCAGCGACAACGCCCCCGTGACGGCCCACCGGTTGCCGCCGCGGTGCGTGAACCGCTCGCTGTAGAACTCCAGGGTCGGAAAGCGCTGCACGTCCAGGAAGTCGGCCGACCGCAGGTGGTCGTCGCGCATCTTCACATTGGTGTCGATGGACGCCGCGTCGATCACCACGTGCATCGCCGACCGCTCCATCTCGTCGGCGATCCGCACCGCGCCCGCGAAGGAGTTGAACCGGCCGTGGATCCGGGCCAGCCCGATGTGCCGCGCGGTGAACGCGATCGAGGAGTGCGCCGGCTCGATCTCCCAGTCGCCCGGCGCGGGCAGCTCCGGCGGCTCGGCCACCTGCAAGGTCACGTCGCCGAGCGAGGCGAGCGAGTCCTCGGTGACCGTCGCGGTGGCCCGGTACGGCGTGTAGCCCTCGGCGGACACCGCGAGCCGGTACTCCCCGGCGGGCACCGTCGCCACGAACGACCCGAAGGGATCGGTGCCCCCGCCGACCACCCTGCGCCCCATGGTGTCGCTCACCGCGAACTCCGCGTTCACCACCGGCTCGCTGACGGGGTCCAGGACGCGGCAGCTCAGCACTCCCGCGTTCGGCGGGGTGTGCACCGACGCCAGGGGACCCGTCCGTTGCATCCGCTTCGTACGGCTTCCCAGCAAGCGGCCGATCATCTGCGACACCTTCTGTACGACATGAGAAACCTGGTTGGCGAAGATACATTCGATCACCGATGGGGCTTTCGAGGCAACACGGGACCACATTGCGGGAAACCGGCGCATGTGCTGGGAGTGCGGACGAGTGGCACCCTGTGGCCCGATATCGCCGCACCGAACCGGATTCCTCACCGTCGGGACGCAGTTGGCCCTCGGCCACCCGCCACCTCCAGCGTCCCGCCCGTGCCGGCGACCGCCAGCGCCCCGTCCCGGTCCGTGCGCAGGACCATCGCCCCCTGGGCGCGCAGCGCCGCGACCGTGCCGGGCGCCGGGTGCCCGTAGCTGTTGCCCTCGCCGCAGCTGATGAGCGCCAGCCGCGGCGCCGCCTTCCGTATGAGCCCCGGGTCCTGGTGGGCGGAGCCGTGGTGCGCCACCTTCAAAACGTCCACGCCTTCCAGCTCCGGTGCCGCCGGGGACCGCGCCAACTCCCGCTGGGCCGGGGGCTCCAGGTCGCCGAGCAGCAGCAGCCGCAGTCCCGCGGTCCGCACCACAAGGGTGACACTGGCGTCATTGGGCCCCTCCAGGCCCGGCCGCGGACCGGCGGGCGGCCACACCACCTGCCAGGACAGCGGGCCGGACCGCCGCTGTTCGCCGGCGGCGGCGTACCGCAGGGGGATCCGCCGTGCCGCCGCCTGTGCGCGGACGGCCTCGGCCTGGTCCGCGGGCTCTTCGAGGGCGGTCGTCTCGATCGCGCCCACCGAACGCCCCCGCAACACCCCGGGCAGCCCCGCCGCGTGGTCGGCGTGGAAGTGGGTGAGCACCACGAGGGGGACGCGGGTGATGCCGAGCGAGCGCAGACAGCGGTCCACCAGCGCCGGGTCGGGGCCCGCGTCCACGACCACGCCCGTCCCCTCCCCCGCCGCGAGCACCATCGCGTCGCCCTGTCCCACGTCGCACATCGCCATCCGCCAGCCCGGCGGGGGCCACCCCTTGATCAGCCGGGCCAGCGGCGGCGGTTGCACCACCGCCAGTGCAAGCAGCAGCGCGCAGACACCGCACCACCAGGGATGCCTCAGCAGCCGCCGGCCGACGAGCAGCACACCCGCCGTGGCCAGGGCGAGCAGCGCGGCCCCGGTCCAGCTCCCCGGCCAGTCCACACCCGCGCCGGGCAGCGCGGCGCCGCCCCGGGCGGTGGCGGCGATCCACCGGGCCGGCCAGCCTCCGCACCAGGCGAGCCCCTTGGCCACCGGCATCGCGAACGGTGCCGCCGCCAGCGCCGCGAAGCCCAGCACCGTGGCCGGGGCGACCGCGAACTCCACGAGCAGGTTGCACGGCACCGCCACCAGGCTCACCCGCGCCGACAGCACGGCGACGACCGGCGCGCACAGGGCCTGCGCCGCACCCGCCGCGGCCAGCGCCTCCGCGAGCCGTGGCGGAACCCTGCGCCGGCGCAGGGCCGCGCTCCAGCGCGGGGCGACGGTGAGCAGCGCCCCGGTGGCCAGCACGGAGAGCAGGAGGCCGTAACTGCGGGCCAGCCAGGGGTCGTAGAGCACCAGCAGCAGCACGGCCGTCGCCAGCGCCGGGAGCAGGGATCTGCGGCGTCCGGTGGCCAGGGCGAGCAGGGCGACGGACCCGCAGGCGGCGGCCCGCAGCACGCTCGGGTCGGGTCGGCACACGACGACGAAGGCCAGGGCGAGCACCCCGCCGAGCAGCGCGGTCGTCCGCAGGGAGATGCCGAGGCGGGGCGCGAGCCCTCGGCGTTCACTGCGCTGGGCCAGTCCGGGCGGTCCGAGCAGCAGGGCGAGCACGATCGAGAGGTTGGCCCCGGAAACGGCCAGCGTGTGCGTGAGGTCGGTCTCCCTGAACGCCTGCTCCAGCTCCGGTGTGACACGTGAGGTGTCCCCGACGACCAGCCCCGGCAGCAGCGCCCGCGCGTCCGTCGGCAGTCCGTCGGTCGCCTCGCGCAGCCCGGCCCGCAACCGCCCCGCCAGCCGCTGCGCGCCCGACGCCTCGGCCACCACCCGCGGCCCCTCCCGACCGGCCCGTACCTTCAGCACGGCGGCGATCCGGTCCCCGCTCGACCTCGCGGGCGCCGCACGGGCGGTGACGCGGAGCCGCGTGGTCGGCAGCAGTTCCAGCCAGCGCGCGGGGCCGGGCCCGGCACGGGTCTGCCGTGGGTCCTGCGGGGCGTCCGGGGAGACGCGGCTCGCGTCTCCCTCGTCCACGTCGACGAGGAGCAGCACCGGCGTGCGGGTGGCCACCGCCGTACCGCCCGCCCGCGTCACCCGCCGTACGTCGGCCCGGATCAGCACCGTGGGCGCGACGGCGCGCCCGCCCCGGACCCGGGGCCGGGTGAGGCGGGGGTCGGCGGTGACCTCCACCTCGGCGGTGACGGTGGCGTACTGCCGTGCCGGCGCGGGCACGGGTCCCCTGCGCAGGTCCGCGCCGTGCAGCGCGGCCGAGGTGGCGGACGCGGCCACGCAGAGCAGCAGGGCGGCGACCGCCGCGTGGGGCCGCCCGCGCGACCGCCGACACATGCCTTCACACGTCCGCCCGCGCGACCGCCCGCACGGCCCCCCGCGCGAGCGTCCACACGTCCGTCCGCTCGTCCCGCCGCGCGTCGTGCGCCGCCCCCGTGCCGCGCCCAGCAGCAGTGCCCCGGCCAGGGCCAGGCTGCCGGTCACGACGCCCACGGCCCAGCCGGCCGGCACACCCAGTACCAGCGCCGCCGTCACCCAGGCGGCGAGCGCGGGCGGCACCAGGCGCAGGTCTGCCGGACCCTCCTGCCGGGGGTGGGCCGCGCCGAGCCGGTGCCCGGAAGCGGCGTGCACGGCGGCACGCGTGGACGCCCCGGGGACGGCGGGCTCTCCCGGCTCGCTCGGCCCCGCCGGTCCACCGGCCCCCTCCCCGACGCCGGTGGCGAAGCCTGCGTCGGCGTCGGCGTCGGCACCGGGCCTGCCGTCGGCCCCCACCCCGTCCGCCGCCCACCGACCCGCGTCGGTCGTGTCCGTGCTCATGGCCGTACGAGGTCCCGCAGGTCGGCGAAGCGGCGCTCGCCGATCCCGTTGACCTCCCGCAGTTCGTCCACCGAACGGAAGCCGCCGTGCCGGGTGCGGTAGTCGATGATGTGCTGGGCCAGCACCGGGCCGACGCCCGGCAAGGTGTCGAGCTGGTCGGCGGTCGCCGTGTTGAGGGAGACCGGTGCCCCGGGTGCCGCCCCCGCCGCCGGGCCGCCCGGAGCGACCGGCCCGCCCGGGGCGGCGCCGTCCGGTCCGGCCCCCGGGACCGACGCGGGAGTCCCGACGAGCACCTGCTCGCCGTCCACCAGGAAGCGGGCCCGGTTCAGTCCCTCGGTCTTCGTGCCGGGCCGCACGCCTCCGGCGGCCCGCAGGGCGTCGTCGACGCGTGAACCGGCCGGGAGGCGGTGGATTCCGGGCTTGCGGACCTTGCCGCCGACATCCACCACGATCTCCGCCCCGGGCGTGGCCCCGAGCGTGGCCGGGGACGCGGCCTCGGGCCCGCCGGGCGTGGGTCCCGCTCCGGCCGCCTTGCCGTCTTCTCCCCCGGCTCCGAAGGCCGCCGCCTCCCGCACCACCTCCGGTGCCGGCACCGGCCGGGTGCGGCCGGTCCAGAAGTGCTGCGCCGCGAGGACCGCCGCGACGACGAGCAGCACCGTGAGCGCGGCCACACTGCGCCGCTCCAGTGCGCACCGCGTCTGCAGCCACAGCGGCATCCGCTCCCGAAGTGCCTGCCCGGCCCGCTCCCGCCAGGCCACCCCGGCGCCGCCGACGACCGGCCGCTCCTCGCCCGCTCCTCCCCCTCCTTCTGCCTCTCCGCTCCCGGACAGCGGCGGCCCCTTCCCCGACTCACCCCGCTCTCCGGTGGGTTCGGCATGTCCGGCGGGCCCGGTGAAGAGCGCCTCGGCTCGCCGTCGCAGCTCCTCCGCGGGCGCGTGCCCGCCCCCGTGCCGGGCGCGGCCGAGGGAGTGGGAGGGGTGCGGGCGGCGGTGGCGGGACCGGCCGTCGGAGGCCGGTGCGCGACCCGGGCCGCTGGTCGCGGACGATGTGCGTGGGCGTGATCGAAGAGCCATGCGACGAGGGTCGGACACCCCGGCACATTCGCGATGATCATGCTCAATTCCCGGGGACTACCACCGGGTTGTGGAAAACTCGGCCCCTCGCACGGGTGACCCGGCAGCCCCGGCCCGCCCGAGCACCCCAAGCCCCTCCGCACCTCCCACAGGCCCCGCCCCTCACCGCGAAGAGACCACAACCCCCAGCAACCCGGGCCCCGTATGCGCCCCGATCACCGCGCCGACCTCGCTCACATGCAGGGCGGCCAGGCCGGGGACCCGGTCCCGCAGGCGGTCCGCAAGGGCCGCGGCCCGGTCGGGGGCGGCGAGATGGTGGACGGCGATGTCGACGGGCGCGCCGCCCGCCCGGTCGGCGGCGATCTCCTCCAGCCGGGCGATGGCCCTGGACGCGGTCCTGACCTTCTCCAGGGGCTCGATACGGCCGCCGCTCAACTGGAGCAGCGGCTTCACCGCGAGGGCGGAGCCGAACAGGGCCTGGGCCGCCCCGATCCGGCCGCCGCGGCGCAGATAGTCGAGGGTGTCGACGTAGAAGTAGGCGGAGGTGCCGGCGGCCCGCTTCTCGGCGGCCGTGACGGCCTCGTCCACGGTGCCGCCCGCCTCCGCCGCCTCCGCCGCGGCGAGCGCGCAGAATCCGAGGGCCATCGCGATCATCCCGGTGTCCACGACGCGCACCGGAACCTCCGCCTCGCGCGCGGCGACGACGGCCGCGTCGTGCGTACCGGAGAGTTCGGCGGACAGGTGGAGGGAGACGATGCCGTCGGCGCCGGACTCGGCGATCCTCCGGTAGGTCTCGGCGAAGAGTTCGGGGCCGGGCCTGGAGGTGGTGACGGGCCGGCGCTTCTGCAGGGCCTCGGCCAGGGAGCGGGTCGAGATCTCGGTGCCCTCCTCCAGCGCCCGGTCGCCCAGGACGACGGTCAGGGGTACCGCGGTGATGCCGTGCCGCTCCATCGTCCGGGCCGGGAGGTAGGCCGTTGAATCCGTGACGATCGCGACATGGCGGGACATGAGCTGGAGGTTACCTGGCGTAGCGGCCCCGCGGCAGTCCGGCCCCCGCGCCGGGACGTCCACAGGGCCCTGATCAGGTCGTGCTCTCCGGCCGGGACTTCTTCTGCCAGGGGTACACGGGGCTCGGTCCCTGGGGGGTGATGGCAGGCCGGGAGGGTTCCTCCGCCGGCTCCCGGCGCGGGGCCCCGGGCCAACTCTGCGGGGTGGCCGGGGTGTCGGCGGCCGGGGCCTCGGGCCACTCCGGCGGCGCGGCGGCGGGCTCGCTCCGTGTCCAGTGCCGAAGGGCACCGGCCTCGACGTTGATCTGGCTGCTCAGCGAGTCCAGCTCGTCGTCGGCGAACCGACGGGCCCGGTCCCGGGCCGCCCAGCGCAGGGCCTCCGCCGACCGGGTGATGCGCTCGGTGCGCTCGCGCAGCGCGGGCAGCAGCCCGCCGACCGTGACCCGGTCCGGGTCGGCCTCCAGCCGCCTCAGCTCGCCGTCCAGCTCGAACCCGTGCGCGCTGAGCCGCTCGAAGAGGGCGAGGGACTCTCTGAGGGAGGCGTCCTCGGCCACGGCCGCGTGCAGCGCGTCCTGCGTGGACCGCATCGAGGTGCGCAGCGACAGCCGCAGCTGTGCCAGCTCGCCCGCCGGGCCCACCTGGACGAGGGACTTGGCCCGCAGGGTGTGGTCCTCGACCGTGCGGCGGGCCTGGGTGATGCCGCGGTCCACGGTGCGCTTGGCCGCACCGACGGCCTTCACCGTGGCGTAGACACCGAGCACGACGGCGAGCAGGAAGAGCAGGGCGAAGACTGTGATGGCCGCTTCCACGAAGCTCCTCCTCCGAGCGTCCGGCCCGCGGGCCGGCGGGCCGACGGCACGGCATGCGTCGCGCCGCTCTTCCACGGTAAACGCAACGGGCGGGTCCGAGGTTCCGGCGGAACCCCGAACCTGCCCCGTAACCGACCCGGACCGGACCCGGACGCGACCCTGCCGACACCCGTAGGGGACTGCCCCGAGAGGCCCGCTCCCGCCGGGCAAAGACAATCCAGCGGAGACGATCCGGGCGAGGACGATCCAAGTGAGGAGGATCTAGGCGGGAACGATGTTCACCAGCTTCGGCGCCCGCACCACGACCTTGCGGATCCCGGCCCCGCCCAGCGCGGCCACGACCTTCTCGTCGGCCAGCGCCGCCTTCTCCAGGTCTCCCTCGGAGATGGCCGGGTCGACCTCCAGCCGCGCCTTGACCTTGCCCTTGATCTGGACGACGCAGGTCACGGTCTCGTCGACGACGTAGGCGGGGTCGGCGACCGGGAAGTCCTGGTGCACCACCGAGTCGGTGTGCCCCAGCTTGCGCCACAGCTCCTCGGCGACGTGCGGGGCCAGCGGCGCGACCAGCAGCACCAAGGGCTCGGCGACGGTCCGCGGCACCGGTCCGCCCACCTTCGTCAGGTGGTTGTTCAGCTCGGTGACCTTGGCGATGGCGGTGTTGAAGCGCATGCCCTCCAGGTCCTGCCGTACGCCGTCGATCGCCTTGTGCAGGGCGCGCAGGGTGTCCTCGTCGGCGTCGGCGTCGGTGTCGACGGTCACCTCGCCCGTCGTCTCGTCGACGACGTTGCGCCACAGCCGCTGAAGCAGCCGGAACTGGCCCACCACCGCGCGCGTGTCCCACGGCCGGGAGACGTTGAGCGGGCCCATCGCCATCTCGTACAGGCGCAGGGTGTCGGCGCCGTACTCGGCGCAGATCTCGTCGGGGGTGACCGCGTTCTTCAGGGACTTGCCCATCTTGCCCAGCAGCCGGGATACCCGCTCGCCCTGGTGGTAGTAGGCGCCGTCGCGCTCCTCGACCTCGGCGGCCGGCACCGCGATGCCGCGGCTGTCGCGGTAGACGTAGGCCTGGATCATGCCCTGGTTGAACAGCTTGTGGAACGGTTCGGCGGAGGAGATGTGCCCCAGGTCGAACAGGACCTTGGACCAGAAGCGTGCGTACAGCAGGTGCAGTACGGCGTGCTCGGCGCCGCCGACGTACAGGTCGACGCCGCCGTGCGGCAGGCCCTCACGGGGGCCCATCCAGTACTTCTCGATCTCCGGGTCGACCAGTTGCCTGTCGTTGTGCGGGTCCAGGTAGCGCAGCTCGTACCAGCAGGAGCCGGCCCAGTTGGGCATGGTGTTGGTCTCGCGCCGGTACTTCTTCGGGCCGTCGCCCAGGTCCAGGGTGACGTTCACCCAGTCCTCGTTGCGCGACAGCGGGGTCTCGGGGCGGGTGTCGGCGTCGTCCGGGCCGAAGGTGCGCGGGGAGTAGTCCTCGACCTCGGGCAGCTCCAGCGGCAGCATCGACTCGGGCAGGGGGTGGGCGATGCCGTCCTCGTCGTAGACGATGGGGAAGGGCTCGCCCCAGTAGCGCTGGCGGCTGAACAGCCAGTCGCGCAGACGGAAGTTGACGGTGCCCGCACCGGCGCCGGTGCGCTCCAGCCACTCGGTGACGCGTTCCTTGGCCTCGGCGACGCCCAGGCCGTCCAGGCTGATCTCGCCGTTCGACGAGTTCATGATCTTCGCGTCGTAGGAGCCGAAGGCGTTCTCCCACGTCGCCGGGTCGGTGCCCCGGCCGTCGGTGGGCTCGACGACGCAGCGGATCGGCAGCTCGAAGGCGCGGGCGAACTCGAAGTCGCGCTGGTCGCCCGCCGGCACGGCCATGATCGCGCCGGTGCCGTAGCCCATCAGCACGTAGTCGGCGATGAACACGGGGACCCGCTCGCCGTTGACCGGGTTCGTCGCGTAGGTGCCGATGAAGACGCCGGTCTTGTCCTTGGCCTCGGCCTGCCGCTCCACGTCCGACTTCGAGGCGGCCTGCGCGCGGTACGCCGCGACGGCCTCGGTCGGGGTGGCGTGGCCGCCGGTCCACACCTCGTGCGTGCCCTCGGGCCAGGCGGCCGGGGTGAACTTCTCGACCAGCGGGTGCTCGGGCGCCAGCACCATGTAGGTGGCGCCGAACAGGGTGTCCTGGCGGGTGGTGAAGACGGTGATGCGCTCGCCGTCGACGGGGAAGTCGACACGGGCGCCCTCGGAGCGGCCGATCCAGTTGCGCTGCTGCAACTTGATGGCCTCGGGCCAGTCCAGCGCGTCCAGGTCGTCAAGGAGCCGGTCGGCGTAGGCGGTGATGCGCATGTTCCACTGGCGCAGCTTGGACTTGAAGACGGGGAAGTTGCCGCGCTCGGAGCGGCCGTCGGCGGTGACCTCCTCGTTGGCCAGTACGGTGCCCAGGCCGGGGCACCAGTTGACGGGCGCGTCGGAGGCGTAGGCCAGGCGGAACCCGCCCAGTACGTCGGCGCGCTCGGCTTCGCCCAGCGTGTCCCAGGCGCGTCCCGGGTGGCCCGGGACCGCCCGCTCACCGGACTGGAACTGGGCGACCAGCTCGGCGATCGGGCGGGCCCTGCGCGCCTCGTCGTCGTACCAGGAGTTGAAGATCTGCAGGAAGATCCACTGGGTCCACTTGTAGTACTCGGGGTCGATCGTGGCGAACGACCGGCGCCTGTCGTGGCCCAGCCCCAGCCGGCGCAGCTGGCTCTGCATGTTCTTGATGTTGGCCTCGGTGGACACGCGCGGGTGCGTGCCGGTCTGCACGGCGTACTGCTCGGCGGGCAGGCCGAAGGCGTCGAAGCCCAGGGTGTGCAGGACGTTGTGGCCGGTCATCCGCTGGAAGCGGGCGAAGACGTTGGTGGCGATGTACCCCAGGGGGTGGCCGACGTGCAGGCCCGCACCGGAGGGGTAGGGGAACATGTCCATGATGAACTTCTTGGGCCTGGCGACCAGCTCGGGGTCGCCCGCCAGGTCACCCTTGGGGTTCGGTGCCGCGTACGTCCCCTCGGCGTCCCAGAAGTCCTGCCAGCGTGCCTCGATCTCGGCGGCCACGGCGGCCGTGTAGCGGTGCGGCGCGGCGTCCGACTGCACAGGGGCGGTCGCCGCGGGGTTCGTCTCGCTCATGATCCTCAAAGCTCCATCGATCGTCTCTGCCAGCGGCTGCGACCTTCATGACCAGCGGCTGCGATGGCCGGGAAATGAAAAATCCCCTCGCACAGGAGGGGACGCCGCGCCGATTCCGGCCACCGGACTACGACCGGGGCCGGGACTGATCAGCGCGGCTCGCTAAGCAGAAGGCGTACGGCACGCATGGCGTCAGAGTACCGCAGTCGTCGAGCGGGACGCGACGGGCTCGGCGGCCGTCGATGCCCCCGCCCCGGGGCGGCAAACCTGAACAATGGTCAAAGATTACTTCGCGTAACGACAGCTAAGGGGACATCCCTACAAGCGCACTGTCGTTTGATAACGACGCAATAACTCAAACGTCGTACCCACGGGTATCACGCCACTTAGAGTGCGGCAGCGGGACCGCTTTCCCGAACCGCTCCGGAGTTGCCCCCATGAACCCTCCCCCGATCCATCCTCGCGACAACAGCTCGCCGCCTCCCCTCGCGTCCCTGACGTGGGGAGGTCTGCCCTCATGACGAACAGCACGATGGGCGACACCATCGCCGAGTTCCTGAACTTCGGCGCCGGCGTGCTCTCCCTCGTCTTCCTCAGCTGCTCGGTGATCTGGGGACTCGTCGCCCAGGACCGGGTCATCCTCGACACCCGCCGGCGGATCCTGGCCCAGGCGGTGCACCGGAGCACCGCCGTCGCCTCGATCGTGTTCCTGCTGGTGCACATAGGGATCAAACTGGCGCTGGACCACACCACCTGGGTCGCCGCCGTGCTCCCGTTCGGACTCCTGGCCACGGACGACGAGGAGTTCGGCGGCCGGGCCGTCCTCATCGGCCTCGGCACCCTGGCCAGCACGCTCATGATCTTCGTGGGCGTCACCGGCGTCCTGCGCAACCGCTTCGCGTCCCCGGCCCCCGTGGCCGCCCGCTGGCGGGCCATGCACATGCTCGCCTACCCGGCGTGGTGCCTGGCCCTGATCCACGGCCTCTACGCGGGTCGCGCGGCGAAGCCGATCTTCACCATCCTGTACGGCCTGTCCCTGCTCGGCGTCATGGCGGCCCTGGCGCTGCGTGCGGCGCCGACGCCGGTCAAGCGCAAGGTCGCCGACGCGATCACCGGCTTCCTCGGGACCGCGGAGCGGCCGGTCCGCGAGGAACGGGAGGAGGGCCGGACCCGGGCGACGGACACCTCCGCACTGCCGGGCTACGAGCGCTCCGGGGCACCCCGGCCGCGCGGCACGTCCCCGTCCGCACCCCGGTACGAAACCGCGGAGCGCCTCACTCCGCAAGAGCCCGCGCACGGCTTCGCGGCGGCCTACCGCGCCGTCACCCCGCCTCCGGGCGCGGGCCGGCCACCGCTGACGGCCGACCCGGCGGCGGCCGGCCAGCCGCCGCCGGACATGCGGCCCACCGAGGCGATGCCCGTCATGGACGCCGGCGGCAGCACCTCGGGCAGCTGGCCCGTCCCCTCGCCGCCGCCGGTCGGCGAGGCACCCCAGTCGGTCTACGACCCGCTCAACGACACGGGACATACCATCCCCGTCTATGGCAATCCGGCCGCCTCGGGGTACGGCTCAAGTGACGTGTACGACACCCGTGAGACGAACGCCGTCTACGACACGTACTACCCCAACGACACGTACAACAGCGGTCCCGCCACTGAACCAACCCCCGGTGCGCCGTCGTCGTCCCACGACTTCGACGCACCGGGTTCGGGCGAACCTTGGAACACGCCTTCCGGAGGCTTTAAGTGAACGAGGCCCTGCCCGACGTACCCGAAGTCCGCGTGGTCGGCCTTCCCCAGCTCACGTCGGGTTTCGACCTTGTCGAGCGCCTGGATCTGCCCATGCACCTCAAGGTGCACGGGCCGCTCGAACCGCTGGGCGGCGAACAGCTCGCCCAGCTCTCCGAGCGCATCAACCTGAAGGGCCGCGGCGGCGCGGGCTTCCCCTTCCACAAGAAGCTGCGCTCGGTCGCCGAGGCGGCGATCAAACGCGGCGTACGGCCGGTCGTGGTCGTCAACGGCAGCGAGGACGAACCGGCCTGCCGCAAGGACACGGTGCTCATCAACCGTGCCCCGCACCTGATCCTGGACGGCGCGCTGCTGTGCGCCGAGGCCATGGGCGCGCGCACCCTGGTCATCGGGGTCACCCGTGAGTCCACGCAGCGCTCCATGGAGGCCGCGCTCGCCGAACGCGGCCTGAGCAACGGACGCCGCTCCGCCCTGCGCGCCCGTGTGCAGCGCAACCCGGTGCGCATGGTCACCGGCGCGGCGGCCTCGCTGATCCGCTCCGTCGACGGCGGCCCGGCGATCCCGCCCGGCCGCAAGGTCAGCGCGTCCCGCAGCGGCGTCGGCGGCGCGCCGACCCTGCTGTCCAACGCCGAGACCTTCGCCCAGTTGGCGATCGCCGCCCGCATCGGCCCGGAGCGCTACGGCAACACCGGCCTGTACGACGAGCCGGGCACCGTCATGCTCACCGTCTCCGGCGCGGTCGCCCGCCCGATGGTGATCGAGGTCCCCACGGGCGTGCCGCTGCGCTACGTGCTCCAGTTGGCCGGCGCCCCGCCGGTGCCGCAGGGCGTGCTGACCGGCGGTTACCACGGCAAGTGGATCGACTCGGCCACCGTGGACGAGGCGATCGTCTCCCGCAACTCCCTTCAGCAGGTGGGCGGCGCGCTCGGCGCGGGCGCGATCCTGCCGATCAGTCAGGAGACCTGCCCGCTGGGCGAGTCGCTGCGGGTGGCGCAGTGGCTGGCGGAGGAGAGCGCGGGCCAGTGCGGGCCCTGCTACCTCGGTCTGCCGGCCGCCGCGCGCGGTCTTGAGGACATTCTGAACGGCGGCGGCCCGGCCGCCCTGGAGGCGGTCAAGCAGGTCGCGAAGAACGTGAAGCGGCGCGGCGCCTGCTCGCACCCGGACGGCTCGGCGATGTTCCTGGAGTCGACCGTGAAGGCGTTCACGGACGACCTCGCCGCCCATGTCCTCGGCAACGGCTGCGGACGGCCCGTGGAGGGCGTTCTGCCGCTCTTCGAGGGCGGCCAGGCCCCCACGGGCATCCCGGGCGGCGGCGGGGAGGAGACCGGCCCCAGCCGCCAGAAGATCTACGTGGACTGGACGCTGTGCCGGGGCCACGGTCTGTGCGCGGACATCCTCCCGGAGGTCTTCCAGCTGGGCGCCGACGGCTTCCCGACCGTCGCGCAGGCCGACGTGCCGCGTTTCGCGGAGGCCAAGGCGGTCCGCGCGGTGCGCCGCTGCCCCGCGCTCGCCCTGCGCATCGAGGAGGACACCCGCGCGCAGGCGCCGGCCGCGCGCAACAACCTGCCGGTCCTGTCCCAGGGCCGCGGCCGCCGGGCACTCGGCCGCTGAGTCACGAACAAACCCCCCGGATCGGTGATCCGGGGGGTTTGCCGTGTGTTCTCGCCCAAGGCGTTCTTGCGAAGCCGAGGAGACTTGTGGAGCTAAGGAGAATTGAACTCCTGACCTCCTGCATGCCATGCAGGCGCTCTACCAACTGAGCTATAGCCCCTTGCCGTCTGCCGCCCGGTCTCCCCGGCGGCGACGCCAACATTACACGGTGGACCGGGCACAACACCAAATCGTTTCCGCTTTGCCCGTTTCACCCCTCGTGGGATGGGAAGAGTCGCTAGGCCGTGACGAACGAGTAGAACCGCTTGAGCGTGCAGTGCTCCTCCAGGAGCCGGCCGTAGATCGGCTCGCCCTCGAGTTCGCGGTACGTCTCGATCGGGTCGCCTTTTATGATCAGCGCCCGCGCGCACTCCTCGCACCAGTACTGGTAGTCCGGATTGAGCGGCTCCATGTCCCGCACGATCGGGGTGCCGCTGCCGCACCAGTCGCACTTCCGCCTGTGTGCACCCATCGTTCAGCTCCAGCTGTGGCCGCAGGCCGTGCACACGTACGAGATTCCGCCGTTGTCTCCGAGGACCTGGGCCACGTGCCCCGAACCGCAGGAAGGGCACCGGAGACGGGTGAGCGTGTTCCGTGCCACCGCTCCGCCGAGGAGGTGACCGACCTCCTCGAGGATGCTCGCAGGCATCGCCACTCCCTCCCGTCGGGTCGCGGTCCCCTTCCGGCCGTTTGATTCTGCCACGGCCGGGCCAATACGGTCAGCGACGCCTCAGTACCAGTCCGGACACGGAGTCTCACAGAGGTATACGCCTGTGGGACGCCTGTTGCTCAAGTGATCGCAAACGAAAAATCCCGCCCCCCGAGGGGGACGGGATTCGTCCGTGGGCTGTGGAGCTAAGGAGAATTGAACTCCTGACCTCCTGCATGCCATGCAGGCGCTCTACCAACTGAGCTATAGCCCCTGGTGCCACGCGGCCGAGCCGCATGGTCTCTCGCCCCGCTCGGCGGGGCGAACAAGAAGAACTTTAGCCTGCGACCTGCCGGAAAGTGAAATCCGGGTACGGACCCGCCGACCCGCCGCTCAGTCGTCGTCGCCGATCACCGGTTCCGGCAGCGTGCCGGCGTTGTGCTCCAGCAGCCGCCAGCCCCGGGCGCCCTCGCCGAGGATCGACCAGCAGCAGTTGGTCAGGCCGCCCAGGCTCTCCCAACTGCGCGGTTCGAGACCGAGCAGACGGCCGATGGTGGTGCGGATGGTGCCGCCGTGGCTGACCACGACGAGGGTGCCGTCCTCGGGAAGCTTCTCGGCGTGCCGGAGCACCACGGGGGCGGCGCGGTCGGCGACCTCGGTCTCCAGCTCACCGCCGCCGCGGCGCACCGGCTCGCCGCGCTTCCACGCCGCGTACTCCGCGCCGTGCCGGGCGATGATCTCGTCGTGGGTCAGCCCCTGCCAGACGCCCGCGTAGGTCTCCCGCAGGTTCTCGTCCAGGGTCACGTCCAGGCCGGTGAGGGCGGCCAGTTCGGCGGCCGTGCCGGCGGCCCGCGCGAGGTCGGAGGCGACGATCGCGTCGGGCCGCAGGTGGACCAGCAGCCGGGCGGCGCGCCGGGCCTGGGCGACGCCGGCGGGGGTGAGCCGGACGTCCGTGCTGCCCTGGAAGCGGCGCTCCACGTTCCACGAGGTCTGGCCGTGCCGCCACAGGATGACGCGCCGGCCGCGGCCCCGCCCGCCGGCCGCCACCTCGCCGGTGGCGCTCACCGCCAGTCCCCGTCGGTCCCGGTCGCCTCCTCGGCGGCCTGGGCCCTGGCGTGCTCCTCGGCCTTGCCGCGGGTCCCCTTGGCGTCGGCGGGCAGCTCCAGCTCGGGGCAGTCCTTCCACAGCCGCTCCAGGGCGTAGAAGACGCGCTCCTCGCTGTGCTGGACGTGGACGACGATGTCGACGTAGTCGAGCAGGATCCAGCGGGCCTCGCGGTCGCCCTCGCGGCGCACCGGCTTGGCGCCGAGTTCCTTGCCGAGCCGTTCCTCGATCTCGTCGACGATCGACTTGACCTGGCGGTCGTTGGGCGCGGAGGCCAGCAGGAAGGCGTCCGTGATCGACAGCACGTCGCTGACGTCGTAGGCGATCACGTCGTGCGCGAGCTTGTCGGCTGCCGCCTGCGCGGCGGTGTTGATGAGTTCGATGGAGCGGTCGGTCGCGGTCACTGCCTGGCTTTCGGGTCGGCGGTCGGTGGAACCCAAGGGTCTCACGACCGCCGTCGGTGGCCCACGCGACAAGGGCGCCGCCCCCGCGCACGGGGGCGGCGCTCCCTACGACGCCGGTTCGTAGTCCTGGCCGAGCACCACCGAGACCCTGGCGTTCGCGGAGACCTTGCCCTTGGTGACGGAGTCGGTGGGCAGGCCCAGGGTCTTGGCGACCTGGACGGCATTCTCCTTGTCGGCGTCGTCGGCGTAGAGGACGTCGGACGCCGCCTGGGTGCCGGCCGCGGTGCCGCCGGAGACGAAGGTGAAGCCGCCATTGAGGAGGACGACACGGGCCTTGCCGGCACGGTCCTCGACGCCGGTGGCGTTGCGCACGGAGACGCTGACGGCCGCGTCCTTGTCGGGGCTCTTGGCGGTGCCGCCGAGCACGTCCTTGACGACGCTGTCGCCGGCCTCGGCGCTGAGTCCGCCGTCGCCCTGGACGGGCAGCAGCACGGTCTTGAAGTCGCCGCCCTTGGCCCGGTCGGAGAGCCCGGCGAGGAAGGAGCCGAGGTCCTTCTCGGTCAGCGGCGGGTCGAGGATCATCCCGAGCGTCTGGACGGTGGTCGTCGCGGCCTGCGGCTCGGAGGACAGTTTGCGCAGCACCCCCTGCATGACCTGCCCGAACCGCTGCAACTGGGCGTCGGCCTTCTCGCCCGAGCCTCGGTAGGTGGCGTAGGCGACGGCCATCTTGCCGCTGAGGGTCTGCCCCTCGCCCTTGTGCACGAGGGTGGCCGGGTCCTTGCCCTTGGCCTCCGGGTCGGGGACGTTGGCGTCGGTGTCGACGTTGATGTTGCCGACCAGGTCGACGAGGATCTGGAGGTAGGGCGTGTCCAGGCGCCAGGTGCCCCCGATGTCGGTGCCGAGCGCCGAGTCGAGCGCGGTCCTGGTGGCGTCGGGGCCGTCGTCGTCGACGGACTTGGCGAGCGTGGTGGTGCTGCCGTCGTCGCCGGTCAGGGCGAGGGAGTTGGGCACCAGCACGGCGCTGCCCCGCTCGGTGGTGGTGTTGTCCACGAGCAGCGCGGTGGAGGTGCCGCCGCCCTGGGTGTCGTGCAGGTGGACGGCTATCACGTCGCGCTTCTGGGCGCCCTGTGCCGTCGTACTGGCCGCCTTGTCGTCCGGGGAGGACACGCCGGGCAGTTTCCCTGCGTACCAGAGGTAGCCGACGCCGCCGACCGCGACCAGTGCCAGGACGACGACCAGGGAGACGACACGCGCGCGTGCGCGCCGCCGGGCCTCCTCGCGGCGCTCGGTGCGGTTCTCCGTGAACTTCATCCAGTCGATGACGTCCTCGGAGTCGTCGGCCGGCTCCTCGACGAAGGCGAACTGCTCGGTGTGGTAGTCCCGTACGGGCTCGGCGGGTGCCTCGGGCTCCGGCTCCTCGCGCGGGCCCGGCTGCTGCGGGATGTGGGCGGTCTGCTCGGCGACCCGGGGCTGCCGGCCGCCGGCCGCGGCCTGGCCGTAGGGGTCGTACGGCTGCTGCGGGGCCGAGGGGTAGCCGTCGTACGACCCGTGGGCGGGCGTGGGCGGCTGTGTGCCGGTGTCGTGGCCGGCCCGGGAGCCGTAGGCGTCATAGGGGTCGTACGGCTGCTGGGCGGGCTGCTGCCCCGTGGCGGCGTACGGGTCGTAGCCGTAGCCCTGCTGCTGCGCGTAGGGGTCGTACGGCTGCTGCTGCCCCGGTTCCTGCCCTTGGGCCTGGCGGTACACCGGCCGCCCGTACTCGTCGTAGCCGACCAGTTCGTACTGGTCGTCGCCGCCGTACCCCGCGTCGTATCCGTCGTTCACCGGTGCCCCTCTCGGCTCACTCGCCGCGGTACAGCTGGCGTTTGTCGATATAGCGCACGACTCCGTCCGGCACCAGGTACCAGACGGGATCCCCCTTGGCGACTCTCGCACGGCAGTCCGTGGAGGAGATGGCGAGGGCGGGTACCTCGACGAGCGAGACGCCGCCCTTGGGCAGTCCGGCGTCCGTCAGCGTGTGGCCGGGCCGGGTGACGCCGATGAAGTGCGCGAGGGAGAACAGCTCCTCGCTGTCGCGCCAGGTGAGGATCTGGGCGAGGGCGTCGGCGCCGGTGATGAAGAACAGGTCCGCGTCCGGGTTGAGTGCGCGCAGGTCGCGCAGGGTGTCCACGGTGTAGGTCGGGCCGCCGCGGTCGATGTCGATGCGGCTCACCGAGAACTGCGGGTTCTCGACGGTCGCGACGACCGTCATCAGATAGCGGTCCTCGGCCGCCGAGACCGTGCGGTGGCTCTTCTGCCACGGCTGCCCGGTGGGCACGAACACCACCTCGTCGAGCTGGAACTGCGCGGTGACCTCACTGGCCGCCACGAGGTGCCCGTGGTGGATCGGGTCGAAGGTGCCGCCCATGACGCCCAGACGGCGCTTGCCCGGGGACGACGAGCCGTCACCCGGGACGGTGGCGCGGGCGGGCACCGCGTTCTGCGTGCCGCGCGCCGGCGTGTGCGCCGGGGCGGTAGGCATGTCCTGCTCTCCCATGCGTGCAGACCCTACCGGCCCGCTCCGAGCGCCCCGGCCGCCCCCGGGTCCTGCGCGCTCAGCGGTCGCGGTTGAAGCGGGTGGTGATCCACAGCAGAAGCATCAGGACGACGAACGCGCCGATGCCGGTGACGTAGGGGCTGAGGCTCTCGTGGTTGCCGCCGTGCTCCTCGCCGCCCTCGGCGGCGAGGGTGGCGAACTGGGCAGCGCTGAGGGGAAGGCTCATCTTCGGCAGACCTATCCGGTGTGGGCGGGACAAAGACCTGGCCTCATCGTATGCGGGCGCCTCCCGGGCGATCACGCCGACTCCGCCACCGGGGCCGGGCCGGGGAACCTTCGGGTCCCCTCAGTCGTCCTTCCGCCTGTACCCCCGCAGCAGGAACCACGCGGTCAGCGCGGAGCCCAGCACCATCACGACCAGGAGGACCCGGAGCAGATTTCCCGCCCCTTGCTGCTCGGCCGCGGTCGCCGCCGCGGCGAGCCAGTCGGTGTGGGGGGTGTGCCGCATGCTGTGGACTCCTTCGTTGTACCGCCCGTCCACGGTATCCCCGCCTAGGCTGGGCCCGGCTCCGGGGGCGCAAAGGACCGCACAAAGGTTCGCAAAGGGCCAGACATACGCACAGGCCACACACACGCACATGGGGGAAGACATGTCCGACGGCCACCAGCACCAGGGGCACGAGAAAGTGCCGAGCAGGCAGCGCAGGCGCTTCCCGGGAATCTCCTCGCGTGCGTACGAGCATCCGGCCGACCGCAGCGCCCTGGTCGCGCTGCGCAGGCTGAGCGGCTTCGACACGGTCTTCAAGGCGCTGAGCGGCCTGCTGCCCGAGCGCAGTCTCAGGCTGCTGTTCCTGTCCGACTCGGTGCGCGTCTCGGAGCGGCAGTTCGGCCACCTGGACGTGATGCTGCGCGACGCCTGCCACATCCTGGACCTGGAGAAGGTCCCGCCGATGTACGTCAGCCAGGACCCGACGCCGAACGCGATGTGCATCGGCCTGGACGAGCCGATCATCGTCGTCACCACGGGCCTCGTCGAGCTGCTGGACGAGGAGGAGATGCGGGCGGTCGTCGGGCACGAGGTCGGGCACGCGCTGTCCGGGCACTCGGTCTACCGCACGATTCTGCTCTTCCTGACCTCCCTCGCCGTCCGGGTCGCCTGGATCCCGCTGGGCAATGTGGCGATCATGGCGATCGTGACCGGGCTGCGCGAGTGGTTCCGCAAGTCGGAGCTGTCCGCCGACCGCGCGGGACTGCTGGTCGGCCAGGACCCGCAGGCCTCCATGCGGGGCCTGATGAAGATCGCGGGCGGCAACCACCTGCACGAGATGAACGTGGACGCGTTCCTGGAGCAGGCCGAGGAGTACGAGGCCGGGGGCGACCTGCGCGACTCGGTGCTGAAGATCATGAACGTGCTGCCCCGCACCCACCCCTTCAGCACGGTGCGGGCCGCCGAGCTGAAGAAGTGGGCGGACTCCCGGGACTACCAGCGGATCATGGACGGCCACTACCCGCGGCGCGACGAGGACAAGGACGCCTCGGTCCGGGACTCCTTCCGGGAGTCGGCGGCCGGCTATGCCACGCAGGTGCGCAACTCCAAGGACCCGCTGATGAAGCTGGTGAACGACATCGCGGGCGGCGCCGGTGACCTGGGCGACCGGGTGCGGCGGGGCTTCGGCGGCTTCGCGGGCTCCCGGTCGGGGCCGCCCGAGGACGCGGACCCGGGCACGGACGGGTCGTCCGGGGGCCGCCCGGAGGGCTCGGAGGGCCCCGACGGCGCCCCGGGGACCCCGGGCGACCGCCCGCCGCGCGACGGCGACTGAAGCCACGGGGAGCCCTCCGGCGGTACGGAGGCGGTACGGAGGCGGTACGGGAGCGGCCCGGGAGCGCGCCCGGCGGTGTCAGACGGCCGGCTGGGCGCTCGCCGCGAGGGTGCCGCACAGGGCCGCCGCGTTGCCGGAGGTGTACGGGTCGGTGCCGGCGGGGGCGCCGGTCCCGGCCGTCTGGCCGGCGAGCAGCGGGCGCAGGTGGTTCGCCGAGTCCTCGGCGCAGGAGAGCGGTCCGGCCTGGACGTGGGAGGCGACCAGCTGCGTCTGGTGCAGCCGCAGGTCGTCCCGGCCGAAGCGGAAGTGCAGCTCGCGCCGGACGGTGAACAGCGAGGTCTCGGCCCGCGTGTCACCGGCCGGGCGCAGCGCGTACACCATGGTGTGGTCGGCGGTGACCTCCAGCGCGGCCGCGTCGCTCTCCACGGCCCGCAGGCTGCCCTGCACCCGGATGTCCTCGTCGGCCAGCTCGGTGCGGGCCGGGTCGAAGCGCACCAGCCAGCCGGTGGGCGCGTGCCGGCCGTCCGCGGCGGGCCGGTCGAAGCTCTCGTCGAACTGGGAGAGCTGGTCCGAGTCCAGCAGCATCCGCACCGAGCGGACCTCCCCGCCGCCGAGCACCTCCCGGTCGAGCGCCGAGCGGACGATGTAGTCCTTGGCGGTGGTCAGCGCGCTCAGCACCTGGTCCTCGGAGAAGTGCGCCGTACGCCGGGCCCCCGGCAGCGGGATCCCCTCGGCGGCGGATCTGAAGTGCGCGGCCGGGCTGTGGTCGTACAGGTACGCGGTGTCGTCGTCGCCGGGCACCTTGCCCCGGGGGGCGAGCGGGACGACGGTCAGCCGCGCCTGTTCGGCGGGCCGCTGCGCGGCGGGGCTCTGGTACGGGTGCCGTGCGCCCATGTAGATGGCGGTGCCGAAGGCGACGGCGATCAGGACGACGAGGATCAGCGCCTGCCGGGACAGACCGGCCCGGCGCAGTGGCGGCCGGCGGCGCACCGCGGGGGCGTGGTCGGCTATGCGCTCCTGGGCGGAGAACTCCTGGAGCCGGGCAGCACGCACGAACGATTCGTCGAAGACGACGGATCGGTACTCGTCCTCTCCGCCTCCGGGCGGATCGCCAGGCCCTGTCATACCTTCAGAGTAGGTCTCCGGAAGGTCGCGTAAACGCGCCGGTGCAGGTCAAGTTGGGACAGCTTCCCGTCGCGCACGGCGGGCCGGGGCGCGGCGGATCGGGGCACGGGGGGTCAGGGACTGCGCGGAATGACCGGGACGGCCGGCTGGGAGTAGTCGGCGGAGGCCGAGGGGGTGGCACTGCCGCCCTGCTCGGGTCCGGTGGAGGCGGGGGGCGGCACCTGCTGTGTGCCGCCGCCCGAGGACGCGCCCCGGTAGACGGCCACGAAGGCCAGCGCGACCATGCCGATGCCCATCACGAGGGCGAGCATCCAGGCGACGGGCCGGTGCCAGCGGACCTGCTTGCCGTACGCCGCGGGAGCGCCGTACGGGCGGTCGAGGGGGTCGCGGTCGTCGTCCGGGTCGTCGAGGTCGGGATCATGGCCGAAATCGCCGTATCCGTCGTCGAAGCGCTCGGCCCTGCTGCGGCCCCGGCGGGCCGCTTCCGCCTCGGTGGCCTCGGCTCTGGCCTGTGCGGCGGCCAGGAGGCGTTCGACGGCGGTCGGCTCGTGCGCCACGGCCGCCCGGACGAAGGCCTCGTCGAAGACCACGGAGGCGAACTCTTCGTCCGACACCCCGCGGTCGTGGTCGTCGTCGGGCTCCCAGCCGTCAGGGAACGGCGTACCCCCCACGTCCTCCGGCACGGGTCCAGAGTAGACCTGGGTGGTCGCTTTGGGCAGACGGTGGGGAAATTCATCCGGTGGGTGGGATGCCCCGTTCGGTTCACGGGCGCGGTCGGGGGCGCGTGCTCCTCCCCCGTACCTCCGGCGTGCGCCCTCGGGGCGGGGGCCGCCCGTCAGCGCCGTACGTGCCCGTCACCGGTGACGATGTACTTGGTGCTGGTCAGTTCCGGCAGCCCCATCGGGCCCCGGGCGTGCAGCTTCTGCGTGGAGATGCCGATCTCGGCGCCGAAGCCGAACTGGCCGCCGTCGGTGAAGCGGGTGGAGGTGTTCACCGCGACGGTGGTGGAGTCGACCAACTGGGTGAAGCGGCGGGCGGCCTGCTGCGAGGTCGTCACGATCGCCTCGGTGTGGCCGGAGGTCCACAGCCGGATGTGCTCGACGGCCCGGTCCAGGGAGTCGACGACGGCCGCCGCGATGTCGTACGACAGGTACTCCGTCTCCCAGTCCTCGGGGGTCGCCTCGACGACGGTCGCCCGGGAGTCCTTGGCATACGCCGCCACGCGCTCGTCGGCGTGCACGGTGACCCCGGCGTCCGCGAGGGCGTCCAGTGCGCGGGGCAGGAAGTCGGCGGCGATGTCCTGGTGGACCAGCAGGGTCTCGGCGGCGTTGCAGACGCTGACGCGCTGCGCCTTGGAGTTGATCAGGATGTCGACCGCCATGTCGAGGTCGGCCTGCGCGTCGACGTAGACGTGGCAGTTGCCGGTGCCGGTCTCGATGACGGGGACGGTGGACTCCTGGACGACGGTGCTGATCAGGGAGGCGCCGCCGCGCGGGATGAGTACGTCGACCAGGCCGCGGGCGCGCATCAGCTCGCGCACGCTCTCGCGGCTCTCGCCGGGCACCAGTTGCACGGCGTCGGCGGGCAGTCCGGCCCCGCCCACGGCGTCCCGGACCACCCGGACCAGGGCGGTGTTCGACTGGTACGCCGAGGAGGAGCCGCGCAGCAGCACGGCGTTGCCGGACTTCAGGCACAGGGCGGCGGCGTCCACCGTGACGTTGGGCCGGCCCTCGTAGATGATGCCGACCACGCCGAGCGGCACCCGGACCTGGCGCAGGTCGATGCCGTTGGGGAGGGTGGAGCCGCGCACGACCTCGCCGACCGGGTCGGGCAGCGCGACGACGTCCCGCACGTCGGAGGCGATGGCGCGGACGCGCTCCGGGGTCAGGGTGAGCCGGTCGACGACGGCCTCGCTGGTCCCGGCGGCGCGGGCCTTGGCCACGTCCTGGGCGTTGGCCTCGACGATCTCGCTCGTACGGACCTCCAGCGCGTCCGCGACGGCGAGCAGCGCGTCGTCCTTGGCGGCCCGCGGCAGCGGTGCGAGGTCGGCCGCGGCGGCCTTGGCCCGGTAGGCGGCGCGGGTGACCGGGGACATCGAGTCGTACGGCGAGAGCGTGGTCATGAGGGAAGCGTAATGGGCCGGGCCGGGCCGCCCGCCGGATGTCCCAAACCCCGAGACACGGGCCGGACCGGCTCGAAGCAGGCGGCAAAGGGACATCAATGAGGCCTCAAAGGAGGCATCGAAGAGGCATCAGAAGGGGTGCACCCCGACGGGCGTCGCCGGGGCCGGCCCGTATCCCGCGGCGATGCGCTGGTGATAAGTGGCCCGGTCAATCACTTCCAGACCGACGATCTCCCAGGGCGGCAGCCCCGCGGTCTGCCGGTGCTCGCCCCACAGGCGCAGCGCGACGGCGGCGGCGTCGTGCAGGTCGCGGGCCTCCTCCCAGTACCGGATCTCCGCGTGGTCGTCGGCGTAGCGGCTGGTCAGCAGGAAGGGGTGGTCGTGCGCGAGCTGTTCGAGCGCCCGGCGCACCTCCGGGAGGGGGGCGCGGGCGCCGGAGACACTGAGGGTGACGTGCCACAGGCGCGGGGTGTGCTCGGGCTCCTCGCCGCGGAACCGGTCGCCGGCCGCGACGCTGGTCAGGGCGCGCTCCTCGCCGGCCGCGCGGGCGGTGCCGTTGCGGGTGGTGCCGCCGGGCCGGGCGCTGGTACCGGTACGCGAGCCCGTGCCATTTCGGGAGCCGGTACCACCGCGGGACGCCGGCGTCCCAGGGCGCACTCCGCTCACGACGGCCTCCTTCTCGCACACGACTCGGCCCGGTGGTCGGCCGGGCCTCGTCCCTTGGGGAAAGTTGAGCAGGCCACGCAAGATCGCGGGGCGGTTTTGCGGAACGTCCACCACCGATTCGGGGACGTTTCGACCCATTAAGGGTGCAGGATCACCAGATCGTCCCTGTGTACGACCTCACGTTCGTACGCGGGTCCGAGTTCGCGTGCCAGTTCCCGGGTGGAGTGGCCGATCAGCCGGGGGATCTCCCTGGCGTCGAAGTTGACCAGCCCCCGGGCCACCGCCCGCCCCGTGGTGTCCCGCAGCTCGACGGGTTCGCCCGCCGCGAACTCGCCCTCGACGCCCGCGATCCCGGCCGGCAGCAGCGACTTGCGCCCCTCGACGACCGCGCGCACCGCCCCGTCGTCGAGGACGAGCGCCCCCTGCGGGGTGGAGGCGTGCTGGAGCCACAGCAGCCGGTCGGCGAACCGTCTGCCGGTGGCGTGGAAGTAGGTGCCGGTGTCGCCCCCGGCCAGGGCGTCGGCCGCGTGGACGGCGCTGGTCAGCACCACCGGGATGCCCGCGGCGGCGGCGATCCGGGCCGCCTCGACCTTGGTGACCATGCCGCCGGTGCCGACGCCCGCCTTGCCCGCGCTGCCGATGTCCACGCCCGCGAGGTCGGCCATGTCGCGCACCTCCGCCAGCCGCGAGGTGCCCGGCCGGCTCGGGTCGCCGTCGTACACGCCGTCCACGTCGGACAGCAGCACCAGCAGGTCGGCGCGGACCAGGTGGGCGACGAGGGCGGCGAGCCGGTCGTTGTCGCCGAAGCGGATCTCGTCGGTGGCGACGGTGTCGTTCTCGTTGACGATCGGGAAGGCGCTCATCGCCAGCAGCTTGTCGAGGGTGCGGGCGGCGTTGCGGTGGTGGGCGCGGCGGCTCATGTCGTCGCCGGTCAGCAGCACCTGGCCGACGCGGACGCCGTGCCGGGCGAAGGAGGCGGTGTAGCGCGCGACCAGCAGTCCCTGGCCGACGCTCGCGGCGGCCTGCTGGCGGGCCAGGTCGCTGGGGCGTCGGGCCAGGCCCAGCGGGGCGAGACCGGCGGCGATGGCACCGGAGGAGACGAGGACGATCTCCTTCTCCGCCCCCCGCACCTTGGCCAGGACGTTGACGAGCGCGTCGACCCGGTCGGCATCCAGACCGCCGGCCGCGGTGGTCAGCGAGGAGGAACCGACCTTCACGACGATCCTGCGGGCCTCGCCCACGGCCTGCCTTGCCCCTGCCACGGCCCCGTCCGCCTCTCCCGTCGACACGCGCCGATCCCTGCGCCCGCCAGGCAATCTACGCGAAGACGCCCACACCCCGCGCCGCGGTCCAGGCTGCGGACAGGGGGTGGCGGGGAGGCGACGAGGGGCGCGGTGTCCGCCGTGGCGAGGGTGCGGTCAACACGCGCGTGTCGTCGGGGCGTCGGTCCGCGTTAACCCGGGCGTCCGACGCACGAAAAGCCTGGAGCGACCTCTGTGCCCCTGCCCCTGCCCCGCCGTTCCCGTCTCCCCCGCCTGCCTCGCCTGCCTCGCCCGTCCCGCCCGTCCCGCCCGTCCCTCTTCTCCCGCCTGCCCCGGCTGCCCGGTCGGCGGACCGTCGTGAAGCTGCTCGTCCTGGGCGTGCTGGCGACCGCCTTCGCCGCGCTGGCGCTGGGCGCGCTGCTGCCGCACGTGCCGCTGCTGCTCGCGGCGACCGTCGGCTCGCTGGCCGCCGAGGGGGCGCTGCACCGCTGGCAGCGGGGCATGGTGTCGGCGTTCGCCAAGTCGCACGCCGATGTCACCGTCCGGCACGTGCTGCGGGACCTGCTGCTGGTGGTGGGCCTGCTCCGGGTCGGCGAGCAGGAGCGGGAGGCGGTGTACGTCCCGCTCGTCGCCGGCCTGCTCGTCTTCTACGGGCTGCACTGGGCGATCCAGGCCGCGTCCGTCCTGGTCCGGCGCACCCGGACGCCACCCGTGCTGACCCGGAACATCGACGTCTCCGCGCTGCGGCCGACCCCGGCGCCCCCGGAACTGCTGCGCCGCCCCGGGCACCGGCTGGCCGCCTTCGGGCTGCCGACGACGGCCGGACTGCTGATCACGGCGGCCACCGACGCGCCGGTGTGGGGCGCGGCGGGCCTCGCGGTGTCCCTGACGGCGGCGGTGACGGGCCTCGGCCTGCTGCTGCCGCGGCTGCTGCCGGGGCGCCGGCCGGCGGGCGAGCAGGAGGTGCTCGACTGGTTCGACGCGTGGCTGGCGGAGTACCGGCCCACCGTCGGCCTGTACTTCTCGGGCGGGGCGTCCTCGGCGTACCAGGCCAACATGTGGCTGGAGCCCCTCGCGCGGCTGGACGGGCGGCCGGTGATCGTGCTGCGGGAGCGGCTCATGGTGCAGCGGATCGCGGCGACCGACATCCCGGTCGTGTGCCTGCCGAAGGTCTCGACGCTGATGCGCCTCGAACACTCCACGCTCCGGGTCCTGCTGCACCCCTCGAACTCCGGGAAGACCTCGCAGATCCTGCGCATCCCGACGATCAAGCACGCCTTCGTCAACCACGGCGAGAGCGACAAGCTGTCCTCGTGCAACCCGTACGCGAAGGCGTACGACGAGGTGTGGGTGGCCGGCCCCGAGGCCCGCGAGCGGTACGCGCTGGCCGAGGTCGGCGTCGAGGACAAGGACGTGGTGGAGATCGGCCGCCCGCAGTTGGACGCCGTACGGCCGTACGCCGGACCGCCCGCTCCCGGCGCCCGCACGACCGTCCTGTACGCGCCGACCTGGGAGGGCTGGGACGGCAACCCCGGCAACACCTCGGTGATCGAGGCCGGCGAGAACCTCGTACGGGCGCTGCTCGCGGACCCGGGTGTGCGGCTGCTGTACAGGCCGCATCCGCTCACCGGATCGGTGGACCCGCGGGCACGCGCCGCCGATCTGCGCATCCGGGATCTGGTACGGGCGGCGAACCGGCGGCGCGGCGGGCCCCGGCCGCCGGCGTCGGCGACCGCCGAGCTGTCCCGGCGGACGGCTGAGCTGGACCGGCTCACGACGGACGGTTTCCGCGCCGCCGCCGACCAGGTGGAGCGGATGCTGCGCCAGCAGGCGCCGTGGCCGGGGCGGGCCGACGCGGTGCTGCGCGCGACGGCCGCCTGGGAGGAGGCGTACTGGGCCTCGCTGCCGGCCTGGGAGCACCAGGTCGTCACGGACGCCGGGCCGCCGCTCTACACCTGCTTCAACGGGGCCGACCTGCTGATCAGCGATGTGTCGAGCGTCATCAGCGACTTCCTGGCGAGCGGCAAGCCATACGCGGTGGCCAACACCAGCGGGCTGGCCGAGGACGTGTTCCGCAAGTCGTTCCCGACGGTGGCGGCCGCGACCGTGCTGACGCCGGACGCGGCCGGGATCCCGGCGCTGCTGGCGGCGGTCCGCCGCCCGGAGCGGGACGAACTGTCCGAGGCCCGCGCCGCGCTGGCCCTGCGTCTGCTGGGCCCCTCCGAGCCTCCGTCCCAGCAGCGCTTCGCCGACGCCGTGCACGCCCTGGGCGCGGCGGCCGGGGAGCACCGGGCGCGGCGGGCCAGACGGCTGGCCGCGGAGGTCCCCGGCCCACGGCGCTCGGCACCGGCGCGGACCACGCCGCCCGCCCGCCCGGAGCCGGAACGGCCGGGGCATCCGGCCTAGGGGGTGCCGCGGCGGGCGGCGAAAGCCATCAGCCCGTCGGTTCGTTCAGCCGCGCCGGTGGCACCAGCCCTGCCACGCGGACTCGATCATGTCGTCCAGACCGTGCCCGGCCGACCAGCCGAGTTCCGCGTGGGCGCGGTCGGCGGAGGCGACGACGCGGGCCGGGTCGCCGGGCCTGCGCCCGGTCACCTGCGCGTCGACGTCCTGCCTGCCGGTGACCTTGAGGATGCGGTCCACCATCTCGCGTACGGAACTGCCCTCGCCGCGCCCGATGTTGAGCGTGAGGGCGGTGCCCGCCGGCGCCTCCTCCAGCCGGACGGCGGCCGCCAGGTGGGCGGCGGCGATGTCCTCGACGTGGATGTAGTCGCGGACGCAGGTGCCGTCCGGCGTGGCGTAGTCGTCGCCGAAGATCCGCGGGGCCTCGTGCGCGTCCAGCCGTTCGAAGACCATCGGGATGAGGTTGAAGACACCGGAGTCGGCCAGCTCGGGGGTGGCGGCACCGGCGACGTTGAAGTACCGCAGGGAGGCGCCGCGCAGGCCGTGGGCGCGCGCGGCGGCGTTGATCAGCCACTCGCCGACGAGCTTGCTCTCGCCGTACGGGCTCAGCGGCCGGCAGTCGGTCTCCTCGGTGACCAGGTCCACGTCCGGCATGCCGTACACGGCCGCGGACGAGGAGAAGACCAGCCGGTCGACGCCGGTCGCCCGCATCGTCTCCAGGAGGGTCTGCAGTCCGGTGACGTTCTCCCGGTAGTAGTACAGGGGCCGTTCCACGGACTCGCCGACCTGCTTCTTGCCGGCGATGTGCACCACGCCGGTCACCCCGTGCTCGCGGATCGCGGCCTCCAGCCGGGGTCCGTCGAGCACGCTGCCGACCACCAGGGGAACCCCGGCCGGCACCCGGTCCCGGCTGCCGGTCGACAGGTCGTCGTAGACGACGGCCTTCCGGCCGCCCCCGGTCATGGCACGCACGACGTGCGCGCCGATGAACCCGGCGCCGCCTGTGATCATCCACATGCTTGGGTCATACCTTTCCACGGTGCGGCGTGTCCAGAGCGTCGATGGCCCGGAAGACGCGCGCGCAGTTCTCGGTGTCGCGCTGACCGAAGAAGTCCTCGACGCGCTGAGCATACGGTTCGTCGACGGAGAAGCCGCGGTCGATGGCCGCGACGATCTCGTCGACGGCACTCTCCACCGTCCGGCACACGGGCCCGAAGCCGTCGCGGGTCAGGTCGAAGTAGCCGCGGCGGTAGTGGCGGCCGTAGAAGTCGTCCTCGTCGAAGGGCACGTAGACGAGGGGCTTGCCCATGTAGGCCACGTCGAAGAAGACGGACGAGTAGTCGGTGACGAGGAGCGAGCACTCCTTCATCGCCTCCTGCACACCGCGCCTGGTCTGGTCGGCGACCGTGATGTTGGGGTGGTCGACCTTGAAGTGGCGCAGGTGCGGGCGGATCTCGTAGTGCGGGTAGAACTCCAGGCGCACGCCGGAACGTTCCAGCGCGGACCTCAGCCGCTCGTCCTCCAGCACGCGGGAGAAGAACCGGAAGTACTCCGACGCCGGAAACTGGACCCGCGGCCGCAGCCTGCGGTTGTACGAGGGCACCACGATGTCGCGGCGCCACGTCGGCATGAGCAGCACGGTGGGCCGCCCCTCGACGGGCTGCAGCTTGTCGAACCGCGGGAAGCCCAGGGCCTGGACCTCTTCGGGGGCGTATCCCATCTCCTCGCGGATGTAGGCGGCCTCGTCCTCGGACGCGGCCACGAACAGGTCGACGCTCGTGGACTGCCGGTGGGCGGACTGCGAGACATCGTTGTACGTGACGCCGTGCTGGAGGAACACCCGGCGGTACTTCAGCAGGTCGCCGAAGATGCGCAGGTAGTTGACCTTGGTCATGGTGGGCGGCGCGAGATACGCCTCCAGGTCGTACGGCGATATCAGCCGGGCGGCGTTGAGCAGGTAGAGCCGGTGCTTGAGCGAGCCGAGCGCGAGGACGTTGCCGCAGTCGGCGACCTTCGCGCGGTCGGCGGCGTCCGCGTCGATGACGTAGTAGACGTTGCGCCGGGGGTGGTTCTCGCGCACCCACCGGAAGAAGTGGTGGCCGTTGTCCTGCGCGGTGTCCTGCCGCTCGCCCACGATCCAGATGTCGCGGCGGGCGAGCACGGGCCGGGTGAGCCAGTACAGGAGCCGCAGCAGCCAGCCGGGCTGCCGGGTGACGATCCGGCCGCTCTCGCGGGCCAGGCGCCGCACCCGGTCCCGGACCCCGGCCGCCGAGCGCCGCCGGGCCACCCGCACCTGGGCCACGCTCTGCGCGTCCGTGGACACCTCGTAGCGGAAGGCACCGATGTGTTCGACGCCCTTGAAGCGGTGGAACGCGGGCCGGGGGGTCACCGGGATGTCGACGAAGCCACCCGGGCCGTGCAGCCGGACGGCGAGCGAGTACGAGCCGCCGTGCAGCGCGGCCAGTTCCTCGCGGCCGAGGTCGGCGCGCCAGCCGGCGTACAGGTCCCGCTGCTTGCGGACGTGCCAGCGGTCGCGGCGGTACACCTGCCGGGCGGGCACGGTGAACTCCCGACCGCGGCGCGAAGTGAGTACCAGCTCCAGCGAGTTGGCGAACTCCTCGGTGATGTCGACGGGGCCGAGCGTCAGGAATCCCTCGACCCGCAGGGCGTCGCCGACCGGGCGGACGGACTCCGCCTGGGCGGACCGGGAACCGACCCGCAGGAGGGTGGAGATCTCCACGTCTCCCTCAAGCCTGCGGAAGAGCACCTCGCCGTCGCTCACCGACAGCTCGGGAAGGTAGGCGATCTCGTCGAACGGATGGGTGAAGGCACGGGAGTTGTCCGCCTTCACCGCGTGGTGCGTCCACATGAGGGCCTTCGGTCCGGCGACATCCAGAAGGACCTCGTCCGGTATGTCCCGGTAGAGGCGGCGCAGCCTCGGGTAGACGGCCGCCAGCTCGTCGCCCGTCATCATCTTGGGCAGGGCCGACATGTACGGGTGGAAGGTGCCGGCCACGAAGCGCCTGACCAGGGCCTGCCGCTCCGGATCCGCCGAGGGGACGGCCTCCGTCAGGGCCTCGTGGAGCGCCAGCAGGCTTCGGGCCGTCTCCCGTCGGTCGGCGGTGGGCACCCCGGCCCGTGCGTCGCCGGTGACGCCGTAGACGAGCGTGTCGACCAGGCGGACGCGGCCGGCGTTCAGCAGAGCGGTGGCGACCGGGGTGATGTGGCCGAGGTCCCAGCCGTCGCCGACGTGGAAGCCGTGCTCACGCAGCAGGCCCGTACGGAACAGCTTGCCGCCGGGCGACGCGGCGAAGAGCAGGTCGGGCGCCTCGCCGAGGCCGTCGAAGGTCCGGTCCCCGGCCTCGAAGCAGCCGTGCAGCAGCACGTCGGCCTCGCGCAGCGCCTCCGAGTCCTGCCAGGTGTCGCCCACGACGATGTCCGGGTCGCCCTCGGCCGCCGCGGCGAGCAGGCGGGACAGCGCGCCCTCGGTCAGCACGCCGGAGCCGTCCATGAAGGCCGTGTACGGACCGGCCAGCCGGTCGAGAACGGCCTGCCGCGGCGCCTGCGGGTCCGCGGCGTCCCCGGTGGGGACCACGCTCACATTGTCGTACGCCTCGGCGAACTCGGTGGCGGTGGAGGGCGGGGTCTCACCTGCCGCGGCGACGAGGAGCACCTGGGTGCGGGCGAAGGCGTCCTGGCAGGCCAGGGAGCGCAGGGCCGAGCGCAGCGCGTCACCGTAGCCGGTGCAGAACAGGACGAGGGACAGGGCGGGCGCGTCGGGCGCACCGGCGTTCGCCGGCATGCTGCGCTGCCGCCACCACTGCCACTGCTCGGGGTCCGGCGCCTTGCGCGGCGTACGCCGGTCGACGACTTCCTCGACCGGGCGCAGCACGAGGTTGCCGCTGCCGCTGACGCCCGGCCGCAGCCCGGCGGGCTCCAGCACTCCTTCGAGCGGGGCCAGGTCGACACCCCGGACGCACAGGGCGGTGGTGTGCTTCTGGCCCTGCCAGAGGATCTGCATGCTCAGGTTGACGAGGCCCTGCGACGAGAACGCGGTGACGGCCGAGGTCAGGTCGAACGAGACCGTGTAGGACAGGCGCGTCTCGTCCACCCGGAACGTCCGGCACGTCGACGGTGGACCGCTCGCCGGTGTCCTTCGCGCGTACCTGGAGCATCAGCTGCACCGGGTCGCCGGCGCCGATGCGGCGGAACTGGTTGAGGATGCCGCCCTCGACCGTGAGCCTGGTGCCGTCCAGGGACATGCGGGTGACCTGGTTGAACAGCTTGCAGTCCTCGAACGACTCGTCCTGTAGGCCGAGTTCGGTCACGTCGAGGAACTCGTCCGCGCCGGGGAGGTCCGCGTGCCGCTCCGACCAGTAGACGCGCTCGCCGCGGCGCACGGGGTCGGTGGAGACCACGCCGCGCCGCTGCTCGAAGTCGGCGACCGTCAGGACCCCGTCGGCCAGCCGGTGGCGCAGATAGAAGGCGCGCACCCGGTCCAGGGGGCCGCACAGGGTGTAGGCGCGCTCGTCGATCCCGGTGAGGTACTCCGAGACGAGTTCCAGGAAGGCGGCGCGGAACTGCTCGTCGCCCTCCCGGAGTTCGCCCATGTACAGCCGCACGTCGTGGCTGAGGAACCGGGCGTCCTTGTAGACCTTGATGTCCTGCGCACCGGCGTCCCGGAGGAATTCGTCCGCCCGCCGGTGCACCGCTATTCGGTCGGTGATGCTGCGGATCTCCCCGCGCCGGTTCGTGATGGAGGCGCTGCCCTCGGCGGCGTCCTCCCAGATCCACCGGTAGACCGCCTCGGCCAGCACCGAGATGCCGGACGCGAGCGTGTAGGACTTGGCGGAGAAGAAGGTGTCCTCGTAGTAGACGCCCTCGGGGAAGAAGATCTCGTTCGCCAGCAGGAAGTCCCGCCGGTAGAGCTTGGCGGCGGCGATGGGGTCGTTGATCAGCTCCGGCCAGCTCCGGATGCCGTCCACGGTGCGATCGGCGCCGTAGAGCGCGGCCTGCCAGACATGTGTGGTGCCGCGCTCCAGATTGACCCGGTGTGCGCGTCCGGCGGTGATGTCGGCGCCTGTGTTCCGGGCCACTTCCAGGAGCCGTTCACAGGCCTTGGCCGGCAGTTCGTCGTCGGAGTCCAGGAACAGGACGAACTCTCCGCGCGCCGCGCGAATGCCGTCGTTGCGGGGGGCGCCGACGCCGCCGCTGTTGGTCTCCCGGGCCATGACCCGCAGGTGCGGGAGGCGGTCCGCGTAACCCTCCGCGATGGCCCGGCTGCTGTCGCGGGACGCGTCGTCGACCACCACGGCCTCGAAGTCCTGGCACGTCTGCACGACCAGGGAGTCGAGAGTCCGGCCCAGAGTTCCCGCTGCGTTGTACGCGGGGACGACGACGGTGATGCTCGGTGCAGCGTCCACGCGCGGGGACATCACGCCTCCATTACCAAGGACTGACAGTCGGGGATCAGAACTCCCGTGCCCGGACTCCCTCGCATCGGCCGTGGCCTGGGGGAGCCCGAACCGCGGCTCGCGGAGGCAGGAGACACCCGGGAGCGAGGGCCCTGTCGCGGAGGTGCGCCCGGCTACTGAGGTCCAGCGGCGCAAGGGAGCGGCTGACTCATGAGCAGATTAGCCTAACCCGCCCACTTACTGGGAACACGCTTGCGGATTATCCAGACATCGCACACCTTTCCACCACAGCACATGTGATTCATGACACAGAGCCCGGTGAACGGCGCAACTCCTCACAGGCGAGCATTGTCTTAAGCCCGAGGTAACGGCGTATGGTTGGCGGCGCCCTGACCACCCGACGGTGAGATTCCGTCTGTGGATTACCGTGCTATGCGGACAGCGTCTCCGACAGTGGGACGGCACCGGTCACCCGGCCGCCTCCATGGCACGACCGACCATCTCCGCGCGCTCCTCGGCGGCCCGCCGAGGACCACCCTCGAAAGGGCTTCCTCCCTACCATGGACATACCTCCGCTCGCCGAAGTGCGCAGCCGCACTGAGAAGAAGCGGGACGCCTGGTGGACCGTCCTCCTTGTCGACCCGGTGGCCACGCCCCTGGTGCGCTGGACCGCCAAGTGGACCAGGGTCACGCCGAACCAGATCACCTGGGCGGCCCTCGTGCTGGGTCTGGGGGCAGCCGCCTGCTTCGCCCAGGGCGACTGGCTGTGGCTGATCGTCGGCGCGGTCGTGTACCACGTGAGCTTCATCCTCGACTGCATGGACGGGAAGCTGGCCCGGCTCACCGGCAACGGGTCGGAGTTCGGCGCCTGGCTCGACTACGTCTTCGACCGCATCCGCGTACTGATCTGTGCCATCGCGCTGATGGGCGGGCAGTACCAGCGGACCGGGGATGTCGCCTTCGTCTGGCTGGCACTGGCCGTCGTCTTCCTCGACATGCTCCGCTACATCGACGCGCTGCAGATCTTCAAGGTGCGCCAGGGCATGCGGACGAAGCTCCGGCAGGCCGCGGCCAAGGCCTCCGCCGTCAACCAGGCGGGCTCCCCGCAGGGTGAGGTGGCCGCCCGGATCACCGCCGAGGCCGAGAACGCGGAGGACCCCTCCGGCGAACCGGACACCGGCCGCCAGGCCGCCGTGCCCGCACTCGGCAAGGTCACGCAGGAGTCCTTCCTGCGCCGCTTCAGCCGCTACGCGCGGATCCGGGACTTCCTGATCAGCCACCGCATCCGCACCCACCTCGTGAGCGGCATCGAGTTCCAGATGGCGGTGTTCATCATCGCGCCGATCACCGGCGCGATCATGGGTGTGACGATCGGGGCCGGCGTACTGCTGGTGCTGTTCGAACTCGCCATCATCTACAAGCTGATGCTCTCCACCCGCGACTTCGAGCGCGTCATGGCCTCCTACCGCAGCACCATCGAGGCCGCGGCGGCGTCCGAGCAGGCGGCGTCCGAGTCGGCGACGGCGACGGTGCCCGAGCAGGCGGCGTCCGAGCCCGCGTCCGAGTCGCCGGCGAAGGTGTCGGCCTCGGCCGAGGCCTGAACCACCACCGCCCGGCCGGTCACGGCGGGCACTGCCGGGACACCAACCCGAGTCACCCTCCGGATCTCTCCGGCCGCGCCGGTCCCCGTCCCACGACGGGGACCGGCGGTGGTCTTTCCCGGGCCGGGAACCCGCCCGGCCCAGCACCGGAGCCATCGATGACGGACCAGTCCCCCTACGACGTCGCGCTCGTCGTCCCCTGCTTCGACGTGGCCGACCATCTCCCCCGCTTCCTCGCGTCGGTCGCCGCCCTCGACAACCTCGACCGGACCCAGGTCGTCCTGGTCGACGACGGCTCGACCGACGGCACCCGCGACCTGCTCGCCGCCTTCGCCGACCGCCGCCCGCGGGTCCGGCTGGTCACCCAGCCCAACCTCGGCCCCGGGGCCGCCCGCAACCGCGGCCTGCGCGAGGTCCGCGCCTTTCATGTCGCCTTCGCCGACGCCGACGACGTACTGGTGCCGGACGGGCTGTCGGCCATGCTGGCCTCGGCCCGGGGCAACGACGCGGACCTGGTCGTCGCCGACTTCACCAACGTGCCACTGCGCCCCTACGGACGCTGGAAGCGGTACTTCGGCGACGGCGACCAGTGCGTCGAGGACATCACCCGCCTGCCGGACCTGGTGTTCTCGGCGAGCGTGTGGAACAAGCTGTTCTCGATGCCGTTCCTGCGGCGCACCGGGGCGGCCTTCCCGGAGGGCGTGCTGTTCGAGGACGCCTGGTTCAGCATCCCGGCACTGCTGTCCGCACGCCGCGTCAATCTGCTCGACCGCCGCGTCTACCTCTACCGGCAGCGGGAGGACGGCTCCTCCATCATGGATTCCCTGCGGCAGAAGGCGGACAACTACCGCGACCACCTCGACCTCAACCTGCACCTGCTCGACCTGGGCACCCGCCAGGGCCCCGGAGCACGGCGGCTCATGGAGCGCTACGCCGCCTTCACCTACCTCGGCTTCCTGCGCAGGCTCCCCGAGGCCCCGCCGGGACTCGACATCGACGCCCTCCTGCCCGACCTGGGCAGACTCTACGGACTCCTCCCCGACGACGTACTCGACGAGTTCGTCACCAGCCGCAAGGACGCCGCGCTCCAGAGGGCGGCCAAGCAGGGCACACTCGGCGCCCTGCTGGAAGGCAGAGGGCCACGGCCCGCGCAGACCCACCGGCCGGCCGACCGCGTCTGGCAGCCGTTGCCGCTCAACCCGGCGGTCGTCGCCCACCGCGACACCCCCCGCTACCGGCTGAACGGGGACCGCGTCGAGCTGACCGGCTCGGTCGCGACCGCCGACGGCCGCGGCTTCGGCTCGCCCTGGACGGCCGGCAGCACCCCGCTCAGCGCAGTGCTGGACCCGGCGGTGAGCCCGGCCGGCACGCACCACGGTCCGGCCGTGCTCCAGACGCTGCCGGCCTCCACACTCAACGTGGCCGCCCTGCGGATCTCCGAGGGCGGCGTGCTGACGCTGTCACTGCCCCGCATCGACCCCCGGCCGGGCTGGGTCGACCTGTCCGCCATGACATGGCCGCTGCCATAGCGGAGGACATCCCGCCCGAGCCGGTCGCACCGGCCGCGGATCAGAACGGCTCGAAGCCGTCGAACTCCTGCTGCGCCTCGTCCCGTTCGGCGTCCCGCTCCCGGCGGCGCTGGGCGGCCGGGCGGGGCGCCTCGAAGCGGTGGTCCTCGCCGCGGCGGCCGAGCATCTCCGCACCGGCCGTCACCGACGGCTCCCAGTCGAAGACGACCGCGTTGTCCTCGGGGCCGATGGCCACGCCGTCGCCGCCCCGGGCACCCGCCTTCATCAACCGCTCCTCGACACCGAGGCGGTTGAGCCGGTCGGAGAGGTAGCCGACGGCCTCGTCGTTGTTGAAGTCGGTCTGGCGCACCCAGCGTTCGGGCTTCTCACCGCGCACCCGGAACAGGCCGTCCTCCTCGCGGGTCACGGTGAAGCCGGCGTCGTCCACGGCCTTGGGCCGGATGACGATCCGCGTCGCCTCCTCCTTCGGCCGGGCGGCACGCGCCTTGGCGACCAGCTCGGCCAGCGCGAAGGACAGCTCCTTCAGTCCCGTATGGGCCACCGCCGACACCTCGAAGACCCGGTAGCCGCGCGCCTCGAGGTCCGGCCCGACCATCTCCGCGAGGTCCTGCCCGTCGGGTACGTCGATCTTGTTGAGGACGACGATCCGGGGCCGGTTGTCCAGCCCGCCGTACTCGCGCAGCTCCGCCTCGATGACATCCAGGTCGGAGACCGGGTCGCGCTCGGACTCCAGGGTCGCCGTGTCCAGGACGTGCACCAGCACACTGCACCGCTCCACGTGCCGCAGGAACTCCAGGCCGAGGCCCTTGCCCTGGCTGGCGCCCGGGATGAGGCCGGGGACGTCCGCGATCGTGTAGACGGTCTCGCCCGCCGTCACCACGCCCAGGTTCGGCACGAGCGTCGTGAAGGGGTAGTCGGCGATCTTCGGCTTGGCCGCGCTGAGCACGGAGATCAGCGAGGACTTGCCGGCGCTCGGGTAGCCGACCAGCGCCACGTCGGCGACGGTCTTCAGCTCCAGGTGGATGTCCTGGACGTCACCGGGCTCGCCGAGCAGCGCGAAACCGGGCGCCTTGCGCCGCGCGGACGCCAGCGCCGCGTTGCCGAGGCCGCCCCGGCCGCCCTGCGCGGCGACGTACGAGGTGCCGTGGCCGACCAGGTCGGCGAGGACGTTGCCCGCCCCGTCGAGGACCACGGTGCCGTCGGGCACGGGCAGGACCAGGTCCTGCCCGTCCTTGCCGGAGCGGTTGCCGCCCTCGCCGGGCTTGCCGCTCGTGGCCTTGCGGTGCGGGGAGTGGTGGTAGTCGAGGAGCGTGGTCACCGACTGGTCCACCGTGAGGATCACGTCGCCGCCCCGGCCGCCGTTGCCGCCGTCCGGACCGCCGAGCGGCTTGAACTTCTCACGGTGGACGGAGGCACAGCCGTGGCCTCCGTTACCCGCGGCGACATGCAGCTCGACGCGGTCCACGAAGGTGGTCATGGAATGTGCCTCCAGTTACTACGGGATTGTCTCTTGGGTAACACGCGAAAGGCGGACCCGCTTCCCCTGGTGAGGGAAGTGAGGTCCGCCTCGCGAGAGTTTCCGATCAGGCGACCGGAACGATGTTCACGACCTTGCGGCCACGGTTGGTGCCGAACTGCACCGAACCGGCCTGCAAGGCGAACAGCGTGTCGTCGCCGCCGCGGCCGACGCCGGCGCCCGGGTGGAAGTGGGTGCCGCGCTGGCGGACCAGGATCTCACCCGCGTTGACGACCTGACCGCCGAAGCGCTTCACGCCGAGCCGCTGGGCATTGGAGTCGCGACCGTTCCGAGTGGACGATGCGCCCTTCTTGTGTGCCATCTGTTCTCAGTCCCTTACTTCGCGGCCGCGGGGATCTCAGTGACCTTGATCGCCGTGTACTGCTGGCGGTGGCCCTGACGACGGCGGTAGCCGGTCTTGTTCTTGTAGCGCAGAATGTCGATCTTCTGGCCCTTGTGGTGGTCCACGACCTCGGCCTGGACCTTGATGCCGGCCAGCACCCACGGGTCGCTGGTCACAGCGTCGCCGTCGACGACGAGCAGGGTCGAGAGCTCGACCGTGTCGCCGACCCCGGCGGTGGAAATCTTGTCAACCTCAACGATGTCGCCGACAGCAACCTTGTGCTGGCGACCACCGCTGCGCACGATGGCGTACACGCGGATCTCACTCTCTCGCTCCAGAACGGCATCCCCGCAGTCCAGCCGCCCGGTGAACACGCGAACGGCCTCTCCCGGCCGGGGCCACGACGGCCCGCATCCGGAAGGAAAGAGGTTTACGAGGATGTGACGCGTCAGTCGACACGCCGACGGTCAAGATTACGGGGCCGCACGACAGGGGTCAAACCGGGCCCCGCGCCCCGGCCGGCCACCGCCGCGGCGTACTCGGCGCGGCCCCGCCGCTCAGCCGTCGACCGCCGCCACGTACTCGGCGTAGGCCTGCCCGGCCCGCTCCGCCGACAGGTCGAGATGCTCCAGGATCGTGTACCGGCCGGGCCGGGTCTGCGGCGCGAACTCCACGGCCCGTACGAACTCGTCGTCGCCGAACCCGATCTCCCGGGCCACCACCGGCAGCCCGTGCCGGCGCAGCGTCCCGGCGATGAGGAGGGAGCCCTCGCGGTCGCCGCGCAGAAACGTCGCGAAGGCCGCGCCGATGCCCACCTGCTCGCCGTGGCTGGCCGCGCGCCTCGGATACAGCAGGTCGAGCGCGTGGCTGATCTCGTGGCAGGCCCCGGAGGAGGGCCGGGTGTGCCCGGCGATCGACATCGCGAGGCCGGAGAGCACCAGGCCCTCGGTCAGCACGGTCAGGAACGCGTCGTCGCCGCAGCCGCCGGGGTGCCGCAGCACGGCCTCCCCGGCCTGCCTGGCCAGCGCCGCGGCCAGGCCGTCGACCTTCTCGCCGCCCACCCGGTGGGCCAGCTCCCAGTCGGCGACCGCGGAGATGTTGGAGACGGCGTCACCGATCCCGGAGCGCACGAACCGGATGGGCGCCTCCCGGATCACCGCGAGGTCCACGACGAGCGCGATGGGCGCCGGCACCCCGTACGAGCCACGGCCCGCGTCGTTGTCCAGAATCGACACCGGCGAGCAGATGCCGTCGTGGGAGAGGTTGGTGGCCACGGCGACCATGGGCAGGCCGACCCGGGCCGCGGCGAACTTGGCGCAGTCGATGACCTTGCCGCCGCCGAGGCCCACCACCGCGTCGTAGTGGCCCGACTTCATGCCGTCGGCCAGCCGCACCGCGTCGTCCAGGGTGCCGCCGCCGACCTCGAACCAGTCGGCGCCGGGCAGGGACGGCTCAAGCCGCCGGCGCAGCCGCGTCCCCGAGCCGTCGCTGATCGCCACGGCCAGCTTCCCGGACTGGGAGATCCGCTGGTCCGCGAGGACGCTCGCCAGATCGTCCAGGGCGCCCGGACGGACGTCCACGACGAGCGGAGAGGGGATGAGCCTGGTCAGTACCGGCACGTGGTCTTCTCTCCTCGCGGGGGAAGGGGCGGCGACACGACTGCCCGGTGATGATGCGCCCGAGGGGGTCCGGGGAAACGTGTGGTCCTGTCCGCACGGACTCCGGGCGGACAGGACCACACGTTTTGCGACAGGTGCCGGATCAGCCCTCGTCGGTGGTGGCCGAGACCGAGGACGGCGCCTGCCGGGCCGCCGCCGCGGTCTTCTTCGACGCCGACTTCTTGGCCGTGGTCTTCTTGGCCGTCGTCGTCTTGGCGGCCGCCTTCTTGGCCGTGGCCTTCTTCGCGGTCGTCGTCTTCTTGGCCGCGGTCTTCTTGGTGGCGGCCTTCTTCGCCGTCGCCTTCTTGGCCGTCTTGCGGGCCGCCGCCTTCTTGGCCGGAGCGGTCTCCTCGGCGGTCTCCGCCTCGGGCGCCGGCACCGGCTCGGCCTGCTCCGCCGCCGGGGGCTCCTCCGCCGGCGCGGACGGGACGACCACGACGGCCGCGTCCTCGGAGGTCGTGGAGGTGGTGGGCTTGCGCACGGCCCGGCGCCGCGGACGGGCCGGGGCGGCGCTCTCGGCGGCCGGACCGGACGGCTCCGCCGAAGCCGCGGCCTCGGCGGTCTCCGGCGCGGCGGCCGGGGCCTCGGGAGCCCGCTCGGACGGCGCGCTCTCCGTGACCGTCAGCACGGCGGCCTCGGCACCGGCGGGCGAACCGGCCGGCGCGGACACCTTACGGGTGGCCCGACGCCGGGTACGGCCCTTGGGCGCGGCCTCCTCGGAAGCCGGCGCCTCGGCGGCCGGGGCCTGGGCGGCGGCCGGAGCCGGGGCGCCCGAGACGGCGTCCTCGACGGCGGCCGGCTCGGCCAGCACCTCCGCGGCGGACTCCTGCCGCACCGGACGCTCGACCTCCTCCCGCACCGTGACGTCCTGCGCGGTCGGGGCCCCGGCACGCGCGGCCTCGCCCTTCGCGGCCCGGGGAGCGCCCGCCGGAGCCGACGCACGCCGGCTGCTGCGACGCCGGCCACGGCCGCGCGTGGCGGCGGCCTCGGCCTCGGCCGCGCTGCTGTACAGGTCCTCGTCCGCGCTGAAGTCGGGCGCCGGGAGGGCGACCGGCTCGGCCACCTCGGCGGCGACCTCGGACTCGGACTCGGCGTCCGCCTCCTGCTCCGCCGTCGGTCCGGTCTCGACACCGGCCTCGTGCTCGTGCTCGTGCGGCTGCTCGGCCCCGGCCCGCGCCCGCTTGCTGCGGCGCTTGCTCCCGCCGCCGCCCCCGGCGGAGGCCGGCTGGTCCAGATGGACGATGACACCACGGCCGTTGCAGTGGACGCAGGTCTCCGAGAACGACTCCAGGAGGCCCTGGCCCACCCGCTTGCGGGTCATCTGGACCAGACCCAGCGAGGTCACCTCGGCGACCTGGTGCTTGGTCCGGTCCCGGCCCAGGCACTCCAGCAGACGCCGCAGCACCAGGTCCCGGTTGGACTCCAGCACCATGTCGATGAAGTCGATGACGATGATGCCGCCGAGGTCGCGCAGCCTGAGCTGGCGCACGATCTCCTCGGCCGCCTCCAGGTTGTTCCTGGTGACCGTCTCCTCGAGGTTGCCGCCCTGACCGGTGAACTTGCCGGTGTTGACGTTGACGACGACCATCGCCTCGGTCCGGTCGATCACCAGCGAACCGCCGCTGGGCAGCCAGACCTTGCGGTCCAGCGCCTTGGCGAGCTGCTCGTCGATCCGGTACGTGGCGAAGACGTTGACCTCGCTGGTCCACTTGGAGAGCCGGTCGGCGAGGTCGGGCGCCACGTGGGCCACGTAGCCGTGGATGGTCTGCCAGGCCTCGTCACCGCTGACGACGACCTTGGAGAAGTCCTCGTTGAAGATGTCGCGCACGACCCGGACCGTCATGTCCGGCTCGCCGTAGAGCAGCGTGGGCGCGCTGGAGCCGCTGCTCTTCGCCTTCTTGCGGATCTCCTCCCACTGCGCCTGGAGCCGCTCCACGTCGCGGCGCAGCTCGTCCTCGCTCGCCCCCTCGGCGGCGGTGCGCACGATGACGCCCGCGTCCTCGGGGACGATCTTCTTGAGGATGGTCTTCAGCCGGGACCGCTCGGTGTCGGGCAGCTTGCGGCTGATGCCGGTCATCGAGCCCTCGGGCACGTAGACCAGGTAACGGCCGGGCAGCGAGACCTGGCTGGTCAGGCGGGCGCCCTTGTGGCCGATCGGGTCCTTGGTGACCTGCACCAGGACCGACTGGCCGGACTTGAGGGCGGACTCGATACGACGCGGCCCGCCCGACATGCCGAGCGCCTCGAAGTTGACCTCGCCGGCGTACAGGACGGCGTTGCGGCCCTTGCCGATGTCGATGAAGGCGGCCTCCATCGACGGCAGCACGTTCTGCACCTTGCCGAGGTAGACGTTGCCGACGTACGAGGTGGCCTGCTCCTTGTTGACGTAGTGCTCGACGAGCACCCCGTCCTCCAGGACGCCGATCTGCGTGCGCTCGCCGTACTGGCGCACGACCATGACGCGCTCGACGGCCTCGCGGCGGGCCAGGAACTCGGCCTCGGTGATGATCGGGACGCGGCGGCGGCCCTGCTCACGGCCTTCCCTGCGGCGCTGCTTCTTGGCCTCCAGACGGGTGGAGCCCTTGATGGACTGCACCTCGTCGGACGGCTCGGACGCCTTGCGGGGCTCGCGGACCTTGACGACGGTGCGCTCGGGGTCGTCGGAGCCCGACTCGGACTCGCCGGAGCCGTCCCCGGCACGGCGGCGACGGCGCCGGCGGCGACGGCTGCTGCTGGAGCCGCCGTTCTCACCGGAGGAGTCGTCGCTCTCCTCGGCGTCCTCCTCGGCCTGCTCGGCGGTGTCCTCTGTGTCCTGGGCGGCTTGGGCGGCTTGGGCGGCCTGGGCGTCCTGTTCGGCATCGCCGTCCGCCGGGTCGCCGTCGGCGGAGTCGCCCCGGCGACGGCGACGGCCGCCCCGGCGACGGCGGCGGCGCGAGCCGGACTCCTCGGAGCCGTCGGCGTCGTCCTGGTCCTCGCCCGACTCGTCGGAATCGGAATCGGAATCGGAGTCCGCGTCGGCGTCGGCGTCCGCGCCGGTCCTGTCCTCCGGCTCCTCCCGCGGGGCGGCGGCGGGAGCCCGGTCCTCGGTGGGCTCCTCGGCAGCGGCACCCCGGCGCCGACGGCGGCGGCGCGCCCCGGCGGACTGCTCCTCCGGGAACTCCTCGCTCTCCTCGGCCGGCTTCTCGGCCGGAGTACCGGCCGCCTCGGCGGCGGCCTCGGCCGCGGCCCGCTCGGGCGTCTGGAACTGGGGCTCGGCGAACACGGGCGCCTGGAACACGGCGACGGCCGGACGCGAGGGGCGCTTCGGAGCGTCGGCCTCGTCGGCGGCTCCGGCGGCGGTCTGCGCGGGCGCGGCGAAGCCGGAGGCGGCCTTACGGGTGGACCGGCGGCGCGCACGACGCGGCGCGGCGTCCTCGACCGGCTCGGCGGGCGCGGGCGCCTTCGCGGCTTCCGGGGTCTTCGCGGCTTCGGGCGCCTTCGCGGCTTCCGGGGCCGGGGCGGGCTCGGCGGCGGGCGCCGGCTCGCTCACGTCGGCACCGGCAGCGGCGTCGGCGGGCGGCTCGGTCGGGGCGGACACGCGCCGCGTCGCACGACGGCGGGTACGGCCCTTGGGCGCGGCGTCCTCGGAGACCGGCGCCTCGGCGGCGGGCGCGGGCGCCTCGACGGACCGGGGGGCCTCCTCGGCGGACTCGGCGGCGGCCGGCTCGGTGGGCGAGGTCACACTGCGCGTGGCACGACGGCGGCTGCGGCGCGGGGCGGCACTCTCGACGGCCTCGGCGGCCGGCTCGGGACCGGCGGGCGCGGGCGTCCCGGCTTCGGCGGACGCCGGAACGACGGTCTCGGCGACCTCCGCCGACGCCGGGGCCCCGACGGGAGCGGAGGCGCGGCGCACCGCACGGCGCCGCGGCCGGGCCGCGGGCTCCGAAGCCGGCTCGGGCACGGCGGCAGCCTCTTCGGCCTTCGCCTCTTCAGCCGTTTCCGTCTCTTCCGCTTCCGCCTCGTCGGGCGCAGCGGTCACCTCGGCCGGCGCGACGGTCTCGGCCGGCGTGTCGGAGGCGCCGGACGGCGGACCCGCCGGGCGGGACGCGGCCCTGCGCCGACGACGCGGCGGCAGGGTGTCGCTGGGGGTGTTCGCTTCGGAGTCCTTCGGGGTGGTCGAGGACTCTGTGGGTTCGGTCGGTTCGGGCATGCGGGGGTTTCTCCCGTCAGGCTCCCGGGCGCCGCGCCTGGTCCGGCATCGATCATGTCGACCGCCAGTGACGTCCGCGGCTCGCGCGATGCGCGATCGCCGCCGTCCGGGGCGCGGGCGCCGCTCGGAAGCTCTCCGTGTCTTGTCTCGCCGGTTCCGTACCCCTTGTCGTGCACGGCCTGGCGAAAGTCTTGTGGTCGGTGCGCTGCCCGACCCAGGTGGCTCCCGAGTTCGAGGGCGGCGCTACGGCGTGCGTCCCTGCGCGGAACCTTCCTTACGCCGACGCCTTCGCGGCGGCGGAAGCGGCGGCCGGTTGCGGCTCGGGCGCTTCTGCCTCGCGGTCGGGCGCGAGCGGGTCGGTCACCGCACCGGTCTCTTCATCGAACAGCCCCTGCGCCAGCCTGGTCACCGCTGCGGGGACCGGCGGCGCCAGGTCGGCCACGGCGCGAAGACCGGACAGGACGTTGTCGGGTCGTACGGCAGGCGTCACGTGCCGAACAACCAGCCGCAGTATCGCACAGGGCTGGTCGGTCGGCCTATCAGCCGGTGAACCGTGCGTGGTGAGGCTCTCGAGACTCACCACGGCGGAGCGGGTGTCGAAGGTGCGGACGCCGTTCTTCGTACGGCGCTGGACCTCGACCGCCGGGGCCGAGTTGAAGGCCGCCACGGCGCGCTCGGCGTCCGCGGCCTCCACACCGGCCAACCGCAGCTCCCACACGGAGGCCGTCAGCCGGTCGGCGAGCCCGGAGGTCCGGGCCTCGACCGCGTCGACGATGTCGAGCCCGCCGGGCAGCGACTCGTCGAGAAGCAGCCTGAGCCGCTCCGGGTCACGCGCCTCGGTGAGCGCGATCTCCAGATACTCCGCCTCACTGCCCGTGCCGGTGGGTGCGGCATTGGCATACGACACCTTCGGGTGCGGTGTGAACCCCGCCGAGTACGCCATGGGTACATCGGCGCGGCGCAGCGCACGCTCGAAGGCGCGCTGGAAGTCACGGTGGCTGGTGAACCGGAGGCGGCCGCGCTTGGTGTAACGCAGTCGGATGCGCTGCACCGCGGGAACGGGCGGCGGGCCTTCGGGCTGTCGCTTGCCCAGTTTCTTCAGTCCTTCGTCGAAACGGTCGTACTCCCATCAAGAGTACGTGCCTCGGCGACGGATGGTTCCCACCCATCGTGGTTGCTCCTCCGCCATCCGCTCGGCGACATCCGCACGCACCATGCCCATGTGCACGTACGGCGTGCCGTTGTGGGCGACGACAGGGCGCAGCGCCTCCCACGCCCTGTCTGGGCGGCCAAGAGCCGCAAGGCCATCCTGTAACACAGAGGTCGCCCGTTCGGCCGTCGTGCGGCCGTCTCGCCACGTCTGCATGTCCATCACTCGGCACCGTGGCCTTCCCGCAGGTGTGTCCGCAGAACCACGTTCGCATCGGATACCTTCGAGTAGTCCCCGACCGATCGCGCGTTGGTCCGAGCCACAGCGATACCGAGGCATACGCCGCAGCCGGCCACGGCGTCCGGCTCCCCGACCGGAGCCGTCAGGTGCACCGGCCCCGCCATCGTCGTCTTCGGTTCACTCATCTCGTACGGCCTCCCAGCGTGGATCTCGCTGCGATCCATCCTTGAGGCTCCGGTGCCGCGGTTCTACGTTCTTTCCTGTTGGGGCAAGAACTCGTCCCGGATGCTTTCGACCAGGGCGCGCATGTCATCGCCGAAGAGCGCCGCATCAGCGAACCGCTCGAAGGTGTCGAGGTACATCTGTATGTCCCTGGGGTCCCGTGTCGTGATCTCGGAGTGGAAGGTCTCCACGATCACGAGCCGGTCATCGTGGATGCTGAAGCACGTCATGGGGAAGTCCGGCATCCGACCAGTCAGGGGCACTACGCCAACGGTCACGTTGGGAAGCCGGGACAGGGAGACGAGTCGGTCCAGTTGGGTGGCCATGACGGCCGGCTCGCAGATCAGCCATCGCAGGACGTGCTCACAGATCACAAAGCAGAACGACCGGCCGGCTTCGTAGAGCGTCGACTGTCGCTCCATGCGCGCGGCCACGGTCCGGCTCCTGGTCTCGTCCGGCAGAGCCGGGGGCAGGGAAAACACCGCCGTGGCGTATTCCGGTGTCTGGAGCAGTCCGGGGACGAGTTGCCCCTGAAACAGCCTGAGAGCAGCCGTGTTGGCCTCGATGGCCTTGATGGCGTTCTGGTGCTTCCACGGACCCATACGACGCAGCAGACGCCACGCTGTGGCCTCGGTGACCTCGGCTCGGGCAGATGCGAGGAACTGCTCCTTCACGACGTCCGAGACGCCGAGCGCGGACAGGAGCAGGTCGACATCCTGAATGGTGGGCAGGGTCCGCCCGTTCTCGATCTTCGACAGTTTCCCCGCGGACATGGAAGCCCTGCGGGCCACCGCGTCACCGGTCAGTCCCGATGCCGCCCGCAGCGCCCGCAGGGCTTTCCCGATCGAGTCCGTGATCAGTGGTGCCGCTCCCAGTAGGACGCGAACGGCACGGCGTGAGCGAGCGCCATGTCTCGGTGACTCCGGTACTCCGCGAGCCGGTCGGCGGGCAACAGCTCACCGCCGACGAACTTGCCCTCGACGGTGTAGTGCATCCGGTACACGTCGCGGTTGTCGAAGAGCCAGAAGTCGTGATCAGGCAAGGCCGTTACTTCCTGCTCGGCGAGATCGATGATCCCGATCGACTCGCCCGCCTTGATGTTGCCGGGGTATGCGGCCAGTTCGTACCGGAGGTAGTCCGTCAGCGGAGAGCGCAGGACATGCACGCGCGACACGCTCTTTCCCTTGTCCGTCATCGAGCGGACCCACGGGTTGTCGTCCCAGTCCGGCCCCATGTCTTCACCAGCCAGGAACCGCGCGAACTCCTCGCGCTCTTCCTCCACGTCGTAGACCGCAAGGGTTTCCAGCCGGAAGGCCGTACGCTCGAAGCTCTCGAAGAGACGGCCGAACTCCTCACCCGTGAGCACTGAAGTACTCCTCAAGGACTGCGGCCGGGATCAGGACGGCCGTCTCTCCCCCCGGGGCATGTCGAGCTGCGTCAGCCGCTCGGTGTCTGTGATCACGTATCCCTGCACCACGTAGTTCTTGCCGTCGTCCGTACCCCAAAGCGTCGGGCACGTGCCGTTCTTGCAGTCCGGGTCTCCCGACAGCTTCCGCAGCGGTGCGCCCACGGCTTCCCCCTCACCTCGACGGTCGGTGTCCCGACCGATGCTTCCGGCCTGCGGGCAGCGGGGTCAAGATCCCCGTCTTTCCGGAACAGGAAAGCCGCTCACCCATCCGGGAACCACACCCGACAACGAGCGATGCTCTCGGCTCGTCGGCGAGCGCCTCGGCCACCAGCCGAATCGCATCGCCGCTGGTCAGCCAGACTTCATGACCGTCAGTGGCAGCAGCTTCCTGCCCGTCGGACCGACCTGAATTTCCGTGTCCATGGCAGGGCACACCCCGCAGTCGAAGCACGGTGTCCAGCGGCAGTCCTCGACCTCTGTTTCGTCGAGGGCGTCCTGCCAGTCCTCCCAGAGCCATTCCTTGTCGAGGCCGGAGTCGAGGTGGTCCCAGGGGAGGACCTCCTCGTAGCCGCGTTCGCGGGTGGTGTACCAGTCGGCGTCGACGCCGAAGGGGGCCAGGGCCTTGTCGGCGCAGGCCATCCAGCGGTCGTAGGAGAAGTGCTCGCGCCAGCCGTCGAAGCGGCCCCCGTCGTCGTAGACGGCGCGGATGACGGCGCCGACGCGGCGGTCGCCGCGGGAGAGGAGGCCCTCGACGATGCCGGGCTTGCCGTCGTGGTAGCGGAAGCCGATGGAGCGGCCGTACTTCTTGTCGCCGCGGATCTTGTCGCGCAGCTTCTGCAGGCGGGTGTCCGTCTCCTGAGCGGAGAGCTGCGGCGCCCACTGGAAGGGGGTGTGGGGCTTGGGGACGAAGCCGCCGATCGAGACGGTGCAGCGGATGTCGCCCGAGCCGGAGACCTCGCGGCCCTTGGCGATGACCCGGGTGGCCATGTCGGCGATCTGGAGGACGTCGTCGTCGGTCTCGGTCGGCAGGCCGCACATGAAGTACAGCTTCACCTGGCGCCAGCCGTTGCCGTACGCGGTGGCGACGGTGCGGATCAGGTCCTCTTCCGAGACCATCTTGTTGATGACCTTGCGGATGCGCTCGGAGCCGCCCTCGGGGGCGAAGGTCAGGCCGGAGCGGCGGCCGTTGCGGGTCAGTTCGTTGGCGAGGTCGATGTTGAAGGCGTCCACGCGGGTGGAGGGGAGGGACAGGCCGATCTTGTCCTCCGTGTACCGGTCCGCGAGGCCCTTGGCGATGTCGCCGATCTCCGAGTGGTCGGCGGAGGAGAGGGAGAGCAGGCCGACCTCCTCGAAGCCCGTTGCCTTCAGGCCCTTCTCGACCATGTCGCCGATGCCGGTGATGGAGCGCTCGCGCACCGGGCGGGTGATCATGCCGGCCTGGCAGAAGCGGCAGCCGCGGGTGCAGCCGCGGAAGATCTCCACGGACATGCGCTCGTGGACGGTCTCGGCGAGCGGGACGAGGGGCTGCTTGGGGTAGGGCCACTCGTCGAGGTCCATCACGGTGTGCTTGGAGACGCGCCACGGCACGCCCGAGCGGTTGGGGACGACGCGGGCGATACGGCCGTCCGGGAGGTACTCGACGTTGTAGAAGCCGGGGACGTACACCCCGCCGGTCCTGGCCAGGCGCAGCAAAAGCTCCTCGCGGCCGCCGGGGCGGCCCTCGGCCTTCCAGGCGCGGACGATCGCGGTGATCTCCAGGACGGCCTGTTCGCCGTCGCCGATGACCGCGCAGTCGATGAAGTCGGCGATCGGCTCGGGGTTGAAGGCCGCGTGTCCGCCGGCCAGGACGACCGGGTCGTCGATGCCGCGGTCCTTGGACTCCAGCGGGATGCCGGCCAGGTCCAGGGCGGCCAGCATGTTGGTGTAGCCCAGCTCCGTGGAGAAGGAGAGGCCGAACACGTCGAAGGCGCCCACGGGGCGGTGGCTGTCGACGGTGAACTGCGGGACGGAGTGCTCCCGCATCAGCGCCTCCAGGTCCGGCCACACGCTGTAGGTGCGCTCGGCGAGGACGCCCTGCTGCTCGTTGAGGACCTCGTAGAGGATCATGACGCCCTGGTTGGGCAGGCCGACCTCGTAGGCGTCGGGGTACATCAGGGCCCAGCGCACGTCGCAGGACTGCCAGTCCTTGACCGTGGAGTTGAGTTCACCGCCGACGTACTGGATCGGCTTCTGCACGTGCGGGAGCAGAGCCTCGAGCTGCGGAAACACGGACTCGGCGGCCTGGGCGGCTTCGGCAGGCATCTCACGGGACCTTTGTGTGCTGACAGGGGGACCATCCAGCCTAACCCGGCGAGGGTGGTCCCCCGTACCGCCCGGACCTGCCCGCCCGGCCCCGCCCGGCCCCGGTCGGCGGCCCGCGCTCAGGCGGACATCGGTCTCTGCACCGTGATCGACTGGAGCAGCCCGACCGCCATCCACACGGCGAACATGGAGGTGCCGCCGTAGGAGACGAAGGGCAGGGGCAGGCCGGTGACGGGCATGATGCCGAGCGTCATGCCGATGTTCTCGAAGGTCTGGAAGGCGAACCACGCGACGATGCCGGCGACGACGATCGTCCCGTACAGGTCGGAGGTGTGGCGGGCGATCCGGCAGGCGCGCCACAGGACCACGCCGAGCAGGACGACGATGAGGCCCGCGCCGAGGAAGCCCAGTTCCTCGCCTGCGACCGTGAAGACGAAGTCGGTCTGCTGTTCCGGTACGAACTGGCCGGTGGTCTGCGAGCCGTGGAAGAGGCCGGAGCCGGTCAGGCCGCCGGAGCCGATGGCGATGCGGGCCTGGTTGGTGTTGTAGCCGACGCCCGCGGGGTCGAGCGCCGGGTTGGCGAAGGCGGCGAAGCGGTTGATCTGGTAGTCGTCGAGGATGCCGAGCTGCCAGACGGCGAGCGCGCCGAGGGTTCCGGCGCCGAGCAGGCCGAAGATCCAGCGGTTGCTGGCGCCGGAGGCGAGCAGCACGCCCAGCACGATGATGACCATGACCATGACCGATCCGAGGTCGGGCATGAGCATCACGATGAGCATCGGCACGGTGGCCAGGCCCAGTGCCTGGAGCACGGTCCGGTGGTCCGGGTGGGGCCGGTCCCCCGCGTCGACGCGGGCGGCGAGCAGCATCGCCATGCCCAGGATGATCGTGATCTTCACGAACTCCGAGGGCTGCAGGGAGAAGCCGCCGGGGAGCTTGATCCAGGAGTGGGCGCCGTTGATGGTCGAGCCGAGCGGTGTGAGCACCAGCAGGATCAGGAACACGGACGCGCCGTACAGGACCGGTACGGCGGTGCGCAGGGCGCGGTGGCCGAGCCAGACGACGGCGATCATCAGGGCGATGCCGATGCCGGTGTTGAGCAGGTGCCGGGTCAGGAAGTAGTACGGGTCGCCCTGGTTGAGTTCGGTGCGGTTGCGGGTGGCGGAGTAGACGAGCAGCGAGCCCATCAGGGAGAGCGCGAGGGCGGCCAGCAGTATCGGCCAGTCGAGGCGCCGGGCCAGCGAGTGGCGGGCGAGGAGCCTGGTCCAGCCGGCCTTCTCGGGGCCGTATCCGGAGACCTGGAAGCTGTTGGCCCCGGTCATGCGCGTGCCCTCCGGCTTCCGTTTCTGTTTCCGCTGCCGCGCCGGCCCGTGCCGCCGCGCCGTCGGCGCCGGCGAGTGTCACGGTTCGCCCCGTTCTGGTTGGGGGCCGTCGCCTCCTGGGGCTGTTCGTCGACGGCGGCGTACTCGTCCTCCGGGGAGGCCTTCTCGTCGGGCTGGAGGTCCTTGACGAAGTCCTTGGAGATCTTCGGTGCGGGGATGGTCCCGTCCGCCTTGATGGTCGGCAGCTTCGCCTGCGGCTGGGGCAGCAGTGCCTTCTTCTGGTCGATCTCGCCGCTGTCCGAGACGCCGTAGAGCGCGTCGTAGATGTTGCGGACGGCGGGGCCGGAGGCGCCGGAGCCCGTACCGCCCTGGGAGATCGTCATGACGATCGAGTAGTCCTTGGTGTACGTGGCGAACCACGAGGTGGTCTGCTTGCCGTGGACCTCGGCCGTACCGGTCTTGGCGTGCATCGGGATCTTCTCCTGCGGCCAGCCGACCTGCGCGAACCGCCAGGCGGCGGTGCCCCGGGTGGCGACGCCTGCGAGGGCCTCGTCCATCTTGGCCAGCGTGGCCTTGCTGAGCGGCAGCTTGCCGTGGGCCTCGGGCTTGATCTCGTTGACCTCCTTGCCGTCGGGGCTGACGACCGCCTTGCCGATGGTGGGGTCGTAGAGGGTGCCGCCGTTGGAGAGGGCCGCGTAGATGGTGGCCATCTGGATGGGGGTGACGAGGGTGTCGCCCTGGCCGATGGAGTAGTTGATGGAGTCACCGGCGCGCATCCTGTTGCCTTCGAGGCAGCCCTCGTAGGCGAGCTGCTCGACGTAGGAGCCGTTCTTCTTGCCGGTCTTGCACCAGGCGTCCTTGTTGGCCTCCCAGTACTTCTGCTTCCACTCGCGGTCCGGGACGCGGCCGGCGACCTCGTTGGGGAGGTCGATGCCGGTCTCCTTGCCGAGGCCGAACTGGTGGGCGGCCTTGTAGAAGTAGTCGTTGGGCTTCTTGGCGTTGGCGCCGCCGTCCTTCTTCCACTCGTCGTGCGCCAGGCGGTAGAAGACGGTGTCGCAGGAGAGTTCCAGGGCGCGGCCGATACTGATCGGGCCGTAGCTGGCGGACTCGAAGTTCTTGAAGACCTGGTTGCCGACGGAGTAGGAGCTGGAGCAGTCGTAGTTGCCGTCGAAGTCGTAGCCGGCTTCCACCGCGGCGGCCGAGGAGACCACCTTGAAGACCGAGCCGGGGGCCGCCTGGCCCTGGGTGGCGCGGTTGAGGAGCGGGTAGTTGGAGTCCTTGCCGGTGAGCTTCTTGTAGTCCTTGGCGGAGATTCCGCCGACCCAGGCGTTGGGGTCGTAGTCGGGGTTGGAGGCCATGGCGACGACGCGGCCGGTCTTGGCCTCCATGACGACGACGGCACCCGCGTCGGCCTCGTAGAGCCGGTTGGTGTTGCGGTCCATCTCCTTGCGGGCGGCCTTCATCGCCTCGTTCAGCTCGTACTCGGCGACCCGCTGGACGCGGGCGTCGATGCTGGTGACGAGGTTGGCGCCGGGGATACCGGGGGTGGACTCGGACTGGCCGATGACGCGGCCGAGGTTGTCGACCTCGTAGCGGGTGACGCCGGCCTTGCCGCGCAGTGCCTTGTCGTACTCGCGTTCCAGTCCTGAGCGGCCGACCTGGTCCGAGCGCAGGAAGGGCGAGTCGGTGTCCTGCGCCTTCTGGATCTCCTCGTCGGTGACCGGTGAGAGGTAGCCGAGGACCTGGGCGGTGTTGGACTTGCCGGGGGCGGTGTAGCGGCGTACGGCCATGGGTTCGGCGGTGATGCCGGGGAAGTCCTCGGCGCGCTCGCGGATCTGCAGGGCCTGCTTGGCGGTGGCCTCGTCGGTGACGGGGATCGGCTGGTAGGGCGAACCGTTCCAGCAGGGCTGCGGGGTCTTGGCGTCGCACAGCCGGACCTTGTCCATGACGTCCTGGGGCTTCATGCCGAGGACGCCGGCGAGCTTGGTGAGGACGGCCCTGCCGTCGTCCTTCATCTTCAGCAGGTCGGTGCGGGAGGCGGAGACGACGAGGCGGGTCTCGTTGTCGGCGAGGGGCACGCCGCGGGCGTCCAGGATCGAGCCGCGGGTGGCGGGCTGGACGACCTGCTGGACGTGGTTGCCGGAGGCTTCCTTGGCGTACTCGTCGCCCTGGCGGATCTGGAGGTACCAGAGCCGGCCGCCGAGGGTGGCGAGGAGGGAGAGCACGAGGATCTGGATGACGACGAGCCGGGTCTGGACGCGTGTGCTGCGGCCGGTCTCGGGGATGTTGGTCACTGCTGCTGTCTCCCCCTCTCAGTGTGTGTACGTGTCGGCGCGGTCGTACGGGTGGGCGTTCGTCGTCACAGCCGCTTGACCCCCTTGATGCGTCCGGCCCGAGCGACCCGCGCCCGTGCCGCCCTGACCCGCAGTCCGTTGCGCTGGCCGCCGATGCGCAGTCCGGTGCCCCCGGAGAGCCAGCCGGTGGAGAGGTCGGACTTCGGGGCGGCGGAGCCGGTGTCGGCCAGGGGGTCGTTCTCGGCGCGTCTGGCCAGGGCCATGATGCCGGGGACGACGAAGGGCGCGAGCAGCAGGTCGTAGAGGGCGGCGGTGAACACCAGGCTGGGCAGGCCGACATGGCGGGCGGCGGTGTCGCCGACGAGGGCGCCGACGCCGGCGTAGAGCAGGGTGGTGCCGATGGCGGCGGCGACGACCACGGCCATGGGTCCGGTGGCCGACCTGAGCCGGCCGTTGTCCGGTTTGGCGAGGCCGGCGAGGTAGCCGACGACGCAGAGCACCAGGGCGTAGCGGCCGGCGGCGTGGTCGGCGGGCGGGGCGAGGTCGGCGAGGAGTCCGGCGCCGAAGCCGACGAGGGCGCCGCCCACGTGGCCGTAGACCAGGGCGAGGCCGAGGACGGTGAGCAGCAGCAGGTCGGGGACGGCGCCGGGCAGGTGGAGGCGGGCGAGGACGCTGACCTGGATCACCAGGGCGACGACGACCAGGGCGACGGACAGCAGGATCCGGTTGACGCGCATGGGGTGAGAACTCCTACTGCTCGGTCTGCTCGTTCTGCTCTGCCTGGTCGTTCTGTCCGCTCCCGCCGTCCTGTGCCTGGCCGTCCTGGGCCTCGCCGCCCTGGGCCTCGCCGTCGACGGGTGCTCCGGCGGACGGGGTCACGGTCACCGTCACGGTGGGCGTGGGCTTCGGCTTCTGCCTGTCCGGGAGCACCGTGTCGCGCGGGTCCTTCTGCGGGGCCTGGACGACGACGCCGACGATGTCGAGCTTGGTGAAGCTGACGAACGGTGTGATGTCGAGGATGCGGGTGATGTCGCCGCCGTTGGGGTCGACGCGGGTGACGGTGCCGACGGGCACGCCCGGCACGAACGGCTTGTCGGCCTGGGAGCCGAAGGTGACCAGCCGGTCGCCCTTCTTGACGTCGGCCTTGCCGTTGAGGAGTTCGACGCGCAGGGGGCGGTTTCCCTGGCCGGAGGCGAAGCCGAGTTCGTCGCCGGCCTCCATCCGGGTGCCGACGCTGAAGTCCGGGTCGTTGGCGAGCAGCACGGTGGCGGTCCCCGGGCCGACGGTGGTCACGCGTCCCACGAGGCCGTCGCCGTTGAGGACGGTCATGTCGCGCTTGATGCCGTCGTTGGCGCCGGCGTCGATGGTGATGGTCCAGGAGAAGCCCTGGGCGGCTCCTATGGCGATGACCTGGGCGCCCTTGATTCCGTACTGTCCGGCGCCGGCCAGCCCGAGCATCTTGTCGAACTGCTTGAGCCTGCTGCGGCCGCGCTCGTCGCTGCCGAGCTTCGCCTTCAGGGCGGCGTTCTGCGTCTCCAGTGCGGCGAGGCGGTCGTGCCGGTCGCCGGAGTCGCGGATCGCGGAGACCGCGTTGCCGACCGGGTCGACCGCGGAGGACACCCCGCTCTCGATCGGACCGAAGACGGAGGCCGCGGCCTGCCGGGCACCGTCGACCGGTGAGTCCTCCCCACCGCGGATGTCCACCGTGATCAGCGCGAACGCGATGGCGATCAGCAGCACCAGGAGCAGCCGGCTCTCTTTCGTGTCCCTCACGTGCGGCGGCCGTGCCTTCCTCGTCGAATTCGGGAATTTCGGGAATTACGTGGCGGTGTTCGGGAATTCAGGTGATTCGGTACTTGAGGTACTTGAGGTACTTGAGGTACTTGAGGTACTTGAGGTACTGAAGCCTCTATATCAACGATCCGCCGCACGAGAGGAGATCGTCTCGTACGGCGGAACCGAAGTGTTACGTCATCTGCGGGGCGAGGAGTCCAGCACCTGCTGGAGCGCCTCGAACTCCTCGACGCACTTGCCGCTGCCGAGCGCCACGCTGTCCAGCGGGTCCTCGGCGATGTGGATCGGCATGCCGGTCTCCCGGCGCAGCCTTTCGTCGAGCCCGCGCAGCAGCGCGCCGCCGCCGGTCAGGACGATGCCCCGGTCCATGATGTCGCCGGACAGCTCCGGCGGGCACTTGTCGAGGGTCGTCTTGACGGCGTCGACGATCGCGTTGACCGGCTCCTCGATCGCCTTGCGTACTTCGGCGGCGGAGATGACGACGGTCTTGGGCAGCCCGGAGACGAGGTCCCGGCCGCGGATTTCGGTGTGCTCGTCGGAGTCGAGGTCGTACGCGGAACCGATCGTGATCTTGATCTGTTCGGCAGTGCGCTCACCCAGCAGAAGGCTGTACTCCTTCTTCACGTGCTGGATGATCGCGTTGTCCAGCTCGTCACCCGCGACGCGGATGGACTGGGCGGTGACGATGCCGCCGAGCGAGATGACCGCGACCTCCGTGGTGCCGCCGCCGATGTCCACCACCATGTTGCCCGTGGCCTCGTGGACCGGCAGGCCGGAGCCGATGGCCGCGGCCATGGGCTCCTCGATGATGTGCACCTGACGGGCGCCGGCCTGGGACGACGCCTCGATGACGGCGCGGCGCTCGACGCCGGTGATGCCCGAGGGCACACAGACGACGACCCGCGGACGAGCCAGATACCGCCGCTTGTGGATCTTCAGGATGAAGTAGCGGAGCATCCGCTCGGTGATCTCGAAGTCGGCGATCACGCCGTCCTTCAGCGGGCGCACGGCAACGATGTTGCCGGGCGTGCGCCCGATCATCTTCTTCGCTTCGGCGCCGACCGCGAGGATGCCACCGGTGTTGGTGTTGATCGCGACGACGGACGGCTCGTTGAGTACGATCCCGCGACCCCTGACGTACACCAGCGTGTTGGCGGTCCCGAGGTCGACAGCCATGTCACGGCCGATGAACGACATTGAGTTCCCCATCAGGATTCGACTGGCCTTCCCAGGAGCTTTTGAGGGCTTTTCAGGTTGGCGAAGTGGGTGCAGTGACGCGTGGAGGCTTCCATCGTAGACGCGCTTTCGCGAACACTGCGCGAGGGTCTTCGCCATTGTCAGCAGATGGCGCACCGCCTCGCTTGTGGAGACGGGCCAACGGAGGCATCCGTTCCCCCGATCAGGCGCGCATATGCCACAGGGCGGCCGCTTTTGCGCGACCGCCCGGCTCCGCCTCGGCCATTCGGGCTGACGGGCTGTCAGAAAAAAGGGCCGTCCGGCGTGTCCCGGAAAGGCTCAGACCCGGCCCGGGAAGAAGATCTTCAGCTCGCGCTCGGCGGACTCCTCGGAGTCGGAGGCATGGATCAGGTTCTCCCGGACGATCACACCGAAGTCCCCGCGGATGGAGCCGGGGGCGGCGGCGATCGGGTCGGTCGGACCGGCCAGCGCGCGCACGCCCTCGATGACCCGCTCGCCCTCGACGATCAGGGCGACCACCGGGCCGGACGCCATGAATTCGACCAGCGGCTCGTAGAAGGGCTTGCCCTTGTGCTCGCCGTAGTGCTGCTCCAGCGTCTCGGTGTCCAGGGTGCGCAGTTCCAGCGCGGTGATCTGCCAGCCGGCCTTGCGCTCGATACGGCTGATGATCTCGCCGGTCAGGCCACGACGGACGGCGTCGGGCTTGAGGAGGACGAGGCTGCGCTGGGTCACGAGGGGCTCCCTTGGAGATGTCCGGTTGTGCGGGTGATGACTGAGGTTACCGGGCGTGTCGCGGCGCCCGTCACTCAGCGTCAATCGGAGCCGGGCGGTGGTCAGGCGGCATCGGGCGCGGGAGCCTCGGCCCGCGCCGCGAATCTCGCCTTGGCCTCGTCGATCTTCCGCCCGTAGTGCACGGAGGCCCACCACAGGGCGGCGAAGAACGCCCCCAGGAAGAACATGGCCGGCACGGCGAAGCCGGAGGCGATCAGGGCGGTCTGCAGGGCCCAGCCGAAGGCGACGCCGCCGGGCCGGGTCACGAAGCCGCACAGCGCCACGCACAGGAACATCGCGATGCCGCTGACCGTCCACACCGTCCCCGTGGACAGGTCGGGGTCCTTCATGGCGACCAGTCCGGCGAAGCCGATGACGAAGACCTCGCCGATCAGAGTCGAAGCACAGAGCGTACGCACGGTTTCTCAGCCCCTCCCGAGGAGCAGTCGGGCCTCGCCGACGGTGATGACGGAGCCGGTGACGAGCACACCGCCGCCCGCGAACTCGCCGTCCTCCTCGGCCAGTGTGATCGCGGCCTCCAGGGCGTCCGGCAGCCGCGGCTCGACCTGGACGCGGTCCTCGCCGAACACCTCGACGGCGATGCCCGCCAGCTCGTCGGCGTCCATCGCGCGGTGGCTGGAGTTCTGGGTGACGACGACCTCGGCGAAGACCGGCTCGAAGGCCTCCAGGAGCCCTCGCACATTCTTGTCGCCGCTCGCGCCGACCACGCCGATGAGCCGGCTGAACTCGAAGGCCTCCCCGACCGCCTCGGCGGTGACCCGCGCGCCGGCCGGATTGTGCGCGGCGTCCAGCACCACGGTCGGCGAGCGCCGCACCACCTCCATCCGCCCCGGCGAGGCGACGGCGGCGAACGCCTTGCGCACGGTGTCGATGTCCAGCGACCGGGGGCGCTGCGCCCCGACGCCGAAGAACGCCTCGACGGCGGCGAGCGCGACGGCCGCGTTGTGCGCCTGGTGGGCGCCGTGCAGCGGCAGATAGACCTCGGTGTACTCGCCGCCGAGGCCGCGCAGGGTCACCAACTGCCCGCCGACGGCGATCTGCCGGGCGACGACGCCGAACTCCAGCCCCTCGCGGGCCACGGTGGCGTTCACGTCCACGGCCTTCTTCAGCAGCACCTGGGCCGCGTCCACCGGTTGCTGGGCCAGGATCACGGTGGCGTCCCGCTTGACGATGCCGGCCTTCTCGGCCGCGATCTCGCCGGGCGTCTCCCCGAGCCGGTCGGTGTGGTCCAGGTCGATGGGGGTGACGACGGCCACGTCCCCGTCGATGACGTTGGTGGCGTCCCAGGAGCCGCCCATCCCGACCTCCACGACGGCCACGTCGACGGGCGCGTCGGCGAAGGCGGCGTACGCCATGCCGGTGAGCACCTCGAAGAAGGACAGCCGGTACTCCTGGCGGTCGTCGATCATGCCGATGTACGGCTTGATGTCCTCGTACGTCTCGACGAAGCGCTCGGCGGAGATCGGCGCCCCGTCCAGGCTGATGCGCTCGGTGACGGACTGCACGTGCGGCGAGGTGTACCGGCCGGTGCGCAGGTCGAAGGCGCCGAGCAGGGCCTCGATCATGCGGGCGGTGGAGGTCTTGCCGTTCGTCCCCGTGATGTGGATGGAGGGGTACGAGCGCTGCGGCTCGCCCAGCACGTCCATCAGCGCGGCGATCCTGGCGACCGAGGGCTCCAGCTTGGTCTCGCCCCAGCGGGTCGCCAGCTCCGCCTCCACCTCGCGCAGGGCCGCGTCCACCTCCGGGTCCTCGGGGCGCGCGGGCACGTCGGCCTGCGAGGGGCCGCCCTGGGTGCGCAGGGTGCGGCTGCCGGCCTCGATGACGGCGAGATCGGGGTCGCGGGTGGTCTCCGCCTCCACGATCTCGTCGAAGGAGTCGAGGGGATCGAAGGGGTCGGGCCGGTCGTTGTGGCCGGGGTTGTCGCTCACGGGGACCAGTTTACGTATCCGTGAAAGGAGAGGTCCGGCGCGTCCACGTGGTGCACGCGCCGGACCCCGGCATCTCCGCGTCGGCGGAGAGCGGCTCTCGGTTACTGAGCCGGCAGCCTGGTGAGCTGACCCTCGATGCGGACGATGTCCTTCTCCGCCTTGGCCAGCCGGTCACGGATGCCGTCGATCACCTTGTCGGGCGCCTTGGCCAGGAACGCCTCGTTGCCGAGCTTGCCCTCGGCCTGCTGCCGCTCCTTCTGCGCCGCCGCCAAGTCCTTCGCCAGCCGCTTGCGCTCGGCGGCGAAGTCGATGACCCCGGAGAGGTCGAGGGCGACCTCGACGCCCGCGAGGGGCAGGGTGGCCGTGGCCGTGAAGGCGTCGCCCTCCGGCTGGAGCCGCAGCAGTTGGCGGACGGCCGCCTCGTGCGCCGCGAGCGCGGAGGCGGTCGGGGTCAGCCGGGCAGGCACCCGCTGGCCGGGCTGGAGGCCCTGGTCGGCGCGGAAGCGGCGGACCTCGGTGATGACGGACTGGAGCGTCTCGATCTCGCGCTCGGCGTCGGCGTCCCGGAAGCCCGAGTCGGCGGGCCAGTCGGCGATGACGACCGACTCGCCGCCGGTGAGGGTGGTCCACAGCGTCTCGGTGACGAAGGGGACGACCGGGTGCAGCAGCCGCAGCGTCACGTCGAGGACCTCGCCCAGGACGCGCTTGCTCACCTCGGCGGCCTCGCCGCCCGCCTGGAACGTCGTCTTGGACAGTTCGACGTACCAGTCGAAGACCTCGTCCCAGGCGAAGTGGAACAGGGCGTCGGACAGCTTCGCGAACTGGTAGTCCTCGTAGTACGCGTCGACCTCGGCGACGACGGAGTTCAGGCGGGAGAGGATCCAGCGGTCGGTCGGGGAGAGCCTCGACGCCTCGGGCAGCGGGCCGTCCACCGTCGCGCCGTTCATCAGGGCGAAGCGGGTGGCGTTCCAGATCTTGTTGGCGAAGTTGCGCGAGCCCTGGACCCAGTCCTCGCCGATCGGGACGTTGACGCCCGGGTTGGCGCCGCGCGCGAGGGTGAAGCGGAGCGCGTCGGAGCCGTACTTGTCCATCCAGTCCAGCGGGTTGACGACGTTCCCGAAGGACTTGGACATCTTCTTGCCGTTCTGGTCACGGACCATGCCGTGCAGGGCGATGGTGTGGAACGGCGGGGTGCCGTCCATCGCGTACAGGCCGAACATCATCATCCGGGCGACCCAGAAGAAGAGGATGTCGTAGCCGGTGACGAGGACGGAGTTCGGGTAGAACTTCGCGAGCGAGTCGGTCTGTTCGGGCCAGCCGAGGGTGGAGAAGGGCCACAGGCCGGAGGAGAACCAGGTGTCCAGGACGTCGGAGTCCTGGTACCAGCCCGCGCCGACCGGCGGCTCCTCGTCGGGGCCGACGCAGACGACCTCGCCCTCGGGGCCGTACCAGACGGGGATGCGGTGGCCCCACCAGAGCTGGCGCGAGATGCACCAGTCGTGGAGGTTGTCGACCCAGTCGAAGTACCGCTTCTCCATCTCCTGCGGGTGGATCGTGACCCTGCCGTCGCGGACCGCGTCACCGGCGGCCTTCGCCAGCGGGCCGACCTTGACCCACCACTGCATGGACAGCCGCGGCTCGACGGTGGTCTTGCAGCGCGAGCAGTGGCCGACGGAGTGGACGTAGGGCCGCTTCTCGGCGACGATCCGGCCCTCGGCGCGCAGCGCGGCGACGATGGCCGAGCGGGCCTCGAGGCGGTCCAGGCCCTGGAAGGGGCCGTGGGCGGTGATGACCGCGTGCTCGTCCATGATCGCGAGGGCGGGCAGGTCGTGGCGCCGGCCGATCTCGAAGTCGTTCGGGTCATGGGCGGGCGTCACCTTGACGGCGCCGGTGCCGAACTCGGGGTCGACGTGCTCGTCGGCGACGACCGGGATGGAGCGGTCGGTGAGCGGCAGCCTGACGAGCTTGCCGATCAGGTGCTTGTAGCGCTCGTCCCCGGGGTGGACGGCGACGGCGGTGTCGCCGAGCATGGTCTCCGCGCGGGTGGTGGCGACGACGATGGTGTCGTCCCCGTCCCCGTACTTCATGGAGACCAGCTCGCCGTCGTCGTCCTGGTACTCGACCTCGATGTCGGAGATCGCGGTCAGACAGCGGGGGCACCAGTTGATGATGCGCTCGGCGCGGTAGATCAGCTCGTCGTCGTAGAGCCGCTTGAAGATGGTCTGGACGGCCTGGGAGAGGCCCTCGTCCATCGTGAAGCGCTCACGGGACCAGGCGACGCCGTCGCCGAGGCGGCGCATCTGCCCGCCGATCTGTCCGCCGGACTCGGCCTTCCACCGCCAGACGCGCTCGACGAAGGCGTCCCGGCCGAGGTCGTGCCGGGACTTGCCCTCCTTGGCCAGCTCGCGCTCGACGACGTTCTGCGTGGCGATGCCGGCGTGGTCCATGCCGGGCTGCCACAGCGTCTCGTAGCCCTGCATGCGCTTGCGGCGGGTCAGGGCGTCGATGAGCGTGTGCTCGAAGGCGTGCCCGAGGTGCAGACTGCCCGTGACGTTCGGCGGCGGGATGACGACGGTGTACGGCGGCTTGTCGCTGTCCGCGTCCGCCTCGAAGTAACCCCGTTCCACCCAGCGCTCGTACAGCTTCCCCTCTACCTCGGCCGGCGCGTACTGGGTCGGCAGTTCGGTGGTGGGTGCTGGCTGCGGCTGCTGAGAGTTCTCGGTCACGGGGGTCAGTTTAAGGGCGTCACAGCCCTGTCCCGAAACGCGTTTCCTTTGTAACGGTGCGGCCCCCGGTGACCTGCTTGGGTGAGGTCTGGGTCAGGATGTCAGCACCACGTAAGCATCTGGAGGGGAACCCAGTAATGAGTCACAACCAGCCGGGCCCGTACGGCGGGCAGCCCCAGCAGCCCGGACCGTACGGCCAGCCGGGACCGTACGGCCAGCAGCCGCCGCAGGCCCCCCAGCCCGGCTACGGCTACCCCCAGCAGACGCCCCCGCCGCAGCCGGGCTACGGCTACCCTCAGCAGCCCCCGCAGGGCGGCGTCCCGCCACAGCAGCCCCCCTACGGCCAGCAGCCGCCGTACGGCCAGCCGCCCCAGGGCCAGGCCCCCTACGGCGCGCCGCAGCCCCCGGCCCCGGGCGGCGGCAAGAAGAAGACCGGTCTGATCATCGCCGCGGTGGCCGTCGTGGCGGCGATCGGCGTGGGTGTGTACTTCGTGGTGGGCGGCAGCGGGGGCGGCGGCTCGGACATCGCCGACGACGGCCCGCACAAGCTCACGACTCCGGCGACGGTGCTCAGCGAGTACCAGAAGGACAAGAGCGAGAGCGGCACCATGGACTCGGGCGACATGAAGGACGCCGAGGAGTGGGGCGTGAAGGACGCCAAGGACGTGAGCGCCTCCTACACGGCGAAGAACGAGGAGAACCCGCTGGCCTCCAAGCAGATCATGTTCGGCGGCGTCTACGGCACGATCGACGACCCGGAGAAGACCGTCGACGCGATGTTCGCGCACATGAAGCAGGAGAGCCAGAAGGGCGACGGCGACCAGAACGTGTCCCTGGTCGGGGAGCCGCAGGAGTACAAGCCCGACTCCCTCGACGGCGCCGTCATCAAGTGCCAGGCGGCCAAGGTCGACAACTCCGACGGCGGTGAGAACGAGCCGAAGTCGATGACCATGACGTACTGCGTCTGGGGCGACCACAGCACGCTCGGCTTCACCATGCCGATGAGTTACCTGGACATCGCGGCCGGCAAGCAGTCCGACCCGGCGGAGGCGGCCGAGACCACCGCCAAGCTCCGCAAGGAAGTCCGCGTCAAGGCCTGACGCCTACGACGACACACAACGCGGAGGGGCCCGGTCGAAAGACCGGGCCCCTCCGCGTTGTACGGGTTGTACGGGTTGTACGGGGGTGGCGGCTACGCCGTCTTCTGCTCGCCCGAGCCGCGGCCGCGCGAATCCCGCGGGATCAGCGTCGGGTTGACGTTGGAGAGGACCACGTCGGCGGAGACGACGACGCGGGCGACGTCCTTGCGGGAGGGCACCTCGTACATGACGCCCTGGAGGACTTCCTCCATGATGGCGCGCAGGCCGCGGGCGCCGGTCTGGCGCAGGATGGCCTGGTCGGCGATGGCCTCCAGCGCCTCGCGCTCGAAGTCCAGCTCGACGCCGTCGAGTTCGAAGAGGCGCTCGTACTGCTTGACGAGCGCGTTGCGGGGCTCGACCAGGATCTGGAGGAGGGCCTCGCGGTCGAGGTTGTGGACCGAGGTGATGACCGGCAGCCGGCCGATGAACTCGGGGATCATGCCGAACTTGACCAGGTCCTCCGGCATGACCTGCTCGAACTGGTCCTTGGACTCGATATCCCGCTTGGAGCGGATCTGGGCGCCGAAACCGATGCCCTTGGCGCCGGCCCGGCCCTCGATGATCTTCTCCAGGCCCGCGAAGGCGCCGCCCACGATGAACAGCACGTTCGTCGTGTCGATCTGGATGAACTCCTGGTGCGGGTGCTTGCGGCCGCCCTGCGGCGGGACCGAGGCCGTGGTGCCCTCAAGGATCTTCAGCAGGGCCTGCTGGACGCCCTCGCCGCTGACGTCCCGGGTGATCGACGGGTTCTCGCTCTTGCGCGCGACCTTGTCGATCTCGTCGATGTAGATGATCCCGGTCTCGGCCTTCTTGACGTTGTAGTCCGCCGCCTGGATCAGCTTGAGCAGGATGTTCTCGACGTCCTCGCCGACATACCCGGCCTCGGTGAGCGCCGTCGCGTCGGCGATCGCGAAGGGGACGTTCAGCATCCGGGCCAGGGTCTGCGCGAGGAGGGTCTTGCCGGAGCCGGTGGGGCCCAGCAGCAGGATGTTGGACTTCGCCAACTCGATGGCGTCCTCGCGGCCTTGGGCGCCGCCGTTCTCACCGGCCTGGACCCGTTTGTAGTGGTTGTACACCGCCACGGAGAGGGCCTTCTTGGCCGCCTCCTGGCCGACCACGTAGCCCTCGAGGAACTCGTAGATCTCGCGGGGCTTCGGGAGTTCCTCCCAGCGCACCTCGCTGGTCTCGGCGAGTTCTTCCTCGATGATCTCGTTGCAGAGGTCGATGCACTCGTCGCAGATGTACACACCGGGCCCTGCGATGAGCTTCTTGACCTGCTTCTGGCTCTTTCCGCAGAACGAGCACTTGAGCAGATCGCCGCCGTCACCGATGCGTGCCACGGTGTGCTTCCCCTTCGCCTGGGAGACTCCTGGACGTTGACATGGCGTCAACGTCCAGCGGACTCCTGGTGCTGCCTTATGTCCGACGGTACCTTGCCCGGCCCCCCGTCCGGGCCCCCCTTGGCACGGTTCGCCTTGACGTGAACCGCGTCAAACCGTGCCAAGGAGCGGCAGACGATACAGCCTCCCGCCTCAGCGGAGGGAGGAGTTGTCCATCTTCCGGGTGGTGATGATCTGGTCGATCAGGCCGTAGCTCAGCGCGTCCTCGGCCGTGAGGATCTTGTCGCGCTCGATGTCCTCGCGGATCTTCTCGACCGGCGTGGTGGAGTGCTTGGCCAGCATGTCCTCCAGCTGCGAGCGCATCCGGAGGATCTCGTTGGCGGCGATCTCCAGGTCGGAGACCTGGCCGCGGCCGGTCTCGCTGTACGGCTGGTGGATCAGGATGCGGGCGTTCGGCAGCGCCATGCGCTTGCCGGACGTGCCGGCGGCCAGCAGCACGGCCGCGGCGGAGGCCGCCTGGCCCATGCAGACCGTCTGGATGTCCGGCTTCACGTACTGCATCGTGTCGTAGATGGCCGTGAGGGCCGTGAAGGAGCCGCCGGGGCTGTTGATGTAGACCGAGATGTCCCGGTCGGGGTCCATCGACTCCAGGCACAGCAACTGGGCCATGACGTTGTTGGCGGAGGCGTCGTCGATCTGGACGCCGAGGAAGATCACGCGCTCCTCGAAGAGCTTCGCGTACGGGTCGTACTCGCGCACGCCCTGCGAGGTGCGCTCGACGAAGCGCGGGATCACGTAGCGGGACTCGGCGGAGGGGCCGGTGTACTCGGCACGCGCGCGGTCGTACAGGCCGCTGCCGGGGAAGTCGTTCACAGTGTCTCCTGGAAAGGGGCTGAGGCGGTCGCTCGGGGCTGGCAGGGGCGCGCTGGGGCCCCGTGGGGCCCGCAGAGGGCTCAGGCCGCCCCGGTGCCGCCGCCGCCCGGCATACCGGCGGCCGTGGGGATCACATCGTCGATGAGGCCGTACTCCTTGGCCTCGAAGGCGTCGAACCAGCGGTCGCGGTCCGAGTCACGGGTGATCTGCTCGATCGTCTGGCCGGTGTGCTGGGAGGTCAGCTCGGCCATGCGCTTCTTGGTGTGCAGCAGCCGCTCGGCGTGGATCTTGATGTCCGAGGCGGAACCGGCCAGACCGGCCGACGGCTGGTGGATCAGGATCTCGGCGTTCGGCAGCGCGAAGCGCTTGCCCGGGGTGCCCGCGCTGAGCAGGAACTGCCCCATGGAGGCCGCCAGGCCCATCGCGATCGTCACCACGTCGTTCTTGATGAACTGCATGGTGTCGTAGATCGCCATGCCGGCCGTGATCGAACCACCCGGGCTGTTGATGTACAGGAAAATGTCCTTGTCCGGGTCGGCGGCAAGGAGCAGCAGCTGTGCGGTGATCTTGTTGGCGATGTCGTCGTCGACCGGCTGGCCGAGGAAGATGATCCGCTCGCCGAGCAGCCGGTTGTAGACCTGGTCGCCGAGGCCACCACCGATGGAGGGCTCGCCGGCGGCTGAGGGCATCAGATTCGTCACGTATCCACCTGCTCGTCTTACGACGGCGCCGGGCCGTCTCACGTTTCCCTGCGGGGCTGGAGCCGCTTCGGGGACTCCCCTGCCCTCGTATTCATGGACCCTAACGCGGTGACCCTGTGGTGCCATCCCGGTTCTGCGGGTGTTCGCTGTGAGCGCAGGTTGCGCCGCGAGGAGGGCGCCGCGGCGCCGTACGGCAGACGGGCCCCGGCATGGGTGGCCGGGGCCCGTCGTACGTCCGTCAGCGGTGACGCGAGGGTCAGCCCTCGCTCTTCTCCGCCGCCTTGTCCTCGGTGGCGTCGGTGGCGCCGGCGGCGGACTCGGTGGACTCGGCGGCGGCCTCCGCGGCCTCCGTCTCCTCCTCGTCCTCGTCGTCGTCCAGGTCGACGACCTCGCCGTTGGTGTCCTTGACCGTGGCCTTCTCGACCACGGCGGCCAGGGCCTTGCCGCGGGCGACCTCACCGACGAGGAGCGGGACCTGGCCCTGCTCGACGACGGCCTGGGCGAACTGGTCGGGGGACATGCCGGAGGAGGCGGCACGGCGCATGAGGTGCTCGGTCAGCTCTTCCTGGCTGACGTTGAGCTTCTCCTGCTTGACCAGCTCGTCGAGGACGAACTGGGTCTTGATGCCCTTGACCGCGGCCTCACGGGTCTCGGTCTCGAACTCCTCGGCGGTCTTGCCCTGGAGTTCCAGGTACTTCTCCAGGTCGAGACCCATCTGGCCGAGCTGGTGGTGCTCCAGGTTGTGCTTACGGGTGTTGATCTCGTCCTCGAGGAGCTTCTCGGGGACCGGGACCTCGACCAGTTCGAGCAGCTTGTCCAGGACGCGCTCCTGGGCCTGCGTGGCCTGGTCGTACTGCTTCATGTTGGCGAGGCGCTTGCGGCTGTCGGCCTGCAGCTCCTCAAGGGTGTCGAACTCCGACGCGAGCTGCGCGAAGTCGTCGTCCAGCTCGGGCAGCTCGCGCTTGGCGACCTGGCTGACCTTGACGGTGACCTCGGCCTCCTTGCCGGCCGCCGAGCCGCCCTTCAGCTCGGAGGTGAAGGTGGCCTCGCCACCGGCCTCCAGGCCCTTCACGGCGTCGTCGACGCCGTCCAGCAGCTCGCCGGAGCCGATGGTGTAGGAGACGCCGTCGGCGACCCCGTCCTCGAGGACCTCGCCGTCGACCTTGGCGGTCAGGTCGAGGGTGACGACGTCACCCTCCTCGGCGGCGCGCTCGACCGGGGAGGTGGAGGCGAAGCGCTCGCGCAGCTGCTCCACCGACTTCTCGACGTCCTCGTCGCTGACCTCGACTGCGTCGACCTCGACCTCGATGCCGGAGTAGTCCGGGATCTCGATGACCGGGCGGATGTCGACCTCGGCGGTGAAGTTCAGCGTGTCGCCGTCCTTCAGCTCCGTGATGTCGACCTCGGGCTGGCCGAGCGGGTTCAGCTCGGCCTCGTTGACCGCGTCGGTGTAGAACTTGGGAAGCGCGTCGTTGACCGCCTCCTCCAGAACCGCACCGCGGCCGAACCGCTGGTCGATGACCCGGGCCGGGATCTTGCCCTTGCGGAAGCCCTTCACCGTGACCTGCTGGTTGATCTTCTTGTACGCCGCGTCGAGGCTGTCCTTGAGCTCCTCGAAGGGCACCTCGACAGTGAGCCGAACCCGGGTCGGGTTCAGGGTCTCCACGGCGCTCTTCACGGTTCGGTCTCCTTGGTGGCTGACTTCTTGGGTTCTGCCGGAGCCAGAGGGTGTCCGGCAAATTTCGCCGCCCGGAGACTTCAGACGCTGACGACACACGGGCGTGCAGCTTGCATAGTAACGGCAGCGACTACACCGCCCAAAAGGCGATCGCTCGCGCCGGTCCGAGAGGATCGCCCGAGGTGGTCGGGGTGGCGGGATTTGAACCCACGGCCTTCCGCTCCCAAAGCGGACGCGCTACCAAGCTGCGCCACACCCCGTCTGGTGCGACACGTAGGGTACATGCCGTCAGGCGCCGGGGGCCGCAGGGTTTCCCGGGCGCCCCGGAAGGTCCGGCACGGACCGGAAGGGGTGTGCGACAAGGGCGTACGACCCGCTACGATGCCTGCAGTGCCGCGGTCACCGACGCGCGGCGCACGCTGTGCGGGCGTAGCTCAATGGTAGAGCCCTAGTCTTCCAAACTAGCTACGCGGGTTCGATTCCCGTCGCCCGCTCCACACGACTCGGGGCCGGGTCGGAGGTTCATCACTCCGACCCGGCCCCGAGCGCTTCGCGCGCCGGAAGGGTGGTGAGGGGGCGCATGACGAACGTCGTCTCGGTGATCACGCCGGTGCACGGGCCGAGCGCGCGCTACCTCGGCGAGGCCCACGCCTCGCTCACCGGCCAGCGGATGCCGCCCGGGTGGGAATGGGAGTGGATCGTCCAGGAGGACGGGGAGACGGGCGAGGTGGCGGGCCTGCTTCCCGCCGACCCCCGCATCAGTACGGGGCAGGGGCGCAGGGGCCGGGCCGGCATGGCCCGGACGCTGGCGCTGTCCCGGGCGCGCGGCGAACTGGTCAAGGTCCTGGACGCCGACGACGTGCTGACCCCGGGGGCTCTCGATCGGGACATCCGCGTGCTCACCGGGCGGCCCGGCGTGGCGTGGACGACTTCGCGCGCCCTCGACCTCCTGCCCGACGGCAGCACGGTCGGTTTCGAGGGGGACCCGCCCGAGGGCCCGATCGCGCCGGGTGCCGTCCTGGAGCGGTGGCGGACGCACGACTACCGGGCCCAGGTGCACCCCGCGACGCTGTGCGCGAGGCGGGATCTCGTGACCGCCCTGGGGGGCTGGATGGCGCTCCCGTCGTCGGAGGACACGGGTCTGCTCATGGCACTGAACGCCGTCAGCACCGGCTGGTTCATCCAGGAGTGCGGTCTCCTCTACCGCAAGTGGCCCGGACAGAGCACCGCCCGGGACGAGCACCACCACGATCCGGAGCGGCGTGCCCGTATGAAGGTCGTCGAGGAGCGCGCCGAAGCCCTCGGCAGGCTCAGCACATGGCGCCTGTGAGCGTCGGGGCCGGGGCCTAGAACTGGAGCGAGTTGAGGGTGCTCGCTATCGAGTCCAGGAACCGCTGGATGTCGTCGGCCATGCCGGTCGAGGCCAGGAAGAAGCCGAAGAGGATCGCCACGATCGCCGGCCCCGCCTTGATGGACCCTCCCCGCAGCAGCACCACCAGGATGATTGCCAACAGCAGCACCACTGACAGTGAAATGGCCACAACTGATCACACCCTCGGTCGGTCCGCTCTCCCGGCCCGGGAGTGCGCCTCGGCACACCCCCGCCAGAACCATCGTGCCACCAACCGGGCCCCACCATGCCGCAGGTGACACATCGTTCGGTCGGTTCCTGGGGTGGCACGCTTCCCCGCACATGCGAACCTACCCAACGATCTCACCCCGTACAGAAATTCGACAGGGCACCCGTACGGGGAATTCCGGCCACTTCGTTTCCATGTCCACACAGCGCGTTCGCCGGTATTTCGAATTGTCGTGGAGCGCACGTCGGCGGCACATCGCGGCGAGTGCTCACAGGGGGATCACAGGGTGTGCCGCGTACCCCGTATGCGCATTGAAGCGGACATTCCAGCGGAGTCTCCCGCAGGACTTATGCGCTGCTTAATCATGACGAGTCATGACAAGTAGGTAGCTCCGGACGGCGTTTCGGCGCGGGCGGCACCCTGCGGTGTTGGGCCGTCACCCGACCGGAGAGGGCAAGTTCCGTGGAATACGGGGTACTCGCAAGACACCCGGGACCCGAATGCGGGACGGGTGTCGCGGGTTTTACGGAATCACAGCGAGAAGGCTAGGGTGCCTGAGATGTTCTACGCTGCCTCGTCCCCCACAAGAGCAGCGAGGTCATGTGACGAACCGCCCAGTCATCGGCGGAGGGTTGCATGACGAACTCGCTGCGACCGCACGGCGATCCCCAGACCTCCCCCCTTCGGCAGAGACAGCAGCCTCGGCCGGGCCGGCAGCGTGACGCGTTCTTCGACAACGCCAAGTACCTGGCGATCGTGCTCGTCGGCGTGGGGCACGCCTGGGGACAGATCATGGACGGGAACCGGACGGTGGACACCCTCTACCGGGTCCTGTACACGTTCCACATGCCGGCGTTCATCATCATCTCCGGCTACTTCTCGCGCAGTTTCGACGCGAGCCCCAAGCGCGTCAAACGGCTGATCACCGGTGTCGCCGTCCCGTACATCGTCTTCGAGGTCGCCTACTCCCTGCACGCCCGTTACGCGGGCGGTTCCCCGAACACCGACATCACCCTGCTGGACCCCACGTACCACCTGTGGTTCCTGTGCGCGCTGTTCGTCTGGCGGCTGACCGTCCCGCTGTGGAAGACGGTGCGCAACCCGGTCGCGTTGTCTCTGGTCATCGCCGCGCTGGCCTCCGTGTCCCCGGCGATCGGCAACGATCTGGACATGCAGCGGGTGCTGCAGTTCCTGCCCTGCTTCGTGCTGGGCATGACGCTGCGGCCCGAGCACTTCGAGCGGGTACGGCGCCGTTCGGTGCGGATCGCGTCCGTACCGGTGGTCGCCGTCGCGGCGCTCGTCGCCTGGTGGTCGGTGCCCCGCATGGAACTGGGCTGGCTCTACCACAACACCGCCGTCCAGGACATGGACGTCCCCTGGTGGTCAGGGCCGGTCATGACGCTCGCGCTCTTCGGCTGCTCGCTCACGCTGACCGCGTGCTTCTTCGCCTGGGTGCCGGGCCGGCGCATGTGGTTCACGGCGCTCGGCGCGGGCACGATCTACGGCTATCTGCTGCACGCCTTCCTGGTCAAGGAGGGCTCCTACTCGGGCTGGTTCGACCAGCCGGTGCTGAACCATCCGCTGGGCGTGCTCGGACTGACCGCCGTCGCGGCCGCCGCCGTCACCCTGCTGTGCACCCGGCCCGTACAGGCCGTCCTGCGGTGCGTGGTGGAGCCGAGGATGGACTGGGCCTTCAGGCGCGACTCGGGCGAGGCGGCCCGGGACCGCGCGCGGCAGGAGAAGAAGGACGGGACGCACGAGGACGCCGGGTCGAGCGGGAAGGTCTCGGTCTGAGTCCGACCGGGCCTCCGGCTCAGCCCTGCGGACCGGGCGCGTCCGTCGCGTCGGGCGGATCGGCCAGGCCGAGAAGTGCGCGCATCCGCCTGTACTTCCCGGCCAGTCGGGTGCGGGTGGCCTCGTCGAGGACCGCCAGCCGCGCCGGGTCGGCGTTGTGGGCCAGGTCGGCCTCCTTGACCAGCCTCGCGCCGGGCGTGGCGAGGACGCGCGCGGCGTAGTCCTCGGGCCGCTCCCCCGCCCGCTTGGTGAGGGCGAGGACGATGTCCTTGGTGCGGCGGCTCAGCGCGGCCTCGCGCAGCCACCGCTCGGACAGCGCGTCGTCCTCGACGGCGTCGTGCAGCCAGGCCGCCGCGATCTGCTCGGCGTCCCCACCGCGCAGCCGTACGCCCTCGGCGACGGCCCGCAGATGCTCCGCGTACGGCCGGCCCGCCTTGTCGGTCTGTCCGGCGTGGGCGGCACGGGCGGCGGCCTCCACGTCGGCCAGGGAGAGCGGCGGGGGCGGCGGGGGCGGCAAGGTGGCGGGCATGGGGCCGGTGTGTCAGTCCGTCGTCGCCGCGGAGTGGGCCGTGGGGCCCTCCCGGCAGATCAGCAGGAGCGCGCGGTCGTCGTTGACGTCCTTGGCCACCGCCTCGATCAGATGCCAGGCCGCGCCGTGGAAGCCGCCGGCGACATAGCGGTCGGCCTCGCCGGTGAGGCGGTCGATGCCCTCGGTGATGTCGCGCTCGGAGGTCTCCACCAGGCCGTCCGTGAACAGCATCAGCACGTCTCCGGAGCGCAGCGAGCCCTTCACGGGGTCGAACTGCGCCCCGTCGTACACCCCGAGCAGCGGTCCCTCGGCCGACTTCTCCTCCCAGCGGCCGGTGCCCGCGCTGAGCTGGAGGCCCGGCGGATGTCCCGCGGAGTACAGCTCGTAGTCGCCGGAGTCGAGGTCCAGGACGAGGTGGATGGAGGTGGCGAAGCCCTCGTCCCAGTCCTGGCGCAGCAGATAGCCGTTGGCGGCCGGCAGGAAGGCGTGCGGGGGCAGGCTGCCCAGCAGGCCGCCGAACGCGCCCGACAGCAGCAGGGCGCGGGAGCCCGCGTCCATGCCCTTGCCGGAGACGTCGGTGAGGACCACCTCCAGCGTCCGCCCGCCGTTCGTGCGGGCCGCGACGACGAAGTCGCCCGAGAAGGACTGGCCGCCGGCCGGGCGCAGCGCCATCTCCCGGTGCCAGCCCGGCGGCAGTTGGGGCAGCTTGCTCTGGACGCGGATGCGTTCGCGCAGGTCGAAGAGCATGGTGCCGCCGCGCCGCCAGGGCACGCCGACCCGGCTGCGGAACTGGGCGACCAGCAGTCCGAAGAAGCCGCAGGCCGCGACGACCAGGACGACGCCGGGGGTGACCCGGGAGGGGCCCTCGGTGTACGGGCCGAGCCGCACCGACTCCACGATCAGCGCGGTGGCCGCCGCCGCGTACAGGCCGAGCAGGCTCGCCGGGCGCAGCAGCAGGCCGCCCGCGACGATCGGCAGGACCAGCGCGGCGGGCGAGCACCACACGGAGTTCGCCATGGTGGTGGCCGCGATGACGGGGATCATCAGCAGCAGTCCGGCGAGCGCGATCCAGTCCGAGCCGTCGCCGCGGAAGTAGTCGACGGCGGATCTGCGCACGCCGACGCGGGCCCGGTGCCACTGCTTCTTCCACCGGGCCGTGAACGTCTCGGCTTCCGCGCGCCGCTGTCGTCCTGCTGCCATTAGTTCGGGACCCTATCCATCGGACCGGCCGCTCGGCACGTGAGGTCCCACTTGTCCCCCGTCCGAGACCCGCCTTACCAGTCAACTTCACGAACGGCGTTCGCGCCGCAACCCTGCGGAAATTCGCTCGCCCGTCTCCGCGCCGCCTGGTACGCATGCTGCATGGGACGCACCACGGGCAGGGACGACAGCGCTACGACGACGGAGCCGCGGGTACTGCGACGCGACGAGTGGGACATCTGGTACGGGACGCTGATCCGGGCCTTCGGCGGACTGCCCGAGCCTGCCGAGGAGCGCGCGCTGCACCGGGAGCTGACGCAGGTCGACCGCTCGATCGGCGTCTGGGACGGCGACGAATGCGTCGGTACGGCGGGGGCGTTCGACTTCCGGATGACCGTGCCGGGCGGCACGCTGGTGCCCGCGGCGGGCGTGACGATGGTGAGCGTCGCGGCCACGCACCGGCGCCGGGGAGTCCTGGCGTCCATGATGCGGCGGCAGTTGGACGACGTACGGTCCTGGGGCGAGCCGCTGGCCGTGCTGACGGCCTCGGAGCCGGCGATCTATGGCCGGTTCGGGTACGGTGCGGCGAGCTTCCAGCTCGACGCGGAGATCGACACGGACCGGGTGCGGCTGTCGGTGCCGGCCGGCACCGATGACGTACGGCTGCGGTACGCGGCGCCCGCGGACGTGCTCGACGCGTGCGAGGCGGTGTACGCGCGGCTGGTGTCCGAGCGGCCCGGGATGCTGGCCCGGCGGCCCGGCTGGGAGCGGGTGGCGCTGCTGGACCCGGAGAGCGCGCGGGAGGGGGCCTCGCCGTTGCAGTGCGTGGTCGCCCGGCGCGGCGGCGAGGTCACCGGGTACGCGCGGTTCCGGGTGCGGCCGGGATGGGAGCCGGCGGGGCCCAGCGGCACGGTGGTCCTGGAGGGCCTGGCCGGGCTGGACGGGGCGACCGAGGCGGCGCTGTGGCGCTTCCTGTTCGGCATCGATCTGACCACGACGCTGGCGGTGCGCGGGCGGCCGGTCGACGAGGCGTGGCAGTACCAGGTGTCGGACATCCGGCGGTGCCGGCCGTCGCTGCGGGACGCGTTGTACGTACGGCTGGTGGACGTGGGGGCCGCGCTGTCGGCGCGGACCTATCAGGCGCCGGTGGACGTCGTGTTCGAGGTCGAGGACGCCTTCTGCCCGTGGAACGCGGGGCGTTGGCGGCTGACCGGGGACGCGAAGGGGGCGTCCTGCGAGCGTACGTCCGATGCGGCGGATCTCTCCCTGTCGGTACGGGAGTTGGGGGCGGCGTACCTCGGGGGTGTCGGTCTGCGGGCGCTCGGCGCGGCCGGGCGGGTGCGGGAGGTGCGGCGCGGGGCGCTGGCGGAGGCGTCGGCGGGGTTCGCCTCCGACGTGGCGCCGTGGCTGCCGCACGGCTTCTGAGGGTGGCCGGCTACTTCGGCTCGCGCTGGCAGGTCGGGCACCAGAAGAGGTTGCGGGCGGCGAGTTCCGCGGTGCGGACGGTGTCGCCGCACAGGTGGCAGGGCCGGTCGGCGCGGCGGTAGACGTACACCTCTCCGCCGTGGTCGTCGACGCGCGGCGGGCGGCCCATGGCCTCGGGGGTGTGTTCCGGGCGGACGGTGTCGATGCGGTTGTTCCTGACGCCCTCGCGCATGAGGGCGGTCAGGTCGTGCCAGATCGCGTCCCACTCGGCGGGGGTGAGGTCCTTGCCCAGGCGGTACGGGTCGATGCCGTGGCGGAAGAGGACCTCGGCGCGGTAGACGTTGCCGACGCCTGCGATGACCTTCTGGTCCATGAGCAGGGCGGCGACGGTGGTGCGGCTGCGGGAGATCCGGCGGTAGGCGGCCGCGGGGTCGGCGTCCTGGCGCAGCGGGTCGGGGCCGAGGCGGTCGTGTATCGCCTGCTTCTCCGGGTCCGTGATCAGGGCGCAGGTGGTGGGGCCGCGGAGGTCGACGTACGCGGTGCCGTTCACCAGGCGCAGGCGGACGGTGTCCGTGGGCGGCGGGGCGGGGGCCGGTCCGAAGGCGACCTTGCCGAAGAGGCCGAGGTGGATGTGGACCCAGCCGGTGCCCCGGAAGCCGAGGAAGAGGTGTTTGCCGTGGGCGTCGGCGGTCTCCAGGACGGTGCCGTCGAGGAGCGCCGCCGCGTCGGCGAACTTGCCCTGCGGGCTGGTGACGCGGACCGCCGTGCGGGCGAAGGCCGCGGCGTAGTCCTGGGCCAGCCTGTGGATCGTGTGCCCCTCTGGCACGGACGTCCTTCCTCCCCCGGCCGGCCCCGGGTGTCGTGACTGCCGCGGCTACTGCTGCGGGTGGTGCGGGGGGATGGGCGGGAGGTCGCCCGTTGTCTCGTAGGACGTGAGCATGTCGATGCGGCGGATGTGGCGCTCGTCGCCGGAGAACGGGGTGGCGAGGAAGGTCGCGACGAACTTCGTTGCCTCCTCCTGCGTGTGCATGCGGGCGCCGACCGCGACGACGTTGGCGTCGTTGTGCTGCCGGCCCAGGGAGGCCGTCTCCTCGCTCCAGGCCAGCGCCGCGCGCACGCCCTTCACCTTGTTCGCCGCGATCTGCTCGCCGTTGCCCGAGCCGCCGATCACGATGCCGAGAGCGCCGGGGTCCGCGGCCGTCCGCTCGGCGGCGCGGAGGCAGAAGGGCGGGTAGTCGTCCTGGGCGTCGTAGAGGTGCGGACCGCAGTCGACGGGCTCGTGGCCCGCCGTCTTGAGCCACTCGACGAGGTGGTTCTTGAGTTCGTAGCCCGCATGGTCGGAGCCGAGGTACACACGCATGCCACCGAGTCTGCCACGCGACGCCCACCCCGGGCGCGCGGGGTATGCACCCGGGTCGCCGTCCGGCGGGTGAGGACACACTGGTGTACGAACACGGGTCGCCGTCCGGCGGAGACGGGCCCGAACGCCAACGCAGCCCCGACGGGGGCCGGGCACGGGCCGGACGCCGACGCGCGCACGGGCGCCGACGCGGGCACGGGCTCAGGCACGGGCCCGGCACGGGCACTGGCCCAGGCCCGGGTACCGGCGCGGGCACAGCTCTGGGCACGCACAGGCGCAGGTGCGAGCACCGGCCCGGAGACCGACGCAGGCGCGGGCGCCGGCGCGGGCACGGGCACGGGCTCAGCACGGGAACGGACCCAGACCCGGCACGGCACAGCGCCGGGCGCGCACAGGCCCGGCACCGGAACGGGTCCAGACCCGGCACCGCACAGCCCCGGCGCGCGCACAGGCGCAGGCGCGAGCCCGGCGCACGGACACAGGCCCAGGAACAGGCCCGGCATGGGCACGGCATGGGTACGGCCGGGACGCCGACACAGACCCGGACGCCGCCACGGGAACGGGTACGGCACGGGCACGGGCACGGGCACGGGAACGGGACGGCACGGCACGGGAACGGGCACGGGACGGCACGGGAACGGGACGGCACGGCACGGGAACGGGACGGCACGGCACGGGAACGGGCACGGCACGGCACGGGAACGGGCACGGCACGGCACGGGAACGGGCACGGCACGGCACGGGAACGGGCACGGGACGGCACGGGAACGGGCACGGGACGGCACGGGAACGGGCACGGCACGGCACGGCACGGCACGGGAACGGACCCAGACCCGGGCGTGAGCGCGAGCGCAGGAACAGAGCCCGACACGGACACAGGCGCAGTAACGGCCCGGCAGGCACGGGCGCCCGGGTGCGGGCGCAGCCCCGGCCCGGACACGAAACCGGGCACAGGAGCGGGGTCGGCCCGGACACCGACGCAGACCCGGGCGCCGGCACGGAAACGGACCCAGATCCAGGCACCGGGGCAGGTCCGGCGTGGGCGCAGCTCCGGGTATGCGCACAAGCGCGGGTGCGGGCCTGGCGCAGGGTCCAGACCCGGATGCCGGCGCAGGCGCGGCACGGACGCAGGATCAGGCGCCGGGCCGTGAGGCTCCCCCGGAGGGCTAGCGCTTGTTGGCCAGTTTCCAGGCCGTGGGGAGGACGCCCATTGCCAGGGCGGCCTTCAGTGCGTCGCCGAGCAGGAACGGGGTGAGGCCCGCCGCGATGGCCGCCGTCGGGGACAGGTCGGCGGCGAGGGCCAGGTACGGCACGCCGACGGCGTAGATGATCGCCTCGCCGATCAGCATCGTGCCGGCCATCCGCAGCATCGAGCGGTCGGCGCCGCGGCGGGCCAGGGCGCCCACGACCGTGGCGGCGAGCAGCATGCCGAAGACGTAGCCGAGCGACGGGGCACCGGTGCCGGAGCCGCCCTCGGCGAACCACGGCACGCCCGCCATGCCGACCAGCGCGTAGAGCACGAGGGACAGGAGGCCCCGGCGCGCGCCCAGCGAGGTGCCGACGAGCAGCGCCGCGAAGGTCTGGCCGGTCACCGGCACCGGGGAGCCCGGCACGGGCACCGCGATCTGGGCCGCGACGCCGGTGAGTACGGCACCGCCGGCCACGAGCGCGACGTCCCGGACTCGGGAGGAGGGGAGGAGGTCGGCGAGGACCTGCCCGGAGCGGGCGGGGACGGCAGCGGTGCTCATGGGGACTCCGCGGTGGTGTGGGCATGTCGGGACACCGTGACGCTATCCCAGCGTGCCGGGGTCGAACACGGGCAGCGCTCGACAAAGGCCCGGTCGGGGGCTTGGTGGGCTCCCGACAAAGGACGCCGGGTACACCCGAGTCGGCGTGACACCCGTCACCGGGACGGGGAGGCGGGCGTCACGAGGGAGCGGAATGTCGCATTCACCCCCCGGCCCCCTTCTACTGATAGCGTGCACCTGCAAGTCTTTTGCAATAAGAGGCCGGAGGGGACCCGCCATGCCCGTCTACACACTTCCTGAACTGCCCTACGACTACTCCGCGCTGGCCCCCGTGATCAGCCCCGAGATCATCGAACTGCACCACGACAAGCACCACGCGGCCTATGTGAAGGGCGCCAACGACGCCCTTGAGCAGCTCGCCGAGGCGCGGGACAGGGAGTCGTGGGGCTCGGTCAACGGCCTGGAGAAGAACCTGGCCTTCCATCTCTCCGGGCACATCCTGCACTCGATCTACTGGCACAACATGACCGGCGACGGCGGCGGCGAGCCCCTGGACAAGGACGGCGTGGGCGAACTGGCCGACGCGATCGCCGAGTCGTTCGGCTCCTTCGCCGGCTTCAGGGCGCAGCTCACCAAGGCCGCCGCGACCACGCAGGGCTCCGGCTGGGGCGTGCTGGCGTACGAGCCGCTGAGCGGGCGGCTGATCGTCGAGCAGGTCTACGACCACCAGGGCAACGTCGGCCAGGGCGCCACCCCGATCCTGGTCTTCGACGCCTGGGAGCACGCCTTCTATCTGCAGTACCGCAACCAGAAGGTCGACTTCATCGACGCCATGTGGGCCGTCGTGAACTGGCAGGACGTGGCGAAGCGCCACGAGGCCGCCAGGTCCGGCACCAACACGCTGCTGCCGGCCACCTGACCCGCCCGACTCCCCCGGTCGTCCCGCCTCGTGAGCGTCTTCTCACCCTTCACGGCGGCGGGCGGAACGGAGAAGGCCCCCACGAGGACGTGACTCGCGGGGGCCTTCTTCGTCGGGGAGCCCGCGTCGGGGAAGCCGTACGCCTGCCTCACGTACCCGCAGGCCTACAGGTTGCTGAAGTCCGGGCCCTTGGTGCGGGTGCGCTTGATCTCGTAGAAGCCCGGGACGGAGGCGACCGCGAGGGTGCCGTCCCACAGCTTGGCGGCCTCCTCGCCCTTGGGGGCCGGGGTGACGACCGGGCCGAAGAAGGCGAGCTGCGTGCCGTCGGCGCCGGGGACCGCGATGACCGGGGTGCCGACCTCCTGGCCGACCTTGTCGATGCCCTCCTGGTGGGAGGCGCGCAACTGCGGCTCGTAGGGGGTGGAGTCCCAGTGGTCCAGGAGGGACTCCGGCAGACCGACGTCCTTGAGGGCCGCGGCGACCGTGTCCCGGCCCGGTCCCTCCTGCCGGTTGTGGATGCGGGTGCCGAGCGCCGTGTAGAGGTCGCCGAGCACCTCGGCGCCGTGCTCCTCCTGCGCCGCGACGACCACCCGTACCGGTCCCCAGGCCTTGGTCTCCAGCAGCTCGCGGTACTCCTCGGGCAGGTCGTCGAGCTTGTCCTCGTTGAGGACGGCGAGGCTCATCACGTGCCAGCGGACCTTGATGTCCCGGACCTTCTCGACCTCCAGGACCCAGCGGGAGGTCATCCAGGCCCAGGGGCACAGCGGGTCGAACCAGAAGTCGACGGGGGTCTTGTCCGACATGTCTCTCCTCGTGGGGCGGCACAACAGAGCGTTTTCCATGGCAACCGAGCGCTCACCCCGCCCATTCCCGGCTGCCGCGCGTCAGGGGCACATGGCAGGATCGGTGCTGTCCGCATACTGAACACCACTTGAGGGAGTGCCGCCCGTGCCCGGTGAGAATCTGTCCCGCGACGAGGCCCGGGAGCGGGCCGCCCTGCTGTCCGTCGACGGGTACGAGGTGTCCCTCGACGTGCGCTCGGCCCTCGGCGACGCGGGGAGCGGGGGCCCGCGCACCTTCCGGTCCGTCACCACGATCCGCTTCCGCTGCAACGAGCCCGGCGCGAGCAGCTTCGCCGACCTGATCGCACCGGCCGTCACCTCGGTCTGTCTCAACGGCCGCGACCTCGACCCGAGCGAGGTCTTCGACGGCTCCCGGATCGCCCTGGAGGACCTGGCCGCCGACAACGAACTGATCGTCGACGCCCAGTGCGCCTACTCCCGCACCGGCGAGGGCCTGCACCGCTTCGTCGACCCCGAGGACGGCGAGGTGTACCTGTACACCCAGTACGAACCGGCCGACTCCCGCCGGGTGTTCGCCAACTTCGAGCAGCCGGACCTCAAGGCGCCCTTCCGCTTCGAGGTGCGCGCGCCCGAGGAGTGGACGGTGTGGAGCAACGGCGCGGGTGAACGCGCGGACGGGGTGTGGCGGTTCGCGGAGACGAAGCCGATCTCGACGTACATCACCTGTGTGGTCGCGGGCCCCTACCACTGTGTGACCGACTCCTACGAGCGCACCTTCGAGGACGGCACCCGGCTGGAGATCCCGCTCGGCGCCCTGTGCCGCAAGGGCCTGGCACCGCACTTCGACGCCGACGACGTCTTCCTGATCACCAAGCAGGGCCTGGACTTCTTCCACGACCGCTTCGACTACCCGTACCCCTTCGGGAAGTACGACCAGGCGTTCGTGCCGGAGTACAACCTCGGCGCGATGGAGAACCCGGGGCTGGTGACCTTCCGGGAGGAGTACATCTTCCGCGGGAAGGTGACGCGGGCGTCGTACGAGGGCCGCGCCAACACCATCCTGCACGAGATGGCGCACATGTGGTTCGGCGACCTGGTCACCATGGAGTGGTGGGACGACCTGTGGCTGAAGGAGTCCTTCGCCGACTTCATGGGCGCGTTCGCGAACGTCGGCGCGACCCGCTTCAAGGACGCCTGGATCACGTTCGCCAACCGCCGCAAGGCGTGGGCGTACCGCGCGGACCAACTGCCGTCGACCCACCCGATCACGGCCGACATCCGCGACCTGGAGGACGCCAAGCTCAACTTCGACGGCATCACCTACGCCAAGGGCGCCTCCGTGCTCAAGCAGCTCGTGGCGTACGTCGGGCAGGACGCCTTCCTGGAGGGCGCCCGGCGCTACTTCAAGCGGCACGCGTACGGCAACACGCGCCTCGGCGACCTGCTTTCGGTGCTGGAGGAGACCAGCGGGCGGGACATGGCGGCCTGGTCGCGCTCCTGGCTCCAGACGGCGGGCGTCAACTCGCTGACCCCGCACGTGCTGCTGAGCGCCGAGGGCCGCGTCGACGAGCTGGCGGTCGTGCAGGAGGCCGCCGAGTCGCACCCCGAACTGCGTCCGCACCGGGTGGCGGTGGGCCTGTACCGGCGTACGGACGGCGGTGCGCTCAAGCGGTACGCGCGCGCCGAGGTGGACGTCGACGGGCCGCGCACGGTCGTGGCGGAGCTGGCCGGCGCCGAGGCGCCCGAGCTGGTCCTGGTCAACGACGACGACCTGACGTACTGCAAGACCCGCTTCGACGAGACCTCGCTGGCCACGCTGCGCGAGCAGCTGGGCGCGCTGACCGACCCGCTGGCCCGTGCCCTGTGCTGGTCGGCGCTGTGGAACATGACCCGGGACGCGCTGTTGCCGGCGCGGGACTTCACCGGGCTGGTGCTGCGGTTCGCGGGGCGCGAGTCCGAGATCGGCGTCCTGCAGATGCTGCACGCCTGGGCCGAGTCGGCGCTGGTGCACTACGCGGCCCCCGACTGGCGGGAGACCTGTGGCCGGCTGCTCGGCGAAGGCGCGCTGCGCGAGCTGCGGGCCGCCGAGCCGGGCAGCGAGCAACAGCTCGCGTGGGCGCGGTTCCTGGCGTCGGTGGCGTCCGACGAGGCCGAACTGCGGCTGCTGCGCGGGCTGCTGGAGGGCACCGAGAAGATCGAGGGACTGGAGGTGGACCAGGAGTTGCGCTGGGCGTTCCTGGCCCCGCTCGCGGCGCACGGCGTCGCCGACGAGGGGGTGCTCGCCGCCGAGCTGGCCCGCGACGACACCGCCTCCGGCAGGCGGCACCAGGTGCGCTGCCTGGCCGCGCGCCCCTCGGCGGCGGTGAAGGCGCGGGCCTGGGAGCAGGTCGTGGAGTCGGACGCGCTGTCGAACGCCCTGGTGGAGGCGACCATCGCGGGCTTCGAGCAGGCCTCGCAGCGGGAGCTGATCGCGCCGTACGCCGAGAAGTACTTCGCGGTGATCGAACGGGTGTGGGCCGAGCGGTCCATCCAGATCGGCATGGACGTGGTCCGGGGCCTGTTCCCGTCGCTGCGGGACTCCGAGGACACGCTGGACGCGACGGACGCGTGGCTGTCCGCCCACGAGGGTGCCGCGCCCGCACTGCGCCGGCTGGTGCTGGAGGCGCGGGACGACCTGGCGCGGGCGCTGCGCGGCCAGGCCTGCGACAGGGCCGCCGCCGGCCGCTGAGCCACCCGATCTCTGGCCAATGATTGGGCGTTCCGTCATCGTTACGGAATTCGGTCAACAGCGGCCGTAACCCCTGGTCCGCACCCGAACGGACCAGGGGTTTTCGGCATCCGAACACCCGTCCTTGAGGACGGGCCTGTCCGGGTTCGGCGATGAGCGTGTAACAGCGGTTAAGGGACGGATCCTGCGCGGGAAACCCCCGGTCATGACGCACGACATCCCGCTCTCCCCGCTCCCTCCGCACGACCTCGTCCAGGGCCGGCGACGGCTGATGACGGCCGCTCAGCTCCGGGCGCACGGTGTCTGTGCCGCCGAGACCGACCGGCGGTGCCGGCCCGGCGGTCCCTGGCAGCGGCTCCTGCCGAACGTCGTCCTGCTCCACCCCGGCCCGCCGACCGGCGAGGAGCGGCTGCACGCGGTGCTGCTGTACGCGGCGCGGGAACGCACCCCCGGCACTCCCCCGCCCCCCGGCGTCGCCGTCTCCGTGCCGGTGCAGCCGGGCGGGGAGCAGGCGCCCGCCCCCGGCTACGCGGAGGCCGTGATCACCGGGCTGGCCGCGCTGGCGCTGCACGGCGTCTGTGCCGCTCCCCCGCTGCCGTCCCTGGAGTTCGTCAACGTCCTGGTCCCGAGGCTGCGGCGACTGCGTACGACGGGCTGTGCGCGGATCGTGCGCACCGTCGCGCTGCCGACCGCCGTGCGGATCACGGGGTTTCCGGTGGCGCCGGTGGCGCGGGCGCTGGCCGACGCGGTGGCGGGGCTGACCGATCCGGGCACGGTCCGCCGGCTGCTGACGGAGGCGGTGCGCGGCGGGCACTGCGAACCGGCCGCGGTGGTACGGGAGCTGAACCGGGCCCGGCTGCTGGGCCGCCCGCACGTGGTGGACGCCGTGGACTCGCTGGTCGAGGAGGGGCGGGCCCTCGCGGAGCAGCGCCTGTACCGGATGGTGCGCGAGCACGGGCTGCCGGAACCGGTGTGGAACGTCGACCTGCGCCTGCCGGGCGGCCCCCACCTCGGCGGGCTGGACGCCTTCTGGCCCGAGCAGGCGGTGGCGCTGGAGTTGGACACCCACGCGCACCGGCGCCAGGAGGACGACGCGGACCGGGCGGAGTCCGCCCGCAGGCGTGAGCACCTGGAACGGCTCGGCATCACGGTCGTGCACCTCACCCCGCGCAGGCTGCGGGACTGCCCGGAGCACCAGGCGGCCGTCGTGCGTACGGCGTTGATGGCGGCCGGTGACCGGGAACCCGCCGCCCGTGTCGTGGTGCTGCCCCGGTAGTGACGGACCCGGGCGGCATCAGGAGGGGAGAGGAGGGGCCGCGGGGCACGTCGGCCCCTCCTCATGCCCGCCCGTGTGCCGGGTGCCTCCCGGCGCCGGGCGTCACCCGGTGCAGAACTCCGCCTCGATCACGGCCTGGCTGTCGCCCGACCAGTCGCCGTTGAAGTTGAAGGCGAGCGCGTGCCGGCCGTCCCCGGTCGCCACCGCCTCCGAGGAGGAGCCGTGGATGCCGCCGCCGTGGCCCCAGACGGTCACCCCGCAGCCGAGTTCCCTGCGCATCAGGCCGAGGCCGTATTCGGCGCCGGCCGTCACGGGGACCGTGGTCGTCATCTCGGTGAGCTGCTCGGCGGGCAGCAGCCTGCCCCGGAGCAGGGCGGTGTAGAAGCGGTTCAGGTCGGCCGAGCTGGAGACCATCTCGCCCGCCGGGCCGGCGATGGACGGGTTGAGCCGGGTGACGTCGTAGGTCGGGCCCGTGGCCGTCGGCGCCAGCTTGGAGTAGGCGCGGCTGCTGGGCTCGGGCAGGCCGGGGCGGGTGCCGGGCAGCGAGGTGGCGCTCAGCCCCAGCGGCTCGACGACGCGGCGGCGCACCTCGTCGCCGTACGGGTGCCCGGTGGCCTCCTCGATCACCAGGCCGGCCAGGACGTAGTTGGTGTTGGAGTAGTTCCAGGAGGTGCCCGGCGCGAAGTCCGGCGCGTGCCTCATGGCGATTTTGACCAGTTCGCGCGGCGTGAGCGTGTCGTAGCGGTGCCGGAAGAAGCCGTCCTTGAGGAAGTAGGTGCGGGCGAACTCCTCGTCGGCCGTGTAGTCGTGGATGCCGCTGGTGTGGTTGAGGAGTTGGCGCAGGGTGACGCGGCCGCCGTCGTGGCCGTGGCCCTCGACCACGCCCGGCAGCCAGGCGTCCACGGTGTCGTCCAGCGAGAGCCGTCCCTCGGCCTCCAGCTGGAGCAGGACGGTGGCGACGAACGTCTTGGTGATGCTGCCGACCCGGTACCGGTCGCGTTCCGAACGCGGCTCGCCGGTCCCGAGGTCGCCCACTCCCGCGGTCCCGGACCAGGTGCCGTGGCCGTCCCGCGCGGTCGCGGTCGCTCCGGGCACGCCGTCCGCGACCGCGGCCTCCAGGGCGCGGCGGGTCGCGTCGTGGCCGCCGGTCGCGGGCGCCGCCACGGCGGGTCCCGCCAGCGCCGCCGACAGGGCCACCGCGAAGGCCGCCACCAGGGTGGTTCGTAAGCGTACGGTCATGTCTTCCCCCTGCTTTGCCGTGCTCGGTCCTGGGAGAGACCGGACGGACGACGTGAAGGTTGCCGTGGTCCGGGAAGGTTGAGCACGATTCAGCCCTCTTCCACCCTGGTCGTCCCGGCCCGTCCGGCCGGCGGGCGTTCCCGCCACAGCCGCAGCCCGGTGTCGACCAGCGGCACCCGGGTCAGGCCGGGCACGGCGGACAGGTCCTGCCAGGCCGCCAGGTCCGTGGAGCCGCCGACCTCGGGCCGCAGCTCGCCGCCGGTGACCCGGGCCTCGTAGACGAGCCGCACCCCGTGGTGGTCCACGGTCCGCCGCAGCAGCCCTCCGGGTCCGAGGCGGCCGGTGCGGGTGACGCGGAGCGAGTCGACGCCGAGCAGGGCGGTGGGCTCGACGCGGTAGCCGGTCTCCTCCGCCACCTCGCGCACGACGGTCTCGTGCGGATCCTCGCCGTGTTCCGTGCCGCCGCCCGGCAGCACCCACTCGGGGACCCCGCCGGGGCCGGGCGACCGGGCGAGCAGGACCTGTCCGTCGCGGACGCATATGGCGTAGGCCGCCACCCTCAGCTTTCGGCGCACATGGGGACGTTAACCCGCCGCGCGCGGGCCGGGGCGCGGCTCGGCGGGATTGTCATGGCCCGCCCCCTTGTGTCCCCGATGACGTATGGCGGAAGTACGCCATGGTTCCATCCCCTCCCGGGCAACTCTCCCCAAACAACGGACCCTTGCGTAAAGCTGAGCGGTCGTCCGGGATCGGATTCCGGACTTCCTCGGCCGGGACCGATCGGTCCCGGTCGTTCACGCTCGTTCCTTTACCTACAAGGGATGCCGATGACCCACAGCCCTCAGCGCGAACCGATACCGGGCGCGAGACGCGCGGCCCGCCTTGCCGTGGCCACGGGCCTGGCCGCCGCGCTCGCGGCGGCCGGGCCGATACCCATGGCCTTCGCCGCCGACGGCCCGGCGACCGCGCCGTCCGCCGAACCCTCCGTCAAGTCGGCGCACGACAAACTCGGTTCGCACGACGCCGACCTGCTCGCCGAGGCGAAGGCCGACGGCACGAAGAACGTCACGATGATGGTCGCCACCGCCCCGGGCCAGACCGCGCAGGTGGCGAAGCAACTGGACTCGGTCTCCGGCGGCAGCGTCGGGCGGACCTACGACGAGCTGGGCTACGTCCGCGCCACCGTCCCCACCGCCGCGGCGGACGCGGCCATCGCCGCCGCCGCGAAGCTCTCCTCCGTGCACGGCATCGACCTGCGCGACGAGATCCCGCTCGACGACCCGACGCCGAGCGGTGACACGGCCAAGGGCGCCTCGCACAAGGGCCGTTCCTACCCCGCGCCGGACCGCAGGACCCCCGCCGTGAACCCGTACAACCCGTCCTTCGAGACGGGCGCAGTCGACTTCGTGAAGAAGAACCCGAAGGCCGACGGACGCGGCATCACCATCGGCATCCTCGACTCGGGCGTCGACCTCGGCCACCCGGCGCTGCAGAAGACCACCACCGGCGAGCGCAAGATCGTCGACTGGGTCACCGCGACCGACCCGGTCGTCGACGGCGACCGGACCTGGCGCCCGATGACCACCTCCGTCTCCGGGCCCACCTTCACCTACGGCGGACAGACCTGGACGGCCCCGGCGGGCTCGTACCAGGTCAGCACCTTCCTGGAGTCCTACACCGCCGGCGGCGACGCCGCGGGCGACGCCAACCGGGACGGCGACACCACCGACTCCTGGGGCGTCCTGTACGACGCCAAGGCCGGCACGGTCCGCGTCGACCTGAACAACAACCACGACTTCTCCGACGACAAGCCGATGAAGCCGTACAAGGACGGTTTCCAGGTCGGGTACTTCGGCACCGACGACCCGAAGACGGACGTGGTCGAGCGCCAGCCCTTCGTCGTCGAGATCCGCAAGGACGTCGTCTACAACTCCGCGGGCGCCAAGGCCGACTTCGTCAACATCGGCGTCATCGAGTCCGAGCACGGCACCCACGTGGCCGGACTCACCGCCGCCAACGGCCTGTTCGGCGGGAAGATGAACGGCGCCGCGCCCGGCGCGAAGATCGTCTCCTCGCGTGCCTGCACCTGGACCGGCGGCTGCACCAACGTCGCGCTCACCGAGGGCATGATCGACCTGGTGGTCGACCGGGGCGTCGACATCGTCAACATGTCGATCGGCGGCCTGCCCGCGCTCAACGACGGCAACAACGCGCGCGCCGAGCTGTACACGCGCCTCATCGACACCTACGGCGTCCAGCTGGTGATCTCCGCGGGCAACTCCGGCCCCGGCGCCAACACCATCGGCGACCCGGGCCTGGCCGACAAGGTGATCTCGGTCGGCGCCTCCATCTCCAAGGAGACCTGGGCGGCCAACTACGGCTCCGCGGTGAAGACCGAGTACGCGATGATGCCGTTCTCCTCGCGCGGCCCGCGTGAGGACGGCGGGTTCACGCCGACGCTGACCGCGCCCGGCGCCGCGGTCAACACCATCCAGACCTGGCTGCCCGGCGCCCCGGTCCCGGAGGCGGGCTACGACCTGCCCGCCGGCTACGGCATGCTCCAGGGCACCTCGATGGCCTCCCCGCAGGCCGCCGGCGCCTCGGCGCTGCTCCTGTCGGCCGCGAAGCAGGCCCGCATCGGCCTCACCCCGGCGAAGCTGCGCACGGCGCTGACCTCCACCGCCGACCACATCAAGGGCACGCAGGCGTACGAGGAGGGCGCGGGCCTGATCAACGTCCCCGACGCCTGGAAGTCGATCCGGCGCGGCGCCACCGCCCACGAGTACACGGTCAAGGCACCGGTCGACACCGCGATCGACCAGTTCCTGAAGACGCCGGGCTACGGCACCGGCCTCTACGACCGCGAGGGCGGCCTCAAGGCCGGCCAGAAGAAGACGTACGCGATCACGCTGACCCGTACCTCCGGCGCCGACCGGGCGATCCGGCACGAGCTGCACTTCGAGAACAACGCCGGCCGCACCTTCCGGATCGTCGGCTCCGACGAGGTGAAGCTGCCGCTGAACAAGCCGGTGACCGTGAAGGTCGAGGCCCGGCCGGGCTCGGCGGGCCTCAAGAGCGCGATCCTGGAGGTCGACGACCCGAGCACCGAGGGCGTCGACAAGCAGGTCCTCACCACGGTCGTGGTCTCCGCCCCGCTGAAGTACGCCTACTCGGCGAAGGGCTCCGTGCAGCGCAACAGCACCGCGTCCTACTTCGTGACCGTCCCCGAGGGCGCGAAGGCGCTCGAGGTGGCGATCGGCGGGCTGAAGAGCGGCAGCCAGACCCGGTTCATCGCCATCCACCCGTACGGCGTCCCGGTCGACAACACCTCCACGCCGTACTGCTACAACAACTACCTCGACGGCAACGGCTGCCGGCCCGACGTGCGCGCGTACGCCGACCCGCAGCCCGGCGTCTGGGAGATCGAGGTCGAGGCACGGCGCACCTCGCCGCTGCTGGACAACCCGTACAAGCTGGACGTCACCGCGCTGGGCGCGGCCTTCGACCCGGAGGTCGTGACCGTGCCCGAGGCGAAGATCGGCACCCCGGCCGGCGCCGACTGGACGGTGACGAACGGGTTCGCCGCCCTGGAGGGCAAGCTGGTCGGCGGTCCGCTCGGCTCGTCCGAGACGTTCCCGCCCGAGCATCGGGCAGGGCGAGACGGTGACCTCCACGGTCGAGGTGCCCGAGGGCGCGGACTCGCTGGACGTTGCCATCGGGAACGTCTCCGACGCGGCCTCCGACCTGGACCTGACGGTCTACGGCGAGGACGGCTCCGTCGTCGCCCAGTCCGCCGACGGCGACTCGGAGGAGTCGGTGTCCATCCCGAAACCGGCCGCCGGCACGTACACCATCGAGGTCGACGGCTACTCGGTGCCGTCGGGCAGCACGGAGTACGACTACCGGGACGTGTACTTCGCCGCCGCCCTCGGCTCGGTCACCGTGGACGACTCGGCGCCGGTGAAGCTCGGCACGGGCGCCTCCGCGACGGTCTCGGGCAGCGTCACGGCGCTGGCCGCCGCCCCGGCGGGCCGTGAGTTCTTCGGCCGGGTCCAGCTGGTCAACGCCCGCGGCACGGTCGCGGGCCTGGGCAGCGTACGGATCGGGCAGGTCGTGCCGTAGTCCGGTGCGGCACCTGGAGGGGCGGGCGCGGTGCGCCCGCCCCTTTCCGCGTTCGCCCCTTTCCGCGTTCGCCCCTTTCCGCGTTCGCCCCTTTCCGCGTTCGCCCCTTTCCGCGTTCGCCCGTACGGGCGGGCCGTGCCGAGAGGCGTGCGTCACATCGTCGTGTGGGGTGGCACGGGATGGGCAGGGGCGCAACAGCACAGCTTGCGGCGCGGGGCCCGCCCGGGGTGAATTCCTGCAGCTCGGGCCGGGTTCTCGCCGAAGGACCCGGCCCGCTGTCCGCGGCACCGCGTCCCAGGGTGCGGGCACACCCGGCAAAGGATTGGACAGGTGGGCCGGGCCACGCCGCATGATGGAAATGTCTCGGCCGAGCAAGGCGCGCGTGAGGACACGCGCACGAACGCAGAAGGAGCCACCGTGAGGGTCGGAATCGTCGGAGCCACCGGTCAGGTCGGCACGGTCATGCGCAGGATCCTCACCGAACGGAACTTCCCGGTCACCGAGCTGCGCCTGTTCGCCTCGGCCCGCAGCGCCGGCCGGGACCTGGACGGCGTGACGGTGGAGGACGCGACCACCGCCGACTACTCCGGCCTGGACATCGTGCTGTTCTCCGCGGGCGGCGCCACCTCCAGGGCGCTGGCCGAGAAGGTCGCCGCCCAGGGCCCGGTCGTGATCGACAACTCCTCCGCCTGGCGCCGCGACCCCGAGGTCCCGCTGGTGGTGTCCGAGGTCAATCCGCACGCGATCGCCGACCGCCCCAAGGGCATCATCGCCAACCCGAACTGCACCACGATGGCCGCGATGCCGGTCCTGCGCCCGCTGCACGCCGAGGCGGGCCTGGAGGCGCTGGTCGTCGCGACCTACCAGGCGGTGTCCGGTTCCGGGCTGGCCGGCGTGGACGAGCTGTTCGAGCAGGTGCAGAAGGCCGGCGCGGACGCCCCGAAGCTCACCCACGACGGCTCCGCGGTGGAGTTCCCGAAGCCCGACAAGTACGTGGCGCCGATCGCGTACAACGTGCTGCCGCTGGCCGGCTCCATCGTCGACGACGGCCTGTACGAGACGGACGAGGAGCACAAGCTCCGCAACGAGTCCCGCAAGATCCTGGAGATCCCGGAGCTGAAGGTCTCCGGCACCTGCGTGCGCGTGCCGGTCTTCAGCGGCCACTCCCTCCAGATCAACGCCCGTTTCGCCCGGCCGCTGAGCGTGGCGCGCGCCAAGGAGCTGCTGGCCGGCGCCCCCGGCGTCGCGCTCACCGAGGTGCCCACCCCGCTGGAGGCCGCCGGCCAGGACCCGTCGTACGTGGGCCGCATCCGCCGGGACGAGACCGTGGACAACGGCCTCGCCCTGTTCGTCTCCAACGACAACCTGCGCAAGGGCGCGGCCCTGAACGCGGTGCAGATCGCGGAGCTGGTGGCGGCGGAGCTGAAGGGCTAGGGCCGCCCGGCCTGGAGGAAGCAGCAGCACTCGACGGCCCGGACGTGGCACCGACCCACGTCCGGGCCGTCGGGCGTTTCCGCAGACCGCCCTGCTCGCGACCGCCGCCCGACATCCCCTCCGCGGGGAAACGGACATCGCGTGGTACGCGGGTGACGTGGAAGGATGGCGCAACCCACACATAACGAGGAGATGACCGCGTGCCTGGCACAAACCTGACTCGCGAAGAGGCGCGGCAGCGGGCGAAGCTGCTCACCGTTGACTCGTACGAGATCGATCTCGACCTCACCGGCGCGCAGGAGGGCGGCACCTACCGGTCCGCGACCACGGTGCGCTTCGACGTGGCGGAGACCGGCGGCGAGTCCTTCATCGACCTGGTCGCGCCGACGGTCCACGAGGTGACGCTGAACGGCGACACCCTCGATGCCGCCGAGGTGTTCCAGGACTCCCGCATCGCCCTGCGCGGGCTGCTGCCGGGGCGCAACATCCTGCGCGTGGTCGCCGACTGCGCGTACACCAACACCGGCGAGGGTCTGCACCGGTTCGTCGATCCGGTCGACGACCAGGCCTACCTGTACACGCAGTTCGAGGTGCCGGACGCGCGCAGGGTCTTCGCGAGCTTCGAGCAGCCCGACCTGAAGGCGACCTTCCGGTTCACCGTGCGGGCGCCCGAGGGCTGGACGGTCATCTCCAACTCGCCCACCCCGGAGCCCGAGGACAACGTCTGGGCCTTCGAGCCGACCCCGCGCATCTCGTCGTACATCACGGCGCTGATCGTCGGCCCGTACCACTCCGTGCACAGCGTGTACGAGAAGGACGGGCAGTCGGTGCCGCTGGGCATCTACTGCCGGCCCTCGCTCGCCCAGCACCTCGACTCGGACGCCATCTTCGCGGTGACCCGGCAGGGCTTCGACTGGTTCCAGGAGAAGTTCGACTACCCGTACCCGTTCAAGAAGTACGACCAGCTCTTCGTGCCCGAGTTCAACGCGGGCGCGATGGAGAACGCGGGCGCGGTGACCATCCGCGACCAGTACGTGTTCCGTTCGAAGGTGACGGACGCCGCGTACGAGGTGCGGGCGGCCACGATCCTGCACGAGCTGGCGCACATGTGGTTCGGCGACCTGGTCACCATGGAGTGGTGGAACGACCTGTGGCTCAACGAGTCG